>CAWCCJ010000014.1:0-345268 GCA_963794045.1 uncultured Actinomycetes bacterium
ATTGTAGTATCGGTGAAGATGCCGATTACCCGTGGTTGGACGGAAAGACCCCGTGAACCTTTACTACAGCTTGACGTTGAAGTTTGGTGCGCGTTGTCCAGGATAGGTGGGAGGCTTTGAAGCGGGGACGCCAGTCCTCGTGGAGCCACCCTTGGGATACCACCCTTCGTGTTCTGGGCTTCTAACCCGCTGCCGTAATCCGGGGCGGGAACAGCGTCAGGTGGGTAGTTTGACTGGGGCGGTCGCCTCCTAAAATGTAACGGAGGCGCACAAAGGTTCCCTCAGTACGGTTGGAAATCGTACGCAGAGTGCAAACGCATAAGGGAGCTTGACTGCGAGACGGACAGGTCGAGCAGGTGCGAAAGCAGGTGTTAGTGATCCGGCGGTAACTAGTGGACGTGCCGTCGCTCAACGGATAAAAGGTACTCCGGGGATAACAGGCTTATCCTTCCCAAGAGTCCACATCGACGGAAGGGTTTGGCACCTCGATGTCGGCTCGTCGCATCCTGGGGCTGAAGCAGGTCCCAAGGGTTGGGCTGTTCGCCCATTAAAGCGGTACGCGAGCTGGGTTCAGAACGTCGTGAGACAGTTCGGTCCCTATCCACCATGGGCGCTGGAGCTTTGAGAGGAGTCGTCTCTAGTACGAGAGGACCGAGACGAACAGACCTCTGGTGTATCAGTCGTCGTGCCAACGGCGCTGCTGATTAGCCACGTCTGGATGGGATAACCGCTGAAAGCATCTAAGCGGGAAGCCCACCTCGAGATGAGAGCTCCCATCCCCTCGAGGGAGTAAGGGCGGTCGGAGACTACGACCTTGATAGGCGGCCGGTGCAAGCACAGCAATGTGTTCAGCTGAGCCGTACTAATTGCCCGAGGTCTTGATTTGAACATCGGTGTAGGGTCGCTATGGAGTTTTGAAGGTGTGCGAGCTGCCGAAAGGCGCCGTGCCCTCGACAATTCGGCGGTCATACCGGCGGGGAAACACCTCTTCCCATTCCGAACAGAGAAGTTAAGCTCGCCAGGGCCGATGGTACTCGGAGGGCAACCTCCCGGGAGAGTAGGTCGCCGCCGATTTCTTTGCCGAAAGCCGCCCGCGAGGGCGGCTTTCGGTCGTTCTAGAGTGGGTGCCCCACGAGCCAGTGATGGCCGAACGGATCGACGAGACGCCCCTGGCGCCAACCGTAGGGCTGGTCGCCGACCGGGAACATGAGCTCGCAGCCGGCGGCGACGGCGTCCGCCGCGACCGCATCGGGATCGTCGACGACGAGGCTTAGGCGAACAGTCGTCGCGCCCGCCGTCTCGGGACTCGGCGTGCCGAGCGTGGGCGCCTCGGTCGCGACGCCGAACACCGAGCCGCCGATCTCCAGCTGCGCGACCGACGCGCCTTCGGGCGCCCGGAGGATCTCCCCGACGAGCGTTGCACCGAAAGCGCGCCCGTAAAGGTCGACCGCCGCGTCGACGTCGCGCACCGCGAGGAACGGGTGAAGCTCCGTCACGCGTCCACCGGCAGCGTCAGCGATTCGAGGTCGCGCGGGTACTCGGTCAGCCACTCGACCCCGTCGGCCGTGACGGCGACCGTGTCGGAGTGCCGGAACCCTCCGATCCCAGCGGCGTATAGACCGGGCTCCACCGTGAACACCATTCCCGGCACGAGCTCGGTCGAATCGCCCGTGTCGAGGAACGGCCCTTCGTGGTAGCGAAGCCCGATCGCGTGGCCCGAATGGTGGCGCCAGTAGGCAGAAAGCGAGTGCTCCTCGTAATACGCGCGCACGCACCGGTCTACCTCGGAGCAGGGAGAGCCTGCGCGCAACGTGTCGACCGCAAGATCCTGCAGCGCGACCATGTGCTCGTGCAGCCGCCGCTGCTCGGCCGACGGCGGCCCGAGCACCATGGTGCGCTCGAGCTCGGAGTGGTAGCCCCACACCGGGGCGATCGCCTCGGTCACGAGGACGTCGCCTGCTTCGAAAACGACGTTGCCGGCAAGCGCGTGCGGGATCGCCGCGCGCCTGCCGATCTGACCGCGATAACCCGCCCACACGCCGGAGTACCAGGCGCTCTGCGGCCGCCACTCGCTTCCGAGCTCGGCGAGCAGAAGGTCGGTCGCGGCCTCGGACGCCGTGCGCTCGACCTCGGTCTCCGTCACTCCGACGCGCGTGATCTCTTGCAGCAGACCGTGCGCGACGCCCGCCCAGTGGCAGGCGACGCGAAGAAGCGCGAGCTCGGCATCGCTCTTGACCGCCATCTGATCCTCGACGGCGTCCGCGACGAGCACGACCTCACGCCGAGTCGCATCGCCGAGTGATGGCCCGCGGTAGCCGAAGACCCACGGATACCCGTCGCTGTCCGCGCCGATCCGGCCGCGCATCCCGAGTGCATCGACGAGCTCCGCGAGCCTGGACATCGGGTGCACGTCGCCGGGGAACTCGTCGTAGTGCCCGATCTCGGATACCGCGGCGTTCGCCTGCGCGTGCTCGACCTCGAGGCGCGGCACGAGCATCCCGCCGCGCATGTCCGAGGCGAGCGCAAACGCGACGGGCCGCTCGGTCTGGATGAAGTGGAAGCCCGTGTAGTAGAGGACGTGGTGCGGGTCGAAGAGCACGCAGCCCGCGAGCCCCCGCTCCTCGAGTCGAGCTGCGAGCGCTTCGCGGCGCGCCGCGAACTCTTCCGCTGCTATCGGCGTCACGCCTCGGGCTCCGGGTCGCGCGATCGCAGCCGGCGAACGCGTTCATCCGCCTTCGGATGGGTGACGAAGAGCGCGGCGATGCCTTCCTCCTCGAAGGGGTTGAACGGCCACAAGGGCTCCGTCGCCGGCGACGCCTCGAAGTGCACGAGCTCGGACGCCTGCTCCAGCCGCACGAGCGCGTCGGCGAGGCCGTGCGGCGACTCGCACAGCTCGGCTGCGCGCTCGTCCGCCTCGAACTCCCGTTTCGGCGACAAGAGGATGTGGACGCAGGCAGCGGCGACCGGCGCGAGGACGAAGAGCAAGGCCCGCTGGAGGAAGCCGCCGACCCGGCTCAGCTCGATCATGGACGCGGCGAGCACGACCACAGCCGTCTGCACGACGACGTCGCGGTGCTTCACATGGGCAAGCTCGTGCGCGAGCACGCCCTCGAGCTCGGCCGGGGGGAGGGCCGACACTGCGCCGGAGCTCAATGCGACCGCCGAGTACGTCGGCCCGCGGCCGGTTGCAAGCGAGAGCGGCAGCCCGTCCGGCATGACATAGAGCTTCGGCTTCAGCACGCCCGCCCGCGCAGCGAGACGCTCGACCGTCGAATGCAGGAGCGGCGCCTCCGCGACGGGGAGCTCGCGCGCGCGCACCATCCCGAGTACGACGCGGTCGAACGTCCAGTACGCGCCGCCGACGAGGAGCAGCCCGCAGAAGACGAAGATCGAGAGAAGCCGGTAGCCGCCGATCGCCCAGCCGATCGCGGAGAGCGCCCCCGTGATGCCGATCAGGAGTAGCCAGGCCTTGGCGATGTTGCGAAGTGCCGCGAAGCGCACTACTGGTCGTCGTCGGGGCCTGCATCGGGCCCGTCGTCGTCGAGCAGCCCGCGCGGCGGCCAGTCCTCGTTCGGCTGTGCGTCGCACCTGCTCGAGCAGTGGAGGGAGGCGATGTTCTGGAGCGGGACGAGGATGTGCCCGTTCAGCTCGATGTGGGCGACCTCGTCGACGTAGCAATAGGCGGTGAGGACACCCTCCTGGTACTCGCCGCCGAAGAGGGCTACCTCGACCTGCTCGCCCTTGTACTTGGACGTGTAGTCCTCCACCTTCGGGTCAGTCTATCGGCCTGAAGCTGCCGTCCTCGTGGACGCAACCCCAGGTCTCGCAGTTCGCGACGACCGGACTGGCGATCCCGGTGACCGCAGCCTGAACACGTCGCATCGACCCTCCGTGCGTGACGACGAGCACGCGCTGCCCAGGGTGACGTTCCGCGATCCGGCGCACGGCGCGCATCAGTCGGTCGCGATGCTCCCGCGGCGTCTCGCCCTCGAAGGCAACCGCGTCACGCTCGCTCGGAGTGAGGCCCTCCCACGAGCCCCAGTTGCGTTCGCGGAGATCCGCATCGATCACGACGGGCAGCTCGAGGCGCGCGCCGACGATCTCGGCGGTCTCCTTCGCGCGCGACAGGTCGCTCGCGTAGATCGCCGCGATGCCGTCGTCCCCGAGGCGATCGGCGAGCTCTCGCGCCTGCCGGCGCCCGTAATCGTTCAGCGGCCGGTCCGTATGCCCCTGCAGCCGGCCCGATGCGTTCCAATCGGTCTCTCCGTGTCGCACGAGGACGAGCGTTGCCATGCGGCTAGGCTAGCCAGCCGTGGATCTGCAACTGCGCGACAGCATCTGCCTCGTGACGGGATCGACCGGCGGGATCGGCCGCGCTGTCGCCGACCTTCTTCGGAACGAAGGTGCAGCGGTCGTCACCGTCGGACGGAGCGGCGGCGACGTGCAGGCGGACCTCGCGCAAGCAGGTGAGCCCGAGCGCGTCGTGCGGGAGACGCTCGACCGCCACGGCCGCATCGACGTTCTCGTGAACAACGTCGGTGTGGCGTATCAGCGCACGTTCGAAGAGGTGACCGACGAGCAGTGGGACGAGGTCTGGCAGCTGAACGTCATGAGCTACGTGCGCAGCATCCGCGCCGTGCTTCCGGCGATGCGCGAACGCAACGCGGGCGTGATCGTGAACGTCTCCTCGACTGCAGGCAAACGGCCGTCCGCGTCCATGCCTGATTACTCCGTCACCAAGGCCGCCGTGCTCTCGTTGTCCCGGTTGATCGCCGACGTCTACGCGAAGGACGGCATCCGCTGCAACGCCGTCACGCCCGGGCCGACCGCGACCGAAGCCTGGGTCGCCGAGGGCGGCCTCGCAGACCAACAGGCGGAACGGAGCGGCAAGTCGCGCGACGAGGTCCTGAGCGCCGTCGGCGCAGGCCGGCCACTCGGCCGGCTCGCCGAGCCAGAGGAGATCGCCTCGGTCGTGGCGTTTCTCTGCTCTCCGCTCTCGAGCTACGTCACCGGCGCCGCGTGGAGCGCCGACGGGGGAACCGTCCCGATCATCATCTAACCGCTCGCGCCCGCTTCGCTTTCCGCGCTCGCGGGCGCGCTTCGGGACCAGACTCGTCTTGGACGGCGGGTGCCGCGCCCGCCTGGTCGGGCGCGGCCAAGCTGTCGCAGCCTTGCTCTACGCTGGATCGATGCCGGAAACAGCCGGACGGGTCGCTGACGCCTTCGAACGCCTCGTGCGCGAGCACGAGGAGCGCTGGCTGTCACCGCTTGCCGTCCGCTCCTACGAGTCGCGCGGCCGCGCCCACGATGAGGAGGAGTGCCGGCTCCGCACACCGTTCCAGCGTGACCGCGACCGGATCGTCCACTCGAAGGCGTTCCGGCGTCTCCGCCACAAGACGCAGGTCTTCGTCGATCCCGAGGGCGATCATTTCCGCACACGACTGACGCACACACTCGAGACGACGGGAATCGCGCGCGGCGTCGCGCGCGCATTGCGCCTCAACGAGGATCTCGTCGAGGCAATCGGGCTCGGCCACGACCTCGGACACCCACCGTTCGGGCACGCGGGCGAGGACGCGCTCGACGAGCTGCTCCGCGAACGCGGCGCGACCGGCTTTCGGCACAACGAGCACTCGCTTCGCGTCGTCGAGCATCTCGAGCGCGACGGGCGCGGCCTCAACCTCACGTCGGAGGTTCGAGACGGCATTCTCAAGCACACTGGGCCGATCGAACCTGAGACGCTCGAGGGAAAGATCGTCCGGATCGTCGATCGCGTCGCGTACATCAACCACGACATCGACGATGCACTTCGTGCGGGGATTCTCTCGCACGACGACCTCCCCGCTGACGAGATCGCCGTCCTCGGCGACACTGGCTCGCGTCGAATCGACACGCTCGTGCACGACCTCGTCGAGAGCTCGGCCGAGACCCGCGACATCGTCCAGAGCGAGGAGATCGGAAGCGCGATGCTGTCGCTCCGCTCGTTCATGTTCGAGCGCGTCTACCACGAGCAGGACCACGAGCAGGTTCGCGAGACCGTCCGTCGCATCTTCGACGACCTCGTCGACAACCGCGGCTACAAGTTCGAAGACGCGACCGACTACCTCGCCGGCATGACCGATCGTTTCGCGCTCGCGTACTGATGGCGCGAATCAAGGACAGCTCGGTCGAGGCGGTCAAGTCGGCTGCCGAGATCGTGCCGCTCGTCGAGGACTACGTCCGTCTCCGGAAGGCGGGAGGCACGTATAAAGGCCTCTGCCCGTTCCATCAGGAGCGCACGCCGAGCTTCACGGTCACGCCCGCCCGCGGAACCTTCAAATGCTTCGGCTGCGGCGAGGGAGGAGACGCGATCAGTTTCGTCGAGAAGATCGAGAGCACCGACTTCGTCGGCGCGATCGAGCATCTCGCGAAGCGCTTCGGCGTCGCGATCGAGTACGAGGAGATCTCGCCGGAGGCCGACCAGGCGCGACGGAGAAAGGAACGCTTGACCCAGCTGCTCGAGCGGGCAACCGGCTTCTATGAGCGGCTGCTGTGGGAGAGCGAGCAGGGCGCGTTCGCGCGCGAGTACCTCGCGTCGCGGAACCTCGGGGAGGATGTGTGCAGAGCGTTCCGGCTCGGCTACGCACCCGGAGGTCCCACGCTGACGCGGCGCGCGCTCGCCGACGGCTACACGAACGAGGAGCTGCTCGCCGTCGGCCTCGCCAACCGGCGCGGTAACGACTACTTCAACCGTCGGATCGTCTTCCCGCTCGCAGACGCGCGCGGCGCGGTGCGCGGCTTTCAGGCGCGGCGGCTCTACGACGACGATCAGCTGCAGGCGAAGTATGTGAACTCGCCGGAAAGCGACCTCTTCAAGAAGGGCGATCTTCTCTACGGGCTCGACGGCGCGCGGAGCGCGATCGCAAAGCAGGACCGGGCGGTGGTGGTCGAGGGAAACACCGACGTCATCGCGCTCCGCCAGGCGGGCTTCGAGCCTGCTGTGGCGTCGATGGGCACCGCGCTGACGGAGAAACAGCTTCGCGAGCTGAACCGCCTCACGAAGCGCGTCTTTCTGTGCTTCGACGCCGATGCGGCGGGCCAGGACGCGACGCTGCGCGGGATGGAGCTTGCCGTCGGACAGGGCTTCGACGTGCAAGTCGTCGCACTGCCGAAGGGAACCGATCCTGCCGACGACCCGGCCACCTTCGAGCGTTTGCTCGCAGCGCCGACGAGCTATCCCGTCCACCGGGTGCGCCTCGAAGTCGAGCGAGCGCCGGACAGGCAGCGCGCTTTCGCCTCGGTGCGCGCGTTCCTCGCGCAGCTCCCCGATTCCCCGGAGCGCCAGGATGCGCTCCGGCTCGCAGCCGACCTGCTCGACCTCCCCCCAGAGACGCAGGCGGGCCTCGCGCCGGCACGCGGCAGCTCGCGGAACGCCGGCGTCGTGTCGCCGCGCCTTCTCGACGCGGGCCAGCGGCTCGAGCGAAGCGCGCTCGCAGGCGTCGCCGCACACCCCGAGCTTCTGCGAGTGCTCGAGGAGCTCGGCGACGAGTACTTCCTCGACGACCTGCACCGCCGCGCACGCGCGCATCTCCTCGGCAAAGAGCCCGCCGACGGCGAGCTGACGCCCCTTCTCGCAGAGCTCTACGCACTCGCCGACCGCGAAGAGATCACGACGCCGACCGCCAAGCAGCTCCTCCTCCGTCTGCGCCAGCGCCGGCTCGAGGAGCAGCTCCGAGCGGCGCCCGGGGAGGAGCGAAAATCGCTTGCAGAGGCAGTCGCCGCGCTTCGCGAGGAGATCGAACGCCTGGCTACAATGGCCGCCGCCGATCCCCGGTAGCTCAATTGGCAGAGCATCCGGCTGTTAACCGGAGGGTTGTTGGTTCGAGTCCAACCCGGGGAGCTCGCTATCGCCAGGGGAAACATGAAACGGCGTCCGCTTCGGCGTACGCTCCTGCCATGGCTGTAAAGGTGCAGGGCCTCGGGGAGCTCGAGCGAGTCGCGGACGAACAGGCCGCCCTGCGCCGTATCGCGACGCTTGTCGCGGCCGGAGCGACAGAGGCGGCGATCGCGGCCGCCGTCTCGGCGGAGGTCGGCGGGCTGTTCGGCGCCGAGCGCGCGTCGGTCGTGCGCTGGGACGGCGACACGATTCGCGTGATCGGAAGCTGGCGGTCGGACGCGGATGTGCGTCCCGCTGGTGCGGTGTTGGCCTACGGCGGCGACACGCTGGCTGCGCGAGTCGTCGAGACCGCGGCGCCTGCGCGCATCGACTCCGTCGACGAGCTCAAGACGGAGTTCGGCCGGCGACGCTGGGCAGAGCTCGGGTATCAGGCTTCGATCGGTGCGCCGATCATGGTCGACGGAAGGGTATGGGGAGTCGTGTCCGCGTCACGAACCGAGGCCGGCGAGCCGTTCGCGCTCGGCGACGAGGAACGCCTTCGAGACTTCTCCGCGCTGGTCGCGCAGGCAATCGTGAACGCCGACGCGCGGAGCGAGGCCGCCGCACTCATGGCCGAGCAGTCCTCGCTGCGTCAGATCGCTACTCGCGTCGCGGCGGGACATGCAAAGAGCGCGGTCATCGACGCCGTGACCGCTGAGGTAGGGCTGCTCTTCGGCGCGGCTTGCGTGAGCCTCGTGCGTTGGGAAGGCGTGCACAACGAGGTGGTTGTGGACGCTGCGTGGACCGCGGCGGGGAGCGTGCCCGTCGCGAAGGGATCGCTCTATCACCCCGATCCGCACGGCCCGACTCTCGGCGTCCTCGAGACGGGCGAGGCCCGCCGCGGAATCGAGTCTTCGCCGGAGCACGGGAATCTCTCGGTGATCGTTGCGCCGGTGATCATCTCGCGGTCGCTCTTCGGCGCGCTGACCGCCGCGCGCAGCAGCGACGATCCGTTTCCTGTGGGCGTGGAGGTCAGGCTCCGCAGCTTCGCGGATCTCGCGGCACAGTCGATCGCGAACGAGCGCGCGCAGGCAGAGCTCCGTGCGTCGCGCGCCCGGATCGTTCGGACCGCCGACGAGGCGCGGCTTCGGCTCGAGCGGAATCTTCATGACGGTGCGCAGCAGCGACTCGTCTCCGTCTCGCTCGCGTTACGACTCGTCGAGCAGATGCTCGAGACCGGCCCCGGCACTGCTCGCGCCGTCTTGCACGAGGCGTCGACCGAGCTCTCGGAGGCGTTGGAGGAGCTGCGAGAGCTCGCGCGCGGCCTGCATCCGGCGGCGCTGAGCGAGCACGGCCTGGAGCCCGCGCTCGAAGCGGTCTCCGCGCGCGCGCCGTTTCCGGTTGAAGTCACCGGGATTCCGGATGAACGGCTTCGGAACGCGGTCGAGGCCGCGATCTACTACGTCGTCTCGGAGAGTCTGACGAATGCGGCGAAACACGGGGCCGCGTCCTCGGCCAGCGTTGTGCTGACCTGCGTCGACGAGGTGGTCACGGTCGAGGTCGCAGACAACGGACGGGGAGGCGCGAACCTCGAGGCCGGCTCCGGCCTGCGCGGGCTCGTCGACCGCGTCGAAGCGCTCGGCGGCGAGCTGACCGTCTCGAGCCCGCGCGGCGCAGGAACACTCGTGCGCGCCGAGCTGCCTCTCGAAGAGCCGCCCGAGCCCGCACCGGCGTCGCCGCCGAAACTCGCCGCGACGCTCGCTGCGATGGCGAGCGAGGTGTCGTGGGAGCCCGTCTCTGTCCTGGTCGCGGCTGCTGAGCAGGCGGGCGAGGAGATGCTGTCGCTTCTCGGCGACGAGTACGCCGCAACCGGTGAGCGCGAAGGCGACTGGTGGACCCTGACGATTCGACCGATCGATCAGTTCCGGCGCGGGACGATCATCTACCGCGTCATCCAGGCATCAAAGACGCTCGCCGAGCGGCATCCTGACGTCGAGGTCTATCTCATCACCGAGGACGGCAACCGCTGGAGCTTGCCGCCGCCGGCTCTCGAGCCCGGCTGGTAGAGGACTCGTGTCGGACGCGCCCTCTCGCAGCGATCATGCGGACGGTTCCGCCGATCCCTGCCCGAGGGCCGCACCAGCAGAGACTTCGGCTGACCTGTGCACGCCGACGCGCACCCGCGGTGCCGAAAACGGCCAACGCCGGAAGCAGTGATACGAGTGGCGGCGTGAATGCTCCGAGTGCCACCGCCGCTCCGAACGACAGCGCGGCGGGCGGGGGCCGCAGCCCCCGCCACGCCGACGGCTCTTCCTATGTCCTGGCGCCTTCGTCGACGTCGACGCGCTCTTTCCGCACCTCGTCTCCGACGGTCTGCTGCTCGGTCTCGACGCTCTTCTCGATCCCGATCCGCTCCTTCGCGACCGCACGCTTCTCGACGACCGGCTGCTCCTCGCTGAGCGTGACCTCGATCGAGTCGTCGCCGATCTCCCGCGCGGCCGCCTCGCCGTCGACCGGTTCGCGATAGACCCGCGCCTTCTCCTTCTTGACCTCTACCGGCACCTCGACCTGCTCGGTCTCGACCCACTTGTGCAGTCGTAGCCGGCCGGCCTCGACCTCGCGCGTGCCGACGCGGAGCTCCTCCTCGTGCCGGGTGACCGCCTGGCGGTCGGCAGCTTCGAGGTCGACCTGGCGGTCGTAGTCCCGCCCCCCTTCAGGAAGCACGGTCTCGGAGCCCGACGTGCCGTAAGGGATGCCGTAATAGGAGTAGAGCCCTCGCTCGTCCTCCGGAGTGAGGTAATCCGCGTCGACGTCCGGCGCGCCTTTCACCTGATCCTTCGGGTACCGAACGGTGACGCCGTCGGAGCTGAAGGAAGCACCCGAGACAGGGACGAGCACACGCTTCGTGCCGAAGAAGCCGGTGCCGAGCCCGATCCACTCGGGCTGATTCGTCTGGCCGTCGAGGAAGATCTCCTCGACGCTTCCGATCTTGTCCCCGCTCGTGTCGAAGACCGGCGCGCCGCGGAGCTCCTGAAGGCGCTCCATCGTGACCTGGTCGTACATCTGAGACCCCCTTGCTGGTGGTAACACTCTCCCGTGACAACCGAGAGCACCGGCCTCGAACGTTGCGTTGTCTGTCCAGAAATTGTCGCAAATTCGACATTTTCGGGACACCGGCCATGAGCCGCTCGTGATGCACGAGGACGAGCTCGCGACCGATACGGCCCTCGCGCGGCGGCTGGTCGAGGCGCAGTTCCCCGAATGGTCGGAACTTCCGATCGAACGTGTCGCATCCTCCGGAACCGACAACGCGCTCTACCGGCTCGGGGCAGAGATGGTCGTTCGACTCCCTCGCATCGAGTGGGCCGTGGCCGCGGTCGAGAAGGAGCGGACCTGGCTGCCCGCACTCGCGCCTCACCTGCCGGTCGAGGTGCCGCTGCCGCTCGCGAAGGGTGAGCCCGGCGGCGGATTCCCGTGGCCGTGGACGGTGTATACGTGGCTCGAGGGCGAGAACCCGCCGATCGGCGGCGGCAGTGAGGCGCTCGCGCGTGAGCTCGCGGCGTTCATCCGCGCGCTCCGTCAGCTCGACGCCGCAAACGGCCCGCGGACCGGAAGAGGCGGCCCGCTCGCGCCCGAGGATCGGTCCGTCCGCAAGGCGCTCGAGCAGCTCGACGAGGACGTCGACGTGGGAGCTGCGACGGCGGTGTGGGAGGAAGCACTCGCCGCGCCCGGCTGGGAGGGGCCGCCGCTTTGGCTCCACGGCGACCTGATGGCGTCGAACCTCCTGCTTCGTGACAACCGGCTGGCAGCGGTCATCGACTTCGGCACGTGCGGTGTCGGCGATCCGTCGTGCGACCTGCTGCCGGCGTGGAACTTCCTGCCTGCCGAAGCACGCGCAGTCTTTCGAGCCGAGCTCGACGTGGACGACGCAAGCTGGACGCGCGGCCGGGGATGGGCGGTCGCGAAGGCCGTGCAGGCGATCCCGTACTACAAGGAGACAAACCCGCCGCTCGCGAACAACGGGCGGCATGTCCTCCGTGAGCTTCTCGCCTGAGACCATCACGATCGGACGCCGCTACCGCGGCCCCGAGCAGTCCGGAAACGGCGGCTATGCGAGCGGCCGCATCGCTGCGTTCGTCGATGCGCCCGCGGTCGAGGTGACGTTGCGGCTGCCGCCGCCGCTCGAGACGCCGCTGCGCGTCGAGCGCGGGGCCCTCGTTCGCGTCCTGCACGACGACGACCTCGTGGCCGAGGCGCGCGCAGCCGAGCTCGACCTCGAGCTAGCAGGCCCCGTGGACTACGAGCGTGCAGTCGCCCTCGCGGCGGCACAACCGCCGGACCCTGACCACCCGTTCCCGGGGTGCTTCACCTGCGGCCCTGAGGGCGAAGGCCTCCGGCTTTCGCCGGTGCCCGCGGGTGACGGCCGCGTCGCGGCGTGCTGGCGTGTCGCCGATGCGTCGCCCCCGATCGTCTGGGCGGCGCTCGACTGCCCGGGGGCGTTCGCGGTGAACCAAGGCTTCGCGCGTGGGATCACGGTCCTCGGGAGGTTGACGGCCACCGTCCGCTCGGTGCCGGAGCCCGGCGACGAGTGCGTCGTCGTCGGCTGGCCGCTCGGCGGCGAGGGCCGGAAGTCCCTGGCCGGAACGGCCCTGTACCGCGGGGACGAGCCGCTCGCGTGGGCCCGGGCCGTGTGGATTTCGGTCGGAGACGAGCGCAGAGACCGGCTACCCTCTGCGCGATGAGCGAACGTTTCGAGGAGCTCACGCGTCGGCTCGGTGAGATCCACGATGTCGAGAAGGCGGCGGCTGTTCTCTCGTGGGACGAGGAGACGAAGATGCCCCCGCTCGGCGCCGAGGCGCGCGCCGACCAGCGGGCGACGCTGAACCGGCTCGCCCACGAGCTCCAGGTGTCCGGCGACCTCGGCGAGCTCTTCGAGGAGCTCCGGCCGTTCGAGGAAGAGCACGACTACGACTCCTTCGAGGCGAGCGTGATCCGCGTCGCGCGCCGCGACTACGAGAAGGCCGTGCGCGTCCCGCCGGAGCTCCGCGCCGAGCTGACGCGTGCGAGCTCGCTCGGCTACCAGGCCTGGTTGCGCGCGCGGGAGCAGGAGGACTTCTCGATCATGCTCCCGCACCTCGAGCGGAATCTCGAGCTTCGCCGTCGCTACGTCGAGTGCTTCGACCCCGCCGACGACGTGTACGACATCGTGCTCGACGACTACGAGCCCGGGATGAAGACCGCCCAGGTCGAGGAGATCTTCGACCGCCTGAAGGACGCCCTCATGCCGATGGTGCGCGCCGTCGCCGAGGCCGAACCGATCGACGACGCCTGCTTGCGCGGGCGTTTCCCCAGGGAGGCGCAACGCCGGTTCGGCTTATCGGTGCTCGAGCGGTGGGGGATGGATCGCGCGGCCTGGCGGTTGGACAAGACGGTGCACCCTTTCGCAACCTCGTTCGCGCCCACCGACATCCGGCTGACCACGAATTTCCACGAGGACTCGCTGCACGGGATCCTTTCCTGCCTGCACGAGTTCGGTCACGGCATCTACGAGCGCCAGGTCGATCCGGCGTACACGCGGACGCCGCTCGCGCAGGGAGTGTCGAACGCCTGGCACGAGTCGCAGAGCCGGATGTGGGAGAACCTCGTGGGCCGGAGCATCGCAACGTGGCGGTTCTTCTACCCGAAGCTGCAGGAAGAGTTCTCGGATCAGTTCGCCCGCGTCCCGGTCGAGACGTTCCACCGTGCCCTGAACAAGGTTCAGCCGACCTACCGACGGGTCGACGCCGACGAGGTGACCTACTGCCTCCACATCATCCTCCGCTTCGAGCTCGAGCGCGGAATGCTCTCCGGGGACATCGAGCTCCGGGATCTGCCCGACGCCTTCGACGCAAAGATGCGGGAGTACCTCGGGTTACAGCCTCCGGACGTCGTGACCGGCGTCCTTCAGGACGTCCACTGGTCCGACATGAGCATGGGCTACTTCCCGACGTACGCGCTCGGCAACGTGATCTCGGTTCAGCTGTGGGAGAAGGCCGAGGCGGAGCTCGGGGAGCTCGAAGACCAGTTCGAGCGCGGCGAGTTCGGCCAGCTGCGCAAGTGGCTCCGCGAGAACGTCCACCGCCACGGCCGGGCATTCACGCCGCAGGAGCTCCTCGTCCGGGTGACCGGCTCGTCGATCGACCCGGCGCCGTATCTCCGCTACCTCGAGCGGAAGCTCGGCGACCTGCTGGGCGCCGCCGTCCTGTAAGAGGCCCGTCTCTCAGTCGCCGTGGCAGCGGCACACGCTCTCGCCGAGTGCGTGCCGCTCGTAACGAAGGCCGCACCGCGCGCAAGTCGGAGGGAGCACCTGCGCCTTGACGAGGAGCGTCCGCAACAGCGTCGCCCAGAGAAAGACGTACCCGAGGAGGAAGGGGCCGCTCATCATGGCTCCCTCTATCGGCCGCGAGGGCCCATCGGATTAGACCTGCGGTAGAATCGACCCGTGAGCTGGCTGTACGTCGCGCTGCTCGCACTGGCAGTCGCCGCCGTCGTCGGTGCGGAGTGGCCCCGGCTGGGTGCGCGCTTCGAGGATCGCCTCGGGGCCGATGCCCGACGCCGTCGTGAGCGAGCGAAGCGAAAAGCGTCGCTCCGCGTGATCCAGACGACGGATGCGGACGACTTCGCCGCGAGCGTCGAGCGCGACCTCGCGAACCTGCCGACGACCGAAGACGAGTACCGCCGGAACTAACGCATCCGGAGCTTCCCCGGAACTAACGGATCCGGATCTTCGCGCTGAACGTGCGGGTGTTCGGGAGGATCGGGCCCACGTTCTCCATGTTCCGCGACTCCTGGTAGTCGGAGACGCGAACCGTCACTCGCTGCGCGCCTCTCGCGACGCCGCGGGTCGGGACGCTGAGCACGCCGCGCTTCAACGTGAGGGAGGGCCGGAAGGAGCCGACGCTCGCCGTGATCGACTGCGGGTCGACACCTGAGCCGGCGTCGGTGACGGCGAGCTTGACGGGCTGCCCCGCGCGGACGGACGCCGTCAACAGCCGGACCTTCGGCGGCGCCACGTCGTTCACCCACACGCGGAACGTGAACCTCCCCGGCTTCGCGCCGACCGGAGTGTCGAAGACGAAGTCATAGCTCCCTGCCCGCGCGGAAACCGCGCCGACGGCGGGCACGACCCGGCCGTAGTCCTGGTACGGGTTGAGGTTCACGGGGAGGGCAGTGTTGCCGAGGAGCCGGTTCTCGTCGCCCGCGACGACGACGCGGGGCGACACGCGGACGCCGGTCGCGTGCGAGAGAACGGCGGCGCCGAAGTTCGCGACCGGCTTCGAGATCCTGATCCGGAAGACCTGCTCCGGCCCGGAGAGGTCGGTCTGCACACCGGTCTTGCAGTTGCAGGCGAGGCCGCCTTCCGGATAGCGGTAGGTCGAGACAAGTGACTTCTTGCCCGCCGTGTTGCCGCCGTAGGTGCCGGGACCTCTCAGCGTCACGTGCTTCTCGAGCCCGAGCTTCGGGGTCTCCACGTGGAGCCAGTACGGGATGCGACGTGCGTCGGATCCGCGCGTCAGGACGACGAAGCCCATGGCGTCGCCTTCCTTTGCGTCTGCTGCGACCTTCAGGGTGAGCGCGATTGTCGTGCCGGCGTTGACCGTCGGCGGCGCCGTGAGGGAGACGCCGCTCGGCGTCGCTTGCGGGGCGACCGAGACGCTCCACGGTGCCGGGCCGCCGCCGGCGTCGGCGACGGCGACCGACGCCGATGTCGTCGTGTTCGTCTTGACGAGCCCGAACGAGACGGACGTCGGGCTGAAGAAGACGAGAGGGTTGTCCGCACGAGCGAGGTCGATTCGTCCGCCGCCCTCGCGCAGAACCGGCACCTCGGTGGTCGATCCCGCCGAGTGAACCGGGTCGCCGGTCGACTCCAGCGCCGACTTGATCTGCGCAGGCGTCCAGGTCGGATGCCGCTGCTTCAGCACTGCGGCCGCGCCCGAGACGTGCGGCGCCGCCATGCTCGTCCCGCTCCAGTCGTGGTTCGACCACTGATTTCGCGGCAAGGAGGAGAGGACGTCGAGGCCGGGGGCGGTGACGTCCGGCTTCAGCTGGAGGGAGAGCGGGGTGGGGCCGCTGTCGGAGAAGCCGGCGATGACGTCGGCCGGCCCCTGGTCGCCCTCGCTCGATGCAGCGACGGCGATGGCGTTCGGTGCGTTCGCGGGCGAGCTGATACCGCCCCGCCCGGCCTCGGCGAACGAGTTCCCGCCTGCGACGACCGTGACGACGCCTGCCTGTGTCGCCCGCTCGAGGGCCGCAACGACGATGTCGCGGGTCGGCTCGATCTCCGGCTCACCGAGGGAGAGGTTGATCACGTCCATCCCGTCCTTCACCGCCTCCTCGATCCCCTTCGCGATCTCGGGGGAGTTGCCGTCGAGACCGAAGTCCGGGGTCGGGACGGTCAGCACCTTGTAGTTCCCGAGATAGGCGGCAGGCGCGATCCCGGAAACGCGAACGCGCGAGGACGGAAGCGTCGCGAGCGTGTCGTGATCGCCGGCAGCGATGCCTGCGACGTTCGTCGCGTGCTCCGACTCCTCCGGATCGAACGGCGTCCTTGCGTACTTCCATCTGGTGCTGGCGGGGGCGAACGCCCTGGCGACGATCACCTTCGGCGTCGTGAAGGCGGTGTTCCCCTTCGGGAACCCCGCGGGATAGGTGAATCCGCTCGGGCTGAAGAACACATGGCTCTGGTCGAGCCCGTCGTCGAGAATCGCGATCTTCATCCCCTGCCCCGCGGTTGCAAGGGCCGGCCCCCAGACGGACGGTGCGCCGACGAGCTGAGGCGTCTTGTCGAGGAGCTCGTGGTAACGGACAGACGGCCACACGGTCACGCCCGGCATGCGCTTGAGCTCGGCGAGCCGGGATGCCGGTAGCGAGACGGCGACGCCGTTCGCGACGACGCTGTAGCGCCAACGGACGTGCGCGCTCGGGATCTCGGTCGCGAGCCGGGACTGCAAGACCCGCTGAGCACTTGCGAGTGAGCGGAGATAGGAGACGCTGGCCGGAGCGCGGAGGTTCAATCGGTGTTGCGTGGTCGCCTTCGCGGCGAGCGTGCGGTCGCGCGCGATCGCAGCGGCGAGCGGAGGCTGCGGAAGCGTCACGACGACCTCGACCGAGGCGGATGAAGCGGCCACCGGGGTGGTTGTCGTGCCCGCCCCCGCAGAGGCGAGCAGCACCAGCGACCCCAGAAACGCCGGAAGAATCAGGACGAAGCGACGCAGAGGGAAACACGGTAGCCGTAGGCGTGCAGCCTTGTTGTCGCGGCGAAGGAGGCGGCTACACTATGCGTCCGCGCGGATGTGGCGGAATTGGTAGACGCGCACGGTTCAGGTCCGTGTGGGCGAAAGCTCGTGGAGGTTCAAGTCCTCTCATCCGCACTCTGGGTGCCTCGCTTCGGATCGAGTGCGTGGCCGACCGGCCCGAACTCGCGGAGGTCGTCGCCGGCTGGCACTTCGCCGAGTGGGGACACTCGACTCCGACGCTCTCGCTCGTCGATCGCGTTCAAGGCGTGTTGGCCGCCGCCGCCGGAACGTACGTCGCGGTCGAGGGCGACGAGAGGATCGGCACTGCCGGGCTCGTGGCGCACGACATGGACACGCACCCGGATCTCGGCCCGTGGCTCGCCGGCGTCTACGTCAGGCCCGACCGTCGGCGTCGTGGGATCGCGGCCGCGCTGACGCGCCATGTCGCCGAGAGAGCCGTCGCCGAGGGAGCGACGACGCTTTATCTCTATACGGCTTCGGCGCAGTCGTACTGGGAACGCGTCGGGTGGTACCGGGTCGGCGAAGAGCCGTATCTCGGCCAGCCCGTCACGGTCATGGCCCTCGATCTGTGAGGATGATCGCAGGGTGGCGAGGTGTCGCCAGGAGCGAATCGAAGACACACTCGAGCTGTTGCGCACAGAGGTCGATGTCTGGGTCGCGACCGCCAGCGCTGCCGGCAAGCCGTATCTCGTCCCGCTGTCGTTCTACTGGAACGGCGAGGCGATGATCGTCGCGCCTACGTCCGTGCCACCGAGTTCGATCCTCGGCCATGGAATGCGGGCTACACCTTCTTCCGCCTCATCCCCGAGCGGATTCAGGCATGGCGGGGCGACGACGCCGAGGAGCTTCGCGACAGAGATCCGATGCGAGAGGGCGTCTTCCTCTAGCGCGGTTCGACGACGCCGGCGACGATCGGCCTTGAATACGCGCAGCCGGCGGACGTAGGCTGCCCTCATGGCCGGGGCATGCCCCAACTGCGGCCAGGAGAACAGCGCGACAGCGAAGTTCTGCTCGGAGTGCGGCGCTTCGCTCGCGGTCTCCGAGACGCACGGCCGCAAGGTCGTCACGATCCTGTTCAGCGACGTCACCGGGTCGACGAGCCTCGGCGAGCAGCTCGATCCCGAGTCGCTCCGCGGCGTGATGGGCCGTTTCTACGACATCGCGCGCTCCGTCGTCGCCCGGCACGGCGGGACAGTCGAGAAGTTCATCGGCGACGCGCTGATGGCGGTCTTCGGCGTCCCCGTCGTTCACGAAGACGATGCGCTGCGCGCCGTGCGCGCGGCCCTCGACCTCGTGCGCGAGCTCGAGGTCGTGAACGACGAGCTGGAGGTCGCTTACGGCGTCCGGCTTGCGATTCGGACCGGGATCAATACGGGCGAAGTCGCAGTCGGGGCGGGAGAGGTGTTCGCGACCGGCGACGCCGTCAACGTCGCGGCTCGACTCGAGCAGTCTGCGGATCCGGGCGAGATCATCATCTCCGGGACGACTCGCGCTCTCGTTCGCAGTGCGGTCGAGGTCGAGGCTACCGGGCCGCTCGATCTCAAGGGAAAGGCAGCCGCAGTCGATGCGTGGCGTCTGCGCGGCCTCATCGCGGAGACGCAGCTCGAGCGCCAGCTCGACACGCCGCTGATCGGCCGCCGGCACGAGCTCGAGCAGCTGCGACGCGCGTACGACCAGGCCGTCGCCGAGCGTTCGTGCCGTCTGTTCACCATGCTCGGGCCGGCCGGGATCGGGAAGTCGCGGCTCGTGCACGAGCTCGTCGCCTCTGCGCCCGCCGCGCATGCCCTGACGGGGCGGTGCCTCCCGTACGGCGAAGGGATCACGTACTGGGCGATCGCGACGGTTGTCCGTCGCGCCGCGGACATCGACGAGTCAGTCGGAGCCGACGACGCGCTCGCCCGGCTGCGCTCGCTCCTTGCCGCGCAGCCTGATGCCGACCTCATCGCCGACCGGATCGCGTCGGCGATCGGCCTCGGTGGGCGCGGCGCGCCGGCCGAGGAGATCTTCTGGGCGGTCCGCAAGCTGCTCGAGACCCTCGCCGGCAGGCAGCCGCTGATCGTCGTCCTGGACGACATCCAGTGGGCCGAGCCGACGCTGCTCGATCTCATCGACTACCTCGCCGACCACATCGAGGACGTTCCCGTGCTGCTGGTCTGCCTCGCGAGGGACGAGCTTCTCGAAGTGCGGCCGCAGTGGGCCGAGGGGAAGCCGAACGCAGGCACGGTGCAGCTCGACGCGCTCGAGCGGTCGGAGATCGACGACCTGATCGCCGCGCTCGGCCAGGCTGTCGGCCTCGACGAGACGATGCGGGAGCGGATCGCGGGCGCTGCCGACGGTAACCCGCTCTTCGTCGAGGAGATGCTCGCGATCCTCCCCGAGGACTCGGCGGCGACAGCGGTGCCGCCGACGATCCAGGCACTCCTCGCCGCGCGCCTCGACCGGCTCGACGGCGACGAGCGTACCGTCGCGGGCGCCGCATCGGTCGTCGGGCAGGAGTTCTCGCGGCGGGCGATCGGCGCACTCCAGAACCAGCCGCGTCTCGACGATTCCATCGCAGCCCTCGTCGACCGGAGATTCTTCCGGGCGGCCGAGATCCGTGCCGAGCCCGGCTGGTTCCGCTTCTGGCACCTGCTCTCCCAGGACGCTGCGTACGCGGCGCTGCCGAAGATGCTCCGCTCGGAGTTGCACGAGCGATTCGCGGGCTTCCTCGAGCAGGAGGCGGGCGAACGCGTCGCAGAGATCGAGGAGCTCGTCGGCTACCACCTCGAGCAGGCATATCGCCAGCGGATCGAGGTCGGCCTTCCCGACGAGCGTGCGCTGCGGCTGGCGGGCGAGGCGGCGGGCCGCCTCGCCGCCTCCGGCGGTGCGTGCGAGCGCGCGCGGCGATATCCCCGCCGCGGCGAATCTGCTGCAACGTGCGCTGGCGCTACTCCCGCCGACCGCGCCGCAGCGAACGGACGTGCAGGTCTTCCTCGGCGCAACGCTGCTCGAGCAAGGACGGCTCGTGGACGCCGACGAGCATCTCGCGGAGGCGGAGCAGAGCGCGCGAGCGACGGGGTCGCGCGCCAGCGAGCTCTCCGCGCAGATCATGCGGCTCGTCATCAGCGTCCAGCGCGATCCGGCGGTCGACTTCGACGCCGTTGTCGCAATGTGCGACGCGGCGATCGGCGAGCTCGAGCAGCTGCACGCCGACGCAGCGCTCGCCGGCGCCTGGCGCGTGCTCACGATGATCCATATCTTCCGCAGTGACACCGAGAAGGCCGGCATCGCGGCCGCAAGCGCCCTCGAGCAGGCACGTCGCGCCGGCTACGTGCGGGGCGAAGGCGAGGCCATGTTCTTCCTCACGCTCAGCCTCCTCATAGGTCCGACGCCCGCAGAAGATGCGCTCCGTGACTGCGAGCAACTGCTCGTCGAGTCGCCAGGCCCGATGAGCACGGCGTCCATCCTGATCACGATGGGCATGCTCCACGCACTGCTCGGACGCTACGACGAGGGACGGCGGCTCGTGCGCGAGGGGCGGGAAGCATTTCGCGAGCTGGGCTTCCTCGTCTTCTCCGAGAACATGGCCATCACCGACGCCTGGGTCGAGTTTCACGCCGGTGACGCCGCGGCCGCGGAGCAGGTTCTGCAGCGGTCGGCAGCCGTGCTCGAATCGATCGGGGAGACATCGTCGCTGTCGATTCAGCATGCCGTGCGCGCACTCTTCGTCGCGCGGCTGGGCCGGTACCAGGAGGCGCTCGACCTCTGCGACCGCATTGAGCGAGGCGCAGTCACGGTCGCTCACGCCCACTCGCGTAGCGCCCGCGCACTCGCGCTCGCCGGTCTCGGGCGCATCGACGAGGCGGTGCCGCTTGCCCGTGAGGCCGTCGAGATCATGCGGCACACGACAGCCACCCACGATTTCGGTACGACATGTAGCGTTCTCGCGGACGTCCTGATCGCCGCGGGGGAGGAGAGGGAAGCCCGGCTCGCGCTCGACGAGGCGCGCGAGCTGTTCGAGCGGAAGGGCTGCGTCGCCTGCGCCGCCTACGCGGTCGACCGGCTCGAGGCGCTCGGCGTCGCCGAGCGCGCACTCTGAGCTTCGGGCGAACGGGACGGCCGCAGGACGACCCGCCCGCCCGTGTCCGGAACGGACATCCGCGGGTGATCTACCCCCAACCGCCGCTCCTGCAACATCAGCCGACCCCGAAACCGATAGCCGCTCTCGGACGTTGGATCCTTGAGCCCGTGCGGAGTGGCCGGCAGGGCTGCGGCCCGTTCGCGGAAGCTCTTTGCCCAGGCGCGGGGTGGCGTTCTGGACGGGCTCGCTGAGGGACGTTCGCGTGGGGCCGCAGCCCGCGGGCGTCCCTCACTTCCTGGGCCAGATAAGCAGAGGAGGCACCGATAGGCAGAGGAGGCACCGGCTCTCCCCGACCGATGCCCGCCCCTGCGCCCGCAGCACCTTCAAGACGGGCGACCGGGGCGGTTTCTTCCCGTGGAAGACTTCGCGTACTGAGTCCCATCTCGACAGAGCGGAGGCCGAACGTGGGCGACAACGTGTACAAGACGATCGAGATCACCGGGTCCTCGACCTCCAGCGTGGAGGACGCCGTCACCGGCGCGATCGCGAAGGCATCGGAGACCGTGCGCAACCTCGATTGGTTCGAGGTCACGGAGATCCGCGGACACATCGAGGACGGGAGCGTCGCGCATTACCAGGTCGGGCTGAAGATCGGGTTCCGCCTGGACTAGCCGGCGCGCGGTGATAATCCCCGACGTTCATCCGGAACGGATGAGTCATCCACCTGGCGCGGTCGTAACGATCGGGCCATGGCCGAGACCCATGCCGCCGCTGCGGAGCCGGCCTCCGCCGGTCGCCCGCTCGCCTCTGCACGGAGGCTCTTGCTCCCGCTCGCGCTGGCGCAGTTCATCTGCAGCTTCGCCGGCTCGAACATGAACGTGATGATCAACGACATCAGCGAGGACCTGAACACAAGCGTCAAAGGTGTACAGACGGCAATCACGCTCTTCCTCCTGATCATGGCCATCCTCATGATCCCGTGTAGCAAGCTCACCGACCGCTGGGGCCGGAAACGCTGCTTCATGGGCGGCCTTGCGCTCTACGGCGTCGGCGCCCTCGTGAGCGCGGCCGCGCCCAATCTCGGCATCCTCATCCTCGGCAACTCGGTCCTCGAGGGTGTCGGCACCGCGTTCCTGATCCCGCCTGTCTACATCCTTGCGACTCTCTGGTTCAGCGACATCACGTCGCGTGCGTGGGCGTTCGGCGTGATCAGCGGGCTCGGAGGGATCGGCGCCGCGGCAGGGCCGCTGATCGGCGGCGTGATCACCACGGGCATCAGCTGGCGTGCGGCCTTCATCTTCCAGGCTGCCGTCGTCGGGACGATCATGATCCTGAGCCGCCGCATGACGGATCCACTCGCGCCGGATCCGACCCGTCCCTTCGACGCAATCGGCGCAGTTCTCTCGGGGGCTGGCCTCTTCTGCATCGTCTTCGGCATCCTCCAGGCCGGCACGAAAAACACGCTCATGACGATCTTCCTCGTCGTCGGGGCCCTTTTTCTCGCGGCGTTCTTTCTCTTCATCCGCTTTCGTGAGCGCCACGGGAAGGAGGCACTCCTCTCGACCAAGCTCTTCAGAAACCGCGCGTGCAACCTTGCGCTCGTCACGCAGAACATCCAGTGGCTGCTGCTCATGGGCGTGTCGTTCGTCGTCTCGGTCTATCTCCAGGAGATCCGCGGCTACAGCGCGATCAAGACTGGCGTCATCTTCACGGCCGCCACGCTCGGGATCCTCTTCTCGTCGCTCGCCTCCGCTCGACTGGCGAAGCGCTACGCACAGCGCACCCTCGTCATCGCCGGCTTCGTCATCACGCTCGTCGGGATCGGACTGCTGATCGGGCTCGTTCCGGCAACCGCCAGCGTGTGGGCGTTCGTGCCCGGGCTCGCGCTCGTCGGTCTCGGCCTAGGGACGATGCTCACCCCGTCAGTCAACGTCGTCCAGTCGAGCTTTCCCGAGACGATGCAGGGCGAGATCTCGGGTCTCTCGAGAAGCGTCTCGAATCTCGGCTCGTCCTTCGGGACGGCGATCGCGGGGACGATCCTCGTCGCGCTCGTCGCGAGGGGGAATGCCGCCTATGCCTGGTCGCTCGGGTCGCTCATCGCTATCGGCGTCCTCGGGCTCGTCGCGGCGTTGCGGCTCCCCGCGGAGATCGAGCCGCAGACCGGCTGACCTGAGGCACGCGGGCGGTTAGAAACTCCCGCACGCCGGATAGGCTCCGGCTCGTGAAGCTCCGGCGTCTCGGCATCGTGTCCTGGCTCTGGGTGGTTGCCCTCTGCCTCGCGGTCGGGATCGTCGCCGCCCATCTCGTCTAGTTCGCTCGTCCAGGGGATGGACGCAGGGCCTGATCCCAAACTGCGGCGAGCCGAACCTCGGCGCGCCGCGTCGTGACGCTGCACGAAATAGAGCTGAGCTCGACCTCGACGTCCGGGTAGAGGACTTTCCATACACCGACGTAGATCTCGATCTCCGCAAGATCGCCGTCGATCTCGAGGGAATCCGGACCACTGATCGACGGCCTCTGACCGAGGCTTTGAAGGTATGCAGCTAGCCGGTCGGTGTACGCCGGATCGAGGACGCGGATCTGCATGTGGGAGCCTTCTGGCGATCCTCCGTCGCCGCCTCGCTCCCGGGCGTCCCTCGAAGGGGTGATTCAGCCGGTCAGTGCGGACAACACGTCGTCGGCATGCGTCGCCGGCTTCACGTCGTGCATGACCTTCTTCACGTTCCCGTCGGCATCGATGACAAAGGTCGACCGGTTCACGCCCATGTAGGCCTTGCCCATGTACTTCTTCTCGCCCCAGACGCCGTACTGCTCGGCGACCGCATGATCGGTATCGGCGAGCAACGTGAACGGCAGTTCATACTTGTTCCGGAACTTCACGTGCGACGACTCGTCGTCGGGTGAGACGCCGAGGACGACGGCGCCGGCACGCTCGAACTCTCCGTATGCATCCCGAATGCCGCAGGCTTGCGTCGTGCAGCCGGGCGTGTCGTCCTTGGGATAGAAGTACAGCACCACCGGCTTCCCTCGAAGCCCCGACAGTTTCACGGTGTCGCCGCTGTCGCTCTTCAGTTCGAAGTCCGGTGCAGGCTTGCCTTCTTCGATCACGTTCTGTCCTCTCTGTAGCGTTCCGTCCCGATGCTAACGGCGCATCACACCGTCGCATTCCTCGTTCTTGCCTTGACCTGGGGCTCCGCGATCCTCGCAGGCGTCGCCTATTACCGGCGCCGCGAGCCGCGCGGCTACCTGACCCACCTGCTCGCCCTCGCCCAGACGGTGCTGATCGCGCAGGTCGGGCTCGGGCTGCTGCTCCTGAGCGACCACCGCCGCGCGCCGGAGCACCTCCACTATCTCTACGGGACGCTCGCCCTGATCGCCGTCCTCGCGCCGTGGCTCTACGCGCCGGCTGACCGGCGGCGTCGGTTGCTCTGGTTTGCCGGAGCTACGCTTGTCGCAGGAGCGCTCGCGCTGCGGGCGTACATGACGGGCATATGAACGGGAACTTCTTCTCACGCATGAACTCGACGCTGCGCGGGTTCCTGATCATCGCGCTCATCGCGCTGGTCATCGTCGTGCTCCAACTGCAGGCAACGCTCGCTGCACTCCTGATCATCGCGCGCGTTGCCTTCATCCTCGCTATCGCGTTCTTCATCTATCTCCTCTGGCGGGAGCGTCGCGACGAGATCTCGGAGTGGCCGACGCGCGCGAAAGTCGTCTTCTACGGAGCGGCAGCGCTCGCCGTCGCCGACCTCGCGCTCAACTGGTACGCGGGCGCCCACGGGATCGAGATCCTCGCGTTCGTCGGCGTTCTGGTCCTGAGCGGCTACGCGATGTACCGCACCTGGCGCGATCAGCACACGTACGTGTAAGGAACGGCGCGCGGGGGACGAGCGATCGATGCTCCGTACACCGCACGAGCTCTTCACGTATCGGCTCCGCACGATGCTGTGGGTCGAGCAGCGGCTCGCGGAGGATCTGCTGCCGGCGATGGCTGAGCACGTGCATTCGGTCGACCTGAAGTACGGGATCGAGCGGCACCTGTTCGAGACCCGGCATCACGTTCGGACGCTGGAGCGGATCCTGCACCTGCTCGGCGGCCCTGGCAGTCCGGAGCAGAGCCCCGCACTCATCGGGCTGAAGGCCGAGCACGACGACCTGATGAAGGTCGTCGACCTCGAACGGGAGGACGTCGTCGACCTCATGCACGTCGACGTGCTCGCGGCCGGCGAGCACCTCGAGCTCGCCGCCTACGAGACGCTCGTCGCCACGGCGCATGCGCTCGGGGAGGAGGAGGTAGCGGTCATGCTCGAGGAGATCCGCGAGCAAGAAGAGCACGCGCTCGAGATCGTGACGAGGGCCGGGGTCAAGCTCCTCGCGGAGCGCGTCGAGTCGCTACGCCTCGACGCGTGACGACGAGCCGTCGAGCGCCGCGAGCGCCTCGCGAATCGTGACGTGCTGGCCGACGAAGATCGGTGTATCGCGAAGCGTGTAGGCGGACGCCTCGCTCTCGCGCAAGCGGAGCATGAGGTGCATGAAGTCGGCAGGCTCGTCGCACTCGAACGCGGTCATGAACTCCTGGTCGTCGATCCCGAACGAGTACGTCGTATGGTTCTTGATCCCAGGGAACTCCTCGCGGCCGATCGTGATGTGCTCGTCCATCGCGCGGCGCCGGTCATCCTCGGGCAGCGCGTACCAGGGTCGGACCTTCTCGAAGGGGTAGACGACGAGGAACGGCGACCCCTGCGGGACGATCTTGCGCGCGCGGCGCGCGTTCGTGTACTGGGACGCTTTCGTCGTCGCGAGATAGGAGTACGGTGTCTCGAGCCAGCCGGCGAGCGGGGTCCCGTTGAGTGCGGCGCCGAGCTCGCCGAACGCCTCGTAGCGGTCGGTGATCTTCCAGAGGAAGAAGTCGGTCTCCGGACGCACGCCTGTGGTCGTGTAGGCGCGCAGGTGATCGAACCGGTCGCCGAAGTCCTCGATGACCTCGGCGAACGCATCCTTTGCAGCCTGCCGGTCCTCGACCGGTAGCCGCCGCCACGCCGGATCGACGCGGTAGAAGGTGTAGGCGACGTACTGGCCTTCCACCGTGCGAATGCTACCCGGGGCGCACGTTTCGGAGGACGAGCGTCGCCGGCCCCGGATTGACCGGCGCCGTCGCCGTCAGCCGGACGCGGTAGGTCGCTTTCGCCTTCGGGATCGTGAAGGAGAGCCGCGCTGCACGGCCGCCGATCGCCGTCCCCTTTCGCGTCCCGAGGAGCTTGCCGGGCAGGCGATAGAGCTGCGCGACGTAGGTGCAGTCGAGGTCGCACGTCACCGAGACGACCTTCTTCACCTGCGTGATCTTCGGCTTCACCGTCAGCTCGAGGCCGTCGCAGTGCGTGACGACGCCGCGGCGTGACTGCTCGAGCGATGTCCGCACCGACTTCAGGCTCGTCTTGGGCGTGTCGTCGGCGTAATAGACGCCGGATTGCCAGGCAGTGAGGTCCTTCTCGTCCACCGTGTGGAAGAGGAAGAGGCCGCGGACGTTCGGCTGGCAGAACGCGAGCTGCACCGCCTGCTGGTAATACACGGCCTGCGTCGTCTCGTCGACCGGCTTGGTCGTCGCCGGCTCGGCCGCCGTGTAGAGCGCTGTCTTCGCCGGCGGGACGAGCGACTCGACGCCGAACTCGTCGTACCAGATCGGCATCTCGTAGTCGCCGAACGCCTCGCCGAGAGACGCGACGAGCTTGTCATAGTCGGCGAGTGCGATCGTTGTGGAGCTCAGATGGGTTCCGCTGACCGGCGCGACGCTCGAGTTGTCCTCGTAGGGGTGGAAGGCGAAGCCGTCCATGATCGGCTCCGTGCGGCCGCTGTCACGCATCGCCTGGCCGAGATCGTGGATGAAGACGGTCGGTGAGTGTGTCGGCCGGATCCCGTCCGGCTTGTCGGCACCGCGTGGCGACACGGCGCCGCCGATGACGGTCACATCGGGGTCTTCTGCTTTGATCGCGTCGTAGGTGAGCGCGAGCAGGCTCTCGTAGGCCGGGGCCGCGGCGTCGCTTCCGTCCTCGTTGAACTGCGGTAGCCAGTACCGGTTCAGGTTCGGCTCGTTGCCGACGATGATGGTGCGGAGCTCGGGGACGGCTTTCACGACCGCGGCCGCGTAGGCGGCAAAGTCGGCCTGATCCTCGGCGGTCAGCGGCGTCGTCTTGCTGCCCTGGTTCATGACGCTCGTCAGCACCTCGACGTGGTCCAGCTTCGCCGCAGCGGCGACGTTCTCGAGAATCTCCTTGTCGTCCGCGGCGAGCTTCCGCTCGCCGGGCTTCCAGACCTGGGTGATCCGCACGCCGCGGAAGCCCGCGAGCACGAGGAGGTCCATCTGCGCCTTGGCCTGTGCCATCGTCGGCGCCCGAACGGCGTCCTCGGTCGCGCCGAGGACGAGCTCGGGACCGCCCGCATGTGCAGCAGGTGCGAGCACAAAGGCAGCCCCAATCGTCGCGCAGATCCGCAGAGTCGTCGCCCGCATGCCCTTGGGTACGGTAGCCACGGTTATGGAAGATCGTGTTAACGAGCAGCTGAAGACGCTGCCCGCGAGGCCCGGCGTCTACCTCTTTCGCGACGCGGCAGGCGACGTCCTCTACGTCGGCAAGGCGAAGACGCTGCGCCCCCGGGTGCGCTCGTACTTCCAGGCCTCGCCGGACAGCCGCGCGCAGATCCAGCAGCTGCCCCGGCGGGTCGCGGACATCGAGGTGATCGTCACCGGGAGCGAGGTCGAGGCGCTCCACCTCGAGCAGAACCTCGTCAAGCGGCACCGCCCGCCGTTCAACGTCCGCCTCCGCGACGACAAGTCGTTCCCGTACATCGCCGTCACGGTCGAGGACGAGTACCCACGCGTGATGTTCACGCGCGAGCGGCACCGGCGCGGCGTCTGGTACTTCGGGCCGTACGCGAATGCGAAGAAAGTCCGCGAGACGCTCGACGTCCTGAACCGCGTTTTCCCGTACAGGCCCTGCGAAGGCCCGAAGCCCGGCCGGCACTCGGGCATCCCCTGCCTCGACTACCACATCGACCGGTGTCTCGCGCCGTGCGTCGGCTACGTCTCGAAGGAGGAGTACGGCGCCATCATCGACGGCGTCATCGAGTTCCTCTCCGGCAACGTCCGTCCGATCCAGCGCGAGCTCGAGCAGAAGATGCAGGAAGCGGCTGCGCAGGAGCGGTTCGAGGACGCAGCGCGGTACCGCAACCGGCTTTTCGCCGTGCAGCACCTCGTCGACCGCCAGGCGGTTGAGCGCCAGTCGGTCGGCACCGCCGACGTCATCGGCTTCGCGGCGGAGGGCGAGCGGGCCGTCGTCCAGATCTTCCCGCTTCGCGGCGGAAAGATGGTCGACCGCCATTCGTTCCATCTGGAGAACGCTGCAGGGCAGGACATCAACACGATCCTCGAGGCGTTCGCCGTCGAGTACTACGGATCGGCGCCTAGCGTGCCGCCGCAGATTGTCGTCCCCCGCGACGCCGGCGACCTGTCGGCGCTCGCCGAGTTCCTCTCCGAGAAGCGCGGCGCGCGCGTCGAGGTGCGCTCCGCGGAGCGTGGTGAGAAACGACGGCTGCAGGCGCTTGCCGACGAGAACGCGCACCAGGCGCTCGCCACCGAGCGGGTGACGAGCGAGCAGAAGCGTGCGCGGCGCGTCGAGGCGCTCGAGGAGCTTCGCGAAGCGCTGAATCTCGAGTCCTTGCCGATCCGGGTCGAGTGCTACGACATCTCGCACGCGATGGGGCAGGATCCCGTCGGCTCGATGGTGGTCTTCCAGGACGCGATGCCGAAGAAGTCCGACTACCGCAAGTTCGGCATCAAAGATGCGGGCCAGGATCCCGACGACTTCGCGGCAATGGCAGAGGTGATCACCCGGCGCTTTGCGCGGCTCTCGGATGGGACGGGGGAGACGCACGACGCGTCGTTCGCGACCGCGCCGAATCTCGTCGTCATCGACGGAGGGAAGGGCCAGCTCTCCGCGGCGCTCGCGGCAATGCAGCGGTTCGACCTGCAGCGCGTCGCGGTCATCGCGCTCGCGAAGCGGATCGAGGAGGTGTTCGTCCCCGGGCAGAGCGACCCGATCCTGCTCTCACGTCACAACCCCGGCCTGCAACTGCTGCAGCGGATTCGCGACGAGGCGCACCGCTTCGCGATCGGCTTTCATCGCCAGCGGCGCGAGTCACGCGGCTTCGGGTCGATCTTCGACGACCTCGAGGGCATCGGCCCGGCGCGGCGTCGTGCCCTGCTCAACCATTTCGGCTCCGTCGAGGAGATGCTCGCGGCGACTCCGGAAGAGCTCGAGGGCGTGCCGGGCGTGCCGGCGAAGACCGCGCGGTCGATCTACGCGCAGCTCCACAAGGCGGGACGGGGTTAGAAGTCTCCGCCGCCGCCGCCGCCGAAGTCGCCGCCGCCCCCGAAGTCGCCGCCGCCGAAGCCGCCGCCGCCGAGGTCACCGCCGAGGCCGCCGTCGCCGTTCCCTCCGGCGTCGTAGGGGCCGGCGCCGTAGTACCCGCCGCCCCACCCCCAGCCGCCCGAGAGCATCTCGCCGAGCAGGAGGCCGGGGAGGAAGCCGCCGAAATAGCCGCCGTACACGGGCGGAGCGGCCCAGTAGGGCGTCATCCGCCCACCGACCAGCACCTCCCGCGACTGCGGGTCCTCGCCGCGCTCGACGCGCTGGGCGTCCGCTTCGCACGCCGGGACGGGCCGCGCCGCCCCGCCCGCCGGGGCCCATTCGACCTCGCGGGACGACGGACCGTGGCGCGGGTCGAAGAAGCACGGGGGCGTGCGCTCGGGCGGCTCCTTGCCGGCGGCGAGCGCCTCGGCGACCGCCATCTGATAGCGCCCGTCATCGAGCTGCGCCGCGACCGCGGAAAGCTCCTCGGGTGAGCGTGCGCGGTCGTATGCCTGCGAGCCGCGCGCGTACGCGTCGAGTGCCTTCTGGTAGGCGGCCTCCGCGTCGGGATGGCTCTGCACCGTCGGCTCGAGCCGCTGCACGTCCTCGACGAGCGCGTCGAGGTCCTCCTTCGCCGCCGTCCGAACATCTGCGAGCTGGGCGTGCTCGGTCGCCCGGCGCCGACGCGTTCGGGAGACGAAGAAGAAGACGATCGCGCCGAGGATGATCAACCACCACCACGAGAAATGGGTGCGGCTGCCTCTGCTTCCCCGTGAGGCCCCGACCCGGTCGATGAAGTCCGTGAGGACGGCCGTGACGCCGTCGTTTCGGTGTGCGTCGAGCGCCTCGCTCGCGAGCTCGCCCGCGCGGCCTTTCGGGAGATCCGTGCTCGCGGCCCGGAAGTGCTTGCCGATGATCACCGCGTAGGTGCCGCGACGGTTCAGATCGGTCGCGATGACGCGCAAGGCCTCGCCGGGATCGCCGCCCGCCTCGCTCTCCGCCGACGCAGGGAGGATCGCGATGTACACCGGGCCGGAGCGCGCCTTCGAGACCTCGCTCTCGACTCGGCGCTCCTGCGCAGCCGTGATCTTCTCCTGGGCGTTCGGCGCGACGTAGACCGGGTCGTAGGCCAGCGAGCGCACGGCCTCCTGGAGCACGCCCGCCGCCGACGCACCGGACGCGAAAAGGAGCGCGCCTGCTAGGAACCCGACGTGGACGAGGCGGCGACGGGGCCAGCGGCGGCGCTGGGGCTGATCAGGAACCGCAACTTCGGGCCGTACTTCCTCGGCAACGCAGCATCCGCGAGCGGAACCTGGTTCCAGAACCTCGCGGCGCAGATCCTCGTCTACCGGCTGACTCACTCCGCCTTCCTGCTCGGGGTCCTGAATTTCGGAACCTTCATACCTGTTCTCCTGCTTGCTCCGTGGGCGGGAAGCGCCGCCGACCGGTTCGACCGGCGGCGCCTCGTCGTCGCGACCCAGCTCCTGTCGGCAGTCCTCAGCGCTGGGCTCGCGCTCCTCGCCTGGACCGGGCACGCGCCGGTCTGGGTCGTGATCCTTTGCTCGCTCGGGCTCGGCGTCGGCAGCGCGTTCGCAGCCCCCGCATCCCAGGCGCTCATCAGCGACCTCGTGCCGCTGCACGATCTTCAGTCGGCTGTCGCGCTCAACTCGATGACCTACAACCTGGCGAGGGCATTTGGGCCGGCGCTCGCGGCATTGTCGGTGAAGCACCTCGGTATCCCCGCGTCGTTCGCGATCAACTCGGCCTCCTATCTCCTCCTCGTCGCAGGGGTGGCGCTCGTGACGACGGCTCCGCGCCGGCGCGCGACCCGTCACGAGACACGCCTGCGCGAGAGCCTCCACCTGGTCCGGCAGCAGCCGCGCCTGCTCGCGTTCCTGGTGATCGTCACCGTGGTCGGCTTCGCCTCCGATCCGATCAACACCGAGGCACCTGCGTTCGCCCGTGCGTTCGGGAAGCCGGACACCTGGTCGGGTGTGATCATCGCGTTCTTCGGCGTCGGTGCCGTCTCTGCGGCCTTCCTGCTCGCCGGCCGCGTTGCCGGGTCGCCCCGGAGGATGGTCTTGACCTTGTCCCTACTCGCCGCCGGAGTGATCGGGTTCTCGCTTTCACCGTGGCTCGGGCTCGGCTACGCGCTCCTCGCCGTCGCCGGGTTCGGCTACCTCGCAAGCAACACGTCGGCGACGAGCCGGCTCCAGCTCGAGGTCGCAGCGCACCAGCGAGGCCGGATGATGGCGCTCTGGAGCGTCGCGTTCCTCGGCCTGCGGCCGATCGCCTCCCTCACGGACGGCGCGATCGCCGGCGCGTTCGGCGTCCGTGTCGCGGGCGTCGTCCTCGCACTGCCCGCGCTCCTAGCCGCGGGAGCGGTCATGTTCTTACAGCGGCATCACAGCCGCTTAACGAAGCAGGCGTAGGTTGCCGCCCATGGAGCCGCACTTCATCGCCGACGACCTCGAGGAGCACGTCTGGTACGTCGACCTCGTGGCCGATTTCGTCGAGGGCGTCGAGCGGTACGTCGCGACGTTCGACGAAGAGATCGTCGAGGATTAGCTAGCGTCCGGCGTCTTCCGCAGGCCCCATGTAGGGGTAGCGGTAGTCGGTCGGCGGCACGAACAGCTCCTTCACCGTCCGCGGGGAGACCCAGCGGATCAGGTTCCACATCGAGCCGGCCTTGTCGTTCGTGCCCGACGCACGCGCGCCGCCGAACGGCTGCTGCCCGACCACCGCGCCGGTCGGCTTGTCGTTCACGTAGAAGTTTCCTGCCGCATAGCGGAGCCGCTCCTGCGCGAGGTCGACCGCGCTTCGGTCACGGGCGAAGACCGCCCCGGTCAGCCCGTACGGCGCTCCGCCGTCGATCAGGTCGAGCGCGTCCTCGTAGCGCTTCTCGTCGTAGACGAACGCGGTAACGACCGGCCCGAAAAGCTCTTCCTTCATCGTCCGGAAGTCGGGATCGGTCGTCTCGATGACCGTGGGCTCGACGAACCAGCCGTCCGAGTCGTCGTACCCGCCGCCGACGAGGACGTCCGCGTTGCCGTTCGACGCGCGCGCCTCGTCGATCGCGGCCTTCTGCGTCTTGAACGAGCCTCCGTCGATGACCGCGCCCATGAAGTTCGAGAAGTCGGAGACGTTGCCGACCTTCAGAGCCCGAACCTGCTCGACCAGCCGCTCGCGCAGCTCGGGCCACAGGTTCGAAGGCGCGAAGACGCGCGACGCGGCGGAGCACTTCTGCCCCTGATACTCGAACGAGCCGCGCACGATCGCCGTCGCGACGGCGTCGACGTCCGCAGAGGGGTGCGCGACGATGAAGTCCTTGCCGCCCGTCTCGCCGACGATACGCGGGTAGTTACGGTAGCCCTCGAGGTTCTGGGACACCGTCCGCCACATACCGTTGAACACGGCGGTGGACCCGGTGAAGTGGATGCCCGCGAGGTCGCGGGACGCAAGGACCGGGTCGCCGATCTCCGAGCCGGAGCCGTACACGAGATTGATCACGCCCGGCGGCAGGCCCGCCTCCTCGAACAGCTTCATCAGGAAGTGGGCCGCGTACGCCGCCGTCGAGGCGGGCTTCCACACGACCGTGTTGCCCATCAGAGCGGCCGACGTCGGCAGGTTGCCGGCGATCGCCGTGAAGTTGAACGGCGTCACCGCGAAGACGAATCCCTCGAGCGGCCGGTACTCGAGCCGGTTCCAGACGCCGGGCGAGGAGATCGGCTGCTCCTCGTAGATGCGGGTCATGTACTTGACGTTGAACCGCCAGAAGTCGATGAGCTCGCATGCGGAGTCGATCTCGGCCTGGTGGGCCGTCTTCGACTGCCCGAGCATCGTCGCGGCGTTCAGCGTCTGGCGCCACGGCCCGGACAGCAGGTCGGCCGCACGGAGCAGCACCGCCGCACGCTCCTCCCACGGCGTCCGCGACCAGTCGCTCCATGCCTCGGCCGAGGCCGCAACCGCGCGCTCGACCTCCTTCGCGCCGCCCATGTGCACGCTCGCGAGCACGTGTGAGCGGTTGTGCGGCTCGACCGCGTCGAACGTGTCGCCGGTCCGCACCTCCTCGCCGCCGATGACGAGTGGGACATCGAGCTGCTGCGACTCCATCTCGGTCAGCCGGACGCGCACCTCCTCGCGCTCGGGCGTCCCCGGCGCATAACTGCGGACGGGCTCGTTGTAGGGCTCGGGAACGCGGGAAATGCCGTGGGCGCTCATGGGGCGATACTAGGCCAGTGACCGTGAGGCACGTGGCATACGAGGTCGAGGGCTGGGGTGTGGGGGAGCTCTGGCTGGAGGGCGGACGCGTCGTCTGGCATGAGCTCCCGGCCGCCCGGCCCGCAGCGTCGGTCGAAAACCGCGAGCTCGAGCTCGTGCAGCGCCTGCGGGCCTACTTCAGCGGAGAGCCCGACACGTTCGTCGACGTCGACGTCGACCTCGAGTACGAGACGCCGTTCCTCGAGCGTTGCGCGCAGGCGCTCCGCGGCGTGCCGCGCGGGGAGGTCGTCACCTACGGGGAGCTCGCGGCGCTCGCCGGCTCGCCCGGTGCTGCGCGTGCGGCCGGCTCGTTCTGTGCGCGCAACCGCCTCGGTCTCTTCGTGCCGTGCCACCGCGTCGTGAGCGCGGCAGGCCTGGGCTCGTACGGGTCGCTCGGGCTCGACTACAAGCGACGCCTCCTGGAGCTCGAGGGTGTCGCTCTCTGACGACCTCCGCAACGAGCTCGCGCAGATCGCTCCGGACTCGGATTGCGACCGGCTCGCCGAGCTCTCCGGCCTCTTCCACGTCGCGGGGAGCGTGCATCTCCGCGGCCGCGGCGAGGTCACCGTGCATCTCGACTTCTCGAGCTCGGCGGTCGCGCGCCGCGCGTTCGCGCTCCTTCGGGCGTTCGACGTCGACTCCGAGATCCGCACGTATCAACAACACGCATTCGACAAGGCGACCCGGTACCAGCTGCACCTAGAGGGAACCGAAGCCGCGTACAGCGTCCTCCACCGGGCCGGCGTGCTCGACGCGTCGCACCGCCCGCTCGAGCAACCGCCGCAGCGTGTGCTCGCCCGCCGCTGCTGCCGGCGGGCGTATATCCGGGGCGCGCTCCTCGGCTCGGGATCGTTGAGTGGGCCGCGGGACCCGCACCTCGAGATCCGCACGGCCGAGATCGAAGGCGCACGCTTTCTCGCAGCCGTCGCCGCGCGTGAAGGGGCAGAGCTGAAGACCCATGATCGCGGTCGCCACGCGGCCGCATATGCAAAAGGAACGGAGCGGATCGCCGATGCTCTCGTCGCCGCCGGTGCGGTCGACACCGTCCTCGTGCTCGAGGAGAGCTCGGTGCTCGCCGCGATCCGCGAGGATGCGAACCGGCTCGCGAACGCAGACCACGCGAACCTCGTTCGCACGAGCCGAGCCGCGCACGCGCAGCTGGAGGCCGTGCGGCTGCTCGAGCTGGACTCGCTCGACGACGACCTCCGGGAGGTCGCCCAGCTGCGTCTGCGCCACCCGACCGCGTCGATTGCCGAGCTGGCCTCACGCTGCCGTCCGCCGCTGACGAAAGCGGCCGCCTACCGGAGGCTCCGACGCCTCCAGCAGCTCGCCGAGAAATAGCGTTTTCAACTCGTCTAGTCAGGTTTGCAACCCGTCGTCATACTCGGCAACGGCGGGTCCGCACTCGTCCGGCGGCGGATTCAGACCCCGTCCGTTGCCACGGTCTCGGGTGTGGTCAAGGACCGGGAGGGTCGTCCTCGGAGCTTCCCGGTCCGCCCGCCTTTTGCCATCGCGACCGCTGCGCTTTGCTCGCTCGGCTTTGGGGACGTCGGCTGACTCGTTTCCGTCCTGGTCGCGGCCGCGTCCGACGTGTCGGGCGCGGCCCAAGAGACGGGGCGATTAGCATCCTGGTACGAGAAACCCGACGAAAGGCTCCTGTAGACATGGCGAAGATCAGGGTGGGGATCAACGGGTTCGGACGGATCGGGCGGAACTTTCTGCGCGCGCAGCTCGCGCGCGGCGGGGACTTCGAGATCGTGGCTGCGAACGACCTCGGCGACGCGAAGACGATGGCCCACCTCTTGCGCTACGACTCGGTGCTCGGCCCGCTCGAGGAATCGGTGGAGGTGCGCGACGGCACCATCGTCGTCGGCGGCAGCGAGCTGAAGCTCCTGTCGGAGCGCGATCCCGGAGCTCTTCCGTGGGACGACCTCGGTGTCGACGTCGTGATCGAGTCGACCGGATTCTTCACGAACCGCGAAGGCGCGCAGAAGCACATCGACGCCGGCGCGAAGAAGGTCGTCATCTCGGCGCCCGCGACAGACCCCGACCTCACGGTCGTGCTCGGCGTGAACGACCGGGAATATGACCCCGAGCAGCACAACATCATCTCCAACGCGTCTTGCACGACGAACTGCGTCGCTCCGCTCGCGAAGATCCTCCACGAGGCGTACACGATCGAGCGCGGCTTCATGACGACGATCCACGCGTACACGAACGACCAGCAGATCCTCGATCTCCCGCACAAGGATCTCCGCCGGGCGCGTGCCGCTGCGATCAACCTCATCCCGACCTCGACAGGCGCAGCCCGCGCGATCGGGATCGTGCATGCCCGACCTGAAGGGCAAGGTCGACGGCATGTCGATGCGAGCACCGGTGCCGACAGGCTCGATCACCGACCTCGTCGTCCAGGTCGCGCGCGAGACGAGCGCGGACGAGGTAAACCAGCTCTTCAAGTCGAAGGCAGACACCGGCGAGTGGGAGGGCATCCTCCGGTACACGGACGAGCCGATCGTCTCGCGCGACATTGTCCACTCGTCGTACTCGTCGATCTTCGACAGCGAGCTGACGATGGTGAACGGGAATCTCGTCAAGGTCTTCGGCTGGTACGACAACGAGTGGGGCTACAGCTGCCGGCTCGTCGACCTCGTCGCGAAGATCGCGGAGACGATGCCCGCCGCCGTCGCCGCCTGATGAGGCTCCCTCGCTCGGTCCGCGACGCCGACGTCGGCGGCAAGACAGTGCTGGTCCGCTCGGACCTGAACGTCCCGCTCGCGGCAGGCGAGGTCGCCGACGACACGCGGATTCGCGCGTCCCTCCCGACGTTGCAGCTCCTGCTCGAGCGCGGCGCAGCAGCGGTGCGCGTGTGCTCGCACCTCGGCCGCCCGAAGACCGACGAGGATCGCGCGAAGTACTCGATGGCCCCTGTCGAGCGGCGCCTGCGCGAGCTGCTGCCGGACGAACGGATCACGGTGCTCGAGAACACGCGCTTCAACCCGGGAGAGACGAGAAACGACGAGGGCTTCGCGCGGGAGCTCGCGGAGGGCTGCGATCTCTACGTCAACGACGCGTTCGGCTCTGCGCACCGCGCGCATTCGTCGACCGAGGCGGTCGCCCGCCTCCTGCCGGCCTACGCAGGCCTCCTGCTGCTCTCCGAGCTCGAGCATCTCGGCAAGCTGCTCGGTGACGTCGACCGGCCGTTCGTCCTCATCTCCGGCGGTGCGAAGGTCGACGACAAGCTCGGTGTCCTGGAGAACCTCGGCGGCCGCGCGGACAGGGTGTTGATCGGCGGGAAGATGGCGGAACAGGTGCGCGAGAAGAATCCACTCGCCTTCGACGTCGTGCTCCCGACCGACGTCGTCGGCGCTTCCGAGTTCGCGGAGGATGCGGAGTCGGGCATCTACGGGTTCGAAGACCTGCCGGACGGCTGGCTCGGTCTCGACATCGGGCCGCAGTCGCGCGAGCGCTTCGCCGGCGAGATATCCCGGGCCCGGACGATCTTCTGGAACGGGCCGATGGGCGTGTTCGAGTGGCCGCGCTTCGCAGAGGGAACGAACGCCGTCGCGCACGCCGTCGCCGGGAACGACGGCGCATTCTCGGTCGTCGGCGGCGCCGACTCGGTGCGTGCCCTGAACGAGTCCGGCCTCGCAGACAAGGTCTCGTGGGTCTCGACGGGGGGCGGGGCAAGCCTCGAGCTCCTCGAGGGGAAAGAGCTGCCGGGCGTGGCGGCGATCCCGTCGTGATCGTCGCCGGGAACTGGAAGATGTTCGGAGGCCCCGACCCGAACGCGGTGGTCGCGGTCGACGGTGTCGACGTGATTGTCGCGCCGCCGTACACGCGCCTCCGGGAGTGCGTCGCCGCCGGCCTGACGACCTACGCACAGAACGTGCACTGGGAGCTCGAGGGTGCGTACACGGGCGAGATCTCGCCGCGGATGCTCACGGAGCTCGGCGTCCATGGGGCGATCGTCGGCCACAGCGAACGGAGGCAGTACTTCGGCGAGCGGGACACGTATGTCGCCCGCCGCGCAGAAGCCGCGCTCAGCGCGGGCCTCGGTGTCATCGCGTGCGTGGGGGAGACCCAGGAGGAGCGGGTGAACGGCGACACGGCCACCGTACTCCGGGTGCAGGTCGAGGCGATCGCGTCGGTCTGCGGCGCGCACGACCGCCTCGTCCTCGCCTACGAGCCGGTCTGGGCGATCGGCACAGGGAAGACGGCGACGCCCGAGCTCGCGCAGGAGGCACATGCGCTGATCAAGACCCTCCTCGACCGGCCCGTGCTCTACGGCGGCTCGGTGAAGGCCGACAACGCAGAGGAGCTCATGGCGCAACCGGATATCGACGGAGCGCTCGTCGGCGGCGCTTCGCTCGACATCGAGTCGTTCGCAGCGATATGCCAAGCGGCCGCACGTTCGACCTCGTAACGCTCGTCATCCTCGACGGGTGGGGCATCGCCCCGCCGGGGCCGGGGAACGCGGTCGAGCTCGCCGATACTCCGGTCTTCGACCGGCTGCTGGCGACATATCCGCATACGACGCTCATCGCCTCCGGCGAGGCCGTCGGCCTCCCATCGGGTCAAATGGGGAACTCCGAGGTCGGCCATCTGACGATCGGCTCCGGCCGAGTGCTCGATCAGGACTTCCAGCGCGTCAATCGCGCCGTCTCCGACGGCTCGCTCTTTGCGAACGAGGCACTCGTCTCCGCCTTCCGCCGCGCGCGCGAGCGCGGCGGCGACATGCATCTCCTCGGGCTCGTCTCCCATGGGGGCGTGCATTCGCACATCGACCATCTGCGCGCGCTTCTCGAGCTCGCCCGGCGCGAAGCGATGGAGGACCGCACCTGGATTCACGCGTTCACCGACGGACGCGATGTCTCGCCGACCTCCGCCGGCCTCGACCTCGCCGAGCTTCCAGACGAACGGATCGCGACGATCGGCGGTCGGTACTACGCGATGGACCGCGACCAGCGCTGGGAGCGGACTCAGCTCGCGCTCGACGCGATGCTGCAGGAGCGCGGCTCCACCGAGGGAGGCTCGGCGGTCGAGCTCGTCGAGCGCAGCTACGACGCCGGGGTGACCGACGAGTTCATCGTCCCGCTCTGGCGCCAGCACGCGCCGATGCTCGATGCGCAGACCGACGCGGCGATCTTCTTCAACTTCCGCCCCGACCGCGCGCGGCAGCTGAGCCAGAAGCTCGGAGAGCTCGGCGTCGACCTCACGACGATGACCCGCTACCGGGACGACTTCGAGTTCCCTGTCGCCTTCGGCGAGCAGCAGATCGACAAGGTGCTCGCGGAGGTGATCGCCGAGCACGGCGGCCGCCAGCTCCACACCGCCGAGACCGAGAAATACGCCCACGTCACGTACTTCTTCAACGGCGGGCGCGAGGAGCCGTTCGCCGGCGAGGAACGGGTGCTCGTCCAGTCTCCGCGCGACGTGCCGAGCTACGACTTCAAGCCCGAGATGTCGGCGGTCGAGCTCACCGACCGCTTCGTCGAAAACGTGACGCAAACGGGTTATTCCTTCGCGGTCATCAACCTCGCAAATCCGGACATGGTCGGGCACACCGGGGTCATCCCCGCGGTGGTCTCCGCGGTCGAGACGGCGGACGCCTGTCTGGGCCGGATCGTCGATCTCGTGGCGGCCCGCGGGGGCGTCTGCCTCGTCACCGCCGATCACGGAAACGCCGAGAAAATGCTGGAGGTCGATGGGGTCAGCCCGCACACGGCACATACCACGAACCCGGTGCCCTTGATCGTCACTGAAAAGGGACTCGAGCTGCGTGAGCACGGCGAGCTTTCCGACCTCGCACCGACCATTCTCGCGCTCTTGGGTTTTGCCCAGCCCTTACAAATGGGCGGCCGAAATCTCTTCGACCGCACGTAACGCGGGTATCATGAGGCTCCTTGTCGCTACCTCAGCCTGACTTCGGTGTCCTGCGGAAGGCACAGCGTGGTGACGAACGCGCCTTCTCGATCATCGTGCGCGCCTACCAGGTGCCGGTCTTCAACTACGTGCTGCGGCTGGTCGGGGATCGGGCGCTCGCGGAGGACCTGACGCAGGAGATCTTCCTGCGCGTCTTCCAGGGGCTGCCGAAGTTCTCGCTGCGCTCCAAGTTCACGACGTGGCTCTTCCAGGTCTCGAAGAATCGCGTGCTCGACGAGCTCCGTGCCGTCGAGCGGCGGCCGCGCGCCGTCGTCGACATCGACGACGTCCCGCCGCTCGAGGTGCTCGACCAGCCCTTCGAGCGGCTCGAGGCGATCGACGCGGTCTGGCGTGCGGTCGAGAACCTGAACGTCGACCTCAAGATGGCGCTCCTCCTCCGCGACATCGTCGGTCTCTCGTACACGGAGATCGCCGACGCGCTCGAGGTCACGCTCGCCACGGTGAAGTGGCGAATCTACAAGGCGCGCGAAGACGTGCAGCTCGCGCTCGCCCGCGAGGGCATCTTCTTCTACGGCGAGGAGCCGGCGGAGACCGCCGCGCCTCCCGTCGCTGCTGTCTAGACCCTCTTCGAGAGCCCAGGGCGGCACCCCCCGCGCGAGCGCCGCATTCCGGACGGTCCCGTGCATGTGCTCTCCTTCGAGTGCGCACATGGCGATGCTCAACGGTCGTGCAGGCATCACCCACCTGCGGGATTCTCGTAGCGGCGAAGCCACGCGGCGAGGTTCCTCGCCTGCTGCTCGGCACCGGACGCGTGCGGGACGGGCGCAACACGGGCCACCGGGCGGGGAGCAGGGGTCGACGGGCCGGCGCTCGTCGAGATGACCTCTGCGGCGACGCCGCCCACGATCGCGAGTAGCGCGAGCGCAGCGACGACCGCGGCCGGACGGGTGCGTCGCGCGCGGGCGATGCGCAGTGTCGCTGCCTCGACCGGCCCTCCCGCGAGCCGTCGCGCGACGACGTCGGCCGCGGGCCGGTCGCGCGGGTCGGCGGCGAGGCACGCGAGCACGAGCTCGGCGAGCGCGGGCGGGGGCGCGATCGGGCCCGGTCTGCCGAGATCCGCGAGTGACCCGGGCGGACGCGGCGGGCGCCCGGCGAGGAGCTCGTAGAGCACGGCGCCGCCTCCGTAGACGTCGGCGGCGGGTGTGACGTCCTCGCCGCGGGCCTGCTCCGGCGCGAGATACGCGGCGGTGCCGAGAACCGTTCCCGCCATCGTCAGCCGCGTGCCGCCGAGCCCGACGGCGACGCCGAAGTCGCTGAGCTTCAGGACGCCGTCGTCGCGGAGCAGGAGGTTCTGCGGTTTCACGTCCCGGTGCACGAGCCCGGCGGCGTGCGCTGCTGCGAGTGCCCGGAAGAGCTGCTCGCCGAGCCCCGCGGCCTCGCGCTCGTGAAGGGCTCCGCGTCGAGCCAGCAGGTCGGCAACTGTCTCGCCCTCGACGTACTCCATCGCGATGAACGGCGCGCCGTTCTCGTCGCCGACGTCGTAGACGCGCACGATGTTCGGATGCGAAAGGCGGGCTGCGAGCTGCGCCTCCCGCAGGAAGCGCGCGTGCAGCTCGTCGTCGCGGGCGAGGTTGTCCGCGAGGCGCTTGAGCGCGACGGGGCGGTCGAGCTCCACGTCTTGCGCGAGGTCGACGAGCGCCATGGCACCGTGGCCTAGCGGGCGGACGATCTCGTAGCGACCCGCGACCCGCATCAGTCGTCGCCTTCGCCCCGGTGCTTTCCCTTGTGCTTGCCGTGATCATGGTGCTTCGGCTTCTGGTCGTCCTTCGGCTTCACCGGCTGGGGCGCCGGCGTCGGCACAGGTGCGGGGGGCGGCGTGCAGTTGATGCGCCCCGCGAGGTCGTTGACGCCGCTCCCGAGCGGCTCGAGGAACCGCTGTGGCACGCGGTGATCCTTGACCGCCGAGATGAAGTTCCGCTGCAGTGCTGCCGCGCGCGTTCGCGCCTCGCAGCCGTCGTTTGCTGCGAGCGCTGCAGCGACCGCGTCCGCCTGGCGCGCCCACGACTCCGCGAGCGTGCGCGGCAGGTGCGGCTGCCGCGGCGTCGTGTCCTTCGCCTGTGAGCCTCCGCACCCGGCCGCGACGAGGACGAGGGCGAGCGTCGCGCGTCTCATTGGCCGACCGCAAGCCGCTGCGCCAGCTGCTCCGGCAAGCCGGCATCCTGCATCGCCGACTGCGTCCGCGCGATGTCGTATGCCGCCCGCCGGTACGTCGCCGTCCTGGCGTCGAGGTTGATGACGAGATATGCGGCCGCGGGGTCGCCGTCGCGCGGCTGCCCCACCGAACCGGGGTTGAGGAGCCAGCGCGCCTCGCCGAGCCCGAGGACGGTGCCGTCGGGTGCAAGCCCGCCTTCAATCTCTGTCCCCCTGAGCGCGACCTGCAATGCGACGTGGCTGTGGCCGACGAGGACGACTTGCTGCGAGGTCATCAGAAGCGTCGTGGCGGCGGCCTCGTCGGAGAGCACGTACTCCCACACCGGGTCGCGCGCACTCCCGTGAAAGAGTGCGACGTCTTGGGCCTCGCCGAGCGGCGCGAGCCCGTTCAGCCATTCGCGCGCATCCCTGTGGAGGACCGTCTGCGTCCAGAGGGCAGCGACCGCTGCGTCGCCGCTGAACTCCTCGAGGTCGAGCGTCCCTCGCACTGCGAGGTCGTGGTTCCCGCAGAGCGTGACGCTTGCACGCTCGCGGACGAGATCGCAGCACTCGTTGGGCTGCGGCCCGTAGCCGACGATGTCCCCGAGGCACCACACCGCCTCGACCGGGTCTGCGTCGAGCGCCGCGAGGACCGCCTCGAGTGCGGCGAGGTTCCCGTGGATGTCGGAGATCACGGCGACTCGCATCGTCACAGCCTGCCCACGACGAGCCCCGCGAGTGTCGGGACGGTCGCGGGGATCGTCGGCGTGATGAAGAGGAGCAGCCCCCACACGCCTCCGGCGAGGCCTGTCGCGACGGCTGCGCGCAGGCGCTCGCGTGCGATGACGCCGAGGAGTGCGGGCGCCACCAGGTCGAGCCAGCCCATGGTCGCCGAGCCGAAGGTGGCGTCCTGCAGCCTCGGCAGGTGATGACCGACGGCTACCGGTATCGCCGCGTGGTGGAGCGCCGTTGTTGCACGGTGGACGTCTCTCGTACCCCACACGAGCGCGATGTCGACCGCCGCCAGCACGACGAGGCCGATCGCGAGCGACCAGGACGGCGCGAGCATCGAGGCGATCTCGGCCACCGTCACGGCGGCCAGCGCGATCAATGCGACCGCCGCGCCCTGTGCCACCAGCCCGTGCGCAAGCCACGCAACGAGCCAGAGTGCGAGTGCGACCGGCGCCCGCCGCGGGCGCGCTGCCGCGAGGACAGGTGTCGCGACGATCGCGAGGAGCGCGATCGCACGCGGCCCTGCTGCGACAACGTTGAGGATCACGACGCCGATGCCGAGGGCGATTGCGGGCACGGCGATCCCGAGCCAGCCGTAGCGGCCTGTCGAGCGGCGCGGAAGCAGCACCACCGCCGCCTGCGCCGCGCACAGGACGGCGTACGACGGCGCGAGACTCAGTGGTCCGGCGTCTCGGGCAGGTTTCGGATCCCCTCGGTCGTCTGGAACTTCGACCACGAGTCCTGCAGGGCGGCGATCAGTTCCTCGATGAAGCGCGGCGACGCGTTGATCCGCGAGACGACGGCTCCCGGCACGTCGCCCTCCTCGACCTCGTGCTCGATGCGAGCGAACGTGAGCGTGAACTCGTAGCGCGAGAAGCTGATGTTCGCGAAGTTCGCGTACGTGCCCGCGATCATCGTCGGCTCGAGATGGACGTTGAGCCGGCGCTCGTTGGGGTCAGGCTCGTGCTCGTCCGGTACGAGGTCGTCGTCCACGCCGGAATACTAGGGGTCGTGCAGCCCAACCTCCGCGTCAGGCAGGTGCTCCGGCTCGGGGTCGCGATTGCCGTCACGCTCGTGGCCGGGACGATCGCGTTCCACCAGACCCTCTCGGAGGGCTGGTTTCAGTCCCTCTACCGGGCCGTCGTCACGTCCACGCTCGCCGGGCTCGACACCGTGCCGAAGGGGGACGGCGCCCGGCTCGTCTCGATACTCCTCGTCCTCGCAGGATTGACGATCATCGCCTACGCGGGCGCCGTTATCGTCGAGGCAATCGCCGGCGGGGTCTTCACCGGCGTCCTGGCCGAGCGGCGGAGGGAACGCACCATCGAGCGTCTGCACGATCACTTCATCATCTGCGGGTACGGCCGTGTCGGCCGCCAGGTCGCCGAGGAGTTCCGCACAGCGGCCGTCCGCTACGTCGTCCTCGACTTCAGCGAGGAAGCGATCGCGGCTGCGCGCGAGCACGGCGACCTCCTGGTCGAGGGCAATGCGACCGAGGACGAGGATCTCAGGCGCGCCGGGCTCGAGCGCGCAAAGGGAGTCGTCGTCGCCTCCGACAGCGACCCCGACAACCTCTACATCGCGCTCTCTGCGCGAAACGCGCGCCCCGACATCCAGATCGTGGCGCGCGCATCCGACGAGGATGCCGAGAAGAAGCTGCGCCTCGCCGGTGCCGATCGCGTCGTGATGCCCTACACCGCCGCGGGACGCACGATGGCGAGCCTCGTGCTGAAGCCGCAGGTGACCGCGTTCCTCGACACGGTGACGACGTCCGCCGGTCCCGACCTCCACATGGCGGAGATCGAGGTCTCCACGACCTGCCCGAACGCAGGCCGCTCGATTCGCGATCTGCATGTCCGGCGCGAGACGGGTGCGATCATCGTCGCGCTCCGCAAGCGCGACGGGACCTTCGACACGACGCCCGAGCCCGAGGCGCAGATCGAGCCCGGCGACGTGATCGTCGGCGTTGGTACAACAGAAGAGCTGGGGAAGCTCGAGGACCTCTTTGCCGTCCGCTGACCCGGTCGCGGCACTCGGGCGCCGCCTCGGCGACGAGGTCACGCTCGAGCGGCCCGCCGATCCGATGCACGGCGACTACGCGACCAACGCGGCGATGAAGCTCGCCGGGGCGCGGCGCCAGCCACCGCGCCAGCTCGCAGCGGAGCTCGTCGCCTCTGCGGAGACGCTGTCCGAGGTCGAGCGCGCCGAGATCGCAGGCCCGGGCTTCGTGAATCTGTTTCTCGCCGACAAATGGTTCGGCGCTGCGCTGCAGTCGATCCTCGACGCCGGAGAAGGATACGGCGGCGGCTGGGCGCAGCCTGCAGAGCGCATCCAGGTGGAGCTCGTATCGGCGAACCCAACCGGCCCGATCACCGTGGCGTCGGCGCGGAACGGCGCGTACGGCGACGCAGTGGGGCGGCTCTTCGAGTTCGCCGGCCACGACGTCGAGCGCGAGTACTACTACAACGACGCAGGCGCGCAGATGGACCGGTTTCGCGCGTCGGTCGACGCGGTGCGCCGCGGAGAGGAGCCTCCGGCCGACGGCTATCAGGGCGAGTACATCGCGGAGCTCGCAAACGTTCCCGGGGACCCTGTCCCCGCGATGCGCAAGGAGATCGAAGACTCGCTCGAGCGGTTCCGCATCCACATCGACTCATGGGCGAACCAGAGCGAGATCGAGAAGCACGTCGCCGAGCTCCTCCCGAGGCTCGACACGTACGAGTCGCAGGGAACGCTCTGGGCTCGCACGAGCGCGTACGGCGACGACAAGGATCGCCCGCTCGTTCGCTCGAGCGACGGTTCGTATCTCTACTACGCAGCCGACATCGCCTACCTGAAGGACAAGTTCGACCGCGGCTTCGATCGCGCCATCTACGTCCTAGGAGCAGACCACCACGGCTACGTCGCGCGGCTGAAGGCCGCGGCCGCGATGCTCGGCTACGACCCCGCGCGAGTCGAGGTGCTGATCTACCAGCTCGTCCATCTCACAAAGGGCGGCGCGCAGACGAAGATGTCGAAGCGACGGGGCGATGTCGTCTTCCTCGGCGAGCTCGTGGACGAGATCGGCGTGGATGCCGCGCGCTGGTATCTCGTCGACCGCGGACCGGATCAGACGATCGAGATCGACGTCGACCTCGCGGCCGAGAAGACGCGGAAGAACCCGGTCTACTACGTGCAGTACGCGCATGCACGGGTCGCAGGGATCCTCCGAAACGCGGGTGACGCGGAGGTCTCCGCCGCGTTGACTGCTCCGCTCGAGCGGGAGGAACGAGAGCTGATCAAACGTCTGCTGGAGCTGCCGTCGGTCGTCGCCGACGCGGTTCAGAAGCGAGGCCCGCAGGTCGTGCCGACCTACGCGATCCGCGTCGCGGACGACTTCCACCGCTTCTACCACGACCATCGAGTGCTCGAGAGCGAGCAGCGCGCCTTCCGCCTCGCCCTCTGCCGGGCGACGCAGCTCGTGATCGCGCGGTCGCTCGACCTCGTCGGGGTCTCTGCACCCGACCGCATGTGACAGGTCTCTCTGGAAAACGGTGTCAGACCAGCGCTACGAAAGCCTGACGAACAATCCACAGGGGCCTCGTTTGCAGGCACTTTGGAAGCGCCATCGCTGCGTTCCGAAAAACCGGTGTCAGACACCGGTTTTGATCGTGATGCTCCTGGTTCGCCTCGTGCCCGCGTCACCGATCTCGCGCCCGATCGTCCGAGGCTCGTAGGATCCCCTCTCGTGAGCGCGCGCCACGCCCCCGACCGCAACATCGCGATGGAGCTCGTGCGCGTGACCGAAGCCGGCGCGATGGCCGCTGCCCGCTGGATAGGTCGCGGCAACAAGGAGAGCGCCGACCAGGCCGCCGTCGACGCGATGCGCTTCGTGCTCGACAGCGTGAGCATGCGCGGTGTCGTCGTGATCGGCGAGGGGGAGAAGGACGAGGCGCCGATGCTCTACAACGGCGAGGAGGTCGGGAACGGCGAGGGGCCCGAGGTCGACGTCGCCGTCGACCCCCTCGAGGGGACGCGCCTGACTGCGCTCGGCCAGCCGGGCGCGATCGCCGTGATCGCGGTCGCCGAGCGCGGCACGATGCTCTTTCCCGGCGCGGCGTTCTACATGGAGAAGATCGCGGTCGGGCCGCGCGCCGTCGGGGTCATCGACATCACGAAGAGCCCGACCGAGAATGTGCTCGCGGTCGCGGCCGCGCTCGGGAAGATGCCGCGCGAGGTCGATGTGATCGTGCTCGAGCGCGACCGGCACGATGCACTGATCGCGGAGCTGCGCGACGCAGGAGCACGCGTGAAGCTGATTCGCGACGGCGACGTCGCTCCCGCGATCGCCGCGGCGCAGCCCGGCACCGGAGTCGACATCCTCTACGGGGTCGGCGGCACTCCGGAGGGCGTCATCTCCGCTGCAGCGCTCAAGTGCGTTGGCGGCGGCATCCAGGGACGTCTGTGGCCGCGGAACGACGAGGAACGCAGGCAACTCGTCGAAGCCGGCCTCGATCCGTCCCGCGTCCTCTACACGAACGACCTCGTACAGGGCGAAGACATCTTTGTCGCGGCGACCGGCGTGACGAACGGGCCGCTCCTCGCCGGCGTGCAGTACACACCGGGAGGAGCGACCACCGATTCGATCGTCATGCGTTCGCGCTCGGGCACGGTCAGGCGCGTCGTCGCGCAGCAGTCGCTGTCGAAGCTGAGCGCGATGACCGGCTTCGAGTACACCTAGACCGCAGCCGCCTCCTGCTCCATCTCCGGTGCGTACACGCCCGTGCGCGCCGCGCTGTTCATCTTCGCGCGGTGGTAGTAGGCACGCTGCCCGGCTTCGACGTTCTCAGCCTTGCCGCCCCACGCGGCGAGCGAGGGCGCCTGCAGCGCGCGGCCGTACGAGAAGGAGATCTGCCAGGGATGCGGCCCGCGTGCGTTCATCGCGTTCAGGTTGGCCGTCGAGTCCTCGTCCGACTGACCGCCCGACAGGAAGACGATGCCCGGCACCGCAGCCGGTACGTGCTTGTAGAAGCACTTCAACGTCCACTCGGCGACCTCGTCGGCGGCCGCGCGGTTGGATGCGTCGTAGCCCGACAGCACCATGTTCGGCTTCAGCAGCGTCCCGAAGAGGTCGACGCGCTGGTCGAACAGCTCCGTGTAGAGCGCGTCGAGAACCCGGCACGTGACGTGGTAGCTGCGCTCGATCGAATGCGTCCCGTCCTGCAGCACCTCCGGCTCGACGATCGGGACGATCCCGGCCTCCTGGCAGAGCGCGGCATAGCGCGCCAGCGCGTGCGCGTTCGTCCAGATGCAGCAGTCACTCGGCAGGGTGTCGCTGATCGAGTACGTCGCGCGCCACTTCGCGAATCGCGCACCGAGACCGCGGTACTCCTCGAGCCGCTCGCGCAGCCCGTCGAGCCCTTCCGTCACGGTCTCGCCGTCGGCGTGCGCAAGCGCCTTTGCGCCCTTGTCGACCTTGATGCCGGGGATGACGCCCTTCGACTCGAGGAGCTCGGGGAAGGGCGTCCCGTCGTGGCCCTTCTGCCGGATCGTCTCGTCGAAGAGGATCACGCCGCTGATGAACTCCTCGACGCCCGGCGTCGTGAAGAGCATGTCGCGGTAGGCGCGACGGTTGTCCTCGGTCGACTCCAGGCCGATCGAGTCGAAGCGCTTCTTGATCGTGCTGTCGCTCTCGTCCGCGGCGAGGATGCCCTTCCCCTCGGTGACGAGAGCCTTGGCGGTCTCGTGCAGCTCGGTGTGCGCCATGGCTTCCCTTTCCCTGTCGGTGTTCGCTTCCCCGATTATCCCGGGAGCGGCGCCGTGTCAGGCGGGAAACCGTCTAAGAAGCTCTCACGCGGCCGCCCCGACCCCAGAGGGCGTTCCGCCGAGACTCTCTACAAAAGGATCCCATTGACCGAGAAGATGCCGGGCGGAGGGCTTTCTTGCCGGAATCACCCACGAATCACCCGTTTGGTGATCGCGTGTCGAGCCGGACGAAGCGGGAGACGGGGCTCGAACCCGCGACCTACGGCTTGGGAAGCCGACGCTCTACCAACTGAGCTACTCCCGCGTGCACATGATTTTAGCCGCGATCAGTTCACCCCATCCGCATGAGACCGGCGGGAACCCAGGCGCCCATAGTCGATGGGGCGATGCTGGACGACGCGAGCCCACCGCCGCCGAGCGCGTCGCCCGCGGCGGAGACTTCCGCGACCGGTGGCAGCCGGCTGTCGGGGTCGATCGATTGGCTTCGCAATCGCTCGGACACGAGTCTCGGGCGTCTCACGCTCCTCTGGTTCCGACGCTACTTCGAGGCGAGTCGCAACTCGGGCGCTGCCGCTTCGGCGTACATCGCGATCTCGACGGTGCCGACGGCTCTCGTCATCGCCGCCTTCTTCGACCGGGCGCGAGGTGATGACAACCTCTTCGCCGATCGGCTGATCGACCACATGCGGTTGACCGGCGCGACGGCGAGCCTCGTGCAAGACGTGTTCGGGTCGAGCTCGAGCAACCTTGTTGCTGCGTCGGCCACCGTCGTGATCTCGTTCCTCGTCTGGGGCCTCTCGATCGGGACGCTTTACCAGAGCCTGTACGCACGCGCGTGGCGCGTCCACGCCGGGACGGCCGCCGATCAGATCCGCTTCACGGTCTGGTTCTTCGTGCTGAGCGGTCTCGTTGCTGCATTCGTGGTCACTGCGTCGGAGATTCGGGCGGCGGGCTGGATCGCCATGGTCGCTGCCTGGACGGCCGGTTCGATGCTGTTCTGGCTCTGGACGCCGTCGTACCTACTCCATCGACAGGTCTCCCTCCGCTCGCTCATGCCCGGCGCGGTTCTTGCGACGATCGGCGTCGGTGGGACGATCCTCACCTCGCCTCTCTGGATCGGGCCCACGTTCAACCAGAACGCCAAGGCGTTCGGGGCCTTCGGCGTCTTCATGGCGATCTTCGCGTACATGCTGATCGTCGTCACGATCTCGATGGTCTGTGCGGTCTTCAGTCCCGTGTGGTTCGAGTGGCGACAGGGCGAGACCCAGCGCACGGCCTAATCGCGGGCCGGCCCTCGCGCCGGTCGCGCCGTCAGGCGGTCGTCGATGCCTTCCTGGCAGTCCGCTCGACCGACTCCTCCCAGGTCGAATCGGCGCTGAAGGAACTCGGAGAGAGGCGGCACTGGCTCGCACCGCTCATCTGGGCAGCGGGAACGATCGCGGTGGTCTTCGACGGCGTGCTTCTCCTCCTCCGCAACTGGCGCCTCACGCTCCTGCAGCTGATGCCCGCCCTGTGGATCTCGGTCATGACGTGGAACATGAAGTCCCATCTCGTCTCGAAGCCGTCGATCTCGACGGGCGTATCCGTTGCGGCTGCGGTGGGCGTGTTGCTTGCGGCGCAGCTCGCGTACTGGTGCAACGCCACCTTCGCGTTCACGATGCTGCAAGACCCGCCCGATACCCGAGAGGCATTTGGCGAGGCACGCCTCCACTGGCGCTTGATCGGGGGGCTGGCCCTGCTCACGGGTAGCGTTCAGGCGACGATCTGGCTGCTGATGCCGCACCTCAATACCCGCTGGCTATGGCTCGCGCTCGTCCTGATGTTCGTCGTCCAGATCTACTTGTTCATCGCGATTCCGTGCTGGCTCATCGGCGTCCGGAAGACCGGCACGCGCCGCGAGCGGATGACCCGGAGCGCGACGACGGGCGTCCTCAGCGGCGTCGCGTCGGCGCCGGGTTTCCTGCTCAACCGGATCGGCTGGCTCTTGCTCGGAACGGGCACGCTCGGGATCGTCGGCGGCGCGCTCGTCGCGATCGGTGCAGTCCTGCACGTGACGGCGAGCTCGTCGGTCAGGGTCGTCAAGCTCTCCCTGCGGCTACGCGGAAGTGAGACGGCCTGATGCGCGCCAACGTGGTGGAGCGGAGCATGACGCGGTTCCTGCGCCGGCCGCCCTCCGTGCGCGGGGCGGCGAGCGTGATCGTGACCGTGACCGCGATCGTCGTCGTCGGAGGCGGGATTCTGATGCGCGTCCTCGACCACACCGAGTACCCGAACATCTTTGTCGGGATGTGGTGGGCCCTGCAGACCGTGACGACGGTCGGCTACGGCGACGTGACGCCCGAGCACCGGATCGGCCGGATCATCGCCGCCTTCGTGATGCTCGAGGGCATCGCGTTCGTGACGATCGTCATCGCAGCGATCACGTCGACGTTCGTCGCGCGCGCCGCGAAGGACCGCGGGTTCGAGGAAGAGGGGGTTGCAGCTGCCACCCCGCTGGAGGCGCAGCTCGAGCGGATCGAGCAGCGGCTCGAGCGGATCGAGCAGCGCCTCGGTCGATAGTCCCTTCGCGGGGCGCGGCCAACCGAGTCCGTTCGGGACGCCTTGTACGCTGGCCCGATGCGGCAGGAGCTCAGACGCGCCTCGGGTGCCTTCGTTCTCGGCGCCGCCGCGTACGTGCTCACTCGTCGTGAGGTCGACCGGCGACGACGACGGAAGGCAAGACTGCAGCCCGCGCGCGGCCCTGTGAGCCCGGAGGGTGTTCTCGACTCGCGGCGATTCGACGCCGAGCGTTTCCGCGCCGCACGGCCAGACGCCCTGCTCGAGACGCCTGCCCGACGCGAAGGCGTATCCCGACGACGCGTCGCCCAGGTGGCGGCTCTGTGCCTCGCTGCGCTCGTGGGCTACCTCGCAGCGACGCGCTGGCCGCATCCACCTGGACCGCGTCTTCTCACGGCGGTGCAGGCAACGACGACGCCGGTTCTGCAGGCATCGACTGCTCCGACCGCGGCGATCACACACATTGCCCCGGCCACCGTCACCGACCCGCGCCCGGTCTCGACCGTCGCTGCGGCGACACCGACTCCGACTGTCGCTAAGAAGACACCGACTCCGACTGTCGCTAAGAAGACACCGACGCCGACCGCCGCTAAGAAGACACCGACGCCGACCGTCGCTAAGGAGACACCGACTCCGACTCCGGCGCCCAAACCTGCGCGACGTCCAGTCGTGGGGCGAGCTGTTTTCGTGCCCGCGAGAAGCTGGGTGTGGGCCCGCGCCGATCGGGTGACGGCGTACGAGGTCGACTTCTATCGCAACGGCGCTTCGGTCTTCCACGCGCTCGTACATCGACCGCAGGTCGTCATGCCGTCGACGTTCCGCTTCCGTCCCGGCCGCTACCGCTGGACAGTCGTCGCGGCAGCACCCACCCGATCGACGAGGAGGCTGGTCGACTCGACCTTCATCCTCTCCGCCGCGGCCGCGCAGGCAGCGAACGCGCCGTGACTCGAAGACGCCGGTCGGCGAGTCGATTTGGCAGCGGCCTACCTTCCGGCCCGCCAACCGGCGTCAGACGACGGTAACGGTTTATGCCGGTGGGCGTACCCCTCGATGGAACGGAACGCTCTCCGGTCACCGGCGCGGCTGGAGTGGCCGCCCTCACCGTCCGCACCGGTGGCCGCAGAGCCTCGAGAGGTACGAGGAGTCAATCGTGTGAGACGCCGCCGGGAAATCCCCCAAAAAGGGGACAGCCGACTCCCGGCTCCAGGAACCCCGTTCCTGGCGACGCGTCGCCTTCGTGAGCGTTTGCTGCGACGGCTTCCCCTGAACGAGTGTCGTATCGTCGACCGCCCGGACTACGGTCCGCATCTGCGGCCTCAAGGGGGGCGCGTCTCTGGCCGCAGGGGCCGTCCCCCGCCTTGCTTCCTAGGGCCGGTGTCGGAGGCGGCGACGCCTGCGAGTCTGCTTCTTCACCGCCGGCTTCGGTGTCGTCGCCTGCGCCGGGGGAGCGGTGCGGGCTCCGAATTGCTGCGACCAGAGCACGGCACCGACGTAGCCCTGGAACGCCTGGTTCGACAGATAGCCGATTCCGAGCTCCTCGAAGTCCGGGGTCAGGATGTTCTCGCGGTGGGCGGTCGAGTGGAGCCAGGCATCCATGATCGATCGCGGCGTTCCGAAGGTGCCCGTGCCCCAGGCGATGTTCTCGCCGATCCGGAATGCCGGCGCGCCCGCGGTATAGCTCGCGAAGACGGTGTCGAACGGCTGGCCGCACGGCTCATGGCTGAAGACGCCGCACGAGATGTCCGCCTGCAGCTTCGCATCACCCGCGGTCGTCAGGGTCGGGCTGAGCGAAAGCGGCGACAAGCCGGCGTGCTGGCGCGCGTAGTTGGTGAGGCAGAGCATCGTCGACTGCGCCGTCTGCCGATCGAGGCCGAGCTCCGCGTCGGTGGCGCCACAGCTGCCCGCAGGCGCGAGGAGCGCCGCATACGGGTCATCGTCCGCCCGCGCGAAGCCGCAAAGAAGCGTGGCGCAGACCACGCCCGCGAAGATGACGATCGCAGCCCGCATGGCCACTCATTGAGAAGGACTGCGCGGAGGGTCTCGTCCCTCGAAAGGGTTAGACCCATCCCCGATCAGGCGCGCCACGCCTCGGCGAGGCGCCGCTGGCTCTCCACGAGATGCTCGGGTATGACCTTGACGTCCGCGAGAACGGGCATGAAGTTTGTGTCGCCGCCCCACCGCGGCACCACGTGAAGATGACCGTGGTCCGGGATCCCGGCACCCGCGATCCTGCCGATGTTCCAGCCGAGGTTGAAGCCCTCGGGCCCGTAGACGGCGCGTAGCGCTCGGAGCCCCTTCGTCCCGAGGCGGTGGATCTCGAGCGCCTCGTCGTCGTCGAGGTCGTCGAAGTTCAGCCCGTGGCGGTACGGCGCGATCAGCAGATGCCCCGACGCATAGGGGAACTTGTTCAGCAGGACGAAGGCGCGCTCGCCGCGGTGGACGACGAGATGCTCTTCGTCGTCTTCGGCCGCCGCGGCGCGGCAGAAGACACAGCCGTCCTGCTTGTCCGCGTTCTGCACGTATTCGAGGCGCCACGGCGCCCAGAGCCGCTCCACTACAGCCAGCGCTTGTACCGGAAGAAGCCGAGCATCGCGACGACGATCGTGACCATGGTCGCAATGGTCGCGAGGAAGCCGCCGAGCTGTCGAAGCCGGGGAAATTCACGTTCATCCCGAAGAAGCCGGTGATGAACGTCAGGGGAAGCATCACGACGCTGAAGATCGTGAGGACGTAGAGGATGTCGTTCTGCTGGTGCGAGATCAGCGACTCGTTCGTGTCCTCGAGTGCCTCGACCACTTCCTTGTAATTGTCGAGCAGGTCCCAGATGCGCTCGCTCGCGTCCACGATGTCGTCGAAATAGAGCTCGAGCTCTTCGGGGAGGAACCGCTCGACGCCCCGCTCGAGCTGCCTGAGGGTCGGCCGCTGCGGGCGGACGATCTTCCGGTAGGAGATGATCTCCTGCTTCACCTTGTGGATGTCGCGCACGCGCTCCTTCGCGCGTGGTACCACTTCGTCGATCTCCTCGTCGATCTGACCGAGCTTGAAGCCGATCTTGTCGAGGATCGGGAAGCAGTAGTCGTAGAGGTCGTCGAGGATCTCGTAGAGCAGCCGGCCCGACCCGCGCGAGAACAGGTTGTGGCGCAGCTCCTCGTTGTCCGTGACGCGCTGGAAGAGGCGCGAGACGGGACGCAGCTCGACCATCGGGAGGGTGACGATGTAGTCGGGCCCGACAAAGACGTCGAGCTCGCCGGCGTTCAGCCGGCCGACGTTGGCGTCGTAGACGGGGAAATGAAGGACGGCAAAGAGGTAGGCGCCCGTCTCGGCGTCCGTGTGCTGGTCGACCTTCGGCCGCTCGCGCCGCGAGAGGACGTCCTCGACGTCGAGCGGGTGCCAGCCGAAGCGGGCCGCGAGGCCGCCGACCTCCTCGTGCGTCGGAGTGTCGAGGTGGATCCAGGTGAGGCCGTCGGGGTTGAGCTCGTGCGTGCGGAGCTCGCGCGGCGCGAGATCGACGCGCGTCGGCGGACCGGCCCGGCGAGGACGGATGCGAGGCAGGCTCGGCATCGGTACTGAGGGGGTCGATGGTCGCCAACACGGTCATGTTCGCAGTCTACCCCGGAGAACCTGCCGTAACCGGCCCCAGAGGGGTTATTCGCGCCCGCTCCGGTAGCCGATGCTCGAGCGCGATCGCCCAGCCCGCGCAGGCGAGGTTGACCGCCGCCGCGGCCGGCCAGAGAAGGAGGGGCGCATGCGCGAGCGCAAAGCCGCCGGCCGCAGGGCCGATGATCCAGCCGACCTGCCACGAGAGCGAGGACAGCGCGAGGTACCGGCCGACGAGCTGCGGGGGCGCGAGGTCGACGCCGAGCGGTGCGTGGATCGCGCCGTGCAGGCACTCGCCGCTCGCGAACACGAGCATCGCCAGGGCGAGGAGAGCTGCCGCCGCCGTCGCCGTGCGCCATGAGCCGGCCGCCCAGACGATGACGTCGAGACCGCCCAGAGGACGCCCATCGCTGCAAGGCCGCGCATCCTCCGCCGTCCCGCCACGAGCCTCGCAATCGGGAGCTGCAGGATGACGATGCCGATTGCGTTGATCGCGTAGATGACGCCGACTTCCTGCTCGCTCACGTGTGTCACGTTCTTCCCGAACGCCGGCAGCAGCTCGATCATCAGCGATATCGCCGCCGTCATGAATGCCGCATTGAGGGCGGTGTACGCGATGAATGTCCGATCGCGTGCGACGGCGCGCCAGCTCCCCCGGTTCGCTCGGGATGAAGCTCCGGCGAGCGAACACGGAGCAGCACCAGGATGTACGCGAGGTACGTCGCGCAGTTGACGAGGAAGAGAACGGTGAACGAGCCGGGATGCGCGACCGACGCGATGAATCCCGCCGTCGAGCCCGCCGACTGCGGCGCCGAGGTTCATCGTCAGGCGTTGCAGCGCGTACGCCGGTGATCGGCTCTCGGGCGGGGTGAGGCCTGCAAGAAGCGCGGACTGCGCGGGCCAGAACGCACCGCTCCCCGCGCCCCAGACGACGTAGACGGCGAAGGCCTGCCACGGCTGCCGGATCAGCGGCATGAGTGCAAACGCAATCGTCATCACCACGAGCGACGCGGTCAGCACGCGTTTCGGCCCGATGCGGTCCGACAGCGTCCCGCCGGCGAGCCCGCTTGCGAGCGCGGTCGCCGATTGTGTCGCTGCCGCAAGCCCGGCGAGCGCGAGCGAGATCCCGCGCACGTTGTGCAGGTAGATGATGAGGAAGGGCAAGACGACGCCGTTCCCGAACGCGTTCAGCAGCCCGCCGCCCTGCAGCACATACACGTCGCGCGGAAGCCGCGGAATGAGACTGGAGACGTAAGAGCGCATTGACGGTTTAAGGCCGCGACCGACATGGCGGGCGCGGCCAGTAGCCAATTGCAGACGAGTGCGAATGCGCGCCTACTTTCCCCGAGCGAGCAAAGCGAAGCGGTCGCGAGGGAGAACCAGCATGCGCCCGGGAGGATTCGAACCTCCGACCTCGCGCTCCGGAGGCGCGCGCTCTATCCCCTGAGCTACGGGCGCGGGGAAGAGAGCAGTGTAGCCTCATCGCTCGTGGAGCTCACGGCGCGGATCGGGACGATCACGACCCGGGAGCCCTTCGTGATCGCGCGGGGCACCGAGGAGGAGAACGAGGTGCTCTGGGTCGAGATCCGCTGTGAGGGCGTCGCCGGCCGCGGTGAGGGGGCGCCGATCCCGCGTTACGAGGAATCGGCGCACTCCGCGCTCACCTATGCGCAGGAGGCGGCCGGCATGCTCGGCGACGACCCGTTCGAGCTCGAGCGGATCATGGCGCGGCTGCCGGAACGAGAGTTCGCGGCCCGCGCCGCGATCGACGGGGCGCTGCACGATCTCGTCAGGGAAGCTGCTCGGCCGCCCCGTCTATCAGGTGCTCGGGCTGCCGCGCGCGGGGCCGCCGACGTCGTGGACGATCTGGCTCGGCGATCCCGACGACATGGCGCGCCGCGCCGAGTCCGTGCGCGGTCGCTTCAAGCGGCTGAAGCTGAAGCTCGGCGGCCGCGACGGGCACGACGTCGAGCGTGTGCGTGCGGTGAACGACGTCGCCGATGTGCCGTTGCAGGTCGACGTGAACGAGGCGTGGTCGCTCGACGAGGCGCTCGACACGCTGCCGCAGCTGGCCGAGCTCGGCGTCGAGTACTGCGAGCAGCCACTTCCGGCAGGGGACCGCGACGGCGGCGCGGTGAAGGGACGTTCGCCGATCCCGATCTATGTCGACGAGGACTGCCACACGCTCGCCGACGTCGCTGCCTGCGCGGAGCGGGCGCATGGGATCAACGTCAAGCTCGCGAAGTCCGGCGGCATCCGCGAGGCGATCCGCATGGTGCACGCCGCGCGCGCGCTCGATCTCGGCTGCATGCTCGGCTGCATGATCGAATCCGGCCTCGGCATCGCGGCGGGCGCGCACGTCGCGAGCCTCTTCGATCACGTCGACCTCGACGGCAACATCCTGCTCGCGGCACGACCCGTGGCCGGGCGTGCAGTTCGTCGACGGTGTGCAGCTGCCGGCGGAGCTGCCGGGGCTCGGCGTCTCGCCGTGCGATGACAGCGCTACCTGATCCTCGCCGAGGGCTTCAGCGCCGACCCGCACTACGGGAAGACGATGCACGGCGTGCTGCGCTACCGGCGCGACGACGTCGTCGCGATCCTCGACTCGACGCGTCCGCCGGGCGAGACGCGACGACGGCGTGCCCGGTCGTGCGGCAGCGTCGAGGACGCGCTGCGCTTCGAGCCGAACACGGCGCTCGTCGGCGTCGCGACGCAGGGCGGCCGCTTTCCGCCCGCGTGGATCGACCTGCTGACGAGTGCGTCGAGCGACGGGCCTCGACATCGAGAACGGCCTGCACGTCTTCCTCGCGGACGACCCCGAGCTGCGCGAGCTCGCGGCAGCGCGCACGAGCGTCGAGCTGCGCGACCTGCGCCGGCCGCCCGCCGATCTCTCGACCGCGACCGGCGCGAATCTCGAGGTGCCCGCGCACGATCGTGCTCACGGTCGGCTCGGACTGCGCGATCGGGAAGATGACCGTGTCGCTCGAGCTCGACCTCGAGGCCCGCCGGCGCGGCGTCGCGGTCCGTGTTCGTGCCGACGGGGCAGACCGGCATCGCGATCGCCGGCTGGGGCATCGCCGTCGACGCCGTCGTCGCCGACTTCATCGCCGGCGCCGCCGAGCGGCTCGTGGTCGAGGGCGCGCGAGCGCGGCGGCGAGGCTGCTCTGGGTCGAGGGGCAGGGCTCGATCGTCCATCCGGTCTACTCCGGCGTGACGCTCGGCCTCTTCCACGGCAGCGCGCCGCACCTGCTCGTCCTCTGCCATGAGGCGGGCCGCACCGAGATCGAGGGCGCGGGCGGCGGCCCGCATCCGATCCCGCCGCTCCGCGAGCTCGTCGAGCTGCACGAGCGGCTGGCGCTCCCGGCGCGGCCGGCGCGGGTCGGCGGCGATCGCGCTCAACACGCGCGAGCTCGACGACGACGCGGCGCGCGCGGCGGTCGCGGCGGCCGAGGACGAGACCGGGCTGCCGGCGGACGACCCCGTCCGCTTCGGCGCCGCGAAGCTCGTCGACGCGCGTTCTTGCTCAGACAGTGCACCCCTCGAACGGGGTAGAGGATTCCGCTGATGCGGTCTAATGTCCCGCCGGTGCGGCCGCCGATGACCGGTGGAGCTATGGTCCGACGAAGGGCACTGTGGATGAAAGTTCGCTGCGGCTAGCTGCGCTCGTGCGTGCGCGTTCGTCATCGCCTGCGGCAGGCGCAGCGCCGCGACGGGCGACTCGGGCGCCGCGCCCGCGATCGCATGGGGCGCGGCCGACGACGCGTCGAAGTTCGCCGACGACGGCGGCGTCATGGTTCTACGGCGCAGCTGAAGGGTGCGAGCCTGACGCAGAATCGCTGGACGGTCGCGTTCGACCCGGCCAACCCGACCGCGATCAACGAGCTGCCGTTCCTCGAGCGGGCAGCGCCGAAGGCGCAGGCGGCGGGCGTCCGGGTCATCCTCGTCGCTCTACTCGCTCAAGGGCTCGGAGCACGACCCGGTCGCGTTCTGCGACTGGGCGCAGAAGGTCGTGCAGACGGTCGAACCAGTGGGGCATCCACGACTTCGTCGTCGGCAACGAGGTGAACACGCGCCTCTACTGGTCGCCGCAGAAGGACGGCAGCCGGCAAGGACGTTGCCGCGCCGGCGTACGTCCGCTCCTCGCGACGCTGCTACGACCTGATCCACGCGACCGACCCGGCCGCGAACGTGATCGGCATGGGCCTCTCGCCGCGCGCGTCGACGACCGAGTCGAACGAGCCGCTCGTCTTCCTGCGCGACGTCGGCAAGGCGTACCGCGCGTCGCGGCCGGACGGCGCCGATCATGGACCAGCTCTCGATCCATCCGTACCCGAACCCGAGCAACCCGACCGACGGCCCCGATGCCGGCTACGATCAACCCGACCGCTTCGGCATCGCGAACCTCGATCGCGTGAAGCAGGCGGTCTACGACGCGTTCAACGGCACCGGTCAGCCGACACGCTGAACGGCCGCTCACGTTCGTCGTCGACGAGGTCGGCTGGCAGACCGACACGACTCCGTATACCGGGTACGTCGAACGCCGAGAACGTCAGCGTCGTCACCGAGCAGACGCAGGCGTCGTACATCAGGACGATGCGTCACGAAGTATTTCGCCTGCGACCCGACGGTCGTCGGCGTGCAGCTCTTCCTCCTCGTCGACGAGACGTACCGCAACGGGCGAGACGCAGTCGGGCAAGTACATGGGCGGCGGCTGGCAGAGCGGCCTCGTCACCGCCGGCGGCGACGGCGTCTCGTCGCCGAAGCTCGCCTACGGCGCATCGGCACCGCTCTTCGGCGCCGGCCGGTCGGCCTGCTCCGGCGCAGCCGATCAGCTGGTCTCCGTCGAGGTCGGGCACGACCGCCGGCGGCGGCCCGAAGGGCGGCTCCGTCGAAGCCCGGCGCGAAGCCCCGGTCTCGAAGAAGCACAAGAAGCCGAAGAAGAAGCTCACGAAGCACTAGCCTCGGCGCCGTGCTCGTCGCGGCGATCTCGGACACGCACCTTCCGCGGGGAGCCAGACGGCTCCCCGAGGCGTGTCTGGCGCAGCTGCGCGCGCGCCGACCTGATCCTCCACGGAGGCGATCTCTCGTCCGTCGCGTTCCTCGACGAGCTGCGCGCGATCGGCCCGCCCGTCGAGGCGGTCCACGGGAACGCCGACGAGGCGGCCGTGCGCGAGCGCCTGCCGAAGGAGGCGTCGTCGAGGCGGCGGGCGCCCGGATCGGGATGGTGCACATCCCCGGGCCTGCCGCGGGGCGTGAGGAGCGCCTCCTCGGCCCGCTTCCCGGGCTGCAATGCCGTCCTCTTCGGCCACACGCATCTTCCCGTCGTCGAGCGGTACACGGGGTCTGGGTCCTCAATCCCGGCTCGCCGACCGAGCGCCGCCGCGGGCCGTTCCACTCGATGCTGCTGCTCGAGATCGAGGCGGGAGAGATCCGGCCCGAGCTCGTACGCCTCTCGTAGCGCTCACTTGACACGCGAACATGTGTTCGCCTAGTATGGCGAACACATGTTCGCGAAGTTCCTCATCGTGCTCCTCCTGGCGGCCCTCGCCGTCGGGCTCGTCGCCCACAGCTCCCGCGGCGCCGGGCCCGAGCGCACGTACGTCGTGAAGCCCACCGACACGCTCTGGTCGATTGCCTCGCGCTCGCTACGGCGGCGACGTCCGCGAAGGGATCTGGAAGCTCCAGCAGCGGAACCACCTGGCGAGCTCGACGCTCCAGCCGGGTCAGAAGCTCGTGCTTCCCGCCGGATAGCTACGCGGGAGCGAAGTCCGGGATGTCGATCCCGGAGACGTAGACCTTCTCGCCGCGGAAGAGCCGCCGCTCCTGGTCCCAGGGGAACCAGATGATGACCTTCCACTCGAGCCGCTCACCGGTCGGCTCGACGCCGAGCCAGGGGGCCTGATGCGTCGCCGAGACATCGGCCTCCTCGCACACGCCCTGCGGGCCGATGACGATGTCGGTCAGGTCGAAGCGGATATCGGGGAACGCGGTCAGCAGCTGCGTGTAGAAGCGCGCCGCGCCCTCGTGGCCTTCCCACCGATGGCCGGTCTGGACGAGCTCGTAGACGCAGTCCGGCGTGAGCGTGGAGATGAGACCCGGTAGGTCGCGAGCGTCCTCCGCGATCGAGTGCGTCTTGTAGAGCTCGCGGATCTCCGTGTAGAGCTCAGGTGTGATCTCGCGCCGGTAGACGTCCAGGACGGTCGGGTCGGCCACGTCGAAGAGCCTACTATCGTCGCGTCGTGGATCTCGACCTCGTCTTTCTCGGCACCTCTGCATCGATGCCGACGGCGCAGCGCGCGCCCGCAGCGCTGCTCGTACGGCGCGGGGGCGAGCGTCTGCTTTTCGACTGCGCGGAAGGGACGCAGCGCCAGCTGCAGCGCTCGACCGTTGGGTTGCCCGACATCGAGGAGATCTTTCTCACGCACTACCACGCCGATCACTTTCTCGGCCTGCCAGGGATGCTGAAGACGTTCGCCCTGCGTGGACGCGAGGTCGATCTCACCGTGTATGGGCCGAGCGGGCTTCGTGATCTGTTCGTGCGATTGAAACCGTTCCTCGGGCGGCTGCCGTACCGGCTCACGACGGTCGAGCTCGGGGCGGGGGAGACGCTCGAGCGAGGCGAGTACGTCATCGAGACGTTCGGACTCGACCATGGCGTGTCGGCCATCGGCTACGCGCTCGTGGAGCGCGACCGGCCGGGCCGCTTCGACGTCGGCGCAGCGGACGCCCTCGGCGTCCCGCCCGGCCGCGAGCGCGGGATCCTCCAGGCCGGCGACCCGATCACGCTCCCGGACGGAAGCGTCGTCACGCCCGACGAGGTGCTCGGCCAGGCGCGGCCCGGCCGGAAGATCGCGATCGCTGTCGACACCGCGCCCTCGCCCGTGGTCGTCCAGGCAGCGCATGAGGCAGACCTGCTCGTGCACGAGGCGACCTTCGGCGGCGAGGAGAAGGAGCGCGCTCGAGAGACGTTGCATTCGACGGCTGCTGAGGCGGCGGAGGTGGCGCGGCTTGCGGGCGCCCGGCTGCTCGCCCTCACGCACGTGTCGACCCGCTATTTCGGATCGGAGCTCGCCGACGAGGCGCGGGCGGTCTTTCAGCCGACCGTCGTCCCTCGCGACTTCGACGTCATCGAGGTGCCGTATGCCGAGCGGGGCGAGCCGAATCTCGTCAAGGCCGGCGCGCGCCCGGTATCGTCGACCAGGGATGGCGGGGATGGTGCAAGTGGTGGTGGCGGGTGACGTCGCCGAGGCCGAGGAGATCCAGGAGATGCTCCGGAACGCCGGCATCGACGCGCAGATCGGGACCGAGGGCGAGGACGACCCGCTGACGGTGCTCGTGCCGGAGAGCGAGCTGGCGGCGGCGCAGGATGCGATCGAGGCGCTCTCCGAGCCGGACGACCTGATCGACGGCGCGTAGATTCTGCGGATTTTTCGCGGGCGCCGCCGGGTGATCGGCGGAGCATGTTCCTCGCGCTCGCCGCAACTCTCGCCTCGCTCTCACAGCCGGCACTCCCGCTGAAGCCGTGCGTCGCGCAGTACATCCCTGCTCGTTGCGGCACGTTGCAGGTGCCGGAGAACCGGGCGAAGCCCGGGGGCCGGAAGATCGGCCTCAAGGTCGTCGTCATCCCGTCGAAGCGAAAGCCGGCGGCGGCTGATGCCTTCACCTTCCTCGCCGGCGGCCCGGGCGGCGCCGCCGCGACCGAGATGCCGTCGAACGCGATGGCAATGTGGCCATACGTCCACGAACGCCACGACATCCTGCTCGTCGACCAGCGCGGCACCGGCGGCTCGAACGCACTGAGCTGTGCCCAGCCGAAGAGCGAGCTGAAGACACCGGCCGAAGTCCGCGCATTCGTCAACCATTGCCTCGACTCCCTCTCGGGCGACCCGCGGTACTACGGCAGCCGTGCGGCCGCCGACGACCTCGAAGCCGTGCGGACGGCGCTCGGCTATCGCGCGTTGGACGTCTACGGCACCTCGTACGGCGCGACACTCGCCCAGCTCTACCTCGCGCGACACGCCGCCTCGGTCCGCACGCTGATGCTCGACGGCGGAACGTTCGTCGACGTCCCGTTCTACTCTCGCTTCGCGGTGAACGGGCAGCGCGCGCTCGCGCTCGTCGCGAAGCGCTGCAAGGCCGACATCGGCTGTAACGACCACTTCCCGAGGTGGCGGCAGCAGCTCGACTCGCTCGTTGCGAGCTGGAACCGCAAGCCCGTGCGCGTTCACAAGCTCGGCACGTTCAACGGAGACGGCCTTGTGTCTGTCATCCAGTCGATGCTGGTGTCCTCGACGACTGCGGCCAGCATCCCGCTTCTTGTCAGCAGGGCTGCCGCGGGCGACTACTCCGTCGTCGCCGACCACGTCGACACGAGCGGCGGGATCAACTCCGTCATGTACTGGAGGATCTGGTGCAACGAGCCATGGGTCGGGCTCAATGCAAAGGGCCCCTGGCACACGCTCTTCGACGGCTTCGCAACGAGCTCGATCGCTCAGCACCGGCAGGTTTGCACATACATCCCGAAGAGCCCCGAGCCGGGGGCGGCGTGGAAGCGGCCGCACTCGAACGTCCCGATGCTCGCGATCGTCGGCGAGGCCGACCCACAGGATCCCATCGGCAATCTGCCCGGCCTTCGCAGCTCGTTCCCCAACAGCCGCGTGATCACGGCGCCGGGGCAGGGCCACGCAGTGGGCCAGAACGGCTGCATCGGCCTGCTCGTGGCACGCGTCGTCAACCGCGGCTCGGTCAAGGGGCTGGACACGAGCTGCCTGCGATTCATCACCGCGACGCCGTTCCAGCTCCGGAAGTAACCTTCACGGCCATGACGACGGTGATGGTCTTCCGTGGCCGTCCGGCGATCGCGCACAACGCGGCCGCCCGGTCGCCACTACCTGCGTAGCCGAGACTTCGCGGCAGCGCTCGTCACGGATGCCGGCGTGCGGCCCGGCGAGCTCGCCCTCGACCTTGGAGCGGGCGACGGGATCATCACGCGTGCCCTGCTGGATGCAGGTGCGCGCGTCTGCGCGGTGGAGCTCGACGGCACCGCCGCGAGCACGCTGCGCGACCGATTCGGCACGCGCGTGCGCGTCGTGCGCGCCGATGCCCGCACGGTGCCGATGCCACGCGAGCCGTTTCGGGTCGTTGCGAACCTTCCATTCGCGGCGACGAGTGCGATCGTGAGGCGGCTACTCGCCGGGCCGCACCTGACGCAGCTCGACGCGATCGTCGAGTGGGGCTTCGCAGTGCGAAAGTGCGCCGTCTGGCCGTCGACTCTCACCTCGGTCGAGTGGTCGTCGCAGTTCGAGCTCGACCTCGTGCGTCGCGTCCCGCGCGCCTGCTTTGCACCGCCGCCGGGCGTTGACGCAGCGGTGCTCCGCGCCAGGCGGAGAGAGAACGCGCTCGTCGACGACATCGACGCCTATCGGGCATTTCTTCGCCGCGCCTTCGGCGACTTCCCGGTCGAGCGCGCGGTCGGCCGTGCAGCCGTCCGTCACGTCGCCCACGAGCTCGGTTTCGACCCGCGCGCCCGCGGACGTGACCTCGACGCCCGTCAGTGGGCCGCACTCTTCAACGTCGCCAGATCGACAGGCCGATCTCGCGGAACCGCTCGTTGAACGGCCCCTCGCCGACGAGCGCGCGCAGCTCACGCTCGAACTCGTCGACTCTTTCCGCGAAGAGATGTGGCGCAGCGGAGGACTGCGAGAAGACGGAGGCCACGATGTCGTCGGCGCTACGCACGTGAGACCGCGCTGCTACTTCGATCCGCGTCGGGCCGCTGAACCCGGCTGCAACGAACGCCTCGTCCTCCCACCGCGGCGTCCCGTCGGGAAGGGAGCCGGAGCCGGCGCGGCGGACCGGGCCGAGGTACGAGCAGATGAGCTCGTCGATCGCCTCGTAGGGGACGTCGCTCTCCTCGCCGCGATGCGTCGTCGCGCCGACGTGGACGACGGCACCGTCCGGGCGGAGCATTCCGTGCACCGTCCGCGCGACCAAGTCCTGGACGAGCCAGTGAAACGACTGCGCAAACGCGACGATGTCGAATATCCCGAGATCCGCTGGCAGGTCCTCGGCCCGCATGTGCACGAAGCGCGCGTTGGCCGGTGCACGGACAGCCGCCTCGCGCACCATGTCCGCGTCCGCATCGATGCCGACGGCCTCCGCGACGAGCGGCGAGAGCTGGATCGTCAGGGGTCCCGGTCCGCAGCCGACGTCGAGCAGGCGCTGCGTCCCGTCGAGCCCGAGCGTCTCGCGGAGCGCGTCGGCGAGCTCAGGTGGATACGGGACGCGGCCGCGGCGGTAGTACGCCGCGCTGCCGGCAAAGAGCGACGGATCCCATTCCCACTGCGTCAGATCTGCCAGGTGCCCTGACGGAGGATCGGAACCGTCTCGCCGCTCTTCGTCAAGCCCGTCACGGTGACGTCGTCCGAGCCGATCATGAAGTCGATGTGGATCGCGCTCTCGTTGATCCGCGCGACATCCGCAGGATCGCCGACCGGCGCCGAATAGGCGTCGCCGAGCGCGAGATGGCTCGCCGCGTTCTCGTCGAGGAGCGTGGTGAAGAACGTCTTGCCGAGGCGACCGATGCGGCTCTCGCTGTCGACGAGCGCAACCTCGCCGAGCCTCGAGGCGCCGTCGTCGACGACCGTTCGCGCGCGCAACGCGTCGGCGTTCTCGTCCGCGTCGATCGACACCGCCCGGCCGCCCTCGAACCGCACGCGCAGATTCGTGATCAGGGATCCCCCGAGGTCGAGCGGCTTGGTCGCGCTCACGACGCCTTCCGTGCGCTCGGGATCGGGTGTCGTGTAGACCTCCTCCGTCGGCAGGTTCGGCACGTGGCGGACGCCCGTCCGCGTCTGCGACGAGCCGCCCTCCTTCGCGAAGCGCGACGACGGGAGCAGACCGACCGTCAGATCCGTGCCGGGCCCGACGAATTGGAGGGCGTCGAGATCGAGGGCATCGAGGCGGCTCGCAACCTGGAAGATCTGCTCGATCCGTTCCTGCCAGGCGAGCGCGGGGTCCGGCTCGTCCAGCCGGCAGACGTGAGCGATGTCCTGCCAGAGCAGGTCGACGGCTTGCTCGTCCGAGGCGTCCGGATAGACACGCTTCGCCCACCCGACCGTCGGATACGGCGAGAGCGTCCACGCGATCGAGCGGTCGTCGATCGTCTTGAACGTCTCTTTCAGCGTCGGCAGGCGGTCCTTGCCGGCACGTCCCGGGTCGACGCCCTCCATCAGACCGGGCGTCGCAAGCGGCACGAGCACGATACGGGCCGAGTCGAGCTCCGCGAGCAGCTCCATGCGCCGGCCGAGCCACGGCGGAACCCAGTCGAGCGTGTCCTCCGAGGCGAGCTCCGCGCGCAGCCGTTTGGCCATCCCGTCGAAGTACATGACGTCGACGTACCGCGCTCCCTTCTCGTAGGCGCGGCGGGCGATCGCATGGACGAGCGGCGCCGCCTCGGGCAATGCCTCGACCGCAACCACCTGGTCGGGCTGCACGTTCGCGCCGACAGAGACGATCAGATCCGCGTAGCGCTCGAGGAGGTCGTCCATCCGGCCGGGACTGTACTGTGCCGCACGACACGAGCCCCTTTAACCCGGTCCAGCGAGGCCGGAAAGGAGTCGGATGACCATGCACGTCCCAGTGCCTTCGGGCAGCGTGCCTTCGGGCAGCGTGCCTTCGGGCATGGGCCGCGATTCGGGCAAGACCGTACTCGACGCGGACGCGCTCGGTCGCACGCTCTCCCGCATCGCGCACGAGATCATCGAGGGGAACCCCGAGCTCGGCGAGGTCGCGCTCGTCGGCATCCAGACCCGCGGCGTCCCGCTTGCGCACCGTCTCGCCCGGCTGATCGAGGAGCGCGCCGGGCAGGCGCCGGCGCTCGGCGCGGTCGACATCACCTTCTACCGCGACGACGTCCACGTGCGCGGAGGCGAGGCGCCGATCCACGCGCAGCCGCTCGTCCGCGCGACGCAACTCGATTTTCCGCTCGAGGGGCGGACCGTCGTCCTCGTCGACGACGTCCTCTACACGGGCCGCACGATTCGCGCCGCGATCGAGGCGCTCTTCGACTACGGCCGCCCCGCTCGCGTGCAACTCGCGGTCATCGTCGACCGCGGCCACCGCGAGCTCCCGATCCGCCCCGACTACGTCGGCAAGAACCTGCCGACCGCGCGGTCGGAGCGGATCCAGGTGCAGCTCGTCGAGGTCGACGAGGTCGACCAGATCCTGCTCGTCCCGAACCCGGAGGAGGGGTCGCAATGAGGTCGATCCACCATCGTGCAAGGACGAGCTGCGGCCGCCGGAGCCGCCGTCGCGCCGCCACCTGATCTCGATCGCCGACCTGACGCGCGACGACGTCGAGCGGCTGCTCGGGGTCGCGCACGTCTTCGAGGGGTCGCTGAGCCGCAACGTGAAGAAGCTCCCGACGCTCAAGGGCTATCTCGTCATCAACCTCTTCTACGAGTCGTCGACGCGCACCTCGTCGAGCTTCGAGCTCGCGGCGAAGCGGCTCTCTGCGGACACGATGACGATCAAGTCCGCCGGCTCCTCGGTCGACAAGGGGGAGTCGCTCAAGGACACCGCGCTGACGCTCGGCGCGTACGACCCCGACGTGATCGTGCTGCGCCACCCGCAGATCGGCTCGCCGCAGTTCGTCGCGCGTGTGACCGATGCGCACGTCGTGAACGCGGGGGACGGAAAGCACCAGCATCCGACGCAGGCGCTGCTCGACCTCTACACGATCCAGCAGCACGTCGGCTCGCTCGACGGGCTCCACGTCGCGATCGTCGGCGACGTGCTGCACTCGCGCGTCGCGCGCTCGCTCGTGCAGGCATTCGCTCTCGTCGGCGTCCGCTGCTCGCTCGTCGGGCCGCCGGCGCTCCTCCCACGCGACTTCGAGGCCGAGATGACAAGCGACATCGGCGCGATCGGCGACGCCGACGTCGTCTACGTCCTCCGCATGCAGAACGAGCGGATGGAGGCCGGTGCGAACTACGTGCCGAGCATCCGCGAGTACTCGGCGCGCTGGGGGATCACGCCCGAGCGGCTGCGCGCCGGTCAAAAGGTCATGCACCCGGGCCCGATGAATCGCGGCGTCGAGATCGACCCGCGCGTCGCGGACTCCGTCGAGTCGCTCGTCGAGACCCAGGTGCGTTCGGGGCTCGTCGTCCGGATGGCCGTCCTCTACGACGTGCTGACCGGCGGTCCGGTCGGCGTGCGCAATCTCGCCGCGGCGGAGGTGGCCTGATGCTCTGGACGAAACCGCAGCCCGACGCCAACGTCGTCTTCCGGAACGCACGCGTCCTGGATCCCACCGAGAGAATGGACGCGACGCTCGACGTCCGGATCGACGACGGCGATCATCGCAGCGATCGGCAGCGACCTCGACACGAACGCGCATCGCGTCGTCGACGCGACCGGGCTCGTGCTGGCACCCGCGTTCGTCGATCCGCATGTGCACCTGCGGACGCCGGGGCGCGAGGACGAGGAGACGATCGCCAGCGGCTCCGCTGCGGCGGCTGCCGGCGGATACTGCGCGATCCTCGCCATGCCGAACACCGATCCGGTCGTCGACTCCGCGGCGACGCTCGGCTCGCTCGTCGAGACGGCGCGCACCGAGGCAGCGATTCCCGTCGGCTTCATGGCTGCGATCACGAGGGCGCAGAAGGGCGAGCAGCTCACCGACATGGGTGAGCTCGCAGACGCCGGCGCCGCGGGCTTCACCGATGACGGGATCCCGGTCTCTTCGGCGGGCCTCATGCGACGTGCACTCCAGTACGCGTCCGTGACGGGCCGCACGCTCGCCCTGCACTGCGAGGACGTCTCGCTCTCGCGCGGCGGGCACGTGCACGAAGGCGCCGTCGCGGCCGAGCTCGGCTTTGCCGCGTATCCGTCGGTCGGCGAGTCCGTGATGGTCGAGCGCGACCTTGCGCTCGCCGCCTACGAGGAGGAGCCGGTGCATCTGATGCACCTCTCCGCGGCCGAATCGGTCGCAGCGCTTCGCCGCGCACGCGCCGCCGGAGTGAAGGCAAGCGCAGAGGTGACTCCTCATCATCTCGTGCTCGACGAGAGCGCAGTCCGCTCGCTCGACCCGAACGTGAAGATGAACCCGCCTCTTCGCGCAGCAACCGACCGCCTCGCGCTCGTGGAGGCGCTTCGCGACGGCACGATCGAAGCAGTCGCAACCGATCACGCACCGCATGCGCGCCACGAAAAGGATGTTCCGTTCGAGGCGGCACCCTTCGGCGTCACCGGGCTCGAAACGGCATTCGCCATCCTCTACACCGAGCTCGTCGAGCCGGGGCTCCTTCCGCTCGCGAGCCTCCTCGAGCGGATGTCGGCGGGCCCCGCACGCATCTTCGGGCTCGAGCGGCCGCGCGTCGCCACGGGAGCGCGCGCGAATCTCGTCCTGCTCGACCCGCGGGGAACGACGCAGGTCAGCGAGGATGGATTCAGGTCGCGCTCTGTGAACTCCTGGCTTCTCGGCCGCACGCTCAAGGGACGCGTCGCGATGACCGTCGCCGCCGGATCGGTCGTCTTCGAATGAACGGGATGCTCGTGCTCGAGGACGGCACGGTGTTCCCGGGCGAGTCGGTCGGGGCGGAGGGCTTCGCGTGCGGCGAAGCGGTCTTCACGACCGCGATGACCGGGTACCAGGAGATCGTCACCGACCCGAGCTTCGCGGAGCAGCTGATCTGTTTCTCCGCGCCGATGGTCGGCAACTACGGCGTCGACCCGACGCGCTCGGAGTCGGGCAAGCCGCACGCGCGCGCGGTCCTCATGCGCGAGGCGCGCGGCCCGCAGTGGACCGATTGGCTCGTCGGGGCCGGTGTCGTCGCGCTCACGGGGGTCGACACGCGGAGCCTCGTCCTCAAGCTTCGCGACGGCGGCGCCATGCGGGCGGTTGTGTGCTCCGGCGACACGGCTGTCGACGAAGCACTCGCGCTGGCGCAGTCGCTCGAGCCGATGAGCGGCAAGGCACTCGCAGGGAAAGTCTCGACGAAGGAGCCGTATCTGTTCAGCGACGCCGGGGTCGTGCGCGTGGCTGTGATCGACTACGGGTGCAAGCGGAGCATCCTCCGCCGCCTCGCGCGCGCCGGTGCTGCAGTCACTGTCTACCCGCACGATGTCGACGCCGACGAGCTTTCCGTCTACGACGGCGTCCTGCTCTCGAACGGCCCCGGCGATCCGGAGCCGCTCGAGGCCGAGACGGAGACGGTGCGCGCGCTGCTCGGGCGCGTTCCGGTCTTTGGCATCTGTCTCGGTCATCAGCTCGTCGCCCGGGCCGCGGGGTTCTCGACGTCGAAGCTCCCATTCGGTCACCGCGGGGCGAACCATCCGGTGCTGCAGTGCGACACGAAGCGCGTGCTCGTCACCGCGCAGAACCACGGCTTCTGCGTCGACGCGACCGACGCCCCCGAGGTCACGCACGTCTCGCTGTACGACGGGACGGTCGAAGGCCTCGCGCTGCGCGACGTGAACGCCCGGTCCGTGCAGTTCCACCCCGAGGCCGGCCCTGGGCCGCACGACGCATGGCCGCTGATCGAGGATTGGGTGGGCGAGCTTGCCACGTAGAGCCGACATCGAGTCGATCCTCCTGATCGGCAGCGGCCCGATCGTGATCGGCCAGGCGTGCGAGTTCGACTACGCCGGCTGCCAGGCGCTCAAGGTGCTGCGCGAGGACGGGTTCCGCACGATCGTCGTGAACTCGAATCCGGCGACGATCATGACCGACCCGGGCTTCGCCGACCGCACGTACCTCGAGCCGCTCGATCTGGAAGGCGTGGCGTCGGTACTCGGCCGCGAGCGGCCCGACGCGCTGCTCCCGACGATGGGCGGCCAGACGGCGCTCAACCTCGCCCGCGAGCTTGCCCATGCCGGCATCCTCGACGAGCTGGGCGTCGAGCTGATCGGAGCGCCGCTCGACGTCATCGATCGCGCCGAAGACCGGCAGCTCTTCAAGGACTGCGTCGAGCGGGCGGGTCTGCGCGTGCCCCGGTCGCGGACGATCACGAGGCTCGACGACGTCGAGGGTCTGATGACTCCGGCGGTCGTCAGGCCTGCCTTCACGCTCGGCGGGCACGGCGGGGGCTTCGCGTTCACCGAGGACGAGCTTCACCGGCAGATCGAGCGCGGGATCCGCGAAAGCCCGATCGGCCAGGTGCTCGTCGAGGAGTCGGTGCGCGGCTGGGACGAGTTCGAGCTCGAGGTCGTGCGCGACCGGAACGACAACGTCGTCATCGTCTGCTCGATCGAGAACCTCGACCCGATGGGCGTCCACACCGGCGACTCGGTCACCGTCGCGCCCCAGATGACTCTCTCGGACGAGGCGTATCAGGAGCTGCGCGACGCTGCCGCCGCGATCGTGCGCGAGGTCGGCGTCGAGTGCGGCGGCTCGAACATCCAGTTCGCACGCAGCCGAGAGACGGGGGAGATCCGCGTCATCGAGATGAATCCCGCGGGTTTCGCGCTCGTCGGCGCTCGCCTCGAAGGCGACCGGCTATCCGATCGCGAAGGTTGCCGCGAAGCTCGCCGTCGGCTACACACTCGACGAGATCCCGAACGACCTGACGAAGACGACGCCGGCGAGCTTCGAGCCGACGCTCGACTACGTCGTCGTCAAGATCCCGCGTTTCGCCTTCGAGAAGTTCCCCGGCGCGGACCGCACGCTCGGCACGCAGATGAAGTCGGTCGGCGAGACGATGGGCATCGGCCGCACGTTCCGCGAGGCGTTCGTGAAAGCGGAGCGCGGACTCGAGACGCTGCTCGACTGGCGTCCCGAGAACCTCCATCCATGGTTCGAGCGGGAGCTCGAACGCGTCGAGCACGAGCGCGCCAAGCAGCTGACCCGCAGGCCGTCCTACCGTCGCATCGATTCGTGCGCAGGCGAGGTCGCTGCGGATTCGTCCTATTACTACGCGACGTGGGGCGAGGCCGACGAGGAACCGCCGCTCGGCGACTCACCGCGCGTCGTCATCGTCGGCAGCGGGCCGAACCGCATCGGCCAGGGGATCGAGTTCGACTACTGCTGCGTCCACGCGGCCAAGGCGTTCCGGGCGCTCGGCTACGAGGCGATCATGGTCAACTCGAATCCCGAGACGGTCTCGACCGACTACGACACGAGCGACCGCCTCTACTTCGAGCCGCTCGACGCCGCAGCCGTGCTCGCGGTCTGCCGGCGCGAGCAGCCGGAAGGAGTCGTCATCCAGTTCGGCGGCCAGACGCCGCTGAAGCTCGCGGAGTCGCTCGAGGACGCGGGCATCCGGATACTCGGCACGCCGTTCGGCGCAGTCGACCTCGCGGAGGACCGCGAGCGCTTCGGCCGCCTCACCGACGACCTTGGCATCCGCGTGCCGGCGTGGGGGATGGCGGAGTCGCCGGCCGAGGCGGAGACGGTCGCAGAGCGCATCGGCTTCCCCGTGCTCGTCCGCCCGTCGTACGTCCTCGGCGGCCGCGCGATGCGAATCTGCTACTCCGCCGAGCAGGTGCGCGAGGCGATGCGCGACATCCAGGGTCGCGTGCTCGTCGATCGCTTCCTCGAAGATGCCGTCGAGCTCGACGTCGACGCGCTCGCCGACGGGACGCTCTGTTACATCGCCGCCGTCATGCAGCACGTCGAAGAGGCAGGCGTGCACTCGGGCGACTCTTCCTGCGTCTTGCCTGCGCCGTCGCTCGACCCCGCGACGTACTTCGAGGTGTGCCACGTCGTGCGGCGGCTCGCGCGCGGGCTCGGCGTCGTCGGGCTCCTGAACGTGCAACTCGCGATCAGCGACGGGAAGCTGTACGTCCTCGAGGCCAATCCACGCGCCTCGCGAACGGTGCCGTTTGCGTCGAAGGCCACCGGAGTCAATCTCGTCGAGGCGGCATGCCGCATCGCGGCCGGAGCGCGGATCTCGGAGCTCGAGCTCCCTCCCGAGCGCCCGCCGGCGCAGGTGAGCGTGAAAGCCGCCGTGCTTCCGTTCGCGCGGTTCCCGGGAGCCGATCCGGTGCTCGGCCCCGAGATGCGGTCGACCGGTGAGGTGATGGCGAGCGCGCGCGACTTCCCGACCGCGTTCGCGAAGGCGGAACGCGCAGCCGGGCGCTCGCTGCCGGTCGGCGGCACGGCCTTCCTCTCCGTGCGCGATGCGGACAAGCCGGCCCTCGTCCCGATTGCCGCAGCGCTCGCGGGTCTCGGCTTCGACCTCGTGTCGACAGGCGGCACGGCCGACGCGCTTCGCGCCGCCGGGCTCAACGTACGCGAGATCGAGAAAGGCCGCGCGGTCGTCGACCTGATCCGCCGCCGCGAGTGCGCCCTCGTCGTGAACACGCCTGCGGGCGGAAGCGCACGCCGCGACGGCTATGCGATCCGCGAGGCCGCGCTCGTCGCGCGGATCCCGTGCGTGACGACGCTTTCCGGTGCCGCCGCTGCGGTTCACGCGGTCGCGGCGGCCCGGCGGGAAGGCGCGCTCTCGCTGCAGGAGCGCATCGCGACGGAGCTCGCGCATGTCTCCTGAACGCAAGCGGCTCGCTGTCGTCGGCAACGAGCGCATCGGCCTGTACACGCTGCTGCGGCTTCGACGCGGTTCCATCGATGCTGGCGCGCCCGGACAGTTCTTCATGCTCGAGGCGCCGGGTCGGCAGTTGCCGCGTCCGCTCTCGCTCTGCCTTGCGCCGCCGGGCGAGCTCGCGTTCCTCATCGATCCGGTCGGGCCGGGCACGACAGCGCTGTGCGAGCTCGAGCTCGGCGACGCGATCCACGTCTACGGGCCGCTCGGCAACGGCTTTCGCCTCGACGTCGAGCGACCGCTCCTCGTCGGCGGCGGCATCGGCATTGCTCCGCTTCCGTATCTTGCGGAGGCGCTCCGGTTTCCGCCGTCGGTCCTCGGCTTCCGGAGCGACGCGCATGCGGAGGCAGCCGCACTGCTTCCGGGTGCCGAGGTCGTCGTCGACCCGGTGCTCGTCACCGACTGCATTCTCGAGGGCTTCGACGTGCTCGCCTGTGGGCCCGAGCCGATGCTCCACGCGGTCGCCGAGCGATGCCCCGGGGCGCAGCTCGCCTGGGAAGCGCCGATGGCCTGCGGCTACGGGGCCTGTTACGGCTGTGCGGTCGAGATCGACGGCGAGCTCAAGCGGTTGTGCGTCGAGGGGCCTGTACTCGTGTCCTCCGAGGAGGTGGCTCATGCTGCTGCTTAACGCAAGCGGCTGCCTGGACGCACTCACCGCGCCGGAGGTCGCGAGGCAGCTCGACGCGTTCGTGACGAAGACGATCACCCCGCTCCCCCGGGAGGGGAACGCGCCGCCCCGGATCGCCGAGACGGCCCACGGGATGCTGAACTCCATCGGCCTCGCAAACCCCGGCCGGGAGCGGTTCCTCGAGGAGGCCTTGCCTCGGCTCCGGGAGCTCGACGTGTCTCTCTGGATCTCCGTCGGCGGTTTCTGTGCGGCCGACTACGCCGAGACGTGCGTGCTGCTCGAGGACGTGGCCGCGATCGAGCTGAACCTCTCGTGCCCCAACGTCGACGAGGCCGCTGATTCGGCGGCGGAGATCGTCGCCGCCTGTCGCGCCGCGACGTCGCTGCCGCTCTACGCGAAGCTCTCGGCAGCACACCCGGACGTCGCCGCAGTTGCGCGTGCTGTCGCCGACGCCGGCGCGGATGGGCTCTCGCTCGTCAACACGCTTCGCGGCTTGGTCCTTGACCCGTGCACGCTAATGCCTGTCCTCGCACACGGCACCGGCGGTCTCAGCGGGCCGTCGCTCAAACCGGTTGCGCTCGCAACGGTGTATGCGTGCTACGCCGCGACGGGGTTGCCGATCGTCGGAATGGGAGGTGTCGCGACAGGTCTCGACGCACGCGAGTTCATCGCGTGCGGTGCGCTCCACGTCGCACTCGGAACGGTCCTGTTCAGCGATCCCGACGCACCGTCACGCGTCCGCGACGAGCTTGCGACGATGAGTGGTGAGCCGGTTTATGCATCAGCTCATGACGCGGGAAACACGCTGGACTTGCGCGCAAAAGTGGAGGTTTGATCGCCGCCTGCACGTTGGTAGTATCGGGCGCCTGCCCGTGCCAGCCTCCAAGACCGCACATGCTCCCGTTCGCTCTCTCGATCAGCGTATGGACGCGCTCAGGCGCGCCAACGACGTGCGCGTCAAGCGCGCAAAGCTGAAAAGGGATCTCAAGGACGGGCGGGTTCGGATCGAGGCGATCCTCGGCGACCCGCCGGAGTTCGTCGAGACGGCCAAGGTGATCGACATCCTGATGGCGGTCCCGAAGTTCGGCCGCGTGAAGGCGGCGCGCTTCCTCAACACGTGCCGCATCAGCCAGTCGAAGACCGTCGGTGGATTGTCCGATCGTCAGCGCGCGGAGCTGATTGACCTCTTCCACAAGTAGCCCGCTGCCTGTCCTCGTCATCACCGGCCAGTCGGGGGCGGGGAAGGGAACCTTGATCAAGCGGATGCTCGAAGAGTTCCCCGAGCTGCGGCTCGCGGTCTCCGCGACGACCCGCCGACGGCGGCCGGGCGAGGTCGAGGGCGTCCATTATTACTTCATCTCCGACGAGGAATTCGACCGCCGCCTCGAGGCGGGCGAGTTCCTCGAGTACCACGAGTTCCCCTGGGGGCAGCGCTCCGGCACGCTCTACTCGGAGATCACGCGGGTGAACGAGGAGGGTCGCATCTGCGTCCTCGAGCTCGAGACGGAGGGCGCCCTCAACGTCTCCGAGCGGGTGCCGAACGCCTTCACGGTCTTCATCACGGCGTCGATCGAGGAGCTCGAGCGGCGGCTGCTGGAGCGGGCGACCGAGAGCTCCGGCGAGATCGAGGAGCGGCTGCGCGTCGCCCAGGAGCAGCTCGAGGTGGCGCCCAGGTTCGACCGGGTGATCGAGAACGACGATCTCGAGCGGGCCGTGGGCGAGCTGACCGAGCTGGTCCGCGGGCTTCTCGTCCCTGCAGGTACCATCACCCGGCAATGATTCATCCCCGCGTCGACGACTTGCTCCAGAACGTTGATTCGCGCTATGCGCTCGTCATCGTCTCGGCCAAGCGCGCCCGTCAGATCAACAACTACCACCACCAGCTCGGCGAAGGCACCTTCGACGACAATCCGCCGCCGCTCGTGGAGTCCCGCTCGAAGAACTACCTCACCATGGCGATGGAAGAGGTCTCCGAGGGACTGCTCACGTACGACTACGCGAAGTAGCTCCTTCTAGCCGCCCATAGGCACAATGCGGGCCATGGCCCGCATCCTGCTCGGGGTCACAGGAGGCATCGCCGCCTACAAGGCGTGCGAGGTCTGCCGTCGTTTCGTCCGTGGCGGCCACGAGGTCGTGCCGCTCGTCACGCCCGGGGCCGAGAGATTCGTCACGGCCGAGACCTTCCGCGCGCTCGCACGCCGCCCGGCGACCGACGACGTCTACCTCCATCTCACGCGGGCTGACATCCTTGTCATTGCGCCGTGCACGGCGAACACCCTCGCGAAGCTCGCGCACGGGATCGCCGACAACGTGCTCACCGAGGCCGCTCTCGCTCACCGCGGGCCGGTACTCGTCGCGCCCGCGATGAATCCACGTATGTGGTCGCATCCCGCCACCCGCGCCAATACCGAGAAGCTGCGCGCCCGCGGTGTCGTCCTCGTGGGACCGGACGAAGGGGAGACCGCAGAAGGTGAGCTCGGAGTCGGCCGCATGTCGGAGCCGGAGGACATCGTTCGGGCGTCGGAGGAGCTGCTCGCTGGCACGAGCGCACTTCGCGGCAAGCGCGTACTCGTCTCCGCCGGCGGCACACGGGAGCCGATCGACGCAGTGCGGTATGTCGGCAATCGCTCGTCGGGGCGTATGGGCGTCGCGCTCGCAGCGGAAGCTCGTGCCCGCGGGGCGCAGGTGACGCTCCTCGGCGCGAATCTCGCCGTCCCCGTGCCCGCCGGGGTCGAGCTGATCGAGACGCCGACCGCGGCCGACCTCGAGCGCGAGGCGCTCGTGCGCGCCGCAGCATCCGAGGTCGTGATCATGGCCGCTGCCGTCGCCGACTACCGGCCGGCCGAGGCGCTCTCCGCGAAGCGGCCGAAGGACCGGAGCGGATGGACGGTCGCGCTCGAGCCCACGACCGACGTGCTCGCGACGCTCGGCGCGCAGCGTGTCCCGGGACAGGTGCTCGTCGGGTTCGCCGCCGACCTGGGGCGGACAGGGCTCGAGCGGGCCCGCACGAAGCTCGCGACCAAGAATGCGGATCTCTTCGTCTTCAACGACGTGGGGCGACCCGACATCGGCTTCGACGCGCGCGACAACGAGGTCACCCTCGTCGGAGCGCATGGTGAGCGCGCGATTTCGAAGGCGTCCAAGGACGAGATCGCCGCTCAGATCCTCGACGAGGTGGAGCGCCTGCTTGGCTGAGCGTGCCGTTGCTCCGGCGCCGGCGGATCTCGTCGATGCCATCGTCGCGAACCTCCGTCGGGTCGTGCACGCGTCCGATGAGACGCTGCGCATGACCGTGCTCTGCCTCGTCGCCGAAGGGCACTTGATCATCGAGGACTTCCCTGGCGTCGGCAAGACGATGCTCGCGAAGGCCCTCGCGCGCTCGCTCGACTGCTCGTTCTCCCGCCTCCAGTTCACGCCCGATCTTCTGCCGTCCGACGTGACCGGCGTGAACGTCTTCGATCAGCGCTCGAACCACTTCGAGTTCAGGCCCGGCCCCGTGTTCGCCAACCTGCTGCTGGTCGACGAGGTGAACCGTGCGTCACCGAAGACGCAGGCGGCGCTGCTCGAGTGCATGCAGGAGTCGCAGGTGACGATCGACGGCGTCTCGTATCCACTCGAGCACCCGTTCATGGTGATCGCCACGCAGAACCCGATCGAGTACGAGGGCACCTACCCCTTGCCGGAGGCGCAGCTCGACCGCTTCACGATGCGGCTTCAACTCGGCTACCCGGCCCTCGCCGACGAGGCGAAGATGCTCGACGAACAGACGCACGTGCCGCCGCTCGACTCGCTCGTTCCCGTCGCGCGCGCGGACGAGGTGATCCGGCTTGCCGAGCAGGCACGCGAGGTCTTCGTCGAGGAGTCGCTGTCCCGGTACGTCGTCGCGCTTCTCCGTCAGACGCGCGCCGACTCTCGGCTGTACCTCGGCGCATCGCCCCGGGCCGGCATCGCGCTCCTTCGCGTCGCGAAGGCACGCGCCCTCGCCGACGGGCGCGAGTACCTCGTACCCGACGACGTGAAGGCCGTCGCCGTGTCCGTTCTCTCTCACCGTCTCATCCTCGGCCCGGAGGCACGCTCCGCGGGGCTCGGCGGCGCTGCTGTCGTCGCCGAAGCGCTCGAGAAGACGCCCGTACCGGTATGACGCAACCGGTATGACACAACGAGGCCGCGCCGTTCTCGCGCTCGGCGTCGTGGTGTACCTCGCCGCCTGGATCTTCGGCTCGCGCGCGCTCTACCCGGCGGCGACGGGTCTCGTGCTGGTCGTCATCGTTGCCGCGGGCTGGGTGCGGCTGTCGGTGCGACCCCCGCACGTGCATCGCCACGGCGCAACCCGTGACGTGATCGAGGGCGACGACGTCAGGGTGGACCTCGTCGTCGAGACGACAAGTGCAGTTGCGCCTCCGACGCTTGTCGCGCACGAGCAGCCCGGCCGCCTCGAGCCGCGCCGCGTCGAGCTTCATCCCGTGGGTGGGCGTCGCTTCGCCGGCGGATACGAGCTACGCGGCCTGCCGCGAGGACGGTACGCCTTCGAGACCATCCGCCTGACGATCGAGGACCCGTTCGCACTCGCGCGGGCTCGAATCGAGCAAGGGGAGCCTCAGGCACTCGTCGTCTATCCGCGGCTCGTGCAGCTGGACAGGCTCTTCTCCGAGGGCGGCGCACATGCGCAGGATGGGCGAAGATTGCTGCTCCGGCGGCCGACCGGGTTCGAGCTGCACAGCGTGCGCGAGTACATCGAGGGCGAGTCGCTCCGTAAGGTGCACTGGCCTTCGACGGCCCGGCGCGGGCAGCTGATGGTGAAGGAGCTCGAGGACGCCCCGCGCGACGAGGTCGTGGTGCTGCTCGACGGCGACGCGCAGGCCGGAGACGACAGAGCCTTCGATGTAGCGGTTCGTGCGGCGGGCTCCGTCCTTCACGCCCACGTGCGGCGTGGCAGGCGATGCGCCCTCGTCCTCAACTCCGCCGCGCGGCAGGTGCAGGCCGTGACCTCGGACAGCGATTGGCGGCGGGCGCTCGAGCTGCTCGCCGCCGCGGAGCGTGACGGGCCGACGCCGGCGTTTGCCCTGCTCCACACGGACGGCGGCGCGGCCGCACGCTCACTCGAGCTCGTGGTCGTCACGTCGCGCGTCGACGGGCCTCTGGCCGACCGGCTCGTCCAGCGTGCGCTCTCGCGCAGAGGTACGTCCCTCGTGTATGTGGAAGCCGCGCCCGGCCCCGAGCCGCAGCTCCTCCGCCTGCAGTCGGTCGGTATCCCGGTCGCGATCGTGCGCCCGGGGGACGATCTCGCGGGCGTCCTCTCCGCACCCGAGGCGCGCGTTGCCTAGGACGCTTCTCGTCTCGATCGTCCCCGCTGCGGTGGTGGCGACCGCATGGCTCCGAATGGAGGATCCACTCGACCGGCCTTACCGGCCGCTGCTCGTGATCTGGTCGGTCTTGTCCCGGCCCTCGTTCGACCCCTCGCCGCGCGCGTGGTCGCAGTGCTCCTTGCCGCAGTCCTCGCCGGCTGGATCGCCTTCGGTGTCTCACCGGCGCGAACGTGGCACGTGCCCGGCGCGCTCCTGCACCGGCTCGTCGACGGCAGCCTCGACTTCTACGACGTGCGGACGCCGTTCGATCCGCGCGTCCACGTCGAGATGCGCGGCGCGATCCTCGCCGCGATCTTCGGCTTCGTCGTCGCGATCTCGTGCGCTGTCGCTGCGCGGCGAGCGCTCCTCGCGTCGGTCCTTCTCCTCGTCGGGGCAGGCTGGCCGGCGACGCTGCGCGGTCCATCCGGTGCGCTCGTCGTCGGGGTCGCCATGCTGCTCGCCGTCCTCGTCCTGCTTGCCGGGCTCACCTCGCGGTACGTCCCGCGCGCGGTCGTCCCCGCCGCGGCGGCAGTGGCGCTCCTCGCCGTTGCGGCCTCGACCTCTGCGGCGGTTGCGAAGAGCGGCGTCGTCGCGTGGCAGCGCTGGGATCCCTACAACGCACCGCAGCCGCCGGTGAGCGTCTCGTTCATCTGGAACGCCGACTACAGCGGTATCACCTTTCCCGCGAAGCGCACGACTGTGCTCGAGGTGAAGGCGCCGCGCCGATCGCTTTACTGGCGCGCGGCGGTTCTCGATGTGTTCGACCGCGATCGCTGGCTCGAGGGCGACCCGCGCCGAGGCGACGCGCTCGTCCCGGACAGCGGCAAGCCGCTACTCCGGCAGGACGTGCGCGTGCTGGCGCTCTCGGACACACGCCTCGTGGGCGCGAGCGTGCCGGTTCGCTACGACGCCGGAGACGCGCCGCTTCGGTCCCACGTCCGGGGGATCGCAGAACTGCCGCAGGGGCTGACCCGCAACTTTCGCTACACGGCCTGGAGCTACGCGCCGCAACCGACGCCGGCGGAGCTGCGCGCGTCGAGACCGGTCTATCCGATCGAGATCGTGGAGCCGGACACGTTCCTCGACGTCGCCCCTCGCGTCGCCGCCCCGCCTTTCGGCACGAAAGACCGTGAGCGGCGGGTCGCGCGGCTCGTCGACGCTCACACCGGGCTCGCCTCGTACGCGCCGCTTGCACGCACGGCCTTCGAGGTCGCCGGCGGTTCACGCACGCCGTACGGCGCGGCGGCAGCGCTCGAGCGGTGGTTCCGCACGACCGGCGGCTTCACGTACTCCAACCATCCGGCGATCGATCCGAACGCGCCGCTCGTCGGGTTCGTCGCGCAGACGAAATCCGGTTACTGCCAGCACTTCGCAGGCGCGATGGCGCTCATGCTCCGCTACCTCGGCGTGCCCGCCCGCGTCGCAGTCGGGTTCTCGAGCGGGACGTACGACTCCGGCAAGGGGCTCTGGCGTGTCACAGACCACGACGCGCACGCATGGGTGGAGGCATGGTTCCGCGGCTACGGGTGGCTCCCGTTCGATCCGACCCCGGCCGGCCGCCCGGAGCGCGGACAGCTGAGCGCGCCGTACGCCGCGGCCCAGCGCTTCGGCGCGACGCCGCTCGGCGGCTCGGCCGCCCCGTTCGGCGCCGACGAGAGCGCCGGGCAGGGCGCCCACCGTCATGGGGAGCAGGAGGGAACCGGCGTGAAGACGTTCGGGAGCGGCGGATCGTCCTCGTCGAGCTCCTGGCGGAACAGCCTGCTTCTCGTCCTGCTGCTTGTCGTCGGCGTCGCCGTGGCAGGGATCGTGCTTGCGAAGCTCGTCGCGCGGCGCGCGCGCTATCTCTCGCGCGACCCGCGTCGTGTGGCCGCCGCCTGCCGGCAGGAGCTCGCGGATTACCTCCTCGATCAGCACATCGATGCTGCACGCAGCGCAACGCTGCACGAGTTGGGTGCGATCGTGCGGCACGAGCTCATGGTCGACCCCGACGCCTTCGTCTCGGCGGCGACGGCCGCCCGGTTCGGGCCTCCCGAGGGGGCAGACGGAGCAGCGCACCGTGCGAGGCGGGAGCTTCGAGTGCTGCTCCGACACATGCGTGTCCGGCTTCGCACCCGCGATCGCCTGCGCGGGCTCCTTTCGCTTCGGTCCTTCGGCTTCGCTCCGTGACCGTCGCCGTCGTGATGGCGGCGGGCGAAGGGACCCGGCTCCGGCCCCTCACGGAGCGCTGGCCGAAGCCCGTGCTTCCGATCGACGGCCGACCGGTAATCGCGACCCTCGTCCGCGAGCTAGCCGTGCACATCGAGCGCATCTACGTCGTCACCGGGCACCTGGCCGAGCAGGTGGAAGAGCTCCTCGGCGACGGCGCGGCGTTCGCGGTGGAGCTCGTGTACGTGCGGCAGCCGGCTCCGGCCGGCTCCCTCGACGCGGTTCTGCGCGCCGTCGAGGCCGGCGCCGAGCCGCCGTTTCTCGTGAGCGCGGCCGACACCGTCTTCACAAAGGGCGACACGAGGACCTTCGCCGAGGTGGCGGCGGGCTTCGACGGCGGGCTCGCGGTGCGCCGGATCCCGCCCCCGGACGCATCGCACCGCCAACCCGTCCGCATCGAGGACGGCTGCGTCGTCCGTGTGATCGACGACGACCGCGCGAATCCGCTCGGCGCCGTCCCTCTCTGGTGGGTCGGCGCCGGCCTCCTCGATCATTCCGTGGGGGCGGCTGGGCTCTCCGACGTCCTCCAGCGGGCGATCGACGACGGCCGCCGGATCGCCGGGGTCGAGATCGGGCCGACGAGAGATTTGACGCGACCGCAAGACTTGGTGGTGGAGAACTTCCCGTACCTGGGGTCATGAGCGAGACGACGTACAGCCTGTTCCAGCAAGGCCGCCGGCATCTGAAACGCGGGATGCCCGCGCAGGCGACCGTCGCCCTCGAAAAGGCGAAGCGCCGCGAGCCGGAGAAGGCGTCGATCCGCGAGGCGCTCGGGATCGCGTACTTCCGCATCGGCCGCTGGGAAGAGGCCGAGGCGGAGTTCCGGAAGCTGCTGGAGCTCTCGCCCGTGAACGACTACGCGCACTACGCGCTCGGCCGCTGCCTCGAGAAGCAGGGGCGCGACCGCGAGGCAAACGGTCATTACAAGCTCGCGAGCTCACTGCGACCGGGCTCCAACCAGTACCGGGCGCGGATCAAGGACTTCGACGAGGGGTAGCCGCTAGACGAGCCGGTGGTGACGCGGCGAACCTCGTCGAGCGAGAATCCGTATCAGTTTAGGGTCGGAAACCATGAGAGCCGTCTGCCAGCGCGTCGCCGAGGCGAGGGTCGTCGTCGACCGGCAGGTGGTGGCGGAGATCGAGCACGGCCTGTGCGTCCTTCTCGGCATCGCGCGGGGCGACGATGTCGAGGCGGCGGAGCGGCTCGCGGCCAAGATCGCGCGGCTCCGGATTTTCCCCGACGACGAGGGGCGCTTCGATCGCAGCGTGCTCGCGGCGAACGGGCGCGTGCTCGCCGTCTCGCAGTTCACGCTCATCGCCGATAGCAGGCGGCAGAAGGGAACTCGACCGGATTTCTCCAAGGCCGCGCCGAAAGACGAGGCCGAGCCGATCTTCAACGCCTTCTGCGAAGCCCTCGCAGCCGAGGGCGCCCAGGTTCAGCGCGGAGTGTTCGGCGCCAAGATGCGGGTCGAGCTCGTCAACGACGGGCCCGTCACGATCGTCCTGGACGCCTGAGACTCCTCCTGCCCCGGCCCCGGCGATTGCGCCGCGTGCCGGAGTGGAAGAGACTACGGACGTGGATCCGGAGGCGTCGAGGGTCGATCTGTTGGAGGGGATTCCCCTCTTCGCAGCTCTGTCGCCGGACGAGCTCGAGGCGGTCGCTTCGGCTGCGCACGAGTTGCGCGTTCCTGCAGGCGAGACGCTGGTGTCGCAGGCAACACCGGGTCGGGAGGTGGTCGTCGTGGTGGGCGGCGCAGCGACTGTCGAGAAGGACGGAGTCGTGATCGGCTCGATCGGGCCGGGTGAAGTGATCGGAGAAATCGGCGTGCTGACGCGGATGTCGCGAACCGCGACGGTCGCCACGACGGAACCGTCGCACCTGCTCGTGATCGACGCCGACGCGTTCCGTTCTCTCATGGAGCGGATCCCATCGCTCAGCGAAGGAGCGTGGAAGGCGACCGCCGCACGGCTCAAGGTGTAACTCGCACCCGAACGGTCTGTTGCTCAGCTGCACGTCCCGCCGAAGCGGTCGTCGTCTTGCTCCATCATGGGCACGACGTCTACGACAGCGCCTTGGACCACGCGGCCTTACGGGTTAGCGCGCCATGACCATCCCTGTTCGACGCGCGGCACCCACTCGTCCGGGGTCACGCGGAAGTACGAGCGGCGAAGAGCGCTTGCGAAGCGCCCGCCCGTTGCTTTGATCACCTGAGTCGAAGTCACCGTTCACCTCTTTTCGTTCTGTCGGTTGCTGATGGCATTGTCCGCGTCGTGGAGGGGCCGGCGCGTCGTGGACGCCCCTAACGTTTTGGAGCGAGAGTCGCGTCTTGGGGTGATGCGGGCTTCCTGGGCGGCCACGCGATCACAGTCAGGCAGGGGCGGGCATCAGTGCGGCCGCTGACGCTCGCCCCCGGCTTAGGAGGTGGATCAGGGGCAGCCGCCCATACCGTTTCGCCGTCAGTCGAGCGCCCGCCCCGCCCCGGTGCGGGGCATCTAGGACGATGCGCCGTCTAGCCCAGATGGGCTAGAAGCCTCAGCGTTTGCAAACACTCTTCTCGCCTGCTTGATTCCCGGTTGCGCGGCCCGTGGTCCTGCTCCTCCGGATCGAACCCGGATGAGTAGCCGGCAACCACCTTGGGGCGGCCCCCGGGACGTTGCCGTCGCTCCGGGCCGCGCCTCGCTATCCGCGCAAGTCTTGACTCACAGAATCGCGCAGCCCCGGACAATGGCCGGGTCTAGCTCGCGCTTGACGACGAGCGGTCGTCCGCGTTCGCTTCCCGCTCAATTGTCGCGCGAACGCGGGCGATGACCGCTTCGTCGTCAAAGGAGTGCAGCGTGAACAGCTCGGAGACCACGTCGTCGAGCCGGTTGAGGCACACGCGAGCGCGGCCCGCGAGCTTCTGTCGCAGTTCCTCGATGTCGCCCCAGTGGTTACCGTCGACGCCCTTCTCAGCCACAGCGGCCACGTTGTAGCGAGCGACCCGAGAAGGCGCAAGGCTCGCTTGACGGAACCTTGAACGGCCCCGGGGCTTCGCTTCAGACGCCGTGGAGGCGGGATTGAGTCTCGCCGAACGGGCCGAGCTTGGCGTAGATCGACTGGGCCAACGCCAGGATCACGTCGCGCGGCATGTCAAGCACCAGGGCGATCTGATCCAGGGTGAGCTCCGTGGTCAGCAACGGCAACAGCCGCAGCTCAGAGCTGGTCAGCTCTGGCAGATCGAAACCCCTCGACCCCATGCGCCACCAATTCTTGCCCGTTCAGGCTTGTCCAGCAAGCGTCCGGCTCGAGGTCGGTGCCTTCGACCGCGAATAGGTCGCCCGCTCCGCGACGATAGGAAGCGATGAGGATCCTCGTAACCGGCGGAGCCGGCTACCTCGGCGCGGAGCTGTGCGAGCAGGCGGTCGGCCGCGGGCTCGATGTCGTCGCGACGGAACACCATGCGAAAGCCCCGTACGGGAACGCGATCACACTCGACGTACGCGACGCCGACGCGGTACACCGCGCGTTTCTCCGGACGGGGCCGGACGTCGTCGTCCACACCGCGTACCTGCTGAGCGGGACCGACCTGCACGACGTCGTCGTGCGCGGAAGCTGCAACGTCGCCGAGGCAGCAGCCCGCGTCAGCGCCCGCCTCCTCCACCTCTCGACCGATCTGGTCTTCGACGGCACGGGCGGGGCGCCCTACCGCGAAACCGACGAGCCGCGGCCCGTCCTCGACTACGGCGCGGCGAAGGCCGAGGCCGAGCGCCTCGTCGCCGAGCGCGCGCCGGGAGCGCTCCTCGTTCGAACGTCGCTCCTCTACGGCAGCCCCGGCGGCGCGCAGGAGCGGCTCGCCGCGCGTGACGACGTCGCCTTCTACGAGGATGAGATCCGCTGCCCGACCCGTGTCGACGAGCTCGCGACTGCGCTGCTCGAGCTCGCGGAGCTCGACGTGTCCGGGCCGCTTCACGTGGCGGGGCCGGACGCGGTTTCGCGGCTCGAATTCGCACGCTTCCTTCGGGGCGGCGACACCTCGGGTCTCCGGTCAGCGCCCACCCCGGCAGGCAGGCCACGGGACGTCGCGCTCGACTCGACCAAAGCCGCTGGGATCCTGAAAACACGGCTTTCGGGGCTCTCGGGCATGGGCCGTTCGGCCTAGTCGCTGCTACACTCGACCTACCATTTTCACCGGTTCGGCGAAATGGGCCCCGCGGGCCCATTTTTTTTCGAGAACAGGAGCTCTGCTTGCTTACAACCGTGGCAAAGACGCACGACAAGGAACGTCAGCTCACGCAGGAAATCGCGCCCCGGGTCGAGCACGACCTGCCCGGCGTCGAGGTGCTGGCGGTCGAGCTCGCGAACCCCGATCGCTTCGTCGTCTACGTCGACCATCCGGAGGGCGTCGACCATGCCCTGTGCGTGCGCGTCACCGACGTGCTGCGCGACTACCTCCGTGAGTACACGGTCGATGTGTCCTCTCCCGGAACCGAGCGCCCGCTCCGGAAGGCTCGGCACTTCGCTCGCGTCATCGGCCGCACCGTCTCGGTCCGGGTGAGCGAGCCGGTCGAGGGCCGGTCCAAGTTCAAAGGGCAGTTGAAGGACGCAGGTGCCGATGCCTTGACGCTCGTCGTCGACGGCAACGACGTTCACATCCCGTACGACGCGATCGTGCGCGGCAATCTGATCGACGAGAGGTAGACCATGAGCCAAGAGATCATCGACGCCGTTCGTGAGCTCGAGCGGGACAAGGGAATCGAGGAAGGCGCGCTCGTCGCCGCCATCGAGGACGCGCTTCTCGCGGCCTACAAGAAGACGCCTGGCGCTGCACGCCATGCGACGGTCGAGATGGACGACGACGGTGATTCGCACGTCTACTCGATCGAGCTGCCGGCCGACATCGAGGAGCGCCTGTTGGACGAGGCGCGCGAGCGCAAGCTCGAGGAGCTCGAGCGGCTCGAGGAAGAGACCGGCGAGCGCCAGCACACGCTCATCTCCGACGACGATCTCGACGTCGACTGGTCGGATGTTCCCGAGGATCAGATCCAGCGCGAAGAGGTGACGCCGGAGGGGTTCGGCCGCATCGCCGCGCAGACCGCGAAGCAGGTCATCCTGCAGCGCATCCGCGAAGAGGAGCGGCGGATGATGTACGACGAGTACATCGACCGCGTCGGCGAGGTCGTCACCGGCATCGTGCAGCAGGCAGGCGACCGGAACAACGTCCTCGTCGACCTCGGAAAAGTCGAGTCGCTGCTGCCGCGCTCCGAGCAGGTCGACGGTGAGCGCTACGAGCAGGGCTCCCGCATCAAGGCAGTCATCACCGAGGTGCGGAGCGGCACGAAGGGGCCCCAGGTCATCCTCTCGCGCCGCGATCCCGAGCTGATCAAGACACTCTTCGAGCTCGAAGTCCCGGAGATCGCGGACGGCCTCGTCACGATCGAAGGCGTTGCACGCGAGCCGGGGTACCGCTCGAAGATCGCGGTGCAATCGCATACGCAGGGCGTCGATCCCGTCGGCGCGTGCGTCGGGCCCCGCGGCTCCCGCGTGCGCATGGTCGTCTCCGAGCTCCGCGGCGAGAAGATCGACATCATCCCGTGGAACCCGGAGCCCGCGCGCTTCGTTGCGAAGGCCCTGTCGCCGGCACGCGTCCGCGAGGTGTATCTCGACGACGACGGCAAGGAGGCGACGGTGGTCGTCCCCGACGACCAGCTCGCCCTCGCGATCGGCAAGGAGGGCATGAACGCCCGTCTCGCCGCGCGTCTCACCGGGTGGAAGATCGACATCCAGAGCGACACCGAGTTCGCGCAGGCCGAGGCGGATATCGCCTTCGGCGGCGGCGAAGGCGAGGGCGAGGAGCTCTCGGGACGATGCTCCGCGATCCTCGCGAACGGCAAGCGCTGCCCGAACGCGACGCTGCCCGGCTCGAAGTATTGCGGCGTCGCCGCGCACCAGGAGCTCGCGCTCCACGACCAGGACGACGAGGAGCCGATCGTCACCGAGCACGAGCCGGAGCTCGAGGCCCTCGCCGACGAGCTGCCGCCCGATGCAGAGTCGGTAGGCCCGTCGCTCCCCGCGCTCGAGGTCACCGAGGTCGACTCGGGGTCGGCGGCCGACGCAGTCTCCACGCACGGCCCGGACGCGGTGACGATTGCAGCCGACGACGGCGAGGTCGATCTCGACACGGTGAAGGTTCAGACCGCGCCGCCGGCCGAGGTGCCTGCGGGCATTCCGGTCGAGCACGAGGAAGGCTCGGAAGCATCGTAGGTGCCAGAGCCGATCAGGACGTGCGCCGGCTGCGGCCGGCGCGCGCCGCAGAGCGAGCTCGTGCGGTTTGCGGCCGTGGGCGGGGTGCTCGTCCAGGGCCGAACGGCGCCGGGCCGCGGCGCCTACACGTGCAGGAAGGTCGCGTGCTTCGAGCGCGCGTCCGAACGACGAGGATTCGCACGGGTGCTCCGGCAGGCCGTCCGGGTCGATCCGGCGCTCGCGCGTCTTTACACTGAGGAGTCGCATGGCTAACGGAGGCAAACCGAATCGCCCGCTCCGCCCGCGTGGCGGCAGCGGCCCCGGCAATCGCCGGCGCCGCGTCGTGATCGACAACCAGGCGGCGCGTCCCCGCGACGCGCGCCAGGGCCGCGGCCGCGACGACACGCCGCGCCGCGAGGGCCCGCGCCAGCCGGCCGCGGCGCCGACCGGTCCCGTCTCGGTCGAGTCGGGCGTCAGCGTCCGCGACTTCTCGCAGGCACTCGGCGTCCCGATGCAGAACATCATCAAGTCGCTCATGACGCTCGGCGTCATGAAGACGGCGACGCAGTCGCTCACCGACGAGGAGGTCGAGCTGATCGCGGCCGAGCTCGAGCGCGAGGTGACGATCAAGCACGCCGCGGACGAGGAGGAGGCGCCCGAGGCAGTTCGAGGACACCGAGGAGTCGCTGTCAGGCGCGCCCGCCGGTCGTGACGATCATGGGCCACGTCGATCACGGCAAGACGACGCTCCTCGATGCGATCCGGAACGCCAAGGTGGTCGACACGGAAGCCGGCGGGATCACGCAGCACATCGGCGCCTACCAGGTGACGGTCGAGCGGCCGTCAGCGTGACGTTCCTCGACACACCGGGCCACGAGGCGTTCACCGCGATGCGCGCGCGCGGCGCGAAGGTCACGGATATCGCCGTGCTCGTCGTCGCAGCGGACGACTCGGTCATGCCGCAGACGCGCGAGTCGATCTCGCATGCACGTGCGGCCGAGGTGCCGATCGTCGTCGCCGTGAACAAGGTCGATCTTCCCGATGCGAACCCCGACCGCGTCCTCTCCGACCTCTCGACCGAAGGCCTGCAGCCGGAGGAGTGGGGCGGGACGACGCAGGTCGCCCGCGTCTCCGCGAAGCAGCAGACGGGCCTCGACGACCTGCTCGAGACGCATCCTGCTCGTCGCGGACGCCGAGCTCGACCTCCGCGCCGAACCCGGATACCGAAGCGTCCGGGCCGATCATCGAGTCGCGCCTCGACATCGGCCGCGGCCCCGTCGCGACGATGCTCGTCCAGCGCGGCACCCTCAAGGTCGGCGACGCGGTGGCCGCGGGCGACGCCTGGGGCAAGGTGCGTGCGCTCTACAACTACAAGGGCGAGAAGCTGAAGGACGCGAAGCCGGGCGATCCGGTCGAGATCCTCGGCTTCGACAAGCCGCCGCCTGCCGGCGAGCTCGCGCGGGTCGTCGAGAACGAGCGCGCCGCGCGCGATCTCGCGCAGAAGCGCGCAGAGCGGCTCCGCCGCGAGCAGCTCGCGTCGCAGCGCCCGTCCGGCGTCTCGCTCGAGAATCTGTTCGAGCAGATGCAGGCCGGAGAGGTCCGCGACCTCAACCTCGTGATCAAGGGCGACGTGCAGGGCTCGGTCGAGGCGGTCGTCAGCGAGCTGCGGCAAGATCCAGCACCCCGAGGTCCGCGTCAACGTCATCCACCAGGGCGTCGGCGGAATCACCGAGAACGACATCATGCTCGCCGCCGCATCGGGCGGCATGGTCGTCGGCTTCAACGTCCGACCGAACGCGGAGACGCGGTCGGTCGCCGAGCGTGAAGGCGTCGAGATCCGCACGTACGACGTCATCTACAAGCTCACCGAGGACATCGAGCAGGCGCTCGTCGGCATGCTCGCGACCGTCAAGACGGAGGAGACGATCGGCGAGGCGGAGGTGCGCGAGACGTTCCGCGCATCGCGCATCGGCACGATCGCGGGCTGCATGGTCACGAACGGGGTGCATCCGCCGCGGCGCGCAGGTGCGGATCATCCGCGACAGCACCGTCATCTACACGACGATGATCGACTCGCTCAAGCGGTTCCAGGACGACGCGCGCGAGGTCCAGGAAGGCTTCGAGTGCGGCCTCCACCTCCAGAACTTCGACGACGTGAAGGTCGGCGACGTGCTCGAGGTCTTCGAGACGCGCGAGGTCGAGCGCACGTCGCTCGACGAGCCTGCGACGGCCTCTTAAGAACTCGTTCTAAGAACCGAGAAGCTCGGCCAGCTCGTCGTTGCCGTTCGCTCGCGCGACGACGGCGGGCCGGGCTTCTCGACTCGTCGCGAGCCCCGGATCCGCACCGAACTCGAGGAGGACGCGCGCGACGTCGTTCGCTCCCGCGAACGCACACGTCCCGAGCGGCGTGACTGTCGCGAAGCTCGCCCGCGCGATCGGGTTCGGGTCGGCACCGGCCTGGAGCAACGATCGCGCCGCGTCCGCGTTGTGCGCGAAGGCTGCAATGTGCAGCGGAGTGAACCCGTCGGGCGTCCAGGCGTCCGGAGCGGGGAGGCCGTCGCTCTTGCCGGCGACGATGCGGTCGAACGGCCCGAGCGGAGGGTCGGCCTCCATGACCGCCTCGAAGATGTCGCCGCCGCGGTAGGCCGCGCGCATGAGCGCGCTCAGCCCGTGCTCGTCGTACTCCGCCGCGGCCTCCGGCTCGTGTGCGAGCAGCTCGCGGATCCCCTCGGAGTCCCCGGCATCGATCAGGTCGAAGATCGTCATCGTGTCTGAGCCTCTACAACTACCCGGATCATGGCAAGCGGATTCGTCGGCGTGCTTACGTGCGAGCTGCACTTCCCCGGCGCGCACTCGCTGAAGGAGAAGCGGCACTACCTACGCTCGGCGAAGGCACAGCTCCAGAACCGCGTCGGCGCCTCGGTCGCCGAGGTCGACCATCACGACGTCTGGCAGCGCGCCCGCATCACCGTGGCATGCGTCGCGCGCGAGCACCGCGAGGTCGAGCGGCTGCTCGACGAAGCCGAGCGCTGGCTGCGCGGCCAGGAGTGGGAGGTTGCGCTCGCGGACCGCTTCATCGTCGATCCTGATGATTAGGCGCAAGTGTCGTACCGGCTCGCGCCGGCCTCGACACGCGCAAGACCCCTGAAGGCGGCCGCATGCGCGGCCGCTGGGCAGCCGGCAGCCGGGCAGCTGCGAGCGTTCTCACTCACCAGAGGCCGCGGGCGATCGTGATGGCCCCGCTGACGACGAGGATCGCGCCGATCGCGCGCAGCAGGCCGACCGCCGACAGCCTGCCGGTGTAGCGCGAGCCGATGAGCGCCCCGGGGACCGACGTCGGCGCCTCCGACCGCGAGCAGCTCCCAGTCGACACCGCCCGGCGCGTGGCCGACGAGACCGGCCGCGCCGACAGCGATGCCGACGACGAGATTCGTCCCGACGACGCGGGCCGGCGCTTGCCGTGCCCAGCGAAGGAGCGCGGGAACACGAAGCGTCCCGAGGATGAGACCGATGATCCCGCCGAGGGGACCGATGACGGCGCCTGCGATCACCGCTGCCTTGACATCCGGCTCGGCCGCCGGCTCCGGCGTGGAGCCGCGGCGGGGGCGGAGGAGGTCGATGCCGAAGAGCAGGAGCGCGGAGCCGATGACGATTTGAAGCGCGGTCGCGGGAAGCGCCCCCGAGACGGCGCCGCCGACGACGGCGCCGATCGCCGACGGAGGGAGCATCCAGAGAGCGAGCCGCCAGTCGACGCGGCCCGCGCGGATGTGCGCGATCGATCCGGCCGCGGCGGCAAGCCCGGAAACGGCGATATTCGCGCCGGCCGCGGCAGCCGGGTTCCCTGCCGCGGCGAGGAAGACCGGGAGGCGGATGTTCCCCAGCACGAGCCCGAGCAGGCCCCCGACGAGCGCCACGAGTGAAGCACCAGACGCCGACGGCGACGAGGACGAGTGCGTGCACTCGCTTGAATATGTCCCATGACCGAGCGAATGCGTCGAGTCAACGAGTCCGTCCGGCAGGTGCTCGCCGAGGCGCTGCCCGAGCTCAAGGATCCGCGGATCGGCCTCGTCACCGTGACAGGCGTCGACACGGCAGCCGATCTGCGGCATGCGGTGGTCTTCGTCAGCGTCCTCGGCTCGGAGAAAAAGCGGGCTGCGACGTTGCGCGGGCTCGAAGCCGCGCACGGCCTGCTGCAAGCGCAACTCGCGCGGCAGCTCCGGCATGAAACGGACCCCGCAGCTGACCTTCGAGTACGATCCGTCCGTCGAGCGCGGCGTGCGGATGAGCCAATTGATCGACGAGCTCGCACCCGAGGATGACGCAGACGACTGATCTTCAGGCAATCGCGGCGGCGTTGCGAGAGCACGAACGCTTTCTCGTCGTCACGCACGAGAACCCGGACGGCGACGCGCTCGGCTCGCTGCTCGCGATGACCCTCGCGCTGCGCCAGCTCGGCAAGGACGTCGAGATGTATCTCTCGGGCGAGACGCCGCTGCCGCGCGAGTACGGCTTCATGGCGCTCGACGGGCTCCTGCGCGAGCTGCCGGGCGACACCGAGGAGCGGGTGCTCGTCGCCGTCGACTGCGCGAAGGCAGACCGAATCGGGCCGGATCCGGCTCCGTTCGAGCGCGCGAAGCTCGTCGTCGACATCGATCACCATCACGACAACACGCGCTTCGGCGCCGTCAATCTCATCGTCGCGGACGCATCGTCGACCGGTGAGGTGCTGCGCGACGTCTTCCGCGAGCTCGATGTCGAGATCACGCCCGGAGATCGCGGAGCCGCTGTACATCGCGCTCGTCACCGACACGGGTCGCTTCCAGTACGCGAGCACGACGCCGAAGTCACTGCGGCTTGCAGCTGAGCTCGTCGAGGCAGGCGCCGACGTGCATGCCGTGTTCCAGCAGGTGTACGAGTCGATCGAGTTCGCGAAGCTGAAGCTGACTCGCGCGTGCTCTCGAACGGGCGCGCGTGCTCGAGGGCGGGCGGATCGTCGTCTCGTATCTCCTGCGGACGGACTTCGCGGAGGTCGGCGCCGCCGAGCCGTACTCCGAGGGGATCATCGACTACCTGCGCGCCGTCGAGGGATCGGAGCTCGCGGCGCTCATCCGCGAGCCGCCGCGCGACGACGGGCCCGACGCGTCGCGTCTCGCTGCGGGCGTCGATCGACGAGCTCGATGTGTCGCGCGATCGCGCGGCACGTTCGGCGGCGGCGGCCACCGGCAGGCCGCGGGCTTCTCGAGCGACGCGTCGATCGACGAGATCACCGAGCTCATCCGGCAAGGATTCGTCGGCGCAGCGTGCCGCCGCGAGCGCTTGAGCCTGCGGGCGTCGCGCTGGTCGACAAGCCGGCGGGCCCGTCGTCGCTTCGCGATCGTCTCCGCAGATCCGCCGGATGACCGGCGCGCGGACAGGTCACGCGGGGACACTCGATCCGTTCGCGACCGGGCTGCTCCTCGTGTTGTCCGGAAGGACAACTAAGATCGCCCCATGCCTCGTCGGCCTGGACAAGCGCTACCTCACGGACGTCGACCTCACGCTCGCGGACCTCGACCGGCGATCCGGAGGGGACGGTCGTCGAGACGGCTGCGCGCCGCCGGCCGAGGCAGAGCTGGAACGGCGCCTCGCGGGCCTCCGCGGTGAGATCGAGCTGCCGATCCCGGCCGCGTCCGCGGTGAAGATCGGCGGCGAGCGCGCGTACCGTCTGGCTCGGCGGGGCGTCGAGGTGGAGATGCCCGTGCGACGCTCGACCGTGCATGCGCTCGACGTCATCGCGTATACAGGCGACGCGCGTGACTCTCGATCTGCGTGTCAGCAGCGGCACGTACGTGCGGTCGATCGCGACGGCGCTCGGCGGGCACTGCGTCTCGCTGCGGCGGACGGAGGTCGGGCCGTTCTCGGTCGCGGATGCGGTCGCGCCCGCCGCCTTCGAGCCGCGGCCTCCTGCTCGCCGAGGCGGACGTGCTCGACGCGTCGGGGCGTGCGCGCGTGACCGTCGCGCGCGGCCGGAGGAGCTCGAGCCGGCGCGGCGCGCGGTCGCGATCGGGACGTTCGACGGCGTGCACCGCGGTCATCGCCGCGTGCTCGAGGCTGCGCGGGCCGCGGCAGGGCTGCGTCCGACGGTCGTCACGTTCGACCCGCATCCGCGCACGTTCTTCGGCGATGCCGGTCGCAGCTGCTCTCGACGCTCGAGCGGCGGCTCGAGCTGCTCGAGGCGGCGGGCGTCGAGGACGTGCTGGTCGCTCCGCTTCGACGAGGCGCTCGCGCGCGCTCGAGCCGGAGACGTTCGCGCGAGACGTAGCTGCGTGCGATCGGCGCCGAGGTCGTCGCGGCCGGGGACGGCTTCCGGTTCGGTCGCGACCGGCGCGGCGACCTCGCCCTGCTCGAGCGGCTCGGCTTCGACGTGCGGCGAGTCCCGCTCGTCGACAACGTGTCGTCGAGTCACATCCGCAAGCTGCTCGCCGCGGGCGACGTCGTCGCATGCGGCGCGAGCTGCTCGGCCGACCGCCCGAGGTCGAGGGGATCGTCGTCATGGGCGACCAGCGCGGCCGGCTGCTCGGGTTCCCGACGGCGAACCTCGACGATGCCGCCGGGGCTGCTCGTGCCGGCAGCTCGGGATCTACGCCGGGCGCGGCGCTCGGCCACCGGGCCGCGATCTCGATCGGCACGAATCCGCACTACGGCGGCACCGAGCGCGCGCGTCGAGGGCTACCTGCTCGACTTCGACGGCGACCTCTACGGGCGCCGGCTCGTCTTCGAGCTCTGGGAGCGGCTCCGGGACGAGGCGGCGTTCGACTCGGAGGCCGAGCTGATCGAGGCGATCGAGCGCGACGTCGCCCAGACACGCGCGGCGGCCGCGCACGCCCGGCGCTGACGACGCACGCGCAAGTTTGTCCGCGTCGCCGGCGTCTTCTTCCGTATGGAGCCGATTGCAGCCGACCTCAGCATCGCTCGCCGTGCTCGAGAGCGTCCGCTGCCTCGAGTGCGGCGAGGTCTACTCGAAGCCGAGTCGCCGGCGGCACCGTCGAGAAGAACCCCGGCTGCCCGTCGTGCGGCTACGTCGGCTGGATCCCGGTCAGCCTGCCGCGCGAGCCTCAGCGCCGCGCCGCTCCGCCGAGGGTCGGCCGCCGCTCCGCTTCGTCCCACCGCGCTGACCCCGCCGAAGTAGTGGTGCCGCTCGCGGCCAGCGGCGTACCGGCAGCCCGCGCTGCCTCGAGCAGCGCGAGGCCGTCTTCGTCGACGCCCGGGCTCGGCGTTCACGAGCTCGCCGGCCGGGTGCACGCGCGGCGCGGTCGACGGCGACCTGCGGCTCGAGGCCCTCGTCGAGGATCCCGGCGGCTGCCGTGACGAGCGCCGTTCGCAGTCGCGTGCCGCCCGCGGCGCCGATCGCGAGCTCGAGCCCGTCGCTCGTCGAGGACGAGCGTCGGGCGCCATCATGCTCTGCATCCGCGTGCCCGGCTCGAGCGGCGCCGCGAGCAGGTCGACCTCGCCGAGCATGCTGTTCAGGTGCAGGTCGAGGCCCGGCAGCCAGTCGCCGGAGCCGAGGCCGAGGCTCGTCGTCAGGACGCACGCGTTGCCGTCTGCGTCGACAGTGACGAGGTTCGTCGTGTGCGTCTCCGGGCCCGCGGTCGCCGTCGAGCGCGTCGACGAGCGCGACGACGCGCGCCGGCCGCGCGAGAGTCCGCGCAGAGCGCGGCAGCCGCGCGAGCACCTCCGGCACGCCGGAGAGGCCGCCGCGCGTGAGGACACGCCGGTCGCAGCCACGTCGACTCTCGACCGGCTCGCTCCACCGTGCGCGGTAGGCGGCGCAGATCCTCCGCGGTGAGAAGCCCGCCGCGCTCCCGCGACAGCTCGAGCAGCGCGCGACCGATCGTCCCCGTTGTACGCGCCGGCGGCTCCCTCCTCTGCGAGCGACTCGAGCGCGGCGACGAGGCCGGGCTGCTCGAGCCGCTCGCCCGTCTGCAAGAAGCTGACCGCCGGGCGCGTACATGCGCGCGCCTTCGCGCATCGTCATCACCGGCTCGAGCATCGCGAGGCAGGCGACGTGCGCGTCGGGCATCGGGACGCCCGTCCCGCGCGAGCCGGAGCGCCGGCTCGACGAGCCGCGGCCACGGAAGGCGGCCGTGCGCGTGCCAGAGCTCGCCGAGCCCGGCGGCGACGCCGGGCACCGCGCACGACGCAGGCCCGACCGCGTAGTGGACGAGCTCCGCGCCGAACGGCACGTCGAGGTGGACGAGCTCCGGCTCATGCCACTCGGCGCCGAGGCCCGGGACGGCGCAGAAGCAGTCGAGGTTCCGCGCGGTGCCGGTCGCCGCGTCGTAGTAGATCGCGTGGCCGCCGCCGAGCAGCCCGGTCATCACCGTCTCGGCGACGCACGACGCGAGCGCCGCCGCAACCGCCGCGTCGGCGGCGCTGCCGCCGTCGGCGAGGATCTCGGCGCCCGCCGCCGCCGTCGCGGGATGCCCGGCCGCGCAAGCTGGCCCGCGCGACGCGCAGGCTGCCTCATCGGCTCCGGACGCCGCGGCAGCGCGAGCCAGCCGATGCGCGCGATGCCCGCGCGCGGGAAGTCGAGCCGGTGGCTCATCAGCGCGCCGCCCGCGTAGCCGTAGACGCCGTCGCCGAGCGGCCGCGCGGCGGCTCGCGTCGTGATCGCGCGCGCCCGTCACGGGATCCGGTCTCGCTGACTCGGTCACGACGAGCGCATCGTCGTCGGCGACGACGGTCGCCTCGACGCCGTCGAGCTCATACGACCCCGCGACGGACGGATCGACGACGGCGACGCTCTCGGGCGTCGGCGGGCAGCGAGGCCGAGCTTCTCGACGACGCGCCGGATGAGGCCGCTGCCGCGCCAGCTGTTCGTCAGCACCGCGAGCACGAGCTCGCTCGCTCCGGCACGAGCAGGAGCAGCGACTGGTAGCCCGCCGACCGATCCCTCGTGGTCGAGCGCCACGCGTGCCGTCCGCGAGCTCGCGCACCCACCAGCCGAGCGCGTACCGCGCGCCGAGCGCGCGCGGCCGCGGCTCGTGCAGCGTCGCCGTAGCGTCGTCGAGGTGGTGCGCGGCCGAAGCGGACGAGATCGGCGACCGTCGACCAGAGCCCGCCCGACGGCCGGCGCGCGCGCGGGATACGCGTCGACGAGCACGGCCCGGTGCCCGGTCTCGCCCTCCTGCACGTGGCCGCGCGCAGGCGCCGCCGGCTCGTCGTAGCCGGTCGCCGCGAGGCCGAGCGGCTCGAGCGACGTGCGTGCGCATCGCCTCCTCGAACGGAGCGAGGCCGCGTCGGCGACGCGCTTCGCCGGCCGCCCAGTAGCCCGCGTTCGAGTACGACCAGAGGCCTCGGCCGCCTCGGGCAGCAGCTCCGCACGACTCGCGGCGGAGCCCGGCGGTGTGGCTGAGAGCCACGCGCAGATGTCGTCGTCGAGCCCGACCGTCGCTGACGCGAGCGTCGCCGTGAACGGCTTCGAGATCGACGCGATGCGGAAGGGCGTGTCGACGCGGACGCGGTCGTCCGCTGCCGAGCGCGAGCACGCCGTCCGCGGCGAACGACGGCCTCGGCCGCCGATCGAGCAGGGCCGCGGCGACACCCGGCACACCGGTCGCGCGCGCGCCTCGCGCACGGCTTCCTCGAGCGAAAACGCGGATTCATGCGGAATTCGCTACCCTACCCGCCGACCCAGTCCCGGCTCGCGCGCTTCTTCCTGGCGCGCGGGCGGGGGCTCGGGAGACGACGACTAGAGGAGGCACCATGGCCCTCACCAAGGAAGCCAAGCAGGAACTGATCGCGAAGCACGGCCGCAACGAGACCGACACCGGCTCGCCGGAGGTGCAGATCGCGATGCTCACGCAGCGCATCAACGAGCTGACCGAGCATCTGCGCACGCACCGCCACGACCACTACTCCCGCCGCGGGCTGCTGAAGCTCGTCGGGCGGCGGCGCCGCTTCCTGAACTACCTGCAGAAGCACGATCTCGAGGGCTATCGCGCCCTCATCAAGGAGCTCGGCCTGCGCCGCTAGCTCCGCGCTAACCCCAGGAGGGCGGAGGTTTGAGCGAGCGCCGTCGAGCGACGGAGCTGACTCAAACTCCCGCCCTCCACAAGACAAGCAGAGTGGAGGACAATCGAATGAGTATCGCGACCGAGCGCCTGGCTCAGGTCTCCGTCCAGGTTGGAAACCAGGAGATCACCTTCGAGACCGGCAAGCTCGCGAAGCAGGCGGACGGCGCAGTCGTCGTCCGCAGCGGCGAGACGATGGTGCTCGCCACCGCAGTCGGCCGCCCGGAGGCGCGCGAAGGCGCGGACTTCTTCCCGCTGACGATCGACGTCGAGGAGCGCATGTACGCCGCCGGCAAGATCCCGGGCGGCTTCTTCAAGCGCGAGGGTCGCGCGAGCGAGCGCGCCACCCTGACCGCCCGCATGATCGACCGCCCGATCCGGCCGCTCTGGCCGAAGGGCTTCCGCAACGAGGTGCAGGTCATCTGCACCGTTCTCTCCGCGGACATGGTCACCCCGCACGACATCCTGTGCATCAACGGCGCGTCGGCGGCGCTGATGCTCTCGCCGCTGCCGTTCTTCGGCCCGGTCGGCGCCGTGCGCATCGGCCGGATCGACGGCGAGCTCGTCATCAACCCGACGCTCCAGCAGAACTGGGAGGAGACGAGCGCTCGACCTGATCGTCGTCGGCACGAAGGACGGCCTGACGATGGTCGAGGCCGGCGCCGACGAGGTGCCCGAGGACGTGCTCCTCGAGGCGCTCGAGCTCGCGCACGGCGAGATCCGGAAGCTCTGCGAGGCGCAGGAGGATCTGCGCCGCCAGGCCGGCAAGGCGAAGTGGCTCGACATGGAGCTGACGGCCGAGATCGAGGCCCAGCACGGGCACACGATCTGGGAGCGCATCCAGAGCGTCGGCCTCCGCGAGGCGGGCGCCGTCGTCGACGAGCTCGTCGCGCAGCTCGCCGGCGAGATCTCGATGGACTCGACCGAGGAGCGACATCCAGCGGCAGATGCAGGTTCGCTCGAGCCTCGACGCTGCTGCTCGAGAAGCAGCGGCTCGTCGCGGTCGAAGGCCCGGTGCGCGAGCAGTTCGAGAACGACCTGCGCGCGCTCACCGACGCCGAGCAGGACTCGAAGGAGCTGAAGTCGGCGAAGCGCCACCTGCTCTTCGACCACATCGTCAACACGGTCGAGCTGCCGTTCCCGGTCGGCCCCGCGACGACGGACGGCGAAGGCCCGGTCGTCAAGGACAGCCTGACGAAGAGCTACGTCAAGAAGGCCGCCGAGGCGATCTACAAGGACCTCGTCCGCAAGAAGATCGCGGTCGACAAGCGGCGGCCCGACGGCCGCGGCACCGAGGAGATCCGCCCGATCGAGGTCGAGGTCGGCGTCAACCCGCGCGCACACGGCTCCGGCCTCTTCACGCGCGGCCAGACGCAGGTCCTCTCGACGCTCACGCTCGGCACCGCGAAGGAGGGCCAGCGGATCGACGACCTGTCGCTCGAGACCGACCGCCGCTACATGCACCACTACAACTTCCCGCCCTACTCGGTCGGGGAGACCGGCTTCATGCGCGGCCCGAAGCGGCGCGACATCGGCCACGGTGCGCTCGCGCAGCGCGCGCTCGAGGCGATGATCCCGCCGGCGGCGGAGTTCCCGTACACGATCCGCATCGTCTCGGAGACGCTCGAGTCGAACGGCTCGTCGTCGATGGGCTCCGTCTGCGGCTCGACGCTCGCGCTGATGGACGCCGGCGTGCCGATCAAGGCGCCGGTATCGGGAATCGCGATGGGTCTCGTGAAGGAGGGCGACGACTACGTCATCCTCACGGACATCCAGGGCGCGGAGGATCACCTCGGCGACATGGACTTCAAGGTCGCCGGCACACGGGACGGCATCACCGCGCTCCAGATGGACATCAAGATCACCGGCGTGACGCAGGAGATCATGCGCGGCGCGCTCGAGCAGGCGAACCGGGCGCGCAACTCGATCCTCGACGTCATGCTCGACGTGATCCCCGAGTCGCGCGTCAGGAGCTCTCGCAGAACGCTCCGCGCATCACCTCGGTGAAGATCGATCCCGAGAAGATCGGCATGGTCATCGGCAAGGGCGGCGAGACGATCCGCGGCCTCGAAGCCGACTACGAGGTGCAGATCGACATCGAGGAGGACGGCACGATCCTCATCTACGCGACCGACGGCGAGAAGGCCGCGGCCGCGATCTCCGCGATCCAGGCGCTGACGAAGGAGCCGGAAGTGGGGGACACCTACACCGGCAAGGTCGTCAAGACGACGCAGTTCGGCGCGTTCGTCGAGCTGAAGAAGGGCACCGACGGCCTGCTCCACGTGTCGAACGTCGGCCCCGGCCGCGTCGGGCACATCGAGGACGTCATGGCCCGCGGTGACGTCGTCGACGTCGTCGTCCAGGAGGTCGACAAGGCCCGCGGCCGCATCGGCCTCAAGCTGATCGCGAAGCACGAGAACGGCGGCCTGGTCCAGCCGGAGGAGCTGATCGAGCGGGCGAAGGATGCCCCGCCGCGCCCTCCGGAGGAGGATCGCCCGCGTCGTGACGACCGCCGCGGCGGCCGTGGCGGCGGCCGCGACCGCGGTCGCGCGCCCCGCTCCGAGAACGGCGGCGGCGATAGCTGCCACGCGCCTCTGCATCAGGGAAAGGGCGGCCGGGTGGCCGCCCTTTTCCCTAATGGCAAGACGCTTGCGATCGAGGCCGTCGTGATCGCCGCGCTGATCGCACTCGCCGCCTTTCTCGTCTATCACTTCACCGTCCACAAGATCGTCAACCACCGCCCGCTCGGAGGCGCGAACGTCGACGTCTCGAACGTCGACTTCGACCAGAGCCAGGCGGCGTTCGCGGTCGACCCGACGAACCCGAAGCACCTCTTCGGCGCCTCGAACGACACGGGGCTCGAGGTCCTGCGTATCTACGAGTCGACGAACGGCGGGAAGGCGTGGACGCGCTCGGACGGTCCCGCCGTGGCAGGGGGCTCGTGCGCGCACGGCGACCCGCGTGTCGCCTTCGGCCGCGACGGGCGGGAGCTCCTTACGTTCCTCGCGGCTCCGTTCTGCGGCGACTCGCTGACCCCGTACCTCGTCCTCACCTCGCGCCGGGCGGGCGAACGATGGGCTCCGCTTGCGCGCGTGACCCGGCCGACGTGGAAGTACGGCTTCGACGACGCGCCGGACATCGCCGTCGACCCGCGCACCGGCCACGTCACGCTGACCTGGACACAGGGGATCTCGAAGGAGGCTGCGCAGACCTCGACGAGCACGAGCGCCGACGGCGGTAAGACCTGGTCACGGGCAGTGCCGCTCTGGTTCAAGCTGGACCATCCGCATCTCACACGCGTCACGTATGCGTCGAACGGCGACGAGTACGTGACGGGGATCGACGCCAAGCTGGGGCTGTGGGCCTACCGCGTCGGTCAGGGGGAGCCCATGACTGCGGCGAAGATCGTCGCGAACCCGGCTGCCGGCTGCGCACAGACGGCAGGCGATCCGCTGCCGCAGGAGCTCGGCGCGTGCGAGGGGCCGGACCCGACGATCAGCGTTGCAGGCAACCGCGTCGTGATCGTGTACGGCGACGTCGGCGCGGGCGGTTCGCCCGACATCTACGCCGTGACGTTGACGCGTGACCTGAAGCCGATCTCACGGGTGCAGATCAACCCGCCGGACAAGAAGGACCTGCAGCTTCTGCCCGTCTCCACCGTCGACCCGACGACGGGGACGTTCTGGGCGTGCTGGTACGACACCACTTACGACCCGAACCAGCATCGAGTCTGGTTCACATGCTCTGCGTCGAAGAACGGGCGAACGTGGTCGAAGCCCGTGCGCGCCGCCGCCGAGCCGACCGACACGAACATTCTCTACGGGACGCTCGGCAAGGCCGGTGCGTATCCGTCTCTCAGTGCGCGGAACGGCGTCGCTCACGTTTTCTGGGCGGACGGACGGATCATCGACAACTCCTCCGAGATCTTCACCGCCGCCATCCCCGAGAGGTTGGCCCTCACCCAACGGGGGTAGGGCGAGAGGGCCGAGATGCCGATGAACGAGTGGGTTCTGCTTCTCCCGGCCCTTCCTGTGGCATGAATTCGCTTCCGCCCATCTCTCCGCTCCGGGGCCTTCTCGAGGTCTCGAAGCTCATGCGCGCGGACGCCGGCCTGCAGGAGATCCTCGATGCGATTGCCCGGGTAATCGCGGAGGCCCTCGGTTATCGGACGGTCGTCGTGAATCTCTACCGACCGGCCTGGGACGACTTTCACGTCACGACCGTCCACGGAAACGAGGAGGCGCGCGCACTCCTCCTCGGCCAGGCGCGCGGCTACGACGAATGGGAGCCGCTCTTCGACGAGAGGTTCAACCGCCGCGGCGCCTACGTCGTCCTGAACGGTGAGTTCGACTGGTCGATCGAGGGCGAGGGCCGAAGCTACACGCCGCCTGCCGAGCCCGGAGGAGGCGCGGACGACTGGCATCCGGAGGATGCGCTCTTCCTGCCGATGCGCCACTCCGACGGCCACCTGCTCGGCATCCTCTCGGTCGACGAGCCAACAAGCGGGCGGCGTCCGACCGACGACGAGCTCGAAGTGCTCGTCGCGCTCGCAGAGCACGCGGCGCTCGCCGTGCAGTCTGCGCAGGAGGCCGAAGACGCAGCCCGACACCGGCTCGCGCTCGAGCGCCTGCTCGGCGTGTCGTCGCGCCTGACGGCGGAGCCCGCGACCGACGAGATCCTCCGGGCGGTCTGTTCCGGTGTGCGCGACGCGCTCGGTTTCCAGAACGTGCTCGCCGCGCTCAGCGAGGCCGACACAGGGCGGCTCGACCCGCGTGCTGCGGTCGGCTGGGCGATCGAAGAGGTCGCTGAGCGGCGGCCGGTGTTCCTCGCCGACATCGCAGGCCTTCTCGATCCGGAGTTCGAGATCGAAGGCTGCTACCTGCTCCCGAGCCACGAAGCGGAGGCTCGCCTCTCGCTCGACCGCGAGCCCTACCTCTCCGAGCAGAACGGGCTCGGCCCCTGGGCGTGGGACCACCACTGGCTGCTCGTCCCCCTGCACGACTCGAACGACGACGTGATCGGCGTCCTCTGGGTGGACGAGCCGGAGGATCGGCTGTTGCCGTCGCGCGACGCGCTTCAGGCCCTGCGTGTCTTCGCGAACCAGGCCGCGGCCGCAGTCATCGCCTCGGCGCGGCTGAACGAGGTGCGTTTCCTCGCCGACCACGACTCGCTCACGCGTCTTCTGAACCGACGCGCGTTCGTCGAGCGGCTGGACGGCGAGGTCGCGCGCGCAACGCGCTACGGCCACACGTTTGGCCTCGTCCTCTGCGACCTCGACGGCTTCAAGGAGCTGAACGACCGCTTCGGGCACCCGGCCGGCGACGAGGCGCTCCAGCGGTTCGCGCGGACGCTTCAGTCCGGGCTGCGCAAGGGGGACGAGGCGTTCCGGATCGGAGGGGACGAGTTTGCGCTGCTCCTCGCCGAGGCTTCGGAGTCGGATGCCCGCGAGGTCGTGCGACGCGTGACGGACTCCGCAAGTGACATCAAGGCGAGCTACGGCGTCGCGTCGTGCCCGGCGCATGCGACAGACTCGCAGACCCTCTTTCGCCTTGCCGACGCCGCGCTCTACGAGGCCAAGCGCAGCGGCACCGGCCTGAAGTTCGTGGCCTAAGATCCGGCGGTGCAGAAGTACGTCCTGACGGAGCTCGACTCCGGAGAGCGCGTCATCTCGGAGCGCGTGTCGAGTGTGCGCTCGGTCTCGATCGGGTTCTGGATCGGTGCGGGCTCGCGCGACGAGCGCGACGACCGCGCAGGCGTCTCGCACTTCATCGAGCATCTGCTCTTCAAGGGGTCTGCGAGCTACGACGCGCAGCAGATCGCCGAAGTGTTCGACGCGATGGGCGCAGAGCTAAACGCAGCGACCTCGCGAGAGCACACGGTTGTCTACTCCCGCGTCCCGGATCGGCACGTCGAGAAGGCCATCGCCGTGATGACCGACATGGTCTTCGCGCCGCGCTTCGCCGAGCTCGACCAGGAGCGCGAGGTCGTGCTCGAGGAGATCGCGATGTACGAGGACACGCCGCAGGAGCTCGTGCACGATCTCTTCTCCGAAGCCGTGTTCGGCACGCATGCGCTCGGGCGCCCGGTGATCGGCACTGCAGAGGTGATCTCGACCGTCAGCCGCCGGGCCATCGGCGCGTATCACCGGGCGATGTACACCGGCGCCAACATCGTCGTCTCCGCGGCGGGGAACCTCACGCACGAGCGGCTCCTCTCGCTGCTCGATCACTACGAGCGCCGTTCGTCGCTGACCCGCGGCACACCCCGTGTGCGACGCCCGCTCGTGCAGGAGCCGCCTCCGGGCTTCCGCTTCCAGCGGAAGGACACCGAGCAGTACCACCTCTGCCTAGGCGCGCCGGGCATCTCGCGCTCGGACCGTCGCCGCTTCGCCGCGTCGATCCTCGACTCGATCCTCGGCGGCTCAGCGTCGTCGCGGCTGTTCCAGGAGATCCGCGAGAAGCGCGGGATGGCCTACTCGGTCTACTCCTTCGCCTCGCAGTACTCGGACACGGGCCTCCTCGGGATCTACGTGGGCACGCGGGAGGAGAACCTCGCGGCGTGCGTCGACATCTGCGTTCAGCAGATCGCGGATATCGCGGCCGGCAACCTGCGTCCCGGCGAGCTCGAGCGCGCCAAGGAGAGCCTGAAGGGGCGGATCATGCTCTCGATGGAGTCGACGTCGAACCGGATGACGCGGCTCGGCAAGTCCGTCATCTCCGACACCGAGCTCCTGACCTTCGAGCGGATCTTCGCCGAGATCGACGCCGTCGACACGCAGGCGGTGGCCGAGCTCGCGACCGTCCTCCTGCCCTCCGAACGCCTCTCCGCGTCGGGCGTCGGGCCGGACGAGTCGCACTTCCGCAGCGTCGTCGGCATGGCGAACGCCTCGCTCGTCGCCCGCGCCGCGGCATGAGGCTCGCCTTCTTCGGCGCGGAGGGCAAGGTCGGACGCGCACTCGTCCCCGTTCTCGAGCGCGCAGGTCACGACGTGCGTGGGATCGAGCTGGACGACGCCCCGGACGTGCAGGGCCTCGACGCGGCTATCGACTTCACGATGCCGGACGCGGCTCCGAGGAACGTGCGGGCCGCTCTCGAGCAGGGGGTGTCGTGCATAGTCGGCACAACAGGCTGGGACCCGCAGCCGTTCGACGAGGTCGCGCGCGCACACGGGGTGAGGCTCTTCGTTGCTCCGAACTTCTCGCTCGGCGCCGTGCTGATGATGCGCTTCGCCGAGCAGGCCGCGCAGTACTTCCCGCGCGCGGAGATCATCGAGCTGCACGGAGAGGCAAAGAAGGACGCACCCTCGGGGACAGCGGCGCTCACCGCCCAGCTGATCGGCGGCGAGCCGGTGATCCATTCCGTACGGCTCCCGGGCCTCGTCGCCCACCAGGAGGTCATCTTCGGGGGCGAGGGCCAGCTCCTCACGATCAGGCACGACACGACGGCGCGCGAGTCGTTCGCAGACGGCGTGCTGCTCGCCCTCGAGAAGCTGCCCGGGCTTCCGCCGGGGTTGACGGTCGGCCTCGAGGAGTTGCTTCGGTGAAGGTCGTCGTTCTCGGCGGAGGCTCCACGGGCGAGCACTTCGTCGGCGCGCTGCGACGGCTCGACGCTGATGTCGAGCTGACGCTCGTCGAAGGCCGTCTCGTCGGCGGGGAGTGCTCGTACTACGCGTGCATGCCCACGAAGACGATGCTGCGCTCCGCCGAGCTTTCGTCGTCGCTCGACCGGGCGCCGGGCCTCGACCCCGAGCGGCCGCGCGCGGAAGGTGTGTGGGCGTGGCGCGACTGGGTGACGAGCGATTGGACGGACGACGGACAGCTCGACTGGCTTGCCGGCGAGCGCTGCGCCCTCGTTCGCGGCGACGGGCGCGTCGGCCGGCCGGGCGTCGTCAGCGTCGATGGCGAAGAGCTTTCCTACGACCGGCTCGTCGTCGCCACCGGATCGCGACCGGCGATCCCGCCGGTCGAAGGTCTCGAGTCGGTCGATTACTGGACGAACATCGAAGCAACCTCGACGCACGAGGTGCCGGAAAGCCTCGCCGTGATGGGCGGCGGCCCGGTCGGAGCGGAGCTCGCGCAGTTCTTCTCGCGGCTCGGGACGCGCGTGACGATCATCGATCACCACCCGCACCTTCTCGGTCGCGTTCACGCGGAGGCGGGCGAGTTGATCGCGCGGTTCTTCGCTGAGGACGGGATCGACGTCCGCACGAACGCCGGCGTCGAGCGCGTCGAGCCGGGAGTGCGCCTGACGCTCTCCGACGGCTCGACCGTGGAGGCCGAGCGTCTGCTCGTCGCGACCGGCCGGCGGCCGAACGCCGAGAACCTCGGGCTCGAGCAGCTCGGCGTGACGATCGGCCGCACCGGGATCGAGGTCGACGAGCGTTGCCGCGCGGCCGAGAACGTGTGGGCGATCGGGGACATCACGGGCGTGGCGCTCTTCACGCACGTCGGCAAGTACCAGGCCCGCATCGCGGCTGCGGATATGGCCGGCCAGGACGTCCGGGCGGACTACCGCGCAATCCCGGCGGGGATTTTCACCGACCCCGAGGTGGCGACGGTCGGCGTGCCCGAAGGCGTCAGCGCCCGCTGGGAGCTGACCGCGACCTCGCGTGCGTCGACCTATGAGCGGCCGAAGCGCGACGGCTTCGTCCGCCTCTTCGCCGACCCGGGGGAACGGGTCCTCGTCGGCGCCGTCGCCGTCGGCCCGCAGGCGACCGAGTGGCTGGGGCAGCTGACACTCGCGGTGCGAGCGCGGACGCCGATCGAGGTGCTGCTCGACACGATCCAGCCTTTCCCGACGTTCTCCGAAGGGATCTTCTGGGCCCTTCGGGACCTCGCGGACAAGCTTTAGAACAAGCGCGCCTGTCCGCGCCGGCGGGCGCGGACGACCTCTGAGTGGTCGACGATCGGCTCCGGGTAGCCGTCGACTCCGCCGATCGTCCACGGCTCGTGAATCGTCTTCGCGTCGAGATGGGCGAGCTCGCGCACGTAGCGGCGAACGTAATCGCCCGACGGGTCGCGGCGCTTCGCCTGCAGCGTCGGATTGAAGATCCGGCCGCCCTGCGTGTGGTCGACGCCTGTGCCGGTGACCCACTGCCAGTTGCCTCGGTTCGACGCGACGTCGCCGTCCAGAAGGAGCTCCTCGAAGTGTCGCGCGCCGAGACGCCAGTCGACGCCGAGATCCTTGACGAGGAAGCTCGCGGCGACGAGTCGCACACGGTTGTGGATCCACCCCTCCCGCGCGAGCTGCCGCATGCCCGCGTCGACGAGCGGGTAGCCCGTCCGCCCCTCGCGCCAGGCGTCGACCGCGGGCCCGTCGCCGCCGCGCGCATACGAGCGCTCGTGGAGATCCTCGGTTGCGGTCTCCGGATGGGCGTGGAGGAGCTGCAGGAAGAAGTCGCGCCAGCAGAGCTCCCGGACCCACGGCTCGCCGCCTCGTACGGCCCGCGCCCGAACGACGCATTCGAGCGGCGAGACGCACCCGAAGTGGAGGTATGGACTGAGCCGCGATGTGCGCTCTTCGGCGAGCTCGACGCCGCCACGATCGTCCCCATACGACGCGACGCCGTCGCCGAGCCACTGCTCCAGCCGTTCCCGAGCGTTCGTCTCCCCGCCGCGGGCGACCTCGGGGCTTCGCTCGCCAACCGCGACCCCGTCGAGCAGCTCGAGGCACGGGTCGAGCTCGGGCGTCTCGAACGGCGCCGGCGCGTCGAGGGAGCGCAGCGGTGTTGCCCGCCAGCGCCGGTAGTAGGGCGTGAAGACGCGGTAGCTCCGCCCCTCGATCGTCAGAGCGTCGCCGAAGGGCACTGCCGTGATACCGGGAAACGCGTGCGTCTCGATGCGGGCACGGAGGCGCGCCTCGCGCGACTGCGCGTACCCAGTTGCATCCTCGGACAGAAAGACCGCGTCGGCGCCGGTCGCGCGAGCGACGCGCAGGGTCTCCTCGACGGGATCGCCGCGCCGGATGTGCAGCCGGGAGCCGAGGGCGCGCAGCGACGCGTCGAGATCGTGGAGCGACTCCAGGAGGAAGCCGGTGCGGTTCGGCGAGCCTGCGAGGGCCTCGTCGAGAACGAACAGGGGTAGGACGCGTCGTGCCGCGCAGGTCGCAGCGGCGAGCGCCGGCTGGTCGTGGACGCGGAGATCGCGCGTGAAGAGAACGATCGCGTCCATGTTCTGTCCAGATTAGTGGCAGCAGATGAGGGCCAGAACTGAGAATCGTTGCCGTAGACTTTCCGCGTGCTCGGCGAGGTCCTGACCGCGATCGTCACGCCGTTCCACGCGGACGGCTCGGTGAATGTCGAGAAGTTCCGGGAGCTCGCACAGTTCCTCGTTGATCACGGCTCCGACGGCCTCGTCGTCGCCGGGACGACGGGGGAGAGCCCGACGCTCTCGGACGACGAGAAGCTCGAGTTGTTCGCCGCGGCGCGCGAGGCGGTCGGTGACCGCGCGACGATCGTCGCGGGCACCGGCACCTACGACACGCGGCATTCGGCGCACCTCACAGAGCGCGCGCACGAGCTCGACGTCGACGGCTTCCTCGTCGTGACGCCGTATTACTCGAAGCCGCCGCAGCGCGCGATCGTGCGGCACTTCGAGGAGATCGCGTCGCGCACCGACAAGCCTGTCGTCGTCTACAACATCCCGAGCCGCGTCGTCATCAACATCGAGCCGCAGACGATCGAGCAACTGTCGCGGATCGAGAACGTCCGCGCCGTGAAGCAGGCGCACGACGACCTCGAGCAGGCGCGGCAGATCCCGGGCTTCGGCCTCGATCTCTACGCCGGCGACGACAACCTGATCTTTCCGTTCCTCGAGCTCGGCAGCGTGGGCGGCGTCTGCGTCCACACGCACGTGTGGGGTGTGCAGACAAAGGAGATGGTGCGTCGCTATAAGGACGGTGACGTCGAGGGCGCGCGGCGCCTGAACGAGGAGATGGAACCCGGGTTCGACCTCCTCAAGGTCGTGACGAATCCGATCGCGATCAAGACCGCGCTGAACCTCCTCGGCCATGATCTCGGCGGCTTTCGCCTGCCGATGGTCGACGCGACCGACGAGGAGACGGAGCGGGTTCGGGCCTGTCTCGAGCGTGCCGGCGTCCTGAGCGCGGCGTCGGCCTAGACTTCGTAGTCGTATGGGCGTCTGCAGGATCATCCCCCTCGGGGGTCTCGGCGAGGTCGGCAAGAACATGACCGCGTACGAGGCGGAGGACTCGATCGTCATCGTCGACGCCGGCCTGGCGTTTCCGCGCGACGAGCACCTCGGCGTCGACCTCGTCCTGCCGGATTTCACGTACCTCCGCGAGCGCGAGCACATGATCCGCGGCGTCGTGCTGACCCACGGGCACGAGGATCACGTCGGCTCACTCCCGTATCTCATGCGCGAGGTCAAGGTTCCGGTAGTCGTCGCAACGCGCCTCACCCTCGGCCTCATCAAGTCGAAGCTCGACGAGCACGGCCTGCTGCGGGAGGCCGACTTGCGCGAGGTTGCGCCCGGAGACGAGCCGTTCTGGCTCGGGCCGTTCCGGATCGAGCTCGTGCGCATGGCCCACTCGATCCCCGACGCCGCGGCCGTCGTCCTCGAGACTCCGGGTGGGCGCGTGGTGCACACAGGCGACTACAAGCTCGACCACACGCCGGTCGACGGCCAACGAACGGATGTCGGCAAGCTCGCCGAGCTCGGGAATGCAGGTGTCGACCTCCTGCTCGGCGACTCGACGAACGCCGAGCGCTCGGGCGTCACCCAATCCGAGCGCGTGGTCGGCGAGGCGTTCAGGCAGATCTTCCCGACGAGGCGGGGCAGGATCCTCGTCTCGTCCTTCGCCTCGAACGTCCACCGCATGCAGCAAGCGGTCGATGTGGGCGTCGACTGCGGGCGCAAGGTCGCGTTCGTCGGCCGCTCGATGCGAAAGAACGCGAATATCGCGCGGAACCTCGGTTACATGGAGGTGCCGGAGGACGTGATCATGCGGCCCCACGAGCTGGCGGAGCTGCCGCGCGAGGAGCAGCTCATCCTCTGCACCGGCAGCCAGGGCGAGCCGATGTCGGCGATGACGCGCATCGCCTACAACGACCATCCGGCCGTGAGCGTCGAGGCCGGCGACACGGTGATCATCTCTGCAAAGCCGATCCCCGGAAACGAGCTGCGCGTGCACGACGCGATCAACCGGCTTGCGAAGGCGGGCGCGGAGGTGCTCCACGAGGACAATGCGCCCGTGCACGTGTCGGGCCACGGCCGGGCGGAGGAGTTGCGCACCATCCTCGCGCTGCTGCGCCCGCGAAACGTGGTGCCCGTGCACGGCGAGTTCAGGATGCTCGCCGCGCACGCGCAACTTGCGCGCGAGGGCGGCGTCCCCGAGGAGAACATCATCCTCGCGGAGAACGGTTCGGTCATCGAGCTCACGGACGGAAGGGCGCGCATCGTCGACCACGTCACCGCCGGCATGACGTTCGTCGACGGTCTCGGCGTGGGCGACGTCCACGATGTCGCGCTCCGCGACCGTCGCCGCCTGTCGGAGGACGGCGTGCTGATCGTCGTCGCGACGCTCGCAGGGTCGAATGGCCGCGGCATGCTGACGGCGCAGCCCGAGCTCATCGCCCGCGGCTTCGGCGACGCGGCCGAGCCGCTCCTCGACGAGCTGCGCGCGGAGGCGGAGCGCGTCCTCAACGAGCTCCTCCGCGACGACGTGACCGAGATCAAGCTGTTGCAGGAGCACGTCCACGACGCGCTCGGCGGCATCGTCTACGACCGCACGAGGCGCCGGCCGATGATCCTGCCGGTGCTGGTGGAAGTGTGAGCGTCCGGTCCGTTCCGACCTGGGCGGACGTGATCGCCGACTGTGCGGCCGAGCCGGAGACGGCGCGGCGGCTCATCTCGCAGTTGCGCGCATCCGAGATCTCCGCGCTCGCGTTCTGCCGCCTCCTCGAGAAGTGGGCGAAAGGGGATGCGAAGCCCTCGACCCCGGGCGAGCGGCAGTCGGCTCTGCGGCGCGCGGCGGAACGCGTCGAGACGGCGCTTGCCGGCCTCGAGGAGCCGTTGAAGCGCTACCTCCTCGAGCTCGAGGCCGATGCCCTCGAAGGCCGCTCGTGGTACGGAGCCCCAGGCGTCGCCGAGCTCGTCGACTGGGAGCCCGTTCTCCTGCGGGCCGGGGTCCGCGTGCCGGCCGCACGGGTCGCCCAGGCCTACCTCGAGCTCGCGGTGCTCGTCCGCGCCCTCGAGGGTCTCACCGCGGTGGCGGTCGTCGAGGCGACGCCCGACCGGTCCGACCTATGGGCCGGCCTCTTCGACCTGCGCGACAACCTGCTCGGCCGCGCGCTCGAGGACGTTCGCGTCCTCAGCGTGACCTAGGGCTCCTAGGTCCGCTCGTCCTGCTCCTGCGCGAAGTCGGCCGGGTCGCCCGCGTGCTTCTGGACGACGTGGAAAGTCTCGCGTTCCTCCACGACGTCCTCGACGTCGGCGATCTCGTGTCCCGGGACGATGATGAAGAAGGTGGGGTCGGACCGGATGCGCTCGTAATCGGCGACGTCGATCTCGATCTGCTCCGCGCACGCGCCGTCGCCGCACTCGCAAACGACGGTCATCGTGTTCGTGAGCGTGCCGAACACCTGGTTCAGGCCCTCGATGCGCTCGTTCACGGTGCGGTAAAGCGCCTCGTTCTCACCGATCTTGCGCTCCCGTTCGTCCATCACTATTTCGCCAGGATCCAGTACCGCTCGGAACGTTCGACGACTTCGCCGTCGTCCGCATCATGATCCGGCGCGATCAGGAACCACAGGCTCTCGCGGCGGATGCGCTCGTACTCGTCGCTCGTCAAGTGAACGATGGTATGGCAGCGGATGTCCGCGCACTCGCAGATGAAAGGGACCGTCTCCCCGTCGGTCTGCATCTCGACCTGCGCCCGGCGGATCCGCTCGTTCGAGTCGCGGAAGATGACCTCGTTCTGCAGCTTCCGGTCCTCAGCCTTCATCGAGCGCGTGTTCTCCGCTCCTCGCCGAGCGCAAACGGGGGTAGTCTCGCGCCGTGCCGGCCCGCCTGACCGTCGTCGGCTCGGTCAACCTCGACCTCGTCGCGCAGACCGAGCGGCTCCCGCGCGCGGGGGAGACCGTGACAGACGCGGCGTTCTCCCGGATCCCGGGCGGCAAGGGCGCCAACCAGGCGGTCGCCGCTGCGCGCCTCGGCGCGGATGTGACGCTGATCGCGAGCGTCGGAACCGACGAGCTGGCAGCCGCCGCCGTCAGCGAGCTCGAGCGGTCGGGCGTCGACCTCCGGCTGAAGAAGGGAACGCGTTCAACCGGAGTCGCGCTCATCGTCGTCGACGCCCTGGGTGAGAACACGATCGTCGTCGCGCCGGGTGCCAACGCCGAGCTCCGGCCGGGCGACGTAGAGGTGCCGGACTGCGACGGGATCCTCTGCCAGCTCGAGATCCCGCTCGAGACGGTGATGCACGTGGCCGATACCGCGTCGGCGGAGTTCTTCCTCAACGCGGCGCCCGCCCGCGGACCGGGCACCCCGAAGGCGGATGTCACCATCGTCAACCGGCTCGAGCTCGACGCCTTGCCGCACCAGGACGGTCTCATCGTTGTGACGCACGGCGCCGAGGGGGCCGTTCTCCTGGAGGACGGGGTGGAGGTGGCGCGGGCGGTTCCCCCGGAGGTAGCTGCCGTCGATGGGACGGCCGCGGGCGACGCCTTCACCGCCTGTCTCGTCGTATCGCTCCTCGAAGGCCGGGAACGAGAAGAAGCTTTGCGACGCGCCTGCATCGCGGGAGCGCTCGCCGCGTCGAAGCTCGGCGCGCAAACGTCACTGCCAACTGCCGAGGAGGTCGACGCGCTCTTGTGATTACCCCAATCGTCATCGACTGTGATCCGGGGCACGACGACGCGATCGCGATCCTGCTCGCGCTGGCGTCTCCCGAGGTCGAGCTGCGCGGCATCACGACCGTGGCCGGGAACCAGACGCTCGACAAGACGACGCGCAACGCGCTGAAGGTGCTCGAGCTCGTCGACCGGGCAGACGTTCCCGTCGCCGCGGGCGCCGACCGACCGCTCCGCCGCGAGCTCCGGACGGCGGCACACGTCCACGGCGAGAGCGGCATGGACGGCCCTGACCTTCCGGAGCCGAAGGCGACGACCGTCGGCGCTCATGCGGCCGACTTCCTCGCCCAGTTGATCGAGCCCGGTGTGGTGCTCGTGCCGACCGGGCCGCTCACGAACGTCGCGCTCCTTCTCGAGCGGCACCCGGATGTGCGCGAACGGCTCGAGCGCATCGTGTGGATGGGCGGCGCCATCGCGGAGGGCAACGTCACTCCTGCGGCGGAGTTCAACGCCTTCGTCGATCCCGAGGCTGCCGCGATCGTCTTCGAGAGCGGGATCCCGGTCACGCTCATCGGGCTCGATGTCACGCACAAGGCGCTCTTCACGCAGGAGCACGCGGAGCAGCTGCGGCCGACGGGCAGAGCCGGACGCGCCGTCGCGGAGCTGGCCGACTTCTTCCTTCGCTTTCACAAGGACCGTTACGGCTTCGACGGCTCCCCGATCCACGACGCGGTCGCCGTCGCGCAGGTGATCGACCCGACGCTCGTGACCACGATCAACTGCAACGTCGAGATCGAGACGCAGTCGAAGTTCTGCGACGGTCGCACGGTCGTCGACATGTGGCACGTGACCGACGCCCCCCGCAATTGCGACGCAGGCGTCGACATCGAGGCGCACCGCTTCCTCGAGCTCCTGGTCGAGCGAATCTCCTCCCTGCCATGATCGGCTTTGCGGCTATCGCTCCGCACGGCGATGTCGGTGCGGCGCCCGAGGTGCGGGAAGCGATGGACGAGCTCGGCTCTCGCTTCGAGCACTCAGGGTGCACGACGGCCGTCGTCATCACCCCCCACAACGTGCACGTCGACGGGCATTTCGCCGTCGTGACCTCCGGCCGCGTGGGCGATCACGCGACCGATCGCGCGCTCTCCCTCGACCTTGTCGCCGCGGCAAAGACGGCGGGTATCCCTGCGCTCGGAGTCTCATACGGTGGCAACGACCCCGTGGAGGCCGAGATGCCGCTCGACTGGGGAACCGAGGTGCCGCTCGACTTCGTGCGCGCGGAGCGTGTCGTCGTCGTCGCGCCCGCGCGGGACAGGCCGCTCGAGGAGCACATCGAGCTCGGCCGGCTCGTCGGCGGGCTCTCCGCGGAAGTCGGACTCGTTGCGAGCGCCGATCACGCGCATGCGCACGATGCCCAGGGGCCGTACGGCTTTCACGACGCTGCAGAGGCCTACGACGACCGGTTCCTCGAACTGCTCCGGAAGCAGCCGCTCGACTTTCGGCCCCTTGCAGAGCTCGTCGACGATGCGAAGGCGGACTCGCTCTGGCAGCTCCTCGTCTTCCAGGGCGCGGTGGGCGCCCGCCCGGTGGAGCTTCTCGCGTATGCGGCCCCGACGTACTACGGCATGGCTGTGGCAGCCGCCTCGTAGAAGGAGCGGGCCGGACCTCCGCGAAAGGTGGCCACATGCCGCGCCAGAAGCGCAAGAGAAAACTGCGTCCCAAGAGACCGTCGCGCGTGAAGAAGCGCACGACGAAAACCGCGCGCCCGCGGGGGCTTCAGCATCCCGAGCTCTGGGGACTCGGGCTTCTCGCCCTCGGGCTCTTTCTCGCCAGCGTCGTCTACGCCGGGTGGAACGGCGGCTATGTCGGCGCCGCGATGGCAGACGGCCTGGACGCACTCATCGGCGGCGCCTCCTGGCTCTTGCCGATCCTCTTCGTCGCGCTCGGCGGGCTGATGGTCGCCCGAAGCGCGCTCATCGACGTTCGCCCCTTCCGGACGGGCCTCGTCGTCCTCTCGTTCGGGCTCATGGTCGCGCTCGGCCGGGATCAGGGCGGGTATCTCGGACAGCTCCTCGGCGGCGCCGTCGGCGTCGCGATCGGCGCCACCGGCTCGACGATCCTCGGCGTGCTGTTGCTCCTCGTCGGCGGGCTCCTCCTCTCGGGCGCGTCGCTCGGGGCGATCCTCCGCCGTTCGGGACACCAGGTGCGGACACACGTCGCCTCCCGCCGGCGTCGGGCTCCCGCGCCCGCGGACACGTGGGCCGACGCTCCCGCTCCCGCCCCGGCACGACGCAAGCAGCCGATCGTCGACGCGGAAGAGCGCTATCCCGACGTCGTCGTCGAGCAGGCAGCGGCCAAGCCGCTCGCGGCCTCGCCGCTCCTCTCGATGGAACCAGCGCCGCTCGTCACGCAGCAGGAGCATCTCTTCGACGACGTCACGACGGAGAACGCGGAGTACACGCTGCCCGACCGGGCGGTATTGCGCGTCTCGCCGGAGCAATCGGACGCCGGTGGAGAGACTGCAGCGCGCGTCGCCGAGCTCCTTGTGCAGACGCTTGCGCACTTCGGCATCGAGGCGACGGTGATCGGCCAGATCTCCGGCCCGCGCGTCACGCGGTACGAGCTGCAGCTCGCCCCGGGGACGAAGGTGTCCAAGGTCGCGGCGCTGAAGGACGACCTGAGCTACGCGCTCGCGACGACGGAGATCCGAATCCTCGCCCCGATCCCAGGGAAGCAGGCGGTGGGCGTCGAGCTGCCGAATCTCTCACCGAACCTCGTCACCCTCGGCGACATCTTCGACGACCTGCCTGCGACCGCATCGCCGCTCTCGGTGTGGCTCGGCAAGGACATCTCCGGCGCCGCCGTCTGGACCGACCTGGCGCGGATGCCGCACCTTCTCATCGCAGGCACGACCGGCTCGGGTAAGTCGGGCTGCATCAACGCCCTCCTCACCTCGATCCTGCTGCGCGCGACCCCGGACGAGTGCCGGATGATCCTGATCGACCCGAAGCGCATCGAGCTCAACCACTACGAGTCGATCCCGCACCTTCTGACGCCTGTCGTATCCTCGCCGAAGGAAGCGAGCGCCGTCCTCGCGAACTGCGTCGCCGAGATGGAGCGCCGCTACGAACGGCTCGCGACCGTCCGCGCGCGCAACCTGAACGAGGCGAACCGGGCATTCCGTCAGCGCGGCGAGGCAACGATGCCGTACCTCCTCGTCGTCATCGACGAGCTCGCGGACCTGATGATGATCGCGCCGCAGGCGGTCGAGGACGCAGTCATCCGGCTCGCGCAGAAGTCGCGTGCGGTCGGCATCCACCTCGTGCTCGCGACGCAGCGACCGTCGGTCGACGTGATCACCGGCATGATCAAGGCGAACGTGCCGTCTCGCATCGCGTTCGCGGTGTCGTCGCAGACGGACTCGCGCGTGATCCTCGATCAGGGCGGCGCCGAATCGCTCCTCGGTCAGGGCGACATGCTCTTCAAGCCCCTCGGCACCTCGCGCCTCCAGCGCGTCCAGGGTGCCTACGTCTCGGAGGAGGAGATCGCCCTCGTCGTCGAGCAGACGCGTCAGCGCGAGCAGCAGCTCGACGAGGCATATCTCGAGCTACCGGAAGTCTTTGCCGAGCCGGAGGACGGTGACGACGTGCACGGGGAGTTCGACCCGGACGACGATCCCCTGCTCGACAAGGCGATCGAGATCGTCGTCCAGACGCAAACTGCGTCCGTCTCCCTGATCCAACGCCGGCTCCGCGTCGGGTATACCCGCGCCGGCCGCCTCATCGACATGCTCGAGCGGCGAGGCATCATCAGTGGCTATGAAGGCTCGAAGCCGCGCCGCGTCCTCGTCGACGAGTCGCAGTACCACACGTACGCCGCCCCTATCGAGTAAACGCTGCAGGGTTGATGCGGCGGGCGCGTGGGTCGACGTTGTCGGCCTGGCCGCACTGCTTCCCGTCTCGGACGTCGTGCTGCCGTCCCTCTGGGAGGCGGTCGCAGGGACGCGTGACGTCGACTGGGCTGTGCGCCGGGACGACGGCAAGCTCGAGTTCACGCCGGAGATGTCGCGGTGCTGGACGTGGAAGGACGAGCTTCCCTCACGTCGCCTCGCGTGTGTCGGCAAGCATCTCGGGCGCTGGCAGGCGCTCGTCGCGCCGCGCCTCGTCGGCGCGCTCTGGACCGTGAGCGCCGAGCGGCGCGCTGCGCTCGGCTCGCTCGAGCTCGAGGTCGCCGCTGCCGTGGAGGATGCGGGGCCCTCGACCGGGCCGGAGCTTCGCGCCCTCGTCGGTGCCGACAAGAAGGCAGTCGACAAAGCCGTCGTCGCGTTGCAGCGGGCACTCGTCGTCACGAACGCCGCGCTCGTCGAGCAGCAGCAGGGGTGGGGTGCGATCGCGGTCGACCGCGTCGAGCGGCTCTGGCCGGTGGAGACGGTTAGGGACGCGGAGCGCGAGCTCGTCGTGTGCGTGCTCGCCTCGTCGGGGGAGGTCTCCGCGGCCGATGTCGCAGGCGCGCTCGGGTGGCGTGCAAAGCCGGCTCGAGTGCTCCTCGAGCGACTCGTCGACGAGGGAATCGCCGTGCGGCGCGATGAGGGCGCCGTCGCGCTCTACCGGTCGATCTGATCGATCGCGCGGCGCAGGTTGTGCCCCCAATAGTCGAGAAACTCCGGCAGCTCGTCCTCCGGGAGATAGTCCAGCTGGCGCGCCCACGCGATCGCATAGGCCATGGAGCCCACTCGCAGGGCGAGCTCGAGCACCTCCTCGAGCCCTGATCCCCACGGCTCGAGATAGGCCGCCCGCAGGCGCGGGAGCCAGGGGTCATCGAGCGAACGGCCCGAGACCTCGGTGAGGAACTGCAACGTCACGACGAGTGAGATAAAGGGGTGCGAGATGCACGAGTCGCCCCAGTCGAGAACGCGCAGCTCGTCGCCTTTCGAGAAGACGTTCGCGAAGTGCAGGTCATCGTGCTGGACGGTCTCCGGGAGGCCGTGCGACGCGAGCTCCTCGACCAGGTCCGTGAAGCGGGGTGCGAGGGCTTTCAGGCGGCCGTGGTCCGTAGCCTCGAGCGGGAGATCGCGCGTTGTGAGATTCTCGTACAGCGCGGGGAGGCGCTCGAGCCTGCGGTCGGGGACGTCATGGGCAAGGTGGTCGGCAGCGTGCGCCGCTTCGCCGATCTGCAACTCCGCATAGCGCGGCAGCACCGCGTGCCAGGCCTCCGGTGGGTTCCCGTAGACCCCGATCGCCGTACCGGCATCGCACATCAAGAGCCACGCGCGCGGCTCGTCGTGTGCGATCACCTCGGCGACGCGGTCCGGCCAGCGTGCGCCGAGCTGCGCGGTGAGACGCGGCTCGAAGAGCTGCACGCCTCCGGCCGCCTTGAACCACACCGGCCCGTCCGCCGTCGGCACGCGAAGCGTCCTCGCCCAGGGACGTTCCTTCTCGACCTCGATCGCGCCCGTCGGCTCGACGTGCAAACGGATCCATTCTTCGGCCTCCATAGAATCGAGAGCATGGCGAAGATCGCTGTCGTGGGGAGCTACGGCGTCGGGCTGACGGTCGAGCTCGATCGCGTGCCGGACGCGGGCGAGACGGTGATCGGGCGCACCTTCCGCACCGACCACGGCGGCAAGGGGTCGAACCAGGCCGTCGGCGCCGCGCGGCTCGGTGCCGAGGTCGACTTCCTCACGGCGATCGGGGACGACACGTTCGGTCACGAGGCGATCGCACTGTGGGAGGCAGAAGGCGTGCGCGCGGAGCCGGTCGTCGCCGGCGCTCCGACCATGACGGCGCCGATCCTCGTCGAGCCCTCCGGCGAGAACCGGATCGTCATCGTGCCCGGTGCGCTCGCCGAGCTGAGCCGGTCGCACGTCGACGCGTTCGCAGAGCGGATCGCCGCCGCCGACGTCTGCGTCGTCCAGCTCGAGATTCCGGTCGACACGGCGCTCTATGCGCTCGAGGTCGCGCGGAGCGCGGGCGTGCGGACGATCCTGAACCCGGCGCCCGCCCCGCCGTCACCGATTGCGCCGGAGGTCGATTACGTGACCCCGAACGAGACCGAGGCATCGTCCGTGCGAGACGCGCGCGCGACGCTCGTGCTCACACTTGGCGAGGAGGGCGCGGAGATCGGCGGGACGCGTGTGCCCGCGTTCCCCACCTCGGTTGTCGACACGACAGGTGCGGGCGATGCGTTCACTGCGGCGTTCGCGGTCGCACTCGCCGAGGGCATGGGGGAAGTCGATGCCGTGCGGTGGGGCTGCGCGGCAGGCGCGCACATGGTCGAGCATGCCGGCGTCGTCCCGGGCCTGCCGTCGCGCGGGCAACTCGAGGAGCGGCTCGGGCGTAGGCTCGACGGAGCCCGAAAAACGGCGGAGGCGCCGGCTTGGCCGGCGCCGGAGCAACACTGATTCCTGTCCGTCTGATCGTCGACACCGACACCGCGGGTGACGACGTCACCTCGCTCCTGATCGCGCTGCGCCACCCGAATGCCGAGCTCGAGGCGATCACGATCTGCAACGGCAACGTGGCGTTCGACCAGCAGGTCGAGAACGCGCTGTACACGCTCGAGCAGGTCGGAAGCGCCGTGCCCGTCTATCCGGGCTGCCCGCGGCCGCTCGTCGCCGACCCGGTGGATGCGGCGTACGTGCACGGTGAGGACGGGATGGGAGACTCGTTCTTCCCGAAGGCGAAGCAGCGGCCGGCTCCCGAGCATGCGGTCGACGAGCTCGTCCGGCGCGCTCGCGACGCGCCCGGCGAGCTTACGATCCTCGCGCAGGCGCCCCTCACGAACCTCGCGGCGGCGGTAGTGCGTGACCAGTCGTTTGCGGCGAACGTCAAGCGGCTCTACATCATGGGCGGCGGGCTCGGGAACATCACGCCTGCAGCGGAGTTCAACTTCTTCGTCGACCCGGAGGCTGCGAAGATCGTGTTCAAGGCCGGCTTCGCGATCTCGCTCTTCACGTGGACGTTGACACTTTCGCACGGCGTCTTCTACGACGCCGACCTCGCGCGCATCGATGCGGTCGAGACGCCGCTTGCGCGGTTTTACCGGCAGGTGAACCGCAAGGCCGAGGAGTTCGAGCGCAGGATGGGGGTGGCCGGCACGACGCATCCGGACTCGATGGTCGCAGCGGCGATCGTCGAGCCCTCGCTCGTCAAGCGGACGCGCGAGGTGTTCGTCGACGTCGAGATCCGTGGCGAGCTGACGCGGGGCTATTCGTCGATCGACGTGCTCGGGGTTACCGGCCGCGAGCCCAACTGCACGCTCGTCGAGGACTTCGACACGCAGGGCTTCCTCGAGCTCTTCCTCGGGGTCCTGCAATGAACGCCGCCCTGCCGTCGACGCAGACCCTGCGTGAGCGCGTTGGCACGGCGCAGGTCCTGACGCGGTACCACTATCTGGCGCGCGCGCTCGCGCTCGCGTGTGGCGGGTGGATCGCCGGCGTGCCGCGCCTCGAGACGAAGGCGGCGCTCGCGCGCGCAGCCTGGCAGCACACGCTCGCGGGCGATGCGTTCCGGGAGCGTGTCTTCGAGCTGCGCTACCCGAGCCGGTTCCTGGACGAGGGCTCCGACGCGCCGCTGATCCGCGTCTACGAAGCCGTGATCGACGCGCCGAGCGCTGACGACTTCGTGGCCGGCCTCGCCGACGCGATGCTCCCGGATCTCGCGGAGCGCTACGAGGCGTTCCTCGCGGACACGGACGAGCTGGACGACGGCCCCACCGTGCGCATAGTCGATGCCGCGTCACGGGATGTGCGCGAGATGATCGAAGCTCTTACAACGGGGGTTACCCCCGTCACGTGGGTTTCGCAGCTTCGCGACGGGATCCAAAATCTTGCGCCTCCCGCCGGCAAACCGTTCCGTTTGCAGGAACAACCGGCGCGCGACGATCGCTATGCGCACCACAGCTTCTACTGGCCGGACGTGATCGTTCCGGACTTTCCGTACGGCGAGGGGGTACCCCTGCAGGTTCGTTCGGCTGTCTCGCACCTGAACGAGGTGTGGGCCGTCGAGACGGCGGGCGCGATCCTCTGGGCGCTCGCGCCCGAGCTCGGCTGGGACTGGGTCCGCGACGCCGGGCGCTGGTGCTACGACGAGGCGCGCCACATGCTCATGGGCAAGCGCCGCCTCGACGCGTGGCGGCTTCCGGCCGAGGAGACGCCGCTCGGCGGTTACATCTACGAGGCCTGCGCGGGTCAGGATCCGCTATACCGGCTCGGCATGCTCGGCTACTTCGAGACGAAGAACATCGGTCGCAAGCGCGAGCGCGCGGACGCGTTCCAGGCAATGGGCGACACGACATCCGCGAACGACATGGAGTTCGACTGGGCCGACGAAACGCTGCATGCCGAGTACGGGCGCCGCTGGCTCAAGGACCTTCTCCAACAGAGAGGTGAGGATCCCGAGTCGTGGCCGCAGGTGCTCGAGCGCTGCGAGCAGCTCGTGACCGACCGGCTCGCGGAGGCAACGGACGCCGACCGCGACGCGATCCTCCTCCGGGCACAAACTTTGCTTACACGCGCCGAGGCGTGATAGCCGCGTAATCGAGCATCACCTGGGAAGACAACGAGATCCCCAGGAGGCTCCACGTGAACACTCGACTCCTCGCGGGCGCGGCGCTCGCAGCGACCGCCGCGCTTGCGCTGACAGCCTGCGGCAGCAGCGGCAGCAGCTCGACGACGACGAGCGCCGCCGGCGCGACGACGACGGCGCAGCAGAGCGACGTCAAAGCATGTCTCGTCAGCGACGTCGGCCGCTTCAACGACAAGGGCTTCAACCAGCTGCAGTTCCAGGGCCTGAAGAAGGCCACCTCCGAACTCGGCGTCCAGCAAACGGCGCTCGAGTCGAAGGCCTCCGGCGACTACATCCCGAACCTCTCGAGCTGCGCGCGCGCCGGGAACAACATCACGATCGCCGCCGGCTTCCTCCTCGCTGATCCACTCAGCAAGGTGGCAAAGCAGTTCCCGAAGCAGAGCTTCGCGATCACCGACTACTCCGTGAAGGGGCCGCCCTTCAACGGCACGGCGAAGAACGTCGCCGGCCTCACCTACGCGACGCAGGAGAACGGCTACCTCGTCGGCTGCATGGCCGCCCTGATGGCGAAGAAGCAGGGTGGCAAGCAGGTGATCGGCGCCGTCGGCGGCGTGAAGATCCCGCCGGTCGACACGTACATCGCGGGCTACGAGGCAGGTGCGGCCAAGTGCAACCCGGGCATCAAGGTGCTCGTCGGCTACTCCCAGGACTTCGTCGACCAGGCGAAGTGCAAGACCGTCGCGCAGAACCAGATCGACGCCGGCTCGCAGGTCGAGTTCAACGTCGCAGGCGGCTGCGGCCTCGGCACCCTCTCGGCCGCGAAGGACGCGAAGGTCTGGGGGATCGGCGTCGACACCGACCAGGCCTTCCTCGGGCCGCACATCCTGACGAGCGCCGTGAAGCGGGTCGACAACGGCGTCTTCATCACGATCGAGGATGTGGAGAAGGGCCGGTTCAAGGGCGCCACCGACCTCGTCTTCGACCTGAAAAACGACGGCGTCGGCCTCGGCAAGACGAGCTCGAAGGTCCCGAAGGACATCATGGACAGGGTCGAGGAGCTCCGGAAGCAGATCGAGGACGGGAAGATCGTCCCGCCCGCGACCGTCAAATAGTCACTGTCAAATCAGGTGAATGCACGTCTAAGTGGGTGGGCCTTCGAGCCCACCCGACCGCCTAGGCAACGGCAGACGGGTCGTTTAGCATCGTGGTCGCCCGAGACTCGGGTCGACATCACATCAGGAGGGCATAAGTGAAGAAGTGGCGTTTCGCGGCGCCCGTTGCGGCGCTCGCAGCGGTGGCCGTCATGGCGGTCATGCTCGTGGGCACCGGTGCCGCGGCTCCGACTGCCGGGTACAAAGCCGGGCTCGTGTCCGACGTCGGTCGGTTCAACGACAAGGGCTTCAATCAGAACCAGCTCAAGGGTCTGAAATTCGCCCAGGCGCATATCAAGGGCCTGACGACGTCCGCGCTCGAGTCGCGGTCGGCGAGCGAATACCTGCCGAACTTTGCGTCGCTTGCGCGCAAGGGCTACGGCATCATCATCGGCGCGGGCTTCCTCCTCGCCGCGGATGAGGCAAAGGTCGCAAAGCAGTTCCCGACGACGAAGTTCGCGATCACCGACTATGACGTCACCGGTGCGCCGTTCAACGGCAAGAAGTCGCCGAATGTCGAGGGGCTCACGTACGCATCGCAGGAGTCGAGCTACCTCGCCGGCTGTCTCGCCGGTCTCACGGTCAAGAAGAAGGGCGGCGACCAGATCATCGGCGTCGTCGGCGGCCAGAAGATCCCGCCCGTCGACTCCTTCCTCGCCGGCTATCAGGCGGGCGCGAAGAAGTGCAATCCGGCCATCAAGGTCCTGAAGGGCTACTCGCAGGACTTCATCGACCAGGCCAAGTGCACGACCGTGGCGCAGAACCAGATCGACGCGGGCTCGCAGGTCGAGTTCAACGTCGCCGGCCCGTGCGGCCTCGGCACGCTTCAGGCGGCCGATGACGCGGGCATTTGGGGCATCGGCGTCGACGTCGACCAGTACTACTTGCACCCGAACCACACCTTGACGAGCGTCATCAAGCGCGTCGACCGCGGCGTGTACCTCGCCATCAAGGGCGCGCAGAGCGGCCAGTTCAAGGGTGGCAGCAACCTCAACTTCAACCTGAAGAACGCCGGCGTCGGCCTCGGACGGATGGCCGGCAGCGTTCCGTCATCCTTCGTGAAGACGCTGAATGGGCTCCGCGCCCAGATCATCTCCGGCAAGATCAAGCCGCCGGTGAAGGTTCAGTAGCGCCTGCGGACAATTCCCGGAACGGAGGGCGGACCATCGTGTCCGCCCTCCGTCGTTCTCCCTAGAATCGCCTCGACCGTGGTCGACAACGCCAAGCCCGCCCTCGAGCTGCGTCGCATCACCAAGCGCTTCCCAGGCGTCGTCGCGAACGATGCGGTGGACTTCGACTTGCGGCGTGGCGAGGTGCACGCCCTCCTCGGCGAGAACGGCGCCGGCAAGTCGACGCTGATGAACATCCTCTACGGGCTCTACCACCCGGACGAGGGCGAGATCCTTCTGAACGGCGAGCCTGTGCGCATCGACTCGCCGCACGCGGCAATCGACTCGGGCATCGGCATGGTGCACCAGCACTTCATGCTCATCCCCGTGATGACGGTGGCCGAGAACATCGTGCTCGCGTCGGAGCCGACGAAGAGCGGCGTCGTCCTCGACACGGCCGCAGCGGAACGGCGCGTGCGCGAGCTCGCGGAGCAGTTCAGCTTCCATATCGACCCACACGCGAGGGTCGAGGACATCACGGTCGGGCAGCAGCAGCGCGTCGAGATCCTCAAAGCCCTCTACCGGCATGCGGACATCCTCATCCTCGACGAGCCGACGGCCGTGCTGACGCCGCAGGAGGCGGGCGAGCTCTTCGAGATCCTCAAGCGCCTGGTCGCCGAGGGCATGTCCGTCATCTTCATTTCGCACAAGCTGAACGAGGTGCTCGAGATCGCCGACCGCGTGACCGTCCTCCGCCGTGGCAAGAAAGTGGCCACGATTCCACGCGAGGGCGCGACGGAGGCGAGCCTCGCGCAGATGATGGTCGGACGCGAGGTGTTGCTTCGGGTCGAGAAGCGCAGCTCGACGCCGGGCGAGATCCTGCTCGACGTCGAGGACCTGCGCGTCCACGACGACCGCGACCTCGAGGTGGTGCGCGGCGTCACCTTTCAGGTTCACGCCGGCGAGATCGTCGCGATCGCCGGTGTCGACGGCAACGGTCAGACCGAGCTGATCGACGCGATCACCGGCCTGCGCCGCGCAGAGTCGGGCCGGATCGCAGTCGGCGACCGCGATCTCTCGAGGGCGAGCGCCCACGAGTTTCTGCAACAGGGCGTCGGCCACATTCCGGAGGACCGTCAGCGGCGCGGGCTCGTGCTCGAGTTCTCGCTCGCGGAAAACCTCGTTCTCCACGACTTCGACAAGAAGCCGTTCTCGAAGGCCGGCTTCATCAACCCGAAGCGATTCCTGGAGTACGGCAAGGGACTGCTGCAGGAGTTCGACGTGCGCGGCGGCAATGAGCACACGCGCGCATCCGCGCTCTCTGGAGGCAACCAGCAGAAGGTCGTGATTGCCCGGGAGGTCTCCCGCGACCCGCGCGTCCTCATCGCAGCCCAGCCGACTCGTGGCCTCGATGTCGGCGCCATCGAGTTCGTGCATCGCCGGCTCGTGGAGGAACGGAACGAGGGCCGGGCCGTGCTCCTTGTGTCGCTCGAGCTCGAAGAGGTCGTCTCGCTCGCCGACCGCATCCTCGTCATCTACGAGGGGCGGATCGTCGGCGAGTTCCCGCCGAGCGTCTCGGAGGAGGAGCTCGGGTTCGCGATGACCGGCGTCTCGCGAACGGGGGTGAGCGCATGAGTGACACGCAAGACCCCTCCGACCCGATGGACCACCCGGGCCGCGAGAACGCGCCGCAAAACCTCTCCGAGAACCCCGAGGCGTATGCGCCGAGCGTCGCCGAGCGTCTCGCCTTCTACCAGCGCGCGGGCGGGGTCATCACGCCGCTCTTCACTGTCCTTCTCGCCTTCCTCGCCGGGGGGCTCGTCGTGCTCGCAACGGGGCACAATCCGTTCAGGACGTACAAGGCGATCTGGAACGGCACCGGCCTCCAGTGGTTCTTCGAGTTCGGCCACCACCACATCGACGTCCCGTTCACGAACCACCACATCTTCTTCTGGTGGAACACCGACACGAATGCGCTCGCGGCGTTCAACCTGACGCAGACGCTGATCCTGACGTCGACGCTCATCTGCACCGGGCTTGCTGTCGCGTTCGCGTTCCGGTGCGGCCTCTTCAACATCGGGGGCCAGGGGCAGTACATCACGGGCGCGCTCATGTCCGTCTGGGTCGGCACGTCATGGGCAGGGATGAGCAAGGGGTTGCACGTGTTTCTCGCGATCGCGATCGCGATGGCAGCAGGCGCAGGTATTGCCGCAATCGCCGGCTTCCTGAAGGCGAGCGTCGGCGCACACGAGGTGATCACGACGATCATGCTCAACTGGATCGCATACTGGGTGGGGAGCTACCTCGTTCGGCCGCGGCGGGCCGCTGCAGGGGCCGGACATCTCCGTGCCCATCTCGACCGGACATCAAGCCGTCGGCGACGCTGCCGACGTTCTGGGGCAACCCGGAGCTGCAGGCGCTGCACATCGGCTTCTTCATCGCGCTCGCGGCGCTCGTCGTCTTCTGGCTGATCCTCAACCGGACGACGCTCGGCTATCAGGTTCGCGCGGTCGGCTTCAATCCCGAGGCTGCACGCTACGGCGGCATCAACGTCGGGCGGAACTACGTCTACGCGATGGCGATCTCGGGCGCATTCGCCGGGCTCGGCGGCGCGATCGACATCCTCGGCTGGCAGTTCCGCATCGGCGTGCTCGACATCCAGGTCTCGAACATCGGCTTCATCGGCATCGCCGTCGCACTCCTCGGCCGCAACACCGCTGTGGGCGTCGGCCTCGCCGCGCTCCTCTTCGGGGCGCTCGTCAACGGCACCTCGACGCGCGGGCTCGACGAGACGGTCTTCCCGCCGCAGCTCGCCGGCAACCTGACGCTGATGATCCAGGCGCTCGTCCTGCTCTTCGTCGGCGCGGACGTGCTCATCCTCTACGTCTGGTCGGGCGCGCGGAAGATCGGCTTCGGCCGCAGCGAGGCGCCGCCCGCGCCGAGGAAGGCGTCGTGACGTGAGCGCGTTCGCCGCGCACGACCGACCGCGTCTCGCGGACGCCGCGCGAGGTCGCGCGCGCCGGGATGTTCCTCGGCGTCCTCGCGTTCTTCTTCACGCTGCCGCCGCTCAAGACGCATCGAGGTCTGGGTGCCGCTGATGGTCGGCCTCCTCGCGATCGCGTGCGGGGTCTGGGCGGTGTCGCGCGGCGCCGGAAGGATCGGCTGGGGGGCGGTCGCGCTCGGCGCTCATCGGCATCGGGCTCGGCCTGCTCGCGACGCGTTCCTCGAACACGAATCTCGAGTCGGTCGTCGTCTGGGGCGCGCTCATCGGCTCGACGCTCGCGTGGGCGACGCCGCTCGCCTACGCGGCCGTCGGCGGCATGATCGCCGAGCGCAGCGGCGTCACGAACATCGGCCTCGAGGGAATGATGCTCGCGGGCTGCTTCTTCGCCTGCCTCGGCGCCGACAAGTTCAACTCGTGGGCGATGGGGCTCTCATCGCGGGCATCGCGGGCGCCGGCTTCGCGCTGCTGCACGCGTTCTTCTCCATCCACCTCAGGGCAGACCAGATCGTCGGCGGGACAGCAATCAACTTCCTCGCGCTCGGCGTCACCGGCTACTTCTTCATCCAGGTCTACGGCGAGAACGGGACGCCGGGCAACCTGCCGCGCATCCCGAACGGTGCCACTCGCGAAGTGGTTCGGCTTCTCGAAGAACGGCTTCTTCGGGAACGCGATCGGCAACCTGAACCTGATGATCTGGCTTTCCTTCCTCTTGCTCGTCCTCGCCTGGTTCGTGCTCTTCCGCACGCCGGTCGGTCTGCGCCTGCGCTCGGTCGGCGAGCATCCGCGTGCGGCAGACACGGTCGGCATCTCGGTCTACAAGACGCGCTACGTCGCCGTCGTCATCTCCGGCATCCTCGCCGCGCTCGGCGGCGCATATCTCTCGATCGGCTTCGTCGGCTCGTTCAACGAGGGCATGACGAACGGCCGCGGCTTCATCGCGCTCGCGGCGGTCATCTTCGGCAACTGGCGCCCCTTCGGCGCCTACGCGGCTGCCGTGCTCTTCGGCGCTTCGACCGCACTCTCGTTCCGGCTCGCCACGTACTCGGACTCGGCGGCGGTACTCTTTCAGGCGCTTCCCTACGTCCTGACGCTGATCGCCGTCGCCGGTGTGATCGGCCGTTCGATTCCGCCCGCCTCCGTTGGCCGGCCCTATGTCAAGCAGTAATGCCGTCGGCCAGTAACCACCGTGCGTCACTCGCCGTCGTCCTCGGGCTCGTGGCGACGATCTCGGTGCCCGCGGCGATCGTCATGTCGCGGCAGACGGCAGGCGTCCACCTGCTCGACGCTGTCTGGGCGGTGCCGGTCGCAGCAGCCTGTGGCGTCGGTGCGCTCCTCTTCGCGCGGGGCGCCGGCGGCCGCATCCGCCGGACGCTCGAGCAGGCCGGCGGCTGGGGACGCATCCGGATCTCGCGCATCCTCGGGGTTGCCGGTATCTGCTTCGCGCTTTCCGGCGCGATCGCCGTCGGCTTCTACGAGCTGCTGCTGCGCCTCGAGGGCTAGTCGCAGCACGCTCTCTAGAATGGGCCGCTGATGTTCGAAATCGGCAACAGCCTCCGCGAGGCGCGCGTTCGCCAGGGTCTCGACTACTCGCAGGTCGAGCTGGCGACGAAGATTCGCGCCAAGTACATCCGCGCCCTCGAGGAGGAGGAGTTCGAGGTGCTGCCGGTCGGCACCTACATCAAGGGCTTTCTCCGGTCCTATGCCGAGTATCTCGGGCTCGACGGGCAGCTCTACGTGGACGAGTACAACTCGCGCTACGTCGTCAATGCCTACGACGACATGCCGCAGCGGCGACCGCGCGCGAGACACGGAGCGGTCCGTCGAGCGCCGTGTCGTGTTCCTCGCGCTCGTCGGTATCGCTACGCTCACGGCACTCGTCATCGTCGCCTGGAAGTTCGGCGGCAGCGACGCGACGACGTCGACGCCGCCCGCTGTCCAGTCCCACAAGACGGCAGCGCCCGTCGGGCTCAGGTTCGTCGGCCGTGGCAAAGGGACATACATCGAGATTCGCCGCAACTCCGACATCGGGCCCGTCGTCTTCCAGGGCACGCTTCGCCGAGGCGACAGCGAGTTCATCGTGGGGCGGAAGTTCTGGCTCTCCGTTCGGCATCCGACCGGCGCGAAGTTCCGCCTTGCCGGGAAGCCGCTCACGCTCCCGGCGCACCGGAACGTGAAGATCGTCGTCAAGCCCGGCTCCAAGGGTTGACGCGCCCGAAGGCCGTCGTCGTCGTCACGGGCAGCGAGCTCGTGCGGGGCGAGCGAACCGATCTGAACGGGCCCTATCTCGCGGGCGAAGCGTTGCGGCTCGGACTCGAGCCGGCGCGAATCGCGATCGTCGGCGACAACGCCGGCGAGCTCGAGGCGACGCTCCGCGCCGCGCTCGACGACGGTGAGGCAGTGCTCGTGTCGGGAGGGCTCGGCCCGACGCACGACGACCGGACGGTCGAGCTCGTCGCAAAGGCGCTCGGAGTCGGCACGCACGTAGACGCCGAGCTCGAGGCGCAGATCGAGGCCGTCTCGCGCGCCGCGGCCGTTCGGCTGCGCCGGGACTACGCCGATTTCGAAGCCGGCGTCACGAAGCAGGCGACAGTCCCCGACGGCGCAATCTCGCTCGGGCTCGCCGGAACGGCGCCCGGCCTCCTCATCCCGCGCGCCGACGGCCGCGTCGTCGTCGTGCTTCCAGGCCCGCCGGGCGAGCTCAAGCGGCTCTGGCCGAACGCGCTCGAGACCGATGCCTTCCGCGCGCTCCTCGCACGCACGGCTCCGCCCGGACATCGCGTCGTGCGGATGTTCGGCGTGAGCGAATCGGCAGTCGCCCGCGCTCTCGCGGAGGCGGGGGGCGACGGCGATGGGGTGGAGGTGACGATCTGCGCCCGCGATTTCGAGATCCACGTCGACCTGTTCGTGGAGCCGGGCGCGGATGCCCGGGCGGACGAGCTCGAGGCGCGGTTCCTGCCGCCGGTCGAGCAGTGGATCTACGGCCGCGACGAGCGCGGGGTCGAGGAGCACGTCCTCGAGCTCTGTCGCGAGCGCGGGCTCACGATCGCGACTGCGGAGTCCTGCACCGGTGGGCTCGTCGCCGCGCGGCTCACGTCTGTGCCGGGCTCGAGCGACGTCGTCCTCGGCGGCCTCGTTGCGTACTCGAACGACGTCAAGGAGCGCGACCTCGGCGTGCCCGCGGAGCTGATCGCCGAGCACGGCGCCGTCTCGGCGGAGGTCGCAGCGGCGATGGCACGCGGCGCCCGCGGGCGGCTCGACGCCGGCGTCGCCGTCTCGGTGACCGGCGTCGCCGGGCCCGGGCGGCGGCACGGAGGAGAAGCCGGTCGGGCTCGTGTATGTCCACGCCGAAGGCCCCAACGGCGGGCTCGGCCGCGAGTTCAACTTCCCGGGCGACCGGGCCGGGATCCGCGCACGATCGGTGGTGATCGCCCTCCATCTCGTCCGCACGCTTCTGACACGAAGCTCTGACGAAGTCGTATGACCTCGCCGGATAGCGTGGCGCCGAGTGAACGCTTACGCCTCTTTCTGGCCCTGCGCCTTCCCGGGGATGCACTCGACGAGATGCGAGTCGTGGCAGGCAGCCGAGCTCGAGGGCAGGCTGCGGGGCGAGCTGCGGATCGTCCCTCGCGAGCACCTCCACGTCACGCTGGCATTCCTCGGCCATCGGCCCGCCGCGGAGCTGCCGGCGATCGTCGATGCCCTTCGCGGTGCCGCGCGCCTCGACGGCGACTACCGCCTGCGGCCCGCCCGCTACCGCGAGACGCGCTCGGTCGCGATGGTCGTCCTCGACGACGTCGGCGGCGGGGCGACGGCGCTCGCCGCGGACCTCCAGGAGCGCCTCGAGGCCCTCGGCGTCTACCGGCGCGAGGGCCGGCCCTGGCTGCCGCACGTCACCGTGGCGCGCTTCCGCGAGCGTCCCCGCCTGCGGCCCGCGCCCCCTAGACTACGAACAGAATGTTCTCATTCCGTCCGACGCGGCTGCTTATCTGTCACGGCTGCGCGCCAGCGGGTGCGCGGTACGAGGTTGTCATCGACTGTTGCTCTAGGAGGCTGAGATAGGTGGACAAGCACGAAGCTCTCGACGTCGCGCTCGGCCAGATCGAGCGGCAGTTCGGCAAGGGATCCGTCATGAAGATGAACGACCGCGCTGCCGTCTCGATCGGCGCGGTGTCGACTGGGTCATCTGGCGCTCGACCTTGCGCTCGGGGATCGGCGGGCTGCCGCGCGGGCGCATCGTCGAGGTGTTCGGCCCGGAGTCGTCCGGTAAGACGACGCTCGTCTACCACGTGATCGCCGAGGCGCAGCGCCGCGGCGGCATCTGCGCGTTCATCGACGCCGAGCACGCGATGGACCCGCAGTACGCGAAGCGCATCGGCGTCGACATCGACAACCTCCTCGTCTCGCAGCCCGATACCGGCGAGCAGGCGCTCGAGATCACGGAGCTCCTCATCCGCTCGGGTGCGCTCGACGTCGTCGCGATCGACTCGGTCGCAGCGCTCACGCCGAAGGCCGAGATCGAGGGCGAGATGGGCGACTCGCACGTCGGCCTCCAGGCGCGCCTCATGTCGCAGGCGCTCCGCAAGCTCGCGGGCACGCTCAACCGCACCGACACGATCTGCCTGTTCACGAACCAGCTGCGCGAGAAGATCGGCGTCATGTTCGGCAACCCGGAGACGACGCCGGGCGGCCGCGCGCTGAAGTTCTACTCGTCGGTCCGCCTCGACATCCGCCGCATCGAGACGCTGAAGGAAGGCGTCGAGGCGATCGGCAACCGCGTCCGCGTGAAGGTCGTGAAGAACAAGGTCGCGCCGCCGTTCAAGCAGGCGGAGTTCGACATCATCGTACGGCACCGGCTTCTCGTGGGAAGGCACGGTCATCGACGTCGCCGCCGAGCGGAAGGTCGTCACGAAGTCGGGCTCGTACTTCAGCTTCGGCGACGAGCGGCTGGGCCAGGGGCGCCAGAACGCGACCGCGTTCCTCCGGGAGCATCCCGACGTGACGCAGCGATCCTCCAGCAGATCCAGCTCGAGATCGGTCCGGAGCAGGTCGTCTCGGCGAGGCTCCTGCCGATCGCAGTCGAGGAAATCCGCCGAGAACGGCGCTCCCCGCCGGCAAGGCGGCAAAGGCGGCCGCCGCCGCCGCGGCGCTCGCCGAGGTCGGCGCGGCCGAGGAGTAGTCGCCATAAAGCAGGTCACGGCGCTGCGGGAACGGCCGCGCGGCCGCGTCGAGGTCCAGCTCGACGGCGTGCCGTGGCGGGTCGTTCCCGCCGACGCGGTCGTGCGCGCGGGCCTCGCCGTCGGGCGCACGCTCGACCGGGAGACCGCCCGGGCCTTCGCCCGCGAGCTCCGCCGCGCCGAGGCGCTCGGCGTTGCCGTTCGTGCGCTTCGGCACCGCGATCTCTCCCGCAGCCGTCTCGAGGAGCGGCTCGCTTGCGCGCGGAGCGGGCGAGGACGCCCGCGCCGAGGCTCTGGCCGCGCTCGAGCGGGTGGGTCTCGTCGACGACGCCCGTGTCGCTGCGGGACGGGCCCTTGCCCTCGCCGGCCGCGGCTTCGGCGACGCCGCCGTGAGACACACCCTCGAGCAGGAAGGCCTCGCCGCTGACGACGTCGAGGCCGGCGCTCGCGGGACTCCCGACCCGAGAGCGAACGGGCGCAGGAATGGCTCGCGCGCCGGGGCGGCGGCCCGAAGACGCTCCGCTGGCTCGCGGCGCAGGGGCTTCGACGCCGGCGACCCTCGAGGAGGCCGGCGGATTTGCGGACGAGGCGTGACCGCGCTACGATCGAGTGTCGCTTCACCTGACATTTTGCCTGCAAACTGCGCTTTTTCCGAAATGAACGCCGATCACGTGACAACCACCATCACGACCCGAACCATCAGTCGACGGAGGTATTCGGCCAGGTAGCGCGGCCGAGTTACGCGGTGCGCGCGCGTGCGCGCGCCGTGAATCGAGCAAACGTTTCGTGGAGCCGCGGCTGCAGGCCCAATGCCGGGTGGGGGAACCCAACCGAGCGAGGTGCGGCACGTGCTGATCGGGATCGCAGTCGCCATCGGGATCGCCGTCGGGCGCGGTGCTCGCCCTCGTCGCGGTCCAGGCGTTCGGCGTCGACCGGGGTCGGCAAGGCGCGGCGCCTGCGCCGTCAGCTTCTCGAGGACGCCGAGCGCGAGGCGGAGGCGCTCCGGCGCGAGGCGCAGATCGAGGCCCGCGAGCAGGCCGTCCAGCTCCGCGCGGAGATCGACAAGGAGCTCGGCGACCGGCGCGAGGCCGTCCTGAAGATCGAGGAGCGCGTCCTCGCGAAGGAAGAGGAGATCGAGCGCAAGCTCGTCGAGCTCGGCCGGAAGGACCAGGGGCTCGCCGACCGCGAGGTGCATCTCCGCCAGCTCCAGGAGGAGCTGAAGCAGGCGAAGGCCGCGCAGCAGCAGGCGCTCGAGCGCGTCGCGGGCATGACGCTTCAGGAGGCGAAGTCGCATCTGCTCGAGCGGGGAGAGGAGCTCGTCCGCCACGACCTCGCCCGGCGCGTCCGCATGCTCGAGGACGAGGCGCGGGCCGAGTCGAAGCGGCGCGCGCGAAACCTCGTCGCCGACGCGCTCCAGCGCGTCGCCGCGAGCCACGCCGCCGAGACGACGGTCACCGTCGTCGAGCTCCCGTCCGACGACATGAAGGGGCGGATCATCGGCCGCGAGGGCCGCAACATCCGCGCGCTCGAGCACCTGACGGGCGTCGACTTCATCATCGACGACACGCCGCACGCCGTCGTACTCTCGTCGTTCGACGGCCTACGCCGCGAGATCGCGCGCCTGACGCTCACGAAGCTGATCGAGGACGGGCGGATCCACCCGGCGCGGATCGAGGAGACGTACTACCAGTCGAAGGCCGAGCTCGAGGAGATCGTCCGGCAGGCGGGCGAGCAGGCCGTGTTCGAGGCGAACTGCGGCCCGTTCCACGAGGAGCTCGTGAAGATCCTCGGCCGGCTCCGCTTCCGCACGAGCTACGGCCAGAACGTGCTGCGGCACACGCTCGAGGTCGTGCACCTCGCGGGGATCATGGCGACCGAGCTCGGTGCGAGCGTGAAGACGGCGAAGCGCGCCGCGATGCTGCACGACCTCGGCAAGGCGCTCACGCACGAGATCGAGGGCTCGCATGCACGCATCTCGGCGCAGCTCGCGCGCCGCTACGGCGAGACGCAGCACGTCGTCCACGCGATCGAGGCGCACCACTACGAGGTGCAGCCGCAGACGGTCGAGGCGGTGCTCGTGATCGCCGCCGACGCGATCTCGCGCCTCCCGCCCGGGCGCGCGCGGCGAGAGCCTCGAGCACTACATCAAGCGGCTCGAGTCGCTCGAGGAGCTCGCGGCGTCGAAGCCGGGCGTCGAGAAGGTCTACGCGCTCCAGGCGGGCCGTGAGATCCGCGTGATCGTCAGCCCGACCGAGGTCGACGACGACCAGGCGGCGCTCCTCTCGCACGAGATCGCCCGCGAGATCGAGGACCAGCTCGAGTATCCGGGCCAGGTGAAGGTGACCGTGATTCGCGAGAGCCGCTCGATCGATGTCGCGCGCAATCACGCCGCCGTCCAGAATGGGAACGGCGGGACGACGCTCGAGGCCGTCCTCGATGATGCGCTCGACGACGGCGTGCGCGACGTGCCGCAGCCGCCGATCCAGGCCGCCTGAGTGACGTCCGGTTTCGCGGTCGCCGCACCGTAGAGAAGCGAACAACGTGGGGACGCCGTCCATTGCCGATGTCGCGAAGGAGATCCTCGGCTTCGAGTCTCTTCGCCCGGGCCAGCACGAAGCAGTGCGCGCGGTTCTCGACGGTCGCGACACGCTGGCCGTACTGCCAACCGGCTCCGGGAAGTCCGCCATCTATCAACTCGCGACCGCGATCGGGGGCGGGCCGACGGTCGTCGTCTCGCCGCTCCTCGCGCTTCAGCGCGATCAGGTCGAGTCGATCGAGGAGACCGAGCTCGGGGAGGCTGCCGCGCTCAACTCGACGCTCGGCGAGCGCGCCCGCGAGGAGCTCCTCGAGGAGGTCGCCGACGACGAGGTCGAGTTTCTGTTCCTCGCGCCCGAGCAGTTCGCGAACGAGGAGACGCGCGAGCGCTTGCTCGAAGCGCAGCCGAGGCTCTTCGTCGTCGACGAGGCGCATTGCGTGAGCGAGTGGGGCCACGACTTCCGTCCGGACTATCTTCGGCTCGGCGCGGTCATCGAGGAGCTCGGCCACCCGACGACCCTCGCCCTGACGGCGACGGCGGCTCCTCCCGTCCGCGCCGAGATTCTCGAGCGGCTCGCCATGCGCGACGCAGCAGTCGTCGTACGCGGCTTCGACCGTCCGAACATCCACCTCGCCGTGCATCGGTTCCACGAAGACGAGGACAAGCTGCGAGCGCTCGTCGCCGATGTCTCAGGCGGCGAGCGGCCTGCGCTCGTGTACACCGCGACCCGGAAGCGCACCGAAGCCCTCGCCGATCGCTTCGCCGACACGGATGTCGACGCACTCCCGTACCACGCGGGACTGGGGCGGAGCGAGCGCGAAGAGACGCAAAGCGCGTTCATGGACGACCGGTGCGAGGTCGTCGTCGCGACGATCGCCTTCGGCATGGGCGTGGACAAGCCGAACGTACGCGCCGTCGTCCACGCCGAGGTGAGCGACTCCGTCGACTCGTACTACCAGGAGGTCGGCCGAGCAGGTCGCGACGGAGAGCCGGCGCGCGCAGTGCTCTACTACCGTCCGGAGGACGTCGGTCTGCGGCGCTTCTTCGCAGGCACCGGGCAGATCCGGGCCGACGAGGTGCTCGAGGTCGCCGAGGCGGTCACGGGCTCCTCGTCGCCCGTCGACCCGAGGGATCTTCGCGACGAGACCGGGCTCTCCGAGACGAAGGTGACGACGGCGCTAGGGCGACTCGAGGAGGTCGGCGTCGTCGAGATGCTCCCGGACGGACGGGTCGCGAGCCTCGACGGGCACGGCGACCTCCGCCGCGCGGCCGCCGAAGCTGCAGCGGCGCAAGAGCATCGGAAGGAGTACGACCGAACGAGGGTCGAGATGATGCGAGGCTACGCGGAAAGCAGAACGTGCCGGCGTGCCTTTCTCCTCAGCTACTTCGGCGAGGACTTCGAGGGACCGTGTGGCAACTGCGACAACTGCGACGCGGGGCATGGTGTGGCGGAGGAGCCGTGGGGTGAGCCCTTCGCTGTCGCGACACGCGTCACGCATTCCGAGTGGGGCGAGGGCACGGTCCAGCGCTACGACGGCGACGCAATGGTGATCCTCTTCGACGAGGGCGGGTATCGAACGTTATCGGTGGCCCTCGTCGAAGAGCGCGGGCTGCTTACTGCCGTCTGACGCGTCAGTCAAGCGGACGCCACAGACGCTCGGATGTGTGCACGTAATGCGTGTGCGTGAACGGTCGTACCAGCGCGTATACGACCCAGCCCATGATTGCGATCACGGTGACGGAGACGATGAGTACGCCCAACATGCGAGCCTCCTTCGACGGTGCAGCGTTCATGCACCCGCCGGTATGCCGGGGCATCCGCGGAAACTACGCTCTGGCCGGCGACAAGCCGCAGACCTCGGAATCGGGGCACGTAGGCCCTCGACTCCTTCGTGAGACTCAGGCGAGGCACGCTACGCTGGACTGCGTGAATCGCCGCTACCACGTCACCACGTTCGGCTGTCAAATGAATGCGCACGACAGCGAGCGCATCAAGGGCATGCTCGAGGAGCTCGGGCTCGGCGAGGCGCAGTCGCAGGGCGATGCCGACGTCGTGGTCTTCAACACCTGCACGATCCGCGAGAAGCCGGATACGAAGTTCGCGGCGTACATGGGCGAGGCTGCTGCGCGCAAGCGCGAGCGCCCCGAGATGATCATCGCCGTCGGAGGCTGTTACGCAGAGGCACAGCGCGAGCGCCTCTTCTCGCTCTACCCCGACGTCGACGTCGCATTCGGCCCCGGCACGATCCCGCACCTCGGCGAGTGGCTCGGCGCCGGCGGCTTCGGTGTCGCACGCGGGGCGTGGGGGACGGCGGAGGAGCGGAAATTCGCCGCGACGCTGCCGATGCACCGCGAGCGGCCGTTCCAGGCGTGGTTGCAGATCTCGATGGGCTGCAACTCGACGTGCTCGTACTGCATCGTCCCCGCCGTGCGCGGCCGTGAGGTCAGCCGGCGGCCTGGAGACATCCTCGCGGAAGTGACTCGGCTCGCCGAGAACGGCGTGCGCGAGCTCACCCTCCTCGGCCAGAACGTCAATTCATGGGGGCGCGACCTGCTCCCCGACATCCACACCGAGTTCGGCGAGCTGCTGCGCGCGTGCGACGCGGTGGACGGGATCGAGCGCATCCGCTTCACGAGCCCTCACCCCAAGGACTTTCGACTCCCGGTCATCGAGGCGATGGCTGACTGCGCCGGCGTGTGCGAGCACGCGCATCTTCCGCTGCAGTCGGGCTCGACGCGCATCCTCAAGGCGATGCGGCGGACGTACTCGCGGGAGCGTTATCTGAGACTCGTGGGCGAGATGCGCGCCGCGATTCCGGATCTAGCGCTCACGACCGACATCATCGTCGGCTTCCCCGGAGAGACCGAGGACGACTTCCGCGAGACGATGGAGGTCGTGGAGGAAGTGGGCTTCGACGCCGCTTTCACGTTCGTCTACTCGCCGCGGGCAGGGACGGACGCCGCTGTGATGGCGGATCAGATTCCCGACGACGTGAAGCGCGACCGCATCGAGCGGCTCGTCGAGCTCGTGCAGCGTATTGCGGGGGAGCGCAACGCAGACACGCGTTGGCCTGGTGGAAGAGGTGCTCGTCGAGGGCCCGAGCCGTACCGACGCTTCGATCCTCCGCGGCCGCACCCGGCGCAACACGACCGTCAACTTCACGGGCGATGCGTCACCGGGCGACCTCGTAGACGTGCACATCGAGCGCGCCACCTCGACGACACTCGGCGGTGCTCAGGCCGCGTCGGCCTTGAGCGACCGCAGCCCAATCGCCGCCGGCACGATCGGAAGCCACAGGTTGAACACGCGGTAGGCGAAGACCGCGAGCACCGCGGCTGCCAACGAGATTCCGCACCACGAGAGCGCGAAGGGCAGCAGCGCCTCGACCGCACCGGCGCCGCCAAGCGGCAGGGTGCGCCGCGTCAGCGCGTAGCCGGTCGCATACCCGAGCAGGAGCAACGGAATGTTCGGGGTCCCGTGCGTGAAGGCCTGAAGGCACGCCCACAGGCAGAGAATGTCGCCGAACCAGTAGACCGCGGTCCCGAGTGGGCCGAGCACATGGCGCGGCTCCACGAACAACGTCTTGAGGACGTGGATCGAGTCGAGCATGCCGGCGAGATGACGCCTGCGCCCGCGGTGGGCGCGGAAGGCATCACGGCGCCCGACCGCCCAAAGGGAAGCGACAAAGCCGAGCGGCACCGCAATCGCCCAGGGCAGCGTCAGCCCGAGTGAGGGCGAGTCTCCGTCGGCAAGCAACTGGATCGCGACAATGCACGCTGCGGGGGCGAGTAACGCGTACTCGAGCGCGCCGAGCCCCAGCACGCGAATGCGGACATCGTGATCCGAAAGGCCCGCGGCCTTGAACGCATGGACGTCGACGGCGAAGCCGCCGCGCGCGACGAACGGCCCGAAGCCCGCCGTGACCGCGGCGAGTAGCCTCCGCGTCGGCATGTCGCAGCCCTCCTCGACGCGCGCGACCTCGCGATAGGCGAGGACATAGCCGACGTATGCGATCACCTGCGCGACGAAGGCCGTTGCGAACCACACCGGATCGACGGCCCGGAGACGGAAGAGGACGTGCTCGAAGCCGGCGACCCAGCTGACGGCGACAAGCGTGCCGACGGCGATCGCGGTGCTCGCGACCACGAATGCGAAGGATTCCGCGCGCGTCCGCTCCAGGTGATTTCTCAACGCAAAGCGGGACACCCTCATCCAGGTGTAACGGACGCGAGAATGCACTGGTGACGGTTATCGGCATCTTCGGCCCGACCGCGAGCGGCAAATCGAGGGTCGCAGAGGCTGTCGCCGATCGGATGGACGGCGAGCTCGTATCGGCTGATGCAATGCAGGCGTACGAGGGGCTGCCGATCCTCACGAACCAGTCGCCGGCCAGGCTCGTCGCGATCTGGCCGCTCGATCACGAGGCCTCTGTCGGCGAGTACGCACCGCTCGCGCACGCGGCGATCGACCAGCTCCTCGCCGCCGGCCGCACTCCGGTCGTCGTCGGGGGGACGGGCCTCTATTTCCGGGCGGCGCTCGCGGAGCTCTCGCTTCCGCCGGCGCCGGCACCGGGGGCGCGCGAACGCTGGACGGCGTTCTACGACGCCGACCCTGAAGCGGCGCACGCGCAGCTCGCGGCGATGGATCCGGCCGCCGGCGCGGCCGTGCACGAGAACGACCGCCGCCGCGTCGTCCGCGCCCTGGAGCTCGCGGAGACAGGCGCATCGCTCGTCCCGGAGTCCGATCGCCTGTGGGCGGAAGAGACCCGTCACCCGACGCTCGTCGTGGGCCTGGAGATCGACCCGGTCCTGCTCGCGCGGCGGATCGAGGAGCGCACGCGCGCGATGTTCGAGGCCGGCGTGGAGGAAGAGGTGCGCCGCGCGCTCGAGAGCCCGATCTCGGCGACTGCTGGCAAGACGCTCGGCCTCGACGAGATCGCGACGCTTTCGCGAGACGACGCCTACGAGGCGATCGTTGCGCGCACCCGCCGCTACGCGGCGTACCAGCGGAAGTGGATGCGCCGCGTGGCCGGCCTCGTTATGGTCGCAGCCGACCGTCCGCAGGGCGAGATCGCCGATGACATCGTCGCGTTGGCAAGCACACGGGAACGTCTATCTCGTCGCTGAGAGCGACGAGTACGTCATGGAGCCGGGACTCGACGGCGTCATGCAGGTGCTGTCGGTCGAGGGCGACGACATAACGGTTGCAATCGTCAACCCGGATGGATCGCTCGCGGAGATGTCGGGCAACGGCACACGCATCGCCGCGGCGTGGCTCATGGAGCGAACCGGGTCGGCAGTCGCGCGCGTGCACGTAGGCGCACGCACCGTCGAGGTACGCCGTAGGAGCGATGGTCTCTACGAGTCCGAGATGGGAGCGGTCCGGGTCGGCGACGCCGAGACGATCGAGGGAATCACGTTCGTGCCCGTCGACGTCGGCAATCCGCATGCGGTCGTGCACGACGACCCGGCGCGGCTCGACGAGATAGGCCCCCTGCTCGAGACACATCCGCACTTTCCGAATCGCACGAACGTCCAGGTTGCCCGGCGCGACGGCGACCGCGAGGTGACCGCGCGAGTCTGGGAGCGCGGCGTCGGCGAGACGACGGCGTCCGGCTCGAGTGCGGTGGCCGTCGCCGCGGCCTCGTTCAGTGAGGGCGAGGTACTCGTGCACTTCCCCGGCGGGGACCTGCGTGTCCGACTCGAAGGCGACGGCGCGACGCTCATCGGGCCGGCCGAAGTGTGCGACGATTCCTGAATGCACTGGTCTGTGCAGTGGGGCGGCGATCCGGAGGATGTCCGGGTGACCACAGCGGGCGTCGCCAACGTCGAGGATCTCGACGGGATGATGCGCGAGGTGATCGCCGACCCGGCGTGGCGCGACGGCATGAAGATCTTGCTCGACCACACGCAGACCGACTGGTCGGTGTTCGGCGTCGGCGATCTCGATCGACGCGCCGCGCTCGTCGAGGACATCTCCGACCGGATCGGCCGGCAGCAGATCGCCTTCGTCGTGACGGGCCGGCTGAACCAGGAGATCGCGAAGATGCTCGGGGCGCGGCTCTCCGACATCGGGTTCGTGGCGAAGGCGTTCGTGTCGCTCGACGAGGCCCGCGGTTGGCTACGCGAGGAGCCCGACCTCGCGACCGCGGACGCGAAGCCCGGCTAGGCCCCGATCTCGTACTCGCGCAACACGTCGTTCAGCGACGTCTTCTGGTCCGTCTGCTCGCTGCGGCGGCCGATGATCAGTGCGCAGCCGATCTGATATGTCCCGGCCGGGAACTCCTTCGGCCGCGTGCCGGGGACGACGACCGAGTAGGGCGGCACGTAGCCGCGGTGCTCGACCGGCTCTGCGCCTGTGACGTCGATGACCGGCACCGAGCCGGTGAGCGAGACATTCGGCGCAAGCACCGCGCGCTCGCCGATCAAGACGCCCTCGGTGAGAATGCAGCGCGAGCCGATGAATGCGCCGTCCTCGACGATGACGGGGCGCGCCTGCACGGGCTCGAGCACGCCGCCGACGCCGACGCCGCCTGCAAGGTGGACGTCGGCACCGATCTGGGCGCACGACCCGACGGTCGCCCAGGTGTCGACCATCGTGTTCGGGCCGACCCAGGCGCCGATGTTGACGTAGCTCGGCATCATCACGACGCCCCTCGAGAGGTACGCCCCGTAGCGCGCGGTCGCGGGCGGGACGACGCGGACGCCGAGCGCGGCGTAGTTCCGCTTGAGCGGGATCTTGTCGAGGTACTCGTACGGGCCGACCTCGATCGGCTCGAGCTTCCGGATGCGGAAGTAGTCGAGGATCGCCGACTTCGCGTCCTCGTTGACCTGCCACTCGCCGTCGACCTTCTCCGCGACGCGCAGCTCTCCGCGGTCGAGGGCCGCAATAGTCTCTTCGGTGCTCACAGTGCGTCCGAGTATCGCGGCTGCGCGGCGGCACTCGTCGAGGGTCGGGACGAGCGCGAAGCGCACATAGCCCGCACCGCTCGGCCCGAAGAACGAGCCGGGGGAGACGAGCACCCCGCGCGGCAGCAGCTGTTCGACGACCGCATCCTCATCGGCCACAGCGACCCAGAGGTACATCGTCGCCTCGCTCGCGACGATCTCCCAACCGCGCGCCTCGATCGCCGGGATCATCACCTCGCGCTTCGCCGCATACCGCGCGCGTGTCTCCTCCACATGCCGCTCGTCGTTCCATGCGACGACGGACGCCAGCTGCACGAACTCCTGCGGCGCGGTACCGACACTCGGCCGGTACGCCTTCAACGCGTCGATGATCTCCGGCGGGGCCACGACGAACCCCGAGCGGTAGCCGGTCATCGACGACCGCTTGCTCAGCGTCTGGAAGACGATGACGCGCGACCTGTCTTCGACCTGGAGCGCCGAGACGGGCGGCTCGCCGAACCAGAGCTCGGTGTAGGCCTCGTCGGAGGCGATCCAGAAACCCTGTACGCGCGCGCGCTCGGCGAGCTCCTCGTAGAAGGAAAGCGGTGCAACCGCGCCGGTCGGATTGTGCGGGTAGTTGACCCACACGAGCTCGACGTCGTCGGGCAGCGCGTCGAGGTCGGGCAGGAAGCCGCGCTCGCGCGTGAGCGGGAGCGTTGCGACGTCGGCATCCGCGAAGAGCGCACCGCGCTCGTAGACGGGATACGCGGGCTCGCAATACGACGACCGTCCTGCCGCCGGGCGTCGAGGACCTGCGCGAGCGAGAAGATCGCCTCCTTCGACCCGTAGGTCGGCACGATCTCCGAGTCGGGATCGACCTCGACGCCGAAGCGCCGCTTGCACCAGCCGGCCGCGGCGGCGCGCAACTCGGGCAGTCCTGCGGCGAGCGGGTACGGCGCGCGTTCCGGGCAGCGCGTCGATGAGCGCCTGGCGGATCATCGGATCGGTGGGCTCGTTCGGGTCGCCCTTGCCGAAGTCGATCACCTCGACGCCTCGCGCGACGAGTTCCCGCCGAGCTTCCTCGAGCCGGACGAACGGGTACGTCGCCATCCCCGCGAGCGTCGGATTGATCATGAGAGAAACCGCTCGCAGCACGTCGTACGCCTGGAGGAGGTTCTCGATCGGCACCTGCTCATCTTGCCGATGCGCGTAGCGTGTGAGGCCCGGGCCGTAGTTGATCGCATCGATGCCCTGCTCGGCGAACTGCGCCACCGGTGTCCACGCCTGCTTCGGCGCAACGTCAGGGACGAGCTCGCGCAAGCGGCGCGATGTGCGGGTTCGCGAGAGCGGGCGGAGCGGAGGGCGAGTTGCGACAGGATCTCGAGCTCGCCGCTCCGGAACGAGCCGACGGAGCCGGTCCGCTCGGCGCGCGTCGCCGGCACGTAGCGGAAGTTCAGCTCGACGCTCGCGCTGCGCCGGCACGACGTTCGCGGCGATCCCGCCCTCGACGCGGACAGCGCTCACCACTTCGCGGTAGACGAGCCCGTCGAGCTCGACGTCGAGCGGGTCGAGCCGCGACGAGATCCTCGAGCCCGCGGACGAGCTCGTGGATTGCATTCACGCCCGTCCACGGGCGCGCGGAGTGCGCGCTCTCGCCCGTCGAACGTGATCCGCGCCTGGATGTTCCCGAGGCAGCCGGCGTGGAGGATGCAGTCGGTCGGCTCGAGCACGACGGCGAGCTCGACGTCTCTCGAGGCGATCGGTAGCAAAGAGAGCAGGCAGAGGGCTCTCGCTCACCGGCACCTCCTCGCGGGTGAAGAAGAGGTAGCGCCCCGGCACTCCTGCCCGAGCGAGCTCGACCATCACCGCGATGCCGGCCTTCATGTCGCTTGCCCCGACCCCGTGCACGGCGCCGCCCTCGAGCCTTCCGGGGAAGTTCCCCTGGGCCGGGATCGTGTCGAGGTGCCCGGCGAGGACGATCGGCCCGCTGCCGTAGAGCAGCACCTCGCCGTCGTCGTAGGCGGCCGTCCCCGGCATCAGCTCCCGGACGAGATCGACCGCGGGAGCCTCGGCACGGCTCTCCGAGGGCACGTCGACGAGGAGCAGCGTCGTCTCCGCGAGGTCTGGGGCACCCGGCACAAGGGGCATAATGACCGGCGATGGCGGCCAGACAGCCCGAACCCACGCCGGGCCCGAGCCCGAGCGCGGGCTCGTCCTCGCCGTTCTCGCGCAAGGGGTCGACCCGGACGACGAGCTCGCCGAGCTCGAGGAGCTCGCACGGACTGCGGGCGTCGAGCCCGTGGCACGCGTCGTCCAGCACCGGCCGCATCCCGATCCACGCGCATACGTCGGCAAAGGGAAGCTCGACGAGCTGAAGCAGGCCTACCAGGAGGCACGGGCCGAAGTGCTTCTCGTCGACGACGAGCTCTCGCCGTCGCAGCAGCGCGCGCTCGAGAACCTTCTCCAGGCGCGCGTCGTCGACCGCGCCGAGCTCATCCTCGACATCTTCGCGCAGCACGCGGTGAGCGCCGAGGGAAAGCTCCAGGTCGAGCTCGCGCAGCTCGAGTACAACCTCCCGCGCATGCGCGGCATGTGGCAGCACCTCGAGCGACTCGGCGGCGGCGTCGGCACCCGCGGCCCCGGCGAGTCGCAGCTCGAGACCGACCGCCGGATCGCCCGCCGGCGCATCTCGCTTCTGCGCGACCGGCTGAAGGAGCTCCAGCGCCAGCGCGACGTGCGCCGCAAGGAGCGCCGCCGGACCGAGACGCCGACCGTCGCGCTCGCCGGCTACACGAACGTCGGCAAGTCGACGCTCCTGAACGCGCTCACCGACGCGTCCGTCTCCGTGCGCAACCGCCTCTTCGAGACGCTCGACCCGACGACGCGCGGCTTCGAGCACGAGGGGCGCCGGTACCTCGTGACCGACACCGTCGGCTTCGTGCGCCGGCTGCCGCACCAACTCGTCGAAGGCTTCGCCGCGACGCTCGAGGAGACGCTCGTCGCCGACCTCGTCCTGCACGTCGTCGACGGAAGTGCGCCCGAGGAGAAGCTCGTCGAGCAGATCGCCGCGGTCAACGCGGTGCTCCACGAGATCGGGGCGGACGAGCTTCCGCTCGAGCTCGTCGTCAACAAGATCGACGCCGTCGCACCCGCTTCACCGCCGCCGGCTCGCGAACCGCTATCCGGATGCGCTGCAGGTGTCGGCGCTCACCGGTGAGGGGCTCGACGAGCTCCGCGCCGCGGATCGCCGAGCGTTTCGCCGAGCGGTTCGAATCGGTTCGCCTGCTGCTTCCGTACGAGGAGGGTGGCAAGCTGAACGAGCTGTACGCGCTCGGTGCGCCGATCGAGCAGCGAGAGGACACGACGGACGGCGTCCTCGTCGTCGCGCGCCTGCCGCGCCGCGAGGTGCGGCGCTTCGCGTCGTATCTCGTCGCAGACTCAGAGGCGACTTCGGAAATCGCGTGATCGAGCTGCCGATCCGCCGTCTGCGCGACGACGCGGTCATCCCGGCGCGCGCGTACGAGGGCGACGCCGGTCTCGACCTCGCATCGTGCGAGCGCGTCGAGCTCGGGCCGGGCGAGCGAGCCCTTGTCGGCACCGGCCTCGCCGTCGCGATCCCCGACGGCTATGCCGGGTTCGTACAGCCACGCTCCGGGCTGGCCGCGCAAGCACGGGATCACGATCGTCAACTCTCCGGGACTCGTCGATGCGGGCTATCGCGGCGAGCTGAAGGTCATGTTGCTGAACACGGACGCGACCGAGACGTTCATCGTCGAGCCGGGGATGCGCATCGCGCAGCTCGTCGTCATGCAGGTGCCGGGCCTCGACCCGGTCGAGGTCGAGGAGCTGCCGGAGAGCGAGCGCGGCGTGCGCGGCTTCGGAAGCTCGAAGGTGTAGGCATGGAGCCGCGGATCCGCGTCTCGGCGCTGCTGCGCTGGTCAGGACCGGATCCTCCTGTGCCGCCACGAGAAGTCCGACCGCGGCGAGTACTGGCTGCTGCCGGGCGGCGGCGTCAACTCGGGCGAGAGCCTCGTCGATGCGCTGCACCGCGAGCTTCGCGAGGAGGTCGGGATCGAGGACGAGCTCCCGGTCGAAGGGCCGATCGCGATCGTCGACTCGATCTCTCCGCAGCGCGCATTCGCGGCGAAGCACGTCGTGCACATCATCTTCGCGTGCGATCTCTCGGGACGCTCGCTCGATGCAGTGACCTCGCAGGACGCGGCCGTGCGCGGCCATCGGCTGTTCGACGAGCGCGACCTCGACGAGGTCGTGCTCCATCCGCCGATCGCACGCTTCCTCCGCCGCTGGCAGCCGGGCGACCCGGCGGTGTATCTCGGCTCGCTGTGGGCACCGTAGCGCCGTAGTGGCGCCGCTCAGGCGAATCTCCATGCAGGGCTACCGCGCCGCGCGCGAGCTCGACTTCGAGCCGGGCTCGATGTGCGCACTCGTCGGCGAGGCGTCGAGCGGAAAGTCGACAGTCCTCACCGCGATCTGGACGCTGCTCGAGGCGGCCGCACCGCCGCCGACGATCGACGACGTCTCGCACGGAAGCTCGGGGCGGATCCATCTCGAAGCCGACGTCGAGCGCGGCCGTTCGATCTTCCTCGACGCGCGGCCGCCCGACACGCTCAACCTGAACCGCGCAGGTGCGCCGCCCGTCCTCTTCTTCCCGGCGAACCTGCGGTCGCGCACGCTCGTCGCGCCGGCAACGGGGAACGGCGCAACGCGACGTCGCAGAGCTGTTCGTGCCGCCGCTCGCCGCGCATCACTGGGCGCAGGCGGACGGAGGCCTCCAGCTCGTCATGGGGATGGAACGGCTGCTCGCGTCGAACCTGCGGCGGTTCGTCCTCCTCATCGAGGAGCCCGAGCTCTACCTGAGCCCGCATGCGCAGCGGCACCTCTTCCGCGTGCTGCGCGGCCTCGCGCAGCGGGGCAACCAGATCCTGTACTCGACGCATGCGCCGGTCTTCCTCAGCGTCGACCGGATCGAGGATCTCGCGCTCGTGCGCCACACCGCCGACGATGGCACGACGCTCTTCCAGCCGGAGGCGCTCGCGGAGGCCGAGGCGTTCCGGGTCCTCTCGGAGTTCGACAACAACCGTGCGGAGCTCTTCCTCGCGCGGGCCGTGCTGCTCGTCGAGGGTCGCACGGAGAAGCTGACCTTCCCGTTCGTCTTCGAGGCGCTCGGCGTCGAGCCCGACAAGGAGGGGATCCTCATCCTGGAGTGCGGCGGGAAAGGCAACATGCCGCTCTTCGCGCGCATCTGCAACGCGTGCGACGATCCCGTACGTGATCGTGCACGACCGCGATGCGCCGAAAGGCCAGCGGCCGGTCGAGTCGGAGCGGATCGTGAATCAGCAGATCCAGGACGTCGCGGGACGGCGGCGGACGGTCGTGATGACACCCGACTTCGAAGCGGTCGCGGGCATCAGCGGCAAGGGACGAGGCCGGAAGCCGAGGAAGGCGTATCGCCGCTTCAGCGACTCGAACGGCGGCGTGCCGCCGGAGCTTCGCGTCGCCGTCGAGAAGATCGTTCGCGCGGCGCGCGCCTAGGCCCGGCCTCCGCGCGAGCGCGCCCGGCCGGCCGAGACTTCGTGCGCCTCCGCCTCGAGGCGGTCGTCGAGCGGCGCGAGCTCCGGCGCCTCCCCGCCGGTCCGGTGCGCAAGCGCCTGCGCCAGGAGCCAGTCCGCGAGCCGCGGGTTGCGGGGCAGCAGCGGCCCGTGGAGGTACGTGCCGATCGCCCGCGCGAGCCGGCAGCCTTCGTAGCCGCTCTCGCCGTCGTTCCCGTAGCCGAAGACCACCCGCCCGAGCGGCTCTGCGCCCGGGTCGAGCCTCGTGCGGCCCGCGTGGTTCTCGAACCCCGCGATCGTGCCGAGCTCTCTGCTCTCGAGCAGGACGTCGCCGATCATCCGGGTCTCGCCGGCGATGGTCTCGAGCGGGAGGAGGCCGACTCCTGGCATCTCCTCGCCGTGGAAGCCGCGGTAGCCCCGGCCGAGCAGCTGATAGCCGCCGCAGACGGCGAGGAGCGCGGCGCCGTCGCCGCTCACGGCCTCGATCAGCGGCTCCGCCTTCGCGGCGAGATTCTCTGCCACGAGGTACTGCTCGCGATCCTGGCCGCCGCCGACGTAGTAGAGGTCGTGGTCGCCCGGGACAATTGCGTCGTTCATGCCGATCGGCGTGACCTCGAGCTCGTGACCGCGGAGGCGCGCTCGCCGCGCGAAGACGGCGATGTTGCCGCGGTCGGCGTAGATGTTGAGGTAGTCGGGGTAGAGGTGGCCGACTCTGATCCTCGTCATGCGACGGCTCCCGGCGCATGACGGGGATGGGGAGGGATCCAGGGGAGCCGGGAGGTTCTCGTAGACACGCTGCTCACGCGGCGCGCTCCCAGTAGGGCTTTGCGAGACCGCGTTCTGCAACGAGCCGCTGCAGGGCGAGCATCGCCGTGTAGGTCGGCAGCACGACGAGCTCTCCGCCGACCGGCGTCAGCTCGAGCCCATGGTCGAGCGCGCGCGCGAGGTCGGGCTCGACGACGATGCGGGACTCGTCGAGGCCGCCGTAGGCGAAGCGGAGCGCGAGCTCTGCTGCACGGCTTCCCGACGCGACGAGGGTGTCGATCCCCTCGAGGAGCGGCTCGAAGTCGACGTCCCAGATCCACGACACATCGCGGCCGTCCGCGATCGCATCGTTCAGCGCCACGACAGCGACCTTCGGCGCACCGCCGTCGACGAGCGTGCGCACCGCTTCGTTCGCCCCGGCCGGATTCTTGATCAGAAGGAGAAGGAGACGCTTCCCGTCGACCGGTATCCGCTCGAAGCGCCCGAAGGCGGCACTGAAGCGCGATAGGCCCGCGGCGATCTCGTCGAGTGACATGCCGAGTGCGCGCGCGAGCGCCGCGGCGCCGAGCGCGTTGTAGACGTTGTAGAGGCCGGGAAGCGCGAGCTCGATCCGGCGTGTGCCTTCCGGGGTCACGAGCTCGAAGGCCGCGTGCTCGAGCCCGGCGAGCTCGACGTCGCGGGCGACCACCTCGAGCGGCGGCCGCGCGTGGCCGCAGTTCGGGCAGCGGTACGAGCCCAGATGACCGACGTAGGCAGCGTCGTAGAGGTACGGCGTGCCGCAGCGGATGCAGTATTTCGAGTCCGCGGCGTGCTGGAGCGACGGCCGCGCCACACGCGGGTCGTCGAGGCCGTAAATGACGCCTTGACCGAGCGACCCGACCTGCGGATCGTCGCCGTTCAGGACGAGCTGTGTGCCGCCGGGCAATGTTGCGACGGCCTTCCGCCAGCGCTCGGCGATCAGCTCGAGCTCGCCGTAGCGGTCGAGCTGGTCCCGGAAGAGATTTCCGAGGAGGACGACGCGGGGCTGGACCCGGCGAAGCACTTCTGGCAGGGCGGCCTCGTCGACTTCGAGGAGCCCGAGCTCGGCGTCGCCGGCCGCGAGGAGGGTGGAGGCGACCCCGGAGACGAGGTTCGCACCGGAGCGGTTGTGGGCCAGCCGGAAGCGGGCCTTCAGGATCTCGGCCGCCATCGCTGCAGTCGTCGTCTTCCCGTTCGTGGCAGAGACGGTGACCGTTCCGGCGGGAAGGCGGGCTGCAAGCCGGTCGATCGCCGCCGGGTCGAGCTTCGAGAGGATCTTCCCGGGCACGGTCATGCCGGCACCCCGTCCGAGGAGTCGCGAAAGCGCGGCGACACCGCGCGCGGCGGCTATCTCGGCGGCCAGAAGCACCGCCCGAGGGTATGCGAGAGCCGGGGTACCTCGTTCGAGTGAATCGAGCTTTCCGCGGCGGGTCGTGACCCTTCCGGGGGAGGTGTCGCCAGGGGACGCCGCCCTACGTTCCGGCGGCATCACGTGTATCTGCGGCTCCGTGCGTCCTGCATGGAATACGGAAGGAGTGAGGAAGGGTAGATGCGGCAGCGAGCGAATAGCGGTGATCGCTCGAACGCTCTTTGGGGACGAGGCTCGCGTGGCGAGGCTCGTTCGAATGCGTTGTGGGGCCGCGGCGGCCGTCGTGCCGGCGCGGTAATGACCGTTGTTGCGGTTTTCGCAATGGCCTCGGTGGCCGGCGCGGGAAACTCGGGCAACGACAACTCGGGCAGCGGCTCGAGCGACCTCAAGGCGTTCGTAACCACGGATTTGCGCAGCGCCATCGCGCAGAACCCGTCTCAGACGTTCGATGTAATCGTCCAGGGCGACAAGAAAGGAAACGCCAACGGCTTCTACAAGAAGCTGGCCGGCGACCACTACGGCAGCAACGTCCGCCAGCAGTTCAACTCGATTGTTGGTGTCCAGGCGTCGCTGACCGGCAAGGACATCCTGGCTCTGGCCAAGAAGTCGTACGTGACTTCGATCGTTGCGAACGAGACGGCGCACAGCTCGGGCGTGATGCTCCCGCTCTCGAATACGCAGCTGTGGCCGTGGGCGACCGGTGCTCCGGTCGACTGGCTGAAGCAGAGCCCCGATGCGGCGACGATCGCCGTCGTCGACTCGGGCATCCAGGCGAACCGCCCCGATTTCGCGGGTCGGGTCGTCGGTCAGTTCAACTTCACGAGCCTCGCCCCGAACTCTGCTGGTGACGGCTACGGTCACGGCACGTTCGTGTCGGGCATCGCGGCGGGTGCAGCGGCTGGGTATGCCGGTGCGGCGCCGAAGGCAGACATTCTGTCGCTCGACGTCATGAACGACCAGGGTCAGGCGACCGTCGGGGACATCCTCAAGGCGACCGATTTCATCCTGGCGAACAAGGCGAAGTACGACATCAAGGTCGTGAACATGTCCCTCCACGCAGTGAGCCGGGCGAGCGTCCTGTTCGATCCGCTCGACCAGGCAGTGGAGAAGCTGTGGCTGAACGGGCTCGTCGTCGTCGCGGCGGCCGGCAACTACGGCAACGGGACGCCGGTCGGCGTGCAGTTCGCGCCCGGCAACGATCCCTTCGTCATCACCGTGGGTGCGGCCGACATCGGCACGACTCTCGGTGGGGGCGACGACACGGCAGCGCCGTGGTCGGCCTATGGCTACACGCCGGACGGCTTCTGGAAGCCGGATATCGCGGCTCCCGGTCGCTACATGGTCGGTCCGGTTCCCGTCGGGTCGCAGCTGACGAAGGACAAGGCCCAGAACGTCACCGATCCGGTGAACGGATACATGCAGTTGAGCGGCACGTCCTTCGCGGCGCCGGTCGTCGCTGCGGCGGCGGCGATGTTGATCAAGCAGCATCCCAACTGGACGCCGGACCAGGTGAAGGGTGCACTGATGGTGACGGCGACGCCCGAGCCGGAGGCCGGCAAGGCCCTCGGTGTCGGCGACGTCAACATCGCTGCGGCGCGGGCCTATCGCAACGCGAGCCCACCGAACCCGAACGCCGGTCTGGAGAAGTTCCTGAAGACCGCTGCCGACGGGACGAAGACGTTCGACGCAACCGCCTGGCAGGCAAGGGCGAAGTCGGACAAGGCGTGGGACGCGGCGGCATGGTCGGATGTCGCCTGGTCGGATGCGGCCTGGTCGGATGCCGCCTGGAGCGACGCGGCCTGGGCCGATGCCGCGTGGGCGTCAGCAGCGTGGGGCGACGCCGCCTGGAGCGACGTGGCCTGGAGCGATGTCGCCTGGTCTGACGCAGCGTGGGCGGACAACGCCGGTGACCTCGGGGTCGCCGACGACACCGCGGCGCAGCAGGATCAGGACGCGATGCTCGCGGATCTCGGGATCGTCAACGACACCTGCGACCCGATCCTCACGCTCTGCACGGCGGCAGCCACGACCACCGACCTCGTCGGTGGGCTCCTGCCCTAGTAGCGCCGATCTACCCTCACTCGCTGGAAGCGGGCCCCGGTGACGGGGCCTGCTTTTCGTTCCGCCATCCCTGTCAACCATGGGAAACGAATCCTCCCAACGGGTGACGGCATGCGCGGGACCGGCGCCGACAATCTCGACATGGTCCTGCGGCCATGCGTGCTCGTGCACCAGCGGATCGCTCGATGAGCGCGATCCCGCAGGCGATCCCCGACGACATTCCGCTCGAGCCGGCCCACGGCGGGAACCCGCGTCCGAGCGGCCTGCCGCGCCAGGCCCGGGTCTATCTCGTCGTCGTCGGCATCGCGACTGTCGCCGCTGCCGGCAGGTTCTACGTCGGCGCAACGAGCATCACACATGGGTGGGCCGTCTTCGTCGCGCTCGCTGCGGCGGCGACGATCGCTCACACGTTCCCGGTCAAGTCGCCGCGGAACGCCCAGTACCACACGTCGGTTGTCTTCCTCGTCGCGGCCGCGCTGCTGCTGCCGCCCGAGCTGCTCGTCTTGATCCCGCTCGTCCAGGCGGTTCCGGAGTGGTTGAAGGAGCGCTACGCCGTGGCCGATCCAGGGCTTCAACATCGCGAACTACACGCTGAACTCGCTGGCCGCGTGGGCCGCGTTCGTCCTCATCGCGAAGCACGGCTCCGGCGTCATCGAGAATCCGGACGCGCGGTTTGCGATCGGCGGGTTCGTGGCTGCTGTGGCTTTCATGGCGACGAACCACTTCCTCACCGCGATGATCCTGAAGCTCGGCCGTGGCCACAGCTTTCGCGAGTCGGGCCTCTTCACGGTGGAGATGCTCTCGGTCGACGTCGTGCTCGCGATTCTCGGCGTCGCGCTCGCGGCGTTCTGGAACTGGAACCCGTGGCTCATCTTCGCCGCGCTCGCGCCGCTCGTCGTCGTCCACCGCTCGCTGAGCGTTCCGCAGCTGCAGGCCGAAGCGCGCGTCGACCCGAAGACGGGCCTCTACAACGCGCGCTACTTCGCGACGACGCTCGCGTCCGAGCTCGCGCGGGCAGCGCGCTTCGAGCGGCCGATGTCGCTGATCATGGCCGACCTCGACCTGCTACGCGACATCAACAACAGCTATGGCCACCTCGCCGGTGATGCGGTGCTGAAGGGCATCGCCGAGATCTTCCGCGCAGGAGCTTCGCCACTACGACGTCCCCGCGCGGTTCGGCGGCGAGGAGTTCTCGATCCTCCTGCCGGAGACGCCGCCGGAGCAGGCGATGGAGATCGCCGAGCGCATCCGGCGCGCGGTCGCCGAGCGCGAGTTCGAGGTCGAGACCGCGGCCGAGCCGATCCGCGCGACCGTGTCGCTCGGCGTTGCCGGCTTCCCGAAGGACGGCGCCGACGCCAACGAGCTCATCCACCAGGCCGACCTCGCCGTCTACCGCGGCAAGCTCCAGGGCCGCAACCGCGTCGTCGGCGCGAGCACCGAGCCGATCCTGATGGCCGCCGAGCGGGCGCGAAGCTGCGCGCGGTCGTCGAGGACGGCGAGCACGTCGACGCCGCTGCCGGCGGCGGAGCCGGTGGAGCAGCCCGAGGAGCGGCGCAGCGCAACCCCGAAGCCGCGCACGCTGCACGGCCCGACGTTCTTCCAGCTCTCCGCGCGTCTCGCGCTCGTCGTCGCTTCGGTCAGCGTCATCGGCATCGGCGCGGGCGCCGCCGGCCTGGTCTGGGGGCACAGCACCGACTACGTCGGCCTGCTTGCGGTTCTCGCGCTCGTCGGCGCGGGGCAGGCGCTCTCGTTCGAGCTCGCCGAGGTCGAGGGCTCGCTGTCGGTGAGCGTCGTCGGCTCGCTCGCAGGCGCTGCGCTCTTCGACTATCGCGCGGCACTTGCCGCTCGCGGTGACGATCGCCGTCGTCGACTGGAGCGCGCGGCGCAACTCGCTGCACACGGTCGTCTACAACATCGGCACGATGGCCCTGTCGTCGCTCGCGGCGGCCGGCGTCTTCTCGATCTGGGCGGGCGGCGGCAACGCGGGCCGGCTCGTCGTCGCGGCGCCTCGGCCTCGCGGCCGGCGCCGTCTACTTCCTCGTCAACATGGGCCTGCTGAGCTTCGCGTCCGGCGTCGAGGGTCACGAGTCGCCGTGGGCGGTGTTCCACGAGCGGTTCGCGTGGCTCCTGCCGCACTACGTCGTCTACGGCTTCATCGGTGCGGTCATGGGCATCGGCTATGCACGCCGTCGGCCTCTACGGCCTCGCGGTCTTCGCTGTTCCGCTCCTCCTCATGCGCAAGACGCAGGAGGCGTATCTGAAGCACACGCAGAAGTCGGCGCAGAAGCTGCGCGAGGCGGCCGAGACGATCCAGTCGCAGAACGTGTCGCTCGAGCAGGCGAACAAGGCGCTCCGCGAGCGCTCGACGGCGGCGATGGAGTCGCTCTCGGCGACGGTCGACGCGCGCGACTCGTACACCGCCGGTCACTCGCGGCGCGTGCAGCAGCTCTCGCTCGCGATCGGCCGTGAGCTCGGCCTCTCGCAGGCGGAGCTCGACCTGCTCGGCCACGCGGCGCTCTTCCACGACATCGGCAAGCTCGCGATCCCGGATGCGATCCTCCTGAAGCCGGCGAGCCTGACGAACGAGGAGTGGGCGCTCATGCAGCGCCACGCGGAGGAGGGCGCGCGCATCATCGACCGCCTCGGCTTCCTGCAGGACGCGGTGCCCGCGATCCGCCACCACCACGAGCGCTTCGACGGCACGGGCTATCCGGACCGGATCAGTGGCGACGAGATCCCGCTCGGCGCGCGGATCATCCACGTCGCGGACGCGCTCGACTCGATGCTGACGACGCGCATCTACCGTGCCGCGCGGCCGGTGAACGAGGCGCTCGCCGAGGTGAAGGACAAGTCCGGCTCGCAGTTCTGCCCGCGCTGCGTCGCGGCCCTCGAGCGGATCCTTCCGCTCGACTCGGCCGTGAGCGAGCTGCCGGGGGTGGCTCCGCAGACGCAGCCCGCGCTCGTCAAGGCCTCGTAGTCCACGCCTCCCGGGGACATACCCCGGTGTCAGACACCCCGACATGTCCTGACGGCCATAACGCCTGCAGACGTGCGGTTTCCACAATCGGGCCGCGGCTCGGGCGGACGAGTCCCGGTGTCAGACACAGCCGTGATTCCTTAGCGCCCACTTGCGCTTCGCGCAACTTGCTCTACCATTGTTGTATGCCCCCGAAGCCCCGCTTCCGGGCGGTGGCTGCGATCGATCCCGGCGAAGCTCGCGGAGTTCCAGGCCGGGATCCGCAAGCGCTACTCGGATGAGCAGATCGTCGCGGAGCTCACCGCGTCCGCCGAGCGGCTCGGCCGGTCGCCGACGATGCGCGAGTTCGCCGCCGACCCGGAGACGAGCGTGCATCCGCAGACCGTGATCGAGCACTTCGGCTCGTGGAACGCCGCGAAGCGCGCAGCCGGGCTCGTGCCGCGCCGTTTCGCGACCCGCGAGGAGCTCCTCGGCCTGCTGCGCGACCTCGGCGAGGAGCTCGGCCGCCCGCCGACTGCCCGCGACATCGACGAGCACAGGGGCAAGCTCCCCTCGAAGTCGCTCTACTGGCACACCTTCGGGTCGCTCTCGAACGGCGCTCCGCGAGGCGGGCTTCGACGTCCCGGTCGGGGAGGAGCGGCTCGAGCGCGCGGTCGAGCAGGGGACGCAGCTCGCACAGACGCTCGGCCGGCTGCCGAAGTTCGCCGACTGGGCGGAGGCGCGGAAGTCCGGACCCGTCGCTCCTCACGGAATGGCAGGTCTACCGCATGCTCGACGCGAAGCGCGGCGCATGGTCGACGTTCCAGTTCCTCGTGCGCGAGCGGCTCGACGAGCAGGGCGTCCGCGTCGGCACCGACGGCGTGCTGTTGAAGAGGCGACGCTAGTGAGGGCTCAGGCAGCGGCGAGAACGGCGAGCCGCTCGAGGCAGGAGACGCCTTCGTGCGGTGCGCGCACGGCCGGGAGCGCGATCGGGTCGCTGTAGTCGGCGTCGGAGCGGAAGCGTCGTCGACGCGCGCGACCCTGCGCGTCGCGCAGATCGGAGGAACGTGCCTTCGACGACCTCGCGCTTGCGAAGCTTCACGCGGACGTACCGCTCGACGACCTCGAGCGCGACGCGCGTCGACGCGAAGAAGAGCTCGTGCTTGCCCGCGCCGATCCAGAGCGGGCGGCCGGCGCCGCGGGCGGCGAAGACCGTGTCCGGCACGCGCGAGTCGAGCCACGCCGCGGCGAGCGAGCCGCGGAGCTCCTCGAGCGCGCGCGGGTCGTTGTGCGAGTGGGCGGCGAGCGCGAAGATCGCCTCGGAGTCGACGGTCATCCGCGGCTCGGAGCGCGCGCAGCTGTGCGGCGCGAGGAGCTCGTCGTCGTTCAGGATGATCCCGTTGTGGATCCCGACGACCGGCCCGTGGCGGACCGGGTGGTTGTTCGCCGAGATCGACGGGTGGCCCTTCGTGTAGTCGCGGACGTGCACGAGGAGCTCGGTGGCCGACTCGCGGCACGGAGATCCGCTCGAGCAGCTTGCTCGCCGGGCGTCCGCTGCTTCGTCGACGACCGGGATAGGCTCGCCGGGCGCGCGGTGGGCGTAGCCGACGGCGTCGGCGCCGCGCTCGGCGATCCCGGCCAGGAGCGACTGCGCCGCGAGCGTCCGGTCGAACGGCGCTGCGCGACGGAAAGGCTGTATCCCGCGATGCCGCACATAAGGGCGAAAGATCTCCTCGGAAAGACCCTCGTCAATTTCGACGAGGACTTGAGCCCAAGTTAGCGACGGATTCGGCGGGCACGCGGAGCGGATTCCTTGCGAGCTATCAAGCGATCGGCCCTTGCGGCCGATAGACGGGACGTGATGGAGCAGCGGCCGCTCCCCGACGCCGTCCTCGCCGCCGCGGATCCTCTCGAGGAGCCGAGCCTCGAGCTGCGTGCCGGCCCTCGACGATCCCGAGGCGGTCGAGGCCGACCTCGACGAGGCGCCGGAGGGCGAAGAGCCGGACGCCGAGGCGGAAGCCGACGCCGGACGAGGCAGAGGAGCGTCGAGGCGCTCGAGAGCGCCGTCGCACGCGCAGGATCCCCTGAAGCTCTACGTCCGCTCGATCGGCGGCGGGCCGCTCCTGACGCGCCTCGAGGAGCGCGAGCTCGCCCGGCGCAAGGACGCCGGCGACGAGGCGGCGAAGCGGCGGCTGATCGAGGCGAACCTCCGCCTCGTCATGTCGATCACGCGCAACTACACGAAGGCCGGCGTCCCGCTCCTCGACCTGATCCAGGAGGGGAACCTCGGCCTGATCCGCGCGGTCGAGAAGTTCGACTACAAGATGGGCTACAAGCTCTCGACCTACGCGACCTGGTGGATCCGCCAGTCGGTCACACGTGCGCTCGCCGACCAGGGCCGCACGATCCGCCTCCCTGTTCACGTCGCCGACCAGGTGCGGCGCCTGCTGCGCTCGCGCCGCCAGCTCGCGCAGAAGTTCAACCGCGAGCCGACGCTCGACGGAGCTCGCGAAGGAGGCGCAGCTGCCGGAGGAGAAGGTGCGCGACCTGCTCAGCTCGTCGAGGATCCCGTGTGAGCCTCGAGACGCCGGTCGGCGACGGCGGAGTCGATGTACGGCGACCTGATCGAGGACGTGAACTCCGACGCGCCGGACGAGATGAGCGCGCAGCAAGTCGCGCTCGATGGAGCTCGCGCACGCGCTCTCGCGATCTCAATCCGCGCATGCGCCGCGTGCTCGCGCTTCGCTTCGGTCTCGACGGCGAGCACCCGCAGACACTCGAGGAGGTCGGCGCCGGGCTCGGCATCACGCGCGAGCGCGTGCGTCAGCTCGAGTCGCGCGCACTGCGCGAGCTGCGCACGTGCAGCGCCGGACCTCGAGCTGTACCTGCGCGCCGAGTAGCGCCGCCTACGCGGACGCCATCATCTGCATCTCGCGCAGCCCCGCGAGACGCCGCAGCGACTCGAGCTCGATCTGGCGGACGCGCTCGCGCGTGAGCCCGAGGCGCTTGCCGATCTCCTCGAGCGTCTTCGGCTCCTCGTCGACGAGCCCGTAGCGCAGGACGAGCACCTGCCGCTCGCGATCGGGCAGCGCCTGCAGCGCGACCGCGAGCGTCTGCTGCGCAGCGACACCTCGACGCGCTCTTCGGGCAAGGGCTCGTCGCCCGCGACGAAGTCGCCGAAGACCGCGTCCTCCTGCTCGCCGACCGGCTGGTCGAGGACGCGCTGACGCGCGCGCCGCCGCCTTGACCTCGCGCGCCTGCTCGATCGGCAGCGACGCTTCCTCCGCGATCTCCTCGAGCGTCGGCTCGCGGCCGAGCTCCATCCAGAGCGTCCGCTCCGCGCGGTTCATCTTCTGCATGCGCTCGACGATGTGAACGGGCATGCGGATCGTCCGCGCCTTGTCCGCGAGCGCACGCGCGACAGCCTGGCGGATCCACCACGTCGCGTACGTCGAGAACTTGTAGCCGCGGCGCCAGTCGAACTTCTCGACCGCGCGGATCAGGCCGAGCGTGCCTTCCTGGATCAGGTCGAGGAAGGGGAGACCCTGGTTGCGGTAGTTCTTCGCGATGGAGACGACGAGGCGCAGGTTCGACTGGATCATGCGCTGCTTCGCGTCCATGTCGCCGCGCTCGATCTTCTTCGCGAGCTCGACCTCCTGGGCCGCCGTGAGGAGCGCATGCTTGCCCGCTTCGCGCAGGAAGAGCTGCAGCGCATCGGTCGTCGTCTCGACCGGCTGCACCGCGGCCGGTGGCGGTGCGGGCGCCTCTTCCTTTTCTTCCTCGACGACGAGCTCGATGCCGCGACGATCGAGCTCCTGGTACACGGAGTCCGTCTCGAGCGGGTCGAGCTCGAGCGGCTCGAGCAGCTCGTTCAGGTCGACTTGCCGGAGCTGCCCACTCGTCTCGGCGGCTTCGAGCAATACCGCCAGTTCCTCGTTCACGAGGATCGACTCGATCTCGACCGTCAAGGTACTCCCCCTGGATCGCCGTTGGCCCTGAACCTGTTTGCCGCGCCTTCACACAACCCAAACACGCCGGGGGGCAGGAAATCAAGGCTCGAGCGCATCGGCCGCCTGCGGTGCGATGCTTTCAGCGGGAATCGGAAGGGGAGAGGGCGGTGGAGACAAACCACGACGCAGTACGTCTGAGGGCATTCGAGCTGTCGCTCGGGCCCGACTGCGGCTCGCCCGAGGAGAACTGGGTGCGGGCGGAATGGGAGCTCGCGACCCCGCACGACGATGCCATCGCCTGTGACTACGACACCGTCGACTGCGATCTCGAGCGGCGAGGGCTCAGGCTCGAGCGACTCCCCGGCGAGGCCGGGGCCATCTGGCGGCTCACACTGCCTCGCGGCGAGCAGGTCGAAGCCTGGGAGCCCGGGAACCGCGGCCTTGCCCCGCCGGCCGAGATCGCCGCACTCATCGAGACCGTCGTCGCCGGAAAGCCCCTTGCAGCCACTCCGCCTCGGAGCGACGAGCCCGGCGCCGCCCGGTTGCGCGAGATGGTCGCCGAGCAGGGCGAGCAGCTCCTCGTGCACGACGCCGGCACGCGGCTCGGCGTCGACGCGGAGAACCTGCACCAGCATCGCGTTGCAGCGCGCCGTACCCGGGCATTCATGCGCGCCGCCCGCGCGTACGTCGATGATGGCTGGCGTACGTCACTCGACGGTGCGCTTCGCCAGCTCGGCACGGCAACAGGTCCGGTCCGCGACCTCGATGTGTTGCTGGAGCACGTGCACGCGGAAGCCAAGACTTTCGGCGCCGCGGACAGGAGCGGGGTGGACCTGCTGTTGCAGCTTCTCGGTCGCCGGCACGATGCGGCGCGCACGCGACTCCTCCGCGCACTCGACACGCCGACCTACCGGTCGCTTCCCGAACGACTCCGCGTACCGCCGCGGCTTGCCGTCGGCGTCACGAAGGTTCCGCTCGAGCGCATCGCCCGCAAAGAGCTTCGGCGGCTGCTCGAGACCGTCGACGCGCTCGGTGCAAAGCCCGAAGATCGCGCGATTCATTCGCTGCGCATTCGCCTCAAGCGTGTCCGTTACGCGGCCGAGCTCGCCGCAGTCGAGCCGCGGAAGGCTCACCGTCATCTTCTCGACGCGGCAAAGACACTCCAGGATCTGCTCGGCGAGCATCAGGACGCGGTCGTTGCCGAAGCGAAGCTGCGCGAGGCGACCGTCGTCGACACGGGAACGGCGGCAGCGTTCGTTGCAGGACGGCTCGCCGAGCGGCAGGTACGTCGGCGTGCAGCAGTGCACGCACAGCTGCCGCAGGCGTGGCGTCGGTTGCGCAAGCGCGCGAAGAAGCTTTAGCTCAGCTCACTTGCGAGCAGATCGAGCAACATCCCGTCGCGCCAGGCACCGCTCGGGTCGCGCCAGTAGCCGCGCATGATCCCCGCGCGCCGGAAGCCGACCTTCTCGTAGCAGCGAATCGCGGCGACGTTGTCCGCCGCCGGGTCGATCGTCAGCCGGTGGTGACCGCGCACGTCGACGAGATATCGCGCGAGCGTGCGCACGGCGTCCGTCCCGAGGCCGCACCCCTGATGCTCGTCGCCGATGAAGATGTCGATGCTCGCATGGCGGAAGTCCGGCTCGTTCTCCTCGTAGTACTGGATGAGCCCGACGAGCTCACCTGAATGCTCGATCGCGAAGCCAGCTTCCTCAGATGTGCCCCGCGCCTTCGCGCGCAGCTCGGCGAGATCGGGCGCGCCCCACCAGCGAGCGACATTCGGCTGTCGCTGTAGCGCCGTCACGGCGTCGACGTCGGGCGGCTCGAGCGGTCGCAGGGCGACGAGGTCGCCGCGGAGCTCCACCCGTTGTGGCCGGCCCAGCGGCGGAGCCTCGGGCAAACCGGCCCCGGCCTCTTCCTCGCTGTAGGGCGGCCGCTCGAGCGCGCGCTCGAACGCGGCACGGTCGTGCACCGGCTCGCCGTGCGAGACGATCACGTGCTCGAACGGCAGCTCGAGCATCCGCCGGAGCGCAGGCAGGACGACGTCGTCGTGCCGGCGGCTGAACCAGACCTGCAGCTCGCCGTCCGGCGCGGTCAGGCCGTCGGCGAAGACGAGGGCCTTCTGATCCGGGAGCCAGACGGGCGTCTCGAGCCGCCGCCGTCCGTCGTCGAGCGTCCGGATGCCGCCCGGCAGCTCGAGGTCGGGATCGATCGGCTCGAGCTCCGTCCGCGGCACGTCGGTCGGCCAGAAGAGGCTCGGGCCGAATGCGCGGCAGCCGTAGCGCTCGACGAAGCGGTCGACGTCTCGGACGTGATCCGGCTTCAAGATGACGACGAGCGTCGGCGGCGCCGCATCGAGCCGCCGCCAGAGCGGATCGCCGTCCGGCGGCGCGAGCGGATCGAGAAGCGCAACCTCACCGCGCGACTCGACCACGGTCGACGTGACGGTCGGCGGCCAGTCGAAGCCCGGCTGCCACGAGGGCTGGTCGAGGCGCCAGATCCAGAGGCCGGGCGCAATATCCCGCATCTGAGCGGTTACCTCGAAACCGTCCCCGTACCTGACAGCCGATATGATATTCGCCTTACTTCTGGTGAATGGCGGCGGGACTTGGAGTCCCGCCGCCATTCTTCGCCAGGCGACCCTGGCGGATGTCCTAGAGCTGGCCCAGGATCTGGTTGAGCAGATTCGTGATCGCTGTAAGGAGGCCGTTCAGGCCCCCACCGCCGCCCGTGTTGTCGAGCAAGCCGGCGACCGCACAGAGCAGGTTCCCGAGCAGATTTCCGGGGCCTTGCTCTGCGGTGATCTGCAGGTGGATCTGGTTCAGATCAACGACGAGCCCGAGCAGGTCGAGGTGGAGCGGCCCGAGCGTCAGATCGAGAATCGAGCACGTACCAGTCGCAGCGGCGACGGCAGCGGCACCTGGCGTCCCACTGGTAAGAACCTCTGCATAGCCCGTATCGGTGACTGGGGCGCCAAGGGCGTCCGTGCCGTTGAAAGTGCCGTAGGCGCGAATCACGTCGCCGACCTTCTTGAACGACGTCACCGTGAAGGTGCCCGTGTAGCCGTTCGTGCCCGTGATGGGCTGCGTTGGTGCGCCGGCGCCTGTGCCCTTGGCAGCGCTTGCCGACGGTGCAGCGACTGCTACGACGGCTGAAAGCGCGACGGCGAGCACGCCGAGCACGAGGCTCAGTTTGAGCTTCATCCATTACCTCCTCGTAAGCGCCACCCACTAATGGGTGACTGGTTCAACTCTGCTGACTAGATCCTGGGCTACCCCGACTTTCCCGATCCAAACTGACAATCGAGGGTTAGTCCCGTCATGTGGGACATTGCTGAAACTCGCGCATAACAGCGTTTTTTCCCGCCCCGATCTCGCCTCTTCTTCCCGTTCGTTTGATTCCGAGCGTCCGGAAGTGGGGGATCCGACCGGCGCGAGCGCGGTAAGCGCTGGGCAGGCGAAGCGAGGTGAGGTGCCCTCCATCCATCCGTGGAGAGCATCGGGCGGTTATGCGCGACCTGGGCGCCCCTGAGTCTTCGAGCCCGACGGAGCCGTCAACCGCGACGGCAGACGGCATAACCGTCAAGCCACCTTTCGGCGCACGTCACACCCCGAACCGCTGGGGGGCAGTGCGCCTCCGGTTGCCGTTACCGCGCTCGAAGATGATCTCGGCTGTCGAGATCACCGCGACGAGTAGCGGATAGGCGTGTTTCCACCGCGCGCACTAGCGGACTACAGCCGGACGCGGCGACCTGGCGGCCGGCAACCACACCGCGCTCGGCTGCTTACTTCGTCCTCAGAAGTGCTCGCACCTGTAGTAGCCGATCGGCGCGATGAAGAAGTACGCGGCTCCTGTTTGTGGGCAGGGCTGGCCGTTGTAAAGATCAGCGCGAATGAGATGCGTTGTCCCGGTGAACGTTCCGTCGAGACCGAAGATCTTGAAGTCGTACGACGAAGGCGCGTTCGGATCGTTTGGCACCGGACGTCCGTGGCCGGGATCGCTGCACACGATCCTCGGTGCGCCGGGATCGTTGAAGCAGGTCCAGCCCGCCTTCGTAAGCTGCGTCGGCGTCAGCCCCTCCGCGGCGGCGGAAGCAACAACACCGAGCGACGCCGCCAAAGCGGCGATAAGAACAGCGCATTTCTGCATCCGGTCCTCCTTGGTTGCCGCAAACCCCAATCCGATCATCCCATGTTGAAACACAAGTCACAAACGCCGTCCTAGTAGACGTATTTGCGCAGCGCCGTAGCCGGGTCAGATCGCTCCGCCTCTCAAAGAACGCCGCGTTGGGTCAGCGTCCTAGGAGACGAACCCCCTTTTCGCCTTCCTGGCCGTCCACTTGGCGCCTCGAATGCGTTCCGAGGAAAAGGATTCCGCGTGACCATGCGGCTCCGCTCGTCGCAACGCACGATAAGCGGTGTTATGTCAAGTTGGAGAATTCGGCATCAGAGGATCGCCTCGAGCGGCGCAGTCTCGACGATCCCCGCACCGCACGCTCGAGCTCCGGGTCGAGCGTGACGAGCGCATCCGCCTGAAGGATCGTGAGTGCGACGTACTCGGCGTCGTAGGTCGACGGCCAGCCGAGCTCGTCCGCGAGCTCCCACGCGCGGCGGCGCAGCACGGCGTCACCGAGGAGCCGCATCGGCTGCTTGCCGATCCAGGCGAGCCGCGTTCGTGCCGTCTCGGCATCGAGCTCGCCGGCGTGCACGGCCTCGTGGAGCGTCGAGAGCACCTGCGAGCGCAGGAGCGTCGGCGCAAGGAGCTCGTGGGTCTGCGGGACCTCCGCCTCCCGCTCCGCGAGGGCGAGCACGGCGCTGACATGGACGACGAAACGGGACATGGTTCACCTCGGACGGGTTTTCCACAGGTTGCACAAAGAACTGTGGAAATGTTGATTATTCAAAATCCGCAAAATGCGTACTTTTCGTGAGCCTCGACCCTTGCTGCGGGGCCCCGGGACTGTAGATTCCCTCTTGCGCCGAGCGCGCAGCGAGAGTAGGTCGAAGCTACACCGCAGGGCCGTACGAAGAGGTGGCGCAAGCCGCCGAGGCGGAAAGTCAGACGGTGTGGTGAACGAAATCGCAAGCGGCTCGGCGACTCTTTTTGGACCGGCGCCCTAGCGGCGCCGGTCCTTTTTGTCTTTGCGTAGGATCGCGCCCGTGCACCTGCCGAACCCGCCGAGCATCGACCCCGGCGTCATGTCGTTCATCTGGGCGCTGTCCTGACGGTCTACATCTACTTCGGCCTGCTCGCGATCGGCGTGAGCGGAGCGACGGCGATCGTCATCGCGCTCGTCTCCTTCGCCGCGATCTGGCTCTTCGTCCGCCTACGCGGCGAAGACGGGCCGAGCACGTAGCGGCGCCCGCGAGCGCTCGCGGCGCGCCGCCCGAGAGCGCGAAGACGAGCATCCGCGCGAGATCGGGCCCGACCACCTCGTCGAGCCGCTCGCGAGCGGTCGCCGTCTCCGGGTCGAGACTCGCGCAATGGGCGGCGAGAAGCTCGAGCCCGCGATCGTGGGGAACCCCGTTCATCCCGTCCTGCTATCGGGCTCCCCTACTCCGGGACATGATCCCTGACGGTGGGGATGGGGCCGCGCTCGGGGCGCGGCCCCACCACCACGGTCCGTGCTACAGGCGCCTGTCCCTCGTCGTCGCGTCGACCGCTCGACCGTCCTCGGCTCGTCGTCGTAGGCGGCTTCGCGCTCCGCGACGACCGGCTCGTCGGCATCGTCGACGACGCCATCGTCGGCCGGGCGGCGACGCCAGGTCGGCGAGTTCGTGTCGTCGACGACGGTCTCGCGCCGCCGGTCGACCACCGCGTCGCGATCGACGACCTCGTCGACCACCGGCAGCGCGTCGAGCGACATGCCGAGCACCGCACCGAGCCCGAACGCGAGCACGCCGTGCCAGAGGCCGAGCGCGTGGACGATCCCGATGATGCCGATCGAGTGGCTCCACGAGGTGACGGTGCCGTCGTGCCAGCCGTGCCCGGGCTGCGTCGCCACCAGGATCCAGCCGACCGCGACGAGCGTCGGCAGGAAGCCGAGCAGGAACGTGCCCGGCGAGAGCCGCAGCCGGAGGCCGGCCGTCCGGCTCGCCGAGCGCCGGCAGGAGCGCGAACACGAGCCCTGCGCCCGCGACGATGCCCATGGAGGCCCAGAAGCGGCCCGTCGTCTGCATCCCGACCTGGGTCGCGACCCAGAGCAGGAGTCCCGCGACGCCGACGGCGAGCGCCGTCATCAGCCCGCGGGTCGCGTCATACAGTCCGTACCTGCGCATCAGTTCACCCTTCGTCGCTTGAAGCGTCAAAAAGGAAACGGTCGAAGCGCCCCCTGAGGGTGCGGCTACTCGAGCGTCAGGCGCCGGGCGTCGAAAGCTCGACGACCAGAGCTCGGCCCGGAACTCCTCCACCGCGGCGTGGAGGTCGTCCGCGAACACGTGCTCGACGACCCCCACCTCGCGGTCGTTCCAGAACGGAACGTCGACATGCTCGTGCGAGACGACGTTCACCGACGTCCGCCGGCAGGCAGGGCAGCAGCACCGCGAGGCCGAGCGACCCGTCGCCCGGGCGCAGAACGAGGAACGACGACGGGGAGACCGGCCGCGGCCGCTCCTCGGGGTAGCAGAAGAAGCTCCAGGGCCACTCCCCCGCCTTGATCCGGAGCCGCTGCGAGCTCCGAGAGCTCGGCGGCGACGGGCTCGACCCGCGAGGTCATGAGGTTGAGGAACGTCCCGCCCTCGAGGCCGAGCGGCGCCCAGTCGAGCTCGTCGTGGCTGACGAGCCCGTCGTGCTCGTCGCCGCACGCGCAGGCGAAGTGGACGCAGTAGACGACCGGGTGCGCCGTGCCGGCGAGCGGCTCGAGCGTCCGGAAGGACGGAGAGCGCCACGCGGCACTCGCCGAGGCGCGGGCACGCGAACGTGTACCGGCTCGTGAGTGCGTCGTACATAGACGAATCATGGCCCCGAATCCGGACGGAAAACACCCCCGTCCGGGTTCTTTCGGTTGCTAGTACGTGATCAGCGAGTAGATGTCGCGGTCGCCGAGCCGCTTGCGCCCGTCGAGGAACGCCAGCTCGATCACGAAGTTGAACCCGACGACCTGGCCGCCGAGGCTGCTCGACGAGGCCGGCGATCGCCTCGACCGTGCCCCCCGTCGCGAGCACGTCGTCGTGGATCACGACGCGGGCGCCCTCGCTGATCGTGTGCGAATTCACCTCGAGAGCGTTCTCGCCGTACTCGAGCAGGTAGCTGCGCGGAGACCGTGTCCGGGCGGCAGCTTGCCCGGCCGGCGCGCGGGGACGAAGCCGCAGCCGACCTTGCACGCGATCGCAGCCCCGAGCCAGAAGCCGCGCGCCTCGGCTCCGAGGACGAGGTCGGGCTCGCGCTCGGCCGTCCAGTCGGCGAGCGAGGCGACGGACTGCCGCAGCGCCTCCGGGTCGAGCAGAAGCGGCGTGATGTCCTTGAAGCCGATGCCGGGCTTCGGGAAGTCCGGCACCTCGCGGACCATGCTCTTCAGGTCGATCGTCGCCATCAGCTGCCCGGCGAGTCTACGGACGTTCCGCGTGAAGAGGAGCTGGGACGAGCTCCTGCGCCGCCTCCGACATCGCCTGCAGATCCTCGATGCCCGGCCCGGCGGCGCTCCGGGTTGCGCGACCGAAGCGCGGGCGCGACGAGCGCTTCGAGGAGCCCGGTCTCGCGGTCGGACGCAGTGCGGAACGCGCGCAGGTGGCGCGGCGCGATCCCGTACCGCGCGAGCGTCTCGCACGCGAGTGCAACATCGAGATCCGTCTCCGAGTAGACGCGCTGGCCGCCGATCGACACGCGGCTCCAGCAGGCCGAACTCCTCGAGCTCGCGCGCACGCGACGGCTCGATGCCCGCGCGCTCGCAGAGCTCGTCGAGCTCGAGCCCGTCCTCCTCCTCCGCCGAGCGACGCGCGGCGCTTGCGGCGCTCGCGTGCCCGCGCCCGGCCGCGAGCTCCTCGCGGATCACGCGGAGCGGCAGGAACTCGTCGCGCTGCAAGCGCAGGATCGTCTCGAGCCGCTCGACGTCGTCCTCGCCGAAGAGCCGGTATCCGCCCTGCGTCCGCTTCGGCGTCAGGAGCCCCTGATCCTCGAGGTAGCGGATCTTCGAGATCGAGATGTCGGGGAACTCCGGCTTCAACCGCCGGCAGACCGTGCCGATCGTCAGCAGCCGCTCGCGTGCGGGGGCGCTCGTCGCCATCAGCGCAGGAGGAAGGTCAGCCGGTATTTGCCGATCTGGACCTCGTCGCCGTCCTCGAGATCGGCCGATGTCGACGCGTTTGCGGTTGACGAAGGTGCCGTTCAGGCTGCCGCCGTCCTCGATCCGCCAGCGGCCGTCGCGCTCGTTCACAAGGCGTCGCATGGCGCCGGGACACGGTCACGTCGTCGAGGAAGATCCCGCAGTCGGGCGAGCGGCCGATCGACGTCCGTTCGCCCTGCGGCGAGAACGTCTCGCCCGAGCGGCCCGCCGCCGGAGCGGACGACGAGCGCCGGCCCCTGAACGCCGATGTCGCCGAGCGTCTCGAGCAGCTCCTCGCGCTCCTCGGCCGTGAAGGTCTGCGTCTGCTCGCCGCTCTCCTGCGTCGTGGAGGAGCGCGCCGCACTTCGAGCAGTAGTTGGCCGCCTCCGGGTTCTGGAAGCCGCACTCGGGGCAGTAGACGTGGCTCATTCAGCAGGCGGCGCGGCCTTCCCGGCGAGGATCTCCGTCAGCGACTCGACGTCGACCTGGTCGAGGACGCTCTGCCCCCCGGTCTTCTGCAGGCGGGCGACGAGCTCCGCGCGGAGGATGTCGATCTTCCCGTGCAGGATGCGGCGGCGGTACGAGACCTCCTGCTCTTCCTTCGTGTACTCGTCGATCAGGCGCTTCAGGTCCTCGTCGGTCAGTCGAGGCAAGATCAGGGAGCGGTTCCACGCGAGCAGCCTTTCCGCTCGGAGGGTCAAGTTGAACTTTAGCCTTTGCGGGCCGGAGTCTAGACCCGAGCTTGAGGTTCGTGCTGCCCCTAGGTTCGCGCAGCAGCGGCTTCGCCCTGCTCGATCTCCTCGACGACCGCCCGGAGCTCGGCCGCGAGCTCCTCCGAGACCTCGGCCGTCTCGCCCTCGGCGTAGAGGTGGATCGACGGCTCGTCCGGATCCGGGAGCGCCTGGGCCCAGCCGCGGTCGTTGAAGACCTTGATCCCGTCGGTCAGGTCGACGTCGCGGCCCGGCGAACCGCTCGTTCAGGACGCGCATGACGAGCCCCTTCATCGCCCCACGGGCACGGGATCTGCGCGGTGGACGAGCGTCGGCCGCGGCAGCTCCGCCACGAGCTCGGAGAGCGGCCGCTCCACCGGCGCGAGGAGCTCGAGGAGGTTCGCGAGGCTCGCGACGGCGTCGTAGCCCGGGAGGAACTCCGGGAAGACGTAGCCGCCGCCGACCGCGCCCGGCGAAGACGACGCCCTCCTGCGCGGCCGCCTCGTCAGCGCCTGGAGCGAGGCCGCCGTCCGGACGATCTCGAAGCCGGTGTTCTCGACGAGACGGTCGACCTGGCTCGTCACGGTCACCGGGAAGGCGAGCTTGCCGTGATGGCCGTTCCCCGCGCCGATGAGGCGACAGGTAGAGGAGGAGCGCCTGCTCGACCGGCACCTCGCGCGCCTGCTCGTCGATCAGGTAGAGGCGCTCGCCGGCACGGTCGAAGACCGCGCCGAGGTCGGCGCTCACCGCCGCCGACGAGCCGCTTCGCCTGCCCGATCGACGCGGCGAGCCCGTGCCCTGCCGGCCGCCGCCGTCACTCGGGAACGCGTGCGCCGCGACGACCTCGACGCCGAGCGGGCCGAGCACGAGCGGCAGGACGTACGACGCAGCGGAGAAGCCGTAGTCGACGACGATGCCGGAAGCTCGCGCGCGCGGATCGCCTCGACGTCGAGCGTGCTCAGCAGGTCGCTCGCGTAGCTCTCGCTCACGCGCGCCGGATACGACGCGCCGCCGACGTCGCTCGCTGCGACGCGCCGGATCTCGCCGCGCGTGAAGTGCTTCTCGACCTCCTTCTGCATCGACGGCGCTCATCTCGATGCCCGGCGCCTCGAAGAACTGGATGCGGATCGCCTCGGGGTCGTTCGGGCTGATGCCGACGTGGAAGCCGGCGGCGAAGCCCTCGGCCTTGACGAGATGGCGCGCGACGGCGGCGGGGATGACGCGCAGGTCGGCGACGTCGACGCCGGTCGACGCGAGCCCGGAGATCATCGCGCGCTTGATCATCCGGCACGCTGCGCGTTCCCTCGCGCGACGCGACGACGCGGTCGCCGCGCTTGAGCGCGGTGCCGAGCGCGGCGGCGAGCCGAACCGCGATGTCCGGCGTGAGGTCGACGTTGACGAGCCCGGAGACGCCGTTCACGCGGAAGATGCGCGTCGTGCCGCGCGACTCCCAGATGAGGCTCTCGAAGATCTGCGAGCCGGTCTCGACCTCCTTGTACGGGTAGATGCGGACGCCCGGCATGATCACGCTCTCGGAGCCGATCGTCACCTCGTCGCCGATCGCGACGCCCTCCTGCACGCGGACGTGCGCGCGCAGGTCGCACGAGCGGCCGACGATCGCGCCCTCGACGACGGTCGAGCGGCCGATCGAGGTCGACGACGTCGATGATCGACCGCGACGTCCGCGCACGTTCGCGCAGCGTGACGCTCGACCCGAGCACCGAGTACGGCCCGACCGTCGCGTCGGGCGCGACGCGGCAGTAGTTGCCGAGGAACGCGGGGCCTTCGAGCGCGTCGAGGTCGTGCAGGTCGACGCCCTCCCCCACCCAGACGTTGCCGCGGATGCGGATGCCGGGGATGTTGAGGCGCACCCGCTCGTCGAGCGCGTCGAAGTTCGCCTGGCGGTACTGGTCGAGGTTGCCGATGTCCTGCCAGTAGCCGTCCATCACGTAGCCGTACATCGGCCGGCCCATCTCGAGGAGCAGCGGGAAGAGCTCCTTCGAGAAGTCGTACGGGCGGTCCTTCGGGATGTGCCGCAGCACCTCCGGCTCGAGCACGTAGATGCCGGTGTTGATCGTGTCGCTGAATACCTGGCCCCACGACGGCTTCTCGAGGAAGCGCTCGATGCGGCCGTCGTCGTCCGTGACGACGATCCCGAACTCGAGCGGGTTCTCGACCGACTTGAGGCCGATCGTCACGGACGAGCCTCTTCTCGCGGTGGAACTCGACGATCTTCGTCAGGTCGACGTCGCAGAGCGCGTCGCCGGAGATGACGAGGAACGTGTCGTCGAGACGGCCTGCCGCGAGCCGGACGGAGCCCGCCGTGCCGAGCGGCGACTCCTCGACCGAGTACGAGAGGTCGATGCCGAGCGTCTCTCCGCCGCCGAAGTACGAGCGGATCGCCTGCGGCAGGAACGCGACGGTCACGATCACGTCTTCGAAGCCGTGCAGCTTCAGCAGCTCGATGATGTGCTCCATGCACGGCTTGCCGACGATCGGCACCATCGGCTTCGGCTGATTCGACGTCAGCGGACGAAGACGCGTGCCCTCGCCGCCCGCCATGACGACGGCCTTCATCGCTTCAGCTCTTTCCAGGCGTCGCGCACGTAGAACATCGCCGCGACGACTGCTCCGGCGAGGCCGATCCAGAAGAGCCAGAGCGGCCAGCTCGTCGCGTCGTGCGTGACGATGCGGAAGCCGATCGCCGCGTAGAGGATCCAGGTCGCAGCCTTTGCCGATCGCGTTGACGTCGAGGTCGATCCCGCGCGGCGCGAGCACGCGCCAGCCGGCGAGAAGCAGCAGGTCGCGCGCGAGGATGACGACGAGCCCGAGCCAGGGCAGCCGGCCGTAGGCGACGAGCAGGATGACGGCCGCGTCGATCATCAGCCGGTCGGCGAGCGGGTCGGCGATCTTCCCGAACGCGACTCGACATGCCAGCGGCGCGCGAGGAAGCCGTCGATCTGGTCGGTCACTCCCGCGATGCCGAAGACGATTCCGGCCGGCCAGCTCGGCGAGTCGCCCGCCTGGACCATGAGGACGACGAAGATCGGGATGAGCAGGAGCCGCGCGACTGTCAGCGCGTTCGGAAGCTGGGCGAGCGGCGCCGGGACAGCGGGGGTTGCCATCCCCTCGAAGTCTATGGGCGGAGGGTTTGGCGGGATGGTGTTCGTCGCGTGGGTGCGATGGGCGCCCGCGATTGCAAGGAAGCAGGGAGCCTCGATAGCAACGCTATCGGGGCGACCGAGGACGCCGGAGCGCGGCCGCACAGCGCGGCCACGCGGCACAACCACTATCCCGCCAGACCCTCCACTACCGGAGGCTGTGGAATCTGGCTGCCCAGAAGGCGGTTCGCGCGAGGTACGCGCCGCGCGCGGCGTCTCCAGTGAGTCCCCACGCGCCTTCGTAGGAGAGGTAGCCGCGCCGCGGCTCGGCGGGTTCGATCTGCGTGCCCTCCCCCCACTCGTTGAAGCTCGTGACGCTCACGATGTCCGCGCGCGAGGTGAGCGTCGCATTCCAGAGGGCGTCGTAGGTTGCCCCATTCCGCCTCGTTCGGCCGATCGAAAGCTCGCCTGCACGACTCCCGTCGTACCCCGGGCCGACGCTCGGCGCGCAGACGAGGCCCTTCGCGTGCGCTTGGGAGCACAGCCGTGTGAACTTCGCGCCCGTGTTCGTCAGGAAGTCGTACGTGTACACGCCGTCGAAGCGCCCTGCTGCTGCGAATCCGACCTTCTCCGTCCCGGCGAGCAGCCGCATCGTCGGAGGAATCGAGTCGCGCGCCGCGGCCCAGTCGGCCGCCGGTGACTCACGGGGCTCGTAGACGTAGATGTCGCGCACTCCGAAGCCGGCGAGATACTCCGCGTCGGTTGCGACGGTCGACGGCGTGCGCCCGCCGTACGGCTCCAGGTGGATGCCGATGAGGAGCCCGTGACGCCGTGCACTCGACACGACCGGCGCCAGGCGCGCATCCTCGAGCGACCCGCGCCCCCACCAGGAGATGACGACCTCGTCGACTCCTGCGGAGGCGATCTGCGTCATCTGCCGCTCGACGACGGCGGGGTCGCTGCTCGAGTACGGGCCACCGGCTGGATAAAAGCGGGAGTAGAGATCGTTCGGTGGCCGGTGGCTGTTCTGGTTCCAGTGCTGCCACCCACTGTCCTTCACGGATGTCGCGTACCACGGGTAGTAGAAGATCGCGACCGTCCCGGCGCGCGCGGCCGCAGGCATGCAAAGGCATACCGATGCCAGCCCCACGACCGAGAGGCGCCGCAGCAAGGGGCGTATCCTCTCGCGGGTGCCGGACGTCGTGCAACTACCCGGAATGGTGAATTCGCACTGCCATGCGTTCCAGCGACTACTGCGCGGTCGGACCGAAGGGCGCGACTTCTGGGCGTGGCGCGACACGATGCTGGACCTCGCGGCCCATGCGTCCGTCGACGAGACCTACGGTTGGATCTACCGCGAGCTTCGCGACTCCGGGTACACCGCGGTCGGCGAATTCCACTATCTCGGGCTCGAAGGAGCCCATGCAGCAGCGGCCGCTGCACGCGATGCGGGCGTCGAGCTCGTCCTGCTCTATGTCGCGTACGCGCGCGGCGGCATCGAGCGCTTCCGCCAGGAGAGCGTTGCGGACTATCTTCGCGGCCTGGAGGACCTACGCGAGGCCGGTGTACGGGTCGGTGTCGCCCCACATTCGGTGCGTGCGTGCCCGCGCGACTGGCTCGACGAGCTCGGTCGCTACGCACGCGAGAACGAACTCGTCCTGCACGTGCACGCCGATGAACAGCCGCGGGAGATCGACGAGTGCAAGGCGGAGCACGGCATGCGACCCATCGAGCTTCTCGCCGAGACGGGCTGTCTTGGTCCCCGCACGACGGTCGTGCACGCGACACACGCGGACGGGCACGAGCTCGATCTGTTGGGTGACGCAGGGTCGCGCATCTGCGCATGCCCCACGACCGAGGCAAATCTCGGCGACGGCTTCCTCCCGGTCGAGCGAGTCCTTCACCGCCGGATCGGGATCTGCATCGGATCAGACTCGAACGTGCGTATCGACCCGTTCGAGGAGCTGCGGGAGCTCGACGGCATCGCCCGGCGCCAGTCGGGCCGGCGCGACGTGCTGAGCGTCGATTCCTTGCTGGCGATCGGCTCCGACGAGGGAGCAGCCGCGCTGGGCCTGGAGGACTGGCCTTCGATCGAGATCGACGTCGATCATCCGCAGCTGCGGGGCGTCGACGATCCGCTCTGCGCACTCGTGCACAGCTGCTCTGCGGACGTCGTCAGGACAGCCGGCTGAGCCGTGTCGCCTGCTCGACCTGCTCGCCGGTGAAGGGAACCGGCTCGAGCCGGTAGACCTCGACGAGGCCCCAGACCACGCCGTGGACGTCGAGCGGCACCATGACGACCGAGCCGAAGCCCTGCTCGCGCAGGACGGTTGCCTCGGCGTCGTCGACATCGGGGTCGGCGAGCGTGAGCGCGCGCGGCACTCCCGTTTCAAGGACCTCAGCCGTCTGCGGATAGTCCGACACGAGGTAGCCCTGACCGTGGAGAAGCGTGCGCTCGTCCGGCACTCGCTCGGCGACCATGATGAGCACGTCGCCGATCACACGTGAGATCGCGCATGCGTCGGCCTCGAGCGAGTCGACCAGATCGGCCGCGAGGGTGTTCAGGACGTCGAGCAGTCGACGGTTCAGGGCCTCCGGCACTCGTCGAAGTATGGCTGGTTGGTCGACGCCGGAGCCGTGCCCGGCGTCACGGGGTCCTTCGCGAGGCCTGAGCTGCCCCGCCTCCGAGTGCATCGCTGCACAGCTCCTCGGCTGCCGCGAACGCCGCTGCCAGCGCCACGGTCTCCTCGCCCGGCACTGTGTCCGGGAGACCGCGGCAGCCGCGGAAACGCCGTCCCGCATGCGTCACCTCTGCCGCGGAGGCGATGGACGCGGAAAGCTCTGCACGCTCGGCCGGCCCCGTGACGGCGCAAGTATCGCGATTTCCTCGACGACGAGTCTCATGAAAGACTCATCGCAGATGGACTCCTGCAGTGAGCGGCATGCGCGGAACGAGGCGCTCTTCCGAACCGTCAACGAGCGCATCGAGGAGCTCGTGGACGAGACGCTCGAGCGTCATGCGGAAGGGGCGTCGGTCTGGGATTTCGTCTGTGAGTGCCATGACAGGGAATGTGCGGAGCGGATCCCGCTGACGCGGACGGAGTACGAGGCGATCCGTTCTGACGGGAGGCGATTCGTCGTCGCTCCCGGGCCGGCCCACGTCGACACGTCGATCGAGAACATCGTCGACATGAGCACGCGCTACTGGGTCGTCGAGAAGCTCGGCGAGCCCGGGATGTTCGCGGAAGAGCACGATCCACGCGACTGAACCAGCCGACGACCTTCCCGCCGTTGCAGCGGCCTCGATCTCGAGCGAGTCGATCGACAGCTGGGCCGGCGGGGTTCGGAGCGTCGCCGACTCGACGGCAGTGACGGTCGGCGATCGTTTCCACCTCGGCTCCAACACGAAGGCGATGACAGCAACCGTGGCGGCGGTTGCAGTGGAGCAAGGCCGGCTCGACTGGCGGGACGACGCTGCCGCAGTACTGCGACGGCCATGCATGCGCGGCATCACGGTCGAACGGCTCCTTTCGCATACCGCCGGTGTGCGCCCGCTCTCCGAAGATGAAGAGTTGATCGGCTTACCGCCGGAACGAATGGAGATGGCGGCGTTCCTGCTCGACGAGACGCCGGAGTTCGAACCCGGCACACAGGCGAGTTACTCGAACGGCGGGTACACCGTGATGAGCGCGATACTCGAGCACGTGTTCGATGCGCCGTTCGAGCGCATCCTGACAGACGAGCTCTTCGAGCCACTTGGAATGGACGCCGGTTTCGGGTGGCCGAGCGGCCCGATCGGGCACTACTTCCGCAACGAGCGGCTCGAGCCGCAGCTCCCAGGCGACGGGTACGTCTTGCCGCCCGCGCTGACTGCGGCAGGCGACGTCTGCGCGACGATCGACGGGTACGCAACGTTCGTGCAATGTCATCTGCGCGGACTGCGTGGCACCCCGAGCCTGATCAGCGTCGACTCGTTCCGTCGACTGCATACGCCGCTCCATGAGAACTTCGCGCTCGGCTGGGGCGTGCAGGAGTGGGAAGGCGCGCGAACGAGTGTGCATGCGGGCAGCGGCGGGACGTTCCACGCGATCGTCGCGCTGCAACCCGAGCGTGATTTCGCAGCCGCCGCTCTCGTCAACGCAGGAGGCGACCGTGCGTCACGGCATGCGATCGAAGTCGTTCGGGACCTCGTCCGGGAGAACGTGCTGAGGTAGTCGACGACACGCTCGCTCGGACGCGGTCAGTGAGGGACGCCCGCGGTGGCTGCGGCGCCCTGCGGAGCGCCCCTCCTAAGCCCGGCGAACGTTTGCGCGCCAGGCCGCTGGCGCGTTGAGCCGCAGTAGCCGTCATCCGTCCGCCGGGCTCGCGGTCGAAACGCGACTACGGGGCAGGCAGGTACGGGTAGTTCTGGTGTGCGGGAAAGCCGCCCTGCACACTCTGGGGCCGCTCGTACGTCGAGGTCTGTCGAGTCGGGCGCGGAGATTCGAGCTCGGGACCTCCAGTCCGAACATGGTCCGTACGACACGACCGCATGGTTTCACGCTCTCCAACTGACGAACCCTGGCCGCTCGATTCTTGCTCGACCGGAGCTGGCATCGTGTCCATCATGGCCGCCGAAGGACGAAGAACCGTACTCCCACTCCCCGACGGGGTTGCAGCCGCGTGGGATCTGCCTCCGGGCACGGTCGCTGAACCGCTCGGCGGCGGCTACCACAATACCCTCCTGCGGATCGACGACGTCGTCGTGAAGATCGAGGAGCGTTCGGCCGAGAGCGTCGCCTGGGAGCACGAGCTGCTCGCCTGGCTCGCGCCGCAGCTACCCGAGGCCCTGCAGCCGTTCCCGTCACGTGACGGTGCGACGTACCGTGTCGTCGGTCACAGGATTGTGTCGCTGCTTCCGTACGTCGAGGGGACGCACGACCCGTCGCCGGATATGCCGGACGTGCTCTCGCCCGGCTCCACCGTCGCAGCGCGGCGTGGCCCGCCGCGCGGCCGAGGCCGGGGCGGCCGGGATACGCCGACCTCGACTGGGAGCGGAACGACTGGTGGGACTGGTCGGCGATTGCCGAGAAGCCGCCCGAGCTCGTACGCGCCTTCGAGCGGGCCAGCGCCTGGGTCGCGTCGGCGCCGCCGCTCGTCGTGACGCCCGTCCACGGCGACATTGCGCTGCAGAACGTGCTGACCCGCAACGGCCGCGTCGTCGCGCTGATCGACTGGGAGTACGCGCGCCTCGATTGGCCGGCGCTCGAGCTTGCGAATGCGGCCTGGACTTACAGCGAAGACGACCCGCAGCGGTTCGTCACCGCGTACGTGACCGCAGGTGGGCCGGGCGAGCCACAGGTCTTGCAGGAGGGCGTCCGCATCCGGCTGCTGGCGAACGTGCTCTACTCGCTGACGCACTGCGCATCGAATCGCGACTGGATCGCGTACCTCCTCGCGCGGTTACGGGAGCTGCCGTGACTGGCTCTTCCAGAACATGGACAGTCGCGCGTGGGACTTCCCGCTGAGAGCGTTCGAGCGGCGGGTGCGTGGAAAGCCCCCGGGTGCCGCCTGCGGCCCGACGAACACCCGGGTTACCTCACCGGCTACCCGCGGTCGCGCGTTTCAGTCGCGGCAACTGCGGGGTAAGTCAAGCCGCGGGGTCATGGTTTCTCGGTGTCGGCGGCCCGGCCCCGAGAAGCTCCAGGACCCCGCTTTTTGCGCCAGCCATTGCGCGGGTGTCCGGGGGTCGTCTACGTGACGGTCGGACCCCGCCCCGGCGATTTGCATCCTGGCCTTGATCGTTTAGCTTGACCAGGCGACAGAGACCACTTGGTCGACGCGGCTGAGTTGGAGGCGATGAGTGCCGTCGCGGTTGACTTGCCGCGGACCGATCAGGTCGGCTGCGTAGGCGACCTGATCCGTCTGGTGACCAGGTGACGCCGTCCGCTCGCCGGTGATGGCGAGTCCGTCTGCATTCCTGTAGAGGACGGCGCTGCCGTCGGGCGACCAGGAGATCTGCGTCGCCGACGTCGGCAGGGTCTTTCTCGAGCGCGTCGCGGATTGCCGTCCTAACCCGATGTCGATCGACCTCCCGCGTGTCGAAGAACACGCCCATTCCGCCTCCTGAGATGGGCTTGTCGGCTGGAAGCGCAGGGGTGATCATTGAGGAGTGGCGGGCGAAGGCGATCGGAGTAAGACGACGCTTGCGATCGTGAGCGTGCTCGCAACGGCCGCGGTGGGGATCGCCGGCGCCGCAACGACATTGGTCGTCTCGCGCGACCAGCGCGCCACCGAGCGCGCGAACCGAATCTACGAACGGCGGGCAGCGGCCTACGTGGAGGCGATCGACGCGCTCGAGAGGCACATAACGGTGCTCGCGAACCTCGACTGGACGCAGGCGTTCAGGCCCACCAACGAGGGTCGCGAGGCGTCGTGGCGTTTGCCCTTTCAAGCCGTCAACGTCAATGACGAGACTGACGTCGCGCGCATCCGCTCGCGTCTGGTCGCCTTCGGCTCGAGCGACGCGATCGCTGCGTTAGACCATGTCGGCGCCCTCGATAAGAAAGCATTCGCATTGGTCCTCGCTGACACGCAGCCAACGGGCCAGCCAGACCGCGGCGTCTGGACGTCGAACGCGTCCCGGGCGATCGACAACCTGCGCGTTGGTATCACCGGGTTCGAGACACGGCTGAACCGCGAGTTGACTTCCTGAGACGCCCCCGCACTCAACTGGCCCAGGCAAGTCGTGTTCTGCCCTATTGATCGACGCTACTCAGCGCGATGGGGCCGCCTCTCCGCTCCGGGCTGCCGTCGTACCGCTCGCTTGAGCCAGTGTTCTGGAGTGAGCCCTCGGCTGCTCCGAGCCACTGTGGTCTTCAAGGGACGCGAGCGATGGGCTGCGTCAAATCCTCCCGACCAGGCTGCGGGTCGTACCCCATCGGCCAATACTCGATCTGGTGCACGATCTGCGAGCCGTCGAGAATTGAGAAAGCAACCACGCGGGCAGCCTGCTCTCCGTCGGTGACCGTCACCTCGCTGACCACGATGTCTTCCTCGGCGACGATCCGGTGCACATCGAAGCTCCAGCGGCCCGTGTTTGTCGGATACCGCGATTGAATCGTTGCGAAGTTTTCTCGCCCGACGATGCGCTCGCCCGAGCACGGCCAGTCGATCTCGCAGTCCTCCGTGAAGTGACCGGCCGCACGGTGCCAGTCATTCTCCTGCATGGCAGCCCAGAACGACTCGATTCGGGTGCGACTCGACACGACCGCGAGCATAGAGCCACGACAAGCACCCAGTGGAGGAGGCGACGTGAATGGCTGGTCGCACTGAAGGCCGCCGGTCTCGAGCGGCGCTACCGCTTCCACGACCTTCGTCACTACGGCGCCACCGTTCTCGACGAGCAGGGCATGGCAGGGAAGCTCCGCACCGAGATCATTGGCCACGCCGACGAGAGCATCACGAACGGCGTCTATACGCACGTTCGCCGCGAACGCGTCTCTCCTGCGGCTGGCGACTTCGATCCGTTGCGCGTTGTCGCGCCCGGGTAGACAGGTGGTAGATGAGTAGAACAAAAAAAACCGCCCTGCAAACGCGGGGCGGTTTTGTCTTCAGGCTTTCGTTTGATCGGGGCGCCGAGATTCGAACTCGGGACCTCCAGTCCCCCAGTCCTATCCAACGTCCTGTCGTCCCATGCTGCGACGTGTCGAGAACTGTCCGTTTGCAGGCACCTCCCATGGCTCTCGCATACTGGAACGGCTTGGTTGCGCGACCGGCGCTCCGACCGTTTGGGCACTGATTGGGCACCGAACGGGGACGGTGCCGCCTAGACGTCTACCCATTGGGAAGACAAGCGGGCAGGCTGGGCGAACGAGAACACGCCACCGCCGCACCACAGTGACACCACGGGGTTGCGCGCCCGTAAGCAGATGATGCGCCGTTCTCAACTTCCCCAGACCTTGAGACCGTCCGCGAGCGCGTAAGCGCTGGGCAGACGAGACGAGAAACTTCCCATGCGTGGCAAGTCTCGGGTGGTAAAGCGCGACCTGGGCACCTTGAGTCTCGAGCCGATGGAGGCCGTCAACCGTGACGGCAGACGGCAGAACCGTCTTGCAACGTTCGGCGCACTGCACACCCCAACCGCTGGGGGGCAGTGCGCCTCCGGTTGCCGTTCCCGCTCAGGCTCCGGCAGTGGGGCCTGTCTCGTCTGTGAACTCGCGATGGTCGCGGTAGAAGTTCACTCGGCCCTCGTCGCCCAGGTCGGGGTTCGATTGGTAGAACTCGTGCCGCCGCAGATGATGCGATGGGAATTGCTCGTCGACCATCGCAAACATCTCGACTGAGCGTTCCTGCTCCGTCAGGGGTCGGCCTAAGAAGTCCTCGAGCGCTGCCAGATACGACGCCTTCAGGTCGGCGCTCTCCGCGTCGTGACGTTCCTGAAGTTCGGCAAACTTCACCACCCACTCTTGCCGGAGCCGGTGGAACTCCGGCTTGCCATCGATTCTCGTCCCGGGCGACTCATCCGCGAGGGAATTTCTCCCCGGTCGACTCCCACGTCTCGTCGATCGTCGAGACCTTGGCGCAACGCGTACATCGGATGAGGAGCGCCTCGTCGGCCGTAACTAGATTTCGTTCGCGTGGATCGGCGGATCCCTCTCGGCGGCGACCGAGGTCACACCGGCTTGCGTCTTCATCCCGAGTACCGCCTGACCTCCGTCGGGGACGGTGTCAATTGCGACCTCGATGACGTCGCCTTCCGCTGGGAGAGAGTCACCGCGGTACACCCAGGAGGCAGCGTCGATGCTGTTGCTCGACTTGCGGATGAGGGCGACACGAAACTCGTTCATAAGCCGAACCCCCTATACGTCCACCAAAAGATGGATGCGAACGCGCCTCGGCACTACCGGGGCGACCATCTACAACCTTCGGATCATCAGGAGCCCGCCGTAACGGTCGTCGTCGTGCTCCATCGTCGGCACCACGTCGACGACGAGCGCCTTCGCCGTCCGATTGGCGAAGCGCGGGACCGGACGCGCCCTACAGCTTCGGTCCTCGCCTTCGTCCGCCACGAGGGAGGAGGTACATAAGCGCGATCAATGCGACGATGACCACCGCAGCTACAGCGACGATGACAGTTGTGGACGCGGCAACGATCATGCGCTGCTTCCCTTTCCTGCCTCGTGATTGCAAAACTAGGCGGCGAGCGGCTCCATTAGCCCTGGGCCTGAGTAGCGGCGGAGTCGGCACGCGGGTCGAGCTGCTTCGCCGTTTCGCCTGCCTGCCCGACATTCTCCATCAGTGTGAACGCGGTGTAGCGCTTCGCGATCCTGGCGACCTCTTCGTCGTCCACGACGCACACCTCGTGACCGAGCACCGCCAAGAACCAGTCGCCGCGAGAGCGCACAATCTCGTAGTCCACAAACGAGAGCAGCGCAATTGAGGTACACCCCGGATCCGGGCACTCGCAGACAAACGGAACCTGCTCAGCGCATGGGACGAGCGCTTCGGCCTCTCGCTCGATGCTCTCGTTCGCGTCCCGGAACGTGGACTGGTTCCGGGCAACCCGTTCGCTGGTCAACTCGGTTTGCACGCAATCTGTTGTTGGTCTGAGGTGGTACGGCGAAACCCTTAGTAGCTCGCCGCGCTCCAGTCGCCGGTGTCGGAGTTGCGAGCCCACGCGCTACGCCCACGCTTCGCCAGGTCGAACGCACGGCCGACCTCGGGGTGTGCGTCGAGGAAGCAAGAGGCGCAGCACACGTCGGCATCGTCGTCGTCGTGCTTGCGGTGATCCGAGAAGAACACGGAGAAGATCAACATCCCCGGCGGGTCGCCCTCCGGATCGCAGGCGACGGCCTCGATCGGCAACTCGGAGCCGTGCCGAATCACGAGAGCCTTTCGGGCGCCGACTCGGAGCGGTGCGCAGCCATGCGTCACGTTTCCGCGTATTTCCTTGCAGGGGGGATGTGGACACGGCCGGGGTGTCCGGACGTTCTCGCGCCACGCGTCGGAACCGCCCCCGGTACCGCGAGTCCACGTTCGCTTGAGCAACTTGCAGTGTGACGCCCTGCGTGGCGGACCTCACACCGCTGCTCGTTATGGGTAGCGCAAAGCGGTGGGCGCGACGACCTGGGTGACGCGGTACGTCGGCGCACGAACGATCGCCGAGTAATCCCTGAACCACTGACCGTCCGGGCCGCAGACCCACTTGTTGCCGTTGACGTCGGTTGCCTTCTCGCCCGGCAGATAGAACTCGTACTGTCCCGGCCCCACCTTGGCAGCGCAGCGAACGCCGGGATCTGTCGGACCATTGTCCACGGCGAGAGCCGTAGCCGGCATGAGCAGTGCTCCCGAAGTTAGCGCAGCAGCGGCGAAGTGCTTGAGGCTCATGTGGTGCTCCTTTCGCGACCTGAATGCCTTGCACACAGGACGCACGCGGCACGGTCGATCTTCCCTGCCCCTGAATCGTCACCACTTGCGCGAGCCTGAGTAATTGGGGACGAGCGGATCAGGCTCACGTTGTGCGTTCGGTGAGCGTGTCCCTCTTCGAAGGTTGCACTGGGCGTGTGTGATGCGCAGGTTCGACGGGTCGTTCGTTCCGCCATGCACGACCGGGACGATGTGGTCGACGTGGAACGCCTCGCCGTAGCGCATCGTCTTTCTGCATTCGGGGCAGGCGTGGCCGTTCAGGAGCGCAGCCTGCACCATCCCGTTCCTTAGCTGCCGGTACCGCCGATAGCTGACGCCGGCGCTGGTGCGATCACGTGCGCTCAGGCAGCCATGGGGTTTTTCTCGCGGTTTGTTGCGAAGGGTGTCCACAGCGTTCTCGTGCGACGCGTCGAGGCGACCCCCAACCCCAATTGAGTCACGTCAAGTGTCATAGTCAAAGCGATACCCATCAACAAGGGAGCAACCAATGACAGTTCTCATCCGGCATCGCGTGGCGGGAATGACCGCGGAGCAGTACGACCAGGCCGCGCCTGCACTGACCGAGAAGATGAAGTCGCAACCCGGTTTCCGTTACCACGTCGCGTTCGTCGACAACGGCGTCTTCACCGTCTCGGAGATCTGGGACAGCCAGGAGCAGCATGACCGGTGGTTCAGCGAAAACATCGAGGGAGTCATCCCAGGCGTTGAACAGGAGGTCACCGAGGTTCACGCCGTCGTCGCCCCGTAGAGGTCAGGCCTGCACCAGGTGCGGCATGGGGGTCGCATCTGGTGCTTCGACAAGCAGGTATGTCGATGCCGAGCTTCTCGCGCAGTCTCACGTCGATCAGTGCGCGGAGCATGGTCAGCTCGTTGTGCGGCTCGCCGGGGCCGTGGAACGTGATGTAGTTGCCACGAGCCCGCGTCATCGTTCCACGCGGAACCGGTCGGTGAGTGAACGCACGCCCGCAGTCGCGGTGTCATACGCGCCGAATGTGACCGGCCCGAACTCGAGCACCCGCGCGTCGAGGATCGTCCGTTCCGGTAAGCCGTGCTCGTTGTAAGACGAGACGCCTGGCGACTGGTCCACGTTCTCGCGGCGCACCTGGAAACGGAACGACGCGCCGTAGACGCCCGCCTTCAATCCCGGGATCAACTCGGCGTTGTAGCGGGTGTCGAGCATCCGCACGGTGTACGCGGCACCGATATCGTCCTCGCGCAGCGTCTCGATCACGCCGAGCGGCTTGTCAGCCACGACGGGATCGCGCCCATGTTGGAACAAGACGCGCATCCTCGAGCGGTCCTCGGCGATCGTGCGCGCGAACGCGCCGGGTGCGACACGCTCGAGGAAGCGACCCTCGAACGCGCTGTCGATGAGCGTCCACGAGTTGAACATCGAGAAGTGGCCGAACAGTGTCGGCGGCGCATCCTCTGCACCCTCCCCCTGTCGGCTGACGAGGCGAGACCGGAGGGAGGGTGCAGAAGCGGTGCGGAACTCGTCGCGCATTTAGCGGACGGTCAGAACACGTAGTGCGTTGACGTTGACGATGCCTGCGCCCGTTCGGCCCCAGATGACTAATCCACTCTGGCCCGTCGGGTAGCCGATGCCGCCCGCGGTGTTCCCCGAGAACAACGCAGGAATGGGGACAGCCGTGAGCCCAAGACGATCCACAATCGTGTACGCCGCGTTCACGTTGCCGGCGATCGCGATCGTTGCCGACGTGTTCGTCGACGTCCCGAGAGAGCTCCACTCATACGCAGGCTTGCCGATGAGGGCGCCGTCACGCGACTCCATCAGCGCCGCTTCGGCCGTCGCCCCGTTACCGACGAGCCGGTAGACCCTGTCGAGGTTCGTCGGATGCCACAGGAACGACGTATCGGCCTGGAAGCGTGCCGGGATCGCCTGCTTCAGCGCCCACACGTCGCCGGCCGCGAGCGTAGGGTGCCGACTGTCAAGACCTGCTGCGTGGTGCCGAGCGATGTTGCGATGCCCTGCGGCTGATTACTCGATGACGTACCCGAATAGAAGTGGGTGCTGTCGTTCACGTCGCGGCCGTCCGCGATCAGGCGGACAAGCTCGTCCTCGACGCCAGGCCAATCCGCCCCAAGTTCCCACGAGTACGGGACGTAAGCCGTCCAGCGGCGAGCCGTAATCACCGGCTGCGCCAACGTCGGGCTGTTGTCGGTCATCGCGGCGGCCTCGGCGCTGTACGCGACCGTGACGCCGCCGGACGAGACGCCTCCCCAGATGTTGGTGCTGACCGTGATGTTGCGCGCGAGCTGCCTGATGGGATTCAGCGACCCGTTTGACGTGAGCAGGATCGACGGGTCGAGCGTCAGCGGCAGAGCGAAGCCGCCCTGCGAGCCGGTGCCGACCGTCAGGGCGCGCTCTTGCTCGAGCGCCGACACGACACGCACGATCTCGACCTCTTCCGGGCCGAAACGCAGATGCCCGTGCTGCGGGTCGCTGACGAGCTTCCCGAACGCTGACCGGTACGCGTCAGAGCCGACCGCGGCGATGTACCGGGCCGTCCAGTCGCGCGGATCCTGCTGGCGAACCAGCTTTTCCGTCCGGGCTGCGGCACCGTCATCGAACGCGTCCTGGTGATGCTCGATCGTCCTGAACGCCTTCTCGCGGTTCTCGTTCACATGCCGGTGAACGCGCTTCTCTTCGGCAGGCGCACTGCCCGCCATGCGGGCTTCGGGCCTGTCCGCCTGCGACTCGAGATAGGAGCGGCGGCCGTAGTCGGCCTCGAGCTCCTGGATGCGCGTGTCGGCGGCCTCGATGCCGCGGTTGACGTTGCCGATGCGCTCTTCGAGGCCGGCGTTCTCACCGTCCGCGGCTGCTCGCGCGCGGAGGTTCTCGAGCTCGCCGAAGAGGCGGTCGCGGTTCGTGCGAGCCTCGCGAAGCGAAGCCTGAATGGCATTCAGTTCCATGACTGCTGTACCTCCGAAGGAGCGGTTGACTGCTTGTCGCTCAGTTCCGGAGTGCGCTTACGGCAGTCTCGGCGGCCTCACGGCCCCTCCACACAGATCCCGTGTCCCGTCGTGGCAGCAGCCAGAACGGCGGACGTGTGTATCGGTGATAGAGCGAATCCTACGTTTCAACTCGGCCAGAGTCGATGCGAACGCGACGCCGGCGAAGTCGCGGTGGGCACTGGATCCGGAGGCTGATCAAGGCGCCCTGCGTGCTCTCAACTCGGCGTAGACACCGATCCCAAGACCCGCTGCGATGATGAGGACCGTCCACCAGCCATAACGGCCCCAGCCAACGACCGCGAAAAAGACCGCCGCGGGTACCCACCCCCAGTGAATCCGCCAGCCCCGGCGCACGACCCGATTCTGGCCGAGTTGAATTCCCGTTGGGCCGACTGGAAGTCAGGCCCTCTAGTTGCGCGGCGCCTCCCGGCCGGCCACGTACTCGATCTCCGCATAGCCACGGCCGACCAGCACGTCCATCCCAGCGGCGCACTCAACATGCCCGGCGTCCCGATACCTATCGCGGATCCTCTCCATTTCGGTCATGACCACGGTCTCGCCCTTCTCGAGCTCCATCCGGCTCACGACCAGGTCGGCGAGTTCGAAGAACCGCTGTTTGGGGTTGACCTTGTCGCTCGTCGGGCCGACCGCGAGCTGAACCAACCAGCCGCGGAAGTACTGCTCGTCAACCTCGTCCATCCATGCCTCGTCAGCCATTGTTCCTCCGTCACATTCCGCCCGAATTCGTTTCGGGATTCCTGCGGAGAATACGACTCGCGGTAGACGGCAGCCGTCGTCCCGGCCATGTAATCTCCGAGGCGTAGGAGATGCCTTCCCGGTCCTCCTCGCTCTGATCGTCTGTTAGTTCAATCGCCGCTGTTCGGCCCGCAAGGGCCGTTCGGCGTTCCGGAGCGGTTTTCACCGCGTAATCACCGCTCCGTCATGTGCCCGTGCTTGAATATCAAGCGCGAATGACTAACAGAAACGGTCAGCTGTGTTTTTCTCGCTAGCCCCGTTCTCGCCGGTCAATTCACTGGCCGACGTGGGAAGCGTCAGCTTTGCGGACCTCGCAGATAAGCTTGGAGGCCTAGGCTTCGGCCTCGACCCATGCATCGCGAGTGTCGTCCCAGCGGAGCAACTTGCCGCACTCGGCGTTGCTGCACCGCACGACCTTCTCGACGGCGTGTCCCGTGAAGTCGGGCCCTTCCTGCAAACCGGTCACGACCTGCATCCTGGCGTCGACGGTCATGTCGCCACAAGCGGGGCACTTGTCCACAGACCGAACCTACTCCGCCCGTCCGCGGAAATCGACTGGTCGGCGCAGGCGGTGTACGGAACTCCGACTCCGTACGTCACCTTCGACGGCTGCGCCGGAACATCGTTCGCCGAGGTCACGGAGCACATCCAGAACCTCGCGCGGAAGACGGTCGTGCGCCGTTCCTTCACGCGCCCCTTCAAAGCATCTACCGCTCGTCGTCACCTGCCACGTCGTCGGGAAAGCCGAGGCCCTGCTCGCCGTGCCTCGGTCGCTCGGCGCAGCGTCGTCGCATCGTGCGGCTCGCCGCGAGACCGAGACTCCGACTCATCTGACCCGCCGCTAGCCAGGAATGCCCGATGAGGGCGCCCAACGTCGCATACTCGCCAGTCTTCGACCTCATGTCGGAGGCCAACGACGAACGGCCCCCTCGAGGTTCACCGCTGCGCGTGCGGTAGCCCGTTCCCGACCGAGCACCACCTGCGGAAGCACGTCGATCGCTACGCCTGCGCCGAGGACAAGCGGTACTTCCGACGCGATCGGTGGGGAAGCGTCGTCCGCAAGAACGACGGCTGGATGGCCCGCTGGTATGACGACACGGGCGCACGGAAGTCCCGCGCCGGATTTGAGACGAAGACCGCGGCTCGCGACTGGCTCGACGGTGAGATCAACACTGTCGCAGCGCTCCGTAGCGGCGACGTCGCCGCTACGCGTCGCCAGGACATGCCGACGCTCTCCGTTCTCGTCGACGAGTATCTCGCCCAGCACACGGCGGAAGCGAACACGCTCCGCACGTTACGCGAGAGGCTGAAGTATGCGGTCGACAGGTTCGGCGACACGCGCGTCGACCGTCTCGACCCGCAGCAGATCGGCGCATGGCGGAAGAAGCTGCCTGCGCGCTCCGCATGGGGCATCCACAAGGCGTTACGCCAAATCCTGCACTACGCCGTCCGCGTGAAACTCATCGACGAAAACGTCGCGGTGCTCGTCCCGAATCCCGAACCGAAGCGGCGTGAGGTACCCACGTTCCAGACGGTTGCGGAACTCGGAGCGATCAGCGACGAGCTCTAGGCGCGGTACAAACCAATCCCGGTGCTCGTCGGTTTGACTGGGCTGCGGCCCGAGGAGTGGATCGCGCTGGAACGTCGCGACGTCGAGCGTGATGTTCTCCGCATCCGGCGTGTCTACACCGACGGCCAGATCAAGATGTACGGCAAGCAGGAGTGTTCGCTACGAACCGTCCCGCTGCCCCTCAGAGCTGCTCAGGCGCTCGCCGAGCTACCGGCACGGATCGACACGCCGATCCTCTTCCCGGGCGACAAGGGAGGGCACCTGAACCTCCACGAGTGGCGCCGCGACGTGTGGACACCCGCGCTCAAGGCCGCCGGCCTCGCCCACCGCGGCCCGTACGCACTCCGACACAGCTACGCATCGTTTTCGATCGCGGCAGGCGTCTCACTTTTCGAGCTCGCCCGCTTCATGGGCACGAGCGTCGACCAGATCGACAAGACCTACGGGCACCTGTTGCCCAGACTCGATCGACCGCACTCGAAACGCGCTCGACGCGTTCGTGAATCGTTTGGGCACTGAGCGGGCACCAGCCGCGGAAGGTAACCGCGTCGATGCCTAGTGTTTTGCTTATCGGGGCGCCGAGATTCGAACTCGGGACCTCCAGTCCCCCAGACTGGCGCGCTAACCAGGCTGCGCTACGCCCCGTAGAAGCGGATCCTAGCGAAGCGTGCCGGAGGTGGGACTAGCGTACGAGGCTCGCGACCGCGTTGATCACGAGCGCAACGATGACCGTGCCGAAGAAGTACGCGAGGAGCCCGTGCCTCAGGACATTGCCGCGGAAGGCCTTCGACCGAAGCCCCGTGTCGGAGACCTGGTAGGTCATTCCGATCGTGAAGGCGAGATACGCGAAGTCGCCGTAGTCCGGAGGGGCTGAGCCGAAGTCGATGCCGCCGACCGGCGGCTCGTAATAGAGGTCGCAGTAGCGGAGCGCGAAGATCGTGTGCACGGTCGCCCACGAGAGCCCCACTGCGGCGATCGTGAGCGCGATCAACAGCACCTTTCCCGTTCCCTCCCGGCTGTTCGCCTCGACGAGGGTGAACGCGACGGACACGAGGCTCGCGACGCTCGCAGCGAGGAGAACGCCATCCGCGCTCGGACGGTCGAAGTCCTCCGCCTGTGCGTGGGCGGCCGTCGCGTCCGCGTCCATCCGCCCGATTGTCAGCCAGATCGAGGCGAGGACGAGGATCGACGACGCACACCATCCGAACGTCAGCCCAACCCCCCATTGGCCGGTCGTCGTCCCCACAACGACACTCACGCCCGCGAATACGACGAAGGCGATGACGAGGCGCATCATTGCGATCTTGTGGCGCTCGTTCATGCCAGGGGTATTCTGCGCCGCTGTCGCGATTCCGCCCGATCAGCGCCCGCGTCTGCGCCGCAGGAAACGCGCGGTGACGAGCGTTGCTGCGACCGTGAGGACGAGCTTCACCGCCTTCGACCCGCGCAGCTTCGACTCGCCGCTCTGCCGCGCCTCCATCGTCACGGGAACCTCGCGGAGGCGTAGACCCGCGTCGGCAATGCGGATCAGAGCCTCGACCTCGGGCGCCCCGCTGACGAACGTCTCCGCAAGCAGCGGAAGTGCCTTTGCGTTGACGGCGTACAGGCCGCTCGTTGCGTCGCCGAACGGCCGTCGAAGGACGAGCGCCATCGACCGCCGCAGCACGGCCGTTCCGAATCGCCGCGCCGGGCTCGGCCGGTAGCGATACGCCGGATAGCCTTCACCGGAGACGAACCGCGACCCAACGGCCACATCGCACTCGTCCGCCCTGACGAGCGCGAGAAGTCGCGCCAGCTCGTGCGCCGGATGCTGTCCGTCGGCGTCGACACGCCCGCAGTACTCATAGCCGTGTTCGAGCGCCCAGCGATAGCCCTCCGCGATGCCGACGCGGAGGCCCCGGTTGCTACCGAGCGAGTGCACATCGGCGCCGTGCGCGCGTGCGACATCTGCCGTCCGGTCTGTGGATCCATCGTCGACGACGAGCACATCGACGGAAGGAAGCTCCGCGCGCAGGTTGTCCAACACCGACGGCAGGTTGTCCTCTTCGTTCCACGCCGGGATGAAGACGAGCGTGTCGCTCATATCCGTCTGTGCTCGCGGACTTGCCGCGCGACGACTGTCAGGGCACCGAGCTCCCAGAGGAGAGCACCCGGCGTCGGCAGAACGCGTGCGGATCGAAAACGCACCGCAATTCCGCGATCTCCGTAGACCGCGCGGAAGATCCACCGCGCGCGGCCCAGGTGAAGCGGCGCACAGATCACGACGGCGTCGGTCACGCCGCGCTCAACGAGGAGCGGCAGGGTAAGCACGGCGTTCTCGACGGTGCTCGAGGCGCGCTCCTCGAGGACGAGCTCGACGGCGGTCGGCCCGCGCCAGAGCGACCGCATCAGCCCGGCTTCCGACGGGCCCCCTGTCGGCGCCCAGCCGGTCAGGACGACGAGCTCGGACCCCGCTGCGCGAGCAGCCCGCTCCGCCTCTGCGACGAGGCGCCGCCGCGTACCTGCGAGCGAGCTACCGAGAACGACGATTGCGGGAGCGCTCATGTCCCTCAGCGTACGCCGCGCAGGTCACGGAACCGCACCGAACAGCCGTTTCTCCTCTGCGAGGTGTGGCGCCCACTCGAGGCCGTTCGCGCCCGCGAAGCGGAGGTACGCGCGGAGCGCGCCGCGCATCTCGTCGACGAAACCGTCGGCCCGGTGAGGCGCGAAGCCTTCCTCCCACCAGACGCCGATCACCTCGACCCCGGCGCGTGCGCGGTCGATGCGTGGCTCGATTCTTCCGACGAGACGGTCGCCGAAGGTGATCGGGAGCACGTAGTAGCCCCAGCGCCGCTTCGCGGGCGGGAAGAACCCCTCCCAGACGTACTGGAAGTCGAACAAGCTCGCGAGAAGACCGGTGTCCCAGAGCAGCGAGTCGAACGGGGCAATGAACGCGACGGAGTGCGAGGGCACCGGAGGTGCCTGCAGCAACGCGAGCTCCTCGGCGAGCACGAGACGCTTGCCTCGCACGCCCTCGACCGCGACAGGCACGAGTGAGCCGCGTTCGACAAGCTCCTCGCGTAGCTCGTTCCGCCCGGTCTGCTCCGGCGTCGATCTCGGCGGAGCAATGCGGGCGAATGTCCCGCCGGCGCCACCGGGACCGAGTAAACCGTGGGCACGGTAGCGGGACAGAAGCTTGTGCAGGAGCTGGTCTCGCTCCGGTACCTCGCGCGCGAGCACCTCGCCCGGCAGCAGCCGCTCGAGGAGGTCGTAGTAACGGAGATTTCCGTCCCGGCGCGCGAGGCCGATCACGCCCACGACGGTGTACGCCTCGAGCACCGCCCGCACGACGTTCTCCGGCATCCCGAACCAATCTTTCGGCGCGCCGCGTGCGGACTCGAAGTCCCGCGTCGACAGCGGCCCGTCCGCGCGGATCCGCTCGAGTACGCGCTCGGCGACATCGGCGTTCTCGGCGAGGATCGCCTTGTGGAACCGCGGCCCCTTCCGCCCCATGACGTGACGGAACCAGGGAAACTCGCTCGTCGGCACGAATGAGAGCGCCTTGTTCGTCGCCTCGAAGATCTCGCGCCGTTCGTAGAGGGCGTCGCACCACGCGGGCTCGTAGTCGGCGACGCGCGCGTGCAGCATGAGATCGTGATTCCGTCCGGCGACGGCGATCGGATCGAACTGAATCGAACCGAGCTTCCGGATGACCTCGAGCACCGCGTCCGAGCCTCCAACGAGTGACCGAGCAGGCGCGAGGAAGTGCCGGGCAACGAGAAACCGACGCGCGTCCTCGGCGGTCACCTTCATCGTCGGCGCTCTCACCAGAGGAGTCTCACACCAGATCGTCCGGAACGGACGACGACCTTCGTGCGTCGCCCACCTAGCGTCGGCTCGTGCTACCGGTCGGAAATCGTGGCGGCGGCCGGGCGTGAACGTCGTCTGGGGTGCCCTCCTCGTCCTCGTCGTGACGGCCGCGACGGTCGCAACGATGCTGCTCGTCAGGCGGCGTGCGCCCGAGGGCGGCTATTTCGCCGACGGCGACCGCGCCGCCGGGGTCTTCGGTGTTCTCGCGACGGGCTTCTCTGTCCTCCTCGGATTCATCGTGTTCCTCGCGTTCACGAGCTACGACCAATCCCGATCCGGGGCAGAGACCGAGGCGTTGATGGTCATCCAGCAGGCCGAGACGGCGCAGTTCCTTTCCACTCCGACGTCAGGGAAGCTGACGGGCGAGCTCGTCTGCTACGCCCGCTCGGTCATCCACGACGAATGGCCGCGCATGGAGTCCGGCACGCTCGGCGACGAGGTGAATCCGTGGGGCATCGAGCTCTTCCGGACGCTTCGGCCTTATGAGCCGAAGACGGCCAGCCAGCAGTCGGCCTACGACAAGTGGCTCGACCAGACATCCCAGCGCGAGGAAGCGCGGCTCGACCGCGTGCACGGCGCCGTGGGCGTAATCCCGACGTCCCTGTGGATCGTTCTGTTCTTTATCGCAGCAGTGATCTTCGTCTTCACCCTCCGCTTCGCGGACTCGGGTGAACGGCGGGCCTCCCAGGCGCTCCTCATGGGGAGCGTCACCTCCGTGATCGCAGCGCTCTTCCTGATCCTGACGGCGCTCGACCATCCGTTCCACACCGGCGTCGGCGGGCTCGAGCCCGTTGCGATGGAACGCACGCTGCGACTCGCAGACCAGGCATTCACCGCTGTCGGGACGGGCGTGACGACGCCGTGCGACAAGGCAGGAAAGGCCCTCGCGAGATGAACGCGACTCGCTCACGCGTCGACGAGCGTCTCGACGTCATCGCCACCGTGCTGCTCGCGATCGCGACGGTCGCGACCGCCTGGAGCGGCTACCAGGCAAGCCGCTGGAACGGTGAGGCGCAAAAGGCGGCGGGGCGCTCCAACGCGCTCCGGATCGAGTCTGCGAAAGCGGCCGGCCTTGCGAACGCCGAGACCGAGGTCGATGTCGCGACCTTCAGCTCGTGGATCGATGCGTACGCCCAGGGTCAGGCACAGCTTGCAAGCTTCTACTTCAAGCGGTTCCGCGCCGAGTTCAGGCCCGCCGTCAACGCCTGGGCCGCCACGCGTCCGTTGAAGAATCCCGACGCTCCCTTGACGCCGTTTGCCATGCCGCAATACCAGCTCGCGGCGCGCGAAGCCTCTGAGAAGCTCGAGGCCGACGCGGACGCGTCAGCGCACGCAGCAGTCACGAACATCGGCCGCGCGACGAACTACGTCCTCGCTGTCGTCCTTCTCGCGGCGGCGCTCTTCTTCGCCGGCATGAGCGTGAAGCTGCAGCGGCCCGCCCTGCGCCGCTCGCTTCTCGTGTTTGGGCTCATCGCCTTCCTCGGGACCGTTGCCTGGATCGGCACGTTCCCGATCAGCTTTGAGATCGGGTGAGGCGCCGGACGCATCCGTCCGGCGCCTCACCGCGGACGGCTATTGCGCCTTGAAGTGCCGGCTGGCCTCGAGCGAGATCGGCAGCCGCTTGTTGTAGACCGCGTTCGAGCTGGACGACATGACCTTGGTATCGAATGCCATCCGAAGCACCATGTTCGCAAAGCCCTTCGACATGAACGTCATGACGTCGAAGTCGTTGTTGGTGAGGTTGTCGCACCACAGGAACGGGTTGTCGACGCAACCGCCCGGATCCACGCCCTCGAAGACCCCAGTGTGGCCGCCGAACAGATCGACTTCCTCCTGCGTCTTGCAGCAATCTTGTCCCGTCAGCACGCCGCTTGCCGGGATGCCGACGTTGTTGAAGCTGATCGCATCGGTTCCGACGGGTGAGAAGAACTCATGGTTCTTCCCGATCGAGTCGAAGTACTCGACGCCCGCGTCACGCGCGATCGTCGACGCCTTGTAGACGCGATTCGGGAACGTCGTGGAGCTCGTCGCCGAGAAGAGATCCTTCGCCGCCGGGTCGAGGACGCCGATCGTGTAGTTCGGCGTGGCGGTGACATCGGCGTCGAGGTCGTAGCCGATATGGCTGAGTTCGGACGAGGGCAGCTTGCTGACGTAGTACTGCGACCCGAGCAGTCCGATTTCCTCCCCGCCGAACCAGATGAAGCGAAGCTTGTTCGTCGGGGTGACGTTCTTCATCATCTGCGCGATGTCGAGGATGGTCACGGAGCCCGAGGCGTTGTCGAGCATCCCTTCGCCGTAGATCGCGTCCAGATGAGCATCGACGACGACGACGTGGTTCTTGTCGCCGCCCTTCGAATCGGCAATGACGTTCCAGTCGAGCCTGTTGGGGTCGACGATCGCGTCGATGCTGATTGACACGACGGGCGGATGTCCCGCGTTGTACTCGTCGTAGAGGCCCTTGCCGGTTGCGAACGGCACCGAGCCGACGGGTATGTTCGGGACGAACGTGTTGCCCGCTGCGTCGACGATGCCTATCCCCTGTAGGTCAGTGCGACCGGGGTTGCCCTCGTTGAAGATGATGACACCCTTCGCCCCTGCGGCCTGTGCGTTCTGGATCTTGACCCCGAAGTTGCAGGTGCCCCGCTGGATCAACGCGATGTTCCCCGCGTGGAAGGAACTGAAGTCGGCGCTCGTGCAGCCGCTCGACGACGACGGTGTCGGCGTCGCCGGGATGACGATGCCGCCGACAGGCTGGACCGTCCCCTTGACCGTTCCGGTGCTTTGCGCCGCCGCCCAGTCAACGTTGAGCACGAAGGTCTTCGCCGTCGGCGAGACCTCGCTCATCGTCGGGATGCCCTTGTACGTGTAGTAGAGGAACGTGTACGGCTGGATCGTCACGTCGTACCCCGCCTGCTTCATCACGCTCGCGACGTACTGCACGGACGCCCAGTAGCCGGGCTCCCCCGAGTTCCGCGACGGATGGCCGTCCGGCCCCGGGTTCGCGATCGCGATGTTCTCCAGCGCCTGCATGTGCTTCGTCAGATCTGCCTTCTTGATGCACGGCAGGAGCTTCGCAGCAGTGTCGTTCACCTGCGTCGTGCACGTGGCCTTCTTCGCTGCCCCCGCGGTCATCGTCGCGACGAGCACGACGGCGCCCGCGACGCAAAGGAAGCCGGCAAGCCTCAAACGGTGACCCATGTCTCCCCCTTCCCCTGTGTGATGCAGTCGCGCGACCTTACGCTCTTGTTGCACTCAACACAACCTCAGCGCAGCGCCCAGAACGGCCCGACGAGGCCGAGGCCGTCGAGAATGTCGTGGCTCTCGTCCTCAGTCCAGGGCGCAGCGCGCGCGAGAAACGGCCGTCGCTCAGCCGGGAGACCGTGCCGCCGACGTGCTCGAGCGGAGGCTCCGAGCCGCGAGCGCGCTTTTCATGCCAGCGAGATCGGGCTATTCGGCAAATCGCCGGTACAGGCGGTCGATCAGGTCGGGCATCGCCTCGAGCCGCTCCGTTATGACACGCAAACGATATTCGCGGAAGTGCTCGGGGTCGACGCCGAGGGCCTCCGAGAGCGTCTTCACGACGTCGTTCGACGGCACGGGCCGGTTCCCGTGCACGAGGTGGTTCAGGTAGCCGGCCGAGAGACCGGTCCGCCCGGCGAGCTCGCGGTAGGTCACCCCGCTCTCGATCATGAGGGACTCGATCGTGGCCCCGAAGCCCTCTTCGCTGAACCGCCGGCGCCGCGCCATCAGACGACCTGTTTGCCCAGCTCGGCAACGCCTAACCGTCGCTCCTCGGCTCGTGCGCGGTCCTTGAAGTCGACCATGCCGTCGTCGAGGCTCTTCTTCCCCGCGGTGATGCGGTACGGCGCGCCGATCAGGTCGGCGTCCGCGAACTTCTCACCGGCGCGAAGGTCGCGGTCGTCGAGGAGCACCTCGAGGCCCGCGGCGGAGAGTGTTGCCGCAGCCTCCTCCGCGATCTCGTCGGCGCCTGCCAGGGCGACCACGTGTACCTCGTAGGGCGCGATCTCGCGCGGCCAGAGGATCGAGGCGCCGTCGCTCAACTGCTCGATGGCAGCCGCCATGACGCGGCCCGGCCCGATGCCGTAGGAGCCCATGATGATCGGCTTCTCCTGGCCGTCCTCGTCCAGGAACGTGGCGCCGAGGGCGGACGAGTACTTCGTCCCGAGCTTGAAGATGTGGCCGACCTCGATCGCAGTCTCGAAGCGGAGCGCGCCGCCGCAGCTCGGGCAGCGGTCGCCTTCACGCGGTATCCGAATGTCGGCGAACCGCGCCTGGAAGTCGCGCCCGTGCTCGACGCCGCGGAGATGCCACCCGGTGCGGTTCGCTCCTGCGACGAACTGCCCGTCCCGGAGGAGCTCGTCCGCAATCACCTCGCCCTCGAACCCGACCGGCCCGAGCGACCCAGGGTCGGCCCCGAACGCCACCCGGATCTCGTCCTCCGTGGAAGGTCGTGCGTCTTCTCCGAGGGCCGCCAGGAGCTTCGCCTCCTCGAGCCGGTCGTCGCCGCGCACGAGCGCCAGCACCACGCCGCCGCTGGCCTTCGTGTACGGCATCGCCTTCGAGGTTGCCGCCTCGTCGATTGCGAGCAGGTTGGCGAGCTCCTCGATCGTCGTCGTGTCCGGCGTCTCGATCTCCTCCGGCGCCTCGAGGCGTTCCGGAAACTCGGGTGCGCGGGGGACCGCCCGGGCGATCTCGATGTCGGCTGCGTAGTCGCCGTTCTCGCAGGTGACGAGCGTGTTCTCGCCGGACCCGGAGGGCGCGAGGAAGTCGTAGGACTCGCTTCCGCCCATCATGCCCGGCTCCGCCTCGACGTAGTACGTCGTCAGCCCGCAGCGCTCGAAGATGCGCTCGTATGCGACCCGGTTCTTCTCGAAGCTCGCGTCGAGACCGGCCTGGTCGCGGTCGAGCGAATACGAGTCCTTCATGATGAACTCTCGTACGCGCAACAGGCCGCCGCGCGGGCGCGGCTCGTCCCGGTCCTTCGTCTGGAGGTGGTACCAGAGCTGCGGCAGCTGGCGGTAGCTCTGGATCTCCGCGGCGTGGAGCGCGAAGGTCTCCTCGTGGGTGAGCGGGAGCACGAAGTCGCGGCCGTTTCGATCCTGGAGCTTGAAGATCTCGGAGCTGCCGTACCGCCCGGTCTTCTGCCATAGCTCCGCCGGCGTCAGCACCGGGGCGAGCATCTCCTGCGACCCGATCGCGTCCATCTCCTCGCGGATGACCTGCTCGACCTTGCGATGGACGCGCCAGCCGAGCGGCAGGAACGTCCAGAGGCCGGCACCGAGCTGCCGGATGTAGCCGCCGCGTACGAGCAGCTTGTGCGAGACGGCCTCCGCATCGGCGGGGTCGTCGCGCAAGGTCGGCAGGAAGAGCTGTGAGGCCCGGACGATCATCAGCGTTGTCCGGGGAGGCTACTCGAGCGGGATGGCCGACATCTCGGCCATGGCGAGTGCGGCCGGCTTTGCCATCTTCAGACGCTTGGGGCGGTGCATCCCCTCGGCGATCCACCTGTCGATCTCGAAGAAGAGCTCGTCGATCAGGATGTCCGAGCTCACCTTCTTCAGCACGCGTCCGTGGGCGTAGATGAAACCGACGTCGCGCCCGCCTGCGATGCCGAAGTCCGCGTCGCCGCTCTCCCCCGGCCCGTTGACGGCGCAGCCGAGGACTGCCACCTCGAAGTGCTGCGGATACTGCTCGAGCCGGCGCTCGACCTCTTCGGCGAGCGTGTGGACACCGACGTTGTCGCGGCCGCACGACGGGCACGCGATCATCACCGGGCCGCGTTCCCGCATGCCGAGCGCTTTCAGGATCTCGAAGGCCGTCTTCGGCTCCTCGACGGGGTCGGCGGACAGCGAGACGCGGATCGTGTCCCCGATCCCCTCGGCGAGAAGCGTCCCGATGCCCACGGCGCTCTTGATGGAGCCGCTGAACACGGTGCCCGCCTCGGTGACGCCGAGATGGAGCGGATAGTCGACCTTCTCCGAGAGGATCCGGTACGCACGGATCATCGTCGGGACGTGGCTCGACTTGACGGAGATCTTGAAGTCGTAGTAGTCGAGGCTCTCGAGCAGGCGCACCTCTTCGAGAGCTGCCTCGACGAGCGCCTCCGCCTGGTCATGGTGCGCGAGATCTTCGAGGTGCTTCGGGAGCGAGCCCGAGTTCGCGCCGATCCGCATCGGGATCTTCTTTGCCTTCGCGGCGCGAACGACCTCGGCGACCTTGTCCGGGCCGCCGATGTTCCCCGGGTTGATGCGCACGGCGGCGACACCCTGCTCGATCGCTTTCAAGGCAAGACTCGCGTTGAAGTGGATGTCGGCGATGATCGGCACCGGCGAGAAGCGGACGATCTTCCCGAGCGCCTCGGCATCCTCGGTCTTCGGGACGGCGACGCGGACGATCTCGCAGCCGGCGCTCGCGAGCTCTGCGATCTGCGCGGTCGTCGCGGGCACGTCGTGCGTCTTCGTCGTCGTCATCGACTGCACGACGACAGGTGCTCCGCCGCCGACCGCGACGGCGCCGACGTGAATCTGGCGCTTGCTTGCCACGGAAAGAGTCTAGCCCCGGTGCCTGCGACCGCCCCTTCAGGGGATCGTGAGCTAGCGGGGAGCGGTGTTCGAAAGGTCGTTCGAGAGCGCGATGAAGGTCAGGAGGAGGATCAGCCCGAAGCCGGCGACCGAGACGCGCTCGTAGACCTCCCGCGCGACCGCGCGGCGGCGGACGCGTTCGATGATCGAGAAAAGAATGTGGCCGCCGTCGAGCGGCAGGAACGGAAGCAGGTTGAGAAGCGCGAGCGACATGCTCACGAACCCCAGCACCTGCAGGTAGTAGCTGAAGCCCTCACGCAGAGCCTGCTCGGAGGCCCGGACGATCCCGATCGTCCCCGACAACTGCTTCCGCTCTTGCTTGTGGAAGAGGCCGGAGATCGCCTTGCCCGTCCCCGTGACGGTCAGCCAACAGAGGTGGACGGCGCCGCGCGCGCTCTGGGGCACGGAGTACGACACCTCGTGCTGGGTCGTTCCGGGGCGGAAGCCGAGGATCCACGTGCCCTGGCTCAGGATCGTGTGTGCAGGGCCGAGCCTGACGCGCTTCCCGTTTCGCTCGACGGTGACGGTGATCGCAGCTCCCTTGCTGCCCTGGATCGCGCGCGAGACCGCGGGGAACGTCGTGGTGCGCGCCCCGTTGACGGCGACGATCCTGTCGCCTGCGTGCAAGCCGACGGCCTGGGCGGGGGTGTTCGCGCTGACCGCCTGCACGCGCGTCGTCCCTTCGGAGAGCGTCGAGGTGGTGAGGTAGACGCCGAAGAAGAGGAGGAAGGCGACGAGGATGTTCGCGGCAGGGCCTGCCGCGATGACGGCGATGCGCTTCCACGTCGGCGCGCGCCAGTAGGCGTCGGCACCGGTTCCCTCGTCCACCTCGCGGAGCGCGCGGTTCGCTCCTCTGCGCGCCCCCGCGCTCAACTCGCCTGCCTCGACGGCTGCGCGCAGCTCGGGCAGGCCGGCGCGCGCGGCGTCGTAGTCTGAGGCCTCGAGCGCGCGCCGCACCCGCTGTGTCGGCCCGGCCAGCGTGGGCTCCTCGCGCAAGGCCGTCGACATGAACGCCTCGACGTCGCGCCCGGCGGGACGATGCATCCCCGGGATACGGACGAGCCCGCCGAGCGGGATCGCCCCGAGCCCGTACTCGATCCCGTTGCGCCTGAACTTGACGATCGCCGGCGGGAAGCCGACGTAGAAGCTCCGCGGGCGCATGCCCACGGCGAGCGCCATCGTGAAATGGCCGAGCTCGTGAATGAAGACGAGGCCGAGCAGGCCGACGACGACAACGAGCCAGGTCATGCTACGGGCAGCCTCTCGTCCGCGAGTGTGCGCGCGGTGTGGTCAGCCTCGACGAGCTCGTCGATGTCACGGGCCGGTGCGCCCGCGATACGGCCGAGGACATCCGACACGACCTCGGCGATGTCGAGGAACGCCAGCCGCCCCTCGAGGAATGCGGCCACGGCGACCTCGTTCGCAGCGTTGAATGCGCATGGGTAGGTGCCGCCCTTCTCCCCCGCCTCGCGCGCGAGCGCGAGCATCGGGAACGTCGCGACGTCCGGCTCGCGGAACTCGAGCGTGAGCGAGCTCAGGTCGAGCGGCTCGAGCGGCGTCGCGGCGCGCACGGGATAGGTGAGCGCGTAGGAGATCGGCACGCGCATGTCGGGATAGCCGAGATGGGCAAGAGCGGCGCCGTCACGGAAGCGAACGAGTGAGTGCACGATCGACGTCGGCTGGATGACGACCTCGATGCGCTCGTACGGGATGTCGAACAGGAAGTGCGCTTCGATCAGCTCGAGCCCCTTGTTCGCCAGCGTCGCCGAATCGATCGTGATCTTCGGGCCCATTTGCCAGGTCGGATGGGCGAGCGCGTCCTCGGGTGTCACGCTAAGTAGCTCGTCGCGCGTACGGCCTCGGAAGGGGCCACCGGATCCGGTCAGGACGAGCGTGTGCACCTGCTCGGCCGAACGTCCTTCGAGGCACTGGAAGAGGGCAGAGTGCTCGCTGTCGACCGGGATGATCGTGCCCCGGCCCCGGGCGAGCTCGCCGGCCGCGACGAGCGATTCCTTGTTCGCGAGCGCGAGCGTGATGCCGTTGTCGAGCGCCCAGAGCGTCGCGTGGATGCCGGCGAAGCCGACGACGGCATTGAGGACGACGTCCGGCTCTGCACGTTCGAGCAGCTCTGTCAGATCCCCGCCGACCTGCTTGAGCGGCGCGTCGATCCCGTCGAGCGGCGACGAGCCGGACGCGACGGCGCAGAGCTCGAGCTCGGGGTGCGCGTCGACGATCTCGATGGCCTGACGCCCGATCGAGCCCGTCGCGCCGAGAAGGGCGACTCGCTTCACGCTCTCAGTGTAGGTCCAGCCCGGCAGCGAAGGCGGCGGCGAAGAACTCCGACGCCTCGTCGCCTGGGTCCGCCCGCCCCGCTGCTGCCGCCCTTGCCTTGGCGATCAGGGCTTCGAGCTCCGGTCGGCTCACGACGGCCCCCTCATGACCCTCGACGTACCGGTCGGCCTCGAAGGCGAGGATCCGATCGAAAAGCGGCAGCGCCTTCGCCGCCGTCAAGACGTCACCGGGCCCTGCGCAGAGCGCGTCACCGGCGAAGAGGATCGCGTCGGGCTCGACGAACATGACGCAGGCATCGTCGCAGTGGTCGCCGCCAACGTGCTCGACGTGGACGGTGACGCCGCCGAGGTCGAAGTCGATCTCCGACTCGAACACGATGTCGGCGCGCGCGATCTCGACCACGCGCGGCGCCGGCAGCTCTTCGCGGATGTGCTCGCCGACGTTCGACTCGTCGTCCCAGTCGCGACGCGCAAGTTCCTCGAGCTTCGCGGCTGTGAGCCGGTGGGCGGCAATGCGCGCGCCGGTCGAGGCGCCTCCGAAGACATGATCCCAGTGCGAGTGCGTGTACACGACGACGGCGGGCGGCTGCGGCAGCTCGTCGAGCAGTAGCCGCGCATGGGCGGCTGATGAGCCCGCATCGAGCATGAGCGTCCAGCGGGTGCCGACGACGCCGCAGAGGGACGGCCGGTCGGGCGGGCCGGGCGGTGTCCACCAGACGTGCTCGCTGATCTGCACGCTTACGAGTACCCGAAGGCCAGGACGAGGTAGAAGGCCGCCATGCTCGCGAAGAGCAGGGCGTCGACCCGATCGAGGACGCCGCCGTGCCCGCCGAGAACGGAGCCCGTGTCCTTCACCTGCATGTCGCGCTTCAGCATCGACTCGAAGAGGTCGCCCGCAGCCGCGGCGATGACGACGACCGCGCCGAGGACGATCGCCTCCCAGATCACGAGATAATGGTCGCGATCCGAGTACAGGGCGACGAAGGCGACGAAGATGCCCGCAAGCGAGCCGACGGCGAACCCCTCGACCGTCTTACCCGGGGAGAGCGTCGGCGCGAGCTTTCGGCGGCCGATCAGCCGCCCGCCAAAGTAGGCGAACGTGTCAGCCGCGAACACGGTCAGCAGCACGGTGAATGCGATCAGCCGCGGCTCGTCGTGCATGCGCCGCAGCAGCAGGAGATGGCCGAGCCCGAGCCCGATCCAGGCGGTGCCGAGAACCGTCACGCCGACCGCCGCAGTCGCCGTCGTGCGTGTCGACGCCACTGCGCTCAACGCAAAGCTCACGACGAAGCAGGACAGGAAGCCCGCAAGCATCCACGTGATGCCGCCCTTCTGCGCGCCGAGGAGCGCGAGCACCACCCCGATGTACACGGCGGGCGCGAGCGGACGGAGCGTCCGCGCCATCGTGACGAACTCGTGCACCGCGACGACTGCCGCGCACGCCAGAAGCGCGAAGAGCCACCATCCACCTGCGTACACCGCACCGAGCACGACGGGCAGGCCGACGAGCGCGACCACGACGCGGGAGAAGAGGGAGCTCATCTGCCGCCGAATCTACGGCGGCGAGTGGCGTAATCCTCGATTGCAGCACGAAACTCGTCAGGCCCGAAGTCGGGCCAGAGCGTGTCGGTGAAGACAAACTCCGCGTACGCGGACTGCCAGAGAAGAAAGTTCGAGACGCGGAGCTCACCCGACGTGCGGATCACGAGATCGGGATCGGGCATCTCCGGTGCATAGAGATGACGCGCGAAGGCTTCCTCGTCGACGGCCTCCCCGCTCTCTGCGATGCGACGCGCGGCCTCGACGATCTCCGCCCGTCCTCCGTAGTCGAACGCGATCCAGAGCGCCAGACGGGACTGCGACGCCGTTGCCCCTTCGAGGTCGCGCATCTTCTCCTGCAGCCACTCGGGTGCCCGGTCGCGTCGGCCGACGAATCGCGTGCGGACGCCTTCCTTCGCGAGATCGTGAAGCTCCCGGTCGATCGTCTCGCCGAAGATCTCCATGAGCGCGGAGACCTCACTCGGAGAGCGCGTCCAGTTCTCCGTCGAGAACGCGTAGACCGTCAACGACTCGATGCCGACGTCGATCGCCGTCTCGACGATCGGTCGCAGCGCGCGCGAGCCGGCACGGTGACCCTCCGCGACGTCCAGCCCCCGCCCCGACGCCCAGCGTCCATTGCCGTCCATGACGATCGCGACGGCACGCGGGATCTCGGCTGGCTCGGGCCTCGGAGCCGGCTCAGCGGCCATCAGACATCAGACTTCCATGACCTCGGCTTCCTTGTGCTTCAGGAGGTCGTCGATCTGCTTCGTGTGGTCGTCGGTGAGCTTCTGCACGCGCTCCTCGGCGCGGTGCTCCTCGTCGGCGCCGACGTCGCCGTTGTCGACGAGGTCCTTCAGGTGCTTCATGGCGTCCCTCCGGATCTCGCGCACCGCAACACGGTGCTCCTCCGCGAGACCGCGCACGACCTTGACGAGCTCTTTGCGGCGCTCCTCCGTCAGCTGCGGGATCGGCAGCCGAATCATCTTGCCGTCGTTCGACGGCGTCAGGCCGAGGTCGGACTCCTGGATCGCCTTCTCGATCGACCGGATCGAGCTCGGATCGAAGGGCTGCACGGTCAGCATGCGCGCCTCCGGGACGTTGATCGTCGCGAGCTGCTTCAGCTGCGTCGGCGTGCCGTAGTAGTCCACGTCGATGCGGTCGAGAAGCGACGCCGAGGCGCGCCCCGTCCGCACGGTGTTGAAGCTCTCGCGCGCGTGCTCCACGGACTTGCCCATCCGCGTCTGCGCGTCGGTGATCAGCTCGTCGACGGTTGCCATTCGTGTGCCCTCCTACCGTGTCTCGATGACCGTGCCCACATGCTCGCCCCGGACGACACGTGCGATATTGCCGTCGGCGAGCTCGAACACGTGAATCGCCAGCTTGTTGTCCATGCAGAGCGACAGCGCAGTCGTATCCATCACCTTCAGGCCGCGCTCGATCGCCTCGAGATGCGTGAGCCGCGGAAGGAACTGCGCGGTCGGATCCTCGTTCGGATCGCCGTCATAGACCCCTTCGACTCCGTTCTTCGCCATCAGGATCGCGTCGGCGGAGATCTCGAGGGCGCGCAGCGCGGCTGCCGTGTCGGTCGTGAAGAACGGATTGCCCGTCCCGGCCGCGAAGATGACGATGCGGCCCTTCTCGAGATGGCGGATTGCGCGCCGCCGGATGTAGGGCTCCGCAACCTCGCGCACCTCGAGCGCCGACAGCACGCGGGTCGGGGCATCGGCTTTGTGCTCGAGCACGTCCTGCAGCGCGAGTGCGTTCTGCAGCGTCGCGAGCATGCCGGCGTAGTCGGCCGTCGTGCGCTCCATGCCCTCCGCGGCTGCGGCAAGGCCGCGGTAGAAGTTGCCGCCGCCGACGACGATCGCGATCTCGATGCCTGTCGAATGGACCGCCGCGATCTCTGCCGCCAGAGCCTGCACAACAGCGACGTCGATGCCGTACTCGCGCGTGCCCATGAGGGCCTCGCCGGACAGCTTCAGGAGAACGCGGCGAAACCCCGGGCTCCGGGCCTCCGCCGCGCGAAGCGAGGCTTCGGGTCGAACCGCCATCTAGGCGAGAGCGAAGCGCTCGAACTCGAGCACCTCGGCCCCGGCCTCCTTCAAGGCCTGCCCGACCGTCTTCGACGAGTCGTGGATCCATTCCTGGTCGACGAGGACGTTCGCGCCGAAGAAACGCTTGTTGAGCATGCCCTCGACGATCTTCTCGCGCGCCTGCTCGGGCTTCGACTGCACCTCGTCGGAGTTCGCGTAGATCTCCCGCTCTGCACTGAGCGAATCGCCGGGCACATCCTCGCGGGAGATCCACTGCGGATTCGAGGCCGCGATATGCATCGCGAGCTTCCGGCCGAGATCCGCGTCGCCGCCGCGCAGCTGCAGCAGGACGCCGAGCTTGTTCGCCGGCGGGTGCGCGTAAGCGGCGACGAGCCCGCCGTCGACGGCCTCGAAGCGGGCGGCGCCGGCGACGACGATGTTCTCGCCGAGCTTCCCGGAGAGCGCGACGCGCTCTCCCTCGAGCTCGCTCGCGGCTTCGACGCCGCCAGCGTCGACGGCCTCGAGCACCTTCTTCGCCCACGCCATGAACTCGTCGTTCATCGACACCGGTTCCGTCTCACAGCCGACTGCGACCATCGTGCCCTTCGTGCCGTCGTCGGACACGCGGTAGCCGACCTTCCCCTCGGTCGTCTCGCGGCCCGCACGCTTCGCTGCCTGTGCCATGCCCCGCTCGCGCAGCAGCACGATCGCCGCATCCATGTCGCCGTTCGTCTCCTGCAGGGCGCGCTTGCAGTCCATCATCCCGGCGCCCGTCCGCTCGCGCAGCTCCTTGACGAGCGCCGCCGAAATCTCAGCCATTCCCGTTTTCCTCCGTCGAAGCGACAGCGTCCTTCGTCTCAGCGGCCCCTTCGTTCTGCGGGTCCACTCCGGTCGGCACCGGCACCGACTCGCCTTCGGCGTCCGGCTCGACGGCCGCAGCCGGCTCGGCGACCTCGAGGTCGCCCTCCGGAGTCGGCGCCGGCGCCGCACCGTTGCCGTTGCCGTTGCTCGGGCGCTCGAAGTCGCGCGTCGTCACCTTCTGCTTGCCGGCGTCGATCGCGTCCGCGATCACGCGGGCGATCAAGCCGCACGAGCGGATCGCGTCGTCGTTCCCGGGGATGACGTAATCGGCCTCGTCCGGGTCGGCATTCGTGTCGACGAGCGCGATGACCGGCAGGCCGAGCCGTCGCGCCTCCCGCACGGCCAGGGCTTCCTTCTTCAGGTCGATGATGAAGACCGCGTCCGGCTGGCGGCGCATGTCCGCGACGCCGCCGAGGTTTGCCTCGAGCTTCTCGAGCTCGTTCGCCATCGAGATCCGCTCCTTCGCCGGGAGGAGATCCATCTGCCCCTCGTCGCGCAGCCGGCGCATCTCGTGCAGCCGGTCGATCCGGTCGGACATCGTCCGCCAGTTCGTGAGCAGGCCGCCGAGCCAGCGATGATTGACGTACGGCATGCCGACGCGCTTCGCCTCGTTCTCGACAGCGTCCTGCGCTTGCTTCTTCGTGCCGACGAACAGCACGGTGCCGTTCCGCTCCGCGAGGTTGCGGACGTACTGCGCCGCCTCGTCGAGCCGCTCGCTCGTCTGGGTCAGATCGATGATGTAGATGCCGGACCGCTCCGTGAAGATGAAGCGGCGCATCTTCGGGTTCCAGCGACGCGTCTGGTGGCCAAAGTGGACTCCGGCCTCCAGCAGATCGCGCATGGAGGCGACTGCCATGGATAGCTCCTTGTGATCGGTTGAGTTGGGTTACCTCCGGCGGGGCTTCCGGGCGCACCGGCCGCAGAGGCCGGCACCCGCGCCCTCGGCGTATCCGCCGGGTCGTGGGACTGGGAATCCGGAAGTCTAGCGACCGATCGTGAACGGCTCGGACGCGGTCGCCCAGTACGCCGCATTCCCTGCAAAACCGACGTAGTAGCGCCCCGGCGCAGCGACCGTGAAGGCCGCCTGGCCCGCTGCGCCGATCCGGGCCGAGGCGGCCTCGGACCAGCCGCGTCCGGCGAGCCTGAAGAGGAAGAGGGTCTTTCCGCGGACAGCCCCGCTCGGGGCGAGGGTCGCGTGCACGGTGCGACCCGACCGCGAGACGCGGAGTGCCGGGGTTACGCGAAGCCGCCGCTCGGCCGGCGCCCCGGCGTAGCTCACGTGGTAGAGGGTCGTCACCCGCGGGGCCACTGCGAGGTGCCAGCGCCCGCCTGCCGGCTGGAGCGTCGCGACCCGCGTCGCCCGCGCGGAGCCGTACGGCTTCGCGGTCACGACGACCGGCTCACCCGGCACGCCGACCGCGGATCCGGTGAGAACGGTGCTCGTCCCGTATCGGATCGCGGCGTGCTGCTCGATCGACGCGCGCCCGGCTGCCTCCGCGGTGAGACGACCGCGCCGCGGGACTCCGTCGGGATAGCCCGTCACGGTGAACGAGAAGTCGCCGGGAGACGTCGGGAAACCATAGGTTCCGCCCGACAGCACGGCAGCGCGATGCCCGTCGAAGGAAACGACGACCGTCGTCGGCAGGTGATTGACGAACACGAGGTCGGCGGGCGCCTGGAGAGAGGTGACCTGCGGCGTGATGTTCCCGTCGACGATGTCGATCCGTGCGCCCGCGCGACGGTCGCAGGATGCGGCGTCGTGCGCGCCGGCGGGCGCGGCCAGCAGCCTGTACGGAGGCTCGGAGCTGGTCTGCCAGTCGGGCGACGACGCGACGACGGGTTGCGTCGTCTCCTGCGTCCGAGTCAGGCGCGCAACCTTGCCGGTCGGGTCGGCGACGCAGATGTCGGGGCCTTGCGCCCAGGCGATGAGCGTGCCGTCCGGTGACCAGGCGGGCCGCTGCGCGACGCCGGTCGCGCCGCTGAGCGTGAACGTCAATTGCTTGGTCGCAGAGCCGTCACGGGACGTGAGGTAGACCTGACCGTTCAGGCCGATATAGGCGATCTGCGTGCCGTCGGGCGACCAGGCCGGCCCGCCGCTCGCGCGCCCGCCGTGGACGATCTCCCGGGACTGGGCTCCGTCGAGCCCGACGCTGAAGATCGCCCCATTGGCGCCGTAGGCCACTTCGCTCCCGTCCGGCGACCACGCCGGCGCCACGATCTCGCCGCCGGCCCCGGTCAGAGGCGTCTCGGTCGACTGGTCGAGGTCGAACATGAAGAGCTGCTGTCCACGCACGAACGCGAGATGTGAGCCGTCCGGCGACCAGGCGGGCCAGGTTCCGCTCACGAGCGTTCTGGCATTCGTCCCGTCGGCGGCTGCGAGGTAGATCGTGCCATCGCGCACGAACGCGAGCCCGCCACGCGGCGACCAGGCCGGCTGCTCGCCACTCACGATCTCGTGCGTTGTCCCGTCATGAGGGTCGAATGCCAGCACCAGCCCGGACCGCTCGAACGCGATTTGGCCGTTCACACCGGGATTCGGCTGGGCAGCGGCCCCGGCCGCGAGGACGAGGGCGAGTGCTGCGAGGGTGACGAGCGTGCGCATCGCTCGCCACGGTAACGCGACTACCGGAGGAGACGGGCGTTCTCCACCGCCCGCGCGAGGTCGTCCGGAAGCCCCGACGAGACATCGACCGGCTCGCCGGTGATCGGGTGGGTGAAGGCAAGCCGCGCTGCGTGGAGGAACTGGCGCTCGAGGCCGAGATCGCCCGGGCGGCCGTAGGTCGGGTCGCCCGAGACCGGCAGGTCGATTGCCGCGAGATGGACGCGAATCTGGTGCGTCCGGCCCGTCTCGAGCGTCACGCGCAACAGGCCGTGGCGCGGCAGCAGCTCGACGACCTCGAAGTGGGTGATCGCCTCGCGCGGTGTGTCGGTGTCGAGGGAGTGGCGCTGCGCGTCGTGGCGGTCACGGCCGGTCGGCGCGTCGATTGTACCGCGATATGACCGCGGGCGGCCCGCGACGAGCGCGACATACTCGCGCGTCAGCTCCCGCGCCTTCACCATCTCCTGCAGGCGCCGGTGCGCCTGCGGCGATCGCGCGACGACGAGGAGCCCCGATGTGTCGCGGTCGAGGCGATGCACGATCCCCGGCCGCTCCGGCTCGTCACCTCCTTCGACGTCGTAGGCGAGCAGACCGTGCACGAGCGTCCCGGTCAGGTGCCCGGGTGCGGGGTGCACGACGAGTCCGGCCGGCTTGTCGACGACGAGCAGGTGCTCGTCCTCGTACGGGACGACGAGGTCCATCGCCTGCGGCTCGAGTGTCGACGACGGTGCCTCGGGAGGAGCGAACTCGAGCTCCTCCCCGCCTTCGAGCCTGTGGCTTTTCGGACGGGCGCGGCCGTCGACGAGAACGCCGCCGCTTCCGAGCATCCTTTCGGCGACGGTGCGCGAGCCGATCTCGGGCAGCGATGCGAGAAACCGGTCGAGGCGCGAGCCGGCCGCGTCGTCAGGGACGCGCAGCCGCGTCACGGGCGGGGCGGGCGCGCCGTGGCTCACGTTCCGCGCGCAGCAATGTCGCGAGCAGGATGAAGACGCCGACGACGATGAACGTGTCGGCGAGGTTGAACGCCGGCCAGTAGCGGAAGTCGAGAAAGTCCGTCACGTAGCCGAGCCGCACGCGGTCGAGCAGATTGGACAGGCTTCCGCCGATCACGAGGCCGAGCGCGACGGGAAGAACCGGGTGCCGCGCGCCGGAGCGCGCGAAGAAGAGGAGCATCCACGCGACGGCGATGCCGGTAGCGAGGATGACCACGGCGGTCGCGCTCGCGAAGAGCCCGAACGCGATGCCCGAGTTCTGCACGTGATGGATCCAGAAGGGCCCGACGACGTGCACTGCCTCGTCGAGCGCGAGATTGCTCGTGACGAGGTACTTCGTGAGCTGGTCGGCGGCGATTGCCGCGAGTGCGATGGAAGCGAGTGCAGCCCACTGCTGCGCGCCCGCGGCGAGCGAGCGCTCCGCGAACGACACGGGTGCGAAGCCGTCGGTCGAGGAGCCGACGCGAACGTCCGCGCGACGGGCAGGCTCGCTCACCGACCCTCCGCTTTGCGCGCGTCGTCGATGCAGAGCGACGCCCACGGATAGGCCTCGAGCCGCTCGACGCCGATCTCCTTCCCGCAAACGCCGCATTTCCCGTACGTGCCGTCCTCGATCCGCTGCAGCGCGGAGTCGATCTCGGCGAGCACCTGCTCGGAGTTCTCGGTGAGCGTGTAGTCCACTTCGCGGTCGAGCGTCGCGCTCGCGAGGTCGCCCATGTGATTGTCGGATGCCCCGGAGGTCTCCTCGACATCCTCGTCGAGCCGGCCTTGGTGGTCGCTGTGCAAATGCTTGACGGCGCTCTGCACGCGCTCGCGTTCCTTCGAGAGCTGCACGCGGAAGTGGTCGGTGTCGATTGTCATGAACGTCTGTCCTTTCTTCCTCGGTCGGTCACGGAGGCCGACGCGAGGCGCCGCTCGATCGTCCCGGGCCCGACGCCCGTCAACTCGACGATCTTGTCCCTCCCACTATGGCCCGAAACGATCGTGAGCGACTCGCGCGGGAGGGAAAGCGCATCCGCGAGGAGCCGCAGCACCGCGTCGTTCGCGCGGCCCTGCTCGGGCGCAGCGGTGACGCGAACCTTCCAGCCGTCTGCGTAACGGCCGACGATCTCTGCGCGTCCTGCGCCGGGGCTGACGCGCAGGCGGACGCGCGTTGACGCTGCAGTCATGCGTCCAGTCTACGTCGCGCTATGCGGCCTCGCGCTCACCGGGCCAGGTGTTCTGGCCGTCGTCCGCCGCATGCGCGGCCTCCGCCGCGTCGCCGTCCGGGGCAACGTCTTCGAGGGACTCGAGCGCGATCCGCATCGCGAGCTTCAGCTTGCGCGACTCGACGAGGAGGCGCTCGTTCTCGACGAACGCGTCGCGTTGAAGTCTCCGCGCTTCGGCACGCGCCTCGGTGAGGATGACCTCCGCCTCGCGGCGTGCCTGCTCCTTGAGCTCGGCGGAAGCGCGCTCGGCCGAGATGAGCGTCGTGCGCAGCAGCGACTCGAGCTCCTTGTAGCGAACGAGATCGGTCTCGAGCTGCTCGACCTTGTCGGCGAGATCGGCTCGCTCGCGCCAGACGTCCTCGAAGCTCGCGGCGATCTCGTCGAAGAGCCGATCGGTATGCCCGCGCTTGTAGCCCATGAAGCCCATCGGCGGCTGTAAGTGTCTGATCTCGACTGGAGTTAGTGCCATGGCTCCGCCCTCTCTAATGGAATTGCTCGAGGATGTTGATCAGCACTTCCGCGAGCAGCCAGAGCACGATGACGGCGATCCACGGCGAGAGGTCGAGCGGCCCCATCGACGGTAGGACGCGCCGGAAGAGCCGAAGGTACGGCTCGGACACGTCGTGCAGGAAGCGCTGAATCCGGTTCAACCAGGGCGAGTACGGCATCCGGACCCAGCTCGTGAGGATGTACGCGAAGATGATCAGCGTGTAGACGGTCGCGAAGACCTGCACGAAGTTCTGTGCCGAGGTGATCGCGTCCGCGAGCAGGGTGATGATGGCCGTGGCGCCCATTCAGACCGGCGTTCGTGGTGAGGCGGGCAGTTCCTACGCCTGGTTGAAGAAACCGCCGCGCTCGAGCATCCGCGCGCGCTCCTCCGCCGAGACCTCGACATTCCGCGGTGTCAGGAGAAAGACCTTGTCGGCGACCCGCTGCATGCCGCCGTCGAGGGCATACGTCAGCCCGCTCGCGAAGTCGATCAGCCGCTTGGAGAGATCCTGATCGGAGCCCTGGAGGTTGAGGATGACCGGCACGCCCTCCTTGAACCGGTCGGCGATCTGCTGCGCGTCGTTGAAGCTCCGCGGGAGGACCAGGTGGACCTTCACGTTCGCGCCTGCGGTCGGGAGGCTCTCGACTCCCCGAAGCCGTCGCGGCTCCGGCTCGCGCTGGGGTGCCGGGCGGAGGACGCTCGTGCGTGCCGTCGCGGGCTCCGGGTCGGTCCAGTCGTCGAAGTCTTCCCGGCGCACGCGGCGCGGCGCGAGCCGGCGGACGTTCGGCCTGTCCGCGTAGGCGCGCTGCAGCTCCTCGTCGGTGATGTAGCCGTCCTCGTCCCACTCCTCTTCCTCGGCGATGCCGAAGTAGACGAGCGTCTTGCTCCAGCATTTCGCCGAGGCCCATGGTTGCGCAGAATGTTACTGCGACGGACGGCGATCTTCGCCGAGGATGGTCGAGCCGACCCGGACGTACGTTGCGCCCTCTTCAGCCGCAATCGCGTAATCCTGGCTCGTGCCCATCGAGAGCTCGCGCAGCCCGTGCGACTCGGCGAGCTCACGCAACCTCGCGAAGTACGGCCGCGACGTCTCCGGGTCGTGGGAGAACGGCGGCATCGTCATCAGCCCGCGCACGTCGGGGTAGAGCTCGAGGAACGAGGTGAGCTTCTCGGGAGCGACTCCGGACTTCGTCGGCTCGCCGCTCAGGTTGACCTCGACGAGCGCCGGGATCTCGAGCCTCCGCGCCGCGGACTCCGAGTCGAGCGAGTGGCAGAGCTCGCAGATCTCGTTCACCGTCCTCGCCTTGCGGCTCTGAAGGTGGCCGATGAAGTGCCAGCGGAACGCGTCGCCGAACGCTTCGTGCTTGACCGCCATATCCTGGGCGCGGTTCTCGCCGACAACCTCGATCCCGGCGTCGGCCAGCATCCCGAGCTCATCGACGCCGACGTACTTCGTCGCCACCACCACCGTTACAGCGTCCCCGACCTCCGCGCGGACCTGCTCGTAGCGCGCGCGAACGTCCTCAGGCGACATAGGCGATGACGCCCTGGCGACCTGTGCGACCGTGATCCCGCCGGTGCGAGAAGAAGCGATCGGCATGACAGGACGTGCAGAGATCTGCGCGATCGACGCGGTCGACGCCCGCGGCGCGCAGCGCCCGCTCGGCGGCCGTCCAGAGATCGAGGTTGTCCCCGCGGATGACGTCTTCGCCGAAGGCCTCGCGAAACGGCGTCGCGACCTCTTCGCCGACCTCGTAGCAGCAGGGCCCGATGCTCGGCCCGATTGCCGCGGCGATCGACCGACCTTCGAGTGCTCGCACCCCGACCGCGACGATCCCGGCGAGCAGCCCGCGCCAGCCCGCATGGAGAATCCCGACGGCCGGCATCTCGCCCTCGGTGCGAGCCAGGGCAATCGGCATGCAGTCGGCCGTCAGCAGGAGCATCGCCCGCCCGGGCTCGTCGCTCCACAGCCCGTCACAATGGTCGTACACCGTTCCGGGGGTCACGATGCCACGCGGCTGAGCGCGCGTCACGGTGGCCCCGTGTCGCTGCCACCCCATCGTCGCCCCGTCGGGATCGGCGCCGACCGCGTCGCAAAGCCGGGTGCGGTTGACGACGACGCGTGCAGGGTCGTCCTCGGTGAGGATCCCGAGATTGAGCGACGAGAAGTCGCCCTCGCTGACGCCGCCGTTTCGGGTGGAGAACGCGACGCTGTAGGCGTCGTGGATCTCCCACCGAATCAGGTCGACGGTCACGGCGGAACCTTCCGGGGCAACGTTCACGGGGCAACCTTCGCACGCGCGCGCTCGAGAAGCTTGTCTTTCGTATTCCGGCTCGGGTCCTCGACGACGTCCTGCAGGAGGTCGTGCAGAAGCCGGCCGAGCTCAGGCCCGGGGGCGATGCCGATCGCGATGAGGTCGCTTCCGTCCACGGCGAGATCCTTCAAACGGTGAGGGCTCCGCCGCTCTCGCAGCAGCAGCTTCCGGAAGTGCGCGAGCTTCGCGAGATCCTCCTTCGGCGGCTCGCCGTCACGCCCCGGCTTGCCGCGATAGTCCGCGTCCTTGTGGTCGACGAGCTGAAAGGCGAGATCGTCGCCGTGCTTTGCGAGGAAGCGTCGTGCACGGAGCTCGTCGGCTTTCCCGATCTGGAACATGTGGTAGCGGACGATCCGCACGACGCGGTCGCGAAGCGCATTCGGGTAGCGGAGCCGGAGCAGCGCCGAGCGTGCGAGCTCGCAGCTCACCTGCTCGTGGCTGCGGTCGGAGTAGCCGCGCTTCGCGTAGTAGTGAAGCCGCCCGTCGGTGCCGCGCCACGCGACGTACGGCTTGCCCAGATCGTGGAAGAGCCCGCCGAGGCGCACGGGAAGGACGCGCCCCGCGTCCGCCGCCGCCTGCACGACCGCGAATGTGTGCTCGTCGACCGTGAGCGAGTGGTAACGGCTCTCCTGGTCGAAGCCGATCGCGCGCTCGAACTCGGGCAGGATCTGCACGAGCACGCCCGTGTCGCGGGCGAGCCGAAGGGCCTTTGCAGGATGGGCGCCGTTCAGGAGCTTCGAAAGCTCGCCGAGACCGTCGGCTGCGAGCCCGCCGCCGATCCGCTCACCGGAAACGAGCTTCACCGCCGAAGCCTCGCTTCGCATCTGCTCGATCGTCGACGGATCGGCGTCGAAACCGAGCTGTGAGATGAATCGAAGACCTCGGACGATCCGCAGCGGGTCCTCCGCGAAGCTCGTGGGTGAGACGACACGGAGAATTCGCCGCTCGACGTCGCGCCGCCCGTTCAGCGGATCGACGATCTCGCCTGTCGAGATTCGGCGCGCGATGGCGTTGATCGTGAAGTCGCGCCGGCGCATGTCCTCCTCGACGGAGAGCGACGGGTCCGCGACGATCTCGAAATCGTGCCTGCCCGGGCCGGTGCTGACCTCCTTGCGAGGCGGCGCAAATTCGATCCCCGCGGGCACGAGCCTCCGGACGCTGCGGTCGCGCGGATGGAGGCGAACGCCGACGAGCCGTCCGGCAACGACGAGATCCTCGACGCGGCCGTGCGGCGCGAGCGCGGCCTTCAGGCTCTCGGTGTCGACTCCGGGAACGAGGAAGTCCGCGTCCTTCGACTCAAGGCCGAGCATGCTCGTCGCGAACGGCGCCGCCGACGAGATAGGCGTCGAGCCCGAGCGAGCGGACATAGTTCTCGAGCGCTTCACGCGAGGGCGATCGCCTCGATCTCGACGAGAGCGCCGGACGGCAGCTTTGCGACCTCGACGGTCGAGCGCGCCGGCGGCGTGTCGCCGACGTGCTGCTGCGTAGACGGAGTTCATGCCCTGGAAGTCGTCGATGTTCTGCAGGAAGACGGTCGTCTTCACGAGGCGGTCGAGGCTCGATCCTGCCTCCTCGAGGATCGCGCGCAGGTTCGCGAGCACCTGCTCGGTCTGCTCCTCGATCGAGCCGCCGGTCAACTCCTTGTCGCCGGGCTTCAGCGCGAGCTGCCCCGAGACGAACACGAGGCCGTTCGCCTTGATCGCCTGGGAGTACGGCGCACCCTGGAACGGCGCGGGTGCGGCCTCGGTTCGCACGACACTCTTATCTGCCACGATCTCCTCCTTCACTGCTGCAGGCCTGTGCCAGCGCGACGCCGAGCGCCTTGAAGATCGCGTCGAGGACGTGCTGCGAGTCGGTCCCGTTCAAGAGCCGTACGTGGAGCGTCACGCAGGCGCCCTCGGCGAACTGCTCGAGAAAGCGGCGTGCGACGTCGGTGCCGAGGCCGCCGATGCGCGCCTGCGTGAGGTCGACATTCGAAACGAGCATCGGCTGCGTCCGCGGCTTCGAGCACGACGCTCGCGAGCGCCTCGGCCGACGTCATCGACGCGAAGCCGTACCCCGCCGCGCCCTCGCTTCGCACGAGGTCGACGACGGCGCGTCCGAGCGCGCGTCCGGCCTCGGCCACCTCGGCCTCCGCTGCCCCGGGCTCGACCTCCAGGGCAAGGTCGAAACGGGCGTAACGCGCGAGCTGCTCGAGCAGCCGGTCGAGAATGGGAAGGCCCGTCTCGACGTTGGCGACGCCCGTTCCGCGCGTCTCGACCTTGATTCCGCTACGTCCTGCTGCCGCCATCTCGATGGGTGAGGCTACAGGAGCCCGTGACGCCGAAGATGGGCCGTTCGGCCCATGGAAGGGGGCGGCGCGCTCTCGATACTCGAGCACAGATGGTGTGGATGGGGGCACTTCTCGCTGCCGCTGCGTTGCAGCCGACCGTCGCGGTGATCGACACCGGCGCGAATGTGCGCGTTCCCGCGATCGCTGCACTGCATCCGGCGACCTATGACGTCCGAACACGCACGCGCGATGTGCGCGACTCCAACGGACACGGCACCGAGGTCGCGCGCATCGTCGCGCAGGAGAGCGGCGGGGCGAAGCTCATCGTCATCCGCGCCGGCAGTTCGAGTGGGGCGTTCAGCGACGCGAACGAGGCTGCCGCGATTCGCTATGCGGTCGACCACGGCGCGCGAATCCTCAATCTCAGTCTCGGCGGCCCGCAGACATCATCGGCCGAGCGCTCGGCGATCCGGTACGCGATCGGAAAGGGCGCGCTCGTCGTCGCAGCAGCCGGCGACGACTACGCGTCGCGTCCCGAGTATCCCGCTGCGCTACTCGGCGCCGACGGGCTCGCGGTTGCCGCAGTCACGCGCGTCGGTACGCGCGCCGCGTTTTCCAATACGGGCCCGTGGGTCTCGATCGCTGCGTTCGGCGAGCATGGTACCTCCTTCGCCGCACCGCTCGTCTCGGCGGCAGCTGCCAGGGTCTGGCGCGCGAACCCGCGGCTGACGGCCCGTCAAGTCGTGTCGATTCTCGAGCAGACGGCAGGCGGTCACGGCGTGCGAGACGACGAGCTCGGGTACGGCGTCGTCGATCCCGCCGCCGCTGTCTTGCGCGCGATGTCAGTCCGTTAGGAGTCGATGCGCTCGATCTGCGCGCCGAGCACGCGCAGTCGCTCGTCGATCCGCTCGTAGCCCTTGTCGATCTGGTGTGCGGCGCCGATCGTCGATTGTCCCTCGGCGGCGAGCGCCGCGAGGAGCATCGCCATCCCGGCGCGGATATCGGGGCTCTCCATGCGCTGGCCGACGAGCTGTGCCGGGCCGGTGATGACCGCGCGGTGCGGATCGCAGAGGATGATGCGCGCACCCATCGAGACGAGCTTGTCCGCGAAGAACAGCCGGTTCTCGAACATCTTCTCGAACATCAGCACGGTGCCGAACGCCTGCGTGGCGACCGTGACGGCGATGGACGTCAGATCCGAGGGGAACGCGGGCCAGGGCCCGTCCTCGATCTTCGGGATTGCGCCCCCGAGGTCGTCCTGCACGATCAACTGCTGGCGCGAGGGCACGTGCACGGTGTCCTCCCCCACTTCGACCCGCACGCCGAGCTTCGCGAAGGCGGGGACGATCGAGATGAGGTCGCGCGGCCGGACGGCTTCGATCGTGACGTCGCCGCCGGTGATCGCAGCCATGCCGATGAAGCTTCCGACCTCGATGTGGTCGCAACCGATCGTCCACTCCCCACCGCGGAGCGACTCGACGCCGTTGATGCGCAGGACATTCGACTCGACCCCCTGGATCTCTGCGCCCAGCGAGACGAGGAAGTTGCAGAGGTCCTGTACGTGCGGCTCGCACGCGGCGTTGCCGATCACGGTCTCGCCCGGCGCGAGGACGGCGGCCATGATCGCGTTCTCCGTCGCCATGACGCTTGCCTCGTCGAGGAACACCGGCGCCCCGCGCAAGCCGTCGGTCCGTATCTCGTAGCGCTTGCCGCTCGTGTCGATCGATGCGCCGAGCTCGGCGAACGCGTGGATGTGCGGATCGAGTCGGCGCCGGCCGATGACGTCGCCCCCTGGCGGCGGCATCGTCGCGCGCCCGAAGCGCGCGAGCAACGGCCCCGCGAGTAGGAACGACGCCCGGATCTTCGAGCCGAGTGCGAGGTCGGGCTCTGCCTTCGAGATGCCACCGGTGTCGATGTGCACCTCATTCGGGCCGATCCACGAGACATCCGCGCCGAGCTCCGAGAGAAGCTCCAGCATCGTGTCGACGTCGCGGATCCGCGGCAGGTTCCGCAGCGTCACCGGCTCGCCGGCAAGGATCGTCGCGGCGAGGATCGGAAGGGCGCCGTTCTTGTTCCCTGCGGCGCGGATCGTGCCGCTGATGCGCCTGCGACCCTCGATGATGAACGCGTCGGCGAGCGCTGGTGCGACGGCCATAGCGGGCTATGCTAGCCGCCTCGTGAGCCCGACACGCCAACAAGCCTGGGAGACGCTGACGAAGTACACGAAGAGCGAATCGCTCCGTCGCCACGCGCTTGCTGTCGAGGCTTCGACGGCCGCATACGCAGAGAGGTTCGACGGCGACGAGGAGCAGTGGCGCGTCGCAGCGCTGCTCCATGACTTCGACTACGAGATGCATCCGACACTCGACAAGCATCCGCAGGACGGCGCCCCGATTCTTCTCGAAGAGGGCTATCCCGAAGAGATCGTCGAGACCGTGCTCTCGCACGCCGAGCACCTCGGCCTCCCACGCGACACGCCGCTGAAGAAGGCGCTCTTCGCGTGCGACGAGCTCTCCGGCTTCGTTCATGCGTGCGCGCTCGTCCGGCCGAACGGGCTCGAGGGGCTCGAGCCGAAGTCCGTTCGGAAGAAGCTGAAGCAGCCTTCGTTTGCATCCGGTGTTCACCGCGAGGATGTCTACAAGGGCGCGGAGGAGCTCGGGGTCGAGCTCGACGACCACATCCGCACCGTCGTCGCGGCGCTGCAGCCGATCGCGGGCGAGCTCGGCCTGCCTGCGTGAAGCTCGAGCTGCAGCACGTGTCGGTGCCGATGCCCGCCGACGGGCACGAACAGGCGCGCGCGTTCTACGGCGGCGTGCTGGGGCTCGAGGAGAGAGACGTCCCGCCGAAGCTCGACCCATCCCAGCTCGTGTGGTTCCGCGCGGGCGGCGACTCCGAGCTCCACGTCTTCGCCTCGGACGCGTTGCCGCACCGCGGCCAGCACTTCTGCCTCCGGGTCGACAGCGGCCTCGACGAGCTGCGACGCCGCCTCGAGGACGCAGGTGCCGAGGTGACCGACACGACCGAGATCGTCGGTCGCCCTCGCTTCATGTGCCGCGACCCGTTCGGGAACCGGGTCGAGCTCACGCAGTGGCTCTAGCCGAGAGCCCGGCCGCGAGCCGCTGCAGGTCGTCCTCGTTCGTCCACCAGCCGCACGAGGCCCGAACGAGGTTGCGACCGGGAAGCTCGCGGACGATCACGCCCTCGTCTTGCAGCGACTGCACGAGCTCCGTCGGGTCGCTGTTCGGCCTGAACGAGACGAGCGTCGAGTGTCCCGGCGGCGTCACGATCTCGACGTGCGGCTCGAGCAGCTTCCTGCAACGCGCCGCCATCTCGGCAGCGCGCTCGTAACGCCATTCGGGATGCGTGCCGAGCGCGGCGATCAGCCCGACGAGGTTCGGCACCCCGATCCAGCCCGTGTCGAAGCGCGCGCTCGTCGAGCGGGCGACGAACGCACCGGAGAGCTCGTACGACTCCTGTGAGAAATACGACGGCGACTTGACGCGCACGAGCTCCGGATCGCGGACATAGAGTGCGCCGGACGGGTCGGGGGCGCAGAGCCACTTCTGCGCCGAGACGGTGTAGAAGTCGACCTCGCCGAGCGTCGACCGCGATCGCGCCGGCCGACTGCGCGCCGTCGACGAGCAGCGGCGCGCCGCTCTCCCTCCGCAGCCGGTGGATGTCGAGGCGCCTGCCCGTCGTCCAGAGGACGTGCGAAGTCGCGATCAGCCGTGTGCGGGTCGAGACCGCGGCGAGGATCGCGTCCTCGTCGGCGTCGACGATGACGATGCGCGCGCCCGTCGCATAGAGCGGCCCGGTGAGGCCGAAGTGCTCCTGGTCTGTCGTGATCACCTCGTCCTCGGCGGTGAGCCCGAGCCCCGCGAGGACGGTCGCGCAACCCCGCGTGGTCGACTCGACGAGCGCGATCCGTTCCACGTCTGTGTGAAGCAGCTCGGCGAAGCGGCTGCGCGCCACGTCACGCAGCTCGAGCATGCGCTCGAAGTACTGCTTGCTGCTCCGCCCGTGCTCGAGATCGCTCCGTGCCTGCTCGACGAGCGCGTCGATCGTCGCGCGCGCAAGCGGCCCGTTCGTGCCCGCGTTCAGGTAGGCGAGTCGCTCGAGGACGGGGAACTGCGCACGTGCCTCTTCCGGCGTCATCCGATGGTGAGTTCTACCGGTGCGTGATCGGAGAGCAAGCGGTTGCCGAAGCGGCGCCGGTCGTCGGGCCATGCGAAGCGGGCTGCCCGCCGGAAGCCCGCGGACGAGGATCTGGTCGATGCTCGCGCCGAGCGGCGCGCTGAATCCCGCGAGGTGGTAGGGCGGCGCGAGGTTGAAGTCGCCGGCGAGGACAACGCGCTCCTCGTCCCCGATGAAATCGGCGACGCGCTCGAGCTGATCCTCACCCCGCGTGTGGCAGTTCGCCACGACGATGCCGTCGTCCATCCGGATCGCATGCACGACCCGCTGAAGCCCGACGGTGCTGACGACGGCCGACCCGCGGTCGACGAATCGCATCCGGGCCAGGATCGCGTCTGCCTCCCCCGTGAGCGCGGAGCGCAGAAGACCGTGATTGATCGAGGTGAGCCAGCCGCCGAGCCGTGCGCTCTCGACCCGCGAGCGCCGGGCGACGACGCTCGCCGCGTGCATGCCGCTCCAGCGCTCGAGGTGGCGGAGCGACCAGAGCGGAAGCTCCTGGAGACACACGATGTCCGGCGCGTCGTGGGTGACGAGCTCGATCATCTCCCGCAGGAACGCACGGCGCTGAGGCGGGTAGGTGTTGCCGTGAAAGACGTTCCACGAACGTACGAGCATCGACACCCGCGTAGCCTACGGTCGGATGCGCGTCGTTCTGGCAGATCCCCCGGCGTTCACGCCGGCCTACGATCATGAGCTCGCGGCCGCGCTCGCGCGTGCCGGTGCCGATGTCGAGCTCGTGACGTCGCGCTTCCGTTTCGGCGAGGTGTCGCCCTCGAACGGCTACGTGCGGAGCGAGCGCTTCTACCCTCTCTCGTCGCGCGTCTTCGGCCGGTCGCGTCTCCGGCTGCCACTCAAGGTCGCCGAGCATCCGTTCGGTCTCGCCGCCTTGCGCGCTTCGCGCGCGGACGTCCTGCACGTGCAATGGCTCGTCCCCGAGCTCGACCGTCTGCTCTTCCGGCCGCATGTACCGGCCGTGTTCACGGCCCACGACCTCCTGCCGCGCCGGACGGCGCGAAAGCAAGCACTCTGGCGCGACCTGCTCCGACGCTTCGAGGGCGTCGTCGTGCACAGCGAGCATGGACGGGCCGTCCTCGGCGAGTTGGGAGTCGACGCGCGCGTCATCCCGCATCCGGTGTTCCCGAGCGCGCCGGACCACCGCGACGACGGCCGTACCGTTCTTGCGTTCGGCGTCATCCGCCCGTACAAGGGGCTCGGGGACGCCATCGCGGCAACCCGTGCCGCGGGCGCGCGCCTCGTCGTCGCAGGCGACCCGCTCGAGCCGATCGAGCCCTACCGCGAGGCGGCGCGCGGCATCGAGGTCGACTGGCGCCTCGGCTACCTCGCGCCGGGCGAGGTGCAGCGCGCGCTTCACGAGACGACCGTCGCGGTCTTCCCGTACCGGCCCGAGCTCGATCAGAGCGGCGCGCTCCTCCAGGCGCTCGGCGCAGGTGTTCCAGCGGTGGCCTACGACGTCGGCGGCATCGCCGAGCCCGTACGCGCGTACGGCGCAGGGCGCGTGGTCGAGCCCGGCGACGTCGAGGCGCTCGGCGCGGCAGTGCGTGAGCTGCTCGACGACGCCGACGCGCTTGCAGCGGCCCGTGCCGGTGCACTTCGCGCGCGGTCGGAGCTCACATGGGCCGCGTCGGCCGCCGCGCACCTCGAGCTCTACGAGGAGATCGCGTGATCTTCAGGCGCAACCGTTTCGCCGACGTGATCTCGAGGCAACTCGACGTCTTCGCGGAAGACGAGGCCGAGGGCCTCCTGGAAGAAGTGCGCGACGCGAAGGCGCGCTACGACCGTTCGGCGCGCGACGATGCGGAAGAGCTCTACGGCGACTACGTCGATGTCGTCGAAGCAGCGACGGAGGCGCTCGCCGACATGCGACGCCGGTATGCGCAGACGCTCGACGAGGACGCAGCCGAGGACTACGAGGACACCTTCAACCGGGCGGTTCAGAGACGCTGGCCGCCGCTCGGCCTGGAGATCGAGAACCGCTGATGGCGCGAATCGAGGACTACGCGCTCATCGGCGACCTGCAGACCGCGGCGCTCGTCGAGCGTCGCGGCTCGATCGATTGGTTGTGCTTTCCGCGCTTCGACTCGGGCGCGTGCTTCGCCGCGCTCCTCGGCGGGCCGAACAACGGCCGGTGGCTCCTGGCACCCGAGGACGCTGCGGCGGAGCCGACGCGGCGCTACCTCCACGACACGCTGGTGCTCGAGACGACCTGGAGGTGCGAGACCGGCTGCGTCCGCGTCTTCGACTTCATGCCGCCGCGCGGGGCTGCGCCGGACGTCGTGCGAATCGTCGAGGGTCTCGAGGGACGCGTTCGGATGCGGTCGGAGCTCGTCATCCGTTTCGACTACGGCCACATCGTCCCCTGGGTTCGGAGGCTGGACCATGTGCGCGTCGCCGTCGCCGGCCCGGACGCGCTGTGCTTCAGCACGCCGGCGCCGACGCGGGGCGAGAACATGCGCACCATCTCCGACGTCCTCGTCGAAGAGGGCCAGCGCGTCCCGTTCGTGCTCACGTGGTACCCGTCGCACTCGGAGTTCCCGTCTCCGGTCGACGCCGACGTCGCGCTCGAGGAGACGGAAAGCTACTGGCGCGAGTGGAACGCGGACTGTCCGGTCGAGCTGCCCGAGGACAGGCGGGAGATCCTCCAGCGCTCGCTCATGGTCCTGAAGGCGCTGACCTACGCTCCCACCGGCGGCATCGTCGCTGCGCCGACGACATCGCTGCCCGAGCACATCGGGGGCGTCCGCAACTGGGACTACCGCTTCTGCTGGCTCCGCGACGCGACGCTGACGCTCCTTGCACTGCTGCATGCGGGCCACGTGAGCGAAGCGGCCGAATGGCGGTCGTGGCTCCTGCGCGCGGTGGCCGGCGATCCCGGCGACCTGCAGATCATGTACGGCGTCGCCGGCGAGCGCCGTCTCTCCGAGTTCGAGCTTCCGTGGCTCCCCGGCTACGAGGGCTCCGCGCCGGTCCGCGTCGGCAACGCAGCGAGCGAGCAGCTTCAGCTCGACGTCTACGGGGAGGTGATGGACGCGCTCTACCAGGCTCGCGCCCAGGGGCTCGAGAACGAGGACGAGGCGTGGCGCCTGCAGCGCGTGCTCCTGCGGCACCTGGAGCGCATCTGGCAGGAGCCTGACGCCGGCATCTGGGAGATCCGCGGGCCACGCCGGCACTTCGTCCATTCGAAGGTCATGGCATGGGTCGCCTTCGACCGGGCCGTCCGCACCGTCGAAGAGCACGGATTGGATGGTCCAGTCGACCGTTGGCATGAGATTCGCGACGAGATCCGAGCGGAGGTGCTCGAGCGAGGGTACGACGAGTCGCTCGGCAGCTTCGTCCAGGCCTACGGCTCGCAGGAGCTCGACGCCAGCCTGCTCGTGATCCCGCTCGTCGGCTTCCTTCCCGCAAGCGATCCGCGCGTGCGCGGCACGATCGCGGCGATCGAGCGCGACCTTCTACGTGACGGCCTCGTCCTTCGGTATCGCACACGCGATGACGGCGTCGACGGGCTCCCGGTCGGCGAGGGCGTCTTTCTCCCCTGCTCGTTCTGGCTCGTCGACTGCTACGAGCTCCTCGGCCGGCACGACGATGCGCATGTGCTGTTCGAGCAGTTGATCGGCCTCGCGAACGACGTCGGCCTCTTCGCCGAGGAGTACGACCCGCAGGAGAAGCGCCTGCTCGGGAACTTCCCGCAGGCGTTCACGCACCTCGCGCTCGTCACGACGGCGTTCAACGTGCTGCCGCATCTGCCGTCGCCGATGCACCGGCGCCACGCGCATCCTGGATCGCCCCGGCAGCATTGATGAGGGCGAGGTGGCTCAGCCCCTGCGGGAAGTTGCCGAGGAACTCGCCGCTCCTGGGATCGATCTCCTCGGACAGCAGCCCGACGTCGTTCTCGTAGGCGATGACCTGCTCGAAGAGCGTCGCCGCATCGTCGACTCGGCCGCATCGAGCCAGTGCCTCGGCAAGCCAGAACGAGCACGCGACGAACGCCCCTTCCTCGTGCATCGTGCGCGTCGTCCGGTACAGCAGCCCGCCGCCGGCGTCGAGCCGCTCTCGCGTCACGTCGATCGTGGAGTCGAACCGCTCCGAGTTCACGCGGGGCCAACCGTTCCGTGCGCCGCGTAGGAGCGCCGCGTCGAGGTTCTTCGTGCTCGGGTACTCGACGTAGGAACGGAGCTCGTCGGACCATGTGTGCCGCTCGACGAAGCGCTCGACCGCGTCGCGCTCGTCTCGCCAGCGATCCGCGTGCACCGCCGGCAACTCTCCCGCCTCGGAGAGCTTGACCGCGCGGTCGAACGCCATCCACGAGGCCATCTTCGAGCAGGTGTAGTGGCGATGGTCGTGAAGCTCCCAGATGCCCGAGTCTTCGTCTGACCAGATCACCGCGAGGCGATCGACGCAGTCGGCAAGCAGCTGCCCCGTGTCGTCGTCGAGGGCATTGCCGCTCTCGACATAGAGATCGGTCGTCTCCAGCAGGTCGCCCCAGGAGCCGAGCTGCAGCTGGCGGCTTGCAGCGTTCCCGTGGTGGACCGGCCCCGAGCCCCGGTAGCCGTCGAGATGCTCCAGCACGTCGGAGCGACGCGCCGGCTCGCCTTCGACGGAATAGAAGGGATGGATCTCGGGAGCGGTTGTGCGAACCGAGCGCAGGAGACACGAGAACGACTCGTGCACCTGCTCGGGAAGACCGAGCCGCATGAGCGCCTCGAGGGTGAACGACGTGTCGCGCACCCACATGTAGCGGTAGTCGTAGTTCCTCTCACCGCCGATCCGCTCGGGCAGCGACGTCGTCGGCGCAGCGACGATCGAGCCGCGCGGCGCGTAGACGAGAAGCTTCAACGCGAGCGCGCTCCGCGCGACATGGTCGGCCCACGGGCCGTCGTAGCGCCAACCGCTGAGCCAGCGGCGCCATGCGTCGCTCGTCGCATCGAGCCTGCGCTCGATCTCGTCCCTCGTCGGGATCGCGATCGGCTGGGCCTCCGAGCTGCAGCAGACGGCGACGAGCGAGCTCGAGCCCGTGCGGGCCGTGAACGAGCCGAACACGGAACCGTCGTCGACGAGCACGTCGCCGGCCTCGAACGAGTGGATCCCGAGATGCAGATCTCCCCCTTGCGCGACGGTTGCACCGCGCCGACGGCTGATCGTCGGCTCGACGCGGCCCCAGTCGAACCGCGGCTCGACCCGCCACTCCATCGGCACCACGCCGGAGACCCCTTCGACACGTCTCGCGATCTCGACCCACGGCAGCAGGCCGCCGTTCTGAAGGGTGAGCGCCTCGGTCACGCGGACGACGCCGGAGCTCGTCGTATACGTCGTCTCGAGGACGTTCGTCCGCTCGAGGTAGCGCCTGTCGGCATCGAACCGCTCGGTCGGCCGTAGGACGAAGCGACCCCCCTTCTCGGCGTCGAGGAGTGCGCCGAACGTCGTCGGGCAATGGACGGACGGCAGCGAGAGGAAGTCGATAGAGCCGTCGGCGCCGACGAGCGCGGTCGTCCGTCCGTCCCCGATCGCCGCGTAGCCGGCGATCGGCAGGTACCCGCTCTTGCGCTTCACGCCCTAGGCGGAGACGCGCGTACGGCTGTCGCTGCGGTCACGCGAGAGCGATTCGTCGGCGTCGTTGCCGAGCTCGGACTGGATCTCCTCGAGTGAGCGGTGCCTCGTCTCCGGGACGACGGTGAGGAAGAAGACGACCGCGCAGACACCGAAGAACGCGTAGAGCCAGAACGTCCCCGCCTTCCCCAGGACGTCGGTGAGCGTCAGGAAGGTGTACGAGATGAGGAAGTTGAAGCCCCAGTTGAACATCGTGCAGACGGCCATCGCTGGCCCGCGCATCTGCAGCGGGAAGATCTCGGAGATCATCAGCCAGAACACCGGGCCGAGGCCGATCGCGAAGCCGGCGATGTAGACGAGTAGGCAGACGAGCGCGAGCCAGCCCGCGCTGTGCTGCAGGCTCGTCGAGTGGAAGAAGATCCCGAGGCCCACGAGCGCAACGGTGAGCAACGAGGTGCCGAACGTAAGGAAGAAGCGTCGACCGAGCTTGTCGAGCAGCATGATCGCGACGACCGTGAAGAACACGTTCGTGCAGCCGATGAAGACGCTCTGGGTCAGCGCGCTCGTGTCGTTCTGGCCGGCGAACTTGAGAATCGTCGGCGCGTAGTAGATGACGGTGTTGATGCCGACGATCTGCTGGAAGATCGCAAGCGCGACGCCGACGATCATCATCCGCCGGAGACCCTTGGCCACGAGCTCGCCCAGCCCGACCTCTTTCTCCGAGACGTCCTTGATCTCGTCGATCTCGGCGTCGATGTCGTCATCCTCGAAGCGGTAGCGCTCGAGCACCTCCCGTGCGTCGTCCTCGCGCCCCTTCTGGATGAGCCAGCGCGGCGAGAAGGGCATGAAGTACATGCCGATCGCGAGTGCCGCGCCCGGGACGACAGCAAGCGCGAACATCCAGCGCCAGTTGTTCGGCAGCGGTGCGAAACCCCAGTCGACGATGTAGGCCGCGAGGATGCCGAGAGTGACCATCAGCTGGTTGAAGCTCACGACAGCGCCGCGAATCCGCGGCGGCACGAGCTCCGCGATGTACATCGGCGAGACGAAGGACGCGCAGCCGACGGCGAGTCCGAGCCAGAAGCGGCCGGCGAGAATCTGCCAGTAGCTCTGCGCGAGCGCGCACCCCACGCCACCGATGACGTAGACGGTGCCGGAGATCATCTTCGTGCGCCGGCGGCTGATCCTGTCGGCCGACCAGCCCGCGATCAGCGCGCCGACCATGGCGCCGATGAGCAGGATCGCGACCGTGAGCTGCTGCTGTGCGTGGCTCTCCAGCCCGAGGTCCTTCTGCATGAAGAGCATGGCACCGCCGATGACGCCGGTGTCGTAGCCGAAGAGGAACCCGCCGAGTGCTGCGATGAGCGCAACGCCGAGCAGCCGGCGGTTGCGAGTGAACTCACGGAAGAAGCTTCTCTCGTTCTCCGCGGCGTGTGCGCTCATGGCCTGAGGTACTAACGCGCAAACCGGCAAATCGGTTTCGCTGCCCTGCCGCGAGCCGGCGTTCCTCCTCGCGCGCGCCGGCAGCGCGTGCGGTGTGTTCTGCGACGGCGACCGCCCCATGAGCGAGTACACCCGCGCCGAGCGAGTCGTCGGCGCGCCGTAGCCGCTCGGCTGCGTCCCGCGCGCGTCGTGCTCCCTCGCGCGCCTCCTCCGGGTCGATCGAGCGGACCGCGGCGGCCACGGTCCGGACGGCCCGGGCGGCCTCGGGCACCGGACTCGCGCTCGAGTCGAGGATCCGGATGACGCCGGTCGCCATCGTCCGGGCGTCCGATACCGAGGAGGCGAGCTCGTGCGCGACGACGCCAAGTGCCTCCACGCGGCGTCGTAACGGCCGGCGGCGCGGTGCTGCGCGCGAGATCTCCCGCGCGAGCGTCAGCGCCTCGTTGAGCCGCAGGTCGTCGACCGCGTCGATCGCGTCGAGGGATGCCCGCGCCTTCTCCTGATCGTGCTGCTCGATGGCCGAAGCGAGCTCGTCGAGCGCCGACGCAAGCGACGCGCGCACCGACCGCGCCTGCTCGCGGACGACGTCGAGGGGGTCGATCGGGAAGAGGAACCGGGAGACGAGGATCGCGATGCCCCCACCGATGAGCGCGTCGATCAGGCGATTCCAGGCGGCGTTCGTCCCCGGCTGGTGGAGCGCGACGACGAGGATCGCGGAGACGGCCGACTGCGTGCGCACGATCGGCGGCGCACCGGCTGCGGTCGCCACGACGAGCGCCAGTGCCGTCACGACGACGAGCTGCCAGCCGCCTTCTCCGAAGGCCCACACGAACGCGGCGCCGATGAGGATGCCGAGGCCGACACCCGTCATCATCTGGATCGCTTGACGGCCGCGGCGGCCGCGCTCTGCCGCGAGCGCGATCGTCGCCGCCATCGGAGCGAAGAAGGGCTTGCCGTGGTTCGGGATCCGGAGCGCTACCTCCCACGCGAGGCCGGCAGCGAGGGCAGTCTGCGCGATCCGTCCGAGGACGCCACGGTCGAACCGGTTTCGGATTCGCGCGAGCACGCACGGATGATTTCACCGGTGACCGAAGTGGTGAGCTGCCGGGAGCGAGCCGTGGACGTCGGCGCCCTCCGTGAGCTCACGGGCGAGCGGCCCGAGCGAGACGAGCTCGCGCACGAGCACGTTCCGATTTCGGTCTGCGTGCTCGAAACGCCCCCGCGCAAGAAGGAGCGGCTCGCCTCGCACGACACCGCGGTAGAGGTCGTACACCTGCGGCGGGACGATCAGGTTGATCTGCGCGTGCTCGTCCTCGAGCAGCATGAAGACGACGCCGTTCGCAGTGGCAGGCCGTTGACGTGCGACGACCATGCCCGCGACGGCAACCTGCGACCCGTGCGGGCGTGCACCGAGCTCCTCCGTCGAGAGCGTCCCCGCGGGCAGGTGCGGCCGCATCAGCTCGAGCGGGTGCACGCCGACCGACAAGCTCGTCGTCCGGTAGTCCGTGAGCATCCGCTCCCAGATCGTCGGGTCGGGCAGGTCCGGTGTGTCGACCGTCGGCTCGAGCGGCAGCGCGAGTTGCTTCTCCTCGCCGCCCGAACCAGGAACGGATGTCGGCCGTGGCACGAGCCCGAGTTGCCAGAGAAGCTCACGCCGCTTCACGCCGAACGAGTCGCAGGCACCCGACTCGGCGAGCGCACCGAGCTCGTCGAGCGAGAGCGGCGTGCGTTGCGCGAGCGCCCGGATCGAGTCGTATGGACCGTTCGCCTCGCGCTCGGCAACGAGGACCTGGGCGTCGTCCTCGCCGACGCCCTGGACGTACTTCAGCCCGACGCGGACGGCGCGCCCTTCGATGATGCAGCCGACCCCGCTCGCGTTCACATCCGGGGGCAGCGTCACGACACCGCGCTTCTGCGCGTCGCGAACGAGTGTCGCCGGCGGATAGAAGCCCATCGGCTGCGCATTCATGAGCGCAGCGAGGAACTCGGCGCTGTAGTGATGACGGAGCCACGCGCTCTGGTAGGCGAGCAGGCCGAACGCGGCGGAGTGCGACTTCGGGAAGCCGAAGCCGGAGAAGGCGACGAGCTTGTCGTACACCGCGTGCGCGAGCTCCTCCTCGACCCCACGCCCGACCGCGCCGGCGACGAACCGCTCGCGATACGCCTCGAGCGCGGCATGCGACCGCTTGCGGCTCATCGCGCGGCGTAGGCCTTCCGCCTCGCCGACGCTGAAACCGGCGAGATGTATCGCGACGTCGAGCACCTGATCCTGGAAGACGATGACGCCGAGCGTGTCGCGCAGCGGCTCGCGAAGCGACGGATGATCGACCGGCGGCTCGTACGTCGGGTCGTCGCGCAGCCTCTGCCGTCGCTCGATGTACGGGTGCACGGCGCCACCTTGAATCGGCCCCGGACGGACAAGGGCGACCTGGATCGTGATGTCGTCGAGATTCCCCGGCCGTGTGCGCAGGATCGTCTGCATCTGCGCCCGGCTCTCGATCTGGAAGCAGCCGATCGTGTCGGCGCGTTGGATCTCCTCGAAGACGTCGGCGTCGTCGAGCGCGATGCGCGACAGGTCGATCTGCGTCCCACGGGTGCGCGCAACCAGGTCGACGCACTCCTCGACGGCCGACAGCATCCCGAGCCCGAGCAGGTCGATCTTCAGGAAGCCGGCATCGGCGCACGAGTCCTTGTCCCACTGGCACATCTGCCGGCCCGCCATCGCGGCCGGCTGCACGGGCACGAGCTCGATGAGCGGCCGTGAGGAGATGACCATCCCGCCGGGGTGCTGCGAGATGTGACGCGGCAGCCCCGCGATCTCGCCGCAGAGCTCGGCGAACGCACGCCACCGCGGCGACGAGAGCTTCGCCTGTGCGTCGGGGAGCATCAGCAGCTCCTCGGCGACGCGCGCCGCGTTCCAGCCGTCCGAGAGCTTCGCGAGCCGCTCGAGGTCGGCGAACGGCAGGCCGAGCGCCTTGCCGACGTCGCGGATCGCGCCGCGCGAGCGGTACGTCGCGAAGCTCGCGACGAGCGACGCATGCTCGCGGCCGTACCGGTCGGCGACCGCGACGATCAGCTTCTCGCGGATGTCGCGCGGGAAGTCGAGGTCGATGTCGGGCACCGACACGAGCTCTCGGTTCAGGAACCGTCCGAGGGAGAGGTTGTTCTCGACCGGGTCGACGTGCGAGAGCCCGGTCAGGTAGCAGACGAGCGAGCCGACGGATGAGCCGCGGCCCCGGCCGGGCGGGAGCACGTGCCGCATCGAGCCGGGGCCGCGGACCTCGTACGCGACCTCGCGTGCGAGCTCGAGCACCTCCCAGTGCAGGAGGAAGAAGCCGGCAAGCTGCAGCTCGCCGATCAGCTGCAGCTCCTCGTCCAGCCGTGCGTGCGCCTGCGCACGCAGGGTTGGGCTCGAGGTCGCGTATCGCTCGTCGAATGCGGCGCGGCAGACATGCGACAGCTGCGCGATCGCGGGCTCCGAGCCGTCGGAGAAGTCGGGATAGCGGTAGCCCAGCTCTTCCGTGAGGTCGAATTGCAGCCGCTCTGCGAGCTCGGCCGTCCGCTCGACTGCGTCGCGGTCGCCGGGGAACCGCTCGAGCATCTCGTCGGGCCTCGCGAGCACGCATTCGTGGTTGCCGCGCCGCTCGCGTTCGCAGCCGTCGAGCGAGGTGCGGCAGCGGACGGCGACGAGGACGTCCTGCAACGCTGCGCGGCGCTGGTCGTGCGCGTGCACGTCGCCGGTCGCGATCGTCTGTACCTTCAGCGCGTCGGCGAGGTCGCGGAGCGCCGCGTTCCGCCGGACGTCGCCGCGCTCGTATGGACGCTGCAGCTCGACGAAGAAGCGGTCGCGGCCAAAGACGTGCGCGAGGCGCGCTGCAGCATTCGGGTCGAGGCTCGCAAGCCCATGCCTGGCGCAGCCCGAGAGGCAGACGAGTCCCTCGTGATGCTGCTCGAGGAGCGCGCGGTCGAGTGACGGCGGCAACGGCTCGCGACCCTCCTTCGGACGGGTGTGCGCGTGCGCCGCCGTGAGGAGCCGGCAGAGGTTCGCGTAGCCCTGCGGCGTCTCGACGAGGAGCGTGACATGCGCGTCGCCGTTCATCGTCACTTCCGCCCCGGTGATCGGCCGGACGCCGAAGTGCTTCGCCGCGTGTGCGAACTCGAGCGACCCGTAGACGCCGTCGTGGTCGGTCAGCGCGAGCGCGCCGTAGCCGAGCTCCGCCGCCCGCGCCGCGAGCTCCTCGGGCTGTGAGGCACCGTCGAGGAACGAATAGGCGCTATGAGCGTGGAGCTCGACATATCCCATCCCCCTGTTCTACACGAACATACGTTCGTGCGAAACTCTCAGTCGGGGACAACGTCCCGTGCGGCCCTCAGAGCGGCGAGGTCGAGCTTCTTCATCCCGTACATCGCCTCCATCGCCCTTCTTGCCCCCTCGGGGTCGGCGGAGTCGAAGAACTCGTCGATCCCGGCCGGGGTCACCTGCCAGGAGAGGCCGTAGCGATCCTTGAGCCAGCCGCACGGCCCTTCCTCCCCGCCCTCGGTGAGCCGCGACCAGTAGTAGTCGATCTCCTCCTGGCCCTCGCATTCGATCTGCAGCGAGATCGCCTCGCTGAAGGTGAACTCCGGCCCGCCGTTGATGCCGACGAGGCGCGTGCCGTCGAGCTCGAAGGCGACCACCATCGTCGCCCCCGGCTCACCCGGACCGGCCTCGGTATACGGGACGGTCGACAGGATGCGGGAGTTCGGGAAGATCGAGACATAGAACTCGGCGGCCTCCTCGGCCTGCCCGTCGAACCAGAGATTCGTGACGATCGGCGGCATGCGCTCCTCCTCGGTCGTTGTCGTGAAGTGAGACGCTCGACGCGCCGGGAACTCATCGCGTCAGAATGCACGTCATGGACGGAATCGCAGTCGGGCCCGACGGGGGCGAGAAGCTCGCGCGCGGGCCGAGACACCACCGCATCCTCGCCGAGCTGCCCGACCTCGAGGTGATCGAGCTCCGCTTCGGGCCGGATTTCGAAGGCGTCGAGGCTCACACCCACGACAACCAGACGGACACGTTCTTCGTGCTCGACGGAGAGGCGGAGTTCCGGCTCGGCGACGAAACGGCTCGCCTCGGCCCCGGCAGCTACGTCGCGGCACCGCCGGGCGTCGTGCACGGCTTTCGCGTCGTCGGTGACGCCGAGCTCCACATGCTGAACATCCATACGCCGAACACGGGCTTCGCCGAGCGGATGCGCTCGGGATGAGCTTCGTCCCGGACTCGTTCGACCCGCCGCTTCGGCTCGCGGTGGAAGGGCTCGAGCTCGAGCCGCTCGGCCCGCAGCACAACGACGGCGACTACGCGGCGTGGACGTCGTCGATCGACCACATCCGCGGGACACCGGGCTTCCCGGACGGCAACTGGCCACGCCCGATGACCGCAGAGGAGAACCTGCGCGACCTCGAGCGCCATGCAGCGGACTTCGCGGCGCGCAGAGGGTTCACCTACACCGTCCTCGAGGACGGCCGGATCGTCGGCTGCCTCTACATCTACCCGACGCGCGAGGACTCTGCCGCGGCCCAGGTCAGCTCATGGGTCACCGCCGACCGCGCCGAGCTCGACGCCCCGCTGCGGGCCGCCGTTCGCTCGTGGCTTCGCGAGGCGTGGCCGTTCGAGCGGGTCGACTACGACGGCTGAACGACGAACGTCCGCTCGACCGGCTTCAGCACGTGCGGATAGCGGTCTGCGGCGTAGCCGACGGCCCTGATCTCGAGCCGCTCAGGGGCAAGCGGCCACGGATCGACCGTCGCGATCCCGGACGAGGAGGCCGTACAGGCGTAGATGCCGACCGAGAAATCGATGTCGTGCTCGAAGCAGAGCTCGAAGGAGACGCGGTCGCAGAGATTCGTGACGCGATCTGCGGCCGCCGCCGCGTCCTCCGTTACCTGAGCGGCCGTTCGGCGCGCGGGGAGCGCGTCGGCGAACGCGCGTGACGCCGCTTTCCGTGCGAGCGAGTCGCCGTAGGAGACGAGTCGGTGGATGTGCAGCGCCACGACGAGCTCGACAACCGGGTCGCCGTCCTGGGGGGCGAAGCCGCGCCGTTGGATCTCGAGCCAGCGATCGTCATCGGTCTCGCCGATCCCGTCGGCGTCGAGGTCGCCATAGCCTCGGTCGTGGAGCGCGACGCCGCGGACGAGCGACTCGAACGGGACCGGCGGCCTGTCGCTCCCCCACGCCGAGGCAATGACGGCTGCGACGCGGGCGTGCTCCGCCTGCGAGTACACGACCTGGCGGGACTGCGAGCGAAACACGGCTAGTCGAAGCGCTTCGGGTCGAACGGGGCGACCTCGGGCGGCGGCGCCTCGCCCGCGAGGAGGGCGGCGACGGCCTCCGCGGTGACGGGGGCGAGCAGGATCCCGTTGCGGAAGTGGCCCGTCGCGACGACGAGCCCTTCCCATTCGCCGATCAGCGGGCCGTCGTCGGGCGTGCCCGGCCGCAGGCCCGGCGACCTCCTCGACGACCTCGAGCTCGCGGACGACCGGCACCGCGCGGATCGCCTGCGCCAGCAAGAGCGCTGTCGCCTCGGCCGTCGGCTGCTCGTCGAAGCCCACGTCTTCGACCGTGGCACCGAGCACGGTCTCGCCGTTGGCGCGCGGGACGATGTACACGTGCTCGCTCCGGATGATTCGCGTGGCTGGGACGGGGCCGCGCAGCCGCACGGTCTGGCCTTTCACGGGCCTCACCGCGAGGAGCTTCGCGAGTCGGCGCGACGACCAGGCGCCGGCGGCGAGGACGATGCGCTCCCCGGCGATGCGCGTCCCGTCGGCGAGCTCGACATGCCCGGGGTCGACCTCGACGACATCTGCGTTCGAGCGCACGGCATCCCCGAGAAGGTGCGTGAGCGCATGCGTGGCGCGACGCGGGTCGACCTGTGCGTCCTCGGCGAGGAGGACTCCCCCGCTGCAGTCGCCGGCGATGCCGGGCTCGAGCGCGCGGCATGCGTCGCCGTCGAGGCGCTCTCCTTCGGGGGCCTCGCCGCCCTCGAAGAGCAGGACGAGCGAGCCGCAGCGCGTGTAGCCGACGTCGCCGAGCTCGTCCGCGAACGACGGCCACATGTCCGAGGAACGTCGAGCGAGAGCGGTGAAGCCCGGAGTCTCCGGATCCGGCGCGAGCACGCCCGCGGCCGCACTCGTCGCTCCTGCGCCGGGCCTGCCGCGCTCGAGCACGACGACTTCGAGGCCGCGCTGCCGCGCACGCAGCGCACACGAGAGGCCGATGATCCCACCGCCGACGATGACCGCGTCGAAGCGCTCCACGAGACGGACGATAGGCTCGCGCCATGGACGGCGTCACGAGGCGCGCGCGACTGGCGCGCTCCCGCCTCACCCTCGTGCTCGAGGCGCGCCCCAACGGGGCCGACCCCTCGCCGCTTCTCGAGGAGGCCCTCCGGGGCGGGGTCGACGTGGTTCAGCTCCGCGAGAAGGATCTCGCGGACGACGAGCTCGTCCTCGCGGCGGAGCCCTTCAGGCGAGCGTGCGACGAGCACGGGGCGCTGTTCATCCTCAACGACCGCCCCGAGCTCGTCGAGCGCACAGGTGCCGACGGCGTTCATGTCGGCCAGGCGGACGCGCCGCTCGCGGATGCGCGCCGTGCTGTCGGCGGCGAGCGCCTCCTGGGCCTATCGGCGACGGCGGCCGGCGAGTTGTCGAACGGTGCGGACTACGTGGGCGTCGGAGCGGTCTTCGGCACGCCGACGAAGCCCGAGGCGTCACCCGGCGGCCTCGAGCTCGTGCGTTCCGCTCGCGACACGCTGCGCGTGCCGTGGTTTGCCATCGGCGGTATCGACGAGGTGACGATCGGAGACGTCGTTGCGAACGGCGCCCCCGGTGTCGCGGTGGTCCGCGCTATCCGGGACGCCGAAGACCCCCTTCGCGCTGCGCGCGATCTCCGGGCCGCGTGCCCGCCGGCCGATGCCGTCGTCGTGCGGGACGAGCCCGTCATGCTCCCCGACATCGACTGGCTCTTCGGCAGCCGGACTCAGGAGCAGAAGCCCGTCGCACCGCATACGCACACGGCGCACACGGATCTCTTCTACCTATTGGACGGCACGCTCGAGTTCCGTCTCGGTGATGGGACGGTGCGAGTCCCTCCCGGTACGTGCGTCGCCGCGTTGCCGCTCCTCGTGCACGGCTTCCGCAACCCGGGCGGCGCGACGGCGCGCTTCCTGAACCTCCACGCGCCCGGCGTCTGGGCGCGCGGGCAGGCGCACGGGCTGCCGCGCGAGGAGCACGATCAGTTCGGGCCCGATCGGCAAGATCGCGCACTCCGGCCGCTCGTCACGGCGCCCGGCGACGGCGACCGGCTCACGAAGGCGCACCGCACCGCAGTCGTTCGTGCCGATACCACCCACGCCGCCGTCCTCGAATACGCCGTCGACGGCGAGTACGACGGCGCGAGCCCCCACGTGCACTTGCGCCACACGGATTGCTTCCATGTCCTCGAGGGCACGCTCGAGTTCCGCGTCGAAGGCCGCGAGCCGTTCCGCGCCGAAGCGGGAACGTCGGTGCTCGTGCCGCGCGGCGTCGTCCACGAGTTCACGAGTGTCGGACGCGCACGATTCCTGAACGTGCACGCACCGTCGTGTGGTTTCGTCGAGTACCTGCGGCGGCTCGATGCGGGCGAGGAGTTCGACGCAGCGCCGTACGACTCGTACGCATTCGATTGACTCGCACGCGCGCGCGTCGTAGGTTCGCCTGAGTGGGAGCTGCGGCGCGCCCACCTCCGGTCACAATCCGAGGTCAGGAGGGGTCATGTCGCAGCAGAGAACGTTCACGCGTCGGACGTTCGTCCGCAGGGCGGGAGCGGCGGGTGCGGCCGTTGCCGGAAGCACGCTCTGGGCAACCGCGCCGGCCGCCGCACGCGCGCGCCGGTACGGCAAGGCCCAGTCACCGCTCCGGCACATCGTGATCTCGTGTCAGGAGAACCGCTCGTTCGATCACTATTTCGGCTACGCACCGCAGGTACAGGCCGCAGGCTACGGCCCGCCGCCCGGATACACCCAGCCCGATGCAACCGGCGGCCGGCATGCGCCCTTCGAGTTCACCGCTCTCGAGACGCCGGATCCCCCGCACTCGTGGAACGCGGTCCACCGACAGTGGAACAACGGCGCGATGGACGGCTTCTACCGCGAGTTCGGCGACAACGCCATCGGCTACTACACCGCCAGGGAGCTGCCGTATTACTACGGCCTTCTCCGGAGCGCCGGCCTGTGCGCGAACTACTTCTGCTCGCTGCTCGGGCCGACGTGGCCGAACCGGTTCTATCTCATGGCCGGTACGTCGGGAGGCATCACGGCGAACGGCTACTGGGGCTACGACACGTTCAAGTCCGCGCAGTGGCCGATCATCCTCGACCTGCTCGACGAGGCCGGGGTCAGCTGGAAGATCTACTACATCGGCTCCGACGGAGTCGACGTCGGCGACACCGACAACGTCGCGGTCTTCTGGGATCGGTACTCCTTCGACCCGCGAACGGCGAAATCGATCGACGAGTACTACGACGACTGCGCGGCCGGGACGCTGCCGAACGTCTCGTGGATCATCCCGAGCTTCTCGATGGAGTTCGACGAGCACCCGCCCGCGAACGTCGGCGTTGGGATGGGATTCCAGGCGCAGACGATCGAGGCCCTCCGCGGGTCGCCGCACTGGGGGAAGTCGGCCTTCCTTCTGACCTATGACGAGCACGGCGGCTTCTTCGACCATGTGCCGCCGCCGCAGGTGGACGCGTTCGGGCTCGGCATCCGGGTCCCCCTGTGGGTCATCTCGCCGCATGCGCGGCGAGGCGTCATCGCCTCGCGGCGTCCGGCGGACCACGTGTCGACGCTCCGCTTCATCGAGCGGAACTGGGGCCTGCCGACGCTCGCGTCGCGCAACCATCTGTTCGATAACGCGACACCGCTCAGCGGCTCGCCGACACCGTCGTGGATCAACGTCGATCCGGCACGCCCACAGAACGTCTCGACGACCGGCAAGTACCAGGCGAACGGAATGCCGGCGCCGCCGCGGGACGCCATGGACGGGTTGAGCGACCTGTTCGACCTCTTCCACTTCGGGTAGCGGTTGCGAACGGGGCCGTCGGCGACGGCGGCCCCGCGCCCCGTCAAGGATCACGCCCCGCGCTGGATGAACCACCCCCCGCCCGCACCGTCGTGGAAGACGACGGTGTTCTCGCCCGTCTCGAGCACGACCTCGAAGTAGCGCCGGATCACCGGCTCCTCCGTCCACCAGCGGTCGAGCACGCGCCATTCCTCGCGCAGCAGCGCGACGGGCTGGTGGTTCACCTGCCACGGCGTGCCGTCGAAGTTCGCCTCGACGCGCGCCGGGCGCGGCTCGTTCAGTCGTCCCGCGGTACGAAGAGCGCGCGCGTCTCGGGAATCCGTGACCATGGCGCAACCTCCACGACGGTGCAGACCGAGCCCGAGCCGGTGCTCGCACGCACCTGACGCAGGCCTTCACTCAGGCGCGTGCGATCCTCGGCGCCTGCCGCGATCAGCTCGAGCTGATGACCCGACGGCTCGGTGAGCTCGACGAGCTCGAGGCTGAGCTCGACGACCGGGGCCGGCAGCTCTGCAAGCCGAGGCGCGAGCGCGATACGGATGCGGTCGGCGTCGGCATTGGGCTCGCGGAGCGTCAGTGTCCGCCGCCACGAGCCGCCCCCATTCGAACCGGCGCCGACGAGGCGCGCGGCGAGGGCGACCTTGCGGACGAAGCGGTCGCGCCGCTCGGGACGGCGGAGGGCCGTCTCGACGAGCGCACCGAGCGCGCGGCGCAGCGTCAGCTCGTTGCCGACTGCTTCGGGGAACTCGAGGGCCTCGACGAGCTCCGCCGGTGGACGGCGGCCGCGCACGCGTGCGGCCGTGCCGCCTCTCGCCAGGCTCCAGGCGCGCCGGCCGTCCGGCCCCAGTCGTTCGGCGACGGCACCACCCGGAAGCCCGGCAAGCTGGCCGAGCCGCCGCACACCGAGTGCGGCGAGCTCGTCGGAGCGCTGCCGCTCGAGCGGGAGCAGCGTGAGCGGCAGCGGTGCGAGAAAGCGATCGACCTCGTCGTCGCGGACGACGAGGATCTGGTCCGGCTTCGCGACGGACGCAGCCGCAAGTGCGGCGAAGCGGCGGCCGGCGGCGCCGACGCGCGCATCCCACTGGCGACCGGCTGCGACGAGGGCTCGCTTGAGCGCCGGCTCGAGCCCGCCGTAGAGCCGCTCGACGCCGCGCGTCTCGAAGTACGCGACACCTGCGGCCACAGGGTCGACCGAGAAGCCGGCGTCCTCGAGGGCGCGGACGATCCCCTCCCACTCGCGCTCGACCGCCGCGGGATCGGGCTCGACGAGGACGAGCTGCGGGCAGGTCGCGAGCGCCTCGCCGAGCCGCATCCGCGGCAGGACTCCCGCCGCCTCCGCCGCGGCGGTGACCGGGCCGATGAGCGGCTCCGCGCCGGCCTCCGGTGCGAGCGCCGCCGGGCGCAGCGCGAGGGCCGGCCTGCTTCTGAGCGCAGCCTTGAGGTCGAAGCCGGGGATGGAGAGGCAAGCGATCATGGGAACGTATGTTCTACACGAACACCTGTTCCCCTGTCAACTGTCCGAAACCGCCCTCGAATTTGAGTATTTCTTGCGGTCGGCCGCGCGGTCCGGGTTGAAACTTTCCGTATGGAAGCCTCCGCGCCCGAGCTCTGGCTCCGCTGCGCCTGGTGCGGCCGCTATCAGGACGATGATGCGTGGGTCTCCTTCGATCCCGTGGAGCGGCCGTCCGTCGACCGGACGAGCCACGGCATCTGCCCCGCCTGCCTCGAGGTGCAGCACCGTGCCGCCGAGGAGCGGCAGGCGCGCCAGCCGAGCGGCGGCGCCGCAAACGCTTCCTGAGCATGTAACCGGCGCGGCGCACGACCGCTACGCGAACGTGACGAGAGGTGCTGTCCAGCGGCGGGCGCCTGCACTGCAGGCACCGCGCAGGCTCGCCTCGACGCGCGGACAGCCGGTTCGCGCGAACCGCCCGTTCTCGAGCACGTTGAACGTCTTCCCGAGCCACGACGCGCAATCGGCTCGCGCACGTCCCGGCAACCGAGCACACAACCGGAAGAGCGCAACCTCCTGTACGCGCTTCCCGGCGAGCGCCTGGTTCGCGACGCCTCGCATGCATGCGGCCGCGTCGGACGCTGTATGGAAGCCTGCACACACGTGCATCTGTCCCTGCACGGAGTCGAAGACGTCCTTCGACGCACCGGCGATGCACCCGGCGCGCTGCGCGCCGTGCAAACCGCCACAGACGCGTTCGAGATCGCGTGCGCTGCGAAGCGCCGGGCCTGGAACCTGCTCGATCCAGTACCGGTACCAGCACGAGAGCGCGAACTGCGCGTACTGCGCGCACAACCGCCGCGGGGAGCGGACTGCGTGTACCGGCGACTGCGTCTCGTCGGCGCCGCGAAGCGCGATCCAGTAATCGTGAAACGCACCTTGCGCGCAGTCCGCGGCATGGGCGGCGCCGAGACGCGTGCAGGCACGGACGGCAAGTGGAAGCGTCTCGTGATAGCCGCGCATCAACGCGTGCCCGAGACTGTGCACGCAGGTGAACTGCCGCAGGCGCGTCGGCAGCCCTTCGCAGGTCGCGAGCGCCGACCGGCCTCCCGTCGAGATGATCGACGGCCCGAGCGCCATCACGAGCCCCATCCCGAAGCCCGCAGAGCAGCCCGGGTCGTTCGAGCGCGGGACGACCGCCTGCAGGCCGTCGAGTGTCAGCCGGTGCTCGACCGCCCACCGCCGGCCGACGACGTGCATGAGCATGTGACAGCGTCCCTCGAGCGAGGTGCCCGCCGCCTTGGCACGGGCATCGATCCGCGGCAGCTCGCGCGCGGGATCGCCGGAGCGGTCGATGTCCTCGAGGAGGAGCCGCTCGTAGCAGGTGTCCTTCGCCTGTTCGAGCCCGATCTGCTCGCACTGCCAGAGCCACGGCCTGGCCTCCCCGGCTGACGCGCGACCCGCAACAACCGCGACGGCGAGCAGGGCGAGTGCAAGGGCCTTCACCGTGCCGAATCTAGCTGGGAGGATCCTCGTGCCGCCTTCTTTCTCTCAGAGCCGGACCTCGGCCGCGGGGCCGACGGAACCGGCGTAGCGCGGCGCGATCTCGAGCGTGTTCTCCTGCGCGCACCACTCGATGTCCTCGTCGAGGCCGTGCCGGCGGAGGTTCCATGCGCTCCGCCCCGAGCCGAGTCCTTCGCGCGCGTCGGCGAAGCCCGCGGCGAGGCGAACGGCCGCCTTCGCCGAGTCCGTGTGATCGCCGCCGAGGGCATCGGCGATCCGCCCGGCGCAGTAGGCGTCGTCGAGTGCGAGCTCTCCGAGGACGCCGGCGCACAGGACGGCGACGTCCACGCCGTGCGAGCGGGCGGCCGCGGCGACGGCGTCGAGGTTCAGCAGCGACCCGACGTAGACCTGCTCGAACCGGGCGGCCGCCGACACGAGGAGCTTCGTCCCGTTCGTCGTCGTCAGGATGAGCGTCGGCGCCGCCGCGTCGGCAGCCACCTCGCGCGGCGAGTTGCCGAAGTCGAACCCCGGGATCGCCTCGAGCCGGCGCTCGCCCGCGAGCATCGCGGGGCCGTCCGTCTCGGCCAGCGCACGCGCCTCCTCGATCTCGGCGCAACAGAGGACGCGCTCGTACCCCGATGCAAGCGCCTGGGTCATGGTCGAGGTCGCACGCAGGACGTCGACGACGATCCCGATCGGTGCAGGCGTCTGCTCACCCGGTGTGAAGGCGACGTGCACGAGCACGCGATGCTCCTATGTCAAGCCGACGGCCGTGAGTGGCGCGTGCGGCGGGTTCGGGGATGGGGAGTTGCGTGTTCTGATCGTGTGCAGGGTGCGGAAGACGACGCGGGCGAGGTGGCGTTTGAGGCAGCGGAGCGCTTCGCGGCGGCTTTTGCCTTCGGCCTGTTTGCGTTCCAGGTAGGTGCGGGCTGCTGGATGGATTCGTGCCTGCGTGACTGCGATCCGGTGCAGGGCGCAGTTGAGCTGGCGGTTGCCTTTGCGGTTGAGTCGGTGGCGTTGCCGCTGTCCCGAGGAGGCTGGCAGCGGTGCGGCACCTGCGTGCTTGGCCAGCTTCGCGTCGCTGGCGAAGCGGTCTATGCCGGCGATCTGGCCGAGCAACTGCGCGGCAGTGAGCGTGCCGCAGCCGGGCAGTTCGAGCAGTTCGGGCGCCTGGACGCGGATCAGGATCGCGAGTTCGCGTTCGAGCTGATCGACGCGGCGTGAGAGCTCGCGGCAACGACCGACCAGCTCACGGGCGATCCGTACCTGCGCTGTCTGCTCGAAGCGGGCGAGCCGGCGGCCCAGCCGCTCGAGCCAGAGCCGGCGGTCGAGGCCGCTCTTGGGGATCGCAAGCTCCGGATCAAGGTCATGCAGATGCCAGCGCAACCGATTCTGGATCCGTGTCCGCTCGCCCACCAGGTCGGCGCGGTGGTCGTGCAAGAGCCGGATCTCCCGCTCGGGCCCGGCCAGCTGCGCGGCAGGCAGCCCCGACTCGCGCAGGCCGGCGCGCGCAACCGCGAGCGCATCGACGCTGTCGGACTTCCCGCGCTCCCGGCCTGCCCGGCGAGCCTCAGCCATCAAGTGAGGCGGCACCCGCACCAGCCGCTCACCACGCCCGAGCAGGAAGCGCTCGAGCGAGCCGGAGACGTGGCGGCAGTCCTCGAGCGCCCATAGCCGCTCATCGTCGAGGGAGCGCGCCCAGGCGAGCAGCTGCTCGTGCCCACGCTGCCGCGCGATCACGGTCCGCTCACCACACACGCGACCGACGTCCACCTCGACGGCGGCCGCTGTGTGTGTCTGCTTATGCGGATCAACTCCGATTACGATCACTCCCGGTCCCCTTTCCACAGAGGTGGCCAACGACAGACGGAGCCGCCAGTGGACAGGCCTCAGTGGGGGCGTCATGCCACGCTCCTATCAGGTCACACCGGCGCTCCTCGGACGGCGGCGGGCGACAGATCGCGTGCAAGTCAGAGCGCGAAGGCCGACAACGAGGCTATGGGTCAGCCCGCCGCCAACTCCGAGCCTAACCAGCCCATCGGTCACGAGCCGGTCCGTGAAGACCAGGATGACACTGAGGCTAGGCTAGTTGCGATGTCGACCGCGGAGCCGCGCCTGCCGACGTGCTACCGGCATCCCGATCGCGAGACGGGTCTCTCCTGCTCCGAGTGCGGCCGCCCCATCTGCACCGAATGCATGACACCGGCAGCGGTCGGGATCCGCTGCCCCGACCACGCGGGCACGACCCGCCGCGTCCCGGCGCCGCGCGTCGTCCGGCGTGCGTCGGTCGGATCGACGCCCGCGCTCGTCACGCGGATCCTGATCGGGCTCAACGTCGCGGTCTACCTCATCACCATTGTGCAGGGCGCGGGCTTGAACGCGCCGGGCGGCGATCTCTTCGCGAGGTTCGCGCTCTTCGGGCCTGCGGTCGCGCAGGGTGACTGGTGGCGGCTCATCACGGCCGCCTTCCTGCACGCGAGCCTGATCCACATCGGCTTCAACATGCTCGCCCTCTGGTGGTTCGGCCCGCCGGTCGAGGAGTACCTCGGCCGCGCGCGCTTCCTCGGCCTCTACATCGTGAGCGGCCTCGCGGGATCGGCCGGAGCTCTCTATACGAACAAGGGCGTCACCGTCGGGGCGTCAGGCGCGATCTTCGGCGTCCTCGGCGCGATGGCCGTGATCGAGTGGGCGACGACCGGAAAGCTCCTCGGCGGGAACGCGATCACGATCATCGTGATCAACCTCGCAATCGGGTTCGCCTACAACACGAGCGGCGGCAACATCTCGATCGGCGGTCACATCGGCGGCCTGATCGGCGGCGTCCTCTGCACGCTCGCGTTCGGCCGCTGGGGCCGCGGCCATGCGGCCTACGGCAGGCTCGGAATCGCGGGCATCGCCGGCCTCGTGCTCGTCGGCGCCGCGAGCATTGCGATCGCGTACTGGCAGGTGCGCGGGCTGGCTTAGCTCGTGAGGTAGCGTCGCGCGCCGATGTAGTGCGCCCAGCGAACGGGCGAGATGCGCACGCGATGCGCGGAGTCGGGCGCCTCGAGCTGCCGGTCGTTCCCGAGATAGATCGAGACGTGCTCGGCATAACCGGGCGAGCCGAAGAAGAGCAGGTCTCCGGGACGAAGCGACGATCGCGACACGGGCGTCCCGTGGTTCCGCTGCGGCTCGGCGTCGCGCGGGATCGTCATGCCGTGTGCTCGATAGACGTCCCAGATGATCCCGGAGCAGTCGTAGCCCCAGGAGGAGAGGCCGCCCCAGAGGTAGTGGACGCCGAGGAAGCGCTTCGCCTGCGCGATGATCGAGGCGTTCGACGGGTCGAGCGGCGCGCCCGCGCCGGAGATCGTGCCGACACCGTCAGGCGTGCGAACCGTGCGTCCGGAGACGAGCGGGAGACGTGTGCCGTAGCTCAGCGTCACCGTCTTGCCGCCGACGCGCACCGTCCCGGTTCGTGCACGCACGACGAGATAGGGGCCTCCGGCGCCGTAGGCCGGCTTCAGCTGCCGCAGCGGCACCCAGCCGGGATAGCCCGCGCTGTTCTGGGGATCGGGCTCGTCGAGCACGGCGATCTTTGCCCACCCACCCTGAACGGCGAGCACCTTCACCTCCATCCCGTAGAGCGCCTGCGTCTGCACGTGCGAGTCGAGCCAGACGCGCGACTCCGTTGTCGAGAGGTTCGCGCTCCAGCGCACCGGGTCGGCCGGGTTCGTGAGCGACGGCCGGTCGAGCGCGCGATAGAGATTCGGGCCCTTCCAGAGCGTCGCGACGGACACGTCGACCGCGGCGGTGTCGCCCGGCCTGATCGCGGCCCCGGCGGGAGCTGCGAAGACGAGCGCCGCGACGAGCACGAGGAACTGCTGCCGGCCGACGAGGCGACCGCCGGTCAGCCACGACCAGCGCGAGAGCCTTCGGATCTGCACGTGCACAGCGTCAGGATCGTCGACGGCATGCTCCTGCTGGTACTCGTGCAGCCATTCGCGGACGTCCTTCTCGGACGCAGCGCGCCAGCGGCTACGGCCGTCGATCAGCAATTCGTACTTGGCCACCGTGCACTCCCGCAGCGGAAATCCCTGAAGGCGGCCGCGGTCGCGGCCGTGGTTTGCGTCGTGATCGACCTCCTACTCATCCTCCTGCCGCCACGTACTCCGCGCGCGAGCCCTCCTTCAGCGCGGCCTGCGCCGCCGCGAGCCGGGCGAGCGGGACGCGGTACGGCGAGCAGCTGACGTAGTCGAGCCCGAGCCCGTGGCAGAACGCGACGGACTTCGGCTCGCCGCCGTGCTCCCCGCAGATGCCGATCTTGATCTCGGGCTTCGTCGAACGGCCGCGCTCCACGCCGATGCGCATCAGGTCGCCGACACCACCCTGGTCGATCGTCTCGAACGGGTTCGACTCGAGAACGCCGTCCTCCATGTAGAAGGTCAGGAACTTCCCTTCCGCGTCGTCGCGCGACATGCCGAGCGTCGTCTGCGTGAGGTCGTTCGTCCCGAACGAGAAGAAATCCGCGACCTCGGCGATCTCGTCCGCGCGGAGCGCCGCGCGGGGCAGCTCGATCATCGTCCCGCACAGGTACTCGACCTCCGGTGCCTCGTCGGCCATCACCTGCTCGGTCAGCTCGCGCAGGCGGCGGAGCTCCTCCTTGAAGCCGACGAGCGGGTGCATGATCTCGACGACCGGCGCCTCGCCCGTCCGCTCCTTCACTGCGCGTGCGGCGCGCGCGATCGCGCGCACCTGCATCTCGTAGATCTCGGGCCAGACGATCCCCAGCCGGCACCCGCGCGTCCCGAGCATCGGATTCGTCTCCGTCAGCGTCTTGATGCGCCGCCGCATGCGCGCGTCCGTCGCCTCGTCGAGCGGCGGCAAGAACTCGTGCAGCGGCGGATCGAGGAGCCGGATCGTCACCGGCAGCCCCGCCATCGCCTCGAGGATGCCCTCGAAGTCCGACTGCTGGAACGGGAGCAGCCGTTCGAGTGCCGATCGCCTTCCCTCCTCGTCGCCCGCGAGGATCATCTCCTGCACGACGACCAGCCGCTCCTCGCCGAAGAACATGTGCTCGGTGCGGCAGAGCCCGATGCCCTGCGCACCGAACTCGCGCGCCTTCGCGGCGTCCTCCGCGTTGTCCGCGTTCGCGCGCACCTTCAGGCGGCGAAGCTCGTCGGCCCAGCCGAGAATCGTCTCGAAGTCCTCGTTCAGCTGCGGTGGCACGAGCGAGACCGCGCCGACGATCACGCGCCCGGTGCCGCCGTCGATCGTGATCGTCTCGCCCTCCGCGAGCTCCCGGCCTGCGAGCTTGATCGACCGCGAGGCCAGGTCGATCTCGAGCGCCTCGCAGCCCGCGACGCAGGGCTTACCCATCCCCCGCGCGACGACGGCCGCGTGCGAGGTCATACCTCCATGCGCGGTCAGGACTCCCTTCGCCTGGATCATCCCGTGGATGTCGTCGGGCGTCGTCTCCCAGCCGACGAGGATGACGGACTCGCCGGCCTTGCCACGCTCCTCCGCAGTGTCGGCGTCGAGCACGATCGCGCCGCAGGCCGCACCCGGGGAGGCGTTCAGGCCGCGCGTGGCAACCTCGAACTCGGCATCGGGATCGAGCATCGGATGCAGAAGCTGGTCGAGCGCCGACGGATCGATCCGCGCGACTGCGTCCTCGCGCGTGATCAGCCCTTCGCTTGTCATCTCCGTCGCGGCGCGCAGCGCTGCCGCTGCCGTCCGCTTGGCAGCCCGCGTCTGCAGGAGGTAGAGCCTTCCGTCCTCGATCGTGAACTCGATGTCCTGCATGTCGCGGTAGTGCTGCTCGAGCCGCTGCATCGTCTCGACGAGCTGGTCGAAGGCCTCCGGCAGCCGCTCGCGCATCTCCTCGATCGGTTGCGGCGTCCGAATCCCGGAGACGACGTCCTCGCCCTGCGCGTTGATCAGATACTCGCCGTAGAGGCCGGTCTCTCCCGTGGACGGGTTGCGCGTGAAGCACACGCCCGTCGCCGACCGGTCACCCTTGTTGCCGAACACCATCTGCACCACGTTCACTGCCGTCCCGAGATCGTCAGGGATGCCGTACGTCCGCCTGTACACCTGCGCACGAGGGTTCTGCCACGACTCGAACACAGCGACGACGGCACGGCTCAGCTGCTCACGCGCATCCTGCGGGAAGTCGCGACCCGTCTCGGCGCGATAGATCTCCTTGAACGTCCCGATGAGCTGCGCGAGATCCTCGGCGCTCAACTCGACGTCCTGCTGCGCGCCCCGCTCGCGCTTCAGGTCGCCGAGCCGCTGCTCGAAGCGGTGCGCGTCGATCCCGTCGACGACTTCGCCGTACATCTGGATGAGTCGCCGGTACGAATCGTTCGCGAAGCGCGGATTGCCCGTCGTTCGTGCGAGACCTGCGACTGCGTCGTCGTTCAGACCGAGGTTGAGGATCGTGTCCATCATCCCGGGCATCGAGACCGACGCCCCGCTCCGTACCGAGACGAGCAGCGGGTCGTCGTGATCCCCGAACCGCTTACCCGTCCGCCCCTCGAGCCGGACGATGTGCGCGCTCACCTCGTCCTCGAGGGTTGCAGGGACGCCGCCCTCGCGCATGTAGGCACGGCAGGCGTCGGTCGTGATGGTAAAGCCGGCGGGCACGGGCACGCCGAGCCGCGTCATCTCGGCAAGGCCGATCCCCTTGCCGCCGAGGAGCTCGCGACCCCCGTCGGTCTCCTCGTCGAAGTCGTAGACGTACGTCACGGGCGCGGATCTTTGCATAGATACGTCCGTGAACCTCCCGCAAATCGTGGGACTCGGCAGCTTCCCCCAACCGCCGATGGTGGAGCACATTCTGCTCCTCGCTCGCGGACGGCGGGTGCTCTTCGACCGCACCGCCAGCCCCCAGCACGAGTTTCGCCTCGACTGGGACGCCGAGGTGACGGATCTCTCGTTCTATCCCTGGCCCCCGTCCGGCCTGAGGGAGCTCGCTCTCGCCCACGACCTGATCGTCGTCGGCGGCGGGAACACCGCGAACATGCTCGCCGTCTGGCGCGTGCACGGGTTCGACCGGATCCTGCGCGAGGCATGGGAGAAGGGCATCCTCCTCACGGGTTGGAGCGCCGGGATGATCTGCTGGTTCGAGGCAGGAGTCACGGACTCATTCGGGCCGCAGCTCGAAGGCATACGCGACGGGCTCGGCTTCCTACCCGGGAGCGCCTGCCCGCACTACGACGGGGAGGAGCTCCGGCGGCCGGTCTACACGCGACTCGTCCGCGACGGGTTCCCCGCGGGGATCGCGCTCGACGACGGCGCCGGGGCGCACTTCGTCGGCACGGAACTCCACGCCGTCGTCGCCGCCGACGAGGCGTCGCGCGGCTACGCGGTGATGGCCGAGGGCGAGCGGTCGCTGGAGACGAAAGTCCTACGAAGATAGGACCTTCGTCCAGTCAAGCCACGCCGCGTTGCGGTCGACATATGAACGAGACACGGAACTCGCCGCCGGGGCAGGGTTTTCCTCTTCGCTCCCTACCGTGGGAGTCAGGATCTCTCTCGGCCCCGGCACCTCCCCTCCTCCACACCGACAGTCCGGTCGCAACTGAACCTTCGCCCGGCGTCCTCGACTCGGCGTCTCGTCATAGTCGAGGGTCGTGGAGGTCGAGCTGAACGTCACCGAAGCCGTAGGCCCGCTCATGGAGGCGCTCGCCAACGCGCGCTGCCTCGTCACGCGCGCCGCCGAGACCTCGTGCATCGTCACCCCGCTCGACGGGATCGGCGACCCCGACGAGTCGCTCCTCGCCCTCCGGTTCTTCGCCGCTGCGTGGACGGCGCAGCGCCCCGGCGTGATCGCCGTCGTGACCGCTTAGACGACGCGCTCGAGAAGCGGCGCCTCCAGCAAGCCGTGGCGGTATGCCGCACGAACGGCCTCGGTCCGCGTCCGCGCGTCGAGCTTACGGTAGAGGCTCGTCAGGTGGAACTTCACGGTCTGCACCGCGAGGTAGAGCTCCGCCGCGATCTGCTTGTTCGACTTTCCTTCCGAGACGAGTGTGAGGATCTCGAGCTCGCGCTCGGTGAGGCCGATGGTCTTGACGCCGGGCCGTGCGAGCTCCGGCACCGAGCCGAAGGGCTGGTACACCGTCGCCTGAACCGCCTGCCGGATCGCCGCCGGCAGATCCACCGGATCGATGTGCTTCACGATGAATGCCGCTGCGCCGGCTTTGAAGGCGGCGCGAATCACCTCAGGGTCATCGACGCCGGAGAGGATCGCGACGCGGACCGACGGGTACCGCGCCTGCAGGTGGCCGAGGCAGGTCGAGTCCGTCGACCCGTGGCATCCTCAGATCGAGCAGCACGACGTCCGGGTCGGTACGCCCCACGAGGGGGAGCACCTCCGCGCCGTCGCAACTCTCCCCGACGACTTCCAGGCCTGGGTCGTCGTCGAGAACAAATCGAAGAGCATGAATCATCAGCCGATGCCCGTCGGCGATGACGATCTTGAGCTGCCGCATAGCTCAAATTCCTTCCTGTCGTGTCGCTGTTTGCACGGCACAGCATCACGCAGAAGGGGGATGAGGGCATCCCCTTTTCCAGGGAACGCGGGCCGCCAAGGCGTGGACCCGCCCCCGTCCGGAGGTCCTGCTCGCCCTGGGTCAGGCGTGCAGCGAGTGAAGTACCGCGTACGCCGCAGGCCCGATCACGACCATGAGCAGTGCCGGGAGGATGAGGAAGACGAGCGGGAACAGCAGCTTCACCGGCGCCTTCTGCGCCTTCTCCTCGGCGACCTGGCGGCGACGCTTGCGCATGTCGACCGCGAGGTCGCGAAGAACTTTCCCGATCGACACGCCGAGCTTCTCACCCTGCACGAGCGCCTGGACGAACGCACGCATGGCGACGCTGCCACCCGCGCGCTCTAGGAGGTTCTGCAGCGCGTCATCCGTCGTGAGACCCATGCTCTGCTCGCGCAGCGTCAGGCGCAGCTCCTCGCCGAGAGGGCCGTGGACGCGACGTGCGCACATCTGCAGCGCCGCTGCGAACCCGACGCCGGCCTCAACGGTGGTCACGAGGAGGTCGACGAGCTCCGGGACCTCGTAGTCGATCCGCGCGATCCGCTGCGCGGAACGCTGCCGCACGACGAACGGCGGCAACATCCAGCCGAGCCCTGCGAACGCGGCGGCCCCCAAGAGCGTCATTGCTCCGGCGTTGCTGCCGAGGAGGGTGAGCACGAGCAGCACGAACGGCGCACCGGCGGCTGCGACGACGCGGTAGCCGAGGTATCGCGCGACGCTCGTCCGGTAGTAGCCGGCGCTGTTGAGCATCACACGAACCTCCCGACCCCGCCCCTCGCCGAGGCGCTGCTCGAGCCGGTTCCCCACGCGCAAGGCGAGCTCCGCCACCGCCTCCGACAGCGAGACGTGCCGGCGACCCTCGGGTTGGTCGCCGGCGAAGCCGTACGCGGCGACCCCGGCGAGGACGTCCTCGCGGCGGCCACTGCCGATGGTCACGGCGCGGAGTGCGGCCGCGACCGCGACGCTGAGAAGAACGAGCCCGATGAGAAGGACGAGAACCATAACGCTCCTTTAGATCTCGATGTCGACGATGCGCTGGATCACGAGCGACCCCGCGAAGACCATGCACGCCGCGACCACGACGAGAACCTGGCCGAACGCGCTGTGCAGCATCGGCGACATCACGTCGGGCTGGATGACGTAGAAGCCGAGGCCACACGCGATCGGCAGCCCGGTGAGGATCCACCGCGCGAGGCGGCCCTGTGCGGTCAAGGTGCGGACGAGCCGGCGGAGGTCGGCGCGCTCGCGGATCGTGCCCACGACGACGTCGAGAACCTCTGCCGAGTTCCCGCCGGTCGTCCGCGCGAGCTCGGCGAGCAACGCGACCTGCTCGAGGTCGCGGCATTTCATCCGCTCTGCGACGCGTCGGATCGAGTCCTCGATCGGGACGCCGAGGCGCTCGTCGGCGACGACGCGCGCGAGCTCGCCGCGCGACGGCTCGTGCGCGTTCTCCACGGTGCTCGAGATCGCACCGAGCAAGCTGTGCCCCGCCCGGAGTGCCGCAGCGAGCACCTGCAGGTTCGGCGGCAGCTGCTCGGCGAACTCGCTCCGCGCGGCGCGCACGCGCCGTCCAACCGTTGCGCGGCCGTAGACCGGGATCAACAGCGCGAGCAGCGCGAGGATCGGCGACACCGCGAAGAGCAGGACGGCACTCGCCGCCGTCACCGCGCCGGTGAGCAGGACCGCACGGGCCGGATCCGTCTCGATCCGCGCGATGTCGAAGTCGCGCTCGAGCCGCATGAACCAACCTCGCCGCCCGAGGAGCGCCGGGGCCACCGCCGCCGGACGGATCGTCCTCGGCGCCGCCGCGGGCGCGGTTCGGCCGGGGATGAACGCGGTGATCCGGTCGACGACGCCCGAGCGGTTCCGCGTGAGGAGCATGTTGAGCGCGAGGCCGGCGGCCGCCGCGCCCACGATCGCGAGCAACGCGAGCGAGACCCACGAGAGCAGGAAGCTCGAGAGCAGCGACCGGTGATACGGGGCGAGGAGCGAGGGAGCCGGAGCGACGTAGGCGTCGCCGACGTCCCCCAGCCCGCCGGCCGTCACCCGGACGTCGACATGCGTCTTCGGGGCCGCCGAGGACCGGTACCGGACGACGAAGCTCGTCGCGAGCCGCTGACCGAGGGCGTCGTAGATCGACGCGAGGTCTGCCGTCGACGACGCCTCCGCGTAGGCGCCGCCGGTCGCGCGCGCGACCGACTCGAGGCTCGAGCGGTCGAAGCTCTTCGACTGGAGCCCGACGGTGAAGATCCGGACGTGCCGGCCGCGGGCGGCTGTGACCACGTGCGACGGAGTGTGCACGCTGCCGACGTCGGTGCCGTCGGAGAGCAGCACGATCGAGCCCGCGGCGACATGCTCGCGAACCAGCACCCCCAGCGCTGCGTCGAGCGCATCGACGATCTTCGTGCCCTGCGAAAGGTGCGGAGGCCGCGCAAGCGTCGCCAGGAGCTCGCGCCGGTCGAGCGTCAGCCCGTGGAGCACGTGAACCGAGCCGTTGAAGGCCACGATTGCGATGCGCTCGCCGGGTGCCTGGTGCTCGACGAAACGCCGCGCGGCCTCGATCGCCGCCGTGAACGGTGCGCCTCTCATGCTCTCGCTTGCGTCGATCGCGAGCACGACGCCATAGCGGACGCCGCTGCCGGCGAGAGGCTGCAGCGTGACGCCGTCGACGGGCGCGCCGTTCTCGGTGATGCGGACGTCACGCGCGCCGAGCCGCGATCCGGCCGGAACGTCGACGACGTAGCCGCGCTCCGGGAACGGCAGCCGGCCGACCCGGGTCAGGGCGAACGAGTCCGACCCGGCGGCGGCAGCGCTCCCGGCGGTCACCACGGCAGCCGTGAGCGCGAGGAGCGCGAGCAGCAGGCGCCTCATCGGTATCCGCCGCCGTTCCGCGCCGCGGTCTCCGTGCCGCCGAGGCCGAACATCGCCTCCGCAGAGCCGCCGAACAGTCCGGGCTCGAGCTCGATCCCGCGCCGCTCGAACTTCGGGAGGAACGTCGGCCGCAGACCCGTCGGCTTCAGCGCGCCGACGACAGTGCGGTCCGCCTCAACCCGCTCGACCTCGAACTCGAACAGGTTCTGGAGTGTGATCATCTCCCCTTCCATCCGCTGCACCTCGCTGACGTGCGTCACGTGGCGCGTGCCGTCGTCGAGCCGTTCGATCTGCACGATGAGGTCGAGCGCCGATGAGATGTGCTGGCGGACTGCGCGGAGCGGCAGCTCGTACCCGGTCATCATCACCATGGTCTCGAGCCGGTTCAGCGCGTCGCGCGGCGAGTTCGCGTGGATCGTGGAGAGCGACCCCTCATGACCCGTGTTCATTGCCTGGAGCATGTCGAGGGCTTCCGCGCCGCGGACCTCGCCGACGATGATCCGATCGGGCCGCATGCGGAGTGCGTTGCGTACGAGGTCGCGGATCGTCACCTCTCCCTCGCCCTCGATGTTCTTCGGCCGCGACTCGAGCCGCAGGGTGTGGCGCTGACGGAGCTGCAGCTCGGCGGCGTCCTCGATCGACACGATGCGCTCGCCGTCCGGGATCGCCGCGGAGAGCGCGTTCAGGAGCGTCGTCTTGCCGGTGCCGGTGCCGCCCGAGACGAGCACGCTCAGCTTCGCTTCCACGCAGTGGCGCAGAAACGCCACGGTCTCCGCCGACATCGTCCCGAGCTCGACGAGCTCGTCGAGGCCGAACCGCTCGACCGCGAAGCGGCGAATCGTCAGGAGGGGACCGGAGAGCGAGAGCGGCGGGATGATCGCATTCACGCGCGAGCCGTCCGGAAGGCGGGCATCGACCATGGGCGACGACTCGTCGATCCGCCGGCCGATCTGGCCGACCATCTTCGTGATGATCCGGCGTAGCTGCGCCTCGTCGCCGAACGTGAGCGACGTTCGGATGAGCCGGCCGTTGCGCTCGATCCAGATGTCATCCGGGCCGTTGACCATGACTTCCGAGATCGTCGAGTCGCCGAGCAGCTGCTCGAGCGGCCCGTAGCCGAAGACGTCGTCTGCGATCTCGCGCGTCAATCTCTCGCGGTCGTCATGCGAGAGCTGCTGCTCCTGCTGAAGCCGCGCGCTGATCTCGCTCGTGACGCGGCTCCGCTCGCTGCCCGAGTCGTCGACGTCGAGAAGCTGTGGACCGAGCTCGCTGACGAGCGCAAGATGGATGCGGTTCTTCACGTCCGTGAAGGGGTCGCGCGCAGACGTGATCTCACCGGTGTTGCGAGGGCTGGTGCTCAGCCGTTCGTGCAGTTCCATGTCAGCTCGCCCTCCTCAGGAGCGCGAGACGATGGCCTCCGCGCGACTCGTCTTCCTGCTCCGTCTCCTTGACGCTTGCGCCGCCGCCGAGATACCGCTCCGCGAGCGACGCAAACGCCTTCGCCGGTCCGGAGCCCGGATCGGCCTCGACGATCGTCCGCCCTGACGTCAGCGCCTTCGGGATCGCGCGGTCGCTCGGAACGAGTACGTCCGGCGTCTTCCCCAGCAGTTGCCGCACGTCGCGGCGCCCGATGCCGACGCTCGAATCGGCGCGGTTCAGGACGAGCGTCACGTCGTCTGTCGCATAGCCCATCTGCTCGAGCGTCTCGAGGCCGATCCTCGTGTCCTTCAGCGAGAGCGTGTCGAGCATCCCGACGACGCAGAGATGCGAGGACGCGTCGATCGCGGCGATCACCTCCGGCGAGAACGCCGGCGGCGTGTCGACGACCACATATGCGTAGCGCGACCGCAGGTGCTGGAGCACCTGCTGGACGAGTCCGACGCCGACGGCCGCAGCCTGGTCGGGCCGTGTCGGGGCCAGCAGCAGCCTGACGCCGGACGGATGGTCGACGAGGAAGCTGTCGATCTTGTCCGCGTCGAGCGAGCCGCCTGCGACTGCGAGGTCGTAGATCGTGTTCGTGGGCGTGACGCCGAGCGCGAGCCCGACGTCGCCGAACTGGAGGTCGAGGTCGACGACGACCGGCCGTGCCCCGCTCTGCGCCAGCGCGACCGCGAGGTTGCAGGTAGTGAGCGTCTTGCCCGTGCCGCCCTTCGGTCCGAGAACGACGACCACTGATCCCGCCGCATCCGCCGCGACGCCGCCGCGACGCCGTGCCACGGCCTTCTCGAATGCGAACGCGAGCTGTGCCGTCGACTGCGGCAGGACGTGGAAGTCCTCGGCGCCCGCCCGGAAAGCGGCCTCGAGGAAGCCCTCGCGCCCTTCTTCGGAGAGCACGATCGTCGGCAGCCCGAGGTCGGTGCTCAGCATCTCGATCGCGCGGAGTGCGTCGTCCGGACGCGAGGAGCAGCCGACGATTGCGACGTCGTGCGTCGCACGTCCAGCGAGCCCGGAGCCGTTCGAGGGCGTCCGCGAGACGGACGACGTCAACCGAGTCCGAGGGCAGCGCCGCGCGGACCTGCAGATCGGCGAAGCCGTCGTCGAGGACGACGAGGAAGCGCTTCCTCGAGGCGATCATCGACGTCCTCCGAGCGAGCGCTCCACCACGAGCGGGTTGACGCCGAGGAGCACCGTCTCGACGCTGACGAGCGACGGCTTCGCAGACGCGCCCGACGCCGACCGCAGTGCGAGCCAGATCTTCCCGTTGTCCGACGCGAAGGTGACTTTTCCGACCTGCGCATCGGTCAGCTTGAGACCGACGTTTGCATTACCCGTCCCCGCGAGCCCGCCGCCGGCCTTCGACGACAGGGTCACGACCGTCACGTCCGGCACGATCAGCCGCAGCAGCGGCCGTGCCTGCGCGCCGGAGATCGGGATTCCGCGTGCGTCGAGCGGGATGACGTTGAAGCCGGCCCACACGTCGACGCGGTCGCCGACCTGGAGTTGCCCGACGAGGCCATGCGCGGCGTCGAGCGGGATAGTGACGACGCGCTGACCCGCCGCGAGCGACGCCGCGAGCGTGGACTTCGCCGAGGCGAAATCCGATGCCGTCAGCTGCGCACCCGGGTAGACGTCGTGTGCGGCTACCTGGCCGGTGAGGCTCGACGGGTCGCTGAGCGCGCCGTCGAGCAGGCGGCTCTGCCGGATCGTGCTGACGGTGTACATGCCGCCGTTCGCGATGACGCTCCCGGCGGTCCCCTTCGGGATCGCCTTGCTCGCGACGAGAACGGTGACGGGTGTCGTTTCGGACTTGACGCTGTCGCGGTAGCGCGCGACGTAGGCGAGGATCATTCCTCCCGCCGCGACCGCCGCCAACAGCGACAGGATGATCGCTCCTCTCCTCGTGGAGACGAGACGCTGTGCAGTATCCATCGGTAGTTTCCTCCTCCTCGTCTAACGCGTCATGACCGCGACGCAGGGCAAGATCTCGTCGAGGCGGCAGGCGGTGCCGCTCGGAAGTTGTCCCGGGGCGTCGTACTTGACGAAGTAGCCCCAGATGTTTCCGCCGCTCGGTTCCTTGTCCGGGAACGGCCAGGTGCCGCACGCGCCTGGACCGCCGCTCCACCCGATGACGTAGAAGTCCGCGAACCCGGTCACCGGGATGACCGTCTTCCCGGAGCCGCTCAGGGCGGAGTAATCGGTGAGCAGCAGCATCAGGTTCCGCGGGTCGTTCTGCTTCGTGTAGTCGGGCCAGTTGTTGACCGGGCACCCGCCGAATCGGTCGTTGAGCGCCTTCAAGACCGTCGTGCCGAGGTTGCCGGTCTTCAGCGGGATGCAGTCCGCCGCCCCCGCGGGCGGCGCCGGGTCGGGGCAGATGTCCGCGTCGTTCACCTGGTAGGGCGTCGCGCAGCCGTTGATCATGGCGGCGACGAAGTCGCTGTCACCAGAGCCGTCGCAGTTGACGCCCGTCGTACGGCTTCCCGATCCCGTGAGCCGCAACGCCTGCAGGAGCGGGGGGCTCGTGACGCCAAGGCTTCCCGAGAGCGCGACGCTCACGGCGAGCGTGTGCGTGCCCGCGGTCAGCGAGTATGGCGGCATCGCCGGGGCGGAAGGCTCGCTCAACGAGGCGAGCTTCACGGGGCCGTCGCCGTCGTCGGTCGCGCTCGTCACCCGCTGGACGACGCCGAAGCTGCCCTTGCACTTGTTGCCGCCGCCGCTCGAGCAGGTCGAGCCGCCCTGCGTCCCGGCGTGCTCCTCCCAGTCGATCGCGACGTCGTAGGAGCTCGTGCTCCCGGCCGCGTCGACGGGAATCGTCGCCGCGCCGGCCGCGGACGCCCAGAGCCAGGCGTTCGTCGACGCGTCGTAGGAGACCGGCGAGAGCGCAAACGTCTTCCCGGCGACCGTGGCGGTAAGTGCGGCGAGGACTCCGCCGGCCGCCTTCGCCTTCGTCGGATCCGTCGCGCCGGTGCCGAAGTCGACCTGTGCCTGGACTCCGACGCCGCACGAGGTCGCGCCGCCCGTCAGGCTCGACGTGCTGAAGAACGGCGAGCCCGAGCAGATGCCGGCGGGCCAGACGCCGTTCAGGACCGGTGCTTTCGGCTGCTTGCCGTCGCCGCCCGGCGCGTAGCTTCGGATCGAGAGGATGCCGCGTCCGACCGCGCCGCCGTCCCAGCAGGCGTAGGTGGCGCTGCCGCTCGTACCGGCACAGCTCGCGACCTGGCCGCCGATGCCGAGGCGCATGCCGATCAGATGGCCCGGCGCCGCCGGGATCTTCACGCCCGCGGACGCGTTCCACGGGTTCAGGCCGTTGACGGCCGCGCCCTTCGTGAGCAGGAACGTGCACGATGTGCCGCCGGCAAGCGCCGCTCCGGTGCACCCTGAGAGCTCGGCCCCGCCGTTCGACTCGTCGACGAACGTCACGGCCACCTGCTTCGGGTTCACGTCGGGGATCGCAAGCGGGAACATGCCCTTGAGCGTGCGGACGCTCCGGAGCTCGACGCGCGCGTGCGCATGTGTCGTCCCGATTGGCGAGAACGAGAAGATCCCGGGAATCGAGCCGTCGGTGAGCTTGACGTCGAGTGCGAGGTTGCTGCACGGCCCGCCGGTCTTCGTGTCGTCGGGACCGCCTCCGCCGCCGCCGGGGTACGTCGCGCTCTGGAACACGACCGAGTCCGAGCCGCCTCCGAACTGGCCGTTGTAGGTCGGCCCCGTCGGGCTTGCGAACCCGGCGTACTGCCGCGCCGTGTTCTCGACGTCGGTCTCGGCCTGCGCGGGCGTGAAGATCGACGTGGCGAAGCACTCGCCGAGGCGTTGGCCGCCGGCGAGGGCGGCGGCGTCCGCCCTGACCTGGACGTGTCGCCGGTGCTGCAGCCAGTCGCCCACCTGCACGAGCGCGGCCCCCAGCAGCACGAACGCCGCGCAGATGACGGCAGCCGCGAGGATGATGCCGCCGTCCTCGTCGCGCAGCCGCGCGCCGACCGTCGTGAGCGACGAGGTCAGCATTGACCGCTCGCCAGGAGACCGTTGCCGGCCGTCGACTGCTCGAGGCGCATCGTCGCTCCACCCGAGATGTGGATCGACCCGCCGCCGAAGAACGGAATCGGGTGGTAGTTCGTGGAAACGATCACGGTGACCGGGTCACCGATCTGCTGAGTCCCGGTCGGGTAGGAGACCGTCACAGTCGCCCGGTCGACGGAGCTCGAGCCTGCCCGGAGCTCGCTCGTGCCGGAGCCGAGCTGGCTGCACAGGTAGACCTTGAGGGATCCGCTTCCGCCCGGAAGCGAAGCGGGATTCACGGTCGCGATGCGGGCGCCTTCGTTCGCGACGTGTGTCAGCTGAATGTAGTAGTAGACGCCCTTCCCCGCGTCCACGAGCGCGAAGACGAGCGCGCAGAAGAGCGGGAGGACGAGCGCGAACTCCAGGACGGCCTGCCCGTGTTCGTCGCGCGCGAGGCGCCGCAGGCGGCGGAAGGCACCTGCAGGCGATTCGCTGCAGGCGCCTTCCGCCGTCGTGCGCCGAGCGCGGTTGGGCTTGATCGTCATGGCCGTCAACCGCGTCTATCGGCTTTCTAGAAGCCCGGAAGCGCGGCGATCGTGTCGTTGATCGCGTTGATGAAGGTCGTGATGCCGCCCCTCAGGACGATCAGCACCGCCGCCAGCGCGACGGCGACGAACGCAAGCACGAGACCGTACTCGACGACCGTCTGGCCGTCCTCGCGCTTGAGCGCGTCGCGGTCGAGCGTGTAGACCCGACCAACCATGAGCGAGATCCGCTCGAGCATTTCTCAACCTCCCGTTCGACTCGGAACACCGACCGCCGGCGTCCCTCGATATCTCCTCATCGAGGTCGATTCGCCGCGTCTCGGCCTCCGCCCAAGGTCCGGCTTCGGCTGAGCGATCGGCTCGACCCGCGCCGCCGGCCCGGGTCGAGCTCACTCGGTCGAGCTCACTGGGTCGAACTCACTGGGTCGAGCTCACTGGGTCGAGCTCACTGGGTCGAGTGCGCACGCGGACGCGGAAACGCGGACGCGCGACGCGGCTCCAAGAGCCGCGCCGCGCGCCTGACGCGGTGGTGCGGGTCGACCGCAGTGGTCCCGCACCACTCCTATGTCGCGTTGCTCAGCCGGTGACCGGCGGCGTGAAGACGCCGATCACACCCACGCGGCGGTTACCGCATGTCTTCGCCGCAGCCGGCGTGAACGTCAGGATCCCGGGCCGTGCCGCGAAGATCTTCACCTTGACGAGACCGTTCTTCGCCGATGGCTTCGTCACGACCGTATGGGACTTCGACCCGAGCGGCTTCCCGGAGATCCGCACGCGGACGCCTCCGACGTGCTTGCCGTGCTGGACGATCCGGAGCGTGAACGTCGTCGCGCGTCCGACCGTGAGCTGCTTCGGCGCGACTCCGACGGCCGTGCAGTAGACGAGCGGCGGCCGGAACGGGCCGTTCACGCGGACGGTCGTGGTCGCGCTGTTGTTGGTCGTGTCGGTCTCATGCTCGTTGCCGACGACGGTGGCCGTGTTGGTGATCGTGCCCGTGGTCTGGGCACGGGTCACGAGTGTGACCGTCACGTTGAGCCGACGTCATGCTGCCGATCGCACAGGTGATGACGGCGCCGCCGGTGCAGGTGCCCTGCGGCTCGTCACCGAGACGAAGGTCGTCCCTGCGGGACCGGGTCGGCCACCGTCACGCCGGTTGCGGCGTTGGCCCGTTGTTCGTCACGACCATCGTCCAGGTGACGTTGCCGACGGCGACGCGGGATTCGGCGTGCCGACTTCGTGATCGACAGGTCGATCTCGGTGCCGGCGGGACCGGCGTCGGCGGCGGCGGCGGCGGTGCGGTGCTCGTGTTCGTGAGCGTGCAGGTCGACCGTCGGGCCGGCCTCGAGGGTGATCGAGCGTCGCGGGGCAGCGTCGATCTCGGTCAGGTTGTACCCGGAGACCGAGCCCTCGCGACCTTGTAGATGCCCGGCAGGAGCGTGTACGTCGTGCCGGTGCTCGAGCCGGCCGCCGGGCTGCCGGGGACCTCGAGGCCGCTGGTCGTGACGTGGATCTGAAGTCGCCGGCGTCTTCGAGCCGCCGCCGTTCGAGTTGTCCACGAGCTTCTTCACGACCAGCGTCGCGAGCTTCGTGTTCGTGTAGGTGCAGCGTCACGAAGCCGCCGGCCGCGACCGTGATGTCGGCCTGTGCCGGGTCGCTCGGCGTACCGGTTGCCGCCGCTGGGTTCCCTTCGGACGCCGCGGTGCAGCTCAGGCCGGTGAGCATCCAGCCGTCCTTGGCTGCTTCCGTGACGTGGTAGGTACCGGGGTCGACGTTGAACGACTGCGACGCAGACCCGGAGCTCGACGTGAGCTGGAAGTTTGCCACGGCCTGCGTGAAGCGTGAACGTGCCGTCGCCACCGAACGTGTTCTTGACGATCTCGATCGTCCCCTTGCGGACGTTCGTGAACGTGCAGGTCACGTCCTGACCCGCAGCGAGCGCAGCGAGCGGGATCGTGGTCCCGTTCCCCGACTGGCCGTTCGAGCAGCTGTAGGAGCTGCCGTAGCCGGCGAGCGCGGTGCTGCCGTTCCCGGCCTCGGAGATCGAATGCGTGCCCGTCGCGACCGTCACGGCGCCGGTCGAGCCGCCGTTGCCATAGCCGCCGCCCGAGTTGTCGAACGACTTCCCGTCGATCGCGAAGTCGAAGGTCCCGTCATCGCCGGAGGGGTTGACGATCTTGCGGACGGTGATCGTCGGCAGCTTCGCGTTCGTGAAGGTGCAGACGACGTGATGTCCCGTCCCGACCGCGAGCGCACCGTCGGTGCCGGCGCTGACGGCCGTCCCGTTGTCGATGCAGTCGAGCGACCTCGTGTAGTCGGACGCATTCGTGAGCGACTCCGAGACGTAGTACGTACCGGTGTCGACCGTCTGCGCGCCCGTCGTCCCGTCGGCCGAGAGCTGCTTCGATGCAATCTGCCAGCCGCCGGCCGCTGTGCCGATCGCGAGCGTCACGTTGCCGGCGCCGCCGACCCAGTGCTTCGCGAGCTCGATCGTCCCCTGCTTCCGCGTGTTCGTGTAGGTGCAGACGACCGTGTGTGCGTCGGCGACCGTAACCGACCCGTCGTCGCCGATGGACACGGCTGCGCCGTTGTCGGTGCACGTCACGGCGCCCTCGTAGTCGCCTGGACTCGCGAGGGTCTCTGCGACGTAGTAGGTGCCGGCGTCGAGCGTCTTGGTGCCCGTTGTGCCGTCAGCGCCGGTCAGCTGCTTCGACGCGACCTGCGCCCCGCCGGCAGCCGTGCCGATCGCGAGCGTGACGTCGCCGGCCGAGCCGACCCAGTGCTTGCGGAGCTCGAGCGAGCCCTTGTGCGTGTTCGTGAACGTGCAGACGACCTGCTCGGCGTCACCGACGGCGACGGCCCCGCCCTGTGCGACTGCGACCGGCCCCCTCGCATCGGCGCAGTCGAGTGTCGTCGTGTAGTCGGCTGCGTTCGCAAGCGACTCCGAGACGTAGTACGTGCCCGTCTCGATGGAGCTTGCGCCCGTCGTGCCGTCGGCGCCGTTCAGCTGCTTCGAGGTCACCTGCGACCCGCCGGCCGCGCTGCCGATCTTCAGCGTGACGTCGCCCGCGCCACCCACCCAGTGCTTCTTCAGCTCGAGCGAGCCCTGCTTGCGCGTGTTCATGTACGTGCAGACGACCGCGTCGCCCGATGTGACCGCGACCGAGCCATCCTGGCCGACGGCGACCGGCGCATTGCCGTTCGTGCACACGATCGTCGACGTGTAGTCGGCCGCATTCGCCACCGTTTCGGACACGTAGTACGTGCCGGTGTCGAGCGCCTGGGCGCCGGTCGTGCCGTCGGCGCCGGACAGTTGCTTCGAGGTCACCTGCGACCCGCCCGCTGCGCTGCCGATCGCGAGCGTGACGCCGCCCGCCGTTCCCGCCCAGTGCTTCTTCAGCTCGAGCGAGCCCTGCTTGCGCGTGTTCGTGTACGTGCAGACGATGTCTTGCCCTGCCGCGAGGTCGACCGATCCGTCCTGGCCGACGGCGACCGCCTTCGAACCGTCTGTGCACGCGACGGTCGACGTGTAGTCCGCCGCCTTCGCAACCGCCTCGGAGATGTAGTAGGTCGCCGGGTCGAGCGGCTTGGCACCGGTGGTGCCGTCGGCGCCCGAGAGCTGCTTCGACGCGACCTGCGACCCGCCCGTCGCGGTTCCGACCGCGAGCGTGACGTCACCGGCCGTGCCGACCCAGTGCTTGCGGAGCTCGAGCGAGCCCTTGTGCGTGTTCGTAAACGTGCAGACGACCGCGTCGCCCGAACCGACCGCGACCGCGCCGTTCTGGCCCACTGCAACCGGGTTACCGCTCTTCGTGCACGCGAGCGTGCTCGAGTAGCCGCCGGCGTTTGCAAGCGATTCCGACACGTAGTAGGTGCCGGTGTCGACCGACTGAGCGCCCGTCGTGCCATCGGCGCCGCTCAACTGCTTCGAAGTCACCTGCGACCCGCCGGCAGCGCTCCCGATCGCGAGTGTGACGTCGCCTGCCCCGCCGACCCAGTGCTTCTTCAGCTCGAGCGAGCCCTGCTTGCGCGTGTTCGTGTAGGTGCAGACGACGACATCGCCCGCACCGACCGCGACCGAGCCGTCCTGGCCGACGGCCACCGACGCGTTGCCGTTCGTGCACGCGACGGTGGACGTGTAGTCCGCGGCGTTCGTAACCGTCTCGGAGATGTAGTAGGTCGCCGGGTCGAGCGGCTTGGCACCGGTCGTGCCGTCGGCGCCGGAGAGCTGCTTCGACGCGACCTGCGACCCGCCCGTCGCGGTTCCGACCGCGAGCGTGACGTCACCGGCCGTGCCGACCCAGTGCTTGCGGAGCTCGAGGGAGCCGTTGTGCGTGTTCGTGAAGGTGCAGACGACCGCGTCGCCCGATCCGACGGCCACCGCGCCATCCTGGCCGACCGAAACGGCGTTGCCGCCCTTCGTGCATGCGAGCGTGCTCGAGTAGACACCGGCGTTCGCGAGCGACTCCGACACGTAATACGTGCCCGTGTCGACCGTCTGCGCACCCGTCGTGCCGTCGGCGCCGTTCAGCTGCTTCGAGGTCACCTGCGACCCGCCCGCCGCGCTGCCGATCTTCAGAGAGACGTCGCCTGCGCCGCCCACCCAGTGCTTCTTCAGCTCGAGCGAGCCCTGCTTGCGCGTGTTCGTGTACGTGCAGACGACGACGCCGCCCGCACCCACTGAAACGGAGCCGTCCTGGCCGACGGCGACCGAGGCGTTGCCGTTCGTGCATGCGAGGGCGGTCGTGTAATCACTGCCGTTCGCGAGCGACTCGGAGACGTAGTACGTGCCGGTGTCGACCGCCTGCGCGCCGGTCGTGCCGTCGGCGCCGGACAGCTGCTTCGACGCGACCTGCGCCCCGCCGGCCGCCGTGCCGATCGCGAGCGTCACGTCGCCGGCCGTGCCTGCCCAATGCTTCTTGAGCTCGATCGTCCCTTGCTTTCTGGTGTTCGTGAAGGTGCAGACGACGGTGTGCGCATCGGCGACTGCGAGCGACCCGTTCTGGCCGACCGTCGTGCTAGCGCCGTTGTCGGTGCATGACAGGGTGCTCGTGTAGTCGGACGCATTCGTGACGGACTCGGAGACGTAGTACGTGCCGGCGCCGACCGTCTTCGCGCCGGTGGAGCCGTCCGAGCTCACCGAGGTCTGCGTGACCTCGTGACCGCCGCTCGTCGACCCGACGTTCAACGTCGCTGTGCCCACCGTGCCGACCCAGTGCTTCTTGAGCTCGATCGACCCCTTGCGCGTGTTCGTGTAGGTGCAGACGACCGTATGACCCGCGGCGACCGGAATCGCGCCGTCCTGGCCGACCGTCGCATCCGAGCCGTTGTCCGTGCACGCGAGCGTCGACGTGTAGTCGGCCGGGCTCGCGAGCGTCTCGGCGACGTAGTAGGTCCCGGTATCGACCGCTTTCGCGCCGGTCGTCCCGTCGGTGCCCGAGAGCGCCGTCGAGGCGACCTGAGAGCCGCCGGCCGCGCTGCCGATCTTGAGCGTCACGTCGCCCGCCCCGCCGACCCAGTGCTTCTTCAGCTCGAGCGAGCCCTGGTTCCGCGTATTCGTGAACGTGCACACGACCGCGTGACCAGCCGCCACAGACACAGAGCTCGAGGATCCGATGGCGGCGTTGGAGCCGTTGTCGGTGCACGAGAGCAAGCTCGAGTAGTCGGACGCGTTCGCGAGCGACTCCGAGAGGTAGTACGTGCCGTTCTCGACGTCGGTTCCGCCCGTGGTCGCGTCGGCGCCGTTCGCCGTCGCCTGAGCGATCTGCGAGCCGCCCGCCGACGAGCCGACGTTCAGCGTCGCGTTCCCGGCCGAACCGACCCAGTGCTTCTTCAGCTCGATCGAGCCGCAGTTGCTGACGTGGATCGGCGACGGCGCGATGAAGTCTTTCATCTCGGAGTCGAAGGAGACCGACGAACGGCTGTTGACGAAGACGCTGCCGAAGGCCTTGCACGTGTTCGGCTGGAAGACGTTGAGCGACGGGTCCGCGAGGTTGATCTTCGCCTCGCCGAAGAGCTGCGCGGCGAGCGTGGTGCCCCCGCCGATGATCGGCTCTCCGATCGTCGACAGGTTCACCGCGCCGACCGCCGGCGGATTGCTCGTCGGCGTGAGGAGGACGCGGTTGCCCCAGCACGGGAGCTTCGCGCCGCTCTTCGTGCAGTCCGAGCTCGTGTGGCCGTTGCCCGCCGTGAGCCAGTAGAGGAGCGTCAGCTCGGCAGCGCCGGTCGCGTTGCCGTTGAAGTCGTAGGTGATGAGGACGTCGCCCTCGGTGCGGTTGATGGTGACGGCGCCGGTCGTCGACGACGTCCAGCCGGCCGTCGCCTTCTGGTTGAGCTCGAAGTCGAAGTTGACGGTGCCGGAGAGGGAGGCGCGCTCCCAGGCGAGGTAGAGGAACGGCTGACTCGCAACCGTCTCGCTCGCGACGTACGCGCGGCTGAGGTCGGCCTTGCTGTTCGGGATGGAGCCTGCGTCGATCGTGACGTTTGGATCGTCCTCGTGGGATCCCTGCGTGAAGGCGTCGTCGGAGGAGGAGCTCGTGAGGTCGGGCAGCGTGCGGAGCAACGGGTTCCCCACCCACGAGGACCAGTCGGTACCGCCGTGGTTCACGATCATGTCGCCGTCGTCGCCCTCGAACGTGCTGTCGGTGAGACCCGCCCCCGACGCGGCAACGAACACGACCGCGCCGATTGCGAGCGCCGCCAGAGCAGCCAGCGACACGCGCAGCCGGCGGCTGCGCACCCAGTTGAGATTCCATCCGTTTCCGCCCATGTGACCGCTCCATCCCTCGGTTGACTCCATGCGGGCGCTACGCGCGCCCGCTCTCCCATATGTGTCGTAACTCGGGGCGGGCGATCCTCGCCTCGGCCGAAGGTCCTGCAGGCCCTGGCCGATGGCCGCTCTCGCCGGCAGCTAACTCGATCGAGGGAAGGCCGCTCGAGCCAATACGGCCGATCACGACGCCAAGATGCTTTCGACGCGACTCTCGAAGAGAATCCTCCTGCTTTTGACCGTGCTCGCAGCGGCCGCCGCAGGCGCGGCGAACGCGTCCGCCTGCGGAAGCGGCGGCTACAGCTACGCCGGCGTATCGGCCTCCCACCGCGCCTTCGGCGTCTCGGCCGTCGTGACGCCCCTCGGCGGGTTCAGCGTGCGCTCGGGCCAGGTTGCAGGATGGGTCGGCGTCGGCGGGCCAGGCCTCGGGCCGAAGGGTGCCGACGAATGGCTGCAGGTCGGCTTCAGCGGCTTCCCGCAGTTGCGAGGCGCCGACCTCTACTACGAGGTGACGCGGCCGAACGGTCGACCCACCTACCACCAGGTCGAGGCCAACGTGCCCCTCGGCACTCCGGCGAAGGTGGCGGTCTTGGAGATCGCGCGGCGGCCGAACTATTGGCGCGTCTGGCTGAACGGGAAGCCGGCCTCGCCTGCGATCCACCTCGCGGCGAGCCACGGCCGCTGGGCGCCGATCGCGACGGCGGAGGCCTGGGACGGTGGCAGCGGCGTCTGCAACGGCTTCCTCTACCGGTTCCGGCAGGTGTCCGTCGCGCGGACCCCGGGCGGCAACTGGACGCCGCTCGTCGGGGGAGCGCCGATCACCAGCTCGTCCACGAAGCTCTCTCGCAGGACCGGCGGCGCCTCGTTCCTCGCAGCGCAGGGCGACGACGCCCTCCGCACGATCGCAGCCTTCAGTCCCTGATCCAGATCGGCGTCCCGAGCGGCGCGAGCCGGCGGAGCACGGCAGCCGTCGTATTCGCCACCCGGACGCAACCGTGCGAGACGGCCTGGCCGAGGAGCTGCGGCATGCTCGTCCCGTGGATCCCGACCTTGCCGCCGCCGGGCCACTCCGAGAGCTTCGAGTAGGCGCTCGTCTCGACCGCGAAGACGCCGAGGAACGAATCGTCGGGCACGAACCTCGCGGTGACGTAGAAGCGGCCGACCGGCGTCTCCATTCCGGGCGCTCCGACGGCGACCGGAGCGTGGAGGAGGAGCCTCCGCCCGGCGTAGACGGAGATCGTCCGGGCGCTCCTGTCGACGACGATCCGGTTGTGCATGGGCGCGACCTCGACCGCAGAGGCCGGGATCCAGCCCGTTGTGCCGTTCGGGCGCATCGGGAGGCTGATCCGGTACCAGGGCTTCCCATCGCTACCGGTCGCGAGCGCGACTGCGAGCACGACCTGCGGTCGGTAGTCCGACCTGAACTGGTGCAGCACGGTGATCGGCTCGGCGCGCAAGCTTGGCGCGCGCCGCACGACGACGCGAGGCTCGACGAGCTCCCCGGCCGCCGGAAAGGCCCGCTGAATCCGCGGCGGCGCTGCGTGGGACGGCGGCGCGGCGAGCGCCCCGGCTGCGATCGCGATCAGGACGGCACCGAGCGCCGCCGTACGAGTCATGGGCATCGACTCGAGTGTGAGCGAGGCCAACGGCCTGGGCATCAGCCCCAGGGCTAGCCCCTCCAAGCCTCGCGGCTGGTGTTCGGTCCGGCGCAAGGTCCGGCGAGTTCCGTGCTTCCGACTCGGGCGCAACCGCTCTCGTCGCGCGAGCATGTGCCGGTGGAGGACATCGTCGTCGAGCTCGACCATCGCACCTGCGGCGCCGTCGAGGTGAGCCTCTTCTGGAACCGGCGCTCGAACGCGGTCTTCGTCCAGGTCATCGATTGGGCTGACGACGACGACTTCTCGATCCCGGTCGCGGCGGCGGACGCGCTCGACGCCTACCGCCACCCGTTCGCCTACGGGCCGCGCCGGGCCGCCGTGGTCGGATGACGAGCCTGCGGCAGCGGGCGACTTTGCTCCGACGGATCCGCCGCTCTGTCTGCGCCCATCGGATGCGCTACGTCGGGACGCAGCTCGGGCGCCGCATGGAGCGCTGCGAGCACTGCGGGCTCATCCGCGAACCGGTCATCGACGACGTCGATCCCTCGAACGAGCCAAGACGCATGGACGATTGGGACCAGCCGGCGGCGTGATGCGCGGCACGCGCCGCTCGATGATGCTCCGGGGCAGATAAGGCCACTCTGTTCGAGCACACCGCTCGGAGGGCGCAACTCGACAGCGGCCACACATTCGTGTCCATCGGTCGGCGCGGCGGCGAAATCTTCGCCGCCGCGGCGCCGAACTCCTCGGGCTCAGCGACGCCTTCGAGCGCGGAACTCCGCGAGCCACGCGACCGCGCGAAGACCCATCCAGATCGGTGTGAGCACGACGTAGAAGAGAAAGTCGAAGATCGCTATGCCGAGCCACCACAGAGCCCAGTAGCGCAGGGGCACGCTGCCCTTCTCGTTCTTCACGCAGCCGTCTTCCGCTCTTCGACGACGCGAAGCGCTCGGTGGGCCGTCTCCTCGATCGAGAGGTCGGAGATGTCGATGACGGGACAGCCCAGGCGGCGGTGGAGCTTCGACGCCTCGTCGAGCTCCTCGTAGATCTCCATCAGCTCCGCGTATTGCCGGTTGCGCGCCCCGGCGCCCATCGTGCGCACCCGTGCGCGGCGGATCTCGACGAGCCGATTCGCGTCGATCGTCAGGCCGACGACCTTACGCGCGTCGATCTCGAACAGGTCGGCAGGCGGCTCGATCCCTTTGACGACCGGCACGTTCGCAGCCTTGTGGCCGAGATAGCCGAGATAGATGGAGAGCGGCGTCTTCGACGTGCGGGAGACGCCGACGAGAATGACGTCGGCTTCACGGAGGCCGCGGCCGACGCCGTCGTCGTAGCGCACGGCGAACTCGATCGCCTCCATCCGCTTGAAGTACGCGCTGTTCAAGGGCGGGCGCGAGCCGGGCGTCATGCGCGCGGCCATGCCGGAGACGCGCGCGACGGCGTCGATCGGCTGTCCCAGCAGGTCGCAGTAGTGAAGGCGGGCTCGCCGGCAGAGCGTGCGCATCGCATCGCGGAGCGCCGGCTCGACGAGGGTGTAGACGACGACCGCCGGCCGGCCTTTCATCCGGTTCACGGCGAGGTGGAGATCCTCCTCGGAGAGGATGCACGGATGGCGGATCTCGACGAACTCTTGATCGGGAAACTGCGCTTCGAGCGCCTGGACGAGCCGGGCGGCGGTCTCGCCGGTGGCATCCGAGACGACGTGCAGCTCGACGGGCCCCGTCTTGGAGGGCCCACTCTTGGAGGGCCCAGTCCCGGGAGGCGCAGTCGTCATCGTGTGGACGCTATCGCGTGTACCTGCGCAGCAGTGAGCCGCTCGAGATCGTGGGGGTCGAGCTCGATCTGCAAACCACGCCGGCCGCCGTTCACGAGGATGGTCTCGTGCTCGAACGCGGACTCGTCCAGGTGCGTGCGAAGGGTCTTCCGCTGCCCGAGCGGGCTCGTGCCACCCGTGACGTAGCCGGTCGCTGCCTGCGCCTGTCCCTTGTCGGCGAGCCGCGCGCGCTTGCCCAACGCTTTGAGGTCGAGCTGCACGTTGACGGGCACGCACGCGACTTCGAGCTCGCCGTCGACGGAGACGATGAGCGTCTTGAAGAGCCGCGCCGGGTCGATCCGAAGCTTCTCCGCCGCCTCGTCCCCGTACGAGCTCGCAGCGGGGTCGTGCTCGTACTCGTGCAGTGTGAAGCGGACACCCGCATCCTCCGCCGCTTTGATCGCAGGTGTCGCTGCCACGGCGGATACGGTAAGGCCCCGTGACCGACGTCACCCCCCCAACCGTGACGATGGACAAGATCGTCTCGCTCTGCCGCCGACGCGGGTTCGTCTTCCCGTCGTCGGAGATCTACGGGGGCCTCAGCTCGACCTACGACTACGGGCACTACGGCGTGCTGATGAAGAATCACATCCGCTCGCTCTGGCTTCGGTCGATGGTGCAGGAGCGGGACGACATCGTCGCGATCGACTCGGCCGTCATCCTCAACCCGTCGGTCTGGGAGGCGTCCGGTCACGTCGCGGGGTTCAGCGACCCGCTCGTCGACTGCCGCACGTGCAAACTCCGCTTCCGCGCCGACAGGCTCGAGGATGCGCAGTGCGGCCGACGTCCCTCGAAGCGGCCCGGCGAGTTCAGCGAGTGCGATCTCACCGAGGCGCGCCAGTTCAACCTGATGTTCCAGACACAGGTAGGCGCAGTGGAGGACGCATCGTCGACCGCGTTCCTGCGCCCCGAGACTGCACAAGGCATATTCATCAACTTCAAGAACATCCTGCAGATCGCACGGCGCAAGCCGCCGTTCGGCATTGCGCAGACCGGGAAGTCGTTCCGCAACGAGATCACGCCCGGCAACTTCCTCTTCCGCGTGCGCGAGTTCGAGCAGATGGAGATGGAGTTTTTCGTCCCGCCGGGCGAGGCCGAGACGTGGTACCGCTACTGGATCGAGCAACGGCATCAGTGGTACGTCGATCTCGGCCTCCGCGCGTCGATGCTGCGCGTGCGCGAGCACTCCGCGGAGGAGCGTTCTCACTACTCGAGCGGGACGAGCGACATCGAGTACGAGTACCCCATCGGCTGGCAGGAGCTCGAGGGGATCGCGAACCGAGGCGACTTCGACCTGACCCAGCACACGCAGGCGTCGGGGACGAAGCTCGAGTTCGTCGGCCAGGAAGGCGACCGGTACACGCCGCATGTCATCGAGCCTGCCGTGTCGATCGAGCGGATTTTCGTGGCGATGCTCTGCGACGCATATGACGAGGAGGTCGTGAACGAGCGCGAGCGGACCGTCCTGCGCCTCCACCCCGCCGTCGCGCCGGTCAAGGCGGCGATCCTGCCGCTGATCTCCCGCGACGAAGGGATGGCGACGCGAGCGCGTGCGCTCTTCGAAGAGCTCCGTAAGCGGCACTGGGTCGAGCACGACGACAGCGGCCAGATCGGGCGGCGTTACCGCCGTCAGGACGAGATCGGGACGCCGTGGGCGTTCACGATCGACGAGCAGACCCTCGAGGACGAGACCGTGACCGTCCGCGACCGCGATTCTCTGGCGCAGGAGCGGATCCCGATCTCGGGAGCCGCTGCCTGGCTCGACGAGGCACTCGCGCGTCCGTGGCGAACTCCAAAGCCGTGAAAGCCGCGTTGGCCGCCGTCGGGTGTTGCCTTGCGCTCTCCGCGTGCGGCGGCACGAAGACGACGACCGTGACCGTCACGCAGACCGTGACGCGGACGAAGACGGTGACGCTGGAACAGACGAATGCGGTGACGACCTCCTCCACCGCGGCGCCGTGCCTTGCGAGCGCGCTCGCAGGCTCGTTCGCCGGGATCCCGGGTAGCGCGGGCGCCGGCCAGATCAGCTACCGGCTCCGCCTGACGAACCAGGGCGACTCGGCGTGCACCGTTGCGGGCGTCCCGACGGCGCAACTGATCGCGCAGGACGGCTCGAAGCTGCCGACGAACGTCGAGCCCGCGCGCCCGAGCGACACGAACGCGGCAGCCGTCGTGCTCAATCCCGGGGACGCCGCCACGGCGGAGGCGCGGTTCTCGCCCGACGTGCCGGGAACCGGTGACACATCCGGCCCGCAGTGCGAGCCGAAGGCCCACATCCTGCGGGTGACGGCCGGCTCCGGGCAGGTCGATGCACCTGTGACGCCCGCGACGCCCGTCTGCGAGCGCGGCTCGCTCTTCTTCTCGTCGTATACCACCGCCCCGTAACACCGCCCCCAAGACCGGGCCGTAACGCGCTAGCCGCGCTGCATGAGCCGCTCGTGCGGTCCGAAGCCGAACTTCTCGTAGAGCGCGTGCGCATCGCGGGTGTGGAGGACCCAGCGGCGGCCGGCGTACGGCCCGTTCTCGACGATCTCGCGGACGAGCTCGGTGCCGAAGCCGCGGCCGCGGTGCGCATCGAGCACGTAGACGTCGGCCAGGTACACGAGTCCCGCGGCGTCGCAGTCGACGGCACGCCCGAAGCCGATCTGGTCAGCCTCGTGGTAGAGGCCGACGACGTGGTCGCTCGCATCGATCAGCTCATCCTGCCGCTCCCGTGTCCGGCCCTTCGCCCAGTACGAGACGCCGCCGAGATATGCGTGGACGGCCTCGCGATCGATCCGCACGCGGTCGTCGTCGAGCTCGTAGCCGTTTCCCAGATCGCGTTTCACGGAACCATGACGATATGCCGGAGAAGACGGTGCATGTCGACGAGGTCAAGGCGTTCAAGACGCAGTCCGGGAACACACGCTTCGTCCTGCGCGCCGAGGACGGCGAGGAATACTCGACCTTCAAGGAGGCGATCGCGAAGCAGGCGATCGCGGCCGAGGGGAAGCGCGCGACCATCACCTTCCACGAGCAAGAGCGGAACGGCTTCACGAACGTCTACCTCGACAAGGTTCAGGTGCTCGACGACCCTGCCCCTGACGAGGCCGATCCCGGCGAGCACGCGGAGGAGGTCGCATGGAAGACGGCGGTCGACGCGGCGCCCTGGCTCCTCGGAGAGGCGCCCTCGGGCGGTGTCGATCCCGACGAGGCGTTCGAGAAGCTGCAGCAGTTCAAGGAGCGCGTCGCCGACGATATCCGCGACGACGACTGAGGGCTACGCGCTGAGCGTGCGAAGGCGGAAGCCGCCGTTGTACTCGTAGCTCGCAGTCACGACGCGCAGCGCGTCGCGGGCCGCGCGCTCGCTCATCCCGAGGCCGACCGCGTCGGCGAGCGGGCTCGCGAGAAGTCCCTCGATGCCGCGGAGCCCCTCGGCGCTCAATGCGATCGCCTCGGCCTGATTCGCGCACGCGCGACAGACGGCGCCGCCCGCGCGCGGCGAGTAGCCGATGAGCGTTGCGTCGTTCGCGCCGCACTCGGCGCAGCTCGTGAGGTGCGGCAGGTAGCCCGAGAGCCAGAGGAGCTTCAGCTGGAAGCTGAGCGCGAGGGGGTCGAGCGACGGCCGTTCAGCGGCGTGCGGAGTGGCGTCGAGGGTGTCCAGGAAGCGTGTGAGTGCGGTGAACGCGCGCTCGTTTCGCTCCTCCACCGGGAAGAGGCGAAGCATCGCCTCGGCGCCGATGAGACCCGTGCTCAGGCGGTAGTAGTCGGCGCGCGCCGCGTCGTGGGCTCGGATCAGCTGCACGCCGGTGATGGTCTGCAGCTCACCCGTTCCCTGGTGGAGGACGAGCTCGACGTGCGACAGCGGCTCGAGGCGGCCGCCGAAGCGGGACTTCGTCTTCCGGACGCCCTTTGCGACCGCGCCGATCCGGCCGCGCTCGGCCGTATAGAGATGGAGGACGCGGTCGGCCTCGCCGAAGCGGATGGAGCGGAGGACGACCGCCTCGGTCGTGTAAGCGCGGCCGGCCATGCCCGATCAAGTCTAGGCCCGCCGGCGGCGGGAACGGATCCGGCGAGGTATGCGTTGTAATACCGGATGGTCCGAATTCAGATGTATACGACCCGCTGGTGCGGCTACTGCGTCCGGGCGAAGGCGCTTCTCGACTCGAAGAACCTGCCCTACGAGGAGATCTCGCTCGACGACGATCCGCACTTCCGCCAGCGAATCGAGGAGCTGACCGGCGGCTGGACCGTGCCGCAGATCCTGATCGACGGGCAGCCGATCGGCGGCTACACCGAGCTCTGGCGCCTCGAGCGCGACGGCCGGCTCGACGAGCTCCTCGCCGCCTGAGGCTCGCCCGCTGCCCGCGGAGGCTCGAGCGGCTGGCAGGTCGGGCAGAACCAGGTTCCGCGCCCGCCGACGCGTGACTTCGCGATCGGCGTCCCGCAACGGTCGCAGGGCTCGCCGCCGCGGCCGTAGACCTTGAACTCGTGCTGCATCGTCCCCCGCTCGCCGCCCGGGAGGCGGTAGTCGCGGAGCGTCGAGCCCTGGCGCGCGATGCCGACCTCGAGCGACTTCCTGATCGCGGCGTGCAGCCGGCGGAGCTCGTTCCGGTCGATCGTCTCCGCCGGCCTGAGCGGGTGGATCCGTGCCCGCCAGAGCGCCTCGTCGACGTAGATGTTCCCCATGCCCGCAAGCGTGCGCTGATCGAGGAGCGCCGCCTTGATCGGTGCCCGCCTTCGCTCGAGCTTCGCGCCGAGCCTCGCAGCGGTGAAGAGCGCATCGAGCGGCTCCTCCCCCACCTTGCTGTCGAGGTAGGGCTGGAGCTCACCGGGCTCGAGCAGCAGCCACGTTCCAAAGCGTCGGACGTCGCGATACGTGACGTCCGATCCGTTGTCCAATCTGACGACAGCCCTCCGGTGCGGCTCTCCGCCTTCGACTCCGTGCTGGCCTTCAATTCCGTGCTCGTGGTGGCCCAATGACCCCGTCATGCGGAGGTGAATGAGCAGAGCACGCCCGGACTCGAATCGAACGATCAAATACTTGCCGCGACGATCCACGGACTCGACACGCTCGCCTGTGAGCTCGGCCGCCACCTCGGCCGGCTCGTAGGGGCGAACGAGGCGAGGGTCGCTGATCTCGACGCGCTCGAAGAGCCGTCCTTCCAGCACGGGCGCAATCCGGCGCCGGACGCTCTCGACCTCGGGAAGCTCGGGCATCGGACCAACGTAGCGGCGCGCCCCGGGGCTGCCTGTCCTCGCCTCAGCCGATCGTGTCGAGGACGATCGGCCGCGGTCTCGGCGGCGCGTCGGCAAACGCGTAGGCCGCGAGGACGTCCGGTGCGATCGCGTTCGCAGAGGCCTGGTCGGCCGCATGGATCTCGGCGACCGGCTCGCCTTCGGCGACCGCGTCTCCGCGCTTCTTGTGGCACACGATCCCGACCGCATGATCGACGGCATCGTCCTTCTCGCGCCTCCCGGCGCCGAGGTGGAGTGCCGCGATCCCGATCGGGAGCGCCGCGACGTGTCGCACGTAACCCGCTCGAGGAGCGAACACCTCGCGCACGAACGGCGCCTTCGGGAGCGCGCCGTCCGCGGGATCGCCGCCCTGCGCCCGGATCCAGCGCTCGTACGTCTCGTAGGCGGACCCGTCTGCGATCGCAGCTTCGGCGCGCCGCCTTGCCTCGCCCCGGTCGATGCCCAGGTCCGAAAGCGCGAGCAGGTGAGCGCAGGCGTCGAGAACGAGCTCCGTCAGGTCGGGTGGCCCGTGCCCGCGAACCGTGTCGGCTGCCTCGCGCACCTCGAGCGCGTTCCCGACCGCGCGCCCGAGTGGCTGGTCCATGTCGGTGAGAACGCATGCAACGTCGCGTCCTGCACGTCGACCGAGCGCGATCATCGTCTCGGCGAGGACCTGCGCATCGGGGAGCGTCTTCATGAAGGCGCCGTCGCCGACCTTGACGTCGAGGACGATCGCATCTGCACCGGCGGCGATCTTCTTCGACATGATGCTCGCGGCGATGAGCGAGACGTTGTCGACCGTCGCGGTCACGTCGCGCAGGCCGTAGAGCTTCTTGTCGGCCGGCACGAGATCCGCGGTCTGCCCCACGATCGCGAGGCCGATGTCGCGCACCTGTGCGATGAAGTCGCCGGTCGAGAGCTCGACGGTGAAGCCGGGGATCGATTCGAGCTTGTCGAGCGTCCCGCCGGTATGGCCGAGCCCGCGGCCGCTCATCTTCCCGAACGGCACCCCGCACGCGGCCACGATGGGGCCGACGGCGAGCGTCGTCTTGTCGCCGACGCCGCCGGTCGAGTGCTTGTCGACGACGCGACGGCCGAGCGCCGGGCCGAGCTCGATCGTCTCGCCGCTTCGCACCATCGCGTCTGTCAGCGCGAACGTCTCGGCGGTCGTGAGCCCCTGGAAGTAAACCGCCATGAGGAACGCCGACATCTGGTAGTCGGGCACCTCCTCGCGCGCATACTGCAGCACGAGCTCCGAGATCTCCTCGCCGGGGAGCTCCGCCCCGTCCCGCTTCCGCTGGATCAGCTCTCCTGCGCGAATCACTTCAGTCGCTCCTCGCTCGCGTGCTCCCGGCGAACGAGCAGCGAGATGTCGAGCCTCATGGAGTGATGATCGGCTGGCCGGGGATGCCGCGTGCGGGCGCCTTGCCCTGGAGCCAGGCGTTGACGGTCGCGCCGACGTCGGCGAACTCGCCTTCGTGAATCCGCCCGGCAGCGTTCCGTCCTGCAACGTATGCGAGCAGCATCGCGTACTCCCGCGAGTGGTCGGTCGACGGGGTCGTCGGGTCGCAACCGTGATCGGACGTGACGATCAGCAAGTCGCCGGGCCGTAACGCCTCGAGGAGATCCGGAAGCCGCCGGTCGAAATCCTGCAGGCAGCGGTGGAAGTTCACCGGATCGTTGCGATGACCCCAGAGCGAATCGGTCTCGACGAGATTTGTGAAGACGAAGCCCTCGTCAAGCTCCTGCAGCAGCTTCTCGGTCTGTTGGATCCCGTCGATGTTCGACTTCGTCGGGTGCGACTCGTCGATGTCGACGCCGGCGAAGATGTCGCTGATCTTGCCGACGCCGTGCACCGTCACGCCTGCCTCGCGCACGAGCGAAAGGTAGTTCGGGCGCCGCGGCTCGAGCGAGTAGTCGTGGCGGTTCGGCGTCCGCGTGTAGTTGCCGGGCGTCCCCGTGAACGGGCGGGCAATCACACGGCCGACCGCATGCTTGCCCGTGAGGACATCCCGGGCGCCCTTGCACGCCTCGTAGAGCTCGTCGAGCGGAACGGTCTCCTCATGCGCCGCGATCTGGAAGACGGAGTCTGCAGAGGTGTAGACGATCCACTTCCCCGTCTCCTGATGCTCCTCGCCGAGCTCCTGGATGATCTCCGTCCCGGAGGCAGGCTTGTTCCCGATCACGCCGCGGCCGGTCTTGTGCATGAACGGGTCGATGACGTCGTGCGGGAAGCCGTGCGGGTACGTCGGGAAGGCCTGCGCCGTCACGACCCCCATCAGCTCCCAGTGGCCGGTCGTCGTGTCCTTGCCCTTCGAGCGCTCCGTCAGCCGGCCCGCCACCGCAGGCGCGCCCGGCTGCGCAGGGCAGCCGGCGAGCTCCTCGACGTTCCCCAGGCCGAGCGCCTCCATGTTCGGCAAATCGAGGCCGCCCACGGACTCGGCGACGTTCGCCAGGGTGTTCGAGCCCTCGTCTCCGTACTGGTCCGCGTCGGGAAGCGCCCCCGCGCCAACCGCGTCGAGGACGATGACGCACGCTCTCTGGGCCGAGGGCTTCTTCGCCACGTCGCTATTCTAGGTTGGACATGGCAGACGTCCTCGGCCTGATCCTTTTCGCGGTGTACATCGTCGCCATCATCTCGGTGGCGGCAGCCGTGACCTGGGCTGTCGTGCGGATCACGCCGACGAAGAAACCGGCCCCGCCCGCGCCGGGCGATACCGCCTAGGCCTGGACCCGCGCGAGCGGAAGCACGTCTTCGAGCGGCGTGTACTCGAGCCCGTGCGCCTCGGCCACCGGCTCGTAGGTGACCTTCCCGTCGATCACGTTGACGCCTCGGGCGAGCGCCTGGTCGCGGTTCACCGACGCGGCGAGGCCGTGCTCGGCGATCGCCTCGACGTAGGGCAGTGTCGCATTGGTCAGCGCCTTCGTCGAGGTGATCGGGACGCCACCTGGCATGTTCGCGACGCAGTAGTGCGTGATGCCGTCCACCTCGTACACCGGGTCGCTGTGCGTCGTCGCATGCGCGGTCTCGACACAGCCCCCCTGGTCGATCGCAACGTCGACGATCACCGCGCCCTTCTTCATGACACCGAGCATGTCGCGGGTCACGAGCTTCGGCGCGCGCGCGCCGGGGACGAGTACCGCGCCGATCACGACGTCGGCCTCGGCGATCGAAGACTCGATCTGCAAGGTCGAGGACATGACGGTGCTGACGCGTCCCGAGAGGATCTCGTCGAGGTAGCGCATGCGGTCGATCGAGCGGTCGAGAATCGACACCTGCGCGCCGAGGCCGATCGCGATGATCGCCGCGTTGTAGCCGACGACGCCGCCGCCGATCACGAGGACGCGTCCCGGCGAGACGCCCGGGACGCCGCCGAGCAGAAGGCCGCGGCCGCCGAGCGGCTTCTCCAGGAAGTACGCGCCCGCCTGGGCCGCGAGCCGCCCGGCGATCTCGGACATGGGGGCGAGAAGCGGAAGGCGCCGGTCGTCGGTCTCGACGGTCTCGTAGGCGACCGCGGTGACGCCGCTCTCGACGAGCGAACGCGTCAACGGCTCGTCTGCCGCGATGTGGAGGTACGTGAAGAGCACGAGATCGTCGCGAAGGCGCGCGTACTCGGGCTCGATGGGCTCCTTCACCTTGAGCAACAGCTCGGAGCTCGACCACACGGCATCCTGCGAGACGATGCGCGCGCCCGCGCGTTCGTAGTCGTCGTCGGCGAACGCGCTTCCCTCGCCGGCGGTCGTCTCGATCAGGACCTCGTGGCCCTTCTGCACGAGCTCGCGTGCGCCCGCAGGAGTCAGCGCAACGCGGTACTCGTCGGTCTTGATCTCCTTGGCGACGCCGATCCGCACAGCGCGCGGGACAATAGCTGCTCGGAGGCGTACGCTGGACACCGTGTACCGACTCGCAGGCGTGCTGCTCGTTGTCGTCTTCGCAGCCGCGTCTGCCGCTTCGGCGAAGCCGACGCCGCTGCCGGGAATCGTGACACCGAGCGGCAATATCCGCTGCTTCTACGTGCCTGCGAAGCCGTCGCACCTGCTCTGCGACATTCGCAGCGCGGCGTACACGAAGCAGGCACAGAACGACTGCATGGCGCGCGCGGGTCTCGACTGGCACGGCTTCGAGGTCTACGCAACGCGCAGAACGACGACCGTCTGCTCGGGTGGCATCCTCTACAACTCGAACCGGGATAAACCGGCGTTTCGCCGGCTCGCCTACGGCAAGACCTGGCACTTCGCCGCGTTCACGTGCACCTCGCGCGTCACGGGCCTGACATGCACGACCCCGACCGGGCACGGCATCGCCCTCTCGCGCGCGTTTTGGCGCGGCTGGTAGCTAACCCGCGCGCAGATAGAGCAGAAGGCCTGCGATCGTCTTCGCGTCCTCGAGCTCTGCGATCCGTGCACCGATCTCGTCCGCACGCCAGTGCTCGACGTGCACCGCTTCGCCCTCGTCCGGGTCCGGCTCGCCGACCTCGAGTTTCTCCGCCGAAAAGACGACGATCCGCTCGTCGGCGAACCCCGGCGACGTGTAGAAGGCGCCGAGCTCGCGCCACTCGCCTCCCTCGAGGCCGCATTCCTCCTTCAACTCGCGCTTTGCGCTCGCGAGTGGCTCCTCGCCTTTCTCGACGAGGCCTGCGGGCAGCTCGAGTAGCTCCTTACGCACCGCCTCCCGGCGCTGCCGGACGAGCCAGAGCCGGTCGTCGCGGTCGAGCGCGACGACCGCAACCGCCCCGGGGTGCTTGACGATCTCCCGCTCGCTCTCACCCCAGCGCTCGACGACGAGATCGACCATCGACCCCTCGTACACCGTGCGGGTCTCGTCCGGCTTCAAGAGGCGAGTTTCTCCACGAGTGCCCGCTCCGCGGGACCGAACCACGGGGGCAATCCGGCCGAGGCGTTCTCGGCCGCCCGCTCGGGTCGCGAGGTGGCGGGGATCGCCAGGTCGACGCGGTTGTCCGAGAGCACCCACTTGAGGAGCGCCTGCGCCCATGTCTCGACTCCGAACTCTCGCAACGGTGCGAGCTCGGCGGCAACGGACGGGCGCCGGACGAGCGCGCCTCCGCCGAGCGGCCGCATGACGATCACCGCGACTCCGAGCTCCGCCGCAAGCGGGAGCAGCTCGCGCTCGACCTCCCGTTCGTGCGGGTTGTACGGCAGCTGGACGACGTCGAAACGCCCCGTCCGAAGGGCCTCCGCGAGCTCGCCGATTGCGCTCGCCGCGTAGTGCGTCACGCCGAGCTTGTCGACGGCCCCGGCGGCGCGCTCCTCCTCGAGCCATGCGAGCTGGCCGCGCCAGTTCGCGAGGTTGTGGATCTGCTCGATCTCCACCTTGCCGAACCACTCGCATTGGCGCCGGTATTGCTCCCGGCCCTCGTCGACCGACTGCGACCAGATCTTCGTTGCGACCGTCGCCTCGTCACGGCGGCCCTCGAGCGCCGCGGCCAGCGACCGTTCGGCCCCGCGATACATGGGTGACGAGTCGAAGACGCGCGCACCGCTCTCGAGGGCGCCCGCAACGACCGGCTTCGCGAGCTCTGCATCCGATGCGAACGTGTTCCAGGTGCCGAGCCCGACGACCGGGCCGAGACGGCGCTCCTCCATCACGCGCCGCGGGCCGCCTCGACGAGCGCGAGCGTGACCTCCACCATGCCGTCGAGATCCTGCACCGAGATGCGCTCGTCGGACGTGTGGATGTCCGTCATCCCGTTCGCCAGGTTGACGCAGCGCCGGCCGTGCTCGTTGAACACGTTCGCGTCGGCGGCTCCGCCGGAGAGTGCGTAGCTGACCTCGTAGCCGCAGCGCTCGAGCGCCGTCGCGGCGAGCTTCACCACGTCGTCGTCGCGCTTGAAGCGGTAGCCGCGGTAGCTCTTTCGCGCCTTCGTGCTCACCTCGCAGTCCGCGTTTGTCGCAGCGAACGCGAACGCGTCCTGCATCTCCTGCAGCAGGTCGGAGAGCTTCGTGTCGCTGTGCGATCGCGCCTCGGCGAGGAACGTGCACCACTCGGGGACGATGTTCCCGGCGGTGCCGCCGTCGATCACACCGACGTTCGCGGTCGACTCGTCGTCGACGCGGCCGAGCCGCAGATCCGCGATCGACTTCGCAGCGGCCTGGATCGCCGACCGACCCTCCTCCGGGAACATCCCGGAGTGCGCGGCGCGGCCGTGGAACGTCACCTCGAGCGCCTCGGCGGACGGCGCGCCGAGGATGATCTCGCCTGGCGGCGCAGCCTGGTCGTAGACGTATCCCACCTGCGCGTGGAGGCGCGAGTCGTCGAACGCGTACGCGCCGACCAGGCCGACCTCCTCCTTCGGCGTGAAGAGGAGCTCGATCCCCGCGTGCGGCCGGCTCTCCGCGAGCACGCGGCGCACGCCCTCGAGCATCTGAACGACGGCGGACTTGTTGTCTGCCCCGAGGATGGTGCCGCCGGCGTTCCGCACGACGCCGTCCTCGACGACCGGCTCGAGCGGGCCGGACGGCGGGACGGTGTCGAGGTGCGCACAGAAGAACAGGGGTGTGCCCTCGGCCGTGGGCTCGAGCCGGACGTAGATATTCCCCATCGTCGACCCGATCTCCCGGCCTGCGCCGTCCTCGTCGGGCTCCACGCCGAGACCGCCGAGATATCGCAGGACTGCGTCGGCGACGGCGCGCTCCTCGCCCGGTGGGCTCGGGATCGCCGCCAGCTCCATGAAAAAATCAAGAGCAGGCCCCGACTCCACAAAATGATCGTACGATCTAGGCGTTGTGACTGTCGCAGAGGACCTGATCCAGACCGCACTCATCGGCGAGGCGATCGACGACGGGCCGGCGCTCGTCTTCGTCGCCGACGAGACGATGCGCTACGTCGCCGTCAATGACACGGCGTGCCGGGCGCTCGGCTACTCGCGGGACGAGCTCCTGCAGCTCGAGGTGCGCGACGTCGCCCGCGACCCGGCCGCGCCGACCGAGTACGACGAGATGCTGGCACGCGGCTTCCGGCACGGAACGGCGATCCTGACCTGCAAGGACGGCACCAGTCTCGACTTCTTCTACCGCGCAGCGCAGACGAAGGTCGCCGGCCTGACCTTCTTCGTCTCGGTCGGGTTCGTCTAACGAGCCGTCTACGCCGCGACGTGCTGGCCCGCGCGCATTCGCACGCGGTCGAGCGCGGCGGCGACGAACCCGTCGAAGAGCGGTGCCGGGCGGGTCGGCCGCGACTTGAACTCGGGGTGGAACTGGCTCGCGACGAACCAGGGGTGGTCGGGCAGCTCGACCATCTCGACGAGGCGTCCTTCCTCGAACGTCCCGGAGACGACGAGCCCCGCCTCGACGAGCCGCTCACGGAAGAGGTTATTGACCTCGTAGCGGTGGCGGTGACGCTCGAAGATGACGCTCTCACCGTAGAGCTCGCGAGCGCGAGTGCCGTCGCGGACCTCCACGGCGCGGGCCCCGAGCCGCATCGTCCCGCCGAGATCCTCGATCCCCTTCTGCTCCGGGAGCAGGTCGATCACCGGGAAGGGCGTCTCGGGATCCATCTCCGTCGAGTTTGCGCCGTCGAGCCCGACAACGTGGCGCGCGAACTCCGACACGGCGACGTGCATGCCGAGGCAGATACCGAGATACGGGATGCCCCGCTCGCGCGCGACGCGGCACGCGAGGATCTTGCCTTCCCACCCGCGTGAGCCGAAGCCGCCCGGGACGAGGACCCCGTCGACGGTCTCGAGCAGCTCCGCCGCCTCTTCGTACGACATGTTCTCGGCGTCGACCCAGCGGAGGCGCACGGCGCAGCCGTGGTGGAGGCCTGCGTGCTTCAGCGCCTCGTGCACGCTGAGATACGCGTCCTGCAGCTTCACGTACTTGCCGACGAGTGCGATCTCGACGAGCTCGCGCCGTTCGTCGATCCGCTTCGTGAGCTCGGCCCATTCGCCGAGCTCCACCTCGGCGGTCTCGAGGCCGAGCTTCTCGCAGACGAGCCGGTCGAGGCCCTCGCGCTGCAGGACTTCGGGGACGAGGTAGACGTCCGGGACGTCGGGGCTCGCGACGACCGCGCCGGGATCGACGTCGGCAAAGAGCGCGATCTTGTCGCGGATGTCGCGCGAGAGCTCCTCGTGCGAGCGGCAGACGATGACGTCGGGGTGGATACCGATGCGCCGCAGCTCGTTCACCGAGTGCTGGGTCGGCTTCGTCTTCAGCTCGCCCGCGGCCTCGATGAAGGGCACGAGGGTCACGTGCACGTACATCACGTTCTCGGGACCGACCTCGCGACGGAACTGGCGGAGCGCCTCGAGGAACGGAAGCGACTCGATGTCACCGACCGTGCCCCCGATCTCGGAGATCACGACGTCGGTCGGCTCCGTCTCGGATGCGCGCCTGATCCGCGACTTGATCTCGTTGGTGATGTGCGGGATCACCTGCACGGTCGCGCCCAGGAACTCACCCTTTCGCTCCTTCCGAAGCACCGTCTCCCAGATCGCGCCGGCGCTGTGCGACGAGTTCTGCGACGAGTTCTCGTCGACGAAGCGCTCGTAGTGGCCGATGTCGAGATCGGTCTCGGCACCGTCCTCGGTGACGAAGACCTCCCCGTGCTGGAACGGGCTCATCGTCCCGGGGTCGACGTTCAGGTACGGGTCGAATTTCTGCAGCCGCACGCGCAGGCCGCGCGCCTTCAGAAGACGTCCGAGCGAGGCTGCGACGATTCCCTTCCCGAGCGCGGAGACGACTCCCCCGGTGACAAAGACGTACTTCGGGGCCCGTGCGCTCACGGGTTTTCAGGGTAGCAGCGCAGGAGGTCGGCGCTCAGAGATCGTCACCGGTCTGGACGAGGTCGTACAGCCGGTCGAGCGCCTGCACGGGGTAGCGGCGCCGAAGGCCGATGAGAAACGGGCCGTCGACGACGAGCGAGGCCGCCGTACGGCGCTCGTCGATCGCGCGCAGCGAGAGCTCGACGTCGATCCGGTCGCCGGTCAGCTGGAACGCGATCCGTTCCATCGGTGCGACCTCGAGGACGAGAAGCATCCCGGCCGACTGCGGCCGGCGGAGAAGGCTCGGCTTGTCCGGGCTGAGGACGCGCCAGCGTGCGCCCGGCGCGAGCCCGCGACGGTCGGGCTCGACGCCCGAGACGCCCGGCCACCAGTCGGCCAGGTTGTACGGCTCCGCGAGGAACGCCCAGACGTCGTCGATCGGCGCGAGGAGCGTCCGGTCAGCTGCGTACCGCGGCAAGGAACTCCTGCCCGCCGAGCATCCGCTCGAGCTCGGCTTTGCGCTCGGTCTCGTCGAGCTGCTCGATGCGCGTGTGCGTCGGGTCGCCCGGCACCTTCTCGACCCGGAAGTGGCGGTCGGCGACGGCCGCGATCTGCGGCAGATGCGTGATGGTCACCACCTGGGCGCGCTCTGCGAGCCGCTGGAGAACACGCCCGACGGCGTTTGCCGTCTCGCCGCCGATACCCGCGTCGATCTCGTCGAAGACGAGCGTCTCGCCGCCGGCGACGACGGCGATCGCGAGCGCGATCCGCGAGAGCTCGCCCCCGGACGCAGTCTCCGCAACCGGCGCGAACGGGAGCCCCACGTTCGGGCGGACGAGGAAGACCGCCTCGTCGGCGCCGGTCGCGCCGAGGTCGCGTTCCTCGAGCTCGCAGACGAACTCGCCGTCTCCCATGCCGACGTCGTGCAGCTCGGACGCGACTGCGTCGCCAAACGCCGGCGCAGCTGCGTTCCGCTCCGCCCGCAGCTCGAGGGCGATCGCCTCGACCCGAGACCGCGCGGCGGCGAGGGCGGCTTCGGCCGCCTGCGCCGGGTCGACGCCGCCTTCGAGCGCGTCGAGCTCTCCCTCGCCTCGCCGGCGCGGGCCAGGAGCTCGTCGTAGGTCTGAGCAGCGAAAGCGCCGCTTCGCCTCGGCAATCCGGTCGAGCGAGGCCTCGAGCTCCTCGAGCCGTCCCGGCTCTGCCTGGAGCGAGGCGAGGAAGGAGTGAAGCTCGGACGCCGTCTCCCGCAGCCGGAGCTCGACGTCGCGAAGCTCGTCGCCTGCGCGCTCGAGCTCGGGCGCTAGCCGCTCGAGCGGGGCGACGGCGCGCTCTGCAAGCGCCACGAGGCCGGCTGCTCCCTCGCCCTCGTCGGGCGTAAGGGCCGCTGCGGCCGTCGCCGCAGCCTCCGCAAGCTCGGCAACGTGCCGGTGCCGCTCCCGCTCCGCCCGGAGCGCATCCTCGGCGCCGGGCTCGAGCCCCTCGGTGTCCTCGACGAGCGCGCGCAGCTCGGCGACCCGGGCCTCGGCGGCCGCGGCATTCGCGGTGAGCTCCTCGTGCCGGCGCCGCGCCGCCTGCAGCTCCCGCCAGCCGGTTCGCGCCTCGGCGCGCCGCCGCAGCTGCTCCTCGCCGCAGAACCGGTCGAGCACCTCCAACTGGTACGACGGCCGCGCGAGGCGACGCTGCTCGAACTGGCCGGACATCGCGATCGCGCGCTCGACGACGGCCGCGACGTCCTCGCGGGCCGCGCTTCTCCCCCATGCAAAGGCGCGCGTCCGTCCGCTCGCCGAGACCCGGCGCGCGACGAGGAGCGCGTCCTCGTCCTCCGGGCGAAGCTCGGCGAGCTCGTCGAGCTCGTCCGGGAGCGAGAGCTCCGCCTCGACGTACGCCTCTTCGGCTGCAGGCCCGACGTAGGAGTCGTCGCCCTTCGCGCCGAGCAGGAGCCCGACCGCCTGGGTCAGGATCGTCTTGCCGGCACCGGTCTCCCCGGTGATGGCATTGAGACCGGGGGCGAGGTCGAGCTCGGCTTCCCGGATCAGGACGAGGTTCTCGATGCGCAGGCGGCGCAGCACCCACGTGATCGTCGAGACGCCCCTGGACGGGGTACCTGGACGGGGCACCAGTGACTCTTCAGGCGAAGGTCTCGCGGTAGCGGCCGAAGAAGGTCGTCTCCGGCAGGGTCGCAAGCAGGCTCCGCGCCTCGTTCACTGCGATCGAGATCGAGGCGCCGGGAGCCATCTCCCCGACCTGGTGGCCGTCGACGAGGACTGCCGTCGCGACGTCGGCGGTCCGATTCGTCACGGTCACCGGGAGCCCGCGCGGCACGACAAGCGGACGGGCGTGGAGGGAATGCGGCGCGATGAACGTCACCGCGAGCGCGTCGAGCCCGCGCACGAGGACGGGGCCGCCGTTCGAGAGGTTGTACGCGGTCGAGCCCGACGGCGTCGAGCAGATCATCCCGTCGCACGGGACGATTCCGAGATCCTCACCGCCGACCGCCCAGGCGAGCTCGATCATGCGGCCGAGGGTCGCGCTCGTTGCGACGACGTCGTTCAACGCCACATGCCGGTCGCCGTTCAGCTCGAGCCGAAGCGTCGGCAGCTCGACGATCGTGTACTCGCCTTCGAGCACACGCCCGAGGTCGCGCTCGAGATTCGCCGGATCGATCGACGCGAGGAAGCCGACCCGGCCGAAGTTGACGCCGATGACCGGGACGTCGCTCCCGAGGAGCTTCGTCAGTGTTCGCAGGATCGTCCCATCCCCGCCGAGCGCGATCACGAGATCGGCGTCGCGAGGATCCTCGACGACCGACGCGGTCGCGCGCTCCGCGAGTGACCGCACGGTCTCGAGCGCCGCGTTGACGTCGACGCGGCCGTGCGTGACGACCGCGACGGCGTTAACCGGCCGCGACCGCTGCGTCGATTCGCTCGTGGAGGTCATCGGGAAGGGTCGGCTCGTCGGACTGCAGGAGATGGAGGAAAAGCTCCCGGTTGCCCTTCGGCCCGGGGAGACCGGAGTCTACGACGGCGAGGACGCTCGCCCCCCACGACGGCGCCTCCTCGGCCACCTCGCGGACGACTCGGGCCCGGACTGCGGCGTCGCGGACGACACCGCCCTTGCCGACATCTGCGCGGCCCGCCTCGAACTGCGGCTTCACGAGCACGACGGCCTGCCAGCCGGCAGCGGCGAGCTCGAGCAACGGCGGCAGCGCCTTCCGCACGGAGATGAACGAGACGTCGCAGACGACGAGCTGCGGCGCAAACGGGAGCTCGTCGACCTCGCGCGCGTTCATCTGCTCCATGACGAGCACGCGCGGGTCGGCGCGGAGCCGCTCGTGGAGCTGGTTCGTGCCGACGTCGAGTGCGATCACCCGCGCGGCGCCGCGCTGCAGCAAGACGTCGGTGAACCCGCCGGTCGAGGACCCGACGTCGAGGCAGTCGAGGCCGGCAGGATCGACGCCCAGACGGTCGAGGCCGTTGGCCAGCTTCTCGCCCCCACGTGAGACGTACCGTGGACCGCGCTCGACGCTCAGCTCGGCGGCCTCGTCGATCTGCTGCCCAGGCTTGTCGTAGCCCGGGACGCGGCCCGCCATGACGAGCGCCTGCGCCTGTGCGCGGGACTCCGCGAGCCCACGCTCGACGAGCGCGAGGTCGACGCGCTTCTTCATGCGATCGCCGTCGCGACCCGGTCCGCGATCTGCACGAACGGCTCGGGAACGCCGTTCAGGCGCGCGTAGGCCGGATCGAGCGGGACGCTGCCGAGAAGCTCGATCTCGCGCAGCACCGAGCGGCTCTCCGCGACCGGCGGGAAAACCTCGATGCGCTCTCCGCAATGCGGGCAGGTGAGGCCGCTCATGTTCTCCACGGCGCCGATGATCGAAACGCCCGCATCGCGAAGCACGCCGATCAGCTTCCGGGCGTCGAGATGCGCAGCGTCTTGCGGGCCGACGACGATCACGGCGCCTGCGATGCTTTCGCTCGCGAAGAGGTGCTGTTGCAGGTCGGCGGTACCGGGCGGCAGGTCGACGACGAGCACGTCGAGGTCGCCCCAGTCGACCCCGCCGATCAGCTGCCGGGTGACGCTCGAGAGGAGCGGAGCCGGAAGCTCGAACGCCTGCTCTTCTGCGAGCAGGAACCCGACCGACATGACCTTGAGATCGAGCGCGTCGACCGGCTCGAGCAACGGCATGCCGAAGGCGGGATTACGCCCGAGCGCGACGATCTTCACGGGATCTTCGCGCAGATCTTCACGGGGAGTTGATGCCCCACCGTCCCTCGAACGCCTCGCCCGGCTCGAGCCGGAGAAGGTCGGTGCCGGTGCGAAACGCGTTCGGCGGGCACGTCATCGGCTCGACCGCGAGCGCACGGCGCGCGATCTCCGGCTTCGTATCGCCGCTGAAGAGCTGCACGTAGCGCCAGTGCTCGTCGGCCCAGACGACGACGTCGTTCACCTCGAGCCGCCACGGGCCTTCGAGCGCGGTCGTGTCGTCGAACACCCGGTCGCCGATCGGCTTGCCCTGCAACAGCATGTCGTCGACGCGCCCCGCGATGTAGGGATGGTGGCCGACACCGAACGGGCAGGCGCGGTCGCCGAGATTCTGCGCGCGCGTCGTCACGGCCAGGCCGTCGTCGTTCAGCTCGTACGCGACGCTGAGCATGACCGTGAACGGGTAGCCCGTCTGCGGGTGGATGACGTGCTCCATCACGACCCGCGCGTCGGTCCGCTCGACTGCGCGCCAGTTCGCCCAGCGCGCGAGTCCGTGGATCGCGTTTCCGGCAGAAGGCTCGGTGAGGGGAAGCTGGAGCGTCTCGCCGTCCCACTCGTACGTCCCCCCGTCGATGCGGTTCGGCCACGGCGCGAGGACCTGTCCGCGGCCGACCGAGCACATCTCGTCGATGCCGTAGCCGAAGAGCGGGCCGTATTCGCGGATGCCGCCGCCGACCTCGACGATCGACCGCACGGCGGGCACCGTGTGCGATCTCGTGCTGCTCGCCGGAGGGCGGCCGGCTCACGCGGTGCGCACCGCCAGCGAGTCGACGATCTCGCGGAGGACGCTCGTGTCGGCGGCGACCTCGTCGAGCCGTCTGCGGGCGCGCTCCGCGGCCTCGTCTGCAAGGGTCCGCGCGCCGTCCACGCCGTGCGTGACGACGTAGCCGTCGCCGTCGAGGATGTCGTCGACGATCTGGAACAGGAGGCCGAGCTCGGCGCCGAACGCGCGCCACGACACCTGGGTGTCCTCCGGCACGTCCGCGACCCAGAGCGCAAGCCCGACGGCCGCATCGAAGAGGCAACCGGTCTTGAGCCGGTGCAGCGTCTGCTCGTCGGGGGCGGTGCCGGTGATGTCGAGGTACTGGCCGCCGATCATCCCGAGGGTTGCGCTCGCGAGCTCGCGCGCGACGCGCGGCGTGTCGTACGAGGTTGCGAGCCGAAACGCCTCTGCGAGCAGCGCGTCGCCGGCGAGGATGCCAACCGCTTCGCCGTACTGCTTCCACGTCGACGGCTGTCCACGCCGCTCGTCGTCGTTGTCGAGCGAGGGCAGATCGTCGTGGACGAGCGAGAACGTGTGCACGAGCTCGAGCGCGCAGCCGGCGGGGAGCGCCCGCTCCGCCTCCGCACCGGCGGCCTCTGCCGTTGCAAGGCAGATCACCGGTCGGACCCGCTTGCCCCCGACCGTGAGCGAGTAACGCACCGAATCGGCCTGGCCGTGCAGCTGCGGCCACAGCTCGAGGCTCTCGAGGTAGTCCTCGACGAGCGGGCGAAGCTCCTCAGGACTTCTGGGCATCCGCCTCCGCCGCGCGCTTGGCGCGTTCGAGCTCCTCCTGGACGGAGGTCGCGAGGTCCTCGAGCTCGCCCATGATCTCGAGCGCCCGCTCCGGCGAGCCGCCCTCGGTCTCTGCGAGCTGGTCGAGCTCGGCGCGTGTCGCCTCGAGGCGCGCGAGTAGCTCCTCCGCGCGATCCAGTGAATCGTCTGTACTGCTCATGCGGCCTCCTTGTGGATTCGGTCGAGGATGCCGTTCACGAGCCGGCCCGCCTCCCTCGTCGAATACTGCTTGGCGAGGGTGACGGCCTCGTCGATCACGGCTCCGGGCGGGATCTCGCCGATGTCGAGCTCGTGGATCGCGATCCGGAGGATGTTCCGCTCGACCGCCCCGAGCCGGTCGGCCGTCCACCCGGACTCGGCGGCTGCCTCGGTGATCCGCCGGTCGATGTCGGCCACGTCCCGGACAACCGCGTCGGTCACGCCCTGGGCGTAGTCGTCGATCTCGCCCTCGTACAGCTCTCCTGGGGCCCGTTCGGTCACGTCCCATTGGTAGAGGAGCGTGAGCGCGGAGCGCCGCGCCTCCCGGCGGCTCTGCTGGGGCATCAGTCGAGCTCCTCCACGGTCACGTCGACGGCATGCACGGTCACGCCGCACATGGTGCCGAGCGCAGTCGAGACACGTTCCTGTACGCCGCGCGCGGCCTCCGGCAGCACACGGCCGAACGCCACGGTCAGCTCGAGCTCGACGTGCGCACCTCCGCCCTCGATCGCGATCGCCGTATGGCGGCGCCGGACGCGGACGCCGTCGACCTGCTCGGCGGCCGCGTGGACGAGCTGTGCGAGCGCGGCGTCGGTGACGGTCACCGTCCCCTCGTCGCTGACGATGCTCAGGGTCATGCGCCCGCGAGGGCCGGCAGCGACGCGCCGGCTTCGTCCAGGAACGAGGTCGAGTACTCGCCACTTCGGAACGCATCGCTTCCGAGAATGTCGATCGCGGCCTCGCGCGTTGTCGGGACGCCGCGAATGTCGAGCTCGCGCAGCACACGGCGCGCACGCTCGATGCACGTGTCGCGCGTAGCGTCGCGTACGACGACCTTTGCGATGAGGGAGTCGTAGTACGGCGAGATGACGCTCCCGTCCTCGACGAACGTGTCGACGCGCACGCCCGGGCCGAGCGGCGCTCGGAAGCGCTCGAGCGTCCCCGGCGAGGGCCTGAAGCCCGCGCTCGGGTCCTCTGCGTTGATGCGGATCTCGATCGCGTGCCCGGAACGGGGCGCCCGCCCCGTGATCGGAAGTGCGTGCCCCTCGGCGATTCCGATCTGCAGGCGCACCAGGTCGAGTTGAGTCACGAGCTCGGTCACCGGATGCTCGACCTGAAGCCGCGCGTTCAGCTCGATGAACGAGAACGACCCGTCAGGCCCGACGAGGAACTCGAAGGTCCCCGCGTTGCGGTAGCCGATGTGATGACACGCGCGCTCCGCGGCGGACTCCATCGCCTCGCGCAACTCTGGATCGAGCGCCGGCGACGGCGACTCCTCGATGAGCTTCTGGTGGCGCCGCTGGATCGAGCACTCCCGTTCGCCGCAGGTCAGGACACCGCCGTAGGCGTCGCACATGACCTGGATCTCCACGTGACGCGCCGGCGTGATCGCCTTCTCGACGTACAGCGTCCCGTCCGCGAAGGCCGCTTCCGCTTCGGCCGACGCACGCGAATACGCCTCCGCGATCTCCTCCGGCGCCGTGACGAGACGCATGCCGCGCCCGCCGCCGCCGGCTGCGGCCTTCAGGAGCACCGGATAGCCAAGCTCGCTCGCAGCGATCCGCGCCTCCTCGAGGGTGGCTGCTCCCTCGGTCCCGGGCACGAGCGGCACGCCCGCGGCGCGCATCTCAGCCTTTGCGAGCGCCTTGTCTCCCATCTTTTCCATGACGTCCGCCGGCGGGCCGATGAAGACCAGGTCGTTGTCGTCGCACGCGCGGACGAAGTCGGCGTTCTCGGAGAGGAATCCGTACCCGGGATGCACGGCCTCGCAGCCGGTCGTCGTGGCGGCGGCGATCATCGCAGGCATCGACAGGTAGCTCAGCGTGGCGCTCGCCGGCCCGATCCGAACCGCGCGGTCCGCGAGGCGGACGTGCTGCGCGTGCTCGTCCGCCGTCGAGTAGACGGCGACGGCCTCGATGCCGAGCTCGTGGAGCGCGCGGATGACGCGGACGGCGATCTCGCCGCGGTTCGCGACGAGGACGCGACTAAACGGCATCCAAGGGGCGCCCCGTGAGCGGCTCGAGCTCGAAAAGGACCTGTCCGAACTCGACCGGCTGCGCGTTGTCGACGTTGATCTTCCGCACGACGGCCTCGAGCTCGGACTTCACCTCGTTCATGAGCTTCATCGCTTCGAGGATGCAGAGCGTCTGCCCCGCGCCGACGACGTCGCCTTCCTCGACGAACGGCGGCGATCCTGGCTCGGGCGCACGGTAGAACGTCCCGACCATCGGCGACTCGACGCGGACGACGCCGTTCGACGGCTGCGCGAGCGGCGCAGGCCCGGGCTCGGGCAGCGCGAGCGGCGCCCCGGAGACGGGCGGGGCAGGGAGCGCGTCGGGCGTGGAGCGGACGGAGATGCGCATGCCGTCCTCCTCGATCGTGAGCTCGCCGATGCCGGCCTCCTGCACGATGCGCACCACCTCGCGAATGCGCTCTGCGCGCTGCTTGTCGACACGGTCGAGCTCGTCGTCGTCGGCGCTCGCGCGGTTGCGGATGTTGCGGAGCAAGCGGTCGGCGTCCGCACCGAAGAGCCCGAGCAGGAGCAGCTCCTCCTCGCTTGCAGCGACGCCTTCGGCCTCCTGGCGGAGCTCCGAGAGCGACGGGGCAGTCTCTTCCTGCGTCTCGGGATCGTGCGTCAGCTCGACCGCGCGGACGACAGTGGGGTCGAGCGGCCCAGGCGGCCTGCCGAAACGGCCGGTGACGAGCGCGCGCAGCTCGTCGACGATCGTCAGGTAGCGGCTCGCCGAGAGCACGTTCACGAGTGCCTGCGAGGCGAGCACCTGCCCAATCGGCGCCGCGAGCGGCGGCCACCCGACTTCTGCGCGGATCTGGTCGAGCTCCGCGAGCACCTCTTCGAGGCGGTCGCCGGCTCCCTGTGCGCGCAGCGTTGCGTCGACGCCTGCGACGAGACCCGCCGGCAGATCGTGCTGCGCTGCGCGGACGGCGATCCGCGGCGCAAGCGGCGCAACGGGCTCGTCGCCGATGTGCTCGTCGACGAGGTCGGATGCCTCCCAGAGAGCGCTCGCATCAACGCCCGGGTCGAGCCCCATGCCGGCGAGCGCTTCGGAGAGCGCCTCGCCCGAGACGCGGTGGAGCGTGAGCGCGAGCGGGAAGATGCTGCAGGCCACGAGCTGTGCGCCCGCACGGGCGGCGGCGAGCGTCGCCGCGAGTGCACTGCCGCCGGAGCCCTGCACGTAGATGCCGACCGGAAGTCCGCTCGCCTCGGAAAGTGCGCCCACCAGATCCTCGGCCTTGTGGGGCTGTAGCGAGCCGGTCGGGTCGTGAAGAAGGACGCGGACAGCGCCGAGCTCCGGCAACATCCGTGCGCGCTCGATCAACGTGTCGGTCTCACCGGTCGGGCCAGGGCTGTAGACGAGACCTGCCTCGAAGTCGCGCTCGGCGGCGACGACGGCCTCGGCCGCCTCACGCAGGTTCGAGACGTCGTTGAGCGGATCGTGGAGCCGGAAGACGTCGATCCCGTTCGCTGCCGCCGAGGCGACGAACCGGCGCGCGAAGTCGGCATCGACCGGCCGGCTGCCGACGAGAAAGCGGCCGCGGAGCGCGAGCCCGAGGGGAGTCTTGACGCGCGCCTTCAGCGCGCGGATGCGCTCCCACGGGCTCTCGACGCCGCGTTTGACGGCCCAGTCGAAGCAGCCGCCGCCCGACACCTCGAGGTACGCGAAGCCCGCGCGGTCGAGGATCTCCGCGAGCCGAAGCTGGTCGGCCGTCGGCACCTTCCCGGCAAGCGGCTCCTGCCCGAGCAGGCGGATCGTCGTGTCGGCGAGCTTCGGCACGGCCGGGACCTTACCGCCCTAAGGCGGAGAGGTCTTCGTGCCGATCACTTCAAGGTGCTCGTCGAACGCTTTCCGGTCGCCCTCGGCGTCGTCGCCGGCCTCATCGTGGCCGTGACCGGGGCGTTCGTCCTCTCGATGCCGGTCTATCACTCGCCGATCGACTCGACGCTCCTCGGCCGCCACGCCGAGCCGCGGTATTCGCTCGTCGAGGTGCGCCAGGTCTTCGCGAAGCATCGCGCGCCGCTCGACGAGACGGACGGCCTCTACGTCGTCCTCGCCGGGTCACGCGGCCGGCACGAGCATACGCAGGGCTACGAGTGGCACGTGCGGAACGTCGTCGTGCACTACGACGGCGGCGACGAGGATGCGCTCGAGCACGTGCAGGCTGCCGTCGGCGCGCTCCGCGGCTAGACCCGAGAGCGTCGATCACCGCGCCCGCGACCGTCAGCGCGACTGCGGCGGTGATGAAGACCCAGCCTTCGACCACCGGCAGGTTCGTCTTGCGCCAGACGAGCTTGCGGCCGGCGATCGCCATCGAGCACGAACATCGCAGCCGCGGCGAACCAGAGCCCGTAGGCGACCGCGCGCGTCAGCGTCGTGTCGCCGTGCACGGCCCAGAAGACGATCCCGCCGAGCGCACCGAGCACCGCGCCGGCGAGCGTGAGCCCGACGACGCTACGCGCGGGAGATGTAGCGCTTCTCACGCGGGTCGACCTTGAGCCGGTCGCCCACGTTGACGAAGAGCGGCACCTGGACGACGGCGCCCGTCTCGAGCGTCGCGGGCTTCGTCACGTTGGAGACCGTGTCGCCCTTCACACCGGGCTCCGTCTCGGTCACGGCGAGCTCCACCGACGCGGGCAGCTGCACGCTCGACGGCTTGCCGTTCACGGCGAGCACCTGCACCGTCGCGTTCGGCTGCATGAACGTCAGCTCCTCCTCGAGGTCGGAGCGCGGTACGGCGAACTGCTCGTACGTCTCCGTGTCCATGAAGTGCGCCTCGTTGCCGTCCTCGTAGAGGTACTGCACGTTCTTCACTTCGGTGTGGACGCGCGGGAACTTCTCGCCGGCGCGGAACGTCTTGTCGACGACCGATCCCGCCTCGAGCGCGCGGAGCTTGGTGCGGACGAACGCGCCGCCCTTGCCCGGCTTCACGTGCTGGAACTCGAGGATGCGCCACACCTTGCCGTCGAGCTCGATGTGCATCCCGTTCTTGAAGCTGTTCGTGTCGACCATCTCTGCCATCGGCGCGGCAGTGTAGCGACCTAGCCCACGTTGACGAGATCCTTGGTCAGGCCGGTCAGGTTCTCGATCCCGTCTGCAGCGACGACGACGTTGTCCTCGATGCGGACGCCGAAGCGCCCCTCGAGGTAGACGCCCGGCTCGACAGTGACGACGTTGCCGGGCTCGAGGACGCTCGTCGACTCCGTCGAGAGCTTGGGTGCCTCGTGGACGTCGAGCCCGAGACCGTGCCCGAGCCCATGGCCCATCGTCCCGCTGAATGGGCTCGCGTCGATCACCGCACGCGCGAGCATGTCCGCGTCGACGCCCGACATCCCGGCGCGGATGCCATCGAGCGCCGCCTGCTGTGCGGCTTTCACCGTCTCGTACGCCGCCTTCGCCTCGCCGTCGAGGTCGCCGGTCGCGAAGGTGCGCGTGTAGTCCGAGGCGTAGCCGTCGATCGTCGTTCCCGCATCGATCACGACGAGCTCGCCGGCTTCGATCGTGCGGTCTCCGGCGCGGGCATGCGGGCGTGCGCCTGTCGGGCCGGCGCCGACGATCGACTCGAACGCGAGCCCCTCGCCGCCCTCGTCGACGAAAAGCTGCGTCAGATCCCAGCTGACCTCGCGCTCCGTGCGGCCTACGAATGGCACCTCCGCCAGCCGTTCGAAGACGCGGTCGGTGATCGCACAGGCGCGCCGAAGCGTGTCGAGCTCCTGCTTGTCCTTGACGGCGCGCAGCCCTTCGACCGCGCCGCTCGTCGGCACGAGGTCGAGGCCCCCCTTCCCATTCACGCCGTCGCGCAGGACTTCGTACAGCCCGTACGGCAGCACACGCTCGAAGGCGATGCGGCCGTCGAGCAACTCCGCGAGCGCGCCGATCAGGTCACGCTTCGTCTGGACGACGTCGACCCCTGCCACTGCGCGGGCCGCTTCGAGGTAGCGGAAGTCGGTAAAGAGGCGTGTCCTGTCCTGCTCAACGAGGAGCGCGGCGTTCGAGCTCTGGAAGCCCGTGAGATAACGGATGTTCGTCGGGTCGGTCACGAGCAGCGGCAGCTCGAGCCGCTCGCGGAGCCGCGCCATGCGATCGGTCACTGATGCTCCTTGAGGTATTCGAGGGCGAGCCGATAGCCGTCCGGCCCTTCTCCGATGAAGCGTTGCGCGACGAGGTCCTTGATGACCGATTGCCTGCGCCACTCCTCGCGCTCCTCGACGTTCGAGAGATGCACCTCGATGATCGGCACCGGCAGCATCTCGAGCGCATCGTGGATCGACCACGCGTAGTGTGACCAGGCGCCTGGGTTCACGATCAGCGCGTCGGTGTTGTCCATCGCGTCGTGGATCCATTTGATGTACTCGCCTTCGTCGTTCGTCTGGCGGCAGTTGACGCTCAGCTCGAGCGCGCGCCCCCACTCGTAGATGCGGCTCTCCAGCTCCGCGATCGTCGTCGTCCCGTAGACCTCCGGATCGCGCCGGCCGAGCACGTTCAGGTTGACGCCGTTGAGGACGAGGACGCGCACGTTCGCGCGATGCTACTTGGCGATCAGCTCCGCGAGCGCGCGCTTCACGTCGCCGGGCGCGACCGAGACGTCGATGCGCGGGCCATTGTCGCCGAGGAGGACGAGCCGGAGCTCGCCGCCGACCGTCTTCTTGTCGCGCTGCATCGCCTGCCACGCCGTCTCGAGATCGACCTTGACGCGCTCGGGGCGAAGCGTCTCCTCGACGAGATTCGTGTCGCGGCCGGAAAGGCGGAGCGCGGCGAGGAGCCCGAGCGCGACCGCCCGTCCGTGGGTCAGGCCCTCGTAGCCGGCGGCCGTCTCGAGCGCGTGCGCGAACGTGTGGCCGAGATTCAGCATCTTCCGGTCGCCGTGGTCGTGGGGGTCGCGAAGGCAGACCGCGGCCTTGAACGCGGCCGTGCGCCGGACGAGCTCGTCGTCCGGGAGCTCATGGAGCGGCTTGCCGGCGAGAAGCGCCGTCTTCACGACCTCGGCCATGCCCTCGCGCCGCTGCTCGGGCGGGAGCGTCTCGAGGAGCGCGGGGTCGATGACGGTGCGCCCCGGCCAGTGGAACGCGCCGACGAGGTTCTTGCCCTGGGGTAGGTCGATCGCCGTCTTGCCGCCGATCGCCGCATCGACCTGGGCGACGAGCGTCGTCGGCACGGGCGTCCAGTCGATCCCGCGGAGGTACGTCGCCGCGGCGAAGCCTGCTGCATCGGTCGTCGTGCCGCCGCCGAGCGCGACGAGCCTCCCCGTCCGGTCGAGCCGGAGCTCCTGCCAGAGCCGGTCGAGCGCCGGCAGCTGCTTCGCCGCTTCCCCCGCAGGCAGCTCGTGCGTCGTCGCGAGACGCGGCCCGAGCGCGAGTTGTGCGTCCATGCCGTGGATGCCCGCGACGTGCGCGTCGCTTGCGAGCGCGACCGGGCCGTCGCCGGGGACGAGGTCGTCGAGACGGTGTATCGCGCCGCGCTCGACGTGGACGCCGGCGGCTGCGAGCACGACGTCGTCGGCATCGCGGGCCGTTGCGTGCGCGACTGCTTCGTAGAGCGGCGCGCGAGCGTCGTAGCGCCGGCGGAACTCCGCCTCGTCCTGGGCGAGCGGCCGGCGGCTTCCCTTTGCCCGCCGCCACGCGCTGTCGACGTCGACGTCGAGATGAACCGTGACGACACGGAGATCCGCAAGGAGACCGGGCGTCTCGACGGCGCCCCCTCCGAGCGCTATGACGCTCGGCTCCGGCGCGCTGCAGCGCTCTCGTGCGAAGCGCGCCTCGAGCTCGCGGAACGCCGTCTCGCCCTGCTCCGCGAAGAGATCCCAGATCGGCCCGTGCGCAGCTTCGATCTCTTCGTCGATGTCGTAGAACGGGCGCCCGAGCCGCCGCGCGACCTGCGCCCCGACGGTCGACTTGCCGGCGCCCATGAACCCCACGAGCACGACGTGCCGGTTCAGATCAGCCATGGCCCGACATCACATGCCCCGGTGCCAGACACACGCAGAAGCCGTAACGCAGTCGTGACGCTTTTTCACGCTCGTTGCGACATTCTCGGCGTCGATCCCCGTCCCGGCGGAACCTCTGGTGTCAGACACCGGGGTTTCGGGGCCGCCAGTCGATGCGCTCGACATACGCCCGCCAGGACGAGACGAAATCGCCGAGCGCATCCCCGCCGAACTTCTCGCGCGCTGCGCGCGCGAGCTCCCACGCGACGGCGGCCTCCGCGACGACGGCGAGCGCTTCCACGGCGGAGACATCGCTTCGCTCGACGAGCGCGGTCGCCGGCTCGCCCGTCTCGATATCGACGGACGCGAGAGGCTGCATCAGCGTCGGCAGCGGCTTCATCGAGGCCCGCACGACGACCTCCTCGCCGTTCGACATTCCGCCCTCGAGACCGCCGGCACGGTTCGTCTGCCGGTAGATGCCACGCTGCTCGTCGCGATAGATCTCGTCGTGCGCCTCCGATCCGCGCAGGCTCGCGAGGTACTTCCCCTCGCCGATCTCGACGCTCTTCACCGCCTGGATGCCCATGAGCGCCGCCGCGAAGCGCGCGTCGAGGCGGTCTTCCTTTCGCGCGTACGAGCCGAGGCCCGGAGGCACATTCCGTGCGCGCACGACGACGGTGCCGCCGAGCGTGTCCTTGTCCTTCCGCGCTTCGTCGACCGTCGCAGGATCCGCGCCGGCCTCGGCGAGCGCCTCGCCCTCGACGATGATGTCGAGCTGCGAGAGCAGGGCTTTGGCGATAGCACCTGCCGCAACGTGCACGGCCGTGTGCCGCGCGGACGCGCGCTCGAGCGCGTCGCGGACGTCCGCGTGCCCGTACTTCTGCACGCCCGCGAGATCGGCATGCCCCGGACGCGGCAGCGTCACGGCCTTCGTTCCCTTGCCCCGCGGCTCGCCCTCCGGCGGCCAGGGGCTCATCCCCCACGTCCAGTTCTTGTGGTCGCGGTTCCGGACGACCAGGGCGAGCGGCGTCCCGAGCGTCCGCCCCTGCCGCAGGCCGGCAAGCACCTCGACCTCGTCCGTCTCGATCTGCTGTCGCGGCGAGCGGCCGTACCCCTGCTGCCGCCGGCGTAGGTCGGCGTCGATCGCCTCCCTGTCGAGCGTGAGCCCCGCCGGAAAACCGGAGAGGATCGCGACGAGCGCTGGACCGTGCGACTCGCCCGCAGTTGCCAGCTCCAGCATCAGCGCAAGCCTAGTGCGCTGCGCATGACGGACACGGGCGCCGCCACGCCGGTCCAGAGCTCGAACGACCGCGCTCCCTGTGCGACGAGCACCTCGAAACCGTCCAACACGCGTGCACCCGCCTCCTCGGCGGCCAGCGCGGTCGTCGTGCGCGGGTACGGCAGATCGACGAGCGTCTGCCCGGGCCGGAGCTCGAACACGACCTCGTCGCGCACGGAGGTCGCGTGCACGACCAGATCGGCGTCGCGAACCTCCGGCGGCCAGTGCGTCTTCCTGGAGAAGACCCTGGCTTGCGGGAGCGCCTGGATGAACGCGAGCGCCGCCCCGCCGTCGCCGACGATCACTGCCCGCTCGTGCTCGAGCCCGTCGAGGATCGCGGTGTCCGTCGAGTATCCGACTCCACCGACGAGCGTGTTCACCGAGGGAAGGGCGCTGCCGACGAGCCGCGCCACCTCGGCCTTGTGCGGCGCCGTGACGTTCGCGCCGGCGAATCCCAGCGCGTCGAGGCCGCGCAGGGCGGCGTCCACCGCGCCCGGCTCGACGTTGCACGCCACATACGTCCAGTCGAGGCCGCGCGCGGCAAACGCTGCGTTCTGCATTCGGGGCGAGAGCGAGTGCGCGACGGGATGGCCGAGCAGCGCGACGAGCTCGGTCACGGCGTGAAGCCGTACTCGCGCGCGTGGTTCAGGAAGTCGTTGTAACTGGCGGTGAAGTAATGGTGCACCTTGTCCGGCTTCCGGACGAAGTAGAGCCAGTCGCCCGGGGCCGGATGCGCGGCGGCCTGCATCGAGGCGAGACCCGGATTCGCGATCGGCGTCGGCGGTAGCCCCGTGATGCTCGGGTTGCGGGTGTTGTAGGGGTTGTCGCTCGCGATCTGGGATGCGAGGAGCGACTGCGTGCCCGGGATGTGCAGGCCGTACCGGGTCGTCGCGTCGATGCCGAGGTTCATGCCCGCCTTGAGCCGGTTGTAGATGACGCGCGCGATCTTCGCCCGGTCGTCGGGGGCGAGCCCTTCCTTCTCCACGAGCGAGGCGATGATCAGCACGTCGTACGGCGTCAGATTCTTCTTGCGGGCCGCCTTGAGGTCGACCTTCCTCCAGTTCTGGCGGAATGCGTCGAGCTGGTCGCGAACGAGCTGCGCGGACGTCGTCCGCCGGAGGAAGTCGTAGGTCGCAGGGAAGAGGAATCCTTCGAGGTTCCGCTTCTTCGGCCCGAACTCGCCGCCGATGACGCGGGGTGTGCTCGCCGCGAGGTACGCCCTCCTCGTGAGACGAACCCTCTTGTGTGCCTTGCGCGTCGCGATCTTCGCGACCGCCTCGACGCGCTGCGCCATGTCGGCTCGGGTCATCCCCTCGGGGAAGATGATCCGGTACGGCTTCGGCCGGACGATCGCAGTCGTCGGCGGCGGCGGAGGCGCGGCGCTCTTGTCGCCTGCGAACTTGACGATCCCGAAGATGACGAGCGCAGCGAGGAGGACGCCGCCGAGTGCCGCCGCGCGCCGGAGGCGAATGCGCTTCTGCGACACGCGCCGAGGCGGCGGCCCCGGCTTCGGCGGCATCACGCCGGGGCGGCGCTCGACCACGCGAGGTAGCTGGAGAGGAGATGAGCCGCTGCCCGCGCGTCCTCGGCGGCGGCGGACGGCGTCTGCTGCGCAAGGTCGGTCGTGAAGCGCTCGTCGAAGAGCACGACCGGCACGTCGAGTCGCTCGCGCAGTGTCTGCGCGAACCGCTCGCTCGCGCGCGCCTGCTCGCCGCGGTCGCCGCGGAGCGTGAGCGGATGGCCGACGACGACCGTCTCGACATCCTCATCCATGACGAGGCGCTCGAGCTGGGAGAGACCGTCGTCGCTCGCCGCCCGTTGGACGACGCAGAGCGGACGCGCGATCAGCCCGGTGGGGTCGGACACGGCGACACCGGTGCGGGCAGAGCCGAAGTCGAGGGCCATCACCTTCACGCGGCGAGCGCCTTCCGGGCAGCCTCGAGCGCGTCGGCGACGCCGTCGGGGTTCTTCCCGCCCGCTTCGGCGAGCGTCGGCTTGCCGCCGCCGCCGCCGCCGATGTGGCGGCCGAGTTCACGGACGAACTGCGAGGCGTCGAGACCTCGTTGGACGAGCGACTCGTCGAAGTTGACGACGAGGAACGCACGCCCGTCGTCGACGGACGCCACGATCACGCCGTCTGCCTTCTCCTGCTGGCGAAGCCGGTCGGAGAGGTCGCGGAGGGGGCCGCCCTTGATCCCGCGCGCGCTCACGAGCAGCACGTTGCCTTCCTTCGCGACGACCTCGTGGTCGACCTCCTGCTGGGCCGACGGCTTCTTCGACTCCTTCCGCGCGCGCTCGAGCTCGGCGCGCAGGACGTCGGCTTCACGCGAGCGCTCGTGCAGGAGCGCAAACGCCTCGCCCGACGTCACCGCCTCGATCCGCCTCGCCCCCGCTCCCACCGAGCTCTCGCTCAGGATCGCGAAAGGGCCGATCTCGGCGGTCGAGCGCACGTGCGTCCCGCCGCAGAGCTCGATCGACCAGCCGCCGATGTCGACGACGCGCACGATCTCCCCGTACTTCTCGCCAAAGAGCATCATCGCGCCGAGCTTCCGCGCCTCGTCGATCGTCGTCTCGTAGATCCGCACGGGGAGGTTCTCGAAGATGCGCTCGTTGACGCGGCGCTCGACCTCCTTGCGCTCGTCCGTCGTGAGAGCCTGCGGGTGCGTGAAATCGAAGCGCAACTTGTCGGGCCGAACGGCTGAGCCTGCCTGCTTGACGTGCTCGCCGAGCACCTCGCGGAGGCATTCGTGCAGGACGTGCGTGCCGGTGTGGTTCGCCTCGGTCGGGAAGCGGATGCTCCACGGCACGATTGCCGTGACGCGGTCACCCTCGCCGAATCCCTCGCCACGGAAGACGAGTTCCTGGTCGCCTTCGAGCCGCAGCGCCTCGACGAGCTCGGCCCGCTCGCCGGTCTCTTTCTCGAGGACGCCCTGGTCGGAGACCTGGCCTCCGCCCGCGGGATAGAACGGCGACTGCTCGAGCTTCACCTGAAAGAGGCCGTCGCCGAGATCCGCACAGGCGGTCACCGCCGTCAGCACCTCCGTCTGCTCGTAGCCGACGAAGCGCGTGCGGCGCGCGTTCGGGAAGCGCATGTCGATCTGCACCTTCGAGGTCTGCCGGGAGATCTCGCGGTGCTCCTCCATCAGCCGCGTGTACTCCTCGTCGTTCACCTCGAGCCCGCGCTCGCGCGCGAGCTCCTGGGTCAGCTCGATCGGGAAGCCATATGTCGCCTGCAGGGTGAACGCGTCTTCGCCCGTGATGGCGCCCGACGCTGCCGCCTCGTCGAAGAGCTTCATCCCGCGCTCGAGCGTCTCGCCGAACCGCTCCTCCTCGGCCGCGAGGACCTGGGTGATCTCGCGCGCGTGCTCGCGGAGCTCGGGATATGCCTCCCCCATCTGCTCGATCACCGCCTCGGCGAGGCCGGGAAGAAATGGCGCCTCCATCCCGATCCGCAGCCCGTGCTGCGCAGCGCGGCGGATGACGCGGCGGAGGACGTAACCGCGGCCCTCGTTTGAGGGCGTCACACCGTCGCCGACGAGAAACGTCATGCCCCGCCCGTGGTCGGCGAGGACCCGGTGCGCCTTCGTCGCATCCTGCGAGTCGCCGTAGGCCACACCGGACTGCGACGCGATCCAGTGCATGATCGTCTGGTAGCCGTCCGTGTCATAGACGGACGGCACCTGCTGGATGATCCGCGCCGTCCGCTCGAGCCCGAGGCCGGTGTCGATGTTCTGCTTCGGCAGGTTCGTCAGCGTGCCGTCGGGATGGAGCTCGTACTGCATGAACACGAGGTTCCAGAACTCGAGGAACCGCTCGCATCGCGTGCAGCCGGGCTTGCAGTCGGGCTCGCCGCAGCCGGCCTCTTCGCCCCAGTCGTAGTAGATCTCCGAGTCGGGCCCGCACGGGCCGGGGCCGCCCACAGACCAGAAGTTCTCGGACGAGGGCAGCGGCACGATCCGCTCCGCGGGCATGCCGATCGCTCGCCAGAGGTCGATGGCGACCTCGTCGGCCTCGAGCTTCAGCTCGGGGTCGCCGGCGTGGACGCTGACCCAGATGCTGTCCCAGTCGAGCTCCAGCCGCTCCCGAATGAACTCGGTGGCGTACGCGACGGCCCCTTCCTTGAAGTAGTCGCCGAACGAGAAGTTCCCGAGCATCTCGAAGAAGGTGAGGTGGTAGGTGTCGAGACCGACCTCGTCGATATCGGGGGTCCGGAAGCACTTCTGCGCGGTCGTCGTCCTCGGCCCGGGAGGGGCCTCGCGCCCGAGGAAGTAGGGCATCTGCGGCTGCATCCCGGCGGTCGTGAGGAGCGTCGAGCGGTCGTCGGACCGTGGGACGAGCGAGGCCGAGGGGCGGCGCAGGTGGCCCTTCTCCTCGAAGAAGGAGAGGAAGCCCTCGCGGATCTCGTTCGTCGTGCGCATGGGGGAAGCCATTCTAGGGAGGACGTGGCGGAGGTCGTTCGTCGCCCTGTTGCGCTGGAGGTCGCGATGCAAGGACGCAGGAAGCCCCGATAGCGTCTGCTATCGGGCCGACCGAGGACGCCCCAGCGCGGCGGCCAGCGCGGCGGGGCGGCTCAACGTTCTCCGCCTCGTCCTCCCATGATGAGGATTCAGCCGTCTTCCGTCGTAGGATCGTGGGGTGCCGAGGAAGCGCTACAGGTATCGCGTGCGGCGGCTCGCGCCTGTCGGGCTTGCGGTCGCGGCCGCCGGGCTCGGGGGCGCGTGGATCGGCTCGCATCAGCCTGCAGCGCCGATCGCGGTCGCGATGTCGCCGGAGGTGCCACACGTCATTCACGTCGCGCGGGCACCCGTCTTCCACGTGAAGCACAAGAAGGCCCCTGCGCCCGAGCGCCTGCTCACCGGCGGGTCGCTCCTGCGTCACTCGTTCACGCCGAGGATCCTCGGCACGGCGGCGGTGCTCGTCGATGCCAAGACCGGGCGGGTGCTCTGGGCGAAGCACGCGCACGAGCGGCGAAAGGTCGCGTCGACGACGAAGATCATGACCGCGCTTCTTGCACTCAAAGCGCTGAAGCCGCATGACATCGTGAGGGTCGACAAGTCGGTGCCGCGCGTCCCGCTCGTCCGCGAAGGCCTTCGTGCCGGCGAGAAGGTCGAGGCCTGGAAGCTCTTCTATGCGCTCCTCCTCTACTCGGGGAACGACGACGCACTTGCCCTTGCGATCGCTGCCGGCGGCGACAAGTGGACGTTCATCCGCTCCATGAATGCCGAGGCGAAGCGCCTCGGTCTGCACGACACGCACTACTCGACCCCGAGCGGCGTGAAGGACGCCGACAACTACTCGAGCGCGTGGGATCTCGCCGCGCTCACGCGGGTCGCGATGCGGAACCCCCGCTTCCGGCACGTCGTCCACACGCACATCAAGCACGTGAAGTGGAACGCCCCGACCTTCGCGAAGATCTACGTGAACAACAACCGCCTACTCGGTAGCTATCCCGGCGCGACGGGCGTCAAGACGGGCTACACGCACAAGTCCGGGCCCTGCCTCGTCGCGTCGGCGACGCGCGGCGACCGGTCGCTCATCGCCGTCGTCCTCGATTCGCCCGACATGTACACCGACACGAGGCGGCTGCTCGACTTCGGCTTCTCGGCTCTCTAGCCGCTACCGCGCGGCCACGAACACACAGCTCGACGCAGTAACGGTGGTCGAGCCGGCGAAGCTCGGGACTCGGGCGACGAGATGCTTGTGGGCGATCGAGTGCGCGATGTAGTTGCGCATGTCGTCGGCGGTCATCGAGATCGTCCCGGGAACGTCCACGATGCGCACCTCCTCGTAGTGCTCCCGCAGGTACGCCTCCCCGTTTTCCCGGAAGAACAGATGCGTCCGCGCCCACAGGTCGCGATCGACGACGGCCCACATCTCCGCGAGGTGGCGCTCGCCGTTCGTGGTCGCGACGAGGACGGGGCTGACGCGCGCGAGCCCGGCCAGTCCTCGGTGCAGGTCGTAAACGTGGTAGAGCACGAAGTTCGCGACCGCGACGTCGAACTCGTCGGTGCCGAACGGCAGCTGCTGGATATCGGCCACACGCGCGTCCACCCCACGCGCCCGCGTCAGCTCGACCATGCGCTCCGACTGGTCGACGGCGACGACCTCGAGCCCGTGCGCCATGAGCCGCGCCGCGAACTCCCCTTGGCCGCAGCCCACCTCGAGCACCCGCCGGGGGCGCAGCGCGACGACTTGGTCGAATGCGACATCGAGCGGCTGGCCGCCTCGGCGCCGCACCCACACGGATTGCCGTCCCGCGAGCCCCTTCTCGTCGGCGTACTCGCGACGAACGACCTCGGGGTCGTTCTGGTCAGCCACCCGTCCGGGCGCCGGTCTCCTCGTCCGAGGCGATCTCGTCCCGGATCTTCTCGAGTGACCGCCGGATGAGCCGCGACACGTGCATCTGAGAGATTCCCACCTGCTGCGCGATCTGCGACTGCGTGAGCCCGTCGAAGAACCGGAGCTGCAGGATCTTTCGCTCACGCTCGTCGAGCGCTTTGAACCCCGGCGCGAGCACGGCCCGATCCTCGCTCACCTCGTACTGATGCTCCTCGGTCCCGATCGACTCGAGCGGATCGAGGTCGTCCTCCCCGTCGCCGCCGCCACCCGACGAAAGCGAGAGCGACGAGTAGGCGCGGCCCGACTCGAGCGCCTCGAGCACCTCTTCCTCGGTCGACCCGGATGCCTTCGCGAGCTCCGGGATCGTCGGCGAGCGGCCGAGCTGCACCGTGAGCTGCTCCATCAGGCGCGAGAGCTGCACGTTCAGCTCCTGCAGCCCGCGAGGCACGCGAACCGACCAGCCCTTGTCGCGGAAGTGGCGCTTGATCTCGCCGATGATGTTCGGCGTGGCGTAGGTCGTCAGCTCGACGCCGCGTTCGAGGTCGAAGCGGTCGATCGCCTTGATGAGGCCGATAGCCCCGATCTGCACCAGGTCCTCGAGCTGCTCGCCGCGATACGAGTACCGCCGCGCGAGGGAGCGCACGAGCGACATGTACTGCTCGATCAGCTTTTCGCGTGCGGCGAGGTCGCCTTCCTCGTGGTACTTGCGGAGCAGGATCTTGTCGTCGATGCGCGGCATCAGCCGACGCCCTCCGTGAGCCGCTTCGTCAGGAGCACCCAGGCGCTGCCGTCGCGCCGTTCGATCTCGAATCCGTCGGCGACCGTCTCGAGAACGCGCCGAAGCCCGAGAGCCGTCGACTCCGACTCGAGCTCGTCGAGGTCGTGCTCGGCGAATGGGCCTACCGACGTCCGGATCTCGCCGTCCCGCTGCCCGACGACGACTTCGATGTCGCCGTCGTCCTCGCGCCTCCCGAGAAGCGCGTCGAGCGCGGTCTGGAGATCGTCCAGGTCTTCGTAGGGGAGATCGAGGCGCGCGCCGAGGCCGCCGACGACAAGATGCGCGATCTGCCGGAAATCCTCCTGCGCCGGAACCGTCAGCGTGATCTCGTCGGTCATGCGCTGCCCCTCCCCGCGTCGCGCAGCTCCTCCTCGAGCTCGAGCTCGCGCCGCGCAGCTGCCTCCTTCCCCGCCTGCACCGCGTGCCTCCAGTCGCGTCGCGCCTTGAAGTCCGACGCGCCATAGCTCACGGCCGCCGCGAACCCGGAGACTTTTTGAACCGGCTTCGTCACGGCCATGCTCAACGCCCTGACCGCGGTATCTGCGCTGTCCGCGGCATCGACGGCGCTGTCGGTGACGCGGTCGACCTTGTCCAGCTGGTCGTTGATCCGATCCACGCTGCCTCCGACCTTGTTGATCACGGGGAGGACCTCGTCCTCCGCCCCTTTGATCAACGAAGACAGGCGCGCAACGGTTCCGCCCAATCGGATGAGAAGGTACGCAGCCGACAGCCCAACGGCCAGGAAGAAGACGGCGAGAGCGATGCGCCAGACGTCGCCCGACGTGGCTGCCACGACCATGAGCCGATCTTAGTTGTCGTCGGCGGACGAGATGGTCCCGCACCCGACGACCGCGTCGCCCTCGTAGAGAACGGCGGCCTGACCCCGAGCAACGCCGAACGCCGGCTCGTCGAGCTCGAGCGAGAAACCGCCCTCGGTCGGCGACACGCTCGCGGCGACGGCAGGTGAGCGATACCTGAGCTTGGCGGCTGCGCGACCGACATCGACGTACATCCGCCCCCGCGCGTGCACGTGTCTGCGCGCGAGGGCGTCGCGCGGACCGACCACGACCGCATTCGTCGCGGCATTTGCATCGAGCACGTACAACGGCCGCGCCGCGGACACACCGATGCCCTTTCGCTGGCCCGGAGTGAACCGCCAGAAGCCGTCGTGGGTGCCGAGCTCTCGCCCCTCGGTGTCGACTATCGCACCCTTGCGTGCGCCGACACCGTGACGCGCGAGGAAGCTGCGATAGTCGTCGCCGGCCAGGAAGCAGGCTTCCTGCGACTCCTGCCGTTCCGCGACCGCGAGACCGGCGCCCGCGGCCTCGGCACGGGTCGCGCCCTTGTCCTGATCCCCGAGCGGGAACCACAGCCGCGCGAGCTGCCCCGGCTCGAGCCGCGCGAGCATGTACGACTGATCCTTCCGCGCATCCGCGGCGCGATGAAGCAGCGTGCGCCCTCGATGCTCCGCGATGCGTGCGTAGTGACCGGTCGCGAGCCTGTCGCATCCGGCGCGTGCGGCGAACGCGAGGAGCTCGGCGAAGCGAAAGCTCCCATTGCAGCGGATGCACGGGTTCGGCGTCTCGCCGCGCGCGTAGCCGCGAACGAACGGCGTCACCACTGCCCGCCTGAACTCCTCGCGCAAGTCGAGCGTCACGTGCGGAAGGCCGCGCGCGTGGCACGTCTCACGCGCCGCGATCACCGCCTCCGGAGAGCAGCATGCGCGGTCCGCATCGGGGCCGTCCGGATCGAGCCAGAGGCGGAGGGTGACGCCGATCGCCTGCGGGGCCGCACGAAGCAATGCGACCGCGCTGTCGACGCCGCCGCTCATCGCAACTGCCGTTCGGCCCGAAGAGGGCTCGCAGCGGAAGATCGGCCCGAGTGCGTTCGCGAGCGCGTCGACGGCAAGCGTCTCGCCCCCGACTGCCGCAGCCTCGAGCAGCGTGCGGCCGGCGAGCGGCTGCGCGAGCCCGGGTGCGTCCGCCTCCACGATCCGGTCGCCGTCGACCAGAAGGCGGACTGCGGCCCACTCACCGTCGCGGGTCGAGTCGCCGAATGCCTCGATCATCGACGCACGGTAGCCAAGAGAAAGGGCGGCGCCTTGCGGCGCCGCCCTGTATCCACCCTGCCGATTTCTGTCCGAGCTATGTGACCCTGGCGTAACCAGGTGGGTGCCGTGCTCGAAAACAGCGACGCTGCAGTCGGGACGCCGGCTCCCTTCATGTAGGCGTTGGATCTACATAAAGGCTCGGACCCACGTACAGGGTCGACCGCGTCGCAGAGTAGCGCTTACGACGCGAAACGCCAGCGGATCGTTTGCGATCCCTGCAGTCGGAGGAGCTTCGCGACCGGAAGCGTGACGTCGAAGACGCGGCCCGGCGCAGTGTGGCCGTGGTCCACGACCTGCGTCAGGACCTCGCGGCCGTGAAACTCGATGTAGATCTTCACGCCGCACGGCAACACGGGATGCATGACACCCGGCGTCTTCGGGCCGACGACGACGCCGCACGCCCCCTTCCTCGGCTTCGTGCGCGTGTAGGGCGCGGCGAGTGCCGTGTACCACTGCCCCGCAGGCGTCGCGACGGGCTTCTTGTCGTGCGAGCGGGTCGCAAGCGCGATCCCGATCGCGATCCCGAGGATCGCAATGCCTGCTAGCGCCGAGGCACGAAGGCCGACCGACGTCGTCATCTCGATCCCACGAGATCGCCGAAGCTGTCGCGCACGAGGCCGTCGAAGTCCACCGGCAGCAGGCCGTCGGGCCCTGCGAACTCGCGCAGGTCCAGGAGGAGAAACGTCCGCTCCTCGTCGCGGATCGCCTCTCCGTCCTGGTGCTCCCGGCTCAGGCGCTCGAGGTCCCAGAGATTCCAGCGGCGCGGCTCGGCGCTGACGCCGATCGCGACGACGGCCGCCACGGGCTCCGGCTCCGGCTGGCTCGGGCTCCGGCTCAGGCTCCGGCTCCGGCTCCGGGTCGGGAACCGGTTGGAGCATGCGGACGGGCTCCGGCTCGGGCTCGGGCTCGGGTTCCGGCTCGGGCTCGGCTCGGGTTCTGGCCGGCTCGGGCTCGGGTTCCGGCTCGGACGTCGGGCTCCGGCTCTGCCTCTGGCTCCGGCTCGGGCGCCGCGGCGACGGCGACCGCGGGCGCCGGGTCGACGGGCCGCGGCTGCGGCGCGGCTTCGGGCGTGCGCCCGGCCCTTGCCGCCCCCGCGCCAGAGGAAGGCCTCGAGAGCAGCACGAGGAGATGCCGACGGCGCTGGCGACCATCGCGGCCGGGCCGAGCCCGAGAGCGAGCGAGGCGACGGGTACGGCAACGAGGAATGCCGCCTCGAGGACGGTGCGAAAACCGAAGACGCGGCGCATGGGGAGAGCCTACGGCTCGGGGTCGCTGCCTTCCGGGCCCTCCGCCGCCTCGTCGGCCGCAGCAGGCTCGGAAAGACGTCGCCGTCTCGACAACGGGTGGAGGCCCGGAGACCGCAGGCGGCGGTGGTGCGGAGGATGTCGGCGTCCCGGCGTCGGCGCGGCAGGCGTCGGGCGTGGTGCGCGCAGGCTCAGCCGTCTCGGGCTCTGCCGGCGCAGGGGTCACCGCCGGGGTCGCGGCGACTGCGGAGACCGGCATCTGCGGACGCGCCTGCTCGGCGCTCCGCTCGGCCGCCTGGACGATCGCGGTCGCGACCGTCGAGATCGCGTCCTGACCGAGGCCCGCCGCGGCCAGAAGCTGCTCGGCACCGTGCTGGGCGCGCGCAAGGATGGCGCCCCCCTGCGCACGCGCCCACTCGAGCGTCTGCTCGACCTCGGCGCGCGCGGCGTTCGTGAGCTCGGTCGCCTGATGGCGGGACTGCTCGAGCAGGCGGTTGCCCTTGGCTTCGGCCTCCTGGAGCTCGCGGCGTCGCATCGGCGTGAGAGCGCGCGAGGAGCTCGCGCGACTCGTTGCGGGCGGCGTTCATCATCTCGGGTCGCTGCCGCTCGCTCTCCTGGCGGTAGCGCTCCACCTCCGCCTCACGTTCCTGCAGCTCGTTCTGGCGGCGGCGTACCTCTTCCTCGGTCTTGCCGAGCTGCGCGGCCGATGCGTTCTGCGCGTCGCGCTCGAGCGTGTCGGCGAACTCTGCGGCGGCACGGATGAGATGCAGCGCGTCCATGCGGACGGCGTGGCCGCGACGGCTCGAGCGTCGCACTGCGGCCGGCGGCCTGGAGCACGCGCAGCTGCGCTTGCAGCTGTGCGGTGTGACGGCGAAACGCATCGAAGGCCTCGCGGACCGCGCTCGGGGTCGAAGCCGTCCCCGGCTCTGCGGGATGTCCTCGATCCTCGGCAACGAGGTCAGCGACGGGACGCCAGCGCGACCCGGGCCTTCAATAGCCATCTGTGTCGGTGCCTCCCTTGACTACGCGTAGACGCTGCGAGCGCGCGCCCGAAGTATGACTTCTTCATCGGCCGTCCGACGCCTGCGCTTGACCGTTGTCCACGATGACGCTGATTCCCAGGTCTCTCGAGGACGGAATCCGGCATCGGCGTCGGCGCGCCCGTCAGCGGGTCGGAGCCGCTCGCGACCTTCGGGAAGGCGATCACCTGGCGGATGTCGGGCTCGCCCGCCATGAGCGCGACGAAGCGGTCGATGCCCATCGCGAAGCCGCCGTGCGGCGGCGCGCCCATTCGCAGCGCGTCGAGCAGGAAGCCGAACTTCTCGCGCTGCTCCTCCTCCCCGAGCCCCATGACGCGAAAGACCGCCTGCTGGACGTCGCGCCGGTGGATCCGGATCGAGCCCGAGCCGAGCTCCCAGCCGTTCCAGATGAGGTCGTAGTGCTGGCCGATGACGCCGCCGGGATCGCTCTCGATCCGGCCCTCGTCGCCGGCGATCGCGCGCGGTGAACGGATGGTGCAGGAACGTCCACGCGCCGGTGTCCTCGTCGCGCTCGAAGAGCGGGAAGTCGATGACCCAGTGGAACGCGTCGCGCGCGCCGTCTGCGAGGCCGAGCTCGCGGCCGAGGTGCACGCGGAGGCCGCCGAGCACGCGGCTCACCGTCGCTTCGTCGGCGGCCGCGAAGAGCGCGGTCGTGCCCGGCTCGGGCGCGAAGCGTGCGAGCTCGTCCTCGGAGAGGAACTTCGCGATCGGCGAGCGGATCTCGCCGCCGTCGTTCACGAGGTACGCGAGGCCCTTTGCGCCCCACTCCTTCGCGAGCTCCTCGAGCCGCCCGAGCTCGGCGCGCGAGTAGGCGCTGCGGGGCGACGAGGTAGCGCACGACCGGCGCGATTCGCGAAGACGCCGAATTGCGACCCGCGCGTGATCTCGGTCGCGTCCTGGATCTCGAGGCCGTAGCGAAGGTCGGGCTTGTCCGTGCCGAAGCGCCGCATCACGTCGGTGTAGTCAGTCGCTCGAACGGGCGTCGGCGGCGGCCGTCCCACCGCCTCGCAGCTTGCGACGACGCAGCGCTCGAGCACGTCGAGCACGTCCTCCCGGTCGACGAATGCCATCTCGAGGTCGAGCTGCCGGAACTCGAACTGACGGTCGGCGCGCAGATCCTCGTCGCGCCAGCACGTGGCGATCTGGTAGTAGCGGTCGAGCCCGCCGACCATGCAGAGCTGCTTGAAGAGCTGCGGCGACTGCGCGAGCGCGAAGAACCGCCCGGGCTGAAGCCGGACGGGGACGAGGAAGTCGCGCGCGCCCTCAGGTGTGCCCTTCGTCATCGACGGCGTCCACACGTCGATGAAGCCGAGCTCGTCCATCGTCCGCCGGATCGCCTGGATGATCGTGTGGTTCAGCCGCAGGTTCCGCTGCATGCGGTCGCTCCGCATGTCGAGCCAGCGATAGCGGAGGCGGAGCACCTCGTCGACGTCCTCGCCGATCTGGAACGGGAGAGGCTCGGAGCGCGAGATGATCGCGCAGCTCGGTCGACCTGGATCTCGATCTCGCCGGTCGGGATGTTCGCGTTGACGTTCTCCGGCGAGCGGCGGACGACTTCGCCGACCGCCTGCAGCACGAACTCGTTCCGCACCTCTCGAACGACGTCGGCCGCCTCGCGCGAGTGCTCGGCGTTGACGACGAGCTGCACCTTCCCGGTGTGGTCGCGCAGGTCGATGAAGACGAGGCCGCCGTGCTCCCGGCGCGTGTCGCACCAGCCGGCGACGGTGATCGTCTTGCCGACATCGGAGGCCGTGACGAAGCCGCAGGTCGTGTCGCGCCAGCTGCGTGCGCCACAAGAGCTCTCCCGAGCGTCGCGGCCTGCCGGTCCTCTTCGCCGCGGCGGCGGAGCGTCCAGCCGTCGCCGAACGGATCGCGACGGCGTTCGCGCGCTTCTGCGCCTGCGTCAGCTGGCCTTTCATCGAGCGGCCAGCGTAGTCGGTGTCGCAGGCGATCCCGCGCGCGCGCAGCTCGGCGAGCGTGCGCAGTATCTCCGTGCGATCGGCGTCACCGTCGACGACGAGGACGACATCGAGCGGCCGCTGCTCGCCGGTGATCCCTTCGAGCTCGAGCGAGAGAACGAGCCGCTCGATGCCGGCGCCGAAGCCGATGCCGGGTGTCGGCGGGCCGCCGATCTCCTCGATCAGGTAGTCGTAGCGTCCGCCGCCGCAGATCGTCGAGGCCTGCGTGCTCTCGTCTGGCCCGATGAACTCGAACGCTGTCCGCGTGTAGTAGTCGAGGCCGCGCACGAGCGTCGAGTCGATCGTGTACTGAACGCCGAACGCATCGAGATAGCGCGCGAACCGCTCGAAGTGCTCGGCGCACGCCGCGCAGAGCGACTCGCCGATCGTCGGCGCGTCGCGAAGCGCCTCGCGCACGCGCTCGCTCTTCACGTCGAAGACGCGCAGCGGGCTCGTCGCGCGCTTCGCGCGAGCGTCGTCGTCGAGGACGTCGTCGTGCTCGTCGAGCCATGCGTTCAGCTTCTCGATGTAGGCGGGCCGGCAGTTGCGGTCGCCGATCGAGTTGAGGAGGAGCTCCCACCGGGTGACGCCGAGTCGCCGAAGGAGCTCGGTGTAGAGCTGTATGACCTCCGCGTCGATCGCCGGGTCGGCGCTGCCGATCGCCTCGATCGAGAGCTGCCAGAACTCGCGGTATCGGCCACGCTGCGGCGTTGCGTAGCGATACATCGTGTCGACCGTGTAGAGCTTCACCGGCTGCGGCGCACGATGCATGCCGTGCTCGATATAGGCCCGGCAGATCGGCGCCGTGCGCCTCCGGGCGCAGTGTCAGCCTGCGGCCGCCCTTGTCCTCGAAGGTGTACATCTCCTTCTGCACGACGTCGGAGCCCTCGCCGGACGTCCGTTGGAAGAGATCGGTGTCCTCGAACACCGGCGTGCGGATCCAGCCGTAGCCGTACGGTCGCTGCGACCGCTTCGATCTCCTGCGTGACCCTTCGCCAGAGCGGCGCGTCGGTCGGGAGGATGTCATTCGTTCCGCGCGGCCTCTCGATGCTCACGAGGCGCGCAGCTCCGCGAGGAACGGATTGCGCTCGAGCTCGACGCCGAGCGTCGTCGCCGGCCCGTGCCCGGGGTAGACGACGGTCTCGGCCGGATAGCGTATCCGCGAGCAACTTGACGGAGGCGACGAGCGTGTCCCAGTCCCCGCCCGGCAGGTCGACGCGGCCGACGGATCCGGCAAAGAGGAGATCGCCGCTGAAGAGCGCGCCGTCCGTGTAGTAGGCGACGTGTGCCGGTGAGTGGCCGGGAATCGCGATGCACTCGAAGGAGATGCCTGCAGCGTCGATCGTCTCGCCACCTTCGACGAGATGATCGGGTGTGTAGGCGCGGCCCGGCATCCCGACCGGTGCGAACTCCTGGTAGCGCTCGAGCCGATCGCGTTCCCCTTCCGGGATCCAGACCGGCGCGCCGGTGCCTTCCGCGAGGTCGGCGACCCCGCCGAGGTGGTCGAAGTGCCCGTGCGTGATCAGAATCGCAGCGCACTTCGCGCCGCTTCGCGCCAGCTGCAGACGGAGCTCGGCCGCGTCGCCGCCCGGGTCGACGATCGCCGCCTCGGCGGCACCGCTGTCCGCGCGGATCGACGTAGCAGTTCGTCTGCAGCGGGCCGAGTGCGTACTGATCGACGACGAACGCTCACGAGTGCGATGTGTAGCACTTTGCGTGCCGCGGTATCGTGCCGTCGTGCAGCACTGGAAGCTCTACGAGATCGACACGCCGGACGGCGCTCGCTCGCCGGTCGTTCTTCACTCGCAGGACGGCGAGAGCCGCGTCGTCCTCATTGCGCTCGACCCCGAGCAGGAGCTCAGCGATCACGAGGTGAAGGAAGCGGCCCTGCTTCTCGTGGTCTCCGGCGAGGCCCGGATCGAGGCGGGCGCCGACGCAATCCGCGCCGTCGCGGGGGATCTTTTTCGGTTCGATCCGGAGGAGCGGCACGCGGTCACGACGGAGGGCGGTGCCCGGCTCCTGCTGACGCTCGCCCCGTGGCCCGGCGTGGGCCACTACCGCGGCGAAGAGCGCGCTAGCGCTTCTTGACGGCGGGCGACGCGCCCGGCTGGCGCGCTTGCCAGCGGCGGTAGGCGAAGCGGTCGATCGCGTACGTGAACGGGACGAAGAGACCCGTGTACAGCACGCTGAAGGCGAGCGCGTTCAGATAGCGGCCGTTCCCCTTCGGCCCGCTGAGCGAGAAGAAGAGGAAGACCACGATCCCGAGAAGCGCGGCGCGGCGGAATGAGCGCCGCCACGAAGGCGGTTGCGGTTCGCGGCCCGCCCTTCGCCCGCGCTGCTGCTGCTTCTTCCCGGCCGAAGAGGAGGCCCGCTCCTTCTTCGGACGCTCGGCTTCTTCCGGGGCTTCGTCGAGCTCGTTGCCCTCGGCGTCGAGATAGACGATCTCGTAGTCGTGACGCTTCGCCTTCTGCTCGCGCCGCTTCTGCTTTCGCGTCGGCATGTCGAGCTAGCGTAGCTCTCCGGCGACGATCACCTGGGTCACGAGATCGCCGCCGAGGTGATATGCCAGGTAGCGCCAATCCGGCGCGTCGAGCAAGACGATGTCCGCCCGGTAGCCGGCGGCGAGCCGCCCGAGACGATCGGCGCGACCGAGCACATGCGCGGCGTTGACGGTGCAGGCGGCGAGCGCCTCGGCGGGTGCGAGCTTCAGCTGCGTCGCTGCGAGCGAGCAGCAGAGCGGGAGGCTTTCGCAGAACGCGCTGCCGGGGTTGAAGTCGGTCGCGAGCGCGACCGCCGCGCCCGCGTCGACGAGCGCTCTGCCGGGCGGCATCGGGCGGCCGAGGAAGAGCGCGCTCGCGGGCAGGAGCACTCCGACGACGCCGCTTGCGGCGAGCATCCTTACGCCCTCGTCTCCCGTCGCCTCGAGGTGATCGACCGACCGGGCTCCGAGCTCGACAGCGAGCGGGATCGCCCCTTGCTCGGTGAACTGGTCGCCGTGCAGGCGCAGCGCGAGACCGGCATCGCGGCACGCCTCGAGGTAGCGCCGCGCCTGGGCGACGTCGAAGGCTCCACGCTCGAGGAAGATGTCTGCGGCCTCGGCGATCGTCGCAGCCTCCGGCAGCACGTCGGCGAGTGCGAAGTCGAGGTACGCCTCGGCGTCGCCGTCGAGCTCCGGCGGGACGGCGTGCGCGCCGAGCCACGTCGGGATCCCGCCGGCGTCGCGGATCGCGCGCAGGGAGGCGAGCTCGGTGTCCCGGTCGAGGCCGTAGCCGGACTTCCCCTCGAAGGTCGTGGTGCCGTGGGCGCGCATCCAGCCCGCGTGACGCTCGACCGCGTCGTGCAGCCCGGCCTCGCCGGCCGCACGCGTCGCGCGGACGGTCGAGAGGATGCCGCCCCCACGCGCGTGCAGCTCCTCGTAGCTCGCACCCGCGGCGCGAAGCGAGAACTCGTCGACGCGGTCGCCGCCGAACGCCGCATGCGTATGGCAGTCCACGAGGCCGGGGATCGCAGACGAGCCGCGCCCGTCGACCTCGACGACGTCGCCGTCCAGGGCCGGCAGGTCCCGCATGCGGCCGACTGCCTGGACGGTGTCGCCTTCGACGAGCACGAACGCGTGGTCGACGACCTCGACCTCGGCGAGCGCTGCACCGCGGAGCGGAGCCTCCCGCCCGGCCGGGGTCGCGACCTGCGCGAGGTCGCGCACGAGGAGCGCGCGTCACGCGTCGCGGGCGACGGACGGCAGGTTGAGCCCTCCCTCGCGGGCAGCATCGAGCGCTTCCGGATAGCCGGCGTCGGCGTGGCGCATGACGCCTGTGCCCGGGTCGGTCGTGAGAACGCGCTCGAGCCGCTCGCCCGCGGCGTCGGTGCCGTCGGCCAGGACGACCATGCCCGCGTGGATCGCGTTGCCGATCCCGACGCCGCCGCCGTGGTGGACGCTCACCCACGTCGCTCCCGCAGCGACGTTGACGAGGGCATTCAGGATCGGCCAGTCGGCGATCGCATCGGAGCCGTCCCGCATTGCTTCCGTCTCGCGGTACGGCGATGCGACCGAGCCGGAGTCGAGGTGGTCGCGGCCGATCACGACCGGCGCCGAGACCGCGCCCGACCGCACGAGCTCGTTGATCGCGAGACCCGCCTTCGCGCGATCGCCGTAGCCGAGCCAGCAGATGCGTGCCGGCAGCCCCTGGAACGCCACCCGTTCCGGTGCGAGCTCGAGCCACCGCTGCAGCAACGGGTCGCCCGGGAAGAGCGTCCGCAGTGCAGCGTCGATCGTCGCGATGTCGGCCGGGTCCCCGGACAGGACTGCCCAGCGAAACGGCCCGATGCCACGACAGAAGAGCGGCCGAATATAGGCCGGGACGAAGCCCGGGTATGAGAAGGCCTCGCCTACTCCACCTTCACGGGCCTCACCTCGCAGGTTGTTGCCATAATCGAAAACATACGCACCGCGTCGGACGTACTCGAGCATCCCGTCGACGTGCGCGACGATCGACATGCGCGCACGGCGCAGGTACTCGGCTGGATCGGACGCGCGAAGCTCATCGGCCTCGGCGACTGACAGCCCAGAAGGGACGTAGCCGTTCAACGGATCGTGCGCCGCCGTCTGGTCGGTGACGAAGTCGAAGTCCTCCCCGCGACGTGCGAGCTCCGGCACGAGCTCGGCCGCGTTGCCGAGCAGCCCGACCGAGAGCGGTCGCTGCTCCCGGGCCGCCGAACGCACACGCGTAAGAGCGTCGTCGACGGAGTCCGTCGCCTCGTCGAGGTAGCGCGTCTCGAGCCGCCGCTCGATCCGGTGCGGGTCGACCTCGATGCAGAGCGCAGCGGCGCCCGCCATCGTCGCGGCGAGCGGCTGCGCGCCGCCCATGCCGCCGAGCCCCGCGGTCAAGATCGTCCGCCCACGGAGGTCGGGCGAGCCGAAGTGCTTTTCACCCGCGGCGGCGAAGGTTTGGTATGTCCCCTGCAGGATGCCCTGTGTCCCGATGTAGATCCACGAGCCTGCCGTCATCTGGCCGAACATCGTGAGACCCTCCGCCTCGAGACGCCGGAACTCGTCCCACGTCGCCCACTTCGGGACGAGGAGCGAGTTCGCGATCAGCACGCGCGGCGCGTTCTCATGCGTCGCGAAGATCCCGACCGGCTTCCCCGACTGCACGAGGAGCGTCTCGTCCGCGCGAAGATCGAGCAGCGACGCGACGATTGCGCGCAACGCCTCGTGCGAGCGCGCGGCGCGGCCCGAGCCGCCGTAGACGACGAGCTCCTCGGGCTTCTCCGCCACCTCGGGATCGAGATTGTTCAACAGCATGCGAAGTGGAGCCTCGGTCGACCACTGGCGCGCATTGAGCTCGGACCCGCGTGGCGCGCGAATGCGCGACAGGTCTCCGCACAGCGCTTCGACACGCGCCGCCCCTGCCTCGGTGATGCTCACCGCAGCTCTCCGACGTCGCTCTCGACGGCACGCACGAGCGAGCCGTCCCTGATCGAGACGGCGACCGCCTCGATGTCGCCGGCAAGCGAGCGGTCGTCGCGCAGTCGTGGCGACAGCTCGCGGACGAAGCTGCGCGTCGCACGCACGCCGGTGCCAGGCTCGAGCGGCGCATGGAACTCGACCGCCTGAGCGCCTGCCAGCAACTCGATCGCGAGCGCCCGCTCGCAGTTCGCGAGCACCTGCCATGCCTTGAGCCCGGCCGCGTTGCCCATCGACACATGATCTTCCTGGCCCGCACTCGTCGGGATCGAGTCGACTGACGCCGGATGTGCGAGCACCTTGTTCTCCGAGACGAGCGACGCGGCCACGTACTGCGGGATCATGAAGCCGCTGTTGAGGCCGCCGTCGGTCGTGAGGAACGCGGGCAGGCCGTCGGACAGATTCGGATTCACGAGCCGCTCCACGCGGCGCTCGGAGATGCTCGCGAGCTCCGCGACCGCCATCGCGAGCGCGTCCAGTGCGAAGGCGAGCGGCTGCCCGTGGAAGTTCCCGTTCGAGACGAGCGCCTCGTCGTCGACGAGCACGAGTGGATTGTCCGTCGCAGCGTTCAACTCGACCGACACGGTGTACTCCACGTAGTCGAGCAAGTCCCGTGACGCGCCGTGCACCTGCGGTGCGCAGCGGAGCGAGTACGCATCCTGCACCTTGTCGCACCAGCGGTGTGACTCGTTGATCGCGGACCCCTCGAGCAGCGCGAGCACGTTCGCCGCCGAGTCCACCTGACCGCGAAGCGGCCGCAACGCGTGGATCTGCGGCAGAAACGACGTGCGCGAGCCCTGCAGCGCCTCGAGCGACATCGCGCACGCGAGATCGGCCGCCTGCGCCAGACGCCGAGCACGGACGAGACCGAGTGCGAGGAAGGACGCCATGAACTGCGTGCCGTTGATGAGCGACAGCCCTTCCTTGGCCGCGAGGCGAATCGGCTCGAGGCCGACGCGAGCGAGCGCGTCCCGTCCCGAGAGCCGCTCTCCCTCGACGAACGCCTCGCCCTCTCCGACGAGCGGGAGCGCGAGATGCGCGAGCGGTGCGAGATCCCCCGACGCACCGACCGAGCCGCGAGCCGGCACCACGGGTAACACGCCGCGGTCGAGACATTCGAGCAGGAGCTCGACGGTCGCGACCCGCGCTCCGGAGTTGCCTTTCGCGAGCGTGTTCGCGCGAAGCAGCATCGCGGAGCGCACCACCTCGTCGGCGTACGGCTCCCCCACCCCGCAGGCGTGCGAGCGCAAAAGCCGCAGCTGCAGCTCCTCGGTCAGCTCCTCCGGGATCGACCGGTTGACGAATCTGCCGAAGCCGGTGTTGACGCCGTAGGTGTGCTCGCGGCTTCCGTGCGCGGCGCGCTCGACCAGCTCGCGGGCCGCGAGCATCTTGTCCTTCGCCTCGTCTGCGAGCGTCGCCGACGCGCCTTCGACGGCGACGGCCCAGACGTCGGCGACGGTGAGATCGTCGCCTGTCAGGCCGATCGCGGTGCGCTGCGCCACGAAGCGAGTGTAGAGCGCGGCTAGCTTCCGGTCGGTGCTCTTCCGCGACCGCTCCCTCCTCCGCGTCCGCCTCCTCTTCTGCCTGCTCGGCTTCGCCGAGTCGGCGCTCGTGCCGTTCCTGCCGCTTCTTCTCGACGATCGAGGGCTCTCCGTCCAGGCGATCGGCGCCGTGCTCGCCCTGAACGCGGCCGTCGGCTTCGCGGCGGGACCGCTCTGGGGGTATCTGGCCGACAGCATGCTCGGCCGGGAACGGACGCTCGCGCTCTGCCTCTCCGCCACCGTTGCAGGCGCCATCGCGCTCGGATTTGCCCACGGGGTCGGGGTGATCGCGATCGTCGGGTCGGCGCTCTGGCTCGTCCGCGCGCCGGTGATGGCACTCGCCGACGCGCTCGCACTCGACCGGCTCGGGGCCGGACGCCGTGACGCCTACGGGACGGTGCGCCTCTGGATGAGCGCGACGTTCGCGATCGGCGCAATCGTCTGGGGGGCGCTCATCACCACGATCGGAATCGATCTGATGGCGTTCGGCTACGCAACGTTGACGGCGATGAATGCGGCGCTCGTCATCGGGGTCTTCCGCGGGCGCTGGCCCCAGCCGCACCGCGAGGGCCGAACCCCCCGGAGCAACCGGGGCTCGATCGGCTCTGCCCCGACGATGATCCTGTTCCTCGTCGCGCTGTTCCTGATCTTCGCGCCGTACGCGGGCGCGTACAACTTCGTGGCCGTTCGCATCTCTGCGCTCGGCGGAGGCGCGTTCTTCATCGGCATCGCAGCGGGCCTGCAGGCGGCAGCGGAAGTGCCGAGCATGATCGCCGCGAGCCGGTTCTCACATCGTTTGCGGCCGGCGCACATCTTCGCTGCAGGCGCCGGCTTCTACCTCGCGACGTACGCCGTGTGGGCCGTCGCCACCGATCCTGCCGTCCTCGCGGCGACGCGGATCCTGGCCGGTTTCGGGTTCGGGCTCACATCGGTCGGCGCGGTCGTCATCGCGGACGAGCTCGTGCCGGAGCGGTTCCGCGCGACCGCGCAGGCGAGCTCGAAGGCGGTCACCGCCGGCCTCGCGCCCGTCGCCGGCTCACTCGGCGGCGGCCTCATCTACGGCGCCTTTGGCGCGCCGGTCATGTTCGCGGTCGCGGCCGGCTCGACGGCGCTGTCGGCAGCCGTCGCGTGGATCGCGGAGGCGTCGCTCGGAACGCGGAGGCGCCTAGCCGAGCAGTCGTAGCTCCAGTAGGCGCGACGCATCGAAGCCGTCGATGCGCAACATCGCGCCCGCCGCAGCGGCTGCGGCACCGGCAGGCATGAGGCCGACGAGCTCCGCACCGGTCACCTCGACATCCCGCAGCTCGGCCTCGCGCTCGATTGCACGGACGATCTCGTGCAGCGCGGAAGCCTCCCAGTCCTCGACATTCATGCTGACCTGCGCTTGACCGGCCGAGGGGAGGTCGAGGCCGAGCGCGCGTACACCCGGGAAACCTCCATCGCGCTCACGCACCACGCGCGCGATCTCGCGCGCAGCCTCGACGCTTGCACCCGCGAGGTTCACGTTGAACGCGATCAACGGCCGCCGCGAGCCCACGATGACGCCGCCCGCCGCGGGATCGAGACGCCCGGGACCGAAGTCGGGCGAGAGCTCGCCCGCATCTATCCGCCGTTGCAGCTCGTCCGGCCCGCCTCGCCGGAAGAACGCAGGGCCACGACCATCTCCCACGTCTGCATAGAGAAAGACCGGGAGGGCGAGCTCGGCACCGACGCGGCGCGCGAGCGCGAGCGCCGTCTCGTGTGCACGCGTCGCGTCCTCCGGCCGCACGGGAACGACAGGGACGACATCCGCCGCACCGATTCGGGGGTGGACCCCCGCATGTGTGCGCAGATCGATCCGCTCACGGGCGCAGGCGATCGCGGCGACGAGCGCTTCGACGATCTGTGACTCGTCGCCGACGAGCGTGAACACCGAACGGTTGTGATCCACGTCCGTGTGCACATCGAGCAAAGCTGCGTACGCAGAGATCGCGTCTCCGATCGCGGCGACGATGGTCGCGTCGCGACCCTCGGAGAAGTTCGGTACCGCCTCGAGCGGGAGCACGCGGAGAGACTAGGCGGAGGCGAGCACGCGCGCGCACTCCTCGCACACCTGAGGCGGGACGAGACCGACCCGCATCCCGAAGTAGAAGGCGCGGCAACCGACGCACAACCCGAACGCCGACTCCAACGTCGCGAAGACCGCGACCAGAGCGGTGAGCGCGAGCGCCTCCGTATGCAGGCCGAACGCGAACCAGAGAACGGTCGCAGCGACGGTGAACACTGCGCCGACGGTCTGCGCAAACCGCTTCGCCGGGCCTGGGGAGTAACGAGCCCGCACCCGCAGTCGTGGCGTCACGACCCGGGTTGCGACGAGGCCGAGCGGGCTCAAAGTCGGGCCGGCCAGGACCCGCGCGAGGAACCCGTATGCGAGCACCGGCAGCAGCCATCCCTGCTGGAATGCGACGGTGACGACGCAGATGATCGCCACCCCGCCGGCAACGACGCGCGCCGACGTCTCGTTGACGGGGTTCGGGAAGGAGAAGAGCGTGCGCACTCTCCGTTCACGCTACCCACGGTGACAGTTCGCAAGTCGTCTTACAGAGCGGTGGCGTCGCTCCAACGCGACACCGCACGCTGCCGTGCGTGCGTCGAAGCGGGCTTTCCGCTCGAGTCGCTTCCGGTGCGCGCGCCGTTCGCCGGGCAGCGCGCCTATATGTACGGACAGGCTCCCGGCATCGTCGAAGGTGAAGAGCGCCTGCCGTGGCGCGGTCGCGCAGGCCAGACGCTTCGCCGGTGGCTCGCACTCGACGAGGAGTCCTTCTACGCGACGTTCTTCTGCGCCTCGGTGACGCGCTGCTATCCCGGGCGCGCAGCGTCAGGCCGAGGCGATCGTACGCCGACGCCGCGGGAGCAAGAGCTCTGCCAGTTCTGGCGCGACTGGGAGATCGAGCTGCTCCGCCCGCGGCTCATCGTCACGGTCGGCGGCCTCGCGCTCAAGCGGCTCCTCGGCCTACCCGGGAACCTGACCAACTGCATCGGCTGCCGGTACGAGCTCGACGGAACCCCCGTCGTGCCCCTCCCGCACCCGTCGGGTGCGAGCAGCTGGCCGAACGTCCCGGCGAACAAAGCTCGCCTCGAGCGCGGGCTCGAGCTCGTCCGCGGCGAGCTCAGACGCATCTAGCGCGCCGCTAGATTCAGACGGTGAGCGCGGTCCCTTACCGCAGGACGTTTGTCCGTCTCCTCGGCTTCCTCAAGCCGTACCGGCTCGGGCTCTTCATCTCGATCATCCTTGCCGTCGGCTCGCAGGCGGCGCAGATCGCCCTCGTCTGGGTGACCGGCCGGAACGTGATCGACCAGGCACTGATCGAGCACGACACGCACCAGCTCTGGCTTTCCGTCTTCGCGATCGTCGTCCTCGGCCTCATCCGCGCGCTCTTCATGGCCGGTCGGCGGCTGATCTCGGGGAAGCAGGCACTCGACGTCGAGATGGACATGCGGAGCGAGATGTACTCCCATCTCGTCCGGCTCTCGTTCGGCTTCTACGACCGGCACCAGACAGGGCAACTGATGTCCAGGGCGTCAGTCGATTTGCAGGGCGTTCGCTTCTTCCTCGGCTACGGCCTCATCTTCTTCTTCCAGAACGTGCTGACCGTCGTCTCCGTGACCGTCGTCCTCTTCTTCGTCCAAGGGCAGCTCGCGCTCATCGTCCTCGCGATCACACCGGTGCTCGTCGTGCTCGCCTACCGCTACAGCCACGTGTCGCATCCGACCCTGCGAGACGTTCAGCAGCGCCTCGCCGACGTCGCAACCGTCGCGGAGGAGAACATCGTCGGCGTCCACGTGGTCAAGGCGTTCGCGCAGGAGCCGGCGGAGGAGGCGAAGTTCTCCGAGCGGAACGAGCGCGTCTTCGAGCAGACGGTGAAGGCGAACCGCCAGCGCGCAACCTACGTGCCGTTGATCGCATTCATCCCACTGCTCGCGCAGGCGGGTGTGCTCCTCGTCGGCGCGCGCATGGTCTCGGATGCGACGCTCTCCCCAGGCAGCTTCGTTGCGTTCAACCTCTATCTCGGCATGCTCGTCATGCCGCTGCGCGCACTCGGGATGTGGGTCGGTCAGGCACAGCGGGCGACGGCAGCCGGCGAGCGGATCTTCGAGGTGATCGACGAGCCGGAGGAGATCGCCGACAAGCGGGCCGCGGTCGCGCTGCCGGAGGGCGACGGGGCGATCCGCTTCGAGCACGTGTCCTTCGAGTACCTGGACGAGCGGCCTGTCCTGCGCGATGTCGACCTCGACATCGCCCCGGGACGGACGGTCGCGCTCATCGGCCACACCGGCTCGGGGAAGACGACGCTCACCTCGCTCGTCCCGCGCTTCTACGATGTGACGGGCGGGCGCGTGCTCGTCGACGGGGTCGATGTGCGCGACCTGAAGCTTGCATCGCTGCGCCGGCAGATCGGTGTCATCGCGCAGGATCCTTTTCTTTTCTCGGCGACCGTCAGGGAGAACATCGCGTTCGGCGGCGGTGACCTCCCCGACGAACAGGTCGAGGCTGCGGCTCGCGCGGCGCAGGCGCACGAGTTCATCGAGCGGCTGCCGAAGGGCTACGACACCGTCATCGGTGAACGCGGGATCACGCTCTCCGGTGGCCAGCGCCAGCGAATCGCGATCGCCCGTGCCCTCGCGATCGACCCGCGCATCCTCATCCTCGACGACGCAACGGCCGCCGTCGACGCGACAACGGAGGCAATGATCCGCGCCGGCCTCCGAAACGCGATGCGTGACCGAACGACGCTCATCATCGCCCACCGCCTCTCGACGATCGCGCTCGCCGACGAGATCGTCGTGCTCGACGACGGCAGGATCGCCGCACGAGGGACGCACGAGGAGCTCGCGCACACGAGCGCGATCTACCGCGAGATCTACGAGCACGGCCTTCTCGAGCGCCAGTTCGCCGACGCCGTCGAGGCGCGCGGCGAGATGGAGGATGTGGCATGACCGGCGTAGGCTCGACGAAGCCGGCACGGAGCGGAGGCGTCGGCTTTGCCGACGGCAGAGCGGGATGAGGGTCCATCAGCCCGGCGGAACGCTCATGACCGCGCGAGGCGCGGAGGTCGAGGACTGGTCGTGGCGGAAGACGCGTCGCCGCCTCGGCCTCCTCTGGTCGCTGACCGGTCCGTACCGCCGGCGAACGATGTGGTCGGTCCTCTCGCTTCTTGCTGCGACGGCGACCGCGCTCGCGCCGCCGTACCTCGCGAAGGTTGCGCTGGACGACGCGGTGAACGGCAAGGGCGGCAATGCCCTCTACATCGTCGTCGCGATCTTCGTCGCAGCCGGGCTCGCGAACTGGGCGATGTACTACGTCGAGACGTACATGACGGGCTGGGTCGGCGAGCGGATCCTCGCAGACCTCCGCCTGACGCTCTTCGAGCACCTGCAACAGCTGTCGCTCGGCTATTACGAGCGGAACCGTGCGGGCGTGATCATCAGCCGCCTGACGAACGATGTGGAGGCGATCGACCAGCTCGTCACCGACGGCGTGACGAGCCTTGTGCAGAACACGCTGACGCTCGTCGGCACGGCGATCATCCTCTTCATCCTCGACTGGCGACTCGCACTCGCGACGTGCGCTGTCATTCCGCTGATGAGCCTCGCGACGGCGATCTTCCGCAAGCGCTCTGCGCAGGCGTATGCGCAGGTGAGAGAGCGCCTCGGCCTCGTCACGGCAACCCTCGCGGAGGACATCGCCGGCATGCGGGTCGTGCAGTCGTTCGTCCGTGAGACGCCGGCCTTCGAGAACTTCACGCGGATCGCGCGCCGCTACCGCGAGTCGAACATGCAGACGGTCGTCCTGAACGGGATCTACTTCCCCGTGGTCGACCTGCTCTCGTCGGTCGCACTCGCCGTCGTCCTCGCCTACGGTGGGCATCTTTATTTCGGCGGTTCGTTGTCGATCGGCACGCTCTTCGCGTTCATGCTGTACGTGCAGAACTTCTTCGATCCCGTGCAGCAGCTGTCACAGCTCTACAACACGTTCCTCTCCGCGACGGCGGCGCTCGACAAGATCATGGGCGTCCTCGACGAGGCTCCGCAGGTCATCGACGAGCACGACGCGCAGGAGCTGGCGCACATCCACGGCGACGTCGCGTTCGAGGGCGTCCGCTTCACCTACGGCCGCGGAGACGAGGTGCTGCACGGAATCGACCTCGACGTGCCCGCCGGGACGACCGTCGCCCTCGTCGGCCACACAGGCGCAGGGAAGTCGACGATCGCGAAGCTGCTCGCTCGCTTTTACGAGCCGACCCACGGCCGCATCACCATCGACGGGGTCGACCTGAACGAGGTGACGCAGGCGTCGCTCCGCCGGCAGCTCGGCGTCGTCCCGCAGGAGGGGTTCCTGTTTGCCGGGACGGTCGCCGACAACATCGCGTTCGGCCGGCCCGATGCGCCCGCCGACGAGATCGTCCGCGCCGCGCAGACGGTGGGCGCGCACGAGTTCATCCTGCGGCTCGAGAACGGCTACGAGACCGAGCTCGGCGAGCGCGGCACCCGTCTCTCACTCGGGCAGCGGCAACTCGTCGCGTTCGCGCGGGCGCTCCTCGCCGACCCGCGGATCCTCATCCTCGACGAGGCGACGTCGTCGGTCGACATCGGCACGGAGCGCCGCATCGAGCAGGCTCTGCGCGTGCTGCTCGCCGACCGGACCGCCTTCATCATCGCGCACCGCCTCTCGACGATCCGCGACGCCGACCTGATCGTCGTGCTCGAGCACGGTCGCGTGATCGAGCAAGGCTCACACGAAGAGCTGCTCGCTGCACGCGGCCTGTACACGAGCCTCTACGGCGACTGGGCCTCCGACGCCGCCTGATCCGCGTCTCACCCTGGCCGGTTGTCGACGGGATATGCGTCGGCCGGAACGACGACAGAGCCGACGAGCTTGTCGTGCCAACACTGCCTCTCCTTGTCCCAGAGCATCCACCAGTACCCGAGCAGGCACGGGATCGCCGAGATGATGCGCGCGAAGTAGCGGCCGATCCCGCGGCCCGTGCCGATCGGCCCGCCGACGCGGAAGTCGTACACGCGGATCTTCATCACGCGCTTGCCCACCGTCTGGCCGGACGGGCTGCCCTCGAGCCATCCGTAGTAGGCGACGCCGAGCGCGATTGCGATCACGAAGCCGACACGCGCGAGCACAAGCAAGAGGATCTCTGCAGGGATCCCGACGATGATGGCATCGATGATCGCCGCCGCAAGCCGCTGCCCGAAGCTCGCCCGCGGTCCCGAGGCGCCGATCGGAACATGCTCCGGATGCGGAGAAAGCTGGGTCAAGTCGCTCCTTCGGGTGTGGGCTGATCCTTCCACGGCGAGTGGCCGGACGTATGCTCAGGGCAATGGCGATCGACAAGGAGACGGCGGAGCGGATCGAGCAGCCCGTGTCCGAGGAGGCCGAGCAGGAAGCCCGCCTCACGCCGTCCGAAGCCGTCGAGCGGATGCGAATCAACGTTCCGGTGCGCGGCAACCGCAAGCTTCGAACCCTGATCGAGCGCGTCAACGCGGACACGCAGCTGAAGGGCTGGTGGCACGTGTCGAACGTGAATGCCGTCGCGCGGATGGAGATCAACGACCACTCCTGGGTGCACATTCAGATCGTCACGAACATCGCGCTGAAACTTCTTCGACAGCTGACCAAGCACCACGTGGAGCCGTCGGTCGTGGGGGACTTCGGCATGACACGCGACGACGCGGAGATCATCGTCACGCTCGCGGCACTCACTCATTGCATCGGCATGTCGATCCATCGGCACGGTCACGAGGACTTCAGTCTCTTCCTCGCCGAGCCGAAGCTACGCGAGCTGCTCGACGGGATCTACGACGAGCCCGATCGCACCGTGATCGTGTCGGAGGTGCTGCAGGCGATCATCAGCCATCGCGCCGACGGCCAGCCGCTCACGCTCGAGGCCGGCATCATCCGCGTTGCCGACGCACTCGACATGGCGAAGGGCCGCTCCCGTGTCCCCTTCGAGCGCGGCCGCGTCTCGATGCATTCCCTTTCGGCCGCCGCGATCGAGGACGTGACGATCACCGACGGCGACGAGCGCCCGATCGCAATCGAGATCCGGATGAACAACTCCTCCGGAATCTTCCAGATCGACGGCCTGCTGAAAGCGAAACTCCGCGGCTCGGGGCTCGAGCCGTACGTCGAGGTGGTCGCCCACATCGACACCGAGACCGAGCAGCGGCTCGTGCCGATGTACCGGCTCGAGCTCTAGCTCCGAGGGTTCGGCGGCCGCGGACGGCGGCTACAATCGGCTCGACCGTTGCGGGATCGTCTAACGGTAGGACGCCTGACTCTGGATCAGGAAGTTGGGGTTCGAATCCCTGTCCCGCAGTAAGGAAAACGCCCGCTTTGGCGGACGCTCTCGTTTCCAGATGTGCGATCCATGATCGACGCGGAGAGTGAGCGCGCGGCCGCGGAGTCGGCGGGTGCCAATCCACATGGCTCTGACCGCGTGCCGCTCGGGGAGGGGTCTGTCTCCAAGCGGTCGCCTTCGCAGCCGCGCAATCCGACCCAACCCGAACCGGTGCCGGTTCACCACGACCTATCGGGATGAACCGTACGCGGGACCACGGATTAGCGGGGCTCCAGGGGCCGCGCAATCGGCAATCAAGCAGGCGAGCCGAACGTGTACAAACGCTGAGCCTTCTAGTCCAGATGGGCTAGAAGGCGCACTGTCCTGATGCCCCACCCTGGGGCGGGCGCTGACAGCGAGTCGCTTTGGGCGCCTGCCTTTATCCGCTCCTCAAGCCCGGGGGCGGCGCCAGTGGCGGCCCACTGGCGCCCTCCCCCGGACTGCTCACCATGTCACCCCGCGGTACGCTGCGCCTCGCTATCGGCCCCAATCCGTCGAGACGATTGGAGGACGACATGCCGCTCTACCGCGTTCACCTCGAGGACGGCCCGGAACTTCACGCCTGGACGTCCGCGTCGGAGGCACCCCCGCGCGCCCTGCTCAGAAACGAGCGCTCGTGCCGCGCTGGCTCCTCGACGCCGGGCACCTGCACGGCGGCCATGAGCGCGTCGATGATGTCGTCCGCCCGCAGCGCGCTCCTCCGGGCAACCGCGTAGAGGTCGGCGAGCCGCGGGTTCCACGGAGCGGGCACGTCCCCCGGCAGCAAGTCCGAGCTCAGCTCGTCGACCTTCTGGCTCTCCGCGTTGTAGACGGTCAGCTCGTACGGCGGATCGCCGTCGCGGTCCCGGCTCGCGATCCTGACCGAGCCGTCGCCCGTCCCCCACGTATAGACCTCTGGTTCGGCGGCACGCCACTCGATGGATCTGAGCCGGGTTCCGTCCACGAGACGCTCCGCCAGCCTCGCGAGCTGGTTGCTGTCGTGATCGTTTGTCATGCCTCCCCTTTCCGGGCGCGCGCCGCGGCGGCACTCGGCCGGCGGTGCAGTTCGAGTGAGTACCAGTCGGTGCCGACCTTTCCGGCGATCCAGCCGTCGGCCTCGAGTTGTGCCACGAGCGTGGCGTGTGCCTCCGCCGCCGCGGGCAGGTCGTGCGGCGGCGATGTCGACTTCCTCCAGCGGAACGATGGCGAATGGAGGACGACTGCTCCGTTTCCGTCCGCGTCGCAGCGCGCCGCGTAGAACTCGGAGTTCAGGTAACCGCGCCACCACTCGATCCTGCACGTCGGGACAGCAGGCGAGCCTGTGCGACGGGAGCGTGCGGGGGCTGCGCGTGGGGGGACTGGGGCTCCTGACGACACCAGCTGCGGGCGTCCGGCCCGCGCAGGCGGGACGCGCGGCGGCGGCTCCTCGACGCGCGCTTCGGCCCCAGGCGCGGCGGCCGCCGTGCCGCCTCCCGCACCGTGGAGCTTCGCCTTCAGGAGTCCCACCTCGTCGGGCTCGGACTCGGGTGCGCGCCGCGGCAGCTCTGCCGTCTTCGCAGCGGCCGCTTTGAGCTTGGCCGCCACCGCCGCCTCCGCTCGAGCGGTCTTCCGCTTCAGCACTGCGTCCGCAGGCTCGGCGCGCAACTCTTCGGCCTCGCGGTGAGCGGGCGCCGAAGCGACCGCCTCCGAGGCGGCCTGCTCAGCCGAGCCGTTCATCGCGATCACGGCGCGTGGGTGTGCGGCGACTGCGGCTCCGTTTGACGACGGCGTCCCAAGACCCTCCGCGACCGCCGACGCTGGGAGAAGGTTCGCGCGTACGGCCTCCGGCCGGGAGGGGCGCCCGCGGCGTGGCGACACCGCGAGGGCTGCCCCGGAGACGCCGCCGAGGCGAACGAGGGCGATGGCGATCGTCCCGAGCGCAAGCAGGACACACCCGGCCCAGATCGCCCAGGACCAGTCTGTGCGGGAGGTCGAAGCACGCGTCGGACGAGGCGCAGCGCGTTGCGGTCTCGCCGGCGGGCGCGCACGCACCGGCCGCGAGGAATGGGTGTCGAGCGGATATGCGTTCCAGAGCTTCTGCGGTTGCGGCGAGGGTCGCTGCGCGCTCGCCGTCCGCGCGCCGGTGCACGAGCCGGCGACGACCACCACTAGGGCGAGTGCACACAGAACAGCCCTCGGAGTCGAGTCCGGCCGTACCGCTCGGACGTTCGAGAAATGAGTGCCGCACGGTTGCTCCATCGCGATCGCAACGCCCTGAGAGCGGACGGACGCGCCGCGGGCGTTACGGCGCACAAGTCATACGGGCACGATTCCTATTCCCCGATCCCGCAACTGTCAAGCCCCCGGACGCTTTTCCCCGCCTGACTAGTTGTAACTGTGGGCGGTAGGTGCTACAACGCATGCCGTTGTCTCTTCTGCGGCAACACCACGCACGTGAGATCGACGAGGCTCAGCCGCGGCACGCTGATGCGCAGCTGTCCCGGAAAGAGGTCGTTCGCCGGGGCTCGGTCGCGCTCACGGCCGTCGCGGGCGGCGTCGGCTTCGCCGCCTCCCGCACCGCGGCGGCAGCGGTTGCGACCCCGTCGGCCGCGCAGGATCGGGAGATCCTGAACTTCGCGCTGCTGCTCGAGTACCTCCAGGCCGAGTTCTACGGTGACGCTCTCAAGAAAGCCAGGCTGAGCGGGGACGTCCGCCGCTTCGCCGAGGTCGTCGCCGAGCACGAGCGCGCGCACGTTGCCTATCTCCGCAAGGCCCTCGGCGCGCACGCTCGGCCGAGACCGCGATTCGCGTTCGATCACGCGACGCGCCGCGAGCGCTCGTTCCTCGACGCCGCCGTCGTGCTCGAGAATGTCGGCGTCCTCGCCTACAACGGCCAGGCGGCGAATCTGACGAAACCCGTACTCGCGGCCGCGGCGGAGATCGTCTCGGTCGAGGGTCGCCATGCCGCCTGGATCAGCGACCTCGCAGGACACGAGCCGGCGCCTCGCGCGGCCGACGTCGGCGTCTCCGCCGAGGAGGCGTTACGCACGCTACGGACCGCCGGGTTGCTGAAGACGCGATGAGAGACGACGAAGCAAGCCGCGGTACCGAGGCCGCAGAGCTCGTGCCGACGCTGGAGGAGATCGACCGCAGCGGCGCCCTGCGCGAGATGGCGGACCAGGCGTTTGCGTTCAGCCGCGGTGATCTCTTCCGGCTCTCGGCTGCCACAGCCGCAGCCGGTGCGCTCGGCTACTTCGGCGTCGCAACCGAAGACGCGGAAGCGGCGGCCGCGAAGACGGCAAACGATGTCGCCATCCTCCGCTTCGACCAGGTGCTCGAGTATCTGCAGGCCGGCCTCTATACGGAGGCGGAACGGCTGGGAGCGCTCAAGCCGGAGACCCTCGCCTGGGCCCGGGTGGTCGGCGCGCACGAGCGCGCGCACCTCCAGGCAATCACCAACCTGCTCGGGCGAAACGCCGTCAAGAACCCCGGGTTCAACTACGGCAGCGTCACAGCCGACGAAGGCGCGTTCTTGAAGACGGCCGTCGCCTTCGAGGACCTGACCGCGGCCCTCCTGAAGTGGCAGGCACCGCGGATCGACTCGCGCGAGATCGTTGCCGCCGCCGTCAGCCTCCACTCGGTCGAGACGAGACATGCCGCGTGGATCCGGCACCTCGTTGGACTCGAGCCGGCGACGACCCCGTTCGACAAGCCGGCGTCGCAGGAGCAGATGGCCGCGTTGATCCGCTCCACGCACTTCGTCGTCTCCCGCCGAACGAAGACCGCCGGAAAGAAGAAGCCCGGCTACACGGGTTGAGGAGAACGAGCCCGCTCGTCGCCGTCGCGCTCTCGGGTGCGGCCGCGGGTGTTCTCGTTCTGCTCGTTCACCGCCCGGCACAGCGGCCGACCTCCGTCGCGCCCTCGCCGTCGCTCGCCGCGGTGGTGAGCCGGCTGCCGCAGCCCGAGCACCCGGCTGTCACCGTCGCCGCTCCGAGGCTCTTGAATCAGGACGAGTGGCGTGCCCGGTTTGCGCCGGTGGTGCAGCGCGTCGACGCGCGGCGGTCGCCGGCGACCGACGCGGCTGTGGTCGCGCCGCTCGACCTCGAGACGCCGGAGGGTACGACGAACATCGTGCTCGTCGTCGGCGACCGACTGGAGCGCGGCGTGCTGTGGGTGCGCGTCCGGCTGCCGGCCCTTCCGAACAACCTGACCGGCTGGGTTCCGCGGCCCGCGCTCGGCGCATACTCGTTCGTCCACACCCACCTCGTCGTCGACCGCACGCGATTCACGGCCACGCTTTACGACGACGGGCGCAAGGTCTTCGAGGCCCCGGTCGGGGTCGGCACGCCGGCCTCGCCGACCCCGAGGGGAGAGTTCTACGTTCGCGACCGCCTCAGCGGCTTCGGAGACCCGTTCTACGGGCCGATCGCCTTCGGAACGAGCGCGCGCTCGCCGGTCCTCACCGACTGGCCCGGCGGCGGGTTCATCGGCGTCCACGGCACGAACGAGCCGGCGCTCATACCCGGGCGCATCTCGCATGGGTGCGTCCGCCTGCGGAATGCGGACATTCTCAGGCTGAGCCGGCTGATGCCGGTCGGGACCCCGGTCACGATTCGCTAGCGACGCTACGGCAGGGCGGCGATCCAGTGGGCGCCCGCCACCGCGAATCGCTGCCGCGTCAAGGCGTAGACCCGAAAGTCGACGTCGCGATCAACGCCTGCCTTGCTGAAGGTCGTGTATGTACACGCGAAGCTGTGCCACCGGCTGACCTTGCTCCGGATCGCCCTCCCGACTCCGGCGCAGAGTGTCGTTGCGCTGTGGACCCGGACGGGTCGAGACCCGACGCGAATCGTTGCTCCGTCGAGCCGCTGCAGGACCTTGCCGATCGACCAGTACGACGGCTCGGCTGCCGTCGCCGGCGCAGCGAGCAAGGCGATTGCTGCAAGGACGACCCCAGCCCTCACAGTCGCCGAGTATGCCCGAAGGTCGGGGACCAGAAACGAGCCGCGGCCCTCGCGTCATCGGTCGCGGGTCGCTCCTTCCTACGTAGTGACAAACGGGCGGCGCACCATCCGCGGCGTACGTCTTGACACCGCTGGCTGTCGGTTCCAGGTTCGCCGCGAGAACGTCAGCCGTCTGCTAACCGCGAGTCGGCCCCGACGACGCCGTCGGGACCGACTCGAAGAGTATGGGAGCGATTACTCGCCGCCCCCGCCGGCCAGGAAGCCCGTGTGCCCGTTGCAGGCGACGCCGGGACTCGGCACGAAGGCCTTGCCGCCTCCACGGACGATCTGGCCGTACGACTGCACCATGCCCGGACCCGCCTCGGGACCATCGAGTGGATTGTTCAGGCCAGAGAAGGCACAGATCGAATTGCCCTTGAGGATGTGGTTACCGTCCGCATCCGTGGTGTACAGAGGATGACCCAGCCCACCGTTGGGCCCGACAGGCCCGGTGATCTCGCCGGCGAATGCGGCGCCGGCTCCGGCACAACCGACGATGGCGACACAAGAAGCAGCCGCCATGAACGACTTGAAACGCATCGATTCTCCCCAACCTCAGGGGCACCTACCGCAGGAGCCCTTGGCCACGCAGCCTATGCCGCATCTCCGGGTTCTTTCCGGCGGCTCGCGAAGGTCTGAACGAAAGGCTTGGTCAAGGTGGGGTGTCTCTCATATCGCTGTATCGCCGGAGCCCGCGTGCGTCATTCCCAGAAGTCTGGCACGACCTCGCCGTCGTCCTCGACGCGCGGCCCGACGATCAGAACCTCCAGACCGTCCGGCCCACCCTCGAATGAACGTGTGACGCCGGGACTCACCCGTACCGCGTCGAAGGGCGCGAGCTCGACGAGCTCGTCGTCGAGTTTCACGCGTCCCGACCCCGAGATGACGACGTAGATCTCTTCCGCCGTGCGATGACGATGAGCGAACGCCTCGCGCTGCGCCGGTTTCACCCTCAAAAGGTTCATCCCGGTCTGCTCGGCTCCAAGGTCCTCTCTGGGAAATCGAGCTTCTTGCGTCTCCGATAGACCGAACTTGACGGCGCTGTCCTCGACCGCGCGGAGGTTCTTCTTGGCATAGCGCATGGCCGGCTCCACCCTAGACGGCCGAGCATCAGGCCGGCTTCGAGCTAGGGCAGTTCGGTCGCGTGGATCGGTGGGTCGCTGCCGGCGTCGACTTTGGTGACGTAGGCGACCAGGGTGTCGCCGCCGGGATGGCTGACGTCGATGCGGTCCCGCTCCTTCGGGAGTTGGGCACCGCGATACACCCAGGCCCCGTCGGCTACCGGTCCTCCGTGCTCCTCGCGGACGGTGGCTTTGCGAACGACTGCTACTGCGTATTCGTCCATTGGCGGAGCCTACCCCGTTGTCGAACGGCTCCCGCCCGCGCGGCAGGACGGCCGCTCATGACATGCGCTCGAGCTCGAGGGAGGCGATCTCCTCGTCGAGCTCGCGCATGACGCGTTGGAGCGCCTCGACCGATCCGCGCGCCTTCATCCGACCCACGGGCTGCACGGCGGTCACGATCAGGCCGTTCAGCTGATCGACCCGGCCGCCGAGGCGCTCGCGCATCGTGCGCAGAGCGCGGAGCTGCCCTTCGAGCATCGCGTCGTTGACCAGCACGAGGGAATCGCTGACCTTCTGCTCCGGCGTGGTCATCGCAGGCCGGAGCGGGGCGGCGCCGCAGGACGCTCCATGGTGTGATCCTCTCATCTCCACGCCCGGCGCGCGCCCGGCCGAAGGACGGGGAAAAGGGCGCGCGCGATGGGCCGCCATCGCTCAGCGCCCTCCCCCGCTTCGTAAGACGATGCAATTGCCCGGCGAGTTTGCGCGGGCTCCCCGCCCTGCGGCCACCCGCGTTTACAGACGCCGGGGGGAAGGCAGACCCTGTCGTCGGTGCTTGCGATCCTTCTCTACTACGCGCTCGGCTGGCGCGCGGCAGCCGCGGAAGCGGGCGCCGAGCTTGCCCTAGGCCTCCTTCTCTTCGGCGGCGGGGGCGGCACCCCGATCCGCCGGACGCTCCGCGTGTTCGCCGGGCGCTCGCTTCCGCGGCGCGTGCTCGAGCCCGGCTCGGCCTGACCTGACGCGTCAGGCACGCGTCCGCCGAAGCGCGGCATTGTCGATGCCGGCGCGGAACCAGCGGAACGCGTATCCCTCGAGCACGAGCTCGTGCATCGAGCCTCTGCCCGGGCGCAGCTGCTCGTCCTCGATCAGATCGTCGAGGACGCCGTCCACGCGCACGCGGATCCGCTGCGGCTCGGGAGAGAGGTTGTGGAGACACACGACCGCGGTGCCGCGCCATTCGTAACGAACGCCGAGCACCGAGCGTGAGCCCGTCGCGAGGATCGTCCACTCGCCCCAGCCGATCTCCGGGCATTCCTTGCGAAGCCGGATCATGCGGATCATCCAGCGGAGCGTCGACTCGCGGTCGCGTCGCTGCACCTCGACATTCACGAACTGCGAGGAGTACGGTCCCTCGACGGGGGCGCGCACGAGCCGATCCGCACTGGAGAAGCCTCCGTTCGGATCGGGCGACCACTGCATGGGCGTGCGGATCGCGGCCCGCTCCTTGAGCCGGAGGTTCTCCCCCATGCCAATCTCGTCGCCGTAGCGAAGGACGGGCGTGCCCGGCAGCGAGAAGACCAGGCTGTGCGCAAGACGCAGGAGCCGCGGGTCGACGAGCATCGGCGCCGGTCGGCGGCGGATGCCGCGGTCGTAAAGACGCATCGAGTCGTCCGGGCCGAAGCGTTCGAAGACGAGCGCGCGATCCTGAGCTGCGAGCCGGCCCAGGTCGAGCTCGTCGTGGTTGCGGAGAAAGTGCGCCCACTGGGCGGCGCCCGGGATCTTCCTCGTCTGGCGGAGTGCAGACGCGAGCGGTCGCGCGTCGGCGGAAGCCAGCGCGAGCCAGAGATGCTGGTTGACCCAGAAGTTGAACATCATGTGCAGGCCGTCACCGTTCGCGAAGTACTGCTGGGACTCGCGCGGCATGACGTTCGCCTCGCCGAGCAGCACGGCGTCGCCGACGCGCCACTGCAGGAAGTCACGGAACTCCTTCAGATACTCGAAGTGGATCCGCGGCGCGCTCGCGGGGAACGGCGGCTTCTCGAGGATGAACGGGACAGCGTCGACGCGGAAGCCTGCGACGCCCATCTGGAGCCAGAATCCCAGGATGCGGCGGATCTCGTCGCGGACGCGAGCATTGTCCATGTTGAGATCCGGCTGAAAGTCGTAGAAGCGGTGGAAGTAATACTCGCGGGCCCGCTGGTCGTACGTCCACGTCGTCTGCTGGACGCCCGGGAAGACGACGCCGCTCCGCCAGTTTCGAGGCCGTTTCTTGGCCCAGACATACCAATCGTGACGGTCGGAATCGCCGCGCTTGGCGTCGAGGAACCACGGATGCTTGTCCGAGGTGTGGTTCACGACGAGGTCGATGAGCACGCGGATGCCGCGCGCCCCGGCTTCGTGCATGAACTCGACGAAGTCCCCGCTCGTCCCGAACCGTGGGTCGACGCCGTAGAAGTCGGAGATGTCGTAGCCGTCGTCGCGCCGAGGCGAAGGCTGGAACGGTGCGAGCCAGAGCGCGTCGACGCCGAGGCTCTCGAGATAGTCGAGGCGGCGGGAGAGCCCTTCGAAGTCGCCGCGCCCGTCGCCGTCGGAATCCATGAAGGTCTCGACGTCGAGGCTGTAGATGACCGCATTCTTGTGCCAGAGATCGCCGATCATCGAAGCGACGCCCGGTAACGGAGGACGCGCGCCACATGGGAATCGAGCTCGCCTCGCCGCGCGAGCGGCAGGAGCGCCAGGACGGCTCGCCGCGCATGCGCCGGGCTCGTGAAGAGCACCATGTCCGCGCCCGCACGGATCGCCTGCGGCGCCCACTGTTCGACGGGCGCGTCGTGGACGAGCGAGAGCGAATCCGTGATCGCGACGCCCTCGAAGCCGAGGCGGCGCAGCAGCCGGTAGGTCGACGGCACGAGGGAGCCGCGAAAGCGCGCTCCGCCGTAGAACGCATGCCCGACCATGACACAGCGGAGGCCGGAGCGGATCGCGGCCCGGTACGGCGCCAGGTCCTTCGGACGAATGCGCGCGTCGACGTGCGGCCGCTCGTCCGTCGACACGGCGGCCGACCCGAGCCCGGGGAAGTGCTTGGCGCACGCCGCGCGGCCGAGGCCGCGCGCAAAGGCGACGGCGAGGCGCGACGTCCGAAACTGCCGCGAGCCGAGCGGCCCGTCGGCCGTGTCGAAGACCGGTGCGAAGTCGGCGTCGATGCTGGAGGCCCGAAGCCCCTGCGCGGTTGCGCGGCCGGCGGCGAAAGCTTCCGCCACGCCCGTGAACGATCGCGCTGCCGAGAACGGCGGAGCCCCGGGTAGCGCCTTCACCGCCCCACCTTCCTGATCGGCAAACGTGACTCCGGCTGCGCCGCCGAAGACCCCCGGCCGCTCGGTCGTGACGACGAGGAGGGCGGCCTTCTGATGAGGCGTCAGGGCGAGTGCGAGCGCGAGAGCGGCGAGCACGAACGGGAGACTACGGCGTCCGCGGCAACACTACGGTGAACGTGGAGCCTTCACCGGGTGTCGATACGACCGCGAGCGTCCCGTGCAGTCGGTCGACGATCTCGCGGCTGATGTAGAGACCGAGCCCCGACCCGCCGACGCCTCGGCTCATCTCCGCATCGAGGCGATAGAACTTCTCGAAGATCCGCTCCTGCTCCGAGGTGGGGATCCCGATGCCCTCGTCGACGACGTCGACCTGCGCGGTGTCGTCCGTCCGCGAGACGAGGACGTCGATGCGGCCGCCCTTCGGCGAGTACTTCACGGCGTTCTCGACGAGATTCACGACGACCTGGCGGAGCAGCGCCTCGTCGGTCTCGATCACAACCGGCTCCGTCGGCGTCTGCAGGACGATGAGGTTGCGGTCGTAGGCGCGCAGGCGCGCCGACTCCGCGACCGCGCGGCAGAGGTCGCAGACGTCGACATGCCCGATGTCGACGTTCAGCGCTCCACGGTCCAGCTGGGCGCTTACGAGCAGCTGGTCGACGATCTCGACGAGATGCTGCGACTCCTGCTCGATGAGCTGGAGCAGCTTGTCCTGCTGGGCCCGGGGGAGGTCGTCGCGGTGGGCGAGCAGCGTCTGCGCTCCACCGTACACGGCGGTGAGCGGCGTCCTCAGCTCGTGCGAGGCCGTGGCGACGAAGTCGGCGCGCGTCCGCTCGAGCACGTACCCGCTCGTCGCGTCGCTCACCGCGAGGACGCTTCCGCCGTCGAACGTCGAGACCGACGGGGTGAGCCACCGATCCTCGTCGTCGACCCGCACGGGGACAAACCGCTCCCGCCGCGCGGCAGCTCGGACGAGATGGTCGTATGCGGGAATCGTCGCCTCGGCTCGTGCGCCGATCGCCCGCTCGGCGTCAACTCCGAAGAGCTCCTCCGCCATCTGGTTCCAAAATCGGACCCGACCTTCGTCGTCGACCAGTGCGACGGCTTCCGACACGTGCTCGAGCGCACGGGCCGCGTTTGCTCCCTCCTCGGCGCGGAGGCGCCCTTCCTCCTCGAGCGCGTAGAGACGGCGCAGCCGGTTCGGAAGCGTCACGAGAAGGGTCAAGGCGATTGCGAGCGCAAGCGCTCCTGCAACGCTCATCACCGTAAGCGTGCGGACGAACGCCGTGCGCTGTGTGTGCCGCGTCTGCTGGACGATCCGGTCGGCCTCGTGCTGAAGCGCGACTGCCGCGTCGCGGAACCGCGCCGCACGGTCTGCCCCGAGGAGGATCTCGACCCGGGCCCTCGCCTCGCCGACCTTCCCGCCGGCGAGCTTCCCGTCGGCGACGAACGTGATCAGGCGGTCGTAGAAGCCGTGCAGCGAGACGACACGCTCGTGAACCGACCGGAGCTGCTCGCGCAACTCAGGGCGCGAACGCGCAAGCACGCCGATCCTCGCAAGGTCACTGCTCACTCCGTCCCGGCCCTGGAAATACGCGTCGAGACTGGCGCGGTTCCCGGTGATGACGTAGCCGCGAACGCCGCTCTCCTCCCGCTCCATCTGATACAGGACGTCACGGGTCGACTCGCGGAGCGGGAGGGCGACGCCGATGTAATGATCCTCGGCCGAGCGGTACAGCGTGTACGAGGCGAAGATCCCCGTGCCCGCCATCGCAAGCAGGAGCAGCAGCAGGAGGAAGAGCGAGAACTGCACGCGTCGCTTGACGAACAGCGAGCGCGTCGCCGGCATGCCTCCACCCCGCCGCGCCCGGACACCGTTGAGCACGACGCTCACGTCGATCCGCAGCCTGTGACGACCTTGAGGTTCGTCACGGGCCGCAGCTCGGCGCCGTTCGCGAGGGCGCCTCTCGTCGCCGTGCTCGGGTTCCAGAAGCCGACCCCCCCGAGCTCGACCGTGATGCCGACGAGCTGCCACGCCGCCGTGATGCGCGGGCAGTTCGAGGTGAGCGACCTCCGGGCGGCGAGCATCCCCGTGCGGTTCCGGGCGAGCGGGCCGAGGCATTGCGGAGCGGCCAGATAGGCGTTCATGAACTGGCTGGTGTCGATGCTGTAGAGGATCAGGACGATTTCCCCGTTGGATGCGACCCGGTAGCGGTCGACCACCGCGCGGAGCCCCCACACCTGTCGCTGGAAGGCCGTCGTCCGGCGCTGCCCGATGACTCGGGGGCGGCCCGCCTTCGCGATCTCCGCGATCGTCGTCGGCTGTCGCACGAGCGTGACCTTGTACCGGTCCGGGTCGCTGAGGGTCATCAGGCGCCAGAGCGTCCCGCCGCAGCCGGTGCCCGGGCGAGGTCCGCCGGAAGGCGCCGCCTGCGCGCTGAGCGCGGCGAGGGCGAAGATGGAAGCGGCGAGGACGACCTGCGCCGCACGACGTGTCAGACGAAATGAAGGCATTCTGCTTTTGGCGCAGTAATGCCGCAGCGCCCCGCAGGGTATCGGTGTCGTCGGCTGTGGACAACCCACGGTCGGGTGAACCGGCTGACCCCGAAAGACGATGAGCCGGCCTGGAGGCCGGCTCATCGGGGGTTCTTCTCTCGTCCGGTCGGCGGGCCACTTGGCGCCTTTCGCGGCTCCGCCCGTTAGAGCGCCTTCGACCGTCTCGGTATCTGCCTATGGAACGGCGCAGGCCCGAATTCGGTTTCGCCCTAGCGCCGATTCAGCTCGGCGAGCCGTCGTCCGACCCGCGCGGCCGCCCGCGCGAGCTCGGCCGATGCCTCGGCGTCTCCGCGCACGCTCGTGGAAAGCCGCCCGGCGAGGTCGTCCGCGAGCGCCGCGATCTCGTCTGCCTGCGCGGCGATCTCTTCGGGGACCTCGATGATGCGGGCGCGGGTCTCGTCGGATCGGTCGGCCATGAACGCCGTATAGGCGGCCGCGTCGGCGTCGGCGAGCTCGACGAGCCGTATGACCGCCGCCTTGGCCTGCATGACGGCGTCCTCGTCGTCGACGAAGCGCGCCGCGAGCTCGGCGAGCGCGGCCGCGAGCGCGCCGGTCAGCGCGGTGGCAGCGCCGGAGGCGGGCGTCGGCGTCCGTTCGCCGAGCGCCGCGAGGAACTCACCGACTCGGAGCTCGTTCAGCACGGCGGTAGAACTCGACGGTCACGGGCTCGAGCGGCGTGTTGGCGAGGATCAGGTCGGCCGCCTTTTCGGCCGTCATCATCACTGGCGCGTAGATGTTCCCGTTCGGGACGAACGGGAAGACGCTCGCGTCGACGACCCGCAGCCCTTCGACACCGTGCACGCGCATCGTTTGCGGATCGACGACCGACTGCGCGTCGATGCCCATCCGGCACGTGCAGGACGGGTGCAGTGCCGTCTCGGCATCGCGCGCGACCCAGTCGAGGATCTGCTCGTCCGTCTCGACGGACGGCCCCGGCGAGGTCTCGCCGCCGTTGTAAGGATCGAAGGCGGCCTGGTTCAGGATGTCGCGCGAGACGCGGATCGCCTCGATCCATTCGCGCCGGTCCTGTGCGGTCGACAGGTAGTTGAAGCGGAGCGCGGGGTGCTCGCGGGGATTCGCGCTCTTGAGCTTTACGGTGCCGCGTGCGTCCGAGTACATCGGGCCGACGTGCACCTGGTAGCCGTGCTTCTGCGCCGGCTGCGACCCGTCGTAGCGGATGGCGAGCGGCAGGAAGTGGAACATCAGATTCGGGTACATCACCTCGTCGTTCGAGCGGACGAAGCCGCCGCCCTCGAAGTGGTTCGTCGCTCCGGGGCCGCTTCGGAAGAAGAGCCACTGCGCACCGATGAGGGGCCGCTTCCACTTCTTCAAGGCAGGCTGAACGGATACCGGCTTCGTGCAGGCGAACTGGACGTAGACCTCGAGGTGGTCCTGCAGATTCTCGCCGACACCGGGAAGGTCGTTCACGACGCCGATGCCGAGCGCCTCCAGCTGCGGCTGCGTGACCGATGCCCGAGAGCTGCAGGAGCTGCGGGGAATTGATCGCCCCGCCGCAGAGGATGACCTCGTTTGCGCGGATGGTCTCCCCTCCGACTTGCACGCCGACCGCGCGCGTGCCGTCGAAGAGCACCCGGTCGACGAACGACTTCGTCCGCACCTCGAGATTGGGGCGCCGCATGACCGGGTGGAGGTACGCCCGCGCTGCGCTCAGCCGACGGCCGCGATGGATGTTGCGATCGAACTTCGCGAAGCCTTCCTGCTTGCGACCGTTGACGTCCTCCGTCAACTCGTACCCGGCCTGTCTCACCGCGTCGAAGAACGCGTCGAAGAGCGGGTTCGTCGCGGGGCCGCGCTCGAGGACGAGCGGGCCGTCGCCGCCGCGGAAATCGTCCGCGCCGGCGAGGCAGGTCTCCATCCGCTTGAAATAGGGGAGGCAGTGGAGATACGACCAGTCCTCGAGGCCCGGCTCGGCCGCCCAGCGCGCGTAGTCGAGCGGGTTGCCGCGCTGGAAGATCATCCCGTTGATCGAGCTTGACCCGCCGAGCACCTTCCCGCGCGCGTGGTAGATCCGCCGGTCGTGCATGAACGGCTCCGGCTCGGACCGGTACATCCAGTCGTAGCGCTTGTTGCCGATGGGGAACGCGAGAGCGGCCGGCATGTGGATGAAGACGTCCCACAGGCTGTCCATGCGCCCGGCCTCGAGGACGAGCACGCGGGTCGAGGCGTCGGCGCTGAGCCGGTTCGCGAGCGCGCTGCCTGCAGAGCCGCCGCCGACGATGACGAAGTCGTAGGTCTCAGCCAATGACGACCGTCTGAAGCTCGCTGAACGACTCCATCGGCGCGGTGCCGCCGACGCGGCCGATGCCGCTCGACGTGCCGGCGCGGCCGCCGAACGGAAGGTGCGTTTCCCAGTAGTTCGAGGACTCGTTGATGTTCACCCAGCCCGTCTTCGCCGCATCCGCGAAGCGCAGCCCTTTCTGCAGGTCGCGCGTGAAGATCGCCGACAGAAGACCGTACGGCGAGGCGTTCGTCAGCTCGATTGCATGGTCGAGCGAGTCGATGGCGACGACCGGTGCGATCGGCCCGAACGTCTCCTCCTGCGCGACGAGCGCCTCGGGCGGCACGTTGTCGAGCACGGTCGCCTGCCAGTAGAGCGCTGTCGGGAAGCCGTCGGCGCGCGCTCCTCCGCTACGACCGCCGCTCCCCGCTCGAGCGCGTCGGCGACGTGCTCGTCCATCTTCTGCGCGACGCCGTCGTTGTTCAGCGGCCCCATCGTCGTCTGCTCGTCGAACGGGTCGCCGAGCACGGCGCGCTCGGTGACGAGCCGCGCCACCTTCGCGACGAAGGCTTCGCGGACGTCCTTGTGGACGAGCAGCCGCTCGCCTGCCGTGCAGCTCTGCCCGGCGCAGAGGAAGCACGCGGTGACTGTCGCCTCGGCCGCGAGGTCGAGGTCCGCGTCCTCGAGCACGACGATCGGCCCGTTGCCGCCGAGCTCGAGCACGGCCGCCTTGCCGGCTGCCGCTTCGGCAACCTTGCGCCCCGTCTCCGTCGAGCCGATGAAGCCGACCCCGTGCGTCCCCGGATTGCGCGCGATCTCGTCGCCGACCGTGGAGCCCGGGCCTGTGACGAGGTTGAAGACGCCGGGAGGAAGGTCTGCCTCGACGACGCATTCGGCAAGAGCGATCGCTGCGACGGCCGTCGTCGAGGCCGGTGTCCAGACGACGGCGTTGCCGCACGCGAGTGCGGGCGCGATCAGCTCCGCAGGCATCGTGTACGGCCAGTTCCACGGCGTGATGACGCCGATGACCCCGCGCGGGCGCCGGAAGAGCAGCACCTTCTTGCCCGGAGTGATGCTGTTCGGGAGCCGGCCCTCTAGCCGCTTGCCGTCCTCGGCCGCATTGCGCCAGTACTGGACGAGCTCCTCCACCTCGTCGTGCGACTCGCGGAGCGGCTTTCCCTGGTCGAGCGTCAGCGTGCGCGCGAGCTCTTCACGGCGCTTCTCGACCGCGTCGGCGACGCGGTGGAGCGCGGCCGCGCGCTCGAATGCCGTCAGGCCCGCCCATCCTTCGGCCGCTGCATTCGCGGCCTCGATCGCGCGGCGCGCATCGTCCCGTGAGCCCTGAGGAACCTCGGCGATCCTCTCGCCGGTCGCGGGAGAGTCGGCGGTGAACGTTTCGCCCGAGAGCGAGGCCGTCCACTTGCCGCCGACGAACATCGCCGGCTCAGACGCCACGCGGGCTCTCGTCGTCGACGACGACGCGCATCAGGTCGCGGATCGAGACGATGCCGACCGGCCGGTCGCCCTCCACCACCGGCAGGTGGCGGAAGCCGCCGTGGATCATCACGGCAGCGGCCTGCCCGGTCGACTCGCCGATGTCGACCGTTTCGGGGTCGCGCGTCATCCAGGCCGCGACGTGCGTGCCGTCGACGCCGCCGGTCGCCACGGCCCGAAGGACGTCACGCTCGGTGAGGATCCCGGCGACGTGGTCGTTCGAGATCACGAGCGCCGCGCCGACACCGCGCTCACTCATCCGCGCCGCCGCATCGTGAAGCGACAGATGCGGGTCGACGGTCAGCAGGTTGCGATTCATCACCTCACCAACAGTCGTCATCTCAGTCTCCTAGCTCGGTTCGCCTGCGGTCGACATATGCCTTGAGCTGCGCCTTGAGATCATTGTCCATCGGCGGTTGCTCGTACTCCTCCAGGGTCTTTCGCCAGACCTCGCTCGCCCGCGCCGCGGTGTCGTTGCCCCCGTTCCGCGCCCAGCGCTCGTAGTTCTCGGTCGAGGAGACGAGCGGCCGGTAGAAGCACTCACGGAAGCGCTCGAGTGTGTGCACGGCGCCGAGGAAGTGCCCGCCCTGCCCGACCTCCTGATGTGCGGAGAAGGCGAGCGACTCCTCGTCGATCTTCAGCGGCTCGAAGACGTGGTAGAGCATCCGCAGCAGCTCGACGTCGGTGACGAACTTCTCGTAGCAGGAGACGAGGGCCGACTCGAGCCAGCCCGCCGAGTGCATGACGAAGTTCGTGCCGGCGAGGAACGTCGGCCAGAGCGACATCATCGACTCGTAGCCCGCCTGCGCGTCGACGACCTGCGACGACGTCAGCGCGCCTCCACCGCGGAAGGGCAGGTTGTAGTGCCGCGCGATCTGGCCGGTGCAGAGAAGCCCGGTCGCGGACTCGGGCGTGCCGAAGCTCGGCGAGCCCGACTGCATGTCCGTGTTCGAGAGGAATGAGCCGAAGACGACGGGACAGCCTGGACGGATCGTCTGCACGAGCGCGATCCCCGCGAGCGCCTCGCCGATCTGCTGCGCGAGCGTGGCCGGGACACTGACGGGAGACATTGCGCCCATCAGCAGGAACGGCGTCACGATGACCGCCTGGTTCCGCCTCGCATACTCGATGAGGGAGCCCAGCATGCGGTCGTCGTAGCGGAGCGGCGAGTTGACGTTGATGAGCGAGATGATCGCCGGCGTCTCCTCGATCGATTCCACACCAAAGACCAGCTCGGCCATCGCGATCGTGTCCTTCGCGTTCTCGGCGGAGGTGACGGAGCCCATGAACGGCTTGTCGGACAGTGTCAGGAGCGCGTAAACCATGTCGAGGTGCCGCGAGTCGAGCGGCACGTCGTCCGGCTCGCAGATCGTCCCGCCCGGGGAGTCGAGCTGTGGGAACGCCTGCGCGAGGCGCGTGAGGTTCTGGAAGTCGCTATACGTCGCGTTCCGGCGCTCGAGGCCCTCGCGGACGAACGGGCAGCCGTAGACCGCGGAGAAGACCATCGTGTTGCCCCCGATCTGCACGCTCCGCTCGGGGTTCCGAGCCTGCAGCGTGAACTCGGCGGGCGCTTTCGCGACCTGTTCGAGGATCCAGTCGGGGTCGAACTTCACGAGCTCCCCGTCCACCTTCTGGCCCGCGTCCCTGAACGTCGCGAGCGCTTCCTCGTGGAGGAACTCGATCCCGAGCTCGCTCACGATCCGCCGCCAGCCCCGCTCGAGCTCCTGGATGGCTGCCTCGTCGAGGATCTCGTACCGCGGCATGGTGTTCGTCAGCACGCTGTGGCCTCCAGTAGTCGTTCGAGTGCCTGCTCCAAACCGGTGTCGCCCGTTTCCCGAATCTCGAGCGGGAGGCCGAGTTGCGCCGCCGCGCGCTCGGCCCCCGCTCGCAGCTCATCCGTGGGTTTCTGCGCGAGCCAGACGACGCGCTCGTAGTTGCGGAAGTAGTCGTCGCGTAGCTCCGGATAGCGGTCGAGACCGAGCCCGCGCCAGACGACCCGGTCGAAGCTCCGGACGAGGAAATCGGTCAGGAAGTACGTCGCCGGCTCGTGGTCTGCTCCGAAGAGCTCGTAGCAGTGGGCGCCTTCCATCGTTCGATAGCCCGCAAGGTCGGCTCCGCAGTAGGCATACGCGACGAAGACGTCATCGCCGCCTGCGGCCTCGTCGACTGCAGCGCGGATCCGCTCGGGGCGGTTGTGCAGCTCCGGCGGTACCGGGCGCACCTCGAGATCCCACCCACGCCGGGCCGCGATCTGCTTGACGTGCAGCGCGAGCGCGCCGCAGCTGACGACGACCTGGGTCATCCCGGGAAGGCGAGCTGGTCGATGAAGAGGTCGTTGAAGTCGGCACGGCCGGAGAGCTCGACGTACTCGACCTCCTCGAGCACGGCGTGCGCCGCTGCGCGCTCGGTGACCGAGAGCGCTGCGATCTTGGCACCCTCGCCCGCGACGTTGCCGGCCGCGACGATGCGTGCGAGCGGGAGCCTCGGGACGAGGCCGATCTTCACGGCGCTCGCAGCCGTCAGATAGGACCCGAACGAGCCGCCGAGGAGCACCTGCGAGACGTCTGCCGGCTCGATCCCGAGCTCCGCGCAGAGAATCGCCCAGCCGGTCGCGATCGACGCCTTTGCAAACTGCAACTCGCGGACGTCGCGCTGCGAGAGATAGACGTCGTCGCTCAGGTAGAAGACGTTCTCCTCGCCGATCTTCCCGAAGCGGTCGCTCGTCTCGAGCACGAAGCGCCCCGAGTGGTCGAGCATCCCGGCGCCGATCAGCTCGGCCACCGCATCCACGAGCCCGGAGCCGCAGAGACCGATGGGCGCGACGTCGCCGATCACGGTCAGCTCCACCTCGCCGCCGGCGATCTTCACGCCCTCGATCGCGCCGTCTGCCGCCCGCATCCCGCACTTGATCTGCGCGGCTTCGAACGCAGGCCCTGCGGGAGCGGCGGTGGCAAGCGCCTTTGCGGAGGAACCGAGGACGATCTCGCTGTTCGTGCCGACGTCGATGAAGAGGCGGACGCGCCGGTCGAGCGTCAGGCCCGTTGCGAGGATGCCCGCGACGATGTCGGGCCCGACGTAGGCGCCGAGCGCCGGGAAGGTGACCGCGGGTGCGCGCTCGTGAACGCGCACGCCGAAGTCCGATGCCTTCGCCTCGGGCAGCTTCCGCGTGGTCATCGTGAACGGCGCCATGGAGAGGGGCTCGGGGTCGATGCCGAGCGCGAGCGAGAGCATCGTCACGTTGCCGGCGACGACGACCTCGTAGACGTACGCCGGGTCGACGCCACCTTCTGCGCAGACCTCGTCGACGAGCTGCTGCAGCGTCTCGTGCGCCCGCAGCCGCAAGGTATCGAGAGCACCCTCATCGAGCATCGTCGCGCTGATCCTCGAGATGACGTCGGCCCCGAAGGACTGCTGCATGTTGAGGATCGACTTCACGGCCTTCGGCTGCCCCGTCTCGAGGTCGAGCAGCGTCGCGACGACCGTGGTCGTGCCGAGGTCGAACGCGATCGCGTGGCGAGACCCGCTCGTGTCGCCCGGCTCGACGTCGATGAGCAAGTCGTCCGCGAGCACCGCGGTGACCTTCCAGCCCGAGCGGCGAAGCGTACGCCCGAGGTCGCGCACGACCTCCAGGGGGACACGCGGCTCGATGTCGTCCATCGCCGAGAGTAGGCGCTCGAGATCCGGCTGCTGGTCCTCGAGCGTCGGCTCCTCGAGCTCGACGTATCGCTTCTGCACGGCCGGACGGAGGATGACATGGCGGCCGACGCCCACGAGTGCGGCCTTCGGTCGCGTCTGCAGCGCCGGCACCTCGACCGTCAGGTCTTCCTGGGTCGCTGCACGGCACGCGAGCCGCCAGCCGCTGCGAAGCTCGTCGGTGGTGAAGGCGCGCGGATCGACCGTCGAGAGCGGCGCGTTCCCGCTCACGACCTTCACCTTGCACTTCTTGCAGGTGCCGTGGCCGCCGCAGGTGGAGTCGATCGCGACGCCGTTCCAGCTCGCCGCGTCGAAGATCGTGGTGCCTGCCGGAACGCGCGCCTCCTTGACCGCGCCGTTCTCGCCGGCCTGCAGGAAGCGAAGGCGCACCCGCTCCGGATGCGGCTGCTCCGGGATCTCTTCGACCGCGCTCAAGCGGTTCCGCTCCGGCGCCGGCCAAGCCGGCGCCTGCGCCTTTTGCATGCTCCGTCGAGCCTACGCATGTGCGGCCGCCTGCTTCGCGCGGTAGCGCCTGATCCAGTTCGCGCCCCATTCGTCGCGGCCGAGCAGGAAGTCCGTGGCCCGCACCGCCTCGACCGTCTCGTCGCGCCGCGCGTCCATGATTGCGCTCGTCAGCCCGTGCGACTGCGCGACCGCGAGGAAGGCCGCCCCGAGCGTGTGGCGGCCCGGAAGGCCGAAGCTCGTGTTCGACGCTCCGCAGGTGGTGTTGACGCCGAGCTCGTCGCGCAAAAGGTGGAGCGTCTCGAGGAACAGGGTCACCGCGCGGGGCTCGGCGCCGACCGGCATCGCGAGCGGATCGATGATCACGTCTTCCGGGGGAATGCCGTGGTCGCCCGCCACGCTCACGATCTTCTTCGCCACCTCTACGCGCCGCTCGGGCTCCATGGGGATGTCCTCCGCGTTCGCGAGGCCGATGACGGCGGCGCCGTGACGCGCGACGATCGGCAGGATCGCCTCGAGCCGCTCGTCCTCGCCGGTGACGCTGTTCACGAGCGCCTTTCCCTCGTACTGACCGAGGCCTGCTTCGAGCGCCTCGATGATCGAACTGTCGATCACGAGCGGGAGATCGGTGAGCCCTTGCACGAGCGGGATCGCCCCGCGCATGAGCTCGATCTCGTCGGCAAGGGGGTCGCCGACATTGACGTCGAGCATGTCCGCACCGCCCTCGACCTGCTCGACGACATCGATCTCGAGCTGCGATAGATCCCCCGCCTGCAGCTGCGCCTGGAGCCTCTTGCGTCCGGTCGGGTTGATCCGCTCGCCGATCACGCAGAACGGCTGGTCAGGCCCGATGACGACGGTCCTAGACCGCGACTGGACGACGGTATCCACTCATCTCCCTTTCGTTGCGGGTCGGGATGCCGAGGCGCCGGCAGAGTCGCGCGATGCCGGCCTCACGGCGGAAGCTGATCAGGTGCAGGCCGGCGACGCCCGGGAGCGAACGCGCGTGATCCGCGAGCTCGCACGCCACCTCGAAGCACTCGGCTTCCTGGTCGACCGCGCGTTCACAGCGCGCGATCGTCTCCTCCGGCACGACGATCCCCGGCACGTGCTCGTTCATGTAGCGCAGCGCGCCGGGAGTGCGGACGAGACAGATCGACGGCAGGAGCGCACATTGCGCGTCGAGCCGATTCTCGTGCGCCGCGCGCATGAACGCGTCGACGCGCTCGGGCTCGAAGCTCACCTGCAGTTGCAGGAAACGGGCGCCCGCCCGAACCTTCTTGAAGGCGCGGTCGACGCGGTGCTCGTACGGCGGCGCGCCCGGATTCTCGACGGCCCCGATGAAGAGCTGCGGAGCAGGCTCGATCTTCTTGCCGGAGAGATACTCCCCGTTCCGCATTCCTTCGGCGACGCCGATGAGCTGGATCGAGTCGAGGTCGAACACGCGGCGGGCCTCCGGCTCGTTACCGGCCGTGACGTCGTCACCGGTGAGGCAGCAGATGTTCTCGATCCCGTGCAGTGCGGCCCCTGCGATGTCCGCCTGGAGCGCGAGCCGGTTCCGGTCGCGGCACGTCAGCTGCATCACGGGCTCCATCCCGAGCTGCCGCAGCGCGATCGCGACCGCGAGCGGCGACGCATGGGCGTGCGCGGACGTGTTGTCGGTCGCATTCGTCGCATCCACGTACTCCGCGTACGGCTCGAAGCGCTCGCGCACGGCGTCGAGGCCGCCGGCGTTCACCGCCAGGAGCTCGGCCGTGACGGCAAAACGCCCCGCCGCGACCGCGTCGCTAAGGCGCGACACGCCAGCCCTTCGGTGTCTGCTTGTCGCGCTTCGAGACGAAGTTCCGCCAGGACGAGGTGCCCCAGAGCCGGTTGTCGACGGGCGGCCGGAGATCGTCGATCTCGTGCGCCCACGGCGTCTTCGGCGCGCGCTCGACGGCCTTCACCCATACGCAGCGCATCTCCGGCTTGACCTCGCAATGCCCGTTCGGGCGAACACCGCCGCATGGGCCGTTGCGGAGCGTCTTCGGGCAGTTCATCGGGCACGTCATGCCCGTCGAGTGCAGGACGCACTGGCCGCACATCTGACAGCCCCAGATGGGCTTCTTGATCGCTGCCTCGACGAGGGCGACGGGATCCACTATGCCCGGTCCATCAAGCAGGAACCGCGGACCGCTTCTTCTGGATGAGGTCTTTCGCGAGCCGCACGGCGGTGGAGGCGTCCGCGGCGTAACCATCGGCGCCGACCATGTCGGCGTACTCCTGCGTCACGGGGGCACCGCCGACCATGACGATCACGTCGTCGCGGATCCCGGCTTTCTCGAGCGCGTTGATGTTCGCCTTGAACATGGGCATCGTCGTCGTCAGGAATGCCGAGAAGCCCACGATGTCGGGCTGGTGCTCGTTGATCTTCTCGACGAAGACCTCGGGAGCAACGTTCACGCCGAGGTCGTACACCGTGAACCCCGCTCCCTCGAGCATGATGTTGACGAGGTTCTTGCCGATGTCGTGAACGTCGCCCTTCACGGTTCCCATGACGTAGGTGCCGATCGTCTGCGCGCCCGTCTCGGCAAGAAGAGGCCGGAGGATGTCGAGCGCGCCCTGCATCGCGCGAGCGGCGATCAGCATCTCGGGGACGAAGAAGTCGCCGCGCTCGAAGCGCGCGCCGACCTCCTCGAGAGACGGGATGAGCGCGTCGTAGAGCATCGTCTCCGGCCCCACGCCCTCCTCGAGGCCGCGGTTCGTCAGGTCTTTGACCTCCGGGGCGTTGCCGACAAGCGTGTTGTCGTACAGCCCCTTGAGGATGTCCTCTTGGCTCATGCAGCACCTCGTTGGTGGTCGCGGTGGCCGAGACGCTCCGCAAGCTCATCGGCCTCCTCGCAGAGGAGGGCGCGAGCTCGGCGATGCGCTCGGAAGTCAGACGTGCGGTCGGTCCGGAGATCGACAGGGCGGCGTGCGCCGTCCCGTCGGCCGCGAGGACGGGAGCGGCGATCGCCGTGAGGCCCACCTCGAGCTCGTCGACCGACGTCGCGTAGCCGCGCGCCCGCACGTCGGCGAGCTGCGGCGCGTGGGTGTTGAAGGCGAGGAAGACCTTGCCGTTCGCGGCGTGCTCGAAGTCGACCCGGCGCCCGACCCAGTCGGTGATCCCGACGAAGTGGGCGGTGTCGAGCTGGGCGAGATGCTCGACCCCCTCGGGGCCGGGGACGGCGAGGTTGATCGTCTCGCCGGAGGCCTCCGCGAGCCGCTGCAGGCTCGGCTGGGCGAGCTCGACGAGCGTCGCCGCCGAGTCGCGGCTCGCGAAGCGGAGCAGCACCGGCCCGGGCCGAAGGCGCCCGCGCTCCCCGAGCCGCTGGACAGCAAATCGT
>CAWCCJ010000015.1:0-153364 GCA_963794045.1 uncultured Actinomycetes bacterium
CTCGACATGTTCGACGAGATGCGGCTGGCGGCGACCCTCCAGGCGGTCCGGCATCGACCCGGCGCGCTGACCGCGCGCGACGCGCTCTGGATGGCGACGCGGGAAGGCGCGCACGCGCTCGGGCTGGACGGCGAGATCGGATTGATCGAGCCGGGAAAGCGTGCCGATCTGATCGTCGTGGACCGAAGGGGCGCACACCTCGCTCCGGATCCGGACCCCTGGTCGACGCTCGTCTACGCGTGTCGAGGCAGTGACGTCCGTATGACGATGGTCGACGGCTGCGTGGTGGTGCGGGACGGCCTGCTGGCGGAGAGCGATCTCGGCCAGATAACGGCAGAGTCGGCTGCTGCGGCGCGCACGCTGACCGGGCGAATCGGCCTGAGCTGACCGCTCGATCGGCCCCGCCGCGGGTCATGTATAATGTTAGCAATCACCGGGTGTGACTGCTAAACCTTCATGACACGACATCCTGAACTCCCGGAACGGGATAGGCGAATCCTCGCCGAAGTGGTCCTGGCCTACATCGAGCAAGGCGAGCCGATTTCCTCGCTCTGGCTCGCCGGCCGCGGCTTCGGGGTGTCCTCCGCAACGTTGCGGGGCGTCATGGCCCGCCTCGAAGAACAGGGCTATGTCCGCCAGCCGCACACCTCTGCCGGGCGGGTCCCGACCGATCTCGGGTATCGCAGTTACGTCGACCGGATCATGGCGGAGCGGCGGACCGCGCGGTCGGCGCCGCAGGTCGAGGAACGGCTCCGGCGCGCCGGCACGGTCGAGGATGTGCTGTCGCACGCGTCCCAGGAAATCTCCCGGGCGTCACATCAGGTCGCGTTTGCCATCTCGCGCACGACCGATACGTCGTTCGAACATCTGGACTTCGTCCCGCTCGACGCCACGAAGATACTGGTCGTGCTCGTCTCGGGCGGCGGACGCATCTCGCACAAGGTGATCGAGCCGGAAGAGCCCTACGTGAGCGGATGAGCTGCAGCAGGCCGCCAACTACCTCAACACGGAGTTCAAGGGCTGTTCGTTGAGCGGGGTGCGGCAGCAGGTGCTCGATCGGCTGCGGGAAGAGCGGACGCTGTACGATCAGCTCATGGCTCGCGCGCTGCGGCTGGCCAGCACGACCTTTGACGGACTCGAGCCGAAGCCGTCGATCTTCATCCAGGGCACGTCGCTGGTGTTCGACATGGCGCCCGCGGACGACCCGGAGACCGACGCTGGCCACGATGCGGACGCTGGTACGGATGATGGAAGAGAAAACACGGCTCGTACAGCTGATCGATGCCTGCATGGATGCCAAGGGGCTCACGGTGGTCATCGGGTCGGAGCATCTCGACCCGGATCTGCAGCGGCTCAGCGTCGTGACCTCGACGTATGTCGACGGACGGCGGACAAGCGCGGTCGGCGTGATCGGCCCGACGCGGATGCGCTATTCGCGCGCGATTAACGCGGTCGACAGCTTGTCGCGCGCCATCAACAAAGTGCTCGAAAATTCCTGAGGCCCTGTCGACCGGACACGGCATTCGATCGCCATCCCCGCGACCGGCCGTCTACCTACGGAACGATTGATCATGCAAGACCAACGCGAGGACCCATCAGACGCCGTCGACAACCGATGACGCATCGGCGGTAGAACGGCTCCGGACACCAGCGAGCTCCAGCGGCAGCGGGACGAGTACTACGAGCGCCTGCTGCGCAAGACCGCCGAGTTCGACAACTACCGCAAGCGCATCGAGCGCGAGCGCCAACAGGTGACCGAAGCGGCGGCGGCGGATCTGCTGACCGAGCTGCTGCCGCTGGTCGACGACCTGGAGCGCGCGCTCAAAGCGGACGCCGGCGCGCAGAGGCGTCGATGCCTATCGCCGCGGCGTCGAGCTGATCCACCGTCAGCTCCTCGAGGTGCTGCGCAAGCGCGGCGTCCGGCCGATCGAGGCGGTCGGCGCGGATTTCGATCCGCACTATCCACCAGGCGGTCGCGCACGAGCCCGTCGAGGGGCGACGGGAGGGTGAAGTGACCGAGGAGTTCCGCCGCGGCTACATGCTCGGCGACCGGCTGCTTCGGCCGGCAATGGTGAAGGTGGCGAAAGGGTGAGCAAAGCGGGACTACTACGAGATCCTCGCCGTCGAGCGCGAGGCGTCGGACCAGCAGATCAAGAGCGCGTACCGCAAGCTGGCGCTGAAGTACCATCCCGATCGCAACCCGGGGGACGCCGAAGCCGAGGAGAAATTCAAGGAAGCGGCGGAGGCCTACGCGGTCCTCGCCGATCGCGAGAAGCGCTCGCTCTACGATCGCTTCGGTCACGCAGGGGTCAGCGGCGCCGGCGCGGGCCGGCGGCTTCGATCCGACGGTCTTCGCCGACTTCGGCGACATCTTCTCGCGGCCTGGGCGACATCTTCGGATTCGGCGACATCTTCGGCGGCGGCGTCGGCGCGGCGGCCCGCAGCGCGGCGCCGATCTGCGCTACGACCTCGAGATCTCGTTCGAGGAATCTTCGACGGTGCCGAGACGTCGATCCAGATTCCGCGCGAAGAGACGTGCGAGACGTGCGACGGTTCGGGAGCCGCGGCCGGCACGCGTCCGGAAACATGCAGCACGTGCCGCGGCACCGGGCAGCTTCGCTATCAGCAGGGTTTTCTGACCGTCGCGCGGCCGTGCTCGGCCTGCCGCGGCAGCGGCCAGACGATCAGCAAGCCGTGCCAGTCGTGCCGCGGCGCCGGCCGTATCGGACGGGAGCGGAAGATCACGGTCAAGATTCCGGCCGGCATCGCCACCGGTCAGCGGCTGCGCCTCTACGGTGAAGGGGAGCACGGCAGCGGCCGGCGGCCCTCCCGGCGACCTCTACGTCGTCATTCACGTGCAGGAGCATCCGTTCTTTCACCGCGAAGGTGACGACCTCTATTGCGAGATGCCGGTCAGCTTCCCGCTGCTCGCGCTCGGCGGCGAGATGCGCGTGCCGACGGTGAAGGACGAAGACGGAGATCACGGTTCCGGCGGGCACCCAGCCTGGCGCGCGCTTCAAGCTGCGCGGCAAGGGCATGCCGAGCGTCTCAGGCCGCGGGCACGGTGATCTCTACGTGATCGCACGGGTCGCCGTCCCGAAGAAGCTGACCAGAGAGCAGAAACACCTGCTCGAGGAACTGGCCAAAACCATGCCTCAATCGGCGCTGGACCCCGAGGGCGCCGAGGCCACCGACAAACCGTTCTTCGAGAAGGTCAAGGACATCTTTGGCTGATTTCCCGGCGCTCGAGGTCCAGTTCCTGCGAGCGCCCGGGCCGGACACCTATCTGCGAGAGCGGCTCTACGCGCTCCTCGACGATTTCGGTCCGACCGCCATCCAGGAAGACGAAGCGGGCGAGCTCTGGCGGGTCTTTTTCGTCTCGGCGTCGCAGCGCGATGGCGCGGCGGCCCATCTCGGCTCTCTCGTGTCACCGGATCTGCTGCGGACCTCACCCATCGAAGTGCCCGATGAAGACTGGGCCCGGCGCTCGCAGCAGAATCTGAAAGCCGTCACGGTCGACGGACTGGTGATCGCGCCACCGTGGGACGTTCCCGGTCCCCGGGCGGCAACGAGTGCTGAAGGGCGTGACCTTCCGGTCGATCGTCATCGAACCGTCTACCGGCTTCGGCACCGGTCATCACGCGACGACGCAGGCTGTGCCTGCGACTGCTGCAGCAGCTGGAGCTGCGCGGCGCGCGCGTCGTCGACGTCGGAACCGGATCCGGCGTGCTGGCGCTGGCAGCGTGGAAGCTGGGGGCCGGAGACATTGTGGCGGTCGACAACGATCCCGATGCGCTCGACAATGCGAGGGCGAACATCGCGCGCAACGGCGCGCGGGGCCGCGATCGACGTGGTCCGCGACGATCTCGGGCAGCTCAAGGTCGCGCGCGCCGACGTGGTCGTCGCCAATCTGACCGCGGCGCTGCTCGTCCGCCACGTTGTCGCGCTCATGGAGTTGATCCGCCGTCGAGGTTATCTGGTCCTCAGCGGATTCGCGCCACCGCAGGGTCTTGTCGACGTCATGCCGGCCTACCGGCGGTTGCGGCTGGTCCAGGAACTGGTCGAAGGCGATTGGCAGGCCGTCCTGCTCGGCACCGCGTAGGGTGCCTAAGAAATTCCCAACTCCCGATCCCAATGGGCGCCCGCAGTCCGACATGTTTCTCGCATGTGGAGTTGGGCAGTGTCGTGAAGCCCTTCTTAAAAGCCTGCTAGAGGTCGCCCCACAGGTGTTGCAGGACGCCGATCGCGACGACGGTGACGGCGTCGGCGCGGAGCGTCCGGCGGCCTAGCGTGATCGGGACGTAGCCGGCGCCTGGGCGGCGGTCAATCTCCTGCGGACTCCATCCACCTTCCGGGCCGACCAGCAACGTTGCGGTCGCGGGCAGGTCGCGTGGCAGGCTGGCCGATGGTGCGTGCCTCGGTGGCCGCAGACGGCTCGACGAGCAGCAGCTTCCGCTCGGCGTCGTCCTGAAGAATCCATTCGGCAGCTCCGTGCCGCCGCCGATGATCGGGAGAACCGCGCGGCGGCACTGCTTCGCCGACGCGATGGCCATGCGACGCCAGCGGTCGGCCGCTTTCCCGTCGGCGAGCCCTCTGGCGCGGACGATGGTCCGCTCCGTGAGGAGGGGCTCGATCGCCGACGCGCCCATCATCGTCGCGTCGCGCACGACGTCGTCCATGTGATCGCCCTTGAGGACGGCCTGCGCAAGGGTCAGGCGGACGGCCGGCTCGGGCGCCGCGCTGATCTCCTCGAGCAGCAGCAGGTGGGCGCCGTCGCGGGTGACCCGTTCGATGCGGGCGCGAAACTCGCGACCGCTGCCGTCGAAGACCGAAATCTCGTCACCAAACCGCAAGCGCAGGACGTGAATCAGGTGATGCGCCTCGTCGGCGGAGAGCGAGGCCGATCCCGCGATCGGATCGAGGTCGGACGCCAGAAAACGAGGCAGCGTCACGACCGCCCTCGACGAGACCTCGTCACGCCCATGACCGCTGCGGCCACGGGACCGACCAGGCAGAGCTCCACGGCCGCCGCCTTGATGTTGTAGATCCAGAAATCCGCCAGCCAGTAGCTTCTCGATACCGCGGGAAACAGGTGCAGGGATGACTGGTAGTAGCCGTGTGAGAACGGCCAGAGAGCCATGATGCCAATCGGGGGAAAGGTATCGTTCCCCAGCCAGTCGAGGAGGGTGTGCGATCCCCAGGCGAGCGTGGCCGCGACGCTCCACCGAACGCTGCGGGTGACGGCCAGGGCGACGAGGCCGACAATGAGCGCGGCGCCTACACTGTGCGATGGACCGCGGTGATCGTTGAAGAGCAGATCGAGATCGGGAAGCGCGCCGAGGCCGCCAACGATCAGCGCGGCTCGTCCGGCGTGCTCCCATCGGGCTCGCGCCGGGACCGCCGTCCAGCCGGCCGCGATTCCTCCCAGGGTGTGTCCGACGGGTGAGGGCATGCGTTGGTGGATCGTGAGATGCGAGCGTAACTATATCGCCTCGAGTTGTGACCTGCCCTGTCCGACCCCTGCGGCACACTGGTTGGCGAAAGACGCGGAGTTGAACGGGTGCGAGACCAATCGAAGCAGACCATGCGGCACGCCACGACGATCGCAGAAGCTGCCGCCACGGCGCCGGGGCGACTGCGCGAATCCTGCACGATTCTGCATCAGAGGCGAAAGTGACACATCATGGCAACTGATTGACATTACAATAGATACGTACGCATCATGGATCTATTTTCGCTTGACAGATCCCAGGCACGACTCTAGAATGCTGCAATTCCCGACGGAGGTGCGATTGGCGACCTCTCCGGTATCCGCGAAGGAGCGACATGGCAGACGACCGTAACGACCGCGAACGCCTGAAGGCCATCGAAATGGCCGTCGGCCAGATCGAAAAGCAGTTCGGCAAGGGCTCGATCATGCGTCTGGGGCAGAAGGACGCGATCGCCCAGATCCCGGCAATCTCCACGGGGTCCGTCAGCCTGGACTATGCCCTCGGAATCGGCGGCGTGCCCCGCGGCCGCGTGATCGAGATTTTCGGACCGGAGTCGTCGGGCAAAACGACGCTGGCGCTGCAGGTGATTGCCGAGGCGCAGAAGGTCGGCGGCATGGCGGCGTTCGTCGACGCCGAGCATGCGCTCGACGCGCAGTACGCGAGGAAGCTCGGGGTCGAGCTCGACAACCTGCTCGTCTCGCAGCCCGACAACGGTGAGCAGGCGCTGGAGATCGTCGAAGTGCTCGTCCGCTCCAACAGCGTCGACGTCATCGTGGTCGACTCGGTCGCCGCGCTCGTGCCGCGCGCCGAAATCGAAGGAGAGATGGGCGAGGCGCAGATGGGCCTGCAGGCGCGGTTGATGTCGCAGGCGCTGCGCAAGCTCACCGGCATTGTGTCGAAGTCGAAGACCTGCCTGATCTTCATCAATCAGCTGCGCGAGAAGATCGGCGTCATGTTCGGCAACCCGGAAACCACGACCGGCGGCCGCGCGCTGAAGTTCTATGCGTCCGTCCGCATCGATATCCGCCGCATTGGCGCGATCAAGGATGGCGACACGGTGGTTGGCGGCCGGACGCGCGTCAAGATCGTCAAGAACAAGGTGGCGCCTCCGTTCCGCGAGGCCGAGTTCGACGTCATGTATGGCGAAGGGATTTCGCGCGAAGGCGATCTGCTCGATCTCGCGGTAGACCGCAAGATCGTCGAAAAGAGCGGCACCTGGTTCGCCTTTGGCGGCGAGCGCCTCGGTCAGGGACGCGAGAACGTCAAGCAGTTCCTGAAAGAGAACCCGACGATCTTCAAGGGAATCGAAGAGAAGGTCCGCAAGGAGCTCGGGCTGGTGCGCGACCCCGAAGTCGCGGCGGTCTGAGGAACGGATCGAATCGCTCGACGCGGCGTGGCGCGCTCAGCGCGTCACGTCGCGAATCGAAATGAGAATCTCGTTCGGCCGGACGAGGCCAAGATCTCTACGGGCGGCCGCTTCGAGGGTCGCCGGATCATCTCTCAGCCGGCGGATCGTTTCGCGAAGCGTCGCGTTCTCGCGTCGTAGCCGCGCAAGATCGCGAAGCCCATCGCTGTAGACACTCGGACATCAACCCGTGGATCAAGCAGGCGATCGTTGCGACCGAGGACAGGCGCTTCTACGAGCACCGCGGGATCGACGTGCGCGGCATGGGCCGCGCCCTGCTCGCCGACGTCGAGCACAAGTCGGCGGTTCAGGGCGGCTCGACCATCACCCAGCAGTTCGTGAAGAACGAGCTGACCGGCAACGATCGCTCGATCACGCGGAAGCTGAAAGAGGCGACGCTCGCCTGGCAGCTCGAGAAGAATTGGAACAAGGACCGCATCCTCACTGCGTACCTGAACACGATCTACTTCGGTAACGGAGCCTACGGTGTCGAGCGTGCTTCGCGCACCTACTTCGGCCATTCCGCGCGGAAGCTGACGTTGCCGGAGGCAGCGCTCCTCGCCGGGGTCCCGGAGAACCCGACCGCCTACGACCCGGTCGCGCACCCACAGGCTGCGAAGGATCGCCGCGCGCTCGTGCTGCGCCTGATGCTGCAGCAGCACATCATCACGTCGGGGCAGTTCCGCAAGGCGAAGCGTGCGCCGATGCCCAGCCCGGAGGATGTCCACCTTTCCGGTGTCGTGGGCCAGTCGCCGTACTTCGGCGAGTACGTAAAGCAGCAGCTGATCGATCAGTTCGGCGCGAAGCGCGTGTTCGGCAGCGGCTTCCGTGTGCAGACGACGATCAACCTGCGCCTCCAGCGGCTCGCTCGAGCGGCGATCGACAAGTGGCTCCCGAGCCCCGACGGCCCGCAGGCCGCGCTCGTCGCGATCAACCCGGCGAACGGCGCAGTCGTCGCGATGTACGGTGGCCGCAACTTCCATGCGTCTCAGTTCAATCTCGCAGTTCAGGGAGAGCGGCAGCCCGGATCGTCGTTCAAGCCGTTCGTGCTCGCGACCGCACTCGATGAGGGGATCTCGCCCGCGTCGACCTTCGAGTCGAAGCCGATCTCGATCTTTCTCGGCAACCGCTATTGGACGCCGCACAACTACGAGGGCGAGTACCTCGGCACGATCAACCTCTCGCAGGCGATCACCGTGTCCGACAACTCGGTGTTCGCCCAGCTGACGAAGACCGTCGGCCCGACGAACGTCGCGCGCACCGCGCACAGGCTCGGGATCACGAGTCCTCTGCACGGTGTCTTCTCGATCGGTCTCGGCACGCAGGCGGTCAACCCGCTCGAGATGGCGCGCGCGTATGCGACATTCGCGAACGGCGGCTACCGCGTCGACGGAAAGGTCTTCGGGAACCGTCCGCGCGCGATCACGCACATCGAGGACGCGCGCGGGAAGACGGTGTTCGAGAACGCGCCCTTGAAGCGGCGCGTCATGTCGTCCGGGGATGCAGCGCTTCTCACGCAGCTGCTGGAGGGCGTCGTCACGAGCGGCACCGGCAAGGCAGCGTCGCTCCCGAGCCGGCCGGTCGCCGGTAAGACCGGCACCACCGAGAACTACGGCGACGCGTGGTTTGTCGGCTACACGCCGCAGCTCGTGACCGCGGTCTGGGTCGGCTACCCGAAGGGCCTTCGCCCGATGCTGAGCGAGTATCACGGGGGGCCGGTCGCGGGCGGTACATTCCCGGCGCAGATCTGGAAGAGCTTCATGGAGTCCGCGCTGAAGGCGATCGGTGCGCACCCGTCGGGATTCCCTTCACCGCCCTACGAGGGGATCGAGTCGAAGCGCGTGACATACCGCGATGGCCGGATCGAGCTCGACAACGGCCGCTGCAAGAGCGTCACGTATCTCGTCTACTTCAGCGGCCGAGGCCCGTCCAGGACGGCGAACTGCAAGCAGAACGAGGTCGACGTCCCGAACCTCGTGGGCTGGAGCGTCGACGCCGCACGCGCGCGACTCGCTGCACAGCCGCTTGCCTCGCAGGTGATCTACAAGCCCGCGGCACCTGGCGAGCGCGTCGGCGTCGTCGTCAAGCAGTTCCCGCGAACGGGGACGCTCTCGTCCTATCAGCGCGTGACGCTCGTGCTCGCAAAGCCGTTGCACGGGACGGTTCCGAGCCTCGTCGGGCTCCGGCTGTCGCAGGCGCGCGCGAAGTTGAAGAAACTGAAGCTCAAGCCTGCGGTCGAGCGAGCCGTGGGGAAGCCGGGGAAGGTCGTTGCGCAGAAGCCGCGCGCCGGGGTCGCCGCAGCGCCGGGGATGACGGTCAGGGTTCGGGTCGGAACGGCCGGCTGACGAAGGTCGATCCGTCCAGGCCGTACCGCCATGAGAGCTCGGTTGCCTTCGTGATGCCGATCCTCGGGCCCGTGACGATCGCCGGCGTGTCGTCGCGCTCGTAGAGCGCGAAGGGCGGCCGGTCGAGCGCGAGACCGTCGTGCTCGCCGGTCACCCCTAGCGCCTGGCAGAGCTTCCCCGGGCCGGAGCAGAGCGAGCGCAGCGCGTCGACGCCCCGCCGCATGCGCATCTCATCGATGCCGTGCGTGGGCTCGAGCGCCCGGATGAGAACGGCTTCCGCACGTCCGGGGCGGTCGCACACGAAGTTGAGGCACCAGTGGATGCCGTACGAGCGGTAGACATACGCGTGGCCGGCTTCGCCGAACATCGCCGTCGTGCGGGGCGTCTGCCCGCGGTAGCCGTGGCTTGCCGGATCCTCCTGGTCGTACGCCTCGACCTCCACGATGCGTCCGCCGACGCCGTCGGCGAGGAACGTGACGCCGATCAGATCCGGCGCGACCTCGTGCACCGAGCGGGCGAAGAACTGACGCCGAAGCTCTCGCACACGCGTCGCGTCTAGAAGAGCTGCTCGGGCTCGGGCGGGCGTACGGTGCTCTCGAGCAGCCGGCGTGCGCGCCGGCCGAGGTCGCCGAGGTCGACGCGCCCCTCTTCTGCAGCAGCCGCGAGGCGCTCGGCCAGGTCGAGCGCGTCGTCGAGGAGCGGGCTCATCGCCGCCGAGGTGTCGGAGCCCATCTCTGCGAGGATCGTCCGCTCCGTGCGCGACGCGATGATCGGGTCGGGGACTCCATCGACCCAGACGCGCGTCCTGCGGCCGTGCCCGCGCTCGTCCCCTTCGAGCGGCTCGAGCGCGTAGATCCTGTCGGACCGCGCCCACTTGCCGAAGCCGAGAAAGACCATTCGCTGCACCCGGTCAGCCATGCGAGGAGCCTATTTCAGACATCTCCTGGTGTCAGACACCGGAGGGCAAACGTCCTGCTCGGGGCGAGGGACAGCTTCCGAACGGACATGTCGTGGTGTCAGACACAGGTGGAAGTCGTGACGGAGTCGTGACGCCTACGAAAAGAACGTGTCCGCGTCCGAGTACGGCGGGACGCAGCAGCAGAGGATGCGGAGCTCGCTCGTCCCGTCGTTCACGAGGGTGTGCCACGCGCACGCCGGGATGAGTATCGCGTCGCCCGGGCGGACGCGTTCCGTCCGTCCGTCGACCTCCATGTCTCCCGAGCCCTTGATGACGAAGTAGATCTCCTCGGTCGCCCGGTGGTAATGACGCTCGGTCGCCTGTCCCGGCTCGAGCGTCGCTTCCGCGAGGCTCTGGGCCCCGGTGTGGTGCAGCTCGCGGATGAACGAGCCGTCCTTCGTCACGAACGACTCCACGCGGTCGAGCGACTCGATCTTCACAGCGCCGCCGCGAGCGCTTCCGCGACGCGTTCCTGCGCGTCCCGGTCGAGGCCGGTGAAGAAGGGAAGCGCCAGCGTGCGCCCGCTCAGGTCTTCCGAGACCGGGCACATGCCCTCGCGAAAGCCGTAGCGCTCGCGCATGTAGGGCTGCAGGTGGATCGACGGCAGATAACGGTTGAAGCCGATCTGCTCGCGCTCGAAGTGGGCGATCACACGCTCGCGCGTGTCGTTGTCCGGCAGCACGACGACATAGACGAACCACGAGCGGCGGTGCCTCTCGTCGTCTGCGCACGGAAGCTCGACGCCGTCGATCCCGTCGAGCAGCTCGCGGTAGCATGCTGCGACGTCGCGGCGGAGCGCGAGTACCTCGTCCAGCCGCTCCACCTGCGCAAGCCCGAGCGCAGCGGCGATGTCCGACATGCGGTAGTTGAAGCCGAGCCGCACGTGCTCGAGCCAGCCGCCGCTGTCACCGCGCCCCTGGTTGCGCAAGGAGCGGAGCAGCCGCCACTGCTCTTCCGACTGCGTGACGACGATGCCGCCCTCACCCGTCGTGATCTGCTTGTTCGGGTAGAACGCAAAGACCGATGGGACCCCGTGTGAGCCGAGCGGCTGCCCGTTGTACTCAGCGCCGAGCGCCTCGCATGCGTCGCCGATCAGCGCAAGCCCGTGACGATCGGCGATCGCTCGAAGCTCGTCGAGCTCGCACGGGTAGCCGTAGATGTCGACGGCGACGATCGCCTTCGTCCGTGACGTCACCGCTGCCTCGACGGCCGCGGGCGTGAGATTGAACGTGCGGCGGTCGACATCCGCGAATACAGGAACCCCGCCCTCGTAGATGAAGCAGTTCGCGCTCGCAGCGAAGGAATACGGAGACGTGATCACCTCTTCGCGGGGGCCGATCCCCGCCGCGACACAGAGGAGATGCAGCCCTGCAGTCCCCGACGAGACCGCCGCCGCGAAGGGCGCTCCGACACGTGCGGCAAGCGCCTCCTCGAAGCGATCGATCATCGGCCCGAGCGACAGCCGCCCGGATCGCATGACCTCGAGGACGAGCTCCTCCTCCCGCTCGCCGAGGTACGGTCCCGAGAGCGGGACCGCGCGCGTCTCCTGCTTCACGCCTTCTGCGTCGTCGCGGGCGCGAACTCGAGCCACTGCGCCCAGCGATCGCTCTTGCCGCGCACCGTCTCGAGGTACGCGGACTGGATCTCGAGCGTGACGGGACCCGGCTTGCCGATGACATGGTCGTCGACCTCGCGAATCGGCGTCACTTCCGCAGCGGTGCCGCACATGAAGACCTCGTCAGCGAGATAGAGATCGGTGCGGATCAGGTTCTTCTCGACGACCGTGTAGCCCAGATCCTGCGCGATCTGGATGAGCGTGTCGCGCGTGATGCCCGGGAGGATCGACGCCGACAGATCAGGCGTCGCGATCACCCCGTCTCGCACGACGAAGATGTTCTCCCCCGAACCGTCGGCGATGTAGCCGTCGTGAGTCAGAAGGATTGCCTCCTCGTACCCGGCCCGCTGCGCCTCCTGGACGGCGAGCATCGAGTTGAGGTACACGCCCGTCGCCTTGGCGACATGCGGGATGACGTTCGCACCGATTCGCTGCCAGCTCGAGACCTTCGCGCGGATCCCGTTGCGCAGTCCCTCCTCGCCGAGATACGAGCCCCACGGCCACGAGAGGATCGCGACGTCGACGGGATTGCCACGCGACGAGACGCCGAGCTGCCCGTAGCCGAAGAACGCGATCGGCCGCAGGTAGCACTCCGGCAGCCCGTTCGCACCGATCAGGTCCCACGTCGCCGCCTTCAGCTCGTCGACCGAGTACGGGAGCTCCATGTAGAGGAGCTTCGCCGAGTGCTCCAGCCGCTCGAAGTGCTCCGTCAGGCGGAAGACCGACGTCCCGCGCGGCGTCTCGTACGCGCGAATGCCCTCGAAGACCCCGGAGCCGTAATGCAAGCCGTGAGAGCCGACGTGAATGGTCGCATCAGCCCAGTCCACGAGCTCGCCGTTCATCCAGATCTTCGAGGTCTCCTGCATCGGGCTCTCTCCTAGCTCGCTTCCGGAGCGGGAATGGTACCGGTCAGTTCTCCACCAGTTCTGCGGTTTCCGCATGTGCGAGGCGCTTGAGGTCGCCGGGCGCCAACCCCACGACATGCCGCTCCGTGCCGGCACCGGCCCACACGATCTCATGCAGCATCAGCTCGCGATCGATGAGGACGCGGGCGACGCGCGAGGACGGGAACGGAGCGACGCCCCCCGGTTCGAACCCGGTGGCCGCGAGTACCTCCGAGACGCTCGCGACACGTGCGTAGCCGGCGCCCGCCGCCGCGGACACCTTGTCGAAGTCGGCACGACGATCTCCCGGTACGAGCGCGAGCACCGGCAAGCCGTCGCAGACGAGGACGAGCGTCTTGACGATCTGCGAGACGTCGCAGCCGACGGCCTTCGCCGCGGCGGCGGCTGTCGCCGTCCCTTCCTCGAATTCCTCGAGGCGCCCGTCAACGCCGCTCGCGCGCAGAACTGCCGCAACGCGTTCTACCGGCTCCGGCCATGCGTTCACCCTGCCCACGCTAACCGCAACCGAATTCGCTGGACAACCGTTTTCTCGGTGGGAGACGAACAAAGGGAGACGAACCTTGGATGACGACAAGGTGAAGAGAGCCCAGACCGAGGCTCTCTTCCGTGATGTCAACGAGCGGATCGCCGAGAGCGCCCAGCGCTTCGACGCCGACACCACACAGTTCGTATGCGAGTGCGCGGACGCGCTCTGCACGTACCGCGTCGAGGCGACACTCGGCGAGTACGAGGAGGTCCGCGAGGACGGCGCGACGTTCATGCTCGCCCCGGGGCACCACGACTCGGACATCGAACGGGTCGTCGACGACCGCGGGCGCTTCCACATCGTCGAGAAGGTTCAGCGGACGGTGCGGCAGACCGTGCTGCGCCTGAACCCCCGCGCCGAGGCCGCTTAAAGCTCGACGACGCGCGCGTCGTCGAAGCCCTCGGCACGGAAGCGCTCGACGAGCTCGGGCGGCGGCAGAGAGTCGACGGTCAGCGCCATCAGCGCCTTTCCGCCCTGACGCGTCCGGGAGACCGTCATGTTCGCGATGTTCACGCCGGCGTCGCCGAAGAGCGTGCCGATCCGGCCGATGACGCCGGGAACATCGTCGTACTGGAAGAGCACGAGCACCGGAGCAAGCTCGAGCTCGATGTCGAAGCCCATCACGCGCACGAGCCACTGCCGGTTGTCGCTGCCGATGAGCGTCCCGGAGACGCGCAACTCCGCGTCGCCGTCCACGATGCCGACGCGCACGAGGTTCGTGTAGTCGCGCGCGGAGCCCGAGCGCTCCTCCTTGACCTCGATCCCGCGCTCGCGCGCGATGAGCGGCGCGTTCACGTAGTTGACCGGGCGGTCAGCGCGTCCCTGGAAGAGCCCGTTCAGCGCGGCCACAGTCAGGAGCCGCGTGTCGTAGTCCGCGAGCCCGCCGTAGGTCGTCACGGTGACCTCCTGTGCGCGACCCTCGGTCAGCTCCATCGCGATCCGGCCGAGCTTTGCTGCGAGCGGAATGTACGGGCCGAGCGACTCGAGATCCTCCGCACCGATCACCGGGATGTTCACGGCGTTCGTGACGAGCCCGCCCCCGAGTGCGGCCGCCACCTGCTCGGCGACGATGAGGCCCGCGCGGTCCTGCGCCTCGCCGGTCGAAGCCGCGAGATGCGGTGTGACAACGACGTTGTCAAGCTCCAGGAGCGGGCCGCTGTAGGGCTCCTCGGAGAAGACATCGAGCGCGGCCCCTGCGATCTTCCCGCTCTGCAGCGCCTCGACGAGCGCCGGCTCGTCGACGAGCTCACCGCGCGCAGCGTTCACGAGCCGCACGCCGTCGCGCATCTGCGCGAAGGCGCCCGCGTTCAGCGACCCGCGCGTCTCCGCGGTCAGCGGTAGATGAAGCGTCAGGAACTCGGCGGCGGCGTACACCTCGTCCGGCGTCTCGACGCGCTCGACACCGAGCTCGCGAAAGCGGTCCGCGGCGACGAACGGGTCGTACGCGACGACGCGCATGCCGAGCCCGCCGGCCCGACGCGCGACCTGCTGGCCGATCCGGCCGAAGCCGAGGACGCCGAGCGTCTTTCCCGCGAGCTCGATCCCGCCGTAGGCCTTGCGCTCCCAGCGGCCCTGCTTCAGTGCCGCGTGCGCCTGCGGGATGTTCCGGGCGAGCGCGACGAGCAGGCCGACCGTGTGCTCCGCCGCCGACACGACGGTCGATTCCGGCGCGTTCGCGACGACGATGCCGCGCCTGGTCGCAGCCTCGACGTCGACATTGTCGACACCGACCCCGGCGCGTCCGATGACCTTGAGCTTCGAGGCGCGATCGATCAGCTCCGCCGTGAGCTTGGTCGCCGACCGGACGACGATCGCGTCGTAGCGGTCGATGATCTCCGCGAGATCGCTGTCGGCGTCCTCGTCGACCTCGAAGTGCTCGCGCAGGAGATCGACGCCCGCCGCCGCGATTGACTCGCGGACGAGAACGCGCTGAGTCACGCCACCGTCTCTCTCACTGCGCCGCCCCGAAGGCGCGGCGCAGTGCAGGGGGAACCCTAGGGTTCCCCCGAGCCCCCCTCCGTACTCGCATGAGCAAGCTCACGCCACGGAGACGCCGTGCTCGTACGCCTCGAGGGCGGCGGTGACTGCGACGCCGCGCTCGATGTCCGCGCCGAGATCTGCCAGGACGATCTCGACGGCGGCGAGCATCGCCGTGATGTCGAAGACGTCGAACCAACCGATGTGACCGAGGCGGAATACCTTGCCGAGGAGGTCGCCCTGCCCGTTCGCGATCGTCATCCCGAACCGGTCGCGGAGGCCTTTCACGACCTCGCGGGCATCGATTGCCTCCGGCGTCCGGATCGCAGTCACGACCGCGCTCCGGTCCTCGTCCGGGGAGAAGAGATCGAGCCCCATCGCCTTCGCTCCTGCGCGCGCTGCGCGGCCGAGCCGCACATGCCGGTCGAAGACGGTCTCGAGGCCTTCGTCGAGCAAGATCCCGAGCGCGACGTCGAGCGCGGCGACGAGTGAGACAGGCGGCGTGAACGCCGCGTCGAGCTTTGCCTGCGCCTTGCGCGTCCGCTCCCAGTCGAAGTAGAACCGCGGCGCCGAGCCGGTCGCCGCGTACGCCGCCTCGGAGACGGCGACCGTACCGAGCCCGGGTGGTGTCATCAACGCCTTCTGCGAGCCGGACACGACGACGTCGAGCCCCCATGCATCCGTCTCGCACGGGAGCGCGCCGAGACTCGAGACGGCATCGACGACCGAGAGCGCCCCGCCTTCCCTCGCAGCCGCGGCGAGCGCCTGCACATCGGAGACGACACCGGTCGACGTCTCAGACTGGACGAACCACACGGCCTTCGCCTCCCGCTCCCGCAGGCGGCCGCGGACGTCGTCTGGGTCGGGCGTCTCGCCCCAGGCGTAGCTCAGGTGGTCGACCTCCGCGCCGTAGCCGGCGGTCATCGCCGCCCAGCGCTCTCCGAAGTTCCCGGCCGAGACGACGAGATGCCGCTCGCCGGGCGTGACGAGATTCGCGACCGCCGACTCGAACGCACCCGTTCCGGAGGCCGTGAAGAGCAGCACCTCCTGCTCGGTGCGGCAGACCTCCCGCAGCCGGGCGAGGCAGCGCTCGTAGATCGGCTTGAAGTCGGGGCTGCGGTGGTGCACGACCGGGGCGCCCATCGCAGCGAGGACCTCCGGCGGAACGGGCGTCGGCCCGGGTGTGAACAGATACTGCTTCGCCACGCGTCGCAGGCTAGCGCCCCGGTCGGCGGCTGCTGCGGCGGATCTCCGGTTACCGGTGAGACCCGAACTGCACGACCTGCTGGAAGGTCGGGCGGTTCGTCCAGCGCATCGTGTCCGGGATGAAGCCGCTGAACGAGATGCGCTCCTTCGGCGCGTCGGAGCGCCACGCCGACGGGTCGCCGCCCTGCGTCGCGGCGAGCGCGTTCCCCGCGGCGTCGAGCGACTGCCAGAGTGACGCCGCACACGCGGCGACGTCGCCGGCGCCGCAGAAGCGGTTCGCGAAGCGCGCCCCCGGCCCCGCCGAGGAGCGCGCGGATGTCCTTCTCGACGTAGCCGTACCAGCCGGATCCGTACGAGCTCCCCTGCGAGCTCGCATCGTCGGAGATCGGGTTCAGCGTGCGCAACTCGTCGGTGAGCGGGCCGAGCACGGGCGCAAGCACGGCGACCGAAAGCCGCGGCCACCACGCGTCCATGATCGCCGCGCCGGGCGCATCGATCTTTCCGTCGAGATCGCGGTCGAGGCGGCTCCGGTTCCACGCCTGCAGGATCTGCAGCATCTGCGCGTCGCGCGCGTTCGCCGGATTGCCGCGACCCATCAGCCGTGCGAGCTCCGAGATGAGGACGCCTCTGAGATCGGTCGTCGCTGCGGCGTTCATCGCGGTGACGACGCGCGCGGGGGTCGTCGGGCCGCCCGGCAGCCCCTGGTACAGCATCTGGACGCGGTGTACGGAGCCGTACGTCCAGTTGTTGTCGGCCGCTGCGAACGCGGCCGCGGGCTTGTTGTTCCAGTTCACGATGGCGCCGCTCTGGGGATCGACGGACTGCGGATGCCTCGACGCCGCGAGAAACCCCAGCCACTCGTGCGAGCCGTCGCCGTTCGTCGGCAGGCCGGGGTTCACCGTCGGATCGCGGATCGGCAGCCGGCCGCTCGAGTACATCGCGATGTGCTTGGAGTCGGCGTAGAACCAGTTGAACGTCAGGTCGAAGCCCGCCATCGTCGACAGGAACTGCTGGGGCGTGCGCACGCTCCCGGTCGAGAGCCTCTGGAAGGCGAGCGCACCGAGAAGCTCGCGCCCGCGCGTCGAGCGATCGAGCGCGATCGCGACAGGCTTCCCGCCGGAGCGCGCATAGCCGACCACCGGGCCGTGCACCGTCTGGCGAAACGTCAGCTGCGTGTCGGGCGCGCCGTTCTGTCCCTTGAGCCTGCCGGCGTCGAAGCTCGTCATGTCGCGACACTGCCCGCGCCACATGTACTGGGTGACGCCGTTGCCGCAGAGTGTCTCCGCGAAATCGTCGACGACGTCGTTCGACGCAGATGTTGCGCTCCACGCGTAGTCGGGACCACGGCCGATCTGGAGGTAGAAGCCGAGTCCCGGGAATGCGACGCCGCGCGCATCGAGCCCGCCCCCGTGCAGGTCGAGCTCCATCAGGATCTCGGGCGAGAAGTAGCCGACCTGAGGGCCGGCGACGAAGATCGGGTGCCCGTTCGTCGAGCGCAGTCCGGAGAGAAGGAGCGCGTTCGACATCAAGCGGCGCTGCGTCTGCAGCGCGGGGCCGCCGGCGGTGACCGGCTTGTAGCTCCCGGCGTCGATCGCCACGTTGCCGGCGCCGACGCCCGTCGGCCCCGTCCCGTACGGGAACCGTGCTGCGATGCTGACCGGCGTGTCCGAATCGAGCTGCTCGCGCAGGTCGTTCCAGACACTCAGCCCCTTCGGGGCTCCGAGCCGCGTCTGCAGGTCGGAGAGAAACTGCGCGCTCTGCGCCTCGCCGCCGCCCCCCGCGCCGAAGACTGCGCCGATCAGCGTTCCGATCGCGGTCACGTCGTTCCGCGTGTACGGGGCCACGAAGCCGCCCTGCTTCTTGAAGTACGCGTTGATGCCGGCGATGTACGCGTCGACGTCGCGCAGCAACTGACGGCCCTTTTCGGTCTGCCGTGCGAGCTTTGCCTGCGTCGCGAGGAACGCCTCCGTCTGCGCGCTCGGGACGAAGGTCCGAGCCGAGAGCGCAACCGAGAACGCGTCGTAGCCGGGAACGTCGAGCGCCGAGATGCGCGCAGGGCCGCGCAGCAGCTGCAGGTAGAGGCCGCGATCCTCCGCCGTCACCCACCCCGCACCGAACTCCGTGTTCGCCCGCGTCGAGCCGTAGACGTGTGGGACGCCCCACTTGTCGCGGTAGATCGTGACGCCCCGCTTCGGGTGTGCCGTGCTCGCCGGCTTCTCACCGCCGAGGCCGAGCGGCTCGGGCTTGTACAAGCGGTGCAGGTCGGCGGTCGAGACGCTTGCGAGCGGCGTCAGCCCGTCGTACAGCGGGATCTGATCTCTCAGGTGCGGATCGTTCGAGGTCTGCCCCGGAGCCAGGATGTTCAACGCGAGGATCGCGTGATCCGCATTCGGGGCGGCGGCGGCGGTGGTCGTCGCGAGAACGGCGGCAGCGAGCGCAGCGAGCAACAGGACCCTCCGCACGGGCCTGACCCTACTACGCTCGTTCCGTGAACGCCCTGCTCGCCTTCGGCGCGGCCCTGCTCGCCCTTCGGCTCGCGGGTGCGCTCGTTCGCCGCTGGCGGGAGACGCGGCGACCGGAGCTCGCCGCATGGGCGTGGTCGCTCGCCGCGTACGCCGTCGCGGCAGGCGCGATCGCGTGGGGCGAGGCGGCGCAGTGGGATGCTCGTGCATTCCGCGTCTACTACGCCGCCGGCGCGCTCCTGACGGCCCCGCTCCTCGGCATCGGCTCGCTTCTGCTTGCGGGTACTCGACGCGCCGCGGGCGCCGGCCTCCTCTACGCCGGCCTCGCAATCGGGGTCGCGCTCTCAATGCCGGTGCACGGCAGTTTTGCGGTGCACGGGATCCCGCCGGCGCAGGATCATCTCGACGTCGTTCCCGCGCGGCTGCTCGCGATCGTCGCGAACACGCTCGGAACGCTTGCCGTGGTCGTCGTCGCGGCGCAGTCGTGGAGGCAGCGCCCGGTCGGCAACACGCTGATCGTGCTCGGCGTCGTTACAGCAGCGATCGGCAGCGGCATCGCGGGACTCGGTGCCGGCGGGGCCGCCGTCGGAATCGCCGGGGGCGTCCTCCTCCTGTACGCGGGCTTTACCGTGACGAGGCGCCCAGAGCCTCGCGCACATCGTGCAGCCAGCGCCTCGCACGAATGACGTTCGGCCCGTCGGGCGCAAGCTCGACGGTGTCCAGCTGGAGCCCTGTGAGAACGAGCAGCGCGCGCCGCGGATCCGGCTCTGTCAACGCCTCCTCGATCCGCTCGACGAACCGCTCGGGCTTCAGCGCGAGCGACTCCGCCCGCGCCCAGAGCCGCTTGTGGGTCGGTTGCCAGACGCGGTTCAACGCGAAGACGATGCGAACGACGCGCGACGCGTCGTCGAGCATGCGCTCGACAAGCGCAAGTCGCTCCCCTGGACGCACGACCGTCAAGAGCGCCGCCGGCGCATAGCCTCCCCAGGTGAGTGCTGCATCTTCGATGCGGCGAGCCGCGAGCTCGTCCGGATAGTCGTGAAGCCGCGCCTGCCAGCGCGCGAGGAGACCAGCAGTGCGGAGCGGCAGGCCGTTGACGATCGCATCGGCGCGTGACGACGAGTCGTCCTCGAAGATCTCGTCGATCGCCGACTCGGCGTGCGCACGGGACCACCAGATGAGCTCGACCGGAACACCGTCGCGATAACCGAAAACCCGCTTCGTGGGCAGCCCCTGGGCACCCCAGGTCGCGAGAGCCGTCAGGCCGCAGGACGATGCGAGCGCAAAGCAGTCCTCGAGCGAGAGGTCGCCGACGGTGACGACCAGCATCTCGATGTCGGAGACGCGATCCGCAATGCCGCGCGACACGCTCCCGGTGAGCGCGACCTCCTCGACGCTGGAGGGAAAGCCATCGGCAATTGCCTGCGCTGTCGCGCGTAGCTCGATGCTGCGCGCCGTCGGCGGCATTACGCCAACGCTATCGCGCGGTCGGCAGCGATACCTGCACCGTCGCCGTCTGCTCGACGACCGTGCCGTCGACCCCGGTCGCGCGTACCGCGACCGTATGGGGGCCTGTCGTCTCGGAGCTCGTGTCCCACTCGTAGGTGAACGGCGACGCGGTGGGCGCGGCGCGGACGCTGCCGTCGACCAGGAACTCGACCTTCTTCACGGTGCCACTCACCTGGACGAGCCAGTGCTGTTGCCCCGACACGGTCTGGCCGTCGGCGAGCGACGACGCGACGATCTTCGCCGGGAGGATCTGCCGGTTGATCACGCGCACGGTGATCTGCGTCTTGACGATGCGACCATCGTGCGCTCGCCCGGCGAGCGTGAGACGGTGCAGGCCGTCCTTCGCGCGGCGCGTATTCCACTTGAAGAGATACGGAGGCGAGGTGTCGTGATCGATCTGCCTGCCGTCGAGATACAGCAGCACACGGGCGGGAGCGACGCCCGTGAAGAGCGCGCGCACCGGCAGCGTGCCGAACACCTTCTGCCTTTGCTTGATGCCGACGGTCGCGAGCATGAACGGCTCGTTCTTCACACGCACGACGAAGCGCTTCCGCGTCCACGACTTGGAGCCGTACGCGCGCAACTCGAGGACATGCTTGCCGTTTCTCAGGCCGAATGTGTCGAGCGGGCGGCCGCCCGCGAACGCGAACGGCCCGATGCGGTCCGTCCACCGTTCCTTCCCGTCGACGACGAAGGAGACACGGTGCACGGGGCCGCTGACCTTCGTGCGCCACGGCACGCCGCCGGCGACGACCTGGCGGTTGTAGAGCGTGCTCGACGCGATCTGCAGGCCGACGTGACGCGCCTTGAAGAACTTCTGCGGATAGGCGAAGCGCTCGACGAGCTTCATGAAGTAGTTCCAGCGCCAGTACTTGCCGGGATCGGTGTGGTTGTCGATGCCGCCGCCCTGCAGCGGGTCGTTGGGATCGGGCACCTGGTAGTGGCCGATGATGTGCCGCCGGTCGACCGGGATCAGCGCACGCCGGGCGATCACCGCCGCGAGGCGGGCCGTCGAGCGGTACTCCGCCTTCGTGAAGCCGATCGGGTCGTCGGTGAACCCCTCGTTCTCGATGCCGACGGAGCGGACGTTGTAGGCCCAGTTGCCGGCATGCCAGGCGATGTCGTGCAAGGGCACGAGCTGCTGGACTTGCCCTTCGCGGCCGACGACGAAGTTCGCGGACGCGTGCGCCTTCGGGTCCCGGAGCCAGGTCACCGTCCCGGGGAACGAGCCCTCGGACACGTGGATGACGATGAATCGGATCGCGTTCTCACTGCGCTTCGCCTGCGTGTAGTTCGTCAGAGCCGCGAGCCGGCTCTGCGGCGGGGCGGCAGCAGCGAGCCCCACGCAGACGAGCGCGGCAGCGAGAACGAAAGATGTTCGACAAAGGACCCGCATGATGGAAAACGCCCCCGGAACCGGAAACGTTGTAGCGAAGATCGGGTTAGGTCGCGACTCCCACCACGCGCAGCGACGCCGCGACGGCGGTCTCGAAGGAGCCCGCGAGGCGGCCTGCAGCCCCCCGTTCCTGCGCGAGTATCGTCTCGACCACGCTCGCCGTCTCCCCGTCGCCCGCCTTCGAAGCGGCGCGCTTCAGCAGCTCGTAGCCGCCGATCTCCAGGTGCTCGAAGGCATAGGCGAACGCCGCGAGCTTCCCCGGCGTATCCGGATGGCTCTTGAAGAAGAGGCCCCAATTCAGGGCACCGAGACGAAGCACGGCGTCCTGCAGGCGGTTCGGGCCATCGCCCCCGACTGCCTCGATCCGGGCCTCGATCAGCTCCGCATGGTCGCGGGTCTCCGCCAGGTGGTCCTGGAAGATCGCCGCGAGCGTCTCGTCCTCGACGAGTGACGGCGCCTTCTCGAGCAACTGGATCGCCTGCTCCTCGATTGCGTGCGCGTCGGCGAGGTACTTCGGCAGGAGCTCGTCCACGTCGTCGCGCGGATGAGCACGCATCGAGGCGTCGAAGGCGCTGTCGACCGCCGACTCGAGGCGGTCGATCATCGCGCGCTCCTCGGTACGGATACGGGACGCGACGGCGGCGACATCCGGCTCGCCAGCGAGCTCTGCGACGCGCGCAAGCAACTCGTAGGAGGCGAGCTCGAGCGCCTCGTATGACAGGGCGTGCGCGAAGAGCTTGCCCGGCGTATCCGGGTTCAGCCGCGCGAAGAGCAGGAATCCCTTGCCGCCGGCGCCCATCACGACGTCCTTCACCCTGGAGGGCGACGCATTCCGCGCAGCGAGCAATTCGCGCGTCATTCGCTCGTGTTCGTCTGTCTCGGCGAGATGCGCCTCGAACATTTCCGAAATCTGAGGATCGCCCGCGAGCTTCGGCGCGGTGCGCAGCTGCGCAAGCGCCTGGACCTCGATGGAATGCGCGTCCGTCAGGTATTTCGTCAGCTGCTCGTCGAGCTCGCGGGCCATCGTTTCCTCCTCAAGGTGGACTCGTAATTCCATCCCCTGCAGGCCCGGTTGCAACCTTCACAAACCCTTAATGTCGCACTTGCGTCTAACCTCCCCGGAACGCATAGCCGCACCGGCGGCGGTGCAGCTCGCCCAGAGCGCCCCGCCCGCTGCCGGTTCTACGACTAGGCAATCGAAACCACTGGGGGGTGGTGTTTCTTGCGGCGATTCATCCTGGCCTGCGCCGGCCTGCTCGCGTGCTGCGCGAGCGCCACCGGCGCCCAGCAGGCTGTTGCAGGCGAAAACACAGTTGCAGGCGAAAACACAGTTGCAGCGCCGAGCCTCGTGCAGGTCGCCCGTGAAGTTGCCGAGCTCCGTGCGAACGAGCAGGCACGCCACGCGGCGATCGCCTGGCTCTCACAGCAGGTCTACGCCTACCAGCGCGCGACGTGGCGCTGGGAGGGCCTCATGGGCATCCGGCGGACGCCGACCGCGGGCCGCGTGCTCGCAGAGATGCGCGTCCAGCACGTGAAGGCTGCCGTGAACCTCTGGAAGCGGCGGGCCGCCGTCGCACATCGCAAGGCTCAGAGGCCACCGCATCTGCAGCAGTTCCTTTGCATCCATCGCTACGAGGGCAGCTGGACGGACGGCGGCGGGCCCTATTACGGCGGGTTGCAGATGGACATCGGCTTCCAGGCGGCCTACGGGCGCGGGCTCCTTCGCGCGAAGGGGACGGCCGATCACTGGACGCCGCTCGAGCAGATCTGGGTGGCCGAACGAGCGGCGAGGAGCAGGGGTTTTTACCCCTGGCCGAACACGGCGAGGTACTGCGGGCTGATCTGACGCCATCAGCGCCGTCTCCCTGACGGCACGATGACTTGACAATGACATCAGTGTGATGTCATGATGCCGTCATGCAGATCGACGGCTATGTCCAGGCGCTCCGGGAGGACCTCGTGCGGGTTGCGGCGGTCGGCGATGAGTCGACCGCCCGCTCCGCCGAGCTCCTCGCGGTCGCGCTCGAGTCGGCAGTCGGCCGGCGCCTCCTCGAGGCGCTCGGCGAGGCCGCGCTCGAGCTGAATGCACAACTCGACAACGGCCGGGTCGAAGTCCGCTTTGCGGGCGGCGACCCGGAGTTCGTCTACGTCCGCGACGAAGAGGCCGAGCCGGCCGAGCCGGCCGACGAGGCGTTCACGGCCCGGATCACGCTCCGGCTGCCGGAGAGCCTAAAGGCCCGCCTCGAGGCCTCCGCCGCTCGCGAGGGAGTGTCCGTCAACACGTGGCTCGTGCAGGTGCTGTCCCGCACCGGCGAGTCGCGCCCGTCCACCGGTGGCGGCGGTCGGAGCCGCCGTCGCCTGACCGGCTACGGCCGGAGCTAGAGGAGGAAGCCAGATGTTCTTCCACGAGCACGACAGCGCACCCCGCAGCACGCACTGGGTCTACGACGACCCGTCCGGCGTCCCTGAAGGCCCGCTCATGGTCAGCCTGCCCGAGCCGCTCCGCGGCCCGGTCGAGCTCGCCGCCGCGAGCGAGGGCCTCTCGCCGGCCGAATGGCTCGCCGAGACGGTCCGCCGCACCCTGCGCCCCACGATCATCCGCGCGATCTGAGATGGCCGAGCTCATCGAACAGACCTTTCACACACCCGACGGCGCGGCGCTCGAGGTGAAGGTGCCGGTCGGCGACATCGACATCGAGACCATCGACGGCGACGACACGCACATCGTCGTCGAGGGGAACGACAAGATGCTCGAGCTCACCGAGGTGCGCCAGGAGGGCAACAGGATCGTCGTCGAGCTCCGCGGCAAGAAGCCGCTCGGGATCACGATCCAGATCGGCGACCTCAGCTTCGGCTCCGGCGGCCGCCTCCGAGTCCGCGCACGCGTGCCGCACGGCGCGGCCGTCGAGATCGCCAATGCATCGGCGGACACGAAGATCCGGGGACGTCTTCGCGAGCTCGACGTGAAGACCGCGTCCGGCGACCTGATCGCCCGGGGCGAGGTCGAAGGCGACGCGACGATCAAGACCGTCAGCGGCGACGCGATCCTCGATCGCATCTACGGCTCGCTCGCCTTCACGAGCGTCTCCGGTGATGTTGTCGTGCGCGAAGTCGCACGCGACGTCGAGGGCAAGTCGGTATCCGGCGACGTCCGCATCGAGTCGACGCGCGAAGGCCGCGTGTCGGTGCAGAGCGTCTCGGGCGACATCGAGATCGGCGTGCAGCACGGCACGAACCTCGATGTCGACGCAGGCTCGGTGTCGGGCGATCTGCAGTCGGAGATCCCCCTCGGTAGCGATCCGGAGTCGGCCGGTGGCGACGGGCCGCGGCTCGTGCTGCGCGGCAAGACCGTGAGCGGCGATTTCCGCGTCATGCGCGCCTCCTGATGAAGACGCTGTTTGCACGCAAGGACGTCCGCATGCTCTTCGCCGGGCAGACGCTCTCGATGTTCGGCGACTGGGCGATGATCATCGTCCTCGGCATCTGGGCGAAGGACCTCACCGGCTCGAACAGCGCCGCCGGCCTCGTCTTCTTCGTCTTCGCGCTCGCGAGCCTCGCGGCACCGATCGGCGGGCTCGTCGTCGACCGGCTGCCGAAACGCCGCCTGATGATCTGGACAGACGTCGCGCTCGCAGGGGTGATGTGCCTGCTCCTGCTCGTGCACGACCGGAGCGACGTGTGGCTCCTCTATCTCGTGACGACGCTGTACGGGCTCGGCGGCGACCTGTTCGCCGCGTCGCGCAGCGCAATGCTGAAGGCGATGCTGCCCGACGATCTCCTCTCGGAGGCGAACGGGCTCTACCAGTCGATCCGCGAAGGCCTACGTCTTGTCGCACCGCTTGCGGGCGCCGGCATCTACGCGGTGTGGGGCGGCTCGGCCGTGGCGCTCGTGAACGCGGCCACGTTCATCGCCTCCGGGATCGTGCTCGCACTCCTGCCGTTCACCGAGCCTCCGGTCGCGGTCAAGGAGCACCACCTCGTACGCGAGATCTCCGCGGGCGTCGAGCACATCGCGCACAACCGCGTCCTCCGGCAGCTGACGATCGGCGTCGGCGCCGCCCTGCTCGTCGCGGGCTTCAGCGAGACGCTCCTCTTCGCGATCACGAACGCGCTCGGCCACTCGGCGAAGTTCATCGCCGTCATCGGCACGGCCCAGGGAGTCGGTGCGATCGCAGGCGGCGTCACGGCAGCGGCGATGATGCGCCGCGTCGGCGACATCCGGCTCGCCGGCCTGGGGCTTGCACTCTTCGGGGTGGGCGACTGCCTCTGGCTCTTCCCACGCGTCGACGTCGTCCTGCCCGCCACCGCGGTTGCCGGCCTCGGCATCGTGTGGGCGGTCGTCGCGCTCGGCACGGCCTTCCAGACCCGTAGCCCCATGCAGGTGCAGGGGCGCGTCGCGGCCGCGGCGAACATGCTTCTCAGCGTGCCGCAGACGATTTCCATCGCCGTCGGGGCCGCGCTCGTCGTGCTCATCGACTACCGGATAGAAATCGCGGTGATGGCCGTCGTCTTTGTCGCCTCCGCCGCGTACCTGCTCACGCGCCCCGCAGAGGAGACGGCGACGGAGGCCGAGCTCATCGCGGCTTGAGCCGCATACCCCTGACGCCGCTTCGGCGGAACCGCGACTTCCTGCTGCCGCAGTGGGGGCAGCTCTTCTCGACGGCGGGCACGTCGGCGACGCAGATCGCCTATCCCTTGCTCGTGCTGGCGCTGACGCATTCCCCCGCGAAGGCCGGAATCGTCGGCATTCGTCGAGGGAACCTGCTTCGTCTTCTTCAACATCGCCGAGGTCGGCGCGCTTCGGTCGGTCGTCGCTGCGGCGCAGCTCCCGGACGCGGCTGCAGTCGAGCAGGCGCGGTACTCGACAGTCACGCTCGTCGGGCCCGCGGCGGGGGGCGCGCTCTTCGGCCTCTCGTCTTCCAGGAAATCTTCCTCGTCTTCGTCGTCGTGGCGCGACGCCACGGCCTCTCGAGCGGCGGAATCGGGCTCTGCTTCGCGCTCTTCGGTGCCTCCGCGCTCCTCGGCTCCGTGGCCGCTCCTCTCGTCAACCGGCTCCTGTCGATGCGCCGCATCGTCGTCCTGAACATGTGGCTGAACTCGACCATCGCGGCCTACGTCTTCGTTCCGAGCAACTACGTCCTGCTCGCCTCGTCCGTCCTCGTCTCGTTCTTCATCCCCGCCGGGAACGCAGCGATCATCGGCTACCGCACCGCGGTGACGCCTGACCGCCTGATCGGGCGGGTCTCGAGCGTCGCGCGGGGCATCGCGCTTGCGGCGCAGCCCCTCGGGCCGCTCGTCGCAGGCCTGCTGCTCGCCGCTACCACTCCTCGTTGGACCGTGTTCGTCTTCGCGGGGGTGATGGTGCTCCTCGCCCTCTGGGCGACGCTCAGCCCATCGATCCGGCGCGCGCCGAGCCTCCGCGACCTGGCGCCGGCATGAGCGCGCAGCCGCTTCGGAGGAATCGGGACTTCGTCCTGCTCCAGTCGGGGCAGGTGCTCTCGACGTTCGGCTCGGGCATCTCGACGATCGCGTATCCGCTGCTCGTCCTCGCGGTCACGGGCTCGGCTGCGAAGGCCGGGTATGTCGGCGCCGCGCAGTTCGCACCGCTCCTCTTCTTCAACCTTCCCGCCGGCCTCCTCGCAGACCGCATCGACCGCCGCAGACTGATGATCGCAAGCGACGTCGTCAGCGCCGCGGCAGTAGGAACGCTCGGGGTGCTCATCGTGACGCACAACGCCCCGTACTGGGCGATCGTGGTCATCGCGTTCGTCGACGCGACGGCATCCGTCTTCTTCCGCGCGGGCATGAGCGGCGCCTTCCGCTCGGTCGTGCCGCTCGCACAGCTCGCCGACGCCTCGAGCGTGACGCAGGCGCGCGCCGCGATGGTCCGGCTCGGTGCGCCGCCCGTCGGCGGCGCACTATTCGCCGTCGGCCGCGCGATCCCATTCCTCGTGGACGCCGTCTCCTACGTCTTCTCGACGGCCTCCCTCCTCTGCATGCGCACGCGCTTTCAGGAGCAGCGTGCGAAGGACGAGACACCCCTGCGTGCGCAACTCGCCGAAGGCCTTTCATTCCTGTCGCATGTCCCGTTCCTGCGGACGACGATGCTCATGATCGCCGCGAGCAACCTCTCGACGACGGGTGTGCAGCTCTCCGTGATCATCCTCGCGAAGCAGGCCGGGCTCTCGAGCACGACGATCGGCCTGTTCGTCGCGCTCGTCGGCGCGACAACGTTCCTGGGGTCGCTTGCGTCGCCTTTCTTCCGCCGCGTCTTTCCGCTGCACACGATCGTCCTGTCGGAATTCTGGGCGGCGCTCGTCTACCTGCCGTTCTTCGTCTGGCCGAGTCCCTACGTGCTCGCGACGGCGTTCGCGCTGCAGGCCTTCTGGTTCCCGAACACGGACTCGGCCGTGAGCGCCTACTGGTACGCGCTCACGCCGGATCGCCTCGTCGGCCGCGTGATGTCGGTGTCGAGCACGCTCCGGGTGCTCGCCGTGCCGCTCGGCCCTGTCGCCGCCGGGTTGCTGCTGACGCACACGTCCGCGCGCACGACGATCGGCATCTTCACGGCCTGGACGCTCGCAGCAGCGGTTGTCGGGACGTTCGCATCGTCGATCCGGCACGCGCCGCCGCTCGACGAAGTCACGTCTGCTTCAACCGCTCCCGCAGCAGCTCGTTGACCGCCTTCGGGTCGGCCTTGCCCTTCGTCTCCTTCATCACCTGGCCTACGAGGAAGCCGAGAACGCCCTCCTTGCCGCCGCGGTAGGTCGCCACCTGCTGCGGATTCGCGGCGAGCACGGCGTCGATCGCCGGGTCGAGGGCGGATGCGTCGGAGGTGACGGTCTGCGCGAGCGTCGCCTGCGCGTCGAAGCCGGGCGCGCCGCTGGCCGCGAACGCTGCCGTGTACGCGGAGCGGTCGAGCGACTCACGCGCCTTCACGATCTCCGCGAGCCCTGCGACGTTCTCGGGCAGCGGCTCGATGCCCGTCAACTGGTTCATCGCGACGTTCGCCGCCGTTCGCCAATCGACTCCGTGCTCCGCGAGCGCGGCTGCCTTCGGCTCGTTGCCGGTCGACACGAGCTCGTAGGCGAGGTCGTAGCCGATCTCCGCGGTCAACCGGGCGATGCGAGCGCCGGGAAGCTCTCGCAGCTCGGCGCGCAGACGCTCGACCAGCTCGGCGGGCGGGTCGATCGGCACGAGGTCGGGCTCGGGAAAGTAGCGGTAGTCGTCGGCCTCTTCCTTCGAGCGATGCACGGTCAGCTTGTCGGTATCGGGGTCGTAGTCGTAGGTCGACTGCTCGAGCTCCTCCCCACGCTCGTACGCCGCAACCTGCTCGCGCACAGCTGCGTCGATGCCGCGGCGGATGTAGGTGAAGCTGTTCATGTTCTTCAGCTCCCAGCGCGGACGGAAACCGGACTCGCCCTGCGCGCGCACGGAGACGTTGACGTCCGCGCGGAGCGTTCCCTTCTCCATTTCCGCGTCTGAGATCCCAAGCTCCACGATCGTCTGCCGTAGAAGCCGCAGGAAACGGTCGGCCTCGTCGGCCGACCTGAGATCGGGCTCGCTCACGATCTCGAGAAGCGGTGTGCCGCCGCGGTTGAAGTCGACGAGCGAGTAGTCCGCGCCCACGCTGCGCCCGGTTGCACCTCCCGCGTGCACCGTCTTCGCCGCGTCCTCCTCGAGATGCGCGCGCGTGATGCCGACGACGTGCTCGCCGTCCGGCGCCGGCACGCGCAGCTCGCCGCGGCCGCACAGCGGCTCCTCGTACTGGCTGATCTGGTAGCCCTTCGGCAGGTCGGGATAGAAGTAGTTCTTCCGGGCGAAGATCGCGTGCCCGGAGATCTCGCACCCGAGCGCGAGGCCGAGCTTGATCGTCTGCTCGATCGCTCGTGCGTTCGGCACGGGCAGCGCTCCCGGATGCGCGAGGCATACCGGGCAGGTGCGCGTGTTCTCGGGTGCCCCGTACTCGAGCTCGCAGCGGCAGAACATCTTCGTGCGCGTCTTCAGGTGCGCGTGGACTTCGAGACCGATGACGGCTTCGTACTCAGGTTCGTACTCAGGCAACGTCCTCGAGCCTCTCCTTCGCCTCGCGCAGCGCCTGCTCGATGTCCTCGTGCACCTCGACCATCCCGACCCGGTGCTCGAGCGGCCCCTTCGTCTCGATCAGCCAGAGCTCCCGCTCGCCGGCCTCGAGCTGCAGCTTCATGTCGCCGACGAGGACGGCGCGCGACCCGTCGAGAACGCGCGGCTTCGTGCCGAACACTTTCTGGACCGCCGGGATGAAGTCGGCTGCGGGATCCTCGAAGCGCATCGTCATCGAAGTCGCTCCGGAACGGGATCGAAGCCGAGGGCGGTCTCGAGCGCGTGGCCGACCGCGAAGAGCCGGTTCTCCGAGAACTGCGGCCCGATCAGCTGGAGCCCGACGGGCAAGCCCTCACTGAGCCCGCACGGGACGTTCAGCCCCGGCAGGCCGGCCATGCAGGACGGGATCGTCAGCAGGTCGTTGAGGTACATCGCGATCGGATCGGCAGTCTTCGCTCCGAGCTCGAACGCCACGGTAGGCGAGGTCGGGGTGAGCAGCACATCGAAGCGCTCGAAGGCCTCGGCGTGCTCGCGGATGAGCACGGTGCGCACCTTCTGGGCCTGCCCGTAGTACGCGTCGTAGTAGCCGGCGGAGAGCGCGTAGGTGCCGACGAGGATTCGGCGCTTCGGCTCGTCGCCGAAGCCCTCGTCGCGCGTGCGCTTGTACATGTCGAGGCGATCCGTCGCGTCGGCGCGGTGGCCGTACCGGACGCCGTCGTAGCGTGCGAGATTCGACGAGGCTTCGGCCGGAGCGATCAGGTAGTAGCACGGCACGCCGTACTCGAGCGAGCGGGGCAGCGAGCACTCCCCCACGTCAGCGCCGAGCTCGCGCGCCTTCTCGATTGCGGCATGCACGCTGTCGCGCACGCCGGGCTCGATCGCCTCGTGCTCGGTGAACTCCGTCGGCACGCCGATCCGCACCCCCTCGAGGTCGGTGCGCTGGGGAACCTCGATCTCGGCCGGCAGGTCGACCGTCGTCGAGTCGCACGGGTCGCGCCCGGCAAGGATCGAATAGAGAAGCGCGCAGTCGCGCACGTTGCGTGCGACCGGCCCGACCTGGTCGAGGCTCGACGCGAACGCGACGACGCCGTAGCGCGAAACGGTGCCGTAGGTCGGCCGGAGACCGACGTTGCCGCAGAGCGCCGCCGGCTGCTTGATCGACCCGCCCGTGTCGGTGCCGAGCGCCCACGGCGCAAGGCCTGCTGCAACCGCCGCGGCCGAGCCGCCGCCGGAGCCTCCGGGGACACGCGAGGGGTCCCACGGGTTGTGCGTCGGCCCGTAGGCGGAGTTCTCGGTCGACGACCCCATCGCGAACTCGTCCGTGTTTGTCTTGCCGAGGACGCGCAGGCCACGGGCCTTCGCGCGCGTCACGACCGTTGCGTCGTAGACGGGAATGTAGTTCTCGAGGATCTTCGAGCCTGCGGTCGTCGGGATGCCCTTCGTCCCGATCACGTCCTTCACCGCAAGCGGAACGCCCTCGCCGCCGTCGTCGTCGCAGACGTGGAGGAACGCATGCAACTCCGGGTTGTGCTCGTCGATCGCCGCTCGATACGCGGCGAAGAGCTCGGCGCTCGAGACCTCCTTCTCCCGGACGAGCCGCATCGCCTCTTCGGCGCTGAGTCGGAGAGTGTCGATCACGATCCCCCCGGCGGAACCTTGAAGTACGAGCCCTCGCGCTCCGGGGCGTTCCGGAGCGCGTCGTCGACGGGAAGTGACGGCCGCGGCTCGTCGGCGCCCCAGACGTTCACGACGTCGAGCGGGTGCGAGGTCGGCGGCACGTCCGAGAGATCGAGCTCCGAGACCTTGGAGACGGCCTCGATGATGTCGTTCAGCTGCGCGCCGAGGCGCTCGAGCTCGTCGTCGCGGAGCTCGAGGCGCGCGAGGTGCGCGACGTGGAGCAGCTGTTCCCGGTCGATCGCCATGCGGTTTCCGTTCTACCTAAGCGAAGAGGCCCCTGTCGGGGCCCCTTCGACTACGTGGGTCCGACAGTTCTCTAGATCGCCATGACGTTCGCGGCCTGTGCGCCCTTGGGGCCTTGCACGACCTCGAACGACACCTTCTGGCCTTCGGTCAGCGACTTGTAGCCGTCCATACCGATCGCCGAGAAGTGCACGAACACATCGTCGCCGCCTTCGCGCTCGATGAAGCCGTAGCCCTTCTCGTTGGAGAACCACTTCACGGTGCCCTCTGCCAACTTCTGTTCCTCCTACTAACTGCGACGGCGCGGCGATGCCGAGCCGCCGACCGATGATGAATCGGCCGAAATGTTAGCTCAGTGTGAGCGCGATACAAGCCCCCGCCGCGAACGCGCGGCGGTGACGGTGTTCTTGAGGACCATCGCAATCGTCATCGGGCCGACACCGCCGGGCACCGGCGTCATGTACGCGGCGAGCTCCATCGCGCCCGGGTCGACGTCGCCGAAGAGACCGTCGTCCGTACGGTTCATGCCGACGTCGATGACGGTTGCGCCGGCCTTGACCATGTCCGCGCCGATCATGTGGGTCCGGCCGACGGCCGCGACGAGAACATCGGCGTCGAGCGTGTGGCGTTCGATGTCCGACGTCCGCGAATGGCACACGGTGACCGTCGCGTTCGCTTGCAGGAGCAGATGCGCCATCGGCTTGCCGACGATGTTCGAGCGCCCGACGACGACGGCACGCGCCCCCTGCAGCTCGATCCGGTACTCGGCGAGCATGCGCATGACTCCGAGCGGCGTCCCGGGCACGAGCGTCGGGCGGCCGAGATAGAGCCGACCGGCGTTGAAGGGATGGATGCCGTCGATGTCCTTGGCCGGGTCGATCGCCTCGACCACGGTGTGCTCGTCGAGGTGGTCCGGGAGCGGGAGCTGGACGAGCACGCCGTCGACCGAGTCGTCGTCGTTCAGCCCGGAGAGGAGCTGCAGCATGTCCTCCTGAGACGTGTCGGCGGGAAGGCGGATGTCGTTGGCGCGGATCCCGACCGCCTGTGCGTGCTTCTGCTTCAGGTTGATGTAGACGTGGCTCGCAGGGTCGTCGCCGACGAGGACGGTGGTCAGACCGACGTCGCCGAGCTCCTCGACCTCGGCCGCGACCTCCTCGCGGACCTGCGCCGCAAGCGTCTTGCCTTCGATCAGCTGCGCTGGCACGGCAGCAGCGTACGCCAGAATGCGGCAATGGCGTCCAGGCTGCCGCGCAAGAACGACCCCGACTCGATCGCCGCTCGTCGCGAGGCGCTCGGGCTCGACGGCGACGGAGACGTAGCGGCGTATGCCAAGGCCGCCGAGTCGGTGACCGGCGTGGCGGTGATCCCGGTGTCGGTCGCCGAGCTGCACGTGTCCCTCGGCGAGTACGAGCTGTCGGAGGACGGCGACGTCGTCGAGCGTGCGCGCGCGGACGAGGACGTCGTCGTCCCGCTCGCGCACACCGAGGGAGGGCTGACCGCGTCGCTGCATCGCGGAGCGCGCGCCGTCGAGCTCTCGGGCGGGTTTCGCACGCTCGTCGTCTCCGATCGCATAACGCGCGCCTCGTGCTTCGTCTGCCGCGACGCCGCCGACGCGCTCACGCTTGCACGTTGGCTCGAGGCGCGGCTCGGCGAGATGCGCGACTTCCTCCGCACGGCGGACATGGCGGAGCTCTCGAGCTTTGCCGTGCTGCGCGAGGTGAAGACGCACGTCGTCGGGCCGATGTGCCACGTTCTCTGGCGCTGGACGACAGGCGACGCAATCGGCCCCAACATGATGACCCGGAACGCGTATGCGCTGAACATGGCGTACGTGCTTCCGAACGCGCCGGTCGCGATCGAGCGTTCGATGCTCGAGGCCAACATGGGCGGCGACAAGAAGCCGTCGTTCGAGTACTTCCAGTCGGGGCACGGCAAGACCGTGATCGCAGAGGCGACCCTGACCGACGAGGCGATCCGCCGCGTTCTGCGCACGAGCGCCGAGGATCTCGAGGCGCTCTCATGGGCGGGGACGCACGGCGCCGTCGCCTCGGGAATGCAGTCGGTCGCGTTCACGCCGGCGTCGGCGATCGCGGCAGTGTTCGCAGCGACGGGACAGGACCTCGGCATGGTCGGGACGTCCTCGATGGCGCACGGCACCGGCAGGCGCGTCGAGGGCGGGCTGCACGCGTCCATCCGCTTCCCCGGCCTCGAGGTCGGGACAGTCGGCGGCGGCACCAACCTGCCGACGCCGCAGCAATGGCTCGGCGTGATGGGCTGCGCCGGGCCGGGGAAGGTCTACCGCTTCGCGCAGATCGTTGCGGCCGCCGCGCTGGCGCTCGAGATCTCCGCGTCAGCAGCGATGGCGACCGCCGGCTCCGAGAACTTCTTCCGTGCCCACTTCGAACGCGGCGGCATTCGGGGCTAGCGACTGCTCGGGGAAAACCGGTGACAGTCACGGGTTACGACTCTGTGACGAACAATCCACAGCCGCCGCGGCCGTCTGCCTTGGGGCCTGGCGCCTCTCGGCAGGACGACGACAACCGGTGACTGTCACCGGTCTTGATCCGCCCGCTAGAACGGCAGCGCTACTTGAGCCACGTCCAGGCCGAGGCTCTGCGCGAGCCTCACGCCGTGGTTCAGCTCGGTCTTCAACCGCTCGCGGTCGCGCGCTTCCATCAGGTTGCCGATGAACTCGCGCGCCTTCGGGCGCCACAACGCATGCTGGGCGAATTCCGGCAGCATGCGGTTCGCGCCCTCGATCAACCGATTCTTCGTCTTCTGGTCGGCACCCTGGAGCAGCACGCGCTCGTATGCCATGCCCGAACCGTGGTGGATGCCGTCGTCGATCGCGAGGCGGTTGCAGATGTCCTCGAGGATCGTCCCGCGCGAGGACCGCGCGATCAGGCGGAAGCGCGGGATGATCAGCCGCTCGAAGAAGACCTGCATCAGGAACACCTTCTCCTCGAGCGTGTCGGCCTCGAGGAACATGTGCGCGAGCCGGTCGAGATGGGGATCGCGCTCTCCCTCGCCGCCGATCTGGCCGATCAGCTTCAGCCAGGCCTCGGTGTGGCGCGACTCGTCCTGCACCATCGTCGAGTAGTAGAGCTTCGCCTCGGGGTGCGGCGACGCATTCAGAAGCTGCGCCGCCATCTCGCATGCGAAGACGTCGGCCTGCAGCTGCTGCATGACGACGGAGCGCCAGACGTCGCGGCGGCGAGCCTGGCGCTGCGGTGAGCCCTTCCCTTCGGGGATCGGCGGAAGATCACTCCAGGGAACGTCCTTCACCTGCCACTCCTGGTGCTTGGCAAGCTCGTAGAAGCGGAGCACACCGGCGAAGCGATTCTCGTCGAGCGGCGCGTCGTCCTCGAACATGGGCTCGGCGCTCATCGGCCGGGACCTTACCGCGGAGACCCCATAATGGCGCCGTGATAGCGCTCGTCTTCAGCTACGAGGTTCGCGACGCCGAAGCGTTCGAGCGCGCGTACGGAACGGGCGGCGAGTGGGCGGAGTTCTTCGGCACGGCCGCAGGCTTCGTCGGGACGGAGCTTCTGCGCGACGTCGAGCAGCCCGGCCGCTACCTCGTGATCGACCGCTGGGAATCGCCGGACGCGTACAACGCCTTCGCCGACGAGAACCGTGAGGAGTACATGCGCCGCGTCGACGACACGCGCTTCTACTACGAGCAGGAGCTTCGCTTCGGCACGTTCGAGAACGTGTGGCAGAGCGAGTAGTCCCCCCGCATCACGATCCCGCATGCTGGGGCTGCGGCAACGCGCCCGACGGGATCCGTCTGCCCCAACCGTCGTCGGAGAGCCTCACCGAGTACGAAGCCTGGTTCGCATTCGACGAGCGCCACCAGGCCGCGCCCGGGCTCGTGCACGGCGGCCTCGTTGCCGCGGCGCTCGACGAGGCGTGCGGCCTCCTCGCAACCTGGTACCGCTTCCCGACCGTGACCGTGCGGATGTTCGTCCGCTATCGGCGGCCCGTTTCGATCAACACCGAGCTGCTCGTCCACGCCCGCCTCGCCTCGGAGCGCGGACGCCGCCTGCACGTCGACGCGGACCTCACGGACGGGACCGACGTGCTCGCAGAGGCGCGGGCCGCGTTTCTCCACGTGCCGCTCGAGCACTTCCTCGGAACACCGGAAGGACGCGCCGCCGCCAAGGCGTGGCGCGGCCGGCTCGACGGGTGACCGCTCCGCTCGACCTGCTCGAGCGCGAGCAGATCGTCGCGAGGCCCCTGGACGAGGCGTTCACGTTCTTCGGCGACCCGCAGAACCTCGAGGCAATCACGCCGCCGTGGCTCAACTTCCGGATCATCGAAGCGCCCGCAGCCCTCGCGCGTGGCTCGATCCTCCGCTATCGGCTCCGACTTGCCTGCGTCCCGGTGAGCTGGCAAACCGAGATCGCGGCCTGGAATCCGCCGCACGGCTTCGTCGACGTGCAGACCGACGGGCCGTACGACCTGTGGGAGCACACGCATATCCTCGAAGCCGTGGACGACCGCTCGACCCTGATCCGCGACCGGGTGCGCTACCGCGTGCCGTTTCGCGTTGCCCGGCTTCCGGTGCGCCTCGCGCTCCGCGCGATCTTCGACTACCGGGGCGAGGTAATGCGGCGCCGGCTGGGCTAGAGCTCAAGCGCGGCACCGGGCTTTGCCGACCTGCTCGAAGGTCGCAACCACAACTGACAAATCCGTGCGGCGGCGCCACACGTACCTCCGGGAGTGCGCCGCGCCCGGCGCGTAGTTCGCGACCCCGCCCGCCACGGTGGCCGCGAGCCCGGTCGCGACGCACTTTCCCGCTTACGACGCGCCTATGAGCGGCGCGAGCTCGGCGACCAGCCGGTCGTCTGCATCCGGGCGGTGAACGGTGATCCGGATCGCTCCGGGCGACGGGCGCACGGCGATCCCCCGGTCGAGCAGACGCTCGTAGATCGCCTGGGCATCCGGATGCGGCACGAGGAGGAAGTTCGTCCACGAAGGAAGGGGTTCGAGGCCGATCTCGCGCAGCGCACCCGCGAGCCGCTCGCGCTCGGCGATCGTCGGCGCCACGTCGGGCGGGCCTGCGTCGAGACCTGCGAGCGCGAGCGCGGCTGAGAGCGTCGAAAGCGCGGCCGGCTGCTGGCGCTCGTTCAGCTCCTGAGCAGTCTCGACGTCCGCGAGCGCGTACCCGACCCGCGCCGACGCGAGCCCGAACGCCTTCGAGAACGTGCGAACCACGATCACCCCCTCGCCGACAAGCGGCACGGCCGTCTCGCCGGCGTACTCGAAGTACGCCTCGTCCACGACCAGCGGGCGCGACTCGGGGATCGCGACAAGGGCGCCGGTCGGGTTGTGCGGCCTGCACACGACGGTGAGAACCGGTGCATCGTCGCCGACGTCGGCCCCCGTCACCCAGACCGCCACGCGGTACAGCGGATACGAGGGCTCGTGAGCGATCGCGACCCGGTCGCCCGGCCCGGCATAGGCCCGGATGCAGAGCATGAGGAGATCGTCAGCGCCTGCCCCGAGGACGACCTGCTCCGGAGAGACGCCGTTGTAGTCGGCGATCGCGCTCACGAGCTCCGGGAAACCGCCGTGCCGGTACGACTGGATCCGCTCGAGCGCCGAGGCGATCGTCTCCGGCCGGGCCGTCGGCGGGGGCTCGGGCGGCGTGTTCCCGTCGAACCGGAGCACGTCCTCGGGCGCGATTCCAGCGCGCCGGGCGATGTCCCGGGCGGAGAGCGCCCAGCCGTACGGTCGGAACTGCGGAGAAACCGGACGCATCGACGCGACCCTACATCGCTACGCAATGCGTAGCTCAAAGGCCGTTTTACTCCGCATCCCGATACTGCGATACTCCGCCCCGATGCGGGTCGAGGAGGTGGCGTCCACCGACGAGCTGCGGCGCAGCCGCGAGCGTTTCGTGCCGCGCGGCGTCGCAACGACAGACCTCGTCGTCTCGCGCGCGTGGGGCGCTCGGATCTGGGACGCCGAGGGCAACGAGCTCCTCGACTTCGCCGGTGGGATCGCCTGTCAGAACCTCGGCCACGGGAACGCAGCCGTCGTCCGGGCGATCCACGAGCAGGTCGACCGCTATCTGCACCAGTGCTTCATGGTCGGGATGTACGAGCCGTACGTCGCCGTTGCGGAGAAGCTCGACGAGCTCTGGCCCGGCGACACTGCCACGAAGACGCTGCTTCTCAACTCCGGCGCGGAGGCGATCGAGAATGCCGTGAAGATCGCGCGTGCCGCGACCGGCCGCGCGGGCGTCGTCGTCTTCGACCGCGCGTTCCACGGCCGCACCAACCTGACGATGGCGATGACGTCGAAGCTCGTCTACAAGCAGGGGTTCGGACCGCTTGCGACCGACGTCTATCGCGCACCGGCGCCGTATCCCTACCGCGGCGTCTCGACCGATGACGCGCTACACGGCCTCGAGCTGCTGTTCAAACAAGACGTCGACCCGCGCGAGGTCGCCTGCATCGTGCTCGAGCCGGTGCAGGGTGAGGGCGGGTTCATTCCGATGCCGCCGGACTTCATCCGCGCGCTGCGCGATGTATGCACCGAGCACGGAATCGTCTACGTAGACGACGAGGTGCAGGCGGGCTGTGGCCGCACGGGCGCCGTATGGGCGATCGAGCATTACGACGTCGAGCCCGACCTGCTCGTGTCGGGCAAGACTTTAGGCGGCGGCCTGCCGCTCGCCGCGGTGACCGGACGCGCGGCCCTGATGGATGCACCGCACGCCGGTGGTCTCGGCGGGACCTTCGGCGGGAATCCGGTCGCCTGCGCCGCCGCACTGGCGGTGCTCGAGGGGCTCTCCGCGCCGGGCTTCCGGGAGCGTGCCGAGCAGATCGCCGTGTTCCTGCGCATGCGGCTCGACGAGATCGCGTCGCGTCATCAAATCGTCGGCGAGGTGCGCGGGCTGGGAGCGATGCTCGCAATCGAGCTCGCCGAGAAGTCGGGCGATGCGTCGAAGGCGGTCACGACCGCAGCGCGCGAGCGCGGGCTCGTGCTGCTCTCGTGCGGTCTCTACGGCAACGTGATTCGACTTCTCCCGCCACTCTCAGCAACGGACGAGGAGCTCGACCGCGGGCTCGCCATCCTGGAGGAGGCGCTTGGCGACGCAGGCTCCGGCTGAGCCGGAGGTCGCAGCGCCGGCGGCCAACGCCGCCGCGGTGCGGCTCCGCGGTATCCGCCGGACGTTCGGTGACGTCATCGCGATCGAGAACCTCGATCTCGACATCGCCGCCGGTGAGTTCTTCACGCTGCTCGGGCCGTCTGGCTCGGGCAAGACGACGACGCTCCGCGTGATCGCGGGGTTCGAACGGCCGGATACCGGCACGGTCGAGCTGATGGGGGCAGACGTCACGCGTGTGCCGCCGTCGGAGCGCGACGTCAACACGGTCTTTCAGGACTACGCGCTCTTTCCCCACATGACCGTACGCGAGAACGTGGAGTACGGTCTCCGCGTCAAGGGCGTCGCGCGACAAAAGCGCCGCGCCGCGGCGGACGAGGTACTCGAGCGCGTGCGGCTTCCCGGCCTCGGATCGCGGAAGCCGGTGCAGCTCTCCGGTGGGCAGCGCCAGCGCGTCGCACTCGCACGCGCGATCGTCAATTCGCCGTCGGTGCTGCTGCTCGACGAGCCGCTCGGCGCCCTCGACCTGAAGCTGCGCCAGGAGATGCAGGTGTTCCTCAAGGCGCTGCAGCGCGACCTGGGCATCACGTTCGTGTACGTGACACACGACCAGGAGGAGGCGCTGACCATGAGCGACCGCCTCGCCGTCTTCAACGAAGGCGGTATCGAGCAGATCGGGTCGCCGGCAGAGGTCTACGAGCATCCACAGACGGAGTTCGTGGCCGGCTTTGTCGGCGTCTCGAACGTCCTGGAACGCAACGGCAGGCGCATCACGATCCGTCCCGAGAAGATCCGGATGACCGACGACGGGTCAGGCGAGCCCGGGGTCATCCGCGAGGTCGTGTACCTCGGCGCGGTAACGCGGTATGCCGTCGACCTCGACTCGGGCGGCGAGCTCGTCGTCGTCAAGCAGAACCTCGAGACGTCCTCCCAGGACGCCCTCGAAGAGCAGGGAAAGCGCGTCCGGCTCGACTGGAGCCCGGAGCACACCTACGAGATCGGCAAGGAGGGTTAGTGATTCGGTTGAAGAGGGCGCACGTGGTGGTGGGCGCGCTGGTGGTCGCGCTCTGCGTGCCTGCGGCGGGCATCGGCTCTGGCAGCGGGCTGCCAAGCAAGATCGGCAAGGGCGAGGGCCAGCTGAACCTCGTCGCGTGGGAGGGCTACACGCAGCCGCAATGGGTGAAGCCGTTCACGAAGGCGACGGGCTGCAAGGTGAACGCGAAATACGCCGGTTCCTCGGATGAGATGGTGACGCTCATGCGGAGCGGCGGCGGGTCGCAGTACGACATGGTGTCGGCGTCGGGCGACGCGTCGCTCCGGCTCATCTACGGCAAGGATGTCCAGCCGGTGAACGTCAAGCTCATCCCGGACTGGAAGAACTTCGTGCCGCAGCTGAAGTCTCCGGCACACAACACCGTCAACGGACAGCACTACGGCGTCTCGCTGCAGTGGGGCCCGAACACGCTGCTTTACAACACGAAGAAGGTGAAGCCCGCTCCGACGAGCTGGAGCACGATCTACAGCTCGAAGTACAAGGGCAAGGTTACGGTGCCCGACAATCCGATCCAGATCGCCGATGCGGCGCTCTTCCTCTCGAAGACGAACAAGTCACTCGGGATCACCGATCCGTACGAGCTGAACCAGAAGCAGTTCGACGCAGCCGTCAATCTGCTGAAGAAGCAGCGGCCCCTGATCAAGAAGTATTGGGCACTCGCTTCCGACGAGATCGACCTGTTCAAGAACGGCGACGCCGTGATCGGCGCAACGTGGCCGTACCAGACGAACACCCTCGTCGGCGCGAAGGTGCCGGTGAAGGACCTCGTCCCGAAGGAAGGCGCTACAGGCTGGGCCGACACGTGGATGCTCTCCGCGAAGGCCAAGCACCCGAACTGCGCCTACATGTGGCTGAAGTGGATCTCGACGCCGAAGGTGCAGGCACAGCAGGCGATCTACTTCGGTGAGACGCCCGCGAATCCGAAGGCGTGTCCGATCATGGACAAGCTGTCTGCCGGCTCCGCGGCGCAGTACCACTGCGGCGCCTCGGCGTCGTACTTCAACTCGATCAAGTTCTGGAAGACGCCGGTGGCCGACTGCGGCAACGGCAGCAAGGACTGCATGGACTACACGAAATGGCAGCAGGCCTGGGCGCAGCTGAAGGGTTGATTTGGCGCAAGTGCCGCGCGAACACCCCTGAAGGCGGCCGCTGGCGCGACCGCTGATTGCCCGTGGACTACGCGAAGGCCCTTCCCATGCGCGCGGCCCGGCACCGCCTCTCCGGCTTCTTCTGGCGCCATCGCTGGGCGAAGGCGCTGCTCCTGCTCGGACCGCCGCTCACGGCGTTCGCGCTCGTCTATCTCGCCTCGCTCGTGGCGCTCTTCGTCTCGTCGTTCTGGACCGTCGATCCGTTCACAACCGAGATCAAGCACATCTGGACGCTCGACAACTTCCGCACGATCATCGAGTCGCCGGCGTATCGACGAATCGCCCTCCGCACGATCGGGATTGCGGCCGCAGTGACGATCACCGACGCGCTGCTCGCGTTCCCGCTTGCGTACTTCATGGCGCGGCTCGCGTCCGGACGAACACGGGCGTTCCTCTTCGTCGCCGTCCTGCTGCCGCTTTGGTCGAGCTACCTGATCCGCGTCTACATCTGGCGGCTGATCTTGAACCAGGACGGTGCACTCAATTGGCTGCTGAACGGTCTCGGCCTGCCGGAACAGCATCTCGCGTACACGAACTGGGCCGTCTGGATCATCTTCTCGTACGTGTGGCTGCCGTTCATGATCCTGCCGATCTACGGCTCGCTCGAGAGGCTCCCCCACTCCTATATCGAAGCGTCGCGCGACCTCGGCGCCGGCGGGTTCGAGACCTTCAGGCGCGTGGTGCTTCCGCTCGCGCTCCCCGGCGTGGTCGCGGGGTCGATCTTCACGTTCTCCCTCACCCTCGGCGACTACGTGACGCCACTCCTCGCCGGCGGCGCGGGCTCGCAGTTCATCGGGAACGTCGTCTACGCGTCGGTCGGGATCTCGAACAACGTGCCGTTCGCGGCGGCTTTCGCAACGATCCCCCTGCTCGTCATGGGCGTCTACCTCCTGATCGCGCGCCGCCTCGGTGCGTTCGAGGCGCTATAGATGGAGACGCGTTCGACCCGTGTCGCGCTCGGCGTCTGGACGACGCTCGTCGTGCTCTTCCTCTGGCTGCCTCTGGCTCTGATCATGGTGTACGCGTTCAACTCCTCGAATGTGCAGAGCTGGCCGATCCCGGGCTTCACGACGCGCTGGTTCAGCGTCGCATGGCACTCAGAAGAGGTGCGGAACGCCCTCTGGTTGTCGGTGCGCGCCGCGCTCCTCGCGACGGGCATCGCGCTCGTACTGGGCTCGGCGGCGGCGTTCGCCATCGCCCGCTTCCGCTTCTTCGGGCGCGAGTCGGTCTCGTTCCTCCTCGTCCTTCCGATCGCGCTGCCGGGGATCATCACCGGCATGGCCCTGAACTCGTTCTACACGTACCGCCACGTCGACCTTTCGCTCTGGACGATCGTCATCGGCCACGCGACCTTCTGCCTGGTCGTGGCCTACAACAACGTCCTTGCCCGCCTGCGGCGTTCGTCGCCGTCGCTCCTCGAGGCGTCGGCAGATCTCGGCGCGGACGGCTGGCAGACCTTCCGGTTCGTCACCTGGCCGGTGCTCTCGACCGCACTCGTCGCCGGTGGTCTGCTCGCGTTCGCCCTTTCGTTCGACGAGGTCGTTGTGACGTACTTCACCGCCGGCTCGAACAACACCCTTCCGCTGCTGATCCTCGGGTACATCCGCCAGGGTCAGCAGCTGCCTGTCGTGAATGCCATCGCATTCGCGATCATTCTCGTGACGGTGATCCCGGTCGCACTCGCGCAGAGGCTGATGCGCGACACCGGGGTTCTCCGCCGGGGCACCGCGACGTAAGGAGTGAGACATGAGTGCAACGAAGACCGCATACAAAGCTTTCGTCGGCGGCGAGTTCGTCGACAGCGCCTCGGGCGAGACGATGGAGGTCATCGCCCCGGCCACGGGCGCAGTGATCGCGGAGGTTCCGCGCTGCTCGGCGGAGGATGTCGACCGCGCCGTCGACGCGGCCAAGGCCGTGCTACCCGGTTGGCTCGAGAAGACACCGAAGGAACGGTCGGAGCTCTTGCACAAGCTCGCGGACGTCATCGACGAGAACGCCGAGGAGCTCGCGCAGCTCGAGTCGCTGAACGTCGGGAAGCCGCTGATGGCCTCGCGCGACGAGATGCCCTTCTCGGCGGACAACCTCCGCTTCTTCGCCGGAGCGGCCCGCAACCTCGAAGGCAAGTCGGCGGGCGAGTACATCGAGGGCTATACGTCGATCGTGCGTCGCGAGCCGCTCGGCATCGTCGGCGGCATCTGCCCGTGGAACTACCCGCTGATGATGGCGATCTGGAAGATGGGGCCTGCGCTTGCCGCCGGCAACGTCCAGATCCTGAAGCCGTCGGAGCAGACGCCGCTCTCGCTGCTCCGCTTCGTGCAGCTCGCGCAGGAGGTCATTCCGGAGGGCGTGCTCCAGGTGATCACGGGCGACGGCGTTCCGGCGGGTGAGCGGATCGTCTCGCATCCCGACGTTCGCCTCGTGTCGCTGACCGGTGACGTCGCAACGGGCAAGGCGATCGCACGGAACGCCGCAGACACGCTCAAGCGCGTCCACCTCGAGCTCGGCGGCAAGGCGCCGATGGTCGTCTTCGACGACGCCGATCCGGCGGCGGTTGCGGAGGGCATCCGCCTGGCTGCGTTCTGGAACTCCGGACAGGACTGCACCGCGGGATCGCGCGTAATCGCCGGCCCGCGCATCTACGACAAGCTCCTCGAGGAGCTCGTCCCCCAGGTGGAGTCGCTCAAGGTCGGCGACCCCATGGAGTCCGAAGAGATCGAGATGGGCTCGGTCATCTCGCAAGCGCAGCAGGAGCGGATCCTCGGCTTCCTTGAGCGGGCGAAGGGCGCGACGGTCTTGACCGGCGGAGGAACAAACGGCTCCCGGGGCTACTTCGTGCAGCCGACGATCGTCACCGACGTCCAGCAGACGGATGAGATCGTGCAAAGGGAGGTCTTCGGCCCCGTTGTCACCGTACAGAAGTTCGCCGACGACGACGAGGCGATTCGCTGGGCGAACGACGTCCCATACGGGCTCGCGTCATCCGTCTGGACACGTGACGTCTCGCGCGCGCTGAACGCCGTGCGAAAACTGCAGTTCGGGACAGTGTGGGTCAACGACCACCTGCTGCCGATCACGAGTGAGATGCCGCACGGCGGCTACAAGCAGTCCGGCTACGGCAAGGACATGTCGGCGTACTCGATGGAGGAGTACACGCAGATCAAGCACGCCGCGTTCAAGTTGTAGCGCGCACAACCGAGGATCTCCCTCCGTTCGGATGAGGTCACCCCGAGTGCGACGAGAGAGTTCGTCTGTGGAGCTCTCGCACCTCGACCGGATGTACTGGCCCGAGAAGGGCTACCGCAAGCGTGATCTCGTCGCGTATTACGATGCGATGGCGCCGGTGCTCATTCCGCACCTGCGCGATCGGCCCTTCACGCTGAAGCGCCACTACACCGTGCCGCGGGGACCATTCGAATGGGTCAAGGACGCCGGCCGAGCTCCCGTCGTGGGTTCGCCGCTGCCCGCAGCCGGCGAAGTCGCGCGGCGGTGCCCTCCTGGACTACGCCGTTGTCGACGACATCGAGTCGGCCCTGTGGATGGTGGCGCGCCGCTTCGCGACGATCGTCGCCGGCGCACTCAGGCTCACACACGCAAGAATCGACACGAAGATGATCGGCCACGGCCAGCAGCTCGTCGCTCCGTACTCGGTGCGCCCACGCCCGGGCGCGCCTGTCGCGACGCCGCTCCGGTGGGACGAGGTCACGCACGCACTGGACCCCGCAGGCCTACGACCTCCGCACCGTGCCGGCACGTGTCGACGCACTCGGCGACCTGCACCGAGCGGTCCTGAACGCCACGCAGCGCCTCGACCACGCGCTCGCCTCGCTTGAAAAGTAGATACGCCCGGCGTAGAACCTATAAGCAATCGAAATTGCACGAGCGGCGTCTAAGTGACGTACGCGTAGGCTCCCCCTGTCGTTCCCTTCACTGACCCGGAGGTCGTCGTGGCGCCAGATCCAACGGACATCGCGGAGCGGTTCCTCGACAACATCGAGACCGTCGTCCACGGCAAGCGCGAGCAGATCAAGCTCGTCGTCGCAGCGCTGATGTGCGGCGGCCACGCACTCCTCGAAGACGTCCCCGGCACCGCGAAGACCGTGCTCGCGCGCGCCATCGCCGGCTCGATCCGCGGCTCGGTCGCAACGCGCATCCAGTGCACGCCGGACCTACAGCCGACCGACGTCACCGGCCTCTCGCTCTTCAACCAGCGCGAGCGCGACTTCGAGTTCCGGCCCGGGCCCGTGTTCGCGAACGTCGTTCTCGTGGACGAGATCAACCGGGCGATGCCGAAGACCCAGTCCGCCCTCCTCGAGGCGATGGCGGAGCAGCAGGTCACTGTGGACGGCGAGACGCGCCTGCTCGAGGATCCGTTTCTCGTCATGGCGACGCAGAACCCGATCGAGTACGAAGGCACCTTCCCGCTGCCGGAGGCGCAGCTCGACCGGTTCTTCGTGAAGACGACGCTCGGTTATCCCGACGCCGAGGACGAGGCGCGCATCGTCGAGGAGCAGCTCGGCGGTCACCCGCTGGCGCGCCTCGAGCCGGTCATCGACCTCGACGACGTGCTCGCGCTACGGCGCAGCGTCGCCGACGTCTTCGTCCACGAGGCCGTCGCGCGCTGGATCGTCGAGCTCGTCCGCGCCACGCGAACCCTCGAGATCGTCGCCATCGGCAGCTCGGTGCGCGGCACGCTCGCGCTCAACCGGGCCGCACGCGCGTGGGCCGTCTTGCATCAGCGGCGATACGTGACGCCCGAGGACGTCGAGCAGCTGTTCGCAGCAGTTCTCGTGCACCGCATCCTCTTCAGGCCGAGCTTCCTCGCGGAGATCCGCGACCGCGGGTGGGAGTCGGCGAGCAACGAGGTGCGCGACCGCTGCCTCGAGCGTGCACCGAAGCCGGGCTTCGACATCGACCTCGACGTTCCGGCGACCGCGAGCGCGTAGCCCGGTGGCGGCCGTCTTCCCGCTCGTCCCGCGAAGGCGGGTGATCGGGCTCGCATTCGGCGGCGTCCGGTCGGCTCGCCGCGGCGTAGGATCGGATGTGGCGAGCACGCGCGAGTATCGGCCCGGCGACGACGTCGGCTGGATGGACTGGGCGGCATCCGCCCGCCTTTCGGCGGCGCGTGGCAGCGACGAGTTCATCGTCCGGGAGCGCTTCGCGGATGAGGCCCCGCGCGTCGTCGTGCTCGCAGACCGGCGCCCGTCGATGTCGATCGAGTCGTCGCCGCTCCGCCCGCTCGACAAGCCGACGGCGATCCTCACTGCGCTCGAGCTGATCGCCGCGAGCGCGATCGCCGCCCGCAGCCTCACGGGCTATCTCGACTACGCGGACGGCGAAGCGGATTGGCGGCCGCCCCGCACCGAGATGCGCGCGGAGCCCGGCGCGCTTGCCGGGCGCGCGTTCGCGGCGCCGGACGACACCGTCTCGCAGGGGCTCGAGTTTCTCGGCGAGCATCGACGCGACCTGCCGACGCAGGCATTCGTCTTCGTCCTCTCCGACTTCGTCGTCCCACCGGACCTCCGCGTCTGGCAGCGGGCGCTCGAGCACCGCTGGGAGCTCGTCCCGGTGATGATTCAAGACCCGCTCTGGGAGCGCACCTTCCCGGACGTCGGCGGGATCACGATTCCGTATGTCGACCCGTTGTCCGGTCGCGCCTTCCCCGTCTACCTGACGCGGAGAGAGGCGGACGCCATGCGTGAGGCGAACGAACGCCGGTGGGAGACGCTCACGCAGGACTTCCGCTCGCTCGGCGTCGAGCCCGTCGTCGTGCACACCCACGACTACGGCGAGATGCTCGCCGCCTTTCTCCGCTGGGCCGACCTCCGCCAGATGTGGCGCGGGGCGATCGCATGAGGCGCTTGGCTCTTGTGGCTGCGACCGCCCTTTTCCTGGCCGCCCCCGCTGGGGCGCGTCTGCCGTTCTTCCAGCAAGGCTCGTCTGTCGGCGAAGGCGTTCCTTTCAAGGCGTACGCGTCGGTCAACCCAGCGGTGCATCTCTTCGGCGACGAGGTCACGGCAAAGATCGCGATCGTCGCGGACACGAAGTGGGTCGATCCACGGCGCCTCCACGTGAGGACGAACTTCGCCCCGTACGAGGCGATCAAGGAGCCTACGGTCTTGCGCCTGCAGGTGGGCCGCTTCGCGCAGGTCACGTGGACGTGGACGCTGCGCTGCATCACGACACCCTGCGTGCCGCGGCTTCCGCCGAGCGACAAGTTCCACATCTTCAAGTTCCAGCCCGCGCACGTCGAGTACATGCAGCTCGACGGGGAGCCCGCCTACGGGATCAATGCGAGCTTCCCGCCGGTCGAGGTGCTCTCGCAGGTGAGCCCGGGCGTCGTCAACTACCTGCGGAAGACCAATCGCCTCAACTGGCGCATCGACTTCACGCCGGTGGCAGCGCCGGACTACCGGACCTCGCCGAACATCATCTTCTGGCTCGCGATCGCCCTCGCGGGAACACTCGGGATCGCGGCCGCCTTCTTCGCCTACCGCTGGTTCCTCGTCATCCGGCCGCGGCGCGAACCGACGGTCTACGAATCCGGGACGCCGCTCGAGCGCGCACTCGCCGTACTGCGCTTCGCGCACGAGACCGGGGACGAGACGCTCCAACGGAAGGCGTTCGAGCGTGTCGCCGGCGAGCTCGGCGTCGAGCGTGCGGACGAGCTCACGCTGATCGCGCGCGAGCTCGCCTGGTCGCAACGGACACCGGACGACGAAGAGGTCGAGGAGTTCGCGGATCAGGCAGCGGGCGCGCAGGAGAAGCCGGAGTGAGACTTCTGCCGACCCTGCGCCCCGGCCTGGCGGTTCCGTCGGCCGACGTGCCCCGCCTGCACGTCGCCGCCCAGAGGACTGGCGCCGTGCGGATCGTCCTGACGGCTGCGCTCATCGCGACGCTCGTCTGGCTCTTCGTCGTCGCGAAATCCGCAGGCACCGGCCGCGCGGCCGTCTTCCCCGAGGGCGCAGAGACGGGCGTCGTCGCCCTCGACATGTCGGCGAGCATTTCGGGCCCGATCTACGCGCGGGTCGCGACGACGCTCCGCGGCATCGTGAACGCGAACCAGTCGGTCGGGCTGATCATGTACTCCGACACCGCGTACGAGCTGCTGCCGCCGAACTCACCGCCCGGCGCGATGCTGCAGTTCATCCCCTTCTTCGTGCCGCTGCGCTACTACGGCAGCACGCCCGTCTTCGGCCAGACGCCGTGGGACACGTTCATGGGCGGGACGCGCGTCGCGGCGGGCCTCGAGATGGCACGCACGGCGTTGCGGCGGGCCCACGTGAAGCACGGCTCGATCCTCCTCGTCAGCGACCTCGACGACTCGAACGCGGACCAGGGGCTCCTCGAGACGGAAGCGCTCCGGCTCCGCGAAGAGCACATCCCGGTGCGCATCGTGCCCCTCTTCGCCCAGCCGCGCGACAAGCGGCTCTTCGCGGCGCTCTTCGGCGACAACTCGTTCGTCGACCCGAGCGTGTTCACACATACCGCGAAACGGCACGCCGCATCGATCGCGGCACCGCAGCCGTGGATGCTCATCCTGCTCGGCTGCCTCCTCGTGGCGCTCCTCGCGGGCAACGAGCGCTTCAACGGAAGGCTGGCCGCAGCATGACCGCAACGCTTCGCCGTCATCGCTTTGCGTTCATCGCAGCCATCCTCGTCGCGATTGCCGTCGCGCTCGCGCTACTCGCCGTCGACGTTCGCGCCTGGCAGACGACCGTGAAGCGCGACGATCTCCGCTTCCGCGCGCTGCCGGCCCACAAGAGTCTCTGGCGTCCTTCGACGATCCTCCCGGGCGACCCGGCGGCGAAGCTGATCGGCACAGGTCAGCCGCTCGCCTACCGTCGGGCGCTGCAGTACTTCTGGTACAGCCGCATCGGCAGCAACCCCGAGGTTCGGCAGGACACGCCCGCGTTGCGCGCGAGCGCACAGGAACGGATCCAGAGCCTGATCTCGTCGGCCCCCTCGCGCAAGCAGCGCTCCGACGCCGCGAACCTCCTCGGCGTCCTCGTCGTGACGACGCCGGCGCCCGGCTCTGACCAGGATGCGATCACACAGATCCTCACGAACGCGGCCAAGTACTTCCAGCTCGCCATCGGCATCGACCCGAACAACTTCGAGGCGAAGCAGAATCTCGAGCTCGTCCTCCGCCTCCAGCGGCCGGGCCGCGGCAAGATCGGGCAGGACGCCCGCAGTGGCTACGGCTTCGGTCGTGGTCGCGGCGCCGGTCCGCAGGGAGGCGGCTACTAGATGCTCGCGCTCTTTGGCGTCTCGTTCCTGACGCCGCTCAATGCGCTGTTCGTGCTCGCGGCAGCCGTCCCGCTCGCCGCGCTCGCACTGACCGAGCGCCGCGCGGATCAGATCCGCCGCATCCTGCGCCTTCAATCGCCCGGGCGGCGTGCGCTCGTGCCCGTTGCAATCGCCCTTGTCCTCCTCCCCACCCTCGTTGCAGTCGCTGCGGCGCAGCCGGTCGTCGTCCGCGAGCAGTTCGTCAGCGAGCGCGCGGACGCGCAGGCGTTCGTCCTCTTCGACACGTCGCTCTCGATGCGCGCGGCAGAGGGACCCGGCCGTCCAACTCGCCTGCTGCGGGCGAAGAAGCTTGCGTTGCGACTGCAGCGGTCGCTCGCCGACGTCCCCATGGGCATCGCCTCGATGACGGATCGATCCCTGCCGATCATCATGCCCACGACAGATCCGACGTTGATCCGACGCGCCGTCGAGCAGTCGGTTGCGATCAACGAGCCGCCGCCGAGCCAGCAGTACTCGTCGCGCGCGACGACATTCGCGGCGCTCGTGCCGCTCGTCGAGTCGCACTTCTTCTCTCAGGGCGTGCAGCGGCGCCTACTGATCGTGCTCACCGACGGCGAGTCGACCAGGATATCCCCGCTTCTCAAGCTCACGCTGCATCGCCGCGTCACGCCGGTATTCATCCACGTGTGGGAGCCGGGCGAGAAGATTTACTCGAAGGGCCGTGCCGACCGGAAGTACGCCGCCGATCCCTCGAGCGGCAAGGCGCTCGACGATCTCGCCGAGATCACGGGATCGACGCACGCATACGACGAGAAGAGCATGTCGGCAGCAACCCATGCGGCCCGTGATGCCGTCGGCCGGGCAGGGACGCAGACCCACATCGACGCATATGCGCGTATCGCGCTCGCGCCGTGGTTCATCCTGGGCGGCGTCGTACCGCTGGGCTTCCTCTTCTGGCGACGAACCCTCTAAAACCGAACGTGCGCGGCGCGCTGGAGCGCAGCCCAGAGCTTCTTGTACGGCACGACGCAGTTGCCGTGGACGTGCACCGTGCGGGCGCCGACGCGGATGTACGTCGCGGCGATATCCGGCAAGGTTCCCGGACAGTTCGTCCGCTGCGTGAGATGCGTGAAGCCGGTCGTCACCGCCAAGCGGTTGAGCTCGGCGAGCTGAAGGCGCGTGAGCGTCCGCCGATGCACTTCGACGGCGCCGCTGGTCTTCACGTCACCGTGAACCGAGATGACGACGGCGAAGGGCTGGATGTTCCCGCCGTCGCGGCCGAACGCAAATCCCGTCTTGCCGGACGTGCCCGCCGATGCGGACGACACGAGTGCCGCAAGAAGCGCGGCGGCGACGGCGAGCAGGCGACCCACGACGGAGAATGTAGCGCTACGCGCTAGCCTGGCCAAATGCGGAAGCTCCTCGTCCTTCTTGCTTTGCTCGCACCGGCGCTCGCAGCCTGCGGCGGCGGTGGCAGCTCGTCGGGACCTCCGAGCGCATTGCTCCACCCGGCCAAGCTCACGAAGAAGGCGCCGCAGCTCTTCGACATCAACTTCCACACCACGAAGGGTGACTTCGTCATCACGGTGCACCGAACGTGGGCGCCGCAGGGCGCCGACCGCCTCTACAACCTCGCGAAGAACCACTTCTTCGACGGGCAGAAGTTCTTCCGCGTCGTTCCCGGCTTCGTCACGCAGTTCGGCATCAGCCCATACCCGGAGGTCAGCAAGGCGTGGGCGCAGGCGACCATCCCCGACGACACGATCACGGTGCACAACACGAAGGGCACCGTGTCCTTCGCGTCGGCAGGCCCGAACACCCGAACGACCCAGCTCTTCGTCAACCTCAACAACAACTACAACCTCGACACCAATCCCTTCGCGCCGGTCGGGAACGTCTCCTCCGGCCTCGACATTGTCGAGAAGCTCTACAGCGGCTACAAGGACGAGCCGACGCCGCACCAGCCGGAGATGGAGACCCAGGGGAACGCCTGGCTCGAGAAGCACTACCCGAAGCTGGACTCGATCAAGACGGCCGACGTCTCGAACGAGGAAAACCCGGCTCTGCCCTAGCGCGTCGTTTCGGACAACCTGCCGCCGGACACACTCCAGGCACAACAAGGGAGGTGCGTCTTCAGCATCCTGCTGCTCATCCTCATCATCATCGTCGTGCTGGCATTGCTCGGATTTTTCGGAGTCCGCGGCCGCGCGTGACGATGCGGTGGCCCGGCCGGGACGGCGGGCCACCCTCTTTCACCGGTGAAGCCCGCTGGCCGCTCGTCACCGCCGGCGCTCGGTAGCAGACCCTCCGGACCCTAGTCTTCGTCCCGATGGCTGAATCGGTCTGGGACTACCCGCGCCCGCCGCACCTCGAGCCGACGGACCGCCTCGTGCGGGTCGAGCTCGGCGGCCGCGTCGTCGCGGAGACCCGAAGCGCGCTGCGCGTCCTCGAGACCTCGCATCCACCGAACTACTACATCCCGCTCGAGGACATCGACGCCTCGCTCCTCGAACCGTCGGGCGGCCGGACGAGCTTCTGCGAGTGGAAGGGGAACGCGACCTACTTCGATGTCGTCGTCGGCGACCGGCGCGCCGAGCGCGCCGCTTGGACATACCCGGACCCGACGCCGTCCTTTCAACAGCTGCGCGGCTACGTCGCCTTCTACGTCGCACCGATGGACCGGTGCACGGTCGACGACGAAGTCGCGGCACCGGAGGAACGCCCCTACTACGGCGGTTGGGTGACGAGCGACGTGCTCGTCGAGAGAGGGAAAGTTCGAAGAACCGGCGGATCCTAAAAGCACGCCGGGGATCGGACGTCTCTTGCGTGCGCCCACCCAGCGGTGTTCAGTGGTGCTCAGTGGACGCGACCCTCGTCTGCGCCGGCGTGTGGGAATACGCCAGAACGACTTGCGTACTACCGTTTTCGCCTGTGGACCAAGAGCTTGCGGCTCGGCCAGTCTGGCTATGACCAGCCCGGCTTCGCGGCCGGGCGGTTCGCCGGGCATGTGTCGGATCGCGAAAACGTGCGCTATCTCGAAGTCTCGTAGTACGCGACGGGACTCCCCGATGCGTCGGCAGACATGCAGAAGGCTGCGCAGTCACCCCGGGTTATGTTCCCCCTTGCCGGCGTCCTTACTTTGAGCCGCCGTTCACCGACATCGCACCTCATGGCCCTGATGGCGTGGAAGCTTGTCGCCGATACCGCGGTCTCGGGCCAGGCGTGCACCGCAGTGACGGCCGGAGCATCTCCGAACAGGCTTTCGTGCACCATTCGGGCGGCCGCGAGGGCGCCGGAAGATACGACGCGCCGGCCGGATACGTGCGGGTTCTCGACGTAGAGACGAGCGAACCTGGCAATGTCGAAGCGGCGCGACCACCGACGGCCGACCACCTCTCAACGCAGGGGCCCGGGTTCTCCTCGGCGACCTCTAGGGAGTCGGCGGCTTCCGACCCGGCGGAGGCGCGGGCGGACCGGGTCGGCGGGGCTCCCGCCGGATCACCCATCGGCCCCACCAGTTGAGCCCGGGGTGATCGGGGTCGGCCGAGCCCCAGCGAAATGGCCTCTTACGCGGCGGCTGCGGCGGCTGCGGCGGCATACCACGACGTTACACGTTCGCCGGGCCATCGGGCGGTGGAGCAATGCCTCCGCACGTTGCGTGGCGAGTCACCCGCGCCGACGCAGAACGCATTAGGGTTTCGGGCCGACCCTCGAACAAGGAGTGACCATGGAAGTCGGCCCTGTCGATGTCTACATCATCGGCTTCCCGGGCAACAAATTCTCGGGCAAGATCGCGCCGGCGATTCGCGAGCTCGTAGACAGCGGCACGATCCGCATCCTCGACCTGCTCTTCGTGATGAAGGACGGGGACGGTACGGTGACCACGCTCGCGATCGAGGACCTCGACGAGGAGGGCGCCGCGTTCGCCGAGCTCGACATTACGGAGCCTGGATCGTTGAACGACGAGGACGCGGACGAGGTCAGCGAAGACCTTCCCGCGAACAGCGCGGCTCTGCTCATCGCGTTCGAGAATGTCTGGGCCACGAAGGTCGTGACGGCGCTCGCCGACGCCGACGCCGTGCTAATCGACTCGATCCGAATTCCCGCCGAAGTCGTCGCCCAGGCACGGGCGGAGTCCGGGGCGGCCGGGTAACCAAACGATCACGAACGGGAGGAAGCGACATGGGACTCTTGCGGATGGCAGCGAGAACGGCGGTCGTCGCCGGCACCGCGACGGCCGTGTCGGGGCGCGTAGCGCACCGGCAAAACGAGCAGTGGGCGGCGCAGGATCAGGCTGCGTACGACCAGCAGCAGGCGTCCTACGACTCGGGCGCTCAGGCCCAGGCGCAACAGGCGGCGCCTGACCCCACCGCCGAGCTCCAGAACCTGGCGAGCTTGCACTCGCAGGGCGTGCTCACCGACGAGGAGTTCGCGGCCGCGAAGGCCAAGATCCTGGGTATCTAACCCCGTCGAATGCGTCCGGTCGACACGTACGCGCAGCTGGCAGGGGTCTACGACGCGGTTGTCGCCGACCCCTGCCACGCCGGCCTGGCGGATTTCCTGGACGAGCTCTTCAGCGCCGACGAGGAAAGCGTCGCCGAAATCCTCGACGTCTGCTGCGGCACTGGGCTCCTGGCGGCCGAGCTGGCTGCGCGCGGCTACCGGGTCACAGGGGTCGATGCGTCGGAGGCGATGCTCGCGCGTGCGCGACGGCTGCTCGGGCCGCACGCGACCTTGATCCACGCGGCGCTTCCCGACCTTCCTCTCGAGACCACCTTCGACGCCGCCACCTGCACGCTGGACGGATTCACGTACCTCGCGCCGGCGGCCCTCCCTCCCACAGTCGAAGCGCTCGGCCGGGTGCTGAGGCCGGCGGGCTGGCTGGTCTTCGACGTGCACACGGACGCGATGATGGCACTCACCTCCGCTCGTCCCGTCGTCTCGGGCGAGCAAGCTGGTCACCGGTTCGCGATCCTCGCCGAGGTCGACCCGGACGCGCGCTTCTGCGACACCCGGATCGAGGTCATGGCGACTGGCGGGGCATCGGCCTTTAGCGAACGCCATCGGCAGTACTTCCACCGGGAGACCGACATCCGGTGGGCGCTTGTGGAGGGAGGATTCGAGGTGATCGCCGTCAGGGACGGATACTCGGATCGGCCGGCCGACGAGTCCACGCTGAGCACCACCTGGATCGCCCGTCTGCAGCGCTGAGGCGTTCCGGAGCAGATGCTGAAGAGAAGATAGAGAGGCGCCTAGCAGATTCGAACTGCTGTAAACGGCTTTGCAGGCCGCTGCCTAACCACTCGGCCAAGGCGCCGGAGGCCGGAATGGTACCGGCCTACACGCGGAGCACCCGGGCGAGGAAGGCGGTCATCCGGGTGAACGTCTCGACGCGGTTTGGCAGCTTCTCCACCGTGTGGCCTTCGTCCTCGAAGATGAGGAGCTCGCACTCGATGCCCTTCTGCGTGAGCACCGCATGGATGTGCTCGGACTCGCTGACCGGCACGCGCGGGTCGTTGCGGCCGTGCTGGATGAAGAGCGGGGCGCGAATCGCGTCGATATGCGTCATCGGCGACGCCTCGAGGAGGAACGCGTGATCGTCGGCGAGTGATCCGTACTCGCGCTCGCGGGCAGCGCGACGATAGGGCGAGGTGTTTTCGAGGAAGGTGACGAGGCTCGAGATGCCGACGGCCTCGAGCCCGGCGGCCCATCGCTCCGGCTGGAACGCAAGCGCTGCAAGAACCATGTAGCCGCCGTACGACCGGCCGTACACGACCGCGCGCGTCGCATCGGTCGCGCCACGAGACCGGAGCCAGTCGTGCAGCGAGCCGAGATCGCGGACCGAGTCCAGCCGCAGCCCGATGTCGTCGAGGTGCTCGTAGCGCTTCCCGTAGCCCGTCGAGCCGCGCACGTTCGGCGCCGCGACCGCGTAGCCCCGTGAGACGAGGTACTGCGTCAGCGGCGCGAAGCTCGGCGAGAACCACGGACGCCACTGCGACTCCGGGCCGCCGTGGACGGTGACCACGACGGGGAACGGGCCGTCGCCTTCCGGCTCGAAGAGGAACACCGGGACGGACTCGCCGTCGAAGCTGTCGAACCGGTGCAACTCGGGCTCGACGAGGTCGGCAGGATCGACGGCGCGCGGGCTCGTCGTGAGGCGCGTTACCGAGGCGCCGTCGTAGAGGTACACGTCGTGCGGCTCGACGGGCGTCGAGAGCGCAAACGCGATGAGGGATCCGTCGGGAGAGAAGACGGGATGCTCGACCACGCCTCGCGCCGGTAGCGGCACCTCCTCGCCGTCGAGCAGCAGCCGCGAATAGCCGTCGGCGTTCTCGAGGACGAGCAGCCGCCGTCCGGCATCGTCGGCGGCGCCCACCGCGTCCCACCGCGACTCGTGGAGGACCTCGCCCCCGGTTACGAGCGCGAAGGTGTCGCGACCTTCGTTGGACGCGAATGCGAGGTTGCCGTCGTGCCAGAACGGGGCGTAGAACTCTGCGGCGTCCTCGTGCGGAGTCAGGTGCGCGATCTCACCCGTGCCGGCGTTGCAGAGGTACAGGTCGTTGTCGCCGCTCCGTGCGCCGGTTCGCTCTGCAACGACGAAGCGGCCGTCGGGAGATACGGCCTCGACGGAGAGATATCCGCTCAGGTCGAACGTGCGCTCCTCCCCGGTCTCGAGATCACGGGCGACGATCTCGAAGTCGACGCCGTTGCCGCGATTCGTCGCGTAGGCGAGCGTCCGGCCGGCGGCGTGCGGCGTGTGATGGATGTACCGCGGGTCGACGACGAGCGGCTCGAGCGTGCCGTCGTCCCGCAGCACGTGGAGCTGCGTCCGCTCGTTCCCGCCCTCGTCCATCTCGACGAGCACGCGGCCGTCCGGCAGGAATTGCCCGACGACGGGCTCCTCGAGGTCGGTCAGCTGCCGAAGCCCGCCGCCGCGGACCGGGAGCTCGTAGAGCTGGTGCGTACCGGGGAGGTTCGACGCGATGAGCAGACGCTCCCCGTCGGGCGAGAACGAAAGCGGCACGGCCTGCCGCATCTCGAGCAGCGCGAGGAGCTCGACCATCCGCCCTGTACGGTAGTCACGCCGTGCTCGCCGAGTGGTGTTATCCGGCTGCGACGCCGGCGAGCTCGGGTATCACGTCGTCGCCGTAGGCCTGGAGCGTTGCCTCCTGGCCGTGGGTCATGAGGTAGATGTTGAACTGGTCGACGCCGACGTCCTGGAGCTCCCTCAGCTTTGTCGTGATCTGCTCGGTGTTGCCGAGCACGCAGAAGCGGTCGCAGATCTCGTCGGTGACGAATTCGCCGTGCTTCGCGCCGACGCGCGAGTGCTCGTTGTAGTCGTAGAACTTGCGGGCCTGGACATAGTCGGTGAGCGCCTTCGGCACCGTGCTCCCGTCGGCGCCGTAGCGCTCGATCAGGTCCATCACGTGGTTCGAGACCATCGCCGGGAACCACCGCACCTGCTCGCGGGCGTCGGCGAGGTCGTCGCTCACGTGGCTCGGGGCACCGACGATGCACTTGAGCTGCGAGGGATCGCGTCCCGCCTCCTCGGCCGCGCGGCGCGCGGTCTCCATGATCCAGGCGATGATCTCCGGGTCGGCGAGCTGAATGATCACGCCGTCGCCGACGCGCCCCGCGACGCCGAGCGCCTTCGGCCCGTAGCCGGCGACCCACACCGGGATCCGCGGTAGCTCTTCGCGCACCCATTTGAGCTGGAGGTCCTTGTCGTTCCAGCTCACCTCCTGCCCGTTCATGAACTCGCGGATCATCGCGAGCGCCTTCTCGAAGTCGGCGACCTTCATCGGCTGGCGGCCGATGTAGCGCACCGCCGAGTCTCCACGGCCGACGCCCATCACCATGCGGCCGCCCGACAAGTCGTGGAGTGTCGCGTACGAGCTCGCGAGCACGGTCGGATCGCGAGTCGCCGGGTTCGTGACGAAGTGACCGAGCTTGATCGACGAGGTCTCGCGCGCCGCGACGGCCAGCATCGGGATCGACTCCTGCCAGAGCACGTGCGAGTCGTACGTCCATGCGTACTGGAAGCCGTGGCGCTCGGCGAGCTGGATGAGCTCCAGCCAGCGCGAGAAGGGCGGATCGGGAAGAACCGTGACGCCGAAGTCCATGGCGCGGAGCCTACCGCGGCGTGGCGAGTGCGGCCAGAGCCGCACAGAGGCCGAGCGCGAGGAAGCCGATGCGCCCGTCGCCGGGAAGCGCGAAGGTCAGCCCAACGAGCGGCGTGCCCGCGACGATGACGAGCGATGCCCAGGCGTTCACGAAGCCGACCGCGGCGCCCGGCGCATCGCGACGTGCCGCGGCCGCGCCGGTGAAGGCGCGCGCGAACGGGACGCCGGCCGCGAGCCCGACGATGGCGGCAGCGATCACGACCGCCGCGTACGGCAGGGGCAGCGCGAGCATCATCGCGCTGACACCGCCGACGACGAGGCTGGCTGCGATCCACTTCCAGGCGTCGCGCCGGCGGAGCAGCGGCCCTCCCGCGATCCGCGTGAAGAACCCGAGGACGAGCGTCAGCGAGCCTGCGAACGCAGCGGCCCGCTTCGAGTAGCCGTGGTGCTCGAGGAGCGTGACGACGGTGTTCCCGATGACGACGCTGAAGCCGAACGACATCGAGTGGATCGCGGCGAGGCGGTACAGCCGCGAGTCGGTGAAGAAGGTCGACTCGAGCCGCTCGCCCGCGTGACGTACGGTGCGCTCGACCGTCGGTGCGAGTGCCAGCAAGAGAGCGGAGACTCCGACGACCGCTATGGCGCTCGCGAATGACGCACGCCACCCGAACCGGTCGACGAGGAACGGGACGACGAGAACCGCGATTCCCGGGGCGAGCACGGAGGCACCGCCGTAGACGCCTTGCACGAGCGGCGAGCCGCCGCGCGCGCGAATGTAGTCGCTACCTCCGACGAGCGCGAAACCCGTGCCGATGCCGACAACTCCACGGCCGAGGAACGCGAGCAACGCATGAGGCCCGGCCAAGCAGACGACATTGCCGACGAGGATCAGCCCGAGCCCTATCAATGTGCTCGTCCGCGCGCCGAGCAGATCGGCGGCCCGGCCACCGGGGATCTGCATGACCATGTGCGTCACGAACTGCACGGTCACGAAGAGCAGCACGACGGTCAGGCTGACGCCGTACACGCGCGAGAGATGCGTCGCGATCGGGCCGATAACCGCGATGTTCCAGCCGACGGCAGCGCCGACCGCAATGCCCCCGACCCTGTCCACGCGCGCGTAGGCTACGCGAGTGCGGCGTCCCGAGAAGATCGTGTGCGTCGGGCAGAACTACCGCAGCCACCAGACCGAGATGAAGGGCACCGTGGTCGAGGAGCCGACGATCTTCGGCAAGTTCGCGGCCACCGTGATCGGCGACGGCGACACGATCGTCCTGCCGCCGGAGTCGTCGCACGTCGACGCCGAGGCCGAGCTCGCGGTCGTGATCGGCAAGGCCGCCCGACGCGTGTCGCGCGAGAAGGCGCTCGACTACATCGAGGGTTACATCTGCGCGAACGACGTGAGCGCACGCGATGTCCAGTACGCCGGCGGCGGCCAGTGGTTCCGCGGCAAGAACTTCGAGACGTTCTGCCCGCTCGGCGACTCGATGGCATCGGTGAAGGAGCTCGGCGACGGCTCCGGCCTGCGCGTCGTGCAGAAGCTGAACGGCACCGTGCTACAGGACGGGAACACGGGCGATCTGATGTTCGACGTCCCCTATCTCGTCGCGTACGCGTCGCGCTTGTTCACGCTCGAGCCGGGCGACGTGATCCTCACCGGCACGCCGGCCGGCGTCGGCTATGCCCGCGACCCGAAGGTCGCCTGAAGGACGGCGACGTCGTCGAGGTTGTCGTCGAGGGGATCGGGACGCTGCGAAACCCGGTCGCCGCCGGCTAGATCCGCTCGAGCACGACGACCGGGATCGCCCGCTCGGTCTTCTGCTGGTACTCGTCGTAGTGGCTCCACTCGCCGTTCATCATGCGCCAGAGCCTCTCGCGCTCGTCGCCTTCTGCGTCGCGCGCGCGTGCGCGAAACGTCTCGCCCTTGATCTGTACGCCGACCTCGGGCGTCTTCTCAGGTTCTTGTACCAGCCCGGATGATCCGGCGCGCCTCCCTTCGACGCAACGATCACGGGGTTGTCGCCGTCCATCCCGAAGATGAGCGGCGTCGTCGTCTCGTTCCCGCTCTTCCTCCCGGTCGTCGTGAGCAGCAGGATCTTCGAACCCTCGCGCCAGGTGTAGCCCTCTTCGCCGTCCGTCTCGCGGTACCGGCGGACGTGCTCCTCTCCGAACAGACGTGCTCATGACGCGAGCCTATCCAACGTCTTCGCTGTCAAACGGTCGAGTGCCTCGCACGGCGAGCTCGAGATGCTCCGGCTTCGTGTCCTCGAGCTTCGTGTGCGAGAGGCCGCGCAGTGACTGGACGAACAGCATCACCGTCGGCACTCCCGCACGCGCGACCTCCGCCGCATCATGGAGCGGCCCGCTCGGCAAGCGGTGCGACGTCCCGCAGATCTCGCGGATCGACTCATCGGCGAGCTCGATCAACGCGTCGTCGAAGAGGATCGGCTCGATCGACCAGATCTTCTCCCACTCGACCTCGATCGTCCTCCTCCCGCGAAGCGCCTGCTCGCGTCCTTCGCAAGGGTGAGCATCTTCGCAAGCGATTCGGCGCTCAGGTGGCGCTGGTCGAGCAGCTGCTCCGCCGTCTCGACAACGGATGTGACGATGCCCGGCCTCGTGACGACGCCGCCGGAGGTGCAAACCGCGCCCTCGCCGACCTCGGCCGCGATCGGACGGATCTCGAGCGCGAGCTTCGCAGCTCCTGCAAGTGCGTCGCGCCGCTTGTCCATCGGCGTCGAGCCCGCGTGCGCCGCCTGGCCGCGCCAGGTGATCTGATGGCGCTCGACTCCGAACGTGCCGAGGACGACCCCGAGCGGAAGGTCCATCGACTCGAGCACCGGCCCCTGCTCGATGTGGAGCTCCAGGTAGGCGGCGGCACTCTCGAGCTGAGACCGCGCCTCGCTGGCGCGGCCGAGCTCAACGCCGTGCTCGCGTAGGGCGTCGGGGAGGCCGATGCCGTTCGCGTCGTGGCGCTGGCGAAGCTCTTCCTGGTCGACCATCGAGCCCGCAGCCGCCGACGAGCCGAAGAGCGAACGCCCGAAGCGGGCACCCTCCTCGTCTGCCCACGACACGAGCCGCACGGTCAACGGCGGCGTGCCGTCCGCGGCGATCCGCCGTAGCACCTCGACGCCTGCCATGACGTTCAGGCAGCCGTCGAGCCAGCCGCCGTTCGGAACGGAGTCCATGTGACCGCCGATCAGAAGCGCGCGCTCCGACGCGCCCTCGAGCGTGAACCACTGGTTCCCCGCCTCGTCGATCTCCTCGGTCGCACCCGTCCCCGCGACCTTGTCGCGAAGGAACCCTCGTGCCGTTTCCCACGTGTCGGTCCAGGCGACGCGTTGGGCCCCGTTTTCGTCTCCAGTCAGCTCGCGGAGCTCTTGCAGCTCCAACACGGTTCGCTTCGGCTCCAGCGCCATGGCGCGAGCGTAACCGCTGTGTTAGAACGGAGCGAATGGCGTCAGTCGCAGTTGAGCGGCCCGTGGACCGGGACGCCGGGGTCAATCGAGCGTGGATCCGAGGAGTGCTCCTGGTCGCCGTCGCGGCGATCGTCTGGGGTGCGTGGGAGGGCTTTCGCGCGCTCGGGATCCGTTACGGCTGGACGCGCCCGTTCACCGTCGACGCGACGACGATGCCGCACATCCACTCGATGATCCAGGCGCTCTTCGAGCGGCCGAACCCGGAGGCGCCGCTCCTCATCGTCACACTGTTGAAGGCCGCGGCTTTCACGGCGAGGGAGGCCGCGCTCGGCTTCGCGATGGGAGCGGTCGGGGGATTCGTGATCGGCGCCCTCCTCGCACACTCGAGGGTCTTGCAGCGCGGATTTCTTCCCTACGTCGTCGCGTCGCAGACCGTGCCGATCCTCGCGATCGCGCCGATGGTCGTGATCTGGTTCACGAACCCGAGCTCCCTGATCCACGTCCAGGCGTGGGTCGCGGTCGCGATCATCGCCTCGTACCTGACGTTCTTCCCCGTCACGATCGCGACGCTGCGCGGCCTCAGTGCGGCCGACCGGCAGGCGCTCGAGCTGATGCGCTCGTACGGCGCGAGCACGTGGACCGTGCTCTGGAAGCTCCGGTTTCCGACCGCGCTGCCGTACCTCTTCACCGCGCTCAAGGTCGCTGCGACGGCGTGCATCGTCGGCGCCATCATCGGCGAGTCGCCGTCCTCGATCGCAGGCGGCCTCGGCGGAGCGATCCTCAACTTCGCGCAGTACTACAGCTTCCAGCCGCAGAACCTCTGGGCGACGAACATCATCGCGGCGCTCCTCGGCATCACGTTCTTCCTCGCCGTCGTGATCGCCGAGAAGCTCGTCGTCCGCCGGGCGCCGGAGCACGTTGCATGAACGAGCGTAGGCTCGACGAGCTCGTGGCGCCGAGGCGTCGGCTCTGCCGACGCCGGAGCAACAACTCGTCGTTGCGATTCAGGGCGTCTCGAAGAAGTTCAAGGGCGGGACCGTCGCGCTGCAGGACATCGACCTCGAGATCGAGCAGGGCGAGTTCGTCTCCCTCATCGGCCCCTCGGGCTGCGGCAAGTCGACCCTCCTCCGCGTCATCGGCGATCTCGTCGAGCCGAGCGCCGGAACGGTGACCGTGAACGGCAAGACGGCGCGTCAGGCCCGACGGGACCACGACTACGGCATCGTCTTCCAGGACGCAGTGCTCTACGACTGGCGCACCGTTGCGAAGAACGTGGCCCTCCCCCTCGAGCTCGCCGGCTGGGAGCGGGAGAAGCGGCACAAGCGTGTCGGAGAGATGCTCGAGCTCGTCGAGCTTCAGGGCTTCGGCGACCATCATCCGTGGCAGCTCTCGGGCGGCATGCAGCAGCGGGTTTCGATCGCGCGCGCGCTCTCGTTCGACCCTGCGCTCCTCCTCATGGACGAGCCGTTCGGCGCGCTCGACGAGATGACGCGCGAGCGCTTGAACGCAGAGCTCCTTCGGATCTGGCACGCCAGTGGCTCGACGGTCGTATTCGTGACGCACTCGATCGCGGAGGCGGTGTTCCTCTCGACGCGGGTCGTCGTCATGTCGGCGCGCCCCGGCCGTGTGTCCAGGGTGATCCCGATCGACCTGCCGCAACCGCGCGGCGCCGAGACGCGCGAGGACCCGCGGTTCTTCGAGCTCGCGACCGAGCTTCGCGAGGCACTCCACCTCGGCGGCCAAGTGGAGGTGCCCGCGTGAGCACCCAGCCGGTCGCGGTCACGCCGCTCGAGCGCGGCGGCGTGACGTCGATGGTCGGGCGCCGCGCGGCCGACTGGCTACCGGCGGTCGCAGTGCTCATCGGCGTCCTCGTGCTCTGGGAAGGCCTCGTCAAAGGGCTGCACGTGCAGCGCTTCCTCCTCCCCGCCCCCGATGCGATCTGGACGGCATTTCGCGAGAACCAGTCGACGCTCTGGCACGCGGGCTGGTTCACCTTCCAGGAGGCGCTCGGCGGGTTTGCGATCGGCTGCACCTTTGCCGTCCTCTTCGCAGTGGTCGTGGCGCGCTGGGATCTCGCCGGCAGTGCACTCATGCCGTATGCGATCGCGGCGAACGCGATTCCGATCATCGCGTTCGCGCCGATCACGAACGCGTGGTTCGATCCACTCACGAAGACGTCGAAGATGGTGATCGCCGCCGTCCTCTGCTTTTTCCCCGTCTTTGTGAACACCGTGCGGGGGTTGCGGTCGGTGAAGCCGCAACAGCTCGAGCTCATGCGCTCCTACGCCGTCGGCGAGCTGACCGTGTTCCGGCTCGTCCGTGTCCCGACGGCGCTCCCGTTCCTCTTCACGGCGCTGCGGGTCGCGAGCGTGCTGGCGATGATCGGAGCGATCGTCGGCGAGTACTACGGCGGGTCGCTCGACTCGCTCGGCGCGAACATCAACCAGGACGCATCGCTTTTCCAGTTCGAGAAGGCGTGGGCCGAGATCTTCATCGCCTGCATCTTCGGCATCGGGTTCTATCTCGCGGTCTGTGTCGCGGAGCGGTACGCAACGCGCTGGCAACCGCGGATGGATGTGGCAGGAAACTAGGAGAAAGGGGCAGGTGGATGGGTCGTAAGCACGTGCTGGGAGCGTCGGTCGCGGTGATCGCGATCGTCGTGTCGCTCTGGGCCGGCCTCGGGACTGCGAACGCGCAGCCGAAGGCCGCCAAGCTCGACACGGTCACGCTCCAGCTCAAATGGGTCACCCAGGCGCAGTTCGCCGGCTACTACGCGGCGCTTGCGAAGGGCTACTACAAGGCGTTCGGCCTCGACGTGAAGATCAGGGTCGGTGGCCCGAGCATCACGCCGGAGCAGGTCGTGGCGAGCGGCCAGGCGGACGTCGGCGTCGACTGGCTCCCGAGCCTGCTCGCAACGCGGGACACGGGCACCAATCTCGTGAACATCGCTCAGATGTTCGCGCGGTCGGGCATGACGGAGTTGACGTGGAAAGACAGCGGCATCAACTCGGTGAAGCAGATGCGAAACAAGACCGTCGGCGTCTGGTGCTGCGGCAACCAGTTCGAGCTCTTCGCAGCCCTGACCAAGTACGGGATGGATCCGCAGAAGAACAAGGGCGTCAAGATCTTCAACCAGCCCTTCGACATGAACGCGTTCCTGCAGCGGAAGATCGACGCCGCGGCCGCGATGACCTACAACGAGCTCGCCCAGGTCCTCGAGACGAAGAACCCGAAGACGGGCCAGCTCTACACGCTCAAGGACCTGAACATCTTCAAGCTCCAGAACGAGGGCACGGGGATGCTCGAGGACGGCCTCTTCGCGACCCAGGACTGGATCAACGCGAATCGTGATGTTGCGACGCGCTTCATCGCCGCATCCGACCGCGGGTGGATCTATTGCCGGGACCACGTCACCGCATGCACGACCATCGTCCTGAAGAACGGGCCGACGCTGGGCAAGGGCCACCAGAGCTGGCAGATGAACGAGATCAACAAGATCGTCTGGCCGAACACGCAGGGGATCGGCGTCATGAACCCTGCGGCGTTCAAGACGACGGCCGCGATTGCCTTGAAGTACAAGGTGATCAAGAAGCCGGCGACAGCAAAGGCCTACGACGCGCAGCTTGCGAAAGCTGCGCTTCAGTACTTGAAGAACCACGTCAAGGGCATCGACGTGAACGGCAAGAGCTACAAGCCCGCGGTCGTCAAGGTGACGCCCGGAGGCAAGTAACAGCCACCTGATCGGGAGCGCCGCGCTCGCGGCGCTCCCGACGGGGCTTCAGAAGGAGGTAGCAAAGGTGTCGGTACTCATCCGCGGCGGCCGCATCGTCACCGCCGCAGACGACTACGTCGCGGATCTCTTCATCGAGGACGAGACGATCACTCTGATCGGGGCGTCGCTCGATGTGTCGGCCGACAAGGTGATCGACGCGCGCGGCAAGTACGTCCTGCCGGGCTGCATCGATCCACACACGCATCTCGACATGCCGTTCGGTGGAACGGTGACGATCGACGACGTCGAGTCCGGGCAGATCTCGGCCGCGTTCGGCGGCACGACCTGTCATGTCGACTTCATCATCCAGCCGCAAGGCGCGACGTTCGCGGCCGCCTTCGACGAGTGGCGCTCGAAGGCGAACGGCAAGCAGATGATCGACATGGGCTACCACATGGCCATCACCGATCTCGAGAACGGCGGAACGCTCGAAGAGCTCGCGTCGCTGCCGGATCAGGGAATCACGTCGTACAAGCTCTTCATGGCCTACAAGGGCGCGCTGATGGTCGACGACGCGACGCTCTACCGGGCGATGGAGGTCGCGTCGAAGAGCGGCGCGCTCGTGATGGTTCACGCCGAGAACGGCGACGTCGTGGATCTCCTCGTGCGCGAGGCGCTCGAGGCGGGGAACACGGATCCTCTCTACCACGCGCTGACGCGCCCGCCGGAGGCGGAGGGCGAGGCCACGAACCGCGCAATTCAGCTTGCCCATCTCGCCGGCGCGCCGCTCTATGTCGTCCACGTCACGTGCCGGGAGGCGGTCGAGCCGATCGCCGCCGCGCGCGAGAAGGGGTGGGACGTCTACGGCGAGACGTGCACCCAGTACTTCTTCAACTCGCTCGACGACATCGCGAAGCCTGACTTCGAGGGCGCGAAGTACGTCTATTCGCCGCCCGTGCGCGACAAGTCGAACTGGGACTACCTGTGGAACGCCGTGCGGACCGACGCGCTCTCCGCGATCTCGACCGACCACTGCGCGTTTCTCTGGGATGGGCAGAAGACGCTCGGGAAGGGCGACTTCTCGAAGATCCCGAACGGCGGCCCGGGCCTCGAGGACCGGCTGAAGATGATCCACGAGTTCGGTGTGCGCGAGGGGCGGATCACCCTGAACCGCATGGTCGAGCTGCTATCTGCGAACCCGGCGAAGCTATTCGGGCTCTATCCGCGTAAGGGCACGGTCACGGTCGGCTCCGACGCCGACCTCGTCGTTTTCGATCCCGAGAAGCGGGTGACAATCTCGGCATCGACCCACCATTCGAAAGCCGACTACAGCCTCTACGAGGGGACGCAGGTGACCGGTGCGCCGGAGATCGTGCTGCTCCGTGGCCGCGTCCTCGTCGAGAACGACGAGCTCGTTTCATCGCCCGGCGTCGGGCAATTCGTCAAGCGCGCGCGATTCGGTCAGGAGCTCGCACCGACGAGGGCGGTCGCCGCGCCGTAGGGACGCCCTAGATGCCGTCGCTCGAGGCCCTCGACGCGCGCTATCGCGAGCATCAGAAGCGACGGGACGAATTCGTCTTCGGCTCGACAGATCGCGCGTCGATCATCGCCGACCTCGTGGGCGCGGCGGACCTGCGAGTCCTCGATCTCGGCTGCCGCACCGGAGCGCTGACGCAGCACTTCGCCGACAGAAACCATGTCACGGGTCTCGACGTCGACCACGAGGCGCTCCGGCGGGCCCGGGAGAGGCTCGGCATCGAGACGGTCTGGGCGAATGTCGAGGAGGGCCTGCAGTTCGCCGACGGCACCTTCGATGTCGTCGTCGCGGGTGAGCTCCTCGAGCACCTCGCCGTGCCGAAGGCGGTCGTCGACGAGGGCCGCCGCGTCCCGGCCCCGGGCGGTCGCCTCGTCGGCTCGGTGCCGAACGCGTTCCGGCTCAAGTCGCGCCTCAGGTTCGCAGTCGGACGGCACCCGGAAACCGATCCGATCACATCTGCAGCTCTTCACGCCGGCGGCACTCCGCGCGCTGCTCGCAGACTTCGATTCGGTGGAGCTTCGCTTCGCGGTCGGCCGGTATGTGCGGCTGCAGCCGCGGCTGATGGCGCGCTCGATGATCTTCGCCGCGAGAACCGCTGCGCCGTCTTCGCCGTAGTACCGGCATGCGCCTCTTCCTGCTCGCCCTGCCGGTCGTCCTGACCGCGCTCTTCCTGCTCGCCGCCTGCGGCGGAAAGGGTGGCGGAGGCTACTAGCCCCCGCCACCCGTTTCGCTCAGGACGTCGTCACCATCTCGCCCGCCGCTTCCTTCGCGAAGAAGGGCCGGAGCACCCAGAAGAGGAGTGCCGAGACGCCGAAGCCCGTCAGCCATGACACGTCGACCATGTGCGTGTGCTTGGCGATGATCCCGTGGAGCGCGGGAGTGAGCCCCCAGCCCCACGCCCAACCGGCGAAGACGCCGACGACCATCGCAATCACGGCTGCCCAGTTCACGTCGCCGTAGATCGACTCGCGAGGCGACGCGTACAACGCGTCGACGTCGATCTTGCCGCGCCGGAACACGAGGTAGTCGACGCAGATGACGCCCGCCCAGGCGGAGATCCAGAGCACGACCGACGCGAGCCACTGATCGAAGCGGTTCGCCCAGTTGTCCGACTCGATGAACCAGATCAGCACGGCCGTGCCGATGATCGAGACGACCACGCTGATCTTCCAGCGCGCCACCTTGATGTCGAGCGACAGCGCCGCGAGCGCCGCCGAGTAGAGATTGAGGATGTTCGTCGCGATCGGCCCGTGCATGACGAGGAACAAGATCGGGATCGAGAAGCTCCCGAAGGCCGCGGTGACGAGATCCGCGGGACCGCCCTCGTTCCCGGCGCTCGCGATCGTCGCCCCGAGGAAGCCGAGAAAGACCGTCGGGATGAGGATCGCCGACCAGGTCGTCCAGAAGACGCGCTTGTCGGAGGTGCCCGGCCTGATGAAGCGCGTGTAGTCGGACGACCACGTCAGCCACGTGATCCCCCAGCCGATTCCGATCGCCGTCAGCAGCTGCGTGTAGGCGGTCAGACGGTCGGCGCCGTGCGCCGTCGGATGGTTCCAGACGACGTCGATCTTCGTCCACGCGAGGATCGCCATCACGACGACGATCACGGCGGCGACCGGAACCGTGTACTTCTCAAACGTCTGGATGAGATAGAAGCCGACGATCGCGATCAGGCACTGCACGGCCATGATCCCGATGCCGACGGCGTACTTCGTGCCGGTGCCGGGGTTGTCGTACCCCATGTGCTTGAAGATCCCGAGCACGAGGTCGAGCACGACCCACGTGTTGACCCCGAGCCAGCCCATCGTCATCAGCAGCTGCGCGACGGCAGGCAGGTAGGCGCCTCGCCGGCCGAACGCCGCCCGCGAGAGCACCATCTGGTTCACGCCGGTGCGCGAGCCCATGACGCAGAAGAGCCCGAAGAACGCGCAACCGATCACGTTGCCGACGACCAGGACGAGCGCCGTCTCCCACAGGCTGAGGCCGAGCAGGATGCCGAGCGCCCCAAGGATCCAGTTGATCGGCGCGATGTTCGCCCCCGCCCAGATCCAGAACTGCTGCCACGGCGTCGACGTCCGGTCCTCCGGCCGGATGGGCTCGATGCCGTGATCGTCGAGCTGGACGGCCTCCGCCAGCTCGTTCCGACCCTGTTCCATTGCGTCCTCCTCGTAGGTCCTCGTACGGACGGCCCTGATTTTCCGACGCAGAGCGGACGGATGGAAGATCAGATTCCGCAGGTTCCGCTTACTAGGTCGTTTCGGGATAGAGCCCGGGCTCGACGACGACCGGCGTCAGCGTGCGCCGGTCGGCGGCATCGTCCTCGCGCGTCCGGCGCGCGACGTCGCGGCAGGTCGAGAAGCGGACGTCGCCACTGCCGAGCGCGTGCTCGATCACGCGGCGCAGCACCTCCACGCGGTGCGGCCGGCCCGACAGGAACGGATGACACGTGAGGACGTAGAGACAGCCGTACCGGCGCATCGCGTCGAGCTCGGAGAGCCAGAGGTCGAGCACCTTCTGCGGCGACTCGATCGCGCTTCGAAACGGCGGATCGGGAATGTACGCATACTGCTCCCAGTCGTCGAGCGACCAGTGCACAGGCAGCTCGACGATCTCGCCGGCGCCCGTGTCGAGCACGTAGGGCCTGTCGGAATCCATGAGCGACGAGTCGTACGCGAGACCCGCCTCCGCAACGATCCGCGGCGTCCGCCAGCCCGGCTCCCAGCTCGGGCAGCGGAAGCCCTCGACGTCCGCGCCGAGACGGCGAAGCGTCTCGAGTGCGCGCCCGAAGTCCGCCCGCTCCTCGCTCTCGGTCTGGGCGAACGGCGAGAAGTGCGCGTACGAGTGGTGGCCGATTTCGTGTCCGCCGGAGAGGATCTGATCAACCGTTTGCGGATAACGGTCCGCCGTCCAGCCAGGCACGAAGAACGTCGCGTGCAGGTCGTACTCGCGCAGCAGGTCGAGGATGCGGGGGACGCCCACGAGCGGGCCGTACGCCTGGTGCGACATCACTCCCGCGTTGCGCGCGTAGAGGCCGCTCTCTGCGAGGATCGGCGCCTCCGCGTCGACGTCGAACGTGAGGCACGCGTCGATCATCGGACGGCTCTGAGCGAGAGGAGCTCGTACATGACGTTCGCCGCGGCGAGCGCGGTGATGATGCCCGCGTTGTCGTACGGAGGCGAGACCTCGACGACGTCGCAGCCGACGAGGTCGATCCCGCGCAGTGCGCGGAGGAAGGCAAGCGCCTCGGCAGTCGAGAAGCCGCCGACCTCCGGAGTCCCGGTGCCCGGCGCAAAAGCGGGGTCGAGGAAGTCGACGTCGAACGACAGGAAGACGGGCTTGCCCTCCGTCTTCTCGCGAACGAGCTCGCCGTAGCGTTGTGCTCCGGTTTCTCGGAGCTCGTCCGTCGTCAGGACGGTGAAGCCGAGCTCGCGGGCATCGTCGATGTCGGCCGCGGCGTAGATCGAGCCGCGCATGCCGGCCTGCACCGACGCGAGCGGGTCGAGGAGGCGCTCCTCCACCGCGCGTTTGAACGTCGTCCCATGGAAGTAGCGCTGGCCGAAGTACTGCTCCCACGTGTCACCGTGCGAGTCGAGCTGCACGAGCGCCATCGGCCCGTGCCGCTTCGCGAGCGCGCGAAGCTCGGCCAGCGTGATCGAATGGTCGCCGCCGAGTGCGGCGAGGAAGACGCCGCGCTCGACGAGCGGCGCAAGCGCCTCCTCGACCTGCGCGTACGTGCGCTCCGTGTCGCCGGGCGAAACGGGGACGTCGCCGTAGTCGACGATGCTGAGCGCCTCGACAACGTTGACGCCGAGGCCGGGATTGAAGGGGCGAATGAGCGCAGATGCGGAGCGAATCGCCTCGGGACCGAAACGCGGGCCCGTGCGATAGCTCGTCGCGGTGTCGAACGGGATCCCGTAGACAGCAGCGTCGACGCCGTCGAGCTCGGTCACATGCGGCAGCCGCATGAACGTGCGGATCCCTGCGAACCTCGGGATGACCTGCGCGTCGAGCGGTTTATAGGGCGGGCCGGTCATCCGCGCGAGCCTATCGGTGCGGCTTTACGCCGTCCAAATACGCCGCCGTCTAGGCTCGCCAGGTGGGGTCGCGGCTCGTCATCGCGCTGGTAGCGCTCGTCCTCGCTGCGCCCGCTGGTGCGGCGACGTACCAGCAGGGCATCGACGTGTCGCGTTGGCAGGGCGCGATCTCGTGGACGCAGGTGATCTCGTCCTCCGACGTGTCGTTCGTCTTTGCGAAGGCGACCGAAGGCACAACCATCACCGACGTCACCTATCCCGTGAATCGCTCGGGCGCAACCGCGGTCGGCCTGCGCGTCGGCGCCTACCACTTCGGGCGCCCCGGCGGGAGCGGTGACGGCGCGATCGCCGCCGACGCAATCGCGGAGGCCGACTACTTCCTCAACGTTGCGCAGCCCCAGCCGGGCGAGTTGCCGCCCGTCCTCGACCTGGAGACGAACGGCGGCTTGAAGGCGCCGGCGCTCCTCACGTGGACGTCGGCGTGGCTCGACGAGGTCTATGCGCGCACCGGGATCCACGCGCTCGTGTACACGTCGCCGAACTTCTGGAAGGTCTCGATGGCAGATACCGGCTCCGTCGCTCTGAACGGCAACCCGCTTTGGGTCGCACACTGGAAGGCCGCAACCCCGCTTATCCCGGCCGCGAACTGGGGCGGTCGCAGCTGGCTCTTCTGGCAATGGTCGAGCACGTCGCGCGTGGCCGGCATCAACGCAGCGGTTGACGCCGACCGCTTCAAGGGGCCGTCGCTCCCGGCTGTCGCGATCGCCCGGTACCCGGGCGGCGTTCCTGTCGTGTCGTCGCCGCCGACGGTCGTCGGTGTCGCGCAGACGGGGAAGCGCCTTGCTGCTGCGGCAGGCACGTGGGGCGGCGGCAAGCCGGTCGTCTTCTCGTATCAATGGCAGCGGTGCGACGCCGTCGGGCAGGGGTGCGCGCCGATCCTGGGCGCGAGCGGGCCGACGTATCTTCCGGCCGCCGACGACATCGGGCATGCGCTCGACGTCGCAGTCACCGCGACGGCCGCCGGTGGAGTGGGCTCGGCCGTCTCCCCCGCGACGACCGCGGTGACGAACGCCGGCGGCGCTGTGGCGCGGCCTGCGGCGACGGCTGCACCGGCGTTCAGCGGCTCGGCTGTCGCCGGCCAGACGCTGTCGGCTTCCGTGGGCGCGTGGAGCGGTGCACCGACCTCGTTCGCATTCCAGTGGCAGCGTTGCGCGGCGGCCTGTGTCGCGATCGTCGGGGCTACCGGGTCGACGTACACGCTGACGCCCGGCGACATCGGCGCGTCGATCGGGCTCGTCGTCACGGCCACCGGCCGCGGCGGCTCGACCTCGGCCACCGTGAAACCGACTGCGCCGGTCGCTCCCGCGCCCGTGCCCGCCCCGGTCGTGCGCACGGCCGTGTCGGCTGGCGGAGCTGCGGGAGCCGTCTCAGCGCCGGACGGGTCGGCGACCGTGACGTGGCAGCCGGGCGCGATTGCCGTCGGGTCGTCCGTGACCCTCGACCGCGTCGGCAAGTCGCTCGTCTTCGACGTCGCCCCGAAGCCGTCGCTTCTTCCGTGGCCGGTCGACCTCGGGCTTGCGGCTCCGACGAGCGATGTCGTCGGTTACTCGGCCGACGGCGTGGTCTGGCGACCGGTCGTGCAGCTCACGACAGCCACGCTGCCGCCGACGCAGCAGGCCGGCCTCGTTGTCGACGGCTCCGGGCTCACCCATGTCCTGCTCCGCGTCCCCGCACGGATCCAGCTCTTCGCGCGAGATGCATGGGGCGATCCTCGCCTCGTCGCCGCCGGGCCGCCGCGGCCGCGACTCGTCGGCCGGCTGAAGGCGACGCGGCTCAGGAGCGGCGCTGTCATTCTGACCGGCCGCGTCGTCGTCCCGTCGCAGGCGCTGCTCACCGTCAACGTGGTCGGCAAGACGAGTGCGCGTCGCTCCCGCCTCCTGCGTCCGGGCGGCGTGCCGGTGCGCGTCGCCGTGGGCGGTCGCAAGCTTGCGCGCGGGTCGCTTGGCTCACTGCGCGTCGCCGCGCGTGATCCGTACGGGCGCACGGCTGCGCTCCTCGTGCGGTTCCACGCGCCGTAGACTCGCGCGCGTGAGCCTCGTCGTCCGGAATGCCCGCCTGCTCGACGGGCGGCTCGTCGACCTCCTGGCAGATGCCGGCCGGTGGATGCGAATCGGCGACTCGGTGGAGGCCGACGGCGCGGAGGAGCTCGATGCCGAAGGACGGCTCGTCACGCCGCCGCTCGTCGACTGTCACCTACATCTCGATGCATCGCTGACCTCAGGACGTCCACGCTGGAACGAGTCCGGCACCCTGATCGAGGGCATCCACGTGTGGGGAGAGTTGAAACCGTCGCTCACCGAGGACGATGTCGTCGAGCGAGCCCGCGAGATCGTCCGCTGGTCGGTCGCGCAGGGGACGCTGTACATCCGGGCCCACGCGGATGTCTCGGGCGAGAACGAGGCAATGGTGCGCGGCCTCCTGCGGCTACGCGACGAGGTCGCTGAGCTCTGCACGATCCAGGTAACGGCGTTTCCCCAGGACGGGATCTTCGCGCGCGACGGCGACGAGGAGCGCCTCGAGAACGCGCTACGGCTGGGCGTCGATTGCGTCGGTGGGATCCCGCACTACGAGCCGACATCGGAGCTCGGGTTACGCGAGGTGCACCGAGTGTTCGAGCTTGCAAAGCAGTACTCGCGACGCATCGACGTGCACTGCGACGAAACGGATGATCCAGCGTCACGTTTCCTCGAGGTGCTGGCGGACGACACCGTGAAGTTCGGGCTCGGCGGCCGCGTGACCGCATCGCACTGCACGGCGATGGGCTCGTACGAGCCGTACTACTCGTCGAAGCTGCACGGTTTCCTTCGGCGCGCGGGGATCAACATCGTGGTCAACCCGTACGCGAACTCCCTCATCCAGGGCCGACTCGACGTCTATCCGAAGCGACGCGGCTTCGCGCAGCTGAAGGAGTTGCTCGCGGCGGGCGTGAACGTGTCGCTCGGGAATGACGTGATCATGGATCCGTGGTACCTGATGGGGCGCGCCGACATGGTGGAGGCTGCGTCGCTCGCCCTGCACTTCACGTTCATGAGCGGGCTCGACGAGATCCCGGAGATGCTGCGTTGCGCGACCGAGCGCGGCGCACGCACGCTCGGGATCGAGGACGAGTACGGGGTCGAGGAAGGAAAGGCGGCGGATCTCGTTGTCTACGACGCGCCGAGCGCTCTCGAGGTGCTGCGGCTGCATCCGCCCCGACGCTGGGTCATCCGTCGCGGGCGCGTCGTCGCGGAGACGACGCCGTCGCGGACGACCCTGCTCGGCGAGCCCGTGACGTTCACGGCGCGGCCGCCGGCGGCCGGCCGACTGTGAGCGCTTCGCGGAGCTGCGGGTCGAGCTCGCCGTAGACGGCGTCGGGCTCGGCTCCGAGCGCGTCGAGGACGGTGCTGAAGAAGCCGCGTGCTGCTGCCGCGAGGACGACGTCGACGATGTCCTCGTCCGCGAGACCGAGCGTCCGCAGGCGCTCGATGTCGTCCCTCGTGACCGAGGCCGCGTCACGAGCGACCTTCTCGGCGAACGCCATGATCGCGGCATCGACCTCGTCCAGCCCGTTGGGGAGCGCCGCCACCGTCGCGGGGTCGTAGAACTGCTTCGCGAGAACGGAGCCGTGTGCGAGCGCGCAGTAGGTCGACCGGAGCGCGCGGGCCGCTGCGAGCGTCGCGAGCTCGTAGCGGCGGAAATCGGCGGTCGCGGTGATGGATCCGTTGAGGCCGCGCCATGCCCAGTAGACGTCCGGCCGGTGCGCGAAGACGCGCGCGAAGTTCGGGACGTACCCGACCCGCTCACGCTCGCGGTCGTAGAGGTCGCCGACGGCGCCGGTCGCCTGATCCTCGGCGGGTGTGTCGATGTAGGCCATGTCCGGATCGTACGAGGGAAGATCGCGGCGGTGTCGCGCGTCTGGTGGGCGTGAAGCTCAATCTCTTCATCACCGTGGCGGCCCTGGCCCTACTCGTCCTGGCCCTCGGCGGCTGGGTCGTGCAGGCGATCCGCCGGCCCCCGGCGCTCGTCACACACTCGTAACAGAGACGAGACCCGTGCCTGGCACCGGACGTGTCCGCACCGTGCGAAGCCGCTGCTCCGAGCCGGACGGCTGGTGCCTGGCACCGGCACGGAAGCGTCACGAGATCGTCGCGCCGCGAAGAGGGACCGCCTGTGGATAGCTCGTCACACGCTCGTGAGGATGACGTGATGGGGCCTGGCCCCGGACGTGTCCGTTCGGCCATGAGCCAGGTTTCCAACGCGGTTGCGGGGACGGCCGGTGCCAGGCCCCGTTACGAGAGCGTCACGGTTTTCGTCCGAGGACATCGGACGCACGAGAGCGGCCCACCGTCGAACGGATCGAGGCACCGCTCACGCGGTGCCTCGATCCGGGTGTTCATGGGCGCCGCGCCTTAGCGCGCTCGCATCGCCGCGCCGCGATCGACGCGCGAGACCTCAACGCGTCTGCGGGAAGCCGAGATCGACCTTCGACGTCGCCGGATCGGGCCAGCGCGACGTGACGACCTTGCCGCGCGTGTAGAAGTCGATCCCCTCCGGGCCGTAGATGTGCCGGTCGCCGAAGAGGGACGCCTTCCAGCCGCCGAACGAGTAGTACGCGACCGGCACCGGGATGGGGACGTTGATCCCGACCATGCCGGCCTGCACGTCGAACTGGAACTGGCGGGCGACGCCGCCATCGCGCGTGAAGATCGCCGTCCCGTTCCCGTACGGGTTGTCGTTCACGAGCCGGACCGCCTCGTCGTAGGTCCCCACGCGTGCAACGCCGAGCACCGGCCCGAAGATCTCGTCCTCGTACGCCTTCATCCCGGGCTTCACGTTGTCGAGGAGCGACGGCCGCAGGAAGAAGCCGTCGCCGGAGGCGCCGTCCCGGCCGTCGACCAACACCTCCGCGCCTTCGGCAGGCGCGTTCTCGACGTACGACGCGACGCGGTCGCGATGCTCGCGCGTCACGAGCGGCCCCATCTCGGACGACGGGTCGAGCCCGTCGCCGACCTTCACCTTCGGGATGCGTTCCTTGATCGCCTGGATCAGCGGCTGCGCGACGTCTCCGACTGCGACGACCTGCGACACCGCCATGCACCGCTCGCCCGCCGATCCGTAGGCCGCAGAGACGGCAGCGTCCGCGGCCATGTCGATGTCCGCATCGGGCAGCACGATCATGTGGTTCTTCGCACCGCCCAGCGCCTGGCAGCGTTTTCCGTTCGAGGTCGCCGTCTCGTAGACGTACTTCGCGATCGGGGTCGAGCCGACGAACGACACCGCGGCGATATCCGGATGCGTGAGCACGGCGTCGACTGCGACCTTGTCGCCCATGACGACGTTGAACACGCCGTCCGGCAGACCCGCCTCCTTCAGCAGTTCGGCCGTCCAGAGCGACGCCGACGGATCCTTCTCCGACGGCTTCAGCACGAAGGCGTTACCGCACGCGATCGCCGGCGCCCACATCCACATGGGCACCATGGCGGGGAAGTTGAACGGCGTAATGCCGGCGACGACACCGAGCGGCTGGCGGATCGAGTAGACGTCGATCCCGGTCGAAGCCTGCTCCGAGTACTCGCTCTTCAGGAGCGTTGGGATGCCGCAGCAGAACTCGATCACCTCGAGCCCGCGCGTGACCTCCCCGATCGCGTCCGAGAGGACCTTCCCGTGCTCGGAGGTCAGGATCCTCGCGACTTCCTCGCGGCGCGCGTGCACGAGCTCGCGGATGTTGAAGAAAATCTCGGCGCGCTTCGCGAGCGACACCTGCCGCCACTCGGCAGACGCGGCCTTCGCGGCCTGCACTGCGGCGTCGACCTCTTCCACGGTCGCGAAGTCGACCGCCCCGGTCTGCTTTCCGCTCGCCGGGTTGTAGACCGGGCCGCTCCGGCCCGACTGCGAGGCGACGCTTCGGCCGCCGATCCAATGGCTGATCCTCTTGACGTCCGCCTGCTCCTCAACCGGCGGGTTTGCCAGCTCTGTCATTGCGCTCCTTCCTCAGTTCTGTGCCGACCAGCGTACCGCTATTAGGGTCACTTCATGGCCGACGAAATTGCTGCGCGGGTTGCGCGTGACGCGGGTGTCGACGATCTCGTCGAGATCCTCGCCGACCGCATCGAAGCGCCTGATCTGACGTCGCTTCTGCTCGCCGTCGTCCGGCGGCGAACCGCGAGGCGCACGCCTGCACAGCTGCTCGAACGATACGAGAACGACCGCTTCGTGCGGCCCTCGCCGGTCGCGCCCGCAGCACTCGACGCGATCGACGCCGCCGCGATCGCCGCGCTGTCACCCGCATACGAGCGGCTCGAGCTCTCCCCCGTCTGCCCGCTCGGCACGAGCAGCGTGCTCGGCGGCATCAGCCAGGACCGCGTGGTCGCCACCGGGCGCGGCACGGAGGTCGTCAGCGACCCGACGAACGTCCTGGCGTTCGAGTGCGCGTTGCGACGGCGCGCGGACCGCAGAGCGACCGTAAGGCTCGCAGCCGCGCACCGCGCCCTCCGCGCCGGCCCAACCGAAGAGCCGTTCACGCCGCACTTCCGCCTCTTCACACTGTGCACCGCGGGGCGCGCAGGCGAAGAAGAGGCGATGCTCGATGAGCACCTGGCCTTCTACGCGCATGTCGTCGGCGAGACACCGCATGAGATCGACCGCGAGCGGCGCAAGCATGCCTACTACAACGGCGCGACATTCGGAGTGAGCGTCAAGGGCGTCGACGTGGCGGAAGGCGGGTTCGTCGACTGGACCGCGAAGCTGCTCGGCGACGCGAAGGAGCGGCTCCTGATCAGCGGCCTCGGCGTCGAGATGCTCGCTAGGCTCCGGTGACGGACGAGGCGACGGCACCGGTGATCTCGCGAGACGAGCTGCAGCTCGCTGCGCGCAATCACGGCTTCCCGCTGGAGCTCCTCCGCGAGCCGATCACACCGCTCGGCCTGCACTACCTGCTCATCCATTTCGACATCCCGGCGGTCGACCCCGACACCTGGCGGCTCGAGATCGGGGGCCTCGTCGAGCGCCCGCTCGTCCTCTCCCTCGACGACCTGAGAGACCGCGAGAGGCGGACGCTCGTGGTCACGCTCGAGTGCGCGGGCAACGGCCGCGCGCTGCTGCCGAGTCACGAGCCGAGCCAGCCGTGGCTTGCAGAGGCCGTCGGCACGGCACGGTGGACGGGGACGCCGCTCGCGCCGATCCTGGAAGAGGCAGGCGTCGACCCCAGCGCAGTGAGCATCGTCTTCACGGGCGTCGATCGCGGCTTCCAGGGAGGGGTCGAGCACGCCTACGCACGCGCGCTCTCGCTCGACGACGCGGGCGCCCCGGACGTGCTCCTCGCGTACGAGGTGAACGGGGTCCCGCTCCCGCCGCAGCACGGGTACCCGCTTCGTGTCGTCGTCCCGGGCTGGTACGGGATGACGCACGTCAAGTGGCTGCACTCGATCACCGCGATACCCGAGGCGTTCGACGGCTGGCAGCAGACCGAGGCCTACACGATCGACGGCGAGCCCGTGACGCGCATGCTGCCGCGCTCGCTGCTCGTCCCGCCCGGGATCCCGGACTTCCTCACCCGCGAACGGACGGTCGAGCGAGGACGCCTGACGATCACCGGCCGCGCCTGGTCGGGCTTCGGCGAGATCACGAGCGTCGAGCTCAGCTCGGACGGCGGTGCGAGCTGGACGGACGCGAAGCTCGACGATCCCGTCGACCGCCACGCCTGGGTCGGCTGGCGCGCCGACTGGGACGCCACACCGGGCCGCCACGAGCTCTGCGTCCGCGCGACCGACGCGGCAGGGAGCGTGCAGCCGCTCGAGGGGACGTGGAATCACGGCGGCTACTGCAACAACAGCGTGCAGCGCGTGCCGGTGACCGTCCGCTAGCTGCTAGCTCGCTAGATCGTCGCGCTCTTCGGCCAGGTCGCCGGGATCTTCGCGGGCGGCTTGCCGACGACGACGGCGATCTCGGAATGGTCACGGAGCAGGATCCGCCGCGGGTCGCCCTTCCGCTCCTTGCCATTCACGTAGACGTGAATCGGCGTCTTCGGCGTGCAGTACGTCCCGACGCACCTCGAGTCGAGCCGTACTCCCCACTCGACGAAGAACTGCCCGAGCCTGTTCGGCGTCGGCTTCGAGGTCTCCGTGTGCAGGACTCCGAGGTGGGCGTGGGTGTGTAGCGGCGAGATGCAGACTCTTGGGCACTTCGTGATCCCGCCGTAGGCGAGCGAGCCGTCCTGCAGCTGGCCCTTCTGCACCTTGGGATCGGTCGTGTCGATACCGATCCCGGCCGGGACATCGAGACGCCGGCCGTCGACGAAGACGTCGAGATGCGAGTGCACGTGGTACTGCAGGTGCTCGTTCACCTCCGGCACGAGACCCGCGAGGCGCGCCCGCTTCATCGCGTCCTTGGGTGCGGGCCACCTCGGAGTGGTGGCCGCGCTCGCCGGTAGGGCGACGACGGCAGCGAGAAGCAGGAGACCCAGGACCCGGCGCACGAGCCACACGGTACCGCGGTAGGCTCCGGCCATGGCGACGATCGAGACAAATCCCCAGCCCACAGACCCAACAACAGGCCGGCAGGTAGCCGAGGACGCGAAGCGGTATGTCCTCCACTCCTGGTCGGTGCAGAACGCCCTCAATCCGATCGCCGTCGCGGGCGCAGAAGGACGCTATTTCTGGGATTACGAGGGGAAGCGCTACCTCGACTTCGCCTCGCAGCTCGTCAACGTCTCGATTGGCCATCAGCATCCGCGCCTCGTGGCGGCGATCAAGGAGCAGGCGGACAAGCTCTGCACGATCGGGCCGCCGATGGCGACCGAGCCCCGCTCGACGCTCGCGCGCCTCATCACCGAGGTAACGCCGGGCGACATCTCGATGGCGTTCTTCACGAACGGCGGCGCCGAGGCGAACGAGAACGCGATCAAGCTCGCCCGCTGGTACACCGGCCGGCACAAGATCGTCGCGCGGTACCGCAGCTACCACGGCGCGACGGCGGGCGCGATCACGCTCACCGGCGACCCGCGCCGCTGGGCCGCGGAGCCCGGGATCCCGGGCGTCGTTCGGATGTTCGACCCGTACACGTACCGCTGCCCCGCGGGTCATCCCGATCCATGCCCCGTGTGCACCGGCGCACCGCACCTCGAGGAGATCCTCCAGTACGAAGGCCCGAACACGGTCGCCGCGGTCATCCTCGAGACCGTCACCGGGACGAACGGGATCATCGTGCCGCCCGACGGCTACCTGCAGTCGATCCGCGAGGTCTGCGACCGGCACGGGATCCTGCTCATCGCCGATGAGGTGATGGCGGGCTTCGGGCGCACGGGCACGTGGTTCGGCGTCGACAACTGGAACGTCGTTCCCGACATCATCACGATGGCCAAGGGCATCAACTCCGGTTACGTGCCGCTCGGTGCAATGGCGATCCGCGAGCACCTCGCCTCCTGGGTCCGCGACAAGTACTTCGCGGGTGGGCTGACCTACAGCGGCCATCCCCTTGCGTGCGCCGTCGGAGTCGCATCGATCGAGGCGTTCCGCGAGGAAGGGATCGTCGAGCACGCCGCGGAGATGGGTGCGGCGTTCGGTGAGGCGTTGCACGGCCTGGCGGAGAAGCATCCGTCGATCGGCGAGGTTCGCGGCCTCGGCTGCTTCTGGGGCCTCGAGCTCGTGAAGTCACGCGAGACGCGCGAGCCGCTCGTGCCGTTCAACGGCGGCGGCGAGGACGCTGAACCGGTGACGCGCCTGAGCAAGGCAGCGCTCGACCGCGGGCTCTATCTGATGACGCACTGGAACGTGCTCATGGTCTGCCCGCCGCTCACGATCACGCGCGAGGAGCTCGACGAAGGGATCGCCATCCTCGACGACGTCCTCTTCATCGCCGACGAGTATTACCTGTCCGATTAGCGAGCTGCGCCGCGGGGCTGAGCTCGTCGACTTCGCCGAGGCGCCGGGCCGCTTTCTCGCGCCGGCGCCCGGCCTGGCGTTGCGAGTCACACGACGGTACTCACTCGCTGCGACGATCGGCCACACGTACGCAGCCGTGGAAGGCATCCGGTTGGACGCGCGCGAGGTCGCCGACGCAGTCGCCGCAGTCGACGCGTTCCTCCACGAGAGCGAGACATCCCTTGCGAGCTGGTGGCTGACCGAGCGCTCGACGCCCGAAGATCTCGAGGACAGGCTGCTCGACGCCGGCTGTACGCGGCACGACGCCGACTATCTGCACGCGGCGATGCTGCTTACGTCGGAGCCGCCCCGCGTGCCGCGAGTCGAAGCCCGCGAGGTGACGACGCCGGAAGAGTTCGCGGAAGCCCGCAGAGTTTCACTTGCGGCGTTCGGCGATCCACGCATCCCCGAGCCGACTGACGACGAGCTTCGTCGAGAGTGGGAGTCGCTCCACGAGCCCCTCTACGCGGCATGGCTCGACGGACGTATCGCCTCGGTCGGTCGCGCCGCCTTCACGAGCGTCGGCGCATATTTGACCGGAGGTGCGACGGCCACCTGGGCGCGCGGACGCGGTGCCTATCGCGCAGTTGTACGTGCGCGCTGGGATGCCGCAGTCGAACGCGGGACACCGGTTCTCGCTGTCGGCGCCGGCCCGATGTCGCGACCGATCCTCGAGCGGCTCGGTTTCGAGCAAGTGCTCCAGTACCGTCGGCTCGAGTCCGTACGTTCGGACGCGTAGAGAGATGGAGAGGCCGCGGTTGGAGCAGCTCGAACGGTCAGGCTTCGACGAGGACGCGCCCGAGCTCCTCGTGTCGCTCGCGTGGCTCGCGATCGAGGACGTGCCGGTCGACGAGGCCGAGCTCCGAGCCGCCCGGCGGCGCGCCATGCTCGTCCTCGCCGCCGGCGGCGACCCGCACCGGGACGTCGGCACGGCCACGCCCGCCGTCGAGCGGCTCGCCGACGAGCTGGATACGCCCGAACGGCGAGCCTCGCTCCACGAGGCACTGGCCGCAGTGGACGCGTCCGGGCTCCCAACCGTGCAAAACGCCCTGCAAATCCTGCTGGACGACCGCGAGCTCGCCTGGCGACTCTTCGCCCTCGCGCACGTCGCCGACGAGCTCTCCGAGGAGTAGCCGCCCGCCGGAACTGCCCCTACACTGGATCGCGGTCGTCGCACCCGCTCGTAGAGCCGCAGCAGCCGTAGCTATCTCGACCCCCGATCCCCGGCGCAGGGCCAGACTCCCGCGCAACCTCACCGGCGGCCGCCGGCTGCAGCCGTACTCGCGCGCGGATGCACCGTTCTTCCGGAGCAACGGCTTCTACGTCCGCATCGGCGGGCTCGCCGTCCTCGTCGGCGTCGGGCTCTGCATCCTCGTCCTGCGCGCCTGGTCGATCCAGATCCTTCACGGCCCGCAGTACACGTCGCTCGCGAACGGCCAGGCCTACCGGACCGTTGACCTCTCGGGCCCCCGCGGCGCGATCGTGGACGCGAAGGGGCGCAAGCTCGCGGGGACGACCGGCCGGATCGTCGTCGCTGCCGATGTCGCGGCGCTCGGCGAGATCGATACGCACGGCTGGCATCCGACGACCGACGGCCTCGAGTCGCTCCGGAAGATGTCGAAGGTCTCACACGTCCCCGTGAAGGCGCTGATCACGCGCATCCAGCGCTCCGTGATCCGCTCGCCGTTCGCTCCCGCCACGGTGATCCCGCACCCCGACGCGCGGGCTCATCGGCTTCCTCGACGAGCGGGACACGGAGTTCCCCGGCTTCAAGACGACGACGACCGTCTCGCGGAGCTATCCGCAGGGCTCATTCGGGAGCGAGTTCCTCGGCCTCCTCGGCGAGGTCAGCGACCCGATGCTGGCGACGCCGCGCTACGCGCACGCGAAGCCCGGCGAGACGGTGGGCGTCAGCGGCATCGAGGCCGAGTACGACAAGTACCTGAACGGAGGCTTCCAGCGCGCGAAGCTGCGCGTGGACTCGCGCGGCCGCGTCGTCGGTCCACTCGAGTTCAACCCGCAGGGGAAAGCGCTGCCGACGCTGAAGCTGACGATCGACGCGAAGCTGCAGCGCGCGGCCGAGAAGGCGATCGCGAACGGCATCGCGCTCGCGCGCGCGAACGGCCATTCCGACGCGAACGCCGCAGCCGCCGTCGTCATGAACCCGTGGAACGGCGCCGTGTACGCGCTCGCGAGCTACCCGACGTACAACCAGGTGGCGGCCGCCCGCGATCCGAAGTATCTCGCGAGTCTCTATCGCGACCCGCCGACGAACCCGAGACTGCTCAACCAGGCAACGCAGGGCCAGTACCCGACCGGATCGACGTTCAAGCCGATCGTCGCCGAGGCGGCGATGCAGGAGGGGCTGCTGACGCCGTACTCCCCCCTCCTCTGCAGCGGCTCGTTCACGATCGGCGGCTTCACGTTTCGCAACGTCGAGGCCGGCGTCTACTCGAGCATGACGCTCCCGACCGCGCTCGCCGAGTCGTGCGACACGTGGTTCTACCGCGTCGGCGACCGCTTCTACGCGCACGGCGGCCAGGGGATCCAGAACTGGGCGAAGAAGCTCGGGCTCGGACATCAGACCGGCTTCGACGTGCCGGGCGAGGCCTCGGGCCTCATGCCGACACCGGCGTGGCTGCGAAAGACCTACAACGAAGCGTGGTACGAAGGGCAGACGATCAACCTGTCGATCGGCCAGGGCTACCTGCAGGCCACGCCTCTGCAGATGGCGGTCGCCTACGCGGCGCTCGCGAACGGCGGCAAGGTCGTCCGTCCGCACATCGCCTCCGCGCTCGTGCAGGGGCGAGCAGGTGACGCCGTTCAAGTTCAAGCCCGTGCGGCACATCAAGCTGAAGGATCAGTGGGCGATCAGGCAGGGCCTCTACATGGCCGCACACTCACCAGGCGGGACATCGGCGTCGCTCTTCGCGAACTTCCCCGTGCCGGTCGCCGGCAAGACAGGGACAGCCGAGGCGGGCACGGGGCGCAGCGACCATTCCTGGTACGCGTCGTGGGCGCCGGCGGACCATCCGAAGGTGGTCGTCGTCGTTCTCGTCGCGCACGGCGGGTTCGGGGCACAGGCCGCCGGCCCCGCCGCACGCGACATCTACCAGTCGTACTTCAACCTGAAGAACTGGAAGCCCTAATTCACCGGATGATTCGAGCGGATCAGGTTCGTCGGGTCGACGCGCCGCTTGATCTCCCGTAGCCGCGCGACCCGCTCCGCCGAGAAGAGCCGCTCGCCGGTCGAGCTCGTCTCGCGGAAGTTCATGTAGTCGCGGCCCGAGTCCCACCGCGCAAGCGCCGAGACGACGCGCTTCACATCCTGCTCGGTCTTCGCAGCCATCTCCGGCGTGGCGGCGATGCCGACCGCGAAGACGCCGTACGACGAGCCTGCGAAGGTCGCAGCGCCGTCGTCCGGCATCGAACGGTCGAGCGCGCCGCCGAGCTGACGGAACTCGACCGACAGGAGTGAGGAGCCCGATTCGGCACCGGCTGCGTCCACGACCGCGCGAACGGCGTCCGCGTCCACGCCGGCGAGAAGGCGGCCATCGCCCTTGCCCGGCACGGGGCCGGGCGGGTCCATGTGGAGCTTGCTCAACTCCTTCGCGGGGATCATGCCGGTCGTGTCGAGGACCGGCCCGAGCTCGCGAAGGGGCGCCGTCAGCGCGCGACCGGCAGCCTCACCGCCGGCGTAGACAACCTCGACGAGCGCGAACGCCTTGCCGCGGACAGGCTCCGGGACATCCGGGAACGGCGGAAAGCGCATGATGCGCCCGCAGGAGCTGACCTGCTCGGGCATCGTCTCCGCCCACTCGAAGTACGAGTCGAGGACCTCCTGCGCCCGCTCGAGCGGGAAGAACAGCGTGCCGGCGTAGACCTCGGCGATCGAGAAGAGCCGGATCTCGAGGGCCGTGACGACCGCGAACGCACCGCCGCCGCCGCGGAGCGCCCAGAAGAGATCCGGGTCGTTGCCGGCATCGACGCGGCGGATGCGACCGTCTGCGTCGACGATTTCCGCTGCGACGATCGAGTTTGCGGCGAGCCCGTACATGCGGGCAAGCCAGCTGACCCCGCCTCCGAGCGAGTATCCGAGGACGCCGACGTCGTGCGACGAGCCGGCGAGTGCCGCGAGGCCGTACTCGGCCGCCGCGTCCGTGACCTCCTGCCAGACGACTCCGGCCTCGACGCGCGCGCGGCGCGTCTGCGGGTCGATCTCGACGCTCCGCATGCGAATGGTCCGGAGCAGGATCGTCCCGCTGAGGTCGCCGAGCGGCGCTGCCGCGTGGCCGGTTCCCTGGGGCGCGACGCGAAGGCCCTCCGCGCGCGCGGCGCGGATCGTCTCGACGACATCGGCGGCGCTCTCGGCCAGCACAACCGCGGCCGGCTGCTGGTCCGAAGCGAGGTTCCAGGCGGTGCGGGCGTCATCCCAGGCGGCGTCCTCGGGGCGCACGAGCTCGCCGTCGAGGCGCAGCGAAAGGGTGTCGAGCGCGGTGGCAGCCGCGCCCACGAGCATCTCGGTCATTGCATTTCCTCCGTGTCCGGGTTGGGCTGCGCTCATCCTGCCCCTGCCCGACGCCGGGGGCATTAGGGGCGCCCCTAGACCGGCACCCGAGAGTTTTGGCGGAAAGGAAAGGGCGAGCCGTCGCCGGCTCGCCCTTTGTCGTTTGGCGCTCGAGACCTCCCGCCGCTGGGAGGCCGAGCACCTGCTGTTGCCGGCGAGGCCCCCGCCGCATCGGGGCCTGCGTCGCCTAGGTCATCGGCCCTCTGCCCCGGGTTCTCCGATCACTGAACCGGTGGTTCACTCGTTCGGTTCACTCGGACGAGGCTCTCGAGAGGGGGGAAGTGCGCCGATCTCTATCCCACGAGCGAAGGTGGACGGTGGGCCGCAGCCCGTACGCCCGAGCTTCGAAGAGCCGTCAGGACGTGGGGGCCGCAGCCCCGTCCGGCGGCTCTTCCCTTTGGACCCGAGATCCTCCGTTCCGGGGAGGTTTCTTGGTGGGCAACGCCGTTCGGCCTAGGCTTGGCGGGAGCTCTGGAGGAACGCGACTTGCCGTCGGACGCCGCCCGAGAGATCAGCCGGCTGACCAATCGAAACATCCGCGACTTCGCCTTCGGCGAAGACGTGCGGCCGGGCTGGACCTGGCAGTTCTTCTGCGAGTGCGGATGCTTCACGCTTGTCGAGATGACCCTCGCCCAGTACGACGCAAGCAGCGGCGTCTGGGAGCGCGGGCACGAACCGACGCCAACGCTCGCGACCTGACAGCCGAGTTACCAAGAGCCGCCCGCGAGGGCGGCTCTTCGGTAGGCCGCTGCTGAACTCCGGTGACGCTTGCTGTGTGTTCCAGCCGAGGATGTCTTCGACCCTACGCCTGCATGCCCCAGTTGTCGTTCGCGGCCGGGACACACTGGGTGTAACGGTCGTCACACTGCGGTGGAATAAAGCCCGCGGTAGGCTCCGGGCGTGCGCCGGCTCGTTCTTGCCGCACTCGTGCTCTGCACGACGTGCGTGACTGCGGCCCCGGCGATAGCCGGTTCGAGGACGCTCACGGTTCGCGACGCACACGGTTTCGCGCGTGCGGTCGCTGCGTTCGGTCACTCGGGCGGAACGATCGTCCTCCGGCCAGGGGCTTACCCGTCGCTCGTCGTCGGCCCGCGCTCGGGCGGGACGTTGCGAATCGTCGGCAGCGGCGGTGTGCGCGTCGGAGGCCTGCTGCTCACGCGAACGGGGCGGATCGCGGTCAGCGGCGTTCGCATCGGGCCGATCGGCGGCGATGCCGTGTTGCGGCTCGACGGGGCAGCGAACATCGATCTCGACCACCTCGTCGTCAGCGCACGTGGCACGAGCTACAGGGCGTTCGTCTTCGCCGAATCGGCGCGGCACGTCCGTATCCGTCATAGCGTGTTCACGCACTGCGGTGATCGGTCGCCCGACTTCGCGAACTGCGTGACCCTGAATCGCGGCGCGCACAACATCCTGATCGAGGACAACCGGTTCCACGACTGTCACGGCTGCGATTTCATTCACGGCCGCTTCGGAAGCTGGCTGACGATCCGTCGTAACAGCTTCGACCGGGCGCTCCCCTGCCACCACATCACCCGCTACCGCTGCGGCCACAACGACCTCGTCCAGCTGTTCGCCGGGCAGTGGCTGCGCGTGGAGCGGAACCGCTTCGGCGTGTACCGCGCGGGTGGCGCGCAGCTCTATCTCACCGACGACGTCGACCATGCGACCGTGGTGAACAACGTGTTCATCGGCACCGATCCTCGGCTGCCGGGCTACCGCGCCCGGATGGCGATCGTCATGGGGGCAAACGAGTCGAAGCGACTTCCGTACTACGCGAAGATCATGAGCAACACGATCCTCACGGGCTATCGCAGACGCGACGGGTATGCGGGCTCCATCCGGATGAGCTCGAGATACGGCGGTGTGCGCCTGTGGAAACGGCCGATCGTCGCGAACAACATCATCGGCCTGCTCGACACGTCCTGGCGCGTCTGCGCGGCCTCACAGAGATTCGTGGCAAACGTCGTCCTCCGCGGTCGCAACTGCGAGGCGGAGGGATACACCGGGGACGCTGCTCTCGACGCGGCGGGGCGTCCCCACTGGGACTCCGCCGCACGCGACGTTGCTAACCGGCACTACGCGCCGCCGGTCGACTTCACCGGTCGTGTGCGCGACTCCGACCCGGACGTCGGCGCGTACGAGTGGCGCAACTAGACCGAAGCCGCGCATAAGCCGCGCCGGCGGCTACGGTCCTGGTGCATGGCGATGGGGTCAAGCTGGAGGCCTGGTGCTGCCCGGCCACTCGCCGTCGACCTGGGGACGGCAAACACCGTCGTCTTCCGGCGCGGAGACGGGATCGTCGTCTTCGAGCCGTCCGTCGTCGCGATGGACGAGCAGACCGGACGCGTTGCTGCCGTCGGCGCCGACGCGCGGCGGATGATCGGCCGAACCCCCGCACATATCAGAGCCACGCGGCCGCTTCGTCACGGCGTGATCACCGACTTCGAGACAACCGAGGCGATGCTCCGGCACTTCATCCATCAGGGCAGCGAACGCTCGTTTCGCAAGCCTGACGTCATCGTCTGCGTCCCCGGCGGTGTCACGCAGGTCGAGCGGTCCGCCGTCGAGGAGGCCACGCTCGCAGCGGGGGCAGCGCATGCCTTCTTGATCGAGGAGCCGCTGGCGGCCGCAATCGGCGCCGGCCTCCCGGTCGCGGAAGCGATCGGGTCGCTCGTGGTCGACATCGGCGGCGGAACGTCCGAGATCGCCGTCACTGCACTTGGCAGCCTTGTCGTCTCGCGCTCGCTGCGCGTCGGCGGCTACGACCTCGACGACGCGATCGTGCGGCTGCTGCAGCGCGAGGAGCGGCTCCTCATCGGCCAGGAGCAGGCTGAGGCGCTGAAGCTTGAAATCGGCTCCGCGCTCCCCGGCTATGCAGGTGCAGACGAAGCCCAGGTGGCGGGACGAGACCTCACGACCGGCCTGCTCCGCCGCGCATCCGTCAGCGCCGGCGCGGTTCAAGGAGCGCTGACGAGGCCGCTCGTCGAGGTCACGAATGCGGTTCGCGACCTGCTCGAGCAGACCCCCGAGGAGCTCGCTGCGGATCTTGTCCGCAACGGGCTCACTCTCGTCGGCGGCGGGGCGTTGCTACCCGGACTCGACCAGCTGCTCCAGCAGCAAACAGGGCTCAGCGTTTCGGTCGACAGCGATCCGCTGACGACGGTGGCCCGTGGCGCAGGCCAGGCGCTGGAGGAAACCCACCGCATACGTTCCCAGCACCGCAAGAGCGGTCGCCGGAGGGGGCGGCTGGGAAGCGACGGCGTTTGAGTCGGGAGCGCGGGGGCACCTTGACGCGACCCGCGACGAAAGGAAGCGACGATGGCCGACGAAAACCTGGAGAACGAGGATCAGGAAGCACCGGACGAGCAGGGCGAAAGCTCCGCCTCGGAGGGTGGCAACATGGCCGGGACGCTCGCGAAGGGTGCGGCAGCAGGAGCTGCCGCAGGGGCCGCGGTCGGCGCCGCGGCTGCTGCTGCGCGTGCGTCCAGGTCCGGCGACGACGCGTCGGACGACGACTCCGAGGACACCGAGCCGGACGACGGCGAAGAAGAAGCAGCCGAGCAGTAGATCGGGTGCGCGTGCGTCGATCTCGATGCCGAGGTTCCGCCTCGGCATCGAGATGCGCTGCGTGACTGACTCAGCGCGCGTGCCGAAGGCGGGCGCGACGCTGCTCGGGCACCGTGACGTACCGGACGCTCACGGCAAGCGGGCCGACGCCGCCGTCGATCCGCTCGAAGGCAACGTCTCTCCCACCGCAGCGCGCCTCGGGATCGTGACCCTCGGCGAAGCCTGATGCCTCGACGAGCAGACGCTCGTCCTGGCCTGTGCGGATGAAGCCAAACCCCTTGTCCGGATTGAACCAGATCATCTTTCCGTCCATCGCGCGTCTCCTCGGTCGAAGTGGCCGCGGGCCAGAGGCCCGCGGCCGTGATCGGCGTCTCTCTAGGCGAGCGACACGCTCTTCGCCTCGGGTCCCTTTGCACCCTCGGCACTTTCAAACTGCACCTTCGCGTTCTCCTCGAGCGACTTGTAGCCGTCGCCGGTGATCGCGCTGTGATGCACGAAAAGGTCTTTGCCGCCGTCGTCGGGGGTGATGAACCCGTACCCCTTCTCAGCGCTGAACCACTTCACAGTTCCAGTTGCCATCTAACACCTCCTCTGCCTCTCAAGAACGGGCAGAGGACGCGCATGGGGCGCACCCGAAACTCGCTCAGTTGCGGTTTCACCCTAGCAAGAAACAAAGAAAAAGGACGCCGGATTAACGACGCCCTCCTCCCGCGTGAATCTCAGGGCCGCCTGAAGTCCGCGCCGCAGAGGTTCTATCAGTCCGGGCCTGCGACGTGCGGTCAACGCGTCTTCTTCGCGAGGTAACTCTGCCCAGCGCGCACGGTGACCGTGCGATGCCTGACGTTGTCGAGCACGCTCACCGTGCCGGATTGCACGCGCACGAGCGTTCCACTGCACGTGTCTTGCGTGAGCCACACGGTGCCGCGGACGACCGCGGCGGCATAACGGCCTCGCGTGATGTAGTGGCCGGCGCCGCTACCCCAGAGGCTCCGGGTCGGCGGTTTCTTCGCGGCGGCCTTCCGCTTTGGACAAGCAAGCGCGCCTGAAAGCGTGAGAGTGGTCACCGGCGTCGCGTCGCGCGTCTGGCCGACCACCGCCCTCCCCTGGTAGAACACTGCGGTTTGCGTCGCGCCCCGCGCTGCCGTACTCGTGAGCCGGATTCGACCTTTCGTCAGATCGAGCTCTGACCCCACGGGGATGCTGCTCAGTGACGCCAGCGAAGTGAAATTCGCGGATCCCTTCAGCCGCACGAGCACCGTCCCGCTCACGGGTGCGACGTTGACATTGACTCCCGTCACCGGAGGCGGCACCGGCAGAGCCGCCGCGGCGACACCCCAGTCGAGTGTCGTCGCGACGTCGATGCCTGTCCGGACGATGCTGGTGCCGTCCGCATTCATCAGGAAGAGCTCCTCCTGGAGAGGCCCGTTCACGTCGGCGATGAACGCGATCTTCGAGCCGTCGGGAGACCAGGAGATCTCCCACACCTCGCCGAGACTCGCGCCGAGCGTCGTCGCAACGCCGCCGCCGGACGCGACGACCTTGATCGACGAGATGTTGTACGTATAGGCGATCTTCGAGCCGTCGGGTGACCAGGTCGGATTGTCAGCTCGAGCGGGCTCGCCGACGTCGGCCGTGAGGTTCACGAGGTTCGAGCCGTCCACGTTGATGACGTACACGTCGGCGAAGTCCGAGAAGGTGAGCCGACTGCCGTCCGGCGACCATTCAGGGTCGTCGAGGCTGCGGTCGAGGTTCGGTGTGACGACGGTGAGAGCGGAACCGTCGAGGTTCGCGGTGACGATCCGCGTTCGACCGGTGGATACGTGGGTGAACGCGAGTTTCGTTCCATCGGGCGACCAGGTCGGCTCTCCGTCGTTGACATCGCTCGTGACCCTCTTCACTCCGGAGCCGTCCGCATTCACGATGTAGATCCCGCCGGTTCCACCTTGTTTGCTCGAGTACGCGAGCTTCGTGCCGTCGGCGGACCAGGCGGGCTGGGTCGCGGCGACCGAGACCGTGCTCGTGAGCGGCACCACGATCTTCCGGCCGGTCCCGTCGACGTTCTCGGTGACGATTGTGCCGCCGCCGAATCCGAATGCGACCGGCCCGTTCCTCCCCGGGAAGGTCGCATGGCTCGCAGGCGCGGCCGAGGCGAGCGCTGCGACGACGACCACGGCGACCGGCACAGCAGATGCGAGTCGACGCACCGTTCCGAGTCTAGAACGGGTTCTTCGACAAACAAGCCCTGGCCGCACCCTGGACGCGAGATCCGTGCAGTCGGATGATCACTTCATGCGGCAGGACCTCCCGACCGGCACCGTCACCTTCCTCTTCACAGACGTCGAGGGCTCGACGAGGCTCCTGCAGAAACTCGGACCGGACGTCTACAGCGGCGCCTTGACAGAACACCGGCGCGTTCTCCGCGATGCGTTCGCGGGTCACTCCGGTGTCGAGGTCGACACGCAAGGCGATGCGTTCTTCATCGCATTCCGCCGAGGAGCCGACGCTGTCGCCGCCGCGGACGACGCGCGCCGGTTGCTCGAAGCCGGTCCCGTCCGCGTCCGCATAGGCATCCATACAGGCGAGCCGATCGTGACCGAGGAGGGCTACGTCGGGATCGACGTCCACCGTGCGGCGCGGATCGCGGCCGCTGCGCACGGAGGGCAGATCGTCATCTCCGAGACCACTCGAGCGCTGCTCGACACAGAGGTCAGGCTGCGCGACCTCGGCGAGCACCGCCTGAAGGACCTCGTGAAGGCAGAACGTCTGTACCAGCTCGGCGACGACGACTTCCCGCCGCTCGCGACGCTCGACGCAACGAACCTCCCGGTGGCGGCGAGCCCGCTCGTGGGCACGAAAGAAGGAGCTCACCGAGCTGGTCGCGTTGCTCTCGAACGGCGCGCGCCTCGTCACACTTACCGGCCCGGGTGGGACCGGGAAGACGCGGCTCGCTCTCCAGGCTGCCGCCGAGCTCGTCGGGACACACCGTGACGGAGTCTTCTGGGTGCCTCTCGACGGCCTCTCGGATCCACGAGCTCCTGGCCACGGAGATCGGGCAGGCAATCGGCGCGCCGGACGATCTCAACGGCTTCCTCCGGGGGAGGGAGCTGCTCGTGCTGCTCGACAACTTCGAGCACCTTCTCACTGCCGCCCCTGCCGTGAGCGAGGCCCTTGCCGTGTCGGCCGGGCTTCGCGTCCTCATCACGAGCCGCGCACCGCTCCGCGTCTCGGGCGAGCGCGAATACCGGGTGGAGCCTCTCCCGTCGGGCGACGCAAGCGCGCTCTTCGTCGAGCGTGCGCGGCAGGTCGGGCGGGAGCTCGCTCCCGACATGACGATCGAGGCGATTTGCAGCCGCGTCGACGGCCTCCCGCTCGCCCTCGAGCTCGCTGCCGCGCGCACGAAGCTGCTCACTCCCGAGGCCCTCCTCGACCGGCTCGGCGCCGCACTCCCGCTCCTCACCGGCGGTGCGCGCGACGCGCACGAACGGCAGCGGACGCTGCGTGCGACGATCGAATGGAGCTACGAGCTCCTCGACGCAACGGCCCAGGCGCTCTTCGTCGGCCTGAGCGTCTTTGCCGGCAGCTTTCCGCTGCACGCCGCCGAGGAGGTCTCCGGCGCTGACCTCGACCAGCTCGCGGCGCTCGTCGACTACAGCCTCCTGAAGCCAATCGGCGGACGACCGTTTCCTGATGCTCGGCACGATCCGCGAGTACGCCCTCGAGCGACGCGTCGAGTTCGGAAGAGGACGATGCCTTGCGGCGTCGACACGCGGCGTACTTCGCTGCGCTCGCCGAGCAGTCGTACGAACGCCGCTTCGACGCCGAGGCGGAGTGGTCGGCACGCCTCGACCTCGACCACGACGACCTGCGCGCTGCTCTCGACTGGTTCGGACACGACGACTCCGACCGTGCGCTCGAGCTCGCAGGCGCGCTCGGTTGGTACTGGTTCTCGCACGGCCTGTTCGCGGAGGGAAGCAGCCGCCTGTCCGCAGCGCTCGCGGCCTCCACGACGGGCGGTCGCACGCGCGCCCGCGCGCTGACCGGGGCCGGATCTCTCGTCGCGCGGCTGGGCGATGTCGAGCACGGACGGAGACAGCTGGACGATGCGATTGCTCTCTGGCGTGATCTCGGCGACCTCGACGAGCTCGCGGCGGCCCTCGACGTCCTCGGCTGGCTTCTCGTCTACGACGCAGGCGACGGTCCCGGTTCCCTCGAGGCCTTCGAGCAGAGCCTCGACCTTCACCGCGTCCTCGGCGACGGGCGCGGCGAGTTGCGCTCTACCGTCGGCGTCGCCCAGGTCCTGGTCGCGCTCGGCGAGGTTGACCGGGCGGAGACGCTCTCCCGCCAGCTCCTCGAGCTTGGCGCAGGAGACCCACGCACCGAGCACTTCGCATACCACTTCCTCGCCGATTGCGCGCTCATCCGTCGTGACGCCGCCGAAGCGGAGAAGCGCTACCGCGAGAGTCTGCTCGCTGCGCTCCAACTCGGTGACGTGATCGAGACGAGCCTCGAGGTGCAAGGAGTCGCGATGGCCGCAGCCCGAGGCGGCGATCCCGAGCGCGGGCTACGCCTCGCCGGGTCGGTCGAGGCTCTGTGGGAGTCGCTCGGAACATCGCTCTCTGTCGCTTTCTGGGACGCACTGCTGGAGACCCACATAGGAGCCGTACGCAGAGAGCTCGGAGCGAGGGCTGAGGAGCTCTGGAAGGAAGGCCGGGCGATGACGTTCGACGAGGCTGTTGCGAGCGCACTCGGCAACGTTCCCGAGTAACGCCCTGCGGTAGGTGCTAGATCACAGACCGCCGGCGAGTGCGCGCAGAACGCGAAGAGGCTCCCGGTCCGAGGCAGCCATCGTCGACGCAAGGAGCCGCGCCCGATCCTCCTCGATCTCGTCGATCAAGACGTCGATCGCGTGGTCACGGTCAGGCAGCCGCGCAAGCACGAAGAGGACACTCTCCTGCGTGCGTAGCGCGCGCCTCGAGATGCGATCCACGATCTACCCCTGCCCACATACTCCCCCAATCCAAACAATGCATCGTCATCCGTCTCTTCGGCGTCAGACCCGGGATCCCACCGCAAACCTGGGAAATCACGGGGGGCGCGCTGAAGGTGTGCATACGGTGAGGCTTCTCGCCCGGCTGCGCTAGAGGGCGCACCGTGTGTGGTAACCCCAGGCCGCTGGGGTCGGGCGGGCGCTTGACTGACGGCGACCCTCTGGGTGTGGCGCCTGCCCCCTACCCCACTCCTCAGCCCTTCCGGCGGCAGGCTGTGACCGACTCGCGGTCGGCGACACGAAAGTGGAAGAGACCGCCGCTCGACAGACGTGCCTGCACGTGCAAGGCCCACGTGGCCGCGCATTGGAGCGACGTGCGGACATCAGGCACCCTTCGCCTGATGTTGATCCGCGTGGCCGATCAGGCACTGATCGAAGACCTGTGCGTGCACTTTCGCCGTTCCGGCTATACGGCCGGCAGCGTCGGCGGCGGCATGGTCGAGGTGAGCCAGCCGAACGCTCGGACCCCTGCGCAGGAACGCACCGAGATCGAGCTGCATGCGCGTGTCTGGGAAGCCATGCATCCCGAAGCTGAGGTCGAGATCCTCTAGCGTCAAGATCGTCTCGTGCATGTTGTCGTAATCAGCGGCCCCATCGCGAGCGGCAAGTCCACGCTCAGCCGTGCTGTCGCAGCTCGCCTGCAAGAGAGATTCGGCGTCGAGGGTGCGGTGATCGACCTCGATCTCATCTACGAGATGCTCGACCCGCAGGCCAGACCCAAAGCCGACACGAGAACGTGGTCTGCGGCTCGGCGCGTCGCTGGACGACTGGCCACCGCTCTTCTTGCGGAGGGGAGATCCATAGTTGCCGAGGGGGACTTTGCCGGCGAAGGTGAGCTACCCGAGTTCCTCGCCGAGCTCCCGAACGACATCGATCCGCGTCTTGTGCTTCTGGAAGTGAGTTTCGCGAAGGCGCTCGAACGCGCATTAGCCGATCCATCGCGAGGAGTCTCGAAAGACCGCGCGTTCCTGTCCAGGCACTACAGCGAGTTCGTCTCGGCGTGGGACGGGCAGGACGTGCTACGTCTGGACACAGGCTCCACCACCGTCGGCGAGACGGCCGACGCCGTGGTCGAGTCGCTCTGATCGACGCCGTCAGGCATGTCATCCGCGTCGAGTACGGCTCGCCGATCGGCGCGCTCGCCGGCGAGACTCATTAGCCCGGGACGCCAGCCGTTCGGCGAGCGCGAGAACCGCGCCGGCGAGCTCGGCCGGTGCTTCGACGTGGAAGTCGCAGTCGAGGCCCGCGAGCACCGACGCCATCCAGTCGAGCGAGTCGACCTGAAGCTCGAGGCGCGTGCCGGACTGCGTAGCCGAGAGCTCCGCGAGCGAAGGCGGTAGCCGCGTCGCGGCGTCATCGAGCGGCAGGTCGACCTCTACGACGACCTTCCACCGGCGCGGAATGCGCGCGAACGAGCGCCGGACATGACCGACTGCGTCGAGGTCGGCCGGCGCCGTCTCGAAGTCGCCTTCGACGATCGCGATCCGCGAGCACCGATCGGCACGGAACGTACGCAGCTCGCCGCGTCCGTGATCGTGTGCGACGAGGTACCAGCGGCTGCCGTGCGCGACGAGCGCGTATGGGCTGACAACGCGCTTGGTCTGCTCGCCCGTATGGGCAACGTAGTCGAGGCCGAGTCGCCGCCGCCGATGAATTGCTTCCGCGAGGGGGAAGGCGACATCGCTGTCGATCGTGAGCGCCTGGAGCGACGTGAAGGCGAGCGATGACTCGAGCGCAACCACACGCCGACGCAGCGCCTCGGGCAGCACACGCTGCACCTTGTCGAGCGCGCGGTCACTCGCATCGCTCGCGCCCGATAGTCGCAGGAGCGCGAGCGAGACAGCGACGACCTCGTCGCCGTCGAACATCAACGGCGGCAGCCGAAACCCTGGCCGGACGCGATAGCCGCCACCGACACCGCGCTGCCCCTCCACCGGCACGCCGACGTCCTCGAGCGCGGCGATGTACCGACGAACGGTGCGCGGGTCGACGCCGAGCCGGTCGGCGACCTCGCGCCCCGTGACGAGCGGCCGGCTCTGCAGGAGCTCGAGCAGGTCCAGGAGATGCGAATAGCGGGCAGAGATCGCCCTATTTAGGGTCTAGCCTCGCGACCATGTCAACCGAACACGATTTCGACTTCTTCATGGGCCGCTGGAAGGTGCGCGGGCGGCGGCTCCGCGAACGGCTCGCCGACTGCGACGAGTGGCTCGACATCACGGCGGTCGCCGAGGCATGGCCGCTGCTGGGCGGTCTCGGCAACGTCGACACGTTCGCGACCGACTTCGGCGGCGGCTTCCACGGCGCGTCGATCCGCTTCTTTCACCCGCAGTCGAAGACCTGGTCGATCTATTGGGCGGACAGCCGCACGAGCGGGCCGCTCGCGGCGCCGTCATCGGTACGTTCGAGAACGGCGTCGGCGTCTTCGAGGCCGCTGATACATGGGACGGCGTGCCGATCGTCTGCCGTTACACGTGGTCGCGCGTCGAGACGGCGTCGCCGCGTTGGGAGCAGGCGTTCTCGACCGACGGCGGCGAGACGTGGGAGACGAACTGGATCAACGACTTCACACGGGAATGACGTGACGAGTGCGCGGTGAACGTACCCACGCGATTAGCGCAGCGCGAGATGACGCGTTTGGGCTAAGCGGCCTGGCTACTTGGTAGCCAAGCTGTTGTAGGACGGCGCGCGAGGCGTCGTTCGACGGGGGAGCCGCGGTCGACGAGCTGTAGGCGCCGGATCACCCACCCCTGCATGATCGAGAGGACCGTTTGAGCACGAGCATGTCCCAGGCGACACAGCGGCGTTACGTCGCCAGAGTGAAGCTGACGGCACGGGCACACACGCGTGCACGCAAGCAGCGCGACGCGGCGATTGTGGCCGCGCGCGAGGCCGGCCTTCCGCTGCGCACGATCGCGGGGGCGGCCGGTGTCACGCATCGCACGGTGACGCAGATCCTCGCGCGGCTCGCGGCATGAGCTGCCACCGCGTCAAACAGCTGACTTCGAGTCGTTCCGCGCTCAGGCGCGTCGCGCTCTCGACGGCGGCCTTGCTTGCGGCTGCGGGGCTGGGCGCCTCGGCGGCGAGCGCCGCGCCGCGGCTGCAGGTCGGGATCGCCGACGAGGCATTCACGCTCTACGGGAACCCTGTGACGGCCTTCCCGACGATGAAGACGCTGGGTGTGCAGGTGCTGCGCGCGAACTTGTACTGGGGTGGCACGAAATGGGCAGTCGCGAGCCAGAAGCCGACTGACCCGACCGATCCCGGCGATCCGGCGTACAACTGGGCGCTCTATGACCGGCTGGTGAAGTACGCGAGCATGTACAAGATCAAGATCGTCTTCTCGATCCTGTTCACGCCAAGCTGGGCGAACGGGGGCAAGGCTCGCACGGTTGCGCCGACAGACGCCAAGTCGCTGAAGGACTTTGCGTATGCAGCCGCGGAGCGCTACAGCGGCTACTGGTCGCCGCCAAGCTGGCAGCAGGACGAGACGCTCGGGACCGGCAACTCGCCGCTTCCGGCGGTGAAGATGTGGACAGCGTGGAACGAGCCGAACAACCCGGTCTTCCTGAGCCCACAGTGGAAGCGAGTCGGCGGCAACTGGAAGATCTGGAGCGCCTACAACTACGCCAAGATTTGCAATGCCGTCTACGAGGGCGTGCACTCGGTGCTGATCTCGCCCGAGAGGGGCCCCGTTCCGGGCGAGCAGGTCGCCTGCGGCCTCACCAGTCCTCGCGGTAACAACGCGCCCGCCTCCTCGCGACCGTCCGTGGATCCGCTCTCCTTCATGCGTGCCCTCAAGACGAACGGGCTCCGGACCTTCGACGTCTACGCGCACCATCCCTACTACGGGTCGCCGAACGAGACGCCGACTACGCGTCCGGCCTCACCCACAGTGGGGATGGGGAACATCGACGTTCTGCTCGCCCAGCTGAGCAGGCTCTGGGGCCCCAAGCACCTCTGGATCACCGAGTACGGCTACCAGACCTCTCCCCAGGACAAGGTGTTCGGCGTCTCATATGGCAAACAAGCGCTCTACATGACACAGGCAGTCGCGATCGCGCGACGGAACCCGCGAATCGACATGCTGATCTGGTTCCTGCTCAAAGACGAGCCGCAAAGCGGAAACTGGCAGTCCGGACTGATGACGAGCTCCGGCGCCGACAAGCCGTCGTTCTCCGCCTTCCAGAAGCTCGCCCGGTAAAGCCGGCAACCTTCGGCCGACCCACCGACCGACCCGCGATCGGCTAACGGGCGAGCGGCCGCGCGCTGACCTGCCCCGCCTCGTCGACGTTCACGAGCATGAGCTCGCCGTTGCGCTGCAGCACGGCGGAATCACCTGTCTGACTCTGGAGCGCCCAGCCCTGCGCGGCCCAGGTGGCGACCCCTTGGTCGAGCCGCCGACGCCGCTCGGTCGGCGAGACACCTCCTCCGCGTCGCGTCATAAGCGCGATGGCGAGCCCGATCACCGCGACGGCGAGGATCGCGAGCACCACCCAGACCCAGGTCGGGGTGCTGCTGCTCTCGCCGGAGCTCGAGGTGGTTGTGCCTGACGTCGGGACGATCACCTTCCGCGTCGTGGTCTGCTCCACGGTCTCCGTCGTCACGGCGGTCGTACCCGGAGCCGTCGTCGTCTCGGGCACAGTCGTGGTCGTAATCAGCGTCTCGGTCGTGACGGTGTCCGCTGCGCCGCCGACGTCGAGCCCCACTGCAAGCAGCAGTCCGGCCGCGAACAGCGTCGCGAGAGCAACCAGCCTCATGCGAGCAACTCACCGGAGGTCGCGCGCAGGCGCGTCGTCCAAACGGGATGATCCGGTCGTCTATTCGTCCGCGTGCGTTCGATGAACGCAGCAGCAGCTCAGCTATCGGGCTGACCGAGGGCGACCCGTGCTCTTCCTTCGGTGAACCAAAGTGCCGGACGCAAAGCGGCGCCTGACATGCAGAATTGGTGGGGGCGGGCAATGGTGGGCCGCCACTGATGCTCGCCCTACCTCAAGACGCTCGAGCTACGCGGTCTCTTCCCCCCACTTTTGCGAAGAGTGAACCCTGGGGCAGTCGCCCTGGCACAGGTGGGCTAGCCGCCTCATGGCTTGCACACCTTCCGGTCGCGTGCTTGAGTTCCGGTGGCGCGGCCCGTTGTCCTGCTCATCCGGAGAGCATCCGGATGGGTAGCCGGCAGTGACCTGGGGCGGCCACCAGGACGCCGCCGTCGCTCCGGGCCGCGCCTCGCCAGCGGCGGATCGCTGAGCCCGGCCCCGTAGCCGCGGCTACAGGTGAACCAGAACGGTCAACCGTCAACGAGTGATGGCGTGAAACGCGCTGTGCCGTCGATCAGTCCCTCGCGGGGGTCTCAATGCGGTCGAGACCCTCCGCACCCCTTTGACGGACGGAGGACAAATGATTGCGGCACCGGAACAACAGATTGCGCGCGACACGACCGAAGCAGTTGCCCTCACGACATGGCTCACCCTTCTCGGCTGGCAAGTCGACGTTGAGCTCGACGGCGACCTCTTCGTGGGTGCCGCGCGGCACACCACGGCTTCCGGAAGCGGCCTCACAGTCGGAGCCTGTGCGACGACGAAGGCAGCGGCGGTGTGGCAGCTGTTCGAAGCTGTGATGGCGAAAGTGGGCGCAGAAGAGCGGCCCAGAGCGACCCTCCGCAGCCGAATCGCGGCAAGTGCATAGCCGACGCCGGGTCCCGGCTCAACCCGCCTTCACAAAACGTCGCGGTCTCAGTCGTGGTCATCGCCATGATCGCGTGGCGCTCATCGAGGGCGGCGTAGCAACGGCGAAACGCACCGGGCGCAGTTACAAGATTCATACCGCTAAGGTTCGCAGTACGATATATATCTAGACGGTCCTCGCGATAGGGGTACTGGCGGAAACAGCGTCAGCGCGAGTGACCTGCTCCTCCCCCGCGCGCAGGAGGCGGCCATCCTGCGCGCGGGGATGTTCAAGTCAGGTCTGATCGCCGAACCTGACCAGAAACCTGGCCATTGAGCCGGTCTTGCGATCGTCGGCGTCACGCTTCGCGATTCATCTCGGTTGACTTGGCAAGGGGCGCGTTTGCGCCTAACTCAGCGATCGTCGCGCAGGGCGGCCGGCCAGATGCCCTGTTTGCCCGGCGAGAGGATCCCGTTCGGGTCGACGGCGTCCTTGATCGTCTCGACGAACCGGCGGTACGCGTGCCCGCCGAAGCTGTACTGCTCGGCGGCGAGGTCCATGAAGTCGAGATGAGCGCGGTACTCCCCGTACCCAAGCTTGCCCGCGTCGCCGACGAGCAGCTTCGCGGTGTCGTAGGCGCGCCGGCTCTGCGCCTCGTCCTTGGTGTCGAAGATGACCAGAGTGACATTGCAGAAGCTCCGCGCGTTCGTCGGGATGAGAACCGCGGCGTAGTCCAGCCGTGCCTTCTCCTCGACCAGACCTCGGATCAGGTCACGCACCGAAAGGGCGTCCTTGCCGGTGAGGCGGGCGACCGGCGAGAAGCCGATGTGGCCACCCTCCTCCCCGCCGTACCAGCCGGTCATCTGATTGATATCGAGGTTCGGCACGCCCGCCTGCACGCGATCGAACGGATGCGCGAGGTCGTGCATCTCCTCGGGTGCGTGCTTCTCACCCCAAACCTCGGCACCGGGAATCCGCTCGAACGCCTCCTTGACCTTTCGGAAGCGGTGGTCGACGACCTCCTCGTCGCCGTAGAGCGCAAACCGCATGTACCAGCGGCCGATCTCGAGCTCGCGCGCCATCCGGTCGATCACCTCGTCCGGGATCGGGCCTTCGCCCTGGTACCACGGCGCCCGGGTCGAGAGCACCGACGCGTGCGCGATCGTGTTCCAGATCTGCGGCACGTTCTCGATCGTCCGGTCGAGCATGAGCAAGCGGAGGGTGTCGACCAACGGGCCGAGGTCGTCCTCCTGCCAAACCCGCAAGCGGAGCGGCATGTAGCACTCCGGTTGCGGCATCAACCAGATGCCGAGCTTCGTCACGATCCCGAAGTTCGACTGGGTGAAGAGCTGGTCGAGGCTCGGGCCGAGGCTCCGCTTGTACACGTGCCAGGAGCGATTCCCCGGCATCGCCCCCATCCCCGTCCGCAGCAGCTCGCCGTTCGCGAGCACGACCTCCATCCCGCACGCCGCCGCCATGTCCTGTGCGACCGGCAGGTAGGTGATCCCGTTGTCGAGGCTGTTCCCGACGACGCTGCCCCAGCCAAGGTCCGTGACCGAGACCATCAGCCGGTGCCCACCCGCACGGATCGCGTCGTAGAGGTCGAACCACTGCACGCCCGGCTCGACGACGGCGTACGCACAGTCCGGGTCGATCTCGAGCACCCGGTTCATGTGCCTGAGGCTGACGATCACCGACCCCCTCACCCGCGGCGCCGGACCGCCATAGCCGTTATTGCGACCCTGACCGTGCGTCCACAGCGGGATGCGAAACTCGTTCGCGACGCGAACGACCTGCTGCACCGCCTCAACGGTCGAGGGCATCACGACCGCCGAAGCCGTGAAGTCGTCCCAGGTCGCGTACGCGAACGGGTCGCGAAACTCCCGCAGCGCCTCGTCCGAGACCAGGACGCTATCGGCGCCGAGCGCTCCCGTGAACGCGCGGAGCGCCTCACCGAACTGCTCGATCGTGACCCCCGGCGGAAGCCGCTCAGGAGCGCTGGACTGCGTAGCCACGGCGGCATCCGACCACTTCGCCGCCCCCGCGTCAAGCAATGTTTCAGTCTGCCGCGCGCGATCTCTCGATCGTGCTCACTCGTCCACTCGCGGAGCCCGGCACTGTCGCGCTCCGTCGGGCGGAGCTTTCAAACCTCCTGGAGGTCGCGAAGACGGCTGGTCGGCGCGACACGTTGATGCTTTGATTTGGCCGCAGCTCAGCTCCCGCTTTTGCACAGCCGAGGAGTGGACAACGCTCCGTTCCTGTGGAGATCCGCAGAAAGTTGTGGATGCGCATCTGACTCGGCGGTGTGGTGTGTTAGTCCTCGGAGAGGCAGTTGTCGGCCGGAGGAATCGGGCGGGAGGCCTAACACGAGAATGTTCCGCAGGCGACAGTCACCACCGATCAGCGAGGCGCTCGCTTATGCACGCTGCTACGGCGGCCGTGGCGGGCAGGTCATCGAGATCGCGAAGGTGCATCCGCACGCACACCACCTCACGCTCTCGGTCACAGCTGAGACAGCGCAACAAGCGTTCGAGACGAAATTCTCGATGCGCGCTCGTCCCGGTCATCTCCCAAACGGTTAGCGCAGTGGGAGCGGTGCCATCGCCGTCGCGATTCAGGCTCGCAGCGACGACGAACTAGCGAGGCTCGTCTCCCGAGAACAGCTGCGAGTGGTAGCGGGCGGGCGGCGTGTCGAAGGCGGGGCGAGCGCGTGCGCACCGCACCCGCCTATTTCGCGCCTTATAAGCGGCTTCGGCCCGGCGAAGCGCGCTCTCCCGCGCTAGGTGGCAGGCGAGGACTGCGCGACCACGCGAGCCGTCACATCCTCGTGCGCAGCTACTCGCCAAAACTGCAGGTAGCCAGAGATCTGCTTGTCGAGGAGAGCGCAATCCTCGATCTCTGCCTGAACGAGCATCTCGTGGAGGCGCTCGTCGCGGATCTCGACGTCCATGCGACGAGGGTGCCTGACGGGCGAACCACGCCGCTGGACGCAAGTGGATCAATCGACGAGCAACCCGACGCCGGCGTGCGATCAGGATCGCTTGGATCACAAGTGTGCACCGAGCGGCGCGCGGTCACCGCCGCAAAGCGAGCGACCTCAACGAGGCGTTCTCGTCGGTGCAGCAGAAAGAAGCCTCGCAGCGTAATCAAGCTGACCAACGACCTGCTCGGGTTCAAACGCTCGTGAGAGGCGATGAGGTCGTTGCTGTTGATCATCAGGTCGAGATCGCCCTCGCTGAAGCCGGGAAGCCTCGTGACCCAGGTGTCCGGGTTGTGGGGGTATCCGACCGACCATTCGGCGTCGGCAAGCGTGTGCATAAGGACGGCGGCGCCCTCGTTGATCCCGCGGCGGAGCGTCCCCAGCCGGCCTACGGGCGCGATTTGACGGTGATGCTGAAGCTCGCCCGTGCCGCATTTGCGCTCTGATAGGTGGCCGTTCAAGTCACGATTGTCCGCCCCAGAGGGAAGCGACTCCCGGAACGCGGGACGTGCTCGCGCGTTCTCCAAGACGTAGTCGTACGACTCCTGCACCTCTCCGAGGCCCGCGATCGACGCCGTGCCTGTGCGGGAGAAGCACTCGAACGAACTCGGCGTACCCGCGGGGCAGTCGTGCGTCGGATACCGGATGGACACATCCGCCCGAAGGCCAGCTCGCCCGAAACGCTCGCTGCCGCACGCGAAGACACGACAACCCCCGCGAAAGCAATGATCACCCCTGCCGATATACCCAGTTTCCGCAACACTCGCCCACCCTTCACCGCCTTGAGGCGACGATGACCTCGGCGCTGCTCGCCGGCCATCTGCGCCGCGCTGCGGACGCGCTCGAGCGGCTACTCGACGGTGTGGCGCTCGACCCTGGAGCGGCTGTCCGCGTCGCGGCGGCGAGGCCGTTGGCTGGCCGTCTCGACCTTGCTGACGCGCGTTCGGCGCCGGCCCCGCACGCGGTCTCGTGGACCTTCTCGTAGGGCCCGCCGGACGACGACCGTCGAGAAAAACAAGGCTACGAAGTGGGCGGAATAGCAGCGGCTACTTGTGGCCGTCGTGAAGCACGTCGAGGAGCGGCCCGATCTCGAGGTCGGCAAAGAGGGGGTGGCGGAGGTGGGCGTTTCGGTTGACTTCGTACCGGTTGCGGCGGCCTTCCTTGATCCGTACGAGAAAGCCCTCGGCTACGAGGTCGGCCATGATCTTTTGGGCGGCCCGTTCGCCGATGCCGACGCGGGTTGCGATCTCGCTGATCCGGATGGTGGGGTCGCGGGCGACGCAGAGGAGCACGTTGCCGTGGTTCGTGAGGACGAACCAGGTTGATCGTGTTGCGGGCTCGTCTATTGGTGGTAGTTGAACCACGGCTCTTGAAACCTGTTTTGTAGACCCTCTATCATCTTAGCCGTAGCACGAAGCAAGGGGTCTGCATGGCTGGGGAACTCGTGTTGAACAACGCCTTCCAAGGCGACCGCTTCCGGCGGGTCTCGGCTAGGCGTTGGACGTCCAGCCCCAGCCGGGCGTCTATCGGAGGGTGCGCACCGTGAGGCCGCGAAAGACGGCTTCCGGTTCGTGCTTGAGCTGGCCGTGCTGTTGGCGCTTGGCTATTGGGGCTATCGCTCGCTGGACAACTGGTTGCGCTGGGTGGTGATGCTCCTTGCCCCGATCGCGCTCGCGGCGGTGTGGGCGACCTTGGTCGCGATGAAGTCGTCGTCGGCCGTAACCGATCCGTGGCGACTCTTACTTGAGATCGTCATCTTCGGCGCGGGGGCGGCTGCTCTCGCTTGGGTCGGACGCACCATGTTCACTGCTGCGCTCACAGTCCTCGCTGTCGTGCATCTGGCGCTGACCTTCGTGCTCGATCAGCGGCACGTTGCGAACGGGCGCCTTGACAAGGCAGTTCTCGTCGTTCCTACGAGTGGAAGTGAGGGGTCATGAAGAAGCTCGCCATCACCGCCGGCGTCATCTACATCCTGGCCTGGATCATCAGCCTCGTTGTCGCCTCGGGCGGTCCGAAGCCGGACGATCCGGCGACGAAGGTCGCCTCCTACTTCGCCCGTCACGAACACACCGCGATGCTCGGCCACCTGCTCGTCGACGGCATCGCGGCGTTGGCGCTCGTCGGGCTCGCGATCGTGATCTTCCGCTTCCTCCAGCCGAGCGACCCGCAGATGGCAAAGCTCGGTCTCTGGATGGCGCTTGCTGCGGCGGCCACCTCGTTCGCGCAGTTCGTCCTCGGCGTCACCTTCACCTACGACGCCGCGCACAACGGCAGCGCGAAGACGGTGCGCGATCTCTTCGTCACGCTGAACGACGCAGACACGGTCAAGATCGTCTTCCTCGCCGCGATGATCACTGCCGTCTCAATCGCAGCACGTCGTACCGGCGTGCTGCCGAGATGGTTCGCGAACTATGGCTTCATCAGCGCGCCGCTGCTCGCAATCAGCGGCTTCGCCTTCCCCTTCAACTCCGACGCACTCCTCGCATCTGCTGGAACTCACACTCCTACTCCTGCTCGTCTGGGTCGCAATCTTCATCGCACAGGTCGCACGTCGCACCTCCTCTCCAGGCGTGCCGGAGGCCACGCCGATCGCGACGGCCTAGTGCCGCTCACGCCCACATTGTCGAATCGAAACCCGGAAAGGGGTCATGCATGACCACTGACCAGAAGAGAGCGCGCTGGTTCGGCGTGCTTTACCTCATTACGTTCGCAACGTCGATCCCTGCGCTGCTGCTCTTTCAGCCGGTGCTCGACGATCCCGTCGGCTACATCGCCGGTGGTGGCCATGACAAGCGGATTCTCCTCGGTGCCTTCCTGGAGCTGCTGCTGATCATCTCCAACATCGGCACGGCCGTCGTGATCGTCCCGATCATGTGGCGCCGCTACAAAGACCTCTCGATCGGCTACGTCACGGCGCGGCTCTTCGAATGCACGTTCATCCTCGTCGGCATCATCGCCGTGCTCGGGATCATCACCTTGCGGAACCAGGCCGCAGGTGGCTCTGAGGGGACGTCGCCTACACGCTCGCGGCGATCAAGGACTGGACGTTCCTCCTCGGCCCAGGCTGGGTCGTCGGCTGGGGCAACGGGCTGATCCTCGGCTACATGATGTATCGCTCCAGACTCGTGCCGCGGCCGTGGCCATGGCTCGGGATGATCGGCGGGCCGCTGCTCATCCTCACCGGGACGGCCATCCTGTTCGGCGGCAACGATCCGAGCAGCACGCTGCACGGGCTGCAGGGGATCGCGACGATTCCCGAGGCGGCGTGGGAGCTGTTCCTCGGCGTCTACTGCACCATCTGGGGCTTCAGGAAGGACGCGCCGATCCTCTCCGAAAGCGCTGAGCCCGAGACCGCCTCGAGGGCTGCGGCCTTGAGTCCTGCATGACGACTCAAGCCGTAGCCAGCTCCGCACGTTACGGATGCTGCGTCCGCAGGTTCGCGATCGCAGCGGCTCCTGGCGCTGTGCGGGATCGCCTTCGTTCCGCTCTTCGTCATCGGCTGGTTTGGAAGCGGTGGCGTGACGCCTCACTACACCGCAGCAGACGAGGACTGGGTGAACTGGGCACATGACAACCAGTGGAAGGGGCGTATCAGTGCGTTCGCGATGCTGCTCGCCGCCTTCTTCTTCCTCTACTGCATGTCCATGATCCGGGGCGTGCTGGCTGAAGCGGAATCTCGGATTCGCGGTTCGGCACCACTCGGCGGCGTCGCCTTCGCCGGTGCCCTCACGGGTATCGCTGGAATGGCGATGGCGCTCGTCACGATGGCCGCTGCGAGTTCCGACGGCGGCAACGGTCGATCCCGCGGTGGCGAAGGCAGTGACGACTGGAGCGGCCGGGCCATACATGATCGCGGCAATGGGATTCGCCGCTTTCTTGATGGCCGCCGGACTCGTGACGTTGCGAACCCGGGTCTTCGCGCGCTGGACGGGGCTCGTGGCGATCGTCGGCGCGGTGTCATTCCTCATCACGTTCCTGGTAGTCCTCGACGGGACAACCGACGGGAGCCCGTTCGGGTATGGGTTCTTCCCAGGTGCGGTGGCGCTCGTGACGTGGACGGCGGCCGCGAGCCTCACTACATACCGCTCAGCGGCAACCTAGTGCGCGTCCGGGGAGGCGGCTAACCCGCCTCCCCGGGACACGTTCCGCTGCTCGCGCCGCCCGACCGCAAGGTTGCGATCGCCTGCCTCCGCAAAGACCGATGCATCCCGTGCTGTTCGAACAGTTCTGTCACGCACTCACACTTGTACTGAAGACCCGTGCCCGTCGAACTTCCCAAGAGTGGCTCCGCACAACTGCACGACCACCCGCACCGCCCAATGCCGTCTCTCCTTCCCAGCTCGAGCGCGGCGGGACAGAATGGACGGCGTCTCTGCCGTCCGGACGCGCCAGCGGCCTGTCGTGAAAAACGTTCGCCAGACTTCAAGAGCTGGCTCGTCGCGCGGCCCTTAGACAGGAGCGCGGCCCCGGCCACCGAAGAACCAGACGATGTCAGCACGATCAGCAGCCACGTTGGCAGCCCTCAAATGAGCACGATGAGAAGCCAGATGATTGTTATTGAGCGCCGGCCCGTGGGCCGCCACGCGCCGGCGCTCAACCCCCCGCTATACAGACGCACACGGCGAGCAAAACCGTCGGTTAACGTCGACATCGAAGCGAAAGGCTTGCGCGCCAGTCCCCTTGCTATCGCCGTCAGCCCTAGAAGGCCGCGGGATTCCCGGCTGCGCAAGCCAACGGTGTTGTGCCCGAACTCGCCGTAAATCGACGACCGCAACCCCGATTTGACCGACTCTTTACGAGGCGGTGCTTGCGTTTGCGCATCGCTGCTTCGCGCTCCGCTTCGTGACGCGGCCAGCCGGGGTTCTTCGTCTTGATCCAGCTGCGCTCGCCAGGCTGGTAAAGCTCGTTCACCTTCTCAACCGATGTTCTTTGACTGCCTTCCAAAGTGCTGTCCCGTTATCGAATGACGGGAGACGTGACAGCCACGGCCAAACGACAGTCACTCCAAGTCGCTCCCCAACCGAACGGGAAAGCCGCAGTTCCGCACGCGAGCCGCACTCGGCTTGACTTGAACTCTGAGGCACCCACAGAGGCTTTCTGTCTCCCGCAAGTCTTAACAACAAGCCATTCACGTTTACCCCGAGCGCGACGAGTGGTTCGTCCGCGAAGTCTTGTCGGGAAACACGGAGGCGACGGTCTGCGATTGCCCCGTAGGTTTGGATTGGCGCCGCAGGGCACGTCTGACCCCGACGGCTTGGGATGCAGACTGTGGCGCCCTCCCCAGACGGGCGTCCTAGAAGGGCGCCCGTCTCATTCGCTTGCGGCGGCCGTGTCCCCAGCGCGGGCTCACGCGAGCGCAACCTCCGGTCAGATCCGCATTCCTCGTGGTTGCGTGCGCTGCCGCGGCGTTCGCGGTGCCGGGCTCGACGACCATCCATCCGCTGATGGTCGGCTGGGTGTGCGGCAACGCCAGCGGTGATCCGCCTGGTCAGACTCCGGGCGAGGCTCACTCTGATCAGTCGACGTTCCGGGCCTTGCAAGCCACCGGCATCGTTGTTGGTGTCGATCCGGCGACTGGCCTGCCGATCTTCGACCTGACGAAGCAAGCGGCGAAGTTCAGCAGCTTCACGGTGGTGCCGGAGGAGACCGGAACTCCGTCGAATCCCGGCGCTCTCAACTGCGTCAAGGGCGAGATTCTGCAGTAGTGACCCGGGCTGAGCACCTTCCCAGTCAGCCGCTCTTCTCAGATTCAAGAGCGGGGCGGTTGTGAGTCGCCAACAGCATTCGAACGGCCCGGGGGAGGGGAGAGTTACGCACCCCGGGCCGCTCTGGCTTCCGATCATCAGTGCTGACGGGATCACATCTCGTCTCGGTGCGGAAGCGCAGATCAGTTGTAGTCCCAACCGTTGATGGCTCCATCCGTAGAAACCCCTGATGTGACGCCGCTGCGGTACGCGACGTCCGATGCGTGAAAGCCCGCAATCGAATCCGGTCGTCTGCCGATTACAAGAGGCGTGACCAGCGGCATTGTCTCTGCCAATGTCCAGCTATGCAGTCATCTGGGCCAGCGAAGGGCACGAGGAGTCGCCGGTTGCCGGATCGCTGCAGGTCACACCGCAAGGGGTAGTCCTCCACGGCGGCAGCCGAAGCGCGGAGCAGCGCATTGAGATTCGGAGCGACGAGATCGTTTGCGCCCGCCGAACAGAAAGTCGGCTCGGCCCGCTGCGCGCGATCGCTCTCGATTCCGGATACGCCGGCTCGATCCTGATCGCGTCGCTCGCCGGAGCCTCGTTTCGCGCCGAGATTCTGGAACAACTGCAGCGATTGATTGCAGCGGGGTAGCAGTAGGAACTGCTCACTGCCGGAGCCTGAGCGGGAACGGCAACCGGAGGCGCACTGCCCCCGCGGCAGACGCCTCCGGCCGTACCGATAACCGTGCGGGGCTAACGGTTTACTGCTGCTGCGCGAGCGCCTGGAGACCCTTCTCGAGGTCTGGACCGGTCCATCACGGGAAACATCTCCAGCTTTGCCTTCGCCATCCGGAACAGCGGCTCGGTGAGAACCGGCAGCTGCGACGGATCTTTCATGTCGAAGACGATGAAGGCCGTCCGCCGGCCGCCGGCCGCCGTCGGGACCGAAGTAGGCAGCCTCCGGCTGTAGCTCGCTCATCATCTGCTGCAACATCATCTGCAGCGAGCCGTCTTGGATGGCGGCGCTACCGGCCTCCGTATCCATTTTCACCTTCAACATCATCCGCACCTCTACATCTCCATGCTTGGGGGTCGCACGGAGCCCATGACGCCAGCAGCCTTCGTGCCGTTGGGGGCACTTCAGGAGCGTGCGGTTCAACTGCCTGAGCCTGACCGGAATGGCGACCGGAGGCGCACACGTGGTTGCGCGGACGTAGCCCCGACGAGCCGTGTGGCGCGGGTTTGCCCAAAGGCGTAATGTCGGCCCTCCCCGACAATTGCCCGGGACCGGTGACGGCCCGGGCCGCATCCGGAGGTAACGCTCATGGCAGGTGTCGAGAAACTCAATTTCGATTCGCCGGATGAGACGCGGACGCCGGAGAAGACGCGCTCTGACATCGTGCACGTCGGCGAGACGACGGCGGCTCGATTGACACTCGAACCGGGGTGGTCCTGGTCTGAGTGCGTGAAGCCAGTTGCCGGGACCGACAGTTGCCAGCACCGACACGTCGGTGTCGTGCAGTCAGGACGGATGCGTGTCACGCACGAGGATGGAACGGTTATCGAACTCTCTTCCGGTGAGGCGTATGTGATCGAGCCTGGTCACGACGCCGAGATCGTCGGCAGCGAGACATTCGTGGGCTTCGAGTTCGCGCCGAAGGCTGCCGAGGAGTTCGCGCGCGGGTAGACAGTCCCTTACTGCCGGAGCCCGAGCGGGAATGGGGGACCGGAGAGCGCCATTGCAGGGGTGACCTTCTCTCTCGGACAGAAAGGTTCTCGGCAGGCGCGGTGCGTCGGACTCTGATGTCCTTGCCCACGTCCGCTGTCGCCACCGAGCCCGACGCCGAACCTGACTTGAACCTGACTAGGGCGCTGCGGTGGACGCTAGGGAGAGGGCGCTGCTGACGCGAAATCCCGCCGTTACCAGCGGGTTCACGTAGAGCGGATGATGGGACTCGAACCCACGACCTTCTGCATGGCAAGCAGACGCTCTAGCCAACTGAGCTACATCCGCGAGCGGGGGCCAGTATAGCCGGGGCTCAGGGACGGTCGAGGGCCTCGTTCACGAGGCGGTCGGCGAGCTCGTTGTGCTCACGGCGCACCGCGCGGTAGCTGACGCTGCCGATCTGGCGGGCGAGGCGCCCTGCCTCGAGCGAGAGCTCGCGGAGGGCGTCGTTCTTGACGCGGTACTCGCCCCTCATCTGCTTGACCATCAGCTCCGAGTCGGAGACGACCTCGACCTCCCCCACGCCGAGCTCGCGCGCCTTCTCGAGGCCGGCGATCAGGGCGCTGTACTCGGCGACGTTGTTCGTGGCGACGCCGATCCTCTCGCCGTGCGCCGCAAGTACCGTCCCGTCTTCGTCCTCGAGCACGTAGCCGTACGCCGCGGGGCCGGGGTTGCCGCGCGCACCGCCGTCGGTCGAAAGGCGAGCCTTCACCGCTCGATGTCGACGAGCGGATAGACCTCGAACGCGACCTCTTCGTAGGGGTGCGCCTCGAGCAGAGCTCGCACGACCTGCGGGAGCAGGTCGACCGGAACGACGGTCTCGACGCGCAGCTCGGCGACTCGCTGCTCGCGGCCGACCTCGCCGATCGAGGGAGTCGCGCCCTTCTGCGCCAGGAACGTCCCGGTGCCGGCCGTGTACCACGAGCAGCGCTCGTAGTCGCCGATCCGGCCCGCCGCCGGCCGCGGAACACGGCGTCGCGCGTCGACTCGAGCGCCTCGCGCGGCACGAACCAGACGAGCTTGTGCGTTTGCCGTCCCGGAACCCTCAGGCACCGGCGCAGTATGACCGTCTACGGCCCGGCCGAGGAGCTTCAGCTTCCGCGCAGCATCCGAGGCGACCGCGACATGGATCGCGGCCGCCTCGCGGATGTAGGCGATCGCGTTCACCGACTGCGAGCCGCTCGAGCACGAACTGGAAGGCCGCCGCCTGGCGCGTGCTCGCGTACACGCGGGCGATGTCGAAGGCGTAGCCCGTCGTGTGGATCGAGTACGTGCGCGCGGCATTCGCATTCACGCGCATGAGCACGCGCTGGTAGCGGTTGTCGCGGAGCGCACTCGTGAGGATGAGCGAGTGCCTCGAGCCGGAGATCTGGTGCACGCGGCGGCCGATGTAGAGCAGCACGTCGAGCGTCGCCGGTCGAAGGCCGCGATAGAGCCGTCGCGAGCGGCCGAGCTTGTGGGCCTGGTCGCCGAAGAACGCCCCGATCGCGATGTGCGTCCTGCGCGCGTCGGTCGGGATGCGGTGCAGGGTGCGCTGCTTCCAGGCTGCGGCGATTGCAGCCGGGCTCGCGAACCGCGACGTCCGGAACCGCGGGTGGAGCACTTCTTCGGCAGACGATTTCTTCGCGCCTGCTGACGCTCCTCGAACGCGAGCGCAGCGTGGATCGGTGCCGATAGAGCTTCATGACGCGTTTCGCGGCGAGCACCTTCCAGTAGTAGTCGCGCGACATGTCGCCCATCGACGCGAGACGGCGCCAGGCGCGCCGTGCACGTCGGGCGCCGAGCCGAAGTAGAGCTGCGCGTACGACGGGATCTCGCCGCCGAACGACCGCACGACGTCCTGCATGTTCCCGATCCCCATGTGGTACGCGGCGACAGCGCGAGGTCGTCGCGGCCGAGATGACGGCGCGCCGCCTCGAGATAGCGAACGGTCGCGCAGCACGCGACTTCGCCGGGCTGAAGCGCTGCGTCGTAGCGCGCACGCCAGCGCCGAAGCTGCCGTGCCGTCGAGGAACGCGCCGCGCGCATCCGCGCGCGCGATGCGATGCGTCAGCGCCCGGCTGCGGCGCGTGTTCACGCGCAGATGCAGGAAGTGCTTCCCGGTCGAGGCGACGATCTGCGTCAGCCCGGCTGCCGATGCGACGTCGGCACCTGCGATGACGTCGGGGCGGCCCGAGCTCTCGACGAGGACGAGCCCCTCGACGACGTTCGGCCCGAAGTGGCTCGTGCTTCGTCGCACGAACGATGAGCGGGCGCCACCGCGCAACGCGCGACGCGGTCGCGACGACGCCGCCGGGGCTCGAGATGAAGAGGCCGCGGTCGAGACCGCGCGCGGCGTCCGCAGCGAGCCGTTCCGAAACGAGCAGAGAGACGGCGACAGGCAGAGCAGGCCTCGCCCGGGGCGCGCGAGGTGCGCGGTCGTGGTGGATGACGGCCGCGGCGGGTGCAGCGCGGTCGGAGCGCAGCGCCACGAGCACACCGGCGGCGACGAGGCCGAGGCCGAACGCAGCGGTGAGCAGAACCAGGCGAAGCGAGCGCCCCCGCGGACGCGGGAGGCGAGCGGCGATCTCGGTCATCGGAACCCCTTCCTCGGAGGCTTCCGACGGTAGGGCCGGTGTCGGCCGGCGCCAGTCCCTCGATCGGGGGAGGCCCCTACTTCAAAAGTGTAAAATAGCCCTTACGGAGCAACGTCGATCTGGGCCCGCTGGAGGCGCCCGGAGTAGTCGACGTAGATCGACTTCCACTCCGTGAAGACGTCGAGGGCGGCCTGGCCCGCCTCGCGATGGCCGTTGCCCGTGTCCTTCGTGCCGCCGAACGGGAGATGGACCTCGGCGCCCGTCGTGCCGGCATTCACGTAGGTGATGCCGGTCTGGAGGTCGCGCATCGCGCGGAACGCCTTGTTCACGTCCCGCGTGAAGACGGACGACGAGAGGCCGTACTTGATCCCGTTGGCGACGCGGATCGCCTCGTCGAAGTCGCGCACCTTGATGAGCGCGGTCGTCGGGCCGAAGATCTCCTCCTGGGCGATGCGCATCTGCGCGTCGACGTCCGCGAAGATCGTCGGGCGGTAGTAGAAGCCCTTCGCGAGGTCGCCGTCGGTCGCGATCTCGCCGCCCGTGAGGAGCCGCGCGCCCTCCTCCTTGCCGATCTTCGTGTACGCGTCGATCTTCTCGATCGCTGCGCTGGTTGATCACGGGCCCGATGTCGGTCTCGTCGTCCCAGCCCGGCCCGAGCCGCATCTGCTCCGCCCGCGCCGACGAGCCGCGACTGCAGCGCGTCGTAGACGCCTTCCTGCGCGATGACGCGCGACGCGGCGGTGCACCGTTGGCCCGACGTGCCGAACGCCGACCAGATGATCCCCTCGACCGCGAGATCGAGGTCGGCGTCGTCGAGGACGATGATCGCGTTCTTGCCGCCGAGCTCGAGGTGCACGTGCTTGAGGTAGTCTGCCGCGGCCTTCGTCACCGCGACGCCGGTCTCCCGGGAGCCGGTGAACGTGATCACGGGGACCTGCGGATGGCGCACGAGCGCCGCCCCGGCAGTCTCGCCGTAACCGTGCACGATGTTGACGACGCCGTCGGGGAGCCCGGCCTCGCCGAGCAGCTCGACGAAGCGCTGCGCAAGCAGCGGCGTGTCCTCCGCCGGCTTCAGGACGACGGTGTTCCCGCAGACGAGCGCGGGCGCGAGCTTCCACGACGGGATCGCGATCGGGAAGTTCCACGGCGTGATCGCGCCGACGACGCCGACCGGCACGCGCACCGACATGTTGAACTTGTTCTGCAGCTCCGACGGCGTCGTCTGGCCCCACAGCCGGCGCCCCTCGCCGGCCATGTAGTACGTCATGTCGATCGCTTCCTGCACGTCGCCGCCCGCCTCGGCCTTCACCTTCCCCATCTCGTGCGTCATCAGGTCGGTGAGCGAGGTCCTTCTCGCGCTCGAGGATCTGGGCGAAGCGGAACAGGATCTCGCCGCGCTTCGGCGCGGGCACGAGCCGCCATTCCTCGTACGCCGCCGCTGCCGTCTCGACCGCGCGGCCGACCGCGGCCTCGTCCGCCTGCGGCACCGCGCCGAGAACCGCGCCGTCGGCCGGTGAGGTGCTCTCGAGCGTCCCCCCGGTCTCTACCGTGCTCGCCACGGAGACGAGCCTAGTCGCTACTCGGGGGCGTCCGTGTCCGGGGAACGTCCCCGGGATTCGCGCGCGGCGACGGTCGCGCGTCTCCCGCTTCTCGACGAACTCCGGCTCAGGCTTGCCGGCCCGACGGTCGGGGCCCTCGCGCCGGTCGACGATGACCGTGACGTTCGGGTTGTCCTTGTAGTAGTCGACCATCTTGTCGTACAGCTCGGCCTCGAGCTCGCGGGGGATGACGCAGTAGATCATCGTGCTCGGATTGTAGGGAGACCGTCGGTTTGCGCTAGATGCGCGCGATTTCGGGGATCGAGGCGGCCTTCGTCCTCGACGCGCGCGTTCCACGTCTTGAATGTCTCCTCGAGCTCCTCGAGCTCGTGACCGCGGCGCTCGAGCCGCACGGGCTGCCCCGACTCGGGGCTGACCCGGTACTGGTACCACGAGAGATCCCACGCGACCGTGACTGCGATCTCGCCCGCGTCACCGGAGAGCGGGACGATGCTCGCCCGCGCCTCGCCGAGGCTCTTCGCGATCCCTCCGACCGTGCGGCGGTAGGTGCTTCCGTTGAAGAGGTCGGCAGCCTCGAGGAGGGCGACCTCGTCGTCGGAAAGACGGCGGAGGATCGGCTCGGGACGGGATGACCGCCGCGTCGGCGCTCGCCCGCCGGAGGCCGAGGAGCTCGGGGAGCCCGCGGCGGCGGCGACGGCGATCGTGACCGATCACGGGCGTCGTCGGCGTGCCCTCCTTGAGCCAGCCATGCTCGAGCGCGATCTCCTGGCAGAGCGGGCAGACGTCGACGAGCTCGGCGCCTTCCTCGGGCGCGAAACGCACCGCACGCTCGCCCATCAGGAGTGTCCGCTCGCAAATTGCGCACGTCCGGACCACGCCGATCTTGGTCACGCGCATGGCGCCGACTATAGCCCCCGCTTGCCGAGCGGCCCTGCGGCGCGCTAATGTCCTCTTACATGTGTGTTTTACACCTAAGGGTCTTACGCATGCGGGCGGCGTGAGGCACGGGCCTCGCTCCCGGCGCCACCACGGCGGCCACTGGCGCGTTTTCGCTCGCGTCGAGCGCTTCGCGGAGCCCGCGCTCCTGCTGCTCCTGCGCGAGCGCCCGGCGCACGGCTACGAGCTCCTCGAGCGGTTGCCCGAGCTGACCGGCGAGGCGCGCGTGGAGATGGGCAACCTCTACCGCCTTCTGCGCGCGCTCGAGGAGGAGCGGCTCGTGACGTCGGAATGGAGCGACGGCAAACGCATGTACGCGCTCACCGACCACGGCGGCGCGCTTCTCGACCAGTGGGCCGAGGCGCTCCGCGCGTCACGCGAACGCACCGACCATTTTCTCCAGCGTTACGAGGAAGGGAGGTGACATGCACCACTACGGACGCCACCAACGCCACGACCGGCTGTTCTTCCGCCGGCCGTTCCCGAACCGGCAGGAACTGCTCGAGCGGCTCGAGTCGTACCAGCGTGACCTCGAGCAAGAGCTCGCCGACATCGCAGACGTGATCGCGCACCTGCGGGATCGCGGCGAGCCGCAACCGCAGCAGTGAACGGAGCGCGCGAGGCGCGAGGCTTACGCCTTCGCCGCCTCGCGCTCCTTCTGCGTCTGCTCGATGATCTTTTGCGCGACGTGCGCCGGCACGTCCTCGTAGCGGAGGAAGGTCATGTGGTAGTCGCCGCGTCCACTCGTCATCGACGTGAGCGCCTGCTGGTAGGTCAGCACCTCGGCCATCGGCACCTCGGCGCGGATCGTCGTGTTGCCGGCGGTGGGCTCCATGCCGAGCAATCGTGCCCGTCGTGAGTTGAGGTCACCGTTCACGGCACCGACCGTCTCGTCGGGGACGGTCACTTCGAGCTCCATGATCGGCTCGAGGAGAACGGGGTCGGCCTTCGCGTACGCCTCCTTGAATGCCAGGGACCCGGCGATCTTGAAGGCCATCTCCGACGAGTCGACCGCGTGCTCCATCCCATCGACGAGCGAGACGCGGATCCCGTACACGGGCGCGCCTGCGAGTTCGCCGTGCTCCATTGCTTCGCGCACGCCCTTGTCGACGGCCGGCCTGTAGCCGTGCGAGATGACGCCGCCGACGATGCGGTCGACGAACTGGTACTCCGTCCCGTCCTCGCCGAGGAACGGCTCGATGAGGATCTCGCAGTCGCCGAACTGGCCGCGGCCGCCGGTCTGCTTCTTGTAACGGTGACGCGCGCGTGCCTCCTTGCGGATCGTCTCCTTATAGGGAACGCGCGGCGGGTGCAGCTCGACGTCGACGTTGAAGCGTGAATGGAGACGATCGACCGCGACCTCGACCTGCATCTGCGTCAAGCCCGAGAGCAGCTGCTCGCCGGTCTGCGGGTCACGGCGGAGCGAGAGCGTCGGGTCCTCCTCGGAGAGGCGGCGAAGCCCCTGCCCCATCTTCTCCTCGTCCCCTTTCGCCTTCGGCGTGATCGCGAAGCTCATCACCGGCTCGGGGAAGTCGATGTGCGGCGGCTCGACGGGGACCTCGTGATCGACGAGCACGTCGCCCGTGACGACGTCCTTCAGCTTTGCGACGGCGCCGAGGTCGCCCACGCAGATCGACTCGACCTGCTCGCTGTCCTTGCCGTTCAGGAGCAGGATCTGCCCAAGGCGCTCCTTGGCGTGCGTGCGCGGGTCGACGAGCGTCGTGTCGCCGGTGATCGGCCCGGAGAGGACGCGGTAGCAGCTGATGCGCCCGGCGAACGGGTCGGCGATCGTCTTGAAGATGAAGACGGCCTGCTTCGCGTCGCCGAACTCGATCGTCGTGCCCTTCTTCGCCGGCGAGGGCACGCCCTCGACGAGCAGGTCGAGAAGCGCGGTGGTGCCGAGGTTCTTCGTCGCGACGCCGCATGCGACCGGATAGAGCTCGTCGCGCGTCACTGCGTCCTTCAATGCGTGCGCGACGTCCTCCGCCGGAAGCTCTTCGCCGTCGAGATAGCGCGCCATCAGATCCTCATCCGTCTCGACGACTGCGTCGAGGAGCTTCTCGCGGTACTCCTGAACGAGATCGTTCATCTCCTCGGGGATCGGCTGAGGGCCGCCTTCCTTCGCGCCGGCCGGGTCCATGTACGCGCACATGTGCAGCAGGTCGACGACGCCGGTGAGCTCGTGCTCTGCGCCGATCGGCAGCTGGATCGCGACGCAACGATCGGAGAGCTGCGTGCGTACCGCCTCGAGCACGCGGTAGAAGTCTGCTCGCTCGCGGTCGAGCATGTTGATGAAGACGACGCGCGAGAGCTCGTACTCCTCGGCGCGCCTCCAGACCTTCGCGGTGTTCACCTCGACCCCCATGACGCCGCTCAGCACGACAAGGGCGCCTTCGACGACCCTCAGCGCCGCGTAGGTGTCGGCTTGAAAGCCGGCATCACCGGGGCAGTCGACGAGATTGATCTTCCGGCCTTGCCAGTCGACGTGCGTCAGTGACCCGGAGAGCGACATCTGACGCTTGTGCTCGAGGTCGTCCCAGTCGGAGGCGGTGGTGCCGGCCGCGATCGTCCCGAGCCTGTTCGTCTTTCCGGCCTGGAACAGTAGGCCTTCGGCGAGCGAGGTCTTCCCGACCCCGCGGTGGCCGACGACGGCGATGTTGCGAATCTTGCCCGGCTCGCTGACTGCTGGCACGAGTGGTCGCCCTCCTCTGTCGTTTGGCGACCGAATCCTATTCGAGCGCGAGCACCCTCACGACTCGAGGCCCGCGCGAGCGGGCGACCCGGAGAGCCGGGCCTTGAGGCGGAGGATCGCCTTCGTGTGGAGCTGCGAGACGCGGGACTCGGTGACCCCGAGCACCTCGCCGATCTCGCGGAGGGTCAGCTCCTCGTAGTAGTAGAGCGTGACGACGAGCTTCTCGCGCTCGGGCAGCCGCGCGATCGCGTCTGCGATCGCCTCGCGCTGCTCGGTCTGCGACAGCGAGTTCTGCGGGTCGGGCGCGTCGGTGTCCTCGACGGTGTCGATGAGCGGCGACCTGGTCGCCGCCGTCGGAGACCGTCCACAGCTCGTCGAGCGCCGCGATCGAGGAGCGCGCGATGTCGGTGAGGCTGTCCTCGAGCTCCTCGACGGTGATCCCGACCTTCGCGGCGATTTCCTCGTCGGTCGGCGCGCGGCCGATCTTCGCCTCGAGCTGGGCGATCGCGCGCTCGATCTCCCTCGCGCGCGAGCGGACGGAGCGCGGAACCCAGTCCATCGCACGCAGCTCGTCGATGATCGCGCCCTTGATGCGGGCGATCGCATAGGTCTCGAACTTCACGTCGCGATCCGGCTCGTAGCGCTCGATCGCGCCGATCAGGCCGAGCAGGCCGTAGGAGACGAGGTCACCCTCGTCGACGTGCGCGGGGAGCCCGCTCCCGAGCCTGCCGGCCACGTATTTCACGAGCGGCGCGTACGTCAGGATCAGCCGGTCGCGAAGGCCTGGGTCGTTCGTCTTCCGGTACCGCAGCCAAAGGGTTTGAGTCTCGTCGGCCCGGCTCACGGTGAGAGAATACGGCGCGCGGCGGGGTTTTCCTCAGGAACGGAACGCAGAGAGTGCCATCGAGCCAAGCCAGAGGGCGAGCGCGAGGGCCGCAAAACCGACGATCAGGCGTCCCGCGCCGCCTCCGGAGCCGACGAACGCGGCGATCGCAGTGAAGGTGAGCGCAGCCGCGATCGCGAGGAAGAGAACCCCGAGCGAGCGCCTCTGCACGCGCCCACCCTAGTCCTCGGGCAGGGCGCCCTCCCGCTCGCCTTCGTCCTCCCCGTAACCCTTGCCCTTCTGCTTGTCGAGGAGCTCGTCCGTGTCGTTCTCGCGGTCCTGCTGCGTGCGGTCCATGTCTTCCATCGGCAGATCGGTCATGGCCGGGGGATGCCCGAAACGCAGGGCTACAATCCTCGACGACCCAGGGGCGTAGCTCAATTGGTAGAGCACCGGTCTCCAAAACCGGGGGTTGGGGGTTCGAGTCCCTCCGCCCCTGCTGAGTTCGATCACCGGAAACCCGCGCCTACCGCGGGTTTCCGCTTCTTCAGTGCGTCACTCGTACCGGTCGACGCCGTCGGAGCAGGTCTGGCCGGGAGCACCCCGAAGGGTTTCCGCAATGTGGCAGCAGACCGAGTCGGGGCGGGTCGCGACGCCGTTCGAGCCGATCGTCCTCGCCGCCACTCTCGCGATGATCCCCGTCCTCATCATCGAGGCGGACGCGAAATCCGAAGGATGGAAGACCTTCGCGCAGGTCGCCAACTGGATGATCTGGGTCGTGTTCGCGGCCGAGCTCGCCTTCATTCTCGTCGTCGCGCCGCGGAAGCGAGCGGCGCTCCGCGCACACTGGCTCGACGCCGCGATCGTGATCGTCACGGTTCCGGCGTACGGCCGCCTGCTCTCCTCACTACGGCTCGTGCGCCTCGCCCGCCTGATGCGATTGGTGAGAGCGGCAGTGATCGTCTCGCGCGCACTACAGGCGGAACGGCACCTGACCAAGGCGAGCGTCTTCCGCTTCGCGTCCCTCGCAACGGTATTCCTCACCGTCATCGCGGGCGCGGTACAGGCGACTGTCGACACGGGTGACTTCAAGACCTTCTGGGACGGCGTCTGGTGGGCTGTCGTTACGGTCACGACGGTCGGTTACGGCGACGTCTATCCCACGACAGTCGCCGGTCGTGTCGTCGCAATAGCCTTGATGCTCGTGGGCGTCGGCTTCCTCGCCGTGCTCACCGCGACGATCGCATCACGATTCGTGAAGGAGGACCGGGGTTCCGAGACAGCTGCGATAACCGAGTCACTCGCGCGGATCGAGGCAGACATCGCAGCCCTCAAGACCCAACTCGACCTGACCTGAGGGCGTCACCGCGTTGCCGCGCGTTCAGTCGTAGTTCCGGATCACGCGAATGCTGACCGCGATCATGATCGCGCCCGAGACCGTGATGACGAGGAAGCCGAGCCCGATCGTCTCCCACGCGAGATCGACGAGGATCAGCGAGCGCAGCGCCTCCATCACGTAGGTCACGGGATTGAACGTCGCGGCGATCTCCATCGGATGCGTCAACAGGTCGCGCGGCACGAAGTTCGGCGTGAGGAACAACAACGGGAAGAAGATCAGCCCTGCGGAGTTCGTCGCCGCGGCACTGCGCGTCTTCAGCGCGATCACCTGCATGAAGCCCGCATACACCACCGCCCAGCCCGCGGTGAGGAGGATGAGCAGCACGAAGCCGAGAACGCCGCTCGCAATGGTGATACCGAACGCGAGGCCGAGCAGCACGAGGAGGCTCGCGATCACGAGCGCCTTCGCACCCTCCGCGATCAAGCGGCCGAGCACGATGGCACTGCGGCGAACCGGCGTCGCACGAAGCTTGTCGAAGTAGCCGCCTTCGATCTCCTCGACGAGGAAGAGCGCCGCGCTCCCGAACGACGCAGCGAGCAGCATCGAGCTCGGCAGCTGGAAGGCCCCATACCCCTGCCCGTGCAAGAACGCGGTCGACGAGCCGGGAAAGATCCGCGCGACCTGGCCGACGTTGACGACGAGAAAGAAGAGGGGGATGAAGAGCGTCGGCACGATCGCCTCCGGCGTCCGAATGCCCTCGCGCAGCGCGCGCCGTCCGAGGACGAGTGCGTGTGTCATGCGGACACCTCCTGAACCTCGCCCTCGACGCGGGTGCGCGTGCGGCCCGTCGCGTCGAGGAAGACATCGTCGAGCGTCGCGTCACGGTCCAGCGCAAGGCGCTCGCGCAGCTCTGTCTTGAGCTGCAGCGGCGTTCCCTGACGCACGATCCTGCCGTCGTCGATGATCGCGAGACGGTCGCAGAGCTGATCTGCCTCCTCCAGGTATTGCGTCGTCAGGAACACCGTCGTGCCGCGCTCGTTGATCCTCCGCACCTCGTCCCAGACCGTGATGCGGCTGGCCGGATCGAGCCCGGTCGTCGGCTCGTCGAGGAATAACACCTCGGGCTCGTGGACGAGCGCCGACGCGAGATCGAGGCGCCGCTTCATGCCGCCCGAGTAGCCCTTGATCGGCCGGTCTGCCGCATCGGTGAGCTCGACGAGGTCGAGCAGGCTCTCGGCACGCGTCCTTGCCTCGCCGGAGGTCAGGTCGAACAGCCGGCCCTGCAACTCGAGCAGCTCCCGCCCGGTCTGGCGTGGATCGAGGCCCGCCTCCTGCAGCGCCACCCCGATGCGCCGGCGCACGTCGTCGGGGCGACGCGCGACGTCGAGCCCGGCGACGCGCGCCGTGCCGTCGGTGATCGACAGCAGCGTCGTCAGCATCTTCACGGTCGTCGACTTGCCTGCCCCGTTCGGTCCCAGAAAGCCGAAGACCTCACCTGCGTCGACACGCAGGTCGACGCCTCGCACCGCCTCGACGGTGCCGCTTCGGCTCCGGTATGTCTTGACGAGACCATCGGCCTCCACCGCGGCCATGCCTTCGCCCACGCTCTGCCCTTTCTCTCGGAAACGTCTCTTCTGCGACGGCCCGCAGCACGGAAACTCATCGGCTCCGGGGCAGACGCTAACGGGCGCAGGGCGAAACGGCCCTACCCATCGGCGGACGTGCGTATGCGCCGCGGCGCGCGGCCGGTCGCTTGCGCGCCGATGACCGCGGCAAGGAGCTCGGCGCGGTCCTGCTCGATCGCCGCGATCAACCTCGCGATGACCTCGTCACGCTCCTCGGCGGACTCGAGCCGGGCGAGGACGCTCTCCATCGTGCCGAGGGCGGCGAGTGCGGAGGACGTCGCGCTCACGAACCAAGCCTGCCCCGGACGCCGGGAACCGGAACCTCAGATCTCGCCGTTGAGAAGCGACGTCGTACCACGAGGAGGCGCTCGGCCGTTGCATGGAAGACACCGTCGAAAGGAGGTCGACATGGCCTACGGAATGCTCTTCCTCAGGGTCGTTCTCGGCGCAACGCTCTTCGCGCATGGCTCCCAGAAGCTCTTCGGCTGGTTCGGAGGCCACGGGCCGCGCGGCACCGCGGGCTTCTTCGGGCAGCTCGGGTTCCGGCAGCCGTACGCGATGGCGATCGTCGCCGGGCTCTCCGAAGCTGCCGGGCTGCTGCTCGCCTTCGGCCTCCTCACGCCCTTCGCCGCCCTGGCGATCGCCGCGACGATGGTCGTCGCGGTCGGCTCGGTCCACTGGCGGAACGGCTTCTTCGCGATGAGCGGCGGCTACGAGTTCAACCTTCTGATCTGGGCGTGCGCGGTCACGATCGCTGCCAGCGGTCCGGGCCGCTTCTCGATCGACGGGGCGATCGGCTGGGTCGACCACCTGTCGGGCCTCTGGTGGGGCGTCGGCGTTGCGCTCGGGTCGCTCGTCGCGGGCGCGGCGGTCCTCTCGTTCCGCGAGACGCAGCCGGCGGCGGAGGACACCGATGCTCCTCTGGCACGCGAGCGCGATTCCGAGCGCGTGACGGCCGGCTAAACCGCGAGATCTCCACCGCGAGCGTCGTCCAGGGCCAGCTGCCGGTAGGCCGCGAGCCCCGAGACCCCGACGCCTACCAGGCGGAGCGCGCCGGGCCGATCTTCCAGCCCGCGGTCGAGGAGCCGGCAGGCGAGCTCCGCGATCGTCGCCGGATCGTCGATTCCGACGTCGAGCGAGGTCGACCTGCTGCGGATCGAGAAGTCGGCGTAGCGAAACTTTGTCGTCACCGTGCGGGCCACGTGGCCCTTCCTCTGCAGGCTCGCCGCGACCTCCTTCGCCATTCCGCGAAGCTCGTCGTGAAGGCGCTCCCGGTCGACGATGTCGCGCTCGAACGTGTTCTCGACGCTGATCGAGATCCGCTCGGTGTTCAGCTCGAGGCCGCGCGGATCGATCCCGTTCGCCCGATCGCGCAGCTCTCTCCCAACGCTCCCGGGGAGGACTCGGCGCAACCGCTCGTCGCTCAGCGCCGCGAGCTCGGAGACGGTCGCGACGCCGGCGGCGCGCAGACGTTCCTCGGCTTTCGGGCCGACGCCCGGGAGTTTCCGCACGTCGAGCGGGGCGAGGAAGCCGACCTCCTGGCCCGGGACGACGACGACGAGCCCGCCCGGTTTTCGGCGGTCGCTCGCGACCTTCGCGACGACCTTGCAGGGCGCGACACCGAGCGAGCACGTGAGGCTCGTCGCCGCGCGCACTGCGGTCTGCACCGCCTCCGCAACGACGCGCGCCTCGAGGAAGTCGGCGGCGATCTCGCCGATGTCGAGATAACCCTCGTCCAGGCCGGTCTGCTCGAGCGTCGGCACGATCCCGCGCACGGTCGACCACACGTGCTGCGAGTACTCGCGGTAGACCGCGTGCCGCGGCCGCACGAACACGGCATGCGGGCAGCGTCGCAGCGCCTCGGCTGCGCTCATCGCCGAGTGGATCCCGAACGAACGAGCGGCGTAGTTCGCCGTCGCGACAACGCCACGTCCACGAGGATCGCCCCCGACGATGAGCGGCTTCGAACGGAGCTCCGGGTTCTCGAGCTCCTCGACTGCCGCATAGAACGCGTCGAGATCCATGTGGGCGAGGATCACTTGGCCCAGGCTAACGACGGGCGTAGACGGCGAACGGCCCGACTATGTGGCGTACGTATCCATGGCGCGCAAGCACGCGCCGCGGCATCGATTCCTCGCGGAAGACGATGAACGCGTGCTCGTGCTCCCCGACAAGACGTTGCCAAGGCGGGTAGCGGACAGGCGGGTTCGGCATTGGCACAAGCCGACCAAAATGGTCCTCTGTCAGCCCTGTATACGGGTACTGCGTGGCGATGATTCGTTCTCTCGTGTCGAAGGAGAGCCGGTAGGCGATCCAGTAGTTCGCATACGCGTACCGCACTCCCACGCGGTCGAGAGCCGCGGCGAGCGGCGCCAGTGAGCGAGGCGTTTCCGGCGGCCAGCGATCGCGATCCGTCCGAGCCCACACGTTCATTCGGTGGAGCGTGACGAGGCTGACGACGCCGACGAGCAGGACCACGGCGACCGAAAGAGGGTCGGTCGTCGCCAAGCGAGCAACGATCAGCGCCAGGATGGGCGCGATCACCACGAGGTAGACAGGGTGCGACGTGAGCAACGTCACTCGGTGTGAGACCGGCCAGATGAGGACGAAGCCCAAGGCAGCGGTATAGAGGATCGAGTCCGCGCGATTGCGCGAGCGCCATGCGCCATATGTGAAAAGGAGTATCAATCCGGCGTATGCGGCGTACATCATGAGAGACGGAATGATCGGCTGGGCGGTCAATGGCGCGCGCAATCCGAGCAACATGGGCACGAGAGGGGATGCCAGTAGACGTAATCCGTGTAGGTACGAGCGAGTGTCGGATCTCGTCAGTAGCGAGTCGAAGTCGTTCTTGACGTTCCAGACGAGCCACGGCATCGCGCCAAGTGCAAGCGCCGCAATTCCGACCCAGAGATGCCGTAAGGCGGAGGGTGCCTTCCACGCCGTCCACACGATGATGGGAAGCGCGACAGGGATGATCTGCGCGGTCTCCCAGTACGCCAAGCCGAGCACGAGCCCGAAGCCGGCAACTCGAGCACGGCTCGGTTGTTCGACAATGCGCAGCGCGAGCAACACGAGAGCGGCGCAGTACACGAGGTTACTCGCGTAGAACCCGTATTCCCTCGTCGTGTGAGCGATGGCATACGGCGGCCAAAGCCAGAGCACGCAGGCCGCAGTCGCCGCATAGCGTGGACTCCCGAGCCGCAGTCCGGCACGCCAAAGGATCACGCACGCGATTGCTACGAGCCCTACCGGCACGACTCGGAGTGCACCCACGCTCGACCCGAGGATCGCGAAGACTGGCGCTACGAGGAAGACCTCCTGGGTCCCGCCGTACGGCTGCCCCCAGTAGAACGTCGTTATCTCGCCGTGAAGGAGGTGACGAGCCATCAGTCCGACGATTGACTCGTCCGAATCGGGGGCAGCCACCGGGGAAGCTGACGCCCAGATCCGGATCGCAAGACCGGCGACGAAGACTCCGGCGAGCCCGAGCCATGGATACCCGAGGCGGAGGATCCTCACCGGTGTGCACCGTAACCGCGGGATAGGCTCTCGCCGTGGCCGTCCTCTCCTCGCAGGCCGAGCGCGAGTCCGAGCAGTTCGCTCGCAGGCGAGAGCGGATGGAAGCGCTGGTGGCGGAGCTGCGCGAGCGGACTGCGGAGGTGGCGCGCGGAGGCGGTGAGCGAGCGGTCGAGCGACATCGCTCCCGCGGGAAGCTCACCGCACGCGAGCGGATCGATCGGCTCGTCGATCCGGATACGGCATTCCTCGAGCTGAACGCCCTCGCCGCCTGGGACATCTACGACGGGGAGGCTCCGAGCGCCGGCATCGTCACCGGTATCGGCGTCGTCGAGGGGCGCGAGTGCGTGATCGTCGCCAACGACGCGACGGTGAAAGGCGGCTCGTACTTCCCGCTGACCGTGAAGAAGCACCTCCGCGCGCAGGAAGTTGCCGCGCAGAACCATCTGCCGTGCCTCTATCTCGTCGACTCCGGCGGTGCGTACCTGCCGCTGCAGTCGGAGGTCTTCCCGGACCGCGACCATTTCGGGCGCATCTTCTTCAACCAGGCGCAGATGTCGGCGCAGGGGATCGCACAGATCGCAGTGGTGATGGGCTCGTGCACGGCGGGAGGCGCATACGTGCCCGCGATGAGCGACGAGACGGTGATCGTGCGCGGAACCGGGACGATCTTCATCGGCGGGCCGCCGCTCGTGAAGGCTGCGACGGGCCAGGACGTCACCGCGGAAGAGCTCGGCGGCGCAGACGTGCATACGCGCCGCTCAGGCGTGGCCGACCACTATGCGACCTCGGACGAGCACGCGCTCGCGATCGCGCGCGGCATCGTCCGCAACCTGCACTCGCGCCGCCCCGACCCGCCCTGGGAAAGCGCTCCGCCGGAGCCTCCGGCCCTCGACCCGAACGATCTCTACGGGCTCGTCCCCGAGGACTTCCGCCAGCAGACGGACGCGCGAGAGATCATCGCCCGGCTCGTCGACGGCTCGCGCTTTCAGGAGTTCAAGGCGCTCTACGGCGAGACGCTCGTCACCGGCTTCGCGCGACTCGAGGGCTATCCGATCGGCATCCTCGCGAACAACGGCGTGCTCTTCGCCGAGTCCGCCCAGAAGGGCGCGCACTTCATCGAGCTCTGCTGCAAGCGCCGCGTGCCGCTCGTGTTCCTCCAGAACATCACGGGGTTCATGGTCGGCACCGAGTACGAGGCCGGCGGCATCGCCCGCGACGGCGCGAAGCTCGTCATGGCGGTCGCGAATGCGGCGGTGCCGAAGTTCACCGTCGTCACCGGCGGCTCGTTCGGCGCCGGGAACTATGCGATGTGCGGCCGCGCGTACGAGCCCCGCCAGCTCTGGATGTGGCCGAACGCGCGCATCTCGGTCATGGGCGGAGAGCAGGCGGCCACCGTTCTCTCGATCGTCGGCGATGTCGATGAAGACGAGATTCGCGAGACGTACGAGCGCGAAGGGAACCCCTACTACTCGACCGCGCGCCTCTGGGACGACGGGATCATCGACCCGCTCGACACGCGCCGCGTCCTCGCACTCGGGCTCGCTGCCGCAGGCAACGCACCGAGCAGAGAGACCACCTTCGGCGTCTTTCGTATGTGATGGGGTACTCGGTCGTCAACGTCGGGGAGATCGAGCCGTCAGGCCCGGGCGGCGCGGTGCGCTTCGTCCGCAGGGAGCTCGGCGTCGAAGCGTTCGGGATCAACTGGTTCGAGCTGCCGCCGAACACGGAAGGGCATCCGCACGACGAGTCGCAGTCGGGCCAGGAAGAGGTGAACGTCATCGTCCGCGGATCCGGCGTCTATCGCATCGAGGGAGAAGAGGTCCCGTTCGAGGCCGGCACGATCTTCCGGTTCGACCCTGAGACACAGCGACAACCCGTGGCCGGGCCGGAGGGGATGACGATGGTCGCGATCGGCGCGCCGCGCGGGAGCTACGAGGCGCGAGGCCCTTTCTGATCGCGCGCATCCTCATCTGGAACATCGGCGACTCGAAGACGACGCTCGACGAGCTTCGCGACTATCTGCCCGAGCTACCGGACGACGATCGCTGGATCACGAACGATGTGCAGGAACGGCTCGGCCTGATCTCGTTCGGCGACGACCTGCCGGATCTGGGCGACATTCCCGGGCTGATCGGAGAGGAGCCCGTCGTCGCCGAAGAGTTCGACGTCTGGTGATGCGGGTCGCTGCGACCGTGGTCGCGGCAACGGCGCTCGTCGCCGCAGTCTGGGGCATCCTCCACGTCGGCTGGTACGGGCGGGGCCAGATCGTCGACTACGGCGTCTACCAGCAGTACGGCGACTCGATCGAGAGTGGCGCAGTTCCCTATCGCGACTTCCAGCTCGAGTACCCGCCGGCCGCGCTGCCGGTGTTCGTGCTTCCCTCCCTCCTCTCGCGCTTCAACTACACGCACGTCTTCCAGCTCGAGATGGCGCTCTGCATGCTCGCGATCGTGCTCGCCGTCTTCGTGCTCGCCGGTCCGGGGGCCGCGCTTCTCGCAGGGCTTGCGCCGCTCGCGCTCGGCTCGGTCGTCGTCTCGCGCTTCGACCTGTGGCCCGCGGCACTCGCGATCTGGGCGCTCGTCATGCTCGTGTCGCGCCGGTTCACGCTCAGCGCGATCCTCCTCGGCACCGCCTTCGCGGCGAAACTCTGGCCCGCGGTCCTCATCCCGTTCTTTCTCGTATGGCTCGTCCGGAACCACGGCCGCCGGCCCGCAGCGGCCTGGAGCGCGGTCACGGCGCTCGTCGCGGCGCTGTGGTTCCTCCCCTTCACGGTGCTCTCGCCGAGCGGCGTCGGTCACTCGTTCCACGCGCAGTTCGCGCGGCCGCTGCAGATCGAGAGCCTCGGCGGCGCGATCCTGATCGCCGTGCACGACGCGTTCGGGACGACGCTCGGCCGCGTCGACTCGTTCGGCTCGCAGAACCTCGGTGGAACCGGCACGCATCTGGTCGCGACGCTGACCTCGGTCGTCGGCGCGATCGCGCTCGTCGTCGTGTGGTTCTCTACGTGCGCAGCGACGCATCCGAGACGACGCTCGTCGTCTACTGCGCCGCCGCCGTCGCCACCGTAATCGCTTTCGGCAAAGTCTTCTCGCCGCAGTTCCTCATGTGGCTGATCCCGTTCGTTCTCTCCGTACGCACGCGGCGCGCGCATCGTCGCAATCCCGCTCTTCTTCGCGACTCTTGATCCTCACCCAGCTGTGGTTTCCGCATCACTACTGGGATCTCGCGATCGGTTTCCACCGCCGTCCGGTAGCTCGAGCTCGTTGCTCCGCGATCTCGGCGTGGTTGCGCTTGCGGTCGTCCTCGCGTGGCCGAGCCGGTCACAGCACGAGGTGCTCGGGGAACACCGCACCCGCGTCGAAGCGCTCAAGCGCGTACGGGCTCAGGTCGAGTGACGACTCGCCGCGGAGCACGAGCTCCGCGACCGCTCGACCGACGGCCGGCGACTGCATGAAGCCGTGGCCGCTGAAGCCGCAGGCGACGTAGACGCCTTCTGCGACGCGCCCGATGATCGGGTGCGCGTCCGGAGTCATGTCGTAGAGGCCGGCCCAGGCGTGGTCGATCGACGCGCCTTCGGCCGGCGGATACCGGCGGGCAAGGCGCTCGAGCCGGTCGGGGAAGAGCGACTCGTCGACGACCGTCTCGAACGTCCAGCGCGGCTCGGGATCCGTCATGGCGAGGACGAGGACATCGTCGCGCCGCCGGAAGTGGAAGCCGCTCTCGGCCTCGATCACCATCGGCAGGTCGTCCGGCAGGCCGTCGAGGGGCGAGGTCGCAAGCAGCTGGCGGCAGAGCGGTCGTATCGGCAGCTCGACGCCGTGGAGCCGCGCGAGCTCGGGCGACCACGGGCCGCACGCAATCACGAGCACGTCGCCGTCGACGTCCTCCGCCGGCGTGTGCTCGCGCACCAGGACGCCGCGCTCGGCAGCGCGGCGGAGGATCTCGCGCGCGACGGCCTCCGGATCGGCAACGCCGTCTCGCCGGCACCACGTGGCCCCGAGCACGTCGTCGACGGCGAGGCCGCGGACGACCGACGGATCGACGCGCTCGACGGGCACGCCGAGCGAGAGCTGGAGCTCGAGTCGCTCCTCCAGCCCGGCGAGGCCGTCCCCTGTCGTCGCGAGGAAGAGGTAGCCCACTTGACGGAAGAAACGCGGGCCGAGCTCTGCAAGGAAGTCGATGCTCTCGCGGGCGAGCACGACCTCCTCGGGCGTCGAGAACTGCTGCCGGACGCCGCCCATCGCCCGCGAGGTCGAGCCGGAGACGAGCGCGCCGCGTTCTGCGACGACGACGTCGTTGCGCGCCGAGGAGGGCAAGGTGATAGGCGACGCTCGCGCCGACGGCACCCGATCCTGCGACGACTATTCGACCCATTCGCCGACGATGCGGTCGACCTCGGCGCGCTCGGCGTCGGTCAACTCGCGGAGCGGCGCGCGGACGACGCCGCGCAGCGGGACGCCTCGAAGCCCGAGCACCATCTTCGACGCTGCATGGAACGGCAGCGCCTGCAAGCGACGCGCGGAGCGCCGCCACACGGGCGCCGTGCTCCGGTGTCGGATCGCGGAAGAGCGAGACGACTGCGTCCGGGAAGCTCGCAGCAAGGCCCGAGACCGCGCCGACCGCGCCGCCCGCAAGCCCCTGAGGGATGAGCGCTTCGGGGCCGACGAAGATGTCGAGGCCCTCGAGGAGATACGGCGAGAACTTCTCCCACGGCGAGTCGGAGACCTTCAGCCCGACGAAGTTGTCCGCTTCCTCGCGCAGGTCGGCGAGCGTCCTGAGCGGCACCGCGTAGCCGCTCCGCGCCGCGAACTCGTAGACGTAGAAAGGAGCAGGGTGACACGCCTGCGCCGCTTCGGCGAAATGCCGCAGCAACTCCCCCTCGTCGAGGGCGAAATACGGCGGCGCGATCACCGCCACGGCATCGGCACCCGCGGCGGCTGCGTGCTCTGCGAGCTCCGCCGTGTCGGCGGTGCTCTGGGCCCCGCAGTGCACGGCGACCTGCAAGTCGCCTTTCGCCTCGAGAAAGAGCTCCGTGATGCGCTTCCGGTCCTCGACGTCGAAGAGCACGCCCTCTCCCGTCGTCCCGAGCGCGAGGATCCCGTCGACGCCGTGTGAAGCGAGGAATGCGACATACGGCTCGAACGCGTCAGCGTCGATCGTGGCGCCTCCTGCGGCGAGCGGCGTCAGGGTGGCTGCGAGACATCCGCGAAGCATCAGGCGGACTCTATGCTCTGACGTTCATGCCGAATGTGCGAGTCGAGTGGGATCAGGACGTCTTACGCATCACGCTCGCGCGGCCGGACCGCAGGAACGCATTCGACGCGGAGGTCATTCGTGAGCTGTCCGAGGCGTTCGTCGACGTCGGTCGCGCGCGGCTTGTGCTGCTGAGCGGCGAAGGCCCAAGCTTCTGCGCCGGCGCAGACGTCGACTGGATGCGCGCCTCGGCCGAGCTCTCGTTCGAGGAGAACGTCGCGGACGCGAACGCGATGCGGCAGATGTTCGAGGCAATCGACAGCTGCCAGGCGCCCGTCGTCGCGCGCGTTCAGGGCCATGCGCTCGGCGGTGGCGCAGGTCTCGTCGCGGCGGCGGACATCGCAATCGCATCCGCCGAGACCGTGTTCGCCTTCTCGGAGGTGAAGCTCGGGATCATCCCCGCGGTGATCTCGCCGTTCGCACTCGCGAAGATCGGCGGCGCCAATGCGCGCCGTTACTTCGTTACCGGCGAGCGATTCGACGCCGCGACCGCTCTGCGAATCGGGCTAGTGTCCGAGGTCCCCGACGATCTCGATGCTGCGGTCGACCGTGTTGCCGGCGAGCTTCGCAGTGCCGCCCCAAAGGCTGCGCGCTGGGCAAAGCGCCTCGTGCGCGAGCGCCCGGAGGGCGCGGAGACGGCGCGGTGGATCTCCGAGCGCCGGACGAGTGACGAAGGGCAGGAAGGGCTTCACGCGTTCGTCGAGAAGCGCCGGCCGAGCTGGAGGCCGGAGTGACCGAGATCGTGTGCGAGGCATGCGGCTGGCTTGCGATCACGAGCCAGCCCGCACACCACGTGTGGGCCGAGCACGAGGCGAACTGCCCTGCCGTCGGCGGGGCCGTCCGGTACATGCCGGAGCTCCCCCCGATGCCGAAGCTGCTCGGTGCGGTGAACACATGCGCGCATCGGCCCGTGAAGCGGCAGATCGCCGTCACTGCGTCCGGGCAGAAGCGCTACGCGGTGGTCTGCGAGCTCTGCGGGCGCCGCCTCGGGTCTTGAGCTTACCGGACTACGCCGGAGCGGCGCGCGCGGCATCGGCGTCGTGCTCGCGGCGCTCTACTGCGTGCCCGCTTGGCGCTCAGCGCCGCCCGCACGCATCGCGCTCGCTGTCGGCACGGCTGGGCTCACGATCGCGTGGTATCTGCTCGCCGCAGCCGCACTCGACCAGCACGGCTTCCTGAACATCACAACCTGACGTGAGTGCTGGACCGCGGAGGCTCTCAACCCCGGTACGCTCGGCAGCGACGGCCGAACCGCCGCTCGGCGAACTCACGTACGTAAGCTGCAGCCGGATCGTGCCGGCCGTTCCCGCGGTAGTCGTCGATGCCGACGCCGAGGGCCGGACAGTTCTTCTCTGCGACCAAGGATCCTGAGCTGATGGCGCTGCGTGCCGAACGTGGACGCGTGAATCGCAAAGCAGAAGCTGCGGGACGGAGCCGGCTCGTAGCGGGTGCTTGGCCTTGGCTCGCTGCCATCGTTGCCGGTTGCTCGCTCGTCCACGGCTTGCTGGCCCTCCCGATCAGGAGACCTCACATCTTCGGTGACGAGCTCATCTACTGGCAGTTGTCGCGCGGCTTTGCCTGGACTGGACACTTCACGGTACGAGGCGGCAAGGCTCCGCAGTACGGCGCGGTGTATCCGGCCTTGCTCGCCGTGGCACAGCGGATTGGCCACGACCAGGCTACGGCGTATGCGATCGCTCAAGGGTTGAACGCCGTCGTCTTCTCGTTGACTGCCCTTCCCGCATACGCCATTGCGTCGCGCGTTTTGACGCGGCGCCACGCGCTCCTCGCGGCGGCGCTCACCGCCGTTGTCCCATCGTGCGTTTTGACGGGCGCAATCATGACCGAGAACGCGTTCTATCCGCTGTTCGTGACGTCCGCTCTGCTCATGGTGCGCGCTCTCGAACGCCCGTCCGCAGCGAGGCAGATGCTCGTCGCCCTGGCCGTGGGCTTGACATTTCTGACCCGCGCTCAGGCCGTGCTGCTTCTCCCGTCGTATCTGCTCGCAGCCATCGTGCTTGCGATGATTGCGAGCCCCGGCTCCAGGTTGCCGGCGCTCGTGCGAGCCCTGCGACAGCACGCCCCGACGCTTGGAGTTCTCATCCTCGGGAGCATCGCCGCATTCGCGCTAGGCGGACTTTCGACGCTCGGCCCATATCACGTGCTCGTCACGTCGTACGGTGTGAAGCCGCTCGCCCGGTGGGGCCTCGCGAACTTGGCAGACATCGAGCTCTACCTCGGTGTGATCCCGTTGGCGGCGTTCGGCGTCATGGTCGCCGTGGCTTTCCGCCGGGCCGCCATCTCGGCAGAGCTGCGCAGACTGGTCATTCTCACGGCGTGTCTTGGGCTGGGCCTGCTCGCGACGGTCGCGGTGCTGTCGGCATCGCCGTACGGGCTCGGACGCACGCACGAGCGCAACCTCTTCTACCTCGCGCCGCTCGTGCTGATCTGCTTCCTTGCGTGGATCGAAGCCGGGCTTCCGCGGCCCCGCGGACCATCGCTGACGGTCGCGGTCGTCTTGTCGCTGCTGCCGCTGACGATTCCGCTCAGCGCAATTGTGACGTCGTCGGGAGAAGACGGGCTCGCGCTCGTGGCATGGCAGGACCACGGAGTCATGCCAGGGAGAACAGTTCACGAGATGGTCCTGATCGCCATACTCGCGTCCGCCGTGTTCCTCGTCTCACGACAACCGACGTTGATGATCGGCATCTCCCTGGCCGCTCTCGCAATCGTGCTCTTCGTCGGAGAGCGTCACGCCGTCCGCGGTACTCCGACGAGCGCCGCGTGGCGAGACAGAGGCTGGATCGATCGCGCCGTCGGGCCGGATGCTCAGGTCGTGGCGCTCTGGACGGCAAGGACGCGCGGCGCGCAAAGCTCGCGGATCGAAAACGTCTGGGCGGACGAGTTCTTCAACCGAAGCGTCCACGATGTCGCCAGCTCCAACGGGCGCCTTCCGGACGGCCTACCCATCGAGCGCTTGACCGTCCGCGCCGACGGCTGTCTGCAGGCGCGATTCCCCTTCCGGCCGCGATACGCCGTCGTGGAGACGGCGGAGCATCTGACCGCACCGGTTGTCGCGGTCAATCCGTGGACCCGTTCAGTCTTGTACAGAGTCGACGCACGAGCCGCCGACGGCGCATGTTTCGCACGGGTGAAGCGGCACTGACGCTGTCGCTACCGAGCGAGCGAGGTGAGCAGGCGCGGCGTGACGCGCAGCTTCGCAGTCGCGTCCGCGTAGCGGCCGTCGCCCGCAATCGTCACGCGGTACATGCCCGGCTTGAGCTTCAACGGAGCGCTGAAGTGACCGCTCGGATCGACCTGCGGATGCGCGACGACTTTCCACGACGAGCCCATCTCGCGCATGACGGTCACCGCGCTGCGCACGACCGGCTCCACGTCCCCTGAGAGCTGCTCCGCTCCGGTCGGCTCGACGGCAAGCTGCGGAGCAACGGCGACCGAGACGACAGGCCCGCGCACTGACGTAGCCTCGAGCCGGTAGAGCGTCGCGGCGCGCGGCTCGACGGTGACCGTGCGCGAGCCGTTCACGGTCGCGAGCGTCTTCCATTTGCCGAACGCGATCCGTCGTTGCAGATGTGCCGCACCGACTCCGTCGGCGTGCAGCGTGAGGCGTACCTCACCGCCGTAGACGACGCGCTCGCGGCTCGGCTCGATCCCGAGCTCGCCGATCTCGAACCACGTCGAGGCGAGGCCGAGGTCGTGGCGGAACGTGTCTCCGTCGATGCGGCGCGACCCGATCTGCACGGCCGAGACGTGCCCGGACGGCGAGCGAACGACCTTCACTGCTCCGGCGGGCACGCCGAGCTTCCGCGCGATCCGCGTGACGTCCATCGAGACCGGCCCCCACTGGTGGTGGGGGGAGCGCACGTCGTACGGGTCGTCGACGGCGCGAAGGTACGGGATGTTGCCGAGAGCGGGCCACACGTCCCGGACGTCGGCCGTGCGTCCACCCGAGGTCGAGAAGAAGAAGGTGGTCGCGACGTGCCCGTTGTACGTGAGCACCTTGTTCGCGGTCCTCGCCACTGCCTCGTTCGAATTCGGCGTCTCGTACGTGATCCCGCCGTACACCTGGCTTCGCGTGTCGGAGTAGAGATCGAAGTCCTTACCCGGCTTGAGCGTCGCCAGCGCGTACGACCGAGCCGCGACCGCCTGCGCCGCGAGCGCCGCGATGCTCCAGCGATGTGGCATCTCGCCGGGAACGACGCCGCGGATGTAGTCGTCGAGCGCCGCCACGTTGATCACGGCGATCTTCTTACCGCCGGCGTGCCGGATGAACAGCGTGCCGTGGTACGGACTTCCGTTCCAGAGAAGTGGTGCGTTCGGGCAGTCGAAGACGACGGGCGCACGCAGCGTTCGCTTGGCGGTCACGACCGCGTACCGCTCGCGATGGTGCGCACCGTGCGCGACCTTGACCCGCTTGTGGCCCACCGGGAGGCGCAGCTTCGTGTTTACGGTGTACGACCCCGGCTTCAGCGCCCAGCTGCGGCCGGTGCGGTCGCTCACGCGAATGCCGCCCGCGCAGCCGACGCGTGCGCTCGTCTGCTCGTCCGCCAGCAGGACACGCACCTTTGACACGGGCGCATCCGCAAGACGCGTGCCGGGGTAGTAGTGGGCGAGGATGCGCTGCCAGCGCCAGCCGTGGAGCGCATAGCCGTACGCCCCCCACTGGCTCATGCCGACACCGTGCCCCCAGCCGCGACCGGTGACGACGACCTTCGTCCCTGCCGGTGCGGCAGGAGTCGCGCAGAGGGCGCAGAGCACCGCAGCTATGAGCCACCGCCGTCTCACAGAGACGGGGCAGGGTACCCGGTCACGCGACCGGTCGCACAGGCTCGCCGCCAGCCTCTGCGGATCTGTAGAGCGCATCGATCGTCCTTGCCTGGCCAACTGCATCGGCGCGGCCGAGCAGGGGCTCCGCCTCGCCGCGGATCGACGTACTGAAGTTGTCGCACTGGGCGCGATACGCACTTGCATCCTCGACGGCTAGCCACTCGCGCGAGTCCCCATGCACGAGCTCGAGCCCCGGCTCGCGTGCGTTCCACGGCCAGCGCACGCGGACCGACCCATCCGAGCCAACGGCCTCGAGCCACTGTCGAAGCGGCAGGTCGAAACCGCAGTCGAACTGCGCGACCACATCTCCGGGGAAGACGAGGGTGCCTGCCATCCGGATATCGACGCCCGTCGGGCCGAGCACCTGGCGGGCGGTGACGACCACGGGCTCGCCCGCAAGGAGGCGGGAGCCGCTCACGCAGTAGGAGCCGACGTCCATGAGCGCGCCGCCCGCAAGCTGCGGATCGAGCCGGACGTTGCCGGGCTCGATCGTGAACGAGAAGGCCGTGCGCACGAGCCGCAACTCGCCGATCGCCCGCTGGACGAGGTCGACGAGCTTGGTCGTCTGCGGATGGTGGCGCCACATGAGGGCCTCCATCAGGAGACGCCCTGCTCTCTCGGCCGCATCGAATGCGCGCTCGGCCTCCGTCGGGTCGCGGGTCAGCGGTTTCTCGCACAGCACGTGCTTGCCCGCGTCGAGCGCACGAACCGACCATTCGACGTGCGGCCCGTTCGGAAGCGAGATGTAGACGGCTTCGAGGTCTGCGTCGCCGAGGAGAGCTTCGTAGCTCCCGTACGCGCGAGGAATGCCGTGCTCGCCCGTGTACGCGTCCGCTCGATCCTGCGTCCGGCTCGCGACCGCGAGGAGCTCCGAGCATGGCGACTCCCGCAACGCGGGGATGACGGCGCGATTGATCCGCGCCGTCGAGAGGATCCCCCACCGGACCGGCTCCACCGCGCGAGTCTAGGCTTCGCCCGCGCATGCAGAAGCTGCTCGTGGCAAACCGGGGCGAGATCGCGGTGCGGATCTTCCGCGCGTGCCGCGCGCGACGGCATCGCGACCGTCGCCGTCGCTGCCCGCGACGAGCTCGGCTCGCTGCACACCCGCGTTGCCGACGAGACGATCGAGATCGCGTCGTACCTCGACGCCTCCGAGCATGTGCGCGCCGCGCGGGAGACGCGGCGCCGACGCAGTGCATCCCGGCTACGGCTTTCTCTCCGAGAGCGCCAGAGCTCGCAGAGGCCGTGCTCGCCGCGGGGCTGACCTGGATCGGGCCGCCGCCGGCGGCGCTGCGGCCGGCGGCGACAAGCTCGCGCGCGAAGGAGACGGCGCGCGCGGCAGGCGTTCCGGTGCTGCCGAACGGGACGCCCGAGGAGGTCGGCTACCCGCTCCTCGTGAAGGCTGCGGCGGGTGGCGGCGGGCGCGGCATGCGGATCGTGCGCGACGCCGGCGGAGCTGGACGACGCCGTCGCGGCTGCGAAGCGGGAGGCCGTAGCCGCGTTCGGCGACGACACCGTGTTCTTCGAGCGCTACCTCGAGCGGCCGCGGCACGTCGAGATCCAGCTGCTCGCCGACACGCACGGCGCGGTCATCGCGCTCGGCGAGCGCGAGTGCTCGATGCAGCGGCGGCACCAGAAGGTGCTCGAGGAGTCGCCGTCGGCCGCGCTCGACCCGGAGCTGCGCGCGCGCATGAGCGACGCGGCCGTCGCGTTCGCGCGCGCGATCGGCTACGTGAGCGCCGGCACCGCCGAGTTCGTGCTCGAAGGCCGCGACTTCTACTTCCTCGAGCTGAACGCCCGCATCCAGGTCGAGCATCCGGTGACCGAGCTCGTCACCGGCGTCGATCTCGTGCGCGAGCAGCTGCGCATCGCGGACGGGGCTGAGCTGGTGACCGACGTCACCTGCACGGGCACGCGGTCGAGGTGCGGCTCTACGCCGAGGATCCGCGGACGTTCCTGCCGCAGGCGGGGCGCGATCGAGCGGCTGCGGCTGCCCGACGTCGATCCGCGTCGACGCGGGCGTCGAGGAGGGCGACGAGATCGGCACTCGTACGACCCGATGATCGCGAAGCTGATCGCGTACGGCGCGACGCGCGACGAGGCGTTCGACCGCGCTCGCAGCCGCGCTGCGCGAGACGGAGGTCGGCGGCGTGACGACGAACCTGCCGTTCCTGCGCTGGCTCGTCTCGCATCCGCTCGTCCGCGCCGGGCGCGTCGACGACTGCATTCCTCACCGAGCATCCGCCGCTCTCCGAGCACTCGCCGCCGCGCGCGCCGGCCCGCCTGGCGCGGCGCGTGGCGGCTCAATCTGCCGCCGCCGCCGCCGCGGCGGTGCCGAGCATCGACGATGCCGCGCACGACCGCGGCCCTGCGGCCGAGCAGTCGGCGCGTCACCGCGCCGATGCCCGGCACGGTCATCAAGGTGCTCGTCGAGCCGGGGCGACAGGTGACGCGCGCGGCAGCCGCTCGTCGTCCTCGAGGCGATGAAGATGGAGACGCCGCTCGTCTCGCCGTACGACGCAACGGTCCGCGCCGTGCACGTTGCCGAGGGCGACCGGGTCGCGGAGGCGCGCTGCTCGTGGAGCTCGACGAGTGAACGCCGAGCGCTTCCACGACCCAGTCCGCTTCCGCGACGAGACCACCGTGTACCTCGTCCGCGACGAGCCGCGGCACAACCTGATCCTCGGGGTCTCCGACACCCTCGCCTCGAACCCGACGCTCTTCCCCGAGCTCGTGTTCTGGGTCGTGCGCGAGGGCGACGAGATCGTCGCGTGTGCACTGCGCACGTCGCCGTACAACCTCGTCCTCGCACAACCGCGTGACGACGAAGCGCTCGCCGTTCTCGCCGACGCGATCGACATCGAGCTGCCCGGCGTCGTCGGCGCCACGCCGGAAGTCGACGTTTTCACCGGCGAGTGGGTTCGCACGGACGGGAGTGAGCCCGCGGGTCGCGATCGAGCAGGGCGTGTATGCCCTGCGGGAGGTCGCTCCGGTCCCGCAGGCATCCGGTCGCTCGCGCGGAGGCGGACGAGAGCGATTACGAGCTCGTCCTCGACTGGTTCCGCGCCTTCGCGCGCGAGGCGATGCACGACGACCACGGCCCGAGCGTCTACGAGCGGCAGATCCGCCAGCGGCTCGGCTCCGCGAAGGGCGGCTTCACGATCTGGGAGGACGGCGGCGCAGCCGTCTCGATGTCCGGCTACGGCGGCCTGACCCCGAACGGGATCCGGATCGGCCCGGTCTACACGCCGCCGGAGCAGCGCGGCCGTGGGTATGCGACCTCGCTCGTCGCAGAGCAGTCGGAGAGGCTGCTGCGCGAGGGCCGTACGTTCTGCTTCCTCTACACGGATCTCGCGAACCCCACGGCAAACGCGATCTACGAGCGGATCGGCTACGTGCGCGTCTGCGAGTCGAGGCAGATCGACTTCGCATAGCGGCGGAGCGAGCGCGCCGGAACCGAGCGGTGAGGGCGGGGAAGCCCGAGCAGGCGCCGGATCATGCTCGAGGCATCGGCGCCCGCCCAGGCGGACTTGATACCTAAAAAAGCTTCTGGAGCTTCATCGCGGCGCCCATGTCGCCCTTGACCTTCAGCTTCCCGGTCATGTAGGCGCTCGTCGCGTTCTGCTCGCCGGCGACGATCTTCTGCGAACGTCTCCTGGGACGCGGAGATCGTCGCGTCCGCGTCGCCCCCGCCTTCGGTGACGGTGACCTTGCCGTCGTCGACGTCGACCTTCCACTGGCCGACGCCCTCGATGTCGAAGACGTACGAGTTCGTCATCCCGGCGGTCTTGGACGAGTCGGCGCGTGACTCGAGGTTCTGGAAGAACTCCTGCACGGTGTCGGACATAGGTCTTTTCGCTCCTTGGAGGTCGGATCCGCGGGGCGAGTGTAGATAGAGTCGCCGCGCCGTGGCCGTCCCCATCGAGATCGCGCTGCCGGGGCAGGTCGAGCGTCGACGCGCTCGCCGTCCCGGTCACCGTCCCCCTGTCGGGCGAGGGCGCTCGGATCGTGGACGAGAAGCTCGGCGGCCGCCTCGCGCGGCTCATGGAGAGCGGCGAGCTTCGCGGCGAGCGCGGCGAGACGCTGCGTCCTACACCTCGAACGGCGAGCTCGAGGCGCCCCGCGTCGTCGTCGTCGGCCTCGGCACGTCGCGACGGATCGACGATGCCTTCCGGACTGCCGGCGCGGTCGTGGCGCAGGCGCTCGCCCGCGTCGGCGGCACGGTCGTGCTTGCTGCTCGACGAGAGCCTTGCGCTACCGCTCCCGGAGCAGGCGGGCGCGCTCGTCGAGGGCGACGATCCTCGGCGGCTACAGCCCCGGCGCCTGGAAGACGCAGGACGCGACGAAGCGGCGCGCGACCGCTCGAGCGGATCGTCCTCGGGCACTTCGAGACGCAGGAGCTGCGGGACGCCGCCGAGCGTGCGGCGATCGTCGCCGAGCACACGAACCGCGCGCGCGACCTCGCGAACATGCCGCCGAACGAGCTTCGACCCGCACGCGCTCGCCGAGCGCGCGCAGGCGCTCGCCTCCGAGCACGAGCACCTGAGCGCGGAGATCCTCGGCCCGCGCGAGCTCGACAAGCTCGGCATGGGCGCGCTGGCCGCCGTCGGGCGCGGCAGCCGCAACGAGCCGCGGCTGATCGTCGTCCGCTACGACCCGCCGGAGCCGACGCGCGCCGACGTCGTGCTCGGGCTCGTCGGCAAGGCGATCACGTTCGACACCGGCGGGATCTCGCTCAAGCCCGCCGCGAAGATGGAGGACATGAAGGGCGACATGGCGGGCGGCGCCGGCGTCCTGAAGGGCTCGGCGCAATCGCGTCGCTCGGGCTGCCGGTGCGCGCGATCGCCGTTCTTGCCGCCGCGGAGAACATGCCGGGCGGCGACGCGTTCCGCCCCGGCGACATCCTGCGCGCGGCGAACGGCAAGACGATCGAGATCATCAATACCGATGCGGAAGGGCGGCTCGTTCTCGCCGACGCACTCTGGTACGCGCGGCGCGAGGGCGCGACGCACGTGCTCGACGTCGCGACACTCACCGGCGCGATGGAGCTCGCGCTCGGCGACCTGTACGGCGGGCTCTTCGCGAACGACGACGACGTGGCGCGACCGGATCCTCGCGGCCTCCGAGCGCAGCGGCGACATGGCGTGGCCGTTTCCCGCTGCACGAGCGATATCGGCGCTACGTCGACTCGGCGTACGCCGACATGAAGAACGCGTCGACACTGCGCCAGGGCTCGCCGGTGCTCGCGGCGAAGTTCCTCGAGGAGTTCGCAGGCGACGGGCCGTGGGCGCACCTCGACATGTCGGGCCCCGGGTTCCTCGAACGCTCGCGCGGCGACTACTACCGCGTCCCCGGCGGCACGGGCTACGGCGTGCGGCTGATCGCCGAGCTCGCCGCCTCGCTCGCATGAACTACGAGCTGACGGACGAGCAGGAGCTGCTGCGGCGCACGGTGCGCGACTTCGCCGAGTCGCGGGTCGCGCCGGTCGCGGAGGAGCTCGACCGCGAGGAGCGCTTCCCGTACGAGCTCGTGGCGGAGATGGCCGAGCTCGGGCTGATGGGGATGCCGATCCCCGAGGAGTACGGCGGCGCGGGCGCGGACACCGTCTCATACGCGATCGCGGTCGAGGAGCTGACGCGGATCGACTCGTCCGTCGCGATCACCGTGGCGGCGCACACATCGCTCGGGACGATGCCGATCTATCTCTTCGGAGACGACGCGCAGAAGCAGGAGTGGCTGCCGCGACTCGCGTCGGGCGAGGGCCTCGCCGCCTTCGGACTCACGGAGCCGAACGCCGGCTCCGACGCAGGCGCGACGCGCACGCGTGCGGAGCTCCGCGACGGCGAGTGGATCGTCGACGGCTCGAAGATCTTCATCACGAACGCAGGCACAGACATCAGCGCGTGCGTGACGATCACTGCGCTCACGGGCGAGGACGAGATCTCGAACATCGTCGTCCCGAACGGGACGACCGGCTACGACATCTCGCCGCCGATGCGCAAGCTTGGCTGGCACGCGTCCGACACGCGCGAGCTCTCCTTCAAAGGCTGCGCCGTCCCGGAACGGAACCTGCTCGGCCCGCGCGGCCGGGGCTTCCACCAGTTCATGACGATCCTCGACGGCGGCCGCATCTCGGTCGCAGCCATGGGCGTCGGCCTCGCGCAGGGGGCCTACGACCTCGCATTCGCCTACGCGAAGGAACGGCAGCAGTTCGGGCGGCCGATCGCGAAGTTCCAGGCCGTCCAGTTCGCGCTCGCCGACATGGCGACCGAGATCGAGGCCGGACGCCAGCTCGTCTACCGCGCGGCCTGGCTCAAGGATGCGGGCAAGGACTTCGGCCTCGCCGCCGCGCAGGCGAAGCTCTACACCGGCATCCTCTCGAACCGCGTCGTGAACGCGGCGCTCCAGATCCACGGCGGCTACGGCTTCACCGAGGAATTCGCGATCTCGCGGCTCTACCGGGACCAGAAGATCCTGGAGATCGGCGAGGGCACGAACGAGGTGCAGCGCATGGTCATCGCCAGGCTCCTCGGCCTCTAGCCTTAGAGGCGTGCCGGTCGCGCACGCAGCCTGGTCCGCCCCGCCCTCGGTGCTCGTGCCCGCCGCGCTCGCGGCGGGGCTCTTCCTCCAGGGCTGGTTGCGCCTGCGCGCACGGAATCGGCGCGATCTCGCGGACTGGCGGCGACTCGCTCTCTTCGCGACCGGCCTCGGGGTCGTGGTCGCAGGGCTCGTCTCCCCGATCCACACGATCGGCGAGAACCACCTGCTGTCGGTGCACATGCTCCAGCACATGCTGATCGGGGATCTCGGGATCGCGTTGATGATCGTCGCGCTTCGCGGCCCTCTGCTCGTCTTCTTCCTGCCGCCGTTCATCCTCGGACCGATCGCACGCGACCGCGACGTCCGCGCCGTGCTCGCCTTCCTGCTCCGCCCGCCGGTTGCCTTCGGCCTGTGGGCGGCAACCTTCGCGATCTGGCACATCCCGCGCCTCTACATCGACGCGCTGCTCCATCCGTGGCTCCACGACCTCGAGCACGCATGCTTCATGCTCACCGGCACGCTCGTCTGGATCCTCCTCATCGATCCAGGCGGCCACCGGCGGCTCGGCACGGGCGGACGCGTGGCACTTGCCGTCGCGATGTTCGCCGCGGGGCAGGTGCTCACAGACGTCCTCGTCTTCACGTTCCACCCGCTCTACCCGCTGTATCGCGGCGCCTACGGGATCTCGGCGCTGACCGACCAGAGGCTCGCCGGCATCACCATGATGGCCGAGCAGACGGTCGTTCTCGGCACGTTCGTCTTCCTGCTGATTCGCCCGCGCCTGCGTCACGCGCGTCTGGCTGCGGTGTGAGCGCAACGAGCTTCACCTTTGAGTGGGCGTTCGTCGCGGCCACACTCCTCGCCGCGCTGGCGTACGTCCGGGCCGCGCGCAACGACAGGCCGACGACGTTGCGAGCGATCTCGTACTTCGGCGGGCTGTTCCTCATCGCGGCGTCGCTGAACTCGCCGCTCGAGACGATCGCTGCGAAACGCCTGCTGCTCATCCACCTGTTGCAAAACGCGCTCATCGCCGACGTCGCGACGCTGCTCGTCCTGCTCGGGCTGACACCCGGCATGCGCGACTGGCTGAACGCTCACGGCGCGCGCCGGCTGCGCGCGCGCTACGCCCTTCCGATCTGGCTGCTGGCCTGGTACGGCACGCACATCGCGGGGTTCTACGACTGGGCGCTCCGCACCGGCTGGGCGCTGCAGATCGAGCACGCGATACTCATCATCGGTGGTCTCGTGTTCTGGTGGCCGCTCGTGTCGGGCCGCCTCTCGAACGCGGCCGCGATCGCGTATCTCGGCGCCGCGTTCGTCGCAGCCTCGTTCCTCGGCCTTGCATTGACGTTCGCGAGCCGCCCGCTGTACTCCTACTACGAAACGACTCCACGCCTGTGGGGGCTCTCGCCGGTGCACGACCAGAATCTCGGCGGAATCCTCATGAACGCCGAGCAGACGATCATCTTCCTCGTTGCGATCGGCCTCTACGTCTGGCGGCTCCTCGACGAGGAGCACGTCAGCGGGGCGGATAGATCGCCCGCGGCGCGTTGAACCGCACGTAACGGTCGACCATGAAGTGCGAGGCTGCGGTCATCCGGAGCTCTCTCGGCAGCAGCGTCTTCGCGTCGACGGTGAGCGTGAAGTATGCCGGCGTCGCAGGATCCATGAACGTCAGTGTCTTCGCGTCGCCGTTGTCCGCGATCACGTGGGCGTTCCGCGACTGCGTCCACGCGGGTGCCGGCTGGCGCAGGCGCTCCTGGTCGGATCGCTGCCACGCCGCGTCGGGGCGGTCCCGGTCCCACCGCGTCGCGCCGATCACGACCCCCGATGCTCCACCCGGCACCTGGTAGTCGACCCGGTCAGGGTGCTCGAGCCGCCATAACGCGGTGATCGACTGCGTCGGGGACGACGCAAGCGTCTCGAGGAAGAAGACGCTCTTCAACGCCTTGTAGCGCTTTTCGACGCCTCGCAGGGTGGCTGCCCCGTCGGTCGTCGACGCCGGGGCGTCGAACGATGCGGTGAGGGTCGGGCCGAACCGGTCGATCGCCACGTCGACCTTCTTGCCGGGCGGCGCCTCGACCCTGTAACAGCCCTGGCCGCAGGGGCTTGCCTCCTCGCCGTTGAGCTGCACATCGAGGCCGTTGAGCCCGCCCCCTGCCGGGGAAAGGACGAGCGCCGTCGTCGTGCGCGGCTCGAGAGCGAGCACGACCCCGAGCGAGCCCAGCTCCTTCGAGGCGAGAACCGCATCACGTGGCGGCAGCGGTGGTGGCGGCGAGGGCTCGGCGGTCGAGACACGCACGAGCCCGCCGCCGACGCTCCGTCCTGGCGGAAGCAGCACGAGCACCGAGACGGCGACGAGGATCCCGGCGACGAGCGCGAGCTCTGTTACGGAGCGCCGTGCGAGTCGCGTGCGAAGAAGCCACCCGCACGCGAGAGCGGCAGCGAGGAGCCCGGTCTTCACAAGGATCGTGCGGCCGTACGACGTGTCCCAGAGCTGCGAGAACGACGAGAGCTCCGACCAGGCGCGAACGACACCGGTTGCCCCGAGCAGGACGACGCCGGCAGGGGCGAGCAGGATCGCGCGCCGGGAGCGGACCCCGAGCGCCACGATCCCGATGAGTGCGCCGACCCACGCGGAGGCGCCTAGGAGATGGAGCGCGTCGGCGGCGACGTTGACCCGGTTGACATCCCGGTCGTATGCGTGTCCGGCGAATGCAGGCCCGAGGACGAGTACGAGTGCGAGCGCGGCCGCCGGTACGAGCACTGCGCTCGCGAGCGTGGCGGCGCCGGCAAGCGTCGCAACGACCACCGCAGCAAGCGCAGTCGCGCCGAGCGCCGTTCCTGCACGCGTGTCGAGTCCGATGCGATGTGCCTCCTCCCCCGCTCCGATCGCCGTGATGACTGCAGCTGCAGTGAGAAGCAGCGCCGTGCGCTCGTCATCCAGCGGTCGTACGACGAGCACGAGGATCGAGATGCCGACAGCGGCGAGCAGTCCGGCGTACAGAATCCAACGCCAAGCGACCTGATCGGCCTCGACGCTCGTGCCGGTCGCAGTCAGCGTCGAGGTCGGCACGGGCTCGCCGCGGCCGACCGCGAACGCGACGATCCCGGATTCGAGGTGACCATCGTCCGAGACGATCGACCAGCGCGCGGAGTACGCGCCGCGACGGAGCCCGCGCTTCAACGGCAGGACGAGGATGTTCCCGCCGACGAGCCGTGGTTTTCCGGCGAGCACCGATCCGCCGCCGTTCCTGATCGCCTCGATCCCACCGCCTCGTCTGACGACGTCGTCGAACACGATCCGGATCTCGGCCGGAGGCTTCGCGAGGACGGCGCCGTTCGCAGGCGATGTGCGCACGAGGCGTGCGTGCGCGCCCGCCGCCGCAGGAAGAACGAGCGCGGCGAGCACCGCGAGCAGGAAAAGGCGGCGAAGCACTTCAGGAGATTTAGCGGACAGAGGTAGTGACGCTAGGCGTTTCGCTCAACCCAGCGGAATGGCTTGTGCCATCTGCGATGTAGCTGCCGCGGAATCGTGTGCTCGTGTGGTCACGGTGTGGTCTCATCATCTTGCCCACACCGACAACCGCGGCCGGCCTGGGGATGGTTCCTGCCGGTCGAAACACCCCACGTGGGAAACCGGAGGCGGCGGGTTCCAACAGCGCGAAAGTCCGCGCTGCCGAGCCAGGGTCACGAGGCTTCGCTCCCGAGCTGCGACCCATCCCGGTCGGGGTGGGTCGCCTTGAGGGCATCCAGGTCGTCACCCCATTCGTGCGGAAAGCCTCGCGCGCTCATGAGGGACTCCACCTGCCCTTCGAGCCGCAGCTGCGCCAGCGGCTCTCCTCCCTCGAGCACCTGCAAGATCGTCGCTCGTAAGAATCCGGGCTCCCATCGTTGTGCTGCCTCGAGCTCCTTCAACCGCGGGCCGAGCTGATCGTTGTACGGCGGCCAACAGTGCTCGAGGCCGCCTCGCTTCACGATCGCGTTCACGAGCACGTGTACATCGCCGGTCTTGTCGACGAGGACTGAGGCGGTAGCGTACGTACTCGTCCACCAGTCGGGATGCTTGGCGAGGAAGCGGAGCCGAGCCGGGGTCTGGTACAGCACATCGAGCCTCGGAGTACCGACCTGCTCGCGCCGCTCCAGAAGCGTGTTTGACTCCGCCCGATGGCGATGTGCCTCGTCGGTGACCACCCGAATTAGGTCGTAGTCGGAGTCGGGTCGTCCACCGTCGACCGCACGCGATCCGTGGAGTATCAGGCCGAGCGAATCGGGATCGTTGCGAACCTCCGCCTCGAATTCGGAAAGCCTTTCGCTCACGGACGGGGCATCCGCGATCGAGAGGCGAATCGATATGGGCGGAACTTGGCGGTGCGCAAACCCCGTCCTGTTGGAGGTTGAGGCGTTGAGGCTCGGATGAGCAGAGCTCGGGCCACACGGGCTGACATCGCCGTCCGGGCGGCCGGTTACGTTCACGACTTGTGAAGATCGGGCGCAACGATCCCTGCCCGTGCGGATCCGGCGCGAAGGTGAAGCGTTGCTGCGGCGTCGACGGTGTGCGGCGGTCGCAGGACGCGTTGGAGGATCTGTTTAGTCTCGCGTTCCATTTCCCACGCCAGCGACCCGCGTCGGGCACGTTCGACGCGTGGGCGGAGCGCGCGAGCGACCAGCTCACGCGCGAGCTGCTCGAGGAGGGACTCGTGCAGCTCGGGGCCGTCGAACAGGCGCGGATTCCTGCCGATTTCGTCGCCGCCTACCCTCGGGTATGGGAGACGATCTTGGGCGAGGTAGAAGGCCGCGACGACGCGGTCGACGTGCTTCTCATCGGCGCCGTCGTCGCCGGGCTCGAGGAGCGGCAGCGGCAGCTCGACCCGGCTGCGCTCGAGCTTCTCGAGGTGGACGAGCAGGCGTGCGAGGACCCGGTCGAGTCGCTCGCGCTCGTGCTTGCGGCCACTGACCTCTGGAGCGCATTCGAGGTCATCGATGCAGCCGAGTCGCTCGACGCAGGCGCCACGACCGCCGCGATTGCCGACCAGCTCTGGAGCGGCTGGCACGAGCAACGACTCGAGGACCTCGTGCACCGCCTGTGCGAGCGGCTGCCCGTCGCGGGGTTCCCTGCCGCGTCGTCGGCGATCGAGAACGGGTGCCGCGCCTTCGAGCGTGACCCCTGGGTGAGGACCCGGCTCCGCTCGGAACTCTTGCTCGATGCGCTTCCGACTGCGGCTGACGTACTTCGTCTCGTCGCATGATTCGACGTCGCTCCGGAGACGCTCGGCGCGAGGCAACTACCCGATCTCGGGCGGAATCGGATGGAGCGAGGCGTAAGCCTTGATGACCTTCGCGTCGAAGCTTTCGAGGCGGACGTCGGTGTGGCCGCGCTTCTCGGCATGGATCGCGGTGGCAAGCGCGTAGGCGTCCGGGAGCTTCAGGCTTGTTCGGACGCGGACTGCGGCGGCGCGACGGGCAAGTGCGAGATCGACCTGGAGCGCCTCGATTCCGAAGCGCACCAACATCGCATCCACAGTTTCGGCACCCGCCGAGCCCGCATGGCGGAGCGGCCCGATCAGCACTTCCGTGTAGTTGACGGTCGAGACCAGCCGACGCGTTCCCGGATCGAGGGCTCGGCGCATCCTCTCGACAGCCTCGGCGTGGTTGGCGTCGTCGCGGCCGAGGTAGGCGATGAGGACGTCGGCGTCGAAGACGGCTACGGCCACTCGTGCCGTAGCTCGTCGAGGTAGCCCTCGGGGTAGACGCTGGAGTCGAAAACGCCGGCGAATTCCTTGACGAGTTCCTCTGCCCGGACGAGTTCTAGGCGGCCCGGTCCGACGACTTCGACGTGGACGTCGTCGCCTGGCTCCAGGCCTGCCGCGCGGAGTGCATCGACGGGCAGGGTGACCTGATTCTTGCGAGAGATCACGCTCATCCCTTTACTTTAGCAGCAGATAGGTAAAGGCGCGTGAGTTCGTCTTGATCCAAGTTCAGTGGAGGCGGCGGGAATCGAACCCGGGAGAGATTCCCCCGCTTGCTGAGGAAGCGGAGCTGCCGAAGCCCTGCCCGTCGCGAAGCGGCGCGGCCGATGACTGCGGTGACCTTCAACTTTTCGATTGTGTGTCAGGGAGATCGGGGGGTGTTGCCTCAGTGGTAATCGCCCGCAAGACCCGCCTCCTGCCGCGCACTTCGTCTGCCGGACAGGTCACCTTTTGCGACCTCTTCGTTTGCTAATTCTCCATCAGCCCGACCGCCAGCTCCTGAGGCGGGCGGTCGACACCACGAGCTCTATGCGGACGAGATCGAGCCGTTGGATGGGCGAGTTCTAAATTAGGTTCACCCGATACCCGTTGACAGCTGTCGCAGGTCGTCCAAGCGTCGGAGGCTAGTGAAGCTCCTGCTGCAGAGTTGCTTTCCCCTCCGTTTCGGCTCCGGACTTGGCGGCAACAACTCGAGTGTCCGGCCTCCGGCTGCCGGCGCCGCCGGCGTCGGGGGCAATTGGGGTTCATCGAGAGGGGGCCACATGGCCGCTACCGAGATGGAGAGGCCGGCATTCATGCCCGCCGATCCCGCCCCGCTTGGCCTCGCCGCGTTCGCGCTGACGACGTTTCTGCTGAGCGGGCACAACGCGTCGTTCATCCCGGATGGGATCTGGATTGGAGCTGCCATGTTCTACGGCGGCCTGGTGCAGTTGCTTGCCGGGATGTGGGAGTTCCGGAATCGGAACGTGTTCGGCGCGACCGCGTTTTCGACGTATGGAGGGTTCTGGCTCGCCCTTGGCGGCACCGTAGCTCTGTTGACGTTGTCCCACAGTTTCGCGGGGCTGTTCAAGGGGCCCGACGTGGACAATGCCCTCGCCTGGTTCCTGATCGCATTCGCGATCTTCAACAGCTACATGCTTCTGTGGTCACTGAGGGTGAACGTGGCCGTAACGGGCGTCTTCCTCGCGCTCGAGATCACCGAGATCCTGCTCGCGTTCGGCTTCTTCCGGATCGCGCACGGGATGAGCCCGTATTGGCTCCACGCCGGCGGTTGGGCGGGCATCGTCACTGCCGGTGTCGCCTGGTACGCGTCGGCTGCCGGTGTCGTCAACGGCATGTCGCCGCGGCCGGTACTGCCGGTCGGGCGGCCGCTGTTTGGCGGGCTGCCGGTCGCCGTCCGAACCCCTGCGCAGGTGCCTCGGAGTCAGGGGTAATACGCGATGGAAGAGATAGGAGCGCGTGACGGGAACACGATTGACACGCTCCTCCTCGAGGAGCGGCGCTATCCGCCCGACGAAGACTTCGCCGCCCAGGCGCACGCCACCGACGAGATCTATGGTCGAGACTGGCGTGAGTTCTGGGAGACCGAAGGGCGTGAGCGGCTGTCGTGGTTCAAGCCGTTCGACAAGCTGCTCGAGTGGGAGCTTCCGTACGCAAAGTGGTACCTCGGCGGCAAGCTCAACGTCTGCTTCAACTGCGTCGACCGTCACGTCGAGGCCGGCAACGGCGCGAAGGTCGCCTTCCACTGGGAGGGCGAGCCGGAGGGTGACCGGCGAGCGATCTCGTTTGCTGACCTCCAGCGGGACGTGGTGCGGTTCGCGAACGGGCTGAGGAAGCTCGGCGTGACGAAGGGGACACCGGTGGCGATCTACATGGGGATGGTGCCCGAGCTGCCGGTGGCGATGCTTGCCTGCACGCGGCTCGGTGCTCCGCACACCGTTGTGTTCGGCGGCTTCTCGGCCGAGTCGCTCGCGAGTCGGATCAACGACATGGAGTGCGAGGTTCTGATCACCCAGAACGAGGGTTGGCGTCGCGGCACCCGAGTTCCGCTCAAGCAGATATCGGACGAGGCGATGGCTGCCTCGCCGACGATCAAGAGCTGCGTCGTCTACCGCCGCACTGACGGCACCGTCGAGATGCAGCACGCTCGTGACCACTGGTGGGACGAGTTGACCACCGACGTCGGCGACGATCCGCAGTCGTGTCCGTGTGAGCCGATGGACTCGGAGGATCTCCTCTACTTGCTCTACTCGAGCGGCACGACCGGCAAGCCGAAGGGGATCGTGCACACAACGGCAGGCTACCTGTGCGGCGTCGCGACGACGCACCACTACATCTTCGACATCAAACCCGACTCGGTCTACTGGTGCGCCGCCGACATCGGCTGGGTCACCGGCCACAGCTACATCGTCTACGGGCCGCTTTGCAACGGCACCACCGGCGTGATCTACGAAGGAACTCCTGACTATCCGGACGAGGGCCGCTGGTGGTCGATCGTCGAGCGGTACAAGGTCGACATCCTCTACACCTCGCCGACTGCGATCCGCTCGCACATGAAGTGGGGACCGGAGCATGCGCAGCGCCACGATCTTTCATCCCTGCGTCTGCTCGGGACCGTCGGCGAGCCGATCAACCCGGAAGCGTGGGTCTGGTACCGCGAGCACATCGGCGGCAACCGCACGCCGGTCGTCGACACATGGTGGCAGACCGAGACGGGGATGATCCTGATCACGCCGCTGCCGGGCGTGACGACGACGAAGCCGGGCTCTGCGACCAAGCCGTTCCCGGGCGTCGAGGCAACCGTCGTCGACGAGAACGGCCAGGCTGTCGGTCCCGGCGAAGGCGGCTTCCTCGTCCTCGAGCGGCCGTGGCCGGCAATGCTCCGCGGTTTGTTCAAAGACCCCGAGCGTTACCGAGAGACCTACTGGAGCCGCTTCCCCGGCCTGTACTTCGCGGGGGACGGCGCCCGCGTCGACGAGGACGGCGACTTCTGGCTGCTCGGCCGCGTCGACGACGTCATGAACGTCTCGGGTCACCGCTTATCGACGATCGAGATCGAATCGGCGCTCGTCGATCATCCTGACGTCGCCGAGGCCGCGGTCGCACCGAGACCCGATCCGACGACAGGCCAGGCGGTCGTCGCCTACGTGACGTTGAAAGGCGGTGCAGAGGGGTCGGTGGAGAAGCTCCAGGAGCTACGCGAGCACGTGGCCCGAAAGATCGGCGCGATCGCAAAGCCGGCCAACATCGTGTTCACCCCCGAGTTGCCGAAGACGCGCAGCGGCAAGATCATGCGTCGTTTGCTCCGCGACGTCGCCGAGGACCGCCAACTCGGCGACACGACCACGCTCGCGGACCCAGCCGTGGTCGACGAGATCAAGGCACGGGCCGCGACACTTGCACCGGATGAGTAATCGGGCCGCGCCGCGTCAGCGGCGCGGCCTCATCAAATGATCGTGCGAGGTACAGGTGCACGCGTTGCGAACGAAGCCGCACTCGACACAATCGCCCGTCCACCACATCCACCACAGGCGGACAAGAGAAGCAGGAATCCCAGCGGCCACGAAGACGAGAAGGAACTCATGGGGCACACGCCGATCCTAGGGGACTCGCAGCATTCAGACAATGGGCTTCTCGGGACTGGAGGGCACACCGTGACAGCCTTGGGCAAACAGGTTCGGGTCCTGGCGAAGAACGTCAAGGCCATCGAAGCCGTGAGACCCGGACCGCGTCAGGTCAACTATAGGATCAGGGGCGAGAAGGGGTTGGTGCTTGTTGTCCACCCCACGGGCCGCAAGACGTGGTTCGTCCGCTACCAGGTCGGGCGTGGCAAGACGCGACTGCAGCGTTGGCACGAGATTGGAGACCTCGCTGACTCCAAGTCCCTGGCGCAGGCGTGCGCTGAGGCAACGCACATCATGTCCCGTGTGGCGGATGGCGAAGACCCGAGCAAGCCTGAGCTCACGACGTTCGGCGCGCTGTTCGATGCGTGGTTGGAACAGCACGCAAAGAAGAAGCTCGACACGTGGGAAGACGAGAAACGCCGATACGAGATGTACCTCAATGGCCCTCGAGCGATCGGCGTCGAGACCGAGGGTGTTGCACCCTACCGGATCAAGAGGGAACTGGCACTGGGTCCGCGCGCCTTCAGTGAGATCGAGCGTAAGGACGTGGGCGCGGTTCGCGACGAAGTCTTGGAGATCTGCTGGGCCATCGAAGCAACCCGGGTCGTCGCGCGCTTTTTTCAACAGGGTTGCCAATTGGGCCGTCGAAGAGGGCCACGCCGGTTCCAATCCAGCCGCTCGACTGCGCAAGCTGGGGAAGGAGCGGCGGCGCGAGCGTATAATGACGCCCACCGAGCTTGGCCGCCGTGGGAAGAGTTTGGCCGCGAGATCGTTGTCGATCACTGGGCCGGCGGCATCAACGAGTTTGATCTGCCCGCCGCCATCGCGATCCGACGCGCGCTAAAGGTGCTCTGCCTCACCGGCCAGCGCCGAAGCGAAGTAATTGAGATGGAGAAAGCGGAACTCGACCTTGACTGCGATAAGCCCGTCTGGACGATCCGAAATATCAGCGCACGAAAAATGGCCTACCTGATCGAGTGCCATTGACGCCGATGGTTGTGCGCGTGATCCGCGAAGCAATCGAGGCGTCGGGATCGAGCAAGTATGTCTTCCCGTCAACACGCACCGAGGGTCCACTGCGGGGCGACGCCGTGACGAAGCACTACGAGCGCATCTGCCGACGCACGGACCCAAAGATCGTAGGACTTGGACCGCACGACATCCGGCGCACCATCGGCAGCACCATGCGCAAGCTCCGGACCTCGACCGAGGATCGTGGGCACGTCTTCAACCACGTCAGCGGGGCCAAGGCGAAGGTCACGAGCTGGAATTATGACCCTGGCGAGCACGACGACGAGAAAAGTGCCGCTCTGGAAAAATGGGAACGCGAGTTGCGCCGGATTGTGGATCTCGATGCGCCGAAGGTGGTCGAACTGCGGCGCGGATGACACGCTGCATAGTGCTAAGATGTTCGAACTGATTTGCGGGGGGCTTCTATGCGACTGCCAAGCGACCTAATGGGCTTCACGCTCGTGAAGCTGCCTGACGGTACCTACAAAGGCGTGGTTAGTTTGTCCAAAGGAGGCCGCGGCGAAGCTGCTCGGCGTGCACCGAAATACTCTGGCTAACATGGAGAAGCGCGGCGAGCTGCCGCCGCGGAAGCGTATTACTGCCCGCATCGTTGGCTGGGACTACGAGGTGCTGCAGAAGTTCATTGATACTCGACAAGCGGTGGCCAACCACTAGTCAAGGTGAATTTTCTAACGGTCTTGAGGGCACTGTTGGGTCGACGCCGTTCGGTGTCCGAACGGACAATAATTATCCGCATACGTTGTTATTGCGCGATCGCTGATCGCGTGCTAGGCAAACGACCGAATCCGCAGCAATTGGTAGTGTGTCATGAGCACCAATCACATCATGGAGGTCCGCAAGAAGCGCGGACTGACCCAGCTTGATCTAGCGCGCAAAGCGAAGACCAACCTCGAGCAAATCCAACGAAGTGAGGCAGGTGTTCAGCTCACGAGATTGGATGTTGCCGAGCGCATCTCGGCTGTATTCGAGCTTCCCCTGTCAGCTCTTTTTCCCGCGGTTGAGCCGCCCCTAGCGGCTTTGAAAAGGAAGGCAGAGAAGACGGGACTGATTGACGACAGTCTTCTTGTCCGGGTTGCCGAAGCCGGTGTTGATGCCGATCCACGAGTATGGACGCTCCATTTCATTCGAAGAACGGCCTCGGATTTAAGAAGACGATCTCCAGTCGTACGCAATCAAGGCTCTGTGACACGCTTCAGGAAGTGGATTTCATGTTTGCCGTCTTCGAGACCGAGCGAGACACGATAGCCTTGCAGAAGCAGCATCTAGCATTCTGGCAATTCGTGTTTGACGTCCCTGCTCCGTCAACGAGCAAGAACGAAGCCGGCGAGAGTACCGCTGAGGAAACCGCTGTGCCGCTGACGATTTGGTTTGAGCGCTCAACAACCCCTAAGGTCTTGAGCATGGACCCGGACGACGAGGAATTTGGAGTTGACGAGCCTGAGGAGACGACCCAGCTGCAGTGTCTCTTCTATGATCTCGACCACTGCTTCGAGCCGGACGACTGCTTCCATGTTCGAGACGAGGATGGTGAAGTCGCTTTCATTCGCGCGGGCAACTGATCGATGATTTCAGTCCCCCTGTTTGGTGTGAGGCCGAAGTTGTTCTGGGAAGTTATGGACGACGAAACGGAGGGGACCAAAGCCTGAGGCAGACAGCCTTACTGCCGAGGAGCAGCCTTGCGCTTACGCCCGGTCGGGGTCGCTGTCCTGTACTTCGGCGCCTCTCCAATACTGCAACCGATTGTCAGACTGCTCACGAGCATGGCCCACCGTCCCATTCCGGAAAACGAGTAGGACGAAGGCGATCAGCGCCACTGCGCCGTGAACCGCTTGCGGATTATGACTGCAGGGATGCGTT
>CAWCCJ010000016.1:0-455537 GCA_963794045.1 uncultured Actinomycetes bacterium
GTTGCATGACCTACCTGTCGGCGCTGAAGTTCGCCGACCGGATCGCCGGGGTCAGCCGCTCGTCGGCCGCCGAGTTCGCCGCCTACGGTTCGATGCTGTCCTCCCAGGGGCTGCCCTCGCCGGTCACCCTGGCGGTGCCCCTGCCGGTGGAGTTCGCCGCCCCGGTCAGCGACCCGACCGGCGATCCGGGCGGGAATCAGGGCAGGAATCAAGGCCGGGAATCGGGGCGGGAGCGGATCCGGGGGCCGCCGCCCCGGTGGCTCCGACCAGGTCCGACCCGAACGACACAACCACCGACGACCCGACGCGTCCGGAGGTGGTGGTGGTGGGCAGCCACGACGCCCGCAAGAACCATCTGGCGGTGTTGCATGCGGCCGAGGTGCTCTGGCAGCGGGGTGTGCGGTTCCGGCTGTCCTTCATCGGCAGTGGCGGCTCCAACCAGGAGTTCCTGCGCCGGGTGCGGCTGCTGCAGCACCGCGGCCGGGCCGTCCGGCTGCGCACGCGGCCTGTCCGACGCCCAGCTGCGGCACGGCCGTCGCGGACGCCCGGTTCACCGTGTTCCCGTCGCTGCACGAGGGGTACGGCCTGCCGGTCGCCGAATCGCTGGCCCTGGGCACCCCGGTGATCACCACGTTCTACGGGTCGACCGCGGAGATCGCGCAGGGCGGCGGGGCGGTCACCGTCGACCCCCGGGACGACGCCACGTTGACCGCGGCGATGCAGCAGCTGTTGACCACCGACGCCGAGATCGACCGGCTGCGCGCCGAGATCGAGCGGCGCCGCGAGAGGAGCTGGCAGGACTATGCCGACGAACTATGGGGCGCCCTTGTTCGACCGGTTCTTCGCGACGCTGCCGGGTCGGGCGACGTTGAAGGGCGCCGAGGCTCGCTGGCTGAGCTGAACCTGCGGCGCCACGACGCCCGCAACACCCTCGCCGCCCTGGTCCGGGACATCGACCGGCACGGCGCGCGCGCCGGCCGGGCGCTGCGCGAGCGGATCGGCGTGCTGCTGGAGGCGCTGGACGCGCCCCGGCCGGCCGCGGGCGGCACACCGCCGCCTGCTCGCCGCCCTGATCGAGGCCCTGCAACCGCTCGACCCGCCGAAGGCGTGGCTGGTGCTCGGGGTGCTCGGCGGCCGGCTGCCCGCCGCCGACGACGTCGTCACCGCCGTCCGACTGGCGCAGACCGACGGTCCGGTCGCCGCCCTCCGCCCGGCCATCTGGAGCGGCCCGGCCGCCGCGGGTGCTGGACGCCGGTCCGTTCCCGACGGTGGAGGTGATCTCCGGCGCGGTGCTGGTCGACGTCGACCACACCGCCAAGGTCGACTTCGCCACCGGCATCCAGCGGGTCACCCGGGAGTCGGTCCGCCGCTGGGCCGGCGCCCACGACGTGGTCGTTCGTCGGCTGGCACGACGACCGGCCGGCGCTGCGCCGGCTGACCCCGCCCGAGGCCCGGCGGGCCTGCTGGGGCGGGCCCGCGGTCGACGACCCCGATCCCGGCCCGATCCTCATCCCGGTCGACTGCCGCTACCTGCTGCCCGAGCTGGCCACCGAAACCGTCGCGAACCGGGGCCCTGCTGTCGCCTGGCCCAGCACTCGTCGAACCGGATCGGCCGTCATCGGCTACGACATGTGCCCGATCACCGTGCCGGAGACCTGCGGCCCGGCCATGCCGGCCGCGTTCGCCCGGAACCTGGCCGCCGTCCGGTACGCCGACGCCGTGGCCACCATCTCCGAGGCGGCCGCCGTGGAGTACCGCGGCTGGGCGGCGATGCTGCCGCAGATCGGCATCCCCGGCCCGCGGGTGACCGCCTGCGTCCTGCCCAACGAGGGCGCCGACTCCACCGCGTCGAGCCTTGGCCGCCGGCGCCGACCGGCTGCTGGTCGGCGGGCTGCCCATGGTGCTGGTGGTGGGCAGCCACGAACCGCGCAAGAACCACCTGGCCGTCCTGCACGGCGGCCGAGCTGCTGTGGCGGCAGGGCCTGGCGTTCAGCCTGACGTTCATCGGCGGCAACTCCTGGAGCAGCGAGGAGTTCCTCGACACCTGGCGGCCCTGCAGCTGCGGGGCCGGCCGGTCGAGTCGATCTCCGCGGCCGGCGACGACCTGCTGTTGGCGCGGCCTACCGGCTCGCCCGGTTCACCGTCTTCCCGTCGTTCAACGAGGGCTTCGGCCTGCCGGTGGTCGAGTCGATCGCCTGCGGCACCCCGGTGATCACCTCCGATTTCGGCTCGATGCGGGAGATCGCCGCCGACGGCGGGGCGCGTGCTGGTCGACCCGCGCGGACGACCACGCGGTGGCCGACGGCGATGCGCACGCCTGCTCACCGACGACGCGGAACTGGAGCGGCTGGCGAAGCAGGCCCGCCGGCGCCCGACCCGAACCTGGGACAGCTATGCCGACGAGGTGTGGCGGATCCTGATGACCCGCGAAGAGTCCGACGTCAGCACTCGCCGTGGGACGAGCGCGTCAAGCAAGCAGCCGGAACGAGACGGCTGACGCGCCGAACCGCTGGTCCCCGCGGGACCGGTCAGCGGATTCGTCGGCGGCACCGCCGACTCCGTCCGCGGGGTCTGGCGCTACCGCGAACTGCTGGACCTGCTGGTCCGCCGCGAGCTCAAGAGCCGGTACAAGGACAGCGCGCTGGGCTTCCTGTGGTCGCTGATCCGGCCGCTGACCCAGCTGCTGGTCTACTACATCGCCATCGGCAAGTTCCTGGGCGCCGAGCGGTCGATCCCCGACTTCGCGATCTACATCTTCACCGGGCTGACCGCGTGGGGGCTGTTCAGCGAGATCATCTCCACCGGCACCGGGTCGATCGTGGCCAACGGCGGGCTGGTCAAGAAGATCTACCTGCCGCGCGAGGTCTTCCCGCTGTCGGTGATCGGCTCGGCGTTCTTCAACTTCATGATCCAGATGGTGATCCTGGTGATCGCCGCGCTGATCGCCAGCGAGCCGCCGCACCCTGGCCGGCTGGGGCTACGTCCTGCTCGGCACCGTCCTGCTGCTGGTCTACGCGATGGCCGCCGCGTTCCTGCTGTCCGCGGTCAACGTGTACCTGCGGGACGTGCAGTACCTGGTCGAGGTCGTGCTGATGGTCGGTTTCTGGATCTCGCCCATCGTCTACGCCTGGAGCTTCGTGCACGACGCGCTGCACTCCGAGCTCCTCAATGCCCTGTACCTGGCCAACCCGGTGACGCTGGCGGTGCTCGCGTTCCAGCGCGGCCTCTGGGTCGCCGGCGCCGGACGTCCCCCAGCCCACCGACCTGGGGCTGCGCATCCTGATCGCCATCGCGATCGGGATGCCCCTGCTGTGGATCTGCCAGCGGGTCTTCGCCCGGCTGCAGAGCAACTTCGCGCAGGAGCTGTAGATGACGGGATCGAGCATCGAGGTCAGCAGCGGCGTCACCGTGGTCAAGGTGGCCGGCGCCAGCAAGCGCTTCGTCATCCGCAAGGAGAAGTCGCTCAAGGAGCGGCTGGTCAACATGGGCCGGTCCAAGGCCCACAAGGACGACTTCTGGGCGCTGCGGGACATCGACCTGGAGATCTACAGCGGTTCCACCGTCGGCCTGATCGGACCCAACGGCTCGGGCAAGTCGACGCTGCTCAAGCTGATCGGCGGGATCCTGCAGCCGACCGCCGGGCACGGTCGAACACCGGGGCCGGCTGGCCGCGCTGCTGGAGCTGGGCGCGGGCTTCCACCCGGACCTGACCGGCCGGGAGAACGTCTACCTCAACGCGTCCATCCTCGGGCCTGTCCCGCAAGCAGACCGCCGCGCTTCTTCGACGCGATCGTCGCGTTCTCCGGCATCGAGCAGTTCATCGACACCCAGGTCAAGTTCTACTCGTCGGGCATGTACGTGCGGCTGGCGTTCGCGGTGTCCGTGCACGTCGACCCGGACGTGCTGCTGGTGGACGAGGTCCTCGCGGTCGGCGACGAGCCGTTCCAGCGCAAGTGCATGGACCGGATCCGCCAGTTCCAGCACGAGGGCCGCACCATCATCCTGGTCACCCACGGCCTGGACGCGGTCGCCGACATGTGCGACCGGGCGGTCGTCCTCGAGCACGGCCGGATCGCACTGGACGGCGACCCGGTCGACGCGCTACGGCACCTGCGGGCCGACTTCGAGGCGATGCGGCAGGAGGACATCGACCACCAGCGGGAGGAGGCCCCCGAGGAGATCGCGCAGGCCCGGGTCACCGGCGTGTCGATCACCGATCCCGGCGGGGAACCGGTGTCGGTGATGACGCCGGGCGCCGGACTGCTGGTCAACGTCGACGTGTCCATCGACGGGGTGGTGCACGACCCCGTGCTGGGCATCAGCATCGACAGCGTGCTGGGCCAGGTGGTCTACGGCATCAACACCCGGCTGATGGGCCTGCGAATGGACCCGATGACCGGGCGGTCCCGGCACACGTTCCGGCTCGACGACGTCCGGCTGGGCGAGGGTCAGTACACGATCCACGCGGCGATCGCCCGGGACGGCGGGGTCGAGCTGAACCGCATGCTCAACGGCGCCTCGCTGTCGGTGCACTCCAAGGGGCAGAGCATCGGGTTCCTGGACGTGGACACCGAGTTCCTGTCCGAGCAGCCCCGCATCCGTGTCGAATAGGTCGGGTGCGTTCCCCGCTCCGGTAGAGTCGCCGCACATGTCCGAAGCCACATCGAAGCCGAACCTTCGCGTGAAGGCCCGCCGGCTCGCGGGAACCAGCCTGCGCAAGAGCCCGGCGTTCGTCCAGCGGGGAATCGCCAAGGCGAGCGCCCAGGTGCTGGCCGCGCTGGAAACCACCCCCGCCGGGCAACAGGCGGCCGCGCAGGTCGCTGCGACCGGCCCGGAGGCGGCGGCCGGTCCGTCGCGGGTGGTGGCCCCGGACGAGCCGGTCTGGACGACTCCACCGGTGCCCACGCCGGCCGGGCTCACCTTCGCGGAGGTGGAGAAGGCGTTCCGATCCTGGTCGGTGGACGGCGAACCGGTCGGCCACCTGGACCACTACGTCACCGACTCGCAGATGCGGTTCCTCTACACCTGGAACCTGGTCCGCGACGACCAGGGCAGCGCCCTGGAACTGGGCGCCAACCCGTACTTCACCACCTGGCTGCTGGACGCGTACACCGACCTGGACCTGAGTCTGGCCAACTACTACGGCGAGCGGGGCGAGTCCACCCAGACCCATTCCTGGCTGCCGCCGGGCGAGTCCGAGCGGGTCGAGGTCCAGCGGTACAGCAAGCTGTTCAACGTCGAGGAGGACGAGTTCCCCTATCCCGACGATTCGTTCGACGTCGTGCTGTTCTGCGAGATGCTCGAGCACATGCTGATGGACCCGATGCACACGTTGCGGGAGATCCACCGGGTGCTCAAGCCGGGCGGCGCACTGGTGCTCACCACACCGAACGTCGCCCGGATCGAGAACGTGCTGCGGCTGCTGCACGGGGCCAACATGTACGACCCGTACTCGGGCTTCGGGCCCTACGGCCGCACAACCGGGAGTACACCAGGCACGAGTTGCACCGGTTGCTGGAGTTCGCCGGCTTCGACGTCGAGTCCTCGATGACGGCCGACGGGCACCCGGTCGACGTCAGCGCTTCTCCCTCTACGGTGCGGCCGCGCCGCTCGTCGAGTACCGCAAGAACGACCTCGGCCACTATCTGTACCTCAAGGCCCTCGCGGTGCGCCCGCCCCGCGAGGGGTTGCCCAGCTTCCTGTACCGCAGCTGGCCGGAAGGCGCGATCGTCGAGTACGCGTGAGCGAGGCTTGCCGAGCGAACCATCAACACAGTCGCCGGCGCCGCGTCCGGGCGGCCGAGCGTGCGAGGCGACCCGGAAAGGCGGCGGCGTGAGCGAGGCTTGCCGAGCGAACCATCGACACAGGCGCCGGCGCCGCGTCCGGGCGGCCGAGCGTGCGAGGCGACCCGGAAAGGCGGCGGCGTGAGCGAGGCTTGCCGAGCGAACCATCGACACAGTCGCGCGGCGCCGCGTCCGGGCGGCCGAGCGTGCGAGGCGACCCGGAAAGGCGGCGGCGTGACAGGCCGGCCCGATGACGGCAGCCCGCTTGACACCGCTGAGACGGCCGACCAACCAACGTCGGTGGCTGAGCCCACGCCGGCCGATCCCCCGGCACGGTCCGGTCCGTCGGCCCGCGCGCAGTGGTGGCGGGCGACGAGGATCGCCGGAGCGATCTGGCTGGTCTTCACGGTGCTGCGTTACCTCGTGGCGTCGGTCACCGAGTTCTTCCTCCAACCCGACCACGGCCGGCTCACCCAGGGTGTCGTCGGCGTTCTCAAGCTCCTGTCTAACTTCGACGCCTCCTATTTCGCGGCCATCGCCCGGTACGGCTACTTCGGCGACATTCATCCGCCTTCGATCTGGCAGGCCTTCTTTCCCGGTTACCCGGTCGTCATCCGGGCCGTGTCGGCCGGAACGACGTTCCAGGTGACGGACGGCCGACTCCAGGTGGCCGGCGCGTTCATCAGCGCGGTCTGCTCATTGATCGCCACCGTAGTGGTGTTCCGGCTGGCCGAGTCCTCCGGCACGCCGCGGGCCGGGTACTCGCTGATCTCGTCGATCTCGTGCACCGCCAATCGCGCCCGCGCGTCTCCCTCGGCCATCTGCTCCAGGCGCGACCGGCGGGCACGTACGAGCGCGAACTCGGCCGACACGAAGAACGCGTTGACGAGGATCAGGACCAACACTCCGGCCAGCAGGGCGGCTGTCATCAGCGTCAGGATGGCAGGATGCAGGGCATGGGCAAGCGAGACGGGATGCCGTGGCGCGCTCGCGTTGCGATGTCGGCCTCCGAGTTCGCGAACAAGCGCGGCGTCTACCTCGGGAAACGCTCGACGAAGGTGCACGTTGCGCTGTACCGCCGATCGCACGGCAGGCTCGGCGGCCATCTGCCCGGCTGGCCCGCGGCGCGGATCCTCCTGCTCGACCACGTCGGCGCCCGGACCGGGCGCAGACGAACTTCGCCGCTGATGTATCACCGTGACGGGGACACGGTCGCCGTCGTGGCGTCCAAGGCCGGCCAGCCGACCAACCCTGCGTGGTTTCACAACCTCAAGGCAAACCCGGACACCACGATTCAGATCGGGCGGGAGGTCCGCAGCGTCAGCGCTCGTGTCGCGACTGACGAAGAACGCGATCGCCTGTGGCCGCAGTTCGTCGCGTTCTATCCGGGCTATGAGTTCTTCGCACGCAATGCCAAGGCGAGAAAGATCCCGATCGTGATCCTCGACCCGCGCGCTTGACGGGGATCAAGCGCCCGCCATGCGCGTTCTTTGAGTAACACTTCCGGCGTGGATGCCGTGGGCCCACTGATCGACGTCGCGCCGAGGACGTTCTTCGGCGTGCCAAGCCTGCACGACCTCGGCGCGCTGCAGTCGCAAGTGGCGTTCCTCGGCGTCCCCTACGACGGCGGCACGCCGCAGCCGGGGATCCCGACCGGCCAGCGGGCGGGGCCGGCGGCCGCACGCGCGGCGACCGAGGCCCAGTTCTATTACTCGCGACCGGTCGACGGGATCGATCGGGGTGCGGAGGGCTGGTACGACGTGGAGGCCGATCGCGACTACCTGGCCGGCGTGACGATGGTGGACGTCGGCGACGTTGCGATCCAGGGTTCGGACACAGAGGGCAACTACGCGCGCATCACGCGCGCCGCGCGGGCGATCGCTGAGCGCGGGTCGCTGATGGTCGCGATCGGGGGCGATCATTCGATCAGCTATCCGCTCGGCCGTGGGCTGGAGCCGCTGGGCGAGTTCGACGTCGTGCACGTCGACGCACACGCCGACTTCCTTGACGAGTTGAACGGCTCGCGGCTGACCGGGGCCAGCCAGCTGCGGCGCCTTGCGGAGCTGCCGTTCGTCGGCACGGTCACCGCGCTCGGGCTCCGTAACGTCGACCGCGTCGAGGTGGACGGACTGCGGGAACTCGGGGGGCGATGGGCGACCACCCTCGACGTGCTCGAGCGTGGCGCGCGCGAGGTCGTGCGCGAGACGGTTCCGGAGGCCGAGGCGCTGTACGTCTCGATCGACCTCGACGTGCTCGACTCCTCTGTGGCCCCGGGTCACTCGCTGCAGGAGCCGGGCGGGTTCAGCTACCGGCAGTTGCGCGCGATCCTGGTCGAGGTGGCCCGGCGCGGGCGCGTGGTCGGGTTTGACGTCGTCGAGCTGAACCCGGCTCGCGATCCATCCGGAGCGACTCCGCGCGTGGCCACATGGATCGTCACGCACTTTCTCAGCGAGATCTTCGATCGCTAGAGCAAGGCGGGTGAGGCGACCTGCACAGGCTGTGCCTCGACGACCGCGTCGAGCGCGTCGAGCACGTTGCGGAGGTTGATGAGCAGCGCGCCGTAGACGGGCCAGAGGTCGTCGTGCAGCTCGCCGACGGCCAGCCGGTTGGCAAGCGCGCGGAGTTCGGCGCGGACCGCCTTGACCTGGTCGGTGTCGGCGTCGGCGACCGCGGTGCCGGATCTGTGGAGCAGGTCCAACCACGGCTCGCGGAACGCGTCGTCCCACTCCTCGGGAGGGACGTGGGCGAAACGGATCGTGCGCGCCATGCTGCGTGTCTCGGCGACGGCCTGAGCCAGCCGGTTGACGATCGGCACGAACCCCTCGGCTGCCTGCATTCGCTGCGGGACCGCACGACGTGGGTTGAACCGCCCGCTCTCCCGGGCCTCCTCGATCACGGTCCACGCACGGTCGACGTCGTTGTCGAGCTCGTCGGCTCGGGCGATCCAGCCGTCGACGTCGTCTGCTTTGAACCCCTTGCGCAGCCGTGCGGCGATCTCGACGAGCAGGTCGCCGACGCGGTCATCGATGACGTCGATCTGGTTGGCGGCGCTGCGGTCGCGCAACGGCGCCCACACCACGAAGTTCACGACCAGGCCCACGACGATGCCGATGCCGGTGTCTGCCAGCCGGGCGGCCAGCATCCCGCTCTTGTCGAGGTATCCGGTCGTGAGCACGACCACCGCCGTCGCCGCGGTCGTCGTCTCGGCGCGAACGCCGCGCACCGAGCCAAGCAGCAGCCCCGCAAGCACGGCCGCCGCAAGTGACGCGGCGTCGAGCCCGAAGACGTGCCACGCCGCAAAGGCGATGAGCACGCCCAGCACGCTCGCGGCGGCCTGTTGCACGCCGCGCCTGCAGCGTCCCGAACACGGTGGCCTGCACCGTCAGCAGCGCGGCCCACGGTGCCATGAACGCCTGCGCCAGATGGAACACGTCGACCGCCAGGACCCACGCGACCACTGCCGCGATCACCGTCTTTCCCAGCTGTGACGCGCTCGCCCACGTCACCGGATCGTGCAGCCGATGAGATATCCGCGCAAACATGACCCTTCATCGGGTCTACCCGCCGCCGCCCGGTCCACACGACCCGGGCTCACCGGGACCTCAGGCGAGCAGCTGCTGGACCGCTAGTTCGACGGCGTCGTTACGGCTGCGAGCGCCGTGGTCGGCGGCGATGAAGTGGTATCCGATCGCGAGTGAGAACGCGAGAATCGCGCGTCCCTCGACCTCGTCTTCGTCGGCGCAGAATGTCCCGAACAGCTCGCGCAGGTATTGCATGCGCCGGTTGTCGACGCGTCGCAGCCGCTCGGCGACGGCGCCGTCGCGGCGCGCCCAATCGCGGATCGCGAGCTCGATCGGCAGCAGCTCGCTGCTGAACGTGAGCGCGCCTGCCCGCCGCACCTTCGTGCGCGCATCGCCGCCACGCCGCTCGACCTGCTCGTAGACCTCGTCGGTGGCTGTCCGCTCCCATGTATCGAGCATCGCGTTCAGCAGGGCGCCGCGGTTCTTGAACTGACCGTAGAACCCGCCGCGAGTGACGCCAAGCGACTTGGCCAGCACCTCGACGCGAACCGCGTCCGGTCCGCCGCCGGCCGCGAGCGCACCAAGGCCGGCCTCGATCCACGCGGCGCGTGGCGTACGGACTGGTGGCGCCATGGTAGGCTCAATATATACAGCACTGCATATATTGAGGTGATCTGATGACGGCAACACGAATCTCTCCGGCATCGCCGACGGTGACCCAGATCTCGCTGCCGGCCGACGCACGTGTGCTGAGCACGCTCCCGCGGATCGACTACGAGGACGCGTTCGTGATCACGGGAGCGGCCGAGCACGGTCCTCGGCAGTGGGCCGGGGCGGTGATCGACGACGCTCCGCCGCGAGTGCGTGCCCGCTTGTACACGGGCTGGTTGAGCCTCGGATTGAGGCTCGGCCCGCCGTGGTCTTCGCATCGCGTGCTTGGCTGGCGGGTGGCGCGCAGCGAGCCCGACTGGCTGCTCCTCGAGGCGAGCTCCTGGCTCGGGCTTCGCGGCGAGTTGCTATTCCGCTCCGAACCCGACGGGCTCCTGTTCGCGACGCTGATCCAGCTGACCAACCCCGTCGCCCGGTCCGTGTGGGCCAGGGTCACAGACACCCATCAGCAGGTGGTTCTATCGCTGCTGAGGCACGCCGCCGATCGCGAGGCCGGGCGCGTCACGGCTCGGCCCTGAACAGTCGCCATTCGTCGGAGATGCCTTTGAGCTGATTCGTGCCTCTGTCTTCGAACCGAATTCCCGAGCCGGCGACAAGGTCCTTGACGGTGCTCGAAACGAGCACCTCGCCGCCGGCTGCGATCGCTCCGATCCGTGATGCGATGTGGACCGCAATGCCGGCGACGTCGTTTCCGACCAGCTCGACCTCGCCGGAATGCAGGCCGATGCGCACCTCAAGGCCCGCGGAGCTCGCTGCCTCCACGATCGCCTGTCCGCATCGGATCGCTCGCGCCGGCCCGTCGAGCATCGCGAGGCACCCGTCGCCAAGCGTCTTTACCTCTCGGCCGCCCGAGCGCGCCAGCTCAAGTCGCACCGCATCCTGATGGGCTGACAGCAGTTCGCGCCAGCGCGCATCCCCGAGCTCAGCGGCCTGCTCCGTCGAACCCACGATGTCCGTGAACATCACCGTGGTCAGCACGCGGTCGGGCTCGGGGGCCGAGCGAGCGCCGGTGAGGAACTCTTCGATCTCCCCGAGCACGGCGGCCCAATCACCCGCCCAGGGCAGATGGTCGATCCCTTCGAGCTCGACATGTCGGGCGCCTGGGATCTGCCGGGCGAGCTCCTCGCCGGCCCGCCGGTTGACGACCCGATCGCCGCGCCGGTGCAGGACGAGGGTCGGAACATGGATCGTGGGCAGGACCGCGCGCACGTCCATGTCCAGGAACATCTCGAAGATCTTGCGCACCATCCCGGGGCTCGCGGCGGAGCGCTCCATCCGCGCCGCGAACGCGACCGCCTCGGGGTCGTCGGCAAAGCTGGGAGCAAACAGCTCGACCGTTCCCTGGGCGTCGGTTCCCCAGTAGGGAGCGATGAACTCTTCGGCTGATTCACGAAGCGCGTCCGCGGGCGAGGCCCACGGGTAGTCCGGCGCCTCCGTGGTGCGGCCCATCGCGCCGTAGAGGATCAGGGCCGTCACGCGCTCGGGGTGCGTCGCGGCGAACATGACGCTCATCGGGCCGCCTTCGGAGATCCCGAACAGCGCCGCACGCTCGGATCCCGCGGCGTCCATGACGGCCCGCACGTCGTCGACCCGCTGCTCCAGCGTCGGCACCTCGGCGACCGGGTCCGAGAGCCCGGTGCCACGCTTGTCGAACAGGATCAGGCGGGAAAACGAGCTGATCCGCTCAAAGAAGCGAGCGAACGCAGGCGCCTCCCACTGAAGCTCGACATGGGTGGCGAACCCGAGCACGAGGACCACGTCGATCGGGCCTGCGCCGACGACCTGGTAGGCGATCGACGCGTCCCCGGACCTGGCGTAGCGTGTTGGCGGAGTGCTCATCCCCCGGCCGCCGAGCCTAGCCCACGCGCGGATGCGCCGAGGCGCCGGCGGCTTACGTCAGCGCGGCTTGGCGAGGTAGCTGTGCCCGGCGCGCACGGTCACGGTCTTGTGGCGCACCAGGTCGGTGACGGTCACCACGCCGCGGCGCACACGGATCAGGGTTCCATCGCAGCGGTCGGCGGTGTCCCAGATCGTGCCTCGCACCGTCGCTGCGGCGTAGCGGCCGCGCGTCTTGAAGCGACCCTTGGCGGTCGCGTGCAGGAGCTGGAGCGTGCGCCGGTTGACTGCCGCGGCCTGCGCTGCGCCGGATGGGCCGCCGGCGCGCCGAGCGCGACAGCTCGCATACGACGGGCCGCCGCGAATCGCGCCTTCGAGCAGCGAAAGCGTCGTCAGCCCCTTGTCGCGGCCGTTCGAGGTCTGGCCGAGCTTGAACACGGCTCCGCTGAACGTGCCCGTTTGCGTCTTGCCTGCCGTCGCGGACGCGGCGAGCAGCCGGATCGTTCCGCGGCGCGCGTCGACCTGCGTGCCCACGGGCAGCTGTTGGGCGCCGCTCAGGGCGACGAACCCATGCCCTTTCGGCAGCCGCACCAGCACCTTGCCCTTCACCGGCGTCGCGTTCAGCGTCTTGCCGATGACCGCGCCGGTCGGCGGTCCCGAAGATCCGGACAGCGTCAGCGAGAGGTTGTCCGCGTACGCGTCGTTGTACGAGCCGTCGGTCTTGGTCGCGGTCAGCACCACGCGGACCGTGCGCGTCCCCGGCGGCACCGTCCCCGAGGCGCTGCGGCGCAGCAGCTGGGTCGTGTTGTTTCGGTCGGCGGCGGTGACGGGCCGGCCGACAGCGTCCCGAGCTGCGCGCCCGCGGCGCTCAGGAACGCGGCGGTAACCGCGGCATCGTCGCCCTGGGTCGAGAAGCCGCCCAGGTCGGCGGACAGCGTCGCCGTCACCGTGGCTGCGTCGATCTCCGCAGCGGCGGTCGAGACGTTGATCTCCTGGGTGGCCGTCTCGACGGTGTTGCCGGCGCCGTTGCCCGGGCCCCCGGCGAAGAACTGATTGCCGCCGCCGATCGCCGCGCTTGCGTTCACGTCGGGGAACGCCCCCGAGCCGGCGGGATCGTAGGTGTGCTCGGTGATATTCGGCGTGGTCGTCCATCCGGGGATCGGGACGGGCGCCGTCGTCGAAGAGTCAGACGAACCCGTGCCCGACTCGGCATTGCCGTTGACGATCAGGTTCCCCGCCGGGACCGCCGCGCGTGCCGGGGCCCCGTACGCACCAAGCCAACCCGCGGCAAGCGCCGCAACCAACGACAGTCGTCGACACGTCGAACCCATGGGGGCGGCAAACTAACAGGGGTCTGCCGCGGGCGGCAATGGTGCGTGGTATGTACTTTGGACCCGCGCTAGCGGTGCGCTCTCTTCGAGCCTGGCGGCTTGGGCGTTTGCGCTCTGCTGGCCGCCGGGGGCCAAGCTGCGCTTGACCGCTCCCGAGGCGCTCCATGACCGTGTCCGCCTGCGCCTGGCTCAGTGTCCCGTTGGCGACGAGCTGATCGGGGTCGATCCGGCCCTTCCGGATGTCGGCATCCAGGACGCGGGCCTGGGCCTGGTCGATCGTGCCCGCCTGCACCATCTGCGTTACGGCCGCGAGGAATGGGGCGTCGCCGGGACCCTCGGAGGGGCCGCCGGGACGTTTGACTGCCGCGCCGGGCCCTGGCGCGCAGTCGATGCCGGACGCGGGTGCCGTGGTGGTCGCGGACGGCGATGTGCCCGCACCTCCGTCCGAGGCGAACGCCGAAGGACCGACGATCGCGGCCGCCACGGCGAGGCCCGTCACTGCGCCGATGATCGGCGCTCGCCACCTGCTCGCTGGGGATGACATGTGTTTCCTCCGATCTCGACCGGGCGGCGCCGATCGCCGCCCGGTCCGCCGAGCATCCGAGCCGCAGCTGAAATCGCGCTGAACCGGGCCGTTTCTTCAGCCGCTCTTCAGCAACGAAGGTGGAGAATGCGCAGACGTGAGTGCTCCGGAGGCACGGGTGGTCGTGGTCGAAGACGAGGCCGCCGTGCGCGAGGCGGTGGTGGCCGGTTTGCGCCAAGAGGGCTTTGTCGCGCGCGGATACGGCGACGCCGTCGACGCCGACGCGATTCTGGGATTCGCCCCGGACCTGGCGATCCTCGACGTCGGCCTTCCCAGTGGCAGCGGGTTCGCCCTGGCCCGTCGGCTGCGCGATCGAAGCCCGCTCTCGATCATCTTCCTGACGGCTCGCGACGCGGTCGCCGATCGAGTGGAGGGGCTTGAGCTCGGGGCCGACGACTATGTCGTCAAGCCATTCGCGCTCGAGGAGCTGCTGGCACGCATTCGCGCCGTGCTGCGCCGTACGGGTCGGCTGGCGACGGTGCTCGAGGCCGGCGACCTGCTGGTCGACGAGAGCGGGGGCTGGGCGACGCAGACCGGTCACCCGATCCCGCTGACGGCCACCGAGCTGCGGCTGCTGGCCTTTCTGGTACGCCATCGCGGTCAGGCGCTGTCCAAGGATCAGCTGCTGACGCAGGTCTGGGGCTACGACGCCTATGACCCCAATCTGGTCGAGGTGCACGTCAGCGCGCTGCGGCGCAAGCTGGAGCACAACGGCCCACGGATGATTCAGACGGTGCGCGGCATCGGCTACCGGTTCGCGGCATGAACACGGGGTCGCTCGCGCGCCGCACAGTCATCGCGACGCTCGGGGTGCTCATCCTCGCCCTGGGCGGCTTCGCGACCCTGATCACGTTGCGCTATCGCGACGGCCTGCGCGCGCGGGCGCGCAGCCAGTTGGTCGCCGGCGCCCGGGCCCTCGAGCGGGTGCCGCAGGAGGAAATCAAGCCACTTCTCGCCTCACTCGCGCTCGAGGGCATCGACGCCGAGTTGGGTTCGGGGTCTCCGTCTCCCGCCGAGGTCAAGGGGCAGAAAGGCGCGCCGGTGAAGCCCGGAGCACTGAACAAGGGCGGGCCACTGCTGACCGTGATCGAACCAATCCGCTTTGGCGCGGGGACCGCCGTCGCGACGCTGTCGACAAGCGAGGCGTTCGTTGACAGCGCCGTCCACCGCCTGATCGTCATCGAGCTGGTCGGTGGCGCCGCCGTGCTCCTGGCGGCCACCGTCCTGACGTTGCTCGCGTCGCGTTCGGCGCTGCGGCCGCTTCGCCACGTGGCCGCGGTGGCGCAGGGGATCGCCGCGGGCGATCGGCGTCAGCGCCTGCATCCGCGACGGCCCAAGACCGAGCTCGGGCAGATGGCCGCGTCGTTTGACGCGATGGTCGACTCCCTGGAAGCGGCGGTGGCCCAGGCGACGCGATCAGAGGCGGCGATGCGCCGGTTCCTCGCCGACGCCTCCCACGAGCTGCGCACGCCGATCGCGGCGCTGCAGGCGACGGTCGAGACGTTGCTGCGAGAGCAGCCGCCGCGCCCGCGGCGAGATCAGCTCGAGGCCGAGGTCGCCCGGGGTACCCAGCGGCTCGGGCGGCTGGTCGACGACTTGCTCAATCTCGCGCGCCTCGAGGCCAACGAGCCGCTGCGCAGCGAGCCCGTCGACCTCGCGCAGATCGGCGAAGCGGTCGTGATCGAGACGCGCCCGCGTACGCCGGCGTCCATCTCGATCGCCCACAACGGGCCGGCGGTAGTGGTCGGCGACCCCGACGCGTTGACCAGGGTGCTGCGCAACCTCATCGACAATGCCGTGCATGCGGCCGGCGACGACGGCAGCATCGCCGTCGAGGTGCAGCGATCGCAGGCGGAGGTGCGCGCGACCGTGTCAGACGACGGGCCCGGAGTGCCTGCGGAGGCGCGCGAGCGGATCTTTCAGGGGTTCGTCCGGCTAAACGGCAACGCCGGCGCGGGCACCGGCCTGGGACTCGCGATCGCTCGGGCGATCGCGCAGCAGCACCGCGGGAGCGTGACCTGCGAGGACTGCGACACCGGCGCGCGCTTCACGCTGGAGCTGCCGGCGGCCTGAGCCGAGTTGCGCTACAACCGGCGGCGATGCTTCGTCGCCGACAAGGATCCGGCTGAACCGTGTGGGTCTGCCAGACGTGCGGCGTCGAGCACGCGGAGGCGAGCGGGGTCTGCGCGATCTGCGCCGACGAGCGCCAGTGGGTGCCGGCGGGTGGGCAGGAGTGGGCGACGCTCGACGAGCTTGCCCAGGCGGGACGCCGCGTGCAGATAGCCGAGGTCGAACCCGACCTGTTCGGGATCACGGTCGAGCCGAAGGTTGGGATCGGCCAGCAGACGCATCTCGTGCGCACGCCCGCCGGCAACCTCCTGTGGGACCCGGTCGGGTATCTCGACGACGAGGCCGTCGGCCGCGTGCGGGAGCTGGGCGAGGTGGCGGCGATCGCCGCCAGCCATCCGCACATGTTCGGCGTTCAGGTCGAGTGGAGCAGGGCGCTCGGGGGTGTGCCGGTGCTCGTCTCAGAGGCCGACTTTTCCTGGGTTCAGCGTCCGGATCGCGCGATCAGGACCTGGAGCGGACGCTACGAGGTCGCGCCCGGCCTGACCCTGCACCAGGTCGGCGGCCACTTCCCCGGAAGCTCGGTCGTCCATTGGCCGGCGGGTGCCGGCGGCAAGGGCGTGCTGCTCGTCTCGGACACGATCCACGCCAATCCCGATCGGGCCACGGTGACGTTCCTGCGCAGCTACCCGAACCGGATCCCGCTGTCGCCCGCCGTCGTGCAGCGCATCACGGCCACCGTCAGCGAGCTTCCGTTCGACCGGCTGTATGACAACTTCGGCAGGCCGATCGCGGCCGGCGCCGCTGCCGCCGTGACCGCCTCCGCCGAGCGCTACTGCGCCTGGGTGCGGGGCGACTTCGACGAGCTCACCTGACGACCTTAGGGGTGAGCTCCGGCCGGAGCCCACCCCCGGAGGTCTCTAGTGGCTGCTGGCGCTACCGCCCGTTATCCGCACGCTCGACTGTCCAGCGCGATGCGCCGAACCGGTCGCGAAGCCGTAACCGCTGGAGCAGTGGGAGCCCGTCGGACAGGCTGGAGCCGGCTGCTGTGGCCCTGACGGGAAGGACTGCGTGCTGGTGCCGTTCGCGCTTGCCACCCGGGCCGTCACGGCGTGCTCGGACCCAGGCCACCAGGCCAGGTACCACCCGTTCTTGACGGTCGCCTGAACCGAGCTTCCGTCGCTGCGCGTGATCGTTACCCCAGTCACGCCGTCGCCGATTCGCCCGTCGACCATCGTCAGCGCGTGCCCGTCGGAGTCAGACTCGCCGGCACCGTTGAGCTGGATGGTTCCGGCGGGGGTGTCGGCCGTCGCGTTGCCACCGCCTCCACCGCTGATCTCGACGCCGCTGCCCTGCAGGCAGGTGGCGCCGTCGGCGTAGACCGAAGCCGTGTAAGGGCCGCGGGTGTGCAGGGCGAAGTCGTCGCTCTCGCCGCGCCCGAACAAGACGTATCCGTCACCTTCGAACTCGCCCTCTCCAAGCACGATGAACCCGAGCTCGGCCAGCGCCTGTTCATACATTGGCCGGCTTGTCTGCAAGTCGCTGACTCGTACACCGACGTGATCGATGACGTCACTCACGCCGGCCCCGTTTTGCGAGGGCGGCGGCCGCGGCCTCTTGGCCATAGGCAGGTGAGGTTGGTGGATCGCATCGGCTGTCGGTCGTCGTCTGGGAGCCTAAGCGTTTCAGCGACACAGGAGCTGGTGTGACGAAGCAGCGAACGGCCGACGGCTAAACTTGAGTAGGCGCAGCATGCGTGTACGTGGAGCCCGCCAGTCGGACGGCCCGTGGCCGTTTCCGTGTCCTACGCCATCTTGCGTTACAGCGGCAGGCGTTCGCGCCTCGGAGGGAAAACATCCAGTACGTCCGGCGCCAATGACTTGCTGGCCGCTGTGAACAAGTGCACTTCGAGTTCGACCCAGTACACGATCTCCTCCATGGGCTCAAGGACCCGTGCCTCGCCGCGAGCGACCGCGGCGCCTAAGCCTTCGCCGGTGGAAGCAGTCGCCGGCTCGAGCCCCAGGCAGATGACTCGCTTCTCCCACGGGGGGCCGGCGAAGCGATTTCGCTCCTCCCAAAACCACATGAACGGAAAGGTCTCCGACCAACGGAGCGCGAGCGCTAGCCCGCGCGCAGGCACGTGAACCACCAACTGTCGTTCGGCCAGGTCGACAAGGGCGGCAAATCGGGAGTCAGGCTCAGTCGGACGGACGCGCCAGTCCTCTATGCGCGACTCTCGGTGAACCTTTGGCCATGGCGTCGCCCCTGCCGGGAGCGGCGCTCCCTCGTTGGCAAGCGCAACGAGCCTCTCCTCCGAAACCTCCACCCACGTGTCCGGGCCGAGTACCTGCGGCCCCGGATCAGGTGCTCGACTGCGATATGCGACGTCGCGCCGCCACCCTCGCAACGGACCCGTGTCTCGATCTGAAAGCTCGGCCCGGCGACTGTGTACTGGCGCTTCACGACGATCCCGCGACCGTCCTGCCAGCCAAGCCGAGCGGTCTTAGCGTCTACCGACTCGACGCTCCAGGCCGTTCTCGAGGCGTCGCCGTGGAATGAGCATGGCGCGAGGCAGGCGGCACCATATCTCGCTGGTCACAATGGGACTCGGGTTTGACTCGAGCGAGGCCCACATCGAATACCTCGGCTCGGTCGCGGGCGCGCTCGGCTTGAGTTGACCGAGCCTCGCCGCGACGAACAGAACGCGGTGCCCTCGCGAGTTCGTCGGGTCACATTCCCGCACAGGCACACGCCAGCGGTCGTTCGCCGGCCGCTACTCCGGCGCAGAGCATGGGCTGCGAATCTCGATCCCAGCCCGCAATCGGACCGGACGGTTGCGCAGGGCGAGTCGTTAGTCGCGGCTGCCGGCGTAGCTCTCGTTCTGCAATGCGAAGAGTCGCCACTCACCGGGAATCCCCTTGAGCTCGTGCGTGCCACGGTCGACGAAGACGATGTCGGATCCAGCAACCAGATCTTTCACAGTGCTGGAGACAAGGACTTCACCCGCACGTGCGCGTGCCACCACGCGGGCGCCGGTATGGACGGCGATTCCAGCGACCTTTCCGTCCACGATTTCGCACTCGCCTGCGTGCAACCCGGCTCGAACCTCGAGATCGAGTCCGGTCATGCCTTGAACGATCGCTGACGCGCAGCGCACGGCTCGCGCGGGCCCATCGAACGTCGCGAAGAACCCGTCACCTGCGCTGTCGACCTCGTGGCCGCGGTACCGAGCCAACTCCCGCCGCACCACCTGGTTATGACGTTCGAGGAATTCGCTCCAGCGTCGATCGCCGAGTTGGATCGCCCTGCTCGTCGAGTCGACGATGTCCGTGAAGAGAACAGTCGCAAGCATCCGTTCTGATTCGAACTCCTCCCAGGATCCATCCGGACGCACATCCCTCAGGAACTGCTTGATCTCTGTCTCGATGCGGTCTGACGCGGAGCCGCCGAACGCGAGGTGGCCGACACCCGGAAGCTCGACGAAGCGCGCCGCCTGGAGCCGCTCGGCGGTGTATCTGCCTACCTCGACCGGCACGACCCGATCGTCGCTGCCGTGCATCACGAGAGCGGGTACACGAACCGTCGGTAAGACATCTCGGATGTCGATCTCTTTGTTCATCCGGTAGAGCGCCTCGAGCATGCCTGGGCTCGCGCCGTAGCGCATCAGGTCGATGTAGGCATCGACCTCCTCATCGGTACGCATCCCGATCCCGCGAACCACCTGGCGAGCCGCCGTTCGATCGCTGTAGACCTTAAGTGCGTCGACCATTTCGCGCTCGTAGGCGTCCGCGCTTCGACCCCATGGAAAATCAGGTGCCCACAGCGTCCGTGGCGAGCAACTCCGAATCATCAACGCCCCAACGCGCTCCGGGTACGTCGCGGCGAACAAGATGCTCATCGCAGCCCCTTCCGAAAGCCCGTAGAACGCCGCACGACGGGAGCCGGCTGCCTCCATCACAGCACGAAGGTCGTCCATCCGCGTCTCCAGGCTCGGCGCGCCGCTTACCGGATCAGACATCCCGGTACCACGCTTATCGAACCGGATCAACCGGGCCAACACGCCGAGGTTCTCCAAGAACACGCCGAAGCCCGGCATCTTCCACTGCAACTCCATGTGAGTGACAAATCCCGGCACGAACACAAGATCGAACGGCCCGTCCCCAGTCACCTGGTAAGCAATATGAACATCACCGCTCAGCGCGTACCGCGTCTCCACTTGCACGCTTCCATTCTCTCTTATGGCCGACTGGCGCTCCACGCGATGTCGCGAGATGGGATCCCTACATCGCTCCTGATGGTGGGGCGCGCAACCGACCGCCAATCGCGACTTGACAGACATAGGAAGCATTGCTCGCGCAACCTCACGGGCCGCCAGCACCCTGGAGCTACCCGGACAAGAGACTTGCCCTGCCACCATGTGATGCCGTGATGCAGACTCGGGCGCCGGCCGCCGAGGGCAACCATCGGCGCACCAACCGAGCCCTCTTGAAGCCCCTTTTGCAGCCGTCAAAAGGAGCCGTATACCACGACCTTCTCCTCGCCGACGGTGTGGAGGCTGAAGTCGTCGCTCCCTCGGCGGCCGAAGAGGACGTACGAATCGCCCTCGAACTCGCCCTCGCCGAGGACGGAGAAGCGGAGCTCGGCCGGTGAGACGGGTTCCGATCGATCAATCGCAGAGGCGATGCCGTCCGGCGCGATGCAACCACGAACCGCCGATGCGACAACAGATGACGCGCTTCGCTTAAACGACTTCTGCGGTCCGCCATGAAGCGGACGTCGCCCTCTGCAGCCGACTCGAACCGCGCGAGTGGAATGGGGCGTACATCACCCACGGTGAGCGACACATCAGACCAAAGATCCCCTGTCCGAGGGTACGGCGCAGCCCGGCGATCCCCGATGACTGGCGCATGGTTGATCCCTCGCCAAAGGAGAACTAGATGCTTCGCAAGCTTCACGAGCGCCGCAACGCGCTCAGTAACGAGAGCGGCTTCACGCTGATCGAGCTGCTCGTCGTGCTCATCATCATCGGCGTGCTGCTCGCGATCGCCGTCCCGTCGTATCTCGGCTTCAAGGATCGCGCCGAGAAGCGAGCCTCGGCGGCGAACGTCCGCTCGGCGATTCCGGTCGCGGAGGCGTGGTTCGAGGACGGGGCCACCCCCGTGAACACCTATACGGGCCTCTCGGTCGCCAACATGACGACGATTGACGGCGGCCTGAAGTTGCAGGGCGCGGTCTCGCTGAACGGCGACACGGAGTACTGCCTCTCGGCCGTTGTCGGCAAGTACACCTCGTATGTCATCGGCCCGGCGGGTGCGGCCGGCCCCCCTGCGCCGACCGCAGGCATCGTGAGCGAACTGACCTCTGCAACGACGAAACCGGCGACCTGCTGAGCACGTCTACGTAGACGCTGGAGACGAGAGGGGCGCGGGCGACCGCGCCCCTCTCCATTTGCGGCTCGAATGGTCGAACGAAAGGGCGGACGGTCTAACCGACTTGCGGCGCGAACCGGGCAAGCAGATCGTGAGCGACGGCGCTGAGCGCAGCTTCTCGCTCCGCCGCTTCGGCGATCCGGGCTTTCGCTGCTTCGGCTTGCCACGCGAGATCACGCAGTTCTCGTATGCCACGCTCGACTTCGTTGCGGCGCACTTCGAGCTCTCGCTCGGTCTCGAGAAGCGCAAGCTCGTGGTCGATGAGTTGCGCCTCCCGGTCGGCAAGCCGCTGCGCGTGCTCACGGGCTTGCTCTGCGAGGGTGAGCAATCGTCGGCTCTCGTCGTGTAGTGCCTGGGCGATGCCGACGAAAGCCGCGTCCTGATGCCCGTTCGGCACGGCCGTTTCGTCCTGATGTGCCAACCGTTCGTCTACGACTTCGCCCATCGATGCCCCTCCTTGGGTCTACGTCCGTTGCAGGTAGGCGCACCAGCGACCGTCGAACGGCCATTGCGTGACCTTCGTAACGACGTACGTCATCTGCTCGCCGAGGAGACCCCGTACCGTTGCGTCCTGCTCCAGTGCAAGGCCGTCCTGCTGGAGGAGCTTGTATCCGTCGGCGCTGGGCACGAACAACAATTCGCAGATTCGCGCATCGTGCCTCGGGGACGGGGGTCGCCACCGCCACGCGCGAAGCAGCCATCGCCAGTGCAAACGCGACGCGCGTCGTTCGAAGTCGCGCTGTTGCTCGGCGAGATTCTGCGTCAGCTCCGCGAGGTCGTGTCGAGCTTCGTCGAGCTGCGCCTGTTGGCTCCTGATGAGCTCGAACTGCGACCTGAGCGCTGAAACCGCCGTACGGAGCCTCCCTTCGCGGCATGTGAGATCTGCGACCGCGGCTCCGTGTACCACCATCGCCTCGGAGAGTCGGCGGCGCCCCAGGTCGAGATCGCGCCGCTCTCGCGCGATGGAGGCGGCACGCTCGTCGAGCTCCGCGGCTTGAACGACCAGGTCCGAGATTCGCGTGTCGATGAAGCGAAGGTCCTGCACCGCCTCATCGGCCCAGTGCTCGGTGCCTTCGACCTCCCTCGGTCGGTTCCGCGTTCCCGGCTGGGCGAAGTGTTCTTTCACCTGCGTTGTGTACGTGGCACACGGCTCGACTCCTTCCGGCGCCGCCCGTCGCGTGGGCGCGATCGGCTGCGGCGCACTGCAGCGTCCGACCGAGGGCGCCTCCCTCGGTCGGACTCAAGTTCCGGACGCCAAACGCCGATCGGTATCGGGCGGCATGACTTCAGACTGTCTCCTTCGGCACCGCCTCGAGGCGGACGCAGCAGCGGCGGCGAACCACTCCGTCAGCTATGCAGCGCTGGCTTCGCGGCTGAGCATCTTCGACCACCACTCGTTCTCGTCGACGAGCATCGTTGTGACCCGCGGGCCGCTCGGCCACCGGGGAGCCGGATGCGACCTGCGCTGCCCTCCGAGCTGCCGGAGCAGATCGGCGCGAAGCGCACGCAGCCGCTCGTGTTGCGTGGTCAACTGCTTCGAGAAGTCGCTGAGCGCGGACTCGCGCCGTGCCACCTCGGCCTCGCGGAGGTCCAGAGCGTGGTGCCGGCGCTCGAGGTCACTTTCAGTGAGGGTCGTCATTGCGGCGCAACCTCCGTGGTCGGTCGTGGAACCTGACGCCGCAGTGGAGACATTGTCGGTGAAACCGGGTGGCCCGTCTATCCCTCGAAGAAGGCAACGCATCGGCACGCGAGGCCACGGCACCGGGAGCCTTCTTCCAAAGACTGACGCAATGAGCGACGAACGATGAGCGAATCGTCGCCCGAACGGTCGCAGCAGAGGCAGCTCGGCGAGCTGATGACGGAGCTCGGCATGATCACGCACGAGCAGCTTGCGGTCGCTCTCGAGGCACAGCGCGAATCAGGCCGAGCGCTCGGCCAGCTCATCGTCGAAATGGGGTTCTCCTCCGGGGCAGCGGTCGCCCACGCACTCGCCGTCCAGAACGGCGGAGCGCTGCGGACGGAGTACGGCTACGCCCTCGGACTTCCGAGCGGGGTCGCGCGCGGCACCGCCGGTGACGAGCGCCCGGGCAAGCGGGACGGGGACGACGTGCACGCGCTCGAGATCCCGAAGCTCCGCCTCGTCCAGGTCGCCCCGCGTGCGCCCGACCGCGTGGCGAGTCAGCCGGGCGCTGTAACGCAAGAAGGGCCGGAGCCTGCGCGCGGAGATGCGCCGGACCACGCCCGCCCGCCGGCGAATGTCTCGCAGGACCGCGAGGCGGCCGTGGAGTCGCCGGCGCCGAGCGTAATCGCAGACTCCGTCGGCGCGTCGCTGCTCGAGGACCGACCGGATCCGTTGGCTCGAGAGGTCGCGCGGGAGCGTGACGCGGCCCTGGCCGCCTTGCAGGAGGCCGCCACTGCTCGTGACCGCGCAGTGAGCGAGCTCGCCGATGCGCGAGACGGCCTCGCCGAGGCTCGCGAGCGGCTGGTGGAGTCCGAGGTGGCGGCGCGGGAGCGTGACGAAGCGCGTGCGGAAATCGGAAGGCTCCAGGGTGTCCTCACCGAGCTGCGCACGAGCAGCGCCGAGGAGCTCGAGGCGGCCTCCGACAAGGGCGACCGGCTCGCCGCCACGCTCGGCGAGACGCAGGAAGTCCTGGACGCCGCTCTCGAGCGGCTTGCCGCGGCGGACTCGGCCGCCGCCGAACAGGACACCGCCCTTGCTGAGGTCGAGCGGTTGCGGGCGGCGCTCGACGAGGAGCGGCGCCAGGGGACGGAGGCCGCCGCCGGGCTCGCGGAGATGCAGGAGGCGTTGCGTCAGGCGTTGGAGCGGCAGGCCGCGGCCGAGGAGGTTGCAGCACAGCACAGCTCGGCGGTTGCCGAGCTCGAGCGGCTGCAGGCCGCGCTTACCGAAGCGCGCGCCGAGTGCGACTACCGCGGCGGCCGAGGCCGCCCAGGATCATGAAAGGCTCGCCGCGCAGCTCGCCGAGACGCAACAGGCACTTGCCGAGGCGGAGCGGCGAAGCGGCGCCGTCTCCAGTCTCGAGGCCGAGCGCGACGAAGCGCTCGCCGAAGTCGAACGGTTGCACGTCGCCTTCGGGAGAAGCCAGGCCCAACATGCGGCGGAGGACGCCGCCGCCGAGGAGGTGCGCGAGCGCCTCGTGCTCGGCCTCGCCGAGACGCAGGAGGCATTGCGTCAGGCGATGGAGCGGCAGGCCGCGGCCGAGGAGGAGGCGGCCCGGCACAGCCTGGCGGTTGCCGAGCTCGAGCGGCTGAAGGCCGAACGGGATGGAGCGGTCGCCGAGGTCGAACGGTTAGACGGCGCCTTCCGAAGAAGCGTGGCCGACCACGCGACGGAGGATGCCGCGGCCGAGGAGGTTCGCGAGCGCCTCGCGCTCGGGCTCGAGGAAACGCAGGAGGCGTTGCGTCAGGCGTTGGAGCGGCAGGCCGCGGCCGAGGAGGTTGCGGCACAGCACAGCTCGGCGGTTGCCGAGCTCGAGCGGCTGCAGGCCGCGCTTACCGAAGCGCGCGCCGAGGCGACTACCGCGGCGGCCGAGGCCGCCCAGGATCATGAAAGGCTCGCCGCGCAGCTCGCCGAGACGCAACAGGCACTTGCCGAGGCGGAGCGGCGAAGCGGCGCCGTCTCCAGTCTCGAGGCCGAGCGCGACGAAGCGCTCGCCGAAGTCGAACGGTTGCAGGTCGCCTTCGGGAGAAGCCAGGCCCAACATGCGGCGGAGGACGCCGCCGCCGAGGACGTGCGCGAGCGCCTCGTGCTCGGCCTCGCCGAGACGCAGGAGGCATTGCGCCAGGCGATGGAGCGGCAGACGGCGGCCGAGGAGGAAGCGTCGGACCGCGCCCGCGCGGCGATCGAGCTCGCCGACGAGCGCGACCGCCTGACGCAAGAGTTGAGCGATGCCGAACGCGCCCTTCGGGAGACGCGCCAGCGGCTCGAAGCGGCGAGTCGAGTCGTCGAGGCACAAGACCGGGCGCGCGCCGAGGTCGATCGGTTGCATGCGGTCGTGGAACACTGGCACGCGTGGGCAGCGCAGGCTCCGGTCGCCGATCAGGCGGTCGGCCGGCGCGAAGGCGATCCGGACGAGCCCTCGCACCAGAGTGCCGGCTCGCCTGAGTCGCCCCAGCGCGACCCAGCGCTCGGCGAGCGCGGCGACTACGTGCTGCTCATCCCGAGCGGCAACGGCTATGCACTGGCGCCGAGAGCCGGATCACCGCCGAGTGCGGGCGAGGTTATCGAGGTGCGCGATGCGGAGACACAGGGCATCTCCCGGTTCACGGTGGCGCGCGTCGGCCGATCGCCGCTGCCGGACGGAGGAATCTGCGTCTATCTCCTGTCGAACTGAAGAGACACATGAAGCTAAAGAAGGCGGCGATTGCTGCCGATTATTCGAACGACATTCGACGTGGAGGCAACTGTGAATGACACCGGCGGCAACTTGTACGGCGATTATCGCGAGAACCCCTTCAGCGTTCTCGAATCGCCCGTCATCATCTTCGAGGACGACGCTGCGCGTGCGGCTGCAAGGCAGACCGCGGAGCGCCGCGGCCTTCCCTATCTCGACGAGGAGCCGCTCGAGGTCGACGCGGCCTCTGCGGCGCGGGTCGGCCGCGAGGAGCTCCTGCGGCTCGGGGCGGTTCCGGTTCGGTCGGGCGACGGCGCCGTCCGGATCGTGTTGGCCGAGATCTCGAACGAGCGGATCGCGGCGGTCCGGGAGCATTTCTCAACCGACGTAACGCTCGGTGTCGTCACGAACGCGACACTGGAGCGCCTGCTCGATGCGACTCCGACCTCGACCGCTCCATCGAACCGCGAGGCGGGAATCCTGGAGCAGGATTTCGAGCGCGTTCTCAATCTCTTCGACGAGGAGGCCGACCGCTTCAACGCGGTGCGCCAGAAGCTGCAGCAGCTCGGCGGCCAGATGCACGAGCGCGAGCAACATGTCCACCAGCTCGAGGCCGACATGGCGCGCCTTCGCGTCGAAGCTCAGCAGAGCGAGCTCACGATCGACAGGCTCCGGCGCGAGCTCTCGGACCGCGAAGGGCGGCTGGAGCGCGCTGCCGCCAAGGCCCAGGAGCTGGCAGCGATCGTCGAATGGAACGGCCCGCGATGAGCCGCAGGCTCGCGGTTGTCGGCGCGACCGGCGCGGTCGTCTCCGTTGCAGCCGCTGCGTTCGTCATCGTCGGCGGACTGCCCGGGGTGTTGTACGCGTGCGGCATCCTCACAGCCGGCCTCTTCGCTGCCGTGAAGCTCGGCGTCGTTCCGGTGCCGACGGACTCGCCCGATGGACGCTGGCGGCGCAAGTCCGTCGTGATCGCCGAACTCCGCGCGGAGATCGAAGACCGGACGCGCCGCGCAGGCGAACTCGGGGTTCGGCTGGAACGGGAGGCCGAAGAGGCCCGGGCTCTCCAGGAGGCGCTCTCGGTGAGGATCGGTGAGCTCGAGCGCGCAGCCGACGAGCTTCAGGCGCTCGTCGAAGAGGAACGGGCGCGGTTCGAGCAGTTCCTCGGCAGGGTGAGCGGAGGGATCGGCCATCGGGGCGACGAGCTTGCAGCGCTCGAGCGCGACCTTACCGCGCTCGTCGGAAGCTGATATGGCGTGAGGTTTGTAAGTTGGCACGGCTTCGGGGCCCGCGTGAGCGGGCCTCGTTGTTTTCGGCGGGAAGAGCGCGGCGACCTCGCCCGATCAAGGGATCGCGCTGCCGCCGCCCGCGGTCGATGAAGGCGCTGGACGAACCAATGCTGCTGAAAATCCTCTTAGTGGGTGCGCTTGTCGCCGCAGGGATGGCCGTCCTGAACGACCGCCACCTGCTGCGCCGCGCCGGGCTTGTCGGGAGCTGCTCCGCACTTCAGGATTCCGCATCGGAGCAGTCTCTGCAGCGCTGCCGGAAGGGCCGTCTCGACGGCTTTCCCGACCTCACGAACAAGGCTTGCCAGGCGATCTACGTTCGCGAGGGATACGAGTACTGGCGTTGCCAGGCGCGGGTCGTCGTCTCGCAGTCGCCGCGCGGCTGAGGCTGCACACCCGTCCGAGGGAGATCGCGGCTAAAGGTTCCGCGGGCACCGACCGATTGTCTCGGCAGCCATGGATCTGGAACTCATCCTTCGCCGCGCTGTCGAACAGGGTGCAAGCGACATCCACCTGAAGTTCGAGCGGCCGCCCATCGTCCGTTGCGACGGCATCCTCGGCGAGATCGAGGGCGAGGCGGAGCTGACCGAGACGGATCTCGAGCTCGCGATCGAGCAGATCTGCGCCGAGACTCCGAAGCGGCTGCAGTCGTTTCTCGAGACGGGCGAGCTGGACAGCGCGTACGCACCTCCCGGGCTGCCACGCTTCCGCGTCAACGGCTTTCGGCAGCGCGGCTCGATCTCGGTCGCCTTCCGCGTCATCCCGCGCGAGGTCCCGGACTTCGAGCAGCTCTCGCTGCCTCCTGGAGTCCATCGGCTCGCCGAGGAGCACCGCGGCCTCGTGCTCGTGACCGGCGCGACCGGCTCGGGTAAGACGACGACACTCGCTGCGATGATCGACCACATCAACCGAACGCGGCGGCAGCACATCGTCACGATCGAGGATCCGATCGAGATCGTCCACGCCGACCGCGGCTGCATCGTCAACCAGCGCGAGGTCGGTCTCGATACGGCGTCGTTCGGGCAGGCGCTTCGACGCGGCCTCCGTCAGGACCCCGACGTGATCCTGATCGGCGAGCTGCGTGACGGGGAGACGGCCGAGACGGCGTTGCAGGCCGCCGAGTCGGGGCACCTCGTTCTCTCGACCATGCATACGGTCGACGCGTCAGAGACGATCGGGCGGATGGTCGAGTTCTTTCCCGCGATCAAGCAGCCGCAGATCCGCTCGATCATGGCGGGCGTGCTGCGCGGCGTGATCAGCCAACGTCTGCTGCCGAGCATCGGCGGCGGCCGCATCCCGGCTGTCGAGGTGATGATCGGCAACGCGCGCATCGCCGACCTCATTCGCGAGAACAAGACCGACGAGATCACCGATGCGATCCGCGAGGGCGCGTTTTTCCAGATGCAGACGTTCACCGACGCGCTGCTCGAGCTCGTGCTCGCCGGCAAGATCGAGCGCGAGGTCGCTGCAAACGCCGCCTCGAACCGGCACGACTTCCTGATCGCGCTCGATCGTGCCCTCAAAGAGCAGGCGCTCGCGGCTCCCCCGGAGCCGCCGTCAAAGGCCGAGCACGAGCCAGAGCCAGAGCCGGAGCCGACACCGAAGCCCACGCTGGAGCGCGAGGTGCAGGGCGAGCCGACGTTGGAGCCCGAGGTGCAGCGCGAGGCCGTCGCAGAGCTCCCGTCGTACGCCGATGCGGACGAGCTCCCGAAGCTGCGGGTCGCCGGCCGCGGAAACCCGTGAGGCGTCTTGGCTTACTCCTCACGGCGGCGGCCCTGACCTTCGCGGTCGCCGGAACGGCGGCCGCGGACACTTTCGTCGCCGTACCGCCCGCGGGAGAAGCGGGCGGAACGGGCACGGCGGGTGTGATCCCGTTCTCGACGGCGCGTGCCGCAAGCGCGCCGGTCACGGTCTCGCAGCTGCGCCAGCTGTGGGGCGCCGCCGGCAGCACGTACGGGATCCCCTGGCAGGTGCTCGGGGCGATCAACAAGATCGAGTCGAACTTCGGCCGCAACCTCGGGCCGAGCTCGGCCGGCGCGGTCGGCTGGATGCAGTTCATGCCCTCGACGTGGGCTCGCTGGGGAGTCGACGCGAATAGCGACGGCGTGGCCGATCCGGCGAACCCTGCAGACGCCATCTACTCGGCGGCGCGGTATCTCGCGGCTGCCGGCGGCGCGTCCGACCTCCGCCGGGCGATCTTCGCGTACAACCACGCCGACTGGTATGTGAACGAGGTTCTCGGTCTTGCCTCGATGTACGGGCAGGGCGGCGCCGAGGCCGTGTTCTCGCTCGACAAGCTCCAAGCCGACGTCGAGGCAACGCGGGCGCAGGTGGCGGATCTGAATGCGAAGCTGACGTCGGCACTCGCCCAAGCGAGGACGCTCGCCCACGCCCAGAACCGCCTGCAGCGCCGTGCCGATCGGACGACAGTCCTGTCCAAGCGCCTCGGCCTGCGCAAGCGCGCGGTCCAGATGAGCGTTCGCCGCGACGCCGCCGACCGCAGCGTCGCGCGCCTCCGGGCGAAGGTCGATTTTGCGCAGGGTCGGCTCGCGAGCCAGAGCGACCGGGCCCGCGCTGCATCGTTTGCGAACGCAGCCGGGCAGCTCCTGGCGGCACCTGTCTACGCGGGCAGCTACGTCTTTCCCGTCGGCGGAGGCCCCGCACAGGTCAGCGTCTCCACGGGGCACCACGACTATCCCGCTGCCGACATCGCAGCGCCCGAAGGTGCTCCGGTCTACGCACTCGCCGACGCGCTCGTCGACCGTGCCTGGGCCGTCCCCGACGGCGCTTGCGGGATCGGGGTGACGATCACGACATCCGACGGCCGGTCGTGGACCTACTGCCATCTCTCCTACCTCGAGCCGACGGTCCAGGCCGGCTCCCATCTCGCCGCGGGCACGTCCATCGGCCTCGTCGGCCAGACCGGTCACGCGACCGGTCCGCACCTGCACCTACAGCTGGACCCGACCGACTCGTATCCGCAAGACGAGCCGTGGTTCCGGGCATTCGCAGGGACAGCCTTCCGCTGGCAGACCGCTGTGCCCACGCGCTCGCTCGCGGCGACGCAGTCGTCGCGGCCCACCTTCGTCGTGCTCGACGCGCCGGTCGTTCAATTCGCGAGCAGCTCGGACGGCGACGCGATCCCGTTCAGCCAAGACCTCGTCTACTTCACCCGTTAGAGGGTCGAGACCTTGCGCGGACGCTCCGATGGACGTGGCATGCCCGCCGCATTCAAGATCCTTCCCCGCCTGATCGGGCTCACGGCCGCCGTCCTGCTCGTGACCGCCACGATCAGCCTCGCCGCGGACACGACGAGCCCGAGCTCGCAGCCGGTGACCGTGCGCGCCGCCAAGCCCAAGGTCCTCGTCGTCCCCGATGTCCGCCACCAGGTCTTCGTGTTCGCGAAGGGGACGCTGGAGGATCGCGGCTTCGGCTGGCAAGTTCAAGGGGCAGTACACGGCTTCGCCGCGAACCTGGTTGTCTCGCAGTCGCCGAAGCCGGGGCTGCGGGTCGTCGACACCGGCACGCCGAAGATCACGCTCGAGCTCACACACCCCGGTGGTGCCAAGGAGAACGGCACACCGGAGGACAGCTCTCCGTACGGCGCGAGCCTCATCCGTCTGACGCCGCTCGAGCTTGCTCATGCGAAGGCGCAGGCGCACAGCGCAAAGGCGCACGCGCACAGCGCGAAGGCGGCCGCCGCGAAGAAGCACGCGCACAAGCGGCCGCCGACGTCGCGCTGACGATGCTCGCAAGGCTTCGAAGGCGGCTCGCAGCGCAGGACGCCTACACGCTGATCGAGCTCATTACCACACTCGCGATTCTCAGCATCGTCCTCTCCGGAATTGTCGCGATGTTCGTGTCCGGCATGGGGTCGGAAGCCCGCATGAACGAGCGCTTTCAAGCCCAGGAACAGGCGCGGACGGCAATCGCGACCCTGCGAAACGAGGTCAGGAGCGCCTGCGGCTTTTACAACGCAGGAACGGCGCCCGGCCTCGCGGGGCCGTCGATGACGTCGGGGCGGGTCACGCTCGGCTACTGCGGACACACCTCGACCGATCTCAACGCCGTCCAGAGTCGCGTCACCTGGTGTGTCGTCGCAAGCAACGGCCAGTACGCCCTCCTTCGGCAGAGCGGGACGAGCTGCGCAGCGGGGACCGGCGCGAGCCGCGCCGACCGCCTCATCTCGACCGCGACGGCCTGCCTGCCCAGCCTCCCCCCGTGTCCGCCGAACGTGTTCGGGATCACATTCAACGGCGGCGACGCGCGGCCGAGATTGACCGTGGCGCTCGACGTCGACGTCAATCCGCGCTCGAGCGGCGCCCGGTACCACCTCGACGACAGCATCGCTTTCCGTAACTGGCGACAGGGCGTGACGCCGTAATGCGGAGCCGGGCCACGCAACTGAGGGACGAAGGCGGCGTTGCACTCGTGATGACGATGCTCGTCCTGGTCGTGCTCGCGATCTCGCTCACATCGATCATCTACTTCACGACGTCGAACCAGCGGACCTCGCATTACCAGAAGGCGTCGCAAGTGGCCAGGGCGCTCGCCGAGGCCGGAGTGAACAACGGGATCTCGATCGTCTCGAACCCGGCGAACGCGAACTTCCGGATGAACGACGGCATCCACACGCCGACCGCGCTCCTGCCCGACCAGGCGCATGCCTACACGAGCACGTACGCGGGCGGCAGCGTGACGTGGTGGGGGACCTTCGACTGGGCGAAGTCCGTCTGGACGCTTCGCGCGACCTCGACGGTCGACAATCCGACCGGTCCGAATGCCGCGGACATCCACCGGACGATGGCCGCGAAGATACAGGTGTACCCGCCGCGCTCGGCGTCGCTGACCGTCGGTGTCTGGAACTGGATCTACTCGCCCGCGACGGGCAGCGGCACCTGCGACACCACCATGGACAACAGCGTGACTATCCAGGTCCCGCTCTGGGTCGGCGGCAACCTCTGCCTCCGCAACACGGTCAAGATCCAGCGATCCGTCTACGTCGGCGGCTGGCTCAACCTCGCCACCGCTCAGGCGGCGGTGGGCGCGCCGGCAAGCCCGGTCGGCGAGGCATACGTCGCGGCCGGCTGCTGGTACCTGAACAACCCCTTCTACAACCCTTGCCGGGTCGACGCCGGCCCCGTCAAGACGAACGTCTGGACCTCGGCCCTCTACACGAGCCTGGGGAGCATCCCGCCGACTTCCGTCTTCAACGGGATCTCGGCGCCGCCGATCTGCTGGGGACCGGGTGACTGCGCCGGCGATCCCGTCGGCGGCTGGTATTCGGTCGCCTCCCCGGGCCCGAACCACCCGTGCGAGGTCGCGAGCACGTCCCCCGCCGGGAACCAGTTGCCGGTATTCGAGTCGCCGGGCGACACCCTCGTCAACGAAAGTGTCCCCGGCGTGTTCAACCTCACGCCGGCCGCGTATGACTACACGTGCAAGACCGCGGGCGGCGAGCTCTCGTGGGACCGGGCCACGCGGACGCTTACGGCTCAGGGCGTGATCTACATCGACGGCAGCGTCACCGTGACGATAAGCGGCAACCAGCCGGTCGTCTACAAGGGCTGGGGCAACAACGGCGCGTGCACGACCGACGGCTCGTGCCAGGCGGCCCTCTTCGTTTCCGGCACCTTCCTGGACAGGGGCGAGCACCTGTGCGCCGTCGCCGCCGGCAACGACTGCGACGCAAACTCGTGGGATCCGAACAAGAAACTGCTGATCATCATGACGCGCGGAAGTGGCGGCCAGCTTCCGGCGACCGACGGCATCAACGTGATCACAAACGGGGCGACCTTCCAGGGCGGCCTCTACGCGAGGTCCAACATCGTCACCGGTCAGGGCGGCTGGGTGCAGGGACCGCTCGTCTCCGGTTCGCACGCGATCGTCGTCGGCCAGAGCACGACGCTGACGTTCCCCCCGCTCCACATCGCGCCGCTCGCGATCCAGCAGGCTCCCGGCTCGTTCCCGATCTGCGATCCAACGCAGTCGCAGCTCCCGTGCGGGCCGTACGACTTTACGGGCTGACCCGGGGCGGAAGCCCTCAAGCAAGCCTGCGCGCGTGTCGATGACTGTGGGGATGCAACCGCTTCTCGCTTCGCTCGCGCTCGCACCGGGGCTCGCCGTGGGCAGCTTTCTCGGTGTGGTGGCGGCTCGAGTGCCACTTCACCGGTCGGTCGTGCGTCCGGGCTCGGCATGCATGGGCTGCGGCGCTCCGATCCCGCGGCGCGACAACGTCCCGCTCGTCTCGTACGTGCTCCTACGAGGGCGCTGCCGCCACTGCGGGACGCGGATCCCTCTGCGCGACCCCGCGATCGAGCTCGTGAGCGCGCTGCTCATCGCCGGCTCCGTCTTCGCCTTCGGTCTCACGGTCACAGCCGTCGCGGCGGCGACCTTCTGCGCAGCTCTCGTCGTCGTGTCGGCAACTGACCTCGAGCTGCGGATCGTCCCGAACCGCGTCGTGCTGCCTGCGGCGGCAGCGGTGCTCGCGCTGCGGACGATCGCAGATCCCTCGCCGGAGTGGGCGCTCGGGGCTTTGGCGGCGGCAGGCGCGCTCTTCATCGTCGCAATGGCGTATCCGGGCGGGATGGGGATGGGCGACGTCAAGCTGGCACTCCTGCTCGGCGCGATGCTCGGCCGGTCGGTCTGGATCGCGCTCATGCTCGCGCTGCTCCTCGCGGCCGTTCCGAGCGTGGCGATGCTCGCACGGTACGGCCAGCGCGCCCGGAAGCTCGCGATCCCCTTCGCGCCGTTTCTTGCGGCGGGCGGCCTGATCGCGCTGTTCGCGGGGCCACGCCTCCTCGACCTGTACATGCGCGGGCTGACGTGAGACCCGCCCTGCGGCGTGCGAGGCATCCCGCTCGGGACGCAAGATGAACTCGCCTGCTCTTGCCCCTACTTCGCAGCTCATGGGCGAGCTCGTCATCGATCTGCTCGAGAGCACGGGCCTGATCCCCGAGTCGAAGCTTGCGCTGGTGCGCGAGCACGGGCGCACGACTGCGGTCGTGCAGGTGCTCGTCGACCAGGGCCTCGCCTCGAGCGAGGCGATCGCGCGAATCATTGCCGCAAGGCACCAGCTCCCGGTCGTCGAGCTGGGCACCACGGGCGTCGATCCGGACGCGGCGGCCGTGATCCCACTGCACGTCCTCGAGCGCGTCGCTGCGGTGCCGTATGCATTCGACGGCGACTCACTCTGCGTTGCGATCGCCGACCCGCAGAACATCCATGGGACTGACGAGCTTCGGCTGGCAAGCCGCTACCCACTCCAGCTGCGCGTCGCCGCGCAGGAGGACATCGTCGCCGAGCTCGGCCGCCTCGCGCGAACCTCGGAAGCCTTCGGCGTGCGCTCCGGGTTGAGCGATGTCATCGAGCTGGAGGTCATCGACGAGGAGGCAGACGATCTCGAGGTCGACGACGGGATCTCGGACGCGCCGCTCGTCCGGCTCGTCAACTCGATCATCTTTCAGGCGGCCGAGGATGGCGCCAGCGACATCCACTTCGAGCCGCAGCACGATTCGCTCATCATCCGCTTCCGTGTTGACGGCGTCCTGCACGAAACCCAGCGGATTCCGAAGAGAAGCGCGAACGGCGTGACGACGCGGTTGAAGGTGCTCGCGAAGCTCGACATCGCCGAGCGCCGTAAGCCACAGGACGGCCGCATATCGCTGAACGCGGCCTCCGCTGGGCGCCTGCTCGACGTCCGCGTCGCGACGCTACCGACAGTCGAAGGCGAGGCGGTCACGATGCGGCTGCTCGACAAGTCGAAAAAGCCCCCGACCTTCGAGGAAGTGGGGCTGGCTCGGACCAATGCGCGAGCAACTCTCGGAGCTGATCCGTCGCCCTACCGGAGCCCTTCTCGTCACCGGTCCCACCGGCTCCGGCAAGTCGACGACGCTCTTCGCGGCGCTCGCCGAGATCAACCGGCCCGAGGTCAACATCATCACCGTCGAGGATCCCGTCGAATACAGGCTGCCGGGCGCAAGTCAGGTGCAGATCAACATTCGGGCAGGGCTGACGTTCGCCACTGCGCTCCGCTCGATCCTCCGCTCCGACCCCGACATCGTCATGGTCGGCGAGATTCGCGACACCGAGACGGCGAAGATCTCGATCGAGTCGGCGCTGACCGGCCACTTCGTCCTCTCGACGCTGCACACGAACGACGCTCCGAGCGCGCTCACGCGCCTGAACGAGATGGGCGTCGAGCCGTTCCTGACCGGCGCAGCGGTCACCGGCGTCCTCGCTCAGCGCCTTGCGCGGAAGCTCTGCGAGCACTGCCGCGAGGTCTACCGCCCCGGCGACGCGGAGCTCGCGAAGGCGAATATCCCGCCCGAGCTGATCCAGGACGACCTCGAGTTCTTTCGCAAGAACGGCTGCGTGCGGTGCAGGCAAACGGGCTACCGAGGGCGGATCGGCATCTTCCAGCTTCTCCAGATGAGTGAGGCAGTGTCCTCGCTCGCCGTCAAGAAGGCGAGTCGCGAAGAGCTCGAACGGGCGGCGATGTCGGAGGGTATGCGGACGCTCTGGGACGACGGAATCGAGAAGGTCGTGGCGGGACTGACGTCGCTCGAGGAGTTGGCGCGCGTCACGGTCTGACGGGCGCTCGTCTGACGGGCGCTCCGGGCGATCCGACGGAGCGGCGACGCCCTCTCTATCCCCCGTTCGAGTGGTGCCTGCCGAGCCGACGGTGCCGATAGGAGGAGCATGAACACGACGCTGAGCACGCAGCACGTCAGGCTGCTCGTACTGGCCGCGCTGCTCGCGGTCTGCGGCCTTGCCTATTTTGTGGTGGTTCCGCGGAACTCGACCACGAAGACCGAGAGCCCCGCCCGGACGACCGCCACTCCGAGAGTGACGCCGACGGTGACCCCGAGCGTGACGCCCGCGAAGCCGGCGACGCGGCCGGTGAAGCTCGCGACGCATGGATTGCCGATCAAGGTCGCGAGGGCCCTGCAGAAGCACCGCGTCGTCGTCGTCGTCCTCTACTCCCCCGGGTCCACCCTCGACGAGATGGCCCGGGCCGAGTCGCAGGCGGGCGCGAGGAACGAAGGTGCGGGCTTTGTCCGCCTGAACGTCTTTCGGCAGAAGGAGGGCAACCCGATCCTCCACAAGCTGGGCGTCGTCGACACGCCGGCCGTGCTCGTGGTCTCGCGCCCCGGGCATGTGTACGCGGAGCTTCCCGGCGTGGTCGACCGCAGAGTCGTCGCGCAGGCCGTTGCTGACGCGCGGGGATGACCGAGCCGGCAGAACAAGGCGCCGACGCCGACAACGCGCCGCACGAGCTCTTCGTTCGTACCGCCAGCAAGAACGGACGCCCGATCGTCACGATGACCGCACTCGATTACGGGGACGCGTGCGTGATCGCCGTCGAGCTTCAAGGCAATCAGGCCGTAGACCGGGCGCGGTCGTACAGCTTCGGCGACGCACAGCAGGCGAGCACCTTCGTGACGGAGGCCGTGGAGGCGCTGATCTATCTCGGGTGCGAAATCCACGCGTAGAACGAGCGAGCGAAGGACGGTGAGAGCGGTGCAGAACGAGGAGGCAGAGCGGGTCATGTCGTCCGAGCGCCCGGGTGCCGACGTCATCGCACTGCCCCAACTGGAGCGGCTTCCTCCGGCGGAGGACGAGGCATCCGCGGGCTTCAGAGGCCTCGACAGCCGTACCTCGCGCCTCGAGGCGCTCGAGCTCGTTCGCGCAGCGGTCGAGCTTGCTGACCGTATCGAGCGTGATGCGCAGGACACCGCGAAGGACCGGCTCGCCCGCATCGAGGAGGAGGTTCGCCTACGGCGCGCGTCGCTCGACGAGCAAGAGACCGCGCTCGAGCGCGGACGGCGCGAAATGGACAGCACGAGGCAGGCGGTCGAGGCGCGCCTGAGCGAGCTCGAGCTGAGGCAGAAGGAGCTCGAGCAATACCGCCAACAGGCGGTCGAGGCTGCCGAGGCCATGCAGGTGCGTGCGGATCAGGAGGCAGCCGAAACGATTGCGAAGGCGACGGCGCAGGCGCAGGCGGTTCTCGAGCAGTCGCAACGTGAAGCCGCCGCGCTGGCGGAAGCTGCGCGGAACGAAGCCGTGGCCCTCACCCAGACCGCAGAGACGGAGGCGGCGCGGATGGCTCAGCTTGCCGAGGCGGCGCGCATGGAGGCCCAGCGGCTCGCTGAGGCCGCGCACGCCGACGTCGGGCAGATCGCGGACCCCGCTCCGGCCGACGGGGAGCAGCTTTCGGCGCACGGCAGCGAGGCTGCTGCGCCCCCCGCCCTCCCCGAGACTCCGCCCGCGGAACCAGACACACCGGTTGAGCTCGACCCGCAAGCGCCCGCATCCGGAGCGGCGGTTCCCGGCGATTCGGATCTGGCGGCCGAGCCGGCGCCACAGAAAGCCGAGGAGCAGACGAGCCAGGCGGCGCCGCAGGCATTCACACCGCCGCCCGTGTCGGTGGAGGACCTCGCGACCGTCAGCACCCTGCCCCGACTCGGCATCCTGGGCCGATTACGCGATCGGTAGGAACGTGATCTGAACCTCAGAGCTGGCCGATGTTCCGCGCGATCTCGCCGTCGCCTTGTACGCGCCCGGAAGGCATGAAGTCGGAGATGTACCGCCGCCCAGCCGGCATCGCGTCGCGCGGCCGAGGCGATCGGCGACGAGGAGCCCTGGATGATGATGGGCCGCATGAACTGAATCGCCTCGCATCCAGCCGTCGCGAACGCCGGTTGGGCAACCGGGGAAAGAGGTGCCCAAGCTGGCGGCGCGCGGCCCGCAAGAATCGGAGCGCGGGCGGGGCATCCGCGGATCCACTGAGCCGTCGCCCGTCGCGTTCGTACGCGAACATGCCGGCTATCGGCGCTCGACGGCCTCGCGCGGCGTCAGCTAGAGCCATCGCGAGCAGCCGTGAAGCGCAACGCGAGACGGGTCGTCTCTTTACGACGGCGAGCGTGCATAGGTGCTTTCGCAGATTCGCCGTCGCACACGAAGCGGGACAAATCCCGTAAGAGCGCCTGTCGGCGCGGCGCTTCGTGCGCGCGGTGGCAGCCGCTGGAGGTGGAGGTGACCCTGACACCGACGCTGGTCACGCCTTCGCGTCCGCAGGGACGCGGCGATACGGCTAGCCGCTACAGCACGCGGGTGGCAGTGGGCCAGGTACGGCTCGTTCACCCAGCAGCACGATCAACCGTCGACATGCTGGCGCGTCTACGGCAGACGCGATTCGTGCGTGCGCCTGCGCGACGCGATGCGCGCGGCAACCGGATGCCGTACGCCAAGCCGAGGTTGTCTTCGGCATCGAAAACGGAATCGCGCTCATCCCGTTCAGGTAGGCCTCGGCCTCTAGCGGTTCGCGAGACGGACAAGATCCGTGCCGCGACAACCGATCGCCGCCTCCATTGCCAGCCGCGTCGCAACTCGAAGCGAAAACGGCGCAGAGTGCCCGCCGAGCTTCGTACGCTCCGGGCAGACCGACGGCGACGGTAACCACCGGAAGCTGAACGCAAGGCCCACTGACTCACGCTCGTCGGGGAAGCCGAGCATCCGGCTCAGCATCGACTGTGGTCGAGATCGACGGTGTCCCATTCAGCATCGAAGCGACCCAGCTCGTCGTCAGTGACGGCAGCCTGTTCGGAAAGCCGCCTCGGGTGCCTCCTGCCGCGCGGGGGCGGACGCACTGGCGCCGACGCGCCTCGAGACGCCCGCGGTAAGGCAGAAACGCTCCTCGAACGCGCTCTTACTCCCTAGCGCTGTTGCCGCTCATGCCGCGGGCACTCATTGTGGCGCAGATGTCGGGAAGGGATCGTTTCCGGCTCGGACGACGCGACGTGGGTAGCGCTTGCGCCGGAGCCGGAGCTGCGCGAGTGCGCTCTGCGTCACACACGCCTGACCCGTCGAAGGTGGGTCTCGTGGAGTTCTTGTAGATCCGCAGCGTCCCATTCGGCGTCGTTGGTCTAGCCGCGAATGACGTCGGGGTGTCTCGAGCTTGTCAGTGACTGAGGAGGATGACCGTGGGTCACGACGTGAGACCATTGCTGTCGTGAGCTTGCAAGTCGCTCGGCAGAATCGGGTCTCCGTGGGTCTTGTGGCCGCGATTGTCGGTCTCGCCTTCGCCGACTCGTCGATCGTCGTTCTCGCGCTGCCGCAGCTCTACGGCCAGTTCCACACCTCGATCGAGGGCGTGTCGTGGGTGCTAACTGCGTACAACGTCGCTGTCGCGGCCTCGGCGCTCGCGCTCGTGTTGTTCGTGCACAGGGTCAACGGCAAGCTCGTTCTTGCGGCGGGGCTCGTCCTCTTCTTTGCCGCGTCAATCGCGAGCTCGGCGGCCGGTGGCTTGGCATTCCTGATCGCGGCGCGGAGCGTCCAAGGAGTCGGCGCGGCGCTGCTACTCGCCGGCTCGCTTCCAATGCTCGTCGCCCTCACCGGATCGGCGAGCGCCGGAGCGGCGGTCTGGACGCTCGCCGGGACATTCGGCGCCGCGCTCGGACCGGCACTCGGCGGGGCACTCACCCAGGTGTTCGACTGGCGCGCAATCTTCATCGCCCAGGCGCCGGTGGCAGGACTCGCGCTGATCGTCGCCGTGCTCGCTCCGCCCGTCAAGCTCGAGGAAGGCTGGCATCGCATGCTCCGCCGCACCGTTCCGGCGAACGTCTGTCTCGGTCTGCTCTTCGGCGCCCTTGTCGGTGTGCTCTTCCTCGCAGTCCTCCTCGTCATCACGGTCTGGGGGTACGCGCCGATCGGCGGCGCGGCCATCGTCAGCGTGCTCCCGGCAGCGACGCTTGCGGTGCGTCCCCTCGAGCGCCGGCTTCCACCCTTATACAGCGTCTGCGGCGGCGCGTCGGTGCTCTCGCTGGGACTCGTCGCGCTCGCGCTCATCCCTTCGCCGCGAACCACGTACGTACTCGCCGCGCTGGCATTCTGCGGCGCCGGCCTTGGACTGTCGATTCCGATCCTCTCCGATGCAGCGCTCAACACGAAGGCCGGGCTCGCCCGCAGCGGCACACTCTCGGTCGGCATGCGCCACCTCGGCCTCGTGCTGGCCCTGGGTCTGATCGCGCCGTTGCTCGCGTCGACGCTTCCGCCCGCCGGACACCGCGCGGAGCTGCGAGCGACATCCGTGCTGCTCGACGCCCCGATCCCGCTCTCGACGAAGGTCCCCATCGCCTACGACCTCGTCGGCCTCTTTCGGAAGGCTCGCCAGGGCGAGGTGCCCGACCTTGCGCAGCCGTTCGACGTGCACGACGCGCAGCACGACGCCGCGCTTGCATCCGTTCGCGACCGCCTAGTAAGCGCGATCGAGGAGACGATCACGCGGTGCTTTCGACCGGCGTTCCTCTTCTCAGCGCTCCTCGCCGCGCTCGCGATCCCGATCGCGTTGGCCTTCCGGCGACTGGTCGCCCCGTGAAACCTTCTCGCGTCACGGCGTCGGTTGCCGTGCTCGCCGCGCTCCTCGTCGGCTCGTTCGCGCTTGTCGTCGTGGAGCTGACGAACGGCGCTGCAGGCGCCGTCTCCCCGGCGATCACACGCCCGTGTAAAGCACGGCAGCCGTTCGAAGGGCAGGGCCTCGATGCGACCGTCCAGCGCGTTGTCCTCGAAGGTCTCGACGGCGCTGCGTGCAAGCTCGGAACGACCCGGGAGCAACTCGTGCTCTCGCTCAGCCCAGCCTCGCGGCGAAAGCGACCGTGGACTCGACACAGGATCGAAGTCGCCGTGCGCGAAGGGCTCGTGCACGCCGTCGACGGCGAATCGCAGCAAGGCCATATCCCTGCGCTCCTCGTCCCGCTCCTCCATCGTCTGGTCCGCTCCACCCCGTTCGAGAAGCTAATCCAGGGAAGCATCAGCCTCGGCAGTCTCCTCGGCCAGCCCTAGACGCTATGGCGGCTGAGTAGCCGCGGGCGAGGTAAGGCCGGATCCTCTCGGTTGCAGATCGGGGGTTTGTCTGGCCGGAGACTGGCTCCGGCTGACCCCATGCAACGGAAGGAGGGTCCGGCCGTGACCGCAACGATGACATGGGTGGGGCTTGATGTCCACGCCCGCTCGACCCACGCCGCGGCGATCGATCGTGACAGCGGCGAGCTGAGCCGCGCCCGCTTCGGTGTCGGCAGCGGCCCGGTGGTGGAGTGGTTGCTGCAGCTGCCGCAGCCGGTGCACGCCTGCTACGAGGCGGGCCCGACCGGCTATGCGCTCTACCGTGCCGCCGTGGCGGCTGGGTTGCGCGTCGACGTCGTGGCGCCCTCGAAGACGCCGCGCGCGGCTGCCGATCGGATCAAGACCGACCGCAAGGACGCAGAGCTGCTCGTGCGGCTTTTGCTCGCCGGCTCGCTCGCTCCGGTAGCCGTCCCGTCGGCCGAGTCGGAGGCAGCTCGTGATCTCGCCCGCGCACGCGAGCAGGTGCGTGCCGATCTTGCCCGGGTACGGCACCGCGTCTCGAAGCTGCTGCTCCGTTACGGGCGCGTCTACGACGGCGGTGGCACCTGGACGCAGGCGCACCGGCGCTGGCTCGCCGCACAACAGTTCGAGCACGCCGCGACTGAGCTCGCGTACCTCGACGCGCTCGCCGCGATCGACGGTCTGCTCGCCCGCCGGGCCGCGCTCGACGAGCGGCTCTCGCTGCTCGCAACCGAGCCGGCGCACTGGCCGACCGTCGCCAGGCTGCGCTGCTTCCGTGGGATCGAGACGCTCTCGGCGCTCGTCTTGCATCTCGAGGTCGGCGACTTCGCTCGCTTCCAGCAACCTGGTCAACTGGCAGCGTGGCTCGGGCTCGTCCCCTCGCTGCACCAGTCCGGTGAGAGCGAGACACGCGGCTCGATCACCAAGACCGGCTCCGGCTTTGCCCGCCGCATCCTCGTCGAAGCCGCCTGGCACTACCTGCGCGAGCCGCGCATCGGCGCGACACTCCGCGACCGCCACGCCGGCCAACCCGACCACATCCTCCAGATCGCCTGGCGAGCCCAGCATCGCCTCTACCGACTGCAGCGAGGGCTGCGCACACGCGGCAAACCCGGCAACGTCGCCGTCGTCGCCGCCGCGCGCGAACTCGCCTGCTTCCTCTGGGCGGCAGCCGTGGCCGACTGATCCCAGCCGCACACCGCCACGGTGAGGAAGGCGCCGGGGCCGAAGCTGCCGGCACGCGCGGACCTACTATGGGCAGCCCTCCAAGGCGACGCCCGTTTCTAGACAAGCGCAGGGCCGGCGACGCAGAAGCGCCCTGGGGTAGCCAACCCCCGAATATCAGACTGGCGAAGCCGTCAAGCGCCCCGGCGCCTTCCTCACCGCATAACACAACCCGTCAAAGACTGGGCGACGCCGCCTGCCACTTGACAGGCGGCACCTCCATATCAGTAGGACTTCGAGATGAGCGAGCAGGTTGCCCAGCTTGCTTGCGACCACGGTCAGTGACTTGTCTCAGCTCGCCGGCGTCGAGCTGAACCCACCCTCCACGACACAAGACACTGACGGTGAGGAGAAGAGATGCGACGGAGGTGGCCGTTGCTGCTTCTGGTGGGTGTCGTCGGTGCGGCTGTCTACGGAGGGATCGCACTTGCGACGCCGCCGTCAATGCTGACGAACACTCCCTTGGCCCGGGTATCTGACGGCCTGATCGAGCGCGACGTCCCCATCCATGGGGACGTCGCGCTATGCGTTATGTGCCGTGCCTGCGGTGAGCAAGTGCCACCTTCGGCGAGTCCCTACAGCTACTACTGGTCGGCGATCAGAGTCATCATCTTGAACATCGGCAGGTACATCGCGATGATGATGACGCCGACCATCATTCCGACTCCGATCATCATCAACGGCTCGATGATCGACGTGAGCGACTGGATCGAGCTGTCGACCTCGTCCTCGTAGAAATCGGCGATCTTCGACAACATCTTCTCGAGCTCGCCGGTTTCCTCGCCGATCCTGACCATTTCGCTGACCATCGCGGGGAACACGGGATCGTCGGAAAGCGGCTCTGCGATCGGGACGCCTTCCTGCACCTTCGTACGTACGCCGGCGAGCGCGACCTCGATCGTCCAGTTACCGGCAGTCGAGCCGGCGATCTCCAGCGCCGTGATGATGTCGACGCCTGCGGCGACGAGCGTCGCGAGGGTCCGCAGCAGGCGCGCCATGGTCACCTTGAGCACGATTTCGCCGATCCGCAGCGGGATGCGCAGCTTGAGCCGGTCCCAGAGCTGACGGCCGGACTCGGTGCGCTTGTAGCGGCGGATTCCCCAGAGCGCGGCGATCGCGAGCGGGAAGATGATGTACCAGCGCTGCCGCAGCACGTCGGACGCGTGGACGACGATTCTCGTCAGGAATGGCAACTGCCCGCCCAGGTCGGCGAAGATCTTGGCGAAGATCGGCACGATGAACATCAGCATCGCGATCATCACGAGCGTCGCGAACGTGAACACGACGGTCGGATAGACCATCGCGCCCTTGACCCGGCGCTTGATCTTCGTTTCCTTCTCGATCTGGACGGCGACGCGGTCGAGCACCTCGTCGAGCATGCCGCCGGCCTCTCCGGCTTCCACCATCGACACGTAGAGCTGGCTGAAGACCTTCGGGTGCCGTGCCATGGCCTGCGACAGCAGCAGACCGCCCTCGACATCGGCGCGGAGCTCCCCGATGACGGTGGCGAGGTACTGATCTTCCGTCTGCTCCTCGAGGATGACGAGCGCGGCGACGATGTTCAGACCCGCCTCGATCATCGTCGCGAACTGACGTGAGAAGACCTGCATCGAGCGCGGCTTGACCTTCTTGAAGGCGGTCCGGAACCCCTCCTCGCCGCTCGCAGGCAGCTCGTCGAGCTTCTGCGCCAGCAGGCCGCGGATTCGCAGCTGCTCGCGTGCACTCTCGAGATCGGGCGCATGGATCTCGCCGAGCGTCTCGAGGCCGTGAATGTTGATTGCGTTATAGGCGTATGCGGCCATCTTCTAGCCTCCGCAAGCGGTTGAGGTTCGGTCCTGGGTGCATTGGTCGAACGTGGAGCTGCTCGTTACGAGGAGCTTGTTGCCGTCGGCGACGTCGCGCACGGTCAGGGTCACGAGCTTGACAAAGGTGCTGCCGGTGTACGTCACGCCGGTCTTCTGGCTGCTTTCGGCGACGGCTGCGGCGAGCTGGTAGCGACGCGCATCGGGTCCCGTGAGATTCGTCGCCGCAATTGGGGCGATCCCGCCATACGTGCTGTCGCGGAACGCTTCCATCTGCTTGTCGGCCAGCGCGGTTGCAGCCGACACGTGGCTCGAGCGGCGAAGCGCGAGCGCGCCCCCGTTGAACGCCGCGACCGTCGCGAAGATGCCGACGTTCAGCACCATCAAAGCGATCAGCAGCTCCACGAGCCCGAATCCCCTCGGATCGAGGAGACGACCGGCCAGGGTCGACAGACGTGACCGCGGCCGAGTCTCGTTCTCTGCCGGCGCGCTCACGAGGTGGAGACGAGCCGGACCTTGTACCGGAGTCCGCTCGACGTGTCGACGAGCGTCAGCGTCGCGCCCTGCTGCAGCGTGGCTGTCTGTGCACCGCTCGCATAGGCGCCGCCGGCGATGCCGATCATCGCGACGCCGTTCGCCAGCGAGACGAGCTTGAAGGTCGGATTCGAGCTCGGGAATGCCTGATCGACACTGACGCGCTCTGACGTGCCGTTCACCTCGATCACCGCGCCGAGTTTGTGCGCGAGCGTGCGTACCGTGACAGGCTGCTGCGTCGTCGGGGGGGTAGTGGACGACGGCGGCGTGGTCGGCGTGGCGGCCCCGCCAGAGGGACTCGGCGTGGAGGATGCCGCCGGGGCGGTGCCGACGGCTGCCGTGGGCGGCGGCCCGCTCGACACCTGTTGCACGAACGGGTCCTTGCTGTCGAAGAGCTCGAACGATGCGAGCTGCGAGCGCAGGCGCGGCGGAGCCACATCCGAGTCGGGGAGCTTCGTATGAGTGGTCGTCGAGCCGACGGCCGGGGAGGCCGCGCCCGCGGTCGGGTCCATCGTCCCGGTAGCCGTGCCATCGGCTGTCGCGGTGCTCGTCGCCGCAGCTGCGGTGGCGGGTGCCGACGAGCCGCCGCCTTTCATCATGCGGGGCACCTGGATGGCGAGGACGACCACGAGCAGCACTGCACCGCCGATGGCGATCTGCTTCTGGCGGCGCTGCTTCGCGGCGCGCATTTCCGTGTGTCTGTTCTTCCGGCTGCTCATGACTGGCCTCCCGTCGAAGCGGCGCTCGGTGCGGCCGGTGCAGGGTTGGTTGTCGAATCAGAGGTGGTGGTGGCCGACGCGTCGGGGGCGACCGGCTGTGCGGCGGCAGGGACGAAGGCGTTGACCGTCATCGTCGCCGTGACGATCGGAAACTTCTCCGCGGCTTCGCCGAAAGACAGCCCGCTGACGGCAAACATGCGGCCGTGCGTGAGGAGTTTCCCGTTCTCGACGCGGACGAGGTTGCGCAACCGGAGCAAGAAGTCCGAGAGGTTGTAGAAGTTGCCGGTGAACTGCATGGCGATCGGCGCGACGTCGAATGCTGCGTCGACCGTCGGCGTTTGCGGCGTGATCTCCTCGAAGTTGATGCCTGACTCCAGCGCGAGCTGGTTCAGCTCGAGGATCACATTCGGCATCTCCACGTTGTTCGGCATCGCCTTCGCGATGCTGAAGACGCTCGCGGAACGGACGGCCGGCAGCGCCCTGACGAACGCGGCGGAGCGATTGCGGTCGATCTGCGCCTGAACGGTCGCCGTCTGCTCCTTCAGGTCTGCCGCTGACGAGCGCTTCGGCGCGATGAGCGCGAACCAGCCGACGACGACGACGAGCAGGAGAGCAGAGCCGACGAGCGCCAGCTGCGCCGGGCGCGAGAGACTCGAGAGGCGGGCAATCATGCTGCGTCCCTTCCGGTACGGATGTCGGAGACGATGGTGAAGTTGATGACGTTCTGCCCACCGACCTGAGCGGTCTTGCTCGTCTGAAGCTGGACGTTCTTCAGGTCGGGTACGACAGCGAGGCGGGAGAGCAGCCGCGCCACTCCATCCTGCGAATACGTGTAGCCGTTTACCGTCAACGCGCTTGCCGCGGCCGGGATCGTGCTAGGGGCAGTCGTCGTCGGCGCGGCGGTCGGTAGTGGCTGCGTCAACGGCGTTTCTCCGTCGAGGCTGGTGAGCCAGACGTCGTTCGGAAGAACGAGCGTGATCCGGCGGAGCACGCGATCCCACGCGACACGCTTGCCGAGTGCCGAGGCCAGCGCGAGCGCGCGACGCTCCCGATCATTCAGCAGGGCCGTGCGCCGGGCCGCCGTCTTCGCCGATGTCGTGTGAGCAGGAGTTGCCGCGAGCTGCGCTTTGGCGTCCGCGAGCGCGTGCTGCTGCTGGTCGACGCTCCGGTTCGCGAGCAGGAACCCGGCCGAGAGCACGAGGACGACGACTGCGCTCCCCGCAGCGGCGACGATTGCGACGACGTTGGGGCCGCCACTGCTCGAAACCTGCTCGACCTGCTGGCGGGGGAGGAGGTTAACGGCGCGCATCAGTCCTCGATTCCAAGTCCGATTGCGGCGGCAAGAGAGCCGGTCTGGCCGCCCGAGACGATGTCCCGCCCCGGGCCGACCCGCACGAACGGGTCGGCGGTGCGGACACTGATGCCGATCAGCTCCTGAAGCTGCTCGGCGAGACCCTGCATATGGGAGGTGCCGCCGGTGACAACGACATCGGCGAAGCCGAGTGAGTCTTCCTGCGTCTGGTAAAAGTGAAGGGAGGACGCGAGCTCTCGTGCGAGCTTCTGCAGCTCGCGCTGTGCGGCCTCGGCAGCGCGGGCGTTCGGCCGGTCGCTGCCGCGATCAGAGGCGAGATCGAGTGAGCGCTTGATCCGCTCCGCCTCGTCGGCGTCGACCCCGAGCGCGCGCTCGATCTCGGCGGTCACGTTCGCGCCGCCCCACTCCAACACGCGGGTGAACTCGCAGACGCGCCCGTCCGAGACCGCGACGGTCGTTCGGTCATGGCCGATCGAGACGACGACCCGTGCGGCTTCGTCGCGCTCCCCGGCGTCGAGCGGTGGGCCGCCAAGCGCGCGCAGCAATGCGAACGACTCGACGTCAACACCGAGCAACTCGACCTTGGCCGCCGCGCAGGTCGCGGCGAAGCGGTCGACGAGGTCGCGATACGCAACCGCGAGAACGACGCGGCCGGCCGTCCCCTTCCCGTTGATCACGTGGTAATCGAGCATCGACTCCTCGATCGCGATCGGCAGCGCCTCGTGTGCGCGGAAGCGGATTGCATTCGAAAGCTGGCGCGGATCATCGACCTCGGGCCGCTCGAACACACGTACGCCGACCCGGCTGCTGCCGATCCCGAGCCGAACACTCTTCCGCGGCAGGTGGTGCGTGCGGAAGAAATCGTCAATCGCGTGGGAGAGCGCCTCGGTGTCACGGAGCTCGCCACCGGCAACGAGGCCGGGCGGAAGCGCCTCCCGGACGGCGGTCACGAGCTTCGGGGTCCCGTTGTTGACCACGACGGCGGCCGAGATCTGGGAGGCACCGATCTTCAGTCCTACCACCTGCTTGTGCTTTCCGCCGGACGCCGGCGCGGATGCCTTTGCCTTATCGCGCTTCAGCCGCGGCTTACTTATCGAGAAGTCACGGTTCAGGAATGCGGGCTTGCCCTTCACGAGTTCGCTCCTGCCAGTCGGAGGCCGCGGAGGGCCTCGGGGAGATGTGCATCGGTGGCGCCGACGAAGCCGCTGCGCTCGAGCAGCGCCTCGAACTCGTCGCGGCGGCTTGTTGCGCCCATCGCCGTCTCCAACGTGATCACGCGGCGGATGACGAGGTCTGCAAGAGATTGCTCCATCGTCTGCATGCCGCGCGTCGTGTTCGTCTGCATCACGGAATAAATCTGTTCGACCTTCCCCTGACGGATGAGATTCCGGACGGCGTCGTCCGGCAGCAGCACCTCGAGCGCCGGGATGCGGCCACGGCCATCGGCACTCGCGAGCAGGGTCTGCGTGACGACGCCCTGCAGCGATGCGGCCAGCTGGGTCCGAACCTGGCCCTGCTGCTCGGCGGGGAACACGTCGATGATGCGGTCGATGGTGCTCGGCGCGCTCTGGGTGTGCAGCGTCGCGAGCACGAGGTGACCGGTTTCAGCCGCCGTCAGCGCCGTCGAGATGGTCTCGAGGTCACGCATCTCGCCTACGAGGATCACATCGGGGTCCTGGCGGAGAGCGGCGCGCAGAGCCTCGGAAAAACCTTTGGCGTCGGACCCGATCTCGCGCTGATTCACGATGCAGCGCTTGTGCTGGTGGAGGAACTCGATTGGATCCTCGATCGTGAGGATGTGAAGCGAACGGGTCCGGTTGACCTCATCGATCATGGTTGCGAGGGTGGTCGACTTACCGGATCCGGTAGGGCCGGTCACGAGCACGAGGCCGCGCGGGCGAACGGCCAACTCGCGCAGGACCGCAGGAAGCCCCAGCTCCTCGGCGGACTTGATCATCGTCGGCACGAGTCGGAAGGCTCCGCCGATGCTGTCACGCTGGAAGTAGACGTTGACACGGAACCGGGCGACGCCCGGGACCGCGTGCGAGAAGTCGAGCTGCCGGGCGATCTCGAGGACCTTCTGCTGCTCCGTTGAAAGGATGCGATAGAGCATGTCCCGCGTTTCCTCGGGCGTGAGCTCGTCACAGCCTTCGAGGGGTCTGAGCTGGCCCCGCACGCGCAGGATCGGCGGCGAGCCGGCCGTGATGTGCAGGTCGGATGCGTTCGCATCGGCGACGTGCTCGAGCAGGGTTTCGATGGAGAGGAGCGGCATCCGACCGACGTATCGGCGCGGTCCGGAACAGGCTTTAGACCCGACTTCCGTGAATCCCTCGATCGAGGGTGCCGCCCTTGCGCGCAGGCCGCGGACGAGGATGGCGCGCGGCACCGAAGACGGCGCTCTGGCGGGGCGGTCGCTGCATTGAAGAGTTCAACGCGCCCACGAGCCCGAGGTCATGTCGTCAAACCGTTGAGCTCCTCACAAGAAGATCGCGGGTTGCAGCGCGACGGCTCCCGTGCTTAGGGCCGTCGCGCTGCTTTGCCAACCATGACCAACTGCGTGCCCAACGAGAGGGGGAAGGACACGCTGCAGATTGTGAATCGGCAGGACACGCTTAACCCTTGAGGGCAACGCGCGCGCAGCCGGCGCGTTCGCTGCGAGCACCGGGCCTACGTCCGAACTGGCTGCGTGAGCACCCTCCGAACAGTGCCACTGGACTCGAGTGAAGCGTGGTCGTGGACTCCACGAGAGGGATTGCGTGAAGCACCGCAACTGTCCGATCGTCTCTTTGCCGGCGGCTCGCCTCGATGCGGCGGATCGATCCCCGGCACCATTACTGCGGCGAAAGGAAGAACGAGTGTTACTTGCGGCATGGGGCTCCTCGCAGCCCGTCGACATCGAGGCAAGCGCGGCCTCGTGCAGGAGAAGGCTCGCGCGCATGTCGCTCACGCGGATGCCGACGTGGTCGACGGCGCCGCTCACTCTACGCCGGGAAGCCAGCCGCTCTCGTAGGCCGACCGCGCTTCCGCGCCGAACGCGCCGTACGCCTCGTCCGGCGACGACGTCTCCTCGCCGACGCTCGCGCCGTATTTCGCAGCGACAGCGTTCACGGGATACACGACCTCGAATCCGCCGGCTCGGCTGCCGGCCATGACGATCACGCACGGCCCGTCGCCGGCGCCGACGAACACGTGGTGCGTCCACGGCGGGCAATGGACGAAGTCCCATGCCTTCAGGCGGCGCTCCTCGCCTTCGATCACGAGCACGCACTCACCCGAGACGACCAGGAAGTCCTCCTGCCCGAGCTCACGGTGGTACATGCCGTTCCGCTGCCCCGGCATCAGAACATGGATCCGGAAGCCGAGCTGCGTCCAGTCCTGGCGCCCCTCGAAGTCCGTGTCCTGCCCGCGCTCCTCGCTCTTCACCCAGGTAGCCTCGCGCGCGTTCAGGATGAACCATCCTTCGCCTTCTGGCACGAGGCCGAGCTCGGTCTTTCTCAGCTCTGCTTCCGGGACGGAATCGGTCGTCATGTTCTATGCGCCGTCGAGCATGGCGCGCCCGGCGGCAGTGAGTGCCACCGTCGAGCCGCCGTCTCCCCTTCGCTCGATGCGAATCAGCCGGGCGACGACGGCGTCTTCCCAGATCGTGAGACGCGGACAATGGCTGCCCCATGCGTCGATCGTCTCGTCATAGGTTCGCCGGCGCTGCGCGAGCCACGACAGGAGCTCTACGGTCGGTGCGGACGGCTCGCCGCGCATGCGGCGATCGTACCCCTACGAGAGGAGCGAGACGAGGAGCGCCTTCTGCACGTGCAGGCGGTTCTCCGCCTCGTCCCAGATCGCGGAACGGCCTCCGTAGAGCACCTCGGCCGTGATCTCCTCGCCGGGGTGGCCGGCAGGCAGTGCATGACGAATGCGTCACGCGACGCGAGCGCGAGGAGCGAGGCGTCGACGCGATAGGTCTCGAGGTCGTGAAGGCGCTTTGCGCGCTCGTGCTCCTGCCCCATGCTGATCCACGTGTCGGTGACGACGACGTCGACGCCGGCGACGGCTTCGCGCGCATCGCGCACGGTCTCGACACTGGGCGCCTCGTACCCCGCGGGTGACGCGGCGACGACCTCGTAGCCGAGCAGCTCGCCGAGCGCAGCGAGCGACACGAGGACGTTCGACCCGTCGCCGACCCAGGCGACGCGGACGCCTTCGAGCGTCCCCAGCCGGTCGCGGATCGTAAGCGCATCCGCGAGTGCCTGGCAGGGATGCTCGTCGGCGGTCAGCGCGTTGATCACCGGGATCGACGCCCACTCCGCCCACGCCTCGAGCTCTGCGTGCTCGTGCGTCCGCACGGCGAGGCCGTCGAGGTAGCGAGAGAGCGCGCGCGCCGTATCCGGGAGCGACTCGCCGCGCGAGAGCTGCAGCTCGTCGGGCGAGAGCGCGAGCGCGGCGCCTCCTAGTTGCGTCATCCCGGCCGAGAAGGAGACGCGCGTTCGCGTCGAGTGCTTCGAGAAGTAGAGGCCCAGGGTCGCGCCCGCAAGCAGCGGCTGCTTCGGGCTCTCGCGGAGCTGCACCGCGAGATCGAGCAGCGCCTCGGCTTCCGCGGCGGCGAGATCCCCAATACGCAGGAAGTCGCGGCCCGTCAGCGAGACGGTGCTCAGCATCCCCAGCGCTCCTGCGCCTCCGCGACCGCGCCTGCGACGTCACCGAGCCGCGGTGCCGGCTCCGGCGCCTCGAACGTGCCTGCCCGCACGCTCGCAGCCACCTGCTCGTGCGCGTCGCGGAACGGAACTCCCTCGCGAACGAGGGCTTCGGCTGCGTCGGTCGCGAGCAGCAGCGGATCGGAGGCGGCCGCAGCCAGCTGTGCACGGTCGAACTCGAGCCCGTCGACGAGTGTCGTGAGGGCAGCGAGAGCGAGCCGGACGTCGCGGCGCGCGCGGAAGGTCGCCTGCTTGTCCTCGGAGAGGTCGGAGTTGTATGCGAGCGGCAGCCCCTTCACCGTCGCGAGCAAGCCGGCGAGCCGCCCGATCGCCGTGCCTGCTTTCCCGCGGGCGACCTCCGCGACATCGGGGTTCAGCTTCTGGGGCATCATCGAGGACCCAGTCGCCGCGTTCTCGGGCAGGCGCGCGAATGCGAACTCGCTCGTCACCCAGAGGCACATCTCCTCGCAGATCCGGGAGAGGTGGACGAAGAGCGTGGCGCACGCGTAGAGATAGTCGAGGACGAAGTCGCGATCGGCGACCGCGTCGACCGTGTTCCGCATCGCGTTCGGGGGCGCGGGTAGCGCGAGCGTAGAGCCGGCCACGGCTCCTGCCCCGAGCGGCGACGGAGTCGACTGCTCGTGCGCGAACGAGAACCGTGCGAGGTCGCGCTCGAGCATCTCCACCCAGGCGAGGAGCTGATGCCCGAGGGTGATCGGGATCGCGCGCTGGAGATGCGTGTACGCCGGCATCGGCGCGTCGGCGCCGCTCTCGGCCTGGTCGAGAATCGCGCCTGCGAGTGCGCGGATCCCGTCACGGGCCTCGTCGCAGGCGTCCTGCACGTAGAGGCGGTGCGCGGTCACAACCTGGTCGTTGCGCGAGCGGCCCGCGTGGATCTTCCGGCCGAGCGGGCCGAGCAGCCGCTCGATGGCGGAGTGCACGTCCTCATCGGTTGGTTCGAGGTCGTCGGGCGTGATCGCCGCAAGCTGCTCCTCTATGGAGGTGAATTCCTCATCGCTCAGCAAGCCCGCCGCGCGCAGCCGCTCCGCGTGCAGCAGCGTGCCTCGGAGGTCGTATGGGAGTAGCTCGCGATCCTCGGTCGTGACGAATTCCCATACCTCGGGCGCGAGCTCGCCGTCGACGCGGCCCGACCAGAGCGTCACAGCGGCGTGTACCCGCGTCGCTCGTGCATCGCGCGCGTGTCCGTGATGTCGTTCACCTGCACCGCGAGCTGGCCGATGCGGTCGGAGGCGGTGAATGCAGTGGCACTCCGCTCCATGCTGAGACGCTCGGAGTCGTATGTGACCGCCTCGCCCGTGGTGTCCAGGATCGTGTAGTCGTCGCCGCGACGGAGCTCGAGCGTCACCTCGCCCGTCACCGGCGCTGCCACCCACTGCTGGAGCGACTCGCGCACCATCAGCGCCTGCGTGTCGAACCAGCGGCCCTCGTAGAGCAGCCTGCCGAGCCGGCGTCCGTCGATCGTGTAGCGCTCGAGGGTCGCCTCGTTGTGGATTGCCGTCAGCAGGCGCTCGTAGGCCGCGTGAAGAAGCGCCATGCCGGGCGCCTCGTAGATCCCGCGGCTCTTTGCCTCGATGACGCGGTTCTCGATCTGATCGGACATGCCAAGACCGTGGCGGCCGCCGATCGCGTTGGCGCGGAGGACCAGCTCGACCGGGGCGAGCTCGTCGCCGTCGATCGCAACGGGGAATCCGCCCTCGAACGAGATCGTGACCGCCTCCGGCTCGATTTCCTTCTCCCAGAAAGCGACGCCCATGATCGGCTCGACGATCTTCATGCTCGTCTCGAGCAGCTCGAGGTCCTTGGCCTCGTGGGTCGCGCCGAGGATGTTGGCGTCGGTGGAGTACGCCTTCTCGATGGACGCGCCGTGGGGCAGCCCACGTGCTTCGAGCCACTCGCTCATCTCGCGCCGGCCGCCGAGCTCCGCGACGAATGCCGCGTCGAGCCACGGCTTGTAGATGCGAAGCGCCGGATTCGCAAGCAGCCCGTAGCGATAGAACCGCTCGATGTCGTTGCCCTTGTACGTCGACCCGTCCCCCCAGATCCCGACGTCGTGCTCGGCCATCGTGCGGACGAGGAGGGTGCCGGTGACCGCACGGCCGAGCGGCGTCGTGTTGAAGTACGTGCGCCCGGCTGTCCGGATGTGGAAGGCGCCGCACTGGAGAGCGGCGATGCCTTCGCGCACGAGCGCTTCCTTGCAGTCGACGACGATCGCGTCCTCTGCCCCGTAGCGCAGCGCTTTTTCGGGGACGGCGTCGATCTCTGGCTCGTCGTACTGACCGAGGTCCGCAGTGAATGCGTACGGAACCGCACCCTTCTCGCGCATCCAGGCGAGCGCGCACGAGGTGTCGAGCCCACCGGAGAACGCGATGCCGACCTTCTCGCCGACCGGGAGCGATGCGAGGATGATGCACTGCTGCTCGAGCGCGACGCTCACGCAGCGCCCTTCAGCCGCAGCGCCTGCAGCTCGGCCACGAGCTCTGCGCCGGTCATCGGCGCGCGGGAGACGAGGAGCACCGTGTTCTCGCCCGCGACGGTCCCGGCGACATGCGGGTGGCGCGCTACGTCGATCGCCTGCGCGAGCGCGCTCGCGTAGCCGTAGGGCGTCAGCACGACGACGAGGTTGCCGCTCGGCTCGAGCGTCAACGCCCAGCGCGTGAGCGCATCGGAGAGCTCTTCGTTGTACGCCGCGCTGTCCTCCGGGAACGCGTACGCGAGCTTCCCGCTCGGGTGCCGTACCTTGATCAGCCCGAGCTCGTGGATGTCGCGCGAGACCGTCGTCTGAACGACCTCGTGGCCCTCGCTCCGGAGCGCGTCTGCAAGCTCGGTCTGCGTCGAGATGGGCTGCTCGCGGACGAGCCGCTGGATTGCGGCGTGGCGCTCGGTGCGGTTCATGCGTTGAAGACCTCCGTGAGGATGGCGAGTGCGTGGTCGACCTCGTCCGCCGTCACGACGAGCGGCGGCGCGAGGCGAAGGACGCTCGGACCGGACGTGAGCGTGACGAGCCCGGCGTCGAGCGCTGCGTCGACGAACGGCTGAGCCGGCGCATCGAGCTCGGCGCCGAGGAGGAGGCCGCTGCCACGGGCCTCGACCACGTGCGGCAGCTCTCCGAGCCCTCGGCGAAGCGTCTCGCCGTTTGCGCGAACCGACGCGAGCAGATCGTCGTCGATCGCGGAACAGACGGCGACCGCCGCTGCACACACAACCGGGTTGCCGCCGAAGGTCGAGCCGTGGTCGCCGGGCACGAATCCGCCGCTCGCCTCGTCGGCGACGAGGAGCGCGCCGATCGGGAGGCCGTTGGCCAGGCTCTTTGCAAGCGTGACGAGATCGGGCTTGATGCCGAGCTGCTCGAACGCGAAGAACGAGCCGGTGCGACCGATGCCGGTCTGCACCTCGTCGAGTGCGAGTACCGCGTCGAGCTCCCGGGCAGCGGCGACGAACTCCGGGCTCAACGGGATGACGCCGCCCTCGCCGAGCACGGGCTCGAGGAGGACGAGTCCCACATCGTCCCCCATGGCGGCGCGAAGGCCGTCGACGTCGTTCGGCTCCACGAAGCGCACGTTGCCGAGAAGCGGCTCGAAGGCGGCGCGCTTCGCGGGCTGGCCGGTGACCGACAGCGAGCCCGTCGTCCGTCCGTGAAAGCTCTGCTCGAGCGCGATCACGCCGGTCTTCCCGGTCGCCTTGCGCGCGTACTTCAGCGCCGCCTCGTTCGCCTCGGTGCCCGAGTTGCAGAAGAACGCCTGCGCACCGCCGAAGCGCTCCGAGAGAACGGCGGCGAGCTCGCGCACGGGCTCGGTGCCGAAAAGGTTCGAGGCGTGCCAGAGCTTGTCCAGCTGGGCGTGTGCCGCCGCAAGGGGGGCAGGGTGCCCATGTCCGAGGCCGACGACGGCGATCCCGGCCGCGAAGTCGAGGTACTCCCGGCCCGCATCGTCGACGATCGTCGTGCCGCGGCCCTCGACGAAGGTGACGCGCGTCGGTGGATAGGTCGGCAGGAGCGCGTTCTGCGCGACGGCGTTCATGCGACCACCGCCGTGACGCCGATGTCGGCGGCGACCCCGTTCTTCGCTGCGAGTGCCGCCGCGAGGAGCTTCGGCACGATACCCCCGTCGAAGACACCGCCCTCGACGAGCGTCTCTGCACTGTCGGCCTGGATCGTCTGCATGAGCTCTCCGTTTCGGTAGACGCCCGGGACGTCCGTGAGGAAGCTGATCCGCCCCGCGCCGATCCCGACCGCGAGCGCGGATGCCATCTCGTCCGCGTTCACGTTCAAGGGGCCGCGCGCGAGCGGTGAGACGACGGGAACGAAGCCGGACGCAAGCACATCGAGCACCGCTCGCGGCGCGGACGGCTTCGGCTTTCCCACGAGGCCGAGGTGCGGCAGGAGCTCCGCCTCGAGGCCGATCTCGTCGCCGGCGAGCGGCACCGCACGCGCGCCGATCGCGGCGCACACCGCCGCGCTGACGGCGGCGAAGCTCTCGCGCACGACTTCCAGCACCTCCGGGGTCGTCACGCGGCGGCCGCCGACGAACTCGGGCACGAGACCGCGGCGCGCCATCTCCTCCGAGATCTGCGGCCCTGCGCCGTGGACGACGCACACCGGCTCGTCGAAGGCAGCGACTGCCTCCGCAACGCCGCCCGTCGACGCACCGCCTACCTTCAATACCACCGTCATGTCCGGTACTCCGCATTGATCCTCACGTAGTCGTACGAAAGGTCGGTCGTGAGGTAGGTCGCGTCGCCGTCGCCGAGTGCCAGGTCGATCTCGATCGCGCAGTGGCCGTTCGTCAGCGCGGGCTCGTCGCCCGTCGGCCGCCCGGAGACGAGCACCGGCACGGCGTCGATTGCGATCGAGAGCTTGTCGGGGTCGAGCTGCGCGAAGCCGCCGTTGAACTTCGCCGAGCCCGCGGCGGCGGCAATGCGGCCCCAGTTGGCGTCGTGCCCGTAGAGCGCGGTCTTCACGAGCGGCGAGGTCGCGACGCGCTCGGCGATCGCGCGGGCCTCCGCGTCGCTCGATGCGTGCTTGACCGCGATCTCGGCGAGAACGGTCGCGCCCTCGCCGTCTGCGACGATGTGCTTCGCGAGCTCGCCGCACACGGCGCGCACGCAGGCGGCGAACTCTTCGTCGGCCTCTTCCGTTCGCTCGATGCCGCTCGCGCCGTTTGCGATCAGGATGACCGTGTCGTTCGTCGAGCACTCGCCGTCGACCGAGATCGCGTTGAAGCTCGCGTCGACCGCGGGCCGTAGGAACTCGAGCGCCTCGCCGGGCTCGAGCGGGTAGTCCGTCGTCAGCACCGCGAGCATCGTCGCGAGCATCGGGTGGATCATCCCGCTTCCCTTCGCCATCCCGCCGACCGTAAAGGCCGTTCCGTGGGCGACGGCCTCCTTCGCGTACGTGTCGGTCGTCATGATCGCGGTCGCCGAGTCGGTGCCTCCGTCCTCGGAGAGCGCATCGACGGCGTCGCGGACACCGGCGATCACGTTCGAGAGCGGAAGCTGTGAGCCGATGACGCCGGTCGAGAGGACGAGCACCTCCTCCATGTCGAGGCCGAGCAGGCGCCCCGCCTCCGCCGCGGTCGCGCGGGCGTCGAGGAGGCCGCGCTCGCCGGTCGCCGCGTTCGCGACGCCGGAGTTCGTGACGACGGCCTGCGGCTGCGCGAGCGCGAGATGCTCCTTGCAGACGATCACGGGAGCTGCCAGCACGCGGTTCGCCGTGAACATGCCGCTGCCGGTGGCGGGGACCGTCGAGCGCACGACCGAGAGATCGAGGCGGTCCTTCTTGCGGATCCCGCAGTGGACGCCGCTCGCGACGAACCCTCTCGCGGCGGTGACACTCATACGAGGACTCCAGCGAGCCGCAGTCCGAGAGTCTCCTCGAGGCCGAGCGCGAGGTTCGCGTTCTGGACAGCCTGGCCCGCTGCGCCCTTGCCGAGATTGTCGAGCGCGCAGACGACGATCGCATGCCCGGTGGAGGCGTCCTCGAAGAGCCCGATCTCGGCGCCGTCGGTGTGCTGCACGCGCGAGAGCTCCGGCGTCACGCCCTCGGGGAGCACGCGAACGGCAGGGCTCGACGCGTACGCGTCCTCGAGGAGCGGCCGGAGATCGCCGCTCGCCCGCAGGTAACACGTGACGAGCAGGCCGCGCTTGACCGGAAGCAGATGCGGCACGAAGCAGACCGGAAAGCCGAGCGCCTGCGCGATCTCCGGCGCATGCTGGTGGCGCCCGATCTTGTAGGGCGAGAGGTTCTCGAGCACGAAGCCCGCATGCGAGCTCGCCTTGAGCTCGCGCCCCGCGCCCGAGACGCCGGACTTCGCGTCGACGACGACGTTCGTCGTATCGACCGCTTCGCGGATCGGCGCAAGCGCGAGGATCGCGGCGGTCGCGTAGCAACCGGGGTTCGCGACGAGCGGCCCCTGCGGCGGGAAGAGCTCGGGGATCGCATATGCCCACGCGCCGCGCTCAGTTGATTCAGGCTGAGGATGCTCGAACCCGTACCACTGCGGGTAGAGCGACGCATCGAGGCGGTGCGCGCCGGAGAGATCGACGACGACTGCACCAGCCGGCGGGACGAATGCGGCGGCGCGCTCGTTGCCGAGACAGAGAAAGAGGACGTCTGCGCCGCTCGCAGCTGCCTCCTCGTTCGGGACGAAGGCGGGCAGCGAGCCGTTCAGCCGGACGTCGAGCGCGGCGGCCGACGAGCCTGCAAGCGAGTCCGAGCCGAGAGCGGCGACCTCGAGCTCCGGGTGCGCAAGGACGCGGTCGAGCGTCTCCTGCCCCGCATAGCCCGAAGCCCCGAGGATGGCGGTCGTCGGCATCGTGTTTGCATAATACGCAAAATTTCGCATAAGATGCAAACGTGGAGCAGCGCCGCGCCGCAGTCGTCCTCGAGGACGGCACCGCCTTCCCCGGTCTCGCGGTGGGCGCGCCGGGCATCGCCGCCGGCGAGGCCTGCTTCACGACCGCCGGCTCGGGCTACGAGGAGGCGGCGACCGATCCGAGTTACGTCGCGCAGGTTCTCTGCTTCGCCTATCCGCTCGTCGGCAACTACGGCGTCGACCCGGCGCGCCATGAGTCGGATCGCGTCCAGGCCGAGGCGATCGTCATGCGCACGGCGCGTCCCGAGTGGGCCGCGTGGTTGCGAAAGCAGGGCGTTGTCGCCATCGACGGCGTCGACACCCGCGCACTCGTCCGGCGGATCCGGGACGAGGGGGTCGTTCGCTGCGCGGTCGGTGAGGGATCGCTCGAGCAGTTGGAGGCGCGCGCGCTCGCGGAGCCGCCCATCGACGGGCGGCCGCTGGACCGGCACGTCGGCGCAACCGAGCCGCAGTTCGTCGGTGCAGGCCCGCGCGTGGCGCTACTCGACTTCGGCGCCAAGCGGTCGATCGTCAACCGGCTTGCACAGACGGGAGTGGAGGTGGCCATCCTCCCGGGGGACTGGGACGCAGAGTCCGTGCTCGAATTGAAGCCGAGCGCCGTGCTCGTCGGGAACGGGCCGGGCGACCCGTCCGTCCTGACCGATGCCGTCGAGACCGTGCGCGATCTGCTCGGACGCGTGCCGCTCTTCGGTATCTGCCTCGGCCACCAGCTTCTCGGTCTTGCCCTTGGCTACGAGACGTTCAAGCTGCCGTTCGGCCACCGCGGCGCGAACCATCCCGTTCGCGAAGCGAAGACGGGTCGCGTTCTCGTGACCGTCCAGAACCACGGCTTCGCCGTGCTCGCCGATGAGAGTGTGAGTCACGTGTCGTTGAACGACGGCACCTGCGAAGGACTCGCGGGTGACGACTTCGCGAGCGTGCAGTTCCATCCCGAGGCAGCCCCGGGACCGCTCGACGCGCTTCCCTTCTTCGACGAGGTCGCAGCGGCATGCCGCGGCGCAAAGATCTTCGCTCGGTCCTGATCGTCGGCTCCGGCCCGATTCGCATCGGGCAGGGCTGCGAGTTCGACTACTCCGCGTCGCAGGCGTGTCGCGTGCTGCGCCGCGAGGGCCTGCGCGTCGTCCTCGTCAACTCGAACCCCGCGACGATCATGACCGACCCCGAGTGGGCGGAAGCCACCTACCTCGAGCCGCTCGACGCCCCCACGGTCGCGGAGATCATCGCGGCCGAGAAACCCGACGGCCTGCTCCCCACACTAGGCGGCCAGACCGCGCTGAACATCGCCGTCGAGCTGCACGAGCAGGGCGTGCTTGCCGAGCACGGCGTCGAGCTGCTCGGCGCGTCGGTGGAGGCTATCCGCCGCGCGGAAGACAGGCTCGCGTTCAAGGAGGCCATGCTCGATGCAGGGCTTCAGGTGCCGGCGAGCACCGTCGTCACCGAGCTCGACCTCGAGGGCCTGCCGGTTCCCGCGGTCGTCAGACCCGCCTTCACCCTCGGCGGCCTCGGCGGCGGTATCGCGGAGACCCCCGAGCAGCTCGAGGCACTCATCGCCCACGGCCTCGAGATGTCGCCCGTCAGACAGGTGCTCGTCGAGGAGTCCCTCGTCGGCTGGCAGGAGTTCGAGCTCGAGGTCATGTGCGACTCGGCCGGAAACTGCGTCATCGTCTGCTCGATCGAGAACCTCGACCCGATGGGCGTGCACACGGGAGACTCGTGGACGGTCGCTCCGCAGCAGACGCTCCCTGACGCCGAGTACCAGCGGCTGCGCGAAGCCGCGTTCACATGCGCACGCGCGGTGGGAGTCGCGACCGGGGGCGCGAACGTGCAGTTCGCATATGAGCCGCTGACGCGCGAGCTGCGGATCATCGAGATGAATCCGCGCGTGTCGCGCTCGTCGGCGCTTGCGTCCAAGGCGACCGGGTTCCCGATCGCGAAGCTCGCCGCGCTGCTCGCGATCGGCTACACGCTCGACGAGCTTCCGAACGACATCACGCAGCAGACGACGGCCGCCTTCGAGCCGGCGCTCGACTACGTCGCTGTGAAGGCGCCGCGCTTCGACTTCGCGAAGTTCCCCGAGTCCGATGACCGCCTCGGCTCCGAGATGCGTGCGGTCGGCGAGGCGCTCGGTCTCGGGCGAACATTCACGGAGGCGTTCATGAAGGCCTTCGACGGACGCGAGATCGCCTACGACACGAGCGACCTGTCGCGGCGCGGCGAACCAGTGCCCGAACGGTGGGACCTTCTCCTCGAGGCGGCACGGCAGGGCCTCGACCTGCCGGGCATCCACCGCTACTTCGCGGACGAACTGCGAGTGATCGCACACGCCGAGACGCTGCCGCCGCCAGAGGCGGCGCGCCACGGCGTGCTCGTCGGCACGCGTGAGGAGCGCGGCCTGCCAGGGCGTCTCGCGGTCGACTCGTGCGCAGCGGAGTTCGAGGCGGAGACGCCGTACTTCTATCTGTCCTACGAGCCGTCCGATACGCCGCCGGCCCCGACCGGCAACGCGATCGTCGTGCTTGGCTCAGGCCCGAACCGGATCGGCCAGGGCATCGAATTCGACTACTGCTGCGTGCACGCGGCGAAGACCTACCGCGAGCTCGGCTACGAGGCCGTGCTCGTGAACCCGAACCCCGAGACCGTGTCGACCGACTACGACACCTCCGATCGGCTGTACCTCGAGCCGCTGACGCTCGACCGCGTGCTCGACGTGTGCGAGCTCGAACAGCCGCGAGGCGTCGTCGTCTCGTTCGGCGGCCAGACCCCGCTCCGACTCGCGCCGGGACTCGAGGCGAACGGCGTGGCGCTCCTCGGCGACCCGCTCAGCGCGATCGACGCCGCGGAGGACCGCGTGCGCTTCGCACAGCTCCTCGACGAGCTCGGCCTCCACGCGCCGCCGTGGCGCGCAGCGGCCGATGCCGGTGGGGCGTTGGCGGCCGCAGAAGCCCTCGGCTATCCGGTCCTCGTCCGGCCGCACCACGTGATCGGGGGCCGCGGCATCCACATCGCACGGCGCGCCGACGAGCTCGACGTGCACGGGCCGTGCCTCGTCGACCGGTTCCTCGAGAACGCAGTCGAGCTCGACGTCGACGTCCTCTGCGACGGGGAGGACGCCTGGGTCGCGGCGATCCTCGAGCATGTGGAGCGAACGGGCAGCCACTCCGGCGACTCCGCTGTCGTCCTCCCCGCTCCGAGCGTCCATCGGGATGACGCCATCCGCGACGCCGCGACGAGGATCGCGCACGGCCTCGGCGCGCGGGGACTGCTCAACCTACAGCTCGCGCTCGTCGGCGACGACGTGTACGTGCTGGAGGCGAACCCTCGCGCATCGCGCACGGTGCCGTTCGTCGCGAAGGCGACCGGTGTCCCGCTCGTGGAGCACGCGTGCCGGCTCCTACTCGGCGAATCGCTCGGGTCACTCGAGCTGCCCGAGCGGGTCGAGCCCACCCGCGCCTGGGCAAAGGAAGCGGTGTTCCCGACCGATCGATTCCCACGTGCCGCCGTCCGCGGGCCAGAGATGCGCTCGACCGGTGAGGTGATGGCGAGCGGCGCGACACCTGCGGCCGCGTATGCACGTGCGCTCCGCGCCGCCGGCAGATCCCGGCGGGGCGGACAGATCGGCCCGCCCCTGCAACACGTCTAACCGAGCGTCGCGACGACTGCGTCGGCGATCACGCGCATCGGCCTGCCCGTTACCTGGCTCGCCTTGCGCAGACGCCCGAAGGCTGCGTCCTCGGTGAGCCCTTGCTTCGCCATCAGGAGCCCCTTCGCGCGCTCGATCGCCTTTCGCGCGGCGAGTGCCTCCTCGAGCGACACGACCTGCTCACGGGTGGCGGCAAGCTCGTCGAACCGTGCGCGTGCCGTCGCGAGCGCGGGGATCACGTCGTCCTCGCGGAAGGGCTTCGCAAGGTAGCCGTACACGCCTGCCTCGGCTGCACGGTGCACGAGCGCAAGCTCCGAGTAGGCGCTGACGATGACGATCGGGATCGGCCGCTCGGCCGTCAGGCGCCGCGCAGCCTCGATGCCGTCGAGTCTCGGCATCTTCACGTCGAGCACGGCGATGTCGGGCTCGTGCTCGCGCGCGAGCTCGACCGCCTCCTCCCCGTCGCGCGCCTCGGCGCAGACCTCGAGGCCCGCGCGCTCGAGGAGCTGCCGCAGGTCGAGGCGGATGAGCGATTCGTCCTCCGCGACCAGGACCTTCACGAGGCCGCCGAGGGGACGTTGAGGAAGACGGGCTTCAGGGGCTTCTTGCCCACCTCGCGCAATGCACCGAGGAGCTCCGCGTGGCGAGTAACCGCGGCGCGGAGAGCCGGGACGACGTCCGACTCGCGAAACGGCTTCACGAGGTAGCTGAAGACGCCTGCGTCGATCGCGCGCTCGACGTTCGCGCGGTCGGAGAGTGCGGTCAGCATCACGATCGGCAGCGGGCGCTCGGCGTAGATACGCCGCGCGGCTTCGATGCCGTCGAGCTCGGGCATCCGGAGGTCGAGCACTGCGACGTCGGGCTGCTCTGTCCGTGCGAGATCGACTGCCTGCATCCCGTTCGCAGCTTCCGCGACGACGTGAAAGCCGTGCTTCGCGAGGAGACTGCAGAGATCCATGCGGATGATCGTCTCGTCCTCTGCAACGAGGACTCGCAATCGCCTCTCCGGTTCGCCGTGCATGTCCACCTCCTCGGAATCGGACCAACAAAAAAGCCCCCAGGAGCGGAAGCGCTCCTGAAGGCGTCGTTGCCTTCGACCGTCACGTCTGCGCGACGATCTCATGACACCGTAGCGACAGCGGAAGACGAGCGCAACGTGATCAGCCGAGCGCGCGGCGAATGCCGCGCACGGCCTGCCCGATGCGCTGCTCGTTCTCGACGAGCGCAAAGCGCACGAAGCCCTCTCCGTCGACCCCGAACCCGCTGCCGGGGCTGACGGCCACATGTGCCTCGCGCAAGAGACGGAGCGCGAAGTCGTGCGACCGCTCGTCGGTCGGGATCCTGGCCCAGACGAACATCGTCGCGCGCGGCCGCGGCACATCCCAGCCGATCCGCGTCAGCCCGTCGCAGAGCGCGTTCCTGCGCCCTTCATAGACGGCCGCCACCTCCGCGGGACGCTCGCGCGCCTCGCGCAGCGTGACGGTCGCTGCGATCTGAAGCGGCTGGAAGCTGCCGTAGTCGAGATACGACTTCAACCGTGCGAGCGCACCGACGACGTCGGATCGCCCGAGCACGAACGCGACCCGCCAGCCGGCGAGCGAGAAGCCCTTCGTCAGGGAGTACAGCTCGACCGCGACGTCCCGCGCACCGTCGCACTCGAAGATCGACGTCGGCCGGTACCCGTCGAACGCGAGGTCGGCGTAGGCAAAATCGTGCACGAGCACGAGTTCGCGGTCGCGGGCGAAATCGACGAGCTGCTGCAACTCCTCGCGCGACGCGACGGCCGTCGTCGGGTTGTGCGGGAACGACGCGATCAGCACCCGCGGGCGCGGCTGCGACGCCTCCCATGCCTCGCGCGCACCGGCCACGAAGTCGACCCCCGGGCCAACGGGACGCGTTGAACTGCCGCGCCCGCGAAGCCCGGCGCGAAGAGATGGATCGGGTAGCTCGGGCTCGGGACGAGTGCGACATCACCGGGGCCGAGGAGCACCCAGAGGAGATGCACTAGGCCCTCCTTCGCACCGAGTGACATCGTCGCCTCGGACTCGGGATCGAGCTCGACGCCGTAGCGATCCCGGTAGAGCTCGCAGATCGCGGCGCGGAGGTTCGGGAGGCCGCGGCTCGCGCTGTAGCGGTGATTGCGCGAAAGAGACGCGGCCTCGCGCAGCTTCTCGATCGAGATCTCTGCCGGCGGCACGTCGGGATTGCCGAAGCCGAGGTCGATCACATCCTCGCCGCCGCGACGGAGCTCGAGCTTCAGCCGCTCCACCTCGGCGAAGGCGTAGGGCGGCAGCGCGTCGACACGACGGAACTCCATGTCCGGGATCGTCGCAGACGTAGGATCGCGCCATGGAGCAAACCGAACTTCGCAGCCGCGCGCGCGCTGCGCTGCGTGCGGGTGCGGAGCGGGCGGGCGCGCGGGCGCACTTCCGCGCGATGGGCATCGACCCGGCCCGGCTCGACGGCCCGATCGTCGGCGTCGTCTCGAACTGGACCGGGACGATGCCCTGCAACCTGAACCACCGGGAGCTCTCGGACGCGGCCTGCGACGCAGTCGCGGCCGCCGGCGGCGTGCCGCTGCCGTTCAACACGATCGCCGTCTCGGACAACCAATCGCAGGGAACGCCGGGGATGCGCGCATCCCTCATCTCTCGTGAGGTGATCGCCGACTCGATCGAGCTGATGGCCAACGCGCACGACTTCGACGCTCTGGTCTGCATCGTCGGCTGCGACAAGACGACGCCGGCAGCGCTGATGGCGCTCGCCCGCGTCGACGTTCCCGCCGTCGTGCTGTACAGCGGACCGATGCGCGCCGGGCTCGTCGGCGGCCGCGAGGTGACGATCCAGGACGTCTGGGAAGCAGTCGGCGCCGAGGAGCGCGGCTTGATGTCGCGCGAGGAGCTCGACGAGCTCGAGGCCGAGGCGTGTCCCGGGCCGGGAACGTGCGCGGGGAATTTCACCGCGAACACGATGGCCGTCGCGCTCGAGTGCCTCGGCATCTCGCACATCGGCGACGGCCTCGTCGCCGCCGACGACCTGGACGCAAAGCGCGCGGCGGGCGATGCGAGCCGCTGAGACCGCGGTCGAGCTCGTCCGCCACAGCGTGACCGCGCGTGCATTTCTCGACAAGCGCGCGCTTCTTAACGCGGCCGCCGGCATTGCGGCCACGGGCGGATCGACGAACGGCATCCTCCACCTGCTGGCGGTCGCGCACGAGGCCGGCGTCGATCTGACGCTCGACGAGCTCGCCGCGGTCGGCGAGCGCACGCCCGTCATCGCGAGCCTCTTCCCCGCAGGCCGCCATCCCGCGGAGACCTTTCATCAGGCGGGCGGGACCGGGTCGCTCATCCGCGAGCTCGTCGCGAGCGGGCGCATGGACGGCTCGGCGATGACGGTCGCCGGCAGCTCGCTTGACGATGTCACGCGTGCTGCACCGGAGCCGGACGGCAACGTCATCTTCCCGGTCGAGGAGCCGTACAAGGCAACGGGCGCGCTCTATGTCCTCCGCGGCAACCTCGCTCCTGGCGGGGCGCTCGTGAAGGCGGCGGGCACGGACCGGCGCCGTCACAGCGGGCCGGCGCGCGTCTTCGAGAGCGAGGAGGCCGCGACCGCGGCCGTGCGTGACGGCCGCGTGCAGGCGGGCGATGTGCTCGTCGTGCGCTACGAAGGGCCGGCAGGCGGACCGGGAATGCGCGAGATGCTGAGCATCACCGCGTCGGTCGTCGGAGCCGGCTACGGGGAGTCCGTCGCTCTCGTCACCGACGGACGCTTCTCCGGCGCGACGCGCGGCTTCATGATCGGGCACGTCGCACCCGAGGCTGCCCGGGGCGGCCCCATCGCGGCCGTTCGCGACGGCGACATGATCACGATCGACGTCGACGCGCGCGTCATCCATGTGGAGATCGACGACGACGAGCTCGCACGGCGACTCGCCGAGTGGAGCCTGCCGGAGCTCCCGTACGACCGCGGTGTCTTCGGGCGGTACAGACGGCTCGTGGGCTCGGCGTCGGAGGGTGCCGTCCTCCGCTGATGCAGGCACTCGTCGTCACGCCCGGCCGCGAGGGATCGGCGCGAGTCGTCGATCGCGCGGCGCCCGTGGTGGACGACGGCCAGGTGCTCGTCCGTGTGCTCGAAGTCGGCGTCTGTGGAACCGACCGCGAGATCGCGCACGGGAGCTTCGGCGTTGCTCCCGCCGAGGAGGATGCGCTCGTCATCGGCCATGAGTTGCTCGGTGTGGTCGAGCGTGACGCGCAGGGCTTCACACGCGGCGAGCTCGTCGCCGCAACGGTGAGGCGCTCATGCGGCCGCTGCCGGGCCTGTGCCGAGGACGCGCCGGACTCGTGCCTCACCGGCGACTACGTGGAGCGCGGGATCACGCGTCTCCACGGCTTTGCGCAGGAGCTCGTCGCGGAGGACGCCGCCGAGCTCATCCGGCTTCCGGCGTCCCTCGGTCGCTCGGGCGTGCTTGCGGAGCCGATGTCGATCTGCACGCGTGCGTTGAGACATGCGCAGGCGATCGGCGGACGTCAGCCGTGGCAGCTCGAGCGGGCGCTCGTGCTGGGCGCAGGCTCGATCGGCCGGCTGATGACGACGCTCCTTCGACTGCACGACGTGGAGGTGTGGACGGTCTCGCTCGAGCCACACGACGAGCTCGTCGAGGCGGTCGGCGCGTCGTACGCAGGCTCCGTCGAGGGGCTCGGGCAGTTCGATCTCGTCGTCGAGGCGGCGGGCGATGCCCAGCTGATGGCCGACAGCATCGGCCTCCTGCGGCGCAGCGGCGTTGCATGCCTGCTCGGGATCGACGGCCGGGAACAGCGCGTCTCGGTCGCCGGGCGTACGCTCGCAGTCGACATGATCCTCGGCAACCGCGTCCTCTTCGGAAGCGTGAATGCACAACGGCAGGACTGGCACGCCGCGGTCGAGGCGCTCGACGCGGCGCGCTTCCGCTGGCCCGAGGCACTCGAGGCGTTCGTGAGACTTCGCGTGCCGGTCGACGATTTCGCCGATGCGTTCGCGGAGCGCGGCGGCAAGGCGACGCTGGTCCTCGCATGAGCGAGCGCTTCCTCGTCACCGGCGCGTACGGGTGCATCGGAGCGTGGGTGGTGAGACAGCTCGTCGACGAGGGCGTCGACGTCGTGGCCGCCGACGCGTCGATGGACGACCGACGGGTCATGGCGCTCCTCGACGAGGACGAGCGGTCGCGCGTGCGTTTCGTGCAGGCGGACATCTCGCTCCCCGAAGAGGTCGATGCGCTGTTCGATCGCCGCCCGACACATGTCATCCATCTGGCGGCGCTCCAGGTCCCGTTCTGCCGCGCCGATCCCGTGCGCGGCGCGCAGGTGAACGTCGTCGGCACTGTTGCGATCTTCACGGCGGCGATGCAGGCGGGGCTGAAGACGCCGATCGTCTACGCGAGCTCGGCGGCGGCGTTCGCGGCCGCCGACGCCGGACTCGACCCGTCGGGACATCCGGCGACCCACTACGGCGTCTACAAGCTCGCGAACGAGGAGTCCGCGCGTGTCTTCGCCGCGGAGAACAGCGTCTCGAGCATCGGGCTGCGGCCCTACGTGGTCTACGGGCCGGGCCGCGACCAGGGTCTCACCTCGGCGCCGACGCTCGCGATGCGTGCGGCTGCGCAAGGCGAGCCGTACACGATCGGGTACAGCGGCGTCAGCCAGCTGCAGTACGGCGCGGACGCCGCTGCCGCATTCATAGCCACTGCGCGCACGACCTATGACGACGCGGCCGTCGTCAATCTACCCGGCGTCACGGCGTCGATCGACGAGATCGTCGAGGAGATCGTCCGCGTCGTCCCCGATGCCCGGATCGCCGTCGACGGCCAGCCGCTTCCGTTCCCCCCCGAGCTCGACACGAGCGCGTTCGGCGCGATCGTCGGAGACGTCCGGATCACGCCTCTGGCCGACGGCATCGCCGCGACGATCGCCCACTTCCGCTGACGGCGCCCACTTCCGCTGACGGCGCCCACTTCCGCTGACGGCGCTGCGATGTCGCCGGTCCCTCACGACTCTGTAACGGGGGTACCCCCATCGCGCCGGAACGGCCAGGGCCTACGCGTTCGCCGCCCGGCAGTCGTCCCTGCATAACGAGCGAACAAACCGTCACGAAAGCGCACAGGGGGTTACCCCCATCGGCCGGCGAGGCACGTCCGAAGCGGTCCGTCAGACTGCGACAGCTTCGAGCGGCAGCTCGACGAGGGCTTCGCGGAGCGCGACGACGTCGCCGATCACGACGAGCGCCGGTGTCGGGGCGTCGCGCGCGACCGAGCCGATCGCGCCGAGCGGCGCGACGGCGACCTCCTGATCGTCGAGCGTGCCGCGCGACACGACTGCGGCCGGCGTCGAGGCAGGCTTGCCGTGCTCGATCAGCCGTTCCGCAAGCCGTTCGACGACGGCACCGCCCATGAAGGCCACCAACGTCCCGGGCACCTGGGCGAGCGCCTTCGCGTCGAGCGTCTCGACGTCGTTCGCCGTGAACGCCGTCACGGACTGCGACGTGCCGCGATGCGTCACGGGGATCCCTGCGGCCTCGGGCACCGCGGCGATCGACGACACGCCGGGCACGAGCTCGAACGGAACGCCGGCGCGGACGAGTGCGAGCGCCTCCTCCCCGCCCCGCCCGAAGACGAACGGGTCGCCGCCCTTCAAGCGCACCACCCGCCGCCCGCGCCGGCCGTGCGCGACGAGCAGCGCGTTGATGTCCGCCTGCTGCAGGCCCTCCCTGGAGATGCGCAGCGAGCCGATCGGCGCCTCGGCCACGATCTCCTCCGAGACGAGCCGGTCATAGACGAGCACCTCGCACGTGCGCACGCGCGAGAGCCCGCGCACCGTGATCAGCTCCGGATCGCCCGGTCCTGCGCCAACGAGGGACACACTCATCGCTCGGGCTCCGTCGAGCCTGCGCCGGCGAGCGTCTTCGTCACGCGCTCCTGGAAATACTCCCGCCGCTCGGCGTAAGAGTGGAGGTTCTGCTTCACCCAGGGCCTGATCCGGCGCAGCTCGTATGCGAGCTGCTCGTGCTCGAAGCCGACCTGGCGCGCGAACTTGTCTCGCAGATGCTGGGCGAGCGCGGGCGACGCACCCGCCGTCGAAACGGCAACGGTGATCGGGCCGCGCCGGTGCAGCGCGGGCAGGATGAACGTGCACCGCTCAGGGACATCCTCGATGTTGCAGAAGATCCGCCGCTCGTTCGCATCGGCGAAGACACGGTCCCCCTGGGAGACATCGACGACGATCACGAGCCAGACGCCGTCGAGCTGCGACGGCTCATAGTCGTCGACCACGAGCACCTCGGCCCCCGCCGCCTCGAGCGCCCGCACCTTGTGGTCCGAGCGGCCGACAACGAGGCAGCGCTTGCCCGTCAGGTCGAGGCAGGCGACGTAGTGCTGCTGCTCAGACACCGACCGAATGCACCCGCGCGCCTGCGCGGTCGAGGCGGATGGAGAGCTCGAGCCCCTCGACGCCGAGCGTCAAGAGGAACGAGCCGGGACCTGTCGACTGCACCTTCACCTGCTCGAGTGTCTTTCCCTCGAGCGACGACAGAGCCTCGGTCACCTCCGACGCAGAGTCCGAGAGCGCGCGGCCACCGGGCAGTCTGCGGTACGTCTTCAACGCGGCCTGCTCGCCCTCCGGCCCGTACACCGAGCGAATACGCCCGCTCTGCAGCCCGAGCTCGATCAGCTCCTCGAGCGCCTGCGCATCGTCGTCGCCGAGCTCGCCGTCCTGCACAGCCGCCACGAGATCGGCAAGGCGCCCTCGACGCTCGCGATCGTGGACGAGTGCGAGCACTGCCTGCGCCTCGCCGAGCGCGACCTCCGCCGCGTCTCCACGGAGCGCGATCACCCGTGAACGTCCTTCCCGAGGATGGCCTTCAGCTCGTGCTCGAAGCCGCCGTGCTCGATCGAGCAGTGCATGCCGCACTCCTTCGGCGCGTTGCTCTCCCACCACCAGCGCCCGGCGCGGTCGTCCTCGCCCTCGCCGATCGCACGCGTGCACGGATCGCAGCCGATCGACGTGTAGCCCTCCGCGTACAGGCCGTGCACGGGCACCTCGTTCTCGCCGAGGTATGCCCAGACCTCGCGCTTCGTCCACTCCGCAAGCGGGTTGAGCTTGACGATCGCGCCGTGATCGTGATCGATCTCGACCTTGCGGATGTTCGTACGCGTCGCCCATTGATCGCGACGCAAGCCGGTCACCCATGCATCGAGCCCGTCGAGATGCTTCGTGAGCGGCTGGACCTTGCGCACGTTGCAGCAGAGGAGCCGGTTCTCGACCGATTCCTTCATCAGGTCGAGGCCCTTGCGCGAGACCATGCGCGCCACCTGACCAGGGTCCGGCTCGAGCACGTGCAGATTGAGTCCCGCGTACTTCGTGCGGAGCGCGGCGATCAGCTCGTGCGTCTCGCGCGGCAGCCGCCCCGTGTCGACCGTGAAGATGCGAACACCAGGATCGATCTTGTACGCCATGTCGATCAGCGTGACGTCGTCTGCCTGGAATGCTGCAGAGATCGCGATCCGCGGGCTGAACTCGCCGAGCGCCCATTCGAGAAGGGCCTGCGGCTCCTCCCCCTCGTACTGGATCGAGAGCTCACCCGCCTCCAGCTCGTCCAGCAACTCGTACGTGCTCACGCTGCAGCCTCCTCTCGGACACGCTTCTTCGCCGGCTCGAGGCCTGCGAACGCGCCGAGCTCGTCATCGGAGCTGCGGCGCTGGAACTCGGTGAACGTCTCGCCGGCCGCGCGTTGCGCGAGCCAGCCGCGGATGAGCCCCTCGACCGCCTGCTCGAGCTGGTCGCTCGGCACGCGGCGGAAGAGCGAGCCGCCGATCTGCGGCGCCGGCCCGAGCGAGCCGCGCACGAAGATGTCGTATGCGGAGATGCGCTTCCCGTCGGCGTCCTTGCCGGTCGTCGCCTGGAAGCCGAGATCGCCCACCCAGTGCTGCGCGCACGCGTGCGGGCAGCCATCGAGATGGAGCCGAAGCCCGGCGATCGAGTCGCCGAAGGTCGTCTCGAGCTGGTCGAGCAGGTCACGCAGCCGCTCCTTCGTCTCGCCGACGGAGAAGTTGCAGTGCGGCTCACCGGTGCACGCGATCGAGTTCGCCCAGACCTCGTTCGTCTCGAGCGTCAGGCCGATCTCTGCCAGCGCCTCCAGGGTCTCCTCGACATCGACGACGCCTGTGACGATGAGGTTCTGCTGACGGGTGAGGCGGATGTCCCCGCCGAACGCGCCGACGATGTCGGCGACCGCGATCAGCTGATCCCCGGACGAGAGCCCGAGCGGCACGGGCAGGCCGATGTAGTGCCTGCCGTCCTTCTGCGGATACACGCCGATGTGCGCGGAGGGTTGCGCATCGATCGGCGGAAGGTCGTACCGCTCGAGCGTTCGTCCGAGCTTTGCCTCGACGCGTTCGAGCATGCCATCCGCGCCGATGTCGTCCACCATGAACTTGAGCCGCGCCTTGACGCGCGACATGCGGTACTTGAGATCCTCGCTCCACACCGAGGTGACGACGCCGAGGATCTCGTTCGCCTGCTCCTTCGGCACGAACACACCGAGGTCGCGCGCCACGCGCGGCACCGAGGAGAGGCCGCCGCCGACCTGGACCGCATAGCCCTCGACGCCGTCGTTCAGCGTGCCGACGAGCGAGACGCAGTTGATCTCGGGCGCGTTGCAGCGGTCGGGGCATGACGCGATCGAATACTTGTGCTTGCGGGGCAGGTTGGCCCACGCGGGATTGCCGTAGAACTCCTCGGTCGCCGCCTCGACGACCGGGGTCGAGTCGAAGAGCTCGTCCGCGGCAAGCCCGCTCACGGGGCAGCCGGTGATGTTGCGGACGGTGTCGCCGCAGCCGCCGGCACTGGTGATGCCGGCCGCCTCGAGGTCGGCGAAGACGCCCGGCAGCTCTGCGAGCTGCAGCCAGTGGAGCTGGATGCACTGGCGCGTCGTGAGCTCGGCGTCGCCGCGGCCGTACCGGTTCGAGACCTCGCCGATCGCGCGGAGCTTCCCCGGCGTGAGGATCCCGCTCGGGATCTTCACGCGCAGCATGAACGTCCCGATCTTCGGCTTGTCGTGGTAGAGGCCCCACCACTGGAGGCGGACGATGTCCTCCTCCGGCATCTGCTCGTAGCCGGCGGCGATGAGCGCGGGCAGCTCGTCGCGGATCCCGAGCGGTGGGCGGTCGCGCTTGATCCGCTCCACGGAGTTGCGCTCGTAGACGGTCTCCCACGTAGGAGCGGCGGCCATCCCTCGAGGCTACGTGGGGTCACTTCATTTAGGGAAGTAGGTTGTCCGGTTAGCGCTGGCCACGGGACGACGAAGCGGTCTACGGTCAGGACATGGCAGCCCGTCGCGACCTCTCGACCTCTCGCGCGACGCTCCTCGCCCTTCCCCGGTAGGGGAAGCGTGCGCCGACATATCCCAAGCCGTGCCGTAGCAGTCGTGCGCCTTCAGGAGGAGTAGCCATGTCGATGCCGTTCAGGAAGTACAAGCCATACGAGACGGTCCAGCTGCAGGATCGAACCTGGCCGGACACCGTCGTGACGCAGGCGCCGATCTGGTGCTCGACCGACCTGCGCGACGGGAACCAGGCGCTCGTCAGCCCGATGGACAGCGCGCGCAAGCGCCGCTTCTTCGAGCTCCTCGTCTCGCTCGGCTTCAAGGAGATCGAAGTCGGCTTCCCGGCCGCGTCGGCGACCGACTTCGACTTCGTCCGCGAGCTCGTCGACGGGCGACTCATTCCGGATGACGTCACGCTCGCAGTCCTGACGCAGGCGCGGCCCGAGCTGATCGAGCGCACCTTCGAGGCGATCGAGGGAGCTCCACGCGCGATCGTCCACCTCTACAACTCGACCTCGGTCACCCAGCGCCGCGTCGTCTTCCGCCTCGACAAGGACGGCATCACCGAGCTTGCGGTGCGCGGGACCGAGCTCTGCCGCCGCCTCGCAGCGGAGACGTCGGCGCATGTCGCGTTCGAGTACTCGCCGGAGAGCTTCCACCACACCGAGCTCGATTACGCGCTCGAGATCTGCGAAGCGGTCGCGGCCGAGTGGGGACCGACACCGGACGAGAAGATGATCGTCAACCTCCCGACGACGGTGGAGCAGTTCCCGCCGAACGTCTACGCCGACCGGATCGAGTGGTTCGGGCGCAACTTCTCGCACCGCGATGCGGCGATCCTGTCCGTGCATCCGCACAACGACCGTGGCACGGCGGTCGCGACGGCGGAGCTCGGGCTCATGGCCGGCGCAGAGCGCGTCGAGGGAACGCTCTTCGGCAACGGGGAGCGCACCGGCAACGTCGACTTGATCACGCTTGCGCTGAACCTCTTCACGCAGGGTGTCGATCCGAAGCTCGACCTCTCACAGCTGGACGAGGCGCGGCGGATCGTCGAAGAGTGCAACGAGCTTCCCGTCCACCCGAGGCACCCATGGGTCGGGGAGCTCGTCTACACCGCATTCTCCGGCTCGCATCAGGATGCGATCAAGAAAGGGATGTACGCGTGGCAGCGGTCCGGAGCCGAGCAATGGGACGTGCCGTACCTGCCGATCGATCCGAAGGACGTCGGCCGGAGCTACGAGGCGATCATCCGCGTCAACTCGCAGTCGGGGAAGGGCGGCGTGGCGTACCTGCTCCACGACCGCTACGGCCTCGACCTGCCGCGCGGGCTCCAGGTCGAGTTCGCCCAGCAGGTGCAGGCGATCACCGACCTGCAGGGCGGCGAGCTCGCCGCGCCAGAGCTCTGGGAGCTCTTCCGCGACCGCTATCTCGAGGTACCGCAGACCTTCGAGCTTCTCGGCTTCAGTCACGAGGCCGGCGACAACGGCAGCCGGATCAGCGCGCGCCTCAGAAACGAGAGCGGCGATGTCGTGGTGGAGGGCGAAGGAAACGGGCCGATCGCCGCGCTCGTGCACGCGTTCGACCGGCTCGGCGTCGCCATCTCCGTCCTCGACTACCACGAGCACGCGCTCAGCACGGGCGAGGATGCGACGGCCGCCGCCTACATCGAGGCGGAGGTCGGCGGGGAGGTCGTCTGGGGCGTCGCGATCCACCCGAGCATCGTCACCGCGTCGCTGCGAGCAGTCGTGAACGCGGTCAACCGAGCCGGCGTTGCGCGAGCGCAGCGAGAGGAGGCGCTGCGCGCGTTCAGCGAGCGCTGACGAGCTTCAGCTCGACCGGATCCCAGCGCCACTGGGTGTCGGTCCTGACGTGGGTTCCGCCGATCCAGCGATCGACGCCGAGGAGCTCGACTCGGTCGGCCTCGCCGTTCAGCGTGCGTTGACCGGTTGCGGACAACCGAAGCTGGAGGCGCGCGAACAGCTCGCCGTCGCCGAGCGGAGGCGCAAGCGGAAGAGGCTGTGCATCGTCGGTTTCGACGAGCCTGTGCTCTCCCTGCCCGAGCGCGGAGAGAGCCCGGAAGAACCAGGTGTCGCCGAGGAACGGGGCGTCCTCGAGTCGCTGCGAGGCGACGAAGGCGGCCGCGGGTGTTCGGGCGCCGGCGGCGATCGTCTCGAGCGCATGGCGTTCCGTGCGGGAGAGCCCGCCGGCAGGCGAGGGCAGCTCCTCGAGCAGCCGGCGGAGCGCCGGGACTAGATAGGGGAGCTCCGTGCTCTCGCGCGTCGCGAGCTCCGCGAGCATCGTCGGCTCGGGCGCCTGGAATGCAGCCCACGCTTCTGCCGCTGCCTCGAGCGCCGCGGGACTCGCCGTCCGTCGAGACGGCCAGAGCGTCTCGAGCTCACCTGCGCTGAGCTCGCCGAGGCCGGCGAAGGCCGGCTTTCCCGGGAATGTCCCGATGACGATCAGCTCGGGCGCCGCTTCCGTCGTGTGCGCGAGCGCGAGCACGTCGAGAAGCTGGAGCTGGTCGTAGAGGTCGTGCTCGAACCAGAGCACGACCGACCGACCCTCGCGTAGCGCGTCGAGCAGTTGCGCATCGCGCCGCTCGAGCGCCGCGCGCAGCGCGGCCTTGCTCCCCCAGCCGCAGTCGGCGAGGAAGGACGCACGAGCCCGAACGAGCTCTGACCGCGGCAGTGCCTGCACCGGTCCCTCGTGCAGCGTGTCCGCCCACGACAGCACGGCTCCTCCGAGGGCGGTTCGCCGAAGCGTGTTGCCGGCGCTTTCGCCGTTCGTGACGTGGAGAAGCGATGGGTGCGCCGTCGGCGGGAGGCCGCGACGCGCGAGCACAGCGGCGCCGCACGTGCAGTGGTCGAGGGAGCTGCACGCACAGCCGACGACGCGCGCGAGCTGTTCTCGCATGTGCCGCAGCGAGGCGATGCGACCGTCGATCTCGTCGATCTTCCTCGCCATGCGGATCCGTAGCGCCTCCGACGGCGAGCCCGGGCGGCGCGCTGCGCGCAGGTACTCGGCGATCTCCGAGAGCGTGAAACCGACGGCCTGAGCCTCCTTGATCGCACGGAGGAAATGCACCGTCGCCTCGTCGTAGCGGCGGTGGCCGCTCGGCGTCCGGTCCGGGGCCGGCAGGAGGCCTCGACGCTCGTAGTACCGGAGCGTCTCGACGTTCACCCCAGCGCGTTCCGCGACCTCGCCGACTCTCACACCGCGATGATAAGCCCGTACCTAGGTACGGGATTCAAGCGCCGTGAATCCGCTCCTTGAGCAGGACGAGGCGGTCCCGGTGAACCGCCTCGACGTTCGCGGGCCGCGCGTCGAGCTCCGTCGCATCCACGGCCGCGATGCCGCGGGCGAAGACGGCGCCGTCCGGCCCGACGAGCTCGACGCCGTCGCCGGCTCGAAACGTGCCTTCGCACCCGGTCACGCCCACCGCAAGGAGGCTCGCGCCCTTCTCGACGATCGCGCGCCTGGCTCCCGCGTCGACGGCGATCCTCCCGCTGACGTGCTTGCCGTGGCGCAGCCAGAGCTTGAACGCAGGCGCGCCCTCGGCCGCGGCGAACCGCGTGCCCGAGGCGCGGCCCGCGAGCAGCTCCGCGAGCGGGGTGTCACCGGCGATCACCGTCGCGATGCCGGCACCGGCGGCGAGCTCCGCCGCGGCGACCTTCGACTCCATCCCGCCCCGCCCGAGCGCGTTCCCCGGACCGAACGTCACGGCACGCGCCTGAGCGCCGTCCTCGATCAGCACGCCGTCGCGCAGCACGCCCGGCACGGACGTCAGGAGCACGAGCAGTCGAGCGCGTGCGAGCACCGCGACCTGCGCCGCGAGCGCGTCGTTGTCGCCGAAGCTGATCTCGTCGGTCGCCGTCGCGTCGTTTTCATTGACGACCGGCACGCTGCCGAGCGCAAAGAGCGCGCCGAGGGCGTTCCGGACGTTCACGTAGGCGCCGCGCTCCGCGATCTCCGCGCTCGTGAGGAGGATCTGCGCGGTGTCGATCTCGTGCGGTGCGAACGCCTCCTGCCACGCGGTCTGCAGCGCGGCCTGACCGAGCGCGGAGGCCGCCTGCAGGCGGGGCAGGCTTGCCGGGCGCCGCGCGAGGCCGAGACGCTGCAGCCCGAGCGCGATCGCACCCGACGAGACGATGCAGACGGGCGTGCCGCCGCCGATGACCTCGGCGACCTCCGCCGCGCGCCTCCGCAAGAGTGCACGACGCGGCTTCCCCTGCTCGTCGACGACAAGGCTCGAGCCGAGCTTGACGACGACCGGGCGCTTCACCGGTGCTGCGTCCCGTCGCCGACGATGCGGTACTGGCGGAGGTAGAGATCGCGATACGTGACGGGGCCGCGCGGGCCCGGAACGCGGTCGACGTTGATGCCGGTCTCGGGTGCACCGGTCAGCGCGAAGCCGTCCGTGAATCGCGTCGATGCGTTCCAGTAGGCGGCGGTGCCGCGGTAGGAGTCGAGGAACCGCTCCGCCGCGGCCGCATCCTCGGTGACGATCGCTGCCGCAAGGCCCGAGGTCTCGGCGTTCGCGATCGCGACGGCCTCCTCCACCCCGTCGACCTCCCTGACCGTGACCGAGGCGATCCGCTCGGGATCGTTCGCCCACTCGTGGCCGAGGCGTTCGGGCCGGCCGACCGCGATCCCGGCCCCCTCGAGCACCGGGCCGGGGTCGAAGGCGGCAGCGCGGTCGACGAGCAGAAGATTCAAGCGGTTGCACACGCCCAGCCGGTCGAGCGATGCCCCGATCAGCGCCTCGGCCTTCGCCCGGTCGGAAGCGGCGCCTATATAGAGGACACCCCCGCCTTCCGCATGCGCGAGCGTCCTGACTCCGTGGGCCGCGGCCTCGCGGGCCAGCGCGGCGGTCGTCTCGCCGCTGCCGCGCAGGATGACGAGCGGGAGATGCTCCGGCAGAGAGACGAGGATCCTGGCGGCCTCGCGGTCGGGCGAGCGGGCAAGGCCGACTGCGGCGGGAGGCAGCCCGGCGGCGGTGAGCGCCGGCCGGAGCACCTCGTCGACGAGCACCGTCACCGTGCCGAGGGCCGCGCTCCCCGTTCGGAGGACGGCTGCGTTCAGCGACTTCAGCAGCTGGCCCGCCACGTCGAGCGCGACGTTCGGCCGCGCCTCGAAATTCGCACCGACGGCACCGATCGGAATGCGCCGCACCTGGACACTCAGGCCGTTCTCGAGCTCCCACGCGTCTTCGTCCCGCTCGAGCGGCGGCAGGGTCGCGAGCTGGGCGAGCTGCGACGCGAGCGAGTCGATGCGCGCGCCGTCCAGCCGCAGCCGGTCGAGCGAGCCCTCGTCGAGATCGCGCGCCTGCTCGACATCGCGCGCGTTCGCCTCTTCGACAAGGGGACGCTTGTCCTGCACGAGCTGCGCTGCGTGCTCGAGCGCGCGCGTCACGGCGTCGTCGTTCAACGCGCCGACTGCGGCCGCAGCAGCGCGCGCCTCGTCCGCCAGCTGCTGCCTCACCCGGTATTCCTCAGCGCTGCCGCGATGCCGGCGATGGAGCGCAGCAACGGCTGAACCGCGGCGTCGTCACCCGCTCGATATCGCTTCAGAAGCTCGACCTGAATTGCATTCATCGGGTCGACATAGGGGTTGCGCAGACGTACCGACCGCTGCACGACCGGATGGCGGTCGAGCAGCTCGTCTGTCTCGACGATCTCGAGAACCGTCGCGACGGTGCGCGCATGCTCGCCGGCAATCCCGGTCCACAGCGAGTTGTCGCTCACGAGCGACAGATACTCGCGCGCGATCTCGATGCTCGCCTTCGCCAGCGTCATCTCGAGGTTCTGCACGAGCGTGCGAAAAAAAGGCCAGTCGCGGTAGAGCGTTCGAAGCTCCTCGACCCCTGCGCTCTCGAATGCTGCGCCGCAGCCGTACCACGACGGCAGCAGGCATCGGTTCTGCGTCCAGGCGAAGACCCAGGGGATCGCACGCAGCGACCCGAGGTAGTCCGCCCCCTCCTCGCGTCGGGCGGGCCGCGAGCCGATGTTGAGGAGCGCCAGCTCGTCTACCGGGGTAAAGGCGCGGAAGAAGGTGACGAAGCGATCGTCGTCCACGAGCTCCCGGAAGACGGCCCGCGAGCGGTCGGCAAGTCGCGCGACGAGCCCGGTGTCGACGTCCACCTCCTGCGGGAACGCGGCGAGCAGCGTCGCCGCGAGGGCCGACTCGAGATTCGACTCGGCGAGGCCCGGCAGGCCGTACTTGAACGCAATCGTCTCACCCTGCTCCGTGAGCTTCAGCCGTCCAGGCGGCTCGCCCTGCGGCTGCGCGAGGATCGCCTCGTAGGTCGGCCCGCCTCCGCGCCCGGCGCTTCCGCCGCGTCCGTGGAACACGGTCAGCTCCGCGCCGCGGCGACGCGCGACCTCCGCCAGCGCAACTAGGGCGCTCCGGATCTCCCATTGCGCCGCGAGGAAGCCGGCGTCCTTGGCGGAGTCGGAGTAGCCGACCATCACCTCGCGGCACCCGACGATGTCGAGCAGCTCTTCGTAGATCTCCGGAGCCGCGCGCAGCGCCTCGACGGACTCGAAGAGCGGCACGAGCGAGAGCGGCTCGCGGGTGAGCTCCCTGACTCGCAGCACGTCGTCGGCGCTCGTGGTGCCCGAGACGATGACCGTGTCCACCGCCTGCGGCCCGTGGCGTCCCCTCGCAGCTGTGACTTCGTCGAAGAGCGCTCGAATCCGCGGCTCCGGATCCGTGAGGTCGCGCGCGTGCACGCGCACATCGAGCTTTGCGAGATGCAGCCCGAAGATGTCGAGGCGGCGCCGCAATGCGGCGAGCGCCCCGTCTGCGATGCGCTCGCCGCGATGCGCGCGCAGGCTGCGGTCGAGGAGCTCGAGATCCTCGGCGAATCTCTCCACGGATTCGTAAGCGTCCCCGTCGAGCCGCCGCCACATGAACGAGAGCTTCCGGCGGTACGGCTCGTCGAGGTTCTGGTCGCCGATCTCGGCCGCATACGCGCGCATCTCCTCCTCGTCGCGTGCGATCGACGCGCGGAGCTCCGGCTCGACGTCGACGAGCTTCGCCGAGATGCCGATCGCCGCAGCGAGCGCGCGCACCTCGTCGCGGTAGCGGAGCCGCAGCAATGTCCGTGCCCGCTCCAGAGCCTCGCGCACGGTGTCGGCGCCGGCGTTCGGGTTGCCGTCGGCGTCGCCGCCGATCCACGTGCCGAAGCGAAGCGGCGGGCGCGCCCCCGGAAGATGCCTCCGGTACTCGGCGAGCAACCGCTCCGCCGCGTCGATCAGGCTTTGCTCGAAGAACCAGAGCCCGTTGCGGATCTCGTCGACGACGCGCGGCCGTCTGGAGCGCACCTCGTCGGTCTGCCAGAGCGTCGTGATCTCGGCAGCGAGCTCGGACTCGATCTCGTCGCGGCGGGCCGGCGCCAGCAGGGGGTCGTCGAGCTCGGCGAGGCGCGCGGCAATCCGCATGTGGGCCGTGAGCACCGTGCGGCGCGCCGCCTCCGTCGGATGCGCGGTGAGGACGAGGCGTAGATCCACGTGGCCTTCGATCTCCTCGGCCGCCACGCCGTCGAGCTGGGCGAAGGACGCCGCAAGCGACTGGCTCAATACGCGCTCCTCCTGCGCATACGTGCGGCGGCGGCGAATTCGGTGCTGCTGCTCGGCGACGTTCGCGAGCTGGAAGTACGTCGCGAACGCGCGCAGCACTCCCGCCTGCCGCTCGAGCGCGAGCTCGCCCACGGCGGCGGTGAGATCCTCGTGCGGCGCGCCTGCACGCGCGGCGCGTGCGAGCGCCCGGACGCGCTCGACGTCGTCGAGGAGCTCCTGCCCGTCCTGCTCGACGAGGACGCGGCCGAGGAGGTCGCCGAGCAGGCGGACGTCTCGCCGGAGCGGCGCGTCGGTTGGCTCGTCGGCACGGACTGCCATGCGTCCAGCGTAGGCCGTTTTGCAGCAGAAACCGGACAATCGCTCGGCAATCGGGGCGATCCGCGCTAGCGTCGAAGCATGGGTCGCACACTGCTCGACAAGGTCTGGGAGAACCACATCGTCCGCCGTGCGGACGGCTTGCCCGATCTTCTGTACATCGATCTCCACCTCGTCCACGAGGTCACCTCGCCGCAGGCGTTCGAGTCGCTGCGGCTCGCCGGCCGCCCCGTTCGGCGGCCCGACCTGACGATCGCGACGATGGACCACAACGTCCCGACAGGCGACGACACGCCGCAGGATCCGCTCTCGCAGCAGCAGCTCGACGCACTCGCGCGGAACTGCGACGAGTTCGGCGTTCCGCTCTACGCGACCGGCAGCGGGCGCGAGGGGATCGTGCATGTGATCGGGCCGGAGCTCGGCCTCACGCAGCCCGGAATGACGATCGTGTGCGGCGACTCGCACACCTCGACGCACGGAGCGCTCGGCGCCCTGGCCTTCGGCATCGGCACCTCCGAGGTCGAGCACGTGCTCGCGACGCAGACGCTTCCGCAGCGCAAGCCGAAGTCGCTCCGCATCACGTTCGTCGGTGAGCCCTCGCCGGGCGTCACGGCCAAGGACTACGTCCTCGCCGCCATCGGCCAGCTCGGCGTCGACGGCGGCGTCGGGCACGTGGTCGAGTACGCCGGCCCCGCGATCGAGGCGCTTTCGATGGAAGGAAGGCTCACGATCTGCAACATGTCGATCGAGGCGGGCGCACGTGCCGGCTTGATCGCGCCCGACGACGTCACCTTCGAGTATCTCCGCGGCCGTCCGCACGCGCCCGCCGACTTCGACGCTGCAGTCGAGCGATGGCGCCTGCTGCGGACCGATGACGACGCTGCCTTCAACCGCGAGCTCGAGATCGACGTGAGCGAGATCCGCCCGCAGGTGACGTGGGGAACGAATCCCGGCATGGTCGTGTCGATCGACGGCGTCGTACCCGATCCGGCCGCTCTCGACGACGCCGACGACCGCGAAGCAGCCGAGCGCGCCCTTGCCTACATGGCACTCGAGCCCGGCACCGCGATCCGGGACATCACCGTGGAGCGCGTCTTCATCGGCTCCTGCACGAACTCCAGGATCGAGGATCTGCGCACGGCCGCGCGCCTCGTCGAGGGCCGCCGGGTGCATCCGGGTGTGCGCGCGATGGTCGTGCCGGGCTCCGCGACCGTGAAGCGGCAGGCCGAGTCCGAAGGTCTCGATCGCGTGTTCACGGAAGCAGGGTTCGAGTGGCGTCGCGCGGGCTGCTCGATGTGTCTCGGGATGAACCCCGACGTGCTGTCGCCCGGGGAACGCTGCGCATCGACGTCGAACCGCAACTTCGAGGGCCGGCAGGGCGCCGGCGGCCGCACGCATCTCGTCTCGCCGGAGGTTGCCGCGGCGACGGCCATCCTCGGTCACTTCGCGGAGGCGCGAGATCTGGTGGAGGCGTACGCGTGAAGGTCTTCCGCGCGCTGCACTCGACGGCGGTCGTGCTCGACCGCGCCGACGTCGACACCGATCAGATCATCCCGAAGCAGTTCTTGAAACGCATCGAGCGCACGGGGTTCGGCGAGTTCCTCTTCTTCGACTGGATGAAGGACCCGCAGTTCGAGCTGCACCACCAGAGCGGTTCGATCCTCCTCGCCGGACGCAACTTCGGGTGCGGATCCTCGCGCGAGCATGCACCGTGGGCGCTGCAGGACTACGGGTTCGATGCGGTGATCGCGCCGTCGTTCGGCGACATCTTCCGCCAGAACTCCCTGAAGATCGGGCTGCTGCCGGTGCAGCTGCCGCAAGAGCAGGTGAAGGATCTGATGGCGCGGGCGCGTGCTGCAGAGACGTTGACCGTCGACCTCGAGGCATGCGAAGCCGGTGGCTACCCGTTCGAGATCGACGATCACGCTCGCGATTGCCTGCTCGGAGGGCTCGACGACGTGGCGCTGACGCTCCGCGAGGACGGGGCGATCTCCGCCTATGAGGCCGCGCACCCGGCGCCGGTCTCGACGCTCCAGGCCTGATCACTCCACGGGGTAGCGAGCCACGCCCGTCCTACGATGCGGGCATGGCAGATCGAGCCAGGCTGCTCGAGCGCGCCGCGGCTGCGAACCGGCCGTCGAAGGCCGTTGTGTTCCACGAGCGCTTCGATGTCCTCGCGCTCGTCCGCGATGTCGCCGCGCTCGCGAACAGCGGCGGGGGCATCGTCCTGCTCGGAGTGCGCCGCGACGGCTCGCCTTCGGGTGCCGGGATACCGCCGCTCGGCCGCAGCGTTCTTCGCTCGGCGATCGAGCGCCACACGGGCTCGGAGTTCGATGACATCGAGGCCACGACGGTTGAGCGCAGCGGAGCTCCCGTGACGGCGGTACTCGTCGGCGAGGCGCATGAAGCACCGATTCCCTACGTCGCGAACGGCGCGGCGGTGTTCTACGCGCGACACGGCGCGAAGAGCGCGCCGGCGACGCAGGAGGATCTGCGCCGTTTCATCGACCGTCGCGTCAAGGAGCTGCGGCGCGAGTGGCTGAGCGGCATCCGCCAGGTGGTGGCCGCGCCGCGCGGGTCGGAGATCGTCGCGATCGAGCGGACGGAAGACGAGGAGGGCGAAGCGGCGATTCGCATCACGACCGACAAGAACGCCCCGCTCTTCCGCGCCGTCGACTGGGACGTCACGCACCCGTTCAGGCAGAAGGAGCTCCTGCAGGAGGTGAACGCCCGCCTGCCGGACGGCGTCGAGATCAACGCCTACGACATGCAGAGCGTCCGCCGCGTGCACGAGATCGACGATCGGACGCGGCCCGACTTCGTGCACCGACCACGGTTCGGGTACTTCCAGTACAGCCCGCAGTTCGTGGAGTGGCTGGTCGAGCAGCACCGGCGGGATCGCGCATTCTTCGCGGACGCGCGGCGGCGGTACTACGAGCTGCGACGCTGACCGCTACGCGACGAGCGGCTGCGGCGCGACGTCGATCAGTTTCTCGAGCAGCTCGCGGTCGCCGTCGACCTCGACATCGTCGAGGCGCCGCTCGACGAAGAGGTAGTACAGAGCCTTGGGGTCGCCGGTCACGACGACGTCGGGGTTCTCCGTCGGCCCGTCGTGCGCAACGCCGTCGACGAGTGAGGCGATCTCGTCGCCCACGCGGAACTCGAAGCGTCCGGGGGGCGCGAGCGGCGCGAGGATCGTCTCGATCGGGTTGACGAGCCAGCCGGGGAAGAACTCATCATCCGGCTTCGGCGGGCCGAGCGAGCGCGCACCCCACAATGCGAGCTCCCGCATCACCGGCCGGAGCTCGCGGCCGTAGTCGGTCAGCTCGTAGACGCGCGATGCGGCAGGCGGCGGCAGCGTCCTCTTGGCGATGACGCCGTTGGCCTCGAGGTCGCGAAGGCGCGCGGCGAGGATGTTCGTGCCGATCCCCGGCAATCCCTCGGAAAGATCGGTATAGCGCTTCGGCCCGTGCAGGAGCTCGCGCACGATCAGGAGCTCCCAACGGTCACCGACCATGTCGAGGGCGTGGGCCATCGGGCAGTACTGGTCGTATTTCTTCGCCATGCGACGATTCTAGCGCCTCTGCTTGCTGGTGTGAAGACTTTACTTGCGAAACGCAAGTTCAACTTGTTAGATTGCAAGCCTCCACTACGCAAGCGAAAGGAACGTGACGATGGTCACTACAGATCGACGCAAATGGCTGGCACTCGGTCTCCTGAGCGCGGTCCAGTTCATGGTCGTCCTCGACATCGCGATCGTGAACGTCGCGTTGCCCTCGATAAAGGTCGACCTCGGGTTCTCACAGGAGGACCTGCAGTGGGTGATCAGCTCGTACGCGCTCGTCTTCGGCGGGTTCCTGCTCCTCGGGGGTCGCGCAGCCGACCTCCTCGGTCGCCGGCGCGTCTTCCTCGCGGGCCTCGTCCTCTTCACGACCGCGTCGCTCTTTGCGGGCCTCGCGTGGAGCGAGGCGTCGCTGATCACTTTTCGGTCGCTCCAGGGCCTCGGCGCAGCGGTCATCTCGCCCGCGGCTCTCTCGATCCTCTCGACCACGTTCACCGAAGGGCGCGAGCGCAACATCGCGCTCGGGGTCTGGGGCGCCGTCGGCGGGTTCGGTGCCGCGGCGGGTGTGCTGCTCGGCGGCATCCTCACCGAGACGCTGAGCTGGTCGTGGATCTTCTTCGTCAACGTCCCCGTCGGCCTCCTCGCCCTCGCACTCGCTCCGCGTCTCTTGAACGAGAGCCGCGACGCGACCGTGCGGAGCTTCGACGCCACCGGCGCAGTTCTCGTGACGGTCGGCCTTTCGTCACTCGTGTACGCGATCACGCAGACCGGCACGTACGGGTGGACCTCCGTTCGCACGCTCGGCGTCGGTGCGGTGGCGCTCGTGCTCCTCGCCGCGTTCGTGTGGTGGGAGCAGCGTCACACGGAGCCGTTGATGCGCTTCGGCATCCTGCGCACGAAGACAGTCGCGGGCGCCAACGTCGGAGGGCTGATCCTCGGCACCGCGACGTTCTCGATGTTCCTGATGCTCACCCTCTACATGCAGCAGGTGCTGGGGTACTCGCCGATGGAGACAGGTGTCGGCTATCTCGCCGTCGCGCTCTCGGCGATCGTCTGGTCGGCCGTTGCAGCGCAGTTGACGACGCGGATCGGCGTCAAGCCGGTACTCGTCGCCGGCATGACCGCGATCACCGGCGGCCTCGTGTACTTCACCCAGGTGTCGGTCGACGGCTCGTACCTCACCGACCTCCTGCCAGGCTTCCTGCTCGTCGGCTTCGGGCTCGGCTTCTCGTTCGTACCGATCTCGATCGCGGCGCTCGCGGGAATCCGCGCAGAGGAGGCCGGGCTCGCATCGGGGCTCTTCAACACCTCGCAGCAGATCGGCGGTGCACTGGGCATTGCCCTGCTGTCGACGATCGCGACCTCGCGGACGAGCGACGCGCTCGCCACGGGTACCGCCCTGCCCTCCGCGCTCGTGCACGGCTTCACCGGCGCGTTCGTCGTGGGGGCCGCGATCGCAGCGGTCGGCATCGTCGCTGCGCTGACGTTGATCCGCAGCGACGAGATGGAGACGGCGACGAGCGAGGAGCTCGACACCGCGCTCGATCTCGCCGCCTAGGCCCGATTCGCGTGGGGGAGCTTCGGCTCCCCCACGCGAACGACGGAACCCATTGACACGAAAGGCACGAGGGCCGAGGATCGGCTTTCTGCCACCCACCGAGAGAGGGAGGGCGCCGTGCCCTGGCACCTCGAGGGAAGCTACGCCGAGACGTGCTCGTGCGAGCTCATGTGTCCGTGCAACCTGACGTTCGACCACGGCGCGACGTATGACTACTGCCGCGCCGCTCTTGCCTTCAACATCGGCAAGGGCGAGGTCGACGGCACCGATGTGACCGGACTGAAGGCCGCCTTCATCATCGACACGCCGAAGGTCATGACGGACGGCAACTGGCGGTTGGGCGTCTTCATCGACGAGAAGGCCTCGGACGAGCAGGCGGACAAGCTCACCGCGGTCTTCACCGGACAGCTGGGCGGGCCGATGGCCGGTCTCGCACCGCTCGTCGGAGAGATGCTCGGAGTCGAGCGCGTGCCGATCGAGATGGTCGACGACGGCGTACGGCACTCCGTGCGTGTCGGCGATGCGATCGACTTCGAGATCGAGGACATCGTTCCGTTTGGCATCGAGACAGGCGAGCCGGCACGCCTCGTCGGCTTGTTCCACCCTGTGGGGTCAGAGCTGACCGCAGCGGAGGCGAAACGGTCTCGAATCAACGCCTTCGGCATCGAGTACGAAGGGAAGAGCGGGCTCTCGACGTCGAAGTTCTCCTGGGCTGCTTGATCGAGTCGCATCGCCAACTTCGGGTAAAGCATGGTCTGCTCCCCGCGCTTGCAGGAGTCCGCGCCCGGGCGGGACTCGTCGCCCTCTTGCTCGCGACGGCAGGCGCGTGCTGGTGGCTCACCGGCGATTTCATGCAACAGATGGACGACGGCCCATGGACAGCCCTGGGAACGCTCGGATGGTTCGTCGGCGTCTGGTTCGTGATGATGGCCGCGATGATGCTCCCGTCGGTCGCCCCGACGGTCGCTCTCTATTCGAGCATGACGCGGGCGCGCTCCCCTCTCTCCCCCCTCGCGTTCGCCGCCGGCTACCTCGTCGCCTGGACGGGCATAGGGGTGCTCGCCTTTGCGGTTGCCGCCGGCTTCGGCGGAGCCTTCGGGAACGTCCTCGCCTGGGACCGGGCCGGACGCTGGGCAGCGGGTGCGACGCTCCTGGCGGCCGCCGCGTACGAGCTGACACCGCTGAAGGACGTGTGCCTCGGGAAGTGTCGCAGCCCGCTCGGGTTCCTCCTCGGCACGTGGCGCGACGGGACGTACGGCGGACTGACGATGGGTGCCCGGCATGGAGCGTGGTGCATCGGCTGCTGCTGGGCGCTGATGGCATCGCTCTTTGCGCTCGGCGTGATGAGCCTCGCGTGGATGGGGGTCATCGGTGCACTGATCGCAGTTGAGAAGCTTGTCCCTTCGCGCCGGGCGGCCGTCGTCGGCACGACGGCGGTCCTCGCGACGCTTGGCGTGCTGCTGCTCGCCGCGCCGGGTGCGTTACCCGGTCTCACCGTCCCGGGCGACAGGCCGATGGCGCCGATGGAGCAGATGGCCCCATAGATGCCGTACGCCGAAATCGGGGGACCTAGGCTCTACTACGAACGGGCCGGGAGCGGTGAGCCGGAGCTCCTCTTCGTGCCCGGCTGGTGCTGCGACCACACGGCGTTCCAGCCGCAGTTCGACCATTTCTCGCGGGCACACTCCGTCATCGCGATCGACCTGCGCGGGTGCGGTCGGAGCGATGCACCCGCCGAGGGGTACTCGATCCCCGAGCTTGCCGACGACGTGGCGGCGCTCTGTGCGGAGGTCGGGATCGAGAGACCGGTCGTCGTCGGTCACAGCCTCGGCGGCATGATCGCCGTCGAGCTCGGAGCGCGATATCCGTCACTGGTCGGCGGGCTCGTTCTCGTGGATCCGGGGCCGATTTCCCCGCTTCCGTCGAGGCTCGAGTTCTTCGCCACGTTTGCGGAGCAGCTCGACGGGCCGGACGGAGAGGAGATCCGCCGCGAGTACGTCCAGGACATGGGCGCACGGGACGAGGAGCTCGCACGCTGGATCGTCGACCACATGTGCCGGGTGCCGCTGCGGATCGCAGCGGCGGTCATTCGCGGCGTCAGCATCTGGGACGGCCGCGAGCCCTTCTCCCGCTGCGACGCGCCGGTGCTGCTGCTCCGAACGGAGCTCGGGGAGGTCCCCGACGCGCTCCGGCTACGCGAGATCAAGCCAGACCTGGAGCTGGGGATCACCGTCGGCGCCGGGCACTTCCACCAGCTCGAGGTACCCGAGCAGGTCAACGCGATGATCGAGCGCTTCCTTCGGTTCGCCGCCTGACGATCTACAGAGTCGGCGGCCGCCAGGGCTCGCGCTCATGGGCGAGCCAGACGAGCTCAGGCTCGAGCGCGCGCACCCGCAGCTGGCCCTCGGTGCGCGGCTCGTCGAGCTCGCCGAAGCGGACGGCTACGTCACCGCCGACGACAACCGGACGCCCGCCCGTCTCGACGACGACCACCTGCAGACCGCGCGTGTGGCCCGGCGCCGGTACGAGGCGCAGGCCCGGCAGCAACTCGAGCTCGCCGTCGACCGGCTCATATTGCAGGCCGGGCGCGTCGACCCAGTCGCGGATGGTGTAGTCGTCCTCGGTGCGCGCGTCCTCCAGCTCCTGCCGCTGGACGTAGATCGGCCGTCCGGCGAACAGGTGATTGCCACCGCAGTGGTCGAAGTGCAGGTGCGTGTTGACGACGACGTCGACGCCGGCGAGGTCGAAGGCCTGCTCGCTCAGCGGGACGAGGCGCGGGTCCATGTCGAGCACCTCCGGGCGAACCTCTGTCATGCCGGTGTCGACAAGCACGCGCGCGTCGGGATGGTCGATGACATGGACGCAGACCGGCCAGCGCTCGCTCTCGACGAGCAACTCGGCCACGAGCAGCGGCGTGATCGTCGGCGACGTCACCCGCGCGAGTCGCGTGTCTCGAATCCAGTGAGTGCGCCGTCAGCGTCGTGCAGCGGCGACGTGCAGCTTCGCCGAGCCGTGAGCGATTCGATCATTCCGAAGTTCTACCCCGGCGGCTGACCGTGGACCTATCGCCCTTCGGTATAGCGGGGGGCCGTTGATGGGTTACCGTCCGTTCGTCGTGCCGGACTACATCGTCAAGGCCCTGGACGAGTCCACCTGGCCCGCGTTCGCAGCGCTGGTGGAACGAAACAACGGGATCTTCGGAGGCTGCTGGTGCATGGGGTTCCACGAAGACGCCAAGGGCACGGAGCCCCCCAAGCGCGAGCGGAAGCTCGCCCGCGTGCGGGCAGGCGCAGCGCATGCGGCCCTCGTGTTCGACGGGGAAGACTGCCTCGGCTGGTGTCAATTCGGCGCGCCGAGCGAGCTACCGAGGATCAAGAGCCGCGCCGCCTACGAGAAGGGCGTGACGGCATTGCCGGACTGGCGGATCGCCTGCAACTTCGTCGGCAAGGGCCACCGCCGCCAGGGTGTGGCGACCGCGGCGCTCGCGGGCGCGCTCGAGCTCATCGCAGGGCTCGGCGGCGGGATCGTGGAGGGCTACCCGGAGGACAAGGAGGCTGTTCCTGCCGGCTTTCTCTTCAACGGCGCACTGTCGACGTACGAGCGGCTCGGATTCGTCCGCGACCGCAAGATTGGCAAGCACCGCTGGGTCGTGACGAAGCTGGTCGAGGCCTAGAGGCCCTCGCGAGAGACCTCTCGCTTCGTCAGGTCGAGCAGCTCGTGGTAGAGCTCGGCCAGCCCCTCCTCGGAGAGCGGCCCGCGGTTCGCGCGCTGCAGGTACTGGAGCATCCACTGCTCGCGCGCAAGGTCGACGAAGCCGATGCCGTGCTCGTCCTTGTAGCGCTTGAGCTTCGCGACGAGCTTCAGACGCTTGTTCACGAGCTCGACGAGGGCGCTGTCGACATCGGACAGCTCTCGGCGAACCTGCAGGACGAACGGATCGTCGGTCACGGTGGAACTCATACACCCTCCTCGTGTCCTTCGTAGACGCCGAGCACGCGCAGCTCGCGCGACTCGGCTTTGACGCCCGCCAGCGCTCGCCGCACGGCGGGATCGAGCGGATGTCCCGACACCACGGCGTCGAAGCGGTACTTCCAGGCCGTCTGCGGTAGCGGCCGCGAGACGAGCCGTTCGAGATCGAGGCCGGCGTCTGCGATCGGGCCGATCGCCTTGTGGAGCGCGCCCGGCTGGTGCTTCGTGACGAACGAGAACGCGGTGCGCGTCGTCGAGCGTTCGAGATCGAACGCACGCGTGTACCGCGCGACCGAGACGAAGCGCGTGGACGCGGTGTGATCGCCGATGTCGTCGGCGAGCATGGTCAGGCCGTACATCGGCACCGCCGAGGGCGCGACGATCGCGACGTGGGTGGGATCGCCGTCCTCGCGCGCCAGGCGGGCCGCCTCCGCCGTGGTGGACACGGGCAGCACCGACGCATGCGGGAGCGCCGAAAGGAAGCTGCGACATTGATCGAGCGCCATCGGATGCGAGCGCACGACGCGCACCAGGGAGAGATCGATCGCGTCCGGGCCGGCGAGGCAATGCACGACCGCCTGCACGGTCTCCGCGACGATCGACAGGGAGCCCTCGTACAAGAGGTCGTGCGTCTCCGCGACCGCGCCGACCAGCGAGCTCTCGATCGGCAGAACGCCGTGCTCGGCCTCCGCGTCGCGAACTGCGTCGACGACGGCGCGGAAGCCGGCCAATGGAACGAGCTGCGCCGAGGGGAAGAGCGCCGCGGCCGCTGAAGCGGTATGGGAACCGACAGGTCCTGGATAGACCACCGACTCGCGTACCGCTCCATGGGGAGAGAAGGACGGGGAGGGAACCGTCCTCCGGCCTGCGGCGCTCTTCCTCTCGACGTGCTTTGCGTTCAACTGGTTCGCCTCCTCGCGAACGGGGTGCATGACTCCCGCGATCTCTCTCTAGCCGGCGACTGCGGGTGCAGCGAAAGCGCCGGCTAGCGCGTAAAGGCGTACGCGTAGAAGCCCGTAATGGTGCGCGAAGAGGCTTCGAACGCGGAACGCATCTCAACCACCGTACGACGGGACAGCCGAACCGTCAACCGCGAGTTGTCCGCGTACCGCGGCGCCGAGCTCCGCGGTCGATGCGCTGCCGCCGAGGTCAGGCGTGGGCGCAAGCTTCAACGCTGCCTCGATCGCGAGAGAAAGGCGCTCGGCCTCCGCAGCGAGTCCCAGCCCGTGATCGAGCAGGAGGGCGGTCGAGCGCAGCATCGCCGTCGGGTTGGCGATGCCCTTGCCGGTGATGTCAGGCGCCGAGCCGTGCACCGGCTCGAAAATCCCGGGGCCGCCGTCGGAGAGCGACGCAGAGGGCGCAAGCCCCAGGCCCCCCGTGACCGCGGCCGCGAGGTCGCTGAGGATGTCCCCGAACATGTTCTCGGTCACGAGCACGTCGAACTGCTCCGGGTTCGTGGCGAGCTGCATGGCAGCGTTGTCGACGAGCATGTGCTCGACGCGGACATCCGCGTAGTCGGCCGCAACCGAGTCGACGACACGCCGCCACAGACGCGACGTCTCGAGCACGTTGGCCTTGTCGACGGAGATCAGATGACCACGACGCGACCGGGCGAAGCGAAACGCCTTCCGCACGACTCGCTCGATCTGCGCCGGCGTGTACTCGCAGGTGTCGAAGGCGGTGCCGTCTTCACGCACTCCGCTGGCACCGAAGTAGAGGCCGCCCACGAGCTCGCGGACGATCAGCAGGTCGATCCCGTCGGCGATCGCCGGGCGCAGGTTCGCGTATGTGTCGAGTGCTGCCCGCAGTGCGAGGAGCCCTTGCTCCGGGCGCACGTCTGCGCCGTCGAACTCGGGATCGCCGACCGGGGCCTTCAGCACGGCGGCGGACGCAAGGCACGCATCGCGCGTCTCGTCCGGGAACGGCGATCCCGTTGCACGGATCGCGGCGCCCCCGACCGGGCGCTCCACGATCTCGACATCGGGCACGAGCAGCTCGAGCACGAGCCGCGCTTCGTGCGCGACCTCAGGCCCGATTCCGTCCCCCGGCAGGAGGACGACCGTTCCGCCCTTGTTACTCGGCAAACGCGTTCTCCCGGAACGACCGCGGCTGGCGGCCGCGCGGGCGCGGCGTGAAGCCGGCGGCTTCCATCGCCGCGTTCCAGCTGCCGAAGACGCGGGCCACCGTCTGGCGCGACGGATGGTTCTCCCCCGCCTGGTCCCACTCACTCGTGAACGGCGTTCGGCTGTGCTTGCGGTACCAGAGCGTGATCGCGTAGACGATCGTGTCCGGCGTCCAGCGGAACCCCGTCCTCGGTCCCGTTCTCATGCTGCACCTCCTACTGCTAGCTGGTCGAGGATCTCCTCTACGTCAGGTGCCACGACCGTCGGGTCGAGGCGGTCGGCGACGAGACCGGGCGTCTTCAGCCCGTCGCCGGTCACGAGCAGGACGACGCGGTCGTCCTCCCCCACTTCGCCTCGGAGCACTGCTTCGCGCAGCGCGCCGAGCGTGACGCCCGGTGCTGTCTCGCCGAACACACCCGTCGTCTCCGCGAGGAGTGCGACGTTCTCGGCGACGTCTTCTTCGGGGACTGCATACACGGCGCCGCGCGATGCACGCGCGGTCGTGACCGCGAGCTCCCCGTCTGCAGGGCTCCCGATCGCCAGCGAGCGCGCGATCGTATTGGGTCGAACGGGCTTCAGCTTGTTGCCCGACTCGAACGCCGTCGCAACGGGCGAGCAACCTTCCGCCTGCCCGCCGTAGAGGCGAGGCTGCTCGCCTTCGACGAGCCCGAGCTCGAGCAGCTCGGCGTACGCCTGATGCTGCTTCGTGAACATCGAGCCCGACGCGACCGGCGCGATGACCGCGTCCGGGAGAGCCCAGCCGAGCTGCTCGGCGATCTCGAATCCGAGGGTCTTCGAGCCCTCCGCGTAGTACGAGCGGAGCTGCACGTTGACGAACGCCCAGTCGACCTCGAACGACAGCTCCACCGTCAAGCGCGAGCAGTCGTCGTACGAGCCTTCGACCGCGAAGATGCGCGGCCCGAAAATCGCCGTCGCGACGAGCTTCTCCGGCTCGAGGTCGGCCGGGCACAAAACTGCAGCCTCGATACTTCGGCGGCTGCGCGCGCTGCGACGGCGTTCGCGAGGTTGCCGGTCGACGAGCACGCGAGCGTCGTGCGGCCGAGCTCGAGCGCCTTTGCGCACGCGACCGCGACAACGCGGTCCTTGAACGAGTGCGTCGGGTTCGCCGTGTCGAGCTTCAACCACAGCTCGCCGACGCCGACGGCATCCGCGAGGCGCGGCGCGTTCACGAGCGGCGTCCACCCCACCGGCAGGCGAACGTCGGCCGGCGGCGCGACGGGCAGCAGATCGGCGTAGCGCCAGATCGACTGCGGCCCAGCCTCGATCGACTCGCGCGAGACGGTGCGGCGCTGCTCCGCTCTGTCGTAGACGGGATCGAGGGGACCAAAGCATTTCGAGCAAACCCCGATCGGGTCGAGGTGATACTCGGTTTCGCAGATACGGCACCGGAGTGCGGTGGCGGGCACTAGACCAACTCCTTTCGTCCTTCGCTCGGCATCCGACCGGGATTGGCACCACACGCAGTCGCGCAGGTTGCCGAGGCTTCATCGGGCCGGTTCCCTCTGCCTCTCTCGATGCGGAGCGGGACTGAGTTCGCTCCGGTGCCGGCCAAGCCGGCACCTTCGCTCCTTTGCCGGCTCTGTCGAGCCGACGCCGGCATGCCCGTCTCCTTGACCGCACTATACAAAAGAAAGCTCATTCGATGACGGCTCCTCGGGACGCCGACGACACGTACTTCGAATACCGCGCCAGCACGCCCTGCCGGTACTGCGGCTCGGGCGGCACGACGTCCGCGAGCCGCGCGGCGAGCTCGTCGTCGGAGAGGAGCACGCGCAGCTCACGCGCCTCGACGTCGAGCTCGATGACGTCGCCGTCGCGAACCGCCGCGATCGGTCCGCCTCGTGCAGCCTCCGGCGCGATGTGCCCGACCATCAGGCCGTGCGTCGCGCCGGAGAAGCGGCCGTCGGTGATGAGCGCCACCTCGTCGCCAAGGCCTTCGCCGACGAGGGCGGCCGTGACGTGCAGCATCTCGCGCATGCCAGGCCCGCCCGCCGGCCCTTCGTAGCGGATGACGACGACGTCCCCTGCGGCAATCGTCCGCGCCTTCACCGCCGCGAAGCACTCCTCCTCCGACTCGAAGACGCGCGCCGGCCCGCTGTGGAAGAGGCGCTCGTGGCCCGCGAGCTTCACGACGCAGCCTTCGGGCGCGAGATTGCCGCGCAGGATGGCGAGGCCGCCGGTGGGCTTGAGCGGCGTCTCGATCGGGAGGACGACCTCCTGCCCCGGCGTCTCGACGACGGCTGTCGCCGCGTCGGCGAGCGAGCGGCCGTCGACGTTCGGCGCGTCGCCGTGCACGAGACCGGCCTTCAGCAGCTCGCGCGCGACAAGCGCAACACCGCCGGCGGCGTGAAGATCCGTGGCGACGAAGCGGCCGCCCGGCTTGATGTCGGCCACCACCGGTGTGCGCTCGGCGATGGCGTCGAATTCGTCGATCGTCAGCTCGATGCCGAGCTCGTGGGCGATCGCGAGAAGATGCAGCACGCCGTTCGTCGAGCCGCCGGTCGCCGCGATTGCGGCGACGGCGTTCTCGAGCGCGTCGCGCGTGATGATCTGCGACGGTCGGATGTCCTCGCGCACGAGACGCATCGCGACCGTGCCGGCCTGGTACGCGGCGTCCTTCTTGGCGGGGTCTGTCGCCGGCACATCGTTCAAACCGACCGGTGAGATGCCGAGAAAGTCGAGCGCCGTCGCCATCGTGTTCGCGGTGAACTGACCGCCGCACGCTCCCGCGCCCGGGCAGGCCACACCCTCGAGCTCGTGCACGTCCGCGTGCGACATCGTCCCGGCGGCGGCCGCGCCGACGGCTTCGAAGACGTCCTGGATCGTCACGTCACGTCCGCGGAACCGGCCGGGCGCGATCGAGCCGTTGTAGAAGACGAGCCCGGGCACGTCGAGCCGGCAGAGCGCCATGACCGCGGCCGGGATCGTCTTGTCGCAGCCGACGATGCAGACGAGCCCGTCCAGCAGATGGCCGCGCACAACGAGCTCGATCGAGTCCGCGATGACCTCGCGCGATACGAGCGAGGCGCGCATCCCCTCGGTGCCCATCGAGACGCCGTCGGAGACCGCGATCGTGTTGAACTCGATCGGCGTCCCGCCGGCCTCGATGATCCCACGGCGCACGTGCCGCGCCAATTCGCGCTGGTTCCAGTTGCACGGCATCGTCTCGATCCAGCTGGTCGCTATGCCGACGAGTGGCCGCGCGAGCGCGTCGTCGTCCATCCCGATCGCCTTGAAGTACGCGCGGGCCGGCGCGCGGTCGACGCCGTCGGTCAGCGCGGCGCTCCGCCGCTTCGCCGGATCGGTGGGGCGTGCGTACGGGTCGTTGTCGCTCACAGCGGCCTCTCCGAGATGACGGGTGCGAGAAAGGGACGGCCGAGCACCTCCGGGAAGACGGCGATCTCGGCGAGCGCCGCGTTCACGTCGCCGCTTGCAGCCTCATGGAGGACGAGGTCGAGTGCCGCCTCACCCTCGGCGAGCCGCTGCACGAGCTGGGCGACAGAGACCTCGTGAGCGGCGAGCCGCGAGGTGACGTGCGCGAGCACGCCGGGCCGGTCGGCGACGTCGAGATGGACGTACCAGGCTGAGCGCCAGTCGTCGGGATCGAGCTTCGGCAGCTCGCGCCAGCACGCATCGTTCTGCAGGAAGCCGGTGCCGGAGGTGCCGACGACGCTGACGAGGTCGGCGACGACGGCAGACGCGGTCTCCGTCCCACCCGCGCCCGGCCCTTCGAGCGTGATCTCGCGAATAGCGTCGCCCTGGAGCATGACGGCGTTGAACGCACCGTCCACCGCTGCGAGCGGGTGCGACCGCTCGACGAAGGCGGGCTGCACGCGGACGTCGACGGCACCCTCCTCGAGCGTCGCGATGCCGACGAGCCGGACGACCATCCCGAGCTGCGCCGCGGCCGCCACGTGCGCCTCCTCGATCTCGGTGATGCCGCGGGTTGCGACGTCCCCGATCTGCACGCGCGAGCCGAAGGCAACGGTGGCGAGAATCGCCATCTTCGCGGCTGCGTCCGCGCCGCTCACGTCGTCGGACGGATCCGCTTCCGCGTAGCCGAGAGCCTGTGCCTCCGCGAGCGCGTCTGCGTAGGAGCCGCCGCGCTCCATGCGCGAGAGGATGAAGTTCGTCGTGCCGTTGACGATCCCGAGCACCCGGTGGACGTTCGTCGCGATGAGCGACTCGCGCAGCACCTTGACGACCGGGATCGCGGCGCACACCGACGCCTCGAAGCGGAGCTGGACGCCCTTCGCAGACGCGGTCGCGAACAGGTCCGCACCTTCGCGGGCGATCAGCTGCTTGTTCGCGGAGACGACCGGCTTCCCGGCCTCGAGGAGCGAGCGGACGTAGCCGCCTGCCGGCTCGAGCCCGCCCATCACCTCCGCCACCACGTCGACCGTCGGATCGCCGACGATGTCGGCGAAGTCGGTCGTCAGAACTCCGTCAGGCGGCGAGAACGAGCGCTCCTTCGCAGGATCGCGCACGAGCGCGCGGACGACGCGCAGCCGGTGCCCGGTTGCGCGCTCGATCTCGTCGCCGCTCTCGGCGAGCATTCGGCTCACCGAGGCACCCACGGTTCCGTAGCCGAGAAGGGCGACGCCGACATCAACCGCTGACACGGGCCTCCGCCCCTAGCAGCCCTTCGACCCCGGCAAGCTCCCGGAGCTCCTTGCCGACTCGCTCGATCTCCTTGGACTCCTCGTCGCCGCGCTTCCGGAGTTCGGCGAACTTCGGGCGGCCCGCGTCGTCGTCGGCGAAGAGCTCCTTCGCGAACGCGCCGCTCCGGATCTCCTCGAGGATCGCCTTCATCCGCTCGCGCGTCCCGTCGTCGACGACCCGCGGCCCGCGCGAGAGGTCGCCGTACTCAGCGACGTCGGAGACCGAGTAGCGCATGTACTCGTAGCCGCCCTGGTAGAGCAGGTCGACGATCAGCTTCAGCTCGTTGAGGCATTCGTAATACGCGATCTCCGGCTGGTACCCGGCCGCGACGAGCGTGTCGAAACCCGCCTGAACGAGCGCCGGCACGCCGCCACAGAGCACCGCCTGCTCGCCGAAGAGATCGCTCTCGGTCTCCTCCGCAAACGTCGTCTCGAGGAGGCCGACACGGCCGCAACCGATGCCGACGCCGTAGGCGAGCGCCAGTTGCAACGCGCGTCCGCTCGCGTCCTGCGCGACGGCGACGAGTCCCGGAGTTCCGGCACCGGACACGTAGAGCTCGCGCACGCGATGTCCCGGAGCCTTCGGCGCCACCATGATCACGTCGTTTCCCTCGGGCGTCTCGATGCGGCCGAAGTGGATGTTCAAGCCATGTGCGAAGAGCACCGCGGCGCCCGGCTCGAGGTTCGGGAGCACCTCGGCGTCCCACACCTCCTTCTGCACGTGGTCGGGGACGAGGATCGCGACGAGCTGCGCACCGCGAACCGCCTCCGCGATCGTCCCAACCTCCACGCCCGACTCTTCGACCGCGCCCCGAGACCCACTGCCCTCACGGAGGCCGACGTGCACGTCGACGCCGGAGTCGTGCAGGTTCAGCGCGTGCGCATGCCCCTGGCTCCCGAAGCCGACGACGGCGACCTTCCCGTCGAGGAGCGAAAGATCTCCATCCCTGTGAATCGTTGCCATCTTCTCCCTCTCGTTAGACCATGACCTGCTGCTGCCTGCGCGAGCCCTTCGAGCTCGCGCGGCTCAACCCGATGCGGCCCGTGCGACCGAGCTCCTGCAGCCCGTGCGGGCGCACGAGCTCTTCGAACGAGTCGATCTCCTCCGGCGTCCCGACGAGCTCGAAAACGATCGAGTCGGGCCCGAGATCCGCGACCCGCGCCTTGAACACCTCCGCGAGCTGCACGAGCTCCGCGCGTTTCGCAGCCGGCGCGGCGACCTTGAGGAGCGCGAGCTCCTTCTCGACCGACTCGCCGGGAACGAGCTCTTGGACGCGCAGCACGTTCACGAGCTTGTGCATCTGCTTCTCGATTTGCTCGAGCGTCGTCGTCTCGCAGTCGACGCGAAGCGTGATGCGAGAGACGTCGTGCCGCTCGGTGGGCCCAACCGCGAGCGAGTCGATGTTGAAGCCCCGCCGCGCGAACATGCTCGTGACGCGCATCAACGCCCCCGGCTTGTTCTCTACTAGCACTGAGAGCGTGTGCTTGCTCATGCATTCACCGTCTCTTCCGCGGGGTACTCGAGCACGTCCGTCGCCGCGGCGCCGGCGGGGATCATCGGGAAGCAGTGCTCACGAGGATCGACGCGCGCATCGATGACGCAGGTACGACCCGACGCGAGCGCCGACTGCAGCGCGCTCTCGAACTCCTCCTCGTTCTCCGCCGTGAACCCAAGCCCGCCGTAGGCGCGCGCGAGTGCCGCGTAATCGGGCAGCGTCTGCGTCAGATGGATCTGGGAGAAACGCTCCTCGAAGAACATGTCCTGCCACTGGCGCACCATGCCGAGGTAGCCGTTGTTCACGATCACGACGACGATCGGGAGCTCCTCGAGCACGGCGGTTGCAAGTTCCTGCGCGGTCATCTGAAAGCAGCCGTCGCCGTCGATGCAGACGACGGTTGCGTCCGGCCGCGCGGCCTTGGCCCCGACCGCGGCAGGGATCCCGTAGCCCATCGTGCCGAGGCCGCCCGAAGAGATGAACGTCCGCGGGCGGTCGCAGAGCAGGTACTGCATGGCCCACATCTGGTGCTGGCCGACACCCGTCGTCCAGACGACGTCGTCGCGTCCGGCGGTCGCCTCCTGGAGCGTCTCGAGCACTTTCTGCGGCTTCAAGAGGTCGCCGTCCTCCCGGGCGCGGTAGCGAAGCGGGAACTGCTCGCGCCACGCGGCGATCTGCCGCAGCCACGGCTCCGTCCGCGACGGGACGACGTCGATCTTCTCCGCGATCTCCGCGAGCACCGGCTTCAACGGGCCGACGACGGGGATGTCCGCATGGCGGATCTTCGAGATCTCCGCAGCGTCGATGTCCAGGTGCACGATCGTCGCGCCCGGCGCGAAGGCGGAGACCTTGCCGGTGACGCGATCGTCGAAGCGCGCACCGACGGCGACGACGAGGTCGGACTTGTTGAGCGCCCAGTTCGACCATTTCGGGCCGTGCATGCCGGGCCAGCCGACGTGCAGCTCGTGCGTCTCCGGGAAGCCGCTTTTCGCCATGAGCGTCGTCACGACCGGGAGGCGCGCCTTCTCGGCAAGCACGCGCAGCTCCTCGGTCGCGTCGGCGTTGAGGACGCCTCCACCGACATAGAGGATGGGCCGCTCCGCCGCGGCGATCGCCGCGGCAGCTGCGGCGATCTGTCTGGGGTGTCCGCGGCGGGGCGGTTTCCATCCGGGGAGGGTGATGCTGTCGGGGAGGGAAAACTCGAACTCGGCCTCCTGGATGTCGCGCGGCACATCGACGAGGACGGGACCGCAGCGTCCGGTGCGCGCGACGAGGAACGCGGCGCGCAGGCTGTGGGCAAGCTCCTCGACGTCCTGCACGAGCCACGAGTGCTTGACGATCGGGATCGTGATGCCGGTGATGTCGCACTCCTGGAACGCGTCGGTGCCGATGAGGAACGAGCGCACCTGGCCCGTGATACAGACGAGCGGCGTCGAGTCCATCCAGGCATCGGCGATCGGCGTGACGAGGTTCGTCGCGCCGGGGCCGGACGTCGCGATCGCGACCCCGACCTTCCCCGAGGCGCGCGCGTAGCCCTCGGCCATGTGGCCCGCACCCTGCTCGTGGCGGGCGAGGACGTGCCGTACGGTCGTGCCGCGTGCCATCGCGTCGTAGAGCGGCAGGATCGCGCCGCCCGGCAGGCCGAACATGACGTCGACGCCCTCCGCCTCGAGCACGCGGAGGATCGCGTCGGCCCCTGTCATTCGCATTAGGCGGCACCTCGGTAGAACTCGGCGTTCGCGTAGGTCAGCTGGAATGTGTTGACGACCCGCGTCGTGAACTCGGCAGTCGTCGCGCCGGCTCCCCGCTGCAGGAGGTCCGGCGTCTGCGGGCCGTCGACGAGCGCCGCGGACACGGCACCTGCCAACGTCTGGCCGGCCGAGGTCGCGCCGAGCCCGTGCTCCAGCATCATCGCCGCCGCGAGGAGCATCGAGCTCGGGTTGACGACGCCGTGGCCGGCCAGGGCGTGACCGCCGTCGGGCGAGGGGACGAAGAGGCTCGGCCCGTGCTCCGAGAGCAACCCGTGCGCGGCGACGCGGGATGCGGCCGGCGCCGCCGCGATCTCTGTGACGGCCTCCGCCCAGGTCGGCGCGATCAAGACGACGTCGAAGCGGGCCGCGTTGAATGCGGCAAGCGGCACGGCAACACGCGGCGCCAGATGCTCGACGCGCACGTGCTCGTGGTCCTCTGCCACCTCGTCGACGAGCTCGAACCACGGGTCGTCACCCACGACGGCGAGGCGGAGCGAGCGGGTCTCCGCCATCTCGAAGGCGCGATGTGCCGCCCAGACGGCCGACTCCTCCTTCAGCGGAAAGACGAAAGCGACGTCGTCAGCGTGACCGAAACGCACCCGCGTGACCTGCGCGCGGAGGTCGAGCTCGCTCATGACGTCCTCGAGCGCCGGTTCGTCGGCGCCGGCAACGAGGACCGCGTCGGCTCCGAGGATCGCGGCGCGCGTCGCGACCGGAACGGCCTGCGCCGCCCATGCGAACGCGACGCCGCCGAAGCTGACGTGTGTGTCTTCCACCTCGAGCCCGTGCAGACGGGCGACCTCGTCGAGAGCGAAGACGGCCGAGGCCATGAGCTCGGCCGCCGTCCCACCCCCTGTGACGCATGCGACCTTCACGTACTGGCTCACGCTGTTACCTCCTCGAATACGTCTTCGAGCGTGACCGCGCCACCTGCGTCGGCCCGCTCCTTGAAACGACGAAATGCCCGGTCGAGCTCGGCGCCCTCCAGGCGGACGCCCTGCTCGGCACACGCATGCGCGAACGCGTGACGACCGGAGTGCTTTCCAAGCGGCAGCGTCATCCGGACACCAACCGACTCGGGATCCATGATCTGGTACGTCCGCGCGTCCTTCAGCATCCCGTCCTGGTGGATGCCGGCCTCGTGGGCGAAGGCGTTCGCGCCGACGACGGCCTTGTTCGGCTGCACGACGTAGCCCGTGGAGCGCGAGACGAGCCGCGATGTCGCTGCGATCTGTCGCGTGTCGAGGCCCGTGTCCACGCCGAAGTGCTCGGAACGGACGTTGAGCGCCATGACGACCTCCTCGAGCGACGCGTTTCCCGCGCGCTCGCCCAGGCCATTGACGGTGCACTCGACCTGTTGCGCGCCGGCCTGCACACCGGCGAGCGTGTTCGCGACCGCGAGGCCCAGGTCGTTGTGACAGTGGACGGACAGGGTTGCGCCCCGCAGCTCCGGGACGAGGCGGCGCACGTCGCCCAGGAACTGCGCGTACTCGACGGGGAGTGCGTAACCGACGGTGTCCGGCAGGTTGATCACGGCCGCGCCTGCGTTCAGGACGACGCGGACGACCTTTGCGACGAACGCGGGATCGGAGCGGGTCGCGTCTTCGCACGAGAACTCGACCTCATCGACGCGCGAAGCCGTGTACGAGACGGCCCACTCGGCGAGCTCGAGCACCTCGAGCTCGTCCAGACCGAGCTTTGCCTCCATGTGGATCGGGCTCGTGCCGAGGACGATGTGCACACGGGAGCGCCGCGCGCCGGCGAGCGCCTCTGCCGCAGCATCGAGGTCGACCTGGCGCGGGCGGGCAAGCGAACACACGACCGGCCGCTCGAGAGCGGCGGCGACAGCGCGAACGCCTTCGAAGTCACCGGGGGACGCGCCCGCGAAGCCGGCCTCGACGACGTCGACGCCGAGCAGCTCGAGCTGGGCGGCGATCTCCGCCTTCTCGTGCGGCCGCAGTGCGATGCCCGGGGACTGCTCCCCGTCGCGCAACGTCGTATCGAGTACCTGGATCCTGCGAAGAAACACGAACACGTCCTCCGAGTCGAAAGGCCCTCCTCAGGACGCAGTTGTCCTGGGGAAGCGTCGGCGTCTGCGGCGTCAGGGGCCGCGTGTTCGTGTACTCCCCCTAGTGGGGGAGAATCGAAATGACGACGAAAAGAATGACGGCGCACGCGCCGGCAAGCCGAACGAGGCTTGCGGGGATGCGTGAAAGCGCCGACGAGGTCGTCATCAGGCCTCTCACCTTGCACGCAGTTTGCGGGCTTGTCAAATCTGCGGCTCTTGAACCCGTCCGACCCGTGTCGCACACTGGTGGCGGGCCGAGCCGCGACGACGCGGTGCAGGCCGGGCGACGAGGCCCGTGGGACGCTGGACGTCCTGCGGGCTTTTTTCGTTCGGGAGGGGAGAGCGCGCGTTGAAACCGGAGAACTTGGTTGACGGATTCCCGCCCACCGGGGAAGCTCGGAAGCCTGATGCCGCGCACACCGAACGCCCGCAAGTCGATTTTCGCGTTCGTCGCGCGCATTCCACTGCGCTAGTCGGCCTTCCGCTCCGCCGCCGCCGACTAGCAGACAAGGCGGAACTGCTCTCTCCGAGGGGATCTTCGTGACCGTTCGGCACCAGCCAACCGAGCGGGTCGGCCTCTACGACCCGGCCTACGAGCACGACGCCTGCGGTGTCGCCTTCATCGCGCGTCTCGACGGCCGGGCGAGCCATGCAACGGTCGTCCGCGCGCTCGCCGCGCTCGCGAATCTCGAGCATCGCGGCGCCTCCGGCGCGGACGCCTACACGGGCGACGGAGCCGGGATCCTCTTGCAAATCCCGCACTCTCTCTTCGCCGCCGAGCTGGACGGCCTGCCGGAGCCGGGCCGGTACGGGGTCGGCTCGTTCTTCCTTCCGCACGACGACGCGCGCCGTGCCGAGCTCGAGGCGCTCGTCGAGGGGGTCGTTGTCGACGAGGGGCAGCGGTTCCTCGGCTGGCGCGACGTGCCCGTCGAGCTCGAGCACGCGGGCGGCGTGGCCGCCGAGGTGGCCCCGATCTTCCGCCAGGCGTTCGTCGGCGCCGCCGACGGCCTGGACGGCGACGCGTTCGAGCGGAAGCTCTACGTCATCCGCCGCGTCGCCGAGCTCGCGGCGGGGCCGGATCTCGTCGTCCCGAGCCTCTCGTCGCGGACGATCGTCTACAAGGGGATGCTCACGGCGCCCCAGCTCGAGCGTTTCTACACAGATCTCGTTAATCCGCGTGTCGAGACGGCGCTCGCGCTCGTCCATTCGCGCTACTCGACGAACACGTTCCCGAGCTGGGAGCTCGCACATCCGTACCGCTACATCGCACACAACGGCGAGATCAACACGCTCCGCGGGAACATCAACTGGATGCGGGCGCGCGAGTCGCAGCTCGCATCGGAGCTCTTCGGCGACGATCTGCAGAAGGTGCTGCCGGTGATTCGCCCCGGCGGCTCTGACACCGCCACATTCGACAACGTGCTCGAGCTGCTCGTGCTAGCCGGCCGCTCGCTGCCGCACGCGCTGATGATGATGATCCCGGAGTCGTACGAGGATCGCGACGACATGCCGGAGGAGCTGCGCGGCTTCTACGCGTTTCACCAGTGCCTGATGGAAGCGTGGGACGGCCCGGCGGCGATCGCGTTCACCGACGGGCGCGTGATCGGCGCGACGCTCGACCGAAACGGCCTCCGCCCCGGGCGCTGGCACGAGACGCGCGACGGCTGGGTCGTTCTCGCATCCGAGGCTGGCGCGCTGCCCGACGAGCCCGCGAACATCCTCCGCAAGGGGCGCCTCCAGCCCGGGAAAGCTCTTCCTCGTCGATCTCGAGCAGGGCCGCATCGTCCCGGACGAGGAGACGAAGCATGCGGCGTCGACGCAGAAGCCGTACGCGCGCTGGGTCGCGGCGGAGCAACTGCGGCTCGCGGAGCTACCGGCGATGGGCATGCCCGAGCCGCCGACCGAGCCCCTCCGCTCGCGCCAGCTCCTGTTCGGCTACGCGCAGGAGGACATGAAGGCCATCCTCGCGCCGCTCGCGCGGAACGCCGAGGAGCCGGTGGGGTCGATGGGGAACGACACGCCGCTCGCGGCGTTGACGCAGCGCAAGCCGCTCCTCTACTCGTACTTCAAGCAGCTCTTCGCGCAGGTGACGAATCCGCCGATCGACTCGATCCGCGAGGCGATCGTCATGAGCGTGCGGGCGAGCGTCGGCTCGGAGCGCAACCTGCTCGACGAGACGCCCGAGCACGCGCGCCAGCTCGTCATCGACAACCCGATCCTGTTGGACTCCGAGCTCGAACGGCTCCGCCGCGTCGACTCGCCCGCGTTCAAGTCGTGGACGGTCGACACGACGTGGCCTGTCGAAGAAGGTGAGGACGGCATGGAGCGCGCCGTCGCGCGGATCTGCGACGAGGCGAATGTCGCCCTCGCCGCAGGCGCGAACATCCTCATCCTCTCCGACCGAAGTGCCGGCCCCGGTCGCGTCCCTCTCCCCTCTCTGCTCGCGACCGGGGCCGTGCATCATCACCTCGTCCGCGAAGGCACACGCCTGCAGACGGGGATCGTCGTCGAGTCGGGCGAGCCCCGGAGCGTGCACTCGATCGCTGTGCTCGTCGGCTACGGAGCAGCGGCGGTCAACCCGTACCTGATGCTCGAGACGCTCGGCGAGCTCGTCGAGCTCGGGTGGCTTCCTCCGGGCTTGACCGCCGAGCAAGCGCAGAAGCGCGCGACGAAGGGGATCGCGAAGGGCTTGCTCAAGACGATGTCGAAGATGGGAATCTCGACGATGCCGTCGTACTGCGGCGCGCAGATCTTCGAGGCGGTCGGGCTCGCGCCGGAGCTCGTCGACCGCCACTTCACGGGCACCGCGTCGCGCATCGGGGGCATCGGCCTTCGCGAGCTCGCCGGGGAGTCGCTCGCCCGGCATGCGCGCGCCTATCCGTCGACGCCCGACGCCTTGCTGCCGGTGATCGGGCTCTATGCGTGGCGTCGTGACGGCGAGCATCACCACTGGAACCCGGAAACGATCTCCCGGCTGCAGCACGCCGTGCGCGCGAACTCGCCCGAGACGTTCGAGGCGTACTCGGCTTCGGTGAACGCCGAGAACGCGCGGCGCGGCACGCTGCGCGGGCTCTTCAAGTTCACGGAGACGACCCCGATCCCGCTGGACGAGGTCGAGCCGGCGTCGGAGATCGTGAAGCGCTTCTCGACGGGCGCGATGTCGCTCGGCTCCATCTCGCGGGAGGCACACGAGACGCTCGCCGTCGCGATGAACACGATCGGCGGCCGCTCGAACACCGGCGAGGGCGGCGAGGATCCCGTGCGGTTCGGCGACAAGCGGCGGAGCGCGATCAAGCAGGTAGCGTCGGGCCGCTTCGGCGTGAACGCTCATTACCTCGCGAATGCGGACGAGCTGCAGATCAAGATGGCGCAGGGCGCGAAGCCCGGTGAGGGGGGTCAGCTGCCGGGCCACAAGGTCGACCGGTACATCGCCTCGGTCCGCTTGACGACTCCGGGCGTGGGTCTCATCTCGCCGCCGCCGCATCACGACATCTACTCGATCGAGGATCTCAAGCAGCTGATCTACGACCTGCGCTGCGCGAATCCGGAGGCGCGCATCTCGGTGAAGCTCGTTGCCGAAGTCGGCGTGGGTACCGTCGCGGCGGGGGTTGCGAAGGCGGGCGCGGACCACGTGTTGATCTCGGGGCACGACGGCGGCACAGGCGCGGCGCCGATGTCGTCGATCCTGCACGCGGGCATCCCGTGGGAGATCGGCCTCGCCGAGACGCAGCAGACGCTCATGCGCAACGGCCTCCGCTCGCGCATCTGGGTGCAGACGGACGGACAGTTGAAGACCGGGCGTGACGTCGTCATCGCGGCGCTCCTCGGCGCCGACGAGATGGGCTTCGCGACCGCACCGCTGATTGCGACCGGCTGCGTGATGATGCGGGCCTGCCACCTCAACACGTGCCCGGTCGGGATCGCGACGCAGGATCCCGAGCTGCGCGCGAAGTTCGCCGGCAAGCCGGAGCACGTCGTCAACTTCTTCTTCTTCGTCGCCGAGGAAGCGCGAAAGGTGATGGCGCAGCTCGGCATCGCGCGCTTCGACGATCTCGTCGGGCGCGTCGATCTGCTCGAGGTCGACGACGCGATCGTGCGGTGGCGCTCGCGGGGTATCGATCTGTCCGCGATCCTGTACGCGCCCGAGGCCGACGGGCCGAAGCGCCGGACGGAAGCGCAGCCTCCGACTTTGGAGGACGCGCTCGACTGGCAGCTGATTGCGGCCCTCTCGAACGGCGAACGCGAGTTTGCGATCGCAAACCGCAACCGAACGGTCGGCGGGCTCTTGTCGAACCACGTCACGAAGCTGCACGGGCCGGCAGGCCTCCCGTCGCCCGTCCAGTTCACTCTGCGGGGTGCCGCCGGCCAATCCTTCGGTGCGTGGCTCGCGCCGGGAATCGAGTTGACGCTCGTCGGGGAGGCGAACGACTACGTCGGCAAGGGGCTGTCCGGCGGGACGCTCGCGCTCCGGCCGCCCGAGGACGCGTCCTTCGCTGCGGAGGAGAACGTCGTCGCGGGGAACACGATCTTGTACGGAGCCACGGCGGGCAAGGCGTTCTTCCGCGGTCTCGTCGGCGAACGCTTCGCGGTCCGAAACAGCGGGGCGACGGCGGTTGTCGAGGGCGTCGGCGACCACGGGTGCGAGTACATGACCGGGGGCGTCGTGCTCGTGATCGGGCCGACGGGCCGCAACTTCGCCGCGGGCATGAGCGGCGGCATCGCGTACGTGCTCGACGAGGACGGGACGTTCGAGAAGCGCTGCAACACGGAGCTCGTCGGGCTCGAGTCGCTCGAGCTCGACGACCTGAATCTTCTCCGGGAGTTGCTGAACGAGCACGAGCGCCGCACGGGCTCCGCCGTCGCAGCGCGCATCCTCGGCGACTGGCAGACGGCACAGCTGCGATTCGTGAAGGTGATGCCGCACGACTACCGCGCCGCGCTCGAGAGGCACCGTGACCAGCCGGTCTCGACCGGCGGGCACGGGCTCTTCACGCGCGAGAGCGAGACCGAGGAAGCGGCCTAGTGGGCGAGGTCGGCGGCTTCAAGAAGTTCTCGCGGGCGGAGCAGCTCGAGCGCGACCCGCACGAGCGCGTCGGCGACCACCGCGAGTTCGTGCGCACGCTTCCGCTCGTCGAGCTGCAGCAGCAGGGTGCGCGCTGCATGGAGTGCGGCGTCCCGTTCTGCCATCACGGCTGCCCCCTCGGCAATCTGATCCCGGACTGGAACGACCTCGTCTACCGCGACCGCTGGCGCGAGGCGATCGGCCAGCTGCACCGCACCAACAACTTCCCGGAGTTCACCGGCCGCCTCTGCCCCGCTCCGTGCGAAGCCGCGTGCGTCCTCGAGATCGACGAGGGCAACGCGGTCACGATCAAGCAGATCGAGCTCTCGATCGTCTCCCGCGCGTGGGACGAGGGCTGGATCGTCGCTCAGCCGCCGGCTGCGCGCACCGGACGCAGCGTCGCCGTCGTCGGCTCCGGGCCGTCGGGTCTCGCGGCCGCGCAGCAGCTGAACCGCGCGGGCCACAACGTCACTGTCTTCGAGCGCGACGAGGCCGGCGGGGGACTCCTCCGCTTCGGTGTGCCGGACTTCAAGATCGAGAAGCACGTCATCGAGCGCCGTCTCGGGCAACTCGCAGACGAAGGCGTCGAGTTCCGCTTCGGCGTCGACGTGCAGAGCGCCGACGACCTCGAGGGATTTGACGCCGTGGTGCTCGCGCTCGGCTCGCGCGTCCCGCGCGACCTCCCGGTCCCGGGCCGCGAGCTCGCCGGTGTCCACTTCGCGATGGATTATCTCTACGGCCGGAACCGCGACGTCGCCGAGACGGCGTCGCCTGCGATCAGCGCGTCCGGCAAGCACGTGATCGTGATCGGCGGCGGCGACACCGGCGCCGACTGCGTCGCGAGCGCCCACCGCGAGGGCGCGGCATCGGTGACGCAGATCGAGCTGCTGGGCGAGCCGCCCGCGAAGCGGCCGGACGACCTGACGCCGTGGCCGCTCTGGCCGCTCAAGCTCCGCACCTCGTACGCGCTGAAAGAGGGCGGCGAGCGGCAGTTCGCGATCTCGACGACCGGTCTCTCCGGCGAGGGCCGTGTCGAGCGGATCCACTGGGTCGAGAACAGCGGCACCCCGCCGTTCGAGCCGATCGCCGACACGGACCATTCGCAGCCCGCCGACCTCGTGCTCCTCGCAATGGGCTTCGTCGGTCCCGAGCCGGCCGTCCTCGACGGCTTCGGCGTGGCCCGCGACGCGCGCGGAAATATCGAGACCTCGAATCACGCGACGAGCGTCGCCGGCGTCTTCGCCGCCGGAGATGCCCGCCGCGGCCAGAGCCTTATCGTCTGGGCGATCGAGGAAGGCCGCCGCTGCGCGGCCGCCGTCGACGAGTGGCTCTCGGCCCGAAACGGCGCCGAGCACCTGGCCGGCGCCGTCACGAACCCGTGACCCTCTCGTGACGTTCCAAAGACGGGGCCTGGCACCGGACGTGGCTCTTTCGGCCAAAAGCCCTGCACCTGGTTGAGTCCCTCCGCGCTCAATGCGCCTTCGGACATGGGCCGCCTCGGACGGGTTCGATTTGGACGGAACCGTCTCCGTTTGGTAAGTCTTTTTTCGGCCGGGTGATTCGTCGTAGGACCGATGAGTTTTCGGGCCGAGGCCCGTCTCATGAGTAATCGACGTCGAAAGGAGCTCCTATGTCCCGGGTTGTGCTGCTCGTCGGCACGAGAAAGGGCTTGTTCATCCTCGAGAGCGAGGATCGAAAGTCGTGGTCGACACGCGGGCCGTTCTGCGAGAGCTGGCCCGTCTACCACGCGATCTACGACGGCGAGAGCGACACGATCTTCGTCGGCGCCGGCAGCGAATGGCACGGCGCCGCCGTGTGGCGCAGCAAGGACGTCGGCGAGACCTGGGAATGGTCCGGCGAGGGGCTGAAGCGCGAAGAGGGCGACTTCCCGATCACGAAGGTCGCGTCGGTCACGGCCGCGCACGGCCGGCTTCTCGCAGGCGTCGGCTCACCCGGGATCTTCGAGAGCAACGACGGCGGCGCGACGTGGACGCACCTCTCCGACCTCGAGACCGAGCCCGCGCACGAGGTCTTCAAGGACCCGAAGAACTCGCCGCCGGGCCAGCTCGGCCTGATCGCAACCGTGCCGCACCCCGACGACCCGAAGCGCTTCTTCGCGAACGTTCAGGGCGTCGGCGTTTGGGAGACCGAGGACAACGGCACGTCGTGGACACCGCGCAACAACGGCCTCCGCGCGGCGTGGCCGCTCGAGGATCCGGCGTGGGGTTACTGCGTCCACAAGCTGCTGCGCTCCCCCGTCGACGCCGACCGGCTCTTCGAGATGACGCACGTCGGCGCCTACGTCTCGGACGACGGCGGCAAGAGCTTCACGGAGATCACCGAAGGCCTCCCCTCCGACTTCGGGTTCGCCGCGGCCGTGCATCCGCACGATCGCGACACCGCGTTCATGATCCCGCTCGATCCCGAGCACGGCCGATACATGCACGACGGCCAGGCTGCTGTGTGGAAGACGAGCGACGCCGGGTCGAGTTGGGAGAAGCTGACGAACGGACTGCCGGAGAACGGCGCCTACCTCGGCGTCCTCCGCGAGGGGATGCACATCGACACGCTCGACACCCCGGGTGTCTACTTCGGGACGAGCACCGGCCAGGTGTTCGCGAGCCCGGACGAGGGTCGCAACTGGTCGATGATCGCGGACTACCTGCCGGGGATCACCTCGGTGCAGACGGCGGTGCTCGACTGAGCACCGTCGAAGTCCATCTGCCGTCGACCCTGAAGCCGCTCTTCCCGGGGCTCGAGCGGCGCATCGACGTCGAAGCCGAGACGGTCTCGCAGGCACTGGACGCGCTCGATCAGCGCTGGCCGGGCCTGCGCGACCGGCTCTGCGATCCCGCAGAGCTGCGTCCGCACATCCATGTCTATGTCGACAAGGAGCGTGCGGAGCTCTCGACGCCGGTGCGTCCCGGCGCGCGTCTCGACGTGATCGCCGCGATCAGCGGTGGCTGAGCATGAGGCTCCACTTCACTGGCCCGTCCGCGGGCCCCGTCGTCTAGGCAGGACAGCGGTCGCGGGTGATAATCGATCAGGCTTTTGCCTAGTTCCGCAGACGGGCACGGAGGGCAAGTGGAGAGTCAGGCGGAGTACAGCGATCGGCTCCGAGCGCTCGAGCAGGAGTTCGCCGAGGTAACGCGGCAGCAGGCGGCGACCGTCGAGGTTCTCCAGGTCATCGGAGAATCCGCACTCGATCTCGACCGGGTGTTCGACACGGTTCTCCGGAACGCCGTGGCGCTCTGTCGCGCGGATGCCGGGCAGATGTGGCGCCTCGACGGTAATACGTATCGATTAGGGTGCAGCCTCGGCGGCTCGGACGAATACAACGAGCTCCTCTCACGGTTGCGACTACCGCCCGGAAAGGAATCCCTGCCAGGGAAGGTCAGCCTCGAGCTGCGCACGGTCCAGCTTCCTGACGTGCTCGAAGACCGCGACTACTCGCTCCCTGAGGTTCAGCGCGTGGGTGGTTTTCGCACGATGTTGGGCGTCCCGATGCTGCACGGCGGCAGCGCGATCGGTGTCATCGTCGTCTGGCGACGCGAGGTCAACGTCTTCGACGACACACATATCAATCTCGCCGAGACTTTCGCGACCCAGGGCGCGATCGCGATCGCGACCGCGGAGCTCTTCGGCGAGCTTGCGGAGCTCAACCGGACGCTCGAGGCGCGTGTTGCCGAGCAAGTGGATGACCTCGAACGAGTGGGACGCCTGAAGCGATTCCTGTCGCCGAAGGTCGCCGAGCTCATCGTCTCCGAGCGCGGGGAGAGCATCCTTGACACGCACAGAAGCGAGATCACGGCCGTCTTCTGCGACATTCGCGGCTTCACGGCATTCGCGGAGACGGTCGAGCCGGAGGAGGTGATCGACGTCCTTCGCCGGTACTACGAGACAGTCGCTGCGCTCGTCTCCCGGTTCGGCGCTACGCTCGACCACGTCGCCGGCGACGGGGTGCTCGTCTACTTCAATGACCCCGTTGCTATCGCCGAGCCGGCTCTGACCGCCGTCCGGATGGCGGTCGCCATGCGCGACGAGATCGGCGAATCGGCCGTCACCTGGCGCAAACGCGGCTACGACCTAGACGTCGGTGTGGGAGTCGCCCTCGGCCATGCGACCCTCGGCACAATCGGTGCCGAAGGGCTCTTCCAGTACGCATCGATCGGAAGCGTCACCAACCTTGCGGCTCGCCTCTCCGATGAAGCAGAGGGAGGGCAGATCCTGATCAGCGCGCGCGTGCAGGTAGCGGTCGAGGAGGCAGTCGAGTGTGAGCCAGTCGGACCGCTGTCGCTGAAAGGGTTTGCGCGGCCCGTAAAGGCGTTCAACGTCATCAACCTCCGCTCCGGGGCATAGACACCGCCACCTCCGCGGGTGCGCCGACCTGCCCGAGAACGTCCCGCGCCTGGTCAGCCCAGGGACTCGCCTCGAGCGCCTCGAAGGTTGCCAACGCCGCCGCCCCGTGACCCCCGGCAAGCTCGGGCCGCTCGTGGTGCCGCAGATGCTTCGCGTAGAGCAGCTGCGTACGCGCAAGCTCGAACGGGCTCAGGTCGCCGCCCGCGTATGCAAGCGATCGCTCGAACAGATCGGCCGCCTCTGGCGACCCGAACAGGGCTTGACAGCGGGCGGCGACGGCAGCCGAGTACAGGCGTGACGCCTGACCTGTCTCTGCCGCGAACGTGGCGAACAGCTCTGCCGCATCGGACTCGCGACCTACGAGCACGTACGCCTCAATCAGCTCCGTCGAGACGTGAGGCCGGACTGCGGCGTCGCTCCATCCCTGAGCCCGCTGTTGTCGAAGCGTCTCTTCGAGAGGAGGAATCGCGGAGTCGGGGCGGCCCCGTCCGAGCTCGAACAGTCCGAGCGCGAGGCCCGCGCGGTCCAGCTGTGATCCCGTTCCAAGCGACTCGGCCAGCTCTGCTGCTGCCATCACGTGTGCGCGGCAGTCGTCTTCGCGGCCCTGCGCCGCATCGAGCCAGGCGAGCGTTCCGAGTGCGAGTCCTTCATCTGATCCCTGGCCGGTCTCCTGCGCCAGCACGACCGCTCGGCGCAGGAGTTCCCTCGCCGAAGTCCAGCGGCCGCACTCGAGCTCGACGTCGGCCGACCGGGCCAACGCGTACGGCATAGTGCCAAGCGCGCCTTCGGCCCTCGCATCGCGGATCAGCTCCGCGAAAACGGCGCGAGCCCGCTCATTGTGGCCTGCCAGCCGCAGGCTCCGACCTAGATAGGCGCGCGACTCGAAGTCCAGCGCGCCCGGCGGCAGCGGCAGGTCGGCTGCTTCGCACACGAGCCTCCGCCCCTGCTCGAACTCGCCTGTGAAGATGAGCGCCGTTCCCAACATCAGGCCGGCCTTCACGCGCGTCAGCGACTCTGCGCGCTCTGCCAGAGCAAAAGCGCGGCGACCGAGCACGCAGGCATCCCGTGGACGGCCACTCCGGAGGCACGGGATCACCGCGTCGGCGAGCATCAGCGCTGCCTTCCCGGGATTGTCCACTTGCCCGCGGTCGGCCGCCGCCTCGAGAACCGCTTGCGCGCGGGCCGCAGAGCCCATGCGCGCCAAGATGCGGCCGCGGCGATGGTCGAGCTCGGAGAGCAGCTCCGCGTCTTCGACCCGCCGGCGTGCTGCCTCGAGATGATCGAGTGCAGCGCTGAGGTGCCCTGCCAGGTAAGCCGCCTCGGCCGCGGACAGCAGCCGGCGTCCCTGTAGCTCTGGCTCGGCGGTCAAGCGCGCTGCCAACTCGAACCCTCGCGCCGCCGTGCCGTGCGCACGCGCCGCCTGCGCGCGGGCCGCCGCTTCGCAAAGTGCGAGAGCTGCGCGCTGGTCGGGCCCGGTCGCGCCCCGACCGAGATGCCACGCTCTGCGGTCAGGATCCACGGCGCTGTCAAGCGTTTCCGCGAGCGCGTGATGCGCTGCCCTACGTTCCGCGAGTTGCGCGTGATAGACGACGGCCGAGCGGACGAGCGGGTGGCGGAACACAACTCCGGTCGCGCCGCGTGCGACCAGGCCTGTCCCCTCGGCCGCGACGAGCAGCGCTGCGTCGACGCCGAGCTCGCGTCCCGCCCGTGTGAGCGTTTGCATGTCCGCCTGCGGCTCGAGCGCAGCGAGCAGCAACACGCTGCGACTGCCGCTCGGCAGTCGGTCGATGCGACGAACGAACGCTTCCTCGGCGGTCGCCCGACTGTGCAACAAGCGCTCGGCGTCTTCTGCCCCGGCGGCCAGCGTGCTAGCAAGCTCGAGTAGCGTCAAGGGGTTGCCGGCTGCGACCTGGAGCAGGCGCTCGATGACGCCGGGAACGAACACGCCCTGCGTGCGCGCTTCGAGCAGACTTCGCATCGAACTCGGATCGAGTCCTTGCAGGCGGAGCTCTTCGGCGCCAATTCCTGTCAGCGTCTCTCCGTCGGTTGCGAGCAGAAAGGCAACTCCAGGCCTCCCACCGCTCCGGATCGCGAAAGAGAGCGCCTCGATCGTGGCCTCGTCCAGCCAATGAGCATCATCGACTAGGACGAGCAACGGTGCCGCCTCTGCAGCGGCACCGAGAAGGTCGTTGAACGCCGCGTATACACCGAAACGGTCTGCAGCCCTGGTGCGTCCGCGAAGCTCGAGCGCGGACATTACGAGCGTCGCTTGCTCGTCCGGAAGCATCTCGACGTCATCGACGAGTGGCGCACACAACTCGCGCAAGCCGGAGAATGCAAGCTCGGTGTCGCTCTCCACCCCAGTGGCACGGAGCACGCGCACGTCCTGTGCACGTTCGCCCGCGGTCGCGAGCAACGTGCTCTTCCCGAGACCCGCGTCTCCACGAATGATCATCGCGTCGCTTGCGCCCGCGCGTGCTCGATCGAGCAAACGCTCGATCCTCTCCAGCTCGGTGCTCCTCCCCAGCAAATTGTCTTCGCGCAGCGACCTCGAGCGTGTCGCGGCCACAGGTCGCCCCGCGGCGCCCGAGACCTCCAACCAGCGCCGGAGCAGCTGCTTCGCCGTCTGCTGCAGGAATGGCACGAGTACGGCGTAGCTCTCCAGGAACGCAGAGAGCGCCCGTCGCCCCTGGCGCGCCTCGAGCTCGTCGAGGAATGCCGGCGTCGCCTCGAGCGCACGCGTGATGTCCTCCGCGGATTTCTCGAAGTGGCACTGGACCCCGTACGCCACGCGGCCGACCCGCATCGCCTGATTCGCGTATCGCGGGGAGCGTGCCAGACGCTCGGCGCCGGGTGGCAGCTCGAACGCATCGCGATGCCATTCGAACACCTCCAGATCGCGCGGGAACCCCCGGAACACGGGATCGCGCCGCGCCGCCTCCGTCAAGAACACATGACTGAGCCCCAACTCTGGAGCCGGCCCGAGGTAGACCTCGGCGCCGAGAGCGGACGCAAGCAACTGCGCACCGAAGCAGACTCCGAAGTACGGCATTCCGGAGTCGACAGCCTCGCGGATGAGACGCTTCTCACCGACGAGCCAGGGATGAGCGTCCTCGTCGTAGACGCTCGCCGGGCCACCCAACGCAAGAATCAAGTCGTAGTCACGCCACTCGGGCAACCGGTCGATCTCGCTCGCGAGAATCCGGTCGACCGCGATCTCGCGCTCAGCCAGGACCTCGCCGTAGACCACGAACGCGTCCGACCTCCAGTGTTCGAGAACGAGGGCCCTCACCTAACGGCCTCTGCATGCCGCCCCACCATCCCGCGAGTGTCCCTCTGACAGCGCGGGGCGTCAACGGACGGGACTTGTCGTCTCGCTGTTGCAGCGCGAGCGCTAGCTCGAGCTCTTCGCCTTGGCGTCGTCGATCGCCTGCTGCGCTTCCGTCTGCGCACGGGCGAGCGACGCCTGCGGCGACTGGGAGCCGGCGAGGACGCGGTTGATCGCATCCGTCAGTGACTGCTGCACCCGGGCACCCGCGGGAGACGCCGGGAACGCGACAGCGTTCTTCTGCACGTCGACGAGCGTCTTCACAGCGTTGTCATAGGCGGGCGAGGTCGGCTCGTAGACGTTGTCGAGGATCTGCTTGTCGGCGACGTTGTTCGCCGTGTAGAGCCCGGTGAAGACCTGCCCCTTGGCCTGTGTCGACGCCGCGCGCGCCTTCGCGGCCGTCATCCACGCTTTCACGCTCGTCATCGTCTTCATCCACGTGCAGGCGAGCCCCGGGTTCTTCGCACCCTTCGGGATCGCCCAGCCGCTGCCGCTGATGAAGGTGAACGGCTTGCCCTGCCGGTCGGTGAACGGCACGGCCGTGACCTTTACGTTCGGCGAGCTCTCGGCCATGACGTTCCAGTACCAACTCTCCATCGGCCACGCACCGACCTGGTCCTGCGCGACCTGGTTCTTCGCGCCGAAGAAGTCCCAGGTGTCGCGGAAGGCCTTGAAGTTGTTCCAACCGCCCTGCTCATCGATGAGCGACTTCGTGTAAGTCAGCGCCTCGACGACCTTCGGGTCGGTGAAGTTGACTTTCAGCCCGTCGGCCGACATGAGATCGGCGCCGTTCGCCTTCGCCCACATGATGAAGAACTCCGGGATCTTCGGATCGAAGCCGACGCGCGTCGGCTTGCCGCCGCTCATCTTCGTCATCTTCTTCGTCAGATCCTTGAGCTTCGCCCAGTCGGTCGTCGAGACATCGCTCGGCTTGACGCCCGCGTCGGCCGCGGCGACGTCGTTCACGATCAGCGTCCGCTGATTCGTGAACTCTGGCAGCGCGTAGAGCTTGCCCTGATAGGTGACTTCGCTGATCGCGGCTTTGTTGTACTGCGACGTCGGGACTGCCTGATCCTTGACGCACTGGTCGAGCGGCTCGAGCGCGTCCTGCGCAGCGAGCGTCGCAACCTGCTGCCGGTCGAGGTAGATGACGTCCGGCACCTCACCCGACGCGAGGCGCGTCAGGAACTGCTGCGGGTTGAACGCACCTTCGGGGTTCTTCGACCGTCGCCGGCGCGATCGCGGCCTTCGCGACCTTCGCACGATTCATCGCGACGTCGTCGCCCTGGCCGAACCCGTAGATCGAGAGGACTGCGCCCTTCCGATCGGCGGCCGAAGGCTCCTTGGCGGAACCGTTCGAACTCGAGCCGCCCCCGCCGCCGCACGCGGCAAGGAACGCGACGACTGCAACGAGCGGAAGAAGGCCGGCGACACGTCTCACACCACCGGGCTTCCCGCCCGTTCAGTTCGTAATCCGACGAATCCTCAGCGACCGGAGAGAAATGCGAGTGCCGCCTGCCGCGTCTCCGGCGAGTTGAGGATGCCGAGGTGCGACGTTCCGAGGAAGGGGTCGTTCACGCCCTGGCCGGTCAGCGTTAACTCGTCGGCGCCCTCGAGCGACGCGCTGCCGGAGAAGTCGTGCGGCCGTCCGAGGCTGTCCTCCGCAGGGACTCCCGGAAAGAGCCCGTCGGTCAGCGGCGAGTAGACGAAGTCCGGGCCGACGTTCCGGATGACGAGCCACTTCGTCGGTCCCGGTGTCTCCTGTCCCCGGTTCAGCCAGCTGAGGAGAGGCGAGTCTGCCCGTCCGTACTCCTGACAGACAGCGCTCGACGGCGTGAAGCCCCCGTTCGCCGGAAGCGCCCAGTAGTTCGCCGGATCGGGAGAGCAGCTGATGATGCCGTGGTTCGGGCCGTCGATCGCGACGATCCGCCGGACGAGATGCCCCTGATGTGTCGCCTTCATCCACGTGCGGGCGAGCGTCACCCCGAGACTGTGGCCGACGATGTCGACACGTTTGGCGCCCGTGTAGTCGAGCACCGCGTGGACGAAGCGCTCCAGATCGGAGACGTTCGCGACGGTGGAGTGCGCGTAGCTCGATCGGATCGTGGGATCGCCGGGGAGATCGCACTGGTCGCCCTGGTAGCCCAGGCCCCAGAGCTCCGAGGGCGAGTACCCGTGATCGGAGAAGTACTGCGCGAGCACATGCATGGCGCCGTACGGGTTGCAGGCGGTCGGGAACGGCGTGTCGTTGTTGCCGTGCAGGAAGATCACGGGCGTATGCCTGACCGGTCCCGCCGCGCCGAAGCCGAGAACGGGCTTCCCGAGCGATGCGTCGACGATCGTCGGGAAGCCGGCCGGGAGCACCGTCCCCACCGTGCCGCCTGCCGCGGCGCTCCCCGCCGCCACCCCGCAGACCACCGCCGCGATCACCGCGGCGCTGCTCCACCGTCCCTTGCGCATGGTTCCCTCCTCCGTCGACCTGAGACCTGATTCAGGTCGCTTATTTCATGCCGCGGCCCTCCGGGTCAAGGAGAAAAGGGGAGAAATCGCCTCAACTCGCTAGCGTTGGCGCGGTGGTCCAGCTCGAGCCTCAGCTGACGGAGTCGGGCGCGCGCCTTCTCGACAACATCGAGCGGGTCGTGGTCGGCAAGCGGGAGGAGGTCGCCCTCGTCCTCTCCGCCCTCATCTCGGGAGGTCATGTGCTCCTCGAGGACGTGCCCGGAACGGCGAAGACAGTCCTTGCCCGGACGATCGCCCGCAGCATCTCGGGCGCCGGTTTCTCCCGTATCCAGTGCACGCCCGACCTTCAGCCGACCGACGTCACGGGGCTCTCGATCTTCGACCAGAAGTCGCGGGAATTCGAGTTCCGGGCGGGGCCGGTCTTCGCGAACATCGTCCTCGTCGACGAGGTGAACCGCGCCATGCCCCGCACGCAGTCGGCCCTGCTCGAGGCGATGGCCGAGCGCCAGGTGACCGTGGACGGGGTGACTCGGCCTCTCCCAGCGCCGTTCCTCGTCATCGCCACCGAGAACCCAATCGATCTCGAGGGGACGTTCCCGCTCCCGGAGGCACAGCTCGACCGCTTCGTCCTTCGCACCGCGTTCGGGTACCCGACCGAGCGCGAGGAGGTCTCGATCGTCGTCGCGCAGCGGCATGGGCATCCGATCGAAGAGCTCGAGCCCGTGTTGAGCGTGGATGAGCTTCGCTTGCTCGAAGCAGGCGTGGAGGACGTCTACGTCGACGAGCTCCTGCTTCAGTGGATCGTGCAGCTCGTCCGCGCCACGCGCGCGGTCGACGGCGTCGCAATCGGCGCCTCCGTCCGCGGCAGCCTCATGCTCGAGCGGACGGCACGCGCATGGGCGCTCCTGCACGGACGCGACCACGTCACACCGGAAGACGTCGACCATCTCTTCCTGCCGGTGCTCGGCCACCGCCTCGTGCTCACCTCGTCGTATCTCGCCGAGAACAGGGCGCGGGGCCGCACGGAGCTGCTCGAGCAGATCCGTCTGCGCACGCTGGAGCTCGCGCCGCCGCCGAGCCCCGACTGGGATAGGTGACAGGTGCGCGCCGCACGTTCCCGCTCGTGCCGCGCCGGCGGCTGACGGGGCTTCCCTTCGGAGACCTACCGAGCCGCCGCCGCGGCCACGGGAGCGACATCATCGGCACCCGGCCGTATCAAGCCGGCGACCCGATCACGTCGATCGACTGGTTCGCGTCGGCACGCGCGTCCTCGGCGACCGGCGGTGACGAGTTCATCGTTCGCGAGCACGCAGCCGACGAGGCGCCGCGCGTCGTGATCGTCGTCGACCGCCGGCCGGCGATGCACCTCTATCCCGCGCCGCTGCCGTGGCTCGCGAAAGCTGCAGCGCTCCGCGAAGCCGTCGCAGCGATTGCTGCGAGCGCAGCGGCTGCGCGAGCCGACCTCGCTGTGCTGCACTTCGGCGACGGAGAGCCCGCATGGCTTCCACCTGGTAGGCGGCACATCATCGAGGAGGACGACGACGCCTTTGCTGCGCCGGAGGACACTCTCGCGCGTGCTCTTTCGTTCCTTCGGGAACACCGTGCCTCGCTCCCACCGGCGACGTTCGTCTTCATCCTGTCGGATTTCCTCTCGCCGCCCGAGCCTGCCGAGTGGCACGAGGCGATCGCGCATGGATGGGACATCGTTCCCGTGATGATCCAGGACCCCGTCTGGGAACAGAGCTTCCCCGACGTCGGCGGCGTGGCCGTTCCCGTCGCGGATCCCCGCAGCGGCGGAGGCCTGCTCGTCCGCCTGAGCGGCCGTCAGGCGCGCCGTCGCAGGGACGAGAACGAGGAGCGGCACCGACTCCTCCTCGCCGAGCTCGAGTCGTTCGGGCTCGAAGCGGTCGAGGTTGCCGACAGCGACGGCGTGGCCGTCGACGGCGCGTTCATTGCGTGGGCAGAAGAACGTCGCCGTCAGCGGTGGGCACGCTGAGGACCGGGGCCGTCCTCGCGGCCGTCGCAGCCGTCGTGGCCGTCCTCGGCCTCCTCCTTGTCGCCCACGGAAGCTCGGCGCCCTCGGCCGAGGCTACGGCGCCGCTTGCCGTCCGTACATCGCTCGACCGCTCCGCTGCGCAGTTCGGCGACGCGCTGACTGCGCGCGTCGACGTCGTAGTCGACCGGGATGCGGTCGACGCAGACACCCTGCGAGTGAGCCGCGATCTCGCACCGCTCACGATCCTCTCCACGCCCTCGACGACGAAGACCGTCTCGGGTCATCTCCAAACCCTGTCGATCAGACAGCGCGTCGCCTGCCTCACCTCACCGTGCCTCGCGCGCCGGATCACGCTGCCGCGCGTGCACGTCGCCGCGGTGGGGCGCGACGGCAGGCGGCTGACGGCGTCCGCGGCATGGCGGCATGTCGCTTTCGGGAGCCGCGTGGCCACCGGCGATCTCGCCGCCGCGAACCCTCACTTCGCCGTCGACACCGAGCCGGCCGGAGCCTCGTATCGCCTTTCACCGTCGATCGCAGCCATCATCATCGAAGTCGTCGTCGCGCTCGCCGCGGTGGGCGCGGTCGCGCTGATTGCATTCGAGCTCGTCGCTCTTGCACGACGCAGGCGGCCGTCCACTTCCGGAGATGAGCTTGACCGCGCTCTCCGCCTCGTGCGCGAGGCGGAAGAGCGGCCGGCGTCCGACCGCCGCCGCGCTCTCGCCCTGCTCGCCCGCCTGCTGCGCGCCCGTGATCGGTCGCTCGGTGCCGCGGCCTCCGATCTCGCGTGGTCAGAGCGGGCGCCCGAGCCGCAGGCGGTGGACTCCTTCGTCACTGACGTCGAGCGAGGACTCGGCCGATGAGCGCGATCCCGCTCGCCGACTCGCACGCCCTGCGTCCGAGCGCACGTGCGACGCTCGCGGTTCGTGCTGCCCTCGCCGCCCTTGCGCTCGGCGCGACCGTGGCGTTCCTCCTCCTGTCGCGAACGCCGGAGACGCGCACTATCGCGGGCCTCCCCCATGACGCCAGGACGTTGCTCGTGCTCGACCTCTCGGCGAGCATCTCGAGCGACACGTACTCGCGCATCGGCGGAACGCTCGCCGCGCTCGCGAGAAGCCGCAGCCGCGTCGGCCTCGTGGTCTTCTCCGACGCAGCGTACGAGGCGCTGCCACCCGGGTCTCCCGCGTCCGCCCTGCGCCCACTCGTTCGCTACTTCACGCTTCCGGCGACGACGCAGGCGGGCTTCGCACCGACGTTCCCGCCGAACCCGTGGGCAACGACCTTCAGCGCGGGAACGCGGATCTCCGCGGGACTGGAGCTCGCGCACACGATCGCGATCGGGCAGAAGCACCCACCGGCAGTCGTCCTCGTCAGCGACCTCGACGACGATCCGAACGACGTCGCCTCGCTCGCAGCCGTGATGGGTGCCTACAACCGCGACGGCATCCCGGTTCGCATCGTGGGACTCAACCCGTCGACCGACGACGTCGCGCTCTTCGAGCGCCTAATCGACGCGAAGCGTTCCCGTCGCCCAGGCGCCGACACTCGGCCAGGCGGACGCGCGCAGCGTCACCCCGTTCCCGGTGTCGCTCGTCGTGCTCGCCCTCGTCGTCGCCTGCGCGCTCGCCCTCCGTGAAGCGTGGTCGCCGCGGCTCGAATGGGGTGCTCGATGAGGCCGCTGCGGATCGCGGTAGCGCTTCTTCTCGCCGCCGTCGCGATCAGCGGCGCGCTGCTCGCGCGCGATGTGCACGCGTGGCGCAGCTCGATCGACCAGGGAGACGCCGTGTTCGCGGTCTCGCCTTCCCGCGCGACCTGGACCCCGGCAACGACCCTCGGCGGCTCGGCGAAGGCGCTCCTCGGCGCGGGCGACGACGTGCAGTACCGCCGCGCGCTGCAGCTCTATGTCGAGGCCGCAAAGACGCCGAAGCGTCTCGACACGGCGGTCGAGCGGCAGTCGCTGCGTGCGCGGGCAGCACGCGCGCTCGTCAAGGCGAGCAACGGGGCGCACGCATCGCAGGCGCAGACGCTGCTCGGCGTGCTTGCGTACGGCGACACGAGCGGGGCACAGGCGGCCAGCTCCAACTTCTCGAACGCCGTCAGAGCCGATCCGTCGAATGGAGCCGCGAAGTTCGATCTCGAGTTGCTGCTCCGATTGCGTGCGGCGCGCGGCTCACGCTCCGGAGCAGGCCCCGGCGGCTCGTTCGGCACCGGGGGACGGCGCGGGGCCGGCGGCGGCGTACCCGGGAACGGCTACTGATGAGCTTCCTCACTCCGCTCGGGGCCCTCGTCGCCGCTCGCCGCGGTCCTCCCGCTGGCAGCGTCGGCAGGCGGACGCCGGCGCGCGGAAGACGTCGGACGATCGCTTGCTCTTCCGCCGCCGCAGAGGCGAGGCGCAATCCACGCCGTTGCCGGCGCAGGGGCAGTCGTCGTACTTGCACTCGCCGCCGCCCAACCGGTCCTCACGCACACGGCGCGCGTACGCGAGCGCACCGATGCACAAGCACTCTTCGTCCTCGATACGTCGCGGTCGATGGCCGCGTCGTCGACCCCGCGGTCGCCCACCCGGCTCGATCGCGCGGTGACCGCAGCGATGCGGCTCCGTGCTGCGATCCCGGATGTGCCCTCGGGTGTCGCCACGCTCACCGATCGCGTGCTCCCCGATCTGCTGCCTGTCGCCCGCGCGTCGAGCTTCGACCTGGTCGCGCGCCGCGGCGTCGAGATCGAGAGCCCGCCGCCCGCCGGCTCCGACGTGCGGGCGACGAGCTTCGATGCGCTCGGCCAGATCGCATCCGGCAACTACTTCACGCCGAAAACGACGCGCCGAGTCGTCGTGCTCCTGACCGACGGCGAGAGCAACCCGGTGAACACCGGCGAGTTGACGCACGCGCTCGGAAAGGGCTACCGCTTCATCGCGGTGCGTCTCTGGGCCGGCGGCGAATCGGTGTACGGCCGAAACGGCAAGACGGAGCCCGCCTACCGCCCGGATCCGCAAGGAAAGGCGGTGCTCAGCGGCGTCGCTGACGCCCTCGGGGGCCGCTCCTTCGACGAGTCGCAGCTCGCCGCGGCGGAGTCATATCTCCGGGAAGCAGCAGGGCGCGGTCCGACGACCGCCACCACCGAGTCGACGCCGACACGGACGGCCCTCGCGCCGTACCTCGCGGGACTTGCGCTCGCTCTAGTTGCGGTCGCGCTCCGCTTACGGTGGCCTTACCGAGCGAACGTACCATCGGCCACCTCGTGAGTTGTTTGAGGGGTCCACGAGTGCTCTTCCTCGTCGTCGTCACGCTCGCAGCCGGAACGCTGCTCGGGACGGCCGCCGCGCGCGATAGCGCGGCGCCGGCCAACGTCGGCTGGGGCGGCTTCGGGAACACACCCGACGAGCAGCGCCACTCGCCGTTGACCCAGATCGACCAGGGCAACGTCGACCAGCTCAAGCGGGTCTACATGGTCGACTTCCAGAAGATCGACGCGGGTGTCCGTCGCGGCGAGCAGTCGTATCCCGTGGTGTCGAACGGCACGATGTACCTCACGACGAACGACAACAACGTCTGGGCCCTCGACGCGGCGAGCGGACAGGTGAAGTGGCGCTGGACCCCGGACGACGTCGCCGTCTTCCGCAACTTCGGGATCGTCGCGAATCGCGGTGTCGCGCTCTGCGATGGGCACGTGTTCGTCCTGACGCTGGACATGACGATCGCGCAGCTCGATCCGGCGACCGGTCATCTCCAGCGGCGCGTCCCGATCGCGAGATCCGTCTCCGGGGCATCCGCAAACGCGGGCTACTCCGAGACGAGCGCCCCGATCTGCGCCGACCACCGGCTGATCCTCGGCGCCGCGGGCTCCGAGTACGGCGTGCGCGGGTTCGTGATGGCGTACCGCACGAGCGATCTCGGCCCTGCGTGGCCGAACCCGTTCTGGACGATCCCACCGGCCGGGACAGGGTGGCGGCGCGGCTCGACGCTTGCCGGCGGCGGTGTCGTCTGGACACCGACGACCGTCGACACCCAGTCGAACACGCTCTACTTCGGGACCGGCTCGGCCACGCCGCTCTACTTCCCGCAGGTGCGACCTGGCAGCAACCCGCGCGCCGACTCGCTGATTGCGGTGAACCTCGTGACCGGTCGCATGAAGTGGTGGCAGCAGCAGATGGCGTTCAACGAATGGTCGTACGACACGGCACAGCCGCCGCTCGTCTACTCCGGCAAGGTCGGCGGCAAGAGCCAGCGGATCGTGTCGGTCGCAACGATGGAGGGCTACTGGTTCGCCTACAACGCAACGAGCGGCCGCCCGATCTACCAGCGGATCAAGGTCATCGACCGGGTCGAGCACCCCCGCCTACAGCCCGGGAAGGCGGTCGCGGTCTATCCGAGCTCGCTCGGCGGCGTCAACTACTCGCCCGCCTCCTACGACCCCGACACGAACTACATCTTCAACGGCGCCGCCGAGACCGCGGCCGTCGACGTCCAGACCGTCCTCTCGCCGACCCAGAAGAAGCGCAAGTTCACGCTCGGCGACGTCTTCCTCGGTCTGCAGAACGGCAACTTCGGTGCACAGCTGCCGGGATGGAAGGATCACGGATCGATCAGCGCCATCGACGTCTCGACCGGGCGCAGGGTCTGGAAGTTCCAGACACCCGAGCCGGAGCGCGGCGGCGTCACGACCACGGACAGCGGGCTCGGCTTCGCCGGCGGCGGCGACGGCGTCGTTCGCGCCTTCAACCTGAAGACGGGCAAGATCCTGTGGACGTTCCAGACGGGCAACCCGATCGCGGCAGGCCCGTCGATCTTCTCCGTGGACGGCAGGGAATACGTCGCGATCACCGTCGGTGGCACGCCGACCTCTTCGAACGGAGGCACTGTCGCGCAGCTCCACGTGTTCGCGCTTCCGGGATCGTCGCGCTCGTCACGCCGGTTGTCCATCGTCCACGTGCCCAAGGCCGGCTCGGCCGTGAGCGCTGCGAAGGCTCCGCTCGCGACGCCGCGCGGCACCGGCACGATCTCTGCCGAGAATGGCCTCGTCATCCGCCCGTGGCAGGCGGACTCCTCGAACGTCGCGAAGGTCCGAGGCCGCCTGCTCTGGAACGGAAAGCCGGTCGCCGGTGCGCGCGTCTCGGTCGACGGCTACCGCGTGCGGCGCCTTACGGCGCGCGACGGGACGTTCCACTTCGACACGGATATCACCGTCCCCGCGCGGCGACATCGCGCGTGTCGTCTCGCTTCGTGGCGCCACCGTCGGCGGTAAGCCGCTCTCCCCGGGACAGCAGAGCGCCGTCCTGGCGGCCCGCGGCGCCTTCAACGTCGGCTACGCGATCGTCGGCCTTCACGCACGTCTGAGCGGCGGCAAGGTCGTCGTGACCGGACGCGTCGTCGGCTCGCGGAAGAACCCGCCGCCGGCCGTCCGGCTCCTCACCTACCGCCTGTCCGGGACGATCACCGACGCGTCCGGGAAGCCGGTTCAGGGGGCGGTCGTCATCACGAGGACACAGGATCGCGACTTCTGGACGCACTCGTCGGCGAGCGACGCGAGCGGGCACTACACCTCCTTCTTCGGCGCCTCGGACGAGAGCGGCGCGAATCCGGTGCCGCTGAGCGTCGGGGTAGCCCTCGGCAACGTCTCGTACGGCGGGAACCTCGGTCAGGTCGTGAACTTCGCGAGGCTGAAAAGCGCGACCATGAACATCCAGCTCGGGAACGGCACGTCGTACAGCGTGCAGCAGCCGAGCGCGCACACCGGCGCCGTGTACTCGGGTCTCGTCGTCGGCGTCACTGCGGGCGGCAAGGTCGTGAAGCCGCTGAGCGCGAAATGGCCGACGACATCCGGGTCGTTCTCGATCACGCTGCCCGGCTCCGTGCGCAAGCACACGCTGACGTTCTGGGAGAACCAGCGTCAATCGTTCTCGAGCTTCCCGGCACGGCCGGGCGGGCGGATGGATCTGTCGTCCTGGCCCGGGCAGCTCGGCGACGCGGTGCCGACAAGGCTCGCGACGCTCCGCGTTCGCTAGCCGGGTTACGTGCGGGTCGCGCGAAAATGATCAACGCGCGCTATAGACGTGCCCCCGCGGTACCGGCAGATTGCTTGCAGTCGCGCGTTCCGGCTCCCCAGTCGTCGACGCCGGCTCTCGATGGTTCGGGTGGCCGCGCCCGAGCCATCGGCTCCATGCAGGAGGCTCGCGACCCCCGGGCCTCCTGCCCCTCGGCAGAGAGGTGAACGACGGGCGCGTCGAGACCTTGATCGAGCACGTGCGCGCGCTCCGGCGCGCCTTGTCTGAACCGGTGACTGTCACCGGGGTCCCGCGCCGCCCGACTGCGAGCGACGGAAAGGCCTGCAAATGCGGGCACATGTGGAAGATCCGTCACGAAGCCGTAACCCGTGACTGTCACCGGTGTTGAGGTGCCGATGTCTACGGAGTGATCGTGAGCGCGCCGTCATGCCGGCCACGTGCGACGGACGGCACGCCGCACGTGTACGAGGTAGGGGCCTGGAGCGAACGAGACCGTTCGGGTCTCGGTTGTACCCTGCCGCGAGGGGTCGCGCCGCTCTAGCCGCCGATCTCGTAAGCGACTACTTCGGCGATCGGATGCGCGATACCCGGGTAGGGCGCACCAGCGCCCACGACGAGCATGCCGGCCCCGACGGCAGGGCAGCTGTTGTTGCCCGCCTGAAGGCGTGACCGCCAGAGGACCCGCCCAGTTTGCGTGTCGAGCGCGCTGACACGACCGTCGTAGCTCGGCACGACGACTGCAGCGCCCGCCACCGTCGCACAACCGAACGGCGGCGCCTCGAACGCGCGCCGCCACACGGTCTTGCCGGTCTTCGCATCGAGGGCATACACGACTCCCCTCCCCTTCGCCGGCGGGCGCGCGAATGCGTCCGGCGTCGTGACGGCGCTCTCGCGAGAGCACAGCTCGACGACCGGCACGAACAGCAGGTCGTGCGCAAACGCCATCGGCGTGAGGACGCCGCCGAGGAGCCCCGGGCACACCGCCGTCGGCTCGGCGGGCAACGGGCCGAGATCGTGGAGGTGCGACCCGACCGCGCGAGACCACACTCGTTCGTGGGTCGCGCGGTCCCATGCGACGACCCGTCCCGCTTTACCGGAGCCGAACACGAGGCGACGGCCGTCGACCTCTGCGAGGACAGGTGAGTTCTGGAAGTCGTAGTCCCGCACGTCGTGGCGGGTGACCTGGTCGTACCAGAGGAGCTTCCCGGTGCGTCCCGAGAGGACGATCAACGAGTCGGTGTAGAGCGCGCGACCCGCGAACACTCCGCCGTTCGGATAGCGCTTGGAGCCTCCCCACGGCGCCGGATTCGAGTTGCCGACGTAGGTGTCGCCGCGTTCGTCGACACTCACGGGATACCAGGCACCGCCGCCTCCTGCGCCGGGTTGCGGCCACGGCTCGGCGATCGTCCCGAAGCGCCAGACGAGCTTCCCGGTTCGAGCGTCGAGCGCGTAGACGGCGCCGCGGCCGCCGTGCGGGAAGCCCTGTGTGCTGTAGTAGACGCGGCCGCGATCTGCAACGGGCGCGATCCCGACGAATTGCTCGAAGCGGTTCGCGAGCCGCCGCGACCACAGCGTCTTGCCGGTAGCGGCGTCGAGGCCGAGCGCCGTCGTGTCGGTCGCCGTGTAGAGACGAGCGCCCGAGACGGCGACGCCGTTCGGCCCGTCGTTCTGCGCGGCGAACCGGTGCGTCCAGCGGCGGGCGCCCGTCTTCGCGTCGAGTGCGAAGACGGTCGAGCTCGAGTCCTGGACGTACACGATGCCGCGTGCGATGACGGGATTCGAGGTGATCGCCCCGAACGGGTTCGCGCGCGGCGGGAGGCGAAAGCGCCAGAGAACGCGAACCGCACCCGCATCGAACGTTGCCCCTCCATTCGCGCGCGTGCTCGAGAGATCGCCGTTCGCGCTCGGCCACGATCCCGTCGCGTCATGTGTCATCTGTCGCGCGGCGAGGGCTGCCGCACCGCCCGCGATTGCAACGGTGAGCACGACGAGCGCGACGCGACGTATCACCCTTCCCATACTGACGAGGTGCGGCAATACTGGACTGTCCTAGTCAGGTCTTGTCCGAGGGAAAGGGTCTAAAGAATGCGTCTCAGTGCTCGCGTGGCAACTATCGCCGCGTCCCTGATCGTGCTGTGCACTGCCGCTGTTCCTGCGCTCGCCGCGCGGTCGCACGCGCATGCAACCGGGGTCACGGTCACGGCGAGCGAGTTCAAGTTCAAGCTCTCGAAGGCCTCCGTTCCTGCGGGGTCGGTCACGTTCTCGGTGACGAACAAAGGCAAGATCCCGCACGACTTCAAGATCGCCGGCAAGAAGACGCCGCTCCTGAAGCCGGGCAAGAGCGCAAAGCTCACGGTCACGCTCAAGAAGGGCAAGAACGCCTACGTGTGCAGCGTTCCGGGCCATGCCGCGCTCGGCATGAAGGGCACGCTCACCGCGAAGTAGGTCGGCTCGAGCCGTCCGGGTTCACGACCCGGCGGCTCGACCTCTCACCGGCGCGTCGAACGGGCTGCCGGACGCGCAGCCACGTAGACGACTCAGGTGAGTGTCGGAACCCGGTCGCCGTGCGCGGCCAGGAGCTCGTCCACGAGTGCCGCAATCTCGTCGAGCGAGAGCTCGGCGGCGGTGTGCGGGTCGAGCATCGCGGCGTGGTAGACGTGCTCGCGCGAACCGGTCAGCGCGGCCTCGACGGTGAGTCTCTGCACGTTGATGTTCGTCGCCATCAGCGAAGCAAGCTGCGGCGGTAGCGCGCCGATCGCGTGCGGCTTGATCCCCGTCGCATCGGCGGTGCACGGCACTTCGACACAGCAGTCGGGCGGCAGGTTGTCGATCAGGCCCACGTTCGGGACGTTGCCATAGAACGCGTACGGCCCGCCGGTCTCGATCGCATGGATGATCCCGGAGCCGTACTCGTCCGTGCGGCTGTGCCTCAGCTCGCCCTCCTCCTCGAGTGAGCGGCGCATGCGTTCCCAGTCGGCGATCTGCTCTTCGCAGCGGCGGAGGTACTCGTCGAGCGGGACGTTGAAGCGCTCGACGAGGTCGGGTCGGCCGGCCTTGATGAACCACGGGACGTACTCGGCGAAATGCTCCGACGACTCCGTCACGAAGTAGCCGAAATGCTTCAGCACCTCGTAGCGCGCACGGTTCCAATCGGGCGGCGCCACCTTGCGGAGCCCCGGGTAGAGGTCCTCCCCGTCCCGCGCAAGACGAAGATAGAACGCCATGTGGTTGATCCCCGCAGCGAGGTAGTCGATCTCGTCGATCGGCACGCCGAGGTCGCGCGCCAGCTGCTTCGCGGTTCCGTGCACGGAGTGGCAGAGCCCGACCGTCTTGACACTCGTCGCCCGTCCGATGGCCCAGCAGTTCATCGCCATCGGATTCACGTACTGCAGCAAATGAGCACCCGGCGCGAGCTCTTCGATCTCGCGGCACAGATCGAGCAGGACCGGGATCGTACGCAGGGCGCGCATGATCCCGCCGATGCCGAGCGTGTCCCCGATCGTCTGGCGAAGCCCGTAGCGCGAGGGAATCTCGAAGTCGATCACGGTACTCGGGCGATAGCCGCCGATCTGGAACATCGTGATCACGTGGTCGGCGCCGTCGACCGCGGCTCGTCGGTCAATCGTCACCGTGATCGAGGGTCGCGCGTCGACTGCTGCGGCGAGGCGATGCGCCACTCGCTCGGATGTGCGAAGGCGCTCCTCGTCGATGTCCATGAGCGCAAGCTCGGACTCGGCGAGCTCGGGATAGGAGAGCACGTCGCCGATCAGGTTCTTCGCGAAGACGACCGATCCGGCACCGATGAAAGCGATCTTCGCCACCAGCCCGGCACGCTACCGCCCGCGCCGGAGTGGGCGCGGGCGGAAAGCCGCGGCGTTCAGCCCTGCACGTTCACGAACGTGAAGTCGCTCCTGCTGGGGCTCGAGCGGAGCGTGCCGAGGAACGCCGCACGGGCGCGCCACCGTCCCTGGCCCGGCGGCCTGAAGGACGCCGATCCGCCGGAGCCGGCGACGCGGATCAGGCGGAAGAACTGCCAGCCGCTCAACGGATCGAAGCGGTCGACCTGGATCTCGGTCACGCCGCCGTCCGGCGTCGGGCTCGTCCGCGCGGCGAATGTCGCCGTCGATCCCGGCACGACGGTCGTGCTATTCGCCGACAGCGACGTGGCCGTCAGCTGACGGATGACGAGCGCGAGCGCATATCGCCCGCCGCGGGTTCCCGGCGTGCCGCGAACTGCGACGACGTACCGGCCCTGCCGGAGGTTCCGGTGGATCCGCGTCTCACCGCTCGTGATCCGCGCACCCTCGTCGGTCACGAGGACGAGTGAGAACGAGCTCGCGCCCGCCTGCGTCAGGTCGAGGCGGACGTCCTGCGTCAGGTCGAGGCGGACGTCCGCGGTGCGGTCGACGTCGAAGTGATAGACGTCGCTCACGTCGACGCCCAACGGATTGAGCGTGCCGCGGATCCGCCCCAGATTCGGCAAGGTCTCCCCCACGCCGAGGTCGTCGGCGCCGGCGGGCGAGACGTGCAACCGGTACGGCTGCGAGTCGGTCGTGTGCGGCGCGATCACCTCGAACGTGTACCGCCCGCCCCCGTCGGGGCCCGGGGTGAAGGTCGTGTATCCGCTGCACTCGAGATAGCCGAGCCGCTCCGTCGGCCGCTCGAGGCTCTTGATCGAGAGCTCCGCGCATCCGGGCGAGCTGAAGGCCACGCGGTACGTGGTCCCGGGCGTGACCTTCCGCCACCAGATGTCGTTCACGTCGGTCAGGCCGTTGACCGTCGACCGGGCTCCGGCCGCTGTGAGGTGGACGCCGGGCGACCGTTCCGCTGCCTGCGCCGCGAGTGCCTCGAGCGAGAAGTCGCCCGGAGACGATCCCGACCGCTGCCCGACGGCGACGAAGTACTGCGCGCCCTTCTCGACGTCGACCGCAGCGAGTGCGCTCCCCCTCTTGTCGGTCTTCGCGCACGCCACGTCTTCCACCTGAGAGCGGACACGCTCGCGGATGAAGACACTCGCGTCGAGGTCACCCTGCGCTTTCAGCCGGACGACGATGCGTGCGGCGTTGCCGGGAGAGATGCCATACCACACCGTGCCGCCGGCGAGGCCGCAGCCCTTGGGATCGGTGGTGTCGGTCGTTGCCCCGAGCGTCGTGCTCTTCACGGTCGCCGGCAGGCCCTTCAGCGCCTCCGCATTTCTCTGCGAGTCGTTCGCCGGCGGGAGGAAGAGCTGAGCGTCGACCGAGTAGTCCGAGTCGGCAGTGCTCGCCTTCTTTCCGACGACGACGAGGAAGGTCGCGCCGCGGACCGACTCGAACGCGACCTGCGCCCGCTGCCCCGCGGTTGCGGCAGCGCAGTCGAGCTCCGCGATCCCGTTCGGCCGCAGGCGATAGACGCGAATCACGGGTGCCAGATTCGCTCCCTGCACTCCGAGCTCGATCGTGCCGTCGGGCGATTGCGCGATCGAGTACCACGACGTCGCGTCGATTCGGCCGCATTGCGAGACCGCGGGTCGAGGCGCTCGACCGTGGCCTCCGTCGTCGTCCCGGGGACGGACGCCGGAAAGGTCGGGATGGGCGCCGCGTTTGCGCGGTCGTCGTTCGGCGGCGGAGCCGCGAGTGACGGGGAGGCCGTCGCGAGCACGATGCCGGCGAAGGCGACCGTAAGGACGAGACACCTGCGCATCTGGATCACCTCCGGTTCAGATTCCCGAGCTGATCCGAGAGTGGTCTACGCCGCTCACCGGCCGCTCACAGGCGGCCGAGGGGCGTGCCCTAGCGGGGATCTGCGAGGCGCTGATGCACGAGCCGGATCGTCATCGAGCCCTCGCCGACCGCGGAGGCGACGCGCTTGACGGAGCCCGAGTGGACGTCGCCGACCGCGAAGATCCCCGGGCGGCTCGTCTCGAGGAAGAACGGCCGGTCGGCGCCGAAGCGGTCGAGGTTTCCGTCCTGCACGTCGCGACCGGTGAGGACGAAACCGTCGTCGTCCATGGCGACGAAGCCGCGCAGCCAGTCGGTGTGCGGCGATGCGCCGATGAAGACGAAGAGCGCCTTTGCCGGCATCTCCGTCTGCTCGTGGGTGCGTGAATCCTCGAGGACGAGGCTCTCGAGCGCGTGCTCGCCCTCGAGGCCGACGATCCGGGTGTAGGGGCTGACGGCTATCTGCGGCCGGCGATCGATCTCGTCGATGAGGTAGCGCGACATCGACTTGCCGAGATCGCCGCCCCGGATGAGGAGCGAGCACGACGCGGAGCTCTGGGAGAGGTACATCGCCGCCTGGCCCGCGGAGTTGCCGCCGCCGACGATCACGACGGGGTCTCCGAAGCAGAGCTGCGCCTCCGCCTGCGTTGCGGCGTAGTAGACGCCGTTTCCTTCGAAGCGATCCAGGTCCGGGATGTCGAGTCTCCGATACTGCGCGCCCGTTGCGACGACGACGGTCCGTCCGCGCACCGTCACGCCGCCGGCGAGCTCGACGGCGTAGTGCCCCTCGTCCTCCGCGATCCCGACGGCGCGCCCCGGGACGGCGAGCCGCGCGCCGAACTTCATCGCCTGGAGGTGTGCGCGCTCGGCAAGCTCGCTCCCCGAGATGCCGGCAGGGAAGCCGAGGTAGTTCTCGATGCGCGAGGAGGTGCTCGCCTGTCCACCGAACGCGACCGCTTCGACCGCCTGCGTGTCGAGCCCTTCGGAGGCGCCGTACACGGCCGCGGCGAGCCCGGCGGGCCCGCCGCCGACGATGATCACGTCGCAGAGCGCCGGCGGGGCGCCGCGCGCACCGATCCCGATGCGTGCCGCAAGCTCGGAGTTCGTCGGGTTGCGGAGGACATCACCGCCGCTCACGACGACGACCGGGGTGTCGGCAGGCTCGAGGCCGACGGCCTGAAGCAGCTGCTCGGCGTGCTCGTCCTCCTCGAGGTCGAACCAGTGGAACGGCTGGCGGTTGCGCGCGAGGAACTCGCGGAGCCGGCGGCTGTCGGGGGAAAAGCGCGATCCGATCAGACGGTGCCCAGTGCCGAGCCCGATGAGGATCGAGCGCCGCTCGAGCAGAGCGCGAAAGATGATCGTGGAGAGCTCCTCGTCGTCGGCGATCACCCGCTGAAGCCGCTCTGCCTCGACCTGGATGACCTGTCCTGCATCCCGGACGACTGCGGTCAGGTAGACGGTGCCGCCGGTGAGCAGGTTCAGCTCGCCGAGGAAGCGGTGGTGCCCGTGAACGGCGATGACCCGGTTCTCCGCGCCGTAGCCCTCGACGACTGCAACTGCACCCGACTCGACGACGAAGAAGTCGTACGACTCGTCGCCCTCGCGGAAGAGGATGTCGCCGGGCACGACGTCCCGGACCGTGCCGATCGTCCGGAGCCGGCCGCGCTGCTCGTCGTTCAGCCGCGGGAACGCTCCGTTCCGGTCGAGTGGCTCTTCGAGGCCGATTCCGAGAGCGTCGGGCACTGCGCCAGTGTCGCATCGCGGTGCCAGGCTCTGCAGCTAGCGTTACGGCGTGGCCGTCCAGTGCACGCACCTCGACGCGGTGGAGATCCGGGAGTTGCCGGAGTCGGTCGACGGATGCGAGGACTGCCTGAAGACGGGCGGCAAGTGGCTCCATCTGAGGATCTGCCTCGAGTGCGGCCATGTCGGCTGCTGCGACTCGTCGCCGAACCGCCACGCAACGGCGCATGCCCAGGCGTCGTCGCATCCGATCGTCCGGTCGCTCGAGCGCGGCGAAGAGTGGTCGTGGTGCTACGTCGACGAGATCGGATTCGTCCTCGAAGGCGTCACCGGCGAGACGCGCATCCCGCCCTCGCCCCTCGGCGGCTGAGCTCCGATCATCCGCCCGTCGTCGGGCAGCGCCTCGAGGCGTAGCCGATGACCTTGTCGGGGGTCCAGTCGACGTAGTCGAAGCCGAGCAGGTCGACGAGGAGCACGACCGCGCGATCCTGGGGATCGAGCGCGCGCATTCCCTGGCGCACGTCGAGCTGCGCGCCTCCGTCGGTTGCGGCAGGCAAGGTCTCGGTCAGCGCCTGCTCCCGACGCCGGCGGCGTCGCGTCCGCCGAAGCTCGTCGATGCACGTCCGATAGACGACGCGGTGCAGCCTCGCAGCCTCATGCGTCGGAGTGAGGCGTGGTGCCGCCGCAGGATGTCTTCGAAGCGACCGAGATCCGAACGGCGGTCCGTCGACCGCTCGTCTCGCGCGCGCACGGATGACGCTTCGACCGCGAAATCGACTCCCATGAACGTCTATACGAGCGAGCGACCCGGATCGTTGGCTAGTGCGTCCCCGGATCGACGTTCTCGCTCCACAGCCGGAAACCGCCGACGAACGCGTTCGCGTTGCTCCCGAGCCGGGCTCCCAGGGGAAGCTCCCCGAGCTGATCCGCGAGCCCACCGCCGATGACGACGTAATCCGGGGCGAGCGCTGCATTGAATCCGTCCACGACCTCGTTAACGGTCTTCTCCCAGCGCTTCTTCCCCAGCCGCTTCCGTCCGGCCCGACCGACGTACTCCTCGTAGGTTGCCTCCCGGAACGGGAGATGCCCGAGCTCCATCGGCTCGATCACACCGTCGACGATCATCGCCGAGCCGAGCCCGGTTCCGAGCCCGAGGAAGAGCATCCGTCCGCCCTCGTAGCTCCCGAGGGCCTGCATGGCCGCATCGTTCAGGAGACGCGTCGGACGGCCGAAGCCGGCCTCGTAGTCGAAATCGATCCAGCCCGGGCCGAGATTGACGGGCTCGTGGACGACGCGGCCTGCGGCGACCTGCGCGGGAACGCCGAGCGCGACGACGTCGAAGGTCCAGTCCGCACTGAGCCCGACGACGCGCGCGACCATCTCGGCGGCCGTGAGCATTGGCCCCGAGGGGAACTCCCTCGGCTCCTTCTCGTCGGTCGCGAGCATCTTCACATGTCGGCCACCGACGTCGACGGCGAGCACGGTGCGGGCATCAGTCATTCGCACAGCCTGCACCACGCGGGCTGCCGGCACCACCTCTTTCCGGACGACTACGCGTAGGCGTAGACGGTCGAGCCGTCCGGGACCGCGTCATAGACCGTCTGCGCGATCCACATCGGGATGCGCGCACACCCGTGCGACGCGGGATACGGCGGGACGTCGGGGTAGCCGTGCACGGCGAAGCCGCGAAGGAAATAGCTCGGGTAGTAGAGGACCCAGTCAAACCCCGCCACCTTGCGGTAGACCTGCCAGCGGCCGAGCGGTGTGTTGCCCGTCGCGCCGGTCGATGTCGCGACGGTGAGGGCGACCTTGTGACCGCCGACGCCGGGCAACCCGACGGTCTTCACCGTGAGCGACGGAACGGCGGTGATCCGCACGGGAGCGGCGGCCACACCCGCGGCATCGCGACGAGTGGGCGAGGCGCTGTGACGCGCGCGCAGCCGGCCGCTCGCGTCGAAGGGGCGTCCACCGAGCACCCGGAAGCGACGGCACAACGGTGGCGCGCAGCGTCACCGTTTCTCCGTAGCGGACGCGGGCCGGTCAGCTGCGGCGCGAATGCGCCGGCTGCAAAGGCGTGTTGAACAGTTGCGCCGCTCGCCTGCGTCCCGTCTCCGAAGTCCCATGTGTAGGTCGACGAGGCACACGCGGCGGTGAAGGTGACGGTGAGCGGCGCGGCACCCGAGGGCGCCGAGGATGTGATCCCGCACGGCGTCGCAGCACTGTTCGCCCGCGCGACGGGAGCGAACGCAAGGACGGCGAGCACTGCGACCACCCCACAGCGACGCATCAGACGTGAAACGCTAGCGGCAGCGCAGGACTACGCAAAGAGCGACGCGAGCCCGCGTGACGCCGCGAGGCGCTCGAGCTCGTCGTCAGGCGGACGCGACGCGAACCGCGACGCAGCAGCGAACACCTTCGGAAGCAGCTCGACGCTGCCCACGGTGTTGAGGAAGACCTGCGGGTTCCCGAGCACCCAGTGGACGGCGAGGTCGATGTCCTCCTGCTCGGTCAGCGGCTCGTACCACGTGCCCGATGTCTTCTCTCGGCCGTCCCACCGGCGCATGGCGATGGCCTTGATCGTCTGCAGCGCGACCCCGCGTTCCGCACACATCTCGGCAAGCGACGTCGAAGTCCTCGGCGTAGACCGTGTCCTGCATCTGGATGTGGCTGTACGGGCAAAGCACGGTGTCGAAGGGGAAGCGCTCGAGGCTCTTGGCGTGCATGCGCGCGACGGTTCGACCGTGGCCGGTGATGCCGATGAACCGAACGAGACCCTCGTCGCGCGCCTCGAGCACGGCCTGGAGCGCGCCGCCTTCACGAAGCGCCTCCTCCCATTCGATGACGTCGACGAGGTTGTGCAGCTGGATCAGGTCGATCCGATCGACACCCATGCGCTCGAGCGAGCGTCGAATCTCCGTCCGTGCGCCCTCGTAATCGCGTCGCCCGGTCTTCGTCGCGAGAAAGAAGCGGTCGCGATGCTCGGCGAACCAGGGCTTCAGGCGATCCTCCGCCTCGCCGTACGAGGCGGCGACGTCGATGTGGTTGACGCCCTGCTCCAGCAGCAGCTCGAGGACGGACTTCGCCTCGGCCTGCGACACGCCCCAGCCGATCGCGGCCGCCCCGAAGATCGTTCGCGTGCTCTCGTGGCCTGTCGAGCCGAAGGGCGCGGTCGGTATCACGACCTCAGACTGCCACAGCTCGCCGGCGTTCCGTTCAATGAGCGCTACTCCCCTCCGCTGAGCCGAGCCGCGAGATCCTCCGGCAGACCTTCGGCCCTGAGCTCGGCCTGCGTCGCCTCGATGTCGTAGGGGACGCGACGGAAGTGCGCGTGGCGCGCATCGAGATCGAGCAGGAGGTACGCCGCCCGCGCGTCGCCGTCGCGCGGCTGCCCAACGGCACCCGGGTTGATGAGCCAGCGGCCTGTCGCGAGGTCGAGCTCGCTCCCGCCCTTCGCGAGCCCGCCCGCCACCGTGCCGTCCTCGAGGCGCAGGGCGATCGGGACGTGACTGTGGCCGACAAGCACGAGATCCGAGGTCGTCTCCTCGAACGCGCGCCGGGCAGCGCCCTCGCTCAGCACGTACTCCCACACCGGGTCGTGTGGGCTCCCGTGAAAGAGCTCGGCCCTTTCGTGCGCGCCCTTCGGCTCGAGTGAGGACAGAAAGGTTCTCGGGTCGTCCTCGAGCACGCCCTGTGTCCAGCGTGCGACGGCCGCGGCATCCGGCGAGAACTCGTTCAGCTCGAGGCGGCCGAGCACCCCGAGGTCGTGGTTGCCTGCGAGGCAGATCTGCGCCCGTGCGGCGATCTCGCTCGTGCACCGATTCGGCTGCGGGCCGTAGCCCACGAGGTCGCCGAGGCACCAGACCTCGTCGGGCTGCTGCACCTCGAGATCCGATAACACGGCTTCGAGCGCATGCCAATTCGCATGAATGTCGGAGACGACGGCAACCTTCACGTTCTCGCGATCCTCGCGTAGATCGGCCTTGGCGTCTAGCTGCGGTTCGTCTAGTCCGCCACGGACCGGAGCACGTACGCGGTCACGGCGTCGGTCTTGCCCTTGACGTGCAGGTCGTCTACCTGCTCGACCTCGCTTCCCGTCGGCAACGCCGTACACGTTGCAGCGCCGATGAGGACGCCGCCGATCGGTGCGTTGCTCTCGAGCCGCGCCCCGAGGTTGACGGTGTCGCCGAAGACCCCGTGTACGCGGTGACCGCGTGCGCCGACGACGCCGGCCAGCACGGGCCCGGTGTTGATCCCGCACCGGAAGCGCGGCCACTCGGGATGGTCGCCGCGAATCGCCTCGGCGATCTGCTGGAGCTCGAGCCCGGCCCGCGCCGCGCGCCGCGCGTGATCCGGCTGGTCACCCGTCTTGTTGAAGATCGCAAAGATCTGATCGCCGACGAACTCGTGCACCTCGCCGCCGTACCGCTCGGCGATCATCGGCGTCAGCTCCGCGAAGTAGGCAACGAGCATCGCGTGCACCTCGTCCGGCTCGTGCGCCTCCGAGAACGGGGTGAAGCCGGCGAGATCGGCGAAGAGCACGGTCACGTCACGCCGGCCGGCGAGGGTCTCTTCGAGGTAGACGCCGCTGAACCGTTCCTCGTGCCATTCGGACCATGCCGCTGCCGCGATGCATGTGAATCCGATCGCCATGAGCGCGTGCCACTCCCACCACGAGAGCTTCCAGCTCGTCGCGAGCGACGCGACCCCGACGGCGAGCGCCTCGGCGAGAAGGGCGAACGAGAACGCGATCACGTACGCGAGGCGCGTCCGCCGGCGCCGCCATACCCCGAAGTACGCGAGCGACGCGTAGGCGTAGGCGAGGATGCCGGCCACGGCCGCAACGCCGAGCGGCGCGCTGACCTGGTCCGGCGCGACCGCATCGTGCAGCGGCGGCGCCCCGGCGAGCGAGATTCCCGCCCAGAGCACCATGACGGCGAAGACGAATGTCACGAGCCATGGGAGCCGCCGCACGATTCTCAGAGACGTCGCATGCGAGTACTCGACGGCGGAGAGCGCGGCGAAGATGCCGCCTGCGATCAGACCGACGGGGGTCGCGAGGACGAAGCCCGCGTTCTTCGAGTCGATCAGCACGCCGGGTGTCGCGAGGGCGTGCAGAGCGAGGAAACCTGCGCTGACGAGGAACGCGATGCCGATCAGCCCGAGACGCGCGTCTCGTCGCCGCCGGCCTGCCTCGATCACGGCAAGTGCGAGCGCGGCGCTGACCGCTCCGGCGGAGAAGACGATCCAGAAGTGCGCCCGGGTGTCCTCCCACCGCTCGTCGAACGACGGGAGCACGCGAAGGAAGACGACGAGTGCAATCGGCAGCGCGAGCGCCGTGCCCGCACCGACGTCCCGAAGCGCCGATTCTCGCGGCGCCTCCGCCTCTACGCGGGATTCCACGAGTCGACCCACCACTGCGCATGCGGCATGCCGCTCTCGAGGCAGAAGCGGAGTAACGCGTCGACGTCGATCGGCACACGGCGGAGGTCGACGTGCAGGTCACCGGAACCGTCTCCCGCCTCGACGATCGCGTACTCGGCCCAGGGCGCGACCCGGATCGTCTTCGGCCACCATTGAGAGAACGGCTGACCGACGCTGCCCGGATTGACGATCATCTGCCGGCCGAAGCGGCGCATCATCTGCAGGTGCGTGTGGCCGCCGACGAGGAGCGGCGCCTCGATGCCGTCGAAGAGGGGCTCGAGGTCGGCGTCGGGCGTCGTGGAGAAGATCCAGTCGGAGAACGACCTCGGCGAGCCGTGATAGCAATGCATGATCGTCCCGTCGCCGAGGTCGACGTCGAGCGTCGGGACGAAGGTCGACACGAACTCGTGGTCCTCGGCGGTCAGGAGCCCGGCCCACCAGGCGCCGATCTCGTAGAGCATTGCCCCGAGCGGGTCGTCCGCGGGTGGGAACCCGTCGGTCGACCATGCATCCCAGTTCCCGAGGACGATGGGGCAGCCGAGCTCGTGGACGATCGCGAGACACTCGTGCGCCTGCGGGCCGAAGCAGATGTCGCCCAGGCAGACGATCTGATCGACGCCTTGGCGCGCGAGATCGGCCAGTACGGGCTCGAGCCCGAACTTGTTGCCGTGAATATCGCTGATCACGCCTATACGCATCGTCAGTTCGCTCGCCCTTCCCGCGGAGAATGCATATCCTCCGGAGCAGTGTCCGACTTCATGCGCGAATCCCCGGGGCGGGAGCTCCAGCCTGGCGACACGCTCGGACCCTATCGCCTCGAAGAGCAGCTGGGCGAGGGAGGTATGGGCCTCGTCTTCCGCGCGGTGCGCGAATCGGACGGAGCCGAGGTTGCGCTGAAGGTCATGCGGTTCGAGCTGATCGAGGATCCGGTCTTCGGCCGGCGCTTCGAGCAGGAGGCGCGCGCAGCATCCGAGGTGCGAGACGAGCACCTCGTGCCGGTACTCGAGGCGGGCCAGGCCGACGGCCGTCGCTTCCTCGCGGTCGCATACATCCCCGGGGGGACGCTCGAGGACCGGCTGGAGGATCGCGGCAGACTCGAGCTGAAGGAAGCGGCGTCATTCGCCACCGACGTCGGCAACGGCCTCGACGCGCTGCACAACGCCGGCATCGTCCACCGCGACCTCAAGCCGTCGAACATCATCGTCGACGCCGACGGGAAAGCGATGCTCACAGACTTCGGTCTTGCGAAAGGCCGCGCTTATACGGTGCTCACCAAGCCGGGGCAGGTTATGGGGACCATCGACTACCTCGCGCCAGAGCTGATCAAGGGAGAAGCCGCGAGCCCCGCGACCGACATCTACGCGCTCGGCTGCACGATGTACGAGTGCGTGACCGGGCAGCCGCCGTTTGCCGACAAGGAGGGCATCGCGATCGGGCTGGCGCACGTGGGCGAGCCCCCGCCCGATCCTCGGGGTTTCCGCGACGACCTTTCGGACGCCTACGTCGACGCGCTCCTCACGGCGCTCGCGAAGGAGCCCGCGCAGCGGCCGGCGACGGCGTCCGACTACGGCCGGCGACTCCAGGAGGCGGCAGGCTAGAGGGCGTGAACGGCGCGCTCACTGCGGGGTCTGAGGTTGCCGGGTACCGGATCGCCGGGTTGCTCGGTCGCGGCGGCATGGGCTTCGTCTACGAGGCCGAGCATCAGCTGCTCAAGCGCAAGGCGGCGCTGAAGACCCTCTCTCCCGACCTCGGCGGCGGCGAGGAGTTCCGCGAGCGGTTCATCCGCGAGTCGCAGACGGTCGCCTCGATCGACCATCCGAACATCATCCCCATCTACGACGCCGGCGACCTCGGCGGCCTCGTCTACATCGCGATGCGCTACGTCCAGGGACCTGACCTCGAGCAGCTTCTCGAGCGTACGGGCACCCTCGACGTGCAGCGGACCCTCTCGATTCTCGAGCAGGTCGCGGGGGCACTCGACTCCGCGCACCAGCACGACATCATCCATCGCGACGTCAAGCCGCCGAACGTGATGATCGAGGACAGCTCGGGTCGCATCTACCTCATGGACTTCGGCATCGCGAAGCAGAGCGGCGTCCGCGGCATGACGCAGGCCGGCATGTTCGTCGGCACGGTCGACTACGCGGCGCCGGAGCAGATCGAGGCCAAGGAGGTGACGGCAGCGGCCGATATCTACGCGTTCGGCGGCGTCCTCTACCAGTGCCTCACCGGGAAGAAGCCGTACGAGCGCGACAGCGACATCGCCGTGATGTACGCACACATGACGGAGCCGCCGCCGAAGGTCACGGCTGTGCGGGCCGAGCTTCCGCGAGCTGCTCGATCTCGTGATCGCGCGCGCGATGGCCAAGGCAGCCGGCGAGCGCTTCACGTCGTGCCGCGAGATGATCGACTCTGCTCGCGCTGCCATGGGCTCGTCCGGGGACGAGAGCGCCGTCACGCCGACGGTCATGTCGCACGCGATCCCGGCTCCTGCGGCGCCGAAGACGACGTTGCCGGTGCCCTCCACTCCGCTCGTCGGCCGGGAGGACGACCTCGCTGCGGTGCTCGAGCTGGTGCGCGCGCCGGACACACGGGTCGTGACGCTCAGCGGTCTCGGCGGCACGGGCAAGACGCGGCTCGCGCTCGAGGCCGCATCGACCCTGCAGCCGGACTTCGACGCGACGTACTTCGTCGACCTCGCGCCGATCCAGGACGCGCGACTCGTCGGCTCCGCCATCGGCGAGGTACTCGGTGTGCGCGAGACGCGCGAGCAGGAGATCACCGAGACGATCGCCGCCGCGATCGGCGACCGGCCGACGCTCTTCGTCCTCGACAACTTCGAGCAGGTACAGGAGGCGGCGTCGACGATCGCAGACGTCGTCCAGCGCGCGCCGGAGCTGAAGGTGCTCGTCACGAGCCGCGTGCTCCTTCGGGTGCGCGGCGAGCGCGAATACCCGGTGCCCCCGCTCGGCCTCCCCTCCGGCGACAGCGCCGACTCCGCAGCGGTCGAGCTCTTCGTCCAGCGCGCGCAGGACGCGAAGCCCTCGTTCGAGCTCGACTCGCGCAACGGGCGGGCGATCGCGGAGATCTGCCGCCAGCTCGAAGGAATCCCGCTCGCGATCGAGATCGCCGCCGCACGCGTGAAGCTGATGACCCCTGAGCAGATCCTCGCCCGGCTCGAGGAGAAGCGTCTCGCGTTTCTCGCCGGCAGCGGCCAGGACACGCTTCGCGACGCGATCGAGTGGAGCTACAACCTCCTCGACGACACGGGCAAGGCCGTCTTCGCCCGCCTGGGCGTGTTCGTCCGCGGCTGCACGCTCGACACCGCCGAAGCGGTCGTCGGCGGCTCGCTCGGCCTCGAGTTCGGCGAGGTCCTCGACGGCATCGCGCAACTCGTCGACAACAGCCTCATCCGGCAGGACGAAGGGGCCGACGGCGAGCCTCGCTTCCGCATGCTCGAGACGATCCGCGAGTACGCGCTCGACCGCCTGGCGGCGAGCGGCGAGCTCGAGTCGTCGCGCGACCTGCACCTGAAGCGATATCTGCAGCTCGCGGAGACCGCGGAGCCCGAGCTCACCCGCGCCGGGCAGTCGGCGTGGCTCGAGCGGCTGACCGAGGAGAACGACAACATCCGCGCAGCGCTCGCGTGGTCGTTCGAGTCGGGCAAGCTCGACCTCGGCCTCCAGCTCGCGGGCGCGCTCGTTCGCTTCTGGAGCATCCGCGGTCTGATGACCGAGGGGCGCCGCTGGCTGTCGGACGCGCTCGAGGCCTCGACCGGCGTCGCGCCCGTCGTGCTATCGAAGGCGTACTACGCGGCGGGCTTCGCCGCGCTCGGGCAGGGCGACTATGTGCAGGCGAAGACGTTCTTCGAGGAAGCGCTGCTCCTCTCGCGGGAAGCCGGGGACCTGCGCCTCGAGGCGCAGTCGTTGCAGCAGATCGGCTGGATCGTGATGACACGCGGGAAATACGAGGCGGCGCACAACGAGCGGGCCGTAGAGCTCGCGACGAAGGCGCTCGAGCTCGCCGAGCAGATCGGGGAGAAGATCGTCCAGTCGGGTGCGCTCAACATCCTCGCCGAGGTCGCGGGCGAGGCCGGCGACGAGGCGCAGGAGCGCGAGCTCCTCGAGCGCAGCCTGGCCCTCCGGCGAGAGCTCGGCGACCGCCGGCTGATCGCGAACTCGGTCCTCATGCTCGGGAGCGCCGATCTCGCGCGCGGAGACTACGAGCGCGCGACACCGCTCCTCCAGGAAGGGCTGACGCTCGCGAAGGAGCTGCAGGACACGTGGAGCATCTCGCTCGCGCTCACGTATCTCGGTCGCGTCGCGCTTCTCGAGCAGCTCGGACGGGGAGGAGGCCGGGGGCCTGTTCCGGCAGGCGCTCACGATCGCGAACGACCGTGGTGACAAGCGCGTCGTCGCCGAGTGCCTGCAGGGGCTCGGCGCCGTGTGCTGCATGCGCGGCGAGCACGCGCAGGCCGCGCAGTTCTTCGGCGCGGGCGAGGGGCTGCTCGAGGCGATCGGCGCGACGCCATCGGCCTCCGAGGTCGCGGTGACCGAGCATTTCGTCCCGCAGTGCCGGACGGACCTCGGCGACGCCAGGTTCGAGGAGGAATGGGGCGCGGGGTACGGCTTGCCGCCGGATGACGCGGTCGCACTCGGGCTGAGCGCGCCCGTCGCACTTGGAAATTAGAGAGCCACTCTTTTAGAATCGGTCCAGTCGTGCAGGGCCTCTCCCACCTGCGGCCCAAGCCGCTCCATATCCTCTTCCTCGCGCTTGCGGCCGCCGTCGCGGCTCCGATCTACGCGTGGGCGACCGATCTCGAGACGGAGATCTGGCTGCTCGAGCTCGCCGGTTACTCGGGCGCTGCGCTCGCGTTCCTCACTGCGCTCGCCTGGGATCGTCACTCGCGTCTTCAGGAGGAGACGCGGCAGGCCGAGGCCGAGCGGCGCAGGACGACGCAGCGGCTCGAGCAGGAGCAGGAGCGCCGCGTGATCGAGGCAAAGCGCCGCTTCGGAGCGCTCGAGCTGGAGCTGCTCCGCCTGAAGTCGTCGGTCGACCGCACGAAGAGGGAGCAGCACTCGTACAAGCACTTCTTCCCGGATCTGCCGACCGGCTCGTGGCAGGCCGCTGCTGTGCCGCTCGGCGTCATCGTCTCGGACTACGAGCTGATGGCCGACCTCTCGACGTTCTACGGGCACGTCGAGGAGCTTCGGTGGCGGCTCCGCTTCAAGGCGCAGACCGACGTCGAGGAGTCGAGCATCAACCCGATGATCGACACGCTCTCCTCGCAAATGGCCGACGCAGTCGACGTCCTGCTCGAGCAGGTGCGCGAGCAGATCGAGAGCCCGCAGGTCGAGCAGATCGTCGGCGCGCCGCAGGTGCAGCGCTCCGCGACGCGCACGGTTTCGCGCCGCCGCCAGTTCACCGGCGCGATCCGGGCGCAGACGCCCGAAGAGCTCGAGCGGGCGCTCGCCGCACAGAAGCTCGAAGGGCTCGAGGGCACCGCACCCGCTGCCGACGGCGCTTCATGAACGCCGACGAGCTCGCGTCGGCGCCGTTCTTCTGCGACCTGACCGACGAAGAGCGCGCGCACGTCGCACCGAGCACGAAGCGCGAGGTCATTCCTGCCGGCCTGATGATCACGACGCTCGGCGAGCTCTCCGACGACAACTTCTACGTCATCGAAAGCGGCAACGCGCACGTGTCGTTCGGGAGCCACCGCCTCGGCGAGCTCGGCCCCGGCGACTTCTTCGGCGAGATCGCCCTCGTCGACGGCGACCACTGGCGCACGGCGTCGGTCCTCGCGGCAACGACGATGCACCTGCTCACCGTCGCCGACGGCGCCTGCGGCCGCCTTCTCGAGGACAACCCCGTCCTCCGGGAACAGCTCGAGGCGGCCGCAGCCGAGCGGCTGAAGCGCACGCCGAATCGCTGGTAGAGCACAAGCATCAGCCGGCAGCTCCAAAACCGGTGACAGTCACGGGTTACGGAACTGTGACGGATCGTCCACAGGTTCAGGCATTCAGCTGACCTGCGGTCGATGGCCGCGGCCTCGCGCTTCCACCCGGTGACAGTCACCGGTTGACTTGCCGGTCAAGGGGGCCGCGACAGCGGCCCCCTTGACCGGGTTCGTTACGCCTGCGTGGGCTCGAGCTGGGAGACGTCGTCGACGAGGACGAAGGACTGCTCCTCCGCGTCGACGGCGCGGCAGGCGTCCTGCACCTCGGGCTTTGCGCCGACGATGAGGACGTCTGCACCCTCGAACGGCAGCTTCTGCCGCAGGAAGAGGAGCGCACGCGCGCCCGCGCTCGAGATCGACTCGAGGTTCTCCGCGCGCAGGATCACCCGCTGCGGGTTGCTCTCGAGCGCGCTCACGAGGTCACGCTCGAGTGTTGCGGCGACCGTCTCGTCGAGCCTGCCGGTGAGCGTGATCGACGCGACGCCGTTCTCGACCGTGAGCTCGCTCTCGAACGTCTCGAGCGCCGACGCGACCCGGACCTTCACCGTCACCTCGCCGCCCTGCGGCAGCTGCACGGTCATCGCCTCGGCATCGAAGTCCGACCACGGCTGGCCGTCCACCCACACCTGCTCGATCCGTACGGAGCCGGGCGGCAGGAGGTCGGGCGCGACGCGTAGGACGCGATCCTCCGCAAAGCCGTCCGAGCGCGGCTTGAAGTGCAGGTCGAGCGGCTGCTTCGTGATCAGCAGGTTCGTGTACACCGCCGCGAGATAGCAGAGCTCCGTGTTGTGGTACGCCGACATCGAGTGGCTGCCCTTCAGCCGCTCCGTGCCGACGACGTACGGCAGGCCGCTCGCGAGCACGTTGAAGTACACCGCACCCGAGTCGTGGTCGAGGAACCAGGCGTTGTAGAACGCCGCCGCGTTCCGCGCCTCGGCGCGGTACTCGTCACCGAGGATGCCGGTGAGGATCAGGTAGGCGAGGATCGCCTGCTCCTGCTGCCACCACGCCTTCCGGTCGTGCCACGTGTACCGGTACCACTCGTCGCCTTCTGTCTTCTCGCGCTCCATCACGTCGTACCACCCACCGCGCTGCCGGTCGCTCCCGATCGGCGGCATCACCTCGCCGATCTTGCGGGCGAGCTCGACGTAGCGCGTGCTCGGCCTGACGCTGTTGATGCGCATGAGGTTCCACGCGATCTTCAGGTTGTGCCCGACGACCGCGCGATTGTGCTGCCAGCCCCAGGCATGGTCGGGCGCCCAGTCCTCATGGAAGCGCTCGTTCACGAACGGGCTGTTGTCGTAGTCGGCGAAGCGGTTGACGATCGTGTCGGCCGTCAGCTGCAGGAAGTCTGCGTACTTCTCACGGCCGGTCGCCAGATACGCGTTGATCAGGTACGCCGGCGCATGGTCGCCGACGGAGTTCCAGTTCTTGCGACCCTGGTTGTGGCCGAGCGTCTCGCTGCGCGCGTCGAAGGTGATCGGGTCGATGTGCGAGAAGAACCCGCCGCCCTCACGGTCGAGATAGAACTTGTCGAAGAGCGCGACCGTCATCTCGATGTCGTTGAGGATGCGTGGATCGCCCGTAATGCGGAACGTCTGCGTCGGGCCGGCGAGGGCATAGATCTGCTCGTAGGCCGGGATCGCGTCGTAGTCGTCGCCGAACTCGGACGCGATGATCTTCTTCTCCTTGCCGCCCGAGCGGTCGATGCCGTGCACCCAGTACGCGACCCCTTCCGCCGCGTCGACCGTGCGCATGTGGTCGCGCAGGTAGTCGGTGCCCTTCTCGGCCGCCTCGAGGAAGCGGTCCTCCCCGGTAAGCATGTATGCGGTCGCCATGCCGTAGACGAGGCGGGAGATCGTGTCCGTCTCCTGCCGCGTCCCGGGGAGCTTGTCGCCCTCGAGCGTCAGGCGCGTGCGGTACTCGCGATAGTCGATGTCGCCGTCGGGCCACTGGGCGCGGAGATAGAAGTCGGCGACCTCCTTGACCTGATGGATCCACCAGTTCGGGCGCTCGAAGACGAAGTCGTGCGACGTCGCGGCCGACGAACACGATGCGCTTCGCCTCGAAGGTGAAGTCGCCCCGCTCGGGATAGAACGTCCCGTACGCGAACAGCATGCGCCCGCGGTCGAGCATGTCGCGCATCTGGCCGCTTGCATCGACATACGCTTCTCCGAGATTGCGGACAACCTCCGCGAATGTCTGCGAGGTCAGCGTGACATCGAACTCGCGTCCGTCGATCGTCTGCAACGTGAACGTGTCCTCGTCCGCCCGGTAGGACGTGACCGTTCCCGCGATCAGATCGGAGAACGTGAACTTCATGGCGTTCGGCATCGGTCCTCCTCGGAATCAGCGTTCGGTAGACGTGAGAATGACGACGCTGCGAGGGCCGACGGTGTATCGGTCACCGTCGAACGGGCGATCCTCGCCCTGCCCAGCAATGTCCTCCGGTGCGGGCCTCGACGTGTCCGCGAACACGTTCCAGCGGCGATCGGGAACCTCGGGCACAGCGAAGTCGTGTGCTCCGTCGTCCATGTTGAGCATCACGTGCAGGTCGGCTTCCGGCGTGAACCAGTCGTCGTCTGCCGCAAGTGTGTAGGCGAGCACGCGTGCATAAGAGCGTCCCAGTCGGGCTGGTTCAGCTCCAGCCCGTGCCACTGGATGTCGGGCATGCCACGTCGGTTGAGCGCCCCCGACAGGAAGCCGCGCCGCTGAAGATTTCGCTGGCGGCGGCGCAGCGCGATCATCTGGCCTGAAGAAACGGAAGACATCGCCTCCTGCTCGCTCGCGAGATCCCAGTCGAACCAGCTGATCTCGTTGTCCTGGCAGTAGGCATTGTTGTTGCCCTGCTGCGTGCGGCAGATCTCGTCGCCGGAGAGGAACATCGGCGTGCCCTGCGAGAGCAGCAGGATCGCGGCGAAGTTCTTGATCTGCCGCTTGCGGAACGCTTGATCCCGGGGTCGTCGGTCGGCCCCTCGACGCCGCGGTTCCAGCTGATGTTGTCGTCCATCCCGTCACGGTTGTCCTCGCCGTTCGCCTCGTTGTGCTTCTCGTTGTACGAGACGAGGTCGTTCAGGGTGAAGCCGTCGTGGCGGTGATGAAGTTGATGCTGTTGTCGGCGGTGCCCGCGACGCCTGATAGATGTCGGCGCTCCCCGCGATGCGCGTAGCGATCGTCGCGATCAGCCCTCGTCGCCCCGGACGAACCGGCGGACGTCGTCGCGGAAACGGCCGTTCCACTCCGCCCAGCGCGAGCCGGGGAACTGGCCGACGTCGTAAGGCCGGCCGCATCCCACGGCTCGGCGATCACCTTCGTGTCGGCGAGCAGCTCGGAGAGCTCGATCCCCAGACGACCGGCGGGTGCTCCATCGGGCCGCCGTCCGCGCCGCGATGCAGGATCGACCCCTCGTCGAAGCGGAAGCCGTCGACGTGCATCTCCTCGACCCAGTAGTGGAGGCAGTCGAGGATGAACTTCCCGTCACGGGATGGTTCGCGTTGACCGTGTTCCCGCAGCCCGAGTAGTCCATGTAGTACTGCGGATCGGTCGGGTGAAGGATGTAGTAGACCGTTCCCGAGACCCTTGAAGCTGATCGTGGGACCCTGGTGGTTGCCCTCTCCCGTGTGGTTGAAGACGACGTCGAGGATCACCTCGATGCCGGCCTTGTGGAGGGCCTTGACCATGTCCCGGAATTCCGTGATCTGCGTGCCCTGCTCCGGCTCGACGCAGTAGCTGCCCTCGGGCGAGAAATGGAGGATGGGGTCGTAGCCCCAGAAGTTGTGGAGCGGCTCACCGTTGTTCGGATCAATGCCCCGAACCTCGCGCTCGTCGAACGCGAACACCGGGAGAAGCTCGACCGCGGTGACGCCGAGCGCCTGGAGGTACGGGACTTTCTCGATCACGCCGGCGAACGTGCCGGGATGCTGCACGCCCGATGTCGGCGACTTCGTGAAGCCCCGAACGTGCATCTCGTAGATGACGGACTCGTTCATCGGCCGCCTAAGCGGCTCGTCCCCCTCCCAGTCGTAGCCGCGGCCGTCGGTGATGACCGAGCGCATCGAGGTCGCGAGATTGTCGCCGGGCAGGCACGCGTCGACCGGTTTCCAGAGCGTGTTCGTGTTCCCCTTCGCGTACGGGTCGAGGAGCACCTTCTCGCGATCGAAGCGATGGCCCGCCGCCGCTCGGCCCTTCGACGCGGTACGCGTACGAGAATCCGGCCGTCAGATGGCGCACGTAGACGTGCCAGAAGTGAAAGCTGCGGTTGACCTCGGGGTCGAGAGGGACGGTGACGATCGGATGCGTGTCGTCGTGCGCATCGAAGAGCAGCAGCTCGACGCCGGTCGCATCCTCGGAGAAGAGGGAGAAGTTGACGCCTTCGTCGTCGACGGTGGCCCCGAGCGGCAACGGCCGCCCCGGCTCGATCGTCGGGACGACGTCAGCGATCGAACGACGGCGGCGGCGGGGCCTGCTCGTCGGCGTAGCCTTGATTGAGCTCAACGATGTTCCCCTCTGGGTCCGAGATCCAGGCGACGCGCATCCCCTCGATGAACTCGCCCATGTCGAGCGGCCCGAGCGTGACTTTCGCGTCGTCCCCTATTTCCGCAAGCTTCGCGTCGAGATCGTCGACGAGGAATGCGACGTGCCGCCAGCCCGGATAGGCCGGCCCGTCGGCTTCGCCGCGCGGCGGCGGAGCCTCACCCTTCGCCGGGAACAGCTCGAGGCTGGCGCCCTCGTTGCCGATCACGACGACCTGATCGGGGCCGGGCAGATAGACGCGCTTCCGCCTGAACCCGAAGTGCTTCGTGTACCACTCCTCCATCCCCAGCGGATCGGCGCACGAGATGCCCATGTGGTTGATCGCCGTCACCGACCGTTTCTCTCTTGCAAGAGGTCGATTATTTTCCTGGCGAAGAGGTGTGCGTGGCCGCCTGTGCGGCCGGTCACGAGGTCGCCGTCGACGACGACGTCCTCGTTCACATACTCGGCGCCCATGTTGCGGACGTCGCCGAGCAAGTTGTTGTGCGCGACGACGCGACGGCCCCGCACGAGCTCGGGCGTCGGTGCGACGAGCCACATGCCGTGGCAGATGATCCCCTTGAGGATGCCCGGCTCGGCAAACGCCCGCTGGAGGAACTCGGTCGCCGGCGGCAGCTTCTCGATGTCGTCCGTGTAGCGCAGGCGGTCGGAGACCATCCCGGACGGGACGATCACCGCGTCATAGGTCCGCAGCTCGTCGTCGTCGATCCCCTCGAACGACTCGTCGGCCTCGAACGGCACCTTCCACTCGTGCCCCGTGAAGGTGATCCGCTCCTGGCCCCACAGCCGCGTGAGGAAGTGCACCTCCATGCCTTCCTCGGCGAACCGTCGCTGGTAGTACCAGATCTCCGGCTCGTAATAGTCGCTCTCGATGAGAACGCCGATCTTCTTCGCTTGAAGCGTCATCTCTCCCTATCGCGTCGGACGCCGATTCTCTCACGCGTACCGCATTTGATACAAGGCAGCGGCCGATTTACAACTCGGTCGAGCCGGGCATCGGGTCGAGCTTGTCGACGACGTAGCGCTTGATCACGGCCTTGCCGGTCTCGGGCGACCGGACGACCTGCCACGTCTGGTACGCGTCGAAGCCGAGCCACTTGCTCTTCGGCTCGGGCGGGTTCCAGACCTTTGCCTGCCAGTTGACGACCACCTCGACGTCGGCCGAGTCGCCGTCGATCTTCGAGTCGACCTTCGTCAGCGTGTGCACCTCGTCGAAGAAGATCCGCGTCACACGGTCGTACCAGCCCTTGAATTCCTTGTGCCCATGGGTCGGCCCTTCCGGCCACATCATCTCGTTGCCGTCGTCGAGAAGCATCTCGTACAGATTCTCGACCGGCGCATGCACGTCGAGCGCCTTGTACCAGCGGTCGGCGAGGTCGTCGATCTCTTCCTTCGTCAGCGTGTCGGCCATCGTTCTCCCTCCGTCGAACGTCAAGAATGGTGGAACCGCGTGCCGGCGACCGGCCGGCGGCGCGACGCCTCCTCGTGCCCCGGCACGTCCTGGCCGATCACGAGGTCGATCAGATAGGGGCCGTCGTGCGCGAGCGCCTCGTCGATCGCACCGGCGACGTCATCGGCGGTCTCAACCCGAGCGGCCTCGACTCCCATGCCGCGCGCGATCTCGTCGAAGCGGAGCTCGGGATCGGTGATGTCGAACGAGACCGGGAATGCGTGGTCGGAGATCCCGCGCTCGTGCCAGTACTGCTGGACGTTCAGCTTCAGCAGCTGGTAGCTGCGGTTGTTGCAGATGACGAACTTCGCCCCGACCCCGTGGTGCGCCGCCGTCCAGAGCGCCTGGATCGTGTACATGCTGCCGCCGTCGCCCGTGAAGCCGAACACCGTCTTCTCGGGATGCGCCAGCTTGACGCCGATCGCGCCCGGGATCCCGACGCCGAGCGAGCCGCCACGCGTCTGGAAGAAATGCCCCGCCAGCCTCGGCGGCAGGTAGTGCGTCAGCTCCGGCGAGACGGTCAGGGCTTCGTCGAAGATCATCACGTCGTCGGGCACGCGCTTCGCGAGCTCCGCCATGAATACCGACGGGTGGAGCGCGTCGTCGCCGGCGTGCGAGCGATCCGCCTCGTCGAACGTCTCCAGGTCACGCTGCTTCTGCGTGCCCGACTCCGTCAACCGGTCTTCCGCCCGGCGCCGGCGCTCGCCGTCGAGCGTTCGCTCGAGCTCCTCGGCGAGCAACGCGAGCGTCAGCTTCGGGTCTGCGTGGAGGCCCAGGTCGACCGGGAAGTTCTTCGCGATCTCCCAGGCATCGAGGTCGATGTGCACGACGGATGCGCCGTCGGCGAACACGCCCTCGAGCGCCGCGAACACCTCAGGGAACACGTACGTGCCGACGATGAGCACGCCGTCCGCCTCGGCGGTGATCGCCCGGCTGTGCTCGCCGAACATATGGCCGAGCTGCCCTTGGAAGAGCGGATGCGTCGCGTCGATGTTGACCTCCGACGAGTTGGCGCCCCACACGTGGGCACCGAGCAGCTCCGCCACGCGCGTCAGCTCCGGCTGGGCACCGGACCAGGCGACGCCGTCGCCCATGATCACGATCGGGCGCGAGGCGCCTCCGAGCAGCTCTGCCGCGCGTGAGATCGCCTCCGCAGACGGCACGACCCGCGTGTCGATGCGCGAGGTCGGCACGACCTCTTCGCTCGACTGTGCGTCGAGCACATCCATCGGCAGCGCGACGAAAACCGGCCCGCAGGGCGGCGTCGACGCGACCTTGATGGCCCGGCGCAGCACGCGCAGCAGCGACGTCGGATCAACGACACGCGTCGCCCATTTGGTCACCGGTCTGGCGATCGCGACGAGATCCGAGGCCATCTGCGCGTCGAGCGCGTCGTAGCGGATGCCGGACTCGCCCGCGACGACGACGAGCGGCGCGTTCCCCCGCTTCGCCTGATAGAGCATCCCGACGCCGTTGCCGAGGCCGACGCCGCTATGCAGCTGCACGAGCGCCGGATTCTGCGAGGCCCGGGCGTAGCCGTCGGCGATCCCGACCGCGATCGTCTCCTGCAACGTCTCGATGTACTCGATGTCCGGGAACTCACCGAGCGCATCGAGAAAACCCTGCTCAACCGTGCCGGGGTTACCGAACATGTAGGTGAATCCGTCAGCTTGGAGCTGCTCGAGCAGCGCGAACCGGCCCGTCTTGTTTGCCATCGGGACGCGCTACGCCGCGGCCCAGGGGCCGGTCCCGCAGTTGTAGTCGTCCTCGATGCAGTGCCCGGTGACGTGCTTGCCGGAGATGCTCATCTACGCGCCCCTTTCCCGTTGACCGCGACCGAGTCTATACCCGAGTTCGTCCAGATCTCGCGTGCGGCTGTACCTGTCGAGCCGACAGTGGTAAGACCCGTAGTCACGAATACAAACGAGATGAGGGCTGGCCAATGAAGAAGATCCGCACACATCACGTCGCGTCGCTCGTCGTCTTCGGGACCCTGGTCGCCGGCTTTACCGGCTCGAGCATGGCAGCGGGAACCGAGATGCCGGGCGGAAGCAACGAAACCCCCTCCTCGGCCTACGTCGCCCCCACGGCGGCGGGGACGAAACTCGGCCAGTACAACATCGCCCGCTTCAAGGAGATCGTCAAGACAGGCCTGAACGAGGGAGACCTCTCGGTCATCGACACGCACGTGTCACCGACCGTGAATGACCACCAGTTCTACGGGCCTGGGTACCCGCGGAAGCGCCTGGGGATCAAGGCCCTCACGGCCGCGCTGCGCACCGGCTTCCCCGACCTCCACGCCGTGCCCACCACGCTCGTCGCTTCGAACGACGGCAAGCAGACCTTCGCGATCATCAGGACGACCGGCCACAACACCGGCAAGTACCTCGGCGTCCCCCCGACCGGCAAGAAGGTCACGATCAACATCCAGGAGTCGGCGCTCTGGAAGAACGGCGTCATGGTCGAGCACTGGGGCGTGGTCGACAACATCGGCCTCCTCGCCCAGATGGGGCTCTTCCCGCTCGACCAGTTCCCGTCCTTCGACGTCAAGAAGCTGGACAAGCAGTACCAGCAGGAGCTGGAAAATCCGCCGGCGCTCAAGCACCGCACCGCCACCACCCCGCAGGCCAAGCTCGTGGCGGCGAAACGGCTCGCCAACGCGGTGCCGCAAGGGAACCTGTTCGCCGATTCGGAGATCGCGGCCCCGAACTACCGCGACTACGAGTATTACGGCCAGGGGTATCCGACGAAACCAGCGGTCGACACGCATAAGATGGCGATCGCCGTCAACAAGACCGCGCTCCCGAACCTCCATACGAAGATCCACGAGCTGCAGGTGATCGGGCCGCAGGTCTTCGGCATCCTGGAGGCCGCGGGCACCAACACCGGGCCGTTCCTCGGGATCCCGGCGACGGGCCGGAAGATCGCCATCAGCCTGTTCGAGTACTGGCACTTCAACAAGAAGGGCCAGGTCGACGTCCACAACGGCATCGCCGACCTCTTCACCCTCATCGCCCAGATGGGCTTCGTGCCCCCCAGTTCCGTCCCGGTCTACAGCCCGGACAAGGTGGACCCGCAGTTCCTGCCGGAGCTGAAAAAGGGCTAGAGACTCAAATTGAAACTGGTGCCGGGCCGGTCGGCGATGCGGAAGAAAGCCTCCGTGTCGTCCGTCTTGTGGACACGCCGCCAATTGACGCAACCGCGCGATTGACAGCAAACAGCGGCGGCGAAACGATACGGCCGCATACAAGACGAGATGAGGGCTCAATGAAGAAGATCCGCACACATCACGGCGTGGCGTCGTTCGTCCTTCTCGGGACTCTGGTCGCCGCCGGCTTTACCGGCTCGAGCATGGCAGCGGCAACCGAGCTGCCGGCCGGAACCAACGTCACCCCCTCTTCGGCCTACGTCGCCCCCACGGCGGCGGGGACGAAGCTCGGCCAGTACAACATCGCCCGCTTCAAGGAGATCGTGAAGCAGGGCCTCAACGCGGGCGACCTGTCGGTCATCGACACGCACGTGTCGCCAACCGTGAACGACCACCAGTTCTACGGGCCTGGCTACCCGAGGAAGCGCCTGGGGATCAAGGCCCTCACGGCCGCGCTCCGCACCGGCTTCCCCGACCTCCACGCCGTGCCGACGACGCTCGTGGCCTCGAACGACGGCAAGCAGACCTTCGCGATCATCCGGACGACAGGGACCAATACCGGCAGCTACCTCGGCGTCCCACCGACCGGCAAGAAGGTCACGATCAACATCCAGGAGTCGGCGCTCTGGAAGAACGGCGTCATGGTCGAGCACTGGGGCGTCGTCGACAACATCGGCCTTCTCGCCCAGATGGGGCTCTTCCCACTCGACCAGTTCCCGAATTTCGACGTCAAGAAGCTGGACAAGCAGTTCCAGCAGCAGCTGGAAAACCCGCGGCAGCTTCACTACCGCACCGCCACCACCCCGCAGGCCAAGCTCGCCGCGGCGAAGCGGCTGCTCCACGCCGTGCCCACGGGGGACATGTTCGCCGATTCGGAGTACGCGGCCCCGAACTACGCCGACTACGAGTACTACGGGCAGGGGTATCCGGCGAAGGCGATCGACAAGCACAAGATGGCGATCGGCGTCAACAAGACCGCCCTCCCGGACCTCTGGTCGAAGGTCCACGAGGTGCAGGTGATCGGCCCGCAGGTCTTCGGCATCCTGCAGGCCGGCGGCTCGAACAACGGGCCGTACCTCGGGATTCCGGCGACCGGCCGGAAGGTCGCCATCGACGTGTTCGAGTACTGGCACTTCAACAAGAAGGGCCAGGTCGACGTCCACAACGGCATCGCCGACCTCTTCACCCTCATCGCCGAGATGGGCTTCGTGCCCCCGAGCTCGGTGCCGGTCTACAGCCCGGACAAGGTCGACTCGCAGTACCTTGCGGAGCTGAAGAAGGGCTGACGAACGACTACGCGACGCGGGCGGGCCGCTGGATCTCGGCGAGCCCCGCCCGCGCGGCGCCGTGGACCCACAGCACGTCGATGCCGGTGATGATGCTCGTGAATCCGTCCTCGATCCGCCGGTTCGTCGCCTCGGGCCCGAGCGCCACGATCCCGCATGGGATGCCGGCTCGCTGACAGGCCGCCAGCACTTTCTGGACAGCCTCTTCAACCTCGGGGTCGTCGGTCTGGCCGAGCTTGCCCATGCTGCCGGAGAGGTCGAGCGCCCCGAGCATCACGGAGTCGAGCCCCTCGACCTCGACGATCGCGTCAATGTTGGCGATCGCCTCGACGTGCTCGATCTGGGCAATGAACATCACCTCGTCGTTCGCCGTCGACAGGTACTCGCCCATCGTCATTCCATAGCACTGCGCACGCCCGATGCCGGCGCCCCGCTCGCCGAGCGGCGGGTACTTCATCGCCCGCACGGCGGCCTCCGCGTCGGCCGCAGTGTTGATCATCGGCACGAGGATGCCGTCGGGACCCGTGTCGATTGCACGCTTGATGAGGGTCTTGTCGTTCCAGGGCACGCGGATCACGGTGCTGACGTCGGTGCCGTTGGTTGCCTGGAGGATCACGGACACCTCTTCGAGGCTGAGGGCAGTGTGCTCCGTGTCGATCCAAAGCCAGTCGAGCCCCACCCGGGACAGCAGCTCGGCGATCGCAGGGCTGTAGATGGTGATGGTCGCGCCGAGACACACGTTGCCGGCCGCCAGCTCCCGCTTCATGCGGTTCGGTGTCCGTAGTCCGGTCGCGTCCATGTCGCCTCCTAGATGGTGTCTGACTGCCTGCTGACTACCTTAAGCGTGCGGCGACGGTGTTCCTAACTCGGAGCGTTCTCCGTTTCGCGCTCGAGCACGTCCTTGGCCCTCGCCAGGTTGCCGACTTCCGACTCCATGGTCTTCTTGATCATCGATCCCATCAGCAGCCCCTTCAGCCCGCCGAGCTCCGTCTCGAGCTCGAAGCGGACGGTCGTTCCGCCGGAAGCGTCGTTGAACAGAAAACGCCCTCGAGGCTGCACGAACCCCTTCACGGTCGCGAACTCGATGCGGCGAGGGGGATCAAGAGCGACAACCTCGGTTACCGTCTTGATCGGAGCGCCGCCAGGGCCTTTCAGCTGTTGCGTGTAGCGCGCCCCAACTCCTTCGCCGCTCTCGTGCGTGATCTTGACGAGACCCGGGCGCCAACGCGGGTCGTTTTCCGGGTTCGCGAAGAATGCGAAGACCTCATCGACAGGTCTCGCGATCGTGACCTCGTTCGCAGCTGAAGGGTGGTTGCTCATCTAGCTGCCCGCGACCGTGACGCTCGCGTGGAAGCCCCACTGCCGCAACCCCTGCTCCAGCACCTCGATCATCTTCTGCCCGGTGAGATACGAGTCGGAGGTCGACCGGCCGGTGACGAACGGGTAGTCGACGATCACGGACGTCTCGTGCCCGTAGTTGCCGTGGTACGCGCCGCCCGGCGCCGTCGCGTCGCGCAGGATCCACTCGAGCGGATACGGCGGCGGGCCCATGACGAAGTTCGTCCCCATGAAGCCCGTTCCGTACTTGTAGTCGTACTCGATGCAATGCCCGGTGACGTGCTTGCCGGAGATGATGCTCTTGCGATCCTCCCAGCTGCGGGCGAACGCGAGGCAGGTGACGCCGTAGCACTCCGCGCCGATCAGCTTGTCGGCGTCGTAGAAGGCGAGGATCAGGTCGTGCAGGCGCTGGTTGTTGACGAGGTCGACGATCGGCCCGGAGCCGCCGACGATGAGAAGCGCGTCGTAGGTGTCGAGGAGCTCCTCCGCCTTCGCGTCCCGCTCCTTGTAGTAGGCCTCCTCCTTGCGGAGGAAGCTGTCCTCGCTGTGGTACGGCCGCTCGGGCATCAGCTCGCCGAGGTTCATCGGGTTGTCGAGGACGTCGCGTTTGTCGCCCTCGTCGTAGGCCCGCACCTTCTCCGCCATCTCTGCGGATGTGACCGAGCGCCCGAGCGGCGGGTCGACGTAGTCCGGGTCCATGCTGACGCCGATCGCGACCGGACGCTTGCCCGTCGGGGTCATGAAGTCGACGTCGTAGCCGGCTTCCTCGAACGCCTCGAGGGGCCCGACAAGCTCCTCACCCCAGTAGCCCCACTCGGACAGCACGACGAGGATCTTCTTGCTCATTGGACGACCCGCCCTTTTCGCGTCGACGACACACGCGGGCGGCCCGACAGGCACTGCCCCGCAACCAATCGACGGGGGAGTCTAGCGCGAGAGCCCGGTTTCGCCCAGACGGGGCTCAGCCCGGCGCCGACCCCGCGGGCGCGGACGGCGCGACGGCGTCCTCTTCGTCTGCCACGACCACCGGGCCTCTGACCATGACGATCGCCGCGACGGCGCCGGCGACGGCGGTGAACGCCACCACCCAGAAAGCGCGCGTGAAGCCGCTCGTGAACGCGAAGGCGAGGTCGGCGGGCTCGAAGGACGTGGTGATGTGCGCGTGCAGCTTGTCGAGGATGTTGGTGGCATGCGTGGCGAAGATCGTCGAGGCGACGGCCACCCCGATCGCCCCGCCCACCTGCTGGGTCGTATTGATGAGGCCCGAGGCGAGGCCCGTCTCGTCGCGGCTGACGCCGCCGAGCGCGGCAATCGAGTCGGGGACGAACGCGAACCCGATGCCGATCCCCACGAGCACGTAGCCAAGAAGGAGGTCGCTCACGAAGCTGCCGTTGACGGGTAGCTGGGTGTACAGGAACAGCCCCGCGGCCATGAGCGCCATGCCGGTCGCCATCACCCACCGGACGCCGACGCGGCCCACGAGCGCCTGGGCCGCCCCTGCGGCAAACACCGCGGTGCCCGCCGTCGCGAGGAACGCGAGACCGGCCTGGATCGCCGAGTACTGCAGGACCGTCTGCATGTAGAGCGTCAGCAGGAAGAACATGGAGAAGAGCGAGGCGCCGAGCAGGAAACCGACCACGTTCGCCCCCGCGACGGTGCCGACGCGGAAGATGCCGAGGCGCATGAGCGGCTGCTTGCCGCGGCTCTCGATGACGAGGAACGCGGCCATGAGCAACCCGGAGCCGATCAGGCATCCGATCGTCTGGGCTGAGCCCCAGCCCTTGGTCGGGGCCTCGGAGATCGCGTACACGAGCAGCATGAGCGAGCTCGTGATCGTGACCGCGCCCCACGGGTCGAACGCGCGGTGAGCGACCTCGAGCCGGCTCTCGTGCACGTACCGCGGCGTGAGCAGGAACACGAGCACGCCCACGGGGACGTTGACCCAGAAGATCCACTCCCAGCCGAGATACTCGGTGAGGATGCCGCCGAGGAGCACCCCGGCGGCTGCGCCGCCGCCGGCGATCGCGCCGAAGATGCCGAGCGCCTTGTTGCGCTCGGTGCCCTCCTGGAAGGTGACGCCCACGATCGAGAGCGCGGCCGGAGCCACGATCGCCGCACCGAGCCCCTGCACACCGCGGACGATGATGAGCATGACATCGCTCTGCGCGAACCCGCAGAGCAGCGAGGCGACGGTGAAGAGCGTCAGCCCGAACAGGAAGACCCGGCGGCGCCCGAGCAGGTCGGCGGCGCGCCCGCCGAGCAGGAGAAATCCGCCGTAGGTGATGGCGTACGCGGTGATCACCCACTGCAGGTTGGTGTCCGAGAAGTTGAGCTTCGTCTGGATCGTCGGCAGCGCGACATTGACGATCGACACGTCCAGGACGGTCATGAAGAAGGCGGCGCCTACCAGGGCGAGCGCCGTCCACCGCTTGGGGTCGAGTTCCACCTGGCTCATCGCACTACCTCCTCGGGGCGCCTGGACGTGGTCGTTCCGTCCCGCACTCTAAACTCCCATGTCGGCTTCTACTAGATGGATTCGAGCCACTGCGGGTTGGTCGCGGTCGCCTCGCGACCGACCGGGCCGCACGCGTTTCGCGCGCCCCGCTCTTTTCGCGCCAGGGCGAATCCGATAGATTCGACGAGCGTGCGACGGAGGGCCGTTGCCGCGATTTCGGGTCAAGGGTTTCCGGGTCAAGGGAGGTTCGCGTGACACCAATGGAAGAAACGCAATGAGCAAGAACGTCCTGATCATCGCGTCCAACTACGGGCTCTGGGCCGAGGAGTTGCAGGGCCCGTGGGACGCCCTGAACAACGCCGGGCACAACGTCACGCTTGCGACCTACAAGGGGAAGCCCCCGCTCCCGCTGATCTTCAGCGAGGACCCCGACTTCGTCGATCCCGCCCAGAACGTCCACGTGAACACTCCTGAGGTCGTCGCTCGCGTCAAGGAGCTGATCGCCTCGGGGGCCTGGGCCGACCCGATCAAGGTGGCCGACGCCAACATGGACGACTACGACATTCTCGTACTCGTCGGCGGTCCCGGGGCACCGCTCGACGTCGCCGGCAATCCGGCGGTGCACCGCCTCGCGGAGAAGGCCTATGAAGACGGGAAGCTCATCGGGGCGCTCTGCTACTCGGTCGGTGCGCTCGTCTGGGCCCGCACCCCGGACAACAGGGGCCACAGCATCATGTGGGGCAAGACCGTTGTCGCCCATCCACGCGAGTGGGACTTCACCGGCGACCTGCCGTATCCCCTCGACGGCACCACCGAGGACAACCCCGGCACGGACCTCGTCACGCCGGGCTTCGTGTACCCGCTTGCCGTCATCGTCGAGGACGCGGTCGGGCCCGACGGGAAGGTGCTCTCCGACCCCAAGACGTCGCGCGAGAACCCCCTTGTCGCATACGACCATCCCTTCGTGACCGCCTTGTCGGTCGAGTCGTCCTCCGCCTTCGGCGACAAGCTCGTCGAAGTCCTGGGGAAGTGAGGTAGGCCATGGAAGATCTCGACACCCCGTACTTCCGCTTCTACAAGCGCCACATCCAGTACTTCCTCGACAAGGACATCGACGGCCTCGTCGAGAACGACTACACCGAGGACGCGCAGGTCCTCGCGGGCGAGTTCCACGTCAAGGGCCGCGACCAGCTCAAGCAGCTCTTCACGGGCTACCTCGACATGATCGGGGACTTCACGCTTCGGTCGACCGACAAGTTCCACGAGTCCGAAGACGCGATCATCCTCGAGGCCACCATGGACACCGAGAAGACCGGTGAGCGAAAGGTCTACGACTGCTTCGTGATGCGCGACGGCAAGATCGCATACCACTTCACCGGTGTCAGATAGCGCCGCGGGAGTGCGGAGCTCCCTGACCGTCAACGGCAGCGAGGTCTCCGTTGACGTCACGCCCAGGGAGCTCCTCGTCGACATATTGCGGGACCGCCTCGGGCTGACCGGGACGAAGGTCGGCTGCGAGACGGGCGAGTGCGGCGCGTGCACCGTTCTCGTCGACGGCAAGGCGACCAAGAGCTGCATGGTGCTGGCAGCCTCGGCCGACGGATCGCAGGTCACGACCGTCGAGGGCCTCGCAGCCGACGGAGAGCTTTCACCGATCCAGGGGGCGTTCTGGCGGGAGTACGCGACGCAGGACGGCTTCGCCACTCCGGGCGTGATGATGTCGGTGGCCGACCTGCTCTCGCGCAACGCCGATCCCTCGTCTGACGAGATCCGGGCATGGCTGGACGGCAACCTCTGCCGCGTGACCGGCTACCACAACGTGGTCCGCGCCGTTCACTCGGCGGCGAAGCTGCTCACGGGCAACGAGTCCGATTCGCCGGAGGCCGACGGTCGGCTGATCGGCGCGTCGGTGCCCCCCACCGAAGCGCCCGCCATGCTTCGAGGTCAGGACAAGTTCATCGCCGACGTCTCGCTTCCCGGGATGGCGTACGCCTCGATCCTGCGAAGCCCGCACGGCCACGCACGCATCGGAGCGATCGACACCTCTTCCGCCAAGTCCGCGCCCGGAGTGGTCCGGGTCTTCACGGGTCCCGACGTCGAGTCGATCATGCCGCTCCCCGTGATCTGGATCCCCCAGGACGTCGAGAGTCACTTCCCGCCGCATCCCTCGGGAATCGTTCCGGGCTCCGATGACCGTGCTCGCGACCGAACGCGTCCGCTTCGCCGGAGACCCGGTGGCGGTGGTCGTCGCCGAGACGCAGCAGCAGGCCGACGATGCGCTGCAGCTCATCTCCGTCGACTACGAGGTGCTGCCCGCCGTCACGGAGGTGCAGGACGCCCTGGCCGAAGGAGCGCCGCAACTGCATGACGCGGTGCCCGGCAACCTCGTCTTCAACGCCACGCTCGGCAACAAAGAAGCCGCCGACGCCGCAATCGCGAAGGCGGATGTCGTGGTGCGCAAGACGATCCGCAACCAGCGCCTGATCGCCAACACCGTCGAGGCGCGCGGCGACGTCGCCGACTACGACGCCGCGACCGGCGACTTCACGCTGTACACCAACATTCAGCCTCTCTACCCGGTACGGCTGCTCACCGCGCTGTACGTGCTCGGCGTCCCGTACAACAAGGTGCGCATCATCGCCCCCGCGATCGGGAGCAGCCTCGGGTCGAAGGGCTACATCTTCGCGGACGGGCCGCTGATGCTCTGGATCGCGCGAGAGCTCGGACGGCCGGTCAAGTGGGTCGACACCCGCTCCGGCAACGCCCGCTCGACACCGCACGGCCGGGACCACGTCGCCGAGGCTGTCCTGGCAGGCACGCGCGACGGGCGCATCGAGGCGATCTCGGTCAAGTCGTACAGCAATCTCGGCGCGTACCCCGTGATCAACGCGCCCGGCACGCCACGCACACTCTTCGGACAGAGCATCACCGGCGCGTACGACATCGAGAACCCCTTCTTCGAGGTCGACGCCGCGCTGACGAACACCGTCCAGGTGGGGCCGATCCGGGGCTCCGGCCGCTCGGAGGCGATCTTCCTCATCGAGCGGATGGTCGACATGTACGCCCGCGAGATCGGCATGGACCCTGCCGAGGTGCGCCGGCAGAACATGGTGAAAGCCGAGCAGATGCCGTTCGAGAACCGACTCGGCTGGCTCTACGACTCCGGTGACTACGCATCGGCGCTCGACCGGGCGCTCGAGATGGCGGGATACGGAGACGTCGACTCCCGACGCGAAGAAGCGCAAAGCCGCGGCAAGCGCCTCGGCGTCGGGATCGGCTCGTATGTCGCCGTCGCGGGTGTCGGGCCCTCGGCGAAGATGGGCCAGCAGGGCCTCGTGAGCGGCACCTGGGGCAGTGCACACATGGCGGTCGAGCCGTCGGGCGAGGTCGTCGTGACGACCGGCGCGCAGCCGCACGGGCAGTCCCAGCAGACGACGTTCGCGCAGATAGCGGCGGACGAGCTCGGCGTCCCGATGGAGATGGTCAAGGTACGCCACTCCGACACTGCGGGCTCGCTCTACTACGGCCAGGCGAGCTACGGCAGCCGTTCGCTGAGCGTTGAAGGCGTGGCGGTACAGCTCGCCGCGCAGATGATCAAGGACAAGGCACGCAAGCACGCTGCGCACCTCTTCCAGTGCGACGAGGAGGCGGTGGTCTACGGCGAGGGAAAGGTGTACGCCTCGTTCGCACCCGACCAGGCGGTCATGACGCTGCAGCAGGTGGCCTTCACCCTCTGGCTTGCGTGGGACCTGGCGCCCGGCATGGACCCGGGACTCGAGGCGAGGTCGTTCTTCGACCCGCCGGAGTTCAACTACCCGTTCGGTACCCATGTCGCCGTCGTCGAGGTCGACGAGGAGACCGGCCAGGTCGACGTCGTCCGGTACGTCGCGGTGAATGACTTCGGCACCGTCGTCAACCCGGGCGTCGTCGACGCCCAGACGCACGGCAACATCGGCCTCGGCATCGGCCAGGCTCTGCTCGAAGAGGTCGCGTACGACGAGGACGGCGCCCTCCTGACCGACAGCTACTCGACGTACCCGCTCATCCGCGCCACACAGCTTCCCGACTTCGAGCTCGACCGCACCGAGACGCCGACACCGAACAACCCGCTCGGCGCGAAGGGAGCCGGCGACGTCAGCAATCCGGCGGTGGCGCCGGCCGTCGTGAACGCGGTCTGCAACGCACTCGGGGTCGACCACATCGACATGCCGCTGCGCCCGGACCGCGTGTGGCGGGCGATGACCGCCGAGGTCGCGGCGGGGTGATCGCGGGAGCGTACGAGTACGAGGCGCCGAGCACGCTCGACGACGCGCACAAGCTCGCGGCGCAAGCGGGGGCCGTGCTCCTCGCCGGCGGCCAGAGCCTCATCACCGACCTCAAGCGCGCGGATGCAAGCCCGAGCGTCGTCGTCGACCTCCGCCGGATCGAGTCGCTGCGTGCAAGCGGTAACGACGGCTGGGGTGCCATGGTGACGCTCGACGAGATGGCGGCTCAGGTGGGCGCATCGCGGTCAGCGCTGACGGATGCGCTCGAGGCGATCCGCGATCCGCAGGTCCGCAACCGCGCGACGATCGGCGGCAGCGTTGCGCTCGTTCATCAGGGAGCCGACCTGCCGGCTGTTGCTCTCGCGATGGGTGCGACGATCACCATCGCCGGCCCGTCCGGAACCCGTTCAGTCGAGGCCGCCGACTTCGTGACGGCTTCGGCTGACGATCGCCTGCAGCAAGGCGAGATCGTGATAGCGGTACGGATTCCGTCACCTGCGCCGGGCTCTGGCAGCGCGTACGAGAAGATGGCGAACCCCGCGAGCGGGTACGCAATCTGCGGTGTCGCGGCTTCGGTCGCACTGTCCGCAGGGAAGATTGACGGCGCCGTGATCGGTCTTGCCGGTGCCGGGCCGACGGCGGTGTCTCTTGCAGCAACCGCAAAGAGCCTCGCCGGCGAGCCCGCGACCGACGCCGCGGTGACGAAAGCCGCTGCAGCCGCTGCTGACGGTTTGCAAATGCCCTTGGATCTCGCTGCGCCGTCGGATTATCGTGCTCATTTGACCCGTGTACTTACGGCCCGCGCATTGCGACGGGCGATCCAACGAGCGACGGAAGGCTAAGTGAAGAACATCCCGGACACGAAGCTGGGTCAGATGTACAGGACCCACATTCAGTACATCCTCGACAAGGACATCGAGTCGCTGCTCGATCAGTACACCGACGACGCACTGCTCATCAGCGGCTTCAGCGGAACGCCCCAGTACTACAAGGGCCGGGATGGTCTACGCGAGCACATGCAGGGCATCCTCGGCATCGAAGGGCTCGACACCGACATCGCCTTCTGGGCGGAGACGGAGGACCCGGAGACGCTGATGATCATCGAGGCGATCACCATGCAGACTCCGGACGGGGAAGCCAGGATGCGATTCGCCGACAGCTGGGTGTTGCGAGACGGCCGGATCGCGATCCACTTCGCCGGAATGACCCAATACCCCGACGGCTCCGTCGCGTGACGGACATCTCAGGAGACGACATGCCTCTCGACGCAAAAGCAATCGAGAACTTCATCCACGAGTTCTACAAGCAGGCCGACGACAGCGCGCCGCTCGTGTGGTTCCTGCCGTACGTCGAAGACGACTTCCACATGGTCTGGACGCCGACGTGCCAGTTCGACGGACCGGTCGGATTCGAGGAGTTCTACCGCAACCTCACCGGCAACCTGTTCGACCGCAAGCACGAGATCAACGACATCAACATCGACATCGACGGCGACACCGCCAAGGTGACGTTCGTCATCCACCTGACGGCGCACGTCTGGCATCCGCCGCTCCCGCGCGCGATCCATGCCGAGAATTACGCGGGCTTCATGTGGGACGTGCGGACGTCGGACAAGAGCCCGACCGGATTCGTCTTCACCAACTACATCCTCACGTCGGTGAAGTTCCCCGAGGGCAGCATCATCGTCGACGCCGATCAGGTCTTCAAGTACCCGAGCTTCATGTACGGCCCGTGGGGGTTCCCCGAATAATGGGCAGCACAGGAGAGAATTTGGAGGTCGTGCACCGGTGGGCATCGCTCGTCAACTCCGGTGACATCGACGCCGCGGTCGGCTGTCTCGCCGACGACTTCGCCGGGTATTTCACCGGCATGGCCGAGCCGGTGCGCGGGCCCGAAGGGTTCAAGGGGATGTACCAGGCGTTCATCCAGCCGTCGTTCCCGGACCAGCACATCACGATCGAGAAGGAGCTCGCCGTCGGCGACCGCGTAGCAGCTCAGGTCTCGTGGACGGCCACCCACCAGGGAGCGTTCCTCGGCATACCCCCCACCGGCAAGAAGATCCTCGTGGCCGGCACCGGGATCTTCCGCGTCGCCGACGGGAAGATCGCGGAGGAGTGGATGCAGGAAGATTTCCTCGGCATCTACCAACAACTCACACAGGGCTGAGCGGAGGACTCGTGGCAGACACCGACAACGAGGCGGTCATGCGTCGCTACTACGACGACGTCGTCAACAAGGGCGATTTCTCCGTGGTCGACGAGATCTTCACCGCCGACTATCACTCTCACCACAACGACCCCATCGGGCTGCCCCCCGGTCCCGAGGGGGTAAAGCAATTCATCGGCGGTACCCGAACGGGCTTCCCCGATCTGGAGCTCTCGCTCGACGATCTCTTCGGCGCGGACGACCTGGTGGCATCGCGCTGGACGCTGCGGGGAACGCACACGGAGGAGTGGTTCGGCACACCCGCCACGGGCAAGTGGGCCGAGTGGTCGGGGATCACCCTCAGCCGGTTCGAGAACGGCATGATCGCCGAAGAGTGGTTCAACTTCGACCAGTTACGGCTGCTCCAGCAGCTCGGCATCATCCCGTCGGAGTAGGGCTCACAGGAACGACGGCAACCACGCCGCGGCCGGCGTGGTTGTCCTCGATCAGGTCGTCGGCACCGCGGCGGGGATGCTCTCGGGCGGCTCTTCGGCGGCCCGCGGCGCCGGTGCGCCCGCGGCGAGGCCGCGCAGCGACCAGACCTTCACCTTCTCCTGGCGTCCGCGCACCTCGAGCTCGGCGACGTAAACGAGATCTTCGGGATCCTCGTGGAGTAGCTCGCGCGTCGTGTCGGACATGAAGAGCGGGAACGGCGTTCCCTTCGTCATCCCCTCGAGCCGCGACGCCGTGTTCACCGGGTCGCCGATCGTCGTGTACTCCATCCGGCGCTCCGAGCCGATGTTGCCCGTCATGATCGTGCCGCTGTTCAGGCCGACGCCCATTCGGAAGCCTTCGCCGTACCCTTGCTCGCGGATCCACTCGTTCACTCTGGGAAGGCGATCGGTCAGGATCTCGCGTGCAGCCGCCAGGGCCCGGTCGGCGTGGTCCTCCTGCTCGAGCGGCGCGCCGAAGACGGACATCATGCCGTCGCCGAGATAGGAGACGAGCGTGCCGCCGTGATCGAACACGGCCTGCGAGATCTCGCCGAAATAGTGGTTGAGGATGTCGATCACCTCGTCGGCGGCCCGCGCCTCGGAGAACGTCGTGAAGCCGCGGAGGTCGGTGAACATCATCGTGCAGAGCCGGAGCTTCCCACCGAGGTAGCCGCCGTCGTTCGCCTGCGCGAGCACCTCGTCGACGACCTGCTCCGGCACGAACCGGCCGAAGAGATCTCGCATCCGCTCGCGCTCGAAGGCCTCGAGGAGCGAGCCGACCGCAACGCAGCCGAAGGCCGAGATCGCGAGCGCGACGAGGGGATGCACGAAGTCGACGACGACGCCGCGGTTGAACGCGAACTGCGCGATGATCGCGTACGCCGCGCCGGCGACGGCTGCGACGAGCAAAGAGCGGAACGGCGAGAAGCGAAGTGTCGCAAGCGGAGCAATCATCGCCATGAGCAGGATCACGAACGCACTGAGCCAGTCAGGGACGCTCGTCAGCGGGAAGCCGTGCATCGCCGTGCGGATCGCATTCGCCTGCACCTCGGCGCCGCCCATCAGCTCGTCGCCGGATGCGGAGGTCGAGTGCACGTCCTGCAAGGACGGCGCTGTCGGGCCCACGACGACGACCTTGCCGCGGAAGAAGTCCTTCGGGAACTTGCCCTGCAGGACGCGCGAGAACGAGACGCCGGGCACCGTGCCTGGCGGACCGACGTAGTCGATCCAGGCGCCACCGCCCGGGAACGACCTCGGATTGATCGCGCGCCCGGTGGCGCGCTCGGCTGCGGTGACGGCGAAGCTCTTCAAGCCGTCGACGTCGTACCGAAAGCGTCTGATCACGCCGCCCGCGTCGGTCGGGATGAGCGCGTTCGCAGCGATCGCATGGATCGGCTTCAGGTTCGCGTCGCCGCCGAGCACGTCCGTGCCGCCCTTGGAGTTCACCTCGGTGGTGGAAAACACGAGATTGCGCGCACGTCCGGCTGCCGCGTACAGGGCCATGTCGTCGCGCTCGTTTGTCGGCTCGGTGAACTGGACGTCGTAGGCGATCACCTTCGCGCCTGCCTTGTGCAACTGGTCGATCAGCTGCGCATGCAGGCGGCGCGGGAACGGCCAGCGGGTGCGGAGATCGCCGAACGTCACGTCGTCGATCCGAACGATCCGCACGTCGTCGGGGGTGCCGGTCGAGCCGCGGATCCCGAACCGCACGTCGACCGTCGACTGCTCCTGCGAGTCCATCAGGCCGGCCGCGTCGATTGCGAACGCGATCGCAGCAGCGACCACGCCGACGGCCACGAACAGGCCGAAACGGTACCGATGGAGACTTTGCCTACGGATCAATACAGCGTATGACGGCCGGCGGACGCGTGCCGGCCGTCTGCGGTGATTACTTCCTCCGCGCCGCGAGTGCCTTCGCCAGCGCTGGGTACTTCGCCGCGAACGCCGCCCAGCTGCTGCCCGTCTTCGTGAGGTACGCAGTGAGCTTCGCGCGGGTCGTGTAGGCGGTGCTGCCCACGCGGAGCCCGTGCGCCTTGACCGTCTTCGCGGTCTGGTGCCCGGCGATGGTCGGAACCTTGGCGGCCGGCGGCGTGAACGCTCCCGGCTTCGCGAGGTACGTCTGCCCGCCGCTGATCGTCACCGTCTTGTTGAGGACGAAGTCGGCGACGTCGACCGGATCGTCGACCGCCGTCGTGAGCGACCCGTCGCAGCGGTCCTGGATACCCCAGGTCGTGCCGCGGATCGTCGCCGAGCTGTACTTCGCCGTGGTCCGGAAGCTGCCCTTCGCCTTCCCCCACAGCTGCTGGACGACCTTCGAGCTGGGCTCGTTCGCGCTGACCTTCCGCGGAGTCGTGCAGCTCGAGAAGTTGCTGCCGACGAGCGTGAGGTTCGTCAGCCCGGCCACGTCGCTCGGGGCGGAGACGGTGAACGTCGTCGGCGGGCCGTCGACGGCAGCGCGGAGCGCTGCGCGAAGCTTGCTGAGCTGACGCGAGGCGGTGAAAGGCAGGTTCGAGAAAGTGCCCACCGCGCCGCCGATCGTCGTGAACGTGAGGAACCCGTTCAGCTCGACGGTGTCGCCGGATTTGAGCAGGAAGATCGTGTCGGACGGGATCGAGACGCCGTTTACCTTGACCGTCCCCGTCGAGATCGCGTTGAGCGTGCCGGGCTGGGTCGGCGCCGGCGGCGCGGGCGGGGGTGCCCCCGGGTCGAGGGCAGGAGCGGCGGCCGATGCGTCGTCGTCGGTACCCGATGTGTTGTGATCGCCGGTGACGTGCGACTTGATCGTGACCGGGCCGGCCGCGATCGGAGTGAGTGAGTACTTCACCGTCGCTGTTGCGCCGGCAGCGAGCGTTCCGAGTAAGCAGCGCACGCCCGCGACCGTCGAGCAGGTGCCCTGCGACGGCGTCACCGTGCCGAGCGTCGCGGCTCCCACGACCGACGAGTTGAGCTCGACACCCTGGGCCGGGTCGTTACCGGTGTTCTTGACGGTCGCCGTGAAATCTGCGGGCTGCCCGATGCGTGTGACGATCGGCGCGGTCATCGTCACTCCCACGTTCGACTGCGCAGGAGGCGCAGGCGTATCGGTGGTCGAACCAGCGGTGCTCGAACCGACAATGCTCGTACCGCTCTTGTCTGCGCACGACGGGTCGAACGTCCCCTGCCAGGTGACCGTCACGGTGACCGAGTCCGGCCTCACCACTTGATCGCCCTGCCTGAGAGTGATCAAGAACTGTGGCAGGGCCTGGCCCGTCGAGAGCTGCAGGCTCGAGAGGTCTGCGGTGCCGTTCCCGTCGAGCGCGATCGGCGTCGCTCCGGGCAGTGCGTTGCCGCTCGCATCGGCGAAGACAACCGAGCCGTCCGAGTACGCGCTTCGCGACGGCGAGTCGATCCTCAGCGACGAGAACTGGCTCGGGAAGCACTGCGGAGCGCTGCCGACGATGGACGACGTGACCACCCGAATCGGGCCTTGACCGCAGGCGCCTCCCGTGAACGCGTCGAAGTTCGCGATCTCGCGGTGATCCGAGTTGACCCAAAGGCAGTTCGGCCGTTGCGGGTCGACGTTGACCGTGTACCACTCGGTCGTGGGGCTCGCGCCCGGATATTTCGGGAAGGTGAAGACGACCTTGCCGTCGGCATCCTTGGCGACGCAGTTCGCCTGCGTGCTGTAGTCGTAGCACTCGATACCGTCATTGCGATTCGGGACATAGACGCGTGGCCCGATCACCACTGCCTGCCCATTCCACACCTGCGAGGCGTGGATTGCCGACGTCATGTTCGGCAGCGCGGGGCTGACGAGCCCGCCGGAGAGATCCCAGCACGGGTCGCTCCCGGTCGGCAGGCAGACGCCGGTCGGCACTCCGGAGCCACTCAGCATCGGATAGGGAGCGCCGTAACTACCAGTCGCGAAGAAGCGCGCGACCTGTGAGATCGAGGTCGGCCAGCCGGCCCCGCAGGACGTCTGATCGGTGTTCGTGGGATCGGCCGCCGTGGTGTCGAAGCACGCGAGGACCTCGCTCCCGCCGATCGAGAGCGGCACGATCACCTTCGACCCGACGGCGACCGCCGACGGGCCCGGGGTGTTGACCGACACGACGCCGGTCCCGATGTTGGCAAGGGGGTACGGCTGGTTCGCGCAGGCGGCGAACGTGCTCAGGTCGAAACAGAGCAGCTTGTTCATCGTCCCCGTGGGGGGCTCGCCGTTGAACCAGTTGAAGGTGAACCAGCGCGAGCCGACCTGCGCCGGCGCACCGAGAACGTTGTACCCGCCGCTGTTCATCCCCTCGCCGGGCGCAGAGAGCGGGGTGAAGCCGCAGAACGCGACGCGGCCGTCCGGATTGAATCCCTTGGTGTTCGCCGGATCGAACTGCGGGTTCAGCGCGGGATCGACGGCCTTCGTGTCCATGCACAGGACGCCCGCCGTGTGGTCCGAGCTGCGAGTCGTGAACATGTAGAGCTTGCCACTCGGCTGGTCGAGGTAGAGCCCCGGCTGGCCGGCCGCCGTGTAATCGACGGCGGTAGCGCCCACCGCCTGCTCATACACCCGAATCGCCTCGTGGCCGGCGCCCCAGCACGGGCCTCCGTCCTTCTGGAAATGGCAGGCGAGCTGGGTGCTGCCCGCGTGGTGGAAGACGTTGTAGACGGCGGTCGGCGTCAACGCAACGGCCCAGCCGTCGCCGCCTCCGCTTCCGGTGAACGACGACGCCAGGGGGCACCGGGAAGGTGCTCGTAGACGTGAACGTCACGGAGGGCCCGCTTGCACCGGCGCCTGCCGGTACGAGCACGAGCACGGCGAGCAGCACCGTGAGCGCGGCAAACGAAAGAGCCGCGCGTCTTGCCCCGGTCCCGGGCACCGTCATGACCACCGCACCCCCACCACTCGTCTCCCGTGATCCCTTGATCTGCGAGAGCACTGTGGCACGGAATGCCGCTTCCTTCAATATGAATAAGAATAGGCCGGGAGAACCTGCTCGTAGGTGCTGCAGGCTGGCCGATCGCGGAGGGCGGACGGCTACCCGGTCACGCGGCGCCGCGCGCGCTCGTCCCCCAGTAGGCGTTGAGGGCACCGGCAAGCGTGTTGAGCCTGGAAGAGAGGTCGTTCAGCGTGTAGACGAGCTCGCTCTCGAACGAGGTCGGCGGCGCGAGCGTCACGGGAGCGCTCACCGCGGCGAGCTGATGATGGGCGGCCATGCCCGCGTGCGACCGGTTGACGAGGTGGACGCGCGGCGTCCCGTCGCCCTCGTCGACCCGCACGACTTCCCAGAGCGCACCGTCGATCTCGACGGTCGAACCCGCCTCCGGCACCCCGGCATCATCATCGAAGACGACTTCAAAGGCGGCCATCCGAGCGATTCCTCCGTGGGTTGGGTGGGCGACGTGAGACGCACTCGTTGCATCTGCCTCAGCCGTTTCCTGCATGACCTGGTGTACCAGCGGCGCCGTCCCCTGTCGTGCACCGGCGAGACAGATGGAGTGTCTCGGCCGTCACACTCCGCCGACTGGGCTCGGACGTAGTCTTTTGGCATGGCTTGGCGGCTGCTCGACGGGGTTCCCGACGAAGAGGTGCAACACCTCATGAGCGTCGCGCGGCGGCGGACCTTCACCCGAAACGAGGTCGTCTTCCACCAGGGCGACCCGGCCGACTCGATGCACATGATCCGGCGGGGCCGCTTCGGCGTCCGGATCCGCACCCCCGTCGGAGACGTCGCGACGATCGCGATCATCGGCGCCGGCGACGCCTTCGGGGAGCTCGCCCTCGTCGGCGACGAGACCGACCGCTCTGCGACCGTCGTCTCTCTCGAACGCTCCGAGACCGTCTCGATCTCGCGGCCGGACCTCGAGCGGCTCCGCCACGACCAACCGCAGGTGAACGACCTACTCGTGAAGCTCCTGGCCGCGCGCATTCGCCGGACGAATGAGCTCCTGGCCGAGGCGCTTTACGTCTCAGCCGACAAGCGTGTCCTCCACCGGCTCCGTGAGCTCGCCGAGCTCTACAGCCGTGACGGCGGGGAACAGGTCATCCCGCTCACCCAGGAAGAGATCGCGACACTTGCGGGTACCTCTCGAGCGACGGTGAACCGTGTTCTGCGTGCGGCGGAGAAGGCAGGTGCGCTGACGCTCACGCGGGGCCGGACGACCGTCGTCGACCCCGCGCCGGCTTCGCTAGCCCGTTAGGCCTTCTCCGCGATCCTCGCGTCGCGCGCCGCCAGCCACTGCTCGTCGAAGAGCTCCTCCTCGGCGCGCTTCCAGTTTTCCTCCGGTGATCCACCGTCCGCGCGCAGCGAGATCTCGAACGCGCGGCGGCGAATCGCCTCCTCAGCTGGCCGTGCCCATTCGTCCATGCGGCCGATGCTAGGGAAGGAACCGTTGCCTGTCCATCGAGTCCAGGGGCATGCGGTCTTGCCGAGGCGCGGCACATGGATATCGTTGGCCCGTGGCGATCACGACCGTAGAGAGCCTGCACCGGCACCTTCAGTGGGCGATCGAGGTGGAGCACGGCACGCTTCCGCCCTACCTGTGCGCCCTGTACTCGATGAAGGAAGGCGCGAACGAGGAAGCCGCCGAGGTCGTGCACAGCGTGTTCATGGAGGAGATGCTCCACCTGACGATGGCGGCGAACATCCTGAACGCCGTCGGCGGCCGGCCGGTGCTCGACGCGCCGAGCCTCCTCCCCCGCTTCCCCACCTACCTGCCTCACTCGAACAAGGCGTTCGAAGTGCCGTTGCTGAAGTTCTCGCCGGAGGCGGTCGACGTCTTCCTGCAGATCGAGCGGCCCGGCGAGCACGACGGCCTGCCCGAGGACAACCGCTTCGAGACCATCGGGCAGTTCTACGAGGCGATCGAGGTCGCGCTGGAGCATTTGACCAAGAAGCTCGGCGAGGAGACGCTCTTCTGCGGCGACCCGGCGAGGCAAGTGACCGACGAGATCTACTACGGCGGGAGCGGCCGGATCGTCACCGTCACCGATCTCGAGTCGGCGCTCGCCGCCCTCGGGGAGATCGTCGAGCAGGGCGAGGGCCTCCAGCATCAAGAGGTGTGGGACGGAGATCGCGACATGTTCCATCCCGAGCGCGAGGAGGTCGCGCACTACTTCCGTTTCCAGGAGATCGCGATGGCGCGCCGCTTCGCGCCGGGCGACACGCCGCAATCGGGGCCGACCGGCGAGCCGTTCGCAGTCGACTGGGACGCCGTCTACAACATGCGCCCGAACCCTCGGAGCAAGGACTACCCCGAGGGGAGCGAGCAGCGCATCCGCATGGAGGAGTTCAACCACGCGTATTCGGGAGTGCTGCACCTGCTGGACGAGACGTTCGACGGCAGCCCCAGCCTGCTCGCGGTCGCGACCGGCCTGATGTACGGCCTGAAGGAACAGGCAGTCGAGCTCATGCAGATGCCGTCGAGAGACGGCGCGACCACCGTCGGCCCGAGCTTCGAGTACGTCGCGCCGGAGCGCCGGCACATCGCGAGCAAGGGCGAGCAGCACATCCTCGTCCTGAAGAACGGGCCGTACCTCGTCTACGGCGACATCCCTCTCGTCCGCAAGCGGAAGATCGTGTCCACCGAGAACAACGACGCGATCGCCTGGCTGAAGACCGAGGTGCTCGATACCGAGGAGACCTACGCGCTCTGCCGTTGCGGCCTCTCCTCCACGAAGCCCTTCTGCGACGGCACGCACGTCCGCGGCGGCTTCGACGGCACCGAGACCGCAGACCCGCATCCGTCGGCCGAGCGCCGACGTGTCGTCGGGGGCAGCGGGTTCGTGGTCCGGCGCGACGGGCCGATCTGCATGCACGCCGCCTTCTGCGTCGGTCGTGTGGAGCGGATCCCCGCGATGCTCGACGCAACGAGCGACAGTGACGTGCGCGCACGCGTGATCGCGCTCATCGACCGGTGCCCGTCCGGCTCTTACACGTTTTCCCTCACCGAGGACGGCGAGGACATCGAGCCCGATTACCCGGTGCAGATCTCCGTGACCGAGGAGGAGGACGGCCTCGGTGGGGCGCTCTGGGTGACGGGTGGAATTCCGGTCACGCGCTCGGACGGGCAGCCGTTCGAGACGCGGAACCGCGTAACGCTCTGCCGCTGCGGTCACTCGGAGATGAAACCGTTGTGCGACGGCACGCACCGCCACATCGACTTCCGCGAGACGGCGCAGCTTCAGGCTGACGCGCTCGCCGCGTCGGTCGACTGACGACAGCGCGGCTCAGGCGCGCCTGCGTGCCTGCCAGGCGAGCACCGTCACGACGAGCCACGCGACGGGATATCCCACCACGTCGCCGGTCGTCGGCCCGTGCACGAGGGCGCTCATGCCAAAGGAGAGCAAGAGCACGAGCGACGCAAGCACCCAGAGCATCGCGACGACGGCGATCACGATGCGGCGCTTTGCTTCCCGTGCGATCCGGCGCATCTCGTCGGGATCGCGCCAGACGGGGGGAAGGCCCCAGAGCGCCCTCCGCAGCTCCCAGCCACGGCGAGCCTTGAGCGCGATCCGCATCCGGTCGCTGAACTCGTCGAGCGTCAGACGGCCGTTGACGTAATGGCGGCGAAGGGCCTCCGCCGCGCTCTCACGTTCTGTCGTGCTGACAAGCGCCACGGAGCCATCGTAGCCCCGTTGTCAGCCCGTCGGGCGTCGTCCGATCCGGATGATGTGAGCCCCTCGGCCGTGACCGAGCATGGGCGCTTGCTCGACAGCCCGCCCATCCCGGCCGAGGCGAAGCCGGCGCGCCTCTCGCTCTTCACGAGTATCCGGCCGTACGACCGTTCCTGGCTCACACGCGACATCGTGGCCGGCGTCACGCTCGCTGCACTCGCGATCCCCGAGGTGATGGGATACACGAAGATCGCGGGGACGCCGGTGATCACCGGCCTCTACACGATTCTCATCCCGGTGCTCGCATTCGCCGTGTTCGGCTCGTCGCGACATCTCGTCGTCGGCGGCGACTCGGCCACCGCAGCGATCATGTACGCCGGCATCGCGGGTCTCGGAGTCTCGGGATTGCAGCCGCAGACGCCAGAGTGGCTTGCACTCGCCTCGATGAGTGCGCTCCTCGCGGCGGTCTTCCTCCTCCTCGCGCGGGTCGCGCGGCTCGGCTTCCTCGCGAACTTCATCTCGCGAACCGTCCTCGTCGGTTTTCTGACCGGCGTCGGGATTCAGGTGGCACTCGGACAGTTCGCCGGAATGCTCGGCGTGCCGTCGCCGAACGTCTCGACCGACCACGTGTCCGGGACGCTGATCAAGTTCTGGGACACGCTGGGCGAGCTCGACCAGGTCTCGGGAGCGACGCTTGCCGTCTCGCTCTCCGTGCTCGCCATCCTCGTCGTCTTCGGGCGCTGGGTAAAGGTCATTCCAGGCGGCCTCGTGGCCGTCATCGGGGCAATCGTCGTCAGCTGGGCCGCCGACCTCGCCGCGCACGGCGTCTCGACGCTCGGCCCCCTGCCGAGTGGGCTTCCCCATTTCGGCCTGCCGCACGGGGTCACGTGGACGGAGATCAGCGGCCTCATCGCGACCTCCGTCTCGATGTTCCTCGTGATCCTTGCTCAAAGCGCCGCCACCTCACGCGCCTATGCGGTCAAGTACCGGGAGCACTTCGTCGAGAACGACGATTTGCTCGGCCTCGCGGCTGCCAACCTCGCGGCCGGCTTCAGCAGCACCTTCGTCGTGAACGGCAGCCCGACGAAGACGGAGATGGTCGACGAGGCGAAGAGTCGTACGCAGGTGGCGCAGCTCACGACCGTCGGCGTCGTCGCCCTCGTCCTCCTCTTCCTGACAAAGCCGCTCTCGTACCTGCCGAACGCCGTGCTTTCGGCCGTGGTGTTCATGATCGGCATCAAGCTCATCGACGTCGCGGACATGCGCCGGATCTGGCGCCTCCGCAGAGACGAGTTCTGGGTCGCGTTCCTGACAGCCGCCGTCGTCGTCGGCGTCGGCGTCGAGCAAGGAATCCTGCTCGCGATCGTCCTCTCGATCGTCCTGCACGTGCAGCGCCACTACCTGCCGCGGGACGCAGTACTCAGCTGGGACGACGGTGGGGCAATCCACACCGCCCCGCCGGTCGCCGGGCGCGTCTCCGAACCGGGGCTCGTGGTCTACCGCTTCGGTGTCGGCCTCTTCTATGCGAACGCAGAACGACTGAGCGACGAAGCGATCGAGCTCGTCGACGTTCCGGATCCCCCCAGGTGGTTCGTGCTCGATGCGGAAGCGATGGACGACATCGACTACACCGGCGGTGAGACCCTGTCGGAGCTTGCAGGACAGCTGCGTTCGCGGAACATCGTGTTCGCGGTCGCGAACGCGAGCGACCACGTGCAGCACGAGCTCGCGCGGTTCGGCGTCGACGCCCGCGAATTCGCGAGCCTTCAGGATGCGCGGCAGGCCTTCCACGCGGATCGCTCGGGCAGCTGAGTTCGTGGGGCCGAGGGAATGTTCTTCTCGCTGAGCAGCTGGGCAGTCGGACTGATCATCTGTGCGGTGGTCGGGACCGTGACGCTCATCGGAGTTGCGGCGGGAGTACGGCTGCGGGAGCACCATGACACGCTTCGCGAGCCGTTCGGGGCGCTACAGGGGGCTTTGCTCGGCGTCGTCGGGCTCATCCTGGCATTTGGCCTTTCTCTCGCTCTCGGCCGATACGAGGACCGCCGCGCCGCCGTGGTCTCCGATGCGAACGCCATCGGAACCACGTACCTTCGCGCGCAGCTTCTCGCCGAGCCGGCACGAACGCAGTCACTCGTGCTGCTACGCAAGTACACCGACCTGGCCTTGCTTGTCTCGAAAGAGGTGCCGAACAGCGACGCTATGAACCGGACTGCTGCAGAGGAAGACGCAATACAGCGCCGGCTCTGGACCCTCGCGGGAAGCAGCCTTCGTGCTGCCCCGATCGCCTCCGCGACAAGGCTTTACGTCGACTCCCTGAACACGATGATCGACGAGCAGACTGTCCGCCTCTCCGCGCTCGACAACCGCGTGCCAGGCTCCGTGCTCGTGCTCGAGGTGATCGGCGCGGCGATCGCGCTGGGGTTGCTCGGGCTCTATCTCTCCGTGCTCGGGCGCGGGCTCTTGCCCATGGTGCTCGCGACGGTGCTGTTGACGATGCTGCTGCTCGTGACCTTCGACCTCGACCGCCCGACGCGCGGACTGATCACGATTCCGGATACGCCGTACTTGTCGCTCAGCGACTCGATGAAGCTGCCGCCGGCAGCGCCGCCTCGCTAGATCAGGCGGAGGCGCCGAGGGCGGCTCGGATCTTTTCGAGCGCCGCGTTCTCCGCCGGCGAGACGCCTTTCGCCGCCGCGGCGACGGACTCCGCGACGTCGAGGACGAGCGCGCGGTAGGCGACGGCGTCTTCAGGCGACTTCGCCTCGAGTGCAGCGAGGCCCGCCTGCAGGGCTTCCGTCGTGCTCTGCTCGACTTCTTCGGGCGACGCCGTCATCCCGAAGGGACGGTCGTGCCCCGCGGTCAGGTCACGAATGAGAACGCTGTCGCTCTTCTCGTGTGCCGCTCGCAGATGCTTCGCGAGCGCGTTCGCTTCCTTGAAATTGTCGAAGAAGCCGCGGTCGACGAGCGCGACGAACATCCCGGCTCCGGTGATGCCGGACTGCATTGCCTCCCACTCGTCCTCCGTGAAATCCGCCTTCGTCGCCATCGGCTCGGAAGTCTAGTCGCGAAGGAGTGCGATCGCGTTCTCGAAGCTCTGTACGAGTGCCGGGAAGTCGAACTCGGGAAGCTGCGACAGCGACTCCACCGGGAAGTGATCCTCGTAGAGCGGGTAGTAGCCGCCCGGCGGCGATGGGAGAACATGAACGCCCGTCAGGCCCGCCTCGAGATAGCGGTCGATGCGGCCGCGAACGCGTTCCGCGCTCCCCGCCATGACCATCGCGTCCGCCATCTCATCCGGCACCAGGTCGACCGCTCCGCGCAGATCGCCGGCGCGCACTCGCTCGCCGATCGCCTCGGCCTGATCGCCGAAGCCGGCCGCCTTCGCGCTCTCGAGGTACGCCGGTGCGGAGCCGAGAGCCGTCGCGTACATCATCACCTGCCCCTTTGCGAGCGCGAGACCGCTGTCGTCGGGAGTGATGACGGCCGGGAAGCCGACGGTGGCATCGAATCCGTCGAGTGATCTGCCGGCGTGTGCTGCGCCCCGTTCGAGGGCAGGCATCGTCACGTCGCGCACGTACTCGAGCGACTGATACCAGCCCACCATGCCGTCCGCGATCTCACCGGCCAGCTCGATCATTCGTGGGCCATTCGCGGCGATGACAACCTTCGGGGGCGGTGACGGCAGCTCGAGGTCGAGGTGGAAGTTGCGGACGGTGAAGACCTCGCCTTCGTATGTGACGAGCTCGCCCGCGAATGCGCGCCTGACGATCGTCACGAAGTCGCGCATCGCCTCGATCGGCCGGCGGTAGCGCTGTCCGTGCCAGCCCTCCACGTATCCACGCGCCTGTACCCCGAGGCCGAGCAGGAGCCTGCCGTGCGAGAGCTGGTGCAGTGTTGCCGCTTGAAGCGCCATCGTCACAGCCGAGCGCGACCAGATACCGACGACCCCCGTGCCGATGCCGATGCGCTCTGTCCGGATCGCGGCCGCGGTGGCAGGCCCGAAGGAGTCCGCGAAGGTGATCTCGGGGAACCACGCGCTCCGGAAGCCTGCCGTCTCGGCGCGCCCGGCGAAGTCGATCGCCATCGGCGCCGGGAGCGCTGTGAGGAAGAGACCGAGCTGGCTCGTTTTCGGCATTGCGGCGACCTTATCGCGAACGAGTCGACGAGCCCTTCACAGGTTTTCATCCCGGCGGTCCGGGAGAAGCTCATATGGACTGCGAGACAACTCCAGAGGAGGTTGAACCGTGGGCGACAAGACCGATCGTGCAGGCGGCGCAGTGAAGGAAGCGACCGGCAAGGTGACGCGCAATCCCGATCTCGCGGAAGAGGGACGTCGGGATCAGATGAAAGGCGACGTCAAGAAGGCCGGCAAGAAGATGAAGGACGCCGCCAAGAAGATGTGACCGCAGTGCGGCGTGCTCAGACCGGAGCAGGCTTTCGCGCCTGCTCGAATGACCAAAGGCTGATGCTGCCGAGTCTTCCGCGGATGTCGACCTCGCCGACCTCGACGAGGTCGACCGCGGGCCTGGTGAGCGCATCTCGCGTCGCCTGAGCGAGAAGCACATAGAAGTCCGACGTCTTCGTGATGGTTTCGAGCCGCGACGCGGTGTTGATCGTGTCGCCCATCGCGGTGTACTCGAGGCGCGTCTCTGAGCCGACGTTCCCGGCGAGGAACGGGCCTGAGTTGATCCCGATGCCGATCCGCAGGTCGTCGCCGTATCCCTGCTCCCGGAACCAGGTGTTGAACCGCGGCAACCGGTCGTCGATGATCTCGCGCGCTGCTGCGAGCGCCCGGTCGGCGTGATCGTCCTGTTCGAGCGGCGCGCCGAAGACGGCCATGAAGCCGTCGCCGAGGTACGACATCAGCGTGCCGCCGTGGCCGAGGATGGATTCGCTCAGCTCGCCGAGATAGCGGTTGATCACGTCGACCACCGTCTCCGGCGGCAGGGACTCGGCGAACTTCGTCGAGTCGCGCAGGTCGGTGAACATGCACGTGCCGACGACCCGTGTACCACCGAGCCGGAGCCCCTCGTCGGCCCGCGCAAGCACCTGATTGACGACCTCCTCCGGCACGAAGCGCGCGAAGGTGTCCCGCGTGCGCTGGCGCTCGAGCGTCGTCAGGAAGTAGTGCGCGCCGAGCGTCCCGATGGCTGCGATCGTCAGTGCGCCGAGCGGATAGGTGAATGTCAGGACCGTTCCATGGTCGAACGCCACCTGTGCGATGACGGCGTAGGCAGCAGCAAGCCCGAGCGCGGCGGCGATCGTCCATAGGCCGGGGAATCGCCGCCCGATGAGCGCAGGCGCAAGCCCGAGTGCGCAGATCGCGAGCACGTTCAGCCAGCCCGCCGCGTCGCGGAGCGGGAAGCCGCGGATCGCCGTCGCGATCGCGCTCGCCTGGATCTCCGGCCCCGACTCGTTCCCGCCGCCCGAGGTGGACGTGGGACGAACGTCCTGGAGCGACGACGCGGTCGCGCCGACGACGACGACTTTGCCGCGAACGACCGACGGCTTGAACTTCCCCGTGAGAACGCGTGAGAACGAGATGGAGGGGACGGTGTCGGGAGGCCCCGGATAGTCGATCCACGTCGTCGCTCCGTGGAGCTCGGATGCCGGGATCGTCCGCCCCATCGCAACCTCTGCCGCCACGATCGCGAACGACTTCAGGTGATCCGTCTCGTATTGCATGTGCCGGAGCACGCCGTCGGCATCGAGCGGGAACGCGCTGTAGCCGGCAAGCCCGCCGATACCCCTAAGGGCGCCGCCGAAGACCGCGGTCGCGCCTGTCTCCGGGTCGGGCGCCGTGTCGGCGAAGACGACGGGCTTGGCGCGGCGCGCCGCGTTGCCGAGCTTGTTGTCCTCGCCCGCTGCGAGCCTGTCGACCCTGCGATACAGCGGGGTTCGCCGCCGCAGATACGGCGGCGCTGTTGTCGGCTCCGTGAACTGGACGTCGAGCGCTATGGCCTTCGCGCCTGCGCGATGCAGGTTGTCGACCACCGAGCCGTACATCCCGCGCGTGAAGTCCGGAAAGCGCCGGTTCAGATCGGAGAACGTTGCCTCGTCGATCCCGACGACGACGACGTTGTGCGGCACGCCGAGCGGCCCCCGGATCCTGAACCGTGCGTCGACTGAGCTCAGCTCGAGGCGCTTCAGGGCATGCAGGTCGTAGCCCACGACGCCGAGCACGGCCGCGGCGAGACCGATCGCCGCGAAGAGACCCGTCCGCAGCCGGCCGCGCTCGACGGACCACCTGCGTCGTCGACGGCTCGGAGCGGCACGACGGTCGGCGTCAACGCGTCCCGTGCTGCGACCCTACAGTGCCGCCGTCGCATGTCAATGAACGGCGACCGGTTCGCGCATGGGCGCAGGCATGGTCATGCGCGCATGTTGCTCGTTCGACCGCGGCTGGACGCCGATCGGGCGCGAGGGCGGATGCATCGTGAGGGCGGCGAGCGGACAGTGGTGCCTCATCATCCACCCGTGCACCGGCTGCACTCGGGACGTGCAGAGCGCCATGCAGGTGACGGGTAGCGCGAGCAGGACGAGCACGGCTTTCGTCACGACCGTCGCGCCCATCGCGACGGATCCTCGCACACTTCTCGGCCCGGATGGCCGCCCGGCTATCGCGCGTGCCGCTCGTGCATCACGGCATGCCCGCGACCGCGGCTGATGAGCCAGGCATTCACGGGCACCGTGACCACGAAAGCGACAAGGAGGCTGACGAGGAGGCTCCACCAGAAAAGCCCGTCCGCGAGCCCGGCTGCCATCGCTCCCGGTACCGCGAGGATGAACGCGTTGTCGACGAGCTCCATCGTTGCGATCGAGACGGTGTCGGAAGCGAACGCGAGCCGGAGCGCGCGGCGGAGCGAAACTCCGGCGCCAAAGAGCGGCCGCAGCGTGAGGATGTAGCCGAAGAAGAAGGCGAGGACGATCGAGATCTCGATCGACGGAGCATTTCCAAGGCCGAGCGCGGTCGCGATCACCATCCCGAGGATCTCGCCGATGGCGCAGCCGGTGAGACAGTGGAGCGTCGCCTGGACGGCCGTGGCCGTCAGCGCGCGGGGCGCCCGGGGCGGCATGTCGTGCGCGTGATCATGCTCGCGTTCCATCGCGTGTCCTCGGTTCCTCGCTCCCGCTTTCCTGTCCGTGCCGGGTCATGATCTCTGCCCCCTTGACTTGGACACTGTTGTCTGATTTATTATCTCGGACATCACAGTCCAACTTAGGAGGAGTCGAGCTCATGCATCACAAGCCCAAGCATTCCAAGAGCGAGATCGGAAACGACGGGCACGACGCTCCCACCCCCGCACATCGCTGGCTTCTCCCCGTGCTCCTGGTCGCCCAGCTGATGGTCATCCTCGACATCACCGCGGTGAACATCGCCCTGCCGAGCCTCGCGAAGGACCTGCAGCTCACGGGCTCGCAGATCAGCTGGACGATCACGAGCTACTCGCTCGTCTTCGGAAGCCTGCTGCTCTTCGGCGGCCGCGGCGCCGACCTCCTCGGGCGCCGCCGCCTGTTCATGACCGGGCTCGCCGTCTTCACCGCTTCGTCTCTCGCCTCGGCGCTCGCCGGAACTGCCGCCGCGCTCTTCGTCTCGCGTGCCGGCCAGGGTCTCGGAGCGGCGATGCTGTCGCCCGCGGCGCTCTCGATCATCACGACCTGCTTCACGGGCCACGCGAAGGCGAAGGCTCTCGCAGCCTGGGGTGCCGTCGGCGGCGCCGGTGCCGCGATCGGCGTGCTCGCCGGCGGGCTGCTGACCGAGTTCGCCGACTGGCGGATGATCTTCTTCGTCAACCTCCCGGTCGCCCTCGCACTCGCGCTCACCGCATTCAGAGTCATTCCGAGCGACTCCGAGAAGCCGCGCTGGCGCGGCCTCGACCTGCGGGGAGCGATCGTCGCCACCACGAGCCTCGGCGCGATCGTCTACGCGATCACGCAGGGCTCGAGCGCAGGCTGGACGTCAGCCCAGACTCTCGGCTTCGCGATCGCAGGTCTTGTTGGGCTCGGTGGGTTCGGTGTCCTCGAAACGCATACGGAAAAGCCTCTGCTCAACGTTCAACGGCTGGCCGACCGCGCAGTCGGCGGAGGGCTCTTCCTGATGCTCGCCGCGGCCGGCTCGATCTTCGGGCTCTTCTACCTCTGCTCGGTCTACCTCCAGAACGTCCTCGGAACGAGCCCCCTGATGACCGGACTTGCGTTCATCCCGCTCGCACTGGCGGCAGGGGTCGGTGCTCATGGCGCGGGGCACGTCGTCGGTCGCCACGGCGTTCGCGGCCCCCTCGCAGCTGCCTTCGCGATCGCGACGATTGGCATGGCCCTCCTCGCCCATGTCGGCGCTGACGGCACCTACCTCCGCAACGTGCTTCCCGGGATGCTCGTCGCCGGCTTCGGCCTCGGCATCGCCGTCGTGTCCGTCTCGGTCGCCATCCTCACCGGCGCACACGACAGTGAGTCGGGAATGATCTCCGGCTTGAACTCGACCGGGCACGAGATCGGCGGCACGCTCGGCATCGCGGTCTTCTCGACGATCGCCGCCGGCGCAAGCGGAGCCCTGACGGCTGCCCACGCCGCCTCCGCCGTGTCGCACGCCTTCGTGGCAGCCGGAATCCTTACTAGTCTCGCCAGCCTGGTGGCATTCCTCGTCCTCCCCCACGCTCGCGACTTCGTGCCGAAGCTCCGCCTCAACCCGCTCGCGATGCCCGCCCACTGAGATGGCAAGGCAAACGACACCGGCAACGACGCAGAGACGCCGCCGCTCGGACGCAGATCGCAGCGTCCAGGTAATCCGCCAGGCGGCACTCGAAGCGTTGGCGAGCGATCCCGACGCCAGCATGGCCGAGATCGCTCGCCGCGCGGGAGTCGTACGGGCCACCATCTACGCCCACTTCCCCACGCGAGAGTCGCTGCTCGACGCGGTCATGGAGGACGCGACCGGGCAGGTCGCGCAAGCAATCCGGGAAGCCGAGCCCGAGCGGGGCGAGCCGAAGGAGGCGCTGGAGCGAGTGTTGCTCGCGACCTGGCGGCAGCTCAGCCAGTTCCACAGCATCCTGACGATCAACATCAACCGGCTCTCGACGAAAGAACTTCATCGCCGCCATCTACCGATGACCTCGCAACTCGTCCCTCTCGCCGAGCGAGGGCAGGCAAAGGGCGTCTTCCGAGGCGACGTATCCGCGACGTGGTTGATCGCCGTCGTTCGCGCGATCGTGCATACAGCGAGCAGCGAACTGCAGGCCGGGCGACTCTCCGAAGCCGAGGTCGAGCGGACGATGCTCACTACCGCGCTTGCAGCAGTGAGTGACGGGAAGCAGTGACGTGCGGCTTGGCACTGGAGTTCACCATGCTTGGCGGTTCGAGATCTGCACCAGATATACGGGCCGCGCTCTCTCCGACGGGTCCGTCGTCCCGCCACAGCCATGTGAGCGACTCGGGTAGATCCAGCGCCGCTTGTCCAGCGTCGTGGAAGCCTTCGCCGTAACGGAAGTCGTAGCGCCCTTTCAGCGCCTTTGCGCATACGCGGATGTTTCGCTTGTGCTCGCGGCGGACGCGCTCCGGGACGACGTGACCGCCGTTGATGTCGACGAAGCTTCCGAAGACGGAGTGCACGCGGCTGAACTGGTCTGGGCGGAACCCTGCGAGCGCGAACGCGCAGACCGAACCCGATGAGAGCCCCGCTGTTCCGCGTGTGTACGCGTCGGGTCGGAGCTTTACGATCTCGCCGGCGTCCGCCGTCAACTCGTCGATGATGTGGTGGCTGTACCGATCCGAGAACGTGTCGCACTGGATGCCGCGCATGGTCGCCCCGTAGCGCCCACCGGCGCCCTCTGCTCCACCGGTGCTGGGATTGACGAGGAGATGCAGCATCGGCGGGATAGCGCAGGTGTGAACCAGGTGGTCGGTGACGACCTGCATCCTGAGGCTGAACGGATCTGCAGGCTCGACGCAGCCCGCGCCGTCGTGCCACACATGAGCGGAGCCCCACGCTCCTCGTCGATTCCCGCATTCATGTACATCCAGTAATCGGACGTCGCCCCCGGGATAGACCTTGCTCGCGATCGTTCTCGGCTTGAGCAAGGTCCCGCGCTTCGCGTCCGGCAGCTCATAGCTCAGCGGCACGTAGCCTGCGAAGTCGACTGCCGGCGCCCAATCGCCGTCGACGCCATACCGCAACGTGTGCAGCACGCCGGTCTCGATTCCCTGCGTCGAGTACCAGTACGACCTCGTCGGACTGCGCAGGAAGCAGTTCAGCAAGCAACGAGGCAAGAGCGTCCGACCCCTGCCTGGCAGCGTCCACGAGGGACCTCACCGGCAAGAGACGATCCATCCGGGTCACGGCCGCAGCCGAATGTTGAGGGTGAACGCGGTCGCCGCGCTCACCCTCAAGCCGGTCAAGGGCCGACGCAGACCGTTGCCGAGCCCGTGAGGATCAGGCCCCCGAAGAGATTGACCAGGTCGCCGACGCGCGCGACCGGCCCACACCCAGAGCCCGTGTCGTTGATCGTGACGTGCGCGCCTCGCACGTTGAAGGCTGCGCCCGCCTGCGAGTTGTGAGCGCCGGAGACGCTCTCGCTACGGTTTCCTCCGACGGTGACGCCGTCGTTTCCTCCGACCGACTCGGCGCGGCTCCCGCCGACCATCATGCTCTCGTTGGTACCCACCGTTTCCGAGCGGCTCCCCTGGACCGCTACTCCTTGGTCCCCGGCGACTGTCTCGGTACGGTCACCCTGGATAGAGAGTGTCTCGTGGTTGTCGACCGTGTCCGTGCGGTCGTGTTTGATGTGGTGGACCGCGTCGTGGTCGACCGTCTGGGAGAAGTCGTGGCCCGTCCACATCGTCTGGTCGGCAGTAGCCTCGGTGTCCAGGCTCTTTGCGTGCAGGTAGAGCTGTCCGGCGGTGTTGATCCTGAGACCGAGAGTTGGCGCCTGAGGAAGGGAGAGGGTCGCGTTTGGACCCTTGAGCTCGATCCCGCTGTCTGCGACTGTCAGTGAGAACAGTCCGTTCGGGCTAGTGAAGGTGCCCGCGAACGGTTGTCCGTCCTTCCCGGTCTGGCCGTCTGCCCCGCTGCAGATGTAGGCGGTCGTTCCGGCGGCGTCGGTGATCGCGGCGCCTCCGGCCGGGCAATGCGAGTCGCGCGGCGGGAGCTGGGCGACCCTCGGGCTTATCCCGCCGGCGCCGTCGGCTCCATTCTTACCGGGTAGGCCTGGCGATCCTGGATCGCCCTTTTGGCCCTGCTGGTTCCAGCTGATCTGCGTCTCGAGCGCCGTGCAGTGGCTCATCAGATTGCTGCTCGGCAACGACGAGTCGATCAGCCTGACCGTTCCGACATTCTTCAGCATGCACCCCGTGTACAGATTGCCGGCGTCCGGGATCGTCGCGTACGCGATCCCTCCTGCCGCCGCCAACATCGCAACGACCAAGATCGCTAGTCGGCGCCAATGGGAGTCCAAAAGGTGCCTCATCGAGACTACCCCCTTCGACCCCTGACCTATGTGCCTTAGAACGCGGGACACTGAACCTCGGACGAGGGGGAGTCAATGGCTCGAACGATCGATGCGCTGGTCGCGCACGAGCTCGAGCGTCGCGCAGTGCAGTCCGGCGATCGCAAACCTGTGGCTCTCCGAGAAGTCCACTTGAATCACCTCGACGTCGTTCCGCTCGAGCTCCTTCAATACGCTCGGCGAGCCCGCGTTCATCACGATCTTGCCGGGCGCGAGCGTCACGCCATTTATCGCGAGATCCCAGTACTCCTCGACCGGCACCTCGATGATCGTGAAGTCACGCTTCACGAGCTCGCGTACGAAGCCGTAGTTGACGAGATGCGGAGCGAGCAGGCATTTCCGCTCGTCGACGGTCAGCATGACCATGTCCATATGCGAGGTGCCGATGTTGCCGTGCCCGGTGGAGTCGTACCAGCCGGGGCTGTGGCACACGACGAGCTCGACGCCGAGGTTCGAGAGGACGAACTCGAGCTGGCGCAGACCTTCCTCGTTTGCGACGACGGACTCGTTGAACGCGAACGTCTTCGAGTCGAGCCACCGTCCTGCACCGGGCTCGCAGATGCCGGTGCCGTGGATCGTCATGTAGATCGGAACCTGCAGCGCCGCGAGCACCTTCTCCCAGATGACCTCGCGCCCGCGCTGCCACGAGCCCAGCCCGTATCGGTGAAGGATGGCGCCTCCGTGGACGACGAGCCCACCGCCGGCGAGGGTGACGAGGTTCTTGATCCAGCCGTATGCGCCGATCGCCGGCACCGGCGGCTCGATGTAGTTCACGCGCACGCCGTTGTCCTCGAGCACCTGGTAGTACTCGTCGAACTGGGCCTGCAGCTTCCCGAGGTCGGCGTTCCCCGCGGCGCTCGAGTAGTAGTACTGCCACTCCTCGGCGTACTCGGGCCGGGTCTCGTTCTCGGTCGGACGCGAAACGAGTACCTCGCGTAGCGTCCCGATTCCCTCGGCACCCCAGGGCCGCCCCCAGATCTGCTCGACCTCGTCGTAGAAGTCGGTCTCGTGGAGCATGTAGTTGCGGAGCGGCTTACCGGGCTCGAACCACGGCAGCGTCTCGAGCACGGCACGCTCGTCGTGCGTCGCCGCCGGCCTCGGCGAGGAATAGTCGAGCTCGACGGCCCCGCCGTCTGCCGTCCGGACACGAAACGGGACGGACTCGCGGGTCGAGGTCTCTGTAACGGCCATTCTCGGGTTCCTCCCTCGATTCGGGTTCAGGACGAATTCTGTCGCATGCATCGGTACGGCCGGAAGCCTGGTCGCGCGCCTTGCAAATGCCGTTGAATGCATGGATGGCGGAGTGCATCCGGTGACTGAGGCGATGCTCGACACCGTCGTCGTCGGCGGCGGCATCGCCGGTCTGACGGCCGCGTGGGAGCTGCGCGATCGCAACACGCTTCTGCTCGAGGCGACTGACCGCCTTGGCGGGCGAATCCGATCGGAGCCGCGCGGCGGCTACTGGTTGAACTTCGGCGCGCACGTCTTCGGTTCGGCTGAATCGGAGAGTGGTTCACTCATCTCCGTCCTTGGCGTCGACGCGCGACCTGTCCCCGGGCGGCTCGCCGCAGCCGCGCTGAACGGCAAGATCGTCTCGCGCGGGCCTGTCGAGCTCTTTCCGCTGAGGTTGCCGATGCCCCCACGATCGCGGCTCGCGCTCGTCCGCGCCGGCGCAAAGCTCCGCTTTGCCCTACGGGCGTACGCTCGCCTCGCCGCGCCGATTCCCGGTGAAGATCCAGCCGAACGTCAGACACGAATGCTCGGCTTCCTCGACGACCGGTCGTTCACCGAGTTCATCGGGCCGCTGCCCGACGACGTCGAGGGGCTCTTCCGTTCGACGCTCACACGGTCCTCGGGTGAGCCCGACCAGCTGGCCGCGGGCTACGGCGTCGGGTACTTCCATCTCGTGTGGAATCGAGACGAAGGACTGTCGCGCACGATCATGGGCGGCTCTTCACGCCTGATCGACGCGCTCGCGGCAGAGCTCGGACCGCGGGTGATCACCTCGGCGAGCGCGACGTCGGTTGCAGCCGACGGCGAAGGCGTCGTCGTCCACTATCGCCACCAAGGCGCCGAGCTCGAGCTACGGGCGCGCACGGCCGTCATCGCGACGCCGGCGTACGTGACGCGCGACATCGTGGCCGGGTTGCCCGAGGAGACGCGTGCGGCGCTCGATGCGATCAGGTACGGGCCCTACGTCGTCGGTGCATTCGCGACCAATGAGCCCGCACCGATGCCGTGGGACGAGATCTACGCGCTTGCGACGCCGCGGCGGTCGTTCAGCATGCTCTTCAACACAGCCAACGTCTTCCGTCGCGAGGATGCCAGGCTCCCGGGCGGCTCGCTCATGGTCTACGCAGCCGCGCAGCGCGCGCGCGATCTCGACGGTCTCGACGACGGCGAGGTCGCGGCGCGATTCGTGGCAGACCTTCACGATCTGTATCCGGAGACTCGCAGCGTCATCGAAGAAGTGGTCGTCAGGCGATGGGAACGTGGGCTTCCGTACCCGGAGCCGGGACGGAGCTCGTTGCAGCCCGCCCTGACACGTTCGCTCGCCCCGATCCACCTTGCCGGCGACTATCTCGGTACCTGGTACACGGAGACGGCTGTCCAGACAGCGGTACGCGCTGCTCGGGCGATCGTCGCCGACCTCGACAGCCGTCCCGAGCGACCGTGAGCTACGGAACAGCCGCGAACGGATTCGAATAGTCCGAGCGACGCCGCGGATCGGTCACGCGATCGTGCGACCGGCCGACTCCCAGGATGTATGTCCCCGAGCCCCAGGCGCCGGTGAAGCCTGCGCCTCCGAGCTCGTGCAGGTCGTAGTCGCTCGTGGTCAGGTGATCACCGTCACCGAGCGCGCTATCTGACTTTCTCGTGGTCGAGCACTGCCGGCGTATGAGAGTCCAGCACACCCGCACGCGGTAGGTGCCGGGCCGAGCGTAGTTCGCGTGCGAGCCGCGGCCGACGTACACCGTCGGTCCTGCGTCCGGGGGAGCACTACCCCATGCAGTCCATTGTCGCCCCTGATGCTGCGAGTACGACGCGCCGATCGGCGCACCGTCTTCGAGAAAAACGGTCACTCCCTCCCAGTCGGCCTCGTGCCGGTCCGTGAAGTCGTTGTACAGGTAGAGGAACCAGTACTCGAGTGCCAGGCGGCCGGTCGATGGCTGGCGCGTAAGCCGCCAGTAGACGGTCGGCCGCGAGTGTGCCGACACGATCGAGGACTCGATCGTTGGATAACGCGCCGCGTTCGCGTTCGGTTGGGCGTCGCGGACGTCCAGGTATGTAGGCAGCGACTGCACCGGCAGCGTGAAGAGCGTCGGCCGCTCCTGGCTGAGAGTGCCACTCGGCGGCGTACCACTCCGCAGCGTGGCCGTGCCAAGGTACTGCTGCATCGTGAGTGGCCGGTAGTGCTCCCCGGCCGCGAAGCGAAGCTCGGGCGCAAACCGCTCCGCAAGCGCAAGCGCAGACGCCGGCGGCACGGGCCCTAGGGCGCGGTGGGTGAACGTGCAGCTGACGGTCTCGTCGACCGCCACTGCGATCGTCGCCACCGCGGACGCAACCTTTACGTGGCTGTCGTGGCTCGGGTCGTCGCAGGTGAGACCGGTCAGCGTCGCGGGAGCACCTGCGAGCGAGGGCCGTTCCCGAACCGTGTACGTCCCGGTCGGAACGTCGATCTCCTTGCGCGTCGTGCCGTTGCCGAGAGCGACCGGCGACGGCAGCCCGGCGTAGTTCCACGACGTCCGCGACGGCGCCGGGTCGGCGGTCAGCCGGACGACGATTTTCCCCGTGCCTTCAGCGGCCGATGCCCCCGACACGCCAAACGCGACCGCAGCCACGGTGACTGCGCAGAACCCTGTCAATCTCCGCATGAGGACCGGTGTGCCCATGTAGGCCGCACCGCGAACCACGAGATGCGTATCCACGTCGCCGTTCCTGCGTTTTCACCACATGCACCCGTCCAGCGCCGAACGCGCGAGCGCGCGAAATGAAGCGCTCTGGCGCGAAGTCAACGACCGCATCGAAGAGCTCGATGAGGAGCTGCGCATTCTTCCTGATGACCTCTTGGAATTCCATTGCGAGTGCGGGAATGCCGAATGCGAAGCGCGCATATCGATGACCCCGGGCGAGTATCGCGACGTGCGACGCCAGAGAGACACGTTCGCCCTAGCGCTCGATCACGAGGACGACGTGATCGAGCACGTCGTGAAGCGAACCGAGCGGTACATCGTCGTCGACAAAGTCGCGTTCGTCGAGCAGGAGGTCGGTGCAGACGGGATCCCCGACAGCGGCGCTTAACCGGCCGGGTTCTCGAACGCACTGCCCATCGCATCGGCAACGTCCTCGTCGCGGAGAGGTGCGCCGTCGGCCTCGGGCCAGGTGGGGCCGCGTCGGGGCTCTGGAACGACCACCACGGCGTCGACGATCTCCTCGAGCCGACAGCTCTCACGGTCGCCGAGCGGAACCCTTCCGTCGGGTGTGGCGACGCTCTCGAGGATCTGTTCGGGCGTGGTGTCGGCGTCCGCGACCTCCTGGGCGAGGAGACGCTCTCCGCCGTCGTTCAACGTGAGTCTCAGAGTTACGAGCACGGGTGCAGCCTAACGCTGAGCTGATCGTTCCTTACACGAGAGCGTCGAGAGCCTGGGCGAGTGCTGCGATCGCGAGTTGGAGGTGCTCCTCTTCGACGATCAGCGGTGGGGCGATTGCGACCCCGTCGGTCAGTCCGCGTGTGAGCAGTCCAGCCTCGCGTGAGAGGCGTCCGAGTCGAGTCGCGGCATTGGGATGGTCTACGAGTAGCGCGGGAGGAAGTGCGACCGCTGCCATCAAGCCGATCCCGCCGCGGACGGTCTCGACGTTCGGATGTGTCTCGAGTGTCTTGAGCTGCGTGTAGAAGCTGCGCTCGAGCCGGCGCGCGCGGTGGACGAGATCGTCTCGTTCGAGCAAATCCAGGTTCGCGAGCGCGGCGGCACAGCACGTTGCGTGGCCGCTGTAGGTCGCGCCGTGTGCGAAGCGATGGCCCTCGCCGGCCCAGAACCGCTCCGCGACCTTCGGCGCGGCGATGACGCCGCCGAGGGGGAGATACCCGCTGGTCACGCCCTTGGCGAAGACGATCAGATCCGGGCGGAGGTCGAAGCGCTCGACGGCGAGCCATTCGCCGAGCCGACCGAAGCCGTTGATCACGATGTCGGCGATCGTCAGGATCCCGTTGCGCCGGCAGAGCTCCTCGACGCCGCGGAGGTAACCGGGCGGCGGTGGATGCACGCCTCCCGACCCGATCACCGGTTCGTAGACGAACGCGGCCACAGTCTCCGGGCCGAGACGTGCGATCTCGGCCTCGAGCGCGTCGACCGATTCCCATGGAACCGTCGAGGTCTCGAGGACGAGCGGGCCGAACTCCTCGCGATAGGGGAGGCCGAGAATGCTCGTTCCGATGCCATGGGTGCCGTGGTAACCGGTCGAGCGGCTGATCAGGTGTCGTCGCCCTGCGTCGCCGGCCACGTGGTGGTAGAGGCGGGCGAGCTTGGCGGCGGTCTCGATCGAGTCGCCGCCGCCGCTCGTGAGGAAGACCTTCGAGCCGGGCTGCGGAGCGAGTGCAGCCAGCCGGTCGGCGAGCTCGAGCGCAGGCCTGTTCGCGTACTCGCCGAAGACGTGGAAGGTCTCGAGTGACGCAAGTTGTGCAGCGACCGCGGCGGCGATCTCGACCCGGCCGTGGCCGACGTTCGCATACCAAAGGCTCGACGCGCCGTCCAGATAACGGCGACCCTGCTCGTCCCACACGAACACGCCCTCGCCGCGTGCGAGCACGATCTCACCGCGATCGACGTCTGACATGTCCGCGAACGGATGCCAGAGCGACGTCATGCCCGGGCGCTCAGGCTGCTGATGGCAGAGGCATCGTCGCGACGAGAGGCGATCCGGAGCCGAGCGCGAGCTCGCGGCGGACGACCGAGGCGAGAGCCGTGAGCGCAACCTGCGTCTCGTCGAGTCGCGGTTCACGCGTGGTCACCCGTTGCACGGCGAAGCCGGGCAGGAGCAGCACGCGTGTCCACCGACGGCCGCTCTGGATGTATCGCCACAGCTCCATCGTCAGCGCGAGGGCGAGCAGGGTGACCACGAGCGGTGCGTAGCTCGCGGTGGAGCGCGGCGCAAAGTGGTTCAGAAGAACAGCCGCCGGCAGGACGAGAGCGGCGAAGTTGGTGCCACAACGTGCCGCAAACCGTGTCGGCTTCGCGTGGCCGCTCCACGTGTCGGACAGCTGCCGCTGCTCGGCAGCAGCGATCGCGCGGTGCTCCGCGCCGTGTAAGAACAACGTCCGGCCGCGCATCATCCACCAGACGAGTCCTACGGTCAGCACCACCTCGCCCAAGGATGCTGCTCTGCTCGGAATCGGAACGAGGGGAAAGACGAACGTGAGGATCAACGCTGCGCCCAAGACCCACCGCTCGTACGAGCGTGCGATCCCCGTCGACCGGAAAAGCGGTGAAAGAGCAGAAGCCAACTTCGCGAGACCGCGCAAGAGCGGCACGCGCCGAAGGAGCCGCGGCGCCGATGGCATCTCTCCCTCTCGCAGCTCGCCAGTCGACGTGGCGAGCGCCCAAAAGTGCTCGCTCACGATCACGACTCCGTCCGGCCTCGCCATCCCACCGAGTCTCGGAAGCACAGCCGCGGCGTCAGCCCGGCCAAGGATCGCCCGGATCTCCTTGCCGGTCATCACCCTTCCAGAGTTGCCGAGAAACGGCCGCCCCGCAAGGGCGGCCCGTCTCTCGACTACCCCACCCCCGTAGGCTCTTTAGCGGCGGAAGCCGAAGAAGCCAAGCAGCGCCAGCACCAGCACGACAACCAAGATGATCCACAGGATGCTCATCGAAACCCCCTTTCGAGCCCGTTCCTTTCCGTACAAACGTCCGGCCGGCTCGTCCGGGTACGGCGTCAGCGATGCCAGGTCAGCAAAGAGGCGAGAGGGGCTTTCTTCGCGGGCAACAGACCGTGGAGAAGCTCTTTCGGAGGGGCGACGGCGCTGCGGCCGAGCCGCCTCAGGCTGAGGTTGCCCGATTCGTCCGCGACGATCAACCAGCCCGGCGATTGCCCGACGGGTTGTTGGAAGATGACGCCGGAAGACTGAGACGGAATCTCTCGCGTGGTGTGCCAGCCCGTCTTCGTCTGCCACGCGAGAAGCGTTCGTAGGCGTGGCGAGAGACGATCACGTGCAGTCCATGTCGTCCCGCCGGAGATGGTTGCGACCTCGAGCGTCGGGCCCCGGGTGTCGCGTCTCACCGTGACCGGGGGCAGCCTTCTGACCGTGGTGTTGCCGGCGTAGTCGGTCGCGGTGACTGCGATCGAGGCCAACGGCGGGGCTTCGCGTCCGGGCCGCCAAGTCAGCACGTGCAGTCCAGGCTGCTGCCAACGCGTCGTCGAGACTGTCCCAACACGGACGGTGACATAGGCAGGCTTCGAGAGCCTGAAGGCAAGCCGCGCGCGATGGTTCCCGGCGGGACAAACGAAGACGACGCGGCTCGTCCGGCGCCGCGTTAGTTGCGGCGGCTGTCGCCACTCGTATCGAAACTTTCGAGCCGTCCGAAGCCATACCGTGTCCGGCGAGGTGCGAGCGATTTTCCACAGCAGCGAGGTGACGAAGCGGTGGTAGGCCAACGGCGCGCCGGCTCCATCGAGGGAATAGCGTGACCAATAGCTGGTTTCGAAGCGAGGCAGGAGCTTGACCGCAGTGTCTGCAAGCTCTGTGCTCAAGCGGGTTGCACGACGGTCAGCGGCACGGTTGCCGTATTCGCGAAGTGAAACGATCCCCTGCAACTGTGCGTTCAAGACGGCCGTGTTGCTGAAGCTGTACAGGCGAAGCCATGGGCCTTGCGGGAGCTGGAGGACGAGTTTTCGATGCAGCGCCTCGAAAGCGCGGCGCGCCTCGGCGATCCGACCGACACGTGCGAGCGCTTGCGCTGCCACGGCCTGGGTCAATCCCGAGATCCATGGCTCATGCGCACCGTACGCGTCGAAGTAGTACCGCCAGCGCAATGTCCCGTTGCTGGCTGTGGCACGTGCGAGGAGCGCCCGCGCGAGTTGCCCAGCCCGCTCGCGATGACCGGCTCCGAGCGCCGCGTTGACGCGACCGAAGCTCGCGAGCGGCTGAAACTGAAAGCCGTGCCTTCCGTAGTTCCGGTAGACGACACCGCTCGGAGCGACGGCGTCGTGGAGCAACCCTGTTCCCTGCACGAGCGCACGTGCGTTTACCTGGAGTGTTTCGGTCGAGATGCGGATCTCGGTTTGATCCGCATTGCTCCCCGCTTCCACTGCCTCGAGAATGAGGCTGCGCAGGGTCCGAGCGGAGTCTGGTCGAAGACGCGGTAGGAGTCGGCGGGCGCGGACGACCGCGCCCCGTAGACCCTCAGCCGCGCGCTCCTGCGCAACGACACTTGCAGGTGCTCCGGCGCTCGTTCCACCCTGCGCGTGTGCCGCCGTAGTGGAGACGAACGCCGCGATGACGATCAGCGGGAGCAGCCAACTCCGTGTCGCGTCGTCGTGCAACGGATCGGGAGAAGCTAATCCTGCTTGAGCTTGTCCTTCACCGCATCGCTTGCGTCATCGACCTTGTCCTTCGCCTTGCCCGCAGCCTGATCGACTTTCCCCTCCCGCTGCAGATCCTTATCGCCCGTCAGATCGCCGGCTGCTTCCTTGATCCGGCCTTGGGCTTCGTCCTTGCTGGGCACATCGGCTCCTTCGTCTCGCTTTACAGGCCTTCTACCTCCCCATCGGACCCCGGAAACTCCGACGCCCTCTGGCGTCGTGCGTCACTATCGGTCGGGTTCTCTCGACGGCGGTTGCCGCTCGTTGCCGGCCTCCGCAGCCGGGTTCACCGTTTATGAACTAAGCGCCTTCGACTTCCGCGAGGGCCGCGACCCGGTCGGCGAGCCCCGGGTGCTCTCCGCAGAGCCGTTCGAAGGCGGTACGGTCGACGGCGAGGAAGCGGACGTTCGTCACCGCCCGTACGCGGGCAGTCCGGCGCCCGTCCAGCGAGAGGAGTGCACGCTCACCGACGACGCTGCCAGGACCTAGCTCCCGACTTGCCTCTGGTGCGTCGACGGCGACGGTTCCCTCGAGGATCACATAGAGGCCCGCGCCATATTGGCCGCGCTCGATCAGGACGTGGCCGGCCTGGACTGTCGTCACCGTCCCGGCCTCCCGAAGCCGCTCCAAGTCGCCCGAATCCATAGGACGCGATGTATCACAAGCCCGGCGTCGTTCGGGCGGGTGTCGGCCGAATCACGATCGCAGAAGCGGTCTGCCGCTGAACCGACGAGTCTGGACGCAAGCCAGTGTCACGGCGCGTAGCGCCGAAGCGCCTCGATCGCCGCGACGCCGGCCGCTCGTCCGGCCTCGACTGCGCGGTCTATCTGGTGAAACTCGAACAGTCCGATCCCTCGCGTGTCCGGTGTGACGGTGACCGTGGCGTTCCTGCGTGCGTCCGTGACGGCCGCCGCGCTTCCCATCAGCATCGATCGCATCAATGTCTCCGACAGAGCGGGCATCCGCGGCGGCGAGCCGTCTCGTCGCAGGGATGAGGAGGACGTGATGTTGACGGCAATGGTGGGCCCCTCGTCGGCGTCGAGTGCCCGCACGGGAAGGTTGTCGAGAATGCCGCCGTCGAGGTGGATCGTGTCTCCGAGGCGCACGGGCGGCAGCAGCACCGGAAGCGAGAGGGATGCGCGTAATGCGTCGCGGACGCGTCCCCGCGTATGGGTGACGGTTCTGTGGCCGAGCATGTCGGTGCTCACGAGCGCGAGCTGGCGCGAGAGCTCTTCGATCAGCGTGTCGCCGAACGCTCGGCGTAGCGCGGCATCCGCTCTTCTTCCCCGGGTGAGCGCGACCCGAGGCAGCGCGAAGTCGCCGAGCGGGTTGCGCCGAACGAACTCCTCGTAGCAGGCGGCATCCACTGCCGCCGCATCCATGCCGGTCGCGTAGAGAGAGGCGACGATGCCCCCGAGGCTGCACCCCGAGAGGCGGTTGACGCGGATTCCCGCCGCCTCCAGCTCGGCGAGGACACCGATTCCCGCGAAGGCGCGCGCGCCGCCGCCGGCCAGCGCAACCGCAACGCTGCGGCCAGAGAGCCGGTCGGCAAGCTCCTCCGCGACCTGCAGGCGCTCCTCCGCGGCCGTGCTCGACCACGAGCGGCGAGGGCTGAGAGCGTCGTGCCAGGCGGTGAGCTCTGCCTGCGACGGCCGCGCGTCGACGAAGACGAGGTACGCGTGACGGTCCCCCGCGGCCTCCGGCCGGTCGCGAGCGCCCGCAACGACGACCACTCGGTCGGCTTGCCGCACACACGCGCTGCGCCACCCCTTGTCGGAATCGGAGGCAAGCAGAACCACGCAGTCGTTCGTCCGCTCCGCGTTGTCGAGGCCATCACGCTGGGACTCCGTGAGAATCGCGACGCACCCGCGTGTCCTCAGCGCATCGCACAAGGCACTCGTGAACTCGCGGGCAGCTTCCGATGGAGTCGCAGCGACGACGGCTACGACACGAGGCGTGGCCGGCCGCGCCTCGTCGAGGCCGCGGCTTTGCTGAAGCTGCAGCGCGAGCGCTCGAATCAATGCGCTGTGTGCTCCTTCTGTGCTCCTGAGGGCCTCTTCGAACACCTCCGGCGCGATGCGGAGCAGCGTGCTGTCACGCCGCGCACGGATGGTCGCCGACCGCGGTGTCCCCGCAACGAGACCGAGCTCTCCCACAACGTCATCGGCGCCGAGCTCACGAATGACCTCACCGTTCACGACGACATCGAGTCGCCCGGTGCGGACAACGTACGCAGCATCGGAGGGGTCTCCGCTCTCGAACAGCGTCGCGCCCGCAGGAACGGCGAGCTCCGTCGCGTTCTCGAGCAGGCGCGACCTGGCCGCCGTCGGCAGCGCCGCGAGGAACGCGGAAGAGGTACCGCGGTTCCGCGTTGGCGCCTCGGCCGGCGGCTCGAACTCGACCTGCGGTGCGAGCGGGGCGCCGTCTCCTTCGTCCACGGTTTCGCGATCGCCCCGCAGAAAGACAGCGCCTACGGCCACGGCTGCGAAGCAGCCGGCGCTCAGCAGCCATCCGTGCCGGAGATGCGTCGCGATCGTCTCGGTGGTCGGCGCCCCCACGACCACAACGAGCACGGCGATCCCGATCACGCCGCCCAGCTGTCGTGCGCTCGTCACGACCGACGAGGCGGTCGCGAACCGGCCACCCGGCACGGCTGCTAGCGCGGCGCTCCCTAGCACGGGCAACGTCGCGGCGACTCCGACGCCCGACAGCACTTGCCCGGGCAGCCACTCGGTCACGAAATGCGGTTGCGTACCGACGCGCCCCGCATACCACAGATAGGCGCCCATCCAGACGAGTGCTCCGAACGCAGCGACCACGCCGTGTCCGTGAGCATCTGCCAGCTTGCCGAACGGCCCGGCCGCCGCCGCGGCAACGAGCGCCGCGGGCGCGACGGCGAGGCCGGACACGAGCAGCGACCAGTCCCAGACGTAGTGCAACCAGAGGATGTTGTTGAGCAGGTACGCGAAGAAGCCGGCGCCGGCGACGAGCGACAAGACGCTCCCCCCCGTAAAGCTGCGGAGTCGTAACAACGCCGGATCGACCACCGGAACGGGCTGTCGGCGCGACCGCTGGACAAAGGTTCCGGCGAGGACGAGCCCGACCCCAAACGCCGTCAAGACGCCTGCGTGCGTCCAACCCCAGGTTCCACCTTGGACGATCGCAAGCGTCAGCGACGCAAGCGCTCCGGCGAGCATGGCGCTCCCGACCAAGTCCGGGCGCGTCCGCCGGCCCGGGGCGCGGCTCTCGACGAGCTCGCGTCGTGCCGCGACAACCGCTGCTACGCCTATCGGCAGGTTGATCAGAAAGACGAGCCGCCAGCCGCCCAGCGTGACGAGCGCGCCGCCGAGGGGTGGACCGAGACCAGCGGCGGCGGCCGCGCTTGCTCCCCACACGCCGACGGCATGCGCACGCCGCTCGGGCGGAAACGCGGCGACCACGAGCGCGAGTGACGCCGGGACGAGCAGCGCCGCGCCGACGGCTTGAATGCCGCGAGCCGCGACGAGCAAGCCGAGCGACGGAGCCGCCGCGCACACCGCGGACCCCGCCGTGAACACGACGATCCCGCTCGTGAAGACACGCCGCCTTCCGAGCACGTCCGCAAGCCGTCCCGCAGGAACGAGGAACGCGGCGAACACGATGTTGTATGCGTTCAACACCCACGACAACGACGCGAACGAGCTGCCCGAGAACGAGTTGCGAATATCCGGGAACGCGACATTGACGATCGTCGCATCGAGAAACGCAAGCAGGGCGCCGAGCGACGCGACGAGCAAAGCGCGCCTCGCATCGAACCGTCGCGTCAGCGGCGCCGCCGCCGCCGCAGCCTCGCTCATCCCGTCTGGGGACGTCTTGCCGCAGCAGCCATCTGGGACTAGCCAAGCAGATCGACGCGGCAGATGCGACCGTCACGGGGCCAGCAGCCGCTCGCTCGTCGTCGTGCGAAGGTGAAAGGCTCCTACGAGGTTGCGGCCGCAGCGACAACGGCGGCGGCCGCAGCGGGCGAGAGCGCGTCGGTGTTGACTACGAGGTCGTAGTGCGTCGGCAGTTCACGGTCGACGCCGTAGAATCGCTTGAGGTAATCGGCGCGGCCGGCGTCTTCGCTGCGAAGCGCCTGCTCCGCCTCATGTGCGCTGATGCCGCGCTCCTGCGTAAGGCGACCGCTCCGAGTCGACGACGAAGCGGTGACGAACACACGAAGCGCATCCCCTGGCTGAACCGCAAAGGAGGCGGCGTGCGCGACGATCACGGCGCCGCCCTGACGCGCAAATGAGTTCACGGCGTTGGTGATCAGCTGACGGAGATCTGCATCGCTCGGAAACGAGCGTGCCACCTCGCCAGCCGGCAGTCTCGGACTCCTCTGATCGCCGATGCCTCCGAGGAGCCGACTCACGAACGACTTTCGCCGCTCGGCATCGGCGACGAAGGCGGGATCGAGATCGGCCCATTCGGCGGCCTCGGCGATGACCTCGTCGTCGACGTAACGGAGTTCGAGCTGCTCCGCCAAGAGGCGGCCGACCTCCGACCCGGACGCCCCCGTCGCGTGCGAGATGCATATCGTCTGTGCGGCCGGCACACGCGCCACACTACGGCTCGCCGCCGCCGCGCGCAATGCGCAAGATCCCTCCGCTCACACCCGAGCAAGACGCGCCTCCGCAACAGAGCCCGCGACGTCGGTCGCGACCGTATGCCCGGTGAGCGCGGCCAGAAAGTCGTTGCGGTGGAGCGCCAACAGATGGGTTCGCGCGGATGCGCGCACGGTCGCTGTTCGCGGCCTGTCGTGCAACAGCGCGATCTCCCCGAAAAACGTGCCTCCATCGCGGCGTGATCCGTCGTCAAGCTCGACGACGATTTCCCCTTCCGCGACCATGTAGAAGCTATCGCCGATGTCGCCTTTACGGACGATGACCCGTCCTGGCTCGGCAACGCTCGCGACGAGCGAGGCGGCAATTCGCTCCTTTGCCGCGATCGACAACGGTGCGAACATTGGCACCTGCTCGATGGTCGCGAGACGCGCCGCCGAAGGGACGGCTAGCCCAACCCCGCCGAGGCGGCGGCGGCTGATGATCAAGAGCGCAGGAAGGAGTGCCGCGACCAGAATGAAGGTCGGGCCGGTGCCAAGGGTTCGGATAGCGGCCGGGGTGAGGGCGGAGCCAAGCGCGGTGCTCGCCATCGCGATTCCCCAGAAGATTCCGAGCAGCCCGGTGAGGACGTCGTTTGGGACGATCCGCTGGAGCAACGTGAACCCGGCGACGTCTTCGACGCTGTTCGCCGCCCCGATGACGGCAACGACGAGCGCTGCAAGCAGCAGTCGCGTCATGAACCCGAGCGGCGCGATCGGGAGACTCCAGAACGCCAGAGAAACGGCGAAGATCGGCACGAGCCTGCGAGCGTTCAGCATTGAGGCAGCAACAGCACCGACCAGCGCGCCCACTCCGATCGCGCCAGTGAGAAACCCAACGGCAATCGAGCCTCTATGCAGTACCTCGAACGAAGCAACGACAAGAAGAACGTTGAGGCAGCCGCGGACAAACGTCTGCACCGCCATCAGACCGATGATTGTCTGTGCCGCGGGGAGGTTGTGCAGGATTCGCAACCGCTCTCGCAGTGAGGCGCTCGGACCGTCGCTGAACCGTTGCTGTCCCTCGGCGGATACTCGCGTCAGGAGGAGCGCCGCTGCGACAAGCACGAACCCGGCAGCCGCGAAGAGTGTCGCGATGCTGAAGACGCTCATCAGCACGGCTGCCGCCATCGGCCCGACGAGGGTTCCGACACCCTCGAGCGTCGACGTGGTGCCGTTCGCGGCGATCAGTTCTTCGGGCGTTTGAGCGAGCGATGGCAGGAGCGCTTGGAGCGCCGGCCGAAAGAGCGTCGACGAAATGCCGACGACCGCCGCACCGACGAAAACAACGTATGACGCACCCACCGAAGCCGCCACCGCGGAGCCGAAGAGTCCCGTTGCTCCAACGACGGACACGCACACGAGAAATTGCTCGCGTCGGTAGCGGTCGGCGAGCGGCGCCGCGAACGGCGCCAATACCGCAGCGGGTAACAGCCGGACGAGGCCGGCAATACCAACCGCAGTCGTCCCACCGAAGGTGTACGCGAAGACACCCAGGCCGACGAAATGCGCCCACTCTGCGCTGATCGTTGCCCCCCACGCGAACTCGCTGTTGCGCAGGGCCGGCCGACGCGCCACCGTCATCCACCGTTCCACCGCGGCCGATGCCCTCACCCGCACAGTCAAACGGGTCGGCGATGAGCCCGCAATGGCGGGGCCTCCTGCGGTGAGGCTCCTCCACGAACGGCGGAACCTCGAGCAGGTGTCGCGCCTGAAGGGACAGTAGAACGCCTCAGCCCAGCGTTGCGCGGCGGCGTCGACATCGCGGCCGTCCGCGGCGTGCGCCTCAGCTGCGCGGAGGCGGCATATGCGGCGTAGGCAGCATCAGCCGCGATTGCACGGCCAAGGCAGACCGCCGATGTTGGATCACGTCCGGTCGAGCTCGAACGTCTCGGCGTAGACGAGGCGGCGCGGCCCGGGCGATCGATGGCCACGGTAGGTCGGCAGCTGCTCGAACTCCTCGATCAGCAGCCGATATCGCCGGCCCGTCGGATCACCTGCGAACGTGACGCTGCCCGTCCAGCGCATCATGTCCGGAAGCGGAAGCGGCGCGCCGGCACTCGTGTCGGTCACCTGCGCCTCTGAAGATGGGACGTCCCTCCACCCGAGATCCGTCCCGATCGCAGGGTCGAGCTTCTGCACACGCACGACGACCTGCGTGACTTGCGGCCCGCGCGGTCCCACACCCGACACGGTCACATTCAAGCTGCGCGGATGATGCGGGTCGTACGTGACGGTCGCCGTGCGATCCGGCGTGAGCTGCGCGAAGTCGGCGAGAACAGTGCGTGAGACCTTCGCGCCGCGCAGCGCGTGCGGCTGGTAGCGGACGAGTGCCAGCCGGACGAAGGGCATGTACGTCCGCGTCGGCACGTCGACGGTGAGGTCGGCAAACCAGAGTCCGCGTTCTTGATCGAAGTGCGGCTCGAAACCTGCGACGTCGACCGGTCCCGGTGCATGCTCGAGCGGCACACCGTAGTCCTCCGAAACGCGATCCGGGAAACTGGCAAGCGACGGCGCGCCGTCGAGGTCTGCCGTCAGCCAGGCTGGGTCCATCCCCCACTGCGTGATGAACGGCTTGAAGCGGTCGCGCAGGTCGTTCGTAAGCTCGCCGCCGACCGCGCTCCAGGCGGTGACACCAAGGAGCTCCCCTTCCCCGGACGAGAACCATGGTCGCCGCAGGTAGATCCGGATGCCGCCGCCGAAGCGAACACTCCGCATCACGTTCGTATCGATCTGGCGCTGCCAGCCGAACGTCGGCACCGCGTAGACGACATCAGGTGCGAGCGGCGGCGCGGAGGCAGGCACGTCGACGACGACCGGCGATCCCGTGCGCGTGAACGCAGCCGGCGACAAGCCGGAATCGAAGTACTCACGGAATCGCGACGTTGCGACTGCGGTGTAGGTGACGCGATGGTGCTTCGTGTCGCCGAGCGCGTGCCGGGGCGCGGCGTCGGTGAAGCTCAAGGGGTACGTCCCGGAGGCCGGCGCCTGCTGTCCCGAACGGACGAACGCAATCTGATCGTGCTCGGGGTCGTACCAGCCGACGGCGCGGTCATCCTCGCCGCTCGGCGCGAGCAGATACCCCTCGACAGGTCGCGGCAGAGCGAGCTGATCGACGGCTCCCGCGTGATGCATGGTCGACGGCGCCGCTCCGTCGTCGACGGGATCGGTCCAGGCCGCCTCGAGATCGACGCGCGCCGTGCTACCGCCGTGGATCTTGAGGGCGCCCTGGAGGTAGGCGTCGGTGGAGCCGAGGGTGCGGTACGACGTGATCGGCGCGAGCTCCGTCGGGTCGGTGCGTCCCGAGCTCGGCTCGGTCTCGAGCTGCATGCCCCAGGCTTCGCGCGGATTGAGGTCGAGCTCGATCGCGGTGAACTCCGGGTAGCCGAGCGGCTGCTGCACCGCGTGGACGAGCGTCAGCAGTCGCGGCGGGGTGAGCAGCCAGTGCCCACCTTCAACGGCTCGCTGTAGGACGTGATCGATCAAGTCGGTGCCCAGATCACTCCGCAACTGCTCGAGCTGCGGGTTCGTGCGCGCCGTGTCGGCGACGAGCTCGCGGAGCCATTGCCACTGGCCGAGCAAGGGCAGGTCAGCCGGACGCACCCAGCTCGTGAGCGGCACGGTCGTCATCGCCCCCTTGGCGAGGAAGATCGTGAGCACGCCCTCCGCTGGGTCCCAGCTCGGTTCCAGGTTCGGGCCGGGCGGCTCACGAAGCTCGAGTCGGATCCCTGCCGCCTGCTGCCAGTCGTCAGCCCCGGGGAAGCCGACGATCGTCGCCGAGCCCGCACGCGGGCTGGGATCGTCGAGGAGCTCCTGCACGATCGGGCCGGCGACATTCCCGGCGTGGCCGACCGAGCTGTCGGCCGTTCCGGGCAGATCGCGCAGCGCGACCCCCCGTGAGAGCGGATCGGGCAGATAGGGGACGGGGCCTAGATGGCCCGCGGCGTCCAGCGGGTGATCTTGCTCGAGACCCCCGATCGTGATCGGCACCGAGGGAAGCTCGCCCTCGTCGCGCTCACCGATCAGCGTCCAGGTCGCCGCGTCGGACTTCAGCTTGCCGGCCGCGTCGTCGAACATGCCGAGCCGTTCTCCCAGCTCGACGCTGATGCGGGGCGGCAGCAGGTGCCGGTCGCCTGCTGTCGTGTCCGCGGCCCGGGAATCCTGGTCTTCGGCGTCGTTGAAGGTACGGATGACCAGTCTGTCCACCGCAGACCCGGAATCGGTGACGGCTCGCTCGTCGCGGATCACGACGAGCGGCGCGGGTACGGGCTCGTAGCGCAGATACGCGAAGCCCTCTGGGTCGCGCGGCAAGGCCATCAACGGTGTCAGCAGATCTGCAACTGCGTCTCCGAGGCCGAGGCTGTTCCCCGCGAGGTCGACAGGACGGACACGGATGCGGTAGCGCGTGCCGAACCGCAGCTGCGGCAGTGTTCCTTCGGGAACCGCGTAGCTCGTCCGGAGCTTGAACGGTGTGGGCGTGTCGACGATGTCTTCATCGTCGGCGGGAAGCTCGTGCGGCCCTCCAGGCCGGAGGAGCGGCTTCGCAGGCAAGGGGACACTCAGGCTCCAGCCCGCCCAGCGCGCGATCGCTTCGTGCAGGTACAAGTCGGTCGTCTCGGGCTTCGCGCCGGGCGCGGGCTGCGTTGCTGCGAGCTGGACGAATCCCTCCTCTGCGTCGGTCTCGACGACGACGTCACCCACTGAGTAACGCCCGTTGCGGAGGTGGAGCGAGTGCCAGGCGCCGGTACGCGAGTCCCAGATGTCCATCCGGTAGCCCCGGACGACGTCCTCGGCGAAGAGCGGATGGAGATCGCCGCCGTTCTCGACTGCCTTGTTGAGCTGCGCCGACATCGAGATCGTGTCCAGGAGGCGGAGTGCTCTGTGATCGGCGAAGAGCGACATCCCGCCGGAGCGCAGCGCCGGCAGGACTGCCTCCGGATCGAATACCTCCGGATGCGCCGCAGCAGCGGGCGCGGCGTTCGGGTCGGCGTTGCGCAGGCCGCCGCCGTCGCTCCAGGTCTCGGCAAGCAGGATCGCCTTGTGTGCCGCGCCGTCGACGTCGACCTGCGCGATGCCATAGCGCTCGGGCTCGAGGTCGAGCAGCCCGACAACCTCGCCGAAGCCCGTGTTCGCGTATGCGCGGGGTGCGGTGAAGAAGACGTGCCGGTGCCCATCGGCCTCGAGATGAACGAACTCCGTCGCGAGCGAACGTGTCTCGGTAGGAATCGTCCACTCCCAGCCAGGGGTGACGGTTCCGACGGACACGGCGGCGGTCGATCGGCCCGGCGTGACCGGCACGAACGCCCGCGGTACCTCGACATCGAAGACGAGGCCGAGTGCACGCTGGATCGGCGCGTAGGCGTTCAGCGAAGCGAGGGCCTGGTGGAAGTCGAGCAGCGTGTCGAAATCGGGTGCGAGCGGGACGTCCCGGGTGGGGTCGGCATGTGATGGAACACGGCGAATGGGAGCGCGACCGAGGCGTTCCGGGCGGCGGTCACGGGGCCTGTGGGATAGCCCTCCGCGTCGAGTTGATCGGCGCGCGGGAATGCAGGACTGTAGAGCGAGCGCGGCTGAGTATCGCGGATCTGCGCGCGGAGATGTTCTCCCTCGCGCTCGCTCCAGTGCACCGCGAGACCGTCCAGGAGGTTGCGCAGGTACCTGCGTCCCACGTCCTCGCGACCGTGCGTTCCCATCGCTCCGGGCAGCGCAAGGGCGATCGCCGCCTGCTTGTAGATCGACTTCAGCGCACCGATCGTGTCCCGCACGGAATACGACAGCACCGAGCGGCCCGAGTAGTCGTCGAACTCGTGCGAGCGTACGAGCGTCTCCGAGTCGAAGAGCGCAGCCCAGAGATCGGGCCGCAGCGGCTTCGGCGGCACGGTGACGGTGTGGGTGTTGGGGCCGCAGACGAGCTCGAGCTCGAGACCATGGTCCTCGATTCGTTCCGTCCAGGTCTCCCAGTCCGGGAACGCGCCGAGCGTCGTCTCAGCGTAGAGGCGAGGCGAGACGTGAATCGAGAGCGGCAACGTACCCGCCCCGAGCGAGACCGCTCTCGTCGTGACCGTAAAGAGAATGCGTTGCTTCGCGGCCGTCACGCGAACGCGAGCGCGTACCCGCTCCAGGTGTCGGGTTTGGCGAACGCCTCGCGGAAGTGTGGATCCCCTTCGCCGCCGAAGGCGCGTTCCACCGTCAGCTCGACCGACTTGCTGAAGCAGACGACCTCGACCTCCACCGTCAGCGTCGCCCGGCCGTAGGCCTTGTTCGTTGCGCTCTGGTAGGTGAACGAGAGGTTGAACTCGACGGAGATCGTGACGAGACCGAGCACGCTGAGCGACCCACCCATGCGCAGATAGCCGGTGAGGGTCGCTTCCATGTCGCCGCTCGGATCTCTGCGCTGCAGCGAGAAGTAGATGCCGGCCATCACATGGACGCCGCCGCTGGCGACGCCGATGTCGATCGACGCCGTGGCGCCGAACTCGATCGCCGCTTCGAGTTCCTTCATGCCGGCGGTGTCGACCTGCAGGTGGAAGAACCCACCGCCGCCGAAGATCGCGACGGCGACGAGGAATGGATGGTCGCGACGCGAGACATTGAAGTCGACGATCGGTTTCCCGTCCGTGAACGGCAGGGTCAGCGCCGCTCCGAGCGCGACGTCCTTGAGTGCGAACACGCCGACGGCGAGCGGTGGCAGCGCGATCTCAAATCCCGCCCGGATCCCGGCCGGGTTCGCGAGGAGGTCGAGGCTCGGGCCGTCTCCGAACACGCCGGGCGGGATCGCGTCGCGCAGGTCGTTGACGAAGTTCAGGTCACCCGCGAACGACACCGGCTCGGGCTTGAGCTGGACGTCCACCGACGGCTTGCGCCCGCTCACCGCCGTGAACCCGAAGCGCGCGAAGTTCACCGTGAGCGAGCTGAGGATGCTGACCTCGAAGTCAGTCAGCGTGCCGTGGATGTCCACCGTCGGCGGCAGTGCGGCGTTTGCCGGATCGAGGTGCTTCGTGATCGTCCCCTTGATCGAGAGCGGCGCGTGCGGCTGGAAGTCGGCGACCCCGGCGGCGTTTACGTGCTTCAGGTTGGGGTTCCAGTCGATCGACGTCTCGACGGTCTTGCCGCCGTCGGTCGTGGTCGTCGTGAGCTTGGGCGCGTTCGTGTCGAGCGAATCGCCGTCGATGAGCTCCCCGAGGTCGAATGTGCCGAAGAGGTAGGCGAAACCGGCTCCGAAGAAGGAGGCAGCATCGAACGTGCCGTTCTGCGCATCGGCTGCGGCGCCGGCGAGGGGTCCGTGGACGCGCGAGAGAACGGAGACTCCGAGGTTCGGCGTCGCGAGGCCGCCGGCGTTTTGCGCCTGGAACTTGACGTCGAATGTCTTCGGCTGGACGGCGGTTGCCGGATCGGCGGCTGCGACGACCTCGACCACCTCTGCGAAGACCTGTGCGCCACCGTCGAAGCCCGAGGCGACGTACGACGGCAGGAAGTGGATCGTCGTCCCCGCATCGTTGCCGGCAAGCTGCTGAACCTGCGGTATGCGAACGTCCGCGTGGAGCAGCTTCGGCGCCAGCCTCGCCGGATCGACGACGAAATTCAGCTTGTCGACGACGAGCTGGGTGTTCTCGTTTCCGTCCCGCTCTGCGAACCCCAGCTGCTGCCCCGAGAGGAGCGCGTCGCGCAAGGCGGACCGTTGCGGTGTCGAGCTGTCGTTGTACACCTTGACGACGTTCGCGTCCGCTGCGTCCGTCCGCGAGACGAACATCAGAGGCGTCGTGAAGTCCGTCGTCTCACCGTTGACGTCGGTGCCGACGCAGTGGAACTGGAACGGCACGGGCTGGCCGCTCGACATCACCTCGACCCAGAACGAGCGGTGGCTACCGAGGATCCGCCGCGGCAGCGCGATGTCCGGTGTCACGGTCGTCGTGATCTCGACGCGCTTGTACGGCATCGCGCGGTCGTCGAGCGGATACGTCTTCACGTGCTCGCGAACGACGATGAACATCCGCTGCATCAGATAGGCGCCCACGCGATTGACCTCGTCCTCGAACTTCCGCTCCGTCACCTTCACCAGGGACGCCTTGTGGCCGAACGAGCGCAGCTGCCCGTCGTACACGATGCGAACGTAGTGGTCGCGGCCCTGCGCGGCCACGTGCGCCCACTCGCTCAGGTCGAGATCGTCGGGGAGGCCGTCGGACGGACGGAGCCGCACGCGCTCGCTGATCAGGTCACCTACGGGAAGCTCGGCTGCTCGTTCGCGCAGAGGACGCTCGAAGATCCGGTGGATGTCGGGCTCATGGCGTCGCGGCGGCTTCGCGCGGCTCGGCGGGCTCCAGCGGCCGAGCGAGCGCAGCCAACCTCCGAGGGACGAGAGCAGAAGCAGCTCCACCTCGAACGGCTGAGGAACGTACGGCTGTGTGTACGGCAGCTGGAGCTGCCGCATCTGCCCGTTCACGAACACGGGCAGCACGAGATCCTCGGTCGACTCCCAGCCGTGGAACGCCGACGTAAGAACGACGATTTGGCGGCGGTCGTCGTCGTCCATGGCCGTGCGCCCGAGATCCGGATACGACGACGCCCCGGGTAGCGAACCGTAGTCAGGCGACCACAGCGCTCGGAGCAGCGCGGTCTCTGTCCGGCTGAGCTCGGCCGGGCCGTCGGGGGCGAGCCGCATGAGGCGCGAGTGCCACAACTCTGTCCGACCGCTCGCCGTGAACCGCTGCACCCTGTTGCTCCAGCGGACGTCGCCGTTCGGCGAGATGAGCAAGCGATATGGAAGCTCGAGCGCAGTCTCGTCGTCGGCGGGCGCGCTGATCCCAGGCGCAGCGGCAATCTCGTCTGCGGTCGGCTTCGCCGGCAGCGCCGCGAGCGGGCTGACCTTTGGCGCGAACGCCGACCAATCCAGCAGCCCTTCGATCGTCAGCGGGATCTTCACGCCCGTGGGGACTTGGAAGACGAGACGGCTCGCATGCGCGGCAGCGGAGGTCGCGTCGCGGCCACCCCGCACGCCGGGTGGGTCGAGGGGCTGGCTCCCCGCGCCCGGTGGATCGGGATCCGGCCGGGCCGGAGGATCGGTCTCGGCCGTGAGCCCGGCCTCCCGCGCCTCGAAGTACGCCGTCTCGGTGATCGACTGCGGTGGGAAGCGAACGATCAGGAATGCAGCGTCCTTCTCGTCGTCCACGACGAGGGACGGCGGCGAGCCGTCGCCGCCGGGATCGACGCGCAGGTTGACGGCTTCGACTTCGAGGTTGACGAGGTCGTCCGGCCTGATCAGCTCAAAGTGCAATGCCTCGCCTGCGCAGCCTCGTCATCGAACTCCCGACTCTTGATCGACCGGCGCCGCAGCCGCCGCGAGTATCCCAGCGAGGCGGGAAACAGTCAACAACGCGCTGCGCCTCCGTGCCGGCGCAGTCGGAAGAGCCCGAACGCAACAACCAGCAGTGCGAGTGCCGATGGCAGGACGGGCACGCCTGCGATCGTGCGGCTGCGATAGGAGACCTCCTCGACGAAGACGCCCGGCGCTCGCTCGTCGCTCATCGCTGGAAGGCTAGACGCCACCTCGAAAGAGTCGACAGAGCGAGACCGCGTCTTCGCGCAGACTCATGCACCTGCGTTCAACGATCCGGATCGAGCAGCATGAATTCGCGGATCGTCGCGACGAGGTCCTGATACGACGCGATGAAACCGCGTAGCGTCCGGCGTGTCGCACCGTAGTCGTCGAACTCGTCGACCGCCATCCCCTCGGGCTCGTACGCGCGCGCGAAATCGGGCACCTTCACCGTAAGTTCGTCGAGTGCCTGCTCCGGTACCGGGTCGTCGAACCGCGGCTTCACCTCGATGTCGGACGCATTGAAGAGCCGCTGCCACTTGTATGGAATCGTCAGCACGATGTCGCCGCCGATCAGCTGCGACCAGTGCAGGTGGTTGCGATAGGCGGCCGCGAGCAGCCGAGTGCGGTAGCCGCGTGTCTTGTAGATCGAGTACGCACGCTTCACGCACGCGATCCCGGCCCAGTTGACGACCCCCGGCGTCGAGCAGCGTCCCCTGCTTCGCGCCGCGATCTCGAGCCAGTCGTCCAGGCGGCCGACCATGATCGTGCACACCGGCGTCATGTCCCCGACCGTCTCGCGTCGCTCGAGACCCCGTTCGACTGCCGCGCCGACCGCGAGCGCCTGCGGGACGGTGAAGCACACCGTCGCGTTCACGGTGACGCCCCGCGCCGTCAGCTCCTCGATCGCGGCGATGCCGGCCCGCGTGGCCGGGATCTTCACCTGCATGTTCGACGCGAGCGACGCGAACCGCAAGCCCTGCTCGACGAGCCGGCCCGGATCCCGGTAGAGCTTCGGGTTCGTCTGAATCGACAGGCGCCGCCCTACCGAGGAGCGAGCTCCGACGCCTTCACGGCCATCTCCTCGATCACGAGCCATGCGACCTCGTCCTCGGTCGCACGCGGGTTTTCGCCGATCAACTGGATGATCCGGTCGCGCCAGAGCGGCATCTCCTTCTGCAGCACCTCACCGACGATCGTCGGGTTCGACGTCGCACCGGTCGCACCGTGCTGGATCGCGTAGCTCAACTCCTCGAGCGAGCACGAGTCGTTCCAGTAGTCGGTCGCGGTCGTCGTGACGGTCTCGTGCAAAGGGCTCTTGACGTTGACGTGAGTTGCCATCACCACTCCTTCACGAGCTGGAGGTTCGATGCCTCGACGGCGCGCACCGCCGGAAGATCCTCGACACGCACCGCCACGCGGTCCTGTTCGAGCACCGTCCAGCCCGCGTAGCCGCCGAGCTCGGCGAGCACGCTGGCGAAATCGACTGCGCCCTCCCCGAACGGGCAGAAGATCCCCTCCTCCCACGCACGATCGAGCGGGAGGTCGAGCTTCGCCGGGTCGACGTCTTTCAGGTGGAGATGCTCGATCCGCCCGGCGCAGATGCGCATGACGTCGACAGGGTCACCGCCGCCGACGAGCGCGTGGCCGGTGTCGTAACAGACTCCGACGTCCGTCTGCGCGAGCAGCGCCTCGATCTCGGCCGGCGTCTCGACACGCGTCCCGGCGTGGTGGTGGAAGACGACTCCGACGCCGCGGTCGCGGCACCGGTCCGCGGCGCGATTCACGCGCGCGAAGAACATTGTGTCGGGGGGCTCGCGCGGGCCGCTGACCTCGGCGCCGGCGAGCACGACCGGACCGCGGGCCCCGGTCGCCTGCAGCACCTCGACCACCGGGTCGAGCCAGGTCTCGACGTCTTCGGAGAACCCTGTCTCGTCCTCGAAGCGCAGCGGCGCGAAGCCGCCGACGAGCTCCATCCCGTACTCCGCGAGCAGCTCCGGCGTGAAATAGCCGGGCGGACCGAGCTCCGTGGCGGTGTAGCCGAGTCCGCGCATCGTCTCGAGCAACAGCTCCGGCGGGACGAGATCGTCGCGGCCGATCGTCTTCTCCCAGACACCCCATGTAACGGGTGCGCTCGCCAGCTTCACAGAAATCTCCTCTCGTCCAGCTTCGCGTGCTCGTACTGCTCACGCGCAGCGCGCACGCTCGCTGTCTCCGAGACTTCAGCGACCGGGACGTCCCACCAGCTCTCGTAGCTCGGCACACCACGCGCACGGTCGGTCGTCACCGCGATCACGGTGACGCCGGATTCGGTCTTCGCACCGTTGAGCGCATCGTGGAGGTCGGCGAGCGACTCCGCGCGGACGACGCGCGCGCCGAGCGACGCCGCGTTCGCAGCGAGGTCGACGTCAGCGTCCAGCGCCGTCCCGAAGCCCTCCGTCCCGAGCGAGCGGGAAAGTGATCCGATCGACGCGTAGCCCCGATTGTCGACGAGCACGATCGTCAACTTCACGTCTTGCTCGACCGCCGTCACGAGCTCGCCGGGGAGCATGAGGTACGACCCGTCGCCGACGAGCACGTACACGTCGCGGTCGGCCGCTGCCAGCTTGACGCCCATCCCGCCGGAGATCTCGTAGCCCATGCACGAGTAGCCGTACTCGACGTGGTATCCCTTCGGATCGCGTGTCCGCCACAGCTTGTGCAGGTCGCCTGGCATCGACCCGGCCGCGCACACGACGACATCCTGTGGGCGGGACGCGGCGTTGACCGCGCCGATGACTGCGCTCTGGGCGAGCGGGCTCTCATCGAGCTCGTAGAGGCGCGTCACCTCGTCATCCCACTCGCGCGCGAGGCGCGCGCACTCTGCGCGGTACTCGTCCGCGACGGCGAAGCCCTGTAGCGCATCCGCAAACTGCTCTAACGTCGCCCGCGCGTCGCCGACGAGAGGAATGCCGGCGTGCTTCGCCGCGTCGAACTCGGCGACGTTGACGTTCACGAATGAAACGTCGGGATTGCGGAACGCCGTCTTCGATGCCGTCGTGAAATCGCTGTAGCGGGTGCCGATCCCGATCACGAGGTCGGCCTGGGTTGCGATGCGGTTCGCGGCGAGCGTGCCGGTCGCGCCGACCGCACCGAGGTTCGACGGGTGGTCGTACGGGAGCGACCCCTTCCCCGCCTGCGTCTCGCCGACGGGCACGCCCGTCCGCTCGCAGAAGGTGCGCAGCGCGTCGGTCGCCTCCGAATAGATGACACCGCCGCCGGCGACGATGAGCGGACGCCGCGCGCCGCGGATCGCGTCGACCGCCGCGCGGAGCGCTGCACCGTCGGGCGACGCCCGCGGCACGTACCACACCCGCTCCTCGAGGAACGCGTCGGGAACGTCGAACGCCTCGGTCTGCACATCCTGTGGGAATGCGAGTGTGACCGCGCCGGTCTCGACAGGGCTCGTGAGCGTGCGCATCGCGCCGAGCGCGGCGGGGATGACCTGCTCGGGTCGCTCGATCCGATCGAAGTAGCGCGAGACTGGAATGAAGCAGTCGTTGACGGAGACGTCGCCTCGCCCTGGCACCTCGAGCTGCTGCAGGACGGGATCGGGAGCGCGCGACGCGAAGACGTCGCCCGGGAGCAGCAGCACCGGCAGCCGGTTGACCGTCGCGAGCGCCGCCCCCGTCACCATGTTCGTCGCGCCCGGCCCGATCGAGCTCGTGCAGACGAACGCGCCGAGCCGGTTGAGCTGTCGTGCGTAGCCGACGGCGGCGTGCACCATCGACTGCTCGTTGCGCGCCGGCAAGAAGCGGAGCAGATCGGGCCGCTCGTGGAGCGCCTGACCGATTCCGGCGACGTTGCCGTGGCCGAAGATGCCGAAGCAGCCGCCGAAGAAGCGGCGGCGCTCTCCGTCACGCTCGACGACCTGCGCGGCGAGGAAGCGGACGAGTGCCTGTGACGCCGTCAGGCGCATCTATAACTCCAGGCATGCTCCGCGTCCGTAGCCACGCCCCTGACGACGGCGGGACGCTCATTCGAGTCGAGATGGAGTACGTGGGCTTCGAGGTGATCCGCCTTGACGGCCGCATCGAGCGGCACGAGGAGGAGCGTGAGACGTGCGTCGTCCTGCTCGCAGGGCGTGCGTCGCTTCATGGTCTTGGAGATGCGGAGCGGAACACGCCGTTCGACGGCCCGCCGGTTGCGCTCTACGTGCCGCCGCGAATGACGTGGTGGGCCGCAGGGGTGGGCGAGCTCGCCGTCTGCACGGCGCCGGCGGTGGGGACCCTGGAGCCGCGCCTCCTCGACGCGCCCGAGCTGCTGAGGCGAGGCGAGGGCGGCGAGGAGCGGTTCATCGCGAACATCCTCATGGAGTCGGAGCCCGCCGAGTCGCTGCTCGTGACCGAGGTGGTGACTCCGTCCGGGCACTGGTCGAGCTACCCGCCCCACAAACACGACACCAACGACATGCCGAACGAGGCGCTGCTCGAGGAGACGTACTACCACCGGCTGCGCGGCGGCTCCGGCTTCGCGTTCCAGCGCGTTTACACGGACGATCGCTCGCTCGACGAGGGCATCGTCGTGGAGGACGGCGACGTTGTCGTCGTGCCGCGCGGCTACCACCCGGTCGCCGGAGACGCGCGCACAGACCTGTACTACCTGAACGTCATGGCCGGCCCGGTGCGCGCGTGGCGCGTGAGTGTCGCGCCCGGCTACTGACATCCGCAGGACCTCCGGAGAACGAGCTGCACGGGCAGCCTGACCTCCGCCGGCTGCGGCACGGCCGTCGCCTGCAGCGCGTGCAGGAGCAGCGTCGCTGCCAGACGCCCCATCTCCTCCTCGTTCCGCTCGAGCGCGGTCAGTGGCGGATCGAGCAGGTCGCCGAACGGCGGGTCGTCGAAGGAGACGAGCGCAAGGTCCCCGGGCACGCGAAAGCCGCGCATCCTGCATACGCTGAGCGCGCCCATCGCGAACGACTCGCCGGAGGTGACAATGGCGGTCGGCCGCTCGTCGAGCGCGAGCAGGCGCTCCATCGCGGCGGCACCGCTCTGCGCCGACCACGTCTTCTCGCCGAACTGCGCGTAGTCGTCGCGTGCGACGAGGCCAAGCCGCTGCACGGCCGCGCGGTATCCCTCGAGGCGCTCGATCCCGGACGTGAGCAGCGGCGGCCCGCCGATGAATCCCACGCGCTCGTGCCCGTGCTCGTGCAGGTGGCCGACGAGCAACTCCATCCCGGCGGCGTTGGCACGCGTCACATTCCCGACGCCTCGGTTGAGCACGATGTTGTCGAAATAGACCGTGGGCACCGTCGGCTCGTCGGCTGAGCCGCCGGAGGTCGCGACGAGGACGCCGGCGACGCGGTGCTCGCGCAGTGTCCGCAGCGCCGCCGCCTCGCGTTCCGGCTCGCGCTCCGTGTTCATCACGAGCACGGCGATCCCCTTCTGCTCGAGCACCTCCTGCGCGCCCTTGACGACACGGCTGAAAAACGGTGCTCCGATGTCGGGGACGACGATGCCGACGAGGCTCGCGGTCCGGGTGCGCAGCGACTGCGCGAGCCGATTCGGGTGGTAGCCGAGCCCGCGCGCGGCCTCGCGCACGCGCAGCTTCGTCGTCTCGCTGATGCGCGGGCTCTCCTGCAACGCGCGCGACGCGGTCGAGGTCGCGACCTGAGCGGCGCGTGCGACGTCCGCGAGCGTCGGTGGCCGCTCAGCCTCCATTCCGCACTCCGCGATAAAGGTCGAGCAGCTCGTCGACGATCCCGGGCGACGCGCAAACCACCGACTGCCCTTCAAACCGGACCGCGGCGCCGGATTCAGCCGCGATCAGCATTCCCGCCTGGCAGTCGACGGGGCCGAACTCGCCGATGAGCGTCGCGAGCGCCCTGCCCGCGCCAACGCTCGCGAGCGAGAGCGCGTTCGACCCCATGATCCGCGTCACGCAGCCCGCATCGGACAGGCGCCGCATCATCTTCGGCAGGCCGTCCCACATCCACTGCATCGTCAGCTCGGTGAGCAAGATCCCGCCGACCAACGTGTCTGCGTCCGCACACCGGATCGGCTCGCCGTTGCGGCGCGCGCCGCGACCGCGAACCGCGGAAAGCACCTCGCGGCGGTACGGGTCGGCGACGGCACCGATCGCTGCGCCTCCTTCGTCGACCACGGCGCAGCTGAACGACGACCAGGGCAGCCCGTGCACGTAGTTCGTCGTCCCGTCGACCGGGTCGATGTACCACGTGGCCCTCGCGACCGTCTCCGCCTCGGTCACGCCGAGCTCCTCCCCGACGATTCGGTCGTCGGGGAACCGCTCCTGTACGACCTCTCGAACGTGCCGTTCCACGGCGAGATCGGTCTCGGTCACCCAGTCTGCTGCGCTCGTCTTCGTGGCGATCTCGTCGTGCGCGGGCCGGACGGGGATGCGGTCGATCGCCCAGTGTGCGAGGTCATCGACGAGCGCCGCACGCTCGTCCAGCTCGGTTGCCGTCAGCACACGCGCTCCAGCAGCTCGACAAGCTCCGCAACGCGGTTCGTGATCACTGCGTCGACGCCGAGGTCGAGGAAGAACTGCATGTCGTCGCGGCGATCGATTGTCCAGACGGAGACGAGCGTCCCGCGGGCGTGCATCCGCTCGATCTGATCCGGGCGCCGTCCGAGCACGTTGCCGCTCGGATTCCAGTACTCGGGACCGAGCTCGTCGAGCAGCTGATCGGGGCAGGGCACGTCGTCCGTCCACGTGAGCGCGATCCGCGCACCGCCGGCGCGCCCGCGAATAGCCCGATGGCCGTCGTGGCAGCCACCCGAGAAGATGCAGCGCTCGAGTGCGTCCGCAGCAAGCACCGCGTCGAGAGCGGGCTCCGCGACCGCGGACTCTTCGTAGTCGACCATCACCTGCACGTGCTCGGGAATCGCGGCGATCGCTTCCGCCAGGTCGGGAATCCCGAGTTCACGCACGTCGCCGGCGCTCAGGTCGGCGACCGGCCTCGCAACGCCCCAGAGGCGCTCGAGCGTCGGGTCGTGGACGACGACCGCGGCGCCGTCCGCGGTGCAGCGCACGTCGAGCTCGATCACGTCGGCACCTGCCGCGACAGCCGCCGAGAACGCGGCCAGCGTGTTCTCGCGCTCTGCGATCGGGTCGCCGCGGTGAGCGATCGCAAGCACGGTCACGTAACTGGGATCGGCTCCTCCACGCGCTGCAGCCTTCCGTCGCGATAGATGACCGCCCGCGTGAAGCGCACGTGCGGCTGCTCTGATGCTGAGACGTCCGGCGGCACGAACGCGCGCGTGTCGATGCCCCCGACCTTGAGCACGAGCTCCTTGTAGTGCCCGCGCGGGATCTCACGGACAGCGGTCGCGGCGGCCCCGTCGCCGTTCGCGGAGATCAGGACGTCCTCGGGACGAACGCCAACCTCGGCCTCGCCGGCGCCGTTCTGCAAGACGCCGTCGCACGGGATGCGCGTTCCGTCCTCGAGCTCGATCGCCCCGTCGTGCACCATAGCCCGGTAGAAGTTCATTGCGCCGACGAAGCTCGCGACGAAATGCGTTGTCGGCTGCCGGTACAGCGTGTTGGGGTCGGCGTATTGCTCGACCCGCCCCCCGGACATGACGGCGATGCGGTCGGAGATCGACAGCGCCTCGTCCTGATCGTGCGTGACGAACACCGTCGTAATACCGATGCGCTGCTGGATCTCGCGGATGTCGTCACGAACGCGCACCCGCAGCTTCGCATCGAGATTCGACAGCGGCTCGTCCAGCAGCAGGACCTTCGGCTCGAGCACGAGCGCGCGCGCGAGCGCGACGCGCTGCTGCTCTCCGCCGGAGATCCGGGCGGGGTAGCTGTTCAGGTGATGCGTCAGCCCGACAAGCTCGAGGACGCGCTCCACGCGCTCACGGATCTCCTGCTTCGGGAACTTGCGCAGCTTCAGCCCGAACGCGACATTCTTGAAGACGGTCATGTGCGGCCAGAGCGCGTAGTTCTGGAACACCATCGCCGTCGGCCGGCGCTCGGGCGGCAGCATGCTCACGTCCGCGCCGTCGATCAGGATACGGCCGACGTCGGGCAACAGGAAACCGCCGATCATCCGCAGCGTCGTCGTCTTCCCGCAGCCGGACGGCCCGAGCAGGCAGGTGAGCTCGCCGGCATGAACCTCGAGCTGCATGTCGGAGACGATCGTGCGCCCGCCGAGATCCTTCGAGACGCGTTCGATCGACAGGCCCGCAGGACGGACTTCGTTCATCGGATCTGGAACCCCTCGGCGAGCTTCCCGCCCATCACATGGCGTCGCGCGAACGACATGAGAACGACCGACGGAATGGCGAGCAGAATCGAGAACACGGCGGCGGCCTGCTCCGGATAGTTCAGCACCAGCGTGTACATCTCGGTCGGCATCGTGATGTAGTTCGGGAATGCCGACGAGGAACGTCCCCTGCGCCTCGTCGAAGGCCGCCAGGAACGACAGGATCATCGCGACGAAGATCCCCGGCGCGGCAAGCGGGAACGTCACACGGAAGAAGACTCGCAGGGGCCCGGCGCCGACATCGCGCGCGGCCTCCTCGAGGCTCCTCGGCACCGACGAGAACGCGGCGGTCGGGATCCAGGTCATGAAAACGATCGTCCCGATCAGCTGGACGATCACGACGCCGAGGAACGTCCCCATCAAGTTGAGCGAGTAGAAGACCCCTGCCATCGAGATGTAGAGGCCGATCTTCGGGAAGGCGTTCGTCGCGAACAGGGACACGAGCAACACGCGACGGCCCGGGAAGTTCAGGCGAGAGAACGCATACGCCGCCGGGAGGCAGATGATCGCGGACGCGATCGTCACGACGACGGCAAACTCAGCGCTCAGGCGCATCGAGCGCCCGAGCGTCTTGTCGTCGAAGACCGAGCGCCACCACTGCAGGGTCCAGTTCTTCGGGAGGAGCTGCGGGAACTGCCAGAGGCCGGAGAAGGCACGCACCATCAGCCACGCGAGCGGTCCGACCATGAACACGAGCAGGGCAACGACGAGGAGGATGCCGAGGATGCGCATCGAGACCGACCACAGCGTCGGCGGCCGGCCGCGGTTCGGCCGTGCGACCGGGAGCTCGGCCTGCTCGAGACCGCCGAGGGCGACTCCCTGCTGCTCGACGGCGCTCATGACGTGGAAGACGCTCGTTTCGAGCCGCGGACGTTCGCCCAGACGTAAACCGTCCCGATTCCAGCCGCGAGGGCAAAGACGATCATCGCCATCACCTCGGCCTGCTGCGGCTGGTTGAACGAGCCGAAGAACTGCTGCATCGACACTCCGAGAAGGTTCGGCGCCGAGGGCCCGGTCAGGTACGGCACGGTGAAGCTGCCGAGCACGTAGATGCCGGTGAACGTCGCGACGATGACCGTCGGGATCACGTTCATCGGCAGGAGAATCGAGCGGACGGTCCGCGGCAGCGACGCGCCGGAGTCGCGCGCGGCCTCGATCAATGCGTTCGGCACAGAGTTCAGCCCGGACGCCATCATCAGCACGCCGAAGGGCACGTTCACCCACACCTCGCCGATCACGACGGCCGTCAGGGTGTAGCCGAGCGTCGGAAAGCTGTGCCAGCCGAGGTGATACGCGACCGTCTTCATGAATCCGGTCGCCGCGTAGAAGGTGAGGATCGCGTATGACGCGATCACGACAGGGATGAACAGCGGGATCACAGCGAGTCCCGAGACGACGCGTGAGATCCAGTTGTCCGAAAGCCTGAGATAGAGCGCGATTCCCCAGCTCAGCGCAACGACGATCACGACAGCGATCAAGGTCACCTCGATCGTCGCCCAGAGGTCCGTGCGCACGTGCGGGTTGCCGAGCACTTCGCGGTATGCACCGACGGTCACGCCGTGGTGCGCGACATGCTGGCGCTGCGCGATCAGTGCGACCGTCGAGTTCGGCCCGCCGACCTTTCCGAGCGTGTAGGCGATCGCCGTCCCCACCGGAAACCCGATGAAGACGGCGACCACCGCCACCGGCGGGAGCACCATGAGCAGGCCTTGGACCCGCTCACGGAGCGCCCGCCGGCGTGCACGACGCCGGAAATCGGTTACGGCACCGACTGCTGCCACGCGGCCTTGAAGTCGTTGCCCATTTTGGTCTGATACGTCGGGCGAAGCGTGTTCGCCGAGACGTCCTGGAACTTCTGCTTGATCGAATCGCCCATGTACTTGATGTCGATCGCGGGGAAGCCCGCCATCACATCGACGATCATCTGCTGCGCGGAGGGCGAGAGGATGTAGTTGACGAACTTGTAGAGCGCCTTCTTGTGCTTCGCCGTCTTCGGAACAGCCAGGTATGCGGCACCGCCGGTGAACGACGGATTCGAGATCTGCGTCAGCTTGATGTTCGGCCCCAACTGACCGTTCTTCAGCGCGGTCAGCGACTGGTCCGACCACACCGGGGCGACCCAGATCTGCCCCTGCCCGAGCAGTGTCAGCACGGCCGCGTTCCCGTTCGGGTAGACGCCGTTGCCGTACATGTACTTGTTCAGGCCGTGCAGGAAGTCGAGCCCTTGCTTCCAGTTCGACTCGAGCGACGGGTCGTATCCCTGGTCCATCGACTTCAGGACCGACGAGCTGAGAAAGCTGTCGACGACAGTCTCCGCGAACGAGTAGCCCGAGCCGCCGGAGTTCGGCGAGTTATAGGTGAACTTGCCGGGGTTTGCCTTGATCCACGTGAGCAGGTCCGTAGCGACTTCGGCGGCGTCTTCACGTGGTTCGAGTCGTACGCGAGGATGACCGACGAGCCGCGGTACGGGATCGCGGCACCCTTGACCGGTACGAGCAGGTCGGAATTGACCTTCTTGAGGTTCGGAGCGGTCGCCTTGCTCACCGGCTGGTTGAGCCCGGCCGCCGCCATCGTGGTGACGAGGCCGCCGTCGACGAGGTCGATGCCCGGCCAGTGCCGCCCCTTCACTGCCGCGCCGATGCGCGCCAGCGTCGTGCCGTCGTCCGTTCCATGCTCCGAGAAGATGAACTTGACGAAGATGCCTTTGTTCGCCTTCTCGAAGTGCGGGATGATGTTGTTCTGCCAGAGGCTTTGAACGTTGACGTCACCGCTCGCGTAGACGACGATCGTCGTCCCTGCGCTCGCCTTTTTGGCGCTCGACCCGGCATATGTCGCCGAGAACGCCGCCGGTACGAAGACGAGAACCGCTACGGCAACCGCTAGAAGCCGTGCCTTCACCGAGCACCTCCCTCGTATTTGCTCATTTCGACCCTCCTGTCGTTTTCGGCGGCCTCGCCGCCCACATCGATCCCATTCCGCGCCGCGAGCGAAGCCACTGCGGCCTGGCAGGCGACGACATCTGCGCGTCCTTCGGCGATCCCGGCCCGTGGCGGTGCTCCGCCGGCCGCGAAATCAGCAAACGCGAGCCACTCCCGCTCGAACGCCTCGGCCGTCCAGCGCGACTCGCTCCGACGCTCGCCGTCGCCGTCGCCGTCGACGACCGTGAGGACGGTGGGGGCGTGCAGCAGGTACGGCGCCTGGAACGTAAGCGCGACCGTGCCCGCATCGTCGTGCACCCGCACTTCCTCGCGGTACGCGGGGTACCGCTCGAGGTAGTGCCACCGGATCGTGACACGGGCCCCGCCGGGCAGGACCCCGTCGAGCGCGACCGACTGTTCCCACGCGTCGGCGCGCTCGACCGCGAGCGGACCGCCAAGGAGATAGCGGATGACGGCGAGCTCGTGGACGATGCTGCCGAGGATCACCTCGGTGTACAGCCTGCCGACTTCGGCCGGAACCTCCCCGAGCGCGCGCTCGACCGCGGCCGCCTCCGCCGCGCCGAGCTCCTCGAGCACCGCGGCGGCGACGTCCGCCGGCCGTGGCGGTAGCGCCGCATGCGCGAGCTGCGGTGCGTCCGGCGGGTGCAGGACGGTGACGTCGACTGCACGCGGAGCGGGCCGGTCGGCGAGCAGCTCGCGTGCCCGCTCGACGGCCGGGTCGTACAGCTTCATGTACCCGAGCATCAGCCGGGGCTCGAGCTCCGCGAGCGCGTCCGCCTCGGCGAGCGTGTATGCGAGCGGCTTCTCGCAAAAGACCGCGAGGCCAGCGCGTGCCGCCGCGGCGGCAAGCTCGCCGTGCGAGCCGGAGGTGAGGATCGCCACGGCGTCGAGATCCTCCGCCTCGATCAGCTCTGACGCCGACGCGTACCGGCGGCCGTCATCGACACCGAGTCGGTCGGCGAGCCGCGCGCATGCCGACGGCGAAAGATCACACAGCGCCGACGGCTCGAAGATCGCGGGGTGCTTCGCGATGAGCGGCAGGTGCACCGCCTGCGCCACTGCGCCGAGGCCGATGACGCCCAAACGCAGCGGCGATCCCGACTTCGACGAGCCTTGCTCGACCTCCGCCACCCCAGTGGTCACGCTCAATACGTGGCAACGTTTGCACTGTGGGATCAGGAAGTCAAGGGCACATTTGTGCCATACCCTGCGCAATCGATCGCGCAGCGAAAGTCACCGGTCGTTGCCCCGCTCGGGCGCGCCGCAGGCTACATCCACGCGTCCTCTTCGGTCCGGCCGCGGCGAGCGTAGAGCTCGAGGATCCGCGGCCACGGGATCACCTCCGCGCGTTCGGCCCACTCGTCCCAGAGCGCAATCAGCTCGCGAACGACGCGGGGCTCCGACCCTGCCAGGTCGTGCAGCTCCGGCCTGTCGAGCTCCATCGAGTAGAGCTCCCACGTCCGGCCGAAGGCGCGCACGAGCTTCCAGTCCCCGAGTCGGACGGCTGCGTTGCCGGTGTGCTCCCAGAAGAGCGGGTGCGGGTCGACGCCCTCCCCGCGGAGTGCCGGCAGCATGCTGCGCCCCTCGAGCGGCGGCCCGGCCGCGCCCGTCGCGTCGAGGATCGTCGGGAGGACGTCGGTCAACTGGAAGAGCGCGTGCGCGACGCCGCCGTTGCGGAGGTTGCCGTTCGGCCAGTGCACGACGAGGGGCGTCGCGATTCCGCCTTCGTGCACCCAGCGCTTGTAGAGCCGGAACGGGGCGTTCGAGAGGTTGGCCCAGCCGACCCCGTAACTCGCGTACGTGTCCGGCGGGCCGGGATCGATCGCTGGCGTGTTGCCGACGCGCACGCCCGGCGGGACGACGTCGGTGCGTTCTGCGAAGCGGGCCTTGGGCAGTTCCTCGTCCGACGCGCCGTTGTCGGAGGCGAAGAGCAGGAGCGTGTCGTCGAGCATGTTGCGCGCGCGGAGCGTCTCGACGATCCGCGCGATCCCTTGATCCATCCGGTCTATCTGAGCGGCGTACGTCTCCATACGCGCCGTCTGCCACGCGTCGTGCTGCCACGGCGGGACGCGCTCGTCGCGGGGACTGAGCTCGGTCCGCTCGTCGAGGAGCCCGGCATCGGTGAGCTTTCGCAGCCGGCGTTCGCGCAGCACGTCCCATCCGCCGTCGAACACCCCGTCGTACTTCTCGATGTCCTCTGGGAGCGCGTGCAGCGGCCAGTGCGGAGCGGTATAGGCGACGTAGAGGAAGAACGGGTCCGTCGTGCGCTCGACGAACGCACAGGCCTGGTTCGTGATCGCATCCGTGTAGTAGAAACCGGGCTCGCGGGTCTCGCGCTCGATGTTCTCCTCGCCGCGCGTAAGCGTTCCCGGCTCGAAGTAGCTGCCTGCGCCGACGAGCGTGCCGTAAAACTCGTCGAAGCCGCGCCGCGTGGGCCAGGTGTCGTCGGGAACGTGAGCGTCGCGCGCGAGATGCCACTTCCCAGTCAACGCGGTGCGGTAGCCGTGGCTCTTCAGGATCTCCGCCACCGTCGTGCAGCGGTCGTTCAGGTGGCCCTGGTAACCATCCGGGCGGTCGTCAATGCCCTGCGCAAGCACGCCGACGCCGGTCTGATGCGGGTGGAGCCCCGTGAGGAGCGAGGCACGCGAAGGGCTGCAGCGCGCCGTGTTGTAGAACTGCGACAGGCGGACGCCGTCGCACGCGAGCCCGTCGACCGCAGGCGTGTCGACCTCGCCGCCGTAGCACCCGACGTCGGAGTAGCCGAGGTCGTCGCAGACAATGAGGACGACGTTCGTCATCCGAGGAACGCTCGGTTCCGCGCTTGTGCCGCGATCTGCGGCTCGGGATCTTCGCCCGGACGCGGAACCCAGTCCTGCTCCACGATGACCCACCCGTCGTAGCCGTCGAGCGCCGCCAGAAACGCGCGCACGTCGAGGCTGCCCGTGCCGAGCTCGCAGAAGACGTTCCGCCGCCACGCGGTCGACCAGTCCGGCGCGGTTCGCAGGGCATCCAAGTCGATGTCCTTCACGTGGATGTAGTCGATCCGGCCGCGCCAATCGTCGAATGCCTCGAGCGGATCGACACCGGCCGCGGCAAGGTGGCCGGTATCGAGCAGGAGTGAAACGTCGACCTGCTCGAGCAGGTTCTCGATCTGCGGCCGCGTCTCGACCCGGGTGCCCATGTGGTGATGGAACGCGGGCTCGTAGCCACGCGTCCTTGCATGGTCGACCGCGCGCGCGACGTCGTCCATCTCGAGCGGCGTATTCGTCTCCCCGTCGTCTGCGAGGATCGGGCGCGCTGCGGGAGCGACGGCGTCGAAGACGTCGAGCGTCTCGTCGAGGAGACCGAGGCCGTCGCCGAAGGGGATCGCGACGTACGCGCCGGGCAGGTCGAGACCGTGCGCAATGATGTCCTCCGGGTCAAGCCAGCCGAGCGGGCCGAGCTCGATTCCGTCGTAGCCCATCGCCGCGACCTCCGCGAGCACCCGCGCGGGCGGCGGCACGCTTGGACTGCGGGACGCCTCGAGGTTCCACGCGCCGAAGCTCACGGGAGCGTTGCCGATGCGGACGCGCAAGGCGGCGCAAGCCTACATCGCCCGAACGGCAGTTCCGCTACGCGCCGTACGCCCGCTCCGCATGGGGCGCCGGAGCCGCTGCCTCACCCCCCTCGGCGAGCATCGATCCGAACTGCTCCACCTTCTCGGGCGAGCTGGCGCGCAGCCAGAGCAGCCATACGGCGCCGAGTCCGAGCCAGCCGAGCGCAACCCAGATCGAGTAGCTGATCGGGGCCGGCGGACGCGGGAAGATCGACCAGTAGATCGTCAGCCCGCAGACGACGATCGCGAGCACCGGCAGAACGACGTCGAACACGACGTTGTAAGCGACGGCCGAGGCCGCACGCGTCCGCCAGAAGTACGCCATGCCGCCGATCGAAACGAGGATGTACGTCGCGAGGATCCCAAACGTGGCCGTCGTCGCCATGAACGCGAAATAGAGGAATGGGTCGTTCCAGACGCCCCGCGCAAGCCAGCTCACGAGCACGACGGTGAGTGCGATCGAGGCGAGGATCGAGAACCATGGTGTCTTGAAGCGCGGATGTGTCCAGGCAAAGACCGCTGGCAAGCCCCCCTCACGCCCCATGGCGAACGCCGTCCGGGAGACGAGCGCGGTGCCGGCGAGCGCCGCGACGAACGCGTCGATCACTACTGCGATATCGACGAGCGTCGCGAACCAACTGCCGACGTACTGGGTCGCGAGGGCGTCCAACGCGCCTGGGTTCTTCGCCCACGCCTGCGAATTGTCGACTCCGAAGCCGAGCGACATCGCCCATGTCAGGAAAACGTAGAAGACGAGCGCGATCAGCACGGCCGAGAGGATCGCCTTGGGAATCATCTTCAGTGGCGCCGCCGACTCCTCCCCCAGAGAGGCCGCCGCCTCGAATCCGATGAAGCCCGTGAACGCGAAGACCATCGCCTTGAAGAAGTCGTGCGCGCCGAGCGCACGGCTCGGGTTGAAGGGCTGGAGGCTCACGCCCGACGCGCCTCCTTTGCCGAGGATCACACAGGCGAGGATCACGAGCAGCAGAACGCCGAGGCCCGCGAACAGGAGCTGCACTCGCGTGGAGAGCCTGATGTCGACCAGCGCGAAGACCGTCAGGAGGACGACGAGAATCCAGAAGCACTGGAACCAGCTGAGGTCGATCGACGTGTGCACGGTGAGCACCGTCGACAGGAAGAACGAGGCGATGATCAGGACGAACGAGATCCCGGCAGCGAAGCCCCACGCGTAGAGCCACCCGCCGAGGAACCCGGAGTTGGGGCCGAGTCCCTGGGCCGTGTAGGTGTAGAGGCCACCGGCGCTCGCCATCCGGCGCGTGAAGCGGATGATGACCGAGGCGAGGCAGAGCGAACCGAGGCCCGCGGCGAGATAGACGAGCGGGACCGTGGGGCCGACCAGTCCGGCCGCTCCGCTCGTCGCGAGTGAGCTCGCCATCACGAGTGCGAGGAGTGCGAGCGAGAGCCCGAACGTCTCGCGCAAACCGAGGATGCCGCGGCGAAGGGATCCGACACGGCCGACCGATTCGAGCATCTTCCCCCCTTTCGGGTCAGTCGGGAACGAAGGCGAGCACGCGCGCAGGTGCGCCGTTCGCCCGCCGCACCTTCATCGGGGCGACCACGACCTGCGTCCGCGCCGGCAACACGTCGAGGTTGGTGAGGTTCTCCAGGATCATTCGACCCGCACCGAGCCAGACCTTGTGCAGCTCGAACGTCTCGGTATCCACCGGGTCGGCCGAAGGCCCGTCAAAGCCGACCCCGACGATCCCACGGTCGATGAGAGCGCGTGACGCCTCGGCATCGGGATAGGACCAACCCGTCCAGTACGCCTCGCTCCCCCAGTTCCGGCCGTTGTCGGAACACAGGAAGAGCCAGTCGCCATGACCGAGATCGCCCAGCGCCGGCTCGAGCTCCTCGAGCCCGACCGGTCCGGGACGGCGCTGAGAGAGATCGACCGTCACTGCGTCTGCGACGAGACGCTCCAACGGGATCTCGTCCAGCGTGTCGCCGCCCCCGATCTGGTGCGACGGCGCGTCGACGTGCGTCCCGATGTGATTTCGCAGGTGGTAGTCAGACATCGCATAGCCGTCCCGCTCCACCTCGGCAAAATCGTGAAAAGACGGTGACGGCAAACCCGGATAGACCGGCATGTCGTCCGCGAGGTGGTGCGTCAAGTCGACGATCCGCACGGCGAGGAGTATTTCAACCGCACGCCAAGTCCGCGGCGCGCCGCGATCGGCCCGCGCTCAAGCCTCCCAGTTGGCCGCGGGCTACCCACTCGTCACGCCCGCATGCCATCCGTATTACGCAGTGCATACACCGTCGTAACCGGGCTTCTGCTTTCGTGACTATCGAGGGTGGGATGGCGGCCGGCGAGAGACATCCAGGAAACGGAGCGGCAACTCTCTTTCGAATGCTCGCTTTCGTGGCAGTCGTTGTCTTCGTCGGCATGGCGGCAGCTCGTGTCGAGGCCGCAGACTCGCAGTGGCCTGGCTGCTATGTCGGTCGCAGCTACCCCGCCGGAGACGTTCACCGGGTCTTCGCGATCCCGCGCGGCTGTGCCTGGATCTTGCACCCTGACGGCCACTTCTGGTCGATCGGCCCGGAGCTCCACACTCGCATCAACGGGGTAAGCGACGGCGCAGCGCTGCCGCGCACTCCACTCGGAGACGCCGCTGCCGTCTGCGGGTTCAGCAGCTTTGTGGTTTCGTGGCCGCGGTTCGTCGTCACATCGCGGCGCGTCTTCTGGGGCAACGGCGCAGCCGGCTGCGAGACGCTGCCGAACGGCCAAGCGGTCAGGTGGGAAGGCCGCTACGTCTGGAGGCCACGAAGCGGGCTCCGTCAGGCGAGATGGGAACCCGTTCTCGTCCGTTCCTCAGCGCCGCTCACACGCACCACGCCGTAAGCGGCGGACACGCCCGGCCAGCGGTCCAGCTCTGGTCCGTCCACGAGGTCGTCCGGCCAAGCATGCCTTGCCCGCGCGTTCCGACGACTGATGCTTGCGCGACCGCGGCCCGGGCGGGCGGGCGAAGGCTCTCCGGCACTAGCCAGGGAGGAGGCCGAGTTGGCCGAGGAAGTCCATCTGGTCGAAGAACAGGTGCTCGGACTTCAGCGTGTCGCCGTCGGTGACGTAAAGCGCCGCCCAACGGAGCTCAACGGCTCGTCCTGTCGCCGCGACATCTCCGCTGGGGGTGTGGAGCACACCACTATGGGTGCCCGATAGGGTCCCTTCGGCCGCTGCAGCCGGCCCGTCGGTGAGGAGTTGCGCGATCTCGAGGCGGAGGTCCGGGAACGCTTCCTGGAAGACGGCGAGGAAGCCGATGACATTGTCGCGGCCGCTGACCTGGGAGCCCGGCGCTGTTATCTCCGCATCGGCGGCCCATGGATCGGCGTCGCTGTCACGGCCGTTGACCGCGTCGACGTGCTTGAGGATCACGTCTCTGGCGCTGGGCATCTGCTCTCCGCTTGTGGTTGGAGTGCCATCCTCTCAGAAGTGGGACTTTCCCCTCGGACGAAGGCGGAGGCGCCGTGACCCAGGCACATTTCTGAACGCTCGCGCAGCCAGCGACCTCGAACTGATGTTCCGAGCCACCGAGCGACGCCGGGCATGGAACTGCCTGAACGAGTTCCGCCGTTACCTACGCACCGAAGCCGGTCGGCAGGCCCGTTCCGGATCTTGGGAGGGACCCCATTCCAACCGGTTACGATCCTTTCGTGAGTTCGACCGTTCGCCAACCCGTCGCGGCCGAGCTGACCGGCGCCCATTGCGCCCTCGCCGTGCTGCGCCAGAGGTGACGCGCTGAAGATCACGGCCGTCGAGCCGCTCGTGCTGCGGATGGCCAACGTCGACGTCTCGCGCGCCGACGGAACGCAGGACGCCTTCTTGCTGCGGCTGCACACCGACGAAGGGCTCGTCGGCATCGGTGAGGCGGACACGTCGCCGTACCTCGCGCGGACGATGATCGAGATGCCGTCGTCGCACGCGGTCGCCCGCGGGCTCGAGGAGGTGCTCGTCGGCGAGGACCCCTCGCACATCGACAGGCTCTGGGACCTGCTCTTCCAGGCGACGTACCACTACGGCCGCGGCGGCGTCGCGCTGCACGTGATCAGCGCGATCGACATGGCGCTCTGGGATCTCGCCGGAAAGGTCGCCGGCAAGCCGGTGCACGAGCTGCTCGGCGGCGCGACCGTCGAGTCCATTCCCGTCTACGCGAGCGAGGTGATGCCCGAGACGCCCGACGAGGTTCGCCGGATCGCCGAGCGCGCCGTCGCCGCCGGTTATCGCGCGCTCAAGCTCGGCTGGGGACCGCTCGGCAAGGACCTGCGCCGCGACGAGGAGCTCGTCCGCGCGGCGCGCGAGGTGCTCGGCCCGGAGCGCGAGCTGATGCTCGACGGCGGCATGGGCTACACCGTCGAGTCCGCTCTCGAGCTGCTCGACCGCCTCGACGACGTGCGCCTCTACTGGCTCGAGGAGCCGTTCGCGGCCGACGACTACGACAGCTACCGGCGGCTCGCCGACGCCACGGAGACGCGAATCGCCGCGGGCGAAGCGGACTCCGGTCTGAAGCCGTTCCGCGCGCTCGTCGACGACGCGCACGTCAACGTGCTCCAGCCGGACCTCGCGCGCTGCGGCAGTTTCACGGTCGGGCGCGGAATCGCCGCGCTCCAGCGCGAGAGCGAGGTCGACGTCGTCCCGCACTGCTTCTCGACCGGCGTGCTCGTAACGGCGTCGCTGCAGTTCGTCGCAGCGCTGCCGAGGCCGACGTGGTCGGAGTACTCCGTCGCCGAGTCGCCGCTCGTCAACGGCGTGCTCGCGCAGCCGTACGCGATGGAGGACGGGATGCTGCGCGTGCCGACGGGGCCGGGTCTCGGGATCGAGCTCGACGACGACCTGATAGAAGCGATGACGGTCGACTGATGGCAGAGATCCAACTCGCAGGCGTCACGAAGGAGTTCCCCGACGGTACGCGCGCCGTCGACGACGTCGACCTCTCGATTGCAGACGGCGAGTTCATGATCTTCGTCGGCCCCTCGGGCTGCGGGAAGACGACGGCGCTGCGCATGATCGCCGGCCTCGAGACCGTGACGACGGGCGAGATCCTGATCGGCGGCGACATCGTCAACGATCTCGACCCGGTCGACCGGGATATCGCGATGGTCTTTCAGAACTACGCGCTGTATCCGCACATGAGCGTCCGTGACAACATCGGGTTCCCGCTGCGGATGCAGCGACTCCCGAAGCGCGAGCGCGAGGCGCGGATCACCGACGCGGCGCAGACGCTCGGGATCGAGGAGCTCCTGCACCGTAAGCCGCGCGAGCTCTCGGGCGGGCAGCGCCAGCGCGTCGCGATGGGACGCGCCGTCGTGCGGCATCCACAGGCATTTCTGATGGACGAGCCGCTCTCGAACCTCGACGCGAAGCTCCGCGTGCAGATGCGCGCCGAGCTGGTGAAGCTGCACGCGCGGCTCGGGGTCACGACGATCTACGTCACGCACGACCAGACCGAGGCGATGACGCTCGGGCAACGCGTCGCGGTGCTCTCGGCAGGCGTCGTGCAACAGGTCGACACGCCGCAACGTCTCTACACGCATCCGACGAACACGTTCGTCGCGAGCTCATCGGGAGCCCGGCGATGAACTTCGTCCCGGCGAAGCTCGTGCGTGGCAGCCTCGAGCTCGGCACGGTTCGCCTCGAGCTGCCGCACGAGGTGCGCACGCGTCTGGTGCACGAGCCCGAGAACGTGCTCGCGGGCTTCCGGCCCGAGGCGTTCCACGACGCGCAGCTCGCGAAGGCGAACGGCGGGCCGAGCCTGCACGCTGACGTCGAGATCACGGAGCAGCTGGGACCGGAGACGATCGCCTACGTGCGCGCGGGAGGAGTCCAGACGATCGAGCTCGGGGAACGTCCCGTCGAGCTCGCGGGCGCCCTGGCAGTTCGGCTCGACCCTCGGACGCACGCGCGCCCCGGCGGTCCCGTCGACCTGGCGATCGCCGTCGACCAGGTTCATCTGTTCGACGCGGCGACCGGCGAGACGCTCCTCCGTTGAGCTAGACGGCGTCGGCCTCCTCGGGGATCGTTTCGAGGATGTACCAGTTCGCCGTCAGGCCGCAGTCGACGCGCAGGTCGATCCCGGTGATCCCCGAAGCGGCGTCGGATGCGAGGAAGACGAACGCGTTCGCGACCTCGTCGGTCGTCACGAGCCTCCGCATCGGCACGCGCGCGAAGTTGCCGTTCAGGTACTCCATCAGCTTCGGGCCGACGGCCTTCTCCGTCATCTCCGTGTGCGTGAACCCGGGGCTCACGCAGTTCGAGCGGATGCCGTGCTCGCCGAGCTCCATGGCGATCGTGCGCGAGAGGCCGATCATCCCCGCCTTCGCCGCGTTGTAGGCGACATACGGTCCGTCGCCGCCGGAGGCGTCGATCGAAGCCGTATGGAGGATGACGCCACCGCCGTTGCCGACCATGGTCCGTGCGACCGCCTGCGCGAAGACAAAGGCCGCCGTGAGGTTGACGGCCACCACCTCTCGCCAGCGCGCGCGATCGACCTGGAGGAACGGCGTGCCGTCGTCGATCCCCGCGTTGTTGACGAGGACGTCGATCCGGCCCCAGCGCTCGAGGGCCTGCTCGACGACGGCGTCGACCTGCCCGTCGTCGGCGACGTCGCACGTGAGCGACCATCCGTCGCCGCCGTCCTGTACGACGAGCGCCACCGTCTCCTGGAGCTCCCCCTCGCTCCGCGCAACCACGAGGACCGACGCGCCCTCGCGGGCGAACGCAAGGGCGGTGGCGCGGCCGATCCCGCGTCCGCCGCCGGTGACGACGACGTTCTTTCCCTCGAGCCGGCCACGCGCGATGCGGCCCTCACCTGTGGTCGTCATGGAGCGATCCTCCTTGTAGGCGTTACTTCGCGGTTCCCGCGACGATGCCGCGAACGAGATGACGCTGGAAGACGAGGTAGGCCGCGATCACGGGAAGCGAGGTGATCAGAAGCCCCGCCATCAGCGCGGGGTAGTCGGAGACGAAGCGGCCCTGCAGTTCGAGGACGCCCACCGTGAGCGTCTTCACGTTGTCGGTCTGGAGCATGAGTAGGGCGAAGAGAAACTCGTTCCAGGCCCAGAGGACGTTGAAGATGGCGAGCGTGGCGAGGGCCGGTCGCGCGAGCGGAAGCAGCACCATCCCGAACGTGCGGTGGATCCCGGCGCCGTCCATTCGCGCGGCTTCGATCAACTCGTCCGGCAGCGACCGGAAGAACGCGGTCATCAGATACACGTTGAACGGCAGGTTGAGCGCCGTGTAGAGCAGGATCACGGAGAAGTACGTGTTGAGCAGGTTGAGCTGCACCATCTCGACGTAGATCGGGACCATCATCAGCAGCGGCGGGATGGCGATCCAGGAGAGAACGAAGAGGTACACCGCTCGCGAGAGGCGCCACTGGAGCTTCGAGAACGCGTAGCCGGCGAGCGTCGCGCAGATGATCGACAGCGCGACCGTCGCCGCCGTGACGATCGCGGAGTTGCGGAAGTAGATGCCGATGTTCGCGCCCGTCCATGCGCGCTCGAACGCGCCGATGCTCGCGGTCGTCGGCAGGCCGATCTTGTGGTTCGCCCAATCGGCCTCGCTGCGAAACGAGGTCGCCGCCATGAACAGGAGCGGCAGCAGCGCCGAGAGGCAGAACAGCCCGATCGCGATCGTCAGCGGCCACGGCCTTCGGCGCGGGCGCGAGCGGCGCTTGCGCGGCTGTGCGGGAAGCGCGACGGTCTCGTTCACGTCAGCTGCTCTCCCGCGTGAGGATCCGGATCTGCAGGAGCCCGATCGCCAAGACGATCAGCACGAGCGCCACGCCGACCGCCGCGGCATAGCCCATGTTCTGGTTCGTGAAGGCCTGCTGGTAGATGTAGAACTCGGAGACGTACGTGTCCGTTCCCGGGCCGCCGTTCGTGATCGTGTAGATGTAGGTGAACATGAACGCGAACGCCGTGATTGTGTTCGTGACGAGCACGATCTCGAGCACCCGCCTCAGGTTCGGGACGATCACCCAGAAGAGGATGCGCATCCAGCCGGCGCCGTCGATGCGCGCCGCCTCCTCGAGTGACGGGTCGACGGCGCTCATCCCGGCGAGATAGAGCAGGACGTTGTAGCCGAAGTTCGTCCAGACGACGATCATCAGGATGATCGGAATCGACGTGCCCGCAGAGCCGAGCCACTCGTGCTGTGCGCTCTTCAGGCCGACGGCGCCGAGCGTCTCGTTCAGCGGCCCGTTCAGCTGCAAGACGGTCGAGGTGAGGATGCCGACGACGACCGCTGCGTACACGGCGGGCAGGAACACCATTGCGCGAAAGAATCGCCAGCCTGGAATGCGCCGGTGGATGGCGAACGCGACGATCAGCGGCAGCACGAGCTGAATCGGCACCGACAGCGCGAAGATCGCGTTGTTCTTGAGCGAGTTCAGAAAGACCGGGTCGTGCCAGAGCACGCGGAAGTTGTGCAGGCCGACCCATTCCGCGGGGGCGATTCCGTCCCAGCGCGTGAACGCGTGGTAGACGATGCTCCCGAAGGGATACGCGACGAAGATCCCGACCATCGCGACCGCGGGGGCCGCATAGGCGAGGCCCCACAGCGCATGTGCGCTGCGGGGCCTCCGTCGAACTGCGTGAGCCGGCGCGCTCAGCGGCTCAGGGGTTGAGCACCTTCAGCTGCTTGTCGACGTTCTGCATCGCCTTCAGCGGCGTCAACCTGCCCGAGAAGGCCTGTTGAAGCTGCTGGTAGTAGACCAGCGCGACCTTCAACGGGACGATGCTGTCGAGCAGCGGGATTTGCGGGTGCGCCGCCACCTTGAGGAAGAACTTGGTGAGCGGGTCCTTGATCCCGGCGATCGCAGCGGTGTTCGTCGGCAACGCCCCGACAGCGGTTGCGAGCTGCGACGCGCCCTGCTTGTCGACCGCCATCTGGATGTACTCCCACGCGCCGGTCTTGTTCTTCGCGTTCTTCGGAATCACCCAGTTGTGGAACGAGTTCGCAGCCGTGCGACCGGGGTGCGGCCCCGACTGCGGGAGCGCCGCGACGCCGAGGTTCGAACCGAGCGACTTCTCGAACGCTTTGACCACGAACGGGAACATCTGCACCATCGCGGCCTTCCCCGACGTGAAGTACGTGTTCGCGTCGTTGTTCTCGTGCGTCGACGCGTCCGCGTTCACGCAACCCTGCTGCTTGAACTTGACGAGCTGCTGCAGCGGCTTGACCAACTTCGGATCGGCGTACTTCATCTTCTTGTCGTTGACGGCGGCGATATCTCCCCGCGCCATGTACGACGAGTAGTCGTACGTGACCCAGTTGTCGGTCGAATAGCCGTCACGGTCGCCGTACGCGAGCGGGAGGATCCCCTTCGCCTTGAACTTCTTGCAGTCGGCGAGCAGCTCCGCGTACGTCTTCGGCGGGCGGGACACGCCCGCCTTCCGGAAGAGCGCCTTGTTGTAGAAGAGCGCGTACGTTCCCTGGTCGTTGGGAACGCCGTAGATGTCGCCCTTGCCGTTCTTGCAGTCGAGGGTGAGGCATGACAGATCCCACGCCGTCTGGCTCCCGTAGAAGCCCGACGTCTTGTCGACGAGCGAGTTGAGCTTCTCGAGGGAGCTGAGCATGTACGGCGTCGTGTAGCCGCCCGAGTAGACGAGCATCGCGTCCGGGACGCGCCTCGACGCGAATGCCGCCGCGATCTGCGCGGTGAACTGTGCATTGTTGATCGGCGTCAGGACGTACGTGACCTTGGAGCCCGGGTACTTCTTCTCATAGCGGGCCTTGATCCCGTCGAGCCATTTGCGATATGTCGAGCCGGGCGTCGCACCGGCGTACGTTCCGCTCAGCCAGACGGTGATCGAGCCGCCGTCCTTCGTGGCCGACGTCGCGCCGTCACCTGCCTGTGCCGCGATGCCGCCCATCACGAGCGAAGCCAGCGCCAGGGCGACCAGCGTCTGCCATCTCCAGTTCTTCATGCACTTCCTCCTGGTATCGGTCTGGTCGTTTTTCTTCTGGCTTAGCCGGCTGGGATCGACGTCAGCGCACCGTCGATCGTGTGGACGGTGCCGGTGATGTACGCGGCGTCGTCCGAGCAGAGGAACACGACGAGCTTCCCGACCTCGCTCGGCATCCCGAGGCGGTGCATCGGGACGATGTCGAGGTAGAGCTGCTCGTCGATGGCGCCTCGGGCGACGTCGGCGTCCCACATCGGCGTCCTGAGCACGCCCGGCGCGATCGCGTTGACGCGAACACCGGACGGCGCCCACTCGCCTGCGGCAATCTTGGTCATCATGATCACCGCGGCTTTCGGCGTGCTGTAGGTCATCCGGCCCGGGTTCGGCGAGAACCCGCGGATCGAGGAGATGTTGATGACCGATCCGGACCCCTGCGGGACCATGATCTTCCCCGCCGCGCGCATGCAGTAGAAGACGCCCGTCTGCATGACGGCGATCGACTCGAGCCAGTCCTCGTCGCTGACGTTCTGCGTGTGCGGGCCGATCCGGCTGATGCCTGCGTTGTTGACGGCGATGTCGAGGCGGCCGAAGTCCCGCATCACGGCGTCGAACGCGTCGTTGACGTCCTTGCTCTTCGAGACGTCAGTCCGGTAGGCGCGCGCCTCGACGCCATGAGCGTGCGCGATCTGCTCCGCCGACCGCAGGCCCGATTCCTCGTCGATCTCGAGCACCGCCAGGTTCGCGCCCGCCGCGGCGAGCTCGTGTGCGATCCCTTCCCCGAGACCTGCGCCCGCGCCCGTGACGATGGCGACCCTGCCGTCGAGTGCGCCCATCACGTGGCGATGCTGAACGCGCGCTCGGTCGAAGTCAAGATAACGCCACGCCTTTCAAGATCGTGATGAAGCCCTCAGCGATCCGTTGCCGGCAACCGCAGCTTCCTGCCCCGCTGCGACCACGTGCGCCACGAGGTCGTCGCGGTTCTGCCGGAACCGCTCCGTCGGCGCGGAAATCGAGAACACGGCGACCGCGCGTCCGCTGTCGAGGAGCGGAGCCGCCGCGCAGGCGACTCCCTCGCGGAACTCCTCCTCGTCGAAGGCGTACCCGCGGAGACGGATGCGCTCGAGCTCGAGCTCGAACTCGTGCGGATCGACGATCGTGCGCGGCGTGACGGCGACGAGCGGGTTCGCGAGCAGGTACGCGCGCCGGGCTGCCTCCGGCGCGAACGCGAGCAGCGCCTTGCCAGACGCCCGGGCGTGCGCCGCCTCCGCGAAGCCGAGCCGAAGCCCCGAGACGCGCACCGCGTTCCGGCCTTCGACGGACGCGAGCACCGCGACGCGGTCGAGCCGCCAGGTCGCGAGATAGGCGGTCTCGCTCGTCGCGGCGGCGAGCCGGTGCAGCGGCTGCAGGAGGTAGTCAGGCGGGGCGAACTGCCGCGCGTACGCGTCGGCCATCCCGCCCACGACCGGCCCGAGCCGGTACCGCCGCTGGCCGTCCTTCGCAAGGAGGCCTTCGGCGACGAGCGTCCCGAGCAAGTGGTACGCGGTCGGCAACGAGACGTCGAGAACGGCGGCGATCTCCTTCGCCGAGCTGCCGCCCGGCTGCTCCGAGACGTGCGCCAGGATGCGCGAGACGCGCACCGCCGAACGGATCACCGTCATCGGCGTTTTCTCACTATCTGGAGTCGAGGCTCGCCCTTTGAGAATCCGGCCACGGCCTGAGATACTCGCCGCCTTGGACGCCGCGAGTCAAGCCCTCGGCTCACCAGACGCCGCCGTTGAGGACGAACACCTCACCCGTCACGTATCCGGCATGCGCCGAGCAGAGGAACGAAACGGCGGCCGCCACGTCGTCGGTGTCGCCGAGCCGCCCGACCGGCACCGTCGGCTCCAGGTCGGCCTCGAGGCCCTCGATCATCGGCGTCCTGATGCTGCGCGGCGCGACGCAGTTGACCGTCACGCCGTCGCGGGCGACCTCCTTCGAGAGCGCCTTCGTCAGCGCGATCACGCCGCCCTTCGACGCGGCGTAGTGTGCGCACGCTTCCGTTCCGCCGTCGAGGCCGGCTCCCGATGAGATGGTGACGATGCGACCGAACTTGCGCGTGCGCATGCCGGCGAGTGCCCGCTGCGCGCAGAGAAACGTCCCGGTCAGGTTGATCTCGACCGTCCGCCGCCATTCGCCGGGCGTCAGCTCGGCGATCGGGGTCGGGACGAACACGCCTGCGCACGTGACGAGCAGGTCGACCGGGCCGAGCTCGCGCTCGATCGCGTCGAAGCCGCGACTCACCGCGCTCTCGTCGCGCACGTCGACGGCAACTGCGAAGCGATTCGACCCGTCCGCGCCGACGTCGATCGAGGCGACGGTTGCGCCGAGAGCCTCGAAGGTCTCCGCGACTCGTAGGCCGATGCCGCTGGCGGCACCGGTAACCGCGGCGACGCGGCCGTTGAATCCTGCGAGCCGCATCGCCGTCGCGGCCCGTGTCTCGTGGATGTCCATGGGGACATCTTCCTACGTCGGCGAACGGAAGGAGAGCAGCAGATGTCGGTGAACGCGCAACGCGAGCTCGGGGCGAGTCTGCAGGCGACGCGTCCTCCCCATCGGCTCGAGCGCCTCCGCGCATGGATGGACGACGAGGGCCTCGACTGCGCCGTGGTCGCGGGAGCCGAGGGCGTGACGCACCTGACCGGCTACGCGCGCTACTACGGCGGCCCCGCGGCCGTGGTCATCGAGCGTGACGGCACGCGCACGCTCGCCGTCATGTTCGACGAGGCGCGCATCGCGCGCGAGCTCTCCGACGCAGACGAGGTGATCGGCTACGGCGAGCGGGGCTTCGGCATCGACTTGAACCCTGTCCGACGGCTTGCGGAAACACTCGCCGCCCTACCCGCGCTCGCACGCGCCGGCCGCATCGGCTTCGGGTCGACGCTCCCCGGCCTCGAGGAAATGCTCGCGCGGCAGATCGGCGCCGAGTGCGTGTCGGCGGACTCGACGCTGCACCGGTTGCGGATGATCAAGGACGAGGACGAGCTCGCGCGGATCCTCGCGTCGTACGAGCTCTGTTGGCTCGGGCAGCGGACCGTCGCCGAACGCGCGGTTCCGGGCACCGCGGAGATCGAGATCTTCAGCGCGGCGTTGATGGCGATGCAAATCGAGTCGGGCGGGCCCGTCGAGTTCCTCACCGATCTCCTCTCGGGGCCGAACACTGCCGAGGTCTGCTGCCCGATCCACGTCGCCGGCGAGCGCCGCGTCGAAGAAGGGGATCCGGTGCTCGCGGACATCGCGGCGCGACCGCGGAACGGCTACTTCGGCGACACCGCCGAGACCCATTCCGTGGGCTCGAGCCCGGAAGCAGAAGGCGCACGCTCCGTGCTGCTCGAGATCCTCGCCCACGCGGGAAAGCTGCTCGTCCCCGGCGCCCGCGGGTCGGACATCTTCCGCGAGACCGCGCAGCGGATCGAGGCGGCGTTCCCGGGCAGCGAGTTCCCCCATCACGGCGGACACGCCCTCGGCGTGACGTCGTTCGAGGACCCGCACATCATCCCGTCCGACGAAACACCGCTCGAGCCGTGGATGGTGATCGCGATCGAGCCCGGCGTGTACTTCCCGGGCCGCTACGGCGCCCGCGTCGAGAACATCTTCGTCGTCTCGCCCGAGGGCGGCGTCGAGCTACGAACGGCGTTCGCGTGAGAACGAACGGTCTCCATCACACCGGATACACGGTGTCGGATCTCGACCGCTCGGTCGCGTTTTACCGCGACCTGCTCGGCTGCGAGGTGCTGGCGACGCAGGAGAAGGAAGGCGGTTACCTCGCGGCGATCGTCGGCTACCCGGACGCGCACGTCCGGATGGCGCACCTCCAAGCGCCCGGCGGCGGGCATGTGCTCGAGCTCTTCGAGTACGTCGCGCCGGCAGGCGAGCGGCCTGCCCTCGAGGTGCGAAACGTCGGCACGTCGCACATCTGCTTCCTCGTCGACGACCTGCCGGCGCTGTACGAGGAGCTCCGCGCGCACGGCGTCGACTCCTTCGTCAGCCCACCTGTCGAGGTCGACACCGGGATCAACCGCGGCGGCTACGGCCTCTATCTGCACGACCCGGACGGGATCACCGTCGAGCTCTTCCAACCGCCGAAGCGCTCGTGAGCTCGACCGGCCTCGACTGCGTCGTCCTCGGCGACCTGTTCACGACGGAGGAGCTGCGGCGTGCGTTCGACTCGTCGGCGCTCGTGCAGGCTTGGCTCGATGTCGAGGCCGCACTCGCCCGCGCCGAGGCGGAAGTCGGCGTGATCCCTGCCGAGGCCGCCGCCGAGATCAGCGCGAAGGCGGACGTCGCCGCGTTCGACCTGCAGCAGATCGGAGCCGAGGTTCACGAGTCGCAGCACCCGCTCGTCCCGCTCGTCCGCATGCTTGCCGCTCGGTGCGACAGCGACGCCGGCGCCTACGTGCATTGGGGCGCGACGACGCAGGACGTCGTCGACACCGGCCTCGTGCTGCAGATGCGCGCGGCGCTGCGGCCCATCTCTCGCGACCTGCGGCGCGCGATCGAAGCGGCAGCGGCCCTTGCGCGAGACCACCGCGACCTGCCGATGGCCGGCCGGACGCACGGGCAGCACGCGGTCCCGATCACGTTCGGGCTCAAGGCCGCGACGTGGACGGACGAGCTCGCGCGGGCCGAGCAGCGGCTCGATGCGGCCACGGCCGGAGCGGCAATTCTGCAATTCGGCGGCGCCGCCGGCACGCTCGCCTCTCTCGGCGACGACGCGAGCGCCGTGCGGAGCGCGCTCGCCCGTGACCTGCGGCTTGCGGAGACCGACGTGCCGTGGCACGCGACGCGTGACCGCCTGCGCGACCTCGCGCATGCGCTCGCCGAGGTCGGCGCGACGGCCGAGCGAATCGCAGCCGAGATCATCCGTTTGCAGGAAAGCGAGACGGCGGAGGTCGCGGAGCCCTCCACCGCCGCATCGGTCGGCTCATCGACGATGCCGCAGAAGCGGAACCCGATGACCTGCGAGTACGTCGTCGCGTCCGCACGGCTGCTTCGCTCCACCATCCAGGCCGTCCTCGACTCGCCGGCGCACGCGGGCGAGCGGGACATGGGCCTGTGGGCCGCGGAGTGGGTGGCGCTTCCGAACGCACTGATGCTCAGCGGCGGGATCGTGGCGAAGCTGGCGCCGGTCCTCGAGGGACTCGTCGTCGACGGTCAACGGATGCGCGCGAACCTCGAGCTGACGCGCGGAACGATCCTGGCGGAGGCGGCGATGATGGAGCTCGCGCGCACGATCGGGCACGAGCCCGCCCATGCGCTGGTGACCGCGATCAGCAGCCGTGTCGCGTCGGACGAGCGGACGACGCTGACGGACGCGCTCGAAGCCGACGCCGAAGCGGCCGCCATCTCTCGGCCGAAGCGCTCGAGCGGCTCCGCCGTCCAGACGGGTATCTCGGCCTCGCCGGCCTCGCTGCCGACGCAGTTCAGCGGTCGGCGCGGTGATGCTCGACGTACTCGGCATCGAGCTCCCACCCGAGCCCCGGGCCGTGCGGCGCCTCGATTTCGCCGTCGACGATCGCGGGCCGGTTGGCGATGATGTTCCACCAGAACGGATCGCGGTCCGGATGGAAGCACTCGACGAACGTCCCGCGCGGCTGGCTCGCCAGCATGTGCAGCGAGACCTGCGGCTCCTCGTGATGGGCGACGTCGACGCCGTTGACGGCGCAGAGCGCAGCGACGCGCTTCCAGGCCGTGTACCCACCGGACCACGACGCGTCGAAGTTGCAGACGTCGATCGCGCCGATCTCCATCAGATCGCGGCACCCCTCCGGCGAGACCTCTGTCTGGCCGGCGCAGACCGGGATTCCACCTCGGTAGCGGACGTCGCGCATGTCGCGGCGGTCGTTCGGCCACAGGCACGGCTCCTCGAACCAGCGGATCCCGAGGTCGCGGATGCGCCCGCACAGGTCGAGCGCCTGGGCGACGGTGTAGCCCTGGTTCGCGTCGATCATGAGCGTGAAGTCGTCGCCTGCAGCCTCGCGGAGGCGCTCGACGCGACGCGCGTCCTCGGCGGGCGATGCGCCGCCGACCTTGAACTTGCACGCACGGAACCCCAGCTCGCGCCACTCGGCGAGCTCGGCGGCAATCGCGCCCGGATCGGGGTCGTAGTAGCCGCCGATGATGCTGACGGGCATCCGGTCGCGGTAGCCGCCCCAGAGCTGCCAGAGCGGACGGCCGAGCGACTTGCCGATCGCGTCCCAAATCGCGAAGTCGACTGCTGCGAGCGCGACGAGCCCGATCCGGCGGTCGCGCAGGATGTCGAACGTGACCGGGAACGCGAGCTCCCAGCAACGCTCGTACGCGAGCGCGTTAGCGCCGACCAGCCGCGGCGCAATCTCGTCTCGGATCACGTCGACGAGCTCGTGCAGCGTCTTGTCCTCGTCGCCCGCGTACGCCTCGCCGACGATTCCCTCGGCCGTCTGGACGCGGACGATCACGGTCGCGCGGTTCGTCATCCGGTAGTGGCTGCCGCGAAACTCGCGCACGAGCGTCACGAGAACGGGCACGACCTCGAAGCCGGTGATCGTCAGCGTGTCGTCTGCCATCAGGCTGACTACGCTACTTGCGAACGCAGTATGGTCGTCGCGACATGAGGGTCGGACTGAAGATGCCGAACCTCGGCTACGACATGGACGTCGGCTCCGTCGTCGAGTGGAAGAAACAGATCGGCGACTACGTCGAGCGCGGCGAGCCGATCGCAGAGATCGAGACGGGGAAGGTGAGCGTCGAGATGGAATCGCTCGCAACGGGCACACTCGACGAGATCGTCGTCGAGCCCGGAACTGAAGTCGCGGTCGGAACCGTGATCGCGTATGTCGAGACGGAGGGAACATGACCGAACGCCGCATCGCCTGGTACCGCCAGATGCTCGTGATCCGCCTCTTCGAGGAGAAGGTCCAGGAGCTGTTCATGGAAGGGCTCGTCGAGGGAACGACGCACCTCGGCCAGGGACAGGAGGCCGTCGCGGTCGGTGCGTCCGCTGCGATGGAACCCGCCGACTACGTGACCATCACGTATCGCGGCCACGCCGTCGCGCTCGCGCGCGGTCTCTCGGTCGACGCGGCGTTCGCCGAGCTGATGGGACGTGCGACCGGTTGCTGCGGCGGCGCCGGCGGCTCGATGCACTTCACCGACGTCTCGCACGGAATCCTCGGTGCGTTCGCGATCGTCGGCGCGGGCCTTCCCGTCGCCGTCGGAGCCGCGATGTCGGCGAAGCACCGCGGCGAGAGCAACGTGGCCGTCTCGTTCTGCGGCGACGGCGCCACGAACATCGGGACATTCCACGAGTCGCTGAACATGGCGGCGGTCTGGAAGGCGCCGGTCGTGTTCGTGGTCGAGAACAACCTCTACGGCGAGTACAGCACCGTCCGCGAGACGACGCCGCTCGACGATCTCGCAGAGCGCGCAGCCGCGTACGCGATTCCCGGCCACATCGTCGACGGCCAGGACGTCGACGCCGTCCACGCTTGCCTGCGCGACGCGATCGCGCGCGCACGCGGCGGCGACGGCCCGACGCTGATCGAGGCGAAGACCTACCGCTACCGCGGCCATTCGTGGACCGATCCTGCCTCGTACCGGCCGCCGGGCGAGCTCGACAGTGGCGCGAGCGCGATCCGATCGAGCTGCTCGGTTCCAAGCTCGCCGCCGACGGCGTGCTCTCGGCGGACGAGCAGAAAGCGCTGCGCGGAGAGTTGCAACAGCAGATCGACGACAGCGCAGCACGTGCCGCCGATGCGCCGATCCCGACGCTCGAGACGATGGAGACCTATGTCTACGCACACTGAGAACCGCACGGAAACGCTCACCTACCGCGACGGGATCCGGCTCGCGCTCGAGGACGAGCTCGCGAGCGACCCGAGCGTGATCTTCATCGGCGAGGATGTCGCGAACGAAGGCGGCGTCTTCAAGACGAGCGTCGGCCTCGTCGAGCGCTTCGGGCCCGAGCGCGTGCGGAACACGCCGATCTGCGAGAACGGCTTCGTCGGTGTCGCGCTCGGGATGGCCGTCACGGGGCTGCGGCCGGTCGTCGAGATCATGTTCGCCGACTTCCTGCCGACTGCGGGCGACGCGATCGTCAACGAGGTGCCGAAGTTCCGGTTCATGTCCGGCGGCCAGTACGAGGTGCCGCTGACGATCCGGGCCATCGGCGGCGGCACGGGCCGCTTCGGCACGCAGCACTCGGCGACGGGCGAATCGTGGTTCATCGCGTTCCCGGGCCTGAAGGTCGCGACGGCGTCGTCGCCGGCCGCCGCGTACGGCGTGCTCCGCGCCGCGATCGGCGACGACGATCCCGTCCTGTTCCTCGAGCACAAGGGCCTGTACGGAAGGAAGGCTGCGTTCGACCGCGGCGATGCAGCGATCGCTCCGGTCGGCAAGGCGCGCGTGCTTCGTGCCGGTGGCGACGTGACGATCGTCGCCACGCTGTTGATGGCCGACCGCGCGGTCGCCGCCGCCGAGACGTTGAGCGAGGAGGGAATCGACGCCGAGGTGATCGACCCGACGTGGCTGCGGCCGCTCGATCTCGACACGATCGCCGAGAGCGTCGGTCGAACGCGACGCCTGCTCGTCGTCGAGGAACAGGTGCACACCGGCGGCTGGGGCGCGACGGTGATCGCGCGACTCGCCTCGGACGGCGCACCGTTCGCGAAACCGCCGCAGGCGCTGAGCCTGCCCGAGAACCTCCTCGTCCCGTACAGCCCGCCGCTCGAGGACGCGCTGCTTCCGAGCGTCGACGCGATCGTGGCCGCCGCGCGAGCGCTCGCCCACTGACGTGCTGGTCGTCGCGTCCGAACGCGTCTTCGCGCGGATCGACCCGCTGCACGGCGGCGAGGTCCTCGACCTCGTCGACCTCGAGACCGGCCGGCAGCTGCTCGCGCGGCCGCCGTTCGCGTCGGCGGAGCCGCTCGGCGGCGATCTCGACGAGAGGACGTGGACGGAGTGTTACCGCGGCGGGTGGCAGTGCGTGACGCCGAACGCGGGCAATGTCTCGGACGTCAACGGTGACCACCACGGCTTCCACGGCCGCGCCTCGAACGATCCCTGGGCGGTCGTCGAGGCGTCGCAGCAGAACGCGACGCTGCGCTGGGAAGGCCACGGCCTCGAGGTGACGCGGTCGCTGACGGCCGGAACCAGCGGCCTCGAAGTTCGGACGACGTGGCGCGCTACGGGCGACGCTACGCCGCTCCTCGCGCTCGAGCACGTCGCGCTCGGGCTGGAGCTGCTGCATCCCGAGATCGAGATCCGCCTCCCGCCCGGGCGCGCCTACGAGCTGTCAGAACAAGAGGGTCCGGTGCGCCCTCCGGACGGCGCGCCGAATTGGCCCGACGTGCTCCTCCTCGACGGCGGCACGGAGCGGGCCGAACGCTGGCGCCTCGAAGAGCGCCGCTCGCGGCTGCTCGCGGTCGCCGACCCCCGGGAAGGCCGCGCCGAGCTCGTCAACCGCGGCACGGGCCAGGGCCTTCGACTCGAGTGGGACGCCGAAGCCCAGCCGCATCTGTGGATGTGGCACGAGGTGCGCACGACGCCGGACATGTGGCGCGAGCTGACGGAGGTTCTATGCGTCGAGCCGTCGACGGTCCCCCATTCGCTCGGCCTTGCGCGCGCACTGGACGAAGGTCAGGCCGTCGTGCTCGGCGCCGGCGACGAGTTCGAGACGGCGATCACCGCGACGCCGTTCACGGAGGTGACGTGAGCGAGCGCATCTCGGCCGTCGTCACCGGTGCGGCGAAGGGAATCGGCCTCGCGATCGCGGAGGCGCTCGTCGAGCGCGACGCGCATGTTGTCGCCGTCGACGTCGATGCCGAAGGACTGGACCGCATCGCGCGCGACGGCATCGAGCCGCTCGTCGGCGACATTGCGGAGTGGTCGACGCACGAGCGGGCCGCGACGGCGGCGGAGCGCACAGCTCCTCTGCGTTGGTGGGTGAACAACGCCGGCGTCGACTGGGTCGGCGGTGCGCACGAGGTTGACGCGGAGCACATCGAGCGCGGCATTGCGATCCTTCTCAACGGGCCGCTCTTCGGCTGCGCCGTCGCCGTCCGCCGGATGCTGCAATCCGGCGGAGGGTCGATCGTGAACATCGCGTCGATCCAGGGCATCGCGGCGTTCCCGCGCTACCTCGTCTACGACGCGGCGAAGGCGGGCGTCGCAATGGCGTCGAAGCAGATCGCCCTCGATTACGGCCGATTCGGAATCCGCTGCAACGCCGTCCTCCCCGGCTCGATCGAGACGCCGATGACGTACGCGACGCTGCCGGCAGACGTGCCGCGCGACGAGGCGCTCCGGCAGGAAGGCCTCATCGCTCCGATGGAGCGCGTCGGCCAGCCGGAGGAGATCGGCGAGGCTGTCGCGTACCTCCTGTCCGAGCACGCGTCCTACGTCAACGGCGCGGCGCTCGTCGTCGACGGCGGCGCGAGCGCGCGCTGCTACGCGTACCCGCCGCTCGAGCTCTAGTGCCAGAGTTCCTCGTCAGGATCGAGATACGGCTTCCACCGGAGCTGCCGGAGCCGCAACGCGCGCAACTGCTGGACGCGGAGAGCGCGCGCGGCCGCGAGCTGATCGAGGCCGGAAAGCTGCGCCGGATCTGGCGCGTCCCCGGGCGCATGGCGAACGTCTCGCTGTACGACGTCGCGGACGCCGACGAGCTCCACGAGCTGTTGAGCTCGCTGCCGCTCGCGCGCTGGATGGACATCCGCGTCGAGGCGCTCGCGGTGCATCCACTTGAACACGGCTAGATGACGGCGAGCAGGCCGCCGTCGACGTGGAGCACGTGGCCGTTGACGAAGTCGGACGCCGCGCCAGCCAGGAAGACGACTGCTCCCTCGAGGTCCTCGGGCCGGCCCCAGCGGCCGGCCGGCGTCCGCGCCGTCAGCCACGCGTCGAACTCGGAGGACTCCGCGAGCGCTGTATTCAGCTCCGTCTTGACATAGCCCGGCGCGATTGCGTTCGCCTGAATCCCGTGCGGCGCCCACTCTGCGCACATCGCCTGTGTCAGCATCCGCAGCGCCGCCTTCGACGTCGCGTACGCGGCCACGTTCGGCCGCGCGAGGACGCTGAGCACCGACGAGATGTTGATGATCTTGCCGCCGCCGCGCTCGATCATCGCGGGGACGAGTGCGCGCGCAGCGACCATGGCGCTCGTCACGTTGACGTCGAGCATCCGCCGCCAGGTTCCGAGGTCGAGCTCCGTCAGCGGCCCGCGCTCGATGAAGCCGGCGTTGTTGACGAGGATGTGAATGCCGCCCGTCTCGACTTCGACAGCCTTGACGCCGAGGACGACCGCCTCGGCGTCGGCGAGGTCGAACGCGTGGCTCGTCGCGGCGATCCCTTCGCCGCGGAGTGATTCGGCGACGTCGCGCGCGCGTGCGGCGTCGCGCCCGTGGACGACGACGTGCGCGCCGGCGCGGCCGAGGCCGCGAGCGATCGCGAGGCCGATCCCGCGCGTCGAGCCGGTGACGAGCGCGGTGCGGCCGCTGAGGTCGAAGAGGTGCGACGCCATCTCGGCGCGTCAGCCTACGGCCGGACGCTGCGCGCCGCGTCCTCGAAGCGCTCGAGCGCTTCGCGGTTGAGCTCGATCCCGAGGCCCGGTCGCTGCGGGAGTGCGAGCCGGCCGTCGACGAGCTCGAGCTCGTCGTCGACGAGCTCGCGTCGCAGCGCGGACTCCGCGACCTGCTGCGGAACGAACTCGAAGTACGGCATGTGACTCGTCACCGCGGCGAGCTGCGCCGTCGCCGCGACCGTGATTCCCGTCTTCCAGCCGTGCGGGACGACGAGACGCCCTCGCTCAGCGGCGAGGTCGCACACCCGCCGGGCTTCGGTCAGGCCGCCGACGCGCCCGACGTCCGGTTGCACGACCTGCACGGCGCCGCGGTCGAGCAGGTCGAGAAACTCGAAGCGCGTCGCGAGCCACTCCCCCGCGGCGACGGGGATCGGCGAGCGACGCGACAGCTCGGCGTACCCGGACAGGTCGTCGGCCCAGAGCGGCGTCTCGACGAAGAAGACATCGTGCTCGACCCAGCTCTCGACGATCTCGAGCGCATGCTCGACCGCGTTCCATGCGTAGGCGACGTCGACCATGATCGCGAAGTCGGAACCCACGGCCTTGCGCGTCGCCGCGATCGTCTCGACCATCCGCGTGTCCGCCTCGTCGAGGCCGGTGCTCGCGTATGGGCCTGTCCAGAGCAGCTCGAGCTTCGCGGCACGGAAGCCGAGATCCTTCGCCCATGTCGCCTGGTCGACGAGCGTCTGCTGGAACGAATCGAGGTCGCGCGCGTGCGGCAGCAGGGAGGCATACGGCGTCAGGGATTCGTGAGCCGCCTCGCCGAGCAGCTGCCACGTCGGCTTGCCGGCGGCCTTGCCGCAGATATCCCACAGCGCCATGTCGAGCGCGCCGAGCGCGTGCACGACCGCACCGCGCCGACCACTCATCGCGGTCCCGACGTACAGGTGATCCCACACGGCGACCGGATCGAGCGGGTCCATCCCGACGAGGGTCTCGGCGAGACCGAGATCCATCGTGTGCATGCCGGGAGCCTCGATGCACGCACGCGCGATCCACGCGTTCAGGTCGGTCTCGCCGATCCCGACGAGCCCTTCGTCGGTCGCAACCTCGGCGACGATCGTGTCCTGCGCGGAGCTCGTCGCGTCGCGCTCGAAGCCGGGGTCGAGCAGGACGTGACAGGTGACGCTCGAGATCCTCACGCGCGAGCGTGCACGTCGAGGTAGACGGAGGAGAGCCTCTCGAGCAGCGCGCGAGGCGCATTCCCGGCGGCGAGACCGGCGCTCAGCAAGCGTCCGCCGTCGAGCTGGAAACGCGGCCACCACCGGCCGCGCGGGCGGACCCACGCGTGCTCGATCGACGCGGTCGTGCCGGAGAAGAAGCCGCCGGCGATCCGGTCGAGCTCCGGATCGTTCCAGGCGGTGCGGCTACCGGGCTGGCCGCCGGCAGGGCCGACGAGCGTCCGCTGCGCCTCGGCGCCGCTTGCGTATGCGGCGAACGCAGCTGCCGCTTCGGCGTACGCGCTCGTCGCGGACACGGCGAGGCCGGCGCCGCCGAGGATCGCGCCGACGGGCCCGGCTCGCGCCGAGGGAAGGTCGAGGAACCGGCACGGCTTCGCAGTGCGATCCGGGCGGGAGTAGGTGACGAAGCCGAAGACGAGCGGGACGTAGACCAGGTCGTCGTCCGAGGTGAGCCGGCCGAGGACGTCGGGCTGCTCCCACGCGACGGCTTCGCCAGGCCCGAGCGCGTACAGCTCGGCGAGCAGCTCGAGCGCGGCGAGGCCGACGTCCGGGTCGACGAGACGCGCCGGGTCCTCCGCTGCCGCGGTGCCTGCGTTCGCGCACAACGTGAGGAACGCGCACATCGCCTGAGCCGGCGCGAGCGGAACCGCGACGCTGCCGGGACGCGCATGCGCGAGGTCACGCACCTCTTGCCACGTCGAGGGAGCCGGACGATCGAGCAGGTCGTCGCGCACGGCCGCGACCTGGCACGCAGCATCGGTCGCGAGCGCCCACTGGCGACCGTGAAACGAGTACGAGTCGTGGCTCGGCCCGATCGAGTCGGCGGCCAGCTCGGCGAGCACCGTCGCGGGGAGCAGCTCGTCGAGCGGTGCGAGCGTTCCCGTCGCCTCGGCCGTGCCGCAAAACGGGTGGTCGATCATCACGAGGTCGTAGCGATGCGCGACGTCCTCGACCGGCTCGTCGCCGAACGCCGTCAGCGAGCGGTTCTCCCAGACGAGCTCCACCTCCGGATGGAGCTCGACCCAGGACTCCGTGCATGCGCGCATCGGCGCGGTGCAGCGATCGTGATCCCAGCCGAGCGCGCGCAGCCGCGTGCGTGGTTGTACCGCCGCCACGCTCAGGATAGGGTCACGCCGTGGGCAAACGTTTGCACGACGACGACTCTACGAACGCGTCCCCGGCAGGTCAAGGCGGGTACGACCGCGATTGGAACGCCCTCGCCGAACGCGTGTCGCGGCTGTACACCGGCGCGATCACAGACGTTCTCGACGAGCTCGGCGAGCGGGGCCGCACGCTGCCGCCGAACCTCTTGCCGCTGCGCGAAGGCACCCGGTTCGCCGGACCGGCCTTCCCGGTCGAGGGCGTTCCGAGCGTGCAGCTCGACCGCGACGCGTCGATTCGCGGGATCCTGGCGATGTTCGGCGAGGTGCCCGCCCACCACGTCGTCGTCTACCAGACGCACGACGAGGGCTCGACGGCCGCGCACCTCGGCGAGCTGTCGGCGATCTCGCTCCGTGCACGCGGCTGCGTCGGCGCGGTGATCGACGGCGGCTGTCGCGACATCGAGCTGATCCTCGCCGAGGACTTCCCCGTCTTCTGCCGGTACACGACACCGGCCGACGCGGTTCCACGCTGGCAGATCCAGCGCTGGAACACGGCAGTGACGATCGGGCGCGTGCGCGTCGAACCCGGCGATTACATCGTCGCCGACCGCGACGGCGTGGTCGCCATTCCCGCCGCGTCGCTCGATGAGACGATCACGCGTGCCGAGGAGCTCGTCAGCACGGAGAACGAGGTCCGGAAGGCGGTTCGCGACGGCGTGGCGCCGCTCGATGCGTACGCCCGCTACGGCGTCTTCTAGACGGCGGACTCGCCGCGCGTCAAAGGCATCCGGACCCCGCGCACGCGTAGAACCCCGAGCCCGATCCCTGCACCCGCGAGCGCGAGGAGCGCGAACACCGGACGATCACCGACGGCTCCGGCGAGCGCGCCGCCGGCGAGCGGGCCGCCGAGGTTCCCACACGCCCAGCACAAGTTCATCACCGCGAGCCCGAACCCCGTCCCCACGCCCGCGAGCTCGGAGCCGTGCGCGGACAGCGGATTCGAGATCGTCGAGACGACGGACCAGAGCGGCGCGCGCAGGACGAGGAAGACGATCAGCAGCACCGCCGACGCAGCGAACACGGGCAGCAGCAAGACCGCGCCGAGCGCAACTGCGGCGAGCCCGGATGCGACGAGCAGCGGCACCCGGTTGCCGAAGCGGGAAATCTGGACGCTCGTCAGGACGAACAGAGCGGTTGCCGCGGTGAACGCGACCCCGATGGCGCCGGCGCTCAGCCCTTCGCCATGCAGGCGCAGCGGAACGAGCAGGTTGACGACGCCGCCCAGCCCACCAACGAAGAACATCAGCGCGAGCACCGACGCGCCGTGACGCTCCCGCAGCAGCGCGCGGAGACTGCGCGCGGCGGGCGCGTCGCGCGCAGTCTCCGCGCGCACCGAGGGCTGCAGGAACAGCCCGATCGTCACGGCGGCGGCGAGGGCCGCGAAGACGAAGAACGGCGCGCCGGAGCCGAAGTGATCGGACACGAGCCCGGCGAACGCAGGGCCGAGCATGAGGCCGAGGCCTGCGAACGTCGCGACGCCGCCGAGTACCGCCACGCGCCGTTTCGGCGGCGCGGCGGCAGCGAGCCACGCAGGAGCGGCCGTGTAGATGATCGCTGAGGTGATTCCGAATAGCGTCCAGCTGGCGAGCAAGACTGCGTACGAGCCGGCGACCGCCTGCCCGAGCGCCGATACCGTCAAGAGCGAGCTGGCGGCGACCGTCACGACGCGCGGCCCGACCCGGTCGCTGAGCAGCCCGACGGGAACCGAGAGCGCGAGCATCGCAATCGCCGGCGCAGCAACCACAAGACCCGCTTCGAAGACCGAGAGGTCGAACCGCGTCGTGTACACCGGGATCAGCGGGACGACCGCGATCCCGTCGGCCGCGACGAGCAGGTGGAACGCATACAAGAACGCGACCGTCCGGCGCATCAGCAGATCAGTACGTGACCAGGCCGCCCGTCACGTTGACGGATTGGCCCGTCATGTACGACGCGGCGTCGGAGAGCAGAAAGACGATCACCTCGGCCACCTCGCGCGGCGCAGCCATCCGGCCGAGCGGAACCATCCCGATGCGGCTTTGCGCGAGCTCGTCGGCGTCGACGCCGCGGAGCGGTGCGATGCCGTCGAGGACGACGTCGTTCATCGGCGTGTCGACGACGCCCGGACACACCGCGTTGACGCGGACGCCTCGCGCAGCCCACGCGTGCGCGAAGCTCCGAGTCAGTGAGAGCACCGCCGCCTTGGACGCGCCGTAGACCGCGGCCTCGTGCGTCGAGCCGGTCTTGCCGGCGCTCGACGAGACGTTGACGATCGCGCCGCCGCTTCCGACCTGTGCGCCGAACGCCTGCGTCAGGAAGAAGAGCGCCCGCGCGTTGACACCCATGATCGCGTCCCAGTCGTCCTCGCCGACCGCCGCGATCGACGTGAGCCGGATGATCCCAGCCGCGTTCACGAGGTAACGGGACGACGGACCGGCGGCCTCGAGCAATCGCCTCCTGTCCTCGCCGTCGGTGACGTCGCACACGACCCGCTCCGCGGCCGCGTCGAGGGTGGCGAGTCCGTGCTCGTCGCGGTCGGCCGCGACGACGGCGATGCCACGCTCGAGCAGGAGGTCCACACACGCGCGGCCGATTCCGCTCGCCGCGCCGGTGACGACGGCGCGACTCACAGATGCTCTGCCAGGTCCGCGGCGTTGGCGAACCGCTGCGTATCGCCGTTGAGGTACAGGGCCAGGTTGTCGCAGAACAGATCGATCGCCGGGTCCAGCCTTCAGGGCTGCCGCCGGCGATGTGCGGGGTGACGATCACGCGGGGGTGGCGCCAGAGCGGGCTCTCCGCCGGCAGCGGCTCCGGCTCGGTCACGTCGAGGAACGCGCCCGCGAGTCGGCCCTCGTCGAGGACGGCGAGCAGCGCGTCCTGATCGAGCACGCCTCCGCGGGCCACGTTGACGAACACCGCCCCCGGCTTGCACGCGCGGAGCTCCGCCTCGCCGAACAGGTGCCGCGTCGTCGAGTTGAGTGAGGCGGTGACGACGACGTAATCGGATGCTGCGAGCAGCTCGTGAAGGCCCTCAGCCGGCAGCACGCGATCGAGCGGCTCGCCGGCCGTCATGATCGGGCGGCGCTTCGTCGCCCAGACGTCCATGCCGAACGCTTTGCAGATCGTCGCGAGGTAGCGGCCCGTTGCGCCGTAACCGACGATGCCGACCCGCTTGCCGTAGAGCTCCCTCCCCGCGACCGGCTCGTGATTCCAGCGGGCTTCGTCCTGCTGCTCGATGAGCCGCCGGAAGTCGCGCGCGATCGCGACCATGCCCGCGATCGCGTACTCGGCCATCGCGGGTGCGTACACGCCCGAGCTGTTCGTGACGACGACACCGCGCTCGGCGAGCTCGGGCGTGACGAAGGTGTCGATGCCCGCCCCCGTCGAGTGGATCCAGCGCAGCTCCGGCATTCGCGGAACGAGCTCGCGAAACGTGAGAGGCCCGTCGTAGCGGCCATAGACGGCAATCTCGACGTCGTCGAGCGGCGCCTCTCCCTCCTCCCCGCGCAGCGGCAGGAGCTGGATGCGACCGGCGCCGACGGATTCGATGCGGTCGCCGAACTCCTCCGCCAGTGCGCGCGCGATGGCGACCGTGATCAAACCGCGCGTCCGTCGCCGCCGGACAGAGCGCCGACGCGCACGTGCGACTCCGATGCGCGCGCCGACAGCTCGTCGAGCGGGATGTGACAGCGCAGTGCGTGTGTGTCGCTCGTCGCGCGCCACGGCGGTGCGACCTCGTCGCAGATCGGACCGACCTTCCACGGACAGCGGTCGGCGAACGGGCACGCGCTTGGCGTTCGCGAGGACGAAATGCCGGGATCGAGGCGCGCCGCGGGTGTGATCTCGCTCTGACCGTCGATCTCCGGAACGGCGGACAGGAGGACGTGCGTGTACGGGTGATACGGGGGCGCGTACACCTCCTCGGCGCTGCCGACCTCGCACAACTCGCCGAGATAGAGCACGCCGACGCGATGCGAGAGCGAGCGCACGACGGCGAGGTCGTGCGAGATGAAGAGGTACGCGATCCCCTGCTCCGACTGGAGCTCGCGCAGGAGCTCGACGATGCTCGTCTGCACCGAGACGTCGAGCGCCGAGAGAATTTCGTCGCACAGCATCAGCTTCGGCTTCGCCGCGAGCGCACGCGCGATCGCGATCCGCTGGCGCTCGCCGCCCGAAAGCTCGTCGGGATACCGGTTCGCGAACGCGGCGTCGAGTTGGACGTCCTCGAGCGCCTTCTCGACTCCCGCGCGCCGTGCCTTCCCGTGCAGGCCGAAGAAGAGCTCGAGCGGACGCCCGATGATCTGGTGCACACGCTGTCGCGGGTTGAGCGACGCGTCGGGGTTCTGGAAGACGAGCTGGATCTCGCGCCTGACGTGCTTGGAGCGGGACTCGACGGTCGCGGCGAGTGTCCGTCCCTCGAACGTCAACTGGCCCGCGAGCGGACCGAGCAGACCGCCGATGCTGCGCGCGATGGTCGACTTGCCGCTACCGGATTCGCCGACGAGCGAGAACGTCTCGCGTTCGCGCAGGTCGAAAGTGACGTCGCGGACGACGACGAGCGGGTCGCGCCGCGTCACCGAGACGCGGTGGCTTCGGTCGTACGTGATCGAGAGATCGGCGACGTCGAGCAGCGACTCGCTCGCCGGCGCGACCAGCGGGACGTGGCTGGCAGCGACGCCGCCCGCCGCCGCGAGCCGCTCGATCTCCTCGACGCGCCGGCACGCGACCAGATGTTTGTGCGCCACCGGCGCGAGCACCTGCCGCTGCTCGAAGCACGCGCCCTCGCTGAAGTCGCAGCGCGGCGCGAAGCGGCAGCCGTCGGGCAACTCGCTTCGCTTCAGCAGGCCGCGCAGGACGACCTCGCGCGAGCGATGTGGCTTCGCGATCGACGGAACCGCGGAGATCAGACCGCGCGTATACGGATGGCGCGGGTGCGAGAAGATCTCTTGCACGGGCGCGTCCTCGACGAGCTCGCCCGCGTACATGACGCCGACGCGGTCGCAGACGGTGGCGACGACGCCGAGGTTGTGCGTGACGTACACCATCGCCATCCCGAGCTCGGCGCGGAGGCGGCGCAGGAGATCGAGAATCTGAGCCTGCGTCGTCACGTCGAGCCCGGTCGTCGGCTCGTCGAGCACGACGAGCTCCGGGTCGCAGGCGAGCGCCATCGCAATCACGACGCGCTGCTGCTGCCCGCCCGAGAGCTGGTGCGGATACTTGCGCGCGGTCCGGTCCGGATCCGGGAGCCGCACGTGCGCGATCAGCTCGCCCGCGCGCCTGCGGCGGTCGGCGCCCGACGTGCCGACACCGTGCACCGCCATCGCCTCCACGAGCTGGTCGCCGATGCGAAGGTTCGGCGACAGCGCCGTCGTCGGATTCTGCGGCACGAGGCTGGCGCGGCGCCCGCGGACCTTCTGGAGCTCGCGGCGCGACAGCTTCGCGAGGTCACGACCGCCGAACTGGATGGACCCGGAGCGGATGCGGCTGCCCGGCCGCTGGAAGCCGAGCAGCGCGAGCGCCGTCGTCGTCTTTCCGCAGCCCGACTCGCCGACGAGCCCGAGCGCCTCGCCGCGCGCGAGCTCGAAGGACGTGCCGTTGACGACGTTGTTCCAGCGGTCGTTCGACCAGAAGTCGATCGTCAGCCCGTCGACGCGGACGAGCGGCTCCTGCGTCACTTTGCGCTCGACTGCGGTCACGTCGACGGCCGTCACGGCGTCCGCTCGACCGAGCGCCCGAGCGCGCGCGCGATCCCGTCGGTGATGAGGTTCAGGCTGATCACGAGCAGCGCAAGCGCGGCGCACGGGGCGAGCACCGTCAGCGGGGCTGTCGCGAGTGCGCCACGGTTCTCGCTGATCATCAGCCCCCACTCCGGCGAAGGCGGACGCGCGCCGAAGCCGAGGAACCCGAGCGAGCTGATCAGGATCGGCGCGTAGCCGGCGCGGACGCCGAACTCGACGAGCAGCACACCCGCCGCGTTCGGCGTCAGCTCGCGCCAGACGATCGAGCGCACGGATTCGCCGCGTGCGCGCGCGACAGTGACGAAGTCGCGCGTCACGAGATCGACGGCGACTGCCCGCGCCATACGGGCGATCCGCGGCGCGTACACAAGGACGACCACCCCGATCAACAGGCCCGAGCTGCCGGATGCCTTCGAGCCCGCCGCCGCGATCGCGAGCAGCGCGAGCACGAGCAACGGGATGCTGATCACCGTCTCGAAGAGGCGCATCAGGGTTTCGTCGACCCAGCCGCCGACGAGCCCGCTCGCGAGTCCGATCAGACCGCCGACGACGGTTGCGATGAACGTACTCGTCAGTGCGAGGTAGAGGACGTCACGCGTTCCGTAGACGACGCGGCTGAACACGTCGCGGCCGAGGATGTCGGTGCCGAAGAGGTGCGCGCTGCTCGCACCCGAGTACGGCGCCCCGGTTCCCGCCTCGAAGGGATCGTACGGCGTCCACAGCGGCCCGGTGAGCGCGATCACGACGTACGCGAGCAGAACGAGCGCTGCAATTCGCGCGCTGAGCGGAAACTTGCGCAGGAAGCGCCGCGCGCGCGAGCGGCGAACCGGAGACGGCAGGTCGACCGTCGTCGCGCTCATCAGTTCGTCCGGAGCCGCGGGTTGAGGATCATCGAGAGAACGTCGGCTATGAGGTTCGCGATGATGTAGACCGCAGCGGCGAGCAGCGCGGTCGCCTCCACCACGGGAACGTCGCGGACGGAGATCGAGTCGACGAGCATCTTCCCGAGTCCGGGATACGAGAAGACGGATTCGACGACGACGACCCCGCCGATCAGATACGTCAGATTCAGGGCCGTCACGTTCAAGGCCGGCCCGACGGCGTTCGGAAGCGCGTGGCGCGCGACGACGCGCCAGCGCGGGACGCCTTTCAAGGTCGCCATGCGAACGTACTCGGAGTCGAGCACGTCGATCAGGTTGTCGCGCAGCATGCGGACCGCGTACACCGACATAGCCACCATTAGCGTGATGGCCGGCAGCACCGTCGCGTGCAGACGGGCGGGCAGATCGTCGCCGGGATTGACGATCGAGAGCGCGGGCGCAACGGGGAACTGCACCGCGAACGCGAAGATGAGCAGCGTCCCGAGCACGAACTCCGGCAACGAGAGCCCGACGAGCGTCACCCCTGAGATCGCACCGTCGAGAAGCTTGCCTCTGAAGAGGGCCGCGAGCGTCGCTGCGACGATCGTCACCGGCACGTAGAGGATGAACGCGAAAAGGCTGAGGAAGAGCGTGTTCTTTGCAGCCGTCCCGATCGTCCCGGTGACGGTCTCGTCGTTGACGAGCGACCGGCCGAGGTCGCCGCGCGCGACGCCGCCGATCCAGACGCCGTAGCGCTGCCATACCGGCTCGTCGAGATGGAGATGGTCGCGGAAGATCTGCCGCTGCTGCGGCGACGACTCGCGTCCGAGGACGCGCTCGGCGATGTCGCCAGGAAGGACGGTGGTGAACAAGAAGACGAGCGCCGACACGACGAGGAGCGTGCCGAACGCGAGAGCGAGGCGCTTGACGATGAGTCTCGGGATCAAAGGCGGTTCAGGGCTCGCTGAACGGTACTCGGAACGGCGGCCCGGGCCGCCCGTTGGTACGGGCGGCCCGGACGCACGCAGCGCGATCGGCCTAGACCTTCGGCACGCTCGTTACTTGCACTGCAGGTGCGTGAAGTCGAACTGCACGAACTGGATCACGGGACGTAGCCGCTGCAGTTGGAACGCTCGGCTGCGACGACCCGCTGGAACGCCGGGATGATCTCTCCGCCCTGCTGCGTCAGCATCTTCCCGGCCTGCTTGTAGGCCGTGCTGCGGGCCTGGGATCCACGGTCGTGTTCGCCTTCCTGATCAGTGCGTCGAAAGCCGGCACCTTCCAGTGCGACTCCGGGTACGGCGCGTTCTGCAGGTAGGCGATCGAGAGCGCCAGGCCGGCGGGGCGCGCCGACCAGGCCGAGACCTGGAACGGATGCTTCAGCCAGACGTTGTCCCAGTACTCGCTCGCCGGACCGGTGATCACGTTGACCTGGATCCCGGCCTTCGCGGCCTGCTGCTTGTACAGCTGCACCATGTTCACGATCCCGGGATCATGTCCGCGGCGTACATGTCGACCTTGAGCGGGTTCGACGGGGTGTACCCGGCTGACGCGAGCAGCTTGACCGCGCCGGCGACGTCCGGGCCCGGAACGGTATGGCGCCACGCGTCGGGCGAGGTCGGCGGGACCGGGTTGTCGTCACCGACGACGCCGTAGCCGAGCAGCGCCGTCTGCACCATCTGCTTCCGGTCGACGACCATCTTCAGCGCCTGACGCACAGCCAGCTTGTCGAACGGCGATGTATCGGTCCACATCGGCATCGTCATCGACGTCGAAGCACCGGTCGGCATCAGCTTGATGTGCTTGTCCTTCTTCAGCGCGGGGACGATGTCGTACGCGGCCTGCTGCGAGAAGTCGACCTGACCCGTCTGCAGCGCGGCCAGCATCGAGTTCGCCTCCTGGATCACGTACGTCTGGAGGCACGGCGCCTTCGGCAGCCCCTTCTGCCAGTAGGTCGGGTTGCGCTTGAACGTGTGCACCTGCTGCGTCGGTGTGAAGTTGACCGGAATGAACGGCCCGGTGCCCGCGCCCTTCGTGCGCAGCGTGTTGGTGCTCGAGCCCTTCTGGACGATGAACGTGTTCTTGTTCGTGATCAGCAGCGGGAGCTCGGCAACGGGCTTCGCAGTCGTGAACCTGACGGCGTAGGGGCCTGCGGCCTGGATCCCGCTCGGCTTCAGGAACGTCATCTGCGACGCGCCTTCCGAGCCGGTCTTCGGATCGAGCACGCGCCGGAACGTGTAGACGACGTCGGCGGACGTGAACGGTTTCCCGGTCCAGAACTTGACGCCCTTCCGAAGCTGGAACGTCCACACGGTGCCGGTCTTGTTGCTCTTCCACGACGTGGCGAGCTGCGGGAGCACCTTCCAGTTGTCGTCCTCCGTCGTGAGGCGATCGTAGGCCGCGTTCACGTTGATCGAGTTCTGGCTCGACGGCTGCTGCGCCGGATCGAGCGAGTTCTTGTTGCCGCTCGATTCCACGCCCGCGTACTTGACGCACCTGGCGGCCGCGGAGGCGTTCGACGCCGACTTCGCGGAGCCTGCGTACCCGGCCACAACGGCGGCCACGGCCACGGCCGTGAGCGGGAGCAGGACCTTCAGTGGTCTCTTCATTGTTCGTCCCTTTCGGTGAGGGGAGGTGCCGCCAGGCCGGAGGCCGGGCCGTGCGGAGCAGGTACGCGCCGCACCGGTCGGAGAGGAGAGGTCCGGATCACGGGTCTATTGGAAGGGTCGAATCGTCGAACCCCTCGGCTCGTCCGAGACGGGACGGGGCGGCTCGTGAGCCTTTGCTCCCGATCACCGACAGATTCCGACCTCCACTCGCCAGACCCCTTGACCAAACGACCGAACGAACGTCCGGCACACAGAACACCCACGACGGTATTGCTGCCGGCGAAGACTGTCAAGACCTTTGCGGGCGCGGCGGACGTGTGTTCCAATCGGAAGAGATGAACCCTCTCGTCCAGCTGGGTCGAAGCCAACGGGAAATGGCCGCATGACGGCGCTGATCGCCGAGCTCGAGGTGATCCCGATCATCACGCCCGGGGTCAACGCGGACGACTGCGACGGCGCCGCCGACACCGTCGTCGTTCGCCTCACGGACGACGACGGGCGCACGGGGATCGGCGAGGCCGACGCGCCGTCCGACCTCGTGCGCGCGTTCGTCGAGCAGCCCGATCTGCACGTGTGGAGCCGCAACGTCCGCAACCTCGTCGTGGGTCGCGACCCGTTCCCGATCGCCTCCCTCGTCGACGAGCTCTACGCGGCGACGCTCTACCCCGGCCGGCGCGGCCTCGGGATCCACGCGCTCTCGGCGATCGACATCGCGCTGCACGATCTCGTCGGCAAGCAGCTCGGCCGCCCGGTGTACGAGCTGCTCGGCGGCGCGCGCAAGGAGTGGCTGTCGCCGTACGCGACGATCTTCCCGGCCTGCCGCAGGGCCGTGGGCTCGCGGAGCTCTTGCGCGACATCGGCGGCCGGTTCGAGGCCGCGGTCGAAGCCGGGTTCCGGGCCGTCAAGATGGAGTGCCTCTTCTACGACCTCGTCACCGACCGTGAGCTCGTCGAGGCGATCCGCGAAGGCCGGCGCATGCTCGGCGACGACATCGCACTGATGCTCGACTTCGGCTACCGGTGGACCGACTGGCGCTCGGCGCTCTGGACGCTGAGCCGGGTCGAGGACTGCGACATCTACTTCGCCGAGGCGACGCTGCACCACGACGACCTCGAGGGCCACGCACGACTCGCGGAGCGGGTCGAGACCCGGATCTGCGGCGCCGAGTTCGCGGCGACGCGGTTCGAGTGCCGCGAGTGGCTGACGCAGGCTCACGTCGACGTCCTGCAGCCCGACATCAACCGCTGCGGCGGCCTGACCGAGATCCGCCGGATCGCCGAGCTCGCCGCGTACCACGCGGCGACGGTGATCCCGCACGGTGGAAGACGGGCATCACGGCGGCGGCCGGTCGCCACTTCCACGCGGCGACCGTCAACTCGCCGACGTTCGAGTTTCTCTCGCCGCTCCTCTGGGACTCGCCGATCCGCAGGGAGCTCGTGCATCCGGAGCCCGAGATCATCGAGGGCCGCATGCCTCTGCCGACGGCGCCGGGTCTCGGGATCGAGCTCGACGAGGACGCGGTCGCGCGCTATCGCGTCGACGTCGGAGCGGCTCGCGCGTGACGCTCGGCGTCGAGGCGAGCGCCGGCACCGAGCTGACGCGCGCGCGCGTGCGCGCGGCGGCCGACCGGCTTGGCAGTTATCGCTTCGCGTGCTGGCACTACGGCGACTCGATCGGCTTCGAAGGGTTGCTCGCCGCCACCGACGTCCTCGGCGACGGCCGCTACGAAGGCTTCGTCCACGGCGCCGTCAAGTCGTGGATCCCGCGCGCGACGCCGTATCGTGAGATCGACAACACAGCGCCCGGCTACGCGATGTGCCTGCTCTACGAGCGCACCGGCGACGACGCGGTGCTCGAGGCGTGCCTCGAGCTCGCCGGCTTCCTCACCGCCCGCCGCACGCTCGCCGGCGTCTACGTCGCGTTCGAGCGCGCCCCGTTGCGCGAACCGTACGGCGGCCCCGGGCTGCCGCCCGACGAGGCCGAGCTGCTCGAGGATCCGGGCGCCGGGATCTTCGTCGACTGCCTGCACTTCGACGCGCCGTTCCTCGTCAAGCTCGGCGTGCTCGCCGGTAACTCGGACCTCGTCGACGCGGGTGTCGCGCAGGCGCTCGCGCTCGTCGACGTCCTCCAGCAGCCGGACGGCCTCTTTGCGCACTTCTTCCTCGAGCGGACGCGCCGCACCTACGGGCACGGCTGGGGACGCGGCCAGGGGTGGGCGCTGCTCGGCCTCCTCGACGTGCTCGAGCAGCTTCCGGGCGAACGCCCGGAGGCCCAGCGTCTGCGTGGCGCACTCGTGCGTCTCGCCGACGCGCTCGTCGCGACGCAGGAGCCGGACGGGCACTGGCCGACGCCGATCTCCGACCGCATGAGCTTCCACGAGACGTCGACGGCGTCGTTCGCCGCCGCCGGCCTGGCACGTGGCGCCGCGCTCGGCCTCCTCGACGCGTCGGTCCTCGAGACAGCGGAGCGCGCCTGGCGCGCAAGCCTCGCGTCGGTGGAGCCGGACGGCTCGACCGTCGGCGTCTCGGCGGCGCTGTGGGCCTCGACGGCCCCGTCGCACTACGCGCGTGCGCCCGTCGGCTTCCAGGTTCCTTGGGGCGCCGGACCGTTTCTCGTCGCAGCGCGCGCGCACCTCTCCTGATCGGTCAACCGAGCGCGCTCGCCGCGGCGGCGAAGTGCGCGAGCGCGTCCCGGTCGAGCTCGATCCCGAGACCCGGCCGCTGCGGCGGCGCGAGCGTCCCGTTGTCGAAGACGAGCTCGTCGTGCGTCAGCTCCTTGCGCAGCCGCGATTCACACAACTCCGTTGGCAGGAACTCGAAGAACGGCATGTGCGGAGTCGCCATCGCGAGGTGCGCCGCGACGGCGACGGAGATACCGGTCTTCCACGCGTGCGGAACGACGAGCCGTCCTGCGTCGGCCGCCATTGCGCAGACGCGGCGCGCCTCGGTGAGGCCGCCGACGCGGCCGACGTCGGGCTGGACGACGGCGATTCCCGTCGCGAGCAGATCGGCGAACTCGTGCCGTGTCGAGAGCCATTCGCCCTGCGCGATGCGCACCGGCGACCGGCGCTGCAGCTCGGCGTAGCCAGCGAGGTCGTCGACCCACAGCGGCGTCTCGAGGAAGTACACGTCCAGCTCGGCAAGCGCCTCGCAGCAGCGCAGCGCGCGCTCGACCGAGTCGAACGCGTATTGCACGTCGACCATCAGCGCCAGCTCCGGCCCGACCGCCTCGCGCACGGCCGTCACGACCTCGATCACCTGCGCATCGTCGCCGTGCAGCCCCTTGTGCACGTACGGCCCGGAGAACGTCGCCTCGCACTTGGCGGCCCGAAACCCGAGCTCCTTTGCACGGGTGCCCCAGGCCACCATCGACTCGACGTACGCATCGAACGACGTCACCTCCGGCTGGAGCGACGCGTACGGCGTCAGCGCGTCAGGCCCGTCCTCGGTCCAGAGCTGCCAGCACGGCTTCCCCGCGGCCTGGCCGCAGATGTCCCAGAGCGCGATGTCGAGCGCGCCGATCGCGTTGATCCCGCCGCCACGACGGCCGGTCATCGCTGTCCCGACGTAGAGGTCTTCCCAGATCGCCGCGGGATCGAGCGGATCGCGGCCCATCAGCAGCGCCTTCAGCCCGCGATCCATCGTGTGCGTCGCCGGAGCCTCGATGAACGCTCGGGCCACCCACGCGTTGAGATCCGTCTCGCCGATCCCGACGAGCCCCTCGTCGGTGATCACTTCGACGACGATCGTGTCTTGCGCCGAGCTTGTGGCGCCCGGGTCGTAGCCCGGGTCCAACAAGACGTGCGTCTTGACTGTCCACGACCTTCACGGGCTCAGACCCTGCTGTACGCGCCGTCGATCGAGATGTTCGCGCCGGTGAGGAATCCGGCCTCGGCGGAGCAGAGGAAGACGCACGCATCGGCGACTTCTTCGACGCGACCGAAGCGGCCGATCGGATGCTTGACGAGAAGCTCAGCCTCCATGTCGGCGCCGCCCTCCATCGAATCCATCACCGAACGGTGCAGTTCGGTCTCGATCACGCCCGGCATCAAGGTGTTCGAGCGGATCCCGCGCGCGCCGTACTCGACCGAGATGTGGTCGGAGAGCATGTTCAGACCCGCTTTCGAGATGTCGTAGCCGCAGTCGCCCTCCCAGACGGTGATCGCGCACACCGAGCTCATGTGGACGATCGACCCGCCGCCGGCCTCGAGCAGGCGCGGGATCGCGAACTTCGAGACGAGGAACGGCCCACGCAGGTTCACGCGCAGAAGCTCGTCGAACGTGTCGACCTCCCACTCGTGCACCGGGACCCACGTCGACGTGTCGATGCCGGCGTTGTTGACGACCGTGTCGAGACCGCCGAGCGCATCGGCCGCAGCGGCGACAACCGTTCGTGCGCCGTCCACCTCGGACACATCGCCGACCGCGGCGACCGCGGTTCCTCCCGCGCCGACGATCTCCTCGACCGTGCGCTGCGTCCGCTCCACGTCCCGGCCGCCGACCGCGACGGCCGCGCCCTCGCGTGCGAACCGGTTTGCGACCTCGCGCCCGATTCCGCTCGACGCGCCCGTGACGAGCGCGCGCTTTCCCTCGAGCCTCATTCGCAGGATCCGCTCGGCAGAGCCGAGCGGGCGGCGGAACGCACCGCCGCCCGCTCGTGCGACTACTCGGGCGGGATCTCCCGGTAGACGAGGGTGATGTCGGTGCCGCGCGCCCGCTTGTACGCGGCCGCGGCGATGTAGAACAGGAATCCGAGGACCGCAGGACCGAGCGTCCACCAGAGGAGCTTCTGGATGTGCGCGTTCGTCCCGAGCTGGTCGTAGTGCAGATACGCCCACCATACGAACACGCAGGCGAGGATCGCGCCGACGCCGGCGATCGAGACGAGCGGTATCCCCGCGACGGACTTCTGCGAGGCGGACGCGCGGTACAGCTCAGGCCGCAGGTACGGCGCGAGCACCGCCGTGATGCCGACGATGCCCATGGCGATGAGCTGGGCGAGCACGGCGTACACGAGGATCTCGAAGAACCCGGTCGCGTTGAACACCGCCCAGATGAACACGGCGGAGGTCATCAGCAGCGAGATCAGGAGTGCGAGCCACGGGCAGCCGTACCTGTTCACGCGCGTGACGCCCTTGGGCAGGATCCCGTCGTACGAGAGCGCGAAGATCGCACGCGTCTGCTGGAGAGACGAGATATACGTGATCAAGGGCCAGAAGACGATGTAGAGCGCGAACACGATCACGGCGAACACCGTAGATCCGACTGCGATCGAGGCCAGGTAGAAGAACGGCGTCCCCGGCACTGCGATCTTCTCCGGCAGCCCACCGCCGTTCGCCGCCCTCAGGAAGTCGCTCCCGAATCCGTGGAAGAAGATCCAGGTGAAGAGCGCGACGAGCGCCAGCGGGATCACGCCGCCGAGCGCCATCATGTTGGACGTCTTGACCGTCGATGCCTGCCGCAGCTCGCCGCCGACGAACGTCGACCAGTAGCTGTAGATCGCGGTCGTCGCGAAGACGGCGACGATCGGAATCGTGTGGCTGAGCGAGAACGGCGAGTGCACCGGGATGCCCGCCTTCGTTGCCGCCGCGATCGTGCCGGCGTACGCGTCCGGTTGGCCCGTGATTCCCTTGGCGAACCCGTTGAACTTCGACGTGAAGTGCGACTTCGAGAGCACGAGCGCCGCGATGCCGCAGATCACGAGGGACGCCGTGACCATCCAGAAGAACAGGTTCTGGAGCCGCAGGATCCAGCGCCACCCCAGAGCTGCATGACGCCCGCGAACGCGAACATCAGCAGGCCGAAGAAGAGCAGCCAGCCTTTGCTCGTTGCGATGTGGTTGCCCCAGCTGACGAGGCCGGGCCAGTCGCCGATCAGGCCGATCGAGACGCACAGCGGCGAGAGGCCGGCAGTGACGACCGCCAGTCCGAAGAACGCGTTCGACAGCAGTCCTGCAGTCGTCATGCAGAACACCGAGACATAGCCAACCGCCGGATGCACCACCCGGCTGACGAGCATGTAGTCGCCGCCGGACCTCGGGATCATCTGCGTCAGCAGCCCGAACGCGTATGCGAACGCGAGCGTCATCGGCACGACGAGCACGAGCGCGAGGAACGGATTCCCGCCGGGCCCGACCGCAAGCGCGAAGAGCAGGACCGCCGCCATCGTCTGCGTCGGATGGCCGGGGATGAAGTTGATGATCAGCGAGGAGCGCGGCGGGACGCCGCGCACGAGCCCCGTCGCCGTCCGAGCGAAGAGGCCCGACTCGCCGACCGAGGGAACCGCTTCCGCCTGACTCATGTGAGACCTCCGCTGTTGGGGGATCAACCGACGACGAACTGGTGCTTTCGGACATCGTGGCCCGCGAGCGTGACGACCGCACCGTGGATGTGGCCGCTGTTGTACTCCGATCCGGTGTTGATCGCGAGCGTCGTGCCGATCCGCACCTCGCCACGAGACTCGTGGATGTGGCCGTGCAGCGCGAGCAACGGCTGCGTCTCCTCGATGATCTGCCGCACTGCGTGACTGCCGACCGGGATCGGGTGCGGCTGACCGCCGACGTACTTCAACGTCAGGTCGGCGTTCATCTCGTTCGCGGTGTCGAGGCCCGAGTTGTACGGCGGGACGTGCAGGTTGAAGATCGCCGTCGACGGATCGGTGAGCTGGTCAGCGAGCGACTTGATGCGTTTGTAGAGCTCGTCCTCGTCGAGCTCGCGCGGGCTGTTCCACGGTGTCGGATTCGCGTAGCCGCACGAGATCATCTCGTGCGGGCCGACCATCACCACGCGATCGTCGCACGCCTTCACGTGGCTTGCCGACTCGATGACCTCGTCGCACGCCCACGGGTCGTCGTTGCCCGGCATCACGAAGACGTCGATGCCGTACTCCGACATCCGCTCGTCCGCGAGATCGATCCAGCGCCGGAGCTCCTCGACCATCGTCCGCTCGAGCAGCTCGGCCCGAGCGGCCGAGTCGTCGCGGAGACGGGCAATCTCCTCCGCCGGCGCGAGCCACGGGTACATGCCGTTGAAGCGCACCGCCTGCACCAGCTCTTCCAGCTCCTCGGGCGTCGAGCCGGACCGCGTCTCGCCGATGAAGGTGGTCGTGAACCCGCCGTCCGAGCCGATCGCGATCGGGACGATCGCCTTCCCGGTCAGGTCGCCGCCCATGATCAGCGCCTGCACGCCGTAGAACCGCCCCGCCCCGAGGAACTTCCGCCAGCAGCGCTCCGAGCCGTGGACGTCCGAGGCGTAGTAGAGGGCGACCGTCTGCTCGGCGACCGACCCGTCTGCCGTTCTCCGTTTGCGGCCGAGCAGCATTGCACCCCTTCAGGGACGGGTTGAGAAAACGTTTGCGCGGCGCAGGGTAAACCTCCCGCGGCCGGGGAGTCAAGCGCGTCAGCGCAGGTCGAGGACGACCCGCCCCGCGCCGCCCGAACGCGCGGTCTCGAGCGCCTCGCCGATCCGCGCGAGTGGAAACCGGTGTGTGACGAGCGGCTCGAGCTCGAGCCGCCCGGCAGCGAGCAGCGCGGCGAGGGCCGGTATGTCGAGGGCGGGAGTCGCGCCGCCGATGTGCGTGCCGAGCACGTCGTGCTCGAACTGCGTCCAGCTCGTAGACCGGCAGCGCAAGCGACGTCCCGAGCGCCGGCTGGCCGATCAGCACGGTCGTGCCGCCGGTGCGCGTCGCCGCGAAGGCCTGCTCGGCCACCGCGGGGATGCCGACGGCCTCGAAGGCGTGGTCGACACCGTCGGGGACGATGCGGCGAATCGCCCCGACAGCGTCCTCGGCGTCGGGATCGATCGCGTGCGTCGCCCCGAGCCGGAGCGCGAGCTCCCTCTTGGCCGGAACCGGATCGACGGCGACGATCGGGTGTGCGGAGACGAGGCTCGCGCCGAGGACCGCGGAGAGTCCGACGCCCCCGCAGGCGAACACGGCGACGGACTCGGCCGGGCGCACATTCGCCCGCCGCGTCACGGCGATCACGCCGGTCAGGACGCCGCAACCGAGCAGGCACGTCAACGCGGGATCGAGCCCGGCGGGAACCGCGATCGCGGCGTTCGCCGGCACGACTGCGTACGTGGCGAACGACGAGACGAGCGCCAGATGGTGCACGCGGTGACCGTTGTGGCTGAGCCGCGTCGTCCCGTCGGGGAGGACACCGTCGTCCATGCAGCGCGCCGCCTGCAGGCACAGGTTGACGCGGCCCTGCAGGCAGAAACGGCAGCGTCCGCACGCGGGCGTGAACGTCAGCACGACGTCCTCCCCCATCCGCGCGGCGTCGACGCCGTCGCCGACCGCCTCGATCGTGCCCGCCCCCTCGTGGCCGAGCACCATCGGCAGCGGTGCCGGCCACTTGCCGTCCGCGAGCGACAGGTCGCTGCGGCAGATCCCGGACGCATCGAGACGCACGAGCACCTCGTCGCCGCGCGGCTCCTCGAGCTCCAGCTCCTCGACCTCGAGCTGCCGACCAGGCTCGCGGAAGACGGCGGCCTCGATCTTCATCGGGCCACTGGACCTGTCGACCCGCGCAGCACGAGCTCCGGCGGCGTCTCGATCACGACGTCCTGCGGTGACGCGCCTGCGATCTGCTCGATCAGGACGTCGACCGCCGTCGAGCCGAGCTCGTGCAGCGGCATCTTCACCGCAGTCAACGGGATGTCGAAATACGCGCAGACCGGGTCGTCGTCGTGACACACGAGCGACAGGTCGGCTGAAACGGCGCGGCCGCTCTCGCGCACGGCCGCCAGCGCGCCAACGGCCTGGTTGATGTTCGCGATGTAGACCGCCGTGGGCGAAGGATCGTGCGCGAGGAGCGCCACCATCGCACGATGCCCCGCTTCCTCGCTCAGCTCGGCTTCGACGACGACGGGGGCGTGCCCCGCCTGCCGGCCGCGGCCGACGAACCCGGCGCCGCGACGCACGACGGTGTCGAGGTCGCGGGGACCGGCGAGGTGACCGAGCACGCGGTGTCCCAGCTCGACGAAGTGCTCCGCCACCAATCGCCCCGCGTCGGCGTCGCGCATCGCCACGTTCCGCTTGCTCCCGGGCCGGCACCGGTCCATGAAGACGCACGGGACGAGGCCGGAAGCGAATGACTCCAGGTGCGGGTTGTCGAGACGCGCGCTCTGGATCAAGACGCCGTCGATGCGTCGCTCCTCGACGAGTCGCGCATATGCGGCGGCCGCGACTTCGGTCTCGCCCGTGTCCTCCGCGAGGAGCAGCACGAAGTTGCGCTCCCACGCCCGGTCGAAGGCGCCGCGGATGATCGGCGAGTTGACCGGGTTGCGCAGCGACGGGACGAGCAGCCCGAGCGCCCCAGTCGCCGCCAGCTTCAGGCCGCGCGCGTTTGCGTTCGGCCGGTACTGAAGCTCGCGCGCCGCGGCGAGGATGCGCTCGCGCGTCTCGGGCCGCACCGCGACGTCGCCGCTGTTGTTGATCACGCGGGAGACCGTCGATACGTGCACGCCGGCGGCGCGGGCGACGTCGTGTAGCCGGGCAGGACGCGAGCGCTGACTCATGACCGCACGCGATCATAGAGCGGCCGGACACCGTAAGCTAACGTTTGCGCGGATGCGCGGCATCCACGAGGACATCGTCGCCGAAGCGATGCGCGTCACGGATGCGGCGTTCGCGGCGAAGGTACGCCTCCGGGTTCTCGGGGGCGTCGCGGTCGGCTTGCATACCCCGGAAGCCGTGCATCCGGCGCTCGCGCGGCCGTACCGCGACCTCGACCTCGCGACGACGCGCAAGGAAGGCCGTGCGGCGGCGGCGCTGCTGGCGGAGCTCGGTTACTCGCCGAACGAGCGCTTCAACGCGATGAACGGCTTCTCGAGGCTCGTGTTCTACGACGAGGAGCATGGCCGCCAGGTCGACGTCTTCGTCGGAACGTTCGAGATGTGCCACGCGCTGCCGATCACGGACAGGCTCGACCTCGAGCCGCGCACGATCCCGCTCGCGGAGCTGCTGCTGACGAAGCTCCAGATTTTCCACCTGAACCAGAAGGACCTGTACGACATCTGGGCGATCCTCCACGCGCACGACGTCGCAGAGCACGACGACGACGCCGTCAATGCCGCGTACGTGGCGGAACTTCTTGCGGCCGACTGGGGACTCTGGCGGACGAGTCGACAGACGATCGAGACGGCGCGCGGGCGGCTTGCGTCGTCACCGCTCGACGCGGACGAACGCGCACTCGTCGACGACCGGCTCGCGCGACTCTGGGAGCGGGTCGAGGCGCAGCCGAAGGGGCTGCGCTGGCGGAGCCGCGCGAAGGTCGGCGACAGGACGAAGTGGTACGAGGAGCCCGAGGAGATCGCACACGCGCCGCTCGGCGCGCCATGAGCTCGTTTCAGACGCGGTAGCGCTGCACAGCATCCTCGTCCAGCTCCAGCCCGAGGCCCGGCGCGGTCGACAGCTCGAATGCGCCTTCGCGGATCACCGGCTCGGGACGCGCCAGCTCGCGGCGCATGGTCATGTGCGGGTAGAACGACGCCGGTGCAAGCTCGACCAGCGGCACGTTGTCGTTCGCGGCCGCGACCTGGATGTTGGCCGCGACCGAGTAGAGGGTCGAGACGTACCCGTACGGGACGTAGCGGCGCCCCAGCTCGCCCGCCCGGCGCGCGAGGCGATCGGAATCCGTGATGCCGATGCGGCACGTTCCCGACTGGGCAACGGCCACGCCGGCGTCGAGCAGCGGCGTGAACTCGGCGTACGACGTGAGGATCTCCGCTCCGGCGATCGCGATCGGTGACGCCTCGCAAAGCGTGCGCCAGTCGTCGAGCAGCTCCGGCATGAACGGGGTCTCGAGAAAGAAGATGTCGTACTCCTCGAGACGACGGACACAGTCGAGCGCCTCGGCCGCGCTCGTCCAGCGGTAGCCGACGTCGAGCGCGAGCGTGAACTCCGGGCCGGCGTACTCGCGGACCGCACGGACGAGCTCGACGATCTCGTCGTTGTTCTCGGTCGTGTCCGTTAGCGCCTCGATTTTCGCCGCGCGGAACCCGGCGGCTTTCGCACGGTCGACGAGCTCGTTCGTGTTGCTGATCGTCGTCTCCAAGGGGCTCGGGCCGCTGTACATCGTCAGGTACGGGACGACGGTGTTCGGGCTCCCGTCACCGAGCAGTTGCCACACAGGCACGCCGAGCACCTTCCCGGCGAGATCCCAGAGCGCCATGTCGACGCCTGCGAGCGCGATCTGGCCGAGGCCGACGCGCGCCGTCCAGACGGTCTCCGCGCAGAGCGCGCTCCACAGCGCATGCGGGTCGCGCGGGTCGCGGCCGGCGAGGATGTCGCCCACTCCACGGCTCCACGAGAACGACGTCGGCTCGTCGATGAACGCCTTGACGACCGGCGGCGCGACCGCGGCCTCGCCGACGCCGACGCTGCCGTCGTCGGCTGTGATGCGGATCAGCGCGGCCTCGTGCGTCTGGTCGGCCGCGCGCCAGTCGCGCGTCGGTGTCCGCAGCACCACAGCCTCCACGGCGACGATCTCCATCAACGTCTCCTCTCGGTTGTCATGCGACGTCGAGCACCAGCACCGGAGAGCCGACGCGAACCTCGGTGTCCGGGCTCCACGCACAGCTCGGCGACGCGCCCGGCCGCCGGCGCCTCGATCTCGAGCGTTACCTTCTCGGCCTCGACGACGAACAGCGGCTGCCCGACCGTCACGGGCGCACCGACCGCGACGAGGAACTCGACGAGCCGTCCCTCCTCCATCCCGACCTCGACGCTCGGCATCACCACCGGCCGGCGCTCCGCGGTCATGCGACGAGCACACGGATCGCGGCGACGATCTCCTCGACGCTCGGCAGGTACGCCGCCTCGAGCGGCGGGCTGTACGGGACGGGCGCCGCCGCGGCCGAGACGACCTGCGGCGCAGAGCGCAAGGACGACCACGCGCGCTGCGCCACGGAGGACACAACGAGATTCGCCCAGCCGCCGTGCGCCGGCTCCTCCTCGACGACCAGCATGCAGCCCGTCCTCGCGATCGACTCGAGCAGCACGCTGTCGTCGAGCGGCACGAGCCCGCGCAGATCGACGACCTCGCACTCGATCCCCTCTTCTGCGAGGGACTCTGCCGCCGCGAGCGTCTTCGGGATGGTTCCTGCGAGCGCGACGACCGTGACGTCGCTCCCGGAGCGGCGCACGAGCGGCGTCCCGATCGTCGGCACCGGGCCGTCCGCGGGGACGAGCTCCTTCGTCGCATACAGCGCCTTGTGCTCGAGGAAGAGGACCGGGTCGGGGTCGCGGATCGCGGCCTGCAACAACAGCTTCGCGTCGGATGCGGTCGCCGGCGCGACCACCTTCAGGCCGGGGAACGGCAGGAGCCACGACGCCGCTGCCTGCGAGTGCTGCGCCGCGAAGCCGATGCCGCCACCGTGCGCGCTGCGGACGACGAGCGGCAGGTGCAGCTGCCCGCCGGACATGTACGACAGCTTCGCCGCGTGGTTGACGAGCTGGTCGAACGCGTTCGCGAGGAAGTCCGCGAACATGATCTCGACCACGGGCCGGAGTCCCGCCGCCGCCGCGCCGATCGCCGCGCCGACGATCACGTTCTCGGAGATCGGCGTGTTGCGCACGCGGTCGGAACCGAACTCCTCGCACAATCCCTCTGTCACCTTGAAGATGCCGCCGGCAGCCGCGACGTCCTCGCCGAAGACGACCACCGTCGGATCGCGGCGCAACGCCTCCGCGAGCCCCTCGCGCAGCGCTTCGCGGTAGCTGAGCATGCGCGCCTCGAGCGCGCGGGTCGGCGCCGGTTCGGGCGCCACCGCGGCGTAGACGTGGTCGGTGACCATGTCCGGGTCGGGGAACGGTGCGGCGGCCGCGGCGTCGACCGCGGCTGCGATCTCGGCGTCGATCTCGGCGAGCAGCTCGCGCTCGCTCTCGTCGCTCCACGCGCCGGCGGCAGTCAGCGCGTCCCGAGCCCGCACGAGTGGATCGCGTTCGAGCCAGGCGTCGAGCTCGCCGTCGGGGCGATAACGCGCAGGGTCGTTGCGCGAGTGGCCGCGGTGGCGGTACGTCTTGGCCTCTATCAGCGACGGTCCCTCGCCTGCGCGCGCCCGCGCGATCGCCTCGGCCGCGACCCTTCGCACTGCCTCGACGTCGTTCCCGTCGACGACATGGCCGGAAATCCCATACGCCGCCGCACGCTCGGCGAGATCTTCGACGAGACAGGTATCCCCGACAGGCGTGAACTCGCCGTAGAGGTTGTTCTCGCAGACGAAGACGACCGGCAACCGCCAGACGGCCGCGAGATTGACGCTCTCGTGAAACGTGCCGATGTTCGTCGCGCCGTCGCCGAACGAGGCGACCGAGACGGCGTTCGTTTGGAGCACCTGCGACGCGTATGCGCTGCCGACCGCTGCGGGGAGCCCACCGCCGACGATTCCGGAAGCCCCGATCAGGCCGACGCGCATGTCGCAGAGGTGCATCGACCCGCCGCGACCCTTGCAGACACCCGTCTCGCGTCCGAACAATTCGGCGAAGAAGTCGGCGAGCGGGACGCCCTTGGCGAGCGCCCAGCCGTGGCCGCGGTACGTCGTCGTGAGAAAGTCGTCGTCGCGGAGCTCGGCGCAGACGGCGGCCGGCGTCGCCTCCTGGCCGATGCTGAGGTGCGCCGTGCCGTGGACGAGACCGTCGTTGAACAGTCGCCCCACGGCCTCCTCACAGCGACGGATCGTCACCATGCGGCGATAGAGGAGAATGAGCTCGCTGGTCGCAGCGGCTGGCGTGACGTTTGTCATATCGATCGTTCGTTCGGCACAATAACTAGATGCAAACTCCGGCTCAAGCACTCGCGCGTAACCTGAAGCGAAAGCGGCTCGAGCGCGCGATTTCGCTGTCGGAGCTGGCGCGCGTCTCGGGCGTTTCGAAGGCGACACTCTCTGGCCTCGAGCGGGGCAGCGGCAATCCCTCGGTCGACACGGTCTGGGCGCTCGCGCACGCGCTCAACTCATCGTTCGGCGACCTTTTCGACGAGGACGACGGCGACGTCGTACAGGTCGTTCGCCTCGACGACGCGCAGATCGTCACGGCCGAGCGCGGATTCACGGGCCGGAAGCTCCTGAGCCGGCAAGGTCGCGGCCCCGTCGAGGTCTACGTGCTCGATCTCAAGCGTGGCGCGAAGCGGCGGGCGGGCGTGCACTCGCCCGGCGTCGTCGAGCACGTGATCGTCATAACGGGTCGTGCCGAAGTCGGTCCGGACGACGACGCGACGGTCGTCGGTGAAGGCGACCGCGTCACCTTCTCGGCCGACCGGCCGCATCATTACTACGCGCTGGGCGGTCCTGCGCGTCTGCTCTCGCTGACCGACTACCCGTAGTCGCGTCAGCCGGGGCGAACGATCGCCTTCAGAAACCCATTCGACGAGCCGGCGAGTAGGCCGCGGAACACATCAGCGCTTTCGGCAAGCGCGAAGGCCCGCCGCGGGACGCCAGGATCCACGAGCCCGCTCTCGAGCAGGCCGACGGCGCGCGCGAACTCCGGGTTCGTGTACGCGAACGACCCGTGCACACTCTGCTCACGCACGACGAGGTCGAACGCGGGAATTGTCGCCTCCTGCTCGTGCATCCCGAGCCACACTGCGGCGCCCCCCGGCTCGAGGACGCGAATCGAATCGCGCCGCGTCGCGTCGGTTCCGACGGCGTCGACGCTCAGATCGGCGCCGCGGCCGTCGGTCAGATCCATCACCGCGTCGTGAACCTCGTGCGGCGCGGAGACCGCATCGGCGAACGACTCTGCGTTCCGGCGGCGCGCGTCGTCGAGCTCGCTGATTACGATCGTGCGCGTCCCGGCGGTGCGCAGGACCTGTGCGGCGAGGATGCCGATCGTTCCGCCACCCAGGACGATGGCGATCTCGGGGAAAGGCTCGCGGACGAACCGCAGCGCGTGCACGCAGGTCGCAAGCGGCTCCGCGAACACCGCGACGTCGGCCGGCAACCCGACGGAAACCGGATGCACGCACCGCAGCGGAACGGCTACGAGGTCCGCGAAGCCGCCGGAGCGCGTGCCGCCGATCAGCTCGCGGTGTGTGCACACGTTCTCGCACCCCGACCGGCACGAGCGGCACGCGCCGCACGGCATCTGCGGATTGGCGGCGATCTTCGTCCCGACGAGCTCCTCGCCGCCAGGCCCGCCCGCCGCCACGACTTGACCGCACAGCTCGTGTCCCATCACGAGCGGCGGTGTTCGCCGCGGGCTGCGCGAAGCGACACCGTGCACGTCGGATCCGCAAATGCCTGCGGCCTCGACGCGGACGAGCACCTCGTCGGCGCCGATGGACGGTCGCGGCACCTCCCGCACCTCGAGCTCGTACGAGGGCAGATAGAGCAGCGCCTGCATCGTCTCGGACACGCGTACCGCCCTTCCGTCGTCAACTGCCAGACGAAACGTTCGTTCATCATACAAACCGATCGAGCGGGCACCAGCCGCCGCACCTGTGCGAGGATGCGCCATGCCCACGCAACGGCTTACGCGGCGCGAACGTGCCCTCGCCATCGCGCGCGGACGCACTCTCGTCACAGGCGACCTCGCAACGGTTTCCTGGCTGACGGGGCTCGTGCCCGACATCGAATGGGGGCCGAGCCCCTTCTCGCGCCCGCCGCTCGCGATCCTGAAGCCGAACGGCGAGGTGAGCGCGGTCGTCTCCGAGGACGAGGCGGCGGGGCTTGAAGGCGACGTCGAGGCCGTTACGTTTCCCGGCTTCGCGCTCGAGGACGTCGACCGGCGGCGCAGCGCGCTCGACGTCGCACTCGCAGCTCTACCGAGGAACGGCGAGCTCGCGGTCGAGCTCGCCTCGCTTCCCGGCTCGCTCGTCAAAGCGCTCGGCGACCGCGAGCTCGACGACGTGACCGACGAGCTCCAGCACGCACGCGCGGTGAAGGATGACGACGAGACCGCGGCCATCCGCGCGTCGATTGCGGTCGCGGACGCGGGACAGGCCGCGGCGCGCGCTGCGTTCGCCGAGGGACGGACCGAGCTCGAGGTCTGGGCGGACACGCGAGGTGCACTCGAGGATGCGGCCGGCGAGCGCATCCCCGTGTTGGCGGATTTCGTCACCGGCCCTCGCACAGCGGAAGTCGGCGGCCCGCCGTCCCAACGCCGGATCGAGCAAGGCGAGGCACTCGTGGTCGACCTCGTCCCGCGTGTCGGCGCCTACTGGGGCGATTCGTGTTCGACAGTCGCGCTCGGCGAGCCGACGGAGCGTCTGCAGCGCGCGCACGCCGCGGCGATGGAGGCACTCGATGCGCTGAAGGCTGCAGTACGCCCGGGTGCCGTCGCGGGCGACCTCGACCAGCTCGCCCGCTCGATCATGGAGCCGGCCGGTACCTACCCGCACCACACCGGTCACGGCCTCGGGCTCACGGTGCACGAGGAGCCGCGCGTCGTGCCAGGATCGACCAGCATGCTGGAGGCGGGGATGATCGTGGCGTTCGAACCCGGCGCCTATGCGGAAGAGTGGGGCGGCGTGCGCGTCGAGCAGGTGCTCCTCGTCACCGATGACGGCAACGAGGTGCTATCAGGCCACGATCTCGCGCTGTAAACGCCGGCATTTGGCGACTTTCCAGGCGGCGCTGGCGGCGCCGACGTTGTGCATCTCTACCTGCTCGATCACGGTGAGGAGCGTCTGCAACTGCAGGCGTCGGCGCCCCGGGATGCGTCGGCTGACCGAGAAGAACCTCATCAAGGACTTCTTCGACGACATTACGGCGGAACGAAACGTCGGCGCGTTAGACGGCCGCGCGGCAAGACTCGGCTGCAACCTCAGGCAGCCGCACATCGTGGTCGCCGCCGCCAAGGCCGACGAACGACTGGAGAAGGCGATCGCCTCTCACGCGGGGCACACTGCTCGACACTCGCGAGGAGGAGCTCAGGGCACTTGTCCCGGTCGCCACCGCCGGGGCCGAGGCTTGTCGCGGCATCATCAGCGCCACCTCGGACGCCCTCTTCCTGCACCCGAACACGCTGCGTCAGCGATTACGGCGGATCGGCGACCTCACCGGCATCGACTTGCGTCGCGACGATTGTCTCATGACCGAGATCGCCGTGAGGCTGGCGGCGCCTCCGGGAGGCAATCGAAGCGGACACGCCACACACATGACGCGCCGCGAGATGTGGAGGAAACTGCCCTCCCGCTCGTTCTGTCGCGAGTGATACAAAAGCTGCGGCCCCACGACAAGGAGGCGCCATGTCGGTCGCGACCGACCCGAGGCTCGACGAGATCAAGAAGATTGCGAAAGCCCGAGGCGTCGAGTTCTTCTTCGCCCAGTTCGTCGACATGTACGGCCGACCGAGCGCAAAGCTCGTGCCTGCCGCGCACCTTGACGACCTCGTCAGCGATGGCGCCGGCTTCGCCGGCTTCGCCGCCGGAGAGATCGGCCAGACGCCGAGTGACCCTGACATCGCCGCCATCCCGGATCTCGACAGCTTCACCCTCGTGCCCTGGCAGCAGAACCTCGCACGCTTCGCTTGCGACGTCACCGTCGAGGGCGAGGACTGGGCGTACTGCCCTCGGACGATCCTTCGCCGTCAAATCGCGCGCGCACAGGAGCTCGGCTTTGACTTCAAAATCGGGATCGAGCTCGAGTACTTCCTGGTCAACCGCAACGAGGACGGCTCGATCGTCATCGCTGACGCCCAGGACACCCTTGACAAGCCGTGCTACGACATGGCTGGCCTGACGCGCCGCTACGACTTCCTCACCATGGTCTCGAAGTACTGCAACGAGATGGGCTGGGGGAACTACGCCAACGACCACGAGGACGCAAACGGCCAGTTCGAGCAGAACTTCGAGTTCGACAACGCTCTCGCGACCTGCGACAAGGCGATCTTCTTCCGCTATATGGTGCACACACTCGCGGAACACGAGGGGATGATCGCGACGTTCATGCCAAAGCCGTTCACACGGCTCACCGGCAGCGGCGCGCACTGCCACATGTCGCTATGGCGCGACAGTGCGAATGTTTTCCTTGACGAGGCTGACCCGCGCGGGCTCGGACTCTCCGAGACTGCGTACCATTTCATCGGTGGCCTGAAGAAACACGCGCGCGCGTACAGCGCCGTGACGGCGCCAACGGTTAACTCATACAAGCGCCTGAAGCTCGGCTCGACGACGAGCGGGGCAACGTGGTCGCCAGTCTGGATCTCGTACGGCTACAACAACCGGACGCAGATGCTGCGGATCCCTGCGCCGGGACGGATCGAGGACCGCACCGTTGACGGGTCGGCGAACCCCTACCTCGCGGCGGCCGTCACGCTCGCCGCCGGGCTCGACGGGATCGAGGAGGGCCTCGACGCCGGCGAGCCGAATTCCGAGAACCTCTACACGAAGTCGTACGACGAGCTCACCGCGCGCGGACTACGGACTCTTCCCGCCAACCTGCTCGAGGCGATCAGCGAGCTCGAGGCGGACGAGGTCATGCGCCGGGCTCTCGGCGCAGGGCGCGGCGAGGACTACGTCGACTACTACGCCCGCGTCAAGCGAGACGAGTGGTTCAGGTACCACGAGCAGGTCACGCCCTGGGAGATCAGCGAGTACCTGACGCGCTTCTAGGGGATGTAGAACTTCGACATAGAACGCGCGAGAAGGTCGGTCGTCTCGCCCGTTGGCTGTGCGTAATCTCCTGCTGGGCCGGGTGCGTCATGTGTAGAAATCGTCCATGAACCGGGAGTGTTAGCGCATGTGCGGGATTGTGGGACTGTTCTGCAAGGCACCCGGACCTCGAGCCGCGGCTAGGTGAGTACCTCTCCGCGATGCTCGTGCAGATGGACAGCCGCGGCCCGGACAGTGCCGGCGTCGCCGTCTACCGCGATCCGGCGCCTCCGGGGTGGAGCAAGCTATCGCTCTATTCGGCCGACCCGGCCCAGGACTGGCACGCAGTCGCGCGTGAGCTCGCGGCTGCGTTCGGAGGCGCCGAGACGACCTCGGCTCGGGCGCAGCACGCCATCGTGCTCGTCGAGGCGGCCGACGAAGAGGCTGACGCCTGGATTGCCGCGCGTCGACCGGAGCTCCGGGTCATGAGTGCAGGTCACGTAATCGAGATCTACAAGGACGTGGGCACGCCGCGAGTCTTCGCGGAGCGCTTCCAGCTCACAGACTTCCAGGGCACGCACGGGCTCGGCCACACGCGCATGGCGACGGAGAGCCGGGTGACGACCGAGGGATCGCACCCGTTCTCGACGGGTCACGACCTCTGCCTCGTGCACAACGGCTCGCTGTCCAATCACAACCGGCTGCGCCGGAAGCTCCGCCGTGAGGGGATCGACTTCCGGACCGAGAACGACACCGAAGTCGCCGCCGGCTACCTCATGTGGCGCATGCGCGACGGCGCGTCACTCGGGCAGGCGCTCGAAGGATGCCTTGACGACCTCGACGGCTTCTACACGTTCCTCGTCGGCACTACTGACGGGTTCGCAGTGCTGCGAGACCCGATTGCCTGCAAACCCGCCGTGCTCGCCGAGACCGACGACTGGGTCGCGATGGCGTCGGAGTGGCGCGCGATCGCGTCCTGCCCGGGGCGGCCGACGCGCGGATGTGGGAGCCGGAACCGGCGGTCGTCTATGCCTGGGAGAAAGCGATCGTCTGATGGCGGTCGAGACAGCCGGTGTCGCGGTGGTCGACCTCGAGCGACCCCGCTTCGCGAGCTGAACCTGCGCCTGCACGAGCTCGCCGGCGACGATCCCGAACCAGCGGCAGTGGCGCATCGTCAACCCGAATGGCGCGCATGCGGTCGCCTGCGGACTCGACGCGCCGTTCGAGGTCAAAATCGCGGTCACGCGGGTACTACTGCGCCGGCATGAACCAGCGCGCGAACGTCGCGTACATGGCAACGTGGGCACAGGCGTTGCGGAGAACATCATGTCGGGCTCCGTCGTCGTCAGGGCAACGCCGGCCAGTCGGCCGGCGCAACTGGGCGCGGCGGACTGCTCGTCGTCCACGGCGACGCAGGCGCGCGGTGCGGCATCTCGATGAAGGGCGTCGACATCGTCGTGCGCGGCTCGGTCGGGCATCTCAGCGCATTCATGGCGCAGCGCGGCCGCCTCGTCGTCTGCGGCGACGCGGGCGAGGCGCTCGGCGACTCGATCTACGAGACGCACGTCTACGTTCGGGGCAAGGTCGCCGCCTCGGCGCCGACTGCATCGAGAAGGAGCTGCGCGAGCACCACGTGGCGGAGCTGCACGCACTGCTCGAGCGTGCGGACTTCGCCGACGTCAATGCAGCCGACTTCCGCCGCTACGGCTCCGCTCGAGAGCTCTACAACTTCAAGGTCGACAACGCGGGATCGTATTGACGATGGCAACAAACGGCGCGCGCATCCCAGTCTGAAGGAGTCGTACCTCTACGACCGGCAGGTGATCGCGGAAATTCAGCGCGCAGCGCGAGAAGGCATCTACGACATTCGTGGATTCGGCACGAAACGGCGGCTGCCGCATTTTGATGACCTACTGCTGCTTGGCGCGAGCATCTCGCGCTATCCGCTCGAGGGTTATCGCGAGCGCTGCGGCACCGACGTCGTTATCGGCACTCGCCACGCGTCCAAGCCGCTCGAGCTGAAGATTCCGATCACGATCGCTGGGATGAGCTTCGGCGCGCTCTCGGCGCCCGCAAAGGAAGCACTCGGCCGCGCTGCGACCGAGGTCGGCACGTCGACGACGACCGGCGACGGCGGCATGACCGCCGAGGAGCGTCGGAGCTCCGAGACGCTCGTCTACCAGTTGCTCCCATCTCGTTATGGGATGAATCCCGACGACCTCCGCCGCGCCGATGCGATCGAGATCGTCGTCGGTCAGGGCGCGAAGCCGGGCGGCGGCGGGATGCTGCTCGGGCACAAGATCTCGGACCGCGTCGCTGCGATGCGCGACCTTCCGAAGGGGATCGACCAGCGCAGCGCGTCACGGCATCCAGACTGGACCGGCCCCGACGACCTCGAGATCAAGATCCAGGAGCTGCGCGAGATCACCGACTGGGAGAAGCCGGTTCTCGTCAAGATCGGCGCGTCGCGTCCGTATTACGACGTGCAGCTCGCGATCAAGGCAGGCGCCGACGCGATTGTGCTCGACGGAATGCAGGGCGGGACGGCGGCGACGCAGGACGTCTTCATCGAGCACGTCGGTATCCCGACGCTGGCTGCGCTCCCGATGGCTATGGAGGCGCTCGAGGAGCTCGGCATGCACCGGCAGGTGCAGCTGATCGTCTCGGGTGGAATCCGAACCGGCGCCGACGTTGCGAAGGCGCTCGCGCTCGGGGCGGATGCCGTCTCGATCGGTACGGCAGCGCTGATCGCGATGGGTGACAACAGCCCCGAGCTCGACGAGCAGTATCGCGCGATTGGCAGCGCAGCGGGCTTTTACGATGACTGGCAGGCGGGCAAGGATCCGGCCGGGATCTCGACGCAGGACGAGGCGCTCACCGTCCGCCTCGACCCCGCCGTCGCGGCCCGGCGTGTCGCGAACTATCTGCGCGTGATGACACTCGAAGCGCAGACACTCGCACGTGCCTGCGGGAAGTCACACGTGCACAACCTCGAGCCGGAAGACCTCGTCGCGCTCACGGTCGAGGCGGCTGCGATGGCACGCGTCCCCCTCGCGGGAACCGACTGGATCCCGGGACTCCCGTCGGCGTAGCCGCACGCGGCGCGGCTACGTCGTCCCGCCGGTCACTTTCCGTCATCGAGGCGGCCGGTGCCGCGAGCCGTCTCTCAGTCGGGATCGAACGTCCAGACGGTTCGACAGACAGCTTGTTGCTCCATGCCGTCTGCCCGTAGCCCACAGCGATGTGCTGGGTTGCCCAGAAGCGTTCTTCGTGATCAGCACCAACGAGCCGAGGGGCCGCGCAGCTCGCTCTTGCTCCTGGCGCCGACAGCGGCGAGCTCGCGCGCGAACTCGTCAGCGACGTGCTCGAGCGGCTGCCGCGACGCGGTGGCATTCTGCGCACGGATTGTTGGCCGGAACCCGGTACCTCCCTAGGTGGCGCGGACGCGCTTTTGGGGCCGGTTGATCGCTTCGAGGAGTTCGCGGAGGTGTTCGCGCTCGCCTTGGAGCTCTGCGAAGGCCCGCTCGAGCTGGCGGCCGCCTTTCGGGGTGAGCCTGACGCGGATTGCGCCCCGTCGGGAGGGGTGAAGCTCGCGCCGTACGAGGCCGCCGTCCACCGCGCGCTGGACGAGTTCAGCGATGGTGCTCTTGGCGAGCTGTAAGCGAAGCTCGAGTTCGTCGGGGGTCGCACCACCACCGGTCTCACGGCCGGTTTTGATCATGAGCAGCAGCGTGTAGCCGCGCGCGGTCAGGCCGTGGCGGCGGGTGACGTCTTCGCTTTGCCGCGCGAAGCGGCGGAGCGCTTCGCGGAGTGCCGCAGCGTGCTCGTAGTCGTCGAGCGCGGGCGCGCAGGCAGCAGACGATTTCACATCTTCCTCACTATTTTCGTGTTACGAAATCAATCGGAGTGCGAATAAAGACGTGGACCGAATTACGATACACCAGGGAGGGGAACATGCCCCACCGTCTACGCGTATTAGCGCGCTCAGCTTTCTTGCTCGCGAGCGTGATCACAGCCGCAGTCGCCGTCGGCGGGGCGGGTGCAGCAACCCGGGCAAGTGCGCCCGTGAACGGCTGCCCGCCGAGCATCGAGGGTCAGCTCGTGGTTGGCAAGACGATCAGCGCAGGCAACGGCTGCTGGTCGAACAACCCGACCGGCTTCGCGTACAAATGGTTGCGCTGCAACAACCAGACCACGAGCTCCTGCGTTGCGGTCTCGAGCTCGCGCAGCATCACGCTCCAAAGCTTCGACGTCGGCCACTCGTTCGTCGTGCTCGTCACCGCGACCAACAGCGCCGGCTCGACCGGCCCCGTCAACTCGAAGCCGAGCGAGCTCGTCTCCGCCGCCGCCCCACCGCAGGTCAAGACCCGTCCAACCGTCACTGGCAAAGCGGAGGTCGGGCAGGCGCTTGCCGCCAAGACCGGCACCTTCAGCGGCGGCATCCCGCGCAAACTTACGTTCCAGTGGCAGACGTGCGACGAGACAGGCGACGAACTGCACGAACGTCAGTGGGGCCACGAGCGAGACCTACGGCGTCCGCAGCGCCGACGTCGGCAAGACGATGCAGGGTCGAGGTCACCGCGTCGAACGACTACGGCTCCGACAAGGAGGTCTCCGACCGCACGGCCCAGGTGAAGGCGATCGCCCAGCCGGTCGCGATCACCACGACGATCACCGCAAGCCGCGCTGTCACCACCTGCTGCCAGGCGGTTCGGCTCAGCGGAACGGTCTCCAGTCAGAAGGCCGGCCAGTCGGTCGTGATCCTCGCCCGCGAGCCCGACGACGTCTCTGCGACGCCGGTCCGGTTCGTCCAGACAGACGCCAACGGCGACTGGAGCGTCACCGTCCGCCCGTCGGTCAAGACCACCTACCGTGCGCAGGCAGGCGACGAGCCCAGCTCCGGGGTCACCGTCAACGTCCGCCCCAGGGTCGGCCTCGGCCACCGCGGCCGCGTATGGACGATCAAGGTCACCGGCCGCGACACCTTCGCCGGCAGCCTCGTAATGCTCCAACGGCGAGCAGGGAGCCACTGGATCACCGTCCAGCGCGTCATCCTCAACCTCAACTCGGCAGCACATTTCACGACCAACATGCGGCACGGCAAATGGACGCTCCGCGCCTACGTCCCGAGCCGCGAAACCGGACCCGGCTACCTCGCCGGCACAAGCCACACACTCCGCATCACCGCATAACACCCCGAAAGGCGGCCGCGGCTGGAGACCTGTCAGCCGCGGCCGCCGAAACCGTCGCCACGTCTAACCCACGCGCCATCATCCTCGGTAGGAAGGCCTGCCACCCACCCCTCTTGCGCGACGGTGGCTCAGGTGGACCGTGCGAGGCTTCCGCAGACGTTCGCGGCGTACACCCGCGAGGGGGCCTTGGTCGAAGCCTTTGGCCTTGATCCTCGTGCGCTTCCGTTGAAGGCCGAGGAGGTCCCGCCCCCCTGCCCTCGACGATCCTCAGCGTGAGATCTCGAGGGCGACGGTGAGCGGGCAGCCCGTCTCTACGAGCGCCTCGACCGTGTGCAAATCGACGCCGTCCTCGACCACCCTGATCGCCTCGTAGCGGTCAAGGCCCAGAGCCACGAACCGCCCGACTTTGAACTCCTCCACCCTCACGATCTCATCGCTGGCAATCATCTCGGCTCTCTCTCGACACCGATCCAGACGGCAGCGACCCCAAGTGGTTAGGCGTCCACACAGAATGCGTACGAGTGGAACAGCCCTTCATGAGCAGAGCACCAGCGCGCGCGATGCGCCGCACGGCCCGCACTCGGCGCAGCTCGACGTGACCGCGACTCGGCGCAGTCTGGCTTCCAGCCGACGCGAGTCACTGGCGGCTACGCCTTGACATCGACGACGACCTGGTCTGGTTCTGCCCCAGTTGTGACTCGGTCACGACCAGCTCGCCCATCGCTTCGTCAACTGTTGTCTTCGGGGTCGCAGCTGAGACCGCTGCGACCCCCGAGGATCATCGGCGACGAGCTCCTCTACTTCTTGCCGAGCTGGACGACCTGGAAGGGCTGCGACCCCGGGTTGGGAACGCCGAAGCGTGCATTGACCGCGTAGAGCCGGTTGCCGAGATCGTCGATCGTCGTCGGAACACTGAAGTCGGAATCGCCGCGCCTTGCACGGACGACACCGGACGAGAGATCGGCCGACAGGCGAATGACGGCGACCACGTTCTGTTGGTTCTGGACGACGTAGAGCGTCTTGCCGTCGAGCAGGATGCCGTCTCCGTTCGGAACGCTCTCATTGTTCGCGAGCGTGATCGTCTTTGCAACGCCCGTAGCAGGATCGATCCGGTAGAGGCGCCCGCCGGCCGACTGGACTGCGACGAGCGTCTTGCCGTTCGACGTCGCATCGATCCCGTTCAGGTTGAACGCATTCGCGACGTGGGCATAGTCGCCGCCGAGCGGGATCGTCTGCGCGGCGCCGAGGTCGAGCGGGATCTTGTAGAGCACGGGCTTGGACGAGTCCGTGAAGTACGCGGCGTCCCGTGTGACGACGACGTCGTTGATGAACGTCGGAGCCATCCCGAGCTGATAGGTCTTGAGCAGCGCACCCGTCTTTGCGTCGTAGACGTATGCATTGCCGGTGTCCGCTCCCGCAACCCACAGGCGGCTCTGCGTGTCGAGCTCGATACCTGTCGCTTTGCGGCCGGCGGCCGAGGGGACGAGGATCGATCCCTTCCCCGTGCGCAGGTCGCCGCGGTAGACCGCGCCGCTCGCGACCGAGCCCACGTAGAACGTCGTTCCCCTACCGATCTCGATCCCTTCCGGCTGGAAACCGAGCGGGAGCTGGATGACGGACGGAAACGGGTGCGGCTTCTTCGCGCTTGCGGCCTCGGACGTCGCGGCTGCGCCTGCCGACGCGGCGAGGACGACAACAAGTGATGCGATTCGGAACATGGGTGGACCCCCAAATCATCGAGATCTATCGGGTGAGGGTACGGACTACCCGGCCCCGCGGATTTTGACCCGCCAGAGGCTTGATGTGAACGTCGGCCGCTGCTGCGGGCGTGCGGGACCATCCCCGAGGCGCGTACCGCCGCGCTGGTCTGCGCGAGCGCGGTTGTACTCGGTGCGGTCGCTGGGCAGCGGCCGCGGTGTCTGCACCTGGAAGCGGTGCTCGATGGTGAACAAGCTGTATCCGCACGGCGTCGGCAAGCTCGTCGCGAGGGATCACGACAGATGGCGCCGAGCCGGTGAGGAACTTCAAGCGCAGCACCAAGATCTACAACCAGGCGATGAGTGTGGGCGCTGCTAATGGCTGAACCGTGAGTATTCGCTGACGTCACGCCGCGAGCGTCGTCGGCTTCGAATGAATCCACTCGCCGCTTGCGAGGTTCACGAACGCGACCACCCGACCGGAACCACGAGCTGTTGTCCAGAGCCGTCGTTTGCCTCCAGCCCCCATGATCTCGCGATCGAGCCGCTTGAACCAGCGCCGGAACTCCGGGTCGCGGCTCTGAAGAAATGCGTCGTACCCCAGGGCACGCTGCCGGCCGCTCTCGTCGCGGATCATCAACTCGCCGATCGCGCGCTGCTCGCCGCGCCAGATCAGGAATGGGCGGGCCCAGATGTGGCTTGCCCGACTGGAAGAGCTCGACGACCTTCCGCTGGCGCTCGGCGACGGCGCCTGAGCGCTTCGAGTCGGAGAAGCTATGGAACTGATCTCGCGCCGCATCAGCTTCGTCAGCCGAAATACTGGGCGACGACGTACGAGCGTGTTTTTGACGGAATACGTTCGTTGCGAATCGACGCCGTGCGCTCGAACGCCGCGTCGAGCGGCTCGCAATAGCGCGCGAAGACGGCCCCGCCTCGCGCTTGTCCGTGAGCGACGCCGAATGGAACTGTGGCCTCACAGCGACAGCGCTTCGCCGAGGAGCGCGCCTGCGATGCCGTTCAGCGCGAGCGAGTACGTGTGCATGCCGGTGAAGCGTCTCATGCGCACTTGAACTGGGCAATCGGCCGCGATCTAATCACCGGAGGACTGCGGCCGCGCAACTGACCACCGACCGGGTGACAATGAGCGAGGCGTTGGACGGGCACTACAGGCAGGTCGCAAAGGCGATGATCCTCGACGGCCGCGTCGTGCCGCTGCTCGGCGCGGGTGTGAACCTGTGCGGTCGGCCGCCGGACAGGACGTGGATCCGCGGCAGCCGCCTCCTGCCGAGCGGCGGCGAGCTGGCCGAGCATCTCGCCGAGTCGTTCGATTATCCGGACCAGTCGCGAGACCTCGTCCGCGTCTCCCAGTACATCTCGGTCGTGCTCGGCGACGCGCCGCTGTACGACGAGCTGCACGACGTCTTCGCGGACGAGTACGACCCGACACCGCTGCACCATTTCCTTGCAGCGCTTCCTGCGATCGTGCGCAGCCGCGATCCGCGGCCGCGCGACCTGTACCAGCTGATCGTGACGACGAACTACGACGACGCGCTCGAGCATGCCTTCGAGGCGGTAGACGAGGAGTACGACCTCGTCTCGTACATCGCCGACGGTGACAACCGCGGCAGATTCCTGCACCGCGCACCGGGCAAGGACGCGGTCGTGATCGAGCGCCCGAACGAGTACGGCGCGCTCTCGTTCGAGCGGCGCACCGTCATCCTCAAGGTGCACGGCGCCGTCGACAGAGTCGACCGCGACCGCGACAGCTACGTCATCACCGAGGACAACTACATCGACTACCTGACGCGGACCGATCTCTCGACGCTCGTCCCCGTCACGCTGGCCGCGAAGCTGCGCGAGAGCCACATCCTCTTCCTCGGCTACAGCATGCGCGACTGGAACGTGCGAGCGATCTTCCATCGCGTGTGGCAGCAGCGGCGTCGCGGCTACAAGTCGTGGGCGATCCAGCGCACGCCCGAGCCGATGGAGCAGGCATTCTGGCTGAATCGCGGCGTCGACATCTTCGACGTCGACCTCGCGGAGTACGTGACGGAGCTCGATGGTGCCGTGCGCGCGATGCCGTCTTGAGCGATGGGGTAAGCCCGTACAAGGGGCTGGGCTACTACGGTGAGCGCGACCGGCCGTTCTTCTTCGGTCGCGAGGACGAGACCGCGATCGTCGTCGCGAACCTCGTCGCCGCCCGTCTTACGCTCGTCTACGGCGCGAGCGGCGTCGGCAAGAGCTCGCTTCTGCGCGCCGGCGTTGCGCGCGAGCTGCGCGACCGAGCGCGCGAGAACGTGCGCCAGATCGGCACTCCAGGCGCGGTCGTCGTCGTCTTTCCCGCGGACGAGGAGAGCGGTGCCCGCCGGAACTCGTGGCGCGACGATCCTGCCGCCGAGCTCGCCGCTGGTGTCGAGAACGCGGTCGCCGATCTCGGTCTCGACGTCGAGCCCGTCGACCGCTCGCTCGCGTTCACCGAGCTCCTCGAGGCGTGGAGCGATCGTCTCGGCGGGGACGTCCTCTTCATCCTCGACCAGTTCGAAGAGTACTTCCTTTACCACGCCGCCGAGCGCGGGCCGGGTTCGTTCTTCGACGAGCTCTCACGCGCGCTGACGCGTCCCGGTCTCGGCGCGAACGTGCTCGTGTCGATTCGCGAGGATGCCTACTCGAGGCTCGACGGGTTCAAGGGACGAATTCCGTTCCTCTACGACAACTACCTGCGCATCGACCGCCTCGATCGCGATGCCGCGCGCGCAGCGATCGAGCGCCCGGTCGAGCGGTACAACGAGCTCATCGCCGAGGACGGCGACGCAGTGTCGATCGAGCCTGAGCTCGTGGACGCGATCCTCGCCGATGTCCAGGTCGGCCAGCTTGCCCTCGGACAGGCCGCACTCGAGAGCGTCGCGGGCGCAGCCGGCGATACGCGGATCGAGACGCCGTTCCTCCAGCTCGTGCTTGAGCGGCTCTGGGACGAGGAGGTGGGGTCGGGATCGCGGACGCTGCAGCGCGCGACGCTCGAGCGCCTCGGCGGCGGCGAGCGGATCGTCCGCACGCACCTCGACGCCGCGATGGCGTCGCTGAGCGAGAACGAGAAGTCGCTCGCGGCGCGCGCGTTCCGTCAGCTCGTCACGCCGTCCGGGACGAAGATCGCGCACCTGCCGTCCGACCTCGCCGCGCTCGAGGACGTGGCGCGGGAGCGGCTGGCGCCGGTGCTCGACAAGCTCGCGGCCGAGCGCATCCTGCGTACGATCGCGCCCCCGCCGGGTCAGGAGGAGCCGCGCTACGAGATCTTCCACGACGTCCTCGCCGCCGCGATCCTCGACTGGCGCGGCCGCTACCTGCGCGAGCGCGCCGAGCTGAGGCGGCGTCGGCGGGTCGCGATCGGCGGCGGCATCCTCGGGCTCCTGCTCATCGCAGGCCTCGTCTCGACGCTCGTCATCGTCTCGCGGCTGCGCAACAAGACGAGAAACGCGCAGGACGCCGCGTTCGTCAACGAGGCGCGTGCGGCCGAGGGATTCGCCGGCGTCTTCCTCCCGCATGAGACGGTGGCAAACGCGGCCTTCTCGCCCGACGGCCGGCATGTGCTCACCGCGGGGGTCGATGGAACGGTCGCCATCTGGGACACGGCCGGAGCGGCGGGGTCGAAGGGCGGGACGCTCGTGCGCACGCTCGAGGACGGCCAGCTGAACCGCGCCCGGTACGACCCGTCCGGCCGGCTCGTCGTCACGGCCGGCGAAGGCGGCGTCGGGGTCTGGTCGCTCGCGACGGGCGACCGCCGGGAGGTCGTGACGACGGGGGCGTCTGACGCGACCTTCGACCCGAGAGGGCGGCGGATCGCGACCGCCGGGCTCGACGGGATCACAACGGTCGTCTCATGGCCCGGTCTGCGCATCGTCGGGAAGTTCTTCGTGCCCGCCCGGAGCGCCGTTCGCAGCGTCGCGTTCAGCCCGGACGGCGAGTCGATCATCACTGGGAACGACGACGGCACGGTGCGGTCTTGGCGCCTCGGCGGTGGAGCTCGGCCGGTGACGTACCGCATCACCACGGACACCGTGTATTCGGTCGCGTTCGGTTCGAGCGGGAGGTACTTCGTCGCGGGCGCATCCGACGGCACGTTCTCCGTCTGGGACGTGACGACCCGCAGCCCCATCAAGCGCGTGAGAACCGGCCAGGACTTCGTGCTCGACGCGACGTTCAGCCCGGACCAGCGTTACGTCGTGGCCGGCGCGGGCACGACCGCGCAAGTCTGGTTGTGGCAAGTCGTCCGGCCGGTGCTCGTCTTCAACGGGCACACCGACGCCGTGAACAGCGCCGTGTTCAACAGCCCGGGAACGCTCGTGCTGACAGGCGGGAACGACGAGACGGCCCGGCTCTGGACCGTCGCCCTCGCCGACCTGCGGGTCGATCTCGGGACCGTGCAGATCGGCCCCAGCGGCAGGACGATTCACGCGACCTTCAACGTGACGAATGTCGGCGGCGGGACCGCAATGGCGACGAGTGTCCGTGTCTCGGCGAGCGGGTTCAGGCCGATCGCGCTGCAGGTTCCGTCGCTGCGTGCAGGCGGCGCGTATCCCGCGGAGGCGAACGTGCCGATTCCGCCGAGCGCGCGCGGCACACGCGTCGTCCTCCTGGTGACGGCGAATCCCGGCGATCGCGCGCTCGAGGCCGACTACGACAACAACACCGCGAGCCGGCAGCTGTCGGTCGAGCCGCCGGATCTCGTCGCGGAGACGAAGGCGGTGGCGCCGGGGGCAAAGGGCAGCGTCGCCGTGCTCGTCGAGATCCGGAACATCGGCACCGGCCGGGCGCCTTCGACGACCCTCGTCTCCCAGCCTCACGGGTACGCGCGAGCGGTCGCGGATGTTCCGCCGCTCGGGCCGGGCAAGAAGGTGCGGCTGGAGCTGGAGCTGCAGGCAAAGCGGGGCGCACCGGCGCAACAGGCGCTCGTCACAGTCGATCCCGACGGTCGGACGGGCGACGTGAATCGTGCGAACAACAGCGACCTGACGGAGCGGCTCCCCGCCTACAACGGCTAGTACATGCTCGACGGGCCGCTCGACGTGCAGTACAAGAAGTGGCAGGGCGCGCACTGGCGGCTCGTCTCGCTCGCCGAGCTCGAGATCCCGCCGCCCGACGGCGGCTGGGACCTGCGAAAGCGCGCGAGCGGCTACCGCTCGTCCTTCAATGAGTCACTCGGGTCCACAACGTCATCGCGAGCTGGCAGCGCGACCCATGCCGAGGTCGAGGTCGCTCCCGACGCGTCACTCACGCAGTTCCTCCGTAGCTGGGAGCATCCGCTCGACGCCGAGGGCATGGTCGCGCCGCGAGTCGTCGTCGTCGATCAGTTCGCGGAGCCTCTTCACGCTCCACAAGAGCGCTGGCAAGAGCGAGGGCCGTTGTTCACTCGGATCGCAGACGCACTGGCCGACGATCCGCTTCTCCGCGTTGTCATCGCGATTCGGCGCCCTCGCCGGGAGTCGCCGAACAACTCGTCGGTGACCTGCTCACGATGCGCGTGGACACCGGCCCCGTAGGCGTGGTCGAGGTGGTCGGCGAGTATGCAGAGCCTGTCCAGCTTCGGGTCGCATGCCGAAGCCTCTGGGAGGCTCTCCCGCCGACTGTGGCCGAGATCACCGCTGATCACCTCGAGACATTCGGCGACGTGGGCGAGGTGCTCCCTGCGTTCTACGAGGCAATCAGCCACGCATCGGCAGTGGGGCGCGTACGCGAGCGCGAGCTGCGCCGGCGATCGACACCTTCATCACGCCCGGCGGGACACGCGGCACGGTCTGTGCGGAACGATCGAGATTCCGGGCGCCTCGATCAACGAGCTCGAACGTCGGCCATCTCATTCGGGGTGAGTTTCGTGCGGGCGCACGCTGGCTCGAGCTCACGTGCCTTGACAGGCATCCTCGGAGCCCGTTGGATGCCTGCAGATGGCCGCGCCCGAGACAGCGTTGCAGGCCGACGAAGCCAGGTACGTCCTGATCACGGAGTGTCTACAGAACGACTTCGTGCTCAACGCGCAGTGCCGGCTCGCGCTACCCGAGCCCGTCGTGCGCTCGGTGCTGCTCGGCCGGAAGGCCGCACGGGTGAAGGCGTCCGAGGGCGTGCGCCGTTTTCCGGCCACGGCCGTCGCGGAGGGGCCGCTCGCGCAGTTCCTCGACGACACAATCGGGAGCCGCCTGCGCGGTGAAGCGAGCCGCGGCGTCCTGCATCTGATCAACGTCCGAGACTGGCACGTCCCCGACGACAATTACGACTTCGAGCGGCGTCTGTACGGGACGCATTGCGAGGCAGGCACCTGGGGTGCCGGCTACGTCGACGGGCTCGAGCGCTGGTTGGACCCAGGGACGCCTTTGCCGGACGAGGAGGCGCGTTACTTCGAGCAGGGCAGCGTGCGAATCCACCACGTCCACTCCGATTCGATCTTCGACTTCAGGCCGCGACGCACCCATATCAGGGAGAACGAGCGCAAGTTCCGCACCTCGGCGCTCGAGATTCTGCTCGACGTGATCCTGCAGGGCTCCGACGCCGACCACGAGCGGGCGCGGGAGCTTTTGCGCGAGGATCCGCGGCCCCGCGCGCTCTGGCCGCTCGCGGAGGAGATCAACAAAGACGAGAATGTCCGTTCCTCGGCCCGCCTCTACGTCGCGGTAATCGGCTTCTACACCGACATCAAGGTCGGCATCGTCCTTTCCGGCCTGCGGACGCGATATGAGCTTCCGAACCTCGCGGTCTCCGACACCTTTACCGCCAGCTCGACGCTCGAGAGGCATCTGAGCGGGCTCGACTTCGTATCGAAGCTCCTGAACGTCGAGGTCGTCCACGGGATCGGAAATCTCACGCGCTTCCTCGGGAGCCCAGGCGAGCAGCGGGACGAGTCGGCGATCGTCGCCGCGGACAGCTTCTCGCGCTACCAGAACTACTTCCAGGACCGTCAGAACGTGCTGGCGCACGAGAGCGAGAAGCTGCAGCAGTACGAGGAGCTCACGCAACGCCGTTCGATCGCCGTCTACGACACGATCCGCATGGCGAACACGTTCCTGATCGTGTGGGGCATGGTCTTTCTGACGGCGACGGTCGTCCTCTCCATCCTCAGCGCGTTCGGCGTCGTCCGTTGGCAACTCGCTGCCGTCACGGGCGGGCTCAGCCTTGCCCAGTTCGTGGGCGCCTTCTTCACCCAGCCAGGGTCCGACCTGCAGCGCAACCTCACGAACCTGGCAGTGCTGAAGATGATCCTCGAGAGCCACAGCCTCAAGACGGCAATCGCGCGCTTCCACCTGACGACGCCGCAGACCTTGCGGGAGCTGCAGACAAAGGACGAGGCCGCCGACGCGACGCGCCAGGTCGAGGCGCTGCAGAGCGAGCTGAAGGCGATCGAGGACGTCGACCGCGCCGACTTCGCGGCGCTCGAGCGGCTCGGCTTCGGCCGCGACGGGCATGCCGCGGAGCACGTCGACGCACCGGTGGCGGCCGCCGAAGACGAGAAGGCGGGCGAGTCCGCGGCACCAGCGAACTCGGTGGCGTCCGAGAACGCACCCTGAGCTGCACGTCGCGCAGGTCCTTTCGGTAGGCGGGATGGGCGCGAGCGCGTCACACTCGGCTTTCGTGGGATTTGCTGGTCGCGAGCCTCCAGGTTCGGTGCCGGCGCTGAAACCGTGACGCTGATCGAGAAGCAGTCCCGGCTAGAGAAAGGCGCTCAGTGGTGATCCCTCTGCTTGCATGGCGGGCCGCCGCTTGTTACCGGCGGCCCGCCTGTTTTACGTTCTGTGCGCGTCTACGAGATGTCCTGGAGGATGTTCCACTCGCAAGTGTTCGTCGCGTCATCCCCGTAGACCATGATGTCCCAGTTGCCGATGTGCCCGTTGGTGACCGCCCGTACGACCCAATGTCGGGTGCCGGTGAGGAAGTTCCCAAACGGCTCAGTGTCACCGCCGAATGCTGGCACTGTGACCCGCGACGGGTTTCCGTTATCCGCCGCCCAGAGGGTGTACGGGGAAAAGGAGCGGTATCGGAACCGGAAGACGCCAGAGTCCGATATGCAGTCCAGAATCAGGGTGCCGGCGCTCGTATTGACGAAGCCACCGCCTGACACGTACAGGGATCTCGTCCCGCTGCCCTGCACGAACCCGCTCGAATCGATGCCGTCGAGCAGGTCGCTGTCGACTGCCTTGCCCTGCGGCCCTGGCGGCCCTGCAGGCCCGGTCGCGCCGGTGTCGCCCTTGGGCCCTTGCGGCCCTGCTGGCCCGGTCGCGCCGGTGTCGCCCTTGGTCCCTTGCGGCCCTGCTGGCCCTGATGGCCCAGCTGGCCCGGTCGCGCCAGTGTCGCCCTTGGGCCCCTGCGGCCCTGGCGGCCCCTGCGGCCCGGTCTGGTTCCAGCTGATCGCGATCTCGGACGGCCTGCAGCTGTCGCCGCCACTGGGGTCGATCACGCGCAGGTTGCCGACGTTCTTCTGGTAGCAGCCCTGGATGACTCCGCCCGAGTCGGGAATCGCCGCCTGCACCGCCGTAACGATCCCGAAGGCGACACCGGCGAGGGCCATCGCGAGCAAGACTTTCCACACTCGCGAGAGGGAGAAGACGAGCCTCATAGTGCTCTCCTTCATTCATCAATCCGCGCTGCCCGCCGTGCGGCAGCCGCAGAAAACCACCGCCGGGACAGCCCCTATCAAGTGCGTTTTCTACGCCCCATGCGCCCGGGTGTCAACGGACTGACGGAAAGCTCTCGACGCCCTTCTTGGTCGAGGAGGCGGCGACCGCCGACTCCCAGTCGAGTTGTGCGGGCTGTCCGGCGCTCGACGCAGGCGCTCTGCAGGTAGGTCGGTGCCTAGCCGAGACCGAGGTCAGCTGGCTGGCAGCCACGTCCGCCAGCATCCTCGCCGCACTTCGCCAGTCCCAGCTGGTTCGGCGCCGCCGACCGTGCGGATCGTTTCCAAGCTCGACGGCACCTGAGCTGCCGTGTTGTCAGCCCAGACAGGATTTCCGACTGGCCGGCCCCATTTTGGCGCCAAAGCCCCTCGGGCTGTTGCCCTCCGAGAAAAATGAAAGCCCTGCTTTTGCAGGGCCTTCATGGAGTGGGCCTAACTGGGCAGCTCTCAAACCCGCCCGAACCCCTTCGCAAACTCCTAGAGCCTAGGTAGAGACCTACTTTCCAGCGTTTCGCGACTCGTCATTTGAAGCAAGGTCATGAGGCGGTGCGCTCCTGTCTCCACCAATCGCCGGTGTGCTGCCAAACCCGACCCAAGAGCTGAGGCCGGAGCTGGCCGGCCCGCGCGAGACGCTGATCCTCCTAACTGATCCGTCCCGCAGGCAGATCGTCGCCGTGGCCGTTGCGCGGGATCATCCTTTGCGGTTGATGGCACGTGGTCCGGCTGGACCTACCTTCTCTGGCTTGCCGCCCTCGAGACGCCTTCGCGTGGTCGAACGAGCGACGTCTGCGCACGAAAGGACCTGCGATGAGCCAGCCGACCCCGAATCGCCGCCCGAACATCCTGCTGCTAATGACGGATCAACTCCATCATCCGCCGGCGTATGAGTCCGAGGAGCTCGCCGCCTACCGCAGAGAGCACTGTCCGGGTCAGGAGCGTCTGCGTGCGAACGGCATCTCGTTCAAGCACCACTATCCGATCAGTGCGGCGTGTGCGCCAAGCCGCGCTTCATTGCTGACGGGACATCATCCGTCGCTCCATGGTGTGTCGCAGACGCCCGGGCTGACCAAGAGCGACGACGGCGACGACATGTTCTGGCTGGCTCCCGACGACGTGCCGACGATGGGCGACTGGTTCCGGGCCGGCGGCTACCGGACGTTCTACAAGGGCAAGTGGCATGCCTCGCACGCGCACCTCGACGCTGATGACGGGGAGGGCTACCTGCTCTCGATCGACGACGACGGCAAGCCGCAAGAGCAGAACATCAAGCGGTATCTAGAGGCGGATCTTCTCGACGACTTCGGGTTCTCCGAGTGGGTCGGCCCGGAGCCGCACGGTCTCGGCAAGCACAACACCGGCACGGTCAAGGATGTCTTCACCGCGGACGAGACGGTCGAGTTGTTGCAGCGTCTGGACGGCGGGGAGAGTGACGAGCCGTGGCTGACGGTCTGCTCGTTCCTCAACCCTCACGACGACTCGATGTTCGGAGTGATAGCGCTGACTCAGGGACTGCGCTACCACCCGTCGACCGTGCCGCACGTCGAGCAGGCGCCGACGCACGAGGAAGATCTCTCGACGAAACCCGCCTGCCAGCAGAGCATGGTCGACCTGTGGGGCACGATCTTGGCGCCGCAGCCGTGGACCGAGACGCACTTGAAGTTCTACTACCAACTGCAGGCCACGGTCGACGAGCAGATCACAAGGGTGCTCGACGCGCTGGAGGCGAGCGGCGCGTATGAGAACACGATCGTGGTGTTCACCTCGGATCATGGCGACCTGCAAGGCGCACACAACGGCATGCACGAGAAGTGGCACGTCGCGTACGAAGAGGCACTGCATGTGCCGTTCGTCGTCTCCAGCCCACTGCTCCCCAGCGGCGCTCGCGAGCTCGACGTGCCGACGAGCCACGCCGACCTGATCCCGACGTTGCTCGGCCTCGCCGGAATCGATCCGGACGACGCGCTCGCCAAATTGGAGACAGACCACAAGGAGACACACGCGCTGATCGGACGCGATCTCTCCGACGCGATCCGCGCCGCCGAGCCCACGGCGCCCTCCGACCCTGTCCTCTTCACAACCGACGACGAGATCAGCGAGGGCAACGAAGCACCGGCCAGCCCGTTTCAGAAAGCGGCGAGGCTGATGCACCGCTCAGGCACGATCAAACAGCCGAACCACCTCGAGACCGTGATAGCCGCAGTCGATGTCGAAGGCGAGCGGCACCTCGTCAAGTTCTCGCGCTATCACGACAACCAGCAGTTCTGGACCGAGCCGGGCGAACGCGACGAAAGAATCCACAACACTAAGACGTTCACCGTCACCGATCCTGAGCCCGATGAGTACGAGCTCTACGACCTGAGCGACGACCCGTACGAGGAACGCAACCTCGTCCACCCGACGCACGCAGACGACCGCTCCCGCGGTCTCCAGGCCCACATGCATGAGCTCCTTGTCCAGGAGCTCGCGAAAAAACGCGTCGTACCCAAAGCGGGAGAAGTCGCCCGGCTACCGGCCGCCGGTCGCCCGATGAACGAGCCGAGAGGAGACGGCGTGAGCGGCGAGACGCAGCCGCGGGTGCTGATCGTCTACTTCACGCTCACGAAGCAAGTCGGCCGGGTCGCCGACGCGCTGACGAAGGCGCTCGAGTCACAAGGCTGTGACGTGACGAAGGCGCCGATCGAGTTCACCGACGAGCGCTGGCTGGAGAAGCTCTCCCAGTTCCCGATGAAGCGCCCGATGCGCCCAGATAGCCAGCATCCTCCCTGCACAGATGCGACACAAGACCGGGGAGATCCGCATTCCCGCGGAAGCGCAAGCGGGCGACTACGAGTTCGTGCTGATCGCGTCTCCCACTTGGTGGTTCCAGACCTCTATGCCGATCCGCTCCTACCTCGAGTCGCCCTCGGCGAAGGCGATCCTCAATGGCAAACCCTTCGCAACGGTGTCCGTCTCACGCCGCTACTACGGCATCAACCTCGGTCAACAGCGAAAGCTCGCCGAGAAGAACGGCGGCCAATTCACCGACAAGACGCACTTCGTCGCGTCGGGCGGCCAGGTCAAGTCGATGCTCTCGTGGCTCGGATACATGAAGCAGGGTGCGCCAAAAGAACGCGTGCTGGGGTTGGCCCTGCCGCCACCGAACCTGCAGTCCAGCTTCGAGGAACAGGCGAAAACGTTCGTCGCGGGTCTCGTTCTGGGGAAGCGCGGTTAGCCGAGCACGCCGAGCGACTTCCAACCCAGCTCGGGCTTCGGCTGATCGGACCGTCCGCTGATAAACCGCCACGGGCCGGCCGGAGTGCTGTAGAGGGCCAATACGCCGCGGCGCACCGACTCATCCCGTCAGGACGACGTGCGTCAGGCTTGGCGGCCCTAGGTTGCCAGGATGGATGTGAGCATGCGTGAGCTGGACGCGGTTTCTGTGGCGGACTCCGAGGACTCGCCGCGGTCGAAGGCGGTGCCGCACTCGACCCCCGGCGAGAGTGCTGCGCGAGGGAAGGCGGCTCGTCGCGAGCTGCCCCGCTCGGCGCACGGCGCCTGGGAGCCGGCGCCGAGGCGTAGAGACCCGGTCGATCTTCTCGAGGATCAGGCGCAGACGCGGCTTCCGGAGCTCGGGCCGATCCGGTACGGGCGCATGCTGGTGTCCCCGTTCACGTTCTTCCGCGGAGCCGCGTTTCTCATGGCGGCCGACCTCGCGGACGGGCCACGAACGGGGCTCTACGCCCAGCTTTGCGGCGATGCACACCTCTCGAACTTCGGCATCTTCGCCGCCCCGGACCGCAGGCTCGTCTTCAGCCTCAACGACTTTGACGAGACGCTGCCTGGCCCGTTCGAGTGGGACGTGAAGCGGCTCGCCGCGAGTCTCGCCGTGGCCGGCCGGGATCGCGACTTCGACGACAGAACCCGCGGTCTTGTCGTAAAGGCAGCGGTGCGCCAATACCGCGAGGCGATGGCGCAGTTCGCGCAGATGCGAAACATCCACGTCTGGTACGCGCGTCTTGACGTCGCTTCGATCCGAGACCAGTTCGCGCGGGTGTCCGGAAAGCAGATGAAGCGGCTTCAGTCGACGGTTGCCGGTGTGCACACAAAGGACAGCATGAGAGCGCTCACGAAGCTCTGTCGCACGGTCGACGGGGAGCTGCGGATCGTTGGCGATCCGCCACTCGTCACCCCGATCGAGGACGTCATGCCGGGCGCGGAGGCCGAGCATCTCGAGGACGTCGTACGGCGCATGATCGACACCTACCGAGAGACGCTGCCGGGCGATCGGCGGCAGTTGCTCGAGAGCTACCGCTACGCGCATGCGGCTCGCAAGGTCGTCGGCGTCGGCAGCGTGGGAGCCCGAACCTGGATCCTGCTCATGCTGGGCCGTGACAAGACCGATCCGCTGTTTCTCCAGTTCAAGGAGGCGCAGGCCTCCGTGCTCGAGCCGTTTCTGGGCAAGAGCCAGTTCGAGCAGCACGGGCAGCGTGTGGTCGAGGGACAGCGGACAATGCAGGCAGCACCTGACGTGATGCTCGGATGGGAGCGGATCGAGACAATCGACGGCCAGGAGCGCGACTTCTACATCCGCCAACTCTGGAACTCCAAGGGCTCGGCCGAGGTCGAGACCATGGATCCCCCGGAGCTCGCGGCCTACGGCCGGGTCTGCGGCTGGACGCTGGCGAGGGCTCACGCGCGCTCGGGAGACAGGATCGCGATCGCCGCCTACCTCGGCGGCGGCGATGCCTTCGACCGAGCCATGGCTGCATTCGCCGAGACGTACGCCGACCAGAACGAACGGGACTACCGCGCTCTGCAAGAAGCGGTGACGTCCGGCCGCGTCACCGCGCAGCCGGGCATTTGACGCGCCTCGCGGGGGGTTTTGTTGATCGTGCCCGCAGTGTGCTTCTCCGCTACGGCCGCCTCGCGGGCTCGCAGTTCGCGGCGGCAATTTCGTATCGGGCGCTCTTCTCGCTCATTCCTCTCGCGACATTCGTCGCCACCGTCCTGGCTCAGGTGTTGTCGTCCAGCGGCGCAGACCGTCAGGACTTCGTGTCGACGGTCGCGAAGGAGCTCCATCTCACTCCGGAGGGGGCCGCGCACCTTGATGCGCTGATCACTTCGGTCCCCGCACCGTGGAGTCTCGCGGGTGTCGGCTCGCTTGCGCTGGCCCTATGGGGAGCCACTGGTGTCATGACGTCGGTGCAGAAGACGCTCGCCGTCGTGTTCGACGAGGGCGTATCCCGTTCGCTGATCCGCGGGAGGCTGGTCAGCGCGCTACTCGTGCTGGGCGCGCTCGGCCTCGTTCTGCTGGCGATGATCGTGTCGATGCTCGAGAACGTGGCGCGGCACCTGAGCGCGCACATAGACGAAGCGCTTGGCGGACAGACATTCGCATTCGGAACGCTCTTCGGCTTCGTGGTGCCGGCCGCCGTTGTGTTGTTTGTTTTCGTACTCCTCTACCACTACGTGCCGCATCATCGACCCAGCTGGCGAGCCGCCCTGATCGGGGCCGGCGCGGCGGCCCTCGCGCACCAGGCGATTCAGGTCGGTCTCGGCTGGTATCTCTCAGGGCCGGCCGATTTCACAGACGTCTACGGTTCTGCAAGTGGGGTCTTCGCGTTTCTCCTGTCCGTCTACCTCAGTGCCAGCGCCTTCGTGATTTGCGCGATCCTCACCTACACGCTCGACGAGCCAGTCCGGAACCACCGACTCTCGTGTCGTGGCAACTGACTGTCGCGTCGTATCCAGAGGCGGGCGTCTGGTCGTGCAACGGCGCCGTCTGAGACTGCTGACAAATCGCTGACACAAGAAGGTCTTTGGGCCTCCTCATTTCTATTTGGGTAAGAGAAAAGCCCCATTTCCGGGGCTTTCACAATGGGCGGTACTGGGCTCGAACCAGTGACCCCCAGCTTGTCGATCGCGTCCCGCCGTTAGCCGCTGTTAGCGGACAGGCGTCGGGGTCAATGAAAATGCTCATTCTGCAAGTAGGTGGCTAGCGGTAGGGCGCCGCCGTGGGCCCTCGCTTCTTTCCGCAACGTTTCCGCGAGACCGCCCGATCGTGGCTCAAATCGGCCTGGTCTACGCACTGCGGAACGGGTTGCCGAGGTACAGCTCGCCAGGGTACGCCGAACTCATACACGGAACCACGAACAGTTCAGCGGCGCGGCCGACTTGGTGGCTCCTTAGCGGCAGCGACGGCGCGGTACCGCGTTAGTTCGATTCGAGCATCTCTTTCACGGCGGGGCCAGTCGGTCATCGAGGATCGATTACCGGGCCGATCTCGAACCGAGTCGCGGGCGACCATCTACGTGTACAACGAAAGGAATCTCGGACGTCGGCAAGAGGACGAGGTCGAACCACTCTCGACGTCGAAATTACGGTTATTGCGGATCCCTTGGTTGTATCAACCAGGGCCGTTAGGCGCCCGGAGCGATCGCACAAGCTGCGACACAGACCCAGGTGCCCTCACGCTTCTGGTAGACGTCCGTGTACAGAGCTTCTTGCTCGGCTCCATCGGCGAGCATGGTGTATGTGGCGCGGCCGTGGATGAGGGCAACGTCACTGAGGATGCGAATATTGACGTCGTGCATGGCTAGATCCTTGAAGGGGCGCGGCCTGGCGATGTAGTCGAGGAACTCGGCACGGTTGCGGGTGATACCCGGAAACTGCGAGATGAAGTCTCCTGCGAGGAACTCGCTGAAGCGCTTGACATCGTTGAACTGGTCGGAGTGGAAGAAGTCTTTGTTGAGCTGCTCGAGAATCGCCAGATCGGTGGGCTGGTTGGTGTCGTTCATTTTCTTGTTCCTTCTCCGTGTGGTTCGGCGTTCGCTGCGCGTGGGTTCCTTTCGGTGCGCCAACCGTCCCGGGTAGACCCTCGCTAGGCGCTGGCAAGGCGACTTCGGCCATCGCTCTGGCGGGGACGGTGCCGTCCCGGAGACCGATCCGCGGCCACATGGACGTAACCAGTGACCCAGGCCGTTCTCCAGGAGAGGTCGAGCTTTGGCCCTACGGCTCCGCTTGATCCAACAACGACATCGCCGGTCGGAGTGAAGCCTGCTCTTTGCGCCGCTGCCAGTGACTCACCCGTGTCGTAGCCGAACGCCGTCTTCAGATTGATCCCGCTGCGGCAGCCATCAAACCGTCCGGAGCCGGTGAAGCTGGGTGTTCAACTCGGAGCATCTCTGGGTGGTCATGCAGCCTCCGAATGCCGAGCGAGCCATTCCTGAAAGCTGACCTCCTTGCGGAGCCGCTCGCGCAGCTGGCAGAGACCCTCGTCGATCTCGATGCGCACGGCCCAGTGGCAGTGCCCGCAATAGCCGTTCTCGTCGAGGGCGAACGCCTCACCGCAGCGGATGCATATTTCGCCGTCGCCGTGCCGCCAGCCGTTCGGGCTTGAGAAGAGAGACATAAGGACTTACGCCTCGCGGCGCGGTTACGGATTCCTCGTCAACACGAGCTCCGGGCCGAGGACGCTTCACCGGGAAACATCTTCCGACGAGGGAGCGACATAGTGAGGTTGCCAAGCGGCTGCGCCATTGCTGCCGAGGTCGCGAGCTCTCGCGTCAAGGCGGCCAGAAGCTCGCTCGCGGCGAGATACCGGCCAGCGTTATGCGGCGATGGCTCCTCCGCGAACGCGAGGAGCGCGTCTTTGAATGCCGCTGCCGGGCCTCCGAATGACGAGACGCTGGTTGTCATCCGCTCTCGGTAAACGGCTCTTGCGGCACGCGTGCGCCGGTTGCAACGAGCCGCGATCTCCGGATTCGGCGTCATGTCGACACATTTCCAAGCAAGTCGTCGCTGGACGCACACACCCACGAGGCCAGAGCACCTGCGCGTCACCACAAGGGAGGCACCTGACCACCGATCAGTAATAAGGAGGAGTAAGCGGTTGTCTCGCTCGCACCGAGGGCAGTGGCCTTTAATCGCGGGGCGCGAGTTTGCCGAAGCCCGAGATGCTCGTAGTGGCGTAATCGCTCGGAACCGACGCTGCAAGCCAATACACTCACGAAGTGCCGCGGACAGACACGGCATCTCGAGTGATCGCGGCGACAGCGGATCGCGTGTACGCGGCGCTCGTCGATCCGGAGGCACTTGTGGTGTGGCTGCCTCCTGAGGGTATGACCGGCACGTTTGAGCGTTTCGATGTGCGTGCCGGTGGGTCGTACCGAATGGTGTTGACGTACGCCGATGCGTCCGCTTCACGGGGCAAGACCGCTGCGGAGAGCGACATCGTCGAGTCACGGTTCATCGACCTCGTCGCCGGCGTGCGGGTCGTGCAGGCGGTGGAGTTCGTCTCCGACGACCCCGCCTACGCCGGCACGATGACGATGCGATGGGAACTCGCAGAAGTCGACGGAGGAACACGCGTCGACATCATTGCCGACGATGTCCCGGACGGAATCGACGCCGGCGATCACGCCGCCGGGCTGGCCTCGTCGCTGACAAACCTGGCGGATTACCTCGAGCGACAGGCCGTGACGTGGGGACGGAGCTAATCGTCTTTGACGTCGATGATCCCAGAGGCGGCGTCAAGTGCCGGCACAGTGCGGCGGGCGGCCTCGTCGACGTGAATGCGCGGCGGCTCCGGCTTGTCGCTTTCGTAATACGTGCCGGGGCCGTACAGCCGTCCGTAGCGGAGAACGACTCCGTCGGCCGCGAGCACGAGCCGCTCGAGGTCGCTGACAGCCGCACCAGCGTCGCCCGGTAGCTTCCAGGCAATGCTCTGGGCGACAAAGCGCGACGCTCCCGCCGCCTTCGCGGCGGCAAGCAGGTTGCGCGTGCCCTCACGCCGGATGCGCGCGTTCGCGTCATTGCTCGGAGACGGCTGATCGGGCAGATCGGTCAGCTCGTTCACCACCGCGTCGGGCCGAAACGCGCCCGACCACCTCGCGGAGCGCGTTCGCATCGAACGCGTCGCAGACGATCGGCTCAGCCCCCAAAGCGCGTAACAAATCCGCCTTCGCCGGCGAGCGAGTCATCCCCGCCACCTCGTGCCCAGCCAGGACGAGCTGCGGCACGAGTCGTATGCCGATCACGCCACTCGCCCCGGCAACAAAGACCCGCAGCACGAGCGTTGACCTTTCCAACCGCAATCGGTCGAAACGAGATCATGCCGCCGTCACTGATGAGGCGCGTCTTGTCTCCGGCGGTGGGTCGACGTGCTCTCGGAAGTCGCAGCGACCGCCCGGAGAGCGCGCCGGCGAATCGCGGCCAGCCAGCTCCGTCGGATGGCATCGCTTGCAGGACGGATCACGAGCCAGTAGCGGCGGAACAACCGCGTTGCCTCGGCGCTTGTACCAACAACGCGTGTCTCCGTCTTCACCCGAGTCCCATCCCGCTCAGGAAGACCGTGAACGCAATCGCCGCCTTCGCGTAGCCAGGTTCGGAGAAGGCAACAAAATCTGCACGGCTTCGCACCGGTGCTGCTTCGTTTCCAACTGTGCGCCAGAAGCGGCCAACCGCACCGGCAACAACCTCCCTGCCCGGACGCTCACCAAGAGGCACAACACCGACGGTGAACTCCGCGAGAAGCGGTGCCGACGGATCCGGCCAAAATGGTCGGCGTCCGATCAGGAAACCTGGGAGCCAGCGCAGGAACTCCAGCGGCATCAGAACCCGCACCTCCCGCCCAGTGACCTGCTTGACGGCCGAGTAGACGACATCGACAGGTGCCGCCACCCACGCCTCGTGAACCTGACGGACGTCGAACCGCGGCAGCAGATGGTCGAGAAGCGACTGCCGGACCACGCACATGCACTGCCTGCTCAGTCACTGCCGCGGCGTTCTCACGGACGAATGCGGATGATCGTCTTCCCCTTGATCCGCTCGGTCGGGTTGAAAGCGGCAACGGCGTCGTCGAGGGCCGCGACGGTGCCGATGTTCGTCCGCAGCCGACCGTCCCGGACCCGCTGGGCGATCTCGCTCAGTTGGGCGCGATCGGACGATGACAACGAAGTCGATCGCCAGGCCGTCCGCGGGCCACGCCTCCGGCGGGCCGGTGACGGTCACCAGCGTTCCTCCAGCTCGAACCAGACCCGCGGACCGCTTCTGGATGTCGCCGCCGAGGACGTCGAACACCAGGTCGACTCCGCCGACGTCTTCCAGGGTGTCGTTGTCGAGGTCGACGAACTCGTGCGCGCCGAAGTCGAGTGCCGTCTGCCGGCCGGCGGCGCGCCCGGTGCCGATGACGTGTGCGCCGGCCTCTCGTGCGAGCTGGGTTGCCATCGAGCCGACTGCGCCGGCCGCGCCGTGCACGAGGACGCTCTGGCCGTCCTGAAGGCGGCCGTGCTCGAACAGACCTTGCCACGCGGTCAGGCCCGTCATCGCGACGCCCGCGCCCACCGTGAAGTCGACGTCGCCCGGCAGCGGCGCGAGGTTGCGTGCCTCGACGACTGTGTATTCGGCGAGGGTGCCGTCGCGAGTCCAGTCCGTCAGGCCGAACACCCGCTGTCCCACCGACAGCCCCGTCGCTCCATAGCTGAGGGAGGTGACCACTCCGGCCACCTCGTGCCCGGGAATCGAAGGCGTCCGGTCACGGCCGAGGCGATCGATCCAGGTCGAGGGCCATTCCAGCTCATTCCCGGTGAATCCCGACGCATGAACTTCAACGACGACATCGCCGTAGTTCGCGCCTTCAAGGCTTGCGAGCCTCGCCGCATCCGGATCGGGTCGCTCCACGAGCTTCATCCCGGCCGTTCCCGCGGCCTGATCTGTCACCACAATCGCTTTCATATGAATACCCCTCTGTCATCTCGAATCCGTTCCCTATGGAGACGAACGCGGATGATCGTCTTCCCCTGGATCCGCTCGGTCGGGTTGAGAGCGGCAACGGCGTCGTCGAGGGAGGCGACGGTGCCGATGTTCGTCCGCAGCCGACCATCCCGGACCCGCTGGACGACCTCACCCAACTGCGCGCGATCGGCCTCGACGACGAAATCAACCGCCAGGCCGTCGGCCGGCCGCGCCTCGGGCGGCCCGGCGATGGTCACGAGCGTCCCGCCGGCTCGAACCAGAGCCGCAGACCGCTTCCCGATGTCTCCGCCGATCACGTCGAAAACCAGATCGACGCCGCCGACGTCTTCCAGGGTGTCACTGTCGAGGTCGACGAACTCCTGCGCGCCGAAGTCGAGCGCCGTCTGCCGGTCGGCGGAACGTCCGGTGCCGATGACGTAGGCGCCCACCTCATGTGGCGAGCTGCGTCACCATCGAGCCGACTCCACCGGCCGCGCCGTGCACGAGGACGCTCTGCCCCGCCTGGACGCGGCCGTGCACGAACAACCCTTGCCATGCGGTCAGGCCCGAGATCGGCAGGCTCGCGCCCACCGTGAAGTCGACGTCGCCCGGCAGCGGCGCGAGGTTACGCGCCTCGACGGCCACGTACTCCGCCAGGGTGCCGTCGCGAAGCCAGTCCGTGAGGCCGAACACCCGCTGTCCCACCGACAGCCCCGTCGTGCCATAGCCGAGGGCGCTGACCACTCCGGCCAGCTCGTGCCCAGGGATCGAGGGTGTTCGGTCCCGGCCGAGGCGATCGGTCCAGGTCCCGGTCCACGTCAGCTCACCCGGGGTGAATCCCGACGCATGAACCTGAACGACGACGTCGTTCTCCGCTGCGTTCGGCTCGGGCCGTTCCGCCAGCGTCATCCCGGCCGTTCCCGCGGCCTTGTCTGTCACCACAATCGCCTTCATCCGGCACCTCCCTGTATCGAGTTGTCGGCCTTTGGCGAATCGACATCGTTTCCGAGAGGCGGGGACGCGCGGACGTTCGCGCCTCGCACGAGGCCGTTGCCGTTGCCGTTGCTCACTGATGCTGTTGCTGATGCGGCTGGCAGGTACTCGACTGCATCGAGAGGGGAGGCGGCAAAGGAATCGTCTGGGCCGCCTGGACCGAGTAGGTGGCTTCGCCTCGTCTGCACGACGGTGTCAAGGGGGCGGCCGTGGGTGGAGACGGTCAGCGCGACCCGCCAGAGGAACCCGAGCCCGAGGAGAGGCGCGATCACGAGAGCGACGGCACCGAGGCCGGGCGTGGCGATCGTGCCAAGTACGACGATGCCGATGAAGAAATACACGATGGTCCGAACCATGTCGACCTTTCGAATTGGTGTTTGTCGTAACGGCGTGAAGTCCACGTCCCGCGGGGAGCCGACATGCCCACCTGCTCTTCCTCGATTGACGTGCACAGCTAGAGGTAGGCCAACGGTGGCGGCGAGGTGGGAACGGTCCGTCGACCATGGGAACGCGAGCGGGGAAAGGACACATCAGGGCGCCATCGCGAGTAGCGCCTTAGCTCTTGCGTCTTGCCGGCTTGCGGCCGGTCGGCTGTGTGGGCGCGGCGCGCACGGGTGCGGCGGGTATGGGTTTGGTGAGGGCTGCATCGGCTGGGATCTCGACGCGGTCGCCGTGGTGGGTGATCACGAGCGGCGGCCCTTCGAGCAGCGTGTAGGTCGCCTCGTTCCTGTCGAACTCGACCTTGAGTCGTCGGCCGCGGAAGAGGATGCGGAAGGTGAGCCGTTCGAGCCGAGGCGGCAGCCGAGGCGCGAAGGTGAGGTTGCCGTCGTGGTCGCGCATGCCGCCGAAGCCCGCGACGGCGGCGAGCCAGGCACCGGCGAGCGAGGCGATGTGCACCCCGTCGCGGGTGTTGCGCCCGAGGTCGTCTAGGTCCATGACGAGCAGCCTCGCCGAAGTAGTCGTAGGCGAGGTCGAGGTGTCCGACCTCGGCCGCGATCACCGCCTGCGTACACGCCGAGAGCGACGAGTCTCTGACGGTGAGGGACTCGTAGTAGGCGAAGTCGCGGGCCTTCTCCTCGTCGGTGAACGCATCGCCGCGCCAGTGCAGGGCGAGAACGAGGTCGGCCTGCTTGACGACCTGCTTGCGGTAGAGGTCGAAGTACGGGAAGTGGAGCAGGAGCGGGTACTGCGTCGGGCTCGGTGTGGTCGAAGTCCCAGCGCTGGTGCGAGGTGAAGCCCTCCGACTGGGGGTGCACGCCAAGCGCCTCGTCCCAGGGGATGACGATGTCGTGCGCGGCGTCCCGCCAGCTCGCGGCTTCCTCGAGGTCGGCTCCGAGCGCGGCGGCATGACGGGGGTGGCGGGCGACGGCGTCGGCCGCGGCGCGTAGGTTCCGCTGCGCCGTCAGGTTGGTGTAGACATTGTTGTCAGCGATTGCGCTGTATTCGTCCGGACCGGTGACGCCGTCGATCCGGAAGCGGCCTTCGGCGTCGTGGTGGCCGAGCGAGCGCCACAGCCGCGCCGTCTCGACGAGCAGTTCGATCCCGACCTCGCACTCGAATTCCTCGTCCTCGGCGGCGGCCTGGTAGCGGACGACGGCGTCGGCGATGTCGGCGGCGATGTGGAAGGCGGCAGTCCCGGCCGGCCAGTAGCCCGAGCTTTCTTGGCCGCGGATCGTCCGCCAGGGAAAGGCGGCGCCACGCAGGCCCAGCTGAGCTGCCCGTTCGCGCGCGAGGTCGAGCGTGGCGTGCCGCCAGCGGAGCGCGTCGGCGGCCGCTTTCGGCGCGGTGTAGGTGAGCACAGGGAGGACGAAGCGCTCGGTGTCCCAGAAGGTGTGGCCGTCGTAGCCGGGGCCGGTCAAGCCCTTCGCCGCGATCGCGCGCTGCTCGGCGCGCGCGCCCGCCTGCAGCGTGTGGAAGAGCGCGAACCGGACCGCCTGCTGCAGCTCGGTGTCGCCCTCGAGCTCGACGTCGGCGCAGTCCCAGAACTCGTCGAGGTACGCCCGTTGGTCGTCGAGGAGGCCCTGCCAGCCGGTGTGGCGCGCTTGTGTGAGCGCCGCCACGACCTGGTCGCGCACGGCGGGGAGCGAGCGTTGGCTCGACCAGCCGTAAGCGAGGAACTTGATCACCCGCAGCCGTTCTCCCGAGGCGAGCTCGGTCGCGACGGTAACGCGGCCGACATCGGGGCCGCTCTCCGAAACGCGTTTCCGTGCCGTCCGGCCCTTCGACGACATGGTCCATGCCGGCGGCTATCAGGAGGCCGCTGCGGCGGGTCGAATGGGCGAGGATCACGCGTGCGTCGCGCTCGAAGAAGTCCTCCGACTGGAGCGGCGCCTGCATCGCTGCGGCGGCGCGTGGGTCATCCTGTGCCGGTCCGCCGTCCTCGTTCGCGACTAACTCCGACTGGACTACAACACGGATCGGTCCGTCGAGCGGCTCGACCTCGTACAGGATCGCCGCCGCCGAGCGCTGCACGAGCGAGACCAGCCGCGTCGAGCTGACGCGCACGGACGCGCCCGCCGGCGACCGCCACTCGGCGCGGCGGCGCAGCACGCCCGCACGCAGATCGAGCTCGCGCTCGTGCGCAAGCAGCCTGCCGTACCGGACGTCGAACGGCTCGTCGTCGACGAGCAGCCGGATGATCTTCCCGTTCGTCACGTTCACGATCGTCTGGCCCGACTCCGGGTAGCCATATCCCGCCTCGGCGTAGGGGAGCGGGCGGAGCTCGTAGAACGAGTTCAGGTAGGTGCCGGGCAGGCCGAACGGCTCGCCCTCGTCCACGTTTCCGCGCAACCCGATGTGCCCGTTCGAGAGCGCGAACACCGACTCGCACGCCGCGAGCATGTCGAGATCGAGGTAGGTCTCGCGCACCGACCACGGCTCGACCGTGAACGCAGGATGCATGATCACTCGAGCAGCTCCGCGAGGTCCTGTACGACGACGTCTGCGCCGTGCTCGCGCAGAGCCTCCGCCTGCCCGACCCGGTCGACTCCGACGACGAAGCCGAATCCGCCGGCATGGCCGGCGGCAACGCCTGCGAGTGCATCCTCGAACACGGCCGCCTCGCTCGCATCGACCTCGAGAGCTTTCGCGGCCGCGAGGAATGTGTCCGGCGCCGGCTTTCCCCTGAGGTGCTGCTCCGCAGCGACGATCCCATCGATTCGCACCTCGAATAGATCCGCGATCCCGGCTGCCTCGAGCACGTCGCGCGTGTTCGCGCTCGCGGAGACGACAGCGCGCCGGAGTCCGGCATCGCCTGCCGCCCGCACATAGCGCACCGAGCCGTCGTAGGCGTCGACTCCCTTCGTCCGGATCAGCGAGAGCACGAGCTCGTTCTTCCGGTTGCCGAGCCCGTGGACCGTGGTCGCGTCAGGCGGATCCGTCGCCGCACCTTCGGGCAGCTCGATCCCGCGCGAGGTGAGGAACGAGCGCACGCCGTCGTAGCGCAGCTTGCCGTCGATGTACCGCGCGTAATCGAGCGACCGGATCGAACGGAACGAACGGCTCTTCCCTCTGCGCGGCGCGATCGCGGAGGAACGCGTCGAACATCTCTTTCCACGCCGCCGCGTGCACGCGAGCAGTCCGCGTCAGCACCCCATCCAGGTCGAAGAGGCACGCCCGAATCGTGCGAGGTAACCCCAACCGTCCAGACTCGATCGATCGCATCAGCTTGTCGGTGTCGCGCCAAGAGGCGGCTAGATGACGACGATGCCGATGGGTTGCACCCGGCAGGTCCTGCTGTCGGCGTGTTGTCGGCGTTCAGGTATACGTGCCCCACGCCCGTTGACGGCACGGCCGAAATCCGCAGAGCGGCCGCGAGCGCAGCGAGCGAGGCCAAGACCGTGGGCATGAGTGGTCTCCTTCGATGGTTGCCAGACACACCGCCTAGCTTCCACCGACTCCCGCTCGCACTCGGAGACGACTACGTTCGTTCGCGTCGGCTGCCCGCCCAGGCCTCTTCCAGGTTTCCGGCGTTTGTCGCCGGAGCGACGTCCGGCGGCAGCGCAGCCGGGAAGCCGAAGGCGACGAAGCAGAACAGGCTGACGACCCCGAGCGCGTGCGCCCATGCGGTCTCGGCGACTGTCAGCAACCCGATTCCGGCGATGAGACACGCGAGCGCTGCCCGTGCAAGGAAACCGTGTCGCGATGCCCGGACCAGCCGGGCCGTCGGGCGGAGCTCGACGGTTTCGCCGCCTTCGGCGAGACGGCCGGTGAGGACGAGCCGGAACAACAGCGCGAGTGAAGGAAAGAGGATGACCGCGCCGCCGAGCGACGGCGACGATGACCGCGATCAGGGTGGCGCGCGGTGCGGCCGCTGCTTCGATCGTGAGGCCTGGCAGGAAGAGGGGCGACTGCGCCAGCGCCCAGCCGGCGATGATCGCGGCCACCGCCGCCGCGGCGCCGTAGCGGGAAGGCTCGTACTGTCGACGCCAGACGAGTGCCAGCGTCGCGACGCCTGCGACTAGCGAGATAACGAGCCCGGCTAGGCCGGCGCCGGTGGTGAGGCGATGGAAGATGCGGTCAGCGTCGCCGGCGATGACACCGAGGCCGGCGATGGCGACGACGCCGGCGACGATCCCCGCGCCGAGCGCACGGCGACGGAATTGCTCCTCCAGGCGTTCGTCGCCGAGCTTGGTCGCGTCAGCGCAGAGAAAGACCGCGGCGAGATATGCGGCCGTTGTGACCGCGAGCACGCCCACCAGCAGCGAGGTCGGGTTGAGCCAGCTGCTGAACTCGCTGCCGGCGGCGTTGCCTACGGGGACGCGGCCGGACGCGATGCCGCCGACGACAGTCCCGAGCGCGAACGGCGTCAGCACCGATGAGATCGAGAAGACGGTGTCGATCGCGCTCAGCTCGCGCGGCCCTGCCGCGCCGGCGCGGAGCGCGTAGGCGACGCCGCGGAAGATGATGCCGACGGCGGCGATGAAGAGCGGGATCGAGAGCGTGGACGCAATCGATCCGAAGGCGGTCGGATACGCGGTCCAGACGACGGTGAGCACGAAGATGAGCCAGACGTGGTTGGCCTCCCAGACGGGCGCCATAGCGGCATGCGCGTGCTCGCGGACCGCCTCCGCCTGCCGGCCTTTACCGGCCGTGAGCTCCCAGAAGCCCGCGCCGAAGTCGGCGCCGCCCAGCACGGCATAGAAGGTCAGCCCGATCATCGCGAAGATCAACGGGATCGCATACAAGTGCAGCATCAGTCGACCTCCGGCGCCGACAGAGACGGTTCAAGCGCGAGCGGCTTGCGGGCTAGCCGCCAGAGGATCCAGGCGACGGCCGCGGCCAGCAGGACATAGACGAGGACGAGCGTGCTGTAACCGACGGGGATGCCTCGGGCACCCGTGACCGCCTGCGAGGTGCGCATCACCCGGTAGACGACCCATGGCTGGCGGCCGACTTCGGTCGTCACCCAGCCGCTGATCAATGCAACCACCGACAGGGGACCCGCAAGCGCAAGAGCACGGTAGAACCAGGTCGAGCGTGGCAACCGACGCCTCCGGACACGAACCGCGAGGTAGACGAGGGCAAGCAGCGCCAGCAGGGTTCCGATTCCCACCATCGTCTGGAACGCGAACCGGACAACGTTCACCGGCGGACGATCGCGCGCCGCCACCGCATCGAGGCCCTGCACCCTCGCATCGATCCTGTGGTCTGCGAGGAGCGAGAGCAGCTTCGGCACCCCGATCCCGTACTTGACGCGGCCGTCGCTGTACCAGCCAAGGACGTGGATCGGCGGGCCATTCGTTGTCTGCGACAGACCCTCGATCGCCGCCAACTTGATTGGCTGGTAGCGGGCGACCTCGCGGCCACTCCAGTCGCCGACGAGCACCTGCACCGGTGCGGCCAGCGCTGCAATGGTGAGCGGGATCGCGAGCGCGGTTTGCTCGTAGCGGCCCCAGCGGCCGCGCAACCGCAGGACCGCATACGCCCCGGCAACCAGGAAGCCCGTGACGATGTAACCGGCGACATACATGTGGATCAGCTCGTGCCAGAAGTAGGCATTCTCGAACAGCGCCTGGAAGGGGTGCACGTCGACTGCCTTGCCGTGGCTGAGGCGGAACCCACTGGGGTGGTTCATCCAGCCGTTGACAGAGATGACCATCAGCGAGCCGGTGAAGCCGGCGAGCACTATCGGGATGCCGGTGATGAAATGCAACCGCGGCGACAGGCGGTTCCAGCCGTACACGTAGATGCCGATGAAGATCGCCTCGAGGAAGAACGAGAAACCCTCCACAGCGAAGCCGAGTCCGAAGACACTTCCGAAAGTCGCGGTGAAAGCCGGCCAGAGCAACCCCATCTCGAAGCTGAGGATCGTCCCGGTCACCACACCCGCGGCGAACACCGCGACCATCACGTTCGTCCAGCGACGCGCGAGCGTCCGATACAGCGGATCGCCGCTGCGCAGATACCGCCACTCCACGAACAACAGCAGTGTCGGAAAAGCGATCCCGAAACAGACGAGCGGGATGTGCACCGAGAAGGACAGCGCCTGCATCTGCCGCGCCTGCAGCAGGTAGCTCTGCTCCGGCGTCATCGCAAGACGCTGCAGCGCCACGCGCGAGCTGCTGGTAGGTAACGGCGCTTCATAACTCGATAGCGAATTCCCGCGACTCGTTTGCTTCCGCTTGCCAGACCCGTGCGTGTCGGCTCGCGCGGCTGAGCTCAAACTCGCTCGACCGCTCGCCGCGAATGGGAACCGCCCGGTGCACTGGCGTCGCGCAACGCGCAAAGCCTGCACAGAGATCTCAGCGTCGCGGCTAGCGTCAAGGCATGACGACCCAGTCCATCCTTTACGACAAAGACGGCAAACCGACCGAGGACCAGAGCCTCGCCGTACGCGGCGAGGTCATCGACCTTGACGACCAAGGGGGCATGGTCGCGACGTATCCAGACCTCTCGTGGAAGGTCGACCCGATCTCGCTTGACGGTGACGGCGGCGAGCTGGCGACCCGACCGACGAACCCCTCTCGCAGAACGTAGCTCCCTTGCCACGCGGGCAGAGCTAGGGCACTTGAGCGTTTCCGGGTACGAGGGCGAGCGACGTCACCGTCAAGGCATGTCCTCTAAGACGAACTCTCTATCTCCTTCCTTGGCGGAGTTGCGGGAGCTTGGCCAGCAGCTGCGCGTCGATTCGATTCGTGCAAGCGACGTGAAGACGTCCGGGCATCCGACTTCGTCGATGTCAGCTGCTGACCTAATGGCTGTCCTCTTCGCGAAGTACCTCCGCTACGACTTCGATCAGCCCGAGAATCGGCTGAACGACCATGTGATCTTCTCCAAGGGGCACGCTTCGCCCCTGCTGTACTCGCTCTACCGGGCAGCGGGCGCGATCTCCGAGGAGGAGCTTCTGACCTTCCGCACCTTCGGCAGCAGGCTGCAAGGGCATCCGACGCCACTGCTCCCCTGGGTCGACGTGGCAACCGGTTCGCTGGGCTTCGGCCTTCCCGTTGCTGTCGGTGTCGCGCTTTCCGGCAAGCGACTGGAAGAGGCGCCCTATCGGGTCTGGGTCCTGTGCGGAGACAGCGAGATGGCGGAGGGCTCGATCTGGGAGGCGCTGGAGCATGCCGCCCATTACGGACTCGACAACCTCGTCGTGGTCGTCGATGTCAACCGTCTCGGCCAACGCGGAGAGACGATGAACGGGTGGCAGATCGATCATTACCTCGAGCGGGCACGCGCGTTCGGCTGCCGTGCAATCGCAGCCGACGGACACGACGTCGCCGCTATCGACGCCGCGTTCGCGGAGGCGGTCGAGGCTGATGGACGGCCGACCGTGATTGTGGCGAAGACGATCAAAGGCAAGGGCGTGGCTGCGCTCGAGAATCACGAAGGCTGGCACGGCAAGGCGTTGGCAGACCCGGAGGCGGCGATCGCCGAGCTCGGTGGGATCCGGCGGCTCCACGTGCCGGTAGCCAAGCCGGAAGGCCAGAGGCCCCAACGGCCTGGACCCCTGCCCACTCCCGTCGACCTGCCGCGGTACGAGCTCGCTGCCGAAGTCGCGACCAGGCGCGGATACGGAGACGCGCTGGCCGCGCTCGGATCGCAACGGCCGGAGATTCTCGGTCTCGACGGCGAGGTATCCAACTCGACATACGCGGACCTCTTCGCGCACGCCTACCCAGAGCGCTACTTCGAGATGTTCATCGCCGAGCAGCAGCTGGTCGCAGCCGCGGTCGGCCTGCAAGTGCGCGGCTGGAAGCCGTTCGCCTCCACTTTCGCGGCGTTCTTCACCCGCGCTTACGACTTCATTCGAATGGCCGCGATCAGCCGCGCGAGTATCAAGCTTTGCGGCTCGCACGCCGGAGTCTCGATCGGCGAGGACGGCCCCTCGCAAATGGGGCTCGAGGACATCGCGATGTTGCGCGCCGTGCACGGCAGCACCGTCCTCTACCCGTGCGACGCAAACCAGACTGCGAAGCTGGTCGCCCGCATGGCCGACACGGAAGGAATCGTCTATCTGCGCACCACGCGCGCGGCCCTGCCGATTCTCTACAACGCCGACGAGGAGTTCGAGATCGGCGGCAGCCGGATCATCCATTCGTCGGAGCGCGACGAGGTGGCGATCGTCGCAGCGGGGATCACAGTGCACGAGGCACTCAACGCCGCCTCCCAGCTCGACGCCGAGGGGATCCGGGCCCGGGTGATCGACCTCTACTCGGTAAAACCGATCGACGCCGCAACCCTCCGGCAGGCGGCGCTCGCGACGGGGGGTCGGCTGCTCACCGTTGAGGATCACTGGCCGGAGGGCGGCCTGGGCGAGGCGGTCGCGACAGTCTTCGCCGAGGACGCCCAGCCGCCGCGTGTGGTCAGGCTCGCTGTGCGCGAGATGCCTGGCTCCGGCACCCCAGCCGAATTGCTCGCCGCAGCCGGCATCGACGCCGCCGCGATCGTGACCGCGGCGCGCCGCCTTGCACTCGAGGCTCCCGGCGAGTCGAGGCGCGCCGCTTAGGCGGACGAGGGTCGGTCGCCTCGGATGCCACTCGCCACCCCCAGTCAGTACGTCGAGATCCTCGACGCCGCCAAAGCCGGCGGCTACGCCGTCCCGGCCGTCAACGTCTCCTCTTCGACGACGCTGAACGCCGCGATCCTGGGTTTCGTCACCGCTGGCTCCGACGGCATCGTGCAGGTGTCACGAGGCGGCGGCGACTTCGCGGCCGGCCCTGGCAAGGATCGGCCGCTCGGCGTTCGAGCGCTCGCAGACTACGCTGCCGCCGTCGCCGAGCACGTTCCGATCCTGGTCGTCCCACACGGCGACCACTGCCCGCCGGACGACCTGGACAACTTCCTCCGCCCCCTGCTCGCCGAATCGCGTGCCCGCTGTCGGCGGGGCGGTCAACCGCTTCTGCTCTCGCAGATGTTCGACGGATCGAGCCTGCCCCTCGAGGAAAACCTCGCCATCGCAGCCCCGCTGCTCGCACAATGCGCGGCGGCACACGTGATCCTCGAGGTCGAGATCGGCGCCGTCGGCGGCGAGGAGGACGGCATCCGCGGCGACGAATCGAACGGGCGTCTGTACTCCACTCCCGAGCAGGCGCTGGCGGTCGTCGACGCCCTCGGGAGTGGCGAGCGCGGCCGCTATCTCCTCTCGGCGACCTTCGGGAACGTCCACGGCCACTACCAGCCCGGCAAGGTCGCCCTCCGTCCCTCGATTCTCGGAGAGATCCAGCAGACGGTCACCGCTCGCCACGGCGAGCGAGCCGCATTCGATTTCGTCTTCCACGGCGGCAGCGGCTCGACACCGGACGAGATCGCCGAGGCAGTCGGTCACGGCGTCGTCAAGATGAACCTCGACACAGACGCCCAATATGCGTACACGCGCGCCGTCGCCGACCACATGTTCGTCAACTACGCCGGCGTCGTGAAAGCGGACTGCGACATCGGCGACAAGCACGCCTACGACCCCCGCGCCTGGGGCCGCAGGGGCGAGCAGGCAATGGCGGAACGAGTCGTGCAAGCCTGCCGGCAGCTCGGCTCCGCAGGGAGAAGCCTCACCGGGCACGCTGCCCGACCGCAGCGAGCGTGATCCCTCATGGCTAGCCCGATCGAGCGCGAGAAGCGCGCGGCGGCCGAAGCAGCGGCGGAGTTCGTCACCGAGGGAATGCGGGTCGGCCTCGGCACCGGCTCGACAGTTGCCTGGCTTCTGCCGGCCCTCGCCGCACGGGCGGTGAAGGACGTCATCTACGTGGCCACCTCGCCGGCTACGGAGCAGGCGGCGCGTAACCACGGGCTGGACGTCCGCCCCTTCACGAGCTTTGACCGCCTCGAGCTCGCGATCGACGGAGCCGACCAGATCGAGCCGACAGGCTGGCTCGTGAAGGGCGGCGGCGGTGCGCACACGCGCGAGAAGGTGGTCGCCGCCGCCGCCGAGCGCTTCATCGTCATCGCCTCCTCGGACAAGCTGGTCGCCGCCCTTGCCCCTCCGATACCGCTTGAACTGCTGCCGTTCGGAGTGGAATCGACGCTCCGTCTGCTCGGGCCAGCGGCGCTTCGAGCGGTATCGCCAAGCCCGGACCGGGGCCTCCTCGCCGACTACCACGGCCTGGTTGAAGATCCCGAACACCTCGCGACGCACCTCTCGCAAACACCCGGCGTCGTCGAGCACGGCCTCTTTCCGCCGCAGCTGACGAGCGAGATCCTCGTCGCGACCGGATCGACCATCCGCACGCTCCGGCCCGGCTAGGCGGCGGGCGCGGAGATCTCGGCGTGGCCGCCGAACTGCTTGCGCATCGCCGAGAGCAGCTGGTCTGCGAAGTCGGCTTCACCGCGCGAGGCGAAGCGTTCGAAGAGGGCGGCGCTGAGCACGTTGGCCGGAGCGCCGACGTCGACGGCGGCGAGCACCGTCCAGCGGCCCTCGCCCGAGTCGGAGACACGGCCGCTGAACTCGGAGAGGTCATGCGAGCCGGCGAGGGCATCCGCGGTCAGGTCGAGCAGCCAGGAGGCGACGACCGAGCCGCGCCGCCACACCTCCGCGACGGCGGCCACGTCGATCGCGTAGCGGTAGTAGTCGCGATCGCGAAGTGGTGCCGTTTCGGCGTCCCCGGCCCGTTGCTCGCTGCCGGCGTTTGCGCGGTGGAGGATGTTCAGTCCTTCGGCATAGGCAGCCATCAGCCCGTACTCGATCCCGTTGTGCACCATCTTGACGAAGTGGCCGGCGCCGTTCGGGCCGCAGTGCAGATAGCCGCGCTCGGCGGTCGAGGGCTCGTCGGTGCGGCTGGGAGTCCGCGGCGCTGCTTGAAGGCCGGGCGCGATAGACGCAAAGATCGGATCGAGACGGCGGACCGGCTCCGGCTCGCCGCCGATCATCAGGCAGAAGCCGCGGTCGAGGCCGAAGATCCCACCGCTGGTACCGACGTCGACATAGTGGATGCCTTTGGCTGCAAGCGCGTCGGCGCGGTCGATGTCGTCGCGGTAGTAGCTGTTGCCGCCGTCGATGATGACATCGTCCGCTTCCAAGAGGCTTGTCAATTCGTCGACCACGAGGCCGGTGATCGCAGCGGGCACCATCACCCATACCGCGCGCGGCCGGTCGAGTTTCGCGACCAGCTGTTCGAGCGAGGCCGCGCCGACGGCGCCTTCGCCGCTCATGTCCTGCACCGCGCCGAGGTTCTGGTCGTAGACGACGCACTCGTGGCCGTCGCGCATCAGCCGTCGCACGAGGTTGGCGCCCATACGGCCGAGGCCGATCATTCCAAGCTGCATCTCAAGCCTCCTTTGGGACGGTGCCGTTGCGGCGACGGCGGTAGCGCTCGATCAACGCGTTGGTCGAGCTGTCGTGGGCGAGTTCAGGGTCGGAGTCGCTTGTGAGCTCGGCGGCGATCCGTTTGGCCGCCGCCTTGCCGAGCTCGACGCCCCACTGGTCGAAAGAGTTGATGCCCCAGATCACGCCCTGCGTGAAGACGCTGTGCTCGTAGATCGCAACGAGCTTGCCGAGCGTTTCCGGGGTCAGCCGTTGGAGGAGGATCGTGTTGGTCGGCCGGTTGCCCTCGAAGACGCGGTGCGGAACGAGCCACCCCGGTGTCCCCTCAGCCTCTACCTCTGCGGCCGTCTTGCCGAAGGCGAGCGCCTCGGTCTGCGCGAACACGTTCGACGTGAGCAGGTCGTGCTGGTCGCCGATCGGGTTCAGCGTCTGCGCGAAGGCGATGAAGTCGCAGGGGATCAGCCTCGTTCCCTGGTGGATGAGCTGGTAGAAGCTGTGCTGGCCGTTGGTGCCGGGTTCGCCCCAGTAAATCGGCCCTGTCTGGTAGTCGACCCGCTGCCCGTCGAGAGTGACGGATTTGCCGTTCGATTCCATCGTCAGCTGCTGCAGGTAAGCGGGGAACCGCTTCAGGTACTGGTCGTAGGGCAGGACGGCGACCGTTTCGGCGTCGAAGAAGTCCGCGTACCAGACCGTGAGTAGTCCCAGCAGGACGGGCAGGTTGTGTTCGAACGGTGCCGTGCGGAAGTGCTCGTCGATTGAGTGAAAGCCGGCGAGCAGCTCCCGGAACGCGTCGGGTCCGATCGCGAGCATCGTCGACAGGCCGATTGCAGAGTCCATCGAGTAGCGGCCGCCGACCCAGTCCCAGAAGCCGAACATGTTGGCCGGGTCGATCCCGAACGCTCGCACCTCGGCCTCGTTGGTCGAGACGGCGACGAAGTGGCGCGCGACGGCCGCCTCGTCGCCGAGCGTCGCTAGCAGCCACCGCTTCGCGCTGCGCGCGTTCGTCATCGTCTCCAGGGTCGTGAACGTCTTCGAGGAGACGATGAACAACGTCTCCGCCGGGTCGAGGTCGCGTGTCGCCTCGACGAAGTCTGTGCCGTCGACGTTGGAGACGAAGCGGAAGGTCATGTTGCGCGGGCTGTAGTGGCGGAGCGCCTCGTAGGCCATTACCGGGCCGAGGTCGGAGCCGCCGATGCCGATGTTGACGACGTTGCGGACTGGTTTGCCGGTCGCGCCATGCCACCGGCCTGCACGGACGCGCTCCGCGAACACCGACATCCGGTTCAGCACGTGGTGCACGTCCGCGACGACGTCGGCGCCGTCGACTTCGATGCGCGACCCGACCGGCGCACGCAATGCGACGTGCAGGACGGCGCGGCCCTCGGTCGAGTTGATCGCCTCTCCGGCGAACATCGCATCGATCCGCTGGCGCAGGCCGCGTTCCCCTGCGAGCTGGACGAGCAGCCGGAGCGTCTGGTCGGTGACCCGGTTCTTTGAGTAGTCGAGATAAACGTCCTCGGCCTCGACAGCGAATCGCTCGCCACGGTCGCGGTCCCCCGCAAACAGGTCGCGCAGATGGAGGTCGCGGATCTCGTCGGCATGCGTGGCGAGCGCCTGCCACGCATCGAGCCGGCGGAGCGAGCCGATTCTTGTGGCCACTCTCTCTCCTCTTCTATCAGGCCGACGCCAGCAGGTCGCGCTTGCGGGCGATGCAGTCGAGCAGCTTGGCCCACGATGCGCGGAACGCGGCGGCCCCCTCCTGCTGCAGCCGGAGCGCGAGCGTGTCGAGGTCGATGCCTGCCTGGGTGAATCGCGCGAGCGTTTGATCGATGTCTCCGCCGTCGTCGCGAAGCAGGCCACGCACGTGCCCGTGGTCGGCGAAGGCGAGTAGCGTCGGGTCGGGCATCGTGTTGATCGTCAGCTCCGCAGCGAGCGCTTCGACGTAGAGGACGTCAGAGGCGGCCGGGTCCTTGGTGCCGGTGCTCGCAAACAGCAGCCGCTGTGGATACGCGCCGACCGTGTGCAGGCGCTGCCAGCGCTCGGAGGCGAGCAGTCCGCGATAGGCGGCGTACGTCTCGGTCGCGACGGCGACACCGAGACGGTTGCGCAGCTCGGGCGGCAGCATCTCCGCGGCGGCGACGTCCCATCGTGAGACGAACAACGAGGCGACCGAGCGAACACCGGGGTCGCGTCCTGCGGCGATCCGCCGTTCGATGCCGCGCAGGTAAGCCTCCGCAGCGGCGAGATACTGGCGGCGCGAGAACAGGAGCGTGACGTTCACGGGCACGCCGTGGAAGATCGCCTCCTCGATCGCTTCGATCCCCTCGCGGGTGCCGGGGATCTTGATGAAGAGATTCGGCCGCTCGGCCTGCGCGTGCAGCCTGACCGCCTCGGCGACGGTCGTCGTCGCATCGTGTGCGAGGTCGGGCGACACTTCGAGCGAGACCCATCCGTCCCACACCGGCGGTCCGCTCGTGCACCGGACGGAAGAGATCGGCGGCGGCCCGCAGGTCGTCGATTGCAAGCTCGAAGAGCAGCGGTTCACCGTCGGCGGCGCTCGCCCGGATCGCGTCGTCGTAGGCATCGCTGCCCTCGATCGCCTTGTCGAAAATCGTCGGATTCGACGTCAGACCCGTAACCGAGAATTGGTCGACGTACCGGGCAAGCGTCCCGCTTGTCAAGAGCGAGCGAGTGATGTTGTCGAGCCAGATGCTCTGACCGCGCTCGTGTAGCTCCTGCGTGGAGTTCATCATCTGCTCGCCTAGCGCTCCACCGCAGGGGTCTCGACTGGACCGAGGACGCTCGCCGGCTCCGACCGGCGCAGAGCACGGCTGCGCCAGTACGCCTCGATCTCCTCGAGTGTCTTCCCTTTCGTCTCCGGAACAAAGAACGCAGTGAAGACGATCGCCGCGACGCAGAAACCAGCGTAGAGCCAGAACGTCGCCGGCTTGCCGATCGCGTGGATCAGCAGCAGGAAGGTGAGCGAGACGGCCAGGTTCGCGACCCACTGCACCATCACGACCAGGCCGGTACCACGACCGCGCACCTCGAGCGGATACAGCTCGGCGTTGAGAAGCCAGAATCCCCAGCCCCAGCTGACCGCGAACGAGCCGACGTAGACGATCAGGCTCGCGATCGCTATCCAGCGGACAGGCCCGCCGCCGAGATCGAACGCGACCCCGATCGCGACCAGTGACAGCGCCATCGGGATCAACCCGCCGAGCAGGAGCGGTCGCCGCCCCACTCGATCGATCAGCCGTACCGCCACCACTGTCATGCCGACGTTGACGGCGCCCACACCGAGGGTGGCGAGAATCGCGACGGTGGCGGAATGAAAGCCGGAGAACTGCAGGATCGTCGGCGCGTAATAGATGACCGTGTTGATGCCGATGAACTGCTGGAAGATGCCCAGCCCGAGCCCGACGAGCAGTGCGTGCCGGGCGAGCGGCGCCCACAGCTCCCGCCAGCCTGCCTGCACGTGCTCGAAGCTGGCCTCGATCTCGGCGAGCTCTTCGTCGACGTTCCCTTCGCCAATCGCAGCAAGAACCTCTCGCGCTTCTTCGTCCCGACCCGCAAGCACGAGCCAGCGCGGGCTCCTCGGCAAGACAAGTACGCCCGCGAGCAGCACGATCGCCGGAACGAGACCGCAGAGGAACATCCAGCGCCAGCCGTGGATCGACGCGAACGCGTAGTTGACGAGGTAGGCGAGGAAGATGCCCACCGTGATCGCCAGCTGGAAGAGGGCGACGAAGCCGCCGCGGCGGCGTTCCGGAGAGATCTCGGCGATGTACACGGGAACGACAGACGAGGAGAGCCCAATCGCAACTCCGAGAATGGCGCGCCCGGCGATCAGGACGCCGACGCCGGTGGCGCCGGCCGCGATCGCCGTGCCGGCAATGAACACGACCGCGGAGGCGGCGATCAGCACCTTGCGGCCGATCCGATCGCCGAACAGCATTGCGGTGCCGGCGCCGATCACGGCTCCGACGAGCACGGCGCTAACGACCACGCTCTGCCCGGTCGAACCGAGGTGGAAGCTCCGCTTGACGAAGAGCAGCGCGCCCGAAATGACTCCCGTGTCGTAACCGAAGAGCAAACCACCCAACGCGGCAACGGCGGCGACATAGAGCGCCGAGCGAGGACGGTGTGCAAGGCGCGGCTGCGGCGGGTGAAGAGGCATCGAGCTCATACAGGTCTGTGCCGAAGCTAGGCCCGATTCGGCGAGAACCCGGTTTGGTGGCCGTGCCCAGGGCGAACTGTCGTACCTGAGCACACTCGCCCGCCTGCCTAGCCTGCGATCACTGCCATGATCCTCGCCGGCGACATCGGAGGGACGCATACACGCCTGGCGCTCTTCGACGGCAATCCGCACGAGCCGCTCGCGTTGGCGATCTACCCGAGCCGAAAACACACAGGGCTCGAGGAGATCGTGGCCGTGTTCTTGGCGGACCATCCGGCCGATCTCGAGGGAGCCTGCTTCGACGTCGCCGGCCCTGTCAGTAACGGACGCGTCAAGACGACGAACCTCCCGTGGATCGTCGATGCCGGACGACTCGCCCACAGAATCGGGCTCCGCTCCATCGAGCTGATCAACGACTTGGCAGCAACGGCCTACGGAATCGCCGAGCTGACCACCGCCGACCTCGAAACCCTCAACAGCGGCGATCCTTCGATCGGGGGGAACCTGGCTGTGATCGCGGCCGGCACCGGCCTCGGCGAAGCGGGACTCATCTGGGACGGCGAGCGGTATCACGCAGTCGCCAGCGAGGGGAGCCACAGCGACTTCGGCCCCCGCTCTCCGCTTCAGGTCGACCTATACAGCTGCCTTGCGCGCGCGGACAGCCACGTCAGCTACGAACGAGTCTGCTCCGGCATCGGCCTGCTCGCGGTCTACCGCTTTCTGAGAGAGCGCAGCCGCATCCAGGAGCCCGCCTGGCTTGCCCGCGAGATCAATGAGGGCGACGCCGCCGCCGCGATATCAAGCGCGGGGGTGATGGGCCGCGACGCGGTCTGCGAAGAGGCGCTCGATCTGATGGTCTCGATCTACGGGGCCGAGGCGGGCAACCTCGCCCTCAGGCTGCTCGCCACAGGCGGCATCTACATCGGCGGCGGAATCGCGCCGCACATCCTGCCGAAGCTGCGGGAGCACTCGTTCCTGGAATCCCTTACTGCGAAGGGCCGGTTTCGGGGGATGCTCGAGCAGATCCCGGTGCACGTGATTCTCAACGAGCGGGCCGGTCTGTTAGGGGCAGCGCGGATCGCCCGTCGGGAACCGCCCCACATCCATCGAGCCGAGTCGCCGCGTTGAACGCCGCGCGTTCCGATGCGATCGTCTTCTACGGCGCGACCGGTGACCTCGCCTACAAGCAGATCTTCCCGGCGCTGTACGCACTCGCACAACACGATCGGCTCGACGTCCCCGTGATCGGTGTCGCCAAAGCGGACGGGAATCTCGACGCCCTGCAAGCCCGAGCCCGCGACAGCATCCTCGCCCACGGACCGCTCGACGAGACCGTCTTCTCCCGACTGTCCTCCCTGCTCCGCTACGTCGGCGGCGACTACCGAGCTGCGGCCACGTTCGCCGCGCTGCGCCGCGAGCTCGGCGATGCGCGCCGGCCGCTCCACTATCTCGCGATTCCGCCAGAGCTCTTCCCGACGATCGTGGACCATCTGGCCGGTTCGGGTTGCGCCGAGGGAGCGCGCATTGTGGTCGAGAAACCGTTCGGACGCGATCTTCCCTCCGCCCGCGCGCTCAACCGGACGCTGCACGACGTCCTTCCCGAGGAATCGATCTTCCGTATCGACCATTACCTCGGCAAGGAGGCGGTGCAGAACCTCTTCTACTTCCGCTTCGCCAACGCGTTCCTCGAGCCGCTCTGGAACCGCACCCACGTCGAAAGCGTCCAGATCACGATGAGCGAGAGCTTCGGCGTCGAAGGCCGCGGAAGCTTCTACGACGGCGTCGGCGCGATCCGCGATGTGATTCAGAACCACATGCTCCAGGTCGCCGCGCTGCTCGCCATGGAGCCGCCGACCGGGGACGGATACGACGATGTCCGCGCCGCAAAGGCTCAGGTACTGCGGGCAGCGAGACCCGTTGATGCCGCGCAGGTCGTGCGCGGCCAGTACCACGGCTACCGCGACGAGCCGGGCGTCACCGCGGACTCGACCGTCGAGACGTTCGCAGCGCTCAGGCTCGAGTTCGATACGTGGCGTTGGGCCGGCGTCCCGTTCCTGATCCGAGCCGGGAAGAAGCTGCCAACCACCGCCGCCGAAGTCGTCGTCGACTTCCGCGAACCACCGCTCGACATCTTTCGCGAATGCGTACGCGAAAGCAGAAACTCGGTCCGGTTTCGCCTTTCACCCGAGATCGTGATCGCTCTGCAGGCGCGCGCCAAAACGCCCGGCGAAGCGATGCGCGGCGAGCAGATCGAGTTGACCGTTCGCCACCACGCGGCCGAGATACTGCCGGCACCCTACGAGCGGCTGCTCGGCGACGCACTCGAAGGCGATCCCAGCCTGTTCGCACGCCAGGACACGGTCGAGGCAGCGTGGAGGATCGTCGAACCGGTGCTCGACGGCGCCGTCCCCGTCCGCCGATACCGGCCGGGAACCTGGGGCCCACGGCAGGCGGCCCAACTTGCGCCCGGGGGTTGGCACAACCCGGCTCTCGGAGGGCCCGTTCGATGACCGGCTCGACTGCGATCGTCTTCCTGCTCGACGTCGACAACACGCTGCTCGACAACGATGCGGTCGAGGCCGATCTTCATCGGCACCTTGCCGCGCGGCTCGGTCGGGAGCGGGCGGAGCGCTACTGGACGATCTTCGAAGAGCTCAGGACAGAGCTTGGCTACGCCGACTATCTCGGTGCGTTGCAGCGCTTGCGTGGCGCCTACCCGTACGAGATCGGCGTGCTCGAGATCTCCGCGTACCTCATCGGGTATCCGTTCGTGGACCGCGTCTTTCCTGGTGCGCTCGAAACGGTGCGGCGCCTGAGCGAGCTCGGACGGACGGTGATCCTCTCCGACGGAGACGCGGTGCTCCAGCCGCACAAGATCCGGCGATCCGGCGTGTGGAGCGCAGTCGACGGCAACGTCCTCGTCTCCGTCCACAAGGAGCGCGAACTCTCCGCGGTCGAGCAGCACTACCCGGCTGAGCACTACGTTGTCGTCGACGACAAGCTCCGCATCCTCGACGCGATCAAGCGCGAGTGGGACTGCCGGGTCACGACCGTCTTTCTCGAGCAGGGCCACTACGCCACGGACGCTGAGATACTCGAGGCCTACGCTCCGGCCGACCTGGCGGTCGAGCGCATCGACGAGCTCGTCGACGTGCTTGCACGAGGCGACGCCCTCCGCATGCGGTAGCGGGAGCGGCCGACGCCTCGTTTGACCGGCTCAGCGTGACAGCTGCTTACGCGGGTGCGCCGAGGTGGCGAGCCGGCGATCAGGTGGAATCCGGTCGAGGCCGTGGCCGAGTGACGGCCTGGCCGGCGATGCCACCGGCGATGAGGCGGGCGCTGCGACCGTCGGTCAGGAAGCTCGCTGTCCAGCGTGTGAACACGACCAGCCGGTTCTGAACGCCAATCAGGTAGAAGAGATGCACGAAGAGCCAGGTCGCCCAGGCGACGAAACCGGTCAGCTCGATGCCGTGCAGATCGGCCACAGCCTTCGCCTTGCCGATCGTCGCGAGATTCCCCTTGTCGAGGTAGCGGAACGGCTTGCTCTGACGTCCTTGGAGTCTTCGCCGCACGACCCTCGCCGCGTAGCGGCCCTCCTGCATCGCAACCGGCGCGACTCCCGGCAGCGCTTCGGGCTGCGCGTCGCGGCGGCGAATCGTGATCATGTCACCAATCGCGAACACCTCGGGATGCCCGGGGACGGTCAGGTCGGGCTGCACCTCCAGCCTCCCGGCGCGGTCGACGCGGCCGCCAGAGGCATCCGCCAGCAAGCGTGCGAGCCCTGACGCGTGCACCCCCGCTGCCCACACGATCGCGCCGGCCGGGATCGTCTCGAGCATGCCGTCGGCATCCTCGACTGTCACCGACCCTTCGGCGACCTCGAGGACGCTCCGCCCGAGCAGCACGGAGACCCCGAGCTGTTCGAGTGCGCGCTGCGCGCTCGCCGACAGACGCGGCGGAAAGGATGCGAGCACACGGTCTGACGCTTCGATCAGCAGGATCCGCGCCTCGCGCGGATCGATCGCCCGAAAGTCGCGCTTAAGCGTCTGCCGCGCCATCTCCGCGATCTGCCCCGCCATCTCGACCCCCGTCGGGCCGGCGCCGACGACAACGAACGTCAACCATCGCTCCCGACGGGCGGCGACCTGCTCGGTCTCGGCAGCCTCGAACGCAGACAGCAGCCGCCGCCGGATCTCCAGCGTCTCCTCGAGCCCCTTCGGCGCCGGCGCCAGTTGCTCCCATTCGTCGTGCCCGAAATACGAGTATGCGGCGCCGCCGCCGACGATCAGCGTGTCGTAAGGCACTGCTTCTGCCTCGCCGGTCGCGAGATCGGTCGTGAGCACACGCCGATGCGCGAGGTCGAAGCCCGAGACCTCTGCCAGCAGCACGCGCGCATTCGTCTGGCGCCTCAGCACACCACGCAACGGTGACGCAATCTCAGCCGGAGAGAGGGAACCGGTGGCAACTTGATAGGCAAGCGGCTGGAACAGGTGGAAGTTCCGACGGTCGATCAGCGTCACCTCGACCGGCGCCGGCGACAGCTTGCGAACAGCCTGCAAGCCGGCGAAGCCGCCCCCGACGACCACGACGCGGTGGCGCGTACCCGCGCGCGGACGCGGGGCCGGAACGGGTCGCGTCTTCTCCACCGGAGCCGCCGACTCTTCCCGCTCGAGCAACGCGCTCTTCGCTGTCTCCTTTGGGGACACGTCAATCCGAACCTCAGGCCGCCATGGTCGCGGGTCCCTGCAGGATCAACCCGAAACGCGCGGGATCGGCGTCGTTGTCGTCGCGGGGGACGAGGAAGTACTCCGCACCCGCGGGCGCGAGCGTGACGAGCAGACGCGCTTCGTCTCCGTGCACCTTCAGACCGTGGGGAACATCCTTCGGCAGCGCGGCATACGAGCCGGCCTCCACCTCGATCTGCTGGTCGCCGACGAACGCGGTGATCGCGCCCTCCAGGACGTAGATGGTCTCGTCCTCACGAGTGTGAGTGTGGATCGGCGGGTCGTCGCCGGCGCAGACGCGCCATTCGACGACGGCCCACTCGCCACCGGACTCCTCGCCGGCAAGCTTGAGCTCGGCGGCCGAGCCATGACCGTACGTCACGGTGCGGCCCGCGCGAGGACCGGTCAGAACGGGATCGCTCAGAGACATGTGACCTTCCTTTCGATAGGCAGGTTGTCCAGGCCGACGATGTGTCTCAGGCCGTTTTCGGCCGTCAACGCCGGTCGAGGTCAACCTGCCATCGCGGCCGGCGTGCGTGGGCACCCGCAGGTGCGAAGGTTGCGTACGGGCCACCGCAGCGCCCGTGTGCCGCGGCCGCGTACGTAGCGGCCGCGCCTGAGGATCGCAATCGGCGCACGAACGGCGCAGAACTCAGGCCACCCGCGCGATCCCGGATGACCGCAACGCGCACCTACGTTCGAGCCGTGACCGCCGCAACTTGCGTCTGTCAAGGCCCGGCGGAGTCGACGCCGGCACGTATGCGCGGGTTGCGCGGCAAGAATGTCCTGGTCACCGGCGGCACCTCGGGGATCGGCCAGGCGATTGCCATCCGGTTCGCTGAATACGGGGCGAACGTCGCGATCAACTACCTGCGAGACCCCGAGGAGGCAACCGAGACCGAGGAGCGGGTGCACGCCTGCCTCGCTCGCGTCCGACAAAGCGGAGTACGCGAGGTGCTCGTTCGCGGCGACGTGTCCAAGGAGGAAGACGTCGTCGCGATGCTCGAGAGCGCCGTCGATGGACTCGGCGGAATTGACGTCCTCGTTAACAACGCCGGCATCCAGATCTCGAGCCCATCCCACGAGCTATCGACATCCGACTTCGACAAGGTGCTCGCCGTCAACCTTCGCGGTGCGTTTCTCTGCGCCCGCGAAGCGGTCAAACGCTTCCTGGCCACGGGAACTCACGGCGTGATCGTCAACGTCTCGAGTGTCCACCAACTCATCCCGAAGCCCAACTACCTCGCCTACTCGACGAGCAAGGGAGGGATGGAGAGCCTGACGCAGACACTCGCCCTCGAGTACGCAGGGCAAGGCGTTCGCGTGAATGCGATTGCGCCCGGCGCCACCGCTACCCCGATCAATCGCGCCTGGATCGACGACCCGGTAAAGCGCGCGATGGTGGAGTCCCACATCCCGATGAGACGCGCCGGCACCGCCGACGAGATGGCGGGCGTGACCTGCTTCCTCGCCTCGGAGGACGCCGCCTACATCACCGGGCAGACGGTATTCGTCGACGGCGGCCTGACCCTGTTCGCGGACTTTCGAGAGCCGTGGTCGTCGGAGTAGCGACCGAGCAGCGCTGGTGGCCGTCTCCGTTCGGGGAGGACGACCAGCTCGGCATGCTCAACCACATCGACGACGCCAAGCGGCGTGCGGCGCTACGGCTCGTCCGTGAGGGCCGGCTGTACGACCTCGCACACGTGCTCGACGAGTCGGTACCGGTCTTCCCCGGCCGCTACTTTCGCCAGACACTCGTCACCACGGCCCACCACGCAAACACGGCAATGCCGCTCGGCGAAAACCAGGTCAACTGGATGACGGAGATCGTGTCGGCGACGACGCAGCTCGGTACGCACCTCGATGCGCTCAGCCACTTGCAGATCGGCGATCGCGGCTACAACGGCTGGACAGTCGCCGAGCTCGCCGGCCCGGCCGGAGTGAAACGGCTCGGCGCCGAGACGATCCCGCAGCTCGTGACGCGCGGCTGGCTGGTCGACGTCTCCGGGCTGGGCCTCGGCGTCGGTGACGTGATCACGATCGAGCATCTGGCCGACATCGATCCCGAGCCGGGCGACGCTGTCCTCTTCCACACCGGCTGGAGCGCCCACTGGGAAGAACCCGAGGCATACCTCGCAGGCGAGCCCGGCCCGGGCTACGCCGTGGCAAACTGGCTCGTCGAGCACGGCGTCGCGCTCACGGGCTGCGACACCTGGAGCTACGGCCCCGTTCCGGCCGAGGACCCGGCGAGGCCGTTCGACGTGCCTCAGCGGCTGAACGTCGTCCACGGCGTCTTCGTCGTCGAGAACCTCAACACCGCCGAGCTCGCACGCGACGAAGTGCGGGAATTCGCCCTCGTCCTGACCCATCCCAAGCTGCGGGGCGCGACCGGTGCGTGGACGTCGCCGATCGCCTTGACCTGAACGCGCCGCTATGAGCAGCAGCTACGACATCATCATCATCGGCAGCGGTGGTGGCGGCGGAACACTTGCCTACCGGCTTGCACCGTCGGGGAAGCGCATCTTGCTGCTCGAGCGCGGCGACTACCTCCGCCGCGAGCCCGACAATTGGGACAGCCGCGCCGTCTTCGTGCGCAACAAGTACAAGACACACGAGACCTGGTACGACAAGCACGGCGACGCCTTCCATCCCGGCCAGCATTACTACGTGGGTGGGCAGACGAAGTTCTACGGCGGGGTCCTCTTCCGGCTCAGGGAACGCGACTTCGGCGAGATCCGTCATCACGGCGGGATCTCGCCGGCTTGGCCACTGTCCTACCAGGACTTTGCTGACTACTACGACGAGGCTGAGCGCCTCTACGTCGTTCACGGCGAGCGCGGCGAGGACCCGACGGAGCCGCCCGCCTCGGGGCCGTATCCATACCCGGCCGTCAGCCATGAGCCACGGATCCAGAGACTGCACGATGATCTCGTGCGCACCGGGCACACCCCTTTTCACCTGCCCTTAGGGGTGGACCTCGACGAGTCGGATTCAGAGAAGAGCCCTTGCGTACGTTGCACCCATCTCGACGGCTTCCCCTGTCTCGTGGACGGCAAGGCAGACGCGCACGTGCGCTGCGTCCGGCCCGCGCTTCGCCACCCGAACGTGACGCTCGAGACCAATTCGAACGTTGTGCGACTGGAGACGGATTCGTCCGGGCGCACTGTCACGGGTGTGGTCGTCGAGCGCGCCGACGGCCGACAGGAGATCTGCCGGAGCGACATAGTCGTCGTCTCCTGCGGGGCCATCAACTCCGCGCTCCTGCTGCTGCGCTCAGCGAGTGAGCGCCATCCGAATGGCCTCGCCAACTCCTCCGACGTCGTCGGTCGCCACTACATGGCACACATCAACTCGGCCGTGATAGCCATCTCCAAAGAGCCGAACACGACAAGGTTCCAGAAGACCCTCGGTGTCAACGACTACTACTGGGGCGCAGATGACTTCGCCTTCCCACTCGGGCACATCCAGATGCTCGGCAAGACCGACGGGGAAATCCTGAAGGCAGGGGCACCGCCGCTCGTCCCCGGTTTCACACTCGACTACATCGCCCGCCACGCGGTCGACTTCTGGCTCACGACGGAAGACCTGCCCGACCCGCGGAATCGAGTGACGCTCGGCCACGGCGGTCGGACAGAGCTCCACTACTCGACCACGAACCTCGAGCCGCACCGACGGCTGCTCGCGAAGCTGAACGGGCTGCTCGCCCAGCTCGACATGGAGCCGCACCTGATCCGCCATCAACTGATCCGCGACCAGCGCATCCCGATCGCGGGCGTGTCACACCAGTGTGGAACCGTCCGCTTCGGAGCCGACCCCGCAACGTCCGCCCTCGACGTCAACTGCAAAGCGCACGAGCTCGACAACCTCTACGTCGTCGACACGAGCTTCTTCCCGACGTCGGCGGCGGTCAACCCGGCCCTGACCGCGATGGCGAACGCGCTTCGAGTTGGCGATCACCTGCTCGAGCGGCTCGGCGCACCGGCAGAGCCCCAACTCGACCGGAGCAAGCCATGACCAATACTCTCGCCAGAGCCGCCCTCCTCGGGGCAGTCGCGTCAATCCCAGCCTCCAAACTCAAGGCGGTCAGCGAGCGTCAGCTTCAGCGCGCCGCCGAGACCGTGTGGCCACCAAGCGAGCCAGAGAAGCAGCTCGTTGGAGCCGATCCAACCGGCCACCTCGAGAACATGCCGCCCGCCGTCGTCGCCGACCGCGTGGCGAGGCTCCTCGGCTACGGGCCGCTCGAGACAAGAACGAAGCTCCGCATCCAGGACGCCATCCACTACACCTTCGGAGCCCTTTCCGGCAGCGCGTATGGCGTACTCGCGGAAGCCTTCCCCGCCACCACGGCCGGAGCCGGCACGGCCGCCGGCGCGGGCTTATACCTGGCGAGCCACGGCTCCACGCTACCGCTGCTCCGAATTCAGGCACCCCCGTGGCGCCTGCCAACGGCTGCGTTCGTATGGGAGTTCACGAGTCACCTCTTGTTCGGCGCGGCGCTGGAATTAAGCCGCCGCGGTGTAAGACGAGTAACTCCCGTGTAGTTCTGAGTCCGCGCCACCCAGGCGCAGCAGGCCGCGATGCAGCCTTCGGTCAAGCCGCGGATGGTCGGGTCGACATTGAAGTATCCGCGCGGCCGAGAGTGGTTCGGGACCGCCAGGTGCCAAGGAGCGTGCGTCGTACCTCGGCACGGGCGCAAGCAATAGCGCTGGGAACGGAAGCCCCTCCAGAGTGTGCGTACGCGGCGCCTAACCTCGGCGAAGGATGGCTCATCTACTTCACATCGACTCGAGCATCCGAGTTGAAGGGTCTGTGACTCGCGCGCTGAGCGCTCGCGCCGCCGCGGTGTGGCGTGGGGCGCATCCCGGGGGCACGGTCACCTACCGTGACCTTGGCGCCAACCCTGTCCCTCACCTCGACACGCAGGGCGGACTTGCACGGAACATCCCTCCCGAACAGCACACGCCTGCACAGGCTGTTTCGTGGAAGCTTTCGGAGCAGCTCGTCGACGAGCTCAAGCACGCAGACACGATCCTGCTCGGCCTGCCGCTCTACAACTTCGGCGCGCCGAGCTCGGTCAAAGCGTGGGTCGACCACGTCGTCGCCCGGGGCCTCTCAGTCGATCCCGACGGGGGCGAGGGCCTACTTCGCGGCCGCGAGCTGATCGTGCTCGCCGCGCGCGGGGGCGGATACGCGCCGGATTCCCCGCGGGATGGCTGGGACCACGCGCAGCTCTGGCTGCCGCACGGTCTCGCCCTTACCGGGCTCCAGCCCCGCTTCATCGTCGCCGAGCTGACGCTGGCCGAGGTCAATCCGGCCATGTCCGATTTCATCCAGCTCGCCCGCAAGAGCCGCGCCGACGCCGAACGGGCCGTCGACGAGCTCTGGAGTCCAGCGGCGATCGCCGCCTAGCAGAGGCGTATCCAAACGTCTCGCTGCCGCGGCGCCCATCAGTCGGGCGTTTCCGGCCACGTTTTCCTCGAGCTGGTAACTCATGCATTCGCGTCTGCGGGTCGCGGCTTGATCGGCGGACATGGTGGCACGGTGCCGGCGCCTGGAGGCGCATCGGGGTGATCGATGGCGCGAGCCGCTGCTTCCGTAGCCATCAAGCGGCGGATCAATAGGATGACCGCCACGATCGCCAGCCCTGCGACGACTGCCAAGTAGACGAGTGCGGTCCTGTGCAGCCCGTAATGCGACGTGGCAAAGCCACCAATGACGGCCGGGATGCCGGTTGCCAGATAGCTGACGATGTAGATCGCGGCGATCAGGCCTACCCGGTCGTCAGGTGCGGCCAGCGCAATCGTGGAGCGGTAGGCGCCCATGAACGCCGGTCCCAAGCCGAGGCCGGCGACCATCGTGCCGATGAAGAGAAGCACCGGCGTCCCCGTCTGGATCGAGGCGAGCGTCACCACGGAGCCGACGATCAAAGCGACGCAACCGCCCACCACCACCCTGGCGGGGTCTCGCTTGGAGAGTACGGCCGATGCCGAGGCTCCGAGGCCAGTGAGCAGGAAGATCAAGATGCCGCCCCAGACCAGATTCTTCGAATGCAGTAGCTGCGCGGCCAAAGACGGTCCGAGTGACAGGTATGCGCCGGCGAGAGCCCACGTTCCTACGAGGGCCGGCAGAGCTGCGACGAACTCGGCTCTAGCTGCGCGCGGCACGCCGATCCTCAGGCGCAAGGAGCTCGCAACCCCTCCGCCAACGGTTCCCGGTTCCGGCATCAGCACCACCGTGACCATTCCGACGAGGAACGCTGCGAGGATCAGCCACCAGATCAAGTGGGTGGGCGCGAAAGCATATTGAGCCAGCGCGCTCGCGCCGATTGCGCCGAGAGCCTGTCCGCCGGTCGGCGCCGCGCTGGAAACGACCGGTGTGGCTCTACCATCAGGCCGAAGGTCGTGCAGCGTGGCGCTCGCCGTTCCGGACAGCAGGCCGGCCGCAACCCCCTGCAACGCGCGAGCGGCGAACAGCAGCCCGAGCGCCTGCGCGCTGAGGAACAGGCCGCACGCCGCCGCGCCCACGATCAAGCCCGCCAGCATCACCGGCCGCCGTCCTACGTAGTCCGAGACGGAGCCGAGTAACAAGAGCGTGAGCAGCAGAACGGCGATGTAGACCGCGAACAGCAACGTGAGCGTGGTCGTTGAGAATCCGAACTGCACCTGATAGATCCGGTAGAGGGGCGAGACCGCGGCATTCGCAGCGAACACGAGGAACGCGATAGCGGCCGCGGCCCGGAACGACATGGTCGTCGAAAGTGCCGGTCGTCGAGACAGCCTTCCTGTAATTCCGTGGCTGGACGTGGACATCAGCTGCGTCAGCACCCTTCAGTTGACGATCGAGAGCGCTTCGAATTCGAGTCAGCTGTCTGGACCTCGATCGGCTTCGATCGTCGCACCGCCATTCCCGAGCGCGAGGCACAGCGGCGATCCCAACGACCCTGGAGTTGCGTCCCGCGGGGTCAACCGAGCAGCGCGGCGGCGGCTCAGTCCGCGCGACGCCTGCGGCCTTCACGCTCTCCGGACCCGAGTAGGCTCGAGTCGATGCCGGCGCTGATCTTCGACCTGGACGGAACGCTCGTCGACACGGTCTACGCCCATGTGTTCGCCTGGCAGCGCGCGCTGGCCGAGGTAGGCCTGCCGATCGACGGCTGGCGGATCCACCGCCGGATTGGCATGAGTGGTGGCCTCTTCACGCGGGCGGTGGCGCGCGAGTTGGCCAGGCCGCTCACAGCGAGCGAGGTCGAGGCGATCCAGGCGCGCCACGGGCAACTCTTTCGCGAGCTGCTACCGGAGCGACGGCCGCTCCCCGAGGCCGTCGACCTCCTGGCCGAGCTGCGGACGGCGGGAGTGCCATTCGGGATCGCGACCTCGGGGCGGCGGCCAGAGATCGACGCCTCGCTCGAGACGCTACGCCTCGGTTCGGAAACGGTCGTGGTCGAGCGCGGTGATGTGGAGCGGGCAAAGCCCGAACCGGACCTCTTCCTTGCCTGCGCCGCGCGACTCGCCGTCTCCCCGGAGGAGTGTTACGTCGTCGGCGACGCCGTCTGGGATCTGCTCGCTGCACGCCGGGCGCGGATGCTCAGCATCGGCATGCTCAGCGGCGGCTACGGCGAGGACGAGCTGGCCCGCGCCGGCGCCTTTCGCGTCTACCGAGACACCAGTGAGCTCCGCGAGTCGCTGGACGAGCTAGGGCTTCGCTCGTAGAGCCGATCGAAGGTCGCTGGATACCTCTACGTGGCCGGCGTCTGTGTCGGGGCCGGCACCTTCGTTTACGAGAGCCATGGCCGAAGTCGCATTCGAGCACGTCGCAAAGGTCTTCCCGGACGGAACTCGTGCGGTTGACGACCTCACCCTCGAGATCCGCGACGGCGAGTTCATTGTCATCGTCGGCCCTTCTGGCAGTGGCAAGACGACGGCTCTCCGGATGGTGGCCGGTCTCGAGGAGATCAGCGAGGGGACGATCGCGATCGGCGACCGGGTGGTCAACCACGTTCCTTCCCGAGACCGGAACATCGCGATGGTCTTTCAGACGTATGCGCTCTATCCACACCTCTCGGTGTACGAGAACATCGCCTTCGGGCTCAAGGTGAAGAAGCTGGCGCGGCCCGTCATCAAGGGCCGCGTCGAGCAAGCGGCGAACCTGCTCGAGCTCGAGGACCTGCTCGACCGCAGGCCGCGAGCGCTGTCTGGAGGTCAGCGGCAACGCGTCGCGATGGGGCGGGCGATCGTGCGTGAGCCGTCCCTGTTCCTGATGGATGAACCGTTGTCGAATCTCGATGCGCAGCTTCGTGTTCACACGAGGGCCGAGATCGGTCGACTGCAGAGGCAGCTCGGCATCACCACGATCTACGTCACCCACGATCAGGTCGAGGCGATGACCATGAGCGACCGCGTCGCGGTCATGCGCAGAGGCAAGTTGCAGCAGTTCGCGCCGCCCCAGGAAGTCTACGCGCGGCCTGCGAACGCGTTCGTCGGCGGTTTCATCGGATCACCGGCGATGAACTTCCTCGAGGGCACGCTTCAACGCTCGAACGGGGACATCAGCGTCGTGCTCGGCGATCAGAGTCTCGCGCTCGACGCCTCGATCCTTGACCGGCGACCGCATCTGGACGGCTACGGGGAGGGGCGGGTGATCGTCGGCATCAGGCCGGAAAGCATCCACGATGCCACGCTGATGCCGGATGCGCCGCGGGATCACCTGCTGTACGGGACGGTTGAGCTGCGCGAGGCGCTCGGCCCCGAGCTGTTCATCCACTTCAGCGCGCCGGGAGTCCAACTGGCGGATACCGAGTCGATCGCCGACCTGCCACGTGAGACGAGCACCGTCGGCATCAACGCTGATGAAGGGGCGATGCTCGTCGGCCGCTTCAGTGCGCACTCGCAGGCCCGCGAAGGCGCGGCTATCGACGCGGTGGTCGATACCGGAGACTTGCATTTCTTCGACCCCGAGACAGGCCTCGGCATCTATGGTTCCGCTGAAAAAGCGACGCGACAATGAGCGCGTCGGGGACGAGCGGCTTGACGGCCCTCCCCACGTAGACAACTACGATTCGTTCACCAGCGCCTGACGTAGGCTGATCGCCAGGGTGTAGGACCCGAGCAGGTTGGTTCTGCTGACCGGGGGTTGTTGGTGGCTGAGGGCTGAGTGTCTCCTGCGATGGTTGTAGTGCCAGAGCCAGCCGTCAAGGGCGCGGGTGCGTTCATCGGCTTGAGCCGTAGATCGCGCCGTAGGCCCAGCCGTTGGTCAGGGTGCGGATGAAGCGTTCTGCTTTCCCGTTTGTCTGCGGCCGGTAGGGCCGTGTGCGGATGTGTCTGATCCCGAGTTGGCGGCAGGCGGCCGCGTGGACGAAGGCCCGGTAGGCGGAGCCGTTGTCGGGGGATGAAACTGCGTCCGGCCTCTCCGTGAGCATGGTGCTTCCGGGACATGGGGCTTTGTTGGGAGACGCGGATGGGCAGGCCGTTCTGACCGATGAGCTGTGAGCTCGACGTTGTTCGTGGCCGCCCCTGCGACTACCCCGGTGTGCTGAGAGCACGTATCCGTCATTGTCGTGTGTCCCGCCGCGCTCCCGCTTCAGCTGTCGAGGGAAGGAGTTGGTGTGCGCGGCTTCGGACTTGATGTGCATCGCGACTTTTGCGAGGTCGCGATAGCCGAGCGTGGCACGGTGCGATCGGCGGGTCGGATCCGGACGCGGGTGGGGTCGCTTGAGCTGTTTGCGCAGAGCCTGGTTACCGGCGACATCGTCGCGCTTGAGGCAACGAGCGGCACGGACAAGATCGTTTCGGTGCTGCAGACGCATGGTGTGCGGGTGGTTGTGGCCAACACGCGGAAGCTGAAATCGATTAGCGAAGCGAAGGCCAAGACCGACCGGCTCGACGCGAGGACGCTCGCGAGGTTGCTGATGTCGGGCCTGCTCGATCAGGTCTGGACACCGGACGAGCGGACGCGGACGCTGCGGCGCTTGACCAACCGCCGTGAGCGTCTGGTGCGCGCCCGGACGCGTGCCAAGAATGAGGCGCACGCTGTGCTGGGGCGCAACCTGTGCGAGCGTCCGCCGGTTACCGATGCGTTCGGAAAGGCCGGCCGGGAGTGGCTGTCGGAGCTGGAGCTCCCCGTCGACGAGCGCTTGACGCTCGACGGCTGCCTGCGCCAAATCAACTTCCTCGACACGGAGGTCGCCGCCCTGGATCGCGAGATCGCCAAGCAGGCGCTCGCTTGGCCGGAGGTGCTGCGGTTGATGACGGTCCCCGGCGTCAACGTCCAGACCGCGGCGACCTTCATGGCCTCGGTCGGCGACATCCGCCGCTTCTCGTCGCCGCGCAAGCTCGTCAGCTACCTCGGGCTCGACCCCGAGTGCGCCAGTCAGGCAACGGGCCAGCACGCCATGGCCGGATCTCGAAGACTGGCGCCTCGGAGGCGCGGCACATGCTCGGCGAGGCGGCTTGGAAGGTAACGCTCACTCCCGGCCCTCTGCGCGCATTCTTCGAGCGTGTCCGTGCGCGCCGCGGCGTGCAGATCGCAGCGACAGCGACCGCCCGCAAGCTCGTGGTGCTCTTCTGGCACCTGCTCACAGCAACGAGGACTACGCCTTCGCACGACCCGCAATGACGCGCAGCAAGGTCCGCCGACTCGAGCTGCTCGCCGGCGCACCCGCTCAGAAAGGGCGCAAGGGCATCGCCGGAGGCAAATCAAAAGCCGTCTTCGAGGCCGAGCGCGAGCTCTCACGCCAGGCCGAGGCCGCCTACCGGCGGCTGATCAGCGACTGGCAGGCCAGCGGCCCGGCGAAAGCGGGTGCGGGCGCGACACCGGGGCGCGCATCTGGTTAGGCCCTCGAAGGGCAAAGCAGCGCGGCAGACTCCATCAGCCCCACGGTCTGCGCTTCGCTTCGTCAGTCACCCGCACCCACGCCACAAACGATCGCAAAGGAAAACGACCACCGCCACTTGACTTTCATCCGTCGGTCAGGATCCGTTCGACCGCGATGCCGTGGCGGCCGTAGAAGGCAACGGCGCGGCGAAGGAAGCCGATCGCGGAAGAGGCCTTTTCGTCGGCGAGCACTTCGGCGTAGGCGAGCCGGCTGTAATCGTCGACGGCGACGTGGACGAACTCATAGCCGACGGTGCGGCGCTTGCGCCCGGCGGCGTCGGTGAAGGTCGCGTTGTAGTGCTGCGCTGCGGTCGCGGACGCGCCAGCCGGCGCCGCCCTTGATCCGGCCAAGCTTCTTGACGTCGATGTGCACGAGCTCGCCAGGACGCGAGCGCTCGTAGCGAACGGGCTGCTCGAGCCCGATTCGGCCGAGCTTGCCCATCCCGGTCCGGGTCAGAATCCCGGAGACCGTCGAGAGCGCCATCCCGAGCGTCTCAGCGATCTCGGCCGCCGTAAAACGCAGCCGCCGCAGCTTCGCGATCGCCTCGACCCGGTCTGCAGCCGTGCGGTTGGCGACACACCGCGGTGCCGACGAGTGATCGTGGAGTCCCGCCAGACCCTCAAGCCGATAACGACCGATCCACTTGCGCGCGCAGCGCACACTCACGCCAGCTGCCGAAGCCGCCGACACGACCGTCCAACCTTCATCGACAACGAACTCGCAGAGCCGGCGCCTGCCCGTCCAGCTGAGAGCGGCGTTAGCGTGCAGATTAATCCGGTGACCTCCTTGGGGCCGAGCTACCTTTGACAGCGCTCAGCCTCGAGGGAGGCCCGGATGAACCAACCTCCTCAGGAACTACAGCTACTAGGCGGCGAGCGCCGCGCGTGCGCGGGAGGTGTGCACCGCCTCTGTGAGGCTGCGGAGATCGTAGGCGCCGTGGTGGCGTCGGCCGTTGATGAAAAAGGTGGGCGTGCCGGCGACGTTGCTGCGGTCGGCGCCCTCGACGTCCTCGGCGATGCGGTTACCCATCCGGTGCGCTTCGAGTTCATCAGTGAAGCGGTCGACATCGAGGCCGAGCTGCTTTGCGTAGCCGATCAGGTCGTCCGGGGAGAGCGCATTTTGGCGGGCAAGGAGAAGATCGTGCATTGCCCAGAAGGCACCCTGCGCCGCGGCTGCCTCGGAGGCTTCGGCGGCCAGCCGCGCGTGCGGGTGAACGTCGCTCAGTGGAAGGTGTCGCCACACGTAGCGGACGTCGCCGGAGTCGCGCAGCAACTCCCGGATCACGGGTTCCGCCTGGCCGCAGTAGGGACACTCGAAGTCCCCATATTCGACGAGTGTGACGGGGGCGTGCTCGGGGCCGCGGAGGTGGTCTCGCTCCGGGTCCACTGGAATCGCGAGATCGACCATCGTTTCCGCGTCACCGAGCAGCGCCCGGACGCGCGCGCGGTCGGGCAAGTGCTCGGCTACACGGAACACGATCCAGGACAGCACCAACGCAGCGAGTGCGGCGCTGAGGACACCGAGCTTCGCCTCGGCAAGCTGCTCGCCGCGAAATGCGATGCCCGCGATCAGCAGCGAGACGGTGAAGCCGATGCCTGCGATTGAGCCGCCGCCGGCGACCGCGAGCCAGCCGATCGGCGGACCCGGCGCATACCGGTTGGATCTCGTCGAGAGCCACGAGGCGGCGCCGATGCCGAGCGGCTTGCCGGCGACATAGCCGATGACGATCCCAAGCGCAATCGGGGATGAGAACGCCTGTGTCAAGAAGCGGCCGTCGATGCGGACGCCTGCATTCGCAAGCGCGAACAGGGGCACGATCGCGTAGCTCGTCCAGGGGTGGAGGAGTTGCTGGAGGCGCTCGTTTGGGGAGAGCGCCGACATCAGCCCGACTCGCGCCGACCGCGCGAGCTCCGGCGTCGGTTGCTCGCGGAAGCGGCGGAAGATCTCGGAGGCCCGCTCGAGGTTTGCGCGCCCGGCCGGAGCAGCGAACGTCACGAGTCCGATGGCGAGCCCAATGACAATCGGGTCGACGCCGGACATCGATAGAGCAAGCCAGGCAGCGATGCCCACCGGAACGCAGATGACACGTGGCCCGATTCCGATCCATAGGAGCGCCGCGACGAGCGCGAAGAGCGCAGCTGCCAGGAGGAGGGCGAAGAGGTGCAGGCCGCTTGAGTACGCGGTGGCGATCACAAGCAGCGCGACGAGGTCGTCGACGACGGTGACGGTGAGCATGAACGCGCGGACCTGCACCGGGAAGCGGGGCCGGACGAGCGCGAGCGCGCCGAGCGCGAATGCGGTGTCAGTCGACATGGCCACCCCCCACCCGCGCGCAGATGCATGGCCTGCGTTTACGGCCAAGAAGATCGCGACCGGCACGACGATCCCGCCGAGCCCGGCGAGCAGCGGTAGGAGCAGTCTTCGCCGTTCGCGCAGCTCACCGAGGTCGAACTCCCGTCTCGCCTCGAGACCGACAACGAGGAAGAACAGGGTCATCAGGCCGCTGCTCAGCCAGTAGTGCAGATCGTGCGAGACGCCGGCGGGTCCGACTGCGAACGCAAGCCTCGTCCGCCACACGCGCTCGTAAGACGCTGCATCGACGTTCACCCAGACGAGCGCGGCGGCGGTCGCGAGGAGCAACATTCCGGCGCTGCCGGTTTCGGTCCGCAGAAACGTGCGGAGCGGTGTGTCGAGCCTGCGCGGCCATGGCGTGCGGCCGGTGAACGGCAGCACGCGGCTCGGGCCGCGATCGCTGCGCCCAGTCGCAGCAGGCGCCGTTTTCTCCATCACGCCTGCTGAGGAAGCGAAGCCTGCGCTGCCGCCACGAACTGGCCGCCGGCACAGGCCGCCGCCTCGACTTCGCGACGTGGACTGGCTATGCCGACAAGCCCTGCGACCCGCAACGGCATTGTTGACCGCAGCCGGCTCATGCCGCCGGCTCGAGCGCCTCGAGACCTTGCAAGTCGACGCAGCTGACCCCGGCGACCTCGACGATGACCGTCACCACGGCGACGCAGTGTCGGCACCGGACGACTGTTCCCGGCCCGCGCAAATAGACGGCGAACTCACCCACCAGGCTGGGTCTTCCACAACTCGCGCACGTGCCGATCGCGGCCGTCAGTTCCGTGCCGAAGGCCGCGACGAGCGTGCCGGCGATCGCGTTTCCGTCAAGGGCTGTCATCGGGCTAACCTCCCGTGGGTCCGAAGCGTTCGATCCGGATGCGACCGGATTCATGGCCGAGGGCCACGAGGGCGGTCGCCGCCGTCTCAGCGAACGCGGTGGGGCCGCAGACGTACACAAGCGGCCGCTCGCTGCGTGGCCAGGCGACCTCGCGGAGGAGCTCTTGGTCGATCCGGCGCCCGTATCCCTGCCATCCCTCGGGCTGCGCGCGGGTCAGCGTGTAGCGGACGTCGACCGCACCGTCGGCGGCAACCCTCGTCAGCTCGTCGCGATAGATGACCTCTGCCAGCGAGCGCGCCGAGTAGAGCAGTCGCACGGGCACTGCGCTCTCGATCGCTCGGTGATGGCGCAGGATCGAGCGGAACGGCACCACCCCGGAGCCGCCGGCGACGAGCAGCAGCGGTCCACCGAGTGCGCCCTCCCACACGAAATAGCCGCCGATGGGGCCGCGCAGCTCGAGTCTGTCGCCCGGTCGCAACTCGTCGACGAGGTAGGGCGAGACTTCGCCGTCGTCGAGGCGCTCGACCGTCAGCACGAGGTTGCCGTCCTCGGGCGCCGAGGCGATCGAGTAGCTGCGCTGTGCCTGGTAGCCGTCCTCTGCGATGAGGCGCACGTCGACGTGCTGACCGGCGCGGTGCCCCGACCAACCCTCGAGCTCGAGCACGATGCTCTTCGTGCGGGCCGTCTCCTCGACGAGCTCTACCACGGTCGCCGGCTGCCAGGTCAGTCGCCGCTGTAGCGTTGCTCTTTCCACGGGTCGCCGTAGTTGTGGTAGCCGTAGTACTCCCAGAACCCCGGCTCGTCCTCGGCGCGCAACTCCAGTCCGCGCACCCACTTGGCGCTCTTCCAGAAGTAGAGGTGCGGGACGAGCAGCCTGGCCGGGCCGCCATGCTCGGGCTCGAGCGGCTCGCCTCCGTACTCGTAAGCGATCCAGGCCTTGCCGCCGGTCAGATCTGCAAGCGGCAAATTGGTTGTGTAGCCACCGTCACAGACGACGAGCACGTACTCGGCGCTCGTCTCTGAATGATCGAGCAGCGCATCGAGTGAGACGCCTTTCCAGACCGTGTCGAGCTTCGACCATTTGGTGACGCAGTGGATGTCGACCGTGATCGTCTCGCTCGGTAACGCCAGGAACTCCTCCCACGTCCAGGAAACGGGCTGATCGATCAGGCCTCGGATCGTGAAGTTCCACTCTGCAAGCGGCGTGTGCGGAGTCGGGCCGGCCGAGAGCACCGGGAAGTCGCGGGTGACGTACTGACCGGGCGGCACGCGCGCCGGATCGACATCGTCGTGACGCCTGCCGCGAAAGCCGCGCGAGATGGCCATCAGGCGTGGTCCCCGAGCTGGGCGCGCAACATCCACTGCTGCTTTTCGAGCTCGCGCACGACCTCGATCAGGACGTCCTGCGAGGCGAGATCGGCATCTCCAAGCCGATCCATACGGTCTCTCACCCGCTCGCTGACCTCGGCGACGCGATGCGTGAGCTCGCGCACGACCAGGTGATCATCGAGCGCACCGCGCGCGACCGGTGCCAGCGGCGAGCCGGCAGCGACTGCGCTCGCCTGTCCGTCGGGGACGAAGGCGAGCGCAACAGCCCGTTCGGCGACCGTGTCGGCAAGCTCCTGCCACGACTCGACGAACTCGTCGAGCTGCAGGTGGAGAGGCCGAAACAGGGGGCCGACGATCGCCCAGTGCAGCTGCTTGCCGATCAACGCGAGATCGATGAGCTCGTGCAGGGTCGCCTGCAGCTCCTGGCCTACACCCTCGCGCTCATGCCCCACCTCGAGTGTGGGCAGATAGGTCGATGTTGCCGGTGAAGTCATTCCGTCTCCTTCCATGCAGGTTCGAACTCGCAGGCCGGATCGGGCTACGACCTGCTCGCTGTCCGATTCGCGGCGAGTGCCGTCGGCGCGGGGTGAGTCGAAGATCGCTCCTTTTCCAGGCGGCTGACACCTGGAGTTCATTCACTCGCACGCTGCCCAAGCTCGGACTCGGAGGCGGGAACGACGAGGTGCGCTTGTCGCGTGCGAGGACAAAGTCGTCTGGCGAGCTGCCCGCCAGAGCACCTACGGTCGCGTCATGACGACAAACGAACGCACAGCAAAGAAGGTCAAGGCGAGCTCACCTACGGCGGGCCGCGGACATACGGAACGCTCGCGGTACGCCGGCGCAGCTGGCGCGAATACGCTCTCGCTCTACTTGCAGGAGATCGGTCGCTACCGGCTGCTCACACGGGCAGAGGAAGTACAGCTGGCGAAGCGGATCGAAGCCGGCGACGAGCAGGCAAAGGAGCGGCTGATCAACGCGAACCTTCGCTTGGTCGTCTCGGTTGCCAAGCACTACCAGCGTCACGGGATCCCGCTCCTCGACCTCATCCAGGAAGGAACGCTCGGGCTGATCCGAGCGAGCGAGAAGTTCGACTGGCGTCGCGGCAACAAGTTCTCCACCTATGCCATCTGGTGGATCCGGCAGGCTGTCGACCGCGCGGTGTGCAATCAGGCAGAGCCGATCCGGATCCCCGTTCACATCCACGAACGACGGCGCCGCCTGGCACGGGCGAGGCACGTACTCCTACGCGAGCTCGAGCGCGAGCCGTCCCTGGACGAAGTTGCCGCCGCCGCAGCGTTGTCGCCCGCGCAGGCCGAGCAGGCACTGAGCGTCCCGGCCGGCTTCGTTCCGCTCGACGGCACCAACCCCTACGGCTACGAATTGGCGACCGAGATCGTCGACGCGCAGGCAGACGAGGCGTACGAACGCGTCGACGGCCGGCTCGCCGGTACACGTCTGGACAAGCTGCTCGACGCACTGCCTCTGCAGCAACGTCAGGTGATCGCGCTCCGCTACGGCATCACGGGCGAGGAGCGAACGATCGAGCAAACCGCAACCGATCTCGACATCTCGCCAAACCGCGTACAAGCACTTGAGCGCATCGCTTTGCAGCGGCTCCGCGAGCTGAGCTCACTGGCTGAGCTCGAGCAGGCGGCGTAAAGGGGGCAGGAGGTGTAGGACCTAAACCGGCGACAGTTGGTCCGGATTTGATGCGACCGAGGGATGGGCGACGAGCGGAATCTCGACGTCGAGTCGAGTCCCGCTCCCGGGCGGGCTTGCAACGTCGATCGTTCCGCCTAGGGCCTCGATGCGATCCTTGAGCCCGATCAGACCGGAGCCTCCGCCCAGTTTGGCGCCTCCCAAGCCGTCGTCGACAACCGAGAGACAGAGCGCTTCCGCCTCGAGGTGGAGATCGATCTGCACACGTGAGGCTTCGGCGTGCTTCGCGGCGTTCGTGAGCGCTTCCGAGACCACGTAATAGGCAGCCACCTCGATCCCATCGGGGAGCCGGCGCTCCGAACATACGTTGAGCTTGACCGGGACGGGCGAGCGAAGAGCGAGCGCCTCGACTGCCGGCGAGAGTCCGCCCTCGGTGAGGATGGCTGGATGGATGCCGCGCGACATCTCACGGAGTTCCTCGATCACGCTCGTCAATCGATCAGCGACGCCGCCGACCACGTTCCTGACGTTCTCCAGGCCGGCCGGAACCCGGTCTTCGGCGGAGCGCAGCTCGAGGGCCAGTGTGACCAATTGCTGCTGAGCTCCGTCGTGGAGATCACGCTCGATCCGTCGGCGGCTTTCGTCGGCGGCAGCGATGACGCGGGCCCGCGAAGCGGCGACTTCGGCGCTCATCGTCGCGTTCGAAACGGCGGTCGCAACGAGCTGCGTGAAGCGTCCGATGCGCTCCGCCGTCTCTGAGGGATTTCGGTCGAGCTCCGGGGTCGCGACGCAGAAGACGCCCCAGAGGCTGCCGTCGACGACGATCGGGATCCCGAGGTCCGACTCCGACGGGTGGCCTTCCCACAGTTCGCGCGGCGTTGCGCCCGCGATGTCCGCGTAGTTGGCGACGTGGACCGAGCGCCCGGCGGTGTACACGCGAGCGGCAAGACTGTCGACGTCGAGAGGCCAGCGGCTGCCGACCGGAAACCCCATGCCGGTGACCGCGAGGATGGTGCACACGTCGGCCTCGTACCGGCAAAGCGTCACGGCCGCAGGCTCGAAGAGCCCCGCCACCTCTTCTGTGACCGCCTCGAAGATTGCGGTCGGCGCCGCACCCTCGGCAACAAGGGTTGCGACCCGCCGAAGCGCAGCTTGTTCATCCACGAGCCGGCGAAGGTTGTCGCGCGCCTCGCTGTTGGCGATCGCGGTGGCAACAAGCTCGGTGAATTCCATGAGACGCGATTCGATGCCGTCCGGAAGCCGCTCGGACGAGCCGGCTCCCATCACGCCCCAGAGGCGGCCCTCGACAAGGATCGGGCTCGCGATATTCGACCGCAATCCGGCCTGCCGCAGGGCGGCGGCGACCTCGCCGGGTACGTCGATCACGTCGTCTGTACGCGCGGGACGGCGGCTCTGCCACACGGATGCGACGACGCTCGGGCCGTCGACCAGCAAGCGCGTCCCGATCGGAACCGGAAACGTGCTCTCACTCCAACCGCCGACAATTTCCATCGCGGATCCGTCGGGCTCGTAGCGCATCAACGCGGTAACCGGGAGGCTCAGGACACGGCCGACTTCTTCCGCCACGGCAGCAAAGAGGTCTTCCGGCGACGACTCGCCTGCGACGAGAGTCGCGACCCGCCGCAGTGCGGCTTGCTCCTCGGCGAGCTTGCGAGCGTGCCCTTCTGACGCGGCAAGCTCCATGCGGCTCTCCGTGTTCGCGATCGAAGCCGCGACGAGGTCGGTAAACCTCTCGAGTCGTTCCTCGGTGTCCGGGGGCAGCTCTGCCCGGGTGTTGACGGTGATTGCACCCCACAGACGACCCTCGACGACGATCGGACTTGCAACCTGCGAGATGAGACCCTGACGGCGCAGGGTTTCGGCGTCGGGTCCGCCTGCGGACAAGAGGTCTGCCTCGTCGACGCGGGCGAAGCGTCCGGTGCGATGCACCCGGGTCGAGACGTAGAGATCATTCGGCCCCCAGCATGTCCCGAGGGGAAGCCCGTCAATGCTCTTCGCCGCGCCGACGAGAACAAACTCCGGACCTGGATCGAACCTGACGACGGTCGCTACGTCCAAGGTCTCCTCGTGTAGTCCGAAGAGGCGCTGTACCTCGCCGCTGACGGCCGAGAAGATGTCGGCCGGCGGGACACGACGCGCGACGAGCGTCGCGACTCGCCGCAATGCGGCCTGCTCGTCGGCGAGTCGCGCAATTGCAGCGCGTGACTCGGCATTGGCGATCGCCGTGGCGACGAGCTCGGTGAAGTCTGCGAGCCTCACCTCCGTGTCCTCGGGGAGAGGCTCGGGACGCGGCGAGAGGACGGCGATCGCACCCCAGAGCCGACCTTCGACGGTGATCGGGCTCGCGACCGACGAGCGCATCCCCGCCTGCCGCACCACCGCTCCGGCGTCTCCTCGCACGTCGGTGTAATCATCGAGCCGCGCTGGTAGGCCGCTCCGCCAAACGGATGCCAGCACGCCCGGCGCGTCGAGCTGCCAACGCGTTCCGAGCGCGAGCGGATCCACACTCTCACCGAAGCCGCCGATGAATTCCGCCGCCGAGCCGTCCGATGCGTAGCGGACCAATCTCACCAGCGGGACGTCGATGAGTCGCGCAACCTGCTCGGCGACAGCGGCGAAAAGCTGTTGCGGCGACGACTCGCGCGCGACGAGCGTCGCAACGCGCCGAAGAGCAGCCTGCTCGTCGGCGAGCTCACGCAGATGGCGCTCGGCCTCTTTCGCCGCAGAGATATCGCGCAGCGCTCCGCAGATCAAGAACGGTTCCAACTGGACCTGACTAAGCGCCAACTCGACGGGGAACTCGGTGCCGTCTGCGCGCATGCCGGTCAGCTCCAGTCGCCGTCCGAGGACGGTCCCGTGGCCGGTCTCGACGAGGCGCGCAAAGGCGGTGGTGTGGCGCTCGCGTAGCGAGGGAGGCACGATCAATTCGGTCATCGTCCGTCCGAGCGCCTCATCACGTGAGTAGCCGAACGTCCGCTCGGCAGCGGGGTTGAACTCGACCACCCTGCCAGACGCGTCCGCCATGATGACGCAATCGAGTGCCGCCTCGAAGTAGGCGCCTACACGGCGCTCTGACTCCGCGCTGGGTCGACCGACTTCGACGTTTAGAGGGAACGCAATCTCGCCCGTACCGCGTAGCGCGTCGTAGACCCGGCCCTGCTCGGGCGCGAGGGCTTCCGCGCGGTCGAGCGCGTCGACGCGTGCTGCACTGCCGCGACGTCGCGCTAATCGGTGGAGAAGATAGGCCTCGCCCTGACCCAGCGGCTCCGCCACGACGAGCGATCCGTCGTCCATGGCGATCTCGCCACCGCCCTCCGGAACATCGAATGGCGTTGGCTGCGAGAAGTCGCCGAGAAGCACGTAGCCCTCTCGGTTCACGAGAAAATTACTGCTCCGAGTTGCGAAACCGCCGTAGCGACGCCTGAGCCGGGCATCTTGGTCGCGCCGGGTGTCCAGCAGGCATTGCTCCAAACTCCTGGCCGCCGCAGTCACGAGCTCCAGGCTGCGAGGGTGAGCGATCTTCCATGGGCTTGAGAGGTCGAGGACTGCGACGATTTGTCCGCCCAACGGGTCGTGTATTGGAGAACCTGAGCAGACCCATTCGCGGTGGTGATGGCTGAAGTGCTCAAAAGCAAACACCTGTACAGGGTGATCTGCGGCCAGCGCTGTACCGACGCCGTTGGTGCCATTAACCGTTTCGGCGCACCGCGCGCCCTCGACGAGATTCATTTCGGCAGCCCGCGCCTTCAGCCACTCTGGGCCGTCCAAGTGGAGGGTGAGTCCAGATGGATCGGTGACCTGGACAAGGCTGTTCGACTCCTGGGCCAGCATCTGGAGGTGAGCTGCGAGCACGTGCCTGAACGAGCCGAGCGGATGCTCGAGCCAGCGCTCTCTTGTTTCGGCAGGGTCCGCCTCGATCGAGGGCAGCAAGTCGACCGGATCGAGGCCCGTAGCTAGCGAGCGCCGCCACGAGTCGACGATCGCTGGCCGCAGTTGTGTGGTGGCGTCCGGTGAAAGCTCTGTATTGAGCGCGCCGCCGGCGAGGAGTCTCTCCCAGCTCCTCTGAATCTGCCGAGCACGCGCTCGGAGATCCGTCCCGGCATCGACTGCGAGCCAGTCGGAAGGCATGGCGGCTTGGATAATAGCTCCACGTCGGATCACACACCGGATACCGATGAATCCCGGCCCGCCGCGGGCACGATCAGGTAACGCCTCATGAGCGGCCGTCCGGTCGGTCGAGATCGACGACTCATGCTGCCTCCAGCTCCGTGAAATCAGCAGCGGAATCGGCGCCGGAGACGGAGGTTTCCCGGTAGCGCAGCCGCGCCTGCTCGACCGCAGTGAGATGCTCGTCAGCCCAGTCGGCCAGCGCAATCAGCAGTTCGGTCGCCGACCAGCCAAGCGGGGTCAGCGAGTACTCAACGCGGACGGGAACCTCTGCATAGACGGCGCGCTCGACGAATCCGTCGCGCTCGAGCCCGCGCAAGGAGTCCGTGAGCATCTTCTTCGACGCACCCCTGAGGTTGTCATACAGCCGGCTGTAGCGATGAACCCCGCGCGCAAGCAGGTAGAGCAGATCGACTTTCCACTTCGACGACAGCAGATCGCGCGCAGCGCGCGTCCGGTCGATCATTTCGAGGTCCTGCCGCGTCGGCCCGGCGTTATGCCTGCCGGCGCGCCGGCTGCGAGCCGCGTGATCGTCCCGCGTTGACATGAGCTCTGCCATGCTTGCACCTTCCCTTCGAGTTGGTTGCCCGGTCGCCAGCGCGCCGGCGGAGTCCAGTTCAGATCTCGTGCTCCGTAGGGTCGCCGAAGTGGTCGCCGCTGTCGTCGCCGCCAGCACACAATCACTGCAGCGGCCAGCGCAGATCTCGCCGTGCCCGCTAGCACACAGGCGAGGCGGCGCCGCGGTGCATACGAAGAACGGCTCGCCGCACCACCGGCATGTCTCGGGCATCGAAGTTCTAGGCCAGCACCCATACCGACCGGCAGATCAACTGCGATCCTGGGAGCATGGCGTTGCGCTGCCTGATCGTCGACGACCGACCGAGCTTCTGCGAAGCCGCGCGCGAATTGCTAGAGGGTCAAGGCCTGACGGTCGTCGGGTGCGCGAATTCTGCCTCTGAGGCAGTCCGGAGCGTTCGGGAGTTGCGGCCCGAGGTCGCGCTCGTCGACATCGACCTTGGCCCCGACAGCGGTTTTGAGCTCGCCCGCCGTCTCGCTAACGACGTAGACGGCTACTCGCCACGGGTGATCCTCGTCTCGACCCACGACGAGCGCGAGTTCGTCAAGCTGATCGAGTCCAGCCCGGCCGTCGGTTTCGTAGCCAAGACGGAACTATCGGCCGAGCGGATCTACGAAGTGCTCGGTCGGGCTGACGACTAAGGACACCTGCCGGAGTCGAGCTCGCTATCCAGCTTGATCGGGATTGCGGAGCGACGGTCGCAGAAAGGTGATTACCGCGAGGACACGACGGTGATCTTCGTCGGTCTCCGGTAGACGGAGCTTGGCCATGATGTTGTGCACATGATTTTCGACCGTGCCCTCGGTGACCCACAAGCGGCGGCTGATCCCGGCGTTCGAGCGGCCTTCAGCCATCAAGGCAAGGACCTCGCGCTCGCGCCGGGTGAGCGGCTCGAGTGGATCGTCGACTCTCTTAGCCGCGACGAGTTGCTGCACGAGACTCGGGTCGACCACCGACCCGCCTCGGCACACGCGCTCCAGCGTGTCGAGGAACTCGTCGATATCGGTCACGCGGCTCTTTAGCAGGTAACCGCTGCCGCTCCCCTTCGCGAGCAGCGCCATTGCGTGTGCGACCTCGACGTGCGCAGAAAGGATGAGGATCGCTATTTCCGGTAGCTCCTCGCGGATTACGCCTGCCGCCTCGAGTCCTTCCGTCGAACCGGTCGGCGGCATCCGGATGTCGACGATGACGAGATCGGGCCGGTGCTCGCGAACGAGGCGCAGCAGCTCCGTCCCGTCGCCGGCCTGACCGACAAGCTGGTATCCGGACCGCTCGAGCAGGCTCGCAAGCCCCTCCCGCAGCAGGACGTCGTCGTCCGCGAGGATCACGCGCCTGCTGTTCGCCGGGCCGGCTTCGCGTGCCACCACGGCTGCAGTATCCCAGTGCGGGGCTTCGGCCGAACGCGTGACGCTGGGCAACGCGGCTGCCATACCTCGTTTACCGCACGATTTCGAGTGCCAGCTCAGGCGAGCAGCCCTGCTCGACCAGGCGGGCGATCTCGTGCCAGTCGACGCACCACGCCACGGCGCTCGCAATCACGTTCGAGAGCCCGAGCCCCGAGAGCTGCTCTACCCGCCACGCGTAGACGCGCGCCTCCTCTTCGGACTCGTCTGCCTCGACCTCGATCTCCGCTAGCTCATCCACGATCGGCTCCTTTCCGTTCGCGTTCTCGTAGCCCGAGGATCGCCGAGGGGGCCGCCGCTGTCGTCGCCGCCAGCACACAACCCGCGCAGCGGCCAACCTCGATCTTGTTGCGGTGGCTAGCCCATAGACGCGCCGCCAACACGCCCTTCGCCGGCGTGCGGAACAACGCGCTCGCCTGGGTCGTTTCTTTAGGTATGTGCGTCCCCGCCGGAGTGGGACGCGGTCATACTGAAGGGAGCGACTCTTTGACCCAGCACCCGACGCTGTACCTGGTTGACGTTCGCTGTTCGTTGTGCGGCGCGTCATTCGCGGTGCGGTCGACCGCGGAGCAGATCTCTACCGACATTTGCTCGAAGTGCCATCCCGCCTACAGCGGACGGGAGCGGGCAGTCGCGAGCGGCAGCCGCATCACGCGCTTCAACCGGCGCCTCGCGCTCGCAGCCGTGTAGTCGCCGGCGCCGCCGCGTCGTCGGCACCGACTCCTCAGAGGAACGAGGGCTACCGTTGGGCACGCGGGTGATCCCGACGTTCCTGCGGCCCGGTGGCACGGTCGGGCTGTGACGCGCATCGCGGTCATCTACTACAGCGCGACCGGCAACGTGCATGCCCTCGCCCGGGCGGTCGCCGAGGGTGCCGCCGACGAGGGCGCCGAGGTTCGACTGCGGCACGTCGCCGAGCTGACACCGGAGATGCTGATCTCGTTCAAGCAGCATTGGGGCCGTCACCGCTCCGAGCTCGAGGATCAGCCAGATGCGGCCCTCGAGGATCTCGAATGGGCGGATGGCATCGCCTTCGGAACACCGACTCGGTTCGGGAACGTCTCAGCACAGCTGAAGGTGTTCCTCGATCTCGCCGGCGAGTTGTGGGAGCGAGGAGCGCTCGTCGACAAGGTCGCGACGTCTTTCACCTCGTCGCAGACCGAGCATGGCGGCCAGGAGTCGACGATTCTGGCGCTCAACAACACCTTCTACCACTGGGGCGCGATCGTGCTTCCGCTCGGGTACACCGTGCATGAGGTTTTCAACGGCGGCGGCAATCCGTATGGGGCGTCGTACACGAGCGGCCATCGCCTCGACGGACAACCCGATGAGCAGACGCTCAGGGTTGCTCGGGCGCAGGGCGCACGCCTTGCACGCTTAACGGGCGTCGTCGCGGTCGCACGGGCGGCCGGCCTCCTGACCGCAACGGCGCTCGCAGAAACCGCCTCACCGAACGACAAGGAATAGGCGACGCAGCCGGGCCGCGATCACGAAGGCGCGCCGCTTGCCTGACCAATCGACATGAACGAAAGGAGCGAGCATGACTCGCAGATCCACCACCCTCCTCGCGAGCGCGACCGCGCTCGTGCTCGGCACGGCGACCGTCGCCGGTTGTGGTGGCGGCGAAGCCGGAGGATCATCGGCCGCTCCGAAGACCGCGAACGGACAATCGGCCACGATCGGCGTCGCGAACGAGAGCCTCGGGAACGTCCTCGTTGACGCGCGTGGCCGCACGCTCTACCTATTCCAGAGCGATTCAGGCACAAAGAGCACGTGCAGCGGCGCGTGCGCAATCGAGTGGCCACCCCTGCGCGCGACGGGCAAGCCGACTGCCGGCAGTGGAGCGAAGCCGTCGCTCGTCGCGACGAACGCCCGACTGGACGGAACGACGCAGGTCACCTACAACGGCCACCCGGTTTACGTCTTCTCTGGTGATCAACAGCCCGGAGACACCAACGGGCAGGGCGTAAATGCCTTCGGTGGCCTCTGGTACGCGTTGTCCCCAGCGGGCGACGCCGTAACTGCCCAGGGACCGAGCAGCGGCTTCGGCTACTAAGGCGAGCCGACGAAGCTGTGCCGACTGTCGGTCGACGCGGCCAATTAATACTGCGAGGTCTGCGGCGCGGCGTAGCCTGCTCGACGGGCGATTCGTCGCCGCGGCGTGTGCCGGCCCGCGCGCCCGGGTTCAGCGCCGTTTCCAAGATCGGCCGCTGTACGTAAACGCCGCGCGGAGCGGCGTACGTTGGCCGACAGCCCATGACCTTGAACGGCTGCATCGGAACGCCTCTCGTACTCCTCGACGTGAAGGGGCGCGGTGCCTCGCGCCGGGGTTCCATCCGCACGCTGGCCAGAGGCGTGAGCTCCGTGCCCTTCGTAGGGCCGCCGGTTCCGAGCGCCAGCACTGTTCTCGTCCGCAGCGTTCGCTACGGCGGGCCGACTGCCACGCAGCGACAGGCTCCCAACGACTCTTCCGGTAGCCCTACGAAGCGCACGACCCGCACGGCCGAGTGGCGGGTACGGAGTCCCGATGGGCTCGCGCGTCGCCGCTTTGCACCTCAGAGTTTCCAGGCACCGAGAGAGCCGATGGCAGCTTCCCCTCGCACCGGCCGCGCGCGACTTCGGAAGGCGATAACGGATGCCGAGATCACGCAAACGGTCCCCTCGACGGCCCGATCGGAGACAAAATGCCCAGGATCATCGACGCTGATCCACACATGAGCAGCCGACGAGCCGGCGCGGACGCCGTTCAGCCGACGGCGCAAGACGACTCCAAACCGAAGCACTCTCCAGCGAGCGACGCCGACAAGATGGTGGCGCGGGAACGACCCCAGGAACCGGGCGAAAGCATCACGGGCGACGACGTCTCGCGCCTTGCTGAGGCGCTGCGTGCAGCGAAGCAAGCTCATTCCGCCTCCCTGGCCGAGGTGTGCCAAGCAGACGCAGAACCGGTCGAGGACTGGGCCGTGTGGTATGCCGAGTACCTGCTTGGAGTCCGCTGATGCGCGTCGAGCGCGCTCGCGAGCTCCTCGCGGCCGAGCGGCGGCGACTCGAGCGCGCACTGGCTCAGCACGCGCGTCAAGACGATGGCGAAGAGTCGGACCCGTTCTACAACCCGGCGAACCTGGCCGCAGATCTGTACCAGGAAGAGTTCGACGAAGGACTCACCGACGATCTACGTCGGCAACTCGACGCCCTCGAACGCGCCGAGCAGCGTCTGGCCGCTGGAACCTTTGGCATATCGACCGAGAGCGGTCTCCGAATTTCCGACGCGCGTCTCGAGGCCCGGCCGACCGCCGAGCTGACAGTCGACGAGGAGCGCGCACGGAACGAACGGTAGGGGCGGTTCACGTCGGACCCGTGGTTCGGGAGAGGAAACGGTTATTCACGCGTCGTTTCCTGGAAACGATCGCGTGCGCTGGTCTCCGACGAGGGACAAGTCGCCCGGTGAGTCTCCGTTGCCAAGCCTCCTCGGGCTTACGGTCGGCGCGTGACCACGGAGACCCCCTCCTGTGGGTCACGGCCATCCCACCAGCAGGAGGTGCAATACATGTCTGGCCTCAACAAGCTCATGGGCCGCGGGATCCTTCCCCCGGTGGTCCACGGGGTCCTCGACTATCCGCTCGCGGCGGTTCTCATCGTGCTGCCGCTGATCCTCAGCTTCGACGACACCGCCGCCAAGTGGATCGCCTTCGCGTTTGGCGTCGGTGCCGCGGTGCTCGCCGTCGGAACGGCGTGGCCGACGGGAATCGTTCGGGTCATCCCGCCGCTGCTGCACGGTTACGCCGACATCACGGTCACGGTCGCTCTGATCGTGCTGCCGTTTATCGTCGGTTTCTCCGACCATACAACTGCGCTCGTCTTCTACCTGATCGTCGGGGCCGGCGGGCTCAGCGCGACGCTCGTCACCCGCTTCGAGCCGCCCGTGGCGGCCGAGCGCGACATGCCACTCCGGATGGCCGCCTAGCGGGAAGGGGCGCCGTCGAGCTGTCCGGCTGAGGTGGCGGCTCGGCTGTCTCGTACGAAGATCGTCACGCACGATCGCGCGCCGGATGCGAGCGCGTCCACCCGTATGAGGGCAAGGACGCGCTCGCACCCGGCCGGATCGCGCTGCTCGGCGGCCGCTACTGGCTGGTCGCGCGCGTTGACCAACAGCGCGCGCAGGCGCGCCGACATCGGAAGCTCGGCGCGACGAGATCGACGCTGAAGCGAAGCCGCGCGTCAGTTGACGGCGTGGCCACCGCGACTTCCCCCGGGAACCTCGATGTCCTTCGACCGGCGAGCGACAGGGCCTACCGTCTCAGACATGACTGGACTTACACAACCGTGGCACATCATCTTGATCCTTCTCATCGCGCTGATGCTCTTCGGCGGCCGGAGGCTGCCGGAGATCGGGCGCTCGCTCGGAACGGGCATGCGGGAGTTCAAAGACTCGATCACGGGTCACACGCCGGCGGAGCCGTCGCCGCAACTCGCGCCGGCCGAAGCGACGACATCAGCCCCGCAACCGACCGAGCGCGAGACCGCCTAGCATCGGCATGAGCCGCCTGCCACGCCGTCTTGGCCACCGCGAGGAGGCGACACTCGCCGAACATCTAGACGAGCTGCGGGGACGCCTCTTCGTCGTCTTCGGCGCGCTCGCCATCACGACGATCGTCGCGTTCGCCTTCCATTCGCGACTCCTCACCTGGCTGAACCGGCCGCTGCCGGCCGGCCACCGTCACCTGGCGACCCTCGGCGTCGCAGAGCCTTTCACCGTCTCGCTCACCGTGAGCCTGTACGCCGGAGTTGTGCTCGCTTCGCCGGTGATTCTCTGGCAGGTCTGGGCCTTCTTCGCGCCCGCGTTTCAACCCGCCGCCGAACGGACGATAGTCGGCCTCGCTGCGTTCGCGGCCACGCTCGGGGCTGCCGGCATCGCGTTCGGTTACTCGATCGTGCTGCCCCGTGCCATGCACTGGCTAACGAACTACGACAGCACGGTCTTTCTCCATCTCATCCAGGCGCGCGCGTATTACTCGTTCGTCGCAACTGTGCTGCTCGGAATCGTGATCGTCTTTCAGTTGCCGCTCATGGTGCTCGGGCTCGTCGCACTGGGGATCGTTAGCTCCCGGACGCTGCGCGAGCATCGCCGCATCGGCTATTTCAGTCGTCACGGTCATCGCTCTCGCGCTTCCCGGTCCCGATCCGATGACGACGTTCCTCGAGCTGCTGCCGATGTGGGTGCTGTTCGAGGGCTCGATCTGGCTGGCGGTCCTCTTCGAACGCAGGCGGGCGGCGGCCGCTCGTTCCGGCGCGCAACGGCTCCCGCGGCAGCCGAAGGCGACGGCTGAGACAAGCCCCGGGGGCCACGATCAGCCGCCTCTCCCCTGGCCACGTTCCGGTACGCGGGCGCGGGCCTGCGGCGGACTACAAGCCCTGTACCCCCAGTCGCACGCAAAGGAGAACACCGAATGAATGAGTCGTCTGAGCATCGCACCAGCCGCCGGACATTCCTCGCCAAGGGAGCGGCAGCCGGAGCCCTGACCCTCGGTGCAGGGAGACTTATGATCGACACCCCGGCTGCGCTGGCCGGCGATGCACTCCCAGCGGGAGACGTCGCGATTCTGAAGTTCCTCGCCGCCGCAGAGTTGCTCGAGGCCGATCTCTGGAAGCAGTACAACGAACTCGGCGGCGTCCAGGATGGCGAGGTCGCAGGCGGCAGCGGGAATCGCGCCTACACGAAGGCGCTCGCCGTCATCGACAAGGACATGGACCAGTACATCCACGACAACGCCGACGACGAGCAGAGCCATGCGAACTTCATCAACTCCTACCTGCAGGCGCGCGGTGAGCAGCCGATCAACCTCGACCCGTTCCGCACCCTCCCGAGCAGCAAGGCGACGGGCGCAGCACAGATCGGACGGCTCACCAATCTGATGGAGCTCACCGTCGACACGAGCTGGTGGTCGCGCTACCGCAGTGACTCAAAGAACCCCGACCTCGGTGACGCCCTCCCGCAGGCCGTCGCCGGCCTCGCGTCGGGAAAGTTCCCCGCGATCCCACGCAGCGACGACGACCTGCAGCCTCGCAAGCATCTGCAGGCGATCGCCAACACGGCGGCCTTCCACTTCGGGATGATCGAACAGGGCGGCAGCAGCCTCTACGCTGGGCTCGCGCAGCGGGCTACCGACCCGGAAGTCCTGCGCATCCTGCTCAGCATCGGCCCGACAGAGGTCATGCATTTCCAGACCTGGCAGGACAAAGCCGGCAACGCTCCGGCGCTCACCGACCCGACCAACGGCCTGGTCTTCCCCGACCTCAACAAGCGCGGCGAAGACTTCAAGCCGAACCGGATCATGCCGGAGCCGACGGTCTTCCTCGATCGGAAGTTCGCGATTTGCTCGATCCTCCGCCCGACCGAGACCGTCGGCGCCGCTGTCGGCGCCGTCAACGGACTCGCCGCCAGCGGGCTCTTCACCGGCCAGTCGCAGGAGTTCTTCGCCGCCGCAACAGCGCTCGCAAAGGCTGCGGACGCCGCGAGCCGAAGCTAGCCCCGAGCAGCCGGCCACCGCGGGCCGATACCCGTCGAACCTCGAGGAACGACCGGGCAAGGCAACGCGGTGGCCGGAGGCATCGCACCACCCGGTCCCCGACAAGGTTCGAGGCGGTGGCAGATTCTGTCCAGCCGCGCACTCACCGGGACAACGAACCGCCCGAAAGGAGTACCCGGATGCACTACATCGCCGTCGATCTCGCCACAGAAGCATGGGTGAAGAGCGGCCTCGCCAAGCTTGAGCGCTACCTAGCCTGGCGCCTTCTAAACGACCAGCACCCAGGCTGAGTCGCCGCGCCGCGCCGCGCCTCCGACGGAGCCGCCTCCGCTGTTCCAATGACCCGAAGGGCAGCTCGACTGTCACGAGTGGATTCGGCTCCATCGCCCGGCGCCCGGTTACCGGCTCCCGACACAACAAGGTGCGTGTCGCAGAGTCCAAGCTGTGTGCAGCGGCCCACACGTGCGGTGACTCGCGGGATGCGTCGACCGTGCGTATACGGGAATGATCGCGTGCGCTGGTCTCCGGCGAGAGTCAAGTGGGCCGCCGAGGTTTCCGTTGCGGAGCCTCACTGGGCTTACGGTCGGCGCGTGACAACGAATCTCAGTCCTCGACGGGCTCGCCCCCGCGGTGGAGATCCTCGTCCACGTCCGCAGACCGAGCAGCTCCTGCATACCGACTTGCTCCTCAGTGAGCATCGCCACGACGGTCGGGCGCTCGAGCTGACGGTGCCCATTAGCTGGAGCTCCAGCGCAGGGTCGAGCGGCTCGCGCATCCGGATGGGGCTCGCCCCGACGCGCCCGGTCTATCGACTGAAGGAGACTGCCATGCCTGACACGGCCAATCGCTCCCCTCATCTGCTCGTTCTCGCAGACGTCTGGTGCCGGGTCGAGGGCCTCTGCGACGGGGTCATCCGCAGCGCCGGGCAAGCCGGCCGCGTCCTCGTCGTCGCGCCCGCGCTCGCCAGCCGCCTGCATACCTGGACGAACGACACCGACCGCGAATCCGAGATTGCACACGCCCGCCTCGAGAACGTACTCGCGCGGCTCGAGCAGCACGGCGTCCACGCCGAGGGCCGCATCGCCGACCAGGATCCCGCGCTCGCCGTCGAGGACGCCCTCGATGGGTTCGCCGCGACGGAAGTGATCGTCGTTACGGACGATCACGAGCACGCGAACTGGTCGGAACGCGGCCTCACCGCACGGATCGCACGGCCCGGCCTCGCCGTCACCCGCCTGACCGTGGCTCACGAGCAGGTGCTTTAGGCCGGGTACCGGGAGATCGGACTCGGCGACGACGACCACCCCGGAAGAGACGAGATCAAGGAGACGACGATGAGCGCCCAAACGACCCTCATAGCCCGGATCGTTCCTCGCCGAAGAGCGAGGATGCTCACCGCCTGCGCCTGGTGTGAGCGCATCAGGCTGGGCGACGGTTGGGTCGACGCGGTGCGAGCGATCGCGCATCTCCGGACATACGAGTGGAAGCTACCGCCGCAGTTCACACACGGGATCTGCGACGCCTGCCTTGCCGAGCAGCTCGCCAAGCGCAAGCGCGGGACAGAGCCACGGCCGCAGGCGCGTTCGCTAGCGACATGACTGCGCCCGCTGATGTGACCGTTATCGACAATCCCGACGAGTTGCGCTACGAGCTCCACCTCGACGGCGTGTTCGTTGCCGAGATCCGTTACAGGTCCGAGCCTGGCGTGCGCGTTCTCGTCGACGTCGATGTCGAGCCGCGGCTCGAGGGACACGGCCTCGGTACGCGACTCGTGGAGGGTGCGCTCAACGACCTGCGTGCGCGCGGCCTCGCGGTCGTCCCGCACGCGCCGTTCGTCGCCGACTTCATCAGGCTACGTCCCGAGTACGCGGATCTCGTGACCGCCGACGCTGAGGTGTCCGACTAGTGCGTGAGGCGGCGTGACCGGTCTGCGGATCTCCCGACTCGAGCCCGTGTATCTCCACACGGTTGCATCGTCTTCATTGGTTCCGAGAGCGACGATCGCATGCCCTCTGCCATGAATCTGCCAATCCCGCCAACCTTCCTCGTGAATAGGAGAACAGGATGACCTTCATCGTTCGGCCCAAGCGACGAGCAGCCACACTGCTGGCCCTGGCCGCCGGTCTCATCGCCGTAATCGCACTCGCAGTCGCCGTCACCGCCGGCGCTGACTCCACTCCGGTCGGGCACCTGCCCGCAGGCGCGGTCTCGACGATCACGACGGCCCCGAATCAACTCGTCGCCGTCGCCCTCCCCCACGCGGCTAAGAAGTCTGGCCTCTCGTGGCGGCTCGCGCGAAGGTATGACTCGAACGTCGTCCGCCAGATCTCCGAAGCTGACGTGGACGCGAGCGTCGTGCTCGTGTTCAAGGTCGTCGGCCGCGGCAAGACCTCGCTGGTCTTCGGCTTGACCCGCGGCGACACCTCGCCAAAAGCGGTCAAGTCCGCTACGCGGAAAATCATCTCCCGCTGACGTGGTAACTCAGGTGACTCTCCGGTGAGACCGGCCGTCGCGTCGGTCTCTCGGCAGCATGAATCGGCGTCCTCCTGTGTTCAGGCACGGCGGGGGCGTGGCGCGCGTTCTCGCAGAGCGCGCATCGATGGCGCCTGTCAGGCTGCGCACGAGCTTCGCCTTCCGTGGGCTCGCATAGCGCAGATCGTGCGCTGGTGGTCACTTCCGTTTCGCGAATCGCTCCGCTCCGCGATCTGGTTCGTCGGAAGAGTCGCCTCCCACGACTTCAGGTCTCGCGACTTACCCAACATCGCACGTTTGCCTGCTGTAGCGATCCAGCTTTCGCGCGATGGACATTTCGGATTCGCCCAAGCTCGGCATGCGTGACGGTAATCGGAATGTCGTGGGGCTCCTTTCCGAGCGGCCGCCGCCTGACTTCGGCGGCCGAGCTCCTTGGCGCGGGTGAATTTGGACATCGACGATCAAGAAACTGGCGCGCAGACATGCGCACTGCGTGAGCTGGGCGACATCTTTGATGCGCTCGAACGCCTCCCTGTTCCGGTCTTCGCGATCGATGGGGACATGACCATCCGCTGGCTCAACAGAGCTTCCAGGGAACTCGTCGGCGATCACCAGGGCGCCCCGTTCACTGACGTGCTCGAGCCGGGATCCGTCCCTGTCGCGAATCGCGCGTTCGCCCAGAAGCTCGTGGGAAACGTCGCGTCAACGGAGTACGAAGTCACTCTGCGCAAGCGCGACGGCACGCTCGTGCGGGCCGAGATAAGCAGTGTTCCCGTTCGCGGCGGCCAGAGCATCGCCGGCGTATTCGGGCTCGCAGAGATTGATGAGCAGGCATCCAGACCGCGCGCGGGGGACGGAGAGCTTTCGCTCACGCCGCGCCAAGCGCAGGTCCTACATCTGCTTGCGCGCGGCTGCTCCACGGAGCAGATGGCCGAGGAGCTCGGCGTCGCACCTGACACGATTCGAAATCACGTCCGCGCCATCCTGCGCCGCCTCAACGTGCACTCCCGTCTCGAGGCCGTTGTCGAGGCGCACGAGCGTCGTCTCGTCTGAGCAATTGGCTAATGCCGTCGGACACTTCACCCGAGCGGCGATGCACAAGAAAGACCGAATACCTATAGCGCGCGGAAGTCGAGCTCCCAGCCTGACACCGAGTGCACGACTTCGAAACCAAGCGGGCCTACGTGGCCGGAAAAAGCCCACCACCGCATGGCGCCTGCACCGAGGCGCGTCTGCGCACCCTGGCGTTTCCGACTTGCGCCCTCACCCCGCTACCTTCGACACAAATGAGGCACGCGGACGGGAGGCGGTGGTTCGAGCCATGAACGAACGATTCGAGAGAGCGATTCTGGCCGGGGGATGTTTCTGGGGACTGCAGGATCTCTTCCGGAAGCAACCGGGAGTCGTCTCGACCCGGGTGGGCTACACCGGCGGGGACGTTCCAAATGCCACCTATCGCCATCACGGCGCACATGCCGAAGCGATCGAGGTCGTCTTCGATCCGGCTCTGACGTCATATCGTGACCTGCTCGAGTTCTTCTTCCAGATCCACGACCCGACGACCCTGAACCGCCAGGGCAACGACCTCGGGATGAGCTATCGCTCGGCGATCTTCTACCTCGGTGAGGAGCAGCGTCGCGTCGCCGAGCAGACGATCGCCGACATCGATGGAGCGGGGCGCTGGCCCGGGAAGGTCGTGACCGAGGTGACGCAGGCACGCCCATTCTGGGAGGCCGAACCCGACCATCAGGACTACCTCGAGCGAAACCCGAACGGCTACACATGCCACTTCGTCCGTCCTGATTGGGTTTTGCCGCTGCGCGGTCACGCGGCCGCGAGCGAAGCCGGATGAGGTGCTCGGCGCCTCCCGTGCGTTGCGGCCGGCGGCCGTACTTGGAGACGGACTCCGAGGATGCCAAGCTGCCGCTTGGTGCGACATGAACTGGTTCGGTGTCCGGCGCCATCCTGGGGCAACCCCGTTGCCGACAGAGGGCCGGATGCCCGGTTTCAGCGGCGCGACCGGTTGGCTGAACTCGCCGGCGCCCACGGCGGAGAGATTGGCGGGCAGCGTCGTGCTCGTCGATTTCTGGACATACACGTGCATCAACTGGCTCCGCACACTCGCGTACGTCCGCGCCTGGGAGGAGAAGTATCGCGAGCGCGGATTGGTGGTCGTTGGCGTCCACACTCCCGAGTTCCCGTTCGAGCACGATTTGGAGAACGTACGCGTGGCCGCGAGCGCGTTGCGCGTCGACTACCCGATCGCGCTCGACAGCGACTACCAGGTATGGCGCGCATTCGGCAACCGGTACTGGCCGGCGGTCTACATCGCCGACGCAGAAGGACGGATCCGTCAGCATCACTTCGGTGAGGGCGAATACGACGACTGCGAGCGGGCGATTCAGATGCTTCTGCGCGAGGCGGGCGCCGAGGGCATCGGCGACGATCTCGTCTCCCTCGAGCCCGACGGCCTCGAGGCGCAAGCCGACTGGACGAACCTGCGCTCGCCCGAGACGTACCTCGGTTACGAGCAGGGCCGGAACTTCGCGTCGCCCGAGGGGGCTGCGCTCGACGAGCCGCGCGAATACTCCGTCCCGGATTCGCTGCGGCTCAACGAGTGGGCGCTCACCGGCGACTGGACGATCGAGAGCGGCGCGAGCGTCTTGTACGGAACCGAAGGCCGAATTGCGTTCCGCTTCCACTCCCGCGATGCTCATCTCGTCCTGCGGGCACGCGCGCCGGGCGGCGTGCGCGTGCCGTTCCGGGTGCTCCTCGACGGAGAGCCACCAGGTGGCGCACAGGGGCTGGACGTCGACGAGCAGGGCTACGGAACCGTGGTCCAACCGCGCCTCTATCAGCTCGTCCGTCAGCAGGACGGGATCGCGGAGCGCACGCTCGAGATCGAGTTCAACGCTCCGGGTGTGGAGGCCTACGTCTTTACCTTCGGCTGAACCCGCTCGGCAGTCGGGGCCTACGCAGAGAGGTGTCGCGTCGCCCGAAGATCTGAGCCCGCGCAGATGTCGTCACACGCCGGGAGATGCGTGCTGCGCGCTCCTTACCGTGTGGGTTCTTCGAGCGTAAAACACGAATGCAAGACCTGTTTTCTCGGGAACGCTCGCGTGCGCTTGACTTCGGCGAAGGTCAAGTCGCACGCGGGGTTTCCGTTGCCCAAGCCCCATGCGCTTAGGGTCGTCGCGTGACCACGGATGCCGGTCGTCGACGGACTCGCCGCCGCAGTGCAGATCCTCGTCGACGTCCGCAGACCGAGCAGATCCTCGAGACCGGCCTGCTCGTCAGCGGAGCACCGCCGCGGCGGCCAAGCTCTCGGCCTCACCGCCGAGGACAAGCCCCAACTCCCGCGCACTCGCGCACGCGGATCGGCTCGTCCCGAACCGCTGAAACCCATCCACTGAAGGAGACCGCTATGCCCGACACGGACGATCGCTCCACTCATCTGCAAGGGCTGGAAGATGTCGAGGTCGTTGACGGCGAGCCGGTTGCGGCCTCCCTGATCCCGCGAGCAGTGACGGCCGGCGAGCTGCGCTTCGACGACGGGGCGATGCAGACGTTCGATCCGGGCGGGCACACGAGCTACGTCGAGGCGGACGGTCGCCCCACAGAGGGCCAGTGGTACGTCGACGAAGATGGACGCTTCTGCTCGTTCTGGCCGCCGACATATCGAGCTTGCTATGAGTTGCGCTGGATCGTCGAGGGCGATGACATCGTCGGGCTGAGCTTCAGAGAGCTGAGTCGGGGCAGGCGATTCGACGGTCGATACGAGACGCTGGCTCATGGGATCGGCTCGTGACGCTGCGTCCGCCCTCACCAGGATCGTCCCTTCGAGGCACCCCAGCACGTCCACCGGGGACGAGGATCGCAAGCGTCGGCAGGGCGCATACAGGCGCCGTGAGCGGCGAGCGTGGCGCCAGTCATGACCCGTGCAAGCGCCACGCGAGCCGCTACCCGGGGATCAGCTACCGGATAAGAAAGGACGGCTCGCGCACGCACTTCGTCACCGACGGTTCGCGGCTTCTCCGCGTCACGTGTGACGTGCGGTGGACGACCGATATGACCCCCAGTTGCGGGATCGCGTGCCCGCGTTGGCCGTACGTTGCCGTCCGACGCAACCTCTGCCCTTTGCCGCAGATCCTGGAACAAGCCCATGTGTGCTTTCCAGAATCTTTCCGCCGGACGACGACTGCTGGCAACTGGTGGGGCGTCTGCGCAGCACCTTCTGCACGTAGGTCGAAGAGGAAGGCGACGATCATCACTGTGATGTACGCGGTGATGGCTTCACGCCGATGCGCGCGGCGGACGTCACCCTCCGCTATCACCGCTGTTACTTCCGCCCCCCGGCAGCGCGAGGGTCGCCTCGCGACCTCTCGGCCCTCCCTTGGGGTCAGGATTCGCGCTCAGGTCGCACATGGTAAGGAACCTTGACGCCGGGAAATGACCGGTCGCTCACAGCCGTACGATCCCTGCGTTGGCCGGCTGAGCCTGCTGTGATCTGTTCGATCCCGACAGGCTCCCCAGGATCCCGAGCACGCCTCGCCTTTGCCAGCGGCTCGGATGCAGACCGGCGCGGAGGTGCGCAGAGTCGGCGGCGCTGACGGCTCGGTGGTTGAGCTCAAACTGATCCGCGGGGGCACGCGGCGGCGCCTGCTCGAACAGAATGGTCGCGTGAGGGTTCATGGTCGCTCCGTGGTCTCGCGCCGCGAGTCGGCGCTTTCCCCCATAGCAGCCGCGCGCCCTTAATGAACGCTGCGCGAGACCTGTGAATCAGTTCAGAGTCGCGCCCACCGCAACGGGCGAGACGCGCTCTTCCGGTATCGAGTCCACGGAGAATCCCGGCAGCGTCAGCGCAAAAGCCGTGCCTGGATTCCTGCGCGTGAGGGTCGCCCTGCCGCCGTGCGCCTTGGCGATCGCATCCACGATCGCCAGTCCGAGCCCCACGCCGCCCGCCGTTCGCGTTCGTGCGGCATCTGCGCGCGCAAAGCGCTCGAAGATTCGCTCGCGCGCCTCCTCCGGCACTCCGAGGCCGCGGTCCGCGATCTCGATCGTGACGGCGCCCTCCGCCGGGCGGCTCGAGATCTCGATCGTGTCTCCGGGCGCGCTGTACTTGACAGCGTTCTCGAGCAGCGCGTCGAGCGCGATCCGGAGTTGTTCGGAGTCGGCACGCAGGACGCCGGCGGCGAGAGTACCGAGCTGCCAGGTTCGGGGAGCGATTTCGGCCCATCGGACGAAAACGTCCTCGAGGAAGATGTCGAGCTGCACGTCCCGCAGCTCGACGAAGTCCGGTTGGTCAGCCCGCGCAAGAAGCAATAGCCGCTCGAGGATCCGTTCCATGCGCTTGAGCTCGTCGAGGGCGACCTCGACCTCGGGCGGGCGCGAGGTCCCCGTGCGCCCGAGCACTTCCAGGTGACCGCGCGCAATCGTCACCGGCGTGCGCAGCTCGTGCGATGCGTCGTGGAGAAACCGCTCTTGCCGGTCGAGGAGCGACCCGAGACGCACAGTCTGCTCCTCCGCGATCCCGAGCGCGTCCTGGCGCCGCCGCGCGTGCCACACCATTGCGAGGAACATCATCGACATCAGCGGAACCTCGGTGAGCTCGCCCCACTCCTGTGTGCCCTGGCTGATGTCGATCCCGATCAGCACACCGGTCGACACGATCACGAACGCGAGCGTGGCAGCCGTCGAGACCGGCCGCCACACGCGAAAGCCGTAGACGAGCGTCAGGCTGACCCAGATGAAGTGGAACGGGATCGTCTCCCAGCGATCCCAGCGGATCATTGCCGCGAGGTTCGCGAGCGCGAACGCGAACCAGCCGAGCTCGACGGCTCTACGCTGCAGCAACGCGGTAGCCCGCATGGCGAACGGTCTCGATCGGAGACGACGGCCCGAGCTTCTTCCGCAACCGACGCACGCACACGTCCACAACGTTCGAGCGCGGATCGAAATGATAGCCCCACACCTCCGAGAGAAGCCGCTCGCGGCTCACGACCTCGCCCGCCGACTCGACGAGCTGGTGGAGGAGCTTGAACTCGCGGTCGGAGAGGTCGACCACGCGGTCGCCGACGCTCGCCTGACGTCGCGCGAGATCGAGGCTCAGAGCTCCGACGCTGAGGACGTGCGTTCGCGGTGCACCGCGTACGCGTTGCAAGTGCACGCGGATCCGCGCGAGCAGCTCGTCGAACGTGAACGGCTTCGTCAGGTAGTCGCTCGCCCCGAGCTGGAAGCCGCGCAGCTTCGTGGCCATGTCGTTGCGCGCCGTGAGCACGACGACCGGCAGCTCGGGCCGCATCTGCTCCAGCTGCTCGAGCAGGCTGAGGCCGTCGAGACCGGGCAGCAGCAGATCGAGCAGGACGAGGTCGCATGGCAGGTCGCGCGCGAGTCGCAGCCCGGTGAAGCCGTCGGCCGCACCGACCACGGAGTAGCCCTCGCTCTCGAGCCCGCGCGTCACAAACGCGCGGATCCGCTCTTCGTCCTCGATGAGGAGTATCCGCACGGCCGCCTCCGTCGTCGGAGTCCGGTGTACCGTAACGCAGCGCGTTCTGACAGCCAAGTGACCGGGACATGACAATGTCGTCATCTGGCCGAAACGACGGCGGACGATGTCGTAGCGTGCTGCGGCGGTGGAGACCGAGCGGACAGATACGTCCGGGATCCCATTCGCGGACACTCCCGCGCCGCTCACCCGTCGCGCCACGTCCGGCTCGTCGCCGTTCCCGGACACGGCTGTCAAGCACTGGCTGATCTCGTCGATCGTCTGGCTAACGATTGTCGACCTGTTCGGACTCGTCCTCGCTACGGAGTTCGTAACCCCGGAGGCATTCAGCAACTACCCATGGCTGAGCTTCAGCCGGATCCGCCCCTCACACGTGAACGGCGTGATCCTCGCGTGGCTCACGATGATGTACTTCGGCGCGCTCTTCTACATGCTCCCGCGCCTCGTCGGCACCCGCGGGATGTGGAGCGAGCGGCTCGGCGTCATCTGCTGCTGGGCGTGGAACCTCATGTTCCTGCTCGGCATCATCGGCCTCCTCACGGGCCATAGCCAGGGGCGCGAGTACGGCGAGTTCATCTGGCCGATCGACATCGCGCTCCTCGTGATCTGGTGCCTGATGATCGTGAACATCCTTGCGACGGTCGCGATCAGGACGATCCGTCCGCTCTACGTCTCCGTCTGGTTCTTCATCGCGAGCCCCTTGTGGCTCGCGGTCGACTACGCGATCGGCAACGTGATCTGGCGGCCCGGGCATGTGTGGGGCGCGCCGTCCGGGGCGCTCACGAACAGCCTGTCCGACGCGATCCTCAACTGGTGGTACGCGCACAACCTGTTCGGCCTGTGGCTGACGCCGATGCTTCTCGCGCTGACGTACTACATCGTCCCGCGCGTCACGAACACGCCGCTCTACAGCTACACGCTCTCGCTGATCTCGTTCTGGGGGATGGCGTTCTTCTACACGGGAGTCGGCGACCATCACATCCTGCAATCGCCGACGCCGTCGTGGCTGAAAACCATCGCAGAAGTCTCCTCCTGGATGCTGCTCGTCCCGGTCTTTGCGTTCACGATCAACATCCTCGGGACGATGAAGGGCAACTGGGACCGATTCTTCACGAACCTCCCGTTGCGGTTCACCATGACCGCGTTCTTCTTCTACTTCCTCGTCAACATCCAGGGTGCGTTCGAGGCAATCCAGCCGTTCAACAAGCTGACGCACTTCACGAACTTCGTCGTCGCGCACGCGCATCTCGCGCTGCTCGGCGCATTCACGATCCTCGGCATGGGCGTGATCGACTACATCGTCGCGCAGGTGTACGCGAAGCCGCTCTACAGCCGCAGTCTCAGTGAGTGGCAGTACTGGCTCGTCACCGTCGGCTTCACCGGCTTCTTCAGCGTGCTGACGCTCGCGGGCTTCCAGCAGGGCTTCAGCTGGCAGGACGGGATCCCCGAGGTGAACGTGCTGCCACAGCTGCACGCGTACTACATCGCGCGCGGCATCTTCGGCGCGATGATCGTGCTTTCCGGGATCGTCCAGATCGTCAACATCGGGATGACGATCTTCACGAACACGGCCGAGCGCCGCCGGCGCGAGACGCTCAGTGTGGCCGAGGCGATCGCGCCGCCGCCGGTGGCCGGGTAATGAGCGACCGGGAGCAAGAGGAGTACCCGGCCGATCTCCCGTCGCACACGCCCGGCGTCCCGCGTGGCTGGGTGCGCCATCCGCGCGAGCGGATGCGCATCACGCCGCTGATGGCCGGCGTCGGCGGGCTCATCGCATTCTTCACCGTTGTCGCGATCGTGGTCTGGCTGCCGATCCACACCTTCGATCCGGCGCCGTCGTCCGACTGGGCGCCGCTGTCGTCGACGGCGCTCGCGGGCCGGAACCTGTTCGCGCAGAACGGCTGCTACGTCTGCCACTCCGGCTACTCGCGGCCGCAGGACGTGCGCGAGAGCCTCTACTTCCTCTATCCGAAGGTCTCCCAGCCGGGCGACTTCTGGGGCTCCGACCAGTCCCCGAACCTCCTCGGCACCGAGCGCACGGGCCCCGATCTCTCGCAGGAAGCGGGATGGCATCCCGACGACTGGCAATCGGCCCACTTCTACGACCCGCGCTACATGGATCCGAAGTCGTTGATGCCGGACATGAAATCGCTCTTCAACGACAAGCAGATTGACCAGTTGATCGCGTTCGTGCAGCAGCGGAGCGGGAAATCCGGTCTGCTCCGCTACGCCGGGCAGCTCTACGCGAAGCACGTCGTGCTCTCGAACCAGGGATTCCCGACGCCGTACACCGGCTTCCAGGGGGCTCACAACCCAACCGTCGAGTCGCTGCCGGACAGCAAGCTCGAGCCTCAGGCCGGGCAGCTCGAGGAGGCGCCGAACCTCGCGCAGATCGACCGGAGCTACTGGCTCTCCGGCGACCCGCTCCCGGTCACCGAGCAGAACCTCATGCGCGGCAAGGAGGTCTTCCTCGACCGCTGCGTCGGCTGTCACGGCCTCGCGGGTGACGGCAAGGGCCCGGGAGCGACGTTCCTCTCGCCGCCGCCCGCCGACTTCACCGCAGCCGACGATGCCTGCTGCGGCGGCGACACCGGCCCGGGCGATTTCTATTACCGCATCCTGCGGGGCTGGCCGGGAACGGCGATGGAGAACTTCGGCGACCGCTTGAGCGTGAATGACATCTGGCGCGTCGTCATGTTCGTGAAGACGATCCCGAATGGGACGCTGGCGAAGAACCGCGTCCCGGAGCCCAAGGACTACATCGTCTGGCAACCGTCGAAGGAGCTCGTCGACTGGACGAAGTCCCACCAGACTCCCTACGGGAATGTCGCCTTCCTCAAGAAGGTCGTGAATGACCCGTACATGCAGGAGGCCATGCGCGTCTTCCCGGGCCTCTCCCCGTCCGACCACCTCACGCTCAACAACCAGGCGCACACGGAGCTCTCGCTGCAGGCCGCCGCGAGCGGGATCAAGGCGATCTACGAGGACATGCTGAACCGCGCGTGGGCCGACGCCAAGGCGCGCGGCGAGAAGCTCCCGCCAGAGTCGCAGAAGCAGATCCCTCCGACCGTGCCGGGCCAGCAATGAGGCGCCTCGCAATGCTCGCGCTCGTCGCCTTCACGTCCCTTGTGTTCCCTGCGCTCGCGCTCGCGCACGACCAGCCGGAGACGGCGCAGTCGCGGTGGGTCATGGCCGACTGGATGATCGACACCTTCTTCATTTTCTCCGGCTTCGCCGTGATCGCATTCATCGCGGCCTGGAAGGCCGGCCACTTCCACGAGCTCGACCGGCTCGGCAGCCTGCCGCTGCTCATCGAGGAGGAGGACTACTACACACCCGAATGGGCGCTCGACGAGGAGGAGTGGGCCGATGGGGATGCCTAGCGGAGACTCGCCGCAGACGGCGGAGCAGTTCTACCAGTACCTGCAGGCACACCAGCTGACGATGCAGCGGACCGCGACCTGGCACGTGCGCTGGATCGACCTCGCCTGGCTCTGGGGCTTCGTCATCGTGCTGTCCGTCGTACTGCTCCTGTGGGTCTGGCAGTACCGCACGACCCGGCAGGGTGGGATCTATCCCGTCGACGAGTTCGGTGAGACGACGGAGCTCGCGGGCCCGGCGACGTTCTTCTTTCTCTTTCTCACGGTGATCATTACCGCGTTCGCCGCCGTCCTGATCATCGGGCACCTGATCTGGGGCCAGAAGTTCTGATGGCGGCAACCGGCACGACCGCCGCCTCCGCCTTGCCCTACGTCGCGTGGGCGTCGCTCACGATCTCCCGCATCCCCGCTGAATCCTGGCCGACCGTCTTCGCATCCATGCAGGCGCTCAAAGGGCACGTGCAGGAGTACCCGGGATGCCAGAAGCTCGAGGCGTTCGTGCACGCAGACCCGGACGAATCCGTTGTGCTGCACACGTACACGGTCTGGGACACGCCCGAGCAGCTGGAGGCGTTTCTCGAACGCGGCTACACCGTCGAGCGCATGCTGCAGGACATCGCCGGCATCGCCAGCGAGCAGCGTCTGCTCATGGAGAAGGTGTTCTGATGGACGATTCCGAGCAGCCGCCGCCGCACCGGCCGGCCCGTCCGCTCGTCGGCTACCGCGACGTCGGCGAGGACGTCAGAGATTCGCGCTCGACGCTCGTCCGCGGATGGATCATCCTCGCCGTGCTCGTGCTCGTCTACCTCGGCTGGACGCTGACGGTCTACTTCATCGAGCCCGGACTGCGCTGAAGCACACACCGTGTACGTCAAGCACCTGACGTCGCTTCAGTTCCTTACCTATCTCGCGTTCTTCGCTGTCGTCATCGCGGCGATCTTCCGGTTTGTGCCGGGCAAGGCGCCGCCGGTCCGCACGGAGCCGTACTCCGAGGAGGAGCTCGGTGCGCACGACCGTAAGACCGCGAAGTACTTCGTCGAGGGCGGCTTCTTCCTCGTCGTCGGCTCGCTGCACATGGTGCTGAAGAACCTGCCGTGGTCGGAGGAGTACCTCGCCCGGACAGGCTACGCCGGCCACCTCGTCCGCGATCTCTCCAACACGCACCTGATGATCGTCGGCGGCGGCACGTTGATCTCGACCGGTCTCTGCTGGCTTGTCCTCCCGCGCATCGTGCGGAGACCGCTCGCGAGCGAAGGCCTCGCGCAGTGCGCGTTCTGGTTCACGGCAGTCGGCCTCAGCGTCTTCTACATCTCGCTGATCGGGAACGGGCTGGCGATCGGGCGGCTCGTCGAGCACGGTTGGGACTACCAGGTGGCGAAGGCGCACATGGGCAAGTGGTACAAGGTGCCCACCGGCATCGGCGCGGGCGTGATGGGCCTCGGCTATTGGTGTTTCGCGACGAACGTCGCGCTCACCATCTTCCAGTCGCGGCTCGTCAAGGTACGGAAGCCGCAGTGGCACCTCTGGAAATTCTTCGCCACCGGCGCCGCCGCCCTGACGGTCGGAACAGTGCAGGGCGTGATCCAGGTGCAGCCCGCGAATGCGGCGTGGCTCTACCGCGCCGGTCATGCCGGCGAATGGATCGACCCGATCAGCCATGCGCACATCAACCTCGTCACCGGGCTCACGATGCTCGTGGCCGGCTCGCTCTTCGCGCTCGTGCCCGCAGCCGGCGGCGTCGCGCCGTCACGGCGTCTCGCAAACCGCGTCTTCTTCGCCTTGCTCGTCGGGTCGCTTGCGTTTTACGGCACGACCCTCTACCTCGGCTTTCACGAGGGGAGGCTCGTCGTCCGTCACGGGTTGACGCCGGAGCAGGCGGAGGAGGCGACAGCGCTCCACTCCTACCTGATCATGGGCGCGGGCATCGCGATGTTCGCCGCGTTCTGGCTCCTCCTCGCGGTGTTCGTGCGGTCCGTCTGGCGCTCGCAGTCGATCCTCCGCCCCTTCGTCATTGCCGGCTGCGCCGCGCTCGCGGTCGGGACGCTGCAGGGGCCGATCCAGGCGTTCCCCGCGGTGAACGAGCTGCTCGACCGCGGCGGCCAGGCCGGCGATGTCATCGTCAACCTCCACGCGCAGCTCAACATGCTCGGCGGTCTGCTCGTGATTCTGCTGGGTCTCGTGTTCACGGTGCTGGGCGCCGCACGCGCAACGCGCGTCGTCGTAGCGCTCTCGGCGGGTGTCGGCGTGTACTACCTCTCCGGCATCGCGTTCGCCGCAGTCGAGGCGCACCGCGTCACGACGGGGGCGTCCTACAGCGACGCGGTAACGCAGCTGGAGCCGTGGGCCGCACTCGTTGCCGTTCCCGCGGCGCTCGCGATCTTCGCCGGCTTTTGGTGGTACGCCCGCCTCGCATTCGAGCTCGCCGTCGACCAACTCGATGCCGGCAAGCGCGCGCTCCGCCGGCTGCCCGGGCTCTATACCGGCAAGATCCCGAACCGCGTCCGGCGCCGCAGCCCGGCAGCGCTCGCCGGGTACGAGCTCCCACTCGGGCTGATGGGCTTCCCCGGCGTCGGCTGGCTCTTCGCCGGCTTCCCGTTCACCGCCTCTCTCCTCCTGCTCGCCGGCCCCGCACTGACCTGGGCCGTGATTCCGGTCGCCTTCAGCCCGTACGGCCAGGGCCCATTGCGTGACATCGGCTGGAAAGCCGAGCTCGCCTGGCTGCCGCTCTCGGCGCTCATCTCGAGTGCGGCGCTCTACCGCGCGCATGCACGACGCCGGCGCCTGCTGCTCGGGCCGCCGCCCGGCGGGACAAGGAGCCGCGAACGGACGCGCGAGGAGATTCTCAGGCGCTACCGCGCGCGCATCAGCGTCGCAGTCGGCGCGATCGCCCTCGTCCTCGTCAGCCTGCCGTTCGTCCCTGCGATCGCAGGCGTCGGCGGCAGCACCGTCCACTACAGCTACCAGCGCTTCACGAAGGAGATCAGCGGCCAGTTCCTCGAGACAGGCGGCGGCCATGTCGCGCTGTTCGCGTGGGACGATCCGCAGTCGACGTATCCGCACGACGCGCTGCGTGTGCACGCGCCCGATGTGCGCGCCTTCATGATCCGCGCCTCCGCGGTCGACAGCCCCGCCGCGTATCAGCTCTACGATCTCGACCGCGGCGGCGGCGTCGCGCTCTCCGTGCACAAACGGACCCCGACGCAGCTCGTGCTTGCACCGCGAACGGAGCTTCGGCCGGGTAGGTACGAGCTCGTTGCGGCGAAGGAAGGGATGTTCGGTGGGCGCGACTACGACTACCTCCAGGTCGTCGCACCTGGTTCGCCCGTAACGTCGATCGGGCCTGCCGGGTCGACAGCGACGTCGCCGGCCGTCGCGGATGCATTGCTGCCTCTCGCCGCCGCGCTCGTCGCGTTCCTCTTCGCCGGGCTCCTGGCCGTGTCGTTCTTCCGGCGCCGGGGCGCGCAGAAGGCGCTCTGGGCGCTCGGTTTCGCGTGCTTTGGGATCGCCGCTGCTTGCGAAGCCGCGGCGCAGCGTCCAGGGTGGTCCGAGGGGATCTTCAAGACGTACTACATCTGCGGTGGTGTGCTGACGGTCGCGCTACTCGGTTCGGGGTCAGCGTGGCTCTTGCTCCGTCCGCGCGCACGTGACCTGCTGCTCGGGGGCCTTGCCGTCGCGACGCTCGCCGCGGTGGTGACGGTCGCCTTCGCCCCTGTCGATCACGAGACGCTCGCTGCAGCTTCGGGGTTGCGGCCCCCGTCGAACTCCGCGCTCGAGGGCCATGCGTTTCTATGGGCGGTAGCGCTGAACACGTACGGCACGCTCTTCCTCGTCGGAGGCTCGCTCCTCGCGATCCTGCGGCGGCAGCGTGTGCGCACGAATCTCTGGATCGGCACCGGCGCGCTCGTCGTTGCACTCTCGACCGGCGTGTCCCGCGCCGGCGCCTACTCGTTTGTGTACGCCGGCGAGCTGATCGGGATCAGCATGATGTTCTACGGCTTCCGCTTCGCCTCTGCGCCCGCAGCAAAGCCCGTTGCACCGCCGGCAGCAGCGGCGCGCGCCGCAGGGCGGTAACTCGGGTTCCGCGGGTCACCGCAGAACGCAGCATGAGGTTGGTGGCGCACCGCGTGGCCAGCGCGCGAAATGCCCCGTTTCCGGGGCTCGCATTCTTGCCACGACCGCGTGGATCCGGGAAACTATGGGCCCACCCCAGAAACTATGGGTTTTGACGGGATCAACGCATACTTGCGGGGTGCAAGCCGGTAGTTGCCCGGTGTGCAGCCATTCCGCGATCTCGGTCGACACTTCGACCTAATCCCCGCGGCACTCAACCGCCAGTTGAGCGAAATCGATATCGGCCGCGGACTCCAGGAAGCGTTTGCGCGGCAACATCCCGCGGCTCTCGAATCGCTCATGCAGCTCGCGCTGATCCAGAGCGTGGAGGCCTCCAACGCGATCGAGAACATCACCGCCCCACAGAGGCGGCTCGAGGAACTGGTGGCGCAGAAGGCGACACCCCGCAACCGCTCCGAGGCCGAGATCGCCGGCTACCGCGCCGTCCTCGACACGATCCACTCCAGCGCCACGCACATCCCGTTCACCCCGAACGTCGTCCGACAGCTCCACCGCGACCTCTACCAGTTCGCGCCACAGCCGGGCGGGCGCTGGAAGAACTCGGACAACCTCGTCACCGAGGAGCGCGCCGACGGCACCGTCGCCGTCCGCTTCACCCCGTGCCTGCGCTCGAGACACCGGCAGCCATGGACGAGCTGCACGGCCGTCTCGACGACGCCTGGCGCGCCGACCAACACCACCGGCTCCTTCTGGCAGGCGCCTACGTCCTCGACTTCCTCGTCATCCATCCCTTCACCGACGGCAACGGGCGCATGTCGCGGCTGCTCACGCTGCTACTCCTCTACAAGGCAGGCTACGAGGTCGGACGCTTCATCAGCATCGAAGAGCTGATCGAGCAGAGCAACAAGACCTACTACGACGCGCTGGCCGCCTCGACCGAGCGATGGCACACCGGGGAGCACGACCTGCGGCCGTGGCTCGCCTACTTCCTCGGCGTCCTCACCGCCGCCTACCGCGAGTTCGAGCCGCGCGCCCGAGCCGTCACCGCCGGCCGCGGCTCGAAGGCGGAGCTCGTGAGGTCATTCGCCCGCTCCAACCTCAGCGACGCCTTCACGTTCGCCGATGTGAAGCGCGTCTTTCCCGGCGTCAGCGACGAGTACATCCGGCAGATCCTGCGCGAGCTCCGCGACGCCGGCGTCATCGAAGGAACCGGCGCAGGCCGCGGCGCGGGCTGGCGGCGCCTCCGGCGCGACTTCTAGCTCGGCGCCGTTCGGTCGCTCAACCAGGGACCCCTCAGCCGTCGGGAACGTCGTCCTGCTCGAGTGCCGCGTACTGGGGCGGCGGCACCCCCTCCGCCTCGACCAGCATCGGATACGTCTCATCTCCTGCCTCCCAGCGGTCCACGGCCTTCAGCGACAGACGCCACTCGTCGCCGAAGTCGAACAGGTATGCGAGCGCCTTGCCCTTCCGCAGTCCCAGCTCGCTCAACGGCGTTCGGCCGCTTCTGATGCGATCCTCGTCGGGATCCAACTCGTACGGCGTCTGATAGCGAACACTCTCTCCGTCCCACCAGCGGCCGCTCATCCAGAAGGCGTACATGTGCGGATCCGCCCAGCCGAACGCGAGCCGCAACGCCTCGTGCAACTGCTCGAGCGTCTGATCCTCCCGCACCGCGACGGTTCGCAACACCGGTTCGTCCGGCCACTCGACGTGCGGCGCGTACGGAACGAGCACCGCCTGAAACGCGAACACCTCCATCAGCCGATGCTACGACACCGGCGAGCCGCCGACGGCCGCCAGGATCGCCTCACGTGCGCTGACCTCCAATCAGCACGCGCTTGGGCTCAGCGGCGCTGAGCGAACACGAGGCCTGTTCTTCGCCGTGATCGTTCGCGCCGGTGCGCTCACGTGCGCTTATCGAGGAGGCAACGAGGCCGGCCTTTACGTATCTGACTCCTCGATCATTGCCGCGATTCCACGCAGCCGTTGCCTACTCCCTCAACGAGAAGGCCCTGTTTCCAGTGCCTTCGTAGTGGGCGGTACTGGGCTCGAAGCCGCCTGCAAATAGGCCACTCCTCTGCTCTCAGAAAGCACGGGGACAGCACCACCTCGCACGCACTGCCCTTCTTGCCCGCGATGAGGGAGGCGACGGGAATCGAACCCGCGCAACATTTCTCCCGTTACATAGACGTACAACCCGCGGCCGCCGTGCGTCAACAGCGGCGCAGGCGCGCGAATACGAGGTCACCCGACCGTGACTTCATGGGTGTCAGCGCGAGTCGGCGGACTGGTGGGCGAAGGTCTCCGCCTCGCTGCTGAAGACGTGACCGACTGCTCCCGCACGGTTGCTCACACCGAGCTTGTCATACACGTTGTCGAGGTGTTTGCGGACTGTTCCCGGCGCGATGTAGAGAACGGCGGCGATCTCGGAGTTCGACTTCCCTCGCGCAACCCAAAGAAGAATCTCGTGCTCGCGCGGAGTGAGCGCTGTGAGCGACCTCGACTCCCGTTGACGCGCGCCCGCATTGCGCCAGAGCTGGACAAGGTGCGGTTGGAGGGTGTCGAGAACAAGCTTGTCTCGTTCGCTGAAGTCGTGCTCGAAGCTGTCGAACGCGAACCCGCCCGCCATCCCGCCCGGCGTCGCGAGCCAGAGCTCGAGCTCGTACTCGCCGTCGAGCGGGCGACAAACCTCCCAGTACAGATCGAGAGCATGCCACTCGCGCCGTGAGAGCAGGTCAGACCAGCGTATTGGGTGCCTCGCCTCGGGGCTCCACGGCCGATACGGGTACTGGCCGACGAGCTGGGCGTGCGCTTCCCTGATGGCGGACGTCACCGGCGCACGCGGCTCTCCCGAGTAGCGGACACCGGTGCGCCAAACGTGGCCGCGGCGGTCGAAGTCGCCGTACGACACGACGTCGCAGGGGACGAGCTCGCGCAAACGGGCGAGCACCTGCTCTGGAAACGGGTCGGATCCTCCGACCTCCCCGGCCGCGTGGACGAACTCGAGGATCCCTCGATAGTCCGATCCCGATAGCCGCGCCACCTTTCGAACATACGTCGCACGACGTATGGCCACAACCTCGCCGGCCCCCGAGGATGATCGAAAGATGATGCCGAGCCGCTTCCGTAGTCGCGCTCTCAGCCACATCGGAGGCGGGCACGAAAGGAGAGATCAGATGAAGAGACTGATGTTGGGGTTCGCAGTGGTTTTCGCTGTAGCTGTCGCGGTCGCCCCACTGGCATCGGCAACCTCCCGAAGCGGAGACCTCGTGGTGACGAAGGAATGCTCTGGATTCGTTCCAACGAACAATCCTCCCTACTGCACAATCACTTCCTCGAACCTGAGGACGATCCCAGACGGCTCCAGGATCTTCTATCTCGACCCGAACGGGCTTGGGACACCGACGGGCGGGGCCGTCCTTCTCGACCCGCCGGGCGTGGGGAACAACCACGCGTTCGGCACGTGCTTCCTCGGAGGCAACCCGATGCACTGCGAGTTCTCGGGCGGAACAGGAATGTTCACTTGGTTCCACGCCAGCGTCGTGGTCACGGTGACGACCGATGGGCTGTGGCACTGGCAAGGGACGTACAGCTTCGACCCGCACTGACTGTGCGCATGGCTGAGGGCTACTCATTCTGAAGCGAGCTCCCTAGGGTCAGTCGTCTAGACGGTCTTAAGGGCCTATCCCGATCGGGATAGGCCCCTAAGCGTGAGAGTGGAGGCGGCGGGAATCGCACCCGCGAGAGATTCTCCCGGCTTACTGATGCTACGAAGTGAAGACGCACTGCCTCGAGGCATAGCGACGTGCCGCGGTGCCGATAACTGGTGACCCCCAGCTTGTCGATCGCGTCCGGGCTTGGCGACGGTTAGCCGCGTTGCAGCGGGTGTCTTCCACGATCTTTCCGCGGCATCACTCATGAAGCGCCTGTGCGCAGACGTTTTCGCGTTGCGATGAGAGTAGGTTCAAAGACTCACCCGCAACGAGAGGAACATCTTGAGTGTGCTCATCCGCTTCGCGCCACCTTCGTTGACGGCCGAGCAGTACGACAGTGTCGTCAGCAAGCTCACCGAGGATGGCGTCATGCCCGCAGATGGTCTCGACTACGAAGTCTGCTTCGGCCGTGGCGACAACCTCAAGGTGAGTCAGATCTTCGACACACGCGAACAGCTTGACGCTTTCGGCGCACGTCTTGCGCCGATTCTTGAGGAGTTCGGGATCAATCCAGGCGAGCCGGAAATCGTTCAGATCCATAACATCATCAAGAGGTAACTCGACGCTTGATGCAGAAGCGTCGCCCGCGGAGGGCGGCGCTTCTACCCGCCTTTCACATCCGCGCCGACTCGATGAACGCTTCGACCTCACGGCGAATGTCGGACTCCGTTGAGGCGATGAACGCGATACGAGCGACAAGAGCCTCCTGCTGAGTTCGTAGGCGCAGAAGCTCGTCAAAGTTCATCTGGGTCGTATGTCCGAAGCGATCAGCGAGATCGGCATTAGTCATGTACTGGCAGCTCTGAGGACAAGCCCGCGCGAGAGCGACTCGGGGTAGGCGACCTCGAGTCGGGCCGGGTAGTCCGTGGCATCCTTGAGTCGGAACGGGGGGTACTGGTCAGTGCCGAGCGCGCTGTAGCTGTAGAACGCGACGCGCCAGCTCCAGCGGAGGACGCCGACGTTGAAGTCGAACAGCCCTGACGGGTAGCGGCCGGTGAAGAGGATCGCGAAGAAGGCGATCACGCCGACGACCGTGAACGCAACCCAGAGGAGGAAGAGCACGATGACGTGCGGGATCGCCAGCAGCCATTTGACGAGCCAGAGCCCGCGGCTGAGCTTCGGCGCCAGCTGGCCAGTCAGTCGCAGTGGATATGGGGATGTGTTGGTTTCCATGGCTTTCTTCTCTGTCGCCATTCAGACGACGGGCACGGGCGGTGCCTCGATGGTTGGCGTCGCCTCGGGCCCTGCGACGCGCAGCACGGTCCCCAGCCACTTCGGCATCCACCAGTTGGCATCGCCGAGCAAGCGCATCGTGGCCGGCACGAGCAGGGCGCGCACCACGGTTGCGTCGAAGATGATTCCGGCGGCAAGCCCGATTGCGAGCTCCTTGATCTCGAAGCCCGGCCCAGAGGAGAGAGCCAGGAAGGCGCACATGAGCACGAGCGCGGAGCTCGTCACGAGCTTGCCGGTGCGGGCGAGCCCGAGCTCGATCGCTTTCGAGGTTGAGCCGGTCTCGTCGTAGGCCTCGCGCATACGCGTGAGCATGAATACCTCGTAGTCCATCGAGAGGCCGAAGAGGAAGGCGAAGATCATGATCGGCATCCAGGGGTTGATCGCCTGCATCGCGTCGATCCCCCAGATCCCCGAGCCGTGCCCGAGCTGGAAGACGAGGACCAAGATCCCGAACGCCGCTGCGAGCGAGACGAGGTTGAGGAGCACTGCCTTGAGCGCCAGCACGAGTGATCGGAACGCCCGCGCGAGCAGGATGTAGGTCAGCGCCAGCACGACGGCAAGCAAATACGCAAAGTTGCCGTAGATGGCGTGGACGAGGTCGCGATCAACGGCGGCAGTCCCGCCGACGGTCGCTCCCGTCCCTTTCAGGGCGGCCTTGGAGCGATCGATGATCTGCTGGATTCCCGGATCGGCACCGTCGACGGCCGGGAACGCCTCGACGAGCGCCGCGTCGCCGTTGCGCCAGTTCTTCGGCGCGGCGGCGGCGGTGATCCCCTCAACGGCGCGCAGTCGTGCGGCGACGGCTTCCGGATCGCCACCCTTCTCGACGAGCACGTCGAGCGGCTTCAGCACGCCCGGCGTGATCCCGGCCGTCGTGAGCGCGTCGCGGCCGACTGATCGCACCGCCCATGGCGGCAACGTTCTTCATCTGGGCCTCGTTCGGGTTGACCTGCAAGCCGTAGAAGACGAGGACGCCGGTGATCAGGAGCCCAACTGCCGCAATGGGTATCGGCCGCGCATTGACGAATCGCGCCCAGCGTCCCCACGGCCCGTCTTCGGGGTGACCGCGGTCGACGAGCCGTTTCGGCAGCAGGCGGAGACTGTTGATTCGCGTGCCGAGCACCGCCAGCAGCGCCGGGAGCAGCGTGATCGCCGCGAGCACCGATACCGCCGGGATCAGCATTCCGCCGATGCCGATCGAGCGGATGAACGGCAGCGGCAGCACGATCAGCGACAGCAGTCCAATCGCGACGGTCGTGCCGGAGACGATCACGGCCTTGCCGGCGTGCGTCATCGTTTCGACGAGTGCCGTGTCCACGTCTTTCCCCTCGCGCAGCTCGTCGCGGAAACGGAAGATCATGAGCAACGCATAGTCGATCGCGACACCAAGTCCGACGAGCGCGATCAGGAACTGCACGACAAGCGACACATCCGTGATGTAGGTGAGGACCCAGACAAGCGTGAAGGTGTTGAGAATCGAGGACACGGCGATCGCGATCGGCACCAGGACCGCGGGCAGCGTTCCGAAGACGAAGAAGAGGATGACTAGCGCGCCGATCCCGCCGATGAGCGTCTCGAGGAGGAGGCTCGGCCCGCCGGTCTCGCCGTTCTGGTTCGCCTCCATGATCGCGTCCCGGCCGGTGACGTGGACTGAGACGCCGCCTGGCAGTCCCGTCTTCGCAGCAGCGAGGATCTTCTCCGCGCCGCTCTTGGCCGTGACGTCCGCCGCGCCGGCCGGATAGAGCTCCATGAAGGTCGTGTGCCGGTCCTTGGAGACGTACGCGGAGCTGCCTGTCGAGAAGAACGAACTCGCCCGCGCACCCGGACTGGCCACGAGTGCTCGTTCCATCGCCGCGCGAATCGCTTCGCTCTTGGTCGCGTCGCCCTTTGTTTTGAACACGACGACGTTCGGGGGGCGATCGCCGGTCGCGAACCGATCGAGCGCCCGCTGGTTCGCCTCGTAGGCCGGGTAGCCCGGGACCGCGACCGACTGGAGCCAACGCTGCGACACCTGGGAGGCGGAGAAGCCGCCGAAGACGGTGAGCGCCAGCCAGGCCAGGATGATGGCCTTGCGGCGGTGGGTGGTGGCGTGAGCGAGGCGAGCGAGCATGGCAACTCCTTTTTCGAAGGACAGGCCGCAGGATCGGTTGCGAGCCGCGTGGCCGCAATCGGTCGCAGGGCGATCGTTGGGCCGACGAAAGTCGGCAGCTGCATCGACTTCGGTCGTGTGTTCAGCGAAGGCCGCGCCGCCTACGCTTGAACCCAGTGAGCGCTCACCGTCTCCTATCCGCCCTGCTCGTCGCTCCCGACGAGGAGCTGCCCCTGCGCCGCTCGCAGCGCGACTGGGTCATCGACGGCGCGCTGTTCCTGTTGGCGGTTGCGGCAGGCGCGTCGGCGCTGCATGACCAAATTGGTCGCGGGCTGGACGCGCCGCTGCTGGTCTTGGACGTGATCGGTGGCGCGGCGCTCTGCCTCGCTCTCTGGTGGCGGCGGCGTTGGCCGGTCGCTCTCGGCCTGGCCGCCGTCGCGATGCAGGCCTTCTCGTCGTCCGCGGGCATAGCCGCTCTGATCATTTTGTTCACGGTCGCGGCCTATCGCCGCTGGCAGCTAGCGGCTCTGATCGCCTCACTGCAGTTCGCCATGCTGCCCGTGTTCCGCAGCCTGCAGCCTGACGACAACACGTTGCCGCGGTGGGCGTACTTCGCCCTCGTCGCACTGGCCATGACGGCCGTCGTCGCGTGGGGCATGTTCGTCCGCGGGCGCCGCGAGTCACGGCTGGAGCGGGTCCGCCACGCCGGGGCCGAGCAGCACCTGCTCGTCGAGCAGGCCCGCCAGGCCGAGCGCACCCGGATCGCGCGCGAGATGCACGACGTGCTCGCCCACCGGATCTCGCTGCTGAGCCTGCATGCCGGCGCGCTCGAGTTCGGCCGGACGCGCCGCCCGAGGAAGTCGCGCGCGCCGCCGGAGTGATCCGCGCCAGCGCGCACCAAGCGCTCGAGGACCTACGCGCGGTGATCGGAATCTTGCGCGACGGGGCCGAAAGCGACGCGCCGCAGCCTCCTCAGCCAACGCTCGCAGCGCTGCCCGAGCTACTCGAGGAGTCACGCGCCGCCGGTATGCACTTGCACGCCGACGTCCGCGTCGCGGACCTGGCGGCCGTCCCGGACTCGGTCGGCCGCGACGCGCTCCGGATCGTCCAAGAGGCGCTGACAAACGCGCGCAAACATGGGGCGGCGGCCGCGGTCGACCTGAGCCTCGAAGGCGAGCCTGGGCAAGGGCTGACGATCAACGTTCGCAACCCGATGCCAGTCCTGGCCGCCGGCGCATCGGAAATCCCCGGCGCCGGGACCGGCCTCGTCGGCCTAGCCGAGCGCGCCACGCTTTCCGGCGGCCAGCTCGAGCACGGCCTCGACGAGGCCGGCGACTTCCACCTTCACGCCTGGTTGCCGTGGCCGCTGTGAGCAAGCAGATCCGTGTGCTCATCGTCGACGACGACGCGCTTGTTCGCGCCGGCCTCGCGATGCTGCTCGCAGGCGCCGAGGGGATCGCGGTCGTCGGGGAGGCCGCGGACGGCAACGACGTCGCCCAGGCGGTGGCCGAGCACGAACCCGACATCGTGCTGATGGACATCCGCATGCCGGGCATGGACGGCCTGGCCGCCACCGAGCTCGTGCGCGCACACAGCGACGCACCCGAGGTGATCGTCCTCACGACATTCGAGGTCGACGACTACGTTCTCCGCGCGCTGCGCGCCGGCGCAAGCGGGTTCCTGCTCAAAGACACCCCGCCCGCCGACATCGTTCGCGCCGTCCGGGCCGTCGCCGCAGGCGACCCGATGCTCTCGCCCACCATCACCCGCCGGCTGATCGGACACGTGCGCGACAGCGAAGGAGGCGACCGCAGGCGCCACGCTCGCGAGCAGCTCAACCGCCTCACCGAACGCGAGCGCGAGGTCGCCGTCGCCATCGGCCAGGGTAAGTCAAACGCCGAGATCAGCCGCGAGCTCTACATGAGCGTCGCGACCGCCAAAGCACACGTCTCGCGCGTGCTCGAGAAGCTCGAGTTCAACAACCGCGTCCAGATCGCCCTCCTCGCCCACGACGCCGGGCAGGCGTGAACCGATGTCCTACACAGGCAGTCGTGACGTACCTAACGAAAGGCCAACGCAATGTCGAAGCAGGCGCTCGGAAATGCACTCGCCGGCCTGGTGTTCCTGGTCATAGCGATCGTTGATTTCGTCAGAGAATCGTCAGGGGTCGGATTCGTGTTCGTGATCTTCGCCGCCGTGTTTCTCGGGCTGGCTTCCAGAGACAAGCGGACGCCAGACCGTTCGGCCTGATCTACGCGAAGCGAGCTCGTGTGCAGGGTTGACTCGCCCGTCGCAAACAGGGGGCAGTCTTGCATCAGTCATAGATCGAACGGCTCACAGTCGGAACGGCGTTCGCCGGATACGCCACGAAGTCGTTGATGAAGCGTGGCTGTGCCCGCACCCGCGCGATCCACCGCGAGACGTTCGCGAACTCATCGAGCGAAATGCCGGCGTCGGCGGACACGTGGGTGTAGGCGAAGACCGCAATGTCTGCGATGGAGAACACGCCGAGCAGAAAGTCCCGGCCCTGCAGATGCTCATCGAGCCGGGACAGCGCGTCGCGGCCTCGGCGTTGACGCGCGGCGACCAGTGAGGAATCGGCTCGACCCGTCATGCGCCAGAAACGCGGTGCGGCAATCCCGGAGATGACGTTCTCCTGCTCGAACATGAGCCAGCTCAGCACCTGAGCGCGCCCGGCGGTCGTTGCCGGCAGCAGGCGCGTGCCTTCGCGTTCTCCCGACGCGATGAGCGCCCTCCCGTGGATTCGCCCTTCTCCGTTCCTCCCCCACGTCATCCGATGAGCGCGAGCTGCTCGCTGCTACCCGATCAGCGAGCGTTGGCTCCCGGGCTCGCCGCTCGCCATACGTGAACAGGATCGGGAAGCGCCGCCCATTCATGTGGCGCGTCGGTCGTGAACTCGAAGCGACGGAGCAGACGTAGCGCAAGCCGCACGGCTTGAGGAGTCGCGCGGCCGTCCGCGCTGTCACTCCACCAACGGAGCAGCCAGAGGCGTGCCTCATCCTCACGGCCGACAGCCGCGAGTCCTCGGCAGGAGGCCCGGCGCGGTCGCACCCTTCAAGGGGGAGGGCCGGTCCGCGCGGTCCGATGTTCCTCAATTGCGCGGCCCAGACCGTCCGAGCGAGGATCCCGCGAATCGTCGCCGCGTACCACTGGGCGCCACCCTGTGCAGTTGGGTGGCGCCGTCGCGGTTGAGGCTGTCGGCGATCGAACGCAGCGAGTCGCCGCGAGCTCGTTGCCATTGGATGCGCCGAACGATCTTCTGCGGTACGACGGGAGGCCGACCGAGCCGGAAACGTCGACGGAGCGGCTCGATATTCCGCAAGTGCTGCGAAGTCCAGTTGGCCGTTAGGCGATTGCGGCGCGGATCGACAGCTCGGGACCCTCGAGCTTGATGTCGAACACGTCCGCGATACGGCGAAGCAGCGCGACCGCGGCCGGGTTGTCGGCCGCGACGAGAGCGGTGATCTCTGTGATCCCGGCCGCGCGGGCATCTGAGACGAGCTCTGCGGCGAGCGCGGGCCCGACCCCTCGATGCTGATAGTCGTTCGCGACCTCAAACGCGATTTCGGCGGCGTGACCGGCGCGAACAAGACGGGCGATCGCCACCGGCTGCCTGTCACGTTCGACGTAGGCGACGAGCACGTGGTGAGTCCCGTCGACGGTTGCGAGTTGCCGGAGCTCGTCCTCGTTCAGGCGAGCCTTCGAACCGTTGAACCGTTTCCGTCGCGACTGTTCGCTGAGGCGGTTGAAGACGGCAATGACCGTGTCGACGTCGCCGTGACGCAGCGGCCGTACAAGGATTGTGGGACCGTGCTTCAGTTGAGGACTCTCGTATGCACGCTACGCGTCTCCCTCGCTGCGCTCGAACGACTCGGTCAAGTCGTGAATTCCTGGCGAGTCATTGCCGACGTTGCTGTCGTCTAGTGCGAGCCAGGCGATGATCTCTGGCTCGCGCAGCAACAGCTCACCGAGTGCTGCTTCTCGCTCTCCCACCGTTACTCCCTTGGTCGTGGCCATGCCATCTCTGGTGCGCAGCGGCGCGCATTGGGTGGGGTACGAGCCGGGTCAGAGAAGTGGTTTTTCTAGAACCGGACATTCCATGATGTGAGACGAGAACGGCCGTCCCCGTCGCTGGCTTCGGGAACGTCCTCTACTCGGGAGTCGGGCAGCCGGATCGTCCGAGCTCTAGGGTTGCTCGTGCCCGTCGCTGCCCGAGCTGCTGGACGCTTACGATGCGCCGGTTCGCGGTCACGTCTCCGATCGGTTGCAGAGGGCGTGACTCGTCGATGAGGCTGCAGCCGATCGCAGCATTGGCGTAGTACTGCTACGTGAGAAGCTCGCATTCTTAGTGATGGTGAAACGCTGAGCAGCCGGGGCCGCCGCTTGGGTGTCCGCAACAACGGGATCACCGCAGCCCAGAACCTCATCCCGCTGTTGGACTACAAGTCCGACCGGCCACGAATAGCGCCCGCGTGCAGGCGGTTGACCCGTCGTTCAGGGTGCGGCGATGGAGGTTGAGTTGTTGCTTTCGTCGTACTCGGCGAGCCGGTATTTGGCATCGAGATCGATCTTCAGGGAGTAGCCGTTCCCGACAGCCGCAGCCGGCACCGCGAAGCGGACGATCAGGCGCTTCGAGTTGCGACCGGGGTCGAGGGCAGGCACGGCGAAGGTTGTGACCTTGATGTCAGGAGACCCTCGCCGTGTGAGGGTCAGTCGGCCTGACGTGGCCGGTGCGGCGCCGTCGCCGAGGTTGTCTACGACGAGCGCGAGCTTGAACGGTTTCTTCGTGGAGGTCGTCGATTCGACGAACGTCTGCAGGATGTCGAGGTCGGCGATCGGCTTGCCGAGCACCTTCCCGAAAGCGTAGCCCCAGTGCTTCGACTTGTCCGCGTACCCGTTGATCATCCAGATCCCGGAGTTGTCGAAGCCGTCGACGGACATGCCGAGGTAGTGGTGCCAGCCTGAGACCGGGGCCTGTCCTCCTTCGAGCACCCGGCTCGAGCGGATCTGGTCCTCTCCGTGCAGCCAGACGCTGTAGCGCGAATCTGGGAAGATCTTCGGAGATGTGCCGTGGTAGGAGACGACGATGTCGTGCTTGCTGTTCACCTCGACACTGGGAAAGGCGAACCACGTGGCGCCTGCAGGGCTGAAGATGTCTACGCCGCCGCCGATCGTTCGGTCGTCAGCGACAGAGAGCTTGAGGCGCAGGATCACGCCTTTGAGGCCGACGACGCCGTTCAGCTGAAGACGGATCAGGCGGATCGCAGTGCCTCGGCAGCCGTTGTCGTTCCACCACTCGCATTCGTCCATCGTCAGATAGAGGCTCGAGTCACGGTAGACGAGCTTGTTTACTTGATTGTTGGCAGTGCTGATCGTGCCGCCACCTTCCTCCGGCTCGCTGTCTCCCACCGCGTGGAACTCCCGGACGGTCACCAGCTGCGAGTAGAGCGTGGGGACGCCGTCGTACGGCGAGGACTGCGGCGCGACCGCGGAGATCCTGATCTCGTCGCCGGCAGCTCCGTCGTCGAGGTTGTACACCGGTGAGGCGAAAGAGCGCTTCGTTGCCGTGGTCGAAATCGGGCGCGTGCTGGACGGCCGGCTGGAGCAGCGAGTGGCCAAGCGTCGTCGGGTCGGGCTGGAAGTAGAGCGCACCTGAACCTGCCGCGAGTGGCGCGGTCGGGACGATCGTGATCGTACGGCCACCGTCGCCCTGGTTCGGGACCGTCGAGCCCAGGCTTTCCATTGTCAGGTACTTACTCGTGATGCCCATCGACAGGTAGTCGGTACCGAAACCCACACAGCCCTTGCTGTTCGGGCATCCCTCCTGGCCGGGAAGGCCGAACACCCATGAGAGATACCAGCCGTCGCGCGGATCCTGGGTCTTCGACACCGCTATCGCGAGGAGCGCACGCCGCGCGCTGCGCACATTCGCGCTGCGTGTTGCCGGCCGCTTCATCAGCGGATCCTTCTTGGCCGGGTTGGGGTAGGCGACTGTGTTGTTGTTCTTGAACAGTGCAGCGATCCAGAAGCGCTTGTTGTATTCGTCCCACAGCACGCGGGCGTCGTAGATCTGTCCGTCCTTCTGGTAGAAGTCCTGATTGGATTTCCAGGGCGGGTGCGTCGGTTCGACTCCACCAGTCGCGGCGTCGCAGTTGATCCCGTAGCCGTTCTTGACCGTGATCTTGTGGCCCTCAGCGTCCGTCTTGTTCGTCGGCAGGCCGAGATGGGCGTTCGCGTCGGGGATCATCGGCGCGAACAGGTCGCAGAGGTCGATCTGTCCGTAGGGCGCCGGCAGCGGGTGCGGCCCCGGCACGGTCGGCCCCGGCCCGCTCACCGACTGTTTCGGATAGAGCGGCTTCCCGCCTTTGCTGTAGAGGAAGATGTGGTCGCGCATTCCGACGACCAGGAAGCCCTTGCCGCTCGAGGCGATCTGCGGATCGATGTTGTCGACGCAGCACGCGACGGCGTTTCTTGTCGGGGCGGGCGACACCAAGATCTTGGTCCGTGTCGCGCGAACCGGTTCGCTGCATATTGACTGCGTACACGGAGAGGTGCGTTTCGGCGGCCCGTCTTCGGCGTCCTGATCTTCTTCCTCGGCCGTCGCGGCTGTGCTGTGCGACCGAGCGATCCGGAACAGCGCCTCCGGGCTGATCACGAAGCGGCCGTGCGAGCTCCCGGTGTGAACGACGGCCCGTTGCACGACAGTTGGCGACGACGCCCCTCGGCCAGCGCCGAGTAGCAATGCGGCGCCAACGACTGCGGCTGCTCCGACGAGCACCTTCCCCCAAGGGGCTTTAGCCCCGAACACTGCTCAAGAATACGCACTCTCGAGGTCGGGCGAGCCTGAGGCCCCGCGCGGAGTTCCTTGCGTGAGGGGGAAGCCAGGCCTCCTTCTCCTTCCCAGCGAGCGCTTCGCGAGCGTGGGGTCTCGCGCGAAACGATGGACAAGTCCGCGCACATGATGTTAGGTCCGGCCATTGGTTGGAATCCAAGGCAGGCAAAGGGGGAAGTTGCGGTGAAGAGAGGGATTCGGCGGCGCGAGGTCCTCGTGCTGCTCGCGTGCTTCGGGATCTTCGCCGGAGCGGCTGGCGTCGCGTATGCGACCTCGGCCCTCAGCGGGAACGCGCCGACGGCAGTGATCCAGGCCTGCGAGGCACGCAACGGCGGCTTGCGGATCGTGCAGAACAACGGGACCGACTGCCGCTCCAGCGAGGTCGCGATCAGTTGGAACGTCGAGGGCCCCACAGGCCCGGCAGGCCCGGCAGGTCCGACAGGCCCCGCAGGTCCGGCTGGCCCCGCAGGGCCGAAGGGCGACGTGGGCGCTACGGGACCAGTAGGACCCGCAGGTCCCAAGGGCGACACGGGAGCGGTCGGAGCGCCGGGCCCGGCAGGACCGACAGGCGCAAAGGGCGATACAGGCGGCACAGGACCGGCAGGACCGACCGGGGCTGACGGAGCTCAGGGACCGGCTGGACCGGTAGGTTCCCCAGGGGACCCGCTGGGCCCCAAGGCCCGGCCGGCCCATCGGGCGACCCGACTGCCGACGCGTTCATCGGTCACTTCGGGACGAACACGAACAACGCGGCAGCGGCAAACGGCGCAGAATGCACGCTCGGCGAGATTCTCTTGAGCGCGTCGCCGTTCGCGACCGTCGGCGGGGTTCCCGCCAACGGGCAGATCCTGCCGATCAACCAAAACCAGGCGATGTTCGCGCTGCTCGGCACGACGTACGGGGGCAACGGTGTCACGACGTTCGCGTTGCCCGATCTTCGCGGGCTCGCACCGAACAACATGACCTACTCGATCTGCGACGCGGGAGTCTTCCCGAGTCGCCGCTAAGAACGAATCCACGGTCGCCGCAACATCGAAGGGCCTCGGTAACGAGGCCCTTCATCCGACGAGCGACGCTGCCTGGCCGCCCCCTCGCCGGCCAGGCAGCCCCCGACGGCTACGGCAAGCTGCGGCTGTCCGGCCGGCGGCCGGTCAGCTTCCTACTCGAGCTCGACCGCGCCACCGAAGACCACGGCCGGCTGCGCCAGAGGGCGCGCCGATATCAGAAGGCACTTCCCAGGCGCATCCTCGCCGATGAGGAACCGCTGCTCCTCGTCGCCGTCCACAGCCAAGCACGCCTCCGGCTGGGAGGCCCCGACGCTGAGACCTCGTCGGCGGGGGAGGGCGCGTCGCACCACCACTTGGGAAGGTGGCGCGTCTCCGCGTGAATCTCTGCACCTCGTGCACGCAGGACTTCGGCGGCGTCACCGCATTCGACGCCCACCGCCTCGGCTGACACGGATACCCGTACTCGGAAGGCGTCCAGTTGGACCCGATCCGCGAGGACGGCCGAGGAGGCCCCCAGCATGATCACGTCTTCGAAGGGGAGGCCCCCACCCCTTGTGCCGGCGCGAGAGGCTCAGGTGGTGCGTGCGAGGATGCCACGCACCGTCGCGGCATACCACTGCGCGCCACCCTGGGCAGTCGGCACTCCATCGTGGTTGAGGCCGTCCGCGATCGCACGCAACGAGTCGCCACGAGCTCGCTGGCGCTGGATACGCCGAACGATCTTCTGCGGAACCACGGGAGGCCGACCGAGCCGAACCCCGCTCGCTCTCTTCACGGCGAGCGCCTCACGCGTACGCTGACCGATCAACCGACGTTCGAATTGCGCGAAGGTCGCGAGCATGTTCGCCATTGCCTCACCGCTCGCCGTCGAGGTATCAACCGCGCAGTCGAGTGCGACGAGCGCCCACCCCTGCAGCTGAGCCTTCCCCATCAAGCCGGTGCAGGGAGTGATCCCTTTCGGCGCCATTTCAGCGCGTCTCGTTCAACTGGACGATCCCGTGCCTCACGAGCGCCGGCAGACCGCCGCAAACGCCGTCCAACGCCAAACCCTCGGCGGCTCCCGACGCACCAGCAAGGTCGGCGCAGAGCGCCCCGACCGTCGTCGACCCATCGGACTTCAGCAGAACTTCGAAAAGGAGGACGGTCATCCCGACGCGTCCTCCGTTGCGGCCAATCGCGATGAAGTGTCCGTGAGGGTCGCCCGGGGCTTATCGTGAGAGCGCCAAATCTACCGATTTGCGGGGCTTTTCGGCAGATCCGGCTTCCTGAAAGGGATGGGCGGTACTGGGCTCGAACCAGTGACCCCCAGCTTGTCGAGCTGGTGCTCTCCCAACTGAGCTAACCGCCCTGGCGGGGGCCATCGTAGCGCCTCGCGCGACACGCGGAAAACCCGAGCGTTGGTTTCGGCGCCTGCGTGCGTCTGTCCCTGTAGGGAGGCCTGCCCGTCCGGATCCATGCGGCGTTCCGGGCGGACAGGGTCCCTCGAGACGATCCTTATGGCTGCCGAGATACACGATCACACGACGATCCGCCTTCACGACGGCGAGCAGGTGACGCTGACCCGGTCGCAGGCCGAGCGGATCTACGACGAGCTCTGGCTGCTCGCGTCGAGGGTGAGGGGCGCGATCGCAGCAGCCTCCAAGCTGAAGAAGACCGACGCCTGGACACTCCTCCACGGCGACGACGTGCTGGATGAAGACGAGTCCGCAGCGTTCCGTCAGGCGTACGACCGCCTCTAGCCTCGCTACGGCTCAGGCGTCGGGAGGAGCGGCGCCGGATCGAACGCCGTTCCGGCCTCGCGCAGCTCGAAGTGCAAGTGCGTGCCGCTGCACATCCCGGTGCAGCCGGCGAGGCCGAGCTTCTGCCCCTTGAAGATCCGCTCGCCTACATGCACGCCGACGGTTGAGAGATGCGCGTAGAGCGCCTCGAGCCCGTCGCCCATGTCGACGAGAACGACGTTGCCGTAGCCGTCGAACCCCTGCGCGTACCCGGTCGCGATGACGCGGCCGGGGCCCGACGCGTTGATGTCGAGCGAGCTCAGGGTGCCGATGTCGATTCCGGCATGCCATTCCGGCCCGTCGTAGCCGAACCCGCGCGTCACGATCCCACTCGCGGGCCATTCCAGCACAAGACCCGTTCCCGAATCGGTGTGCGCCGCAGCCGGCGCCGCGCACGCGAGCGCGGCGGCAACGGCGACGACAAGCCGCAGCACCCTCCCCACGGAACGGCAGGCTAGCTCAGAAAATCTCCGGGCACCAGGGCAGCGGGCTCCAGGAGAAGAGCCGGTCAGCCCTCGCGACCGCTCCTTGCGTGGATTCCTCGATCCGTCCCGCGGCCCGCAGCTCTTGGAATCCGATCGCCCCGAGATACGCCGAGCCGAGCGCGTCGACGTCGAGCGCAAGGTCTGCCTGATCCTCCGTTCGCGACGCGGTTCCGTCCTCCAACTTCCAGCGTCCCTCGTTCCACGGGCACACCGCGTCGCGCACGTCGAGAACGAGGGCCTCGTCCGTTGCGTAGGCACGGGCCGAGAGGGCCGCGCCGACATCGACGAGGCGCACCCACAGCGAGTCGCCGACGCGAAACTTCAGCCGTCGAGGATTCGCAAGTAGGAGCAGAAGCGGCGAATCGAGCGGAAGCAAGGACGCCTCGAGCGTCGCGTACCAGTCGATGTCGAGCACGAATCGCCACATCTCCGCCTCGGCATCCGGGTTCGCGCCGATCACCTCGCTCACCTCGAGGCGCGCCGTCGTGGAGCCGTCCGCCCACGAGGGGAACTGCCGGTAGATCGCATATGCGACCGGCTGTCCTTCGACTTCGAGCAGCGCAAAGCGCTTCGGATTCGCAGCCTCCTCGTCGGGCATTCGAAGCCGCCGTAGCTCCCACCACTCCGCGGTGCGCGCGAACACTCCCGGCCGCTGCTGCATCAGCGCCGTCCAGATCGGGGGGAAGAGCGTCGCCGCCTCCTCCGACGTGAGGAAGCGCACTTGCCCACGCCGCTCGAACGGCCGCGCGTACGCATTCCACTCTCGCGACAGATGCACCTCGCCCGACCATGCCGCCAGGCCGTACCCGAACCGTCCGTAGATCGTCTCCTCGCTCGCCCACAGGGCCGCGATCGGCTCGCCGCGCTCGTGCATGTCGCGCAGCTGCGCGTCCATCATCGCGCGCAGCGCACCGCGCCGGCGATGCGTGGGATACACGCCGACTACGGTGACACCGCCGCACGGAAGCACAGCGCCGGGCACCGAAAGCTCGAACGGGAATGCGCCCGCACCACCGACGATCTCGCTGTCCTCGAATGCCGCGTGCATCCGTTCCACCGGCAGGACCTTGGCGAACCGCTCGAGCCGGGTCTCGTCCGGAGCAGGGCCAAAGTACTGGCCGATGCCGTAGAGCGCACGGCCGAACTCGGTTAGATCTGCAGCAGGCCGAACCTCGAACACTCAGAACACCTCCGGGCAGAACGGGGGCAGGGGTGTGCGGAACAGTGCCTCCGCGCGCGCGATCGCACCTTCGGTTCGCTCGTCGAGCCGACCGGCGTGGGCAAGATCGTATGCCGAGACGCCGCCGAGGTAGAGCGACGCGAGATCCGCGACCGCGAGCGCGAGATCCGGTTCCGCATCGACGCGTCCTCCACCGAGTCGATAGCGGCCGGCGTTCCATTCGCAGAGATCGTCATGTACCTCGACGACGAGCTCGTCATCGTGCGGCCACGCGCGGGCGGCGAGCGCCGCCTCAACGTCGACGAGTCGCAACCAGAGACCGTCCGAAAGCCCGAGCCGAAGCCGCCGGGGATCGGCGACGCCGAGCCACAGCCCCGCGGCCGGGTCGACGATGTCCGCCTCGACACAGGTTGTCAGGTCGATGCCGAACAGGAAGCGCCACAACTCCCGCGTTGCGGTCTGCGTCGCGCCGGTGACCTCGATTGCGAGCACCGTCCCCTGCGGAACGGAGTCATCCCACTTCTGTCGCACGCGGTAGAAGGCGTAGCCCTCGACGTCACCGTCGCGCTCGTAGACGACGTAGACCCGCGGGCCGCTCCCGCCCTGGCCCGGCCAGTCGCCCAGGCGAACCTCCCACCACCAGGTGTCGTCGCGCGCGATCATGCCTGCACGCCGTGCGCGGATTCGCTCGTACACGGGCGGATAGAGCTCACGTGCCTCTTCGCGGGTGACGATGCGCACGGAGCCGATCGACCCGGGGTCGTCGCGGAACGCGAAGTTCGTCTTCAGCGCCTTCATCTCGTGGACGGGCGCAGCGATGCCGTAGCCGAAACGGCCGTAGATGACGGACTCGGAGGCCCAGAGGGCTGCAATGGGCTCGCCGCGCCGACGGCAGTCGTCGAGTTGAAACCGCATCATTTCGCGCAGCACACCGCGTCGGCGATGGGTCGGCAGCACGCCGACCCACGTGACGCCTGCGCACGGAAGCTCCCCGCCCGGGATGGTCAGCGAGAACGGGAACGACGCTGCGGTACCGGCGATTCGTTCCCCGTCCCACGCGATGAGTGCGCGGTCGACCGGCATCGTCTTCTTGGCACGCTCGAGGTCGGCGTCCTCGGGCTCGCTGCCGAACGCCGTCTCGACCGTCCGGAGCGACCTGACGACTTCATCGAGGTCCTGGCATGGGCGAACGTCGACGGGCATGCCGCCGAGCATAAGCCCTCAGCGAACGCGAATCGTGAGGGCCGGATGGCTTGTCGGCCCCATCGTCTCGAGCCCGAGCTCCTCAGGTGTCTGAACGTTGACCGCCTGCAGTCTGTAGAGCCCCTTCGTCCTGAAGACGAGAACGTGCACCGTGCCCGGCTGCCAGCGCGTGTCGCCGAGTGCGAGCTTCGGGCCGGCGATCTGCGAGACGTCGAAGGCCATCGGGCAGCTCATGCGAATTTCGATCCTCGTTCCCGGCTTCACCGTGAACGTCCGCGTCGCGCCGAGCTCGGTTCCGCTCTGCATCGCCCAGACGTGGCACCCGCGCATGACGTGGATGATCGCGAGCCGGATCGTCGGCGAGGCGCCCGCGGCCGGTACGACGACGAGCGCAACACAGACTGCGAAGAGAAGACCGAGCTTCCTCACACGGTCAGGATCGACGACCGGGCCCGCGCGCGCGTCCGGAGAAATACGGATCCCGCCTACGGACTACTGTCATTCCGTGCCCGAGCGCTGGACCAGAGCCGTCCTCCGCTTCCGCGTTCCGGTGCTCGCGCTCTGGCTCGCAGTTCTCGTAGCCGGAATCGGCGCCGCCCACGCGCTGCCGCAACACCTCTCGAATGTCTTCACCGTGCCCGGCACCGAGTCGGACACGGCCCGGCAGCTGCTGCAGCAGCATTTCGGCGAGCGTCCCGACGGCGTCTTTACTGTTGTCTTTCGCGGGCCACGAACTCAGCTGCAGGCGGCCCAGCGGCGATTGAACCGTGCGGCACGGGTCGTGCCCGGGGCGCACGCGTCGAGGCTCCGCGCGGACGGCGGGATCCTCTTCGGCGAGATCGACTCGACGCTCGACCTGCAGCACGCGAAGGGTTACACCGATGACGTTCGGCAGGCGCTCCCCGGTGCATTTGTCACCGGCCAGCCGGCCATCCAGCACGACCTCGAGCCTGTCCTCTCGCACGACCTCGTGCGTGGCGAGGCAATCGCGTTGCCGATCGCGCTCATCGTCCTTCTCGTCGTGCTCGGCGTGTCGCTCGCCGTGCTCATTCCGTTCGCGTTCGCCGCCTGCACCATTACCGCCGCCCTCGGAATCGTCTACGTGCTCGCGCACGGGCTGACGATGGTGAGCTATGTCTCGAACCTCGTCGAGCTCGTCGGCCTCGGCCTGGCCATCGACTACTCGCTGCTCGTCGTCTATCGCTTCAGGGAAGAGCTTCCCGAAGGCGACGTCGACGCCGCGATCGTCCGCACAATGGCGACTGCGGGCCGGTCGGTCCTCTTCTCCGGCGCAACGGTGGCGATCGGGCTCGCGCTCCTGATCTTCGTGCCGGTGCCGTTCGTCCGCTCGCTCGGGATCGGCGGCTTCCTCGTCCCGGTGGTGTCCGTGGCGGCCGCAGCGACGCTGCAGCCCGCCCTGCTGTCCATCCTCGGCGCCCGAGGCATGCGGAGGATCGAGATCCTCCCGGCTGCGCGCGATCTCGACCGCGGCTTCTGGTCGCGGCTCGCACGGGCGATCATGCGCCGCCCGGTGCTCTTCCTCGGTCTCGGCTCTGCGGCGCTGCTCGCAGCGGCAGTGCCGGCACTCTGGCTCGCCGTGACGCCCGGCTCGATCGCCGCGCTTCCGAAGCAGATGCCGTCCGTGCGCGGGATCGAGCTCCTGCGCGACCGCGCGGGCTCCGGCGCGCTGACGCCGATCGAGATCGTCACCGATACCGGCATCGGACGAGGCGTGAGGACTCCCGAGTACCGACGCGCGCTCGGCCGCCTCACGGATTCGATCTTCCACGACCGGGAGGCGTACATCGTCGCGAGCGGCCGACGTCCCCCCTACGTCGACGGCGGCTCGCGATACGGCCGCGTCTTCGTAATCACGCGCCACGAGTACGGAGCCGCCGAGAGCCAAGCGCTCGTCGACCGAATTCGCAGCGTGCACATCCCGCGCGCGCGGTTCGTCCCCGGCACGGACGTCTACGTCGGCGGCGCACCAGCGCAGGGCGCCGACTATCTCGCACGGTCGTACGCGTGGTTCCCCTGGCTGGTCGCCGCTGCCCTGGTGCTGACGTACCTCGTCCTGCTGCGAGCTTTCCGCTCGCTGCTCCTCCCGCTCAAGGCGGTGATGCTCAACGTCCTCAGCGTGGCGGCCGTGTACGGCCTGCTCGTCGTCGTCTTCCGCTGGGGCGTCGGCGCCGACCTGCTCGGTCTCTACCAGGTCGACCAGATCGAAGGCTGGATCCCGATCTTTCTCTTCGCGATGCTCTTCGGGCTCTCGATGGACTACGAGGTCTTCCTGGTGACGCGCATGCGAGAGGCCTGGGACGAGCTCCACGACAACGGGCGCGCCGTCACCTACGGGCTCGAGCGCACCGGCCGGATCATCACGGCTGCGGCGCTCATCATGGTTGCGGCGTTCAGCGGCTTCGTCGCCGGCCGCGTCGCCGGCCTGCAGGAGTTCGGCGTCGGTCTTGCACTGGCCATCTTCATCGACGTGACCGTCGTGCGGATGATCCTCGTACCCTCGCTGATGGCGATCTTCGGTCGGTGGAACTGGTGGCTGCCGGGGAGGGAGAGCCGGAGCTCCCCCTCCCCCTCCACGCGATCTACTTGACGATCGTGATCGCCAGCCGGATCGCCGGCAGCTCGTAGCCGAGCGCGAGGCCCGGTACGTCCTTGCCATACGTCAGAACCGGGATCATCCCGTACGGCGTGTTCGCGTACGACGGCTGCTGGGTGTACAGCAGCGGGTACATGTCGATCAGGTGCGTGCCCGGCCCGCCGGTCGCGACGAGATTCATCATCGTGTCGCCGTTGCTGTTGAAGCCGCAGCCGTACCCGACATAGCTGTTGTCGTAGTCGACCGCGATCGTGTTGTCGAGCTGCGTCCAGCCGAGTCCCTTCAGGTGGACCGTGAACTTCTGGCCCTCATGCAGGACGAGCTGCGAGACACCTTTGCCGGCGATGCTGCGCTTGACGTAGTACGGCGTCTGCGCCTTCACTTGCCCGTTCTGCTTGACCTGGACGACGTGCCAGCCGCCGAGCCCGTCCGGGATGGTGATCTTGCTCGACAGCGTCCCCGATGCAGACGCGGTCGGCGTTCCCAACGGAACGGAGACGAACGACCAGCATGTGCCCGTGCAGTTGACGCGGTTCCCGACGACGGTCGACCACTCGAGCGTGACCGGCGCGTTCGGAACGAGACCCCCGGCAGAGAGGCCGACGCGCGTGTTGACCGCGCCGGACTGTGAGGTCAGACTCGCCGTCGCCACCGAAGAGGTGTCGAGACCGGCGAGCTGCAGCGTCGTCTTCGCGTCGAGCGTGGGCGCCACCTTGTCGGGCCAGTCGATCCGTGCCTTCGGCCGGCCGGCGTCCTTCGTGACGTTGAAGCCCATCACGCTGCCTGTGCCCCACGGGATCGGCGACTGCTGGATGTTCAGGTACTTGAAGCTGATCGCGTCCGCGACCTCGATCGTATGCCGGCCGGGCTGCCCGCTCGCGCGGATGTGCATGACGGCCGTGCCACGGGTCCAATTGGCCTGGATCGCGCCCGTGTACTTGTTGTCGTAGAGGAGCGAGCCGCCCCCTTCGTACAGGGATGCTCCGAGGCCGTGGTACGTAACGGTGATCATCGTCCCGATCGGGCCTTTCTTCGGCGAGATCGAGGCGGACCGCTCGATCAGGAAGCCGCCCTTCGCGACCTGCTTGCCACCGACGACGGCGTAGATGTCGTGGATGCCGCCGAAGTCTCTCGGCGCCACGAGCGATTTCGCGAACGAGCCCGATGCATCCGTCGTCGCCGTGGCGATCACGACGTTGACCTTGTCCGCCTTGCGGCCGAGATAGTCGACGCTATCGGGCCGCGCATCGACGACCCAGGTGACGCTCGACGTGCCCCAGGTCAGCGTGACCGGGCTATTCGCCGGGAGGCCTTTGCCACTGATCGTGAACTTCTTGCCGGGCGGCGCGACGTCAGGCTTCGTGGCCAGCGTCGTCATCGTGGCGGCGGGGACCGCGGCCGGTGCGATTGGCCCGGGGAGTGCGGCGACACCCGAAAGGCTCGGGATCGCGAGTGGTGTCGGAGTGCCAGAAGCGAGGGCCGGCAGGAGCATCGTTGCTCCTGCCACCGCCGCTCCTGCCACAGCCATCTTCATGTGGAGGTTCATGGCTGTGCTCTCTCTTTCTGTCAGCTCGGGATGACGTTGAGAACCTGGTCGTACGCGCCGGTCTTGCCGCTTTCGAGCGTGAAGGTGATGTGCACCGTCGTCTCGCCAAGTGGGAAGGTCGGCGGCACGATCCACGCGTTCGCCCAGAAGAACACCTGGTTCCCGACCGCCCCGTGCGCGCCCCAGTTGAGGACGACGTCGGACTGGCCGGCGACCGAGAAGTGCGCCTCCTTGACGTTGTCGCTCGTCAGGAGATCGTTCGTCGCCAGCTCGGTACCCCACGCACGGACGACAACCTGCTCGCCGCGCTTGTACACATTCGTCTGCGTGCAGCCGACCGCCCTCGGCGCAGCGCCCACCGGGCGCGTGCCGTTGACCGTGTCGACATAGAGCGCCGCGTCCTGCGTTCCGGCGGCCGCACCCGCCGCTCCCGCGTTGACGCCCGGCGAGAACGCCGGCGGAGCGACCGCCGCGACCGTCAGCATCGACGACGCGACCGGCATCTGGACGAACTGGCCCTTGCGCTGCTTGCCGGCCTTGTCCTTCTTGGCGGCCTGCACCAGGACCTTGAACCCGACGGTGCCTGCGGAGTACGTGTTCGGAATCGTCCACTGCGCCGTCCACGGAAGCCCCTTGGACGCTCCCGGAGCGGCCGGGTCGTACTTCAGCTTGAGGTTCGGCTGATTAGGGATCGCGACGTAGAAGTACCGGGCATCCTTCGCGACGAGCGCCTTCTTCGTCGCCGGATCCACCGCATACGCGCGGAAGACGACCGTGGTGCCGGGCGCGAAGATGTTCGCGGCCGACCCGTCGGTCGTCACGGTCTGCGCAGCGACGAACAGCTGCTGAACCTTGTCGGAGGGGAACGGCGCCGGCGTTGCAGCCGACGCCGTCACCGTGATCGCGAGCGATCCGAGCAGAGCCAATGCGATTGCGGGGAGAGCTTTCATCGCCCCGGTCACCTCTTCAGCTGGCCGGAGAACTTGACGGTGAACGTGCCGCCGTCGCGGTCGTAGCACGCCCGTGAACTTGAGCGTGCCCTTCGCCTTCGCGAGCTTGCCGGTCGCCTTCAGCACGGTCGCGGTGCCCTTGACGGCTGAAAGTGTGTCCGCCTTCGTCACCACAGCCCTGCGAGGTCGTGTTGACAACCCTGAACTGGATCGTCCCGGACTTGCCCGTCATCGAGCCGAGCCCACCGAAGGGGACGCAGGGCTGCTGGCTCGAGTCGCCGGTACCTGCACCGGTGATCTTGCCGACGCCGATCGTCGACGCCATGCCGGTGCCGGTCGCAGCGATCGTGGCGGTGTTGCCGTCGACCTTCGTCGACGCCTGCCCCGCGTACTTCGCCGTTGAAGGGGACGATCTTCACCGGGGCGGCGAGCACTGCTGTCGCCGCCACCAGCGCCGCGAGCGCGAAGGCCAGGAGCGCGAATCCGGAATTTCCTCATCGAAATGCTCCTTTCGAGCCCTTGGTCCATGCGACGCATGCTCGTCTCGAGCCGGGGCACAGGCATCAGGGCCGCGGCTGAACCGCGTGCGGAGAACTACTCAGCGAGCTCATGACGCGGGAGCTAGAGCTTCTCGAGCGGCGCGTAATCGAGCATCAGCCGCCGCTCGGTCGCCGTCGTCCGCGAAGCGGACGGTGACGACGCCGCCCGGCTCGATGCGCGTGACGACGCCTTCGCCGAGCGTGCCGTGCCGAACGCTGTCGCCCGTCGAGAGCGACGGGACGTCGTCGCGCGGCGCGACCTGGCTCTGCCGCGGCGCGCCGTAGTTCGACCACGAGGCGGGCTGCAGGCGGTCGCGCTCGACGTGCGCGTCCGGGCAGCTCGTCGAGGAAGCGCGACGGCAGGTTGTACGAGCGGCCGCCGTAGAGCATGCGCGACGAGGCGTGCAGCAGCGTCAGCCGCTCCATCGCGCGCGTCATGCCGACGTAGCAGAGGCGGCGCTCCTCCTCGATCGCCCTGCTCCTCGATCGAGCGCGAGTGCGGGAAGATCCCCTCCTCCATGCCGATCAGGTAGACGGCGCGGAACTCGAGCCCCTTCGCGTTGTGGAGCGTCATCAGCGTCACGAGCGAGCCCTCGCCGCGGATCGCGTCCTGGTCGGAGTAGAGCGAGACCTCCTGGAGGAACGACGAGAGCGTCGGCTCGGCCGCGGTCTCGACCCACTCGCGCGCGAGCGCGACGAGCTCCTGCAGGTTCTCGATGCGGCCCTGCGCCTCGATCGTGCGCTCGGCCTCGAGCGACTCGATGTAGCCGCTCTGCTCGAGCACGCGCTCGATCAGCTCGGGCACCTCGAGCTCCTGCGCCGCCGACATGAGCGACTGGATGACCGTGCGGAACGACGCGACGGCCTTCGCCGGGCGCGGTGCCGACGCCGGCGGCCTGCGGTGCGGTCCATCGCCTCCCAGAGCGACATCTCGGCGTCGTCGGCGAACGACATCAGCTTCGCGAGCGTCGAGTCGCCGATGCCGCGGCGCGGGCGGTTCGCGATCCGCAGGAGCGAGACGGCGTCGTACGGGTTGTCGATCACCTGCAGGTACGCGACGAGGTCCTTGACCTCGGCGCGCTCGTAGAAGCGCGGGCCGCCGATCACCTGGTACGCGACGCCCTGCCGGACGAGCACGTCTTCGAGCACGCGGCTCTGCGCATTCGTGCGGTAGAAGACGGCGATCTCGCTGCCGTTGTAGCCCTCCTCGACGAGCCGCGCGATCTCGGCGGCGACGTAGCGCGCCTCCGCGTGCTCGTCCTCGACCTCGACGACGCGCACCGGCTCGCCGTCGCCGAGCTCCGACCAGAGGTTCTTCGGCTTGCGCTCGCGGTTGTTCGAGATGACGGCGTTCGCGGCCTCGAGGATCGAGTTCGTCGAGCGGTAGTTCTGCTCGAGCGCGATCGACTTCGCGCCGGGGAAGTCGCGCTCGAACTCGAGGACGTTGCGGATGTCGGCGCCTCTGAACGCGTAGATCGACTGGTCCGGATCGCCCACGGCGAAAACGTTCATGTGCTGTTGCGGCCAGGAGCTGCAGGAAGCGGTACTGCGCGTGGTTCGTGTCCTGGTACTCGTCGACGAGCACGTAGCGGAACGCCTTCTGCCACTTCTCCTGCGCCTCGGGGAAGCGCTCGAGCACGTCGACCGTGAGGTAGAGCATGTCGTCGAAGTCGACGGCGTTCGAGGCGAAGAGCTTCCGCTGGTAGAGCTCGTACACGTCGGCGACCGTCTGGTCGTAGAAGCTCGCGACGCGGCTCGCGTACTCGGCCGGGGCCGATCAGCTGGTTCTTCGCGTTCGAGATCTGCGAGTGGATGCCGCGCGGCGTGAAGCGCTTCGGGTCGCGCTCGAGCTCCTCGAGGCACTGCTTCGTCGAGCCGGAGCTGGTCGGCGCTGTCGTAGATCGTGAAGTTCGAGCGGTAGCCGAGCCGCTGCGCCTCGCGGCGCAGGATGCGGCCGCAGGCGGCGTGGAAGGTCATCACCCAGCAGGCGCGGGCGGGCGGGCCGACGAGGTCGCTCGACGCGCTCGCGCATCTCCGCCGCGGCCTTGTTCGTGAAGGTGATCGCGAGGATCTCGGGCGGCTTCGCGCCGACCGCGGCGAGCAGATGCGCGATGCGGCGCGTGAGCACGCGCGTCTTCCCCGAGCCCGCGCCGGCGATCACGAGCACCGGCCCTTCGGTCGTCAGCACGGCCTCCCGCTGCGCCGGATTGAGGTCTGCGAGGTACGTCTCCGGCGTCGTCGCGGCCATCGCTCGATCGTAGCGAGGGCGGCTTCCGGGCTCCTGGGTCATGGTCCGAGCCAGCCGCCGGCGCACGTTCTCGCCGCCTTCCGGCGTCGACGCGCCATCGCCCGCTGCCTGGTGGCGAACCGGCCGCTCCTGGCGCGCCGGCGAGCTCGTGCTGAAGCCGCTCGACTGGCTCGCCGGAGGAGCTCTTCTAGCAGGCCGAGGTGCTCGCGGCGAGCCGAGCCGCCGGCTTCCGCGTCGCTGCGCCGCTGCCGCACGATCGTCGACGGCTGGACGGCGGCGCCGTACCTCGAGGGACGCCACGAGCCGCGGCCGCTGGCGCGAGATCATCGCCGCCGGCGAGCGCTTGCACGCGGCGCTCGCCGCCGTGCCGCGGCCCGACGCGCTCCTCGACGCGCGCGACGGATCCGTGGGCGATCGGCGACCGCGTCGCCTGGGGCGAGCAGGCCGTACGCCGGGCATCGACGACCTCCTCGCGGCGCTCCGGCCGGTCGACGAGCCCGCGCAGCTCGATCCACGGCGACCTGACCGGCAACGTCCTCTTCCACGACGACGCTGCCGCCCGCGATCATCGACTTCGCGCCGTACTGGCGCCCCGCCGAGTACGCGTCGGCGATCGTCGTCTGCCGACGCGCTCTGCTGGGAGGACGCACCTGCCGAGCTCGCCGACGCCGTCGCACCGCAGCTACCTTCTGCGCGCGCTCGATCTACCGCGGCGTGACGAGCCTCGAGTTCGGCACCGACGCCGGAACGCGAGCTCGCGCTCGCTCGTAGAATCGCCGCGATGCGCGTCGCGCTGATGATCGAGGGCCAGGAGGGCGTCTCCTGGCAGCAGTGGTGCGACCTCGCCGATGCGTGCGAGGCGCACGGCGTCGAGACGCTCTTCCGCTCCGACCACTACATCTCGCAGTCGAACGAGACGGGCAACGTCGCGCACGACGCCTGGACGACGCTCGCAGGGCTCGCCGCGCGGACGACGACGCTCCGCCTCGGGACGCTCGTCTCGCCCGCCACCTTCCGCCTGCCCGGGCTCCTCGCGAACGCGGCCGCGACGGTCGACCACATCTCCGGCGGCCGGATCGAGCTCGGGCTCGGCGCCGGCTGGATGGAGCGCGAGCACCGCGCCTACGGCTTCCCGTTCCCGGAGACGAGCGAGCGGCTCGCGCGGTTCGCCGAGCAGCTCGAGATCGTCCACCGCGCTCTGGACCGAGGAGCGCGTCGACTTCCGCGGCACCTACTACACGCTCGAGGACGCACCCGCGCAGCCGAAGCCGGTGCAGCAGCCGCACCCGCCGATCATCGTCGGCGGCAGCGGCACGCGCGGCACCGCCGAGCCCGCCGCGCGCTTCGCCGACGAGTACAACACGCCGTTCGTCTCACCCGACGAGTTCGCGGCGATCCGCGCGAAGGTCGAGCGCGCCTGCGAAGCGCACCGGGCCGCACGCTCCGCTTCTCGACGATGACCGGCTGCCTGATCGGCGAGACGCGCGACGATGCGCTCGAACGCGCACGCCAGCTCTACGGGCGCGTCCGAGCGCGGCGACGACTTCGACACTTGGCTCGACGGCTACGCGCAGCGGGCGCTCATCGGCTCCGTCGACGAGATCGCCGAGCGGCTCCGCGAGTACGAAGCCGCGGGCTGCGAGCGCGTGATGCTCCAGCACCTCCTGCACGCCGACCTCGAGCCGGTGCGCGCTGATCGGCCGGCTAGGGCAGAGCTCGTCTAGGTCGACCCGGCGCCACTCGACGGTGCGCGTCCAGCGCGCTACCGCCTCGGGATCCGCGCTCCGAGAGCGCTGCTTCGTCAGCGACGCGGCGATGAACGAGACGAAGAAGTTGGCCCACGGCAACAGCCCGAGGGCGTCGAAGAGCAAGGCGAAGACGGTCGCTGCGACGGGCCAGATCGCCTTGTAGAGCGCGCGGCGCGGCAAGTCCGCGGACGAGCGCCCCCACGACGCGTCCGGCGGCCATCGCGATGAACCAGGTGAGGAGCCCGTACCAGAACGAGTCCGTCCGGTTACCGACGATCACCGCCGCGACGATCGCAAGCACGAAAGTGATCGGCCGGAGCACCGCTGCCGCCGTCCACCGCATGCTGCAACCTTAACCCCGCATGGAAGCGCGACCGCACGGCTCGAGACCTTCAGCGACGGAGTGTTCGCGATCGCGGCGACGCTGCTCGTGCTCGAGATCGGCATCACGGTCGAGCGGGGTCAAACCGTCGGCAGCGCGCTGCTCGACATCTGGCCTTCCTATCTCGCGTACGCGACGAGCTTCCTCGTCGATCGGGATCATCTGGATCAACCACCATCACACTGCGTCGGGGCTGATGCGGCGCGTCGACCGCCCGTTCCTGTTCCTCAATCTGCTGCTGCTGCTCGTCGTCGCGTTCTTGCCTTTCCCCACGAAACTCGTCGCGGACTACCTGCAGAAGCCCGGGGAGCGGGACGCGGCGCTCGCCTATGCGACGCGACTGTTGTCTGATGGCGGTGATCTACACCATCTGGTGGCGCTACGCGCGCGGAAACCGGCGCCTGATCGCGCGACGATGTCCCCGATCAGTCGCTGCGCGCGTCGACCGCGCGTTCGACCCCGGCGTGATCGCATACGCGATCGTGGTGGGCCTCGTCTTCGTGAGCCCGCTCGCGCCGTGCTCGTCACACTCGCGCTCGCGGTTTTCTACCTGCCGTCAGCCGCGCTCTTCGATCGCGGCGGCGAGCCACTCTGAGGCAGCCGCGAGCTCGTCCGCATCGCTCGACTTCACGACGACCTCGACGGTCGGCGCCGTCGGCGCCGAACGTCGGGTACGAGCCGACAAGAACACCCGGCCACCGCTCCCCCGCCTCGACGAGCGCGCCTGCGATGGTGCTCTCGTGCGTCTTGTATGTCCTCCGCCAGACCGCGATCGGACTGCCGCCGCGAAGCTCTTCCGCGATCGAGTCGAACATCGCCTCCATCTCGGCCGGCAGGCCCGGCAAGACGTAGATGTTCTCGAGCACGAACCCGGGTGCGCCGCCGAGCGGGTTGTCGAGCGGGCGCGATCCTCGCGGCAGGAGCGCCCAGCGCGCGGCGTACTCGGGGTCGCGCACGAACCGCTCGCGAAGGTCGGCCGCGAGCTCCGACACCTCTTCCTGCGGCACGCCGAAGGCGTGCGCAACCGCCTCGCGGGTCAGATCGTCGGGCGTCCCCCCGAGGCCACCGGTGACGATGAGGATGTCGACGCGCGGTGCCTCCCGGCGGATGAACTCGGCAATCGTCTCGATCTCGTCAGGGATCGCAGCGACCAGCCGTGTCTCGACACCGAGCGGCGCCAACCGCTTCGCGAGCCACGAGCCGTTCGTGTTCGCAATGTCGCCCGAGACGAGCTCGTTGCCGATCGTAAGGATCGAGGCCGTCGCCACTACATGGTGATCGTACGGGTCGCCGCGAAGCGCTCGAGGAAGAGCCTGTCGTGCGTCACGAGCACCACCGTCCCCTGGTAGCCGGAAAGCCCGCGTTCGAGCTCCTCGATCGCTTCGACGTCGAGATGGTTCGTCGGCTCGTCGAGCACGAGGCAGTTGACGCCTCGCGCCGAGAGCAGCGCCAGGACGGCGCGGGTCCGCTCCCCGGGAGAGAGCGAGGCGGCCGGCCGGAGCACGTCGTCGGCGCCGAGGTCGAACTTCGCAAGCAGTGTGCGCGCATCCTCAGCGGGCGCCCCGGCGGCGTCGACGAAGGAGTCGAGAAGCGACGCGTCGGGCTCGAATTCAGTCCGTCGCTGCTCGAGCTCGCCGAGCACGACCGAAGGGCCGACCCAACGTTCGCCCGCGGAGAGCGGAAGACGCCCGAGAAGCCCGTCGAGGAGCGTCGTCTTGCCGCTGCCGTTCGCGCCGACGATTGCGAGCCGCTCGCCCCAGACGAGCTCGAGGTCGAAAGGGCCGAGCACGAAGGAGCCGCGCTCGACGACGGCACCGCGCAACCGGACGACGACGTCTCCGCTTCTGACTGCGGGTGCCAGACCGAGCTGGAGCTGCCACGGCTCGTACGGCTTCTCGACGACGGCAATGGTTCCAAGCTTCTTCTCGTACGCCTTCTTCACGTCCTTCGTCTTCTTCTTCTTCCGCCCTTGCCCGTAACCGCGTTCCTCCCACTGCTGCATGCGACGCGCCTGCGTCTCGATGCGATCCTTCTCCGCGACATACCCCTCCCACCGGTCGTAGTGACGCGCCCTTCGCCGCTCGCGCTCGGCTTCGTACTCGCTCCAGCCGCCTGTGTACTCCGTCGCGCCGTGTGTCCACTCGTCGAGCTCGATGATGCGCGTGACGGCTCGGTCGAGGAACGCGCGGTCATGCGAGACGACGACCACAGCTCCCTCGTAACCGGCGAGGAACCGCTCGAGCAGCGCGAGCCCGGCGAAGTCCAGGTCGTTCGTCGGCTCGTCGAGGAGCAGGACGTCGAAGCGGCTGAGGAGGATCGACGCGAGCGCGGCACGTGCTGCCTCTCCGCCGGAGAGCGAGTCGAGCGACCGGCCGAGTGCGACCTCGAGGCCGAGCTCGGCGAGCACCTGCTGCGCCCGCGCCTCCAGCTCGCCGCCACCGCGGGCGAGAAACTCGTCGAGCGCGGCGTTGTAGTCGTCGGCCAGCTCCGGCTCGCCGTGAAGTCGAGCGGCAAGCGCGTCCATGCGCGACTCGGCCTCCCCCACCCCGGTGCGGCGGGCGAGAAAGGCCCGGAGCGCCTCGCCTGGCCGCGGGTCGCGCTCTTGCGGTAGATAGCCGACCGCGCCGTCGCGCGTGATGCTGCCTGCGTCGGGCGCGTCGACCCCGGCGAGCAGCCGCAGGAGCGTCGACTTTCCTGCTCCGTTCGGGCCTACGAGGCCGATGCGGGCACGCTGTGGGACGACGAGGTCGATCCCCACGAGAACGGTGTGTGCAGCGTGTGACTTCGAGACGCCGGTAACGGCGACCAAGGCGTGACCTCCAGACGAGACGGGCCGCGGGTGCGCGGCGGGAGCTTCGGTTGCGGGCTCGTCAGTCGGTCATAGACGGCGCGAACGCGCCGGCCCGAACTCTAGCCGTTCACAAGGCGGATGATCGGCGTCTCGCCGACCCAGTCGACGACGCTGATCCCGCAGTTTCGCTGGCCGAGCCGGAAAATCGCCTCAGCGGGCATGCGAAGCCAGGCGGCGAGGCCGGCCCGGATGACACCGCCATGAGAGACGACGACGGCGCATCCGTACGCTGCGCGGATCTCGTCGTACGCGGCAAGTGCGCGGCTCCGCACATCCGCGTAGCTCTCTCCGCCCGGGAAGCGGACGCTCGTCGGCGTCTCCATCCAGGCCCGGAAGAGCTCTGGGTCGGTCCGCTCGATCTCCTCGTACGTGCGCCCCTCGAAGCTGCCGAAGTCGATCTCCCGGAGACGCTCGTCGACCTCGAGCGGCACCCCGCGAGCGGCCGCGAGCGGCTTCGCGGTCTCGAGCGCGCGCGTGCGCGGGCTCGTGTAAACGATCTCGTAGCCGTCACTCAGACGGTCGGCAACTGTCTCTGCATCGGCGGCGCCGCGCTCGGAGAGCCCCACATCGAGCGTGCCGTAGCAGCGCCCGCGCATGTCGTCGACGGGCTCCGCGTGCCGGACGAGGATGAGCGTGCTCACGTCACCGCGACGGCGGCGACGAGTGCGGCGACCTCTGCGACCTCGGCCGCCGCGCCAAGGACGTCGCCGGTGATGCCTCCAAGCCAGCGGTAGGCGAGGGCGCCGGACAGAGCCGCAGTACCCAGTGCGGCGAGGATCACGACGAGACCGCCGAGGGAAAGACAGATTCCCGCACCGAGGATGAGTGCGATGCCGGCACGCACGCGGCCGCCGAGCACCGAACCGAGCCCTCCACCCGGTCGCGCGTACGGCAGCACGGCGGAGAGGAGTACCGGCACGACGCGCGCGGCCGCGCACGCGCAGACGATCTGCTCCCACGCACCGGTGAGAGCGGCGACGGCGGCCGTCTTCGCGAGCAGGTCGACGACGACTGCCGCGGCACCGTACGTCCCGATCCGGTGGTCTCGCATGATCTCGAGCGCGCGCTCGCGAGTCCAGCCGCCGAGGGCGTCGAAGGTGTCGGCGAGGCCGTCGAGATGGAGTGCGCCCGTCAGAAGGAGGCCGGCTGCCACACCGCACACCGCTGCGAGCGTCGGCGTCAGCGAGTGCACCAGGATGTGCGCGAGGCCGCCCACCACGACGCCGATGCCGGCCCCGACGAGCGGGAAGAACGCCCCGCCGCGGGCGACGTCGGCGGCGTCGAGCACGATCCATCTGCCGATCGGCACACGGGTCAGGAAGGACAGCGCGCCCGCGACGCCCCGAAGCTCGGCGCTAACGGCCTGCATCGGTCACCCCGGCAGACTCGAACGTGGCCATGTCGCGGAGGATCGCGATCGACGCGTGCAGAAGCGGGAGCGCGAGCGCAGCACCCGAGCCCTCGCCGAGACGCAGCCCGAGGTCGAGCAGAGGATCGAGCCCTAGCGCTTCGAGCGCAATCGCATGGCCGGGCTCGGAGCCACGATGCGATGCGACGAGCACATCGGCGACGCTCGGCTCACGCGCGACGGCCGCGAGCGCGGCCGCGGCCGTGATGAACCCGTCGAGCAGGACGACTCGACGGTGCTCGGCACAACCAATCGCGAGGCCTGCGAGAAACGCGATCTCGAAGCCGCCGAGAGCGGTGAGCGGATCGCGGCCTGCATTGACCTCGAGCCCTCGTCGGACGACCTCGACCTTGTGCGCCACGCCTTCTCGATCGAGCCCGGTCCCGGGGCCGCACACGAGTGCGGGGTCGACGCCCGTCAGCGAGGCGACGAGCGCGCTCGCCGAGGTCGTGTTGCCGATTCCCATTTCCCCGAGAGCGACGACGTCGACCTCGAGCTCGGCGGCGAGTCCGGCACCCGCGTCGAGCGCGACCTGCACCTCGCGGTCTGTCATCGCCGGCCCAACGGCGAGATTCCTGGTCCCCGCGCCGATGCGCACCAGTCGCACGTCGCTGCTTTCGACCGGCACTGCGATCCCTGCATCCACGACGACGAGGCGGGCGCCGGCCTGTCGGGCGAGCACGTTGATAGCCGCGCCGCCGGCGACGAAGTTCGCGACCATCTGCGTCGTCACTTCCTGGGGGTAGGCGGACACTCCCTCGGTGACGACGCCGTGATCAGCGGCTGCGACGACGATCGCCGCGTCGAGCCGTTCCGGGACGAAGCCGCGGATCGCCGCGATCCGTACTCCGAGGTCTTCGAGCCTGCCGAGGCTCCCGCGTGGCTTCGTCTTCGCGTCGTACCGCGCGCGTGCGTCACCGGCCGCGCTCATTCGAGTCTCAAGGCGCGTCCTGCGACGACGAAGTACGCCTCGTCGGCTACAGCCGCCCAGGTTGCATTGACCCGGCCGAGAACGTCGCGGTAGCGGCGCGCGAGCTCGTTGTCCGGGACGATCCCCAGGCCGACCTCGTTCGTGACCGCGATCGTCAAGCCCGCGCGCGCGACGACGAACGCCGCGGTACGCTCCGCGATCTTCTCGGCGGGCGAGGTCTCGAAGACGTTCGCGACCCACAGCGAGAGGCAGTCGACGACGACTGTCGCCTCGGGCGGTGCGTCCGCGAGGGTTCCCTCGAGCTCCACCGGCTCTTCGACCGTGACCCACTCCGCGGGTCGTTCCGCCTTGTGCCGCGCGATCCGGTCGGCCATCTCGTCGTCGAGCGGCTCGCCGGTTGCGACGAAGACCACGTTCGAACCGCTCGTTCGTGCGCGCTCGAGCGCGAGCCGCGACTTGCCGCTCCGCGCGCCGCCGAGATAGAGCACGAGGGTCACCTGCGCCGCGGCAGGACATAGACGCCGCCGTCCTCGCGGATGATGCGGACGCTCGCGCCGTAGAGCGACGAGATCGTTTCCTCCGACAGCACGGCGTCCGGCGGCCCGTCGGCGACGATCCGGCCGCGGTCGAGCAGCACGAGCCGGTCGGCGTACTGCGCTGCCAGCGTCAGATCGTGGAGCGTCGAAACGATGGTGAGACCGTCGACGCGCAGCTCGTCGACGAGCTCGAGCACGCGCTGTTGCCGGCCGAGATCGAGTGCGTTCGTCGGCTCGTCGAGCAAGAGGACGGGAGCATCCTGTGCAAGCGCACGGGCGAGCACGACCCGCTGCAGCTCGCCACCGCTCAGGGAGTGCAGCGACCGGTCTGCGAATGCGCGCAGCGTCGAGTCGCACGAGTGCGGCCGTCGCGACATCGCGGTCGCTCTCGCTCTCGCCTGCGAAGTAGCCGAGATGCGGCGTCCGCCCCAGCAGGACGTACTCCGCGACGGTCAGCTCGGGTGGTGTCTCCGGGAGCTGAGGGACGAGCGCGGTGAGACGGGCCAGCTCGCGGCGGCCGAACGTCCGAGTGTCACGGCCGTCGATGGAGATCGTCCCCTCGTAGTCGACGAGCCCGCAGAGAGCACGGAGCGCGGTTGTCTTGCCTGCGCCGTTCGGCCCGACGAGCGCGATCCACTCGCCTTCGGCGATCTCGAGCGTCGCGTTGCGCAGGGCGTCGGTCTCGCCGAGACGGACCGACACGTCCTCGAAGCTGATCACCGTCGCCCTCGCAGCGCGAGTGCGAAGAACGGCGCGCCGAAGAACGCGGTCACGACGCCGATCGGCAGCTCCTGCGGAGAGAGAATCGTGCGCGCCAGGACGTCGGTGAGCACGAGGAAGCCCGCGCCGACGACGAAGGACAGGGGAACGACTGCGCGGTAGCTCGTCGACACCAGCAGCCGAATCGTGTGTGGGACGATGAGCCCGACGAAGCCGATGAGCCCGCTGAACGCCACGGCGGCCGCGGTTCCCACGGTTGCTGCGACGACCACGACGAGACGGACGCGCCCCACGTGCACTCCGAGCGTGGCAGCCTCCTCGTCGCCGACGCTCAAGACGTCGAGGACTCTCCGGTGCAGCACGAGAACGAGCGAGCTCGCAAGGATGTACGGCGCCGCGATCGCGACGTCGTGCCAGGTCGAGGTCCACGAAGCCGCCGAGGAGCCAGGCGTAGACCTCGCGGAGCTCGTCCGTATGCTGCTGCTGCACGAAGGTCTGAAGTGCCGTCATGAACGCTGCCACGGCGACGCCGGCGAGGACGAGCGCTCCGGTCGCGCGCGCGCGTCCCGCGCTTCGGCCGAGCATGTAGGCGCACAGGACGGCAACCGCCGCGCCGGCGAACGCCGCCAGGGGGACGAGCCCTTCGTCTGCCGTCGCGTACGCGATCGCGAGCGTCGCACCGAGACCTGCACCCGCCGCCACTCCGAGGAGGTACGGGTCCGCGAGCGGGTTCCTGAAAACGCCCTGATACGCAGAGCCGGCGATTGCGAGCGCACCACCGACGAGAGCTGCGAGCGCGACGCGCGGCGCGCGTAACTGCCAGACGATCGCGTCCTCGACCGGGCTCAGCGGCGAGTCCACGTGAAAGCCGAGGTGGCCGAGGGCCGACTCGACGATCGCGATCGGGCTGATCCCGACGGCTCCGACGCCGAGCCCCACCCCGAGCGCCGCGACGAGAAAGACGATCGAGCCGACGCCCCACGACCGCGGCACGCCCCGGGCTCCGACGCGAGCCCTCGTGCGTGCCGAGGCCGTATCGGCGATCACGCTCAGCCGCGTCGAGCCGCAGCGGCGACGATCCGCGCGAAGTCCACGAGGCGCGGGCCCCACCGGGAGGCGATGCTGTCGTCGACCGCGACGACACGCCTGCTCTTCACTGCAGCGACACCCGACCATCCGGGCCGGGCGGCGACGGTCGATGCGCTCTGCGCGCAGCAGACGCTGTCCGAGAGGACCACCAGCTGAGGATTGGACTTGAGGATGTACTCGCCCGAGAGCTGCGGGTACCCCGTGTGCGACGTGTCCGCCACATCGGCGATGTTGCGGAAGCCGAACAGCTTGTAGACGCGTCCGATGAACGTCTGCGAGGTGGCCGAGTAGTAGTCGGGGCCGAGCTCGTGGAACACGGTCAGATGTCGGCGGCTCTTCGGCACGCTGCGGATGAGCCCCGTCAGCTGTTTCTGCATCTTTCGGACGAGTACCGTGCCCGCGGCCTTGCGCCCCGTCGCCTGGGCGAGCTGGCGGATCTGGTCGTATGCCTCGGCAATCGTGTTCGCGGCCGGCTCGTAGAGGACGGTCATGCCGAGCTCCTGCAGCTGCGCCACGAAGCCTGCGTCGAAGCCGACGATCACGAGATCCGGGTTATAGGCCGCGACTGCCTCGGCATTCGGCGTAAAGCCGGAGAGCTTGGTCCGCGGTGCGCTCTTCGGGTAATCGGACTGGTCGTCGACAGCGACGACCTGCTTCCCGGCACCGACGGCGAAGAGGTCCTCCGTCGCCGTCGGCGAGAGCGAGACGATCCTCGTCGGGCGCTTGGAGATCGTGATACTCCCGTTGGCCGCGTGGACGGTCACCGGGAACGCCGGGGTCGCACGAATGCGCGACGAGCCGGCCGAGGCGAGCAGCAGGGCGAGCGCGCTGAGCGCCAGGAGAATGAGGGAACGGCGAAGCAACGAATCCTCCTTCCGCGAGGGGTTCGAATCTGCGCGGCGCGCGGCAGGTCTTCTGACTCGGGGCTCCCTCGTCCGCCGCCTTCCCAGGTCGTGCGACCCAGTGGCGTCTGGCGGACGAGCGTCTCCCCTTACAGCGGCGGGACCGTCCCGGACTTGCACCGGAGTTCCCTCACCGCTCGCCGGTTGGTTGAGCGCGAGTCTAGCATCGTCCCGTGCAGGCGATTGCCCTCGATCTCGACGCGGTGCTCGCGGACACGCGCCCGCTCTGGCGCGACTGGATCGAGGACGCGGGCCGTCGCACGCGGGTCGATCTCGCCGACCTGCCGGACGACCGCACGGCTGCAGCGGGCGTGCTGGACGAGCGCCTTGGCGACTGGCGGCCGCTCCTCGAGCGGTTCGCTGCCGACCGCGCGCCGATCCACTTCCGCCCGCGCGGCGAGACGGGCGCGGCGCTCCGCCGGCTGCGCGACACGGGATCGCGGGTCGGCGCGTTCACCGACGCGCCGCGCGTGCTCGCCGAGCTCGCGCTCGCGCACGTCGGCGCGACGCGGCGGGTCGACGTCGTCGGCACGCGCGAAGAGGTGCTCGCCGACCTCGGCGCCGACGCACGCGTCGTCAACTCGCGCGAAGAGCTCCTCTCCCTAAACTAGGAGCATGGAACGCCAGGATCTCTCGGACCGCCGGTTCGACGTCCTTCTCGAGCGGCTCGACCGGATCGGCGACGAGCTCGCGAAGCTCAACCGCCGCGCCGAGAACGACGACAGCTTCATTCGCCTCACGCGCGAGATCGTGACGCTCAACGAGACGCTCTCCGCGCTCGCGTACGCCGCGCTCGGTCAGGCTGCGCCGCAGGTGCGGCGCCGTCGAACGGGCTGAGCTACCGCAGCTTCCAGAGGATGCCGTCGAGCGACGTCGCGTAGAGCTCGCCGTTGCCGTCTTCGCCGAACGACGACAGCTGGTCGATCTTGCCCTCGGCGACGGACCGCGCCCGCCTTGCCCTTCGCGCCGGTCGGGAAGCTCCAGACCGTGCCGGTGCAGTAGTCGCCGAAGATGTAGCGGCCGGCCATCGACGAGACGGCGGCACCGCGGTAGACGTAGCCGCCCGTGATCGAGCAGCCCTCGCCGTGCGAGTACACGAGCTGCGGGAAGACGAGGTTTCCCTTCCGGAGGAGCGGCTTGTGCGAGTCGTACGTCGACTTGCCCTCGAAGCGGCTCCACCCGTAGTTCGCGAGCTTCCCGACGCGTGCCGCCGTCCGGAAGTCGACCTCCTCCCACTGATTCTGGCCCACATCGCCGATCCAGAGATTGCCGTTCGCGCGGTCGAAGGTGTAGCGCCACGGGTTGCGGAGGCCGAAGCCGACGATCTGCCAGGCCGACCCCGCACGCGTCGGGTTGGTGCGCAGCAGCTTGCCGAGCCGGCTCTTCAGATTCTGCGCGCGGTTCCCCGGGTCGCCGCCGGAGCCGCCGTCGCCCATGCCGACATACAGGTAGCCCTTCTTGTCGAACTGGAGCTGCCCGCCGTTGTGGTTCTCGTACGGCTGGTCGACGAAGAGCAGCTGGCGCGCGGTTCCCGGCCGGCCGATGCCGCCCGACGAGCGGAACTCGACGACGCGCGTATCGCCGTTCGTATCGGTGTAGTCGACGTAGAAGCGGTGGTTCGTCGCGTACTGCGGATGGAACGCGACCGACAGGAGACCCTGCTCCCCGCCGGACCGCACGCGAGCGCGGATGTCGAGGAACGTCCCGGCGATCGCACCGTTTCGCACGATCTTGATCGTTCCCGGTTGCTCGACGACGTAGAGCGTCGTCGGATCGCCCGGCGCGCTCGTCACGTAGACCGGTGACGACAGCCCGCCGATGACCTGCGTGAACTCGTGCGCAGCACCCTGCTTGCCAGCTGCGCTGCCGGCGAGCAGCCCGAGGCTCAGGGCCGCCACGACGGCGACGGCGATCCGGCGTACGCCCATGTCTCCTAAGACGCTTGGCAACGCGAAAAGCTTGCCGCCGCCCTACTTCTTCAACAGGACCCGGCGCAGCTCGTCCTCCTTGCCGGGCTCGAGAATCGCCAGCACCTGGTCGCCTGCCTCGAGCGAGGTCGAGCCGACCGCGATCTCGGCCTTCCCGGCCCGCATGACCGAGATGAGGCGCGACCCCTCGGGCAGGCGCAGGCTCTCGACACGCTTGCCCGCGACCGGCGAGTCGCGGTCGATCTGCACCTCGACGATCTCGAGGTTCTCCCGTCGCAGCTCGAGCAGGTGAATCAGGTCGTGCTCCGGCACCTCGTGCTCGACGAGCGCCATGATCCCGGACGTCGCACAGATCGTCGGCGAGATCCCGAGCAGGTCGAAGTGCGCCTGGTTCCGCGGATCGTTGACACGCGCGATCACCTTCTCGACGTTGTACTTCTCCTTCGCGAGCTGCGCGATCACCATGTTGTCCTCGTCGTCGCCCGTGAGCGCGAGCAGGATGTCAGGCGGCCGCGTGACGCCGGCGCGCTCGAGCACGTAGATCTCGGTCGCGTCGCCGCGCTGAACCTGGTGCTCGAACTCGTCCTCGAGTCGCTCGAAGCGGTCGCGGCGCTGCTCGATCAGCGTCATCTCGTGGCCGAGGCGCAGCAACGAGCGCGCGACGTTCGCACCGACCTTGCCGCCGCCCGCGATGATGCAATACATCTAGCCTGCCGCTACCTTCGCACCCGGGATCTCGCAGGCGCGAACAGCCTCGGTGAGCGTGTCGATCGCCGTTTTCGTCGGGCAGACCGTCCGGAGCCCGGTCGTCGCGTAGAAATCGGCCCGGGCCGGATCGAGCACGCGGACGACGACACAGTTGATGCCGAAGCGCTTCTGGGCGACCTGGCCGATGACGATGTTCGTGTTGTCCCCGTCCGTCGAGACGACGACGGCCTCCGCCTCCTCGATCCCTGCCTCGCGGAGAAGGTCCGTGTCCATCCCGTGGCCGACGAGGAACGCGCCGGGCCAGTTGTCGCCAAGACGCGAGAGCGCGTCCTCGTTCTCGTCGACGACCGTGACGTCCCAGCCTTCCGTCTGAAGCTGAAGCGCGATCGTGGAGCCCACCCTGCCGCAGCCGATCACCAATGCCTTCATCGCACACTCACAGTAGCGCCCTCCTACTCCTCGAGCGACCCCTGGGGGAACGCGACGATCAGCACCTCCGCCGTCGACTTCCGGAGCACGTAGTCGACGGTCGGCGAGAAGAAGCGCGACTGCCGGCGCCACCGCGGCGACGATCCGAGCACGATCAGGTCGGCGCCCGACTCCTCGGCCGCCTTCACGATCGCCTCGCCGATCGAGCGCGCGCGAACGGCGTTGCCGTTCACCTCGACGCCGTTGTCCGCGCCGAGCGCCCGCGCCTCCGCGAGCGAGGCAGCCGCCTGCTCGTCCGCGTCGTACATCTCGGCCTCGAGCGGCTTGTCGAGCGGCACCTTGATCACGTACAGCGCCTCCACGGTCGCGTCGTCCTGCTGCGCGATCCGCACCGCCGTCGCGACCATCTCCTCGCCGATCTCGCCGAGCTTCATGGGCACGAGGATCCTCGTGAACGCCGACTCGGGAATCACCTGCTCGTCCGAGGAGCTGATGTGCTCCATGAGACCCACCCCTCGCTCCCGCCGCACCGCGACGTAGACGACGAGCCCGACGACTAGCCACACCGGCCCGCCGTAGCGCGCTCCGGGATGCGTGACCATCGCGATGACGAAGATCGCCGCGGTGCACGTCGCGCCGAAGACCGCCGGGAACGGGACCCCGCGAATGTCGAGCGGCACGCGGAACGGCCGGCGCATCTCGGGCTTCGTCCGGCGGAGCCGGATCACGGCGAGCTGAGCCGCAGTGAAAGCGAGGAGGACGCCGAAGCTGAACAGGCTCGCGAGGAACGGCACGGCGCGGGTGAACGACGTGCCGATGAGAAGCGCGATCGAGATCACCCCGGCCGCGATGACCGACGACGGTGCGACGAGCGTTCGCCGATGGAGGCGCCCGAAAGCGGGCGGCAGCATGCCGTGCTCGCCGAGTGAGTACGCAAGGCGTCCGAAGCCGGAGATCGATGTCGTCATCGCCGAGAGGAGGACAAGCGCGCCCGTAAGACCGACGTAGACCTTGAGGATGTCGCCGAGCGCCGTCGGCAGGTGCTGCTGCAGGGCGAAGACGATTCCCATCAGGGGCGCGCGGATCCAGTCCGTCCCGAGCTCGGTCGTACCCGTGGGGGCGGGGAAGGCCGAGAGGCCGACGAGGGCGATCAGCACGTAGATCACGACGACGAGCGAGATCGCACTGAAGAGGCTGCGCGGCAGGTCGCGGCCGGGCCGCCGCGCCTCCTCCGCATAGTTCGCCACGGTCTCGAGCCCGGTATACGCGAGCATTGCGAGCGGGATCGCGAATGCGATGCCGTGCCACGTGGGATGGATTCCGAGCGAGAGCCCCCGGGTCAATGCGCCCGGGGAGAAGAGGAGCGCGAAGCCGAGGATCACGAGCAGCAGCTGTGTCACGAGGTCGAGCAGCGGCACGATGATCCCGACCGTGTAGAGGCTCGTCCGGCGGAAGAGACGCACTGCCGTGATGCCGGCGACGACGACGCACGCGGCGATCCAGTCGCCCGGCGCCTTGGTGATCGCATCGATCCCGAGTGCGATGCCGAGGTAGTGCGGAACGAAGAGCGCAGACAGGGCGATGACGATCAGGTAGTCGAGGAAGAGCACCCAGCCCGTGAGAAAGCCGGCGAGGTCGTTGAACGCCACGCGAACGAACGTCGCAGCGCCGCCGGTCTCCCGGATCGCGGCGGTGCCTTCCGCGTATGAGAGCGCGACGATGAGGAAGAGCAGGCCGACCGCACCGAGCACGAGCGGCGTGAACCCGAGCGCGTGGAGCGCGATGACGCCGAGCGCGAAGTAGATCGAGGACGCGATCTCGCCGTAGGCGACGGACGCGAGCGCCGGCGCGTCGAGGACCCGCTCGAGACGCGGGAGCTTACGAGCCATCGCCGACCTTCCGCTGCAGCCGGATCCGTCCTACACCGAGCGCGATGAAGAGCGCGCCGACGACGTAGCCGACGACGCCGCCGCCGTGCACCGCTGTCACGATGAGCATCGCGAAGCCGAGGACGGCCATGGTCGCCGCGAGAACGACGACAATGCGGCCATACGTCCGGCTCATGCCGCCGACTTCCCTGTCGCGACCATGACCCGGACCGGCGCATGCTTGAGGACGAAGTCGACGGTGTCGCCGAAGATCGCCCGCTTGCCCGCCGCCAACCGTACGCGGCGCGGCCCGCCCATGACGATGATCTCGGAGCCGCGCCGTACCGCCTCGTCGACGATCGCGCGGCCCGAGTTCCGCGCGCGGATGATGCGCGTGACGACGTTCACCCCGTAAAGGTCGCCGATTGCCCGCGCCTCGTCGAGCTGCAGGTTCGCCTGCGTCACCTCGTCGGGGAGGTACGCGTCGAGCGGTAGCTCGAGCGGCACTTCGATGGCCATCACGGCAACGATCCGCGCGCGGCGCTCGCGCGCGAGCCGCGCTGCGATGTCCATCGCCTCGTCGGACGGGTACCCCGGCGCGATCGGCACGAGAATGCTGCGGTACTCGAGCTGCGCGCCGACGATCATCACCGGCGCGCGAACGGTCTGGCGCAGCGGCAGGTTGAGGTGGCGCCGATAGAGCGGGTAGAAGATGAAGCCGGCGACGAGCCAGCCGAGGCCGGCGTAGCGGGTCGGCACGTCCTGGACGACGACGACCAGCCACGCGAGTCCCGTGCCGAGCCCGCCGACGATCGCGAAGATCGGCCAGCTGATGCCGCGAATCGTGATGTTCGGGCGTGCGCGGAAGGCGATGTCCTCGTTGCGCTTCCGTACGCGCAGAGCCGTGACCGAGATGTGCGCGATCGTGAACGAGAGCATCGCGCCGAACGCGTACATGCGGCCGAGGAAGTCGACCTGCCCGGAGAGGACGAAGAGCGTCGGCGCGATGCCGCCGAACACGAGCAGCGAGAGCCACGGCGTGCGGAGCCGCGGATGCAGCCGGCGGAAGACGCCCGGCAGCTGCTGGTACGACGCCATCGAGTACGTGATCCGCGACGCGCCGATCACCCCGGCGTTCGTCGCGATGAAGAGGATGGTCGCTGCCAGGATGCCGACGTAGATCTTGGCGCTGTGCAGCACCATCCCGTGGATGCCGAGGTTCTCGACGAGCCCGAGCACCGGGTCGTTCTTGAAGCCCTGCGGCGGGTTGAGGCCGAGTTGCGTGACGTACTTCCCTTCGACGAGGTGGACGGGCATGGCGGAGAGGGCGATCCAGGGGAGCGTGAAGTAGATCGCGAAGACCGCGATCGCGACCCAGGAGATCGCCTTCGGGATGGACCGCAGCGGGTCGCGTGCTTCCTCGGCCAGGTTCGAGACGGTTTCGATCCCCGTGTACGCGATCATCGCCACCGGGATCGAGAGGGCGAACGCCGACCACGTGGGCGCAACGCCCCAGTGGATGTTCGCCGTGAGCACGTGCGGCGAGAAGATGAGGAAGAAGCCGAGCAGCACGAGCAGGAGCTGCGTCGCGAAGTCGAGCACCGCGAGCACGACGTTGAGCTTCGCCGCCTCCTGCACGCCGATGATGTTGATCCCGACGAGCAGCCACGTGAAGATGATCCCAACGATCACGTCCCACGGTGTGGTGCGCAGCGGCTCCCAGAAGATCGAGAGGTAGTGCGGCACGAAGATCACCGAGATCGCGACGGTGATCACGTAGTTGAGCATCTGCGCCCACGCGGCCCCGAACGACACGAGCTCGTTGAACGCGTGACGTGCAAACGAGGAGGAGCCGCCCGCCTCCGGGTAGCGAACGGTGCCTTCCGCATAGCTCGCCGCCGTCGCGGCGAAGATGATGCCGCTGATGATGAAGACCAGCGGCGTCAGGCCGAGAGCGATGCCCGCGACGAGCCCCAGCGCGTAATAGATCGACGAGCCGACGTTGCCGTAGGCGGTGGCGAACAGGGCATTCGCCCCGAGAACGCGGTCGAGCTCGTGCGCCTGGCGACGCCTGCGGGCCACGCGCGGAGATTAGTCCGGCTATCGGAGGAGCTGGTACGGAACTGCAGCCAGGACGACGTTCGGCTCGAACAGGAGCAGCCGCTTGATGTACAGGGCCCGCTGGTTGTGCAGGAGCCGGCGCCAGCCGCGGGTGACGAGCTCGGGAAGCAGCACGAGGACCTCGCGCGTCGCCGGTGAGCGGACGTAGGTAGTCGAGCAGGGGCACGCCGATGTCCCGGTACGGCGCCTCGTTGACCTCGAGCGGTATTCGCGGCCCGTGACGTAGCCACTCGGCGCGCAGCTCGTCCGCGCTCTCCGTGTCCACGGCGAAGTGGACCGCACGAACGTCGTCGAGATCGAGGGTGCTCGCGTAGTTGACGGCGCGCATCGATGCAGCGTTCACCCCGGAAACGAGCACGCGTGCGACGACGCGCTCGGGCGCGCGGAGCGGAGCCGCGGACCACGGGTACGTCCGTCACCACGACGCCCGGCTCGGAGAGCAACCGAAGCTTCAGCGCGAGCTCGTGCGGATGGCGGGCCTGCTCCACGAGCTTCGGACGGTCGAAGTGCTCAGGCACGACGACGGTCACGAAGTCCGACTCGCCGCGCGGAAGCTGCCAGACCTGCTCGAGCACGGCATCGGTCACGCCCGAGGACGCGTCGAGCGCCTTCAGCGGTGACCCGTCGCTCCGCTGAACCAGCGTGGGCGGATGCCCGGATCGGTGTGCCGCGTAGGTACATGGATCGCGTGGACGTCAGGCGAGATGTCGTTGGCGAAGCGGAACGCCACGTCGGTCGCGCTCGTCCAGCGTCTCGACGAGCAGCAAGGTGGTGTTGTGCGCGGGCGGGGCCGCCACGACAGCGGCTGCGCCGGCACGTAGCCGCCGTGCGAGCCGGACGTAATGCCGGCGGATCCCGTACATGGCCAGCACGAGCATCGGGATCGCGACGATGACGAGCCAGGCGCCCTCGGCGAACTTCGTGTAGGCGACGATCAGGGTGACGATCCCGGTCGCCGTCGCCCCGATGCCGTTCACTGTCGCCTTCAGCCGGCGGCGATGGCGGATCCAGTAGCGCACCATCCCCGCCTGCGAGAGCGTGAAGGCCGTGAAGACCCCGATCACGTAGAGGTGGATGAGGCTGTTCGTGTTCGCGCCGTAGATCCAGAGGAGGAGCGCCGGCAACGAGCGAGAGGACGACCATCCCGTTCGAGAAGACGAGACGGTCGCCGAGGTTCGTGAACTGGCGCGGCGCGAAGCGATCGCGCGCGAGCAGCGCGGCGAGACGCGGGAAGCCCTGGAACGACGTGTTCGCTGCAAGGACGAGGATGATCAAGGTGAAGATCTGGACGGCGTAGTACATGAACGCAGCGTGCGAGCCCGGCTGGAACACCGAGCGTGCGATCTGCGAGACGACCGAGTCGGTCGAGCTCGGAAGGGCGTGTAGCTGGACTGCGAGATACGAGACGCCGACGAAGAGAGCGATCGCAATCACGCCGAGCACCGCCGAGTGTGATCGCCGCGTTCCGGCCGTGCGGCCGGCGGAAGGCGTTGACGCCGTTCGCGATCGCCTCGACGCCGGTGAGGGCGGTCGACCCCGATGAGAACGCGCGCAGCAGGATGAAGAGCGTGATCGTGCCGGTCCCCGCGGGCAGTGGGTTCGGCGTCACGGCGTGATGGGCGTGCCCCGTTGCGACCTGCACCAGGCCGCCAACCACGAGAAGCCCCATCGACGCGACGAAGAGATAGGTCGGAAGCGCAAAGACGAGACCCGACTCGCGCACCCCGCGAAGGTTCGCCAGCACGATCAGAATGAGGCACGCGATCGAGAGCGCGACCTTGTGCCCCGCGATCGACGGCACGAACGACGTGACCGCGAAGATGCCGGCCGAGATCGAGACGGCAACCGTCAGCACGTAGTCCGTCAGGAGCGATGCCGCGGCGACGAGGCTCGGCGCCGTCCCGAGGTTCTCACGCGCAACGACATATGCGCCGCCGCTTACCTCGTAGACCCGAACGGTCTGCATGTACGAGATGACGACGATCGCGAGGAGCGCTGAGATCGCGAGCGCGATCGGGAACACAAGGTGCGCTGACGCCGCCGATGCACGCCACCAGGACGACGAGTGCCGACTCGGTCGCGTATGCAACCGAGGACAGCGGGTCGGAGGCGAAGATCGGCAGCGCGAGCCACTTCGGGAGGAGCGTCTCCTCGAGCTGATCCGTCTGCATCGGGCGCCCGACGACGAAGCGGCGGAACCTGCGCTCTGGTGCGACGATCGTCATGGCTCGAGCGCTCCCAGCGCCCGGCGAACCGCGAGGCCGAGGAACTGCTCGGTCTCACTCGAGTAGAGCGGGCTTGCCGGGTCGTGCAGCACCGCGCGCAGGAGCAGGACACCGCGTGCGGCGATCGCCCTCTGGCCCGCGATCTTCTCCCGAACCGCGACGAAGAGCGTCAGCTCCCGCCGCACCGCGCCCCGCTGCACAGGTGCGGCCGACGGAAGCCGTCCCACGTCGACCGATCGCAGCAGCCGGTCGATCTCGCGCGAGAGCGCGTCCCGCGACTGCCGGGAGGTCAGCTCGAGCGACCGCCAGCGGACGAGCTCCGACGCGTCGTGCGTCGACGGCATGAGCACGATCAGCCGGTCGGCAGAGCGACGCACGGCCGCGAGCTCGCGGCTGTCGAGGAAGGTGCGAATCGCGCCGGCGAGGACGAAGAAGCCGGCGGCCACGACTCCAGCGAGCCACGGCAGGCTCGGCGCGGCGTCGAGCAGGAGCGCACAGGCGGCGAGCCCGGCGAACGCTGCGGCGTCACGACGAGGCTGCGGGAGGTCGAGGGCGGAGTACACACCTCGACGGTAGGCCGGTCGACGTCAGCCGCTTCTCAAGGTGAGGCGTCCGGGCCTCAAGAAGATGTCAAGGCTCGACGAGTCGATAGCCCGCGCCCGGCTCGGTCAGGATGTAGCGGGGCCGCGCGGGGTCCGATTCGATTTTGCGGCGGAGCTGCGAGACGTAGACGTGCAGGTAGTGCGACTCGGCGGCGTACGCCTTCCCCCACACCTCGTTGAGGATCGCGCGGTGCGTAAGCAGCTTGCCATGATTGCGAGCGAAGAGTGCGAGCAGCGCATACTCCTGCGGCGTCAGCTGAACGCTCTCGCCGCGCACCGCCACGGCATGCGCTTCGAAGTCGATGCGAAGCTCGCCGATCTCCAGCACGGGCTCGCCCGGCCCGTCCGACCGGCGAAGCGCGGCGCGCAGCCGCGCGAGCAGCTCGTCGAGGCCGAACGGCTTCGTCACGTAGTCGTCGGCACCCGCGTCGAGGGCCGCGACCTTCTCTTTCGTCGTCGACGACGGAGAGCACGATCACCGGCACGGAGGTCCACGTGCGCAGCTCCCGCGTGACATCGGTGCCGCGTCCGTCGGGCAGCACGAGATCGAGGATGACGGCATCGGGTCGCCGAACTGCCGCGCTCGTCAAGGCTTCTTTCGCCGTCGACGCTACCTCGACCTCGTAGCCCGCGCCCTTCAAGCTCGTCTGCAGGGCACGCAGGATCTGGGGTTCGTCGTCGACGACGAGGATGCGGCTCATGAGGGAAGCGAGAGCACGAAGTGTCCGCCCCGCCCCCGCTCGGCCCAGACGCGTGCGCCGTTGATCTCGGCGAAGCCTCGCGCGATCGCCAGGCCGAGACCGACGCCACGCGCCGAGGCGGAGAACGGCTGAAAGAGCTCACTGTCGCCCGCGACGACGCCGGGCCCGCTGTCCTCGACATGGAACCGCAGCTCCTCGGGACCTGTTTCGACGCGCAGCACGACGCGCGAGCCCTCCGGCGAGTACTTCAGCGCGTTCTCCAGCAAGTTCACGAGCGTGCGTTCGATCTGCGCGGCGTCGACGTGGACCGGCGGCGTGTCGGCATCGACCTCGACGACGACGCGCTCGCTGTCCTTCAGCCCCTCGAGCGATCGCGCGATCAGGTCGTCGGCGGTCCAGAGCTCCTGCCGCGGCTCCGCCGCGCCGCTTCGCAGACGCGAGAGGTCGAGCAGGTTGCCGACGACGCGGTCGAGGCGCTTTGCCTCCGACTGAATCGTCGCGATGAGCTCTGCTCGTTCGGCATCCGAGAGGCGTACCTCATCGTTCGAAAGGCCGGAGGCTGCTGCAACGATCGATGTGAGCGGCGAGCGGAGATCGTGCGAGACCGCATGCAGCACCGCCGTCTTCATCGCATCACTGCGACGGATCGCCTCCGCCTCCATCGCCCGCTCGGCCGCGAGGGTGCGAACGACGCCGCACCTGCGTCGCCAGGACGCTCACCACGATTGCGGTCACGAGATAGACGCCGAGCGCGAGCCAGTTCTGCGCGCTGTCGAGCCGGAACGTGTGCGTCGGCGGCAGGAAGAAGAAGTTGAACGCAAGCATGCTGGCAACAGCCGTCGCCGACGCGAGACCGATCCCCCAGAGCACCGCGATGGGGATCACCGCAAGCTCGTACAGCACGGCGAGGCTCAATACCGGCACGTGGGCGTCGAGCACCGCGATTGCCATGCTCACGAGCGCAACCGCGCCAGCGGCAGTGGGCACGCCGACGAGAAGGTCGCGCCGTGTTGTCATCAGCGCGAACGGTACTCCCGTGCCGGGCCTCGAGCGAGGCCCGGCACGATCGAGTGAGCTAGCCGTGAATCGAGATGATGAGCGGGATGATCAGGATCGCGACGATGTTGGCGATCTTGATCATCGGGTTGATCGCCGGGCCCGCCGTGTCCTTGTAGGGGTCGCCGACGGTGTCGCCCGTGACCGACGCGGCGTGCGCCTCGGAGCCCTTGCCGCCGTACTCGCCGTCTTCGATCAGCTTCTTCGCGTTGTCCCAGGCGCCGCCGCCCGAGGTCATCGCGATCGCGAGGAAGAGCCCGGTGACGATCGTCCCGATGAGGAGACCGCCGAGCATGCGCGGGCTGATGATGCCGACGATGATCGGGATCGCGATCGGCACGAGCGCCGGCAGGAGCATGCTGCGGATGGCCGACTTCGTGACGATGTCGATCGCCCGCCCGTACTCCGGACGAGTCGGTGCCCTCCATGATCCCCGGGTTCTCGCGGAACTGGCGGCGCACTTCCTGCACGACCTCGCCGCCCACGCGGCCGACCGCCTGCATCGCGAGCGACGCGAAGAGGAACGGCATCAGGCCGCCGATGAAGAGGCCGGCGATCACCCAGGCGTTCGAGAGGTCGAACGTCAGCGTGCCGAGCGAGCCGTGGCCGCGGCCCTGCTGGTGGATCCCGTCGGCGTACGATCCGAAGAGGACGAGCGCCGCGAGCGCGGCCGAGCCGATCGCGTAGCCCTTCGTGACTGCCTTCGTCGTGTTGCCGACCGCGTCGAGCGGGTCGGTGATCGCACGCACCTCGGGCGGCAGGTCCGCCATCTCGGCGATACCGCCGGCGTTGTCGGTGACCGGGCCGTACGCGTCGAGTGCGACGATGAGGCCCGTCATCGAGAGCTGAGCCATCACGGCGACGCCGATGCCGAAGAGGCCGGCCTCGTGGTTCGCCACGAGGATGCCGGCGGCGATCACGACCACCGGGAGTGCAGTCGCCTGCATGCCCATCGCGAGGCCCTCGATGATGTTCGTCGCATGGCCCGTCTGCGACGCTTTCGCGATCGCCTTCACCGGGTTCCATCGCGTTCCCGTGTAGTACTCGGTGATCCCGACGAGGAGGAAGGTCACGATCAGGCCGACGAGCGCGGACACATAGAGATGCCAGAAGCTGAACCTGCCGCTCGAGTCGAACGACATCGTCACCGGGATGAAGCCGAGCGCGCTGAGGATCGTCGCGACGAGCACGCTCCGGTAGAGCGCGTTCATGACGCTGCCGCCCGGCTTGACCCGGGCGAACTGCGCGCCGGCGATCGAGGCCAGGATCGAGAGACCGCCGATCGAGAGCGGGTACAGCCAGAGATGTGTGCCGGTGAGCGACGTCGGGACGGTGACCCCGAGCAGCATGACGGCGACCGCGGTGACCGCGTAGGTCTCGAAGAGGTCGGCGGCCATGCCGGCGCAGTCGCCCACGTTGTCGCCGACGTTGTCGGCGATGACGGCCGGGTTACGGGGATCGTCCTCGGGGATGCCCGCCTCGATCTTCCCGACGAGGTCGGCGCCGACGTCGGCGGCCTTCGTGAAGATGCCGCCTCCGAGACGCGCGAAGACCGAGATCAGCGAGCCGCCGAACGCGAGCCCGATCAGGTCCTTGATCGCCGAATGCGGAGTGTGGTTGAACCAGTCGGTCAGCACCCAGTAGTAACCGGCGACGCCGAACAGCCCGAGGCCGACGACCATCAGGCCCGTGACCGAGCCGGCGCGGAACGCGACGTTCAGCGCCTGCGGCAGTCCGGTGCGCGCGGCCTCGGCGGTGCGCACGTTCGAGCGCACGGCGACGTTCATGCCGATGAAGCCCGCTGCAGCGGAAAGCGCCGCGCCGACGAGGAAGCCGATCGCGGCTCCCCAACCCAGCTTGTTGTAGAAGCCGAGCAGCAGGAACGGCACGATCGATACGAGTGCGATGGTGCGGTACTGACGGCGCAGGTACGCCGCGGCGCCTTCCTGCACGGCGCGGGCGATCTCCTGCATGCGCTCCGTCCCGGCGGGCTGGCTCAGAAGCCAGCGCGTGAGGTAGAGGCCGTATGCGACCGCCGCACCCGCGCAGAGAAGCGCGAACAGCACTGCGTGGTCTGAAAACCAACTCATGAGTTCGGGTGCTCCCCCTCGTCGGTGTTCGTCATGGACTGCGTGTCCGTTACAAAGTCAACGCCGGGAGTCGCCCGGCGCGGGCGATTATGTATCACAAGCGGCGGACATGTCCGGGGGCTAATTGAGGCGCCGGTAGCCCGACAGGGTGCGGACGATCAGGCGCCTTGCGTAGAAGACGCGAAAAGCCCGGGGATCCCGGCGGATCCGCCCGGCATATCGGCGAACGGCGTCCACGTAAGCCCGGGAGGGGTTGTAGCGATAGAGGGCCCCCCGCTCGTCCCGGTCGCCGCCCGCCGCCCGGAGGAACCGGCCCGCGGCGAGGATCGCCTGATGCGGGTCGTGGATGTCTCCGCGGCCGTAGGAGGCCCAGGTCGAGGGCATGAACTGCATCGGGCCCTGGGCGCCGGCGACGCTCGACTCGCGCATGCGGCCGAAGTCGGACTCGACGTAGTTGATCGCGGCCAGGACCTGCCAGGCAATCCCGGAGCGGCGCTGCGCCTCCGCGTACCAGCCGCGAAGCTTCCCGGCGGTCACGGCGACGCCGACACGGAATGCCGACAGAGGCCGCGCAGGCGTCAGCCGCGCGAGCTCCCGGTGGGCGAGCACGTCGTCGGTGACATCGCGCGCCACCTTCCGCGGCAGCAAGCGGATCACACGCGCGCCAAGCTGCGGATCGTCGGACAGGCGCAGCAGGATCTTCTGCTCCGCGTATGCGCCGGCAACCTCACCGTGCACACGGACGATGGCCGACGCGAGCTCAGCCGGCGGCGGCGTCTGCATACGCGAGCTGCAAGTTCGACACCACCTGCTGAAGCGAGCCGCGCTGCTCCTCGGGCAGGAGCGGCACCAGCACGCGCAGGGACTCAATCGCAAGCTGGGCATCCGCGAGATCGCGCGTCTCCGGCGCGAGCTTGCCGTAGGCAAGCGACGCGAGCATCGAGGTCGTGTGGACGAGCAGGTCCGCGACCTTGATCTTCTGCAGCTCCGCGACGAGCTGCTCTGCGCTTGGCTCAGCCTGGGACTCGCTCACCGGCGGCAACCTGCTCGCGGAAGATCTCTTCCATTGACGCACCGTCTTCGTGACGCGCGATTTGCCGCTCGGCGGCGTTCCGGTCGGGGAGGCCGAGCCACGGCGACGCGCCAAGCTCCTCGGCAACCGGCGCGATCCAGTCGAGCAGCTGCTCGAGCCGCGCTCGCGCCGGGATCGAGTCGCCGCGCTCGAAGTCGATCAGCTCGCCGGACAGTCCGTGACGGATCGCCCGCCAGAGGTTCTCCTCGAGCAGGCGGTGCGGCCACGAGGGGAGCGGCTCTCCCTCGTCGAGAGCACGTGCGATACGTGCGGTGAGCGAGTAGATGAGCGCGGCGAGAGCGCGGGACTCGCCGACGTCGGGCTGGCCGTCGCAGATGCGCATCTCGATGGTCGGGAACTGCAGGTGGGGGCGCACGCTCCACCAGACCTGCGTGTGCTCGGTGATCGAGCCCGTCCTGTAGAGAAAGCGGATGTACTGCTCCCAGTCGTCCCAGCCGCCGAACCAGTCCGGGATCCCGCAGCGCGGGAACATCCGCGTGAACACCTGCGTTCGCGCGGAGTGCAGATATGTGAAGACGCCCTCGACGAACGGCGAGCTCGCCGAGTACGCGAGCAGCTCCGGCATGTAGTTCCGTAGTGCACTCATGACGCGGACGGCCCGATCCGGGCCGTTGATGCCGACGTGCACGTGAAGCCCGAACGTGTTGTTGCGCCAGACGACATACCGCAGGAGCTCGTCGTTCCGTCGGTAATGCGGGGTATCGATGATGCGCTGCTCCTGCCAGGGGCTCCAGGGGTGCGCGCCGGTCGAGGCGAGCCCGACGCCGAGCGGGTCGGTCAGCGCGCGGAGCTGCGCACGGCGCTCGACAATGCGCTCGGCACATTCGGCAAAGGTGTCGCAGCGGCCGGTGCGGACCTCCACCTCGGACGCGATCAGCTCGCCGACGAGGTGCGGCTCTACGTCTGTGCCCCGTGCCGCGGCCTGGACGTCCTCGAAGCGATCGACGAGATCGAGCGAGTCCGGGTCGAGAAGCGCGAACTCCTCCTCGACCGCAACCGTGAAGTCCGGCACGTCCTCGAACGCTGCACGGTTCGCCGCGAGGAGCTCCTCGTACCCCACCTTCTGCTCGTCGCCCACGCCGGAAGGTTACGTCTCGAGCAGCCGCTCGGCGACGCGAGCCCAGCTCCAGCGCGCGAGCACGGCACTCCGCGCGGCGAGCCCGAGCGCGCGGCGTTCCCCGTCGTTCAGCGCGAGCAGCTTCTCGCAGGCGCGCACGGAGCGCCTCGGCGTCGGCCGTCGGGAACGACACGAGGTCCGCGTATTCCGGCGGGTACTCCGCTGCGATCCCGGCGGCGACTTCGGCGAGGCCCGAGTGGTGCGCGACGACCGGCGGGACGCCGGCCGACGCCGCTTCTGCGGCGACCATGCCGAACGCCTCAGGAAAGATCGACGGCACGACCGACACGTCGCAGAGCGGCAGCAGGTCGACGAGGTGGCGGTGCTCGAGTGCGCCCGTGAAGAGCGTTCCCTCGGGCGCCATCGCCTCGAGCTCGCTCCGGTAATCGCCGAAGCCGACGATCACAGCTCGAGCGTCGACGCCGTACAGCGCCTCGAGCAGGACGTGAACGCCCTTGTTCTCGATCAGCTTGCCGACGTAGACGACGCGGGCATCGTGGTCGGCGAAGAACGACATGAAGCGAGCGAGGTTGCCCTCGTCGGGAAGCCTGTCGTTGCGGTCACCGGGGTTCGGCGGGTCGTCCCGCACCTGCGCGAGGAGCGCCCGGAGCGCCTGCGGCCGCGGCCTGGGAGAGAAGTCGTCGACGTCGACGCCGGGCGGCACCTCGTAGACGCGGTCGACCTGGCCGACGACCTCTTCCAGCACGCGGCGGATGTGCTCGGAGCCGACATAGACGGCGCGTGCGTCGCGTAGCGCCTCGCCTGCCCACTGCGACAGCTCGTCGTTGCCGCGCATCGAGTACTCGAGCTCGCTGCCGTGCGCCTTGACGACGAACGGGGCGCCCGCGGCGCGGCCGACCGCGGCGCCCCATGAGGACGTGGTTCACGAACACGAGGTCGGCGGGCAGCAGCGTCTCGGATCGCGGCGGCGTTCGCCTCGACGTATGCGTCGCGCTCGGCCGTCGTGAAGTCCTGCAGCAGGCGCGCCTCGAGGCCCTCGTACTCGTCGAGCACGAAGACCGGGAGCAGCCGCTCCGGCAGCTCGGGGACGACGACGCTCGCGCCCCCGATGTCGTAGATATCGGGGTGCCGTTCCTGGCAGAGGATCACGACCTCGTGCCCAAGCCGGCTCCACTCGCGGGCGAGCGCACGCGTGTAGACGTTCGAGCCCGTGCCGCCGAGCAGGTAGCCGTGCCAGATCACGATCCGCACGGCTGGAGTCGTTACGTCAGATGGAAATAGAGCGCGTAGAGAAGCTCGACGGCGGGATTGGACGTGTGCACCGTCACGTCGGCCGGCGTCTCGAGCAGCGCCTCGGAGTAGTTGAAGATGATCTTGACGCCGCCTGCGACGAGGTCGTCTGCGGGCTGCTGCGCAGCGTCCGCGGGAACGGCGAGCACGCCGGCGATGATGTTCTTCTCGCGGATCGTCGACAAAAGCTCTTCGTAGGCGCTCACGGTGACGTTCCCGACCGGATCACCGACCTTGTTCGGATCCTTGTCGAAGACGGCGGCGATGTTGATGCCGTGCTCGGCAAAGATCGGCGAGCTCGCGATCGCCTGGCCGAGCCGTCCGGCGCCGATCAGCGCGATGTTGTGCTGGCCCTGGGTGCGGAGGATCGCGCGGATCTCTCCGAGGAGCGAGTCGATGTTGTAGCCGACGCCGCGCTTGCCGAATTTGCCGAACGCCGACAGGTCGCGGCGGATCTGCGTGGCGTTGATGTTCGTGTACTCCGCGATCTCCTGCGAGGAGATGCGCTGCTTGCCCATCTTGCGCGCCTGCGTGAGCACCTGGAGGTACCGCGAGAGGCGTGCCGCCACTCCGACCGTGAGGCGATCTGCCACCGATTTTCCCTTCTAGACTCGACCCTTTGTAACAGCGAAAACCGTTGTAGCAGTTAGCCCTCGGCCGTCGCTTGTGCAACCGCGCGGCGGAACGGCTCGGGCTGTATGAAGTAGGTAAAGCGTCGCCGGCCGTCGATCTCGACGACCGGCAGCCACTCGCGGTACTCGGCCTCGAGAGCGTCGTCGCCGGCGATGTCGACGAGCTCGAGCTCGAAGCCGAGCTCCTGCTGCAGCACCTGCACCTGCTCGAGTGCGCGCTCGCACAGATGGCAGCCCGGGGCGTGGTAGAGGACGACGTGCGCCTGTCTCACACGCGGCGTTCCCACCGTGTGGTCAGGGATAAATGCCACGCGTCACTGTCGCCTCGGCGACGCGCTGCACCGCGAGACCATATGCAGCGACGCGCATCGGCACCTGCCGCTGCTCTGCGGTGTCCCACGTCTCGTCGAACGCGCGGCTCACGATGTCGTTGAGCTTCGCGTTCACCTCGGCTTCCTTCCAGAAGTACTCCTGTAGCCCCTGCACCCACTCGAAGTACGAGACGACGACGCCTCCCGCGTTTGCGAGCACGTCCGGGAGGATCAACACGCCCTTGTCCTCGAGAATCGCATCGGCGCCTGGCGTCACCGGCCCGTTTGCGCCTTCGCAGATGATCGACGCCTTCACCTGATCGGCGTTCCGCTCGGTGATCACCTGTTCCAGCGCGCAGGGAGCGAGGATGTCGACGTCGAGCACGAACAATTCGTCGTGCGAGATCTCCTCGACCTCCTTCAGGCCTGCGAGTGTGCCGTTCTCGCGCTTGTGACGGAACGCCGCGTCGATGTCGATCCCGTTCGAGTTGTGCAGTGTCGCGCGCGAGTCGGAGACGGCGACGACGCGAGCGCCCTCGGCGTGCAGGAGCTTCGCCAGGTAGGAGCCGACGTTTCCGAATCCCTGCACGGCGACGGTCATGCCGTCGAGCCGCTCGCCTCGCTTCGCGACCGCATCGCGGATGCAGAAGAGGCCGCCGCGCGCAGTCGCCTCTTCCCGGCCGAGCGAGCCGCCGATCGTCAGCGGCTTGCCGGTGACGACGCCGAGCACCGAGTGGCCCTTGTTCATCGAGTACGTATCGAAGATCCACGCCATGATCGAGCCATCGGTGCCGACGTCTGGCGCAGGGATGTCCTTCTCAGGGCCGATCTCGTTGATGATCTCGCTCGTGTAGCGGCGCGTCATCCGCTCGAGCTCGCCGCGCGAGAGCGCCTTCGGATCGACGACGACGCCGCCCTTCGCCCCGCCGAACGGGATGCCCATCAGCGCGCACTTCCAGGTCATCCACATCGCGAGCGCCTTGATCTCGTCGAGCGTGACGTCCGGGTGGTAGCGGATGCCGCCCTTCGACGGCCCGCGCGCAACGTTGTGCGTGACGCGGTATCCCTTGAACACGTGGGTGCCGCCGTGATCCATCGACACCGGCACGGACACCTCGACGGCCTTCTTGCACTCGCCGAGGACGTCGACAAGGCTCGGATCCACGTCGAAGGTCGCCGCGACCCGCCGCAGCTGCTCGCGTGCGATCTCGAACGGGTTCTCGCGGAGATGCGAGGCCGGCTGTGCGACCGCCGTCACCGAGTCGCGAGTATACGGAGCGGGCGCGGGGTCGTCGCTCGTTGGCCGGGCTCGATGGGCAAGTGCGAGGCAAGGACGCAGGGAGCGTCCATAGTGACTATGGGCGCGACTGAGGACGCGGCCTCGCGCCGCCCAGCGAGGCCGGACGGCTCAGCCGTCGACCCCGTGCCTGCTCCCACTCATCGGAGGGCGAACTTGACTGTCTTTCGGCTCGGTTTCCCGCGCTGGACGGGGTACGCGACGATCCGGACGATGTATTTCCCCGGAGCGAGGCGCTGCCCGTCGGCGTCGCGGCCGGTTAGCCCGAACGTGTACCGGCCCGGCAGCACGTCGCGGAGCAGGGCAAGCGTCCCGACCTGGGTCCCGTCGGCGCGCCAGAGGACGACATCGAGCCGCTTGAGCGGGAGAATCTCCGGGTGCCCGCCGATCGGGACGACCCGGCCCGCGTCGAGTGAGAGGAGCGCGGGCTTCGTGTCGGACGCGGTGAACTCCGGCTCGGAGATCGTCGCGCGTCCGATCAGGTTCCGCGCGCCCTGGCCGAAGGCGATCGCCCACGGGATCCTGATCGAGCCGCCGCCGAGGACGCCGGCGATCACGGCGCCGTCCGCGGTCGCGGTGCCCGACGGAGCGGACGCCGTGATCGCGCGGAGGTTCACGATCACGCTCCTGCCGGGCTTGATCGCCACGCGCGCAGGCGTGATCTGGAAATCGACTGCGGCGGCACCTTCGTTCTCGGTACGAACGGCGAGGGTCGCGTGAACGGTGCGTGTCGACAGGTTCGTGAGCGCGATGCCCGCCTTCGCGCGCCAGCCCGGCCCGCTCGAGCGGCCGAGCGCGAGCGTCCCGGGTGAGGCTGCGAGCTCGCCGGCCGTGGCGGCGCCCCCGTCCACGACTCCTGCGCCCTGCAGGGTGATCGGCTCCTGGTCGATGCGCCGTGCCGTGCCCGTCAGCAGGCCGCGCAGCGCCCCCGCCCCGAGTGACGGCCGTGCCTGCGCGAGAAGCGCCGCGGCACCGGCGACCGTCGCGGCCGCAGCGCTCGAGCCGTTCACCGTCACGAAGCGCGGCGAGCCGTCGGGGTTTACGCCGGGGTCGGATGTGGCGAGCCCCACGCCGGGCGCGACGAGGTCGGGCTTGACGCGCCCGTCGAAGGCGAGCCCTGTAGAAGAGAAGGCTGCGACGCGGCCGTCACCGCTGTTCACGGCGGACCTCGCTGCACCGAGCGCGACGGCGACCGGCTGGCCTTTCGCCATGCGCGCAAGCGCGGCATGCGCTGCAGACGCGGGGATCGACACGACGGGGACGCCGATCGACTCGTCGAGCCCGAGCCCGCCTGCCGGAAGACCGGCGTGAGCGCCGTAGAGGAGCACGGCCGACGCGCCTGCCGCGGCCGCGCGCGATGCGGCGGGAATCGGGGAGGCCCCGATCGGTACGAGCGCGGCACGGCCTGCGACGAGACTGAGCCCCTTCGGGCTGAAGAAGTCGGTGATTCGGGGCGCGGTCGTCCGAGTCCCGCCGATCGTCCCGCGCGGGACTGCGAGCTGGAGATCGAGCCTGTGCGTCGGTCTTACGACACCGGCGATGGGCGCCGTCCCGTCGAGAAGCGTCGTCAGCCCCGCCCGAAGGACGATGCGCGCGCGGTCGGTCTCGGTGCGCGTGTCGACGGCGCCCACCGTCAGCGGCGCAGGGGCGCCGCCGGGGCCGGCGATGTCGCCGTAGCCCGCGCCTGCGCGGCCGTCGTTCCCTGCCGCCGCGACGACGAGCGTGTCGAGTGAGAGTGCCCCCGCCGCGGCGCGCGCCTCGGGGCTGTCGGTGAAGCCGGCGAACGGTTCCGCCAGCGCGACGAGCGCGATCCGCGCCGCGTCGTGCGCGTCCCCGTCGTCGTTCGGATCGACTGCACGGTCGAGTCCTGCGATCAGCTGGTCGGACCGGCCGTAGATCGCCCAGTGCGCGAACGCGTCCGGCTGCCAGCCGGCGACGCGGATCGGGAGGATCGACGCGCCGGTCGCGATGCCTGCGAGCCCTTCGGGGCCGCCGGCGCCGACCAGGATGCCTGCCATCTGCGTGCCGTGCCGTTCGACCTGCGTCGGGTCGTCGGGCCTCGCCGCGGCAAAGGCGCCTGGGTTGCCGCCGACGATGTCGATCCCCTCCTGAATCCGTCCGCGCAGGTACGGGACGGCGGTGTCGACGCCGGTGTCGAGAAGCGCGATCGTGACGCCTCGGCCGTCCACACCTGTGAGCGACACACCGGGGCGGTGGCCCGAAAGCGGCCCGAAGTCGGAGCGCGCAAGGACCTTCGCGGAGACGGCTGCCGGATACGCGGCACGGACCGGATACACCCCGGCAACGTCGTCGTCGTTCTCGACGAGCGGGATCGCACTGGAGTCGATGAGGGCCGAGAAGCCGTTCAGCACCCTGGCAAAGGAGTAATCGGGGTGGATCGTGACACCCCGCAGCGCCAGCCGCGAGACGAGCAGCTTCTGCGACGCGAGCACGGTGTCGGTCCATTGACGCTCCTGTCGCGTCCCGACGATCCCACCTGCGCGCTCCACGCGCTGCGCGAGCGACGGCGTCTTGAGGACGACGATGAAGCGCTGTCCGATCGCAACCCGCGGCCGCGAGCCGACGAGGCCGCGCCACCCCGTGGCAGCCGCGGACGGCGCGGAAGGCTGACCCGCGCTCTTGCCTTCGGTCGCGAGGAGGACGATCGTCGCGACGGCCGCTACGACCGCGAGCAGAAGTGCATGCCGCGGCTCAGCGCGAGGCGTACGCATCGAGGCCAAGATAGCCGGGGTACGGGACGGGCTCCGCGAACCGGGCGGCGGAGGCGATCATGGCCGCATTGTCCGTCGTCAGGGCGAGGGGAGCGAGCGCGGCGTCGGCGAGCGCCGCGCGCAGCTCCGAGTTCGCAGCGACGCCGCCCACCACGGCGATCTGCTCCGCGTGGGTCATGTCCTGTGCCGCTCGCGTGCGACTGACGAGCGCGCGCACGATCGCTCGCTGGTACGACGCCGCGAGATCGGCGCGGCGTTCCTCGAGCTCGCCGGGGGTGAGCTCACGTGTCGCGTAGAGAAGCGCGGTCTTCAAGCCCGAGAACGAGAAGTCGAGCCCGGGTACGCGCGCGACGGGGAACGCGTACGCGTCCGGATCGCCTTGGCGCGCGAGACGGTCGATCTCTCGGCCGCCGGGATAGCCGAGACCGAGCAGGCGTGCGCCCTTGTCGAAGGCCTCGCCCGCAGCGTCGTCGAGCGTCGACCCGAGGATGCGCTGCTCGGTGTACGAGCGCACGTCGATGAGTAGCGTGTGGCCGCCGCTTGCAAGCAAGCAGACGAACGGCGGTTCGATGGCATCCGGCTGCACGTAGAGCGATGCGATATGTCCATCCAGGTGGTCGACGGGCACGAGCGGCAGCCTGCGCGACCAGGCAATCGACTTTGCCGCGGAGAGCCCGACGAGCAGCGCGCCGATCAAGCCGGGGCCTTGCGTCACGGCGACAGAGGTCAGGTCGTCGAGCGATGCTTCCGCTTCGCCGAGTGCCTCGCGAATCACCGGTGACACGAGCTCGAGATGGCGCCGTGACGCGACCTCCGGCACGACGCCGCCGTAGCGAGCGTGCAGGTCCGCCTGCGACGCCACGACGTTCGCACGGATGACGCCGTCTCCCGTGACGAGCGCCGCTGCGGTCTCGTCGCACGAGGTCTCGATGCCGAGGATCAGCTCAGCTGCGCTCGTGCCCGACAGGGTCTTTCCACATGATCAGCGCGTCTTCGCGGTTGTCGGTGTAGTACCCGCGCCGGATGCCGCGCGACTCGAATCCGAGCCGCTCGTACAGCGCGATCGCCGTCGCGTTCGAGACGCGCACTTCGAGCGTGTAGCCGCGGCGCGCGTCGTCGGCCGTCAGCTCGAACAGCCGCTCGAGCAGCATCGTCGCGATGCCGCGCCCGCGATGATCCGGATCCGTCGCGACGTTCATGACGTGCCACGCGTCGACGTAGCGGGACACGATCAGGTAGCCGCAGAGCTTTCCGTCCTCGCCGTCGACATCGAACGCGCCGAGGCAGATCGAGCTCGCCTTCGCGAGCTCCCCGGCAAACATCGATCGCGACCACGGCGTGCGGTACGAGCGACGCTCGATCTCCTCGATCACACGGAGATCGGAGAGGCCGAGTCGCCGTAGCTCGATCGTGGTCATGCCACGTTCCGATCCGCATCGGGAACGCGAAGATATAGGGGCTCGATCGCCTCGACCGGCCCGAAATCGCGCGCGAGCCGCACGTGAAGGCGCGCGCGGGGAACGTGTCGCTCGTCGTCGTCCGGTGGGACGATCGCACCCTGCTGCTCGAGCATCCCGCGGTAGCGGACGGCGCCGCTGCCGACGCACATCCTGCCCCCTTCGACCCGGAGCTCGGCGGGCGCCACGACGACATGCTCGCCGTCGACCGTCGCGAACACCTCGCGCCGTCGCGCGTCGACGACCGGCATCGCGCCGGGCGCGCCCGCTGCGATCGCGTCGAGCGTGGAAACGCCCGCGCCGCGCAGGTCGAGCGACAGGGCAAGGCCGCGCGCCGCCGCAAGCCCGATGCGGACGCCCGTGAACGAGCCGGGCCCGATGCCGACGGCGAGACCGTCCAGGTCGTTCGGATGCGCCCCGCCCTGCCGGAGGAGCGCATCGATGTCCTCGAGCAGCGTCTGCGCCCGCGAGCGGCGCTCCGCGAGCACCTCGTCCCCGTCGACGAGGGCGCTCGTCGCGACCTCGGTCGCAGTGTCGAAGGCAAGGATCAGCATTCCTCGATCAAGACCTCTCTCCGCTCCCCGTCAGCATGCATGAGCCGCACCGCGAACCGCGGCGCCGGCAGCACCCCCACGCCCGCCTCCGGCCACTCCACGAAGGCGATCGAGTCCTCGAAATACGGCTCGAGGTCGCCCCACTCCGCAGCCGAGACACCTGCGAACCGGTAGAGATCGAGGTGCGAGACCTCGCCTTCGGCTCCGTGATAGCGGTGGCCGATCGTGTACGTAGGGCTCGTCACGCGTTCGCGAACACCGAGTGCACCGCAGGCACCGCGGACGAACGTCGTCTTGCCGCTTCCGAGCTCGCCCGAGACCGTGACGACGTCGCCCGGCACAAGTTGGCGCGCGAGCTCGGCGGCGAGTGCCTCGGTCTCCTCCGGCGTCCTCGTCACCACGCCGACAGGGTACGGTCCCCGCCCCCGAACGTATTAGAAGAGGCCGAGCTGCTCGGCGGACGCCGAGTGGGACACGAGCGCGAGCTCGGGCTCGGGCGGAAGCGGCGTCAGTGCGCGGCCGAGGAGCTCGGGCAGCCGCGCGAAGTCCGATTCGAGCACCTTCAGCATCGCCGGCGTGTAGAGCGCCGCCGCCGGGTGGTACAGCGGATAGAGGAGCACCTCGCGCCCGCCGATCGTCGTCGGCTGCTCCTGCCCGTGCACCTTCGTGATCCCCGTCTGCCGGCCGGAAAGGAGCTTCGTCGCGAAGTTGCCGAGCGTCGCGACGACGATCGGCTCGATGAGCGCGATCTGCCGGAAGAGATGTGACTCGCACGCCTCGATCTCATCGGGCTGCGGGTCGCGATTGCCCGGAGGGCGGCATTTGAGGACGTTCGCGACAAAGACGTCGCTACGCGACATCCCGACGCCCGCGAGTAGCCGCTCGAGCAGCTTGCCGGCCTGGCCGACGAAGGGCACGCCCTGCTTGTCCTCGTGGAAGCCGGGCGCCTCGCCGACGAACAGGAGGTCGGCCCGCGGGTTGCCCGCCCCGAAGACGACCTGCGTCCGCCCCTGCGCGAGACGGCACCGCGTACAGCCTGCGACGGAGTCGGCGTACGCCTGCAGTTCGTCGAGACTTTCGACGCGAACGGCGCTCACGGAGATGGACTCTATGCCTGGAACCGGATGGAGACGATCCGTGCTTTCCAGGCGCCGCGCGGGGCCTCGACACGAATCTCGTCGCCCTCTTTGCGGCCGATGACCGCGCGTCCGACCGGCGACTCGGGCGAGACGCCGCCCACGCTCGAGATCTCGACCGTCATCAGCTCGCCGTCCGCGCGCTCGAGCTCGACGGTCGTGCCGACCGTGACGACACCGCTTGCAGCCGCCTCGGCCTCGTCGATCACCTGGGCGTTCTGGAGCCGCGACCGGAGAATCGTGATCCGGCGCTCGAGGAGGCCCTGCTCGTTCTTCGCGGCGTGGTACTCGAAGTTCTCGGAGAGGTCACCGTGGCCGCGGGCGGTCGCGATCGCCTCGACGACCTGACGGCGGCGCGGGCCCTCGAGCTCCGCGAGCTCGGCCTCGAGCTGCTCGTGTTGTGCACGGGTCAGCTGCTCGCCGCGCTCCTCGGGCATCAGTGCCCGCAGCCGCACGAGCCGCCGCAGCAGCCGCCCCCGCCACCGCCGAAGGACGGCGACTTCGCGGCGCCGTGCACCGCGAACGAGGAAAACTGCTTTGCGACGTTCGAGGTCGTGCAGTCAGGACAGGCGACTGCCTGCTCGTCGCCACGGACGAGCTCCTCGAAATGCGACTCGCACTCCATGCACACGTACTCGTAGATCGGCACGCCCGGAGCCTAGCAACCTGCACGCCGCGCGCAGTCCCTGGCGTCCTCGGCGGCGAGTCTCGCCTGAGCGACCCGTGGGTCGTCCGGCAACGCGGTCAGGTTCGCCTCCACGAGCGCGACCGCTCCACGCGCGACTCCGGCGGCGAGCGCTGCAGCAGCCTGTGCGTCCGCCCGGACGCGCGAATCTCCGCCGTCTGCGATCGCGGCAGCGAGCTGGGCGACATCAGCGGCGGCACGCGCCATCTCGAGCGGGGGCTCGGCAGCGCGCGCAAAGGCGCGGCCGAGCTGGAAGTCGCGCTGCTCCGTTCCCAGCGACTGAAGCTCGTCGCGTGCGCGCAGCGCAGCGTCGTAGGTCTCCGCGTCGACCTGCGCCATCGGCGCGATACGCGCACGGAGCGACGCGGCCTGTGCGGCCTGGCCGCCGTTGCCGGATGCGCGTGCGCACATCGCGAGCACCGAGGCGGCACCGGCGAGCGCGGACGCGAGCGCCGAGCCACCTCCGGGGACGCCGGTCGAGTCGGCGAGCGCGTCGTACCACTCGCCGAGTGGAAGCTCCAGGTAGCTATCGCGCGGCGGCGCCATCGAAGGGATTCTCCCTTGCGACGGCACCGCCTGCGACCGGGTCGGTCAGTCCGCGTCGAGGCGTACCCGAAGGGCGGCAACGACGGAGGGTTTCGCCTCGATCCCCTCGGCCTCGAGCGCGGCCTCGAGATCGGCGACGAGTCGGGCACGGTACGCGGCGTCCTCGCTCGGCGCGCGCAACGAGCGCCGAGATCTCAGCGCGCGCCTGCGGCAGCTCCTGCGCCGCCCGGACCCACCCGTCCGGGGCAGGCGGAAGCAACCGTAGTAGCGCCGCGAGCCGTTCTTCGTCGTAGCCGGTCATCGCTACCTAGACGGCCGGAGCCGTCAGTTTCTTCCCTCCAGCTTTGAACGGAGTTTCCCGAGGCAGCGCGAGATCCGGCTCGCGATCGTCCCGGCCGGGATTCCGAGCGCCTCGCCGATCGTCTTGTAGCTCTCGTCGCGGGCGAAGAAGCGGTCGAGGATCTCGCTACACGGCTCGCCGATCACTGTCAGGCCCGCCCGGACGGTCAGCGCATCGTCGAGACCCTCGAGCGTCGCGTCGATCTCGGCAGGCTCGATCTCGTCGCCCTCGGCCGGGCTCTCGCGGCCGACGGCCCGCAGCCGGTCGATGCAGAGCCTCCGCGTGAGCTGCGCGATCCAGGGCCGGATTGCCTCATCCGACCGCAGCCGGTCGAGATGCTCGTAGACGCGCGCGAAGACTTCCTGGAAGACGTCCTCGGCGTCCGCTTGCGGCAGCCGGAACGCCTGCGTGCTGATCGCGAAGACGTAGCGGGAGAAGCGCTCGACGAGCTCGTTCCAGGCTGCCTGATCGCCAGCGCGGCACCGAGCGACGAGCTGCGCATCACTTGCGAGGCCTGTCACGAGCCGGAGGCTACTGCGTAGGATCGGCCCGTGACGGTGCTCGCCCACGAGTCCGACGAGGAGCTCCCTGCCTGGAGCCTCCCGGCGTCGGCGGAGGAAGCGTTGCGCGTGCATTCGCCGTGGCCGCCGGAGGTCTCGCGGGAGTGGGCCTGGGGCGGCGCGACGGGCGCCGGCGTGCGCGTCTGCATCCTCGACAGCGGCGTCGAGCTCGACCATCCGCTCGTCGGCGAGGTGCAGCGCTCCGTGGCGGTGACGAAGTCCGAGGACGGGATCGCGATCGCCGACGACGACGCGGGCGATCTCTGCGGGCACGGGACGGCATGTGCAGGCATCGTCCGGATGCTCGCCCCGAAGTGCGAGCTCACGAGCGTCCGTGTCCTCGGAGCGGGTTACACGGGGAGCGCGGCCGTGCTCATGGCGGGCCTCGAGTGGGCGATCGAGGAGCGCTTCGACATCATCAACATGAGCCTCTCGACGACGAAGAAACAGTACGTCGACCGCCTTCACGAGCTCGCGGACGCGGCGTACTTCAAGCGCACGATGCTCGTCGCGTCCGCACACAACATGCCGGTCGACAGCTTCCCCTGGCGCTTTGCAAGCGTCATCTCGGTCGGAAGCCACGAGAGCCCTGATCCGTATCTCGTCTACGCGAACCCGAGCCCGCCCGTCGAGTTCTTCGCTCGCGGGCTCATGGTGGAGGTCGCGTGGCTCGGCGGGGAGACGATCACCGCGACGGGCAACAGCTTCGCGACCCCGCACGTCGCGGGCATCTGTGCGCTCATCCTCTCGAAGCACCCGCAGCTGACGCCCTTCCAGCTCAAGAGCGCCTTGCATCTCGCGGCCGGGAACGTGGAGACATGAGCGATCTACGCGCAGCGGTCGGAGCGGGCGTCTTCGGCGCCGACGAGGCGTTCCGTGCGCTCCTCCAGGCGACCGTCGAGACGGCGCGGAGCATCTTCAAGGCAAAGGCCTCGTCGGTGTTCCTCCTCGACGAGGCGACGGACGAGCTCGTCTTCGAGGCTGTGGCCGGTGAGGGCGCCGACACGCTCGTCGGCAAGCGCCTGCCTTCGGACACGGGAGTGGCCGGCTGGGTGCTCGTCACGCGTCAGCCGCTCGTCGTCGAGGACCTGACGAAAGACACGCGCTTCTCGCGCGAGGCCGCCGAGTCGACGGGCTACGTCCCGCGAGGCTTGATGGCCGTGCCCCTCCTCGAGGAGGACAGGGCGCTCGGCGTCCTCGAGGTGCTCGACCGGCCCGAGCAGTCGGCCTTCACGCTCGCCGAGATGGATCTTCTCGGCCTTTTCGCAAACCAGGCGGCGATCGCGCTCTCGCTCCTGCAGCGCGCCCGCCGGGCGAGATCGGCGCTGGACGGCGAGGGCGAGCTCGCCGCTGTCGCGCAGTTCGCGGCGCGCCTCGAGAAGGCGGACGAGGAAAAGCGCGAGGCCGGCCTCGCGCTCCTGCGGGCGCTCGGCGAGCTCCTCGAGTAAGCAAAAGGGCCCGTCTCCGGGCCCTCGTTGCTTCGGTGCAAAAGAGAGCGGCCGGGGCCTAGACCATCCCCGTGGGCTTCTTGTGCGCCTCGAAATCGTCGTCGTCGCTCTCCTTGCGCATCTCGTCGGCCGGCTCGTCGTTCGCAGTGATGTGACGCTTGTGCGCCTCGACCTCGGCGCCTTCCTCGTCCTGCATGGTCACGCGGGCCTCGTCCTCAGACATGGTTCCCTCCTGGTCGGGCTTTGCTCGCGCGTCCTGTTCGCGCGGACTCCCACTAGACGGAGATCGGGCCAGGAATCTTCCCACCCGCTCTTCACATTTGCAACAGAGGCTGCAATTCTCCGAAACCGTGACCGTCGTGCGGGGGGCCCTGGAATCGCTGAGGGCCTTCGGCGCCGTCTTCCGGAACAAACGGCTCCGCCGCCTGCAGCTCGCGGGCGCCGGGTCGACGCTCGGCGGGTGGGCCTACGGCGTCGGGCTCGCCGTCTACGCCTACCATGCGGGCGGCGCCCGAGCCGTCGGCCTCGTCTACTTCGCGCGGTTTGCCGCCGCCGCCGCGTTCGCGCCCTGGCTCGCCGTCCTCGTCGACCGCTTCCCCCGCCGGCGGGTGATGGTCATTTCGGACCTCACCCGCTGCGTGCTGATGGCGGCGATGGCCGTCGTCGCGGCCACCGCGGACAGTGTCTGGATCATCCTCGTCCTCGCGGTCGCGGCGTCGATCGTCTCGACGATGTTCGGCCCGGCCCAGGGCGCGCTGATGCCGTCGCTCGTCGATACCCCCGAGGAGCTGACGGCGTCGAATGCGGTCATGAACACGATCGCGAGTGTCGGCATGTTCCTCGGCCCCGCCCTTGCCGGTGTCCTCGTCGCGACGACGAGCGTCTCCGTCGTCTTCGCGATCACCGCGGCAACGTTTCTATGGTCGGCGGTCTGCCTTGCCGGCGTGCCCGGCGACACGCGGCCTGCGGTCGAGGAGCCCCAGTCGATCGGCGCCGAGCTGCTTGCGGGCATCCAGGCGATCGTGCGCGTGCCCGCACTCCGCGTCGTCGTCGGGCTCACGTCGGCGCAAACGCTCGTCGCCGGGGTTTTCGAGGTTCTGCTCGTCGTCTATGCCTTCAATCTTCTTCACGGCGGCAACGGCGCGGTCGGCTGGCTGAACGCCGCTGTCGGGATCGGTGGGATTCTCGGCGTCGTCGCCGTCGCAGCGCTCACCGGCCGCAAGCGGCTCGCCGGCGATCTCGGTCTCGGCGTGATTCTCTGGGGCGGGCCGATCGCAGTCGCGGCGATCTGGCCGTCGAGCCTCGCGCTCGGGCTTGTCCTCTTCGGGATTATCGGCCTCGGGAACACGATCGTCGACGTCGCCGGCATGACGCTCCTGCAGCGGTCGGCCGACGACGAGGTGCTCGGCCGCGTCTTCGGGATCATGGAGAGCCTGATACTCGGCACGATCGCGCTCGGCGCCCTCGTCGCGCCTGGGCTCGTGTCCCTGCTCGGTGCGCGTGGGGCGCTGCTCGCGACCGGGCTCTTCCTGCCTGCGCTGCTCGTGCCGCTCTGGCGGGCACTCGGACGCGTGGACGCGGCAGGCCGGCTCGCGCGCGAGGCGCTCGAACTGCTTCGCGCGCTCTCGATCTTCTCGCCGCTCCCGCCGCCGCAGATCGAACGGCTCGCAAACGCGGCAGCCGAGGTGCTCGTCGGTTCGGGCGCGACCGTGTTCGCGCAGGGCGACCCCGGCGACCGCTTCTACGTGATCGCCGAGGGCGATGCAGTCGTGCTCGTCGACAACGTCGAGCAGAATCGCCTCTCGCGCGGCGATTTCTTCGGCGAGATCGCTCTCCTCCGGGACGTTCCGCGAACGGCGACCGTGATCGCAGTCTCGCCCCTCCGGCTCTACGCGCTCGAAAGCGACACCTTCATCGGCGCGGTGACGGGGTACGCGCCCAGCCGGGAAGCCGCAGAGGGCGTCATCGCCGCGCGACTACCCGCGGCCGTGTAGCACTGCATCGAAGCGCGACGGGGCGATATTGCGGCCGCTGACGATCGCCACCCCGCCGCCGGCCTTGCCGGCGCGAATCGCCGCGACTGCCGCTGCCCCGGCGCCCTCGACGACGAGGCCGTGCGCGAATGCGAGGTATCGCATCGCAGACGCGAGCTCGTCCTCGGTGACGGCGACCACCTCAGCGACATGGTCGCGTACGAGCTCGAACGTCACGCTGCCCGGCTCGATGTTGCCGTGCAGGCCGTCGGCCACGGTGTCGCTGCCGGCGATCTCGACGAGCCGGCCGGCATCGAGCGCCGCGCGCATCGCGGGGAACGCCTCCGGAACGACGCCGACCACCCGCGCATCCGAGACGAGACCTATACCCGACGCGAGCCCGCCTCCTCCGACCGGAACGACGATCGTCTCGACATCGTCGAGCTCGAGTGCAACCGTGCCCGCTCCGGCGATCACGTGCCGGTCGTTGTAAGGCGAGACGTACGTTCCCTCGAGTGAGATGCCGTGGCGCTCGGCCTCGTCGTAGTCGAGCCCGTGCACGACGAGCGTCGCCGGGTACCTGCGGATGCCTTCGATCTTCGCCGACGATGCCGTCTCGGCGACGACGATCGTCGCGTCGAGCCCGAGCCTCGCCGCGGCCCACGCCACCGCGAGCCCGTGGTTCCCGGCCGAGGCCGTCACGACCTTCGTTCCCGGCTCGAGCGCCGTCAATGCTGCGAGCGCCCCGCGCACTTTGAACGAGCCGGTCGGCTGCAGCGACTCGAGCTTGAGCGAGAGGCCCTCGCTCTCCACCAGGGGCGACGGCCCCAGGTGCGGCCGGATCCGCTCGGCTGCGGCGAGGACATCGGCGCGGGTTGGTCGCTCGACCGTGCGCATACGGGTATATTCGCCCGTGCCCGGCATCCGTTACGGAGCTGGAGCTCGGAAGTGGACATCGTCAACGTCATCGGCTCGGGCCGCGTCGGCTCGGCAGTCGCCGCGAGGCTTCGCGAGCGAGGCGTCCGGGTGCATGCGGACGGAGCCGAGCTCGTGCTCGTCTGCGTCCCCGACTCGGCGATCGCCGAGGTTGCGCGCGGCATCCCCCAAGGCCCGTGGGTCGCACACGTGAGCGGTGCGACGACGCTCGCGGCACTCGACCCCCACCTTCGCCGCTTCAGCCTCCATCCGCTCCAGACGTTCACCCGCCAACGCGGCGCGGAGCAGCTCGACGGCGCCTGGGCCGCAGTGACCGCCGAGAGCGACGAGGCGCGGGCGTACGCCACGGCACTGGCCGAACTGCTCGGCCTGCGCCCCTTCGACCTGCGCGACGACGCACGCACGCTGTACCACGCCGGCGCCGTCTTCTGCTCGAACTACGTCGTGACGTTGCACCGCGCCGCAACGCTCCTCTTCGAGGCGGCGGGAGCGCCCTCCGAGGCACTCGAGCCGCTGATGCGGCGTACGATCGAGAACGGCTTCGAGCTGACCGGCCCGATCTCCCGCGGCGACTGGTCGACGGTCGACGCGCACAAGGCCGCGATCCACGAAGCGCGGGCCGAGCTCGACCATCTCTACGACACGCTCGCGGGCGCGACGCTCGCCCTCGCCACATGAGGACGATCCGCACCATCGACGAGTTGCGCGCGGCGGTGAGCGGCGAGATCGGTCTCGTACCGACGATGGGAGCCCTCCACGATGGGCACCGATCGCTCTTCGGAGCTGCACGCGCCGAGAACGACCTCGTTGTCGCGTCGCTCTTCGTCAATCCCGCACAGTTCGACGAGGCGACGGATCTCGCTGCCTATCCGCAGGACGAGCAGCGCGATGCGGGGATCGCAGCCGAGTGCCGCGTCGACATCCTTTTTGCACCCACGGTCGCTGAGCTCTATCCGGACGGCTACCGCACGTGGGTCGACGTGGAGGCTCTCGGCGGTGAGGCCGAGGCGCGCCCGGGCCACTTCCGCGGCGTGGCCACCGTGTGCCTCAAGCTCTTCAACATCGTGCGCCCGCGGCGTGCGTACTTCGGGCAGAAGGACGCACAGCAGGCGCAGGTCGTACGCGAGCTCGTGCGCGATCTCAACCTCGACCTCGAGATTCGCGTGCTGCCGACCGTGCGCGATCCCGACGGCCTCGCTCTCTCGTCGCGGAACGTTCGGCTCTCGCCCGGGGAGCGCGACCGCGCGCTCGCGCTTCCGCATGCTCTGCAGAAGGCGGTCGGAGCGCCCGATCCCGTCGCCTCCGTGCGCGCCGAGCTCAACGGTCTCGACCCCGACTACGTGGAGATCGTCGAGCTCGACGGCGCGCAGCTTCTCACTGCCGCCGTCCGCGTCGGCTCCATACGCCTCATCGACAACGTGCTCCTGAAAGGAGAACTCCCGTGACCGACAAGCCGCCCCGCTACGCGTCCTGGACCGCCGGCAAGCTGCCGCTCCCTGAGCTCGTCGAGATCAAGCGGCGCGGCGAGAAGATCGTCATGGTCACCGCCTACGACGCGCCGAGCGGGCGACTCGCGGACGCGGCCGGCGTCGACATCATTCTCGTCGGTGACTCGTCGGGCATGGTCGTCCACGGGCGGGAGTCGACCGTTCCGGTCACGCTCGACGAGATCGTCTTCATGACGCAGTGGGTGAGTCGCGGCGCGAAGCGCCCGCTCGTCGTTGCCGACATGCCGTTCGGGTCGTACGAGACCTCGAACGAGCAGGCTGTGACCAACGCGATCCGGCTCGTGAAGGAAGGCGGCGCGGACGCGGTGAAGCTCGAGCGCGGCGGCACCTCGGTCGAGCGCGCGAAGTCGATCGTGGACGCAGGCATCCCCGTCATGGGCCACGTCGGCCTGACCCCGCAAACCGCGACGGTGCTCGGCGGCTTCAAGGCGCAGGGCCGGACTGCAGACCGTGCGCAGCAGCTGATGGCGGACGCGCTCGCGCTGCAGGCCGCCGGCTGCTTCGCAGTCGTGCTCGAAGCGGTGCCGGCCGCGGTCGCTCGTGCGGTGACGAACGCACTCGCCGTTCCCACGATCGGCATCGGCGCAGGTGCCGACACGGACGGGCAGGTCCTCGTGTGGCACGACATGCTCGGCTACTACGAGGGGCATGCACCGCGCTTCGTGAAGCGGTACGCCGACATCGGCGACGTGATCGTCGACGCGCTGGGACGCTACGCGGACGATGTGCGCACCGGTGCGTTCCCGGAGGAACAGCACACGTACACGATGCCCGAGGAGGAGCGCGCCGCCTTCGAGGCGTCGAAGACTTCCCGCCCGTGACCTGGTCGCCGCCGCCGCTCGACGGCACGGTCACGCTCGTCACCGGCTCGACACGCGGCGTCGGCAGGGGTATCGCCCTCGCGCTCGGCGACGCAGGCGCGACCGTCTATGTCACCGGCCGCTCGACGGTCTGCGAGGCCTCCGAAGAGGTCACCGCGCGCGGGGGACGCGGTGTCGGCGTGCGCGTCGACCATTCAGACGACGAGCAGGTCGTCGCCCTGCTCGATCGCGTGCTGGCCGAGAACGACCGTCTCGATGTCGTCGTCGCGAACGCCTGGGGAGGGTATGCGGACCACGACCATACGACGTTCGCGGCCCCGCTCTGGGAGCAGCCGCTCTCGCGCTGGCAGACCATGTACGCGTCGGGCCTCCGCCCCACGTTCACGACCGTCCGCGCGGCCGCACAGGCGATGTCCGCGCGCGGGCGCGGGCTGATCGTCGTCACCGGCGGCTGGGACGCCGCCGACGAGTATCTCGGGAATCTCTACTACGACGTCTACAAGGCAGCGTCCGCGCGGATCGTCGCCGGGCTCGCGCACGAGCTGCGTGCGTACGGTGTCGCGGTCGTCGGCGTCGTTCCCGGGTTCACGAGAACCGAAGCGGTGGTCGCGGCGTTCGCGGCGGCGGGGACGGAGCCGCCCGAGGTGACGCATTCGCCCGAGTACGTGGGTCGAGCAGTTGCGCACCTGGCCGCGGACCCCGGTGCGCTCGAGCTGACGGGCCGCACCGAGCAGGTGACGTGGTACGCCTCGCGGTACGGGTTCACGGACGTCGACGGGCGCCGCTTCGACGCATTTCGCATGCCGCCGGAGAATCGGCTTTAGAGCGAGGCTGCGAGGGCGATCAAGACCGGGAAGGCGGCGGCGATCCCGACCGCGCCTGCGGCGCGTGCCCAGCTCCAGCCGTGCACGGTGCGCACGCCGATCAAGAGAAGGAGGAGCGTCCAGGCGAGGAAGCCGAGGAAGACGGCCCCGAAGACGGCGTCGCCACGGCCGTAGTCGTCGCCGCCGGTCCGGAAGAGGTTCTCCCCGTACACGGCGATGCGGATCGGCCAGAAGACGACGAGGGCGAGGGCGAGCGGTGTCGAGGCGAGCGCGAGCAGCTGTCTCGAGCGGCGGTAGTCGCCGAGGCTGCCGAGGCGGCGCGTTGCGCCGTAGAGGAGCCCGCCGCCGAGCCAGTACGTCGCGACCGCGTAGAGCGAGCCGGCGATGAACGCGAGGACCGGGACGAGGATCAGATCGACCGACGGATCGTTCAGCATGCGGCGGAAGGTCGGGCTTGCGAGCACCACTGCGATGCCTGCGAGCACGGCGATCGTGACGAGCGGCTCCTGCCGCGCATCGGAAGCGTCCTCGTCGTCCTCGCGGACCGCCGCGAAGATCGGGCGTGGCGCGACGAGGACGAGGGGCGCACGCAGCCACCAGCTTCGGTCAGCCAGAGGCTCGGGTGTGACCTCCACCGCCACGTTCGCCAGGGTAGCCTCACACCTCGTGGCCGCTGATCCCGAGCTCACCGCGCAGGTCTCGGCAGCCGCGCCGTACACGGGGTTCCTCGGGATGGAGATCGTGTCGGCATCCCCGGACGAGGTGCGGTCGCAGCTCGCGTGGAGCGCCGACAAGTGCACCGCCGGCGGCATGCTGCACGGTGGCGCACTGATGTCGCTCGCCGACTCGGCCGGCGGGTTCCTCGCGTTCCTCAACCTGCCCCCCGGCGCCAAGGGCACGGCGACGATCGAGTCGAAGACGAACTTCCTCGGGCCGATCCGCGGCGGTTACGTGCACGCGGTCAGCCGAGCGCTCCACAAGGGCAGGCGCACCATCGTCGTCGATACGGAGCTCTTCGACGACGAGGGCAAGCTCGTCGCGCGCGTGACGCAGACGCAGGCCGTGCTTTAGGCGTAGCGGCGCACGAAGGCGAGCGCCTTCTCTGCGGCGTCGCGCCAGCCGTCGTCGATCGTCAGCGCATGCCCGTGGCCGCGGATCTTCTCGATCTCCGTGATGCTCGGGTTGCGCCGCTGGCGCTTGTACGCTGCGTTGGCGATCGCCCACGGGACGGTGTGATCCTTGTCGCCGCTCAGCACGAGCAGCGGCCCGCGCTGTGTGTTCTCCGTGTCGACACGCGCCTCCGTCCGCGGATTGAGGTTCGCCGTCGCCGCCTGGAAGATCGGTAGTCCGGGAGCCGCGACGTGGTAGTCGTCGTACAGCCGCTTCGCCTCGTCCTCGGGTACGGCGTTCGCGAATGCGTAGCGGAACTGCGCGAATGTCAGCGTCACCGCACGCTTGCGGTTCGAGGGGTTGCCGAGCACCGGGGCGCTTGCCCGGAGCGCCGAGAGCGGCAACGGCAGCACGCCCCGGAACGGCGCCGGTGAGATGGAGACGGTGGCCGCCGCGAGAGCGCGGCCCGCGACGATCTGGGCGAGGAGCCCGCCGAAGGAGTGGCCGATCACTGCCGGCTTCTTGTCGAGCCTGCCGATGACGGCGGCGTGGTGGGCGGCGACCCGCTCGATGCCGTTGCCGGCGAAGCGCTGCGGGTCGGCGATCGCCTCGGCCCGGGTCTCCGGATCTCCCGGCCAACCCGGCGTGAGAGGGGCATACCCCGCCTCCTCGAACAACGCGGTCCAGCGGGTCCAGCTCTCCGGGAGGAGCCAGAGCCCGTGGATGAAGACGACGGGCGGGCGGCCGTTCGCGTTTGCCTGGTCGACCTGCGCGCTCTCGCGGTCGGTGAGGACGGCCTCCGCCGTCGTCGTCACAACCGGCGCCGCGACCGCAGACATGCCTGCGACCATACGCGTTCTTCGGCGCTCGGCGCCACGCGATGAACGGTTTCCCGGCGGTGACTACGCGGCCGCGACGGCAGCGCTGTCGGCGGGAAGCACCGCACGGAGGAAGCGGCCGGTCCAGCTGCTGTCTACCCCCGCGACGTCCTCGGGCGTGCCGACCGCGACGATCTCGCCGCCCGCCTCGCCGCCTTCGGGCCCGAGGTCGACGATCCAGTCGGCCTGCTTGATCACGTCGAGGTTGTGCTCGATGACGATCATCGTGTTGCCGCTGTCCACGAGCCTCTGGAGCGTCTCGAGCAGCTTCTCGATGTCGGCGAAGTGCAGCCCGGTCGTCGGCTCGTCGAGGATGTACAGCGTCTTTCCGGTTGCGACCTTGCAGAGCTCCGCTGCGAGCTTGACCCGCTGCGCCTCGCCGCCCGAGAGGGTCGTCGCCGGCTGCCCGAGCTTGATGTAGTCGAGGCCGACATCGTGCAGCGTCTGCAGGCGGCGTTGGATCTTCGGGATCTTCGCGAAGAACCGCACCGCCTCCTCGACCGACATGTCGAGCACGTCGGCGATGGTCTTGCCCTTGAAGCGCACCTCGAGCGTCTCGCGGTTGTAGCGCGCCCCCTTGCAGGTCTCGCAGGGCACGTAGACATCGGGCAGGAAATGCATCTCGATCTTGATCTGGCCGTCGCCCTTGCACGTCTCGCAGCGGCCACCGCGCACGTTGAACGAGAAGCGGCCCGGCTTGTAGCCGCGAACCTTTGCCTCCGGTGTCAGCGAGTAGAGCTCGCGGATGTGCGTGAAGAGATCGGTGTAGGTCGCGGGATTCGAGCGAGGCGTGCGGCCGATCGGCTTCTGATCGATGTCGATCACCTTGTCGAACACCTCGATGCCCTCGACGCCGCGATGCGATCCCGGCTTCGTTCGCGCGCGGTTCAGCCGGTTCGCGAGCGACTTGAAGACGATCTCGTTCACGAGCGTCGACTTCCCGGAGCCCGATACGCCGGTGACGCGATGAACTTGCCGACCGGGAACTCGACGTCGATCTTCTTCAGGTTGTGCTGGGAGGCCTTGAGAACGCGGAACGAGCCGCGGTCCTCGTCCCGCCGCTCCGGGATCGCGATCCCGCGCGTGCCGGAGAGGTACTGGCCGGTCACCGACTTCTTGTTGCGCGCGACCTTTGCGGCGGGGCCCTCCGCGATCACCTCGCCGCCATGCACGCCGGCGCCCGGGCCCATGTCGACGAGCCAGTCGCTGCGCCGCATCATCTCCTCGTCGTGCTCGACGACGACGACGGTGTTGCCGATGTCGCGCAGCCGCTCGAGCGTCGCGATCAGCCGCGCGTTGTCGCGCTGGTGCAGCCCGATCGACGGCTCGTCGAGGATGTAGAGGACGCCGACGAGCTGGGAGCCGATCTGCGTCGCGAGCCGAAGCCGCTGCGCCTCGCCGCCGGACAGCGTCGCCGCCGCGCGATCGAGCGTGAGGTAGCCGACGCCGACGTCGTCGAGGAACGTCAGCCGCTCGCGGATCTCCTTGACGATGCGCTGCCCGATCAGGTGCTCGGTCTCGCGTCAGGTCGAGCTCGTCGAGGAAAGCGAGCGCATGCTTCACCGACATCTGCGAGAACTCGTGGATCGAGCGCTTGCCGACGGTCACTGCGAGCACCTCGGGCTTCAGGCGCGCGCCCTTGCACACCGGGCAGGGCCGCAGCGACATGTACTCCTCGATGCGCTCGCGCTGCGTCGAGGAGTCCGTCTCGCGATAGCGCCGCTCGAGCGACTCGACGATGCCGTCGAATGCGAGCGTGTACTGGCGCCGCCGGCCCATCCGGTTGCGGTACTGGACGTAGACCTTCTCGCCCTCGGTGCCGTAGAGGAAGTAGTCCTGCTCCTCCTCCGAGAGCTCCTCCCACGGGATCGACGTGTCGATCTCGTAGCGGTCGGCGACTGCCTGGATCACCGCCTCGTAGAAGCCGGACGAGCCGCCGAGCGACCACGGGACGAGCGCGCCGTCGTCGAGCGAGAGCGACGGATCCGGGACGACGAGATCCGGGTCGATCTCCTGCTGCGAGCCGAGTCCGGTGCAGCGCGGGCAGGCGCCGTGCGGCGCGTTGAACGAGAAGATGCGCGGCTGCAGCTCCGCGAGCGAGACGCCGTGGTCGGGGCAGGCGAAGTTCTGCGAGAAGAGCAGCGGTTCGCCGTCGATGACGTCGATAGCGACGAGCCCTTCGCCGAGCGCTGCGGCGCGTCTCGATCGACTGCGTGAGCCGCGCGCGCAGAGTCGGGCTTCATCACGAGCCGGTCGACGACGACGTCGATCGTCGTGCTTGAACTTCTTGTCGAGCTCGGGCATGCCCTCGTCGAGCAGCGAGCTCCCTGCCGTCGACCTTCACGCGCGTGAAGCCCTCGCGCTGGATCTCCTCGAAGAGCTCCCTGAACTCGCCCTTGCGGCCGCGCACGACGGGCGCGTTGACCGTGAACCGCGTGCCCTCGTCGAGCCGCAGCACCTGGTCGACGATCGTGTCGATCGACTGGCCCGCGATCGGCTTGCCGCAGACCGGGCAGTGCGGCCGCCCGACGCGCGCGTAGAGCAGGCGGAGGTAGTCGTAGATCTCGGTGACGGTGCCGACGGTCGAGCGCGGGTTCCGCGACGTCGTCTTCTGGTCGATCGAGATCGCCGGGCTGAGGCCGTCGATGTGGTCGACGTCCGGCTTCTCCATCATCTGGAGGAACTGGCGCGCGTACGCGGAGAGCGACTCGACGTAGCGGCGCTGCCCCTCGGCGTAGATCGTGTCGAAGGCAAGGCTCGACTTGCCGGAGCCCGAGAGCCCGGTGATGCAGATCAAGCGGTTCCGCGGCAGCCGGACGGTGATGTCCTTGAGGTTGTGCTCGCGGGCGCCGTGGACAACGAGAGCGTCGGCAGCCATTCGACGACGGCCATTCTACCGTGCGAACATGTGTTCGTCTAGAAGCTGTGACCCTCTCGTGAAGGAGCGTTTGCGCGCCCGTGACACGCGTTTCCGGAGCGACGACCGGAAAGCCCTGCTCGCGGCCGGCTGACGCCTGTGGAGAAGATTTTCCGAAGTCTTGATGTTCGCGAGACGGGGGTAAACCCCCTTTTCACAGGCTCCGTCAGCCGGCGAGCCGCTGCACGAGCCCGCAGAGCTCGCCCGGCCGCGGGACGCAGCGGATCTCGAGCTCGCCGGCGACGACCGTGCCGTAGCCGAGCAGCCGGCCGAGGAGCGACTGCTCGATCTCGACCGTGCCGACCTTCGCGAGCCGGACTGCCGCTGCCCGGCGGCGGATGAGGCCGTGGACGACGAAGAGCTTGTCGTCGTGACGAGCGACGTGCGTGCGGTCCCAGCGCCAGACCGCGGCGATCGCGACGCACCGGCGGCGACGACGAGCAGCGATCGCCCCCGGCGAGCGGATGCCGGCCAGCCGAGCGCGAAGCCGACCGCGCCGAGCACTGCGAGCGCCAGCGGCGCGGGCGAGCGGCCGCACGAGGACGATCCCGTGGCGGCGCTGCATCGAGGTAGACCGTGCTCTTCGGGCTCGGCAAGCATCGGGGTTGCACGCTTCGACGAAGCGGGGAGGATCCCTCGGCATGGGCGCCACCGCACGCCGCGCAGCAATCGCGACGCTCGTCGTCGGCGGCGATCGTCGTCGTCGCGCTCGCGCTCTGGAAGATCAAGATCGTCATCGCCCTCGCTCTTCCTGGGCTTCATCATCGCGGCGGCGATGCGGCCGGGCGTCGAGTGGCTCCAGCGGCGCGCCCGGCTCCCCCGCGGCGCCGGCGTCCTCGTCCACTACCCGTGCTCGTCGGGGTCATCGCGCTCGTCCTCTGGCTCGTCGTCCCACGCGCGATCGACCAGGTGCAGCAGGCGACGCTCGGCAATCGACGACTCCACCAGCAGGCCGCGCACTCGACCGGGATCAAGCACGACATCCTCTCGGGCCTCGACAAGCGGCTGAGGCGGCTGCCGTCGGGCAGCCAGGTCGTCCACCCCGCGGTCGAGGTGACGAAGACCGCGTTCGAGGTGCTCGTCGGCATCTTCTTCATGTTCGCGGTCGCCGCGTACTGGATCTTCGAGCGCGACCGCGACGATCGCGCTCGTGCAGTCGATGGTGCCCGCGCAAGCACCGGCGCGTCACGCGCGACACGTGGATCCTGATCGACCAGAAGCTCGGCGCGTTCGTGCGCGGCCAGCTGGTCCTGATCATCTTCGTCGCGGTCGTGCTCTCCGCAGGCTTCTTCGCGATCGGCCTGCCGTACTGGCTGCTGATCGGATGCTTCGCGGGCGTGGTCGAGATCGTCCCGGTGATCGGCCCGCTCGCCGCCGGCGCGCTCGCGATCGGCGTCGGCCTGACACAGAGCTGGCACATGGCGCTCTTCGCCGGGCTGATCGTGCTCGCCGTGCGCCAGATCGAGGACTACGTCGTCGTGCCGCGCGTGCTCGGCCACGCAACGGGCCTCTCGCCGCTCCTCGTGCTCTTCTCGGTGACCGCGGTCGGCATCCTGCTCGGCGGCTTCTACGTCCTGCTCGCGATCCCGATCGCCGCCGTGCTCGCGACGCTCGTCGACGTCGTCGTGCGCGACGTCGACCCGGCCGAGCAGGAGGTGCCCGGCGCTGCTCTTCGCCGCGAAGGAAGAGAGCTAGCCGACCGCTTCGGGGTGCTGCTTGACGTACGCGGCGACGAACGGGCAGAGCGGCACGATCTCGAGGCCCCTGCCGGCGCGCGTCGCCGAGCGCGGCCGCGACGAGCGCCGTACCGAAGCCGCGGCCCTCGCAGACGGAGTCGATCTCGGTGTGCGTGAACGAGATGCGGTCGCCGCGGCGGTGGTACGCGGCAAGGCCGATGACGCGGTCGCCGAGCACGGCGAGGTAGCGCTCGTTCTCCTCGTCGTTCGACGACCTCGAGATCGCGCGGCGTCGGCCTCGACGGGCTCGCCCGGCCGGTCGAACCGGAAGCGCGTCGATGAGCTGCGCCGGTTGCGTCCGACCGGCGCGCGTCGATGTGGTCGCGGTAGCGCTGCCGGTGATCGTCGGCCCACTTCCACGGCGTCGAGCGTCTCGAGGTGGCGAAAGATGTCGCGCGTGCCGATGACGACGTCGCCGTCGTCGAGGCGCGAGCGTCGGGAATCGAGTTGCCCCCCGACGACCTCCTGCAGCTCCGCCCGATCGTCGGGCTCAGGCCTCGACGGGCTTGACGACGAACTCGAGCCCGAGCTCGTCAGGATCTCGCGCACCGCGGAGGAGTACGGGCACCACTCCGCCTGGTAGAGCGTGAGCAAGCTGCGCTACGCCTTGCGCCAGCGGCCGAACACGAGGCCGCCGAGCGTGAAGCCGAGCCCGAACGTCCCGAGCGCGAAGCCGCCGATCGCGATCGCCTTGCGGGCAGGCGACAGGCGCTGCCAGCGCCCGAGCGCCTCCTGCTTCCTCGGCCGTCAGCTCCTCGCCGCGGCGCTGCTTGCGCATCGCGCCGCCGGCGCGCAGGCCGAGGTACAGGTCGTCGAAGATCTCGCTGGAGTCGTCGGCCATTGCGTTCATTGAATCTATAGCCTCATTCGGTCGTGTCGGGGCGCCTCCTGCATGTATCCGATCTCCACACGGGTACACGCGAGGACCCGGAGGTCGAGCGCGCGCTCGCGGTGCTGATCGACCGTGTCGAGCCGGAGCTGATCGTCGCATCCGGGCGACCTCACGAACCGCGGACGTCGCGACCAGCACGAGCGCGCGGCGCGCCTTCTCCGGTCGTTCGGGGCGCCGGTGCTCGCGGTCCCCGGGAACCACGACATGCCGTACACATTCCCGTCTCGATTCACCGGCACGTTCGTGGAGTTCGAGCGCGTCGTGGGAGACGACCGAGCCGACGCTGACGACCGCGGTCGCTCCACGTCGTCGGCTTGAACTCGGCTCGGCCCGTACCGCCACCAGGGCGGCGCGCTCACCGAGGAGCAGCTCGCAGAGCGCGACCGAGCGACTCCACGCCGCCCCCGACGGGCGCGTATCGCGTCGTCGTGCTGCACCACCACATGATCGGCGCGCCGTGGCGCGCGTCGCGGAAGCGGCCGGTGTCGAAGCGGAACCACGTGCTCCGGACGCTCGTCGAGGCGAACGCCGATCTGGTCCTCGCCGGCCACATCCACCAGGCGGCCGTCAGCGAGCGGCACGAGTTCGAGGTCGTTGAGCGGCGACGTTCGCGCCGTCGTCGTCTCGATCGCCCCGGGGCTCGGCCAGCCGCGGCCGAGCCGGCTCGGCGAGGCGCGCGGCCTGCACGTCTACGACGTCGAGCGACGACACGCTCGCCGTGCACACGTACATCTGGCGGGACGACGACTGGGGCCTCACCGCGCAACGGATATTCCCGCGCGGGCTCGGCCCCCTCGCCGTCGAGCGGGACTAGACCATCGCGCCGCGCCGCCTGTCGCCGCCGAGGCGGCCGACGAGCGCGACGAGGATCACTGCGACGACGACGCCGATGATGAACGCGAGCCAACCGCTCGAGATCGCTGCGGCGATGATCATCGAGACGATTCCGATCCCGATGGTCAGGAGCCAGCCCATCGCATCGCGCCCGGGGTGAAGAAGACGACCGAGTGCGCCGACGACGGCTCCAACGATGATGAACCAGATCCAGTGCATGTCCGCCTCTTGTCCACGGGAGCCGGGCCGAAACCGCCTCAGCGGGTCAGCGGCCGCTTCTGGACGAACCGGCGGTACAGGTAGAGCAGGAGGATCGCGCCGAGGAGCGCGAAGATGAAGCCGCCCCGATCCGAAAAGCAGGCCGCCGATGATCCCGCCGACGACCGTGCCGGCGAGGCCGAGGCCGATCGTGGCGAGGATGCCCATCGGATCGGGGCCCGGGAGCGCGAGCCGCGCGAGCGCGCCGATGATCAGGCCGGACAGGAGCAGCGCGATGATGTAGCCGAGACCCACGGCTCGATCCTACGCGCGGAGCCGCTCGAGCAAGCGCAGTGCGCGCCGCGCTGTACTCGTCGTCGGTGAGGACGCCCGTGTCGTGCAGCTCTTCGAGCAGCTGCAGGAAGTGCGCGGGGTTCTCGGTCGGATCGTCGGCCGCCGCGCCGGACGGCGTGGGCGTGGCGACGGGCTCTCCTCGCTGCGCCGCCTGCCGCTGTCCGAGCGCGATCGCCATCTGGTCGCCGATCGTCGCCGGATCGATGCCCGCGCGCTGCAGACGCTCGCGGTACTGCTCGACGCCGACGCCTCGCTCCGGGAACCGGTACGCCTCCGGTCCCCACAATGCGCGCTTCTGCACGAAGCGCCGGTAGGCGAGCACGAGCCCGATCGAGATGAGGAAACCGGTGATCCCGACCCAGGCCGGATCGCCGTCCGCGATCGCCACGATCACGCCCCACGCGATGAGCGTGCCCACGAGACCGATCAGCACCGTCAGCCACGCACGGCATCGGGTCTGGGCCCGGAACCGCGAAGCGCGCGAGGGCGCCCGTGAAGAACGCCGTGACGACGACTGCGATGATCTGACCGGCCACCGCGTGAGCGTAGCGCGGCATGATGAGCACGTGGTGACAACTCTTCCGAGCGCGCCGTTCGTGCATGCCGTCCGGATCCGGCCCCGGCGTATCGCAGACGAGGAGCGCGATTACACGGACGAGCTCCCGGCGCTCGCGGAGGTCGAGCGGATCGCGCTCCACCCGCGCGTGACGTTCTTCGTCGGCGAAAACGGAAGCGGCAAGTCGACGCTCGTCGAGGCGCTCGCCGTCGCGTCGAAGCTCAATGCCGAGGGCGGCGGCCGGACATACCAGTTCGCCTTCGCAACCCGATCGTCGCACTCCGCGCTCCATCGCCGCCTCGAGCTCGAACGAGCCGCGATCGCGCCGCTGAACGGCGTTCTTCCTCCGGGCGGAGAGCGTCTTCAACCTCGCGACTGCGATCGAGAGCGGCGCGTCGCAGATGCACGACGTCTTCCAACGTCCGCTCCACGAGCAGTCTCACGGCGAGTCGTTCCTCGACATCGCCGTGAACCGGCTCGGTCCGCGCGGCCTCTACTTCTTCGACGAGCCCGAGGCAGCGCTGTCGGTGAACGGCCAGCTCGCGCTCATGTCACGCATCCACGAGCTCGTGCGCGAGCATTCGCAGTTCGTCATCGCAACGCACTCGCCGATTCTGCTCGGCTACCCGGACGCGGCGATCCTCGAGCTGAGCGAGTCGGGCATCCGCGAGATCGCGTACGACGACGCGGCGCAGGTCAGCTCACCCGTGCGTTCCTCGACGATCCGCAGCGCTTCCTGCGCCATTTGCTCGCCGACTAGCTCGGACGCATGCACATGCTCGCGAACGCGAGGCGCGGCGTTCGTCTCGAGCTCGCCGAGGAGCCGCCATGAGATCTCGGCGATCTCGTCGACCGCGCGTTCGAAGGCTTCCTCGTTCGCGCGCGAGGGCTTGCGATAGCCGCTGATCTTGCGGACGTACTGCAGCGCGGCCGCGCGCGCCTCCTCCTCCGAAGGCGGCCGGCTGGACGTTGTAGAGCGTGTGAATGCACGGCACATTTATGCAGCAGCCTCCTGGAGCGCATTGAGCTCGCGTCGCAGGTCCTTGATCTCGTCACGAAGCTTCGCCGCATACTCGAACCGCAGCTCCTCGGCGGCGACGTACATCTCCTCCTCGAGCGTGACGACGAGCTTCTCGAGCTCCTCGCGCGACATGCCCTCGACCTTCGAGGAGCCGCGCCGGCGGCGAGACGGCACGTGCGGCGCCTCGAGCGGGAGGAACTCGGCGATGTCGGAGACGCCCTTCGAGATCGACTGCGGCGTGATGCCGTGCTCCTCGTTGTAGGCGAGCTGGATCGCGCGGCGGCGGTTCGTCTCGTCGAGCGCCTCCTTGATCGCCTCCGTCTGCTTGTCCGCGTACATGAGCACTCGTCCGTTGATGTTGCGCGCGGCGCGGCCGATCGTCTGGATGAGCGACGTGCGCCCGCGGAGGAAGCCCTCCTTGTCCGCGTCGAGGATCGCGACGAGCGAGACCTCCGGCAGGTCGAGGCCCTCGCGCAGCAGGTTGACGCCGACGAGCACGTCGTAGTCGCCGAGCCGCAGCTCGCGGATGATCTGGATCCGCTCGAGCGTGTCGATCTCCGAATGCAGGTAGCGCGCCTTCACGCCGGACTCGAGCAGATAGTCGGTCAGGTCCTCGGCCATCTTCTTCGTCAGCGTCGTGACGAGCACGCGCTCGCCGACCTGCTCGCGCTTGCGGATCTCGCCGAGCAGGTCGTCGATCTGGTTCTTCGTCGGCCGCAGCTCGACCTCGGGGTCGACGAGGCCGGTCGGCCGGATCAGCTGCTCGGCGACGCGCTTCGAGTGGCGCAGCTCGAACGCGCCGGGCGTCGCCGACGACGAAGACGATCTGCGGCACCTTCGCGAGGAACTCGTCGAAGCGGAGCGGCCGGTTGTCGAGCGCCGACGGCAGGCGGAAGCCGAAGTCGACGAGCGTCTGCTTGCGCGAGCGGTCGCCCTCGTACATGCCGCCGATCTGCGGCACCGTCTGGTGCGACTCGTCGATGAAGACGACGTAGTCCGACGGGAAGTAGTCGAGCAGCGTGTGCGGCGCCGAGCCGGGCGGCCGGCCGTCGAGGATGCGCGAGTAGTTCTCGATCCCGTTGCAGAAGCCGAGCTCCTTCATCATCTCGAGGTCGTACTCGGTGCGCTGGCGGATGCGGTGCGCCTCGAGCATCTTGCCCTCGGCCTCGAACTGCTTGACCTGCTCCTCGAGCTCGTGCCGGATCTCGTCGACCGCGCGCTCGATCGTCGGCTGCGACGTCACGTACTGCGTCGCCGGGAAGATCGTGATGTGGTCGTACTTCGAGAGCACCTCGCCGGTGAGCGGATCGAAGTGCGTGATCGCCTCGACCTCGTCGCCGAAGAACGAGATGCGGTACGCCGTCTCGGAGTACGCGGGCTGCACCTCGACGACGTCGCCCTTGACGCGGAACCGCCCGCGGCCGAGCAGCGTGTCGTTGCGCACGTACTGGATGTCGATCAGCTTGCGGAGCATCAGGTCGCGGTCGTGCTCCTCGCCCGACCTCGACGCAGACGACCCTCTCCTTGTACTCGTCCGGCGAGCCGAGGCCGTAGATGCACGACACCGACGCGACGATGATCATGTCGCGCCGCGACAGGAGGTTCGAGCGTCGCCGAGTGGCGCAGCCGGTCGATGTCGTCGTTCCGCGACGAGTCCTTCTCGATGTAGAGGTCGGCCTGCGGGACGTACGCCTCGGGCTGGTAGTAGTCGTAGTACGAGACGAAGTACTCGACCGCGTTCGTCGGGAAGAACTCGCGGAACTCGTTGCAGAGCTGCGCGGCGAGCGTCTTGTTGTGCGCGATGATCAGCGCCGGGCGTGCCGACCTTCTCGATCGTCCACGCCATCGTCGCGGTCTTGCCGGTGCCGGTCGCGCCGATCAGCGTCTGGTAGCGCTCGCCGGCGTCGAGTCCCTCGGCGAGCGACGTCGATCGCCTTCGGCTGGTCGCCGGTCGGCTGGTAGGCGGCGATGTTTTCAGGTCGGCCACGAAGACACAGGGTACCCGCATGGCTACTCGCACCTCCGCGCCGCACGGCGCCTACGCCGCGATCATGGGCACGTTCGCGGCGGGCCTCGCCGGCGCCGGCGCTGCTCGCGCGCCTGCTCGGACGCGAGCCGCGCGAGCACGGCGGACTCGACCTCGCTCGTCCTCGGCGCGGCGACGTTCAAGGCGGCGCGGACGATCTCCCGCGACGAGGTCGCGAGCTTCATCCGAGAGCCGTTCGTCGAAGGCGAGGCGCACGAGGGCGGCGAGGAGCCGGTCGAGACGGGCGACCTCCGCCAGGCGATCGGCGAGCTCGTCACCTGCTCCCGCTGCATCGGCACGTGGGTGGCGGGCGGGCTCACCGCGACGCAGATGATCGCTCCGCGCTTCGGGCGCCTGCTGACCTGGTCGCTCGCCGCGGCAGGCGCGAACGACTTCCTGCAGGCGTCGTTCGCCGCCCTCACGAACAAGAGCAACGAGATCGAGCAGCGCCTCGACGGCTAACGGGTCTGCGCAAGCCGAATCTCTGCGAGGTGGATCAACGTCGGCAGGCCGACGCACACATCGCAGGCGAACGTGCGCACGGTGCCATCGAGGCTCGAGGTCAGGAGGGTCGGGCGTGCGCGCGCAAAGGAGACCGACGTCAGGTGATCGGTGTGGCCGCGGAGGTAGAAGAGCCGTTGGCCGCTGACCGCGTTCCAGAGGATCGCGCTCGTCGGGGCGCCGCCGGCGACAAACCGGCCGTCGCTCGACGAGGGCGACCGCTGACACCGGCCCGAACGAGAGCCGTTCCATCGCGTGACGGAGCCCCCTGCGCACGCCGTACATCCAGACATCGGAATCCCTGCCGGCCGACGCCATGACCGTCCCGTCGCCGTTGAACGCGATTGCCGTCACTGGCTTCGTGTGAACGTGGGGATCGCGCGAACCAGATCCTCGTCGTTTCGTCCCCGCCGGCGCCGCCGATGTACGCGCCGCCCGGCGAGAACTCGTGTCCGCGAGACCGCCCGGAACGGGGAGGTCGAGGAGGCGGCGTCCGTCGGCGACGGAGAAGACGGCGCCACCCGCCGGCCCCGCGGTTGCGACGACGTCACCCCGGGGATTCGGCGCCACGACCAGCCGCCGAATGTGCGGGATCGCCCGCCGCAGGTCGCCGTGCGCCCGCACGAGACGGAAGGAGAGGCCGGGCGTCTGCGCCGCCACGAAGCCTTGCGCCGGTCGAAACGGACGGGCTTCCCGCCGAGGCTGACGCGCGCGAGACGACGGCCGTTCGGGAGCCGGACGCGAATCGCGAGCTGCGGCGGCGTGGGCCGCGACGGAACGTCGACATGGATTCGGGCGTCGGAGTCACCTGCCGTGATCGAGAAGGACACCGCGCCGAACCTCGTCGGCGCACCGGAGACGGCGACGCGGCGGCCGGGCGTCAGCCACGCTCGCGGCGTTGCGAACGCCCGCTGTAAGCCGCGAGGGGTCTCGTGGACGAGCATCACGCGCAGCGTCTCCAGGAACGCTGCATTCGCAGCGGCGTTCGGCGGGAGATACATCGCGCGATAGCGTCGACCCTCGAACGGCGCCACGCTCGCTCCTTCGCCGGCGACGAACGTGCCCGGCGCCATTGCCGCGCCGAGCTCGCCGTAGAGACTCAGCACGAGCTGATCCGGTCGATCGTTGTCCGCGAGAAAGCGCGCGACGTTGACGCCGTAGACCTGATCGGTGCCCGACACGGGATACGGGGCGTCGCGACCGTACAACGCGTAGGCGCCCGCGCGCACGAGGCCGAGGAACCGCGAGCCGTGCGACAGCAGGTAGTCGATCACCGCTCTCGCATCCGCGCTCTTGGGAGGGAAGAAGCCGGTCGCGAACCCGAATGGCATCACGAGGTTCCAGTAGCTCGCAGCACGCGCCTCGACGAGCGATCGGTACGGCCGCTCTCGGTCGAGCAGCCGCGCGGGTATGAAGAGCGAACCGTCGGGAAGCCGGCGCTCGGACGTATGAACCGCGGCCCGCAGCCCACGTTCGAGACGGGCGGCGACGCGACGCGCGCGCTCGGCCAGGTCGCCGCGGCCGGTCTCCTGCCAAACGTCGGCGATCGCCCGAAGGCCCGCAAGGGCGACGGCCTGTGCGTGGAAGCCGTAGACCTTGTCGGGGATGTCGGACGAGAACCGCTCCCGGGCGAGCAGGGAGTTCCGCCCGAGGCTCCGTGCGAGCGCATCGACGTAGCCGGCGAGGATCGGCGTCACCTGCGCGATCTCGGCACGATCGCGGTACAGGGCAAACGTCTTCGCGTACACGTAGAGCTTCTCGCCGCGCTTCCAGTTGGCATAGGGCGCGGGCCGCTGCCGGAGCGACTCGGCCAGGACGGCACTCGCGACGTCGCGGAACCCGTAGGACGCCATCACCTGCGCAACGTCCGGCCCTTCCGGGAACGAGAACTCCTCGTACGGATTCCCGATGCTGTATCGCCAGCCGAGGATCAGGTTCTGCGCGAGCAGCGCGCGGAGGGCGTGCTCGACGAGCGGCTCCGGAACGGAGAGCTCCGGCGCCTTGGCAATGCGGTCGGTCCACGCCTTCTCGAATCGTGCGCGCGCGTCGCGGTAGGCATTGCCGTCGAGCAACCGCGCCCCACCCTCGGGTGTCCACGCGACGGTGAGGGTCTTCTCTTCCCCCGGCGCCACGTGCACGACCACCGAGCCGGCGCGCAGCGTCGTCGGGGCTCGCGCGTCGACCGTGATTGCGACCGCAGCCGTCAAGACGCCGTCGATCTGTGTGGAGAGCGACTCTTGCGCGTAGCGCGAGCCGGCCGAGTCCCTGTAGTCGGCCTGCAGCAGAGGCATCCAGCCATCCCCGAGGCGGGGTGTGCCGAGTCGTCCGAGGCACGCCCCGTATGCCTCGGTTCCTGACGGCCCGACAAGAATGCGGAGGGAACGGTCACCGGCGCGGCGCGCGAGGATCTCGCTGCCAGAGAATACGAGACTGAACCGAGAACAGGACATAG
>CAWCCJ010000017.1:0-11775 GCA_963794045.1 uncultured Actinomycetes bacterium
AGCCCTCTGACGGACTCGAACCGTCGACCCCCTCCTTACCATGGAGGTGCTCTACCGACTGAGCTAAGAGGGCGAGGTCGCTCAGTGTACTGACCCTCAAAAGCCGCCCGTCGCAGGATCACGGCCGCGAAGCGGACGCCTTCAGGGATTCGCGCGATCGTGCATGCGATCCATCTTGCGTGCAGGGGGGAGGATTCGAACCTCCGAAGGCTGAGCCAGCGGGTTTACAGCCCGCCCCCTTTGGCCACTCGGGAACCCCTGCGGGGCGCGCAATTGTAGCCGCGGCTCGCCGCACGTCCTACCATCGCCGGATGGAGCGTTTCGACGTGCTCGTCGTCGGTGCCGGGCCGGCAGGATCGGCCACGGCCATCCACCTTCAACGGGTCGGGATGCGTGTTCTCCTCGTCGACAAGGCGCGGTTCCCGCGCGACAAGCCGTGTGGCGGAGGGCTCACGGGACGCGCGCTTCGGCATCTGCCGTGTGCGGTCGATCCTGTCGTGGAGCACGTTGTCGATCGCATGGTCGTCCGCGTCCGGTATCGAGCGAAGGTCGCGCGGACGAGCGCGGAGCCGCTCATCGAGATGACGCAGAGGCGACGGCTCGACCTCCATCTCGCCGAGCAGGCGGCGGCCGCCGGGGCAGACTTCCGCGACGGAGTCGTCGTGAGCGAGGTCGAGATTGGCGATGCCGGCGTGACCGTACGCGTCGGCTCGCACCGGGTCGGCGCGCGCTTCCTCGTCGGTGCCGATGGGGCCAACGGTGTCGTCGCGCGGTCGGCCGGGCTCGGCGAGGGCGTCGTCCGCGGCATAGCGCTCGAGGGCAACGTCGCGTGGAGCGCGCTCGAACGCAGCCCGTATGCCGGAACGGCATGGGTCGAGCTCGGCGTCGTTCCCGGCGGCTACGGCTGGGTGTTCCCGAAGGGCGATCATGCGAACCTCGGAGTGGGGGGCTGGCTGACGGAAGGGCCTCACCTGCGCGGGCATCTGGACCGCCTCGCGCGTGCCCATGGGGTCGACCCCTCCGCGGTCACCGACGTACGCGGGCACCGTCTGCCGATGCGCGAGCTCGGCTCGCCCGCGGCTCGAGGCCGAGTGCTCCTCGTCGGGGACGCGGCGGGGCTCGTCGATCCGCTGTCCGGAGACGGCATGTACGAGGCGTTCGTCTCCGCACGGCTCGCCTCCGACGCCATCGTCGCCGGGCGTCCGGAGCAATACGAGCATGCGCTCGCAGGAGCACTCGATCGACAAGCCGCGGCGTCGTGGAAGGCGAAGCGCGCGGCGGATCGCTATCCACGAGCCTGCCTGGAGGCGCTTCGAGCACCGGGAGTGTTCGGTGCAGTCGCGGCGCTGCTCCGCGGAGACCTCGCGCATCCGAGCGAGGCTCGCATGCTCGCGCGGCCGCCTCTGCTTGCGCTGTCACGCCTGGCGCGCCACGCGACGCCCTCGGCGTGACCTAAAGAGCCTTCCGGCTCGTGCCGATGCACGAGCTGTCCATGGATCTCAACGCCGTGCTCCGGCACGCCGTCGAGGCCGGCGCCAGCGACGTCCACCTGAAGGTCGGGCGGCCGCCGGTGTTTTCGCAGCGACGGCGAGCTCGCTCCTGCGGCCGACTTCGGCCCGCTCGGCGACGCCGAGCTTCAGGCCGACTCGATCGGTCGGTGACGACCGTGCAGCGCGTCAAGGTAGCTATGCGGGCTAGCGCGACGTGAACGTCGCAGCAGCGGCCTTCGTCCTCGCGCCGGCCCTCGCGCTCGGCAGCTTCCTGAACGTCGTGGTCGCGCGCGTGCCTGTGCGCCGCTCGATCCTCCGGCCACCATCGTCGTGCGGGAGCTGCGACACCGAGATTCTGTGGCGAGACAACATCCCCGTCCTCTCTTACGCTCTTCTCCGCGGGCGTTGTCGGCACTGCGACGCGTCCATCTCGCTCTTCTACCCCGCGGTCGAGGTGCTGACGACGATCTTGATCGTGTCGTGCGTCGCAGTGTTCGACCCGACCGCGGAAGCTGCCCTCGCTGCGGCCTTCTGCTCGGTGCTCGTCGTGCTCTCAGTGATCGACGTGAACCATCGCGCCGTCCCGAATCGTGTGGTCCTGCCCGCTGTGGCGGCGACCCTCGTCGCGCACACCGTGATCGACCCGAGCCCCGCGTGGCTCGCATGGGCGCTCGTCGCCTCCGGCGCGCTCTTCCTCGTCGTCCTCGCCTATCCCGAGGGGATTGGCATGGGGGAAGTGAAGCTGGCGCTCCTTCTCGGTGCGATGCTCGGTGCCTCGGTGACGGTCGGCCTGATGATCGGTCTCTTGCAGCACTCGTTCCGGCAGCGGTTCTTTTGTTCGGCATGGCGGTGCGGCGCGCAAGGTGGGCGTCCCGCTCGTGCCGTTCCTGGCATCCGGCTCAGTGGTTGCCTTGTTCTTCGGTGATGCCATTCTCGCCGCGTCCCTCAGGCTCTTCTGAGCCTGCGTTAAGCAGCTCTCAGCATCGGCCGAGCTAGTGCAGACGAGACATCGGCACCCTTCGAAATGGCTTGGAAGTGCGAAGAGGCGCGGTTTCCCGCGCCTCTTCGATGGTCCGGGCTCGCGATTCGTTACGTGCAGGTCGCGTTGTTCTTGTACGACGAGCTCGAGGGGCTGGGGCCCGAGACGCTCCACGTCTTCCCGCTCACGGTGTCGGTGATGCAGTAGGTCGTCGCCGTCACAGCTGCGACGGTCAGCGTGTTCGAGATACCCGCGTCGATCGCCTTGAGCTTGGCGACGGTCATACCCGTGTACGCGCCTGCACCTCCGGCCGGAGTGTCATCGGCGAAGTACGCGTCTGCCGACGGGAGTGCCGCGCGGAGGTTGGCCTTCGCCGCGTTGTTCGCCGCACGATCTCGGAACCCGAGATACGAGGGAACGGCGATCGCGAGCAGGATGCCGATGATGATGATCACGACGAGCAGCTCGATCACCGTGAAGCCCTGCTCGGTGTTCCCGTCGAAACGGTTGCGAATCCGCTTGAACATTGCCGCAGCTCCTTCCGCAGTCCGCAGTCGATGGGGATGGGGCGGATGCGGAGACAACATCGGCGGACGGTTGAGGGACGCCTACCCCAAATTGGGTGATTCGTGGGTGAGGCGACCGAATAGCTCATGCATGCGCTCGGCCGTCTCCCTCCTGCTCAAGCCGTCTGACTGCTCCCCCTCAGCGCGGGGGAGCCAAATTCAGTTGAATGCCCGTGGGCCTCAGCCGGTGATAACCCCAGCTTGCATAGCGGACAGGCGGCGTTCAGGTGGAAAAAATGATGCTGCCCGTGTGACAACGTCCCGCGTGGGCACTGTCCTGGTCTTCGTGGCTTCGCGACCGGAAGCGGTTCGCGGGAGCAGGAGAACCGAGTGACGACCGTCGACTACCGCCCGTCCGTTGGTACCACGATTGCGCGCGAAGCATGGCTCACCGCCGGCGCTGCGGTCGCACTGAGCACCGTACTCCTCGTCGCTCTTCCACCGGGCAGCGATCTTGCGGCGCACGAGTACCAGTTGTCGCTCTTCGCTCAACATGGCTGGACACTCTGGGACAACTTCTGGTACGGCGGCCGCTACACGTTCGTCACATACAGCGTCCTCTACTACCCGGTCGCTGCCGTGTTCGGGATCAAGCTGCTCGCGCTCGCCGGGGTCGCGATGGCGGTGGCTGCGTTCACGCTCGTCACTGCACGCGAATGGGGCAGGGACGCCATCTGGGCGAGCCGGGTGTTCGCGGTTGTCTGGGCCGGCTTCGTCGTCACCGCAGCCTTTCCGTTCGCGCTCGGTGTCGCGCTCGGCGCCCTCGCGCTCGTAGCACTGCAGGCCCGAGCCCGTCGACGCTTCGCCGTGCTCGCGCTGCTAACGCTTCTCGCCAGCCCGCTCGCGTTCGGGCTGCTGTCGGTCGTTGCCGCAGGTCTTTTCTGCGCGCGTCGTCGTAGCTGGAGGGACGAGGTCGTGCTCGCGGTCCCGCTGGCGGGACTCGGCCTTGTCGAGATCCTCCTCTGGCGGCTCTTCCCGGATCCCGGCCGGTACCCGTTCCCGGTCGCTCAGTTCGCGGCCGCCGTCACGTTCTGCGTGCTCGGCGTGGCGGCGACTTGGCGCGTTGAGCGAGCGCGCCCACTCATGTGGATATTCATCACGTACCTGCTCGTATGCTCGGTGGCCTTCGTCCTTCCGTCCGCGGTCGGGGAGAACATCGCGCGCCTTCGGTACATGGCGTTGCCGGTTGCGGTCCTCGCGCTCTCACTCCGTCGCTGGCGCCCCCGGTTGCCGGCGATCGCTCTCTTGCTTCTCGCCGCCGCCTGGAACCTGACCCCGCTCGGATGGATCGTCGATCGAAACGTCGGCGACAGCGCCGGAACGTCCGCGTACTGGGCCGACACATCGGCGTTCCTGCATGCGCGGCTGACACCGAACAACCGCGTCGAGGTCGTCGACACCGCGAGTCATTGGGCCTCGTACTACCTCGCCCGCCAGCACCTGCCGCTCGCGCGTGGCTGGTATCGACAGGACGACTTCCCGCGCAACGCCCTGCTCTACAGCGACCTGACAGCGCAGCGGTACCTCCACTGGCTGCACAGCCTCGCGGTCCTCTACGTGGTCCTCCCCGACGTGCAACTCGATTACAGCGCACAGGCCGAGGCGGCGCTGCTCCGAGGCAGAGCGAATCCGCTGCGACCGGTCGCACGGCTTCGGCACGTCACCGTCTTCGCCGTGCCCGACGCACGACCGCTGGTCACCGGCCCCGGGGAAGCCAAGGTGGTCGGCATGACACAGAAGACAGTGGCAGTCGCGCTTTCGGCGCCAGGCCGCTATCGAATAGCCGTCCGCTACTCGCCCTACTGGCGGGCTAGCCGAGGATGCGTGAGCGACACCGCCGATGGCGCGATCGCCCTGACCGTCTACGCAGCCGGCCGGTCCAGACTCACACTCGACGTCGGGCTCCAGAGGATGCTCGCGACGCTCGCCGCGCGCGAGCGAAAGTGTCCGGCTCCGAATTGATGTGCCGCCTGCGACGAGGCAGCACGGCGTTATTCGAGCTGGCCGTCCTGCCGAGACGAGGGAGGCGCGGCCGGGGGCGCTGACCGAGAGGGCTGCGGTTCACCACTACGATCGGCGCCGATGACGCATGACCTCTTTCTCTTTCTCACGACGTTCCTCGCCAGCGGCGTTGAGGCTGTCGAGGCGCTCACGATCGTCCTCGCATTGGGAGTCGTGCGGGGTTGGCGCTCGCCCCTGATCGGCGTCGGAGTCGCCGCACTCGTCCTCATCGTGATTGTCGCGGTGCTCGGTCCCGCGCTAAGCCTGATCCCGATCGACACCCTGCGCCTTGTCGTCGGAGCTCTCCTTCTGGTCTTCGGTCTCCAGTGGCTGCGCAAGGCGATTCTTCGCTCCAGCGGCTACAAGGCGCTGCACGACGAGGGTGCGGCGTTCGCTGCTGGGCGCGAGCAGGCATCCAGCGTGCCGCGTCCCGCGCCGGCTGCGATGGATTGGTACTCGTTCACGGTCGCGTTCAAGGGAGTGCTGCTCGAAGGGCTCGAGGTCGTCTTCATCGTGGTCACGTTCGGGGCGACGCAGGGCCGGACTCCTCTGGCTGCGGCGGCCGCAGTCACCGCGGTCGCACTTGTCGTCCTTGTGGGGATTGCGGTGCGCTCGCCGCTCGAACGTGTCCCGGAGAACACGATCAAGTTCACGGTCGGACTCCTCCTCACGAGCTTCGGCGTTTTCTGGGCCGGCGAGGGGGCGGGCGTGACCTGGCCCGGCTCCGATGTCGCCATCCTCGCCATCCTTGCCTTCCTCGTCCTTTTGTCCTTTGCGTTCGTCCGCCAACTTCGTCGCCAGCGACTCGCGGCGCTGCCGTCAGGAGCCCGCGCGTGAAATACGTTCGCACCTTCGGAGCGTTCTGGTGGGACTTCATCGTCGGCGACGACTGGCGGGTCGCGGTCGGTGTCGCCGTCGGGCTCGGTTTCTCGGCCGTGTTGGCGCATCGAGGAATCGCCGCTTGGTGGGTCCTCCCCGCCACAGTGGCGCTGGTACTGAGGGCGTCGCTGGGACGGGCGACTCGCGGGCAGAGCTGACGGATCTGGGCTTACTCGGACGCGCTGGACCGTCAGGTGGTTGCTTCGTAGCCCGCCAGTGTCGGATCGACGATGAGAACCGTGCGCGCGCCTTCGCCTTGGCGCAGGCGGTCGAGCGCGTCGTTCACGGCTTCGAGCGGCTCGACGCTCGTCACCACTCCGGCGACGTCGAGCTCGCCGGCGACGGCCATCCTGGCGAGGCCTGGTAGCTCGGCAGCCGGATCGCCCGAGCCGTAGTAGCTGCCGCGAAGCGACTTCTCGGAGAGGAATTCGATTGCCGGCACGCTCGCCTCGACGCCATCCGGCGCCAGCCCCACGACAACAGCCGTGCCGCCCGGACGGATCAGGTCCCAGGCAAGACGGATCGTCTCGCGCCGCCCGACGACCTCGAACGCGAAGTCGACGCCGCCGTCGGTGAGCTCGTGAACCGCGACGGCGGTCGGGTTCGGATCGGTCCCTGTCGCGATGGCGTGTGTGGCGCCATGAGCGACCGCGAGGTCGAGTTTCTCCGGCACGCGGTCAATGGCGATGAGCGGCTCGGCGCCCGCAATTCGTGCGGCGGCCACGACCTGCAGGCCGACGCCCCCGCAGCCGATCACAGCAGCTGCCTCGCCCGGTTGCAGTCGAGCCGCGTTCCGGACCGCGCCCATTCCCGTGACGACGCCACACCCGAGGAGAGCGGCTTGCCAGAGAGGAAGCTCAGCCGGGATCGGGATCACGCCGCCTGACGCGACGACCGCGAGGTCGGCGAAGCAGGCGGTGCGAAGTCCGTGCTGCAGCATCGTCCCGTCTGCCAGATGGAGCCTGCTCGTGCCGTCGAGCAACGTGCCGCGCGCGCCTGCTTCGGCTGCCACGAGGCAGAGATTCGGCTTTCCTGCGAGGCAGTAGCGGCACGACCGGCACGCCGGGACGAAGCAGAGTGCGACGTGATCTCCGGGGCGGACGTGCGTGATGCCGTCCCCGATCGACTCGACCACCCCCGCGCCCTCGTGGCCCAGCACCGCGGGCCAGCGACCGGGACCCAGGTCGCCGTCGGCGAGCCGCACGTCGGAGTGGCACACGCCGACGGCTGCGATCCGGACGAGGACCTCGTCTGCCTTGGGTGGATCGAGCTCGACCTCCTCGACCGCGACCGGACGACCGGGCTCGCGCAGGACCGCCGCACGGACGCGCATCAGCCGACTCGGTAGCGCTCGAGTGCGTCGAAGTCGGGGACGACGCCGAGCCCGGGGCCGTCGGGCGGCGCGATCGATCCGTCCGCATCGATCTCGAGCGTGACCGGGAGGAGCCAGTCTCGACGCTCGGCCGACCAGGCCGGTGGGTCGTACGGAACCTCGAGGTACGGGACCGTCGAGAACGCGAGCGCGGCGTGAAGGTTCGCGAGAAGGCCGTACCCGTTCGACCAGGTGTGCGGGGTCCACGACCGGGCGGCTCCGGCTGCGATCTCCGAGACGAGTCGGCAGCCCTCGATTCCGCCCGCGAGGACGACGTCCGCCTGCACGATGTCGACTCCGCCGCGGACGATCAGGTCGTTGGCCGCCGCGACGGTGCGCACCATCTCTCCGGCTGCGATGCGAAGCCCATCGCGGCTCAGCGCGGCATAGCCTTCGAGATCGTCCGTCGGCAGGGGCTCCTCGAGCCAGTAGACGTTCAGTCGCTCGAGCTCGTGGACGAGTTCCGCGGCCGTCCGTCGATCCCAGCGCGGGGTCATGTCTCCGGGCATGCGCCAGCCCTGGTTCGCGTCCACCATGATCTCGAGGTCGCTGCCAACTGCGTCCCGCACGGCCGCGATGACCGGGAGGTCGAGTCTCCAGTCGTCCGAGTGCAGGCGAAGCTTGACCGCGCGTACTCCTGCATCCCTGAGCGCGACGCACCGCCGGACACGCTCCTCGGCAGAGACGAGCTCGCCGGTCGACGCGTAGGCAGTCACGCGATCGCGCGTGCCGCCGAGCATGCGCCAGAGTGCCTCGCCGCGCGAGCGGCCGACGAGATCCCAGACCGCGATCTCGAGTGTCCAGTTGCGCCCGTGGTGGAAGTCGACCGTCTCCAGGATCCCGCGCACGGTCCTCGCGTCCGTCGCGTCGACGCCCACGAGCAAGCGCTCGAGCAGCTCCCGGTCCGGGACGCCGTCACCGCTCGCGTATCCCTCGATCCCGTCGTCCGAGCGGACGACGACGATCGTGGCGTCCTGGTGCGTGCGCGGCACCGGGTCCCATGCCGCATCGAACGGGGGGTCGAACGGATAGCGGTAGACCCGCGTCTCGATCGAGGCGATGCGCATCAGTCGCCGCTGTAGAAGGGGCTCTGGAGCTCGTCGCGCCGCTCGACGAGAGCGGCCGCTGCGGCCGGGTCGCGTCCCTCGACGCAGACGCCGATCGCCTTTCGCGTCGAAACGCGATTGGCGGTACGGACGGCCGTCTCGTCGTGGGCGCCGGGGTCGACCCAGACGGCGACGAGGACGATCAGGTCGCCGGACGTTTCGAGCAGTCCGTCGGCCACCGCGTCGAGGACACCCTGAGCGATCCCGAGCTGCGCCGCGCCCCAGGTGATCGTCTGGTGGCGGTCGTCGGTCGCGGTTCCCTTGTTCATCATCAGCGTCGGCGGCCACACGGGCTCGTAGTCGCCGGGCGTCTCTCCGACGCAGACGAGAACCGGTGTATGCCCAGGTGCCGGGTGCGCGAACATCGAGATCGCGGCGGCGAACGTGGGGCTGCCGCGACGCGCCAGCACAACGTTGACGTGCGACCCGTTCGGCGCTTCGCCACTCCAACCCTCGCCGAGCCGTCCGTCCAGATCGTCCAGGTTCACAGTTCGAGCACCACCCGTATCGCATCTCCCGAATGCATGAGTTCGAACCCACGCTCGGCCTCCTCGAGCGGCAGCCGGTGCGTGATGAGGCGGTCGAGCGGAAGGCGGCCCTCGCGATAGAGGTCGAGCGTGTGCGGGAAGTCCCGCTCGGGCTTCGTCGAGCCGTAGATCGAGCCGAGGATGCGGCGTTCCATCCGCGGAATCGTGGTCGCCGGCAGCGACAGCACGGCGTCCGCGCGCGGGATGCCGATGAGCACGGCCGCGCCACGCGGCCTCGTAGAGAGGAACGCCGCCTCCATCGCTTCCGGTCGTCCGGTCGCCTCGATCGCGTAGTCGACTCCGCCGCTCGACGTTTCGCGCACGGCCTCCGCGGTTGCCTCTGCACTCCCTTGCCACGCGACCTCGCCCGTCGCACCGAATGAACGCGCGACGGCGAGCTTCTGCGGCGCGGCGTCGACGGCGATGACGGGCTCCGCTCCGACGGCGACCGCGGCCATCAGCGCCGAGAGTCCGACTCCCCCGCAACCGAAGATCGCCACGCGATCTCCTTCGCGTACCCCCGCCGTGCGCCACGCCGCGCCGACGCCCGTCGACACGGCGCAGCCCACGAGCGCAGCGACGTCGAACGGCACGTCTTCCGGCGATGGGAATGCACGAGCGCTCGGGGACGACGCAGGCGTCGGCGAACGTGGAGAGGAATGAATAGTGGTAGACCGGCTCGCCGTCGCGGGAGAGCCGCGGCGTGCCGTCCATGAGGCCGCCGGTTCCCATCGCCGGCCAGACGGTCGAGCACAGCTGGGGGAGATCCCGCGCACACTCCTCGCAGGTTCCGCACCACGGCGTCCAGGAGAGCGCGACGTGGTCCCCGACGGCCACGCGCGTCACTCCGGGGCCGATCTCCTCCACGACTCCGGCGCCCTCGTGGCCGAGCACGGCCGGACACACCGTCTCCGACGTTCCGTCGACAGCGTTGTAATCGGAGTGGCAGACGCCGCTCGCCCGGAGCCGGACGAGCACCTCCTCGGGTCCCGGCGGAGCAAGCTCGAGTTCCGAGACGGTGAGCGGGCCGCCTGTCCGCTCGAGCACGACACCGGTGATCTTCATACGGCCGCCGCGTCCTTCGCTTGCAGCCGGCGAAGCTCCTCGATGGGGATATGGCAGCGCATGAGGTGCCCTTCCTCGGCTTCGACCAGCGGAGGCTCCTGCTCGATGCAGATCTGGCCGAGGAAGCGGGGACAGCGCGTATGGAAGACACATCCCGAGGGCAGCGCGGCGGCGCTCGGGATGTCCCCCTCGAGCTTGATCCGGTCTCGCCCTCCGCCGTCGACCGTCGGCACGGCGGACAGGAGCGCCTCGGTGTACGGGTGGTGCGGACCGTTGAAGACCACGTCGGCCGGGCCGAGCTCCTGCACCCGTCCGAGGTAGAGCACGGCGATCCGATCGGAGATGTAGCGGACGACTCCGAGGTCGTGCGAGATGAAGAGGTATGCGACTCGCTTCTCCGCCTGCAGCTCGACGAGCAGGTTGAGGATCGCCGCCTGCACGGAGACGTCGAGGGCCGACGTCGGCTCGTCACAGACGACGAGCTTCGGGTCTCCCGCGAACGCCCGCGCAATGGCGACGCGTTGCTTCAGGCCGCCCGAGAGCTGCTCCGGCTTTTGCGTGAGCGTGCGCTCGGTCAGGCGGACGCGCTCGGCCAGATCCTGCATGCGGGCCTCTGCCGCCGACCCGCCGACGCCCGCGAGCTTCTTCAGCGAGCGCAGCAGGATTCGCCTCACCGAGTGCCTGCGGTTCAGCGCCGAGTCGGGGTTCTGGAAGACGATCTGCAGCGCGCGCAACTCCTCGCGCGAGCGCTTCTGATACCGCGACGGCAGCTCGCGCCCCTCGAGCAGGGCCGCTGCCCGGTGGTTGGGGGGACGATCCCGAGCAGGGTGCGCGCGAGCGTCGTCTTTCCGCTTCCCGACTCGCCGACGAGGCCGAGCGTCTCACCGGGCCAGATCGCGGCGCTCACCTCTGTGAGGGCGTGCACCTCGTCCCACGCTGTTTGAAGATCTTGGTCGAGCTGTCGGAGCTCGACGAGTGGTGCCCCGTCGCGCTCGACGCTCGGCAGATCGCAGGTCGGCGGCTTCCTCGCGTGGGAGGTCGCGTGCGCGCTCGTGGTACCAGCAGCGGCTCTCGTGCCCGCCTTCGACCGAGATGAGCGCCGGCTCCTCGGTGCGGCAGCGCTCGTCGGCGAGCGCGCAGCGGTCGGCGAACACACAGCCCACGAGGTCCGACGCCGAGACTCGGCAGGAAGCCCGGGATCGTGTCGAGCCGGCCGTGATCCTTCCGGACGCCGCCGCGCGGGATGCAGCGAAGCAGCCCGACCGTGTACGGGTGGCGCGGGTCGCGGAGCACGGTGTCGACCGGGCCTTCCTCGACGAGACGGCCCGCGTAGAGCACGCCGACACGCGAGCACATCTTCGAGATGACACCGAGGTTGTGGCTGATGAACAGGACCGAGGTGTGGAGCTCGGACTGTAGGTGCGAGACGAGGTCGAGCACCTCTGCCTCGACCGTTGCGTCGAGCCCGGTCGTCGGCTCGTCGAGGATCAGGAGCGCCGGATCCTTCGCGAGTGCCATCGCGACCACGCGCGCTGCTGCATGCCGCCTGAGAGCTGGTGCGGGTATCGGGAGATCACCGACCCGGGGTCGGCGATCTGGACGCGTGCGAGAGCCTCTAGCGTCCGTCGCGCGCATGGACTGCGAGGCGCCCAGGACAGTGAACGCCTCGGCCACCTGCGCTCCGACTCGGATCGACGGGTTCAGCGCCGCGCCGGGGTTCTGGTAGACCATCGAGACCGTCTCGCCCGGTATCTGCGGAGGTCGCTCGTTCGCAGGCCGAGCACGTCGCG
>CAWCCJ010000018.1:0-1296455 GCA_963794045.1 uncultured Actinomycetes bacterium
TGCTGCGTTTTAGCGGAGAGGCATTAGGTCATTCAGCGGCCACTTTTTCGAACTGTACCGGGCTTGTGAAGTCGAGGGCCGAATGACGCCGGACGGGATTGTAGAACCCGTCAATGTAGCGGCCAATGGCTTGGGTCGCTTGTTGGCGGGTGTAAAAGATGGTCCGCCACACCAGCTCGGATTTCAGCGTCTTGAAGAACGTCTCCACCATGGCGTTGTCGTAGCAGTTCCCTTTTGCCGACATCGAGATCAAGACACCGTGCTTGCCGAGCTCGGTTTGATAATCGACCGAACAGTACTGGGCGGAATTCAAGCAGTCGTCGCAACACAACCGGGAGGAATGTTGCGATGGCAGGGAGACGGCGGTCGGATCGAGCGTTACGGGACAAGTTGAGGTCGCCCGGGCGGCCGGGGATGGCGCGACGTGAGGATCGGCTGCGCTTTTGGGCGTTAATAGCGGCTGGTCTATCAAGCGAGGACGCGGCGATCGGCGCGGGGGTGTCGCCGCCGGTCGGGACCCGTTGGTTTCGGGAGGCTGGTGGCATGCCCTCTTCGACATTTGCGCCATCGTCGAAGCCGCTGTCTGGGCGCTATCTGGCATTTGCCGAGCGGGAGGAGATCGCGCTCGCGCTTGCACAGGACTTTGGAGTGCGAGAGATCGCCCGCCGACTTGGTCGAGCTGCATCGACCGTCTCGCGAGAATTGAGGCGCAACGCGGCGACGCGAAGCGGCGGTCTCGAGTATCGGGCGAGCACGGCGCAATGGCACGCTGAGCGGTCGGCACGTCGACCAAAGCGTGCAAAACTTGCGATCAACGGGGCGCTGCGGGCGTATGTGCAGGATCGGCTGGCCGGCCAGGTCGTTGCCCAGGACGGAGCTGCGGTTCGCGGGCCGATCGTGCCGTGGAAGGGACGCCGGCATGGGCCGCGACAGAAGCGGCGATGGGGTATGGCGTGGAGCCCCGAGCAGATTGCGCAGCGTTTGCGGCACGACTTTCCTGGCGATGAGACGATGCAGATCAGCCACGAGGCGATCTACCAGGCGCTGTATGTGCAAGGCCGCGGCGGGCTTCGGCGCGAGTTGACCGCATGCCTGCGGACGGGTCGAGCGCTCCGTGTTCCTCGGGCGCGCGCACGCGGTCGGGGTAGAGCTTTCATTAGTCCCGAGGTGATGATCAGCGAACGCCCTGCGGAAGCGGATGACCGGGCAGTGCCGGGGCACTGGGAGGGCGACCTTATTCTCGGGGTCCAAAGTTCGGCCATAGGAACCCTGGTGGAGCGCACGACGCGGTTCACGATGCTGCTGCACCTGCCTCCCATGGATGGCCACGGTCCTGGAGCTCGCGTCAAGAACGGCCCCGCACTCGCAGGCCACGGCGCCGAGGCGGTACGCGACGCCATCACGCGCACGATCACGGCCCTGCCTGAGCAACTGCGACGATCGTTGACCTGGGACCAAGGAGCAGAGTTGAGCCAGCATGCCCAGCTGCGGATTGAGACTGGCGTTCAGATCTACTTCTGCGATCCGCACAGTCCTTGGCAGCGAGGGACAAACGAGAACACCAATGGGTTACTGCGCCAATACTTTCCGAAGGGCACGGACCTGAGCATGCACAGCGTCGACGCGCTTGCCGCCGTGGCGGCAACGCTGAATGGTCGTCCGCGCAAGACGCTTGGATGGAGAACACCTGCCGAGGCTTTGGACGAGCTTATGAAATCGGCGCACACTGCTGTTGCGACGACCGGTTGAACTCAAGCTGGCTGCCCCGGTCCGAGTGATGGATCAACCCGGCGGCTGGGCGGCGCACCGCAAGGGCTTTGCGCAGAGCGGCGAGAGCCAGGTTGCGGTGCAGCCGGTCGCCGGTGGCCCAGCCGACGATCCGGCGGGCGAACAAATCGATGATAACCGCGAGGTACAGCCAACCTTCACGGGTCCAGACATAGGAAATGTCGGCGCCCCATTTCTCGTCAGGCCCGGTTGCGGTGAAGTCCTGATCGAGCAGGTTTGGCGCCACTGGCCAAGCGTGCTGGCTGTCTGTGGTCCGCTTAAACCGCCGCTTCTGTCGGGCCCTGAGCCCGTTCTCGCGCATCAGACGGGCCGTCCGGCGGCGGCCGACGGTAAGGCCGCTGTCCCGCAATTCCCGCGTCATCCGTGGGCTGCCATAGGTGCCGTTCGACAGCGCAAAAGCCGACCGGAGATGCGCCAGCAGCACCATGTCATCGCGTTGACGGCGGCACGCCGGCCGACCGCGCCAGGCAAAATAGCCGCTTTGGCTGACACCGAGTACGTCGCACAAACGATGGATCGGGAATTCCGCTTTCGCCGTATCGATGAGCGCGAACCTCATCGACTTCCCGCCCGGGCGAAAAAAGCCGTCGCCTTCTTCAGGATGTCCCGCTCCTGGCGGAGGATCTCGTTCTCCCGGCGTAGCCGTTTCAGCTCTGCCGTGACATCGCCCTCTGCCGCCGTCGTTGGGTCGACAGCACGCCGATCCCGACTCCAACTCATCCAGCGGACCAGCGTCGACAGCCCGATCCCCAGATCGCCGGCGATCTCGCGCTGCGTTCGCCCGCTGGTTTGCACCAGGCGGACCGCTTCCTCCTCAAATTCTTTCGTAAACCGTCGCTGCTGCATCTTCGAGTTCCTCACTGCTCATAGGGGAACTCTCCACTTTTCCGAAGCAAGTCCACTCGCCCGTTGCCGACGAGCGCTGGATGACCCACTGCAACGCCATCGGACGATCAGCGAAATCGCCTACGGCTGGGGATTTTCTGACATGACCCATTTTGGCCGGCGGTTCAAAGCGGCCTTCGGCTTATCACCGAGGGATTATCGCAGCCACAGTCGTGAGTCAGCGGAGAAAGTAAGGCGTCCGCCAGGAACTGGTGGTCCGGAAAATAGTCCCAGTCCCTTGCGACCCGCTGAGGCGCAACGTTTTGATCGAGCGCGCGCCAATGATCCTTGCGGCGACGCCGAGTACGATACTCCGGTAGAACGTGACATGGCTGAAATTTTCGGATTATCACCCGCAGAAAGTCGGCTCGCGATGGGGCTGGTCGCAGGACGGAAGCTCCCCGAGATTGCCGCTTGAATGGTGAGGCGTGTGAGCCGGTTGAGGACCGGATAGGCCGTGAGCCGGACCTCACGTGCACCAATCATTCCGGAGGGTCAGATCGGGGGAACGTTTCCGATGTGTTGCGCGCCTCCAGCTGATTTGCGGCCACAAGACCGTCCGATTACCCGTCCGCCAGATAGCGGTGGACGGAAGCGATGGTCCTGGCCCCCTCGCCGACTGCTGAGGCGCAGCGTTTGATCGAGCCCTGCCGCACATCGCCGGCTGCGAAAACCCCCGGCAGGCTCGTTTCCATGTCGAGGGGGTTGCGATCGAGTGACCAGTTCGCGGGGCGTTTGCCGTTCCTCAGCAGATCGGGCCCGGTGATTATATAACCGCCGCTGTCGCAGAGGACGCCCGCTTCCGCTGCCCATTGCGTCTGCGGCGCGCCGCCGAGGCAGAGAAAGAGCCAACTCGTCTGCGCTGTCCATTCCTTGCCGGTCTTGTTGTTTCTGAGAGTGATCGCCTGCAACGTGCGGTCTCCGTGCAGTGCCGTGACCTCGGTGTTTGTCAGCACATTGACCTTCGGCTCGTCGCGAATCCGATCGATCAGATAATCGGACATGTAAGCCTTTAGCGAATCCTCGCGCACCACCATGTTCACCCGCGCCGCATAGCGCGCAAAGTGCAGCGCCGCCTGGCCGGCAGAATTGCCGCCGCCCACCAGATACACCTCCTGACGACTGCACAGCATAGCCTCACTGGCCCCGGCGCCGTAATAGACGCCCGCTCCGAACAAGCGATCCTCGTTCGGCAGGCCGAGTTTGCGGTAATCGACCCCAGTCGCGCAAACCGACGCGCGAGCGATGATCTTGGTGCCATCATCGAGGTAGCCAATGCCCTTGCCGGCGACGATTTCGCCCCGAACACCGGCTCGGGCGACCAGAAGTTCCGCGCCGAACCGGCACGCCTGCTCGCGGGCGCGCTCGGCGAGATCCGCGCCGCTGATGCCTTCCGGAAATCCCAGGTAATTCTCGATCTTCGGACTGCTGCCGGCCTGCCCGCCGACCGCATAGCGTTCTATCAGCACGGTCTTTAGCCCCTCCGAAGCGCCATAGACAGCCGCACTGAACCCGGCCGGCCCGGCGCCATAGATCGCCAGATCGTACTCTTCCCGGGAAGGGTTCTTGTACCAGCCGAGTTTTTCCAGGACTTGGCGAATCGTTGCGCGCTCAATGCGCGTCCCGTCGGGAAATTCGCATATCGGCAAGCCGCCGATCTGCGAGACCCGAGACCTGTGCCTCGGCGCGGGCCTGTTCGTGGCTCGTCAGATCGATCCATTGGAACGGGACATCACTGCGATGGAGAAAGTCGCGGATCGAGTAGCAGGCGGCTGACCCCTGCGTGCCGTAAATCTTGATCGCCGGTTGGGCTGAATCGTTCATACGCGGTGGCTCCCAAACCTAAGTTCACTGCGCGGCGTGGCGTTGGGCCTCGAGATTTTCGTCGTGTTCCGGCGGCTCGAGGAGCAGGCCGAGCGGGCTCGCCTTCACCCGGACGGTGTCGCCGTCGCAAATCTCGCCGGCGAGGATCTTCTCGGCCAACGGGTTCTGCAATTCGCGCTGGATCACCCGCTTTAATGGCCGCGCACCATAGACCGGGTCGTAGCCGGCATTGGCCAGCCACTTCTTCGCCTCGGGGTCGATCTCCAATGTCACCTTTCGCTCATCCAGCAGCTTCTGCAATTGCCGCAGCTGGATGTCGACGATGCCGACCATGTCGTCGCGCGACAGACGGCGGAACAGCAGGATCTCGTCGAGCCGGTTGAGGAACTCCGGGCGGAACGCGGCGCGCACCGCCTCCATGACCTGAGCCCGCACCGCATCGACCGCCTGCCCCTCTGGCAGGCTCGCGAGGTACTCGCTGCCGAGGTTTGAGGTCAGCACGATCAGGGTGTTGCGGAAGTCGACCGTGCGGCCCTGGCCGTCGGTCAGGCGCCCGTCGTCGAGCACCTGCAGCAGAACGTTGAATACGTCGGGATGGGCTTTTTCCACTTCATCGAACAGGATCACCTGGTAGGGCCGACGGCGCACCGCCTCGGTCAGGCTGCCGCCTTCTTCATAACCGACATAACCCGGCGGCGCGCCGATCGCCGTGCGACCGAGTGCCGTTCCATGTATTCCGACATATCGATGCGCACCATTGCGCGCTCGTCGTCGAACAGGAATTCGGCGAGCGCCTTGGTCAGCTCGGTCTTGCCGACGCCGGTGGGTCCGAGAAACAAAAAGGAGCCCATCGGCCGGTTGGGGTCCTGCAGCCCGGCTCGCGCCCGGCGCACTGCCTGCGAGACTGCGGCGATCGCCTCGTCTTGGCCGACGACGCGCGCCTTCAGCGCTTCCTCCATGTGGAGAAGCTTGCCTCGCTCACCTTCGAGCATCTTTTCAACCGGCACTCCGGTCCAGCGCGACACCACCGCCGCGATGTGCTCGGCGGTGACCGCTTCGGCTCCCATGACCCGCTGCCCTCTTTAGCTTCGGCCGCGGCGAGCGCTTTTCGAGATCGGGATGATGCCGTAGGCGAGCTCGCCGGCGGTCCAGTCGCCGCGCGCTGCGCTTGCTCGAGCTCGAGGCGAGCCTGTTCAAGCTGCTCCTTGAGCTTCTGCGCGCCGGCCAACTTTTCCTTTTCGGCCTGCCACTGTGCCGTCAGCTCGGCCGATCGTTCTTCGAGCTCGCTGAGCTCATGTTCGAGCTTTTGCAGGCGATCGCGCGAACCGGGGTCGGTCTCCTTCTTCAACGCCTCGCGTTCGATCTTCAGCTGCACGATGCGGCGGTCGAGCTCGTCCAATTCCTCGGGCTTCGTTCGATCGTCATGCGCAGCCTTGCGGCCGCCTCATCCATCAGATCGATCGCCTTGTCGGGCAGAAACCGGTCGGTGATGTAGCGGTTGGCGAGGGTCGCAGCGGCGACGATCGCGGCGTCGGTGATCCGAACTCCGTGATGAAGCTCGTATTTCTCCTTGATCCCGCTCATCACGTGGCAGGAGTGCCCGGGGCAGTGGGAGCCCGACCTCGCGCAGGGCATCACGCTCTTCGCAGGCAACCCATGCACTGGGCTCGCGAACCTGCTCACGGCGCTCGGGGGCCGTGCGCTCGCCGCGGGCACGACCGAGGACGTAGCGGACACGACGGGCCCTGGCCTTGTCGGCTGGTTCGAGCCCGACGAGGCCGACGCGCGCGGCCTCGCCGGCGAGTCGCTGACGCATCCTCCGGGGCTCGGCTTCCTCACATTGACGAGCCACTTCTTCTCCGGCGCGGCGCCCCTTCCGGCCGGGCGCGGCATGTACCCGGGGCTCGTCGCGCAGGCGGACGTCGTCGGCTTCGACCTCTACCCGCTGCAAGAGCTCTGCCGGCCGGACATGCTGCCGGCGGTCTTCGACGCGCAGCGTGAGCTGATCCGGCTCACCGGGGGCAAGCCGACGTTCCAGTGGATCGAGGCGCGGGAGATGAAGTGCCCGCAGACGCCGGTCACGAAGCGGACGATCGCAGTCGAGAGCTGGCTCGCGATCGCGGGCGGCGCCCACGGCCTCGGCTTCTTCCCGAGCGACCGCCACGAGCCCGCGACAACGGCGCTTGCGAACGTCATGGCGCGCATCCGCCAGCTCGAGCCGGTACTGCTGCGCCCGCCGGCACCGCTCGCCGTGACGACGCCGTCGTCCGCCGTCCGCGCGAGCGCACGGAGCTTCGGCGGCGCCACCTACGTCATCGCGGTCAATGCAGGCACGACGCCCGCTCGGGTCACGCTCGCCACGAAGGCATTGGGAGACCAGGTCGTCGAGACGGTGGGCTCGGCGCGCCGCTACCAGGCGCAGGACGGATCGCTCACCGTGACGCTGCCGCCGCTCGGCGTGCGGATCCTCGTCGCTACAGGCTCTTGAGCAGGTCGGCGAGCTCCTCGACGCGCGCTGCGCGGGAAAGGCGGTCGCGCCACTCGCCGCTGAGCGGCGCCGCATCGAGCTCGCCACGCTGCCAGCGCGCGTGCAGGTCGAGCAACGCCTGACGGATCGCGTCGACGTCGTCGGACGCGGCGACGACACCCGCGCCCGTGTCCTCGACGAGCTTCGCCGCCGCCCCGTCGGGCGGCACGACTGCGAGGATCGGCCGCTCGGCGGCGATGTACTCGAAGACCTTCCCGGAGAGCACACCGCGGCCGCGGCCGTCCGCCTCGGGAATGAGCAGCAGGAGCGACGTCGGACTCGCGTTGCAGGCGAAGCGACTCGCGGCGCGGGACGTGCGGGACGAGCTCGACCCGGTCGGCGATCCCGAGGCGCCTCCATGTACTCCCGGTCGGCCGGGCGGAAGTCGCCGAGGAACCGGACCGTCACGTCGTCGAGACCCGACTCCGCGAGCGCGCGCAGGAACGGCTTCGGGTCGCGCTTGCCGAAGAACGAGCCGGCGTGCGTGAGCTCGGAAACGGTCGCCGCGCGCGTACTCGAGCCCTGCGAAGTCGTCGAAGTCGCAGCCGTTCGTGATCGTCACGAGAGGGCCGACCGGAGATATCCCGCGCGTCTCCTCGGTGATCGCCTCCGCCGCCGTGACGATGGCGTCGGCCTGGCGTGCGACGAGATGCGCAACGCCTGCCCGCGCCTTCTGCTTTGCGCGCGCACCCAGACCGTCGGCGCTTCGGTGCGCGTGCAGCGCGATCGAGTCGCGAAGGTCCGCGACCCACTTGACTCCTGTCGCGCGCTTGACGGCCGCGCCGATGAGGTGCACCGAGGACGGCGGCGAGGTGGTGAGTACGACGTCGATGCCCTCGCTTCGGACGATCGAGATCGCCTTCGGAATCGCCGTGGCGTTCCACGTCACGTTCTCGTCGGGGAGAAGGAGCCGTCGCCCGATCGTTGATGACCGGCGCAGCATCAGGTCGACGCCGCTTCGCCCGTGGAGCTCGTCCGCGATCCGGCGCCCGCTCGGCCCGACGTAGCGGGCGCGGTGCACCCACGCCTGCGTGGGCAGCGGCAGCTCGGCGTCCTCGTGGACCCACTTCGGATCGTCGGGCGCGAGCACGTGCGTCTCGATGCCGAGCGCCGGCAGATGGCTCGCGAACTTCAACGGCCGCTGCACGCCGCCGCCGCCTGCCGGCGGGAAGTAGAGGGTGACGAGGAGGAGCTTCACAGGCGGTAGACGCGAAAGACGGCGTCACGGTAGACGAGCCGTCCGGCTCCGCGCAGGCGCTCCGGGCCGCGGAGCACGACCCAGTGCGCGCCGTAACGCCGCGGGATCGCGGGATCGCCGGAGTGCAGGAAGCGCAGCCAGTCGCTGCGGCGGCGTTTCGGGTCGTTCGCCTTCGTGTCGGCGACGTGCGTCGGAGGTGCATCCGCGACGTACACCGGCGCGTACGCGGAGATCCGGTAGCTCGTCTCGAGATCGGCGAAGACGACGGCGCGCTTCGGGACGCTCCGGCGGAGATACGCGACGACACCGGGCGTCAACGCGTTCCCGTCGCGGGGCGACTCCGCGTCCCAGTGCGCGAAGCCGTGCACGGCGACCGGCAGGACGAAGAGGGCGCGCCGCAGCGCCGACGAGCACGCCGTAGCGCTCGTACGGCGGCGTGCCGCGGCGCGCGAGCACGACCGCGACGACGATGCCGGCGAGTCCACCCCAGAGCGCGTACCAGGTGACCGCGCCCGGCCCGCCGTGAGCGACCCGCCGGCCGAAGTCGCCGGGCCACGCAAGCTGCAAGGCGATGCCCGCTGCGAGCGCCACCGGAAGCACGAAGATGCGCAACGCCCGCGTCAGCACGGCGATCCCGCCGGCGAATGCGAAGGCGAAGGGCACGAAGCCGGCGGCGCGCCGGGACTGGGAGAGCGAGACGAGGTCGGAGAAGTGCGGGAAGAGGACCGACGAGAGCTCGATGCCGAGCACGAGCACCGTCCCGCCGAGCACGAACGCGCTCCAGCGGCGCCGCGCCGCGAAGCGCGGCGAGCGGGACGAGCGCCAGCGCGGCGATCGCGATCGCACCCGTCCGGTCGACGAGCGACGGGGCGAGGTGATAGCGCGAGGGCGAGGTCACGACGAGATCGCTCGCGTACGTGCCGAAGCGCGCGCGCCTTCTCGGCCGCGCTCGGGTTGTGCGAGCGGGTCTCCCCGACGATCGGCGAGAGCCACGCGAAGACGAGCAGCACCGGGACGCCGAAGGCGGCGAGCGCAGCGACGCCCGAGCGGAGATCCGACCCGCACGCGAGCACGCGGACGAGCGCGAAACCCGACGAGCGGGATCGCGATGAAGAGCGCGTATGTCGGGTGCACGAAGGCGAGGTCGAGCCCCGCAAAGGCGAGCGCGACGGCGAGCCCGCGCGAGGGCGTCGCGCACGAAGCGGAAGAAGAGCGACGATCGCCGCGGGAACGAGCAGCTGCCGCGCCACCGTTCCCGGGAGCTCGAGCGTCGGGATACGCGCCGCCGCCGCCGGGCGCGAGCGCGATCATCCCGACCTGCGCGAGCATCGTCGCGACGCCGGCGAGCCGACGAGCGGAAGACCACGCGCCCCATCTCGAAGGCGAGGACGAGCGCGAGCGGGAACGAGCAGGCTCGACTCGTGCAGCACGACCTGCGTCGGGTCGACGCCGGCGAGACGCGCGACGAGTGCGAGCCAGCCGTGCCAGAGCGGGAACGCATAGCCCGGGTGCAGGCCGCCGTCCTTGAACTCGTCGACTGCGCGCAGCGAGAGTGAGCCGAAGTCGTCGAGCTTCCGCACGCGGCCGAGGTGGAAGAGCGCGTCGCCGCTGAGCACGCCCTCGATCGCCCACAGGGCGATCCCGAGCACGAGCCCCGCGAGGGCGATCGACCGCCGGCGCGCGGTCGACCTGGAAGCGACGCCGAAAGAACGACGGCGACGAGGCCCACGGCGAGGACGAGCACGAGCGTGAGCGTCAGGGAGCCGTGAACGGCGAAGGTGAGCGCGAGCGCCGCGGCGACGATGCCGATCGACGAGCACGAGCGTCGAGGCGAGCCCGTCACCGGCGCCGATCGCACGCGCGACGAGCGGCCGGGCAGGAGCAGGACCACGCGTCGCGACGGCAAGCCGCAGCCAGAGCCAGACCCCGTGCTCGGGCAGGAGCCGGGTCGAGCCCGAGCAGCGCGAGCGCGGCGAGAAGCGTCATCCGACGAGATCGACGGCGGTGCCCGAGGCGAGGAACCGCGCGCCCTCGCGGTACATCCGGCCGCGCTCGCCCGCGGAAGAGCGCGGCGCGGAGGCGAAGCGCGACGAGCAGGAGCTGTCGCGCGCGGTCTGCATAGGCCTCGCCGCGATGCTTGCGCAGGAAGTGGATCTGGCCGCGCAGGTTCTCGACGAGCATCCGGCCCTTGTGCGATGCCGCGTACACGTGGGTCGCGCCGGCGTCCGGCGTAGAAGAGCAACCGCCACCCGGCCGCGCGGAAGCGCTACGCCCAGTCGGTCTCCTCGCTGAAGAGGAAGAACGCGTCGTCGGCCGGGCCGACCTCGTCGATCGCCGCGCGGCGCACGAGCCACACGGCGCCCATCAGCACCTCCGCCTCGTGCACCGCGTCGTGTGCGAAGCCCGCGCCGTAGAACGAGTTGAACGCACGCGAGCGCGGCGCGAGCTTGCGCAGGAAGAGGAACTCGGTCGCGAGCCGCCAGAGCGTCGGGAAGCCGCGCACCGAGCGCTGGAGGCGCCCGTCGGGATAGCGCAGCCGCGGCCCGACGACGGCGGCGTCCGGGTGCGCGTCGGCGAAGGCGACGAGCGCGTGCGAGCGCGCCCGTCGTCGAGCCACGCGTCGGAGTTCAGCAGCAGGACGTAGCGGCTCGAGCGTCCGCGTCGATGCCGGTGTTCCAGCCGAAGGCGAGGCCGCGGTTCTCCTGCTCGACGAGCGCGGCCTCCGGGAAGCGCTCGCGGACGAGCTCGAGCGTGCCGTCGGTCGAGCCGTGGTCGACGACGACGGTCTCGACCCCGCGCACGCTCTCGAGGCACTGCTCGAGCCACGGCAGCGCGTTGTAGGTCACGACGACGACCGAGGCGTCGCTCACCGGCGGCGCAACCCTTCGCGCAGCACGATCGACGAGCGCCCGGGCAGCGCGAGCGCGATCGTGACGACGAAGAAGAGGAACCCCGTCGCGAAGGCGCGGTCGGCCGGCACGCCGAGCGTGCCGAGGAACGAGACGAAGAACGACTCGCGCACGGCGAGCCCGTTGACCGTGAACGGCACGAGCATGACGAGGAAGAGCAGCGGGCCCATCACGTAGTACGGCCGCGGCGAGAGGTCGACGCCGACGGCTTTGCCCGCGCACCAGATCGCGAGCACGCGCACCGCCTGCACGACGAGCGTCAGCGCGAACATCGCCGACGAGCAGCGGCAGGTCGTTCCGGAACGAGTGCAGCGCGAGGTAGACGTCCCGCAGCGAGGCGCTCGAGCCGCAGCGCGGCGCAGCAGCGGCCGCGTCGCGCTGCAGCAGCCGGATGGAGCCGCGTCGAGAAGAGCACGACGGCCGCGAGCGCCGCGCCGACGACGAACGCGAGCTCGACCCACAGGTAGCCGCCGACGTCGTAGCTGCCCGACGGCGAGCGCGAAGCCGATCGCCGCGAGCACGAGCGTCGCGACGCCGCCGAGCGCACGCTCGAGCAGCACCGTCCCGGCGGCGGCGCCGCCGGTGCCCTCGTGCCGGCGCGACGGTCTCGTAGATCCGCGACGCGTCGCCGCCGAGCGACGTCGGCAGCACCTGGCCCGCCGCGTAGCCGACGAAGTAGGTGCGCACGAGCCGCGCGAGCGTGTCGTGCACGCCGCGCGCGGCAAGCAGTCGCTGCCACCGCCACGCCATCGGCCAGACCGAGCCGACCATGATCGCGAGCGAGAGCGAGCCACCAGCCGAGCTGCGCGTGCGCGAGGACGTGCAGCGTCGTCCCGAGGTCGATCTTCCAGACGATGTACGCGGTGCAGAGGCCGGTGACGACGAGCGTCGCGACGCGTGCGCTTCACGCGACGGCCTCCGCACGGCCGACGACGAAGCGGATCAAGCGAAGCCGCGTCGTCCGCCGCGTCGAGCGCCTCGTCGCGCGTGCCGCCGGTCGCGAGCATGGCGCCGGCGCGGTCGGACGCTCGGCGCAGCGTGCGGAAGACGTGGCCGGGCTTGCGATAGATGCGGATCCCGCGCACACCGTCGACGTCGTATGCGCGCCTCGACGCCGCGAACCTCGCGCAGCTCGCCGGCGGGCGCGACGAGGAAGCGGACGCATGCGCCGCCGACTCCGCGTGTGCGGGGCGAGCTCGCCTGCGTGCACGGCCTCGCCGAGCGACGCGGCGACGGCGAGATCGTTCAGGTCGACGCCGAGCGCGACGCGGCAGAGCTCGGCGTCGTGCCCGCCGCCGACCCGCGCCGAGACCTTGGCGAGCAGCGCGCCGTCGTCGCCGAGGAGGATCTGCGTCGTCGACCGGCCCGTGCTCGATGCCGAGCGCTCGCGCCGCGACCGCGGCCGCCCTCGACCGCCGCGCCGACCTCCGCCGGGTCGAGCTCGGCCGGCCAGCGGTGCGCGAGCGGGACGCCGAACGCGGGCGGCGGCGCCTGCTCGCGATCGGTGACCGTCGAGCGGGACGAACCGGCCGTCGAGGACGAACGCGTTGACGGTGACGATCGCGCCGCCGACGAGCTCCTCGACGAGGCAGTAGTCGCCGCGCGACTCGGCGACCGCGTCGGCGGCGGCCGCGGCAAGGTCGTCCCGGTTCCGCGCCAGCGCGACGCCGCGCTCGCCCGCAGCGGTCCGGCGCCTCGACGACGACCGGGAAGCCGAGCTCCGCCGCGGCGGCAGACGCCTCTTCGAGCGACCGGCAGACGCGCGAGCGCGGCTGGCGGACACCGGCTTCCGCGAGTCGCTCGCGCTGCTTCAGCTTCGAGACCGCGAGCGAGGCGGTCTCCGGTGTGACCGGATGTGGAAGCGCGAGCCGCGACGCGATGCGCGCGGCGAGCACGACGGCGTGATCGGTCCCGGGCGCGATGACTCCGTCGATCTCGCTCGGCGCGCGCGAGGCGCTCGATCGCCGGCTCGTCCTCGATCGAGACGATGGCTCGCCGGTCGGCGTAGCGAAAGCCGGGCGCCGACGGGTCGCGGTCGGCCGCGATCACCGTCAGCCCGCGGGCGCGGGCGGCTGCGAGCACGCCGAGCTGGGCCGGTCCGGCCCCGAGGACGAGCAGACGAGACACGAGAGCCATTCTCGCCTTCGCGCGCGACGGCGGCGCGACCCCTCGTTCGGGTGAGGGAAACAGCCCGCCTGCTGACGACCCTAAAGAGGTGTCCGGTTCCCACGACCTCGATCGCCGCTTCGTCCTGCCTCTCGCGGCCGCCTGCTACGTCGGCGTCTTTGCGCTCTTCATCTTCGTCGAGTCGCCCGGCCTCGGCCTCGGCCACTTCTTCTACCTGCCCATCTGCCTCGTCGCGCTCGTCACCGACGAGCTGATCGGCGCAGCCGCCGGCGTTCTCACCGCGGCGCTCTACGCCGTTGCCGTCGTCCTCGACCCGCGCGTCCCATCGGCACTTGCGCTGACCGATGCGACGCTCATCCGGGCTGTCACCTTCGGGCTCGTCGGAGGACTGATCGGCTTCTACGCGAGCCGGAACCGCAAGCTCGTCGAGCGCCTGCGCGACCTCGCCGGCCGCGACTTCCTCACCGGCCTCCCGAACGCGCGCGTCTTCGACGAGGACCTGGTGCAGCGCTGCGCGGCCGGAACGCCCTTCGCGCTCGCCATTGCCGATGTCGACGATCTCAAGGACGTGAACGACGTCCACGGACACGCGGCAGGCAACGCGGTGCTGAAACGCGTCGCAGAGGTCATCCGCCAGCACGCCGACGCGGACGACCTCGTCGCCCGCATCAGCGGCGACCAGTTCGCGATCCTCACTACCATGCCCGCCGACGAGCTGCCGGCGCTCGTCACCCGCGTCAACCGCTCGCTAGCGCCGGAGAGCGTCTCGGTGAGCTTCGGCGTCACCCGCTCGCCCGACGACGGCGAGACGGCCTCCGAGCTCTTCCACAAGGCCGACGACCGTCTCTTCGCCGCGAAGCTCGTGCGCGAGAACCGCGCCACGGTCGTCGCGCTGAAACAGACAGCCGGCTAGGCGGCTAGAACCTCTAACTCAATGAAGGACCCGCTTCGCGGTCGCGAAGTCCGTCGGCACCTGTCCTCAACGCTCGGAGGGTGGCGATGAGGGCGAGGCGTGGGAGGTGCCCGATGGTTGTGGCAGCGGTCGAGCCGTTGCTGCCGGCGCGGCGGCGGCGGTTCCGCTATCCGGGGCGCAAGCCGCTTGATGACCGTCGTGTCCTGCAGCGGATCTTGTTCGTGCTGCACACCGGAACGCTGGGAGCACTTGCCACGGGCTCGGCTTCGGCTGCGATGACGGCCTGGCAGCGGGCCGGGGTCTGGGAGAAGCTGCACGAGCTGCTGCTCGCGGATCCGCATGCCGCCGACCAGCTCGAATGGGACGCGCGATCGCCGACTCGAGCCATCTCCAGGCGAAAACGTGGCACTACGACGGCGCCAACCCGGTCGACCGGGGCCGTCGCGGCAGCAAGCACCACCTGCTCGTGGACAGCGGCAGGATCCCGCTCGCCTGGACGCTCCGCGGCCGACCGTCGCGACGACATCCACGAACGCTTCCTCGCTCTGGCCTGCCGTCTGATCTGCTGGCGGAAGCTCGAACTGGCTCACCTGACGTCTGAAGCTGAGAAGGTCTCAGAGTGAGAGTCCTACGTCTGTGCTGGCTGGGCATCCCCACGAGCGAGTATCAGCCGATGGTCGAACTGCTACGCGATGTCATGGGTCTTGCGGTTGAGTTCGCTGAGCCGACCACAACAGAGCTGTCGCTCCCGAGTGGAGACCGTGTCCAGGTCTTCGCACCGGGTGACCCCTACTTCGACTTCTTCCGCCGCGAGACGAGCGGCCCGATTGCCCTATTCGAGGTGGACGACATCCGCGCCGCACATGCAACGCTCAGCGCAGCCGGAGTGGAGATCGTCGGCACTCTCGAACGAGACAGCAACTGGGAGTGGCTGCACTTCCGCGCGCCCGACGGGAACCTCTACGAACTTGCCAGCCGTCACGCAGACGCAGGTCGACCTCCACCAGGTACCGCCTGAATGACCCCGACGCTCATTGATGTAGAGCCTCTTAAGGCTGGTGTGCCGGGTGTCTGCGTGCGGCGAGGTCGCGTAGTAGGTTCCGCACGAATCGCTGAAGGCGTGGGTCAGGCGTGTGGCCGCCGAAGTCGTCGAGGCCCCAGCTGAAGGCGACCGATCCGGCGCTGAAGACGCGTGCTCCCGAGGGTGCGGTGTAGCTCACTGCGTCTGCAGCGGAAGGGGTTGTGTTTGCCGTGGAAGAGAACGGTCGTTCCGGCCGGTGCGCAGCCCGGGTCGTAGGTGTCCCATTCGTAGCCGACGATTCCGCCGATCGTGTCTCCCTGCCGACGAAACCCGTGCCCGACGAACCAGGGATCCTTCGAGCGCGTTGGCCGTGACCACGAAGTCGGCCTGTGCGCCACTTCCCCCTGCGAATGAGATGCCAAGCAACGTGCACTCACTTCGTGGAGGAGTGAGCCGGCGGAATCGCGTTGTCTTCGTGGCTTCGTCCGGACTCGGGTCGGCGCCGGCCGAGCGGTACTCGTCGATCGAGAGGGAGCCGCCGGCCGTGTTGTATCGCATCTGCCAGAACCCGATGTTGGCGCCGATGAAGGCAAGGTTGACTCCACGAGCGGCGGCGGCCTCGAAGCCGTCGCGGATCTCCTTCGTCCAGTACTCGTCGTGGCCGGCGACGACCACGAGGCGGTGACGCGCCAGTGATCGTGGATGGAGATGCGTGTCCAGATCGGTCTGGTAGGAGACGTCGACGCCCAGCCGCTCGAGGAATCGGACGAGCGGTAACTCCCAGAGCTTCGGCCCCTGCGGGCCGGCCCTGTACGGCCGGTCGAACGAGACGTGGAAGCTCCGGGGATAGCCGATGTCGTACAGGCTCGCTCCGCCCCAGTCGTTGTATGCCTGCCAGGTATTCACAGCCGCCTGCACGAGGATGCGAGTCGGGTGCGCGCGCGGTGGCTGTCTCAGAACGACGAAGGTCTCGCCCGCCGGGCCGACAGACGAGCCGGCCGTCACGACGACGCGCGCGAGGTAGTAGCCGCTGAGCAAGGAACGAGAGGTGCGGATCTCGTCCGTGACCATCCAGTGCGCCTGCACCGGCGGCGCATACGGATCGGCGGCCGGCGAAGCTCGGCTGTGGCTGCGCGACACCAGGCTCGTCGCTGCTGCACGAGGGCGAACACGCCACGAGCCGTCCGCCGAGACCGCCGTACCAGCCGAGCCGGTACAGCTCCACTCGGTACCGGGAAGTCACCGCCGTGGAGACGTGAAAGTGGAGAGTGGCGCCGGGAACCGCGCCGACCTCGGTGGCGTAGATCTCGGCCGACGCCGTTGCAGGCGCCGCCCACGCCGCCGTCCCCGGACGGACATTCTCAGCCGCGATCGAACCGGGAACGAGCGCCGCCGCGAGCGCAGCAGACCATGCGCGCAGCAACCCGTCGATGCTACCGCCGGGAATACACCATGCATAGGGCGGCCGCGACGTAAGACCCTTGGCCGAAACCGGTAGCGTGAGCGAGTGGAGAGCCGGCAGACATGCGCCTGAACGGCATCGAGGGCCGCGTAGCGCTCGTGACCGGAGCGGGACGCGGAATCGGTCGTTGCATCGCGGAGACGCTGCGGGACATCGGCGCCAGAACAGTCGCGGGAGACCTCGAACCACCTCGCCTCGACGACATACTCGGAGTGGCTCTGGATGTCTCCGACGAGGGGTCGGTGGAGCGGGCGTTCGGCGAGATCGAGCGCGATCTAGGAGCGGTCGAGCTGCTCGTCCTGAACGCGGGGATCATGGTCTCGCAACCATTCCCGGAGATCACGATCGAGGTGTGGAGTCGTCAGCTCGACGTCAACCTGACCGGAGCGTTCCTCTGCGCCCGGCGAGCGCTGCCTGCGATGGCCGATGCCGGTACGGGTTCGGTCGTCGCCGTCGGCTCCAGCGCCGGGAAAACGGGCGGCGGCATCGCCGCCGCCGCATACGCTGCGTCGAAGGCGGGCCTGATGACGCTGTCGAAGTCCATCGCCAAGGAGTACGCGCGGCACGGCATCCGGAGCAACGCTGTTGCCCCTGCGCTCATCGACACCGACATGATCAAGGGCGTCCCCGATCTTCGCGGGCTCGTGCCGCTCGGCCGCTACGGCACCGCACAGGAAGTCGCGGACGTCGTGGCGTTCCTCTGCTCCGACCACTCGAGCTTCATGACCGGCGAGGTCGTCGACGTCAACGGCGGTTTCGTCATCGACTGATCACTCCTTCGCGGCACCCGCGACGAGACCGCGCACAAAGAACCGCTGGCCGAAGAGGTACAGCGCGACGATCGGGAGAGTCGCCAGTGTCAGGCCGGCCATGATCGCCGGCACGTCGAGGTTGTAACGGCTCTGGAAACCAGTGATGCCGACCATGAGCGTCTTTTTCGAGTCGTCCTGGAGGAAGACGAGGGCGATCAGCAGCTCGTTCCAGACCCAGAGGAGGTTGATCACTGCGAGCGTCGCAAGCGGCGCGCCTGAGAGCGGCAGCACGATGAGCCGGAAGACCCTGAAGGAGGACGCACCGTCGACCGTCGCTGCCTCGATCATGCTCGGCGGGATCGTCCGGAAGAAACTCGTGAGCATGAACACCGAGAACGGCAGCATCAGCCCGACGTAGATCAGGATCACGAGCCTGAACGTGGAGATCCACCCGAGCTGCGCGCCGAACACGAAGAGCGGCACGAGCAAGACGACGGGCGGCACGACCATGAGCGAGACGAGGAGGGAGAGAAGCGCGTCGCGCCCGCGAAAGCTCCAGCGCGAGAAGCCCCATGCCGCGAGGGCGGCCAGCATCAACGTGGCCGCAACCGCCGCCGCTGTGACGAGGGCGCTGTTCAGCAGCCAGCGCGGGAACTGGTCATTCACCGCCGTCCGGAACCCGTTCAGCGTCGGCTGCGCGAGCGGCGAGAAGGGATCGTTCAGAAAGCCGCTCTGCGTCTTGAACGCGGCGGTCACCATCACATAGACGGGAAAGAGCGCGACAAGCGACGCCGCCACGAGCACGACGTGCTTCGGAAGACCGCTCAGACGACGCTTGGAGGCCGAACGAGAGTGAGCGACTGTGCCGCGCGGGCGCGCTATGCGGCGCATCGCGACGTCCTCAGTCGCCTCGATAGAAGGACTATCGAGGCTCCCTGCGTCCTTGCGCTGCACTCGCCTACCGCGCCCCGCTCGATGAGCATCATTCTGGTTCGACCTCCTACTCACCGGCGGCGATGAACCCGGCACGGCGCTGCACCCGGAAGAAGACGACGATAAGCAGAAGCGTCCCTCCGAAAAGCATGACAGCGGCCGCCGCCGCGAGGTCGGGCGCCGAGTACTGGAACGCCGTTTGGTAGATATAGAGCTCGGCCACCTGGGTGGCCTCGCCCGGCCCGCCGGTGCCGTTCGAGATCACGTAGACGTAGTTGAAGACCCACGAGACCATCGTGATCGCCTCGACCACGACGTAGAAGGCGATCACGCCCGCAAGCTGGGGCACGGTCACGTAGCGATGCAGCCGGAAGAAGCGGGCTCCGTCGACACGTGCGGCCTCGAACGTCTCGGCAGGCAGCGACAGCAGACGCGCGAGGAAGAGGATGACGCCGAAGCCGAGCTCCTTCCAGACGATCACGCCGGTCATCGTCCACAGCGCCCAACTGGGCTGGCCGAGCCAGTCGAACGCGAGCGAGCCCAGGCCGATGCCGCGTAACGCCTTGTTGACGAGGCCGTCCAGCTGCAGCATCTGCCCAAAGATCACCGCGACGACCGGGATCGGCAGGACGTAGGGCAGGAACACCGTCGTCCGATGGAACTGCCAGCCCCGCAACGCCTCGAATAGCAGCACGGAGAGGAGAAGTGCGAGCAGCACGAGGACGGGCACCGCGAGCAGAAGTCGCGCGTTGTGCTCCAGAGCCGTGCGGAAGGTCGGATCGGTGACCGTCAACCTGAAGTTCTCCAGGCCGACCCACTTGCCGTGATGCTCGAGAGCCTGCCGCGCAAGCTCGACCATCGAGTACCCGAACACGAATGCCACCACGGCGAAGGCCGGCGCGATCCACACGAACGGTTCCGCGCGACCAAGCCGCACGCGTCGCTTGCGGCGTCGGCCGATCGCGGTCGCGTCGAATGCCGAGGGGGCGCTCAAGCGAGCGCCCCCTCGAACTGCGTTCCTACTTGAACGACTTCGACCATGTCGCGAAGTTGCCGATCAGGTCGCGGTTCGTGCGACGGATTCTCGCCGCAATGTCCTCCGACGCCTGCGCAGCCTTCTTCGCATCGATCTTGCCGGCAAGCAGCAGTTGCGCCTGTGCGAAGTTCGCCTTCGAGTCGAACTCCGTCGGGATGAAGTTCTCCAGATACGGCACGCCCTTCTTCACGAGGTCGAACAGGACCTTCTGCTGGGGGATTGTGATCAGCTTCGTGTTGAAGCGATCGTCCGCGGGGAAGGCGCCCGTCTTCTTGAAGAACGCCGTCATCCGCTCCGGCGTGTGCATGAACATGATGAAATCGGCGTCCACCTCGGGATACTTCGTCCAGGCGGTGATGCCGACCGTCTGCGATGTCGAGCCGAGCCGACCGGCGTAGGGCCCCTTGCCCCACTTCGGCATCGGCATCACGCCCACTTTCGACACGCCCACCTGCTTCACGAACTTCTTCACGTCGGAGCCGGCGGTGATCGTCATAGCCGCCTTGCCGTCCGACCACTGCTGCTGACCCTGATAGAGCTGGACCGAGTTGATGTCCTTGTTCCAGCACTTGTGGTCGCGCATCTGCTGGAGCCTCGTCCACCATGCCGCCTGCGCGGGGTCGGTGAACTTGTTCTTCCCGGCCACTGCCCCGAGCACGTCGCCGACCGAGCGGATGCCCTGGGCGCCGATCGTCGCGTAGAGCCATCCGCCGAACCAGCCGTCGCTGATCCCGCCGGCGATCGGCGTGATGCCCTTTGCATTGAGCTTGTCGCACGCCGAGAGGAGCTGCGTCCACGTGCGAGGCGGAGCGACTCCGGCCTTGGAGAGCACGTCCTTTCGATAGAGGACGGGGAAAGACGGTTGCACGTACCATCCCGCGGTCCAGATCTTCCCGTCGTATGTGTCCTCAGCCGTGTTGATGTAGTGCTTCAGCTGAGCCGCGGGGATGTAGTCCGATACCGGCTTCGTCGACCCGGCCCAGGCGTCCTCGAGCGACCAGATGCCGCCCCAGAAATACTGAAGGTCCGGTCCCTTCTTCGCCGCGGCCGCCGCCTTGAACGCGGGCACGAGCCCGTTCGTCGTCTGGAGGACCGTCTTGATCGTCACGTTCGGATGCTTCTTGTGGTAGAGCGCGACCGTCTCCGCAAGCCACGCCTTCGCGCCCGCGGCCTCCTGCTCGCCCCACCACCACATCGTCAGCTTCACTGGACCCGTCGGGAACGCCTTCGTGGCCGTACCACCGGCGCGAGACGTTGACGCTCCAACTGCGAGCGCAACCGCCGCAGCCGCTACGAGCAGCGCTGCGCTCACCCGTCGCTTCCCAGTCATCGATGCTCCTTTCGTTCGCCCTCCATCGGTCGTTGGTCCGAGATCACAGCTGCAGCCCGTGGCCGGAGAGAATCTGGCAACCATCCGCCGTCACCAACACCACCTGCTCGACGCGCACGCCTTCACCGCCTTCGTAGCACCCCGGCTCGAACGCGACGACCATCCCCGGCTCCAGCACGGTCTGCGATCCCGGCACAACTCGCGGCTCCTCGTGCCAGTCGCAGCCGAGACCGTGCCCGGAGTGGTGCGGATAGTCGAGCCCGTCCCGCGCGAGGGCGTCGAGGTCGCCGGCAGTTGCACCGGGCCGCACCGCTTCGAGCAACCGGCCGAGCCCATCCGAGGCGCGCCGATGATTCTCCGCCGCAACCGGCGATGGCGCTCCGAGCGCGAATGTCGCGCACGAATCTCCCCAATAACCCGACCGCCGCGGAACGAGATCGCAGAGCACGAGCTCGCCTTCGGTCATCGTGCGGTTCCCGGGCGCTCCACCTGTCGCCGCAGTCCGCGGTCCAGCGACGAGGTCGGCGAGAACGGGCGTGCGCGCTCCCGCGGCCGACTCGATCGCACCGCGCACGTGCGCCCAGAGCTCGAGCTCCGTCAGGCCGGGCTCCGCGCGCAGCCTCGCCTCCCGCTGGCCGACGTCGCAGAGCTCGATCGCGGCGCGGATGCGGGAAAGCTCGTCGGTGTCCTTGATCGCGCGGGTGCGCGCGAGCTCCGCTCCGACGTCGACCCAGTCGAGGTCCGCGGCAAGCGCGGCCGGGAGTGCACCCGCCTCGACGCCGGCTCGACGCCGGCCCACGACCTCGGCGAGCGCGCCCGACGCGCCGCCGACCGCGTCGAGCGGCTCGACCGAGAACCCCCGGTACGAGCTCACCTCGCAGCCCGTGGCCGCGGCGCTCTCGGCATCGTCGTCACTGACGATCAATACCGGCGGTGCGTCTGCGGCGAGGAGCGCCAGCGGCGGCAGGCTGAACGGGCTCGGGCCGCTGTCGATCTCCGCGGCGAAGCCCGTCAGCCAGGCGACGCTCGCCGGCGTGCTCACGAGCAATACGTCCGCGCCTGCCCGCCGGGCAACCTCAAGCGCGCGCAGCCGCCGCTCCATCAGAAGGTCACCGTCACGCCGCCGTCAACCGTCACGACCTGCCCGGTCACGTAGGAGTTCTCCGAGCTCGCGAGCCAGGCGACCTGCGCCGCGATCTCGGACGGCTGTGCGTAGCGGCGCATCGGAAGCTTCCCGTAACGCACGTAGATGTCGTTGAACCATTCGCTCTCCAGCTCGTCGACGCCGTCGACGACGGACATTCGCGTCGCCACGAAGCCAGGCGCGACGGCGTTGACGAGCACGCCGTGACGCGAGAGCTCGATCGCGAGCGTCCGCGTCGCCTGGTCGAGCCCTCCCTTTGCGGTGTCATAGGAGAGAGCCTGTTCCTCGCCGAAGCGGCCGTGGATCGACGTGATATTCACGATGCGTCCGTAGCCCCGCGCGATCATCCCGCGGGCGGCGCGGGTTGAGAGGAAGATCGGCGCGTGGAGGTTGACGGCGAGCACGCGACGGTACGACGCGAGACTCAGATCGACTGCCGGCGCCGGCTCGAAGACTCCCGCGTTGTTGACGAGGACGTCAAGCGGCCCGACGCTTGCCTCGACCTCGTCGACGAGGGCGTCGAGGGTCTCCGTCTCGGACAGATCGCGCTGAAATGCGACGCGCTGACCGAGATCGTCGACGGTTTCGACGTCGACCATCGCGACAGAAGCTCCCTCGGCGGCGAAGCGCTCGACGATGGCGCGGCCGATGCCGTTCGCTCCGCCCGTCACGAGCGCGCGCCGTCCGTCGAGCAGCTTCATCAGGTGAGCCCGCGTCGTGTTGGAATGCGGCGATGGAGACGCGGGCCGCCCTGTCGATCGCGTCGCTGGAGACGATCCCGATTCGCGTGCCGCTCGTGCGGCCGTTTCGCGGCAGCCACTACCACATGACGCACCGCTCGACGATCGTGATGCGCATCAACACCGACGACGGCATCGCCGGTGAAGCGTACGCGGGCGACGAGGACGCGAGCCTGCTCGAGATCGATCGCACCGTGAACGACGAGCTCGTTCCGAAGCTCGTCGGCGAGGACGCGTTCGCGCTGGCGACGCGCTGCCGCTGTCCACCCGAGAGCTCGCGGGGCTTGCGCGCAAGAAGCTCCCCGATCCCCAGCAGCTCGGCAACCTCTCGGACGCGCCCGTGTGTCGCCCCTCGACACGCGCTGCATCCGGAGCGGGAAGCTCATGTTGTCCGCGACCGACATGTGCGGGTACAGGGCGTAGTTCTGGAAGACCATCGCGATGTTACTCGATTCGTCGGCATACGGGCAAGCCGCGCCAAGATCGCCTGAGGTAGCCGTAATCTTGACAACCGAACAGCGTTTGGTGCTCGCTGACGAACAGGAACACGAACGACGTCGCCGCCAGCCCGATCGCGGCGAGCGCGAGCACGACGTGGAGCGGCGAAAGTGGCAGAACTGGACCAGGCGCGATCAGCGTCGCTGCGGCCGACTGCGGGATGCTGGCTTTCAAGGACGAAGACTTCAGATCGACGAGCACACGGCATCAAGCCGGAATCGGCCGCAGGGGCAATCGACGGCCTGGAAGAGGACCTCAGCCAGTCGATCGCGCGGATCACGGCAGCGCGTTCATCCTCTCGAGAAGGATCACGTTCGTGGTTTCGTCTACGACGTCGAGACCGGGCGGTTGAGCCAGGTTCGCCAGCGCGCTCGGCGGCTACCGGTTGACGGCAGTCGCGTAGCGGCACGAGCCCGTTCTTGAGGTCGCTCGAGACCGCGAGATCTTCTGTGTCGTGAGGCTTCCACTAGCCGGTGGGTGCAACTGTGACGCCGTTCGCTACAAGCTCTCCGCACCGCTCGTCCGGGCGAGCTATTGGCACTGCAAGCGCTCCGCCGGGAACATTCCGGGTCGTCGCAGGTGAGGAGGCGCTGCACGTGAAGCCGTCGGGCGGCGGAGGAAACTCTTCCAAGAAGCGACCGGAGTAACCTTTCGCCTCGGCGTTGCACGCGAACGCGCCCTCGACGCGTTCTATCCCCCGTTCGCGCACGCGAACACCGTCGGGGCGCCGGTTCACGTAGCCGGACGAGTCGAATGATCGGGTACGAATGCGGGCTCCGCCGGCGCTTCCTCCTTCGTTTGCGACCGATGACTCCTCTGCGACCGTGGAGTGCCATGGCACGGCCAACGCGCTGAAGTTCTCGACGTGACTCATACCCTCACCATCGAGGAACGCGTCGACGAGCTGCTCGCGCGCATGACGCTCGAAGAGAAGGCCGCAACAGATGTCCGCGAACGTCTCGAGTTCGGCCGCCGCGCCGCTCGACGCAGCAGCCATCGCCTCGTCGAGGCGCGCAGGACCCGGTCCGCATCGCCGAGAGATACCTCGGCGAGCCCCAGCTGAGCGAGCGCCCGCAGCTCGAGGTCTGGGTCGTGCGCGGCGAGCGCAACGCCATGCGCGGTCCTCGCCAACTCGGCGGCGGTCGCTGCATCGCGCGCCTGCGAAGCTCGTCGCCTCGAGCGCTTGTCCCCGAGACCTTTGCGTTCATCGTCATGCCGCGAGCGAAGCCTCCGGCTCCGCCTCGATCGCGGCGTCCGCCTCCGCCTGGGCGCGAACGTTCGGCGCACGCAGCGCAACGAAGATCGACGCGAGCAGGATCATGCTGCCGACGAACAGCGCCCGCTGGAAGCCGGCGGTCAGCGCCTGCTGGCCGGGCGCGTGCGCAGCAAGAAGGTGCAGGGTGCGGCTGGAGGCGACAGCAGTGAGGATCGCGAGACCGAGCGCCGCACCGAGTTGCTGGCCGGTGTTGAGGAGCCCGGCGGCGAGGCCGGCCTTCTCCCGTTCGACGCCGGCGTTCGCCGCGGTCGTGAGACCGGTGAAGACGCCGCCCATCCCGATCGAGACGACGAGCAGGCCGGGCAGGATGTCCGAGACGTAGGACCCGTCGACCGGAATCCGCGACAGCCAGTACAGCCCGGCCGTAGCGATCACGATGCCCGCGACGACGACCGGCTTGGTGCCGATCCGTGCGAAGAGTTGGGAGCAGATGCTCGCCGCGACGATGAAGCCGGCCGTCAACGGAAGGTAGGCAACGCCGGTCTGGATCGGCGAGTAGTCCAGCACCAACTGCATGTAGAGGGTGAGGAAGAAGAACATCGGCAGGAAGCCGGCCAGGGCGAGCATCTGCGTCGCGTCTGCGACTGCGACGCCCTTGACGCGCAGGATCGACATCGGCACGAGCGGGTTGGCCACACGCAACTCGTTGAGGACGAAGGCGACGAGCATCGACCCGGCGACGAAGAGCTCGGCGAGCGTCCGCGAGGCGCCCCAGCCGACGTCGGGCGCCGTCACGAGCGCGTGGACGAGCAGCAGCATCCCGCCCGTGACGAGCAGGGCGCCGAGCGCGTCGAAGCTCCCCGGCTGCAGCCGCATCCGCTCCTTCTCGAGGAGGAGAAACGCGCCGGCGAACGCAACGAGGCTGAACGGGACGTTGACAAACAGCACCCAGCGCCAGCCCGGCCCCTCGGTGAGCAGTCCGCCGAAGAGGACGCCGGCCGCGCCGCCGATGCCGGAAACCGCCGCCCAGACGCCGAGCGCAGTGTTGCGATCACGGGTGGAACGGAAGATGCTCGTCACGCTCGAGAGCGCGGCAGGTGACAGCAACGCAGCGCCGAGTCCCTGGGCAAAGCGCGCGCTGACGAGCAGCGAGCTCGAGTGGGCGAGCCCGCCGACAAGCGACGCACCCGCGAACACGACCAGCCCGGTGACGAGAACCAGGCGGCGCCCGAGCAGGTCGGCCATGCGGCCGCCGAGCAGCAGGAAGCCGCCGTAGGTCAGGATGTAGCCGTTCACGACCCACTGCAGGCCCTGCTGGCTGAAGCCGAGGTCGTCCTTGATCGACGGCAGCGCGATGTTGAGGATCGACGCGTCCAGAACGTCCATGAACTGGACGAGGCTGAGCAGGAGCAAGATCGCAATGCCACGGCGGGTTACGAGCAGCGATGGGGATTCGGCGGAGATGGTTTGCACGTGAGCCTCCTCTTGATGTCGTTCACCCGGTCCGACGGATCGGGGCCCGGATGTGTGACAGCCGGAGCGCGTGTCACATCTCGGACGCTGCGCGCGTCGTAGGAACGGGATGGACGATCGCGACTGGCTCGCCGAACGGTTCGAGGAGGAGCGCCCGCAGCTGCGGCGGATCGCCTACCGCATGCTCGGGACGCTCGACGACACGGACGACGCCGTGCAGGAGGCGTGGCTTCGCCTCAGCAGGACCGACGAGTCGGCGATCGAGAATCTCGGCGCCTGGCTGACGACCGTCGTCGGGCGTGTGTGCCTCGACATGCTCCGGGCACGCCGCGCGCGCCACGAGGACTTCGTCGGCTCATGGCTGCCGGAGCCGATCGTCGCAGTCGACCAGAGCCCGACGCCGGAAGAGGAAACGCTGATCGCGGACGGCATCGGCCTCGCCTTGCTCGCGGTGCTCCACACGCTCGCGCCTCCCGAGCGGCTCGCCTTCGTCCTCCACGACATGTTCGGGATGCCGTTCGAGCAGATTGCGAGAATCGTCGGACGCAGCCCGGCCGCGACGCGCCAACTCGCGAGCCGCGCCCGGCGGCGCGTGCACGGCATCAAGTCGACGTCTGACGTCGGCCTCGACGAGCAGCGCCGGGTCGTCGATGCGTTCATCGCCGCTTCGCGCGACGGCGACTTCGACGCGCTCATCACCCTCCTCGACCCGGACGTTGTCCTCCGGGTCGACGCGGGCGAGGGACACCCGCTCACGAAGGGCCCGTCGTCGGCGCCGAGCCGGTGGCGGGCGAAGCCGCCCGGTGGGCGGGCATGGCACCGCTCGCGCGGCCCGCCGTCGTGAACGGTGCTGCCGGGGCGGTCATCGGCCGGCCCGGCCGGCCGTGGGCGGTCGCCGGCATCACCGTCGTGAACGGCCGCATCACCGAGATGGACTTCGTGCTCGACCCGGTGAAGCTCGCGCGCATCACCGTCGAGTGACGGCGTGTGACCTAGCCGTTCCGAGCGCGACTCACCAGGGCGCGATCGTCGTCCCGCCCCACTCTTCAGGCTCGACGTCGCGGACGGTCTGGGTCAGCTCCCAGCGGTGGCCGCCGATGTCCTCCACGACGCCGGAGCGCTCTCCGTACTCCCAAGTCGTGACCTCCTCGACAACCTGCATCCGCACGCTTTCCTCGAAGCCGAACGCCGACTCGAGCCACGCCACCGCTGCGCGAACGTCCGGATACACGAGGACCGGCGTCACGGTTGCGGGCGGCGCAGACCGATTGGTCAGCATGCGAGACCCTGCGCTACCGAATCTCCATTGCTTCGGCCTGGACCTCGCCCCAGCGAACGATCAGCGCGTAGATGACGACGATGCTCAGGGTGATCGCGGTAAGCGCCCAGAGCGGGTACTGCGAGCTCCCGAACCAGGCGAGCTGGCCGAGCACGTTGAGGCTGCCGACGACGATCGCGAACCACCGTGCCCAGCTCGCTCCGGAGAGCAGGCCCAGGCCGGCGAACGTGGCCACGATGCCAAAGATCAACGTGATCCAGCCCCAGCTGCGCATGTCGAAGACGATGATCTGACTGGGCGTCAGCACGTAGTACTTGCCCCTGATGACCGCGATCAGGCCCTCGAAGAAATCGAGCACGCCGATGACGACCAGCAGCCAGCCGGCGAAGCCGATCCAGCCGGTCCAGCGACTGCGTGTTTGCATGTGCGCCTCCCGATTCTCAACGCCTCGTGTCCGAGGCTGCAGACGCAACGTTCGTCGCCGGAGAGCCGGCCCCTCTACGCAGCCTCCGCAGCGAGGGCCGGGATCTCCGCGACACGGGGCCGGCGCGGCTTGATGAATGCCGCGGCGACCGCGCCGATCAGCACGAGCGCGCCGCCGATCCACACCGCCGCCGTCGTGCCGCTCGTGAACGCCTCGGGCGACTCGTAGCCGCCGACGTGCGCGAACACCGCGGCGAGCACCGCGACGCCGAAGACGCCGCCGAGCTCGCGGATCGCGTTGTTGGCGCCGGAGGCCTTGCCCTCCTGCTCGGGCCGGACGGAGCTGAGGACGACGTTCGCCACAGGTGCGAAGAAGAGCGCCATGCCCGACGCCGGAGAGCATGAACGGCCCGACGAGGTCCGAGTACGGGACGGTTGCGCTGTTCACGGACGCGATCCAGAGAGAGCCCGGCAGCCTGAAGGAGCAGGCCGGCCGTCATCAGCCGCTGGCCGCCGATGCGGTCGGAGAGGGCGCCGGCGATCGGCGCGATGAAGATCGGCATCGCCGTCCACGGCAGGATCCGGAGGCCGGACTGGAGCGGCGAGTAGCCCTGCACCGTCTGGAAGAACTGGGCGAGCAGGAAGATCGAGCCGAACATGCCGAAGAACATCAGGAGCGACGCGACGTTCGTCAGCGTGAACGTGCGGTCGCGGAAGAACTGCATCGGCAGCATCGGCGCCGTTGCGCGGAGCTCCCAGAGGACGAACCCGACGACGAGGAGCGCGCCGACGACGATCGGCACGACGACTCCTGCGCTCGTCCAGCCGTGCTCGTTGCCGCGGACGAGGCCCCAGACGACGCCGAGGAGCCCGATGCTCGCGAGCGCCGACGCCGGGCAGGTCGAGACCGGCAGTCCGGCCCGTGCGACTCGTCGAGGTAGCGCGCCGCGAGCGGAGCGAGGACGAGGCCGATCGGCACGTTCAGCCAGAAGATCCAGTGCCACGAGACACCGCCGACGATCGCCCCGCCGACGAGCGGGCCGAGCGCGATCGCGAGCCCGCCGATGCCGCCCCAGATCGCCGAGCGCGAGGCCGCGCTGCTCGCTGCGGCACACCCGCCGAGAGGATCGTCAGCGTGAGCGGCGTGACGATCGCGCCGCCGACGCCCTGCACTGCGCGCGCGAGGTCGAGCTGCGTCGCCGTCGTCGCGAGCGCGGCGCGCCGCGGAGGCGGCGGTGAAGAGAAGCGAGGCCGAGGACGAACATCCGCCGGCGGCCGAAGCGGTCGCCGAGCGCGGCCCCGGTGAGGAGCAGCACGGCGAAGGTCAGCGTGTACGCGTTCACCGTCCACTCGAGCTGCGAGATCGTCGCGTGGAGGTCGGTGCGGATCACCGGCAGCGCCGTCGTGACGACGAGGTTGTCGAGGCAGACCATGAAGAGCGCCGACCGAGGTGAGCGCGAGCGTCCAGATCGTTGCTGCCCGGTTACGTTTGTGAGTCATCACTTCCTTCCTTTCGAAATAAAAAGCGACTACAGCTCCTTGCCGCAGCCGGCGAGCAGCTCGCGCATCCACGGCTCCGGGTCGTTCGTGACATCCATCGACGAGAGGACGTTCAGGAGCATCCCCGTCCCGAAGAACTGCCAGAGGACGGGCCAGTCGGTTCCGGAGACGCGCCGCACGTAGGCGACGAGGTCGCCGAAGCCGGCCCGGACGACGCGCGCGGATGTCGTCGTCCTCGGCGGCGGCCGCGTACGCCTGCATCTGCGCCCGCAGCCAGACGCGGTCGGTCTGCAGCTGCTCCATGTAGGCGGCGCCGATCGCGTGCAGGGCTTCCTCGCCCCGCGAGCCCTCGGCCGCGCGCTGGAAGAGCTCGAGCGTCTCGCGGAAGCAGCGGGTCACCGAGGCGATGTAGAGCTCCTTCTTCGTCCCGAAGAGGCGGAAGAGGTACGGCTGCGAGATGCCGGCCCGGCGGGCGATGTCCTCGGTCGACGTGCCGACGTAGCCCGCCCTCGGCGAACTCGACGAGCGCCGCGTCGAGCACCGTGTCGCGGCGGTCGGCGGCGGTCATGCGGGTCGTCGTCGTCTCGGGCACGCGTCGTAGGTTAGTGATGACTCACAAGCTTGTCAAGAGCCTCCGCGACCCGGTCCTGCTCGGCCTCGGTCAGCCGCTGGTGCAGCGGGAGCGCGAGCGCGCGTTCGAAGGCCGCATCGGCGCCCGGGAACGGGCCCTGGTCGCGGTAGGCGCCGAGGCGGTGGAGCGCGTAGGTGCCGATCTGGCACTGGATGCCCTGCGCCCGCAGCTCGGCCATCACCTCGTCGCGCCGGTCGAGCTGGATCACGTAGGCCTGCCAGCCGTGCACGTCGCCCGCGTCGGTGCCCGGCAGCGTGACCTCGAGGTGCGCCAGCCGCTCGGCGTAGCCGCGGCGATGCGCTCGTAGTTCGCGTGCAGCTCGCGCGAGCCGGCGGAGCTGCGGGATCCCGAGCGCGCAGAGGACGTCGGAGAGGCGGTAGTTGAACGCGGGCGCGCGGCATGTCGGCGTAGCGCGTCGGAGGGCGACCAGCCGTGATGACGGAGCGAGCGCACGCGCTCGGCGATCGCGTCGTCCGCGTCGTGACCGCGCCGCCCTCGCCCGTCGTCACGATCTTCCGCGGGTGGAACGAGAAGCAGCCGAGCAGGCCGAGCGAGCCGCACGGCCGCCCGTCGCGCGAGGCTCCGAGCGCGCCGGCGGCGTCCTCGAGGACCGGCAGCTCGGGGTAGCGCTCGAGCGGCGCCGGGCGGCCGAAGAGGTGGACGGCGAGGATCGCCTTCGTCCGCGGCGTCACGCGCGCATGCGCGTCGTCGGGATCCATGTTCATCGTCACCGGGTCGACGTCGACGAGCACGGGCGTCGCACCTGCGAGCGCGACGACGTTGCCGGTCGCCGGGAACGTGTAGGCGGGCACGAGCACCTCGTCGCCGGGACCGAGGCCGAGCGCGAGCACCGCCACGTGCAGGGCCGCGGTGCCCGACGAGACCGCGACGGCGTGCGCCGTCCCGACGGCGTCCGCGAGCAGCTCCTCGAACTCGGCGACCTTCGGGCCCATCGTCAGCTGCCCGGACTCGAGCACGTCGCGGATCTCGGCGAGCTCGGGCTCGCCGACGTCGGGCGCGCCGAGCCGATTACGTCAGGGCCGGCTTGCGGGCGCGATACCACGCGATCGTCCTCTCGAGGCCGTCGTCGAGCTCGACCCGGGCGTCGAAGCCGATGTCCTCGCGCGCCTTCTCGACGTTCGGGATGCGCAGCTCGACGTCGACGTACTCGAGCGGCGCGAAGACGATCTCGCCGGGACAGCCGGTGAGCCGCTTGACGCGCTGCGCGAGGTCGAAGATCGTCACGGCGGAGCGCGGGTTGCCCACGTTGTAGCTCTGGCCGACGGCATTCGGATGCTCGAGGCAGAGGCGGACGGCCTCGACCATGTCGTCGACGAAGCACCACGCGCGGATCTGCGCGCCGTCGCCTCTCACCGTGAGGTTGTCGCCACGGAGCGCCGCCTCGATGAACGCGCGAATCGCGCCGCCGCCGATCTGCCCCGGCCCGTACACGTTGAAGGGGCGCACCGTCACGGTCGGGAGGCCGAGCTCGTCGTGGTAGGCGTGCGCGAGGTGCTCGCCGGCGAGCTTCGAGACGGCGTACGTCCAGCGCGCCTCGCCCACCGAGCCGATCGTCGACACGTGCCCTTCCTTGACGTTGTACGCGTGCGTGCCGAAGACCTCGCTCGTCGAGAAGTCGATCAGCCGCTCGAGCGTCGACTGCGTCGCGACCGCCGCCTCGAGCACGTTGTAGGTGCCGATCAGGTTGACGCGCATCGTCCGCACCGGGCTCTCGAGGACGGTGTCGACGCCGGCGATCGCCGCGCAGTGGACGATGTGCGTCGCGCCTGCGGCGAGGTCTCGATACTGCGTCTGCATCGAGGACGTCGGCCTGGTGGAACTCGAAGTTCGCGTGGTCCGCGAGGTCGGTGGCCGAAAGCGCGTCCCGATGGAGATTGTCGAGCGCGATGATCTCGTTCGCGTCGACGAGCGTGCGCGCGAGCGTCGTCGCGATGAAGCCGGCACCGCCGGTGATGAAGATCCGCTTGCCGCTCAGCACCGCGACGAGTCTAGCCGCCGTACCATCCGGTCCATGCGCGACGGCGTCCAGGGCTGGCTCGACGCTGCCGCGGGAAGCGACGAGGAGTTCGTCGAGCGTGCATGGCTCTTTGCAGTTCGCCGCAGGCCCGAGGACGCGGCACGTAAGGCCGCGCTCGAGAAGCTTCGCGACGGAACGCTCTCGCGCGCAGGCCTGCTGCGACAGCTCGTCACGAGCGACGAGTTCGAGCGGCTCGCGCTGCTCGACAGCGCTCTTGCGTTCGCCGCTGCCGAGCGCTCACGCCCACGCGAGGTCCGCGGGCCCGCACGCCCGCGTGAGCTACGTGCACCGGCCGCGAGCGACGAGCGGGCGATCGAGATTCCCTGGCTCCTCGCCCGCTATGACGGCGAGCCGCACGTCCTCGACGTGGGGTACGCGTTCGCGGAGCCTGCATACCTCGCGGGCCTCGTCGCGCTCGGCGCGGAAGTGACCGGCGTCGATCTCGCAAGCGCCGACGTCCCCGGCATCGCGGGCGTGGTCGCCGACGTGCGCACGTTGCCGTTCGGCGGCGCGTCGTTCGAGCTCGTCCATTGCATCTCGACGCTGGAGCACGTCGGTCGCGACAACGACGTCTATGCCGTGGACGCGCCGCGGGAGCGGTCGGGAGACGAGGCCGCGCTCCGCGAGCTGCGACGGGTCGTAACGCACGACGGCCGTGTGCTCGTGACGGTTCCGACGGGTCTCGAGGACGACCAGGGCTGGCAGGTCGTGCGAACGCCCGAGCAATGGGTCGAGCGCTTCGAGGCCGCGGGCTTCGACGTCTTCGAGGACGAGCTCTACGTCCGCAGTGCAAGCGGCTGGCGAAGCGCCTCACTCGACGAGGCGCGCCGCGAGCCGTACCGCGAGCATGGAGCCGGGGCGGTGCTCCTGGCCGAGCTTCGCCCCGGCTCCCTCGCGGGGAAGGTGCGTCTAGCCGTGCGCGACCTGCGGCACCGGGACGACGTCCGGCGCAGCACGGTGTCGTAGGAGGACGGCGGCGAAGCCGAGCCCGCCGAGCGTGAGGAGGGCAGGCAGGACGACGAAGAGCGCCGACAACGAGATGTAGCGGAGGGCGAACCCGGCTGCGATGAACCCGAGTGGGCCCGCCATCGTCGCGACCGTCATGACCGCGGTCATCACCTTCGGCCGAAGCTCCTTCGGCGTCCGCACGGTCAGCACGCCGAGGATCGGCGCGTTCACGAGCGGCGAGAAGAACGCGAACGCCGCGACGACGACCATTGCAAGCGCCCAGGGCATCGACACCGAGAGCAGGAAGAGCGGCAGCGGCATCGCGACGATCGCGAACGCGGCGAGCTTCAGGAGGTCGGCCGACGCCGCGAGACGCTGCGCCACGATGGCGCCGAGGAGCGCACCGATGCCGAACGCGCCAAAGAGGTAGCCGAGGACGTGCGCGTCGGCGTCGTAGCGGAAGTACGCGATGCCCTGCAGGCCGACGATCAGTCCCTGCGCGACGAAGTTGATCGCGCACGCGGCGATCACGATCGGGCCGAGCAGCGAGTCGTGGAAGAGGAACCGGAGGCCGGCGAAGACACCGCGCGACCGGCGCGTCGGCTCGATGCGGCGGCCTGCGCGGACGAAGAGCGCGATGACGAAGAAGGAGAAGATGTACGTGCAGCCGTCGACGACGAGCGCCGCCGACGGGCTCGTCGCCGCGATGAGGACGCCGGCGAGCACGGGCCCGGCGATCTGCGTGATCTGCGTCGCGCCGCCGAGGACGGCGCTCACCTGGGCGACGGCATGCTCGTCCTCGCCCGCGACCTCGGGCACGACGGTGCGCATCGAGCCGAAGTACGGGGCCGAGAACGCGCCGATGGCGAACGCGACGCCGAGGAGCGCGCCGAAGGAGAGATGGCCGCTCGCATGGAGGATCGGGATGACGATGAGAAGCGGCCCGCGCGCCGCGTCCGCGACGAGCATCGTCCGCTTCGCCCCGAGCCGCGAGATGAGCGAGCCGGCGGGAATGCCGACGACGGCGATCGCTGCCATCTCGGCGGCGAGGACCCAGCCCATGCGGGCCGTCGAGCCGGTGGTCGCGAGCACGAACCAGGGCAAGGCGACGAAGGTCATGGCCGACCCGGTCAGGGAGACGAGCTCCGCGACGAGGAGGCCGACGAGCGAGCGGTTTCTCAGCATGCCCGAGAATATAAAACGTCCGTACGGTTTTGTAAAGTGCCGGCATGCCGAAGGTGAGCGAAGCCCACCTCGCCGCCCGCCGGGCCGAGATCCTCGAGGGGGCGCGACGCGCCTTCGCCAAGCACGGCTACGAGGGCGCCACGGTGGCGAGGCTCGAGGAGGAGACCGGCCTCTCCCGCGGCGCGATCTTCCACTACTTCAACTCGAAGCTCGACCTCTTCGTCGAGCTCGCGAGCTCGGACAACATCGGCTACCAGCAGCTCCTCCTCGACGAAGGGCTCGACGCCGTGCTCCGCGCGATCGCCTCCGCGGATCGCGAGTGGCTCGGCGTCCTCATCGAGACGGAGTCGAAGCTCCTGCACGACCCGGAGTTCCAGAAGCGGATCACGACGCCGCCCGAGCAACGCGAACGGCTCCTCGACGGCTTCCGCGAGCGCCAGACGAACGGGACGTTCCGGGGCGACCTCGATGCGGCGGAGCTCGCACGCTTCGCGACGATCGTGATCAACGGGCTCGCGCTGCGCGTCGCCGCCGGCGATCCGACCGACATCGACACCGTGATCACGCTCGTGAACGACGCGCTGCGCCCACGCGAGTAGTCTCGCCGCGTGAAGACGGTGCTCTTCGTCGGCGCGGGCCGCAACCAGCGCCGTGGAATCGCGCGCGTGCGCGAGCTCGGAGCACGAGTCGTCGCCGTCGACGCGAATCCCGACGCGCCGGGGCTCGCAGATGCCGACCTGGGCGAGGCCGTCGATTTCAGCGACGTCGACGCGGTCGCCGCCGCCGGAGACCGTCACGCCGTCGACGGCGTCATGACGTTCGCCGCCGACCGGGCGGTGCCCGTCGTCGCCGCCGTCGCGGAGCGGCTCGGCCTGCCGGGCATCGGCTCCGAGACGGCGCATCTCGCGACGAACAAGATCGCGATGCGGCGCCGCTTCGCCGAGCGCGGGGTGCCGCAGCCGCGGTTCGCCGCCGTCCGCGACACTCCACGAGTCGCATGCCGCCGCACGGACGGTCGGCTTCCCCGCCGTCCTCAAGCCGGCCGACTCGGCCGGGCAGCGCGGGCTCTACCTCGTGCGAAGCGAGGACGAGCTCGCTGCGCAGATGGCGTTGACGATCGCCGCGTCGCCCTCGGGCGAGGCGATCGTCGAGGAGTTCACCGAAGGACGCGAGGTGAACACGCTGCTCGTCGCGCGTGACGACGACGTGAGGCTCATCACCGCGTCGGACCGCGTGCGCCCGCAGGGCGTCGGCTTCGGCGTCGCGGTTGCACACGTCTATCCGTCGACGCTCTTCGGCGATGCGCTCGCCGAGGTCGAGCGCGTCGCAGTCGCGGCGGTTCGCGCGATCGGGCTCCGGAACGGGATCGCCTACCCGCAGCTGCTCGTGCTCCCGCACGCGAACGAGGTGCGCGTGGTCGAGATCGCGGCGCGGATCCCGGCCGGGCCAGATGGACGAGATCCCCCGGCTCGGCGTCGGCATCGACCTCGTCGACGTCGCGTTGAAGCAGGCGCTCGGCGAGCCTGTCCCAGACGAGCTCGTCACGCCGAGCTTTCACCAGCCGCTCGCGATCCGCTTCCTCACCGCGCAGCCGGGCCCCCTGCCGGTCGGGACGGTGCAGTCGGTGGGGCCGCTCGAAAAGGCGCTCGCGTTCCCGGGCATCGAGCGCGTCGACACCTGGATCCGGCCCGGCGAGGAGATCCGACCGGTGCAGACCGACGGCGACAGGCGCGGCTACGTGATCGCCCGCGGCGGCACGAACCTCGACGCGCTCGAACGAGCGGAGGCCGCGGCCGGCCTGATAGACGTGCTGACCGCATGAGCTGCGACTTCGATCTCGAGCACTACGCCGACCTTCTCGACGCCGCCGCCGCGGGCGGCTACCGCTGGGCGACCTTCGACGCCGAGCCGGCAGCCGGGCTACCTCTTCCTCCGCCACGACGTCGACCTCTCGCTCGAGGCGGCCCTCGCGCTCGCGCGGCTCGAGCATGCACGCGGCGCACGCGCGACGTACTTCCTGATGACGGAGAGCGTCTTCTACAACCTCGAGTCGGAGCTCGGCCGGAACACGCTTCGCGAGCTTCGCGACCTCGGCCACGCCGTCGGCCTGCACGCCGTCTATCCGCGCGCCGCACAGGACGACCGCTTCGACGCGGTCGTCGCCTGGCACAACCCCGATCACGCGTACGTGAACGGCCCGGTGAGCGGCTTCGTGAACGTCATGCAGGCGCCGTGGTTCACGAAGGGCAAGTACCGCTCCGACTCGAACCAGCACTGGCGCGAGGGCTGCCCGCACGACGAGCTCCGAGCAGGTGCGTTCGAATGGCTGCAACTGCTCGTCCACCCGGAGATCTGGGTCTACCCGGGGGCGACGATGGGCGAGACGATGCGCGCGATGGTCGAGGCAAAGCAGGGCGAGCTCTTCGACTATCTCGCCGGCGACCGGATCGATCTCGCGTGACGACGATTCTCCTGACGGCGAGCGGCGCTCCCGGCGCCGCCGCGCTCATCCACGGGCTGCGCGAGAACGGCGAGCGGCCGGCGCGGATCGTCGGCGTCGACATGTCGGAGCGCTCGATCGGCAAGCACCTCTGCGACGCGTTCCATCTCGTGCCTGCCGGGTCCGATCCCGGGTATGCGGATGCGATCCTCGAGATCGTCGAGCGCGAGAGTGTCGACGTCGTGCTGCCGCAGTCGTCGTTCGACCTGCCCGGTCTTGCAGCGGCCCGCGAGCGCTTCCCGGTGCCGGTGCTCGTGTCGTCGCCCGACACGGTGCACCGCTCGAACGACAAGGCCGAGTCGTACGAGCTCCTGCAGCGGATCGGCGTGCCGACGATCGAGTTCCGCCGCGTCAACGGGGCGAAGCAGGTCGAGGCGGCCGCGCGCGAGCTCGGCTATCCCGATCGCCCGGTGTGCTTCAAGCCCGTGTTCTCGTCCGGCTCGCGGGGCTTTCGCATCCTCGACCCGACGGTCGACCGCGCACACCAGCTCTTGCGCGAGCGTCCGGGATCCGTCGCGATGCGCCTCGAGGAAGCGGTCGAGCTGCTGCCGGACGAAGGCGGCGAGGATCTGCTCGTCATGGAGCTCGCGACGGGAGGCGAGCGGACGATCGACGGTATCGCCGACGGCTCACGCGTCGTTCTCGGTCATCCCAAGACACGCGAGTCGATGCGGGCCGGGCTCGCGATGTACTTCGTCACGCTCGAGGACGAGGAGCTCATGGAGATCGCCGACCGGATCGTCGAGGAGCTCCGCATCGAGTGGTTCTTCAACATCCAGCTCGTCGGCGACCACGTGATCGAGGTCAACCCGCGGATCTCGACGGTCGTCTACCAGGAAGATCTCAATCTTCCGTGGCTGGGTGTGAAACGCGCGCTCGGGGAGATCACCGACGAGGAGCTCGCGTCGTACCGGACGCGAATCCGGCCGGGCAGGACGGCGCTTCGATACTTCGATCAGGTGGAATGGGATCAGTGATGGACGACTGGGATTCGCTGCGCGTGCCGCTCGAGGCGGCCTGCGAGACGCCGACCGACGAGGACGCCGTGCGGCGTGCCGTCGATGCGGCAGAGCTCGTCGCGTCGACCGCGGGCGAGCCGCCGGACGAGCTCCCGGGCGACGCGCGCGAATGGGTCGAGACACACGGCGTTCCGCCGGACGACCTCGTCGAGCTCGCCTGCCGCTCGATGAAGAAGGTCGCAAACGAGAACGAGTGGTGGCGCGAGCAGCTGCACGACCTGCGCTACCGGCTCGGCGACGTCGCCGCGCCGTAGCGCGGCGACGCCGCCTCTCGCGCTCCCCTACGCGACCGCGGGGGCGGGCGCCGCGCTTCGCCGCAGGCGCCGACCGATGAGCAGGCTCGTGCCGAGGATCCAGACCGGCGTGCCGAAGATCAGGGCGGCCCAGCCGATCGGGCCGATCGCGAGCACGACCGCGACGATCAGGCCGAAGGCCGCCCACCAGCGCGGCAGCACCGCAGTCCGCCACGCAAGCAACGACGCCGCACCGATGAACGAGATCAGCATCACCTCGGCCCCCATGAAGAAGAGATCGCCGAGGTGGTGGAACGCCGCGGCGGCCGACGGACTCGTCGTGTCCTTGTTGATTGCGGTCGTGATGTCGGCGTTCGTGCCGATGCCGAGAACCGCGGTCGCGATCGCGCCGCCGAAGGCGATGTTCGCGAGCAGGTGATTGCCGCCCTCGGCGTTCGCGAGCCGCTCGCGCAAGAGCCCGGCGAAGACGAGGAAGGCGACGCAGCCGAGCATGAAGAGCCACGCGCCGACGATGATGTCGTTCGAGTTCTGCTGCACCCACGCAAGGACTTGCGCGTCGGAGGCGCCGTCGGCGATGTCGCTTGCGAGGCCGCCGACCACGAGCCCGACGATCCAGAGGGCGACGGTCACGACAGCGGTGGCGACGAGGGGGATGCGAGACTTCATGGTGTTGCTCCTTTCGGGTTGACGAGGTCGACGAGGAAGCCGATCGCCGCGAGCGCAAGCACGCCCGCGACGACCAGGCCGATGAGAAGAAGGCGGCGCATCAGGCGAGCGCCGAGGCCGGCGTGCCGCCGCCGGGGACGTAGACGGGCCGGTAGCCGAGGGCCTTGCCGAGCGGCGAGCCGAGGGCGAGAGCGGCCTTCTGGAGGACGCGCCGGCGGGAACGGCAGCCGGACGGTGTCGAAGTGCGCGTTCGCGATCACCGCGAGCCGCAGCGGGTTCGGCATCCCCTTGCGGTTCGTCTTGCCGTCGGCCGCGAGGCCGAACATCGTCTCGATCAGCGACTCGAACTGCAGCGCGGGCCGGATCTCGCAGACGAAGTGCGCGACCTCGTCGCCGGCGTTCCAGAACTTGTGGGACGTGCCTGCCGGGACGGTGAGCCGGTGGCCCGGCCCGGCAACGAGCTTCCGCCCGCCGACCTTGAAGCCGACGCTGCCGCGGAGGACCTGGAAGCGCTCCTCCTGGGCGGGGTGCACGTGGGCGGCGGCGACGAAGCCGTTCGGCTGGACGTACGTCTCGATGACGACGGCCTCGCCGCCGGTCTCGCGCGAGGTCTGGCGGAACACCAGCCGCTCGCCGGTGACGGGGTTCACGATGCTGTCTCCTGCACAAATCATCTGGCGTCTCCCTTTCGCTCGAGGTCGATGGAGACGATCCGCGCAGGCGCTTAAGATCGACTTGCGATTCACTTCAAGCGGCCTCATTGACGGAGTTCCGGCTACTCGGACCGGTGCAGGCGGTGGCCGACGGCACCGTCGTGCCACTCGGCGGCCCGAAGCAGCGCGCAGTCCTCACGGAGCTGCTCCTGCACGCGGGCGGCGTCGTCCCGCGCGAGCGGCTCGTCGACGCGGTCTGGGGCGAAGAGCCGCCCGAGTCCGCGAAGGCGTCGCTGCAGGTCTACGTGCACGGGCTGCGCCGCGCGATCGGGGTCGACCGGATCGAGACCCACGGCGACGGCTACCGGGTGCGCCTCGAGCCGGAGGAGCTCGACCTCGCCCGCTTCGAGCGCCTCGTCGCCGCCGGCGAGCGGGCGCTCGGCGCGGGTCGCCCCGCGGAAGCGGCGGAAGACCTCGCGGCGGCGATCGGACTCTGGCAGGGACCGCCGCTCGCCGATCTCGCCGACCAGCCGATCGCGCGGAACGCCGTGCCGCGGCTCGAAGAGCTCCGGCTCCGCGGGGTCGAGCTCCTGACCGACGCCCGGCTTGCACTCGGCGAGCACGAGGCCCTGCTCGCGGAGCTCGAGTCGCTCGTCGCGCAGCACCCGTTCCACGAGCGTCTGCGGGAGCAGCAGATCCTTGCGCTCTACCGCTCGGGCAGGCAGAAGGAGGCACTCGACGCCTATCGCGCAGCCCGCCGCGTCCTCGTCGACGAGCTCGGGGTCGAGCCCGGCCCGGCGCTCCAGGAGCTCGAGCGCGCGATCCTCCGCCAGGACGAGGACCTGCTCGCTCCGACCGCCGAGCGGGCCCCGCAGCAGCGACTGCCGCGCGCAGCGACGTCGCTCGTCGGCCGCCGGCTCGAGGTCGCTGCGATTGCAGCCCTCCTCCGCCGGGACGACATCCGCCTGCTGACGCTGACCGGGATCGGCGGAACGGGCAAGACGCGCCTCGCGCTCGCCGTGGCTGAGGAGCTCGGCCGCGAGCTCCGCGACGGCGCGGCGTTCGTCGATCTCTCGACCATCCGAACGGGCGGCGCGGTGCTGCCTGCGATCGCGCATGCGCTCGAGCTCGGCGACGCGGGCGACCCGCTGTCCGCCCTCGGCGACCGCTCGCTCCTCCTCGTCCTCGACAATCTCGAGCAGATCGACGACCCCGTTCAGCCGATCCTCTCGCTTCTCGACGCAGCGCCGCGCGTGCGGGTGCTCGCGACGAGCCGCGTGCCGCTGCGCGTGTCGGCCGAGCGCGAGTACCAGGTGCCGCCGCTGCCGGTGCCCGGCGAGACGGCGGGCTTCGAGGAGAGCGTCGCGAACGACGCCGTGCGCCTCTTCGCGTCGCGGGCCCAGGCCGTCGAGCCGGAATTCGCCCTGACCGACGCGAACGTCGGGCACGTGTCGACGATCTGCCGCCGCCTCGACGGGCTTCCGCTTGCGATCGAGCTCGCGGCCGCGCGGACCCGCGTCCTCCCGCCGGCTGCGATCGAGTCGCGGCTCGGACGCTCGCTCGACCTTCTCGTCACCGGCGCGCGTGACCTTCCCGCGCGCCAGCAGACGCTCCGCGCGACCCTCGACTGGAGCTACGACCTGCTCACGCTCGGCGAGCGTCAACTCCTCGCCGACGTGTCGGTGTTCGCCGGCGGATGGTCGCTCGCGGATGCCGACGCGATCGTCGAGCGCGACACGAGCCTCGACCTCGAGGGGTTGATCGAAAGCGGCCTCGTCCGCCGTCGCGGGACGCCCGACGAGCCGCGGTTCGTCCTCCTCGAGACGATTCGCGAGTATGCGGCGGAGAAGCTCGGCGACGCGCCCGAGCTCCATCGCGCCCACGCGGTGCACTTCGCGAACTTCGCAGAGGGTGCCTGGGCGGACATCCGAGCCGGCGGCGACGCGGAGGCCGCGGGCTACGAGACGCTCGGCCGCGAGCACGACAACGTGCTCGCCGCGGTCGACTGGGCGGATGCGACCGGCGACTTCGAGCTCGAGCTGCGGATCGCCGCGGCCGCGCGGTGGTACTGGCTCGTGCGCGGCTATCTCGACGAGGGCCGGCGCGTCTTCGAGCGCCTGCGGATGAGCACGGAGGGCGCTCCGACGCTCCACGCCGAGGCGCTCGTCCTCGGCTCGGCGTTCCCGTGGCGGCTCGGCGACGCCGCCGCGTCCAAGCGTCAGCTCGAGGAGGCGCTGGCTCTCTTCCGCGAGCTCGGCGACGAGGACAACATCGCGCGCTCGATCGCGGAGCTCGGCGGTGTTGCGGTGAGCGAGAACGACCTCGCGCGCGCTGCCGCGCTCTACGAGGAGGCGGCGGTGCTGTTCGAGCGGCTCGGCCACACGGTGCGTCTCGCAGTCGTCTTCGCCAACCTCGCCGCCATCGCGGCGCAGCGTGACGACTCCGCATCAGCTCTTTCGTACGGCGAGCGGGCGATTGCGCTGCAACGCGAGATCCGGGACAGCGACGGCATCTCGGTCTCGCTCGCGAACATCGCACGCGTGCGGCTCGCCGTCGGCGACGACGCCGGTGCCGCCCGCGACCTGCACGAGGCTCTGTCGATCGGGAGGCGGCTGAAGTACCGGATGGTGCTCGCGCACGCGCTCGGAGCTGCCGGCGAGATCGCGGCTCGGGCCGGCGAGGCAGACCGCGCGACGCGTCTCATCGGTGCAGCGCGGCAGGCCTTCGAGGGGCTACGAATGCCGCTGCCTGCAGAGGAGGCCGAGGAACATGCGCGCACGCTTGCGCTGATCTCTGCGGCGATCGCGCAGGATCGCATCGAAGGGCTCCTCCTCGAAGGAGCCGCGCTCTCCTTCGACGACGCCGTCGAGGACGCGCTCGCCGTAACGGCGTGAAGCGCTGCGTCGCTAGCGTGGCCGCGTGCGCGTCACGCATTGCCCGGTCAACACCGCCGGTATCCCGTGGACGAACGTCGAGTCGCTCCGCCGGCGCGGTGTCGACGCGCGCCTCGTCGTCTTCAACCGGTACAAGCTGCATCCCGAGGCCGACGTCGACCTCGAGCGCGGCGGCGGTCTGCTGCATCGCCAGCTGACCCAGCTGCGCGCGTTCGCGCAGCTTGCGCCGACGACCGACATCTTTCACTTCTATTTCGGTTTGACGCTCCTGCCGAAGTCGGTGCAGTTCGCTGCCCTTCGCGCGCTCGGGAAGAAGTCGGTCATGCACTTCCTCGGCTCCGACATCCGCGGCAAGCGGTCGGAGGAGCTCGACTGGTCGCGGCGCGCGGGGGCAAGGGTCGTGGGCTCGTACGACGCGATTCGCTGGGTCCCGGACGCGGTCGTGATCCCACCGGGAATCGACGTCCACGGGATCGAGCCCGTCCCCCGTCGGACCGCGAGCGCCCCGTCGTCCTGCACGCGCCGTCATCGCGGGCGCGGAAGGGGACCGAGTTCGTCGTCGCCGCGTGCGAGGCGCTCGACTGCGAGCTCGAGATCGTCGAGGGTCTCGACCATCGCGAGGCGTTCGAGCGCTACCGGCGAGCGGACGTGATCGTCGACCAGCTGAACGCCGGCTGGTACGGCGTCTTCGCGATCGAGGCGATGGCGCTCGGCAAGCCGATCGTCACGTTCCTCCACCACGAGGCGGTCAACCGGACCGAGCAGGCGTTCGGCGTGGAGGTCCCGATCGTGAGCGCGACGAAGGAGACGCTGCGGGATGTCCTGCGCCCGCTGGTCGAGCTCCGCGGACGAGCGCCGGCGTGTCGGCGCGGCCTCCCGCGCCTACGCAGAAGAGGTGCACGACCTCGGGCGGATGACCGACCGCCTGCTCTCGCTCTACGCTTCGCTGTAGCCGATGGCTCTCGGAGACCAGCTGAAGCGGCTCGGGCGCCATAGCGCGATCTACGGGCTCGGCGGGCTCGTGTCGCGCATCCTCGCGACGCTGCTGCTGCCGCTCTATACGCACTACCTGGCGCCTGGATCGTACGGGCGCGTCGAGATCATCACCGCCGCGACGGCGGTTCTCGCGATTGCGCTGCAGATGGGAATCGGAAGCGCGTTTTTCCGCTTCTACTTCGACGCGAAGCAGCACGCGGAGAAGCTGACGGTGATCCGCACGTCCTTCTGGTTCACGATGTTGATGTCGACCATCGGGCTCGTCGTGGGTCTTGTGTTCGCGCACGAGTTCGCGCACTTGCTCGGCCTCGGGAACGATGCGGCGCTCGTCCGTGCCGGCGCCGTCGGGCTCTGGGCGCAGACGAACTACCAGCAGCTGACCGCGCTCTTCCGTGTCGAGGAGCGGTCGACGCAGTACGCGATCGCGAGCGTCAGCAACGTGCTGATCACCGTCGTCGCGATGGTCCTGTTCGTCGCCTTCTTCCACTGGGGCGCGATCGGGCTCGTCGTGGGCAACTTCACGGGCACGCTGATCGTGTACGTCGTGCTTCTCGCCTACCGGAACGAGCAGCTCGGGCTGGAGTTCGACCGCGGCCTGCTGCGGAAGATGCAGCACTTCGGCCTGCCGCTCGTCCCGTCCGCGCTCGCGCTGTGGACGATCAACTTCGTCGACCGCGAGTTCATCGTCCACTACAAGGACGTGGCAGAGGTCGGCGTGTACTCGGCCGCGGTGCGGATCGCCGGCGTGATCACCTTCGTCATGGTCGCGTTCCGAACCGCGTGGCCGGCGTTCGCGTATTCGATCGACGACGACCGCGAGGCGAAGCGGACGTACGCCTACGTGCTCACGTATCTCCTGACATTCGCTTCGTGGATCTCGCTCGTCCTCGGCGCGCTCGCGCCGTGGTGGGTGCAGCTTCTGACCGACCCGCGCTACCAGCGCGCGGAGAAGGGCGTCGCGCTGCTCGCGTTCGCGGGCACGCTCTACGCCGGCTTCACCGTGCTCGCGATCGGCTCGGGACGCGCGCGGAAGACGCAGCTGAACTGGGTCGTGACCGGGTTCGGAGCCGCCGTGAACGTCGCGCTGTGCTTCTGGCTCGTCCCGAAGTGGGGAATGGTCGGCGCCGCGATCGCGACGCTCGCGTCGTACCTCGCGCTGTTCCTGGGAATGACGCTGTACGCGCAGCACGTCTTTCCCGTGCAGTACCAGTGGCGGCGCGTCGTCACGTGCGTCGGCGCGGCGGTGGGCCTTGTCGTCGCCGCGCGCGGGGCCGATCTGCCGCTTGCGCCGTCGGTGCTGCTCGTGCTCGTGTATCCGCTCGCGCTCGGTCTGCTCGGGTTCTACCTTCCGGCCGAGCGGCGGCGGTTGCGGCGGCTCGTGCCGCTACGCTCGCTAGCGGAGCGCCCGCAGCGCGGCGACGTCATCGGCGTTCGGCATCCACTCGCCGGCGCTGACGTTCGCCTCGACCTGCTCCGGCTTAGTCGCGCCGGCGATGACCGAGGAGATCGCCGGCATCGCGAGCAGCCCGCCGATCGCGACGTCGAGGAGGGCGAGCCCGCGCTCATCGGCGTAGCGCTGCAGGGCCTCGGCGCGGTCCCAGCGCTCCTCGGGGATCTCGCGGCCGGCGAGGCGGCCCTCGGTCGCGGCGACGCCACGCGTGTACTTGCCGGTCAGGAGGCCGCTTGCGAGCGGGAAGTACGGAAGCTGCCCGATTCCGAGCCGGTCGCAGGCCGGGAGGACGTCGTCCTCGATGCCGCGCTCGACGAGCGAGTAGTGGTTCTGCGCGGAGACGAAGCGCGTGAGGCCGCGCTGTTGTGCGAGTGCGATCCGCCTGCTCGATCTGCTCCGCGCTGTAGTTCGAGGAGCCGATGTGGCGCACCTTGCCCTCTTGCACGAGCTCGTGCAGGGCGCCGAGCGTCTCGTCGATCGGCGTCGAGGGGTCGGGCTCGTGCATCTGGTAGACGTCGATCACGTCGGTGCGCAGGCGGCGGAGGGATGCCTCGACGGCGGAGCGGATGTACTCGCGAGAGCCGCGCGACTCGTGCGGGTTGTCGTCCATCTCCTTGCCGAACTTCGTCGCGATGAGAACGCTGTCGCGGCGCCCTTCGAGCGCGCGCCCGATGAAGTCCTCGCTCGTTCCCTGCCCGTAGATGTCGGCAGTGTCGAAGAGCGTGATCCCGTGGGCGATCGCCGCGTCGACGACCGACCTCGCCTGCTCGAAATCGATCCGCGGCCCGAAGTTGTTCGTCCCGAGGCCGACGACCGAGACCTCCGGTCCACCATGTCCGAGCTCCCTCGTGCGCATGGTGTCTGACGCTACCGGCGGACGTGTCCGCACTGCGGCAATGGAGTCGTTACGAAAGAAGCGCTGCGGGGAGCTGTCGCGAATGGACGACGGTCAGCGTCTTCGTCGGGCGGGTCAGAGCGACGTAGAGCTCTCGCAGGCCGGCGTCGCCGCCTTCCTCGACGATCGCTGCCGGCTCGACCACGACGACGTGGTCGAACTCCAGGCCCTTCGCCTCGCGTGGGGTGAGCACCGGAATCGCCGTCTCGTCGAACGTCTCCACGTGGAAGTCCTCCGTCGCAAGCGAACGCGGCGCGATGACGGCGAGCAGCCCATCGCGCTCGGCGGCCTCGAGGAGCGCGGCGGGCAGAAGCTCCGACTCCTCGACGGGGACGAGCTTCGGCGGCTCGCCGCCCTGCCGGTACGCCAGCGGCCGCTCCACGTCGGGCGCGATCTCGTCGAGAAGCGGGAGCGCGAAGTCCATGATCTCGCCCGGAACGCGATACGCGTGCCGCAACTCCTCGATCGTCACCTCGATGTCCTCGGGCAGGTACGGCTGCAGCTCCTGCCAGCGCCGGTAGACCACGGGGCCCGTCGCCTGCGCGACATCGCCGAGGATCGTCAGCGATCCGTCGACCGCGCGACGAGAGACGGCCAGCAATTGCATCGGCGAGAGATCCTGCGCCTCGTCGACGATCACATGCCCGAAGGCACGCGGCGGCCCGTCGATCAGCGTGCGCGCGACATCGAGGAGCGGCAGGTCGTGGACGCTCCACTGCAGATCCGACATGCGCCTCGGTCGGTCGCGGAGCAGAAGCTTCTGCTCACCTCGGTCGAGAATCCCCTCCGCCGCCTCCGCGAGCCCGGTCGCCGAGGTCAGCAGCCGCGCCACGAGCTTCTCCGCCTTCGGAAGCGGCAGGACGCGGTCGAGGTATTTCGTCAGGAAGCCCTTCTTCTGAAGCGCCCCCTCGATCTCGTCGAACGAGCGGAAGGCGAGATCCTGCAGGAGCTCCCCGTAGCGCTCGTAGAAACGGCGCAGCACGGCCATCCGGAACCGGTCGCGCGCCACCGCGAGCGGAGCCCCGGACTCGAGCACCTCGTCGAGCAGCTCACGGACGACCCGCTCGCGCACGGAGACGAAGTGCCCGTCCGCGTACAGCACGAGCTCCTCCGGCGCCGGCCGCACGGCCAGCTCGACTGCGCGCGCGACGACGTCCGCGAGCCGCGTGTCCGCCTTGAGAGCCGCGACGTCCGGTACATCCTCGCGCGCGACGACGATGCCGTCGAGGAGCTCCGACACCGCACGCTGCTCGACCGACTCTTCACCGAGCGCCGGCAGCACGTGCGACACGTAATCCATGAACGTCGGGTTCGGGCCGACGACGAGTACGCGGCGCAGCTGCTCCCCGTGCGTGAACAGCAGCCAGGAGGCGCGGTGCAGGCCGACCGCCGTCTTCCCGGTGCCCGGTCCGCCCTGCACGACGAGCGCGCCGTCCGGCTCGGCGGTGATCAGGCGGTACTGGTCCGACTGGATCGTCGCGACGATGTCGCGCATCCGCCCCTCGCGGCGCCGCTCGAGCTCCTCGAGCAGGAAGTCCGAGACGGAAGCGCCCTCGACGATGCTCCCGTCGAGCGACTCGTCGGAGATGTCGACGATCCGCCGCCGGTCGGTGCGGTAGCGACGCCGCTGCGTCACCCCGTGCGCGTCCTGCGGGGTCGCGGTGTAGAACGGCCGCGCCGCCGGCGCCTGCCAGTTGACGACGAGCATCTCGCGCTCGTCGTCGTGGACCCAACGCCGGCCGATGTAGAGCGGGCGAGGTCCGCTCTCCAGCGTCAGGCGCCCGAAGCACAGGCCCTGCTCCGCGTCCTGGAACGTCTTCGCGCGCCGCTTCGCCCACGCTTCGATCGCGAGCGCCGCGAACTCGGTCGCCATGGAGTCCTGCGTCCGGTGCAGCGTGTCGCGCATGCGGTCGAGGCACTCGTAGGCGTGGTCGACGTACGCCTGCTCCTGCTGAAGCTCCGGGTGCGACATCGGATCGAAGCATAGGATCGCCGGAGTGAAGCTCGGCCTCAATCTCGGCTACGCCCCGCCGGGGACGAACCCCGCCGACCTCGTGCCGCTCGCGCAGCGCGCGGAGGAGCTCGGCTACGACTCCGTCTGGGCCGCCGAGGCCTGGGGGACCGATGCAGTGACCGTCCTCTCCTGGATCGCCGCGCAGACGAGCCGGATCAAGGTCGGCTCGGCGATCATGCAGATCCCCGGCCGCTCCCCGGCGAACACCGCCATGACGGCCGCCACGCTCGACCTGATGTCGGGTGGCCGCTTCATCCTCGGCCTCGGCACGTCGGGCCCACAGGTCGTCGAGGGCTGGCACGGAGACGCCTGGGGCAAGCCCCTCGGCAAGACGCGCGAGTACGTCGACATCGTGCGCACGGCGCTCCGGCGCGAGGTCGTGGAGCACGAAGGCGAGCACTACCGCATCCCGTACGACGGCCCGGGTGCGACGGGGCTCGGAAAGCCGCTCAAGATGATGATGCGGCCGCTCCGCGCAGACATCCCGATCTATCTCGCCGCGATCGGCCCGAAGAACGTCGCGCTCGCCGCGGAGATCGCGGACGGCTGGCTCCCGATCTTCGTCGACCCCGAGCGGTTCGGTGAGGCGTTCGGCCCGAGCATCGCAAACGCGGGCGACGGGTTCGAGATCGCGGCCACCGTCAGCATCCTCGTCGGCGACGACGTCGATGCGCTACGCGACGCACTCAAACCGTACATCGCGCTCTACGTCGGCGGCATGGGCGCAAAGGGGAAGAACTTCTACAACGCGCTCGTCCGCCGCTACGGCTGGGACGACGCCGCCGAAGAGATCCAGGAGCTCTACCTCGGCGGCAAGCAGCGCGAGGCGATCGCCGCCGTTCCCGACGAGCTCGTCGACGCGCTCGCCCTGGTCGGCCCAAAGGAGCGGATCCGTGAGCGGCTCGAAGCGTGGCGCGCGACCCCGGTGACGACGCTCATCGTCGGCTCGCCGCAGCCCGAGGCCCTCGAGGTGATGGCCGAGCTCGTGGGCTGAGCCCTCCGTCGAGCAGAGCCGTCGATCTGCCATGATCCACCCGTGCCGTTCGACCTCGTTTTCGAGATCGAGAACGAGCCCGGGGCGCTCGCCCGCATCGCGACGGCGATTAGCGACGCCGGCGTCAATATCGCCGCCGCGACGTGTCTCGGGACCGCAGAACGTGTCGAGCTCCACATCCTCGTTCCGCATGCCGAGGCGGCGAAGCACGCGCTCGGGATCACGCACGTCGTCGTCAGCCGCGAGCGGGAAGTGGCCGTTGTCGAAGTGGAAGACCGGCCCGGGGTGCTCGCCGACATCACGCGACGCGTCGCCGAAGCGGGCATCGACCTCGACCTCGTCTACGTGGCGACACGGAACCGCCTCGTCTTCGGCGCCGCCGATCTCGCCGCGCTCAACGCGGTACTCGAGCAGTAGACGCTGGTCGGACCTCCTCCTCAGGCGATGACGCGGTACACCTGGAACACCTCGGCGTACTCGCGGTTCACATTGATCCCGTGCGTGCGCGCCACGTTCCAGACGTACTCGGGGTTCGCGTAGCGCCGGTGATGCTGTGAGGCGTAGCGCTCGAGCGCGGCGACCTTTCGCTCGATGTGCGTCTTCTCGAGTGCGACGTACCACTGATACGAGAAGTCGAAGTTGTTCCACGGGATCTCGTACCCGAGGATCGTCGTCCGCTTGAACGCACGCAGCCCCTCTTCGGCGACCGTCTTGTGATCCTGATGAACGTCGTGCAGGGACGGCTGGAACACGACATCGGGATGCCAGTCCTCCCACATCGCGACAAGCAACTCGAGGATGTCTTGCCGATGCTCCGGGAACGTGCGGACGTCGAAGTCGTGCACCGTCAGCTGCTCGGGCGGGATCCCGAGCTCGGCTGTGGCCTCGCGAACCTCGCGGGCGAGCGTGTCTGGCGGGAAACCCTCCGGAAGCGACCGCGTCGCGATCGAGAACGCGACATACCGGACTTCGCAACCCGCGTCGGCGAGGCGCGCCATCGTGCCACCGCAGCCGAACTCACCGTCGTCGGTGTGCGGTGCGAGGACGAGCGCACGACGCCATTGCTCGATCATGCGGGCACCGGCTCTTCACGCCGCGCCCGCGCGGGCATGCCCGCCGGCCGCACCGTCTCCGGGATCACGAGCGCGACGAGCCCGAAGAGCGCCCACGTCATCGGATCCTCGAAGAACGCGTTGTAGAAGAGCGAGTGGCAGAGCACCGCCGCGATCCCGAGGCCGGCGATCAGGGGAATCGCGCGCCTCCGCCGACGGAATGCCAGCGCAAGGAGCGCGACGACGAGCCACGCGAAGAGCGCCAGTCCCAGGATCCCCGTCTCGGCGGCAACGGTCACAGGTGTGTTATGCGACGCCGCCTTCTTCGGATCCTTCCCCTTGAAGCCCACGCGCTCGGCATATGCGTGTTTGAAGCCGCCGACGCCGACGCCCAGAACGGGATGGTGCACGGCGATGCGTATCCCGTTCGCCACGAGGTCGTACCTGCCGCTCGTCGCGTGGTTGAGCCCGTTCTTCGTGTGAGTCTGCAGGGATCGGCGGACCTGCGGCTGCGCGACGGTTATCCCGGCCAGGACTGCGACGGCGAGGACGACGGCAACGAGCGCGCGCCAGCGCCAGGCGACGAAGCACGCGCCGATCACGACGACGAGCAGAGCCGCGAAACTCGACTGCGAGTACGAGATGAGGAGGCCGAGCCAGATGACGATGATTGCTCCGGTCGCGAGAAGCGAGAGTCGAAGCGACCGGCCCAGGGCGATGAGGACGATCGACGGCGCCAGGGCGAGCACAAGGAAACGCCCGAAGATCGAGGGGTCCCAGAACACGGAGTTGACGCGGAAGAACGGCGCGTAGGCATTCGCGTAGATCACCTTCGGGTTCTGGAAGATGTCTCGCGTCTGGTACTGGTAGAAGCCGACGATCGCGAAGACGATGCCCATGGCCGTCACCTCCGCGTACAGCACGCGCGCGCCGAGCCTGCTCCATGGGAGCCGCGCGACGCAAAGCGCGAGCAACGTGAACGGGATGTAGAAGGCGAGCACCTCGATCGCCCCTGCCGACACGTCGTTCGTCCACGCGAGGGAGAGACCCGTCCACGCGACGAAGGCCGCGAGCGGCAACGACGCGGCCCGGAGCTCCCTCGACCGCGCGTCGCCCGTCGCGAGCTCCCAGCCCAGCTGGATCGCGGCACCGAGAATGACGACGTAGAGCGGCACGAGGAGCTTCGAGCTCGCGCCGCCGACGTGGACGCCGATCCTGATCGGGACGCACGCGAGTGCGAGCGCGGGCAGAAGCCACGGCCACGCGCGATAGAGGCCGGCGAGCCCGACACCGAGACCGAGGGCCGCGAACGCCCCGCCTGCGACGAGCAGCGGCTCGCGTGGCGCGACGGCGATACCGAGCGCGACGGTTCCCACTGCCGCGGCGCCGAGCGATGCAAGCCGCGCACGCGGCGTCCGCAATACGAGCAGGAGCGCGAGCCCGAGGCAGGCCGCCCCGCCGCCGATCTGCGCGAGCTGCGTCATCGGACGATCACGGTCGCGCGATCCTTGTGCCCGTGCTCGGACACGGTCAGCGTGTATCGACCGTGGCGCGTGGACGCGAGCAGGTTGAGCACAGGCCCGGTGGCGACCGACTTCCGGCTGCCGAGCTTCCACGTGTACTTGTTCGCGTCGGTCGAGACACCGATCGAGAAACGCCGGCCGCGCGGCACCGAGATGCGGTTGCTCGCCAGCTCGATGTAACGCAGCTTGACGCGGACGCGCCAACGCTCCTCGACCGGCGTGCTGTTCCCGGCGGCGTCAACGGCGCCGAGCTCGAGCGTGTAGGTCCCCGGATCGAGCTTGTGCCCGTTCGCGAGCCCGTACCACGAGAACGCGCCCCGCGCGGGATGTCGGTACGTCCTCAGGATGCGTTGGTCGCCGAGATAGAGGTTGACGTGCGCGGGCTTCGAAAGGTCGTAGTTGAAGCGGATGAAGTCGGCCTGGTGGTCGCCGTCCGGAGAGAACACCTCGCGATTGACGACGACGTTCTTGACGAGCGGCGGCTTCGTGTCGAGGGCGATGACGTTCGGGAGAACGATCGTGCGGTGCTGCGCCGCGAGGTGAAGCTCCGCGCGATAGCGGCCGTCGCGGGCGATCACGTTGCCGATCGGTGCGGCCGTCCCACTTGAAGACGTTGCGACCGCGCGTCGCGGCGATCGTCCCGAGGTCGCGAACCTCCCGACTGCGCGCGTCGAGGATCCTGGCGTTCACGTCGTCGCGGCGCCGGAGCCTGAAGAGGATCGTCGTCTTTCCCCGCGCGCAGCCGCATTTCGGCGAGAAGCCGTTTTTCGGATAGACCTGCGTCGCGTAGACCGGGCTCTTCGTGAGCTTCAGCCGCTCGGTGACCGCGAATGCCGCGGCCGTGGCAACGAGCAGGCCGACGAGAACCGTCGTCGTGATGAGCCGCTGCAAAGCCCGGGGATTTTACGCCGCGTGCGTAAGGATTCGTTCATAGACCGCATCGTCGATGTTGCGGCCCGTGACGATCAGCACAGTCGGCCGCGGCAGAGGCTCGCGGCGCTCGAGCGCCAGCGGGGCTGCGGCGGCACCTTCGACGCGGATTCCCATCTCGGCGTACGCATAGACCGCTGCCTCGAGCTCGGGCTCCGTCGCGAGCTCGAATCGCTGAACGAGCGGATTCAGCTCCTCAACCGCAAGAGGGATCGCGACCCGCACGGCGAGGCCGTCGGCGAAGGTCGCCGACCTGTCGGAATCGACAGGGCGGCCGGCCCGCCAGCTCTCCCACATCGCAGGCGCCTCGGCTGCCGAGACGGCGATCCGCTCCGCGTTCGGCGCTCTCCGAGCGACCGCCCGGAAGACGCCGATCGCCAGGGCCCCGTTGCCCACCGGCACGACGACGCTCGCCGGCTCGGGGGCGTCGTCGAGAAGCTCCTCTCCGATCGCCTCGTACCCTGCGAACTGCGCAGGCTCCGCCCCGTCCTCGAAGAAGAACGCGCCCGACGTCGTCGGCATACGCCCGCGCCGCAGCTTTCGCCTCGTCCATGTCGGCGCCCACATGACGCAGCTCCGCGCCCGTGCTTCTCGATCAGCGCCACCTTCGTCGCGCTCGCCCGCTCGGGGACGAAGACGACCGCTTTGGCACCCGTTCGCCGCGCCGCCCACGCAGTCGCCGCGCCGTGGTTCCCCGTCGATGCCGTGACGACGACATCGGGCTGCTTCTCCTCGAGGACTGCCAGAGCACCGCGCCACTTGAACGCGCCGAGCTCGTGCTCGTCCTCGCGCTTCAGCCAGATGCCGCTGTCTGCAAGCGGAATCGTCCGCGCCATACGAGCACACCGTACGTCGCGAGGCCAATGGCGAGACCGCTCAAACCGCCGACGAGGATCCACTGCGCTGCCGGGACATCGAGCAGCTTGAGACCGCTCAGGAAGAGGATCGTCCCGAGCGCGACGCGCAAAATGACGTCGGGAAGCCTCACCGTGAAGCGGCTCGAGATCAGCACACCGGGGATCGAGCCCGTGAGAAGCCACGCCGTTGCGTGATAGTCGACGTTGCCGCTGATCATGTGGCCGACCCCTGCGACCCAGAGGAGCGCGGCGGCGTGGAAGATGTCGGTGCCGACGATCTTCGCCATCGTCAGCGGGTAGACGAGCACCATCACGAGGCCGAAGAACGTCCCGCTACCGACCGACGTGAGGCCGACGATGAAGCCGAAGAAGCCGCCGATCAGGAGCGCGAGGATCTTGTCGCGCGTGTTCAGGAGGAAGGGCGCGTCGCTCGGCTTGATGCCGCGCGTGATGAACGACTTCAGGAGGAAGCCGATGCCGCCCGCGACGAGGGCCGCACCGACCGCGTACGCCATGATGTCCTGCGCGCTCGCGCCGTAGTCCTTCACGATCTGGTTCGAGCACCAGACGCCGAGGAGCGACATCGGGCCGGACGCTGCGAACATCCAGAGCGTCAGGCGCGCGTGCACGGTGCCGAGGCGCCGGTGGCGCACGGCGCCGAAGGACTTGAAGATCGCGCCGTGCAGGATGTCGGTGCCGACCGCGTAGGTCGGCTTGAAGCCGAAGAGGATGACGAGGATCGGCGTCATCAGCGAGCCGCCGCCCATCCCTGTAAGGCCGACGAGCGCGCCGATCAGGAAGCCCGTGAGGGTGAACTGCCAGGTCACGCGTTCGCAGTGAGGATCATCCCGGCGCCCACCGTGTCGTTCGTCGCCTCGTCGATGAGGATGAACGCGCCCGTCTCGCGGTTCTCGTCGTACGGGTCGACCGCAAGCGGCTCGGAGAGCCGCAGGCGGAGGACGGCGATGTCGTTCAGCTCGAGACGCTCCGGGGCCCGGGCCCTCCTCGAGGGAGTGGATGTCGGTGATCGAGACGATCCGGTCGACGATCGCCCGCACGGAGCGCGTCGTGTGCTTGACGGCGAGGCGCGCACGCTCCTCGAGCGGACGCTCGCTCATCCAGCAGACGCGGGCCTCGACCTCGCGGGCGACCATGGGCGGGCGCTCGGGGTCGGCCAGCATGTTCCCGCGCGAGACGTCGACATCGTCGGCGAGACGGATCGTCACCGACTGCGGCGGAACGGCCTCCTCGACCGGCCCGTCGGCCGTCTCGACCGCCTCCACCCGCGTCCGCAGGCCGGCCGGCAGCACGACGACCTCGTCGCCCGCTCGCCACACGCCGCCCGCCACGGTGCCTGCATACCCCCGGTAGTCGTGATGCTCGTCCGACATCGGGCGGATGACCCATTGCACCGGGAAGCGGCGCGCGTCGAGGTTCCGGTCGAACGCGAGCTCGATCGTCTCCAGGTGCTCGAGGAGGGGCGGGCCGTCGTACCACGGCATGTTCTCGCTGCGGTCGACGACGTTGTCGCCCTGGAGGGCCGACATGGGGATGACGTGCAGATCGGCGAGACCCAACGTCTCCAGATCGCCGACGATCTCGTCGTAGCGCTCCTGCGACCAGTCGACGAGATCCATCTTGTTCACCGCGACGGTGATGTGCGGGACGCGGAGGATCGTCGTGATGTACGCGTGCCGGCGCGTCTGCTCGACGACGCCGTTCCTCGCATCGACGAGGATCACGGCGAGATCCGCCGTGGAAGCCCCGGTGACCATGTTGCGCGTGTACTGCACGTGACCCGGCGCATCGGCGAGCTGGAAGCGCCGCTGCGGCGTGACGAACGATCGATAGGCGACGTCGATCGTGATCCCCTGCTCACGCTCGGCGCGCAGGCCGTCGGTCAGGAGCGCGAGGTTGACGTATGCGTCGCCGCGGCGCTTCGAGGTCTCCTCGATGTGCTCCATCTGGTCGACGAAGATCTGCTTCGTGTCGTAGAGGAGGCGGCCGATGAGCGTCGACTTGCCGTCGTCGACCGAGCCGCACGTGACGAGGCGGAGGAGCTCCGCCTGCTGCGCCTGCTCAGAAATAGCCGACACGCTTGCGATCCTCCATCGCCGCCTCGGTGAAGCGGTCATCGGCACGCGTCTCGCCGCGCTCGGTCACGCGCGTCGCCGCGATCTCGTCGACGACATCCGCGATCGACGCCGCGTCGGACACGACGCCCCCGGTGCACGTCATGTCGCCGACGGTGCGGAAGCGGACGCTTGCGGTGAACGGCTCCTCGCCGTCCATGCGCTCGACGTAGTCGCTCGAGGCGTACAGCATCCCGTCGCGCCGAAACACCTCGCGCTCGTGCGCGAAGTAGATCTTCGGGCAGCTCGAGGCTCTCGCGAGCGACGTACTGCCACACGTCGAGCTCGGTCCAGTTCGAGATCGGGAAGACGCGGACGTGCTCGCCCTTCCGCACGCGCGCGTTGTAGACGTTCCAGAGCTCGGGACGCTGTGCGCGCGGGTTCCACTGCCCGAAGTCGTCGCGGAACGAGAAGATGCGCTCCTTCGCCCGTGCGCGCTCCTCGTCCCGCCGCGCGCCGCCGATCGCGGCATCGAACTGGTGCTCTTCGATCGCGTCGAGAAGCGTCGTCGTCTGCAGCCGGTTTCTCGACGCGCGCGGCCCGGTCTCCTCGATGACGCGGCCCTTGTCGATCGACTCCTGCACCGACGCGACGATCAGCCGCTCGCTGAGCTCCTCGACGCGGCGGTCGCGGAACTCGATCACTTCGGGGAAGTTGTGCCCGGTGTCGACGTGCATGACCGGGAACGGGAACTTGCCGGGACGGAAGGCCTTCTCGGCGAGCCGGAGCAGCACGATCGAGTCCTTGCCGCCGGAGAAGAGCAGCACGGGCCGCTCGAGCTCGGCCGCCACCTCCCGGAAGATATGGATCGCCTCGGCCTCGAGATCGTCGAGATGCGTCAGCGTCCTTGCCGTCGTACTCATGCGGTCACCTTGCTCTCGATCAGTTCCAGCTCTTCGAGCCGCGCGAGGACGAGTGCGGCCGACTCGGCGGGCGCCTGCCGCTCGGTGTGCAGCCGAAGCTCGGGATTCGACGGAATCTCATAGGGGTCGTCGACGCCCGTGAAGTGCTCGATCTCGCCCGCCAGCGCCTTCTTGTAGAGCCCCTTGGGGTCGCGCTCCGCGCACACCTCGAGCGGCGTGGCGACATGGATCTCGACGAACGGTGCCTGCTCCTCGACCGTCGCTCGCGCGGCGCGTCGGGCCTCCTCGTAGGGGGAGATCGCGCTCACGACGACGGCTGCGCCCGCGCGCGCGAGCCGCGATGCGACCCAGCCGATGCGGAGAATGTTCGCGTCGCGGTCCTCCTTCGAGAAGCCGAGGCCCTTCGACAGGTGGGTGCGGACGACGTCGCCGTCGAGGACCTCGACGGTGAGGCCGCGTGACTCGAGCTCCCCTGCAACGAGAGAGCCGACCGTCGTCTTCCCGGCGGCCGAGAGCCCGGTGAACCACAGGACGAAGCCTCTGTTCACGAGAGAATCTCCTCGACGTCGGCCGCCTTCACGGTGTGGATGCCGCACTCGACCTTGCCGGTGCCGGCCCAGCGGCCGGAGCGCCCTGCGCCGGGCTGCGTCGAGTGCGTGTCGCCGATCGAGTCGTAGCCCCGGTCGTGGAGCGTGTTGTACGGCAGGCCGCGCTCGCGGATGTACTCCCAGCAGCGCTCGTCCGTCCAGTCTGCGAGCGGGTTCGCCTTGACGAGCTCGTGCTGCTCGTCCCAGCCGAGCTTGGGCGCCTCGGCACGGGTCGGCGACTGGTCGCGGCGGATGCCTGTGATCCAGGCGTCGAGGCCGCCGAGTGCCTTGACGAGCGGCGCAACCTTGGCGATCGCGAGGTAGAGGTCGGGATTCGTTTCCCACAGCTTGTCGTCGACGGAAGGGCCTTCGAAGACCTCGATCGACGTGCCGTACCGTTCCTCCACCTCGCGCCAGTACGCGTAGGTCTCCGGGAACAGATAGTGCGTGTCGATCGCGAAGACGCGCGCCTTCGGCTCGAGCGCGAAGAGCATGTCGAGGAGGATCGTCTCCTCCTTCTGGAACGAGCACGCGAGCGCGACCTTCCCCGGGAACTGCTCGAGCAGCCACGCGAGAGTCTCCTCGGCGCTCAGCGACTCGACGTCACTCGGCAACCGGCTCTGCAAGGAGCACCTCCTTCAGCGTGTCGCCGCGAAGCCCGAGACGGAGCGTCTCGAGCGGGATGACCTCCTCCGGCGGGATGTTCCCGAGGTTGACCGACGGGCCAAAGTGCTTGACGAACCACGCCTGCGAGGCCTTGGTCGGCGCCTCCCAGACGATGTCGTGGAAGTCGAGCTCGTGTGCGATCTCGTCGATCAGCCCGGTTCGCATGTCGCCGTCCTTGCGGAAGATGCCGGCGCTCCCGCCCTCGCGCGCCTCGGTGATCACCTTCCAGGCGCCGGCCTCCTTCTCTTCCCTCAGCCACTGGACCCACTGGTACGGCGCGAACACGACCTCGCTGTCCTTGGAGCCGACCTCGGAGAGAACCGTGAAGTCACGTGCGAAGTCGGCGATCAGCTCGAGCTTTCGCTCCCGCGGGATCTCGATCGTGCCGTCGCTGATCTCGACGTGCTCGATGCCGAGCTCACTCAGCCACTGCTTGTACTCGTCGAACTTGCCGCGCACGTAGACGACCTCGAAGAACGTCCCGCCGATCACCACCGGCTTGCCCCTCAGCACGTCGAGCTTGCGCTGCAGGTTCTTCGTGACGTACGCCGTGCCCCAGCCGAGCTTGACGATGTCGATGTACTCCCCGGCAACGTCGAGCACGTCTTCCCAGCCACGCGGCCCGAGCCCCTTGTCGAGCACGTGCGTCAGGCCGCCGTCGCGGTTCAGTCCGATGTCAAAGGCGGGCATAGAGCTCCTTCAGCTTTTCCTGGGCGCGGGCCTGGACGTCGTGGTAGAGCGAGTTCCCGTGAGCGTCGATGCCCACGGTGAGCGGGCCGAAGTCCTTGACCCGGAACTTCCAGAGGCACTCGGGCATGAGCTCCTCCCAGGCGACTTCCTCGATCTCCTCGATCTGCGTCGTCTCGAGCGCGGCAGCGCCGCCGACGATCGCGAAGTAGACCATCCCGAGCCGCTGCATCGGCTCGATCGCCTCGTCGGGGAACCCGCCTTTGCCGCAGATCGCGCGCACGCCGTACTGCGCGCCGAGCGGCTCGGTGAACCGCACCATCCGCGCGCTCGTCGTCGTGCCGATGCAGATCTTCTCGTAGCGCCCCTCCGCCACCTTGCGCACGTTCGGCGCGGTGTGGAGGAGGAACGCCCCGCTCAGATCCATCGGCGGCTCGACGCCCTGGTCGAAGATGCGGATCTGCGTCCGGTCGCGGATGCCGATGATGTGGCCCTGCACGGTCACCTCGTCGCCCGCGCGGAGCTTCAGGATCTCGCGCTCGTCGGTGATCGGGAACGTCACTTCATGCGTGGCCATCGTGATCAGGCCTCTCTGTCGTAGTCGATGGTGCCGTCCGCGCTGATGTGCGCCGACGCGCGCCGCGCCGCCCAGCACTGGTAGTTCACGGCGACCGGGTTCAGGGTCATGTGCGTGTCGGCGTGCTCGATGTGGCACTGCAGCACGGTGACGTCGCCGCCGAGGCCCATCGGGCCGATGCCCGTCTCGTTCAGGAGCCCGAAGAGCTCGTCCTCGAGCTCGGCGACGATCGGATCGGGGTTGCGCGTCCCGATCGGGCGCATGATCGCGTCCTTTGCGAGCGCCATCGCGTAATCGGCGGATCCGCCGATGCCCACGCCGACGATCCCGGGCGGGCACGGCTTGCCGCCGGCACCCACGATCGACTCGAGCACGAACTGCTTGATCCCCTTCACGCCGTCGGCGGGGGTGCACATCTTGAGGAAGCTCATGTTCTCGGAGCCCGAGCCCTTCGGCACGCACTTGACGTGTAGTTCGTTCGAGTCCATGACGAACTCCCAGTGCACGATTGGGAGCCGGTAGCCGATGTTCGGGCCGGTGTTCTCGCGCGTGATCGTGTGGACCGCGTTCGAGCGCAAAGGGTGCTCGACCGTCGCGCGTGCGGTGCCGTCGCGAAGCCCCTCGTAGATGCGGGCCGGATGAAGCGGGAAGTGCTCGCCGACCTTCGCGTGGTAGACGGCGATGCCCGTGTCCTGGCAGACGAGGTTCTTCTCGCTGTCGGCGACGTTGATGTTGCGATGGATCGTCTCGAGCACGCGCCTGCCGGGCACGGACGTCTCGCGGTCGCGTGCGGCGGCGAGCGCATCGCGCAGGTCCTGCGGGATGTCCTTCAGCGCCCAGACGTAGAGATGCGCCGCTGCGTCCTCCACGGTGTGCTGCAGGTCGGTTGTGACGTCGATGCTCATGCTGTCTGGACGACTCCTTCGGTCTCGAACTGCAAGGCTTGGCCGTCGACCCAGCCGACGGTGTGGAAGCTGCCCCCTTCGGCGTGGACGACGACGCCGGACAGGGTGCACTGCGGTGACGCGAGATGAAGCACCGCGGGGACGACGTGCTCGGGGGTGAGCTCGTCGGAGAGCTCCCGAGTCGAGGTGCGCGTGCCGGTGACGACCGGCGAGATGGCGTTGGCGCGGATGCCGTGCTCGGCTCCCTCCGCAGAGACCGCGAGCATCAGCCCGAATGCCCCCATCCGCGATGCGGCGTAGGCCGCGAAGCCTGCGACGCTCTCGCGTGGGTACATGGCTCGGCTCGAGGTCGTGAAGACGAGCCGGCCGTAGCGCTGCCCCTTCATGGCGGGCCAGGCAGCGCGCGTGATGTGAAACGCGGCATCGAGGCTCGTCTGGCGCACGTCGTCCCAGTGGTGGTGCGCCTCCTCGAGCGGCTCGATCGCGAGCAGGCCTGCGTTGTGCACGATCGCGTCGAGACGCCCAAAGGCGTCGAGTGTCCGCGCGACGAGGGTCTCGCACGCCGCGACGTCGCGAAGATCCTGATGTGCAGCCACGCCGCCGATCTCGCGCGCCAGGGCATCCGCAACGGCACGATCGCCGCCGCCACCGTCGACTGCGAGCCCTGCGTCGTGGATCACGACGGTCGCTCCGCGCTCCGCGAATGCGCGCGCGTACGCGGCTCCGAGCCCGCGGCCCGCCCCGGTGACGAGCACGACCTGTCCGTCGAAGCTGCTCATACGCGCGCCTTTTCGGCAGCAGCGGCGCCGGCCCTCCGGCCGAAGACCACACACTCGAGGAGCGAGTTGCCCATCATCCGGTTGCGACCGTGCGTCCCGCCGGCGATCTCGCCGCAGGCGTAGACGCCGTCGAGCGTCGTCTCCCCGTGCGTGTCGATGACGAGGCCGCCGTTCTGATAGTGCAGCACCGGGTAGGTGAGGATCTTCTCGGTGAGCGGATCGATTCCGGAGCCGCGGTAGCGCCGGAGCATGTACGGGAGCGAGAGCTTTGCGTCGTGCTCGCTGATCCGCGTCGTGTCGAGATACACGGCAGGACGACCGTCGGGGGTCGCAACACCTCTGCCATTCTCGACCTCGTCGACGATTGCCTGACTGACGACGTCGCGAGGCCCCAGTGAGTCGGTGAACTCCTCGCCGTCCGCGTTCAGAAGAACTGCCCCGTAGGCGCGCGTCGTCTCCGGGATCGAGTAGCCCTGCATCGTCGGAGGCCAGGCGCCGCCGTTCGGGTGGTACTGCAGCGCGTCGAGGTCGCGCGCCTCCGCGCCGGCCTCGAGGGCGAGCCGCGTCACCTCGCCGGTCGCGCCGGGATGGTTCGTCGAGAGCTCCCCGCGCTCCTGCGCCTCGGCGAAGCACCGTCCGCCGGCGGCGAGGATGACGGTCGCGGCCTCGACCTCGTGCTCGCCGACGCGGGCACGCCAGCCCTCGCTCAGCTCGAGGAGGGGCGCATTCGGGAACACGGTCACGGCGGCGGACTCGACCGCCTCGCGGAGCGCCTTCGTGATCGCGTGACCGGTTCGATCCCCGACTTGGAGGAGGCGCTTCGCCGACGCGCCGCCGCAGCGCGCGAGCCGGTAGCCGCCGTTTTCCCTCGTGAACTCGACGCCGAGCTCCTCGAGCCAGTCGATGGCGGAGGGCGCCTCGCCGGTCAGGATCTCCACGAGCGCAAGGTCTGCCGTCTCGTGCGAGCTCCGCCAGATGTCCTGCGCGTGGAGCTCCGGGGAGTCTTCCGTGCCGATTGCGGCCTGGATCCCGCCCTGCGCCTTCGCGCTGTTGCAGGACTGGATCGAGCCCTTCGTCGCGACGGCGACGCGCGCTCCTGCGCGGGAGGCCGAGACTGCGGCGGCGAGGCCGGAGGCCCCGCTCCCGATCACGAGCACGTCGAAGGGGCCGGTCGCCGACATCGAAAGCGATCTTAGCTAATGCCACGCATTAGCAACGCTCATCATAGACGACAGCTTCGGTTGGCTTTCACCCCCAGGGCCGCAGAAGCACCATGACGAGGATGCCGAGCAGCACGAGCGCGATCCACGCTCCGATCGCCGCGGAGAACCCGAAGACGAACCCGCGACCGAGACGTCGAAGGACTCGCTGCACCAGCGCCATCGTTCACGCCTCCTCTCGGCTCGTCAAGGTGTCCTTTTCGGCCGGGGCGAAGGCCGCCGCCTCCACCCCGGCCCGCGGCGTCTATCCGTACGAGGGCCTATCCGTACGAGGCAGCGCCGTATGCCTGGAGCCACACACCGAGGTAGACGAAGTGATGGCTGACCGGGAGGATCGGCGGATGCCACGAGAAGTTGCCGTAGAGCGAGAAGTGGATGCTCGTGCACCCAGCACACCCGCCGTCGAACCATGGGCCGGAGTCGCCGTCGGCGGCGTACCACATGGTGACGGACTGCCAGTGGCGCGTGACGTCGGCATACGTGATCCACGAGCCGTTTCCGCACCACACCGGGCTGTCGTTCTCGTAGTAATCGCCCGTACTCGTGCTCGCCCCTGCACGGTAGGTCGTCGTCCAACAGGTGTTGATGCACGCGCCGCACGGGCCGGACGCATTCGGCGAGGTTCCGCCGTGGTCCGAGCGCACTCCCGGAAGGGACGCCGCCGGAACGCCGAGCTTGCGCGCCTGCGCTCCCGTCAGCTGCGTGACGACGAGCGGTGCCGCCGTCTCGCTCCCGAAGGGGTCCGGTGCGGGTTGGGGTGCGGCTGCGAGGGCGCCCGTCGTGATGACGAGCGCACTCGCGCACACCGTGAGAAACAGGAGCAGCTTCATCTGCGCCTCCTCATGTCGAGTGGTCTGAGGAGGGCCGGCCGGCCTTCCACTTCTTTGCTCGACGCTACGTGCAGAGGTGTGACGAGTTCGGCAAGGCTTCGCGCCGGTTCAGTACACGGCGCGCAGCAGCTGCTCGATCTCTCCCGGCGTGGCGGCTCTCGGATTCGCCCGGTTCCCGGGACGCTCCGCCGCTGCACCAGCGAGCGTCGCCAGGTCGCCCTCGGGCACGCCCAGCTCGCGGAGGCGCGTGATCCCTCCGAGCGCGGTCAGCTCACGCACATCGCGGCCGACCGCGTCGCGGAACCGCTGCACGGCCAGCGGGGCCCATTGCTCGTTCCAGTCGAGTGCAACCGGCAGGCAGATGCCGTTCAGGGTGCCGTGGGGCAACCCGTACCGTCCGCCGATCGCCTGCGCCATCGCGTGTGCCAGCGCGAGCCCTGACCCACCGAGCGCGGCTCCCGCATGGCACGCGCCGCGGAGGAGCGCCGTGCGCGCATCGAGATCGCGCGACGATACGACGACGCGCGGCAGCCAGTCCCCGATTGCGCGCGCGCCGGCGAGCGCATGCTCATCCGCGTCCTCGTTGTGACTGTCGACGTAGAGCGCCTCGGCGCAGTGCGCGAGCGCGTTCATCGCCGTGCCCACGGTCGTCTCGAGCGGCAGGTCGAGTGTGAGCGTCGCGTCGTAGACGATGCCGCCGAGTTGCGCGCCGGCCCCGCCGCCCTGCATCTTCCGCTGGGGGTCGCGGATGCCGTAGAACGTCGTCCACTCGGCGCCCGCATACGTCGTCGGCACGGAAAGAAGTGGTGCGCCCGCTGCGGCTGAGACCGCCTTGCCGAGATCGATCGCGCTACCGCCTCCGACGGCGATGACGCCGCCGGCTGCCAGCGCAGCCGCCTCGTCGACGCGCGTCGACGGCACCTCCGTCCAGCGCTCACCTGCCTCGATCGGCAGCGACCATCGCTCACTGGCGATGAGGAGCGGCGTGTCGAGACCGAGCTCACTCGCGAGGCCGGGCAGCTCGTCCAGCCCCCAGCGCACGATCACGCGAGACGCTCCCGGGCGAACTCGACGAAGGCCTGAGCGACTCGCGTCTCCGCGCGGCCGGAGGACCGGACGAGTGAGATCTCACGCGACGGCTCGAGTCCCTGCACGCGCGCGATCGCGAGCGCGCCCGCTGCGACGTCCGCCTCGATCGCCCACCGCGAGATGAAGGTCACGCCGTGACCGGCGAGGACCACGCTGCGCGCCGACTCCTGCAGCCCGAGCTCGAGGCGCACGTCGAGATCGCGGAGCCGTATGCCTGCCTCGCGCAGCTCGTCCTCGATCACCTGCCGCACCCCCGCACCCTCCTGCATGAGGACGAGGGGCTCATGCCGAAGCTCGTCGAGGGTGACCGTCTTGTTCGCGAAGCGATGGCGCTTCGGCACCGCGAGGACGACCTCGTCCCGGAAGAACGGCTCGAAGACGACGCCGCGGAGGCGGCGCGTCGCCCCGACGACGCCGAGCTCGAGCTCGCGCCGCGACACCTGCTCGATCACGCGCTGCGTGTCCGACACCGAGAGCGCGACGTGCACCGCGGGATGCTGCTCCTGGAACTCCGCGAGGGCGACGGGGAGCACAGTCCCGCCCGGCCCGGTGGACGCGCCGATCTCGAGGCGTCCGTGGAGCTCTCCCTCCGCCTCGTCCCCGAGCTCGGCCAGCAGCTGCTCCTCGACAGCGAGCAGCCGCTGCGCGCTCCGGTAGAGCCGGCGGCCCGCCTCGGTCGGCTCGACGCGCCGGCCGGAGCGGTCGAGGAGCTGCCGGCCGAGCCGCTTCTCGAGCGACCGGATCTGCAGGCTCACCGCCGGCTGGGTCACCCCGAGCTGCTCTGCGGCCTGCGAGAAGCTTCGGCGCTCGACGACGGCGATGAATGCCGCGAGCTGACGCGTATCCATAAGCGATCATTATGCATGGAACGCACGCGCAAGGGTCTAGCATCATCCGAATCGAGGACACCTTCATCCGCGGCTACCGGCAGCTGGCGCTCGAGGCGCCGGCCCGAAAGCGAGACGCCGTGCTCCGGGGCCTCGATCTCGCTGCTCTCGGCGCTCTTCCTGCTCGTCGTGCTGCCTGTCGCCGCGCTGATCGCACTCGTCGTCGTGGCATCGAGCGGGACGCCGGTCCTCTACCGCGGCGAGCGCGTCGGCCGAGGCGGCAAGGTCTTCACGATGCTCAAGTTCCGGACGCTCCGCGCGGATGCGGAGACACGGCTCGGCCCCTATCTCGGCGAGGAGCTCGTCCGCCGGACAGCGGGCGAGTTCACGGCCGTCGGCAAGTGGCTGAAGGCGACGCAGCTCGACGAGATCCCCCAGTTCGTGAACGTGCTTCGCGGCGACATGAGCCTCGTCGGGCCGCGGCCGATCCGCCCGCGTCTTCTTCGAGGAGCTCGCGCACGAGCTTCCCGCGTACTGGCAGCGCCTCACCGTGCGACCCGGCCTCACCGGTCTCGCGCAGGTTCGCCGCGGCTACGAGACGTCCATGGCCGAGAAGCTCGCGCACGATCTCGAATGGATAGCCGACCGGTCGGTGCGCCTCTATCTGCGCACGGTGTTCGCGACGGGATGGCGCGTGCTGAAGCAATCGCTGAGAGGGCTCGTATCGCCCGGCGACTGATCGCGGTCGTTCTCCTCGTCGCGGCGGCGGGCGTCGCGGCCTGGCTCCTTCTCCGCCCGACGGCGACACCTGCACCGCACCTTCTCGTGGGGGTGGACGACGACACCCTGAAGTGGACGTCCAATCCCGTAGGCGTCGTGCGCTGGCAGCAGTCGCTCGGCGCAGAGGCCGTACGGGTCTGGGTGCCGTGGAACGGCGAGGCTGCGCCGGCCGGTGCGCGGCTCGACGAGCTCGCTCGTGCAGAGCAGGCTGCGCAGCAGACACGGGTCGTCCTCGCGGTGTTCGGATTCGGCAAGCAGACGCCGCGCACGCCGAAGGCGCAACGCCGGTTTTGCACGTATGCGCGCCGCGCGCTCGACCGCGTTCCGGATGCGGCGGCGGTCGTCGTGTGGAACGAGGCGAACGCGCCGGCCTACTGGCGCGGTACACCCGAGGAATACGCGGAGCTTCTCGCGCGCTGCTACGACCGGCTCCATCGCGAGGGCGTCACCGTCCTCGACTCGACGGCTTCCGGGCATGCGCCCGACGCGTTCCTCGAGCGCGTCGGCGGCGCGTACTCGGAGAGCGGGCGGACGCGTCCGCTCGTCGACGCGTTCGGGCACAACCCGTACCCGCGCACCGCTGCCGAGGCCCCGACCGCGGTGCACGATCGTGGCTTCCTCGGCGAGGGCGATTACCCGCGTCTCGTCGGGATCCTGCGCAGGTGGTTCGGCGACTCGTTCGACATCTGGTATCTCGAGGACGGTTACCAGTCGCACGTTCCGGCTCCCCTCGCGCACCGCTACGACGGGCGCGAGAACGTCGCGACACTCTCGCCCGAGCTCCAGGCGCAACGGCTCGGGGAGGCGATCGCGCTCGCCGCCTGCCAGGAGCACGTGCGTGCATTCTTCAACTTCGAGCTCGTGGACGAGACGCGCCTCCCCGGGTGGCAATCGGGCATCCTCTGGCGCGGGCCGCGCCGCAAGCCGGCCGCGGCCGTGTTCGAGCGCGCTGCACGGCAAGCCGCATCCGGCTGCCAGAGCGGCCCATAGAGTTCGGCCCCATGTGCGGGATCTGCGGAATCGCAACGCGAGACGGAGCCGCTGACGCCGACCGCCTCGCTGCGATGAGCGCGTCGCTCGTCCACCGGGGCCCCGACAGCGGCGGCGTGCACGTCGATGGCCCTGTGGGTCTTGCCGCGCGGCGGCTTTCGATCATCGACCTCGCCGGCGGCGACCAGCCGATCTCGAACGAGGACGGGACGTGCACGGTCGTCCAGAACGGCGAGATCTACAACTATCCCGAGCTTCGACGCGAGCTCGAGGGCGACGGTCATGTTTTTCGCACGAACTGCGACACGGAGGTGCACCTGCACCTGTACGAGCAGTACGGCGCGGCGTATCCGGAGCGCCTGCGCGGGATGTTCGCGGTCGCGCTCTGGGATGCGAGCAGGCGCCGGCTCCTCCTTGCGCGCGACCGCTACGGCATCAAGCCTCTGTACTACCGCATCGCGGACGGCACACTCGAGTTCGCGTCCGAGCTTCGCGCGCTCCCGCGCGGTGCGATCGACCTCGATGCGCTGGAGGCTTTTCTCGCGTTCAACTCGATCCCCGCGCCGTTCTCGATCTTCAAGGACACGCGCAAGCTTCCGGCCGGCCACGTGCTCGCGTGGCAGGAGAGCGGCGACACCGCGCTCGAGCGCTACTCCCGCCCCGGCCCCGTGGCGACGGCGGACGTCCGCGCAGACGACGAGGCGGAGCTCGTGGAGGAGCTGCGCGCGCGACTCCGCGACTCCGTGCGCGCGCACCTGCTTGCCGACGTCCCGGTCGGCGTGCTCCTCTCGGGAGGCGTCGACTCCGCCGTCCTCGCCGCGCTCGCCGCCCAGGAGACTTCGGAGGCGGTGCACACCTTCACGATCGGCTTCGAGGAGCGGAGCTTCGACGAGCGCGCCGATGCCCGCAGGGTCGCCGAGCAGTACGGGACGAATCATCACGAGCTGCTCGTCCGGCCGGATCCGACGCTACTGCTTCCCGCACTCGCAGAGGCTTTCGACGAGCCGTTCGCCGACTCGTCGGCGTTGCCGACGTACCTCGTCTCGCAGCTCGCGTCCGAGCACGTCAAGGTCGCACTGTCGGGCGAGGGCGGCGACGAGCTCTTCGGCGGCTACTACACGTACGCGGCGGATCTGCTCGCCGACCGGGTTGCGCCGCTCGCCCGCCTCGCGCGCCCGTTGGTCGAGCGACTGCCGACGTCCACGGCGAAGGCGAGCTTCGACTACAAGGCGAAGCGGTTCGTCCGCGCGGCGCATCTCCCGCCGCTCGAGCGCCACCACGGCTGGAAGGAGATCTTCTCCGCCGACGCGCGCGCCGAGCTGCGCGGGATGCAGAGCGCATTCGACCCCGTCGACGTGTACCGCGCCCGGTACGCGGAGACAGAGGGAGCCGACGAGCTCGCACGGCTCCAGGACGTGGACTTCGGCATCTACCTCGTCGACGACTTGCTCGTGAAGACGGACCGCGCGTCGATGGCGCACTCGCTCGAGGCGCGGGTGCCGTTCCTCGACAGCGTGGTCACGAACTTCGCCTTTACGCTTGCGACGAAGCACAAGGTACGAGGCCTCTCGAAGAAGGTGCTGCTGCGCAAGGCCGCCGAGCCGCTGCTGCCGCGCGAGATCGTGCACGGACGCAAGCGCGGCTTCTCGATCCCGGCCGCCGCGTGGCTGCGGGGAGAGCTCGAGCCGTTCGCGCGCGCGACCCTCTCGCCGGAGACGCTGCGCTCGCAGGGCTTCTTCGAGCCGCGCGTCGTCGAGCGGTACATCGACGAGCACGTCGCGGGCGCGCAGGACTGGAGCCGGCAGCTGTGGGGTCTTCTCGCCTTCACGCTCTGGCACGAGCGCCACGTCGAGCAGGAGCCGCCGCGGCTTCGTTCCGCACGCATGGACGCGGTGGCCGTTCTATGAGGATCTGGATCGACATGACCGCGAGCGCGCACGTGCTCGTCTTCCGCCCGCTGATCGAGATCATGCGAGGTCGCGGCGACGAGGTCGAGATCACGGCGCGCGAGTACGCTCAGACGCTGCAGCTGCTGGAGCTCCACGGCCTGACCGCCGATGTCATCGGCCGCCACGGCGGCCGCTCCCGAGTGCAGAAGGCGAGACAGATGACGCATCGGCTGGGCGCGCTGAAGAAGTGGGCGAAGGGCCGCGACTTCGACGTCGCTCTCGCGCACGGGTCACACGAGCTGACGATGACTGCACGCCGGCTCGGCATTCCGAGCTCGACGACCTTCGACTACGAGTTCGCAACGCTGCAGCACCAGCTCGGCTGCCGTGCGGCGACGAAGGTCGTGGTGCCTGACGCGATTCCGCCGGAGCGACTCGCGCCGTACGGCGCGCGGCCTCCGAAGCTCCTGCAGTACCCAGGCCTGAAGGAGGAGTACTACCTCTCGGATTTCGAGCCGGATCGCTCGCTGCTCGGCCGCTTCGGCGTCGACGAGTCGCGCGTGCTCGTCGTGCTGCGGCCCCCGCCCGACGTCTCGCTCTACCACCGCCACTCGAATCCGCTCTTCCCGATGACGCTCGACCATCTCGGCCGTCTCGAGCACGTGCATGCGTTCGTGCTGCCGCGGACGGAGGAGCAGCGCGAGTATGTCCGCTCGCTCGAGCTGCCCTCGGTGATCCTCCCGGAGACGGCGGTGGACGCGCAGAGCCTCATCGCGCTGGCCGACGTCGTCGTCTCGGCCGGCGGGACGATGAACCGGGAGGCGGCGGCGCTCGGCGTCCCCGTCTACACGACGTACGGCGGCCGCCTCGGCGGCGTCGACGAGGAGCTCATCCGCGAGGGGCGGCTCAAGCCCTTGACGGATCCTCGCGCACTCGACCTCTCGAAGCGCGAGCGCGGCCCCGGCGATCGCGTGCGCCGCGATCCGGCTGACATGCTCGAGCTGCTGCTGAGCGCGATGCCTACGGCGTCTTGAGCGCCGCGAGCACGCCGTCGCCGTAGCGCTCGAGCTTTGTCGGCCCGACGCCGGGGATGCGCGCAAGCTCGGCTAGCGTCTGCGGCTGCCGTTCAGCGATCTCCGCAAGCGTCGCGTTGTGAAAGACGACGTAGGCCGGGACCTCGTCTGCTTTCGCACGCTCGAGCCGCCACTGCTTGAGCGCGTCGAAGGACGGCGGCAGGTCCGCCGCCAGCTCACGCACGGCGCGCGGCCGCGCGACCCCGAGCTCCTGAAGGAAGCGGGACGGCTTGCCCGACCAGGTCACGACGAGGTGCCGCTTGGCACGGGTGAGGCCGACATAGAAGAGACGGCGCTCCTCGTCGATGTCGCCTCGCTTGATCGGAAGCTCGCCTTCGTCGAGGCGGGGGAGGAACACGGCGTCGAACTCGAGCCCCTTCGCTCGGTGGAGGGTGAGGAGGTGAATGCCGCGGCCGGCCGTCGCCCCGAAGCGCTCGTGCAGCGAGCCGACGAAGGCACGGACATCGCCGTCGAAGGCCTCCGCAAGGCGCACGAGGCGCGCCAGATCGGCCTGCCTCGTCTGCTCGCGCTCGCCGAGCTTGTCGGGCGGCTGCGGGAGCCAGCCGAGCGCGAGCGCCGCCTCGCGAACGACGATGCCCGCGTCGCCCTCGCGCGGCAGGGCCTTGAGCAGCCGTCGCGCCGCGTCGCGCGCGAGGAGCGAGGCGCCCTGGAACGGAATCCCCGCCTCGTGGAAGAGCTCCTCGAAGTCCGCGGCCCGCGCGTTCGTGCGGACGAGCACCGCCTGGTCCTCGAGCGGCACACCTTCGCGTTCGAGCACACGCGCGTGCGTCGCGATGTCCACGTCCGGCCCGACCTCGGGCGCAGGCCCATCGGCATGCGTCGGGCGCAGCGTCTTCTCGGCGCCTCCTAGGCGTGGGACGAGCCTGTTCGCGAGCTCGAGCACCTGCGGGGTGGAACGGTAGTTGAGCTCGAGCCGGACGATCGCGGCGGACGGGAACCGGCGCGGCAGCGCGAGGAGCCACTGCGCGCTTGCACCCGTGAACCCATAGATCGACTGATAGTCGTCGCCCACCGCGCACAGCTCGTCGCTCTCACCGAGCCAGAGATCGAGGAGCGTCTGCTGCAGCAGGTTGACGTCCTGGTACTCGTCGACCGTGAACGCGCGCCAGCGCTCCTGCACGAGCGTGCGGGCGGCGTCGTCCTCCTCGAGGACGTGGATCGTCCGGCCGAGTAGGTCCTCGAAGTCGAGCGACCCCGCTTCGTCCTTGCGCTCCTCGTACTGCCGGAAGACACGGTGCACGAGGTCTGCCGGGAGGGGCGGCTCGTGGTCGCCGAGGCCGTCGAGGTAGGTCTGGGGCGTGAGGCGGCGGTTCTTCGCCCACTCGATCTCGGTGGCGAGATCGCCGGCTGGGCGGAACTTGTACGGCGCAGGCAGCCGGTTCGCGATCTGCCGCAGGAGCAGCGCCTTTGTCGAGAGGATTCGTCCGGGATCGCCCGCAAAGCGCCGCAGCAGGGCGAGCGCAGCCGAGTGGAAGGTCGACGCACGGACGCCCTCGACGCCGAGGGCCGCGAGGCGCGACCGCAGCTCGCCGGCAGCCTTGTCGGTGAACGTGACGGCGACGATCTCGCTTGGCGCGAAGGCTCCGCTCGCGACCTGCCAGGCGATACGGCGCGTGATCGTCGTCGTCTTCCCGGTGCCCGCACCGGCGAGGATGCAGACGCAGCCCCGGTTCGCCTCGACGGCGGCGCGCTGCTCGTCGTTCAGCCCGGCGAAGATCTGGTCGGCGGCCACGGATCGCCCACCGTACCCCTGGCATCGGCCGGATTCGTTACGAAAGGGTGCAGAATGGAGATGTGGACGTCGTTTCGGCGCCGCGGCACGACCGGCATCCGCTCCGGCTCGCGGGTCTCATCGCCGTCGGTGGGGTGGCGGTCGCCGCTGCCGCCGCCCTCGTCGTTTTTCTCTGGCTGCGCGCGTACGCGCCGCTCGACGTGCTCCGCTCCGGCTACGCCCCGGGCCCAGGCCTGGCGGCGGACGTCCAGCCCCTGCTCGGGTCGGGCGGGAAGCCTGTCCTCATCCCCCAGTACCGGCCGGGACGGCCATTCGACACTGCGTTCACGCTGCACAACAGCGGTCGCTTCGCGGTCGAGATCGTTGGCCTGCAGCCGGAAGAGACTCAACCGCCGCGGGCCTCGGAGCTCTTCGTCACCGACTCGGTGAGCGCGGCCCGACCGCACCAGTTCGAGCGCTTCCGTCTCGACCCGGGCGACACTGCATCGCTCGTCGTCCGCTGGCGGCTCGCCTGCGCACGGAGCAGCGGCTACACGTCGAGCGACTCGCTCCTGCTCCGCTACCGATATCTGTCGCAGTTCGAGCGGACGGAGCGAATTACGCTTCCGTTTGCAGTGACGCTTCGCTGCGGGTCATAGACGCGGCGCGGCGCGGCTCACGCACAATCGCGCCGAGCTTCGCAACGACCTCGAGCCGGTCGTCTGCCTCGGCGAGACGGTCGAGCTCGACGAGCTGATCGTCCAGCCACTCGGCATCGATCGGCTCGTGTCGGAGCCGCATGATCTTCGCGTGCGACGTCGGCGACACCGACTCGTCTTCCGCCCAGAGTTTCTCGAACAGCGTCTCACCTGCCCGGGTACCGGTGATCTCGATCTTGATGTCGACGTCGGGCTGCTTGCCGGAGAGCCGGATCATGTTGCGCGCAAGATCGATGATCTTCACCGGATCGCCCATGTCGAGCACGTAGACGTCGCCCCCGCCTCCGATCGCGCCTGCCTGGATGACGAGCGATGCGGCCTCGGGGATCGTCATGAAGTAGCGCGTCATCTCCGGATGCGTCACGGTGACCGGGCCGCCCTTTGCGATCTGGCGCCTGAAGGTCGGGACGACCGAGCCGGCCGAGTTCAGCACGTTGCCGAACCGCACGGCGACGAAGCGCGTGCCGATGTCCGAGCGGCGCCCGAAGCCCTCGACGATCCACTCGCACAGGAGCTTGCACTGCCCCATCACGGTCTGACGGTTGACCGCCTTGTCGGTCGAGATCTGCACGAACCTCTGGACGCCGAACTCGACGGCCACCTCGGCGACGGTCCGCGTCGTGAGCGCGTTGTTCACGACGGCGGCGATCGGGTTGACCTCCATCATCGGCACGTGCTTGTACGCGGCGGCATGGAAGACGACGGTCGGCCTGTAGCGCTCGAAAATGTGCCGCAGCCGCGTGCGGTCGCCGACGTTCGTCAGTACCGGGAGCGCTGCAGGGAAGCTCCGCTCGTCGACGAGCTCGCGCTCGATCTCGAAGAGCGCGGTCTCGCTCTGGTCGACGAGAACGATGCGGGTCGGGCCGACGAGCGCGATCTGGCGGCAGAGCTCTGCGCCGATCGAGCCTCCGGCCCCGGTCACAAGCACGGTCTGGTCGCGGAGATAGGCGGCGATGTCGTCGAGCGACACCTCGACCTGCTCGCGGCCGAGCACGTCCTCGACCTGCACCGGCCGGATCTGCGCGAGGTCGACCTGGCCGCTGATCAGCTCGTAGAGACCCGGAAGCGTCTTGACGGGCACGTTGAGCGACTCCGCCGCGTCGACGACCTGCTGGCGCAGGTGCCCCGAGGCCGAGGGGATGGCGATCAGGATCTCGTCCGGCTGCCGCTCGCGCACGAGGCGCGGCAGGTCGGCCATCGTCCCGAGGACCGGCACCCCCTGGATGCGCGACTTCAGCTTGGCGCGATCGTCGTCGACGAATCCGATCGGCGTGTACCGGAGCATCCGCGATCGCTGCATCTCCTGGACGACGGTGCGGCCGGCGTCACCCGCGCCGACGACGATCACCTCGCGACCGCGCGCGACGAGGTCGCCCGAGCGCGGCCGTTCGATCACCGTCCTCGCAAGGAGCCTCGCTCCTGCGACGAGCGCGAGTGTCAGCAGCAAATCCATGACCGCGATCGAGCGCGGCAGGCGCACGTTGTGCACGGGCGCAAGGAGGTACACCGTCAGATAGGCGACGAGCGACGCCACGACGACGCCCCGCGCCGCGCTCCACATGTCGTGCACCGACACGTATCGCCACCAGCGCCGGTGGAACCCAAAAAGAAGGAAGATGAAGACCTTGATCGGGACGACGATCAGGATCGTCTTGCGGAGCAGCGTGTCGTAGTACGGCGGCAGCCCCTGGTCGAAGCGGAGCTGGAACGCTAGGAACCACGACAACGCGACGATCCCCGCGTCGACCAGCAACTGGAAGACGCGGTGACGACCGAAGCCGTTCATGCAGAGGCGCCGACGCTGACCGCGGAGCGGACGACGTCGATCACGCGTTCCTGCTGCTCGACCGAGATGGTCGGCCAGAGCGGAACGGAGAAGTTCTCCGCGGCGACGCGCTCGGTCTCCGGCATGGAGCCGGGCTCGTAGCCGAGGAACCGAAGTGCAGGCTGGAGGTGAAGCGGTGTCACGTAGTAGGTGGCGGTGCCGATCCCCGCTTCGCGCAGCGCATCGCGAATCGCGTCGCGCTCGGGAGAGCGGCAGACGAAGAGGTGGTAGATGTGACCGGGCTCGTCCGCGGGAATCTCGACCAGCTCGCCGAGGCCGAGCTTTGCGTACCGCGCAGCCGCTTCACGCCGGCCGCGGTTCCACTCGTCGAGATGCGTGAGGAAGATCCGGAGGAACGCGGCCTGGAGCTCGTCTAGGCGCGAGTTGTAGCCGACGAAGTCGAAGTCGACCTTGTCGCGCGAGCCGTGGAAGGCGAGGACCTGCACGCGCTCGGCAAGCGCCTCGTCGTTCGAGACGACGAGCCCTCCGTCGCCTAGGCAGAAGAGGTTCTTCGTCGGGAAGAAGCTGTACGTCGAGATCGCGCCGAGCTGCGCGACGCCGGGAGCGCCGAACGCCTGTGCGGAGTCCTCGACGACGGTCACGCCGTGCTCGAGCAGCGGCTCGATGTCGAGCGGGCGGCCGAAAAGATGTACCGGCATGATCGCGCGAGTCCGCGGCGTGATCTTGGCCGCGACGTCGTCCGCGTCGATGTTCAGCGTCTGCGGATCGACGTCCACGAACACCGGCGTCGCACCGCGCCGGGCGATCGACTCCGCCGTCGCGTAGAAGGTGAACGCCGGGCAGATGACCTCGTCGCCGGGCCCGATCTCGAGGGCGTCGAGCGCGAGGACGAGCGCGTCGGTGCCGTTCGCGACGCCGACCGCTTTCTTCACGCCGAGATAGACCGCGGCCTCTTCCTGGAAGGCGTAGAAGTGCGGGCCCCGGATGAACTGCCCGTCGTCGAGGACCTCGCTGAACCGGGCTTCGAGCTCGGCCTTCAGTGGTGCGTACTGCGAATGGACGTCAACCAGCGGGATCGTCACGGCGTCTCACTTTAGCGGCCCTCATTAATCGATAGATGAGATACGCCGCGAGTGCGAGGACGCCTGCAACGACGGCGTACTCGACGAACCGGAAGTCCTTGTGGAAGTGCTCGTAGCTCGAGCCCAGGGCGTATCCGACCCCTGCGAACGCAAATGCCCAGACGGCGGACCCGACGAGCGTGAGGGCCGTGTACGGCACGAGCGGCATCTCGAAGACGCCGGCGGGGATCGAGACGAACGAGCGGATGACCGGGGTCAACCGGCCGATGAGGACCCCGGCGTTGCCCCAGCGCTCGAACCACCGCTCGGCACGGTCGAGGTTCTCGGGCGTGACATGAAGCCACCTGCCTCGACGCTCGAGGTAAGGCCGCCCACCGCGCACGCCGATCCACCAGCCGACGACCGCGCCGACGAGGTAGCCGAACGTCCCGGCGAGCGCGACCGTGACGTAGGCGGTGGGGCCGAAGCCGATCTTCGCCCCGAAGACCGAGACGTGGTGGGCCGAGCTGAACGCTCCGGCGGCGACGGCGCCCGCATAGAGCATGACGAGCTCGCTCGCCGCGGGAAACACGGCGTCGATCGCCATGAGGATGAACACCGCATACACGCCGTGCGCCGCGACCTGCGACGTCAGGCTCGACGAGAGGCCTGCGAGCACCGGGTGAGTCTACGAGCGGGCGGTGAGCGCCGTGAGGAGAGTCGCGTCGCCGATCGTGTTCGACGCGACGACCCGGACGCGGTATCCGGCGGGCGCAGTGCCGGTCCAGGTCGCCGTCTGTGGGCCGCTGTCGAGCTTCTTCGAGAGAAGCGTCGCGACGACGATGCCGTTCGGCTTTTCGACGGTGACCGTCACCGTCGCAGGGTGCGCGAGCTCGAAGGACGCCGCCAATCCCTTGCCGCGCCGCTCGACCTGAAGTGAAGCGAGCGTCTGGTTGACGGAGAACTGGCGGTCAGCGCTCGTCGTGCGTCCCCTGTCGTCCACGGCCGTGACGAGGAAGCGCCATGTGCCCTCGACGCTCCTGCCGTCCCATTGCAGCGTGTGGTTGCCGGGCTGCTCGGCATCCTGCGCGAGTGTGACGGACGTGCCTCCGGGGCCCTGGACGAGGGCTGTGACATTCGACGGGCGAACGAGCTTGTACGTGAACGTCGCGAGGTCATCGACGCCGTCGCCGTTCGGCGAAAGCGTCGCGGACGACGGCGGCGCCGCGTATACGCCGCTATAGGAGAGCAGGAGCGCGTCGGAGATCTGCTGCTCGGACGCGCCGGTCGGCCGCGTGAGCAGGGCGCCGTCGAACGCCATCGATGCTGCCGGTCCGTTGCCGAGACCGGTGGCCACCTTTGCCCCGAGCCGCGCGAGAGCGACTGCGAGCTCGTAGTTCGTCATGCCCGCGCTGTACGCGGAGCTGCCGCCCTCGACCGAGACGAGCAGGATGCGGCCGTCGGGAAGCTGGCCGACGGCGCTCCGGGCGCTCCTTCGGTTCAGCACCGGGTCGCCGAACGCCTCGCGTGCGCGGAAGATCGGCTTGCCGTTCGCGACGAGCAGAGGCCCTCCGCCGATTGCGCTCTGCATCGTGCTCCAGTTCGGCGTGAGCGTCGGTCGGATCTCGATCGTCGTCCCCTGCGTCGCCTCGGCGGCGAGATGCGGCGCCTGGTTGCCTCGCGAGACGAGCACTGCGCCGCCCGGCGGGATCGGCACCGGCCCGGCGGCCGCGACCTGCGCGACGACACCGCTCGCGATCCGGTTCGGCACGAGCGGCGGCAGCGAGGAGATCACGTCGACGACGACGCCCGCTTCGGCAGGGGTCGCCGGCCCCCATGCCGACGTGTAGAGCGTCGTGTGCCCCTTGACGGGCGGGGCGTTGAGATCGAGCTGGCGGCGCTGCCCGTTGCCGCGCCAGGTGCCGTCGAAGCTCACCGTCGCGACGTTGAGCGTGCCGTCGGCGCCGAAGCCGGCGCTCGAGCGGTTTGCGACCGGGGCCGACTCGACCACACCGCCGCGCATGAGGATCCCGGTCGGCTTCCCCGGGCTCGCGGTGAAGAAGTCGCCGTTCACTCCGACGACGGTTGCCGTCGCCGAGAGGTTCTTCTCCATGTCGGTCAGCTTCTCGGTGCCGACGATCGCGCCGTTCGAGAGTGCGGGCGCGAGCGTGTAGAGCGAGCCGTCGGGCCTCGGAGCGATGACGACGTCGACGACGACCGGCCCGTGCGGCGTGAACTCGACCTGCCGCTGGTACGTGACGCCGGGCATCAGCAGCGTCGACGGCGTGCTCTGCGCGTACGCGGACGAAGCGGCGAGGGCCGCGAGCGAAAGAGCAATGACCAGCGAGCGAACCACGACCCCGGCCCAGGGTAGCGGCCACTCCGGCGCGCGGATTACCTAGGCCCAGACCTTTACGTCGCGATAAAGAGTGTCCCGCTGCACGGGAATCTTGCCCAGGCTCCTGATCAAATGGACGAACTCGTCCGTCGAGGCGCGGTACGTCGTGCCTGCGGCGCTGACGACGTTCTCCTCGATCATCACGGAGCCGAGGTCGTCGGCGCCGAAGCCGAGCGCGACCTGGCCGATCTTCTTGCCCTGCGTGACCCACGACGAGCCGATGTGCGGCACGTTGTCGAGATAGATGCGCGAGACCGCCTGCGTCAGGAGGTAGTCGAACGACGTCGGCCGCGTCTCTGGCGGAACGAGAGCGCCGAGCCTGTTGCCGTCGTCCTGGTATGTCCACGAGAAGAAGGCGCGGAAGCCGCCGGTCTCGTCCTGCACCTCGCGAACACGCCTCATGTGCTCGACGCGCTCCTCGAGCGTCTCGACGTGGCCGTACATCATCGTTGCCGTCGTCGAGATGCCGAGTCGATGCGCATGTCGCATGACGCCGAGCCATTCCGCGGTCTTCGTCTTCTTCGGCGCGATGATCTCGCGGACACGGTCGACGAGTACCTCGCCCCCGCCTCCCGGGATCGAATCGAGGCCCGCGTCACGAAGGCGCGTCAACACCTCGGGAACGGTGAGCTTCGACCGGCGCGAGATGTGCTGGATCTCGGGCGGGGAGAGCGCATGCAGGTGAATGCGATATCGCTCCTTGATCGAGCGGAAGAGGTCTTCGTAGTAGTCGATCCCGAGGTCGGGATGGTGACCGCCCTGCATGAGGAGCCCGGTGCCGCCGATCGCGAGCGTCTCCTCGATCTTCTTGAAGATGACAGGCTTCGGCAGCAGATAGCCCTCGCGCGTGTCGCCCGGAGAGCGGTAGAACGCGCAGAAGTCGCAGTCGGTCGTGCAGATGTTCGTGTAGTTGAGGTTCCGGTCGACGATGAACGTGATCCGCTCCGGGTCGTGCAGGCGGTTGCGGATCTCGTTCGCCACACGACCGACGGACACGAGGTCGCGCGAGCGGAGCAGGCTGATCGCGTCGTCGTCGCTGATCCGCTGGCCGTCGAGCGCCTTCTCCAGGACCTCAGTGACGGGGCTGGTCGTGACGCTCATGCGACCGCCGCCCCGGCCCTCGAGTGCACGAAGCGGAGCTCGGGAACCGTCTCGAGGAGTCCCGCATCGCGGGCGAGCTCGAGGAACGTGTAGAGCCCGGCACGCTCCCGTGGCCCGAAGCGGTAGCGGAGCTTCTCGAAATAGCGGGCGAGGAAGCCGGCCGGATAGCCGTAGAGCTCGGCGGCTTCGCGCGCGAGCTGCTCCGGCTCGGCCCGCGCCTGCCGGACGGACGAGACAAGCGAGTCCTCGAGGTCTGCGAGGCCCTCGGCAAGCGGCTCCGGGCACGCCCAGACCGCGAACACCATCGGCAGGCCGGTCCGCTCGAGCCAGAGCCGTCCGAGGTCGTGGTGCGGGGTCGGGTCCTCGAACGCCGACTTGAGCGCCGCATCGCCGATCAGGAGCTTCGCATCCGCGTCTTCCGTGTCGTAGGCGCCGAGCGGCACTTGCTCGGCCTCCGGGAGAAGCACCTTCGTCAGCGCCACGGAGGTCGCCGACTCCGCTGTGACTGCGACGACGCGAACCTGCTCGAGTGGCTTCCGTGAGACGAGCTGGATCGAGTCGACCGCGCCCTCCGAGGCGACGCAGAGCCGCGGCAGCAGGCGCAGCTTGTCGGCGTTCCGCGCGTACTCGATCGACGAGATCGGCGCCGTGTCGAGCTCACCGTCGACGAGCATCCGGTTCAGCGTCGTCGGAACGCCCTGAACCTCCTCGACCTCCGCGTCGACGCGGTAGAAGACCGGAGCCATGTTGACGTACGAGATGCGCCCGAGCTTGATCACGAGCGATCCTCGTAGAACGAGACGAGATTCCCGTCCGGGTCGAGGACGGCGAACTCGCGCGTCCCCCACGACTGGTCGGCGATGTCCCCGTTCGGGTGAACGATCCCTTGGAGACGGCAGTGCTCGTAGAGCTCGTCCACACCGGTGACCTCGACGCGGCAGCTCGCCGTGCCCGCGATGAACGACTCGGCGCCAGAGCACACGGGCTTCCCCCAGTCGCTGCGCGTCTGCCAGGTGTCGTCCGTCGCGCCCCAGATGTTGATCATCGCGTCGTCACGGCGAAGCACTGCGAAGCCGTCCTCCGCGTGCGGGACGTCGAAGCCGAGAACGTCTCGGTAGAACTCGACGCTGCGGGCGACGTCGCTCGACGGAAGCGCAGGCGTCGTCCGGACGAACGTCACCATCGGCGAAGCTCGTTGTACAGCGTGTCGCGCTGAACGGGGATCCGCCCTGCTTCCTTCACGAAGCGCACGAGCTCCGGCACCTTCTGCTCGGTCCCACTCGTCGCGCCGGCCGCCTGGAAGATCTTCTCGCGAACGACCGTTCCCTGGACGTCGTTCGCCCCGAAGTGCAGCGCGAGCTGGGCCATCGGCATGCCCATCATGATCCAGTACGCCTTGATGTTCGGGATGTTGTCCAGCAGCAAGCGGGAGACCGAAACCATCTTGAGGTCGTCGGCGCCGGTCGTGAACCGGAACCCGCGCCGTTCGAACACCGTGTTCTCGGGATGGAAAGCGAGCGGGATGAACGCGAGGAAGCCGCGCGGTCGCATCCTGCTGCGCGCGAAGCCGCAGCATGTGGTCGACGCGCTCCTCGTAGGTCTCGACGTGTCCGTAGAGCAGCGTGCAGTGCGTGGGGATGCCCATCCGGTGCGCGGTGTCGTGGACGTGGAACCACTCCTCGGCCGGCTCCTTGCCGGGTGCGATCAAGCCGCGGACGCGGGCCGCGAAGATCTCGGCGCCACCGCCCGGTAGCGATCCGAGGCCGGCGTCCTTCAGCACGTGGAGCACCTCGTCGTGCGTGCAGCCCTCGAGCTTCGACATGTGGTGGATCTCGGAGGCGGTGTAGAACTTGAGATGCACGTCGGGGAGCGCCGCGCGCAGCTTGCGAAGCACGTCCGCGTAGAACTCGAGGTCGACGTGCGGGTTCTCGCCGTTCACGCAGTGGATCTCGGTGAACCTCGCGAGCTCGTACTGCTGCACCGCATCCTCGACCAGCTCGTCGGCGCTGATCGTGTACGCGTCCTCCTGCTTCTGCGTCTTCGCGAATGCGCAGAACTTGCACTTCACGCGGCACACGTTCGTCTGGTTCAGGTAGAGGTTCTGGACGAAGTAGACCTCGTCGCCGCCGCCGCGCGCACGCCGCGCGAGATCGGCGAGCTCGCCCAGGGCGAGCAGGTCGTCGGTCTCCATGAGGGTGAGCCCGTCCTCGAAGTCGAGGCGTTCCCCCGCCTCGATCTTCTCGCGGATCGGAGCGAGTGTGTCGATCGTCTGCAGGACGGCCACGGCCCGTTACCCCTCTCGATTGACGACTGCGTGCGTCAGCGCTTCAAGCTCGTCGCGGTACAGCTCGCCGTTGAGACATGCGCGAGCCCTTCTAGCGTAGTCCAGTGCAACCTCGCGAGAGCGATCGAGGGCCCCGGTTGCCGCAACGCGCACGAGGGCGCCCTCGAGTGGTCCGCCCGCCAGGGCGGTCCGCACGACGTCGTCCTGCGCCGCGGCGAGAAGCAAGGGGAGCGTCGGCGTGCCGTCCCTGAGATCCGTGCCGGCGATCTTCCCCGTCTCGATCGTCGCACCCGCGCAATCGAGAACATCGTCTGCGATCTGGAAAGCCACGCCGAGCGCGACGCCGTACTCGCCCGAGCCGCCGCCGAGCCGGCAGGCCGCTTCGAAGAGCGCGCCTGTCTTCAGGGCGCAGCGCTCTAGATAGGCGTCGACCGTCGTCGACGGATCGTGCGTCTGCGTCCGCTGCAGCGCCTCGCCACGCGCGAGACGCAGCGTCGCGTCTGCGAGCACCTTCACCGCATCTGCGTCGCCGGTCGCGGTGAGCTCGGCGAACGCGCGGGCGAAGAGATAGTCGCCGGTCGCCCTGGCCGCATCGGCGCCGTACACGGACCACGCGGCCGCCTTCCCGCGGCGGAAGTGCGCGCCGTCGATGAGGTCGTCGTGGACGAGCGTCGCCATGTGGACGAGCTCGACGGCGACACCGGCCGCGAGAGACGGTGATTTGCCCGCCGGCGTAGCGAGGAAGACCAGGACCGGGCGCAGGCGCTTTCCGCCTGCCGCGAGCGCCTCGTTGCCGACCGCCGCGACGAGACCGGGATGGGTTGCAACCGTGCGCGCCAGGCGCTCTTCGAGCGCGTCCAGGTAGTCCTCGAGCCCCTCGGTCGCGCGGATCGACGCGAGCGTCTCGGCTCGTCGTGCTCATAGCTCGTCGAACCTCCGCGACGTGCAGCGCGACGATGCCGCCGGCGAACGTCCGATAACGAACCTCTCCGAACCCGTGCCCCTCGAGCAGCTGTGCGAGCGCGTCGGGGTCGGGGAAGCGCCGCACGCTCGCAGGCAGGTACGTGTAGGCCGAGCCGCCGGGGAGCACCTTGCCGAGGAGCGGCACGACGCGGTCGAACCAGACGCGATAGAACGGGGCGAGGCGCCCGCGAGGCGTCGTGATCTCGAGGATGCCGAGCCGACCACTGACGCGAAGGACGCGCCGCAGCTCGCCGATCCCGGCGGCGAGGTCCTCGACGTTCCGCACACCGAAGCCGACGGTCACGGAGTCGAACGACGCGTCGTCGAAGGGCAGCGCGAGCATGTCGCCCTGCACGAACTCGATCTCGGGCGCCTTTTTACGAGCGAGCTCGAGCATGCGCTCGGAGAAGTCGAGCCCGACGACATCGGCGCCGTGTGCGCGCGCCTCGATTGCAAGGTCGCCTGTGCCGCAGCAGGCGTCGAGCGTTCGGTCGCCCGCCCGCACCGTCTGCTCGATCGTGATGCGCCGCCACTGACGGTCGAGGCCGGCCGTCATGACGCGGTTCATCGCGTCGTAGACCGGAGCGATCCGGTCGAACATCTTGCGGACGCCCTCCGCCGGAAGCGTCCCGGTCTCCACGCCGGTCACTGTCCCCATCGCTTCGTCAGCGTGTTCTCGAGCCCGAGCTGGTCGAGCGCCCGGCCGACGACGAAGTCGACGAGGTTCTCGACGGTCTCGGCTCCGTGGTAGAAGCCCGGTGCGAGGAAGAGGATCGTGGCGCCCGCTTCCCGCAGCGTGAGCATGTTGCGCAGGTGGATCGCCGAGAGCGGCGTCTCGCGCGGCATCACGATCAGACGGCGCTCCTCCTTGATCGCAACCGACGCCGCGCGGTGGATGAGGTTCTGCATGGCGCCGGAGGCGATCGTCCCGAGCGTCCCCATCGAGCAAGGGCAGATGACGTAGGCGTCCACCTTCGCCGAGCCGGACGCGTACGGCGACTTCCAATCGCTCGGGTCGTAGAGCGTCGCGTTCGGCGCGTGCTCGAGCAGCCGCGCGAGCGTCTCGTCGCGCGAGAGCCGCGCGTTGCCGTAGATCTCGGTGGCGACGACCTCGATACCCGCGGTCGAGGCGCAGACGCCGACCTCGCAATCGGCGCCAGCCAGCGCCTCGAGAAGCCGGGCCGCATACGGTGCGCCGGAGGCGCCGGTGATGCCCAGGAAGACGTTCATCTCCCGGGATTGTGACGCGTTCGCGTTACTGGGGTCCCTTGGACGCCTCGAGGAAGATGGCCAAATCCTTCAGTCGTTCCTTCCCGAGCGAGGCGAACTTCGGCATCGGTGAGCCCGGGTTCACGCACGACGGGCACTCGAGATGCCGGATTTGGAAGGCGACGCCGAGGTTCCTCGTGCCGATCGCCGTGAGGTCCGGCGCCCCGAGGTTGGAGGAGCCGGTGCCGAGATACGTGTGGCAAGCCGTGCAGCCCGCGACCGCGAAGAGCCTCGCGCCGGGCTCTGCCGCCTTCGGCAGGTTCTGCTGCTTGATCCAGTTCGGGACGTCCGCGATCACTTCGGAGGCGAGCGCCTCGGACGCGGTCGCGCCCTTCCAGGTGAGCGTCGCCATCGACAGCACGACGAGGACGAAGCCGACCATCGCGAGCGGCCGCCGGAGCAGACGCCGCTCGGAGCGCCGGTCGTAGAACGGCAAGGCGATCAACAGGATGAGCGCAATCGTCGGCACGCCGACGGTTCCGAGGAACACCGTGTTCGGCCACTTGAAGACGCGCAGCAGATAGAAGAGGAAATAGAAGTACCAGTCCGGGCGCGGGACGAAGTTCGTCGTTCCCGGGTCGGCAGGAGCCGTGTACTCCGGGCCGAGCAGGCCCTGGTGCAAGCCGTCGTGGTGCGGCGCCCACGACGTCCACTTCCAGATTGTGGCGAGCGCGACGATCACCGACACGACGACGAGGCTCATCACGGTGTCGTGGAACATCGCGTACGGGTAGAACGGCTTCCCGCGGTCCTTGACGTCCTTCTTGTAACGCGCAAATCCTGCGCGGCGCTGGTCGAGCGCCGAGGGCTTCTCGCGGCGCGGCTCGGTGACGGCCATCAGGCCCCATCTCCGGAGCGGTTGCCGTTACGCGCGCGCGTGACCGGACGCGTGAGCCCGGGCCGAAGCGTGCCGTGGCCATTCGTCTCTGCAGGCTCCATGCCGGCGGCTTCCTTCGACCACGGCGGCGAGGTCACTCCGAGCCGGACGACGAGATACATGTGCAGGCCGATCAGGGCGAAGATCGCGCCGGGGATCAGGAGCATGTGCATCGAGTAGAAGCGCGTCAGCGTGTCGGCGCCGATCTCCTGGCCGCCACGTAAGAACTGCGCGAGCCACGGCCCTAAGAACGGCGCTGTCCCGTTCAGGTTGATGCCGACGACGGTCGCCCAGTACGCCGTCTGGTCCCAGGGCAGGAGGTAACCCGTGAAGCCTTCCATCATCCCCATCACGAGCAGCAGGACGCCGACGATCCAGTTCAGCTCACGCGGGTACTTGTACGCGCCGAACAGGAACACGCGGCCCATGTGGAGGAACATGAGGATGATGAAGACGCTCGCCCCCCAGCGGTGCATGCCGCGCACGAGCCAGCCCATGAAGACGTGGTCCGTGATCTCCTGGATCGACGAGTACGCGGACTCCGGCGTCGGCCTGTAGTACATCGCGAGGATCACGCCCGTGATCGCCTGCACGAGGAACGCCGTGAAGGTCGCAGACCCGAGCGTCTGCATCCAGTTGGTGTCGGACGGGACTTTCCGGAAGAGGAAGTAGCGAACGCCGCCGACGAGGCCGGAGCGCTCTTCGAGCCAGTCGAGCGGATACTCGACGGCCACCTGCAGCCGCTGTCTGCGGAGCTCTGCGCGCGTCGGCTTCCGTCTCGTGGTCGTCGCCATCAGTGCCTGCTCAGTGGTGCGGCGGGTTGATGGGATAGAAGACCTGCTCGACGCCGTCGACGTGCTCCCCGGGGCCGACGAACTTGTACTTGTGGATCTTCGCCTGCGCGCCGGTTCCCTCGACCTCCGACACCGAGTACTGGCTGAGGAGAATCAGCCGGCCCTGGCGAATGTCGAAGTCGTAGCGGTCGAGCGCGCGCACCGGCGGGCCGGCCGTGCGGTTCCCTTCCGTGTCGTACTGGCCGCCGTGGCACGGGCAGCCGAAGCCTGCGGGGACGGTCGGGTTGAAGGTGACCTCGCCGTTCGCCGTCTTCGCCTTGACGGTCGGCAGGCCGAGGATCTCGCCCGACGGGCCGTTTGCCTGGACCGGGCACCCGAGGTGCGCGCAGCGGTTGGAGATGATCGTGAAGCTCGGCACCTGCTTCCCGCTGGAGACGACCGTGCCGTTGTTCCGGACGAACGCCGTGCGCCGCGAGACCTCGCCCTGTGCGGGATCGAGCGTGAACGAGGTGATGTACCACTGCCCTTCCTTGATCTTGTCGATCGGCCCGAGGTCGACTTCGTGCCGCTTCTGATTGAGGTAGGCCGGAAGCACCGCGAATCCGGCGACGGGCACCGTGACGATGCCGCCGATGACGGCGCCGAGGCCGAGGGTCGATGCCTCGAGGAACTTGCTGCGCGGGAAGCGCTCGCCGGGGTCCGGGTGCGGCATCGCGTCGCCGCCGACGGTGGCCGGCGGACCGACCTGGCCCGCACCGGCCTCGACGAGGTCGCGGCGCTCCGGCTCGATCACGAGCGGCTTTCCGCGGAGCTCCGACGTTGCGTCACGCGCCCAGAGGATCCCGAAGACGATTGCGATCGCGGCTCCGACGGTCGCGATCCACATCGGATTGATGATCAGGCCGACGAGGAGGACGGCGATGCCGATGGCGAAGCCGATCGGCCAGAGGGTCGGCGGTGGGACGTGAGGCTCGTCGTGAAGGTTTTCCTCGTCCGCCATCCGGTCCTGATTCAATCCTCGCCCCTCCCCGGGCGTCAACGTCGTAGCAGTTGCCGCAACGAGCGTGAAGTCTGACGAACTGCGCCGTTCTGCGCTACGGGAACCGATCCGATCCCGTATTCCTCCCAGCGGCGGTCGACGAGGTCGCGGATCTCCTCGCTCATCGAGATCTCCTCGGGCCAGGGCCGGGCACCCTCCTCGGGCCACTTGGCGGTCGCGTCGATCCCGAGCTTGCCGCCGAGGAACTGTCGCTCGGCGCGTGATCGAGGTGGTCGAGCGGGCCTTCGGAGATGACGATGTCGCGCTTCGGGTCGACGTTCGCGCCGGCGTAGAAGAGAACCTGCTCGTAGTCGTGGACGTCCACATGAGCGTCGACGACCACGATCGATTTCGTGAGCGAGAGCATCCCGAGGCCCCAGATCGCGTGCATGACCTTCTGCGCGTGGCCCGGGAACGCCTTCTTGATCGAGACGATGCAGCAGTTGTGGAACCCGCCGGCGACCGGGAGGTCGTAGTCGACGATCTCCGGCACGGTCGCGCGGATCGCAGGCAAGAAGATCCGTTCGGTCGCCTTGCCGAGCCACGCGTCCTCCTGCGGCGGCTTGCCGACGACGATCGAGGGGTAGATCGCGCCCTCGCGCATCGTCATCGCCGTGAGGTGGAAGATCGGGAAGGGCTCGGGCGGTGTGTAGAAGCCCGTGTGGTCGCCGAACGGGCCTTCTGTGCCGAGCTCGTCCTTCTCGATGTAGCCCTCGAGAACGATCTCGGCGTGCGCCGGCACCTCGAGGTCGACCGTGAGGCACTTCACGAGCTCGACCGGGCTCCGCGGAGGTAGCCCGCCATCATGAACTCGTCGATGTGCTTCGGCAGCGGCGCGCTCGCCGAGTACGCGGTGATGGGGTCCATGCCGAGCGCGACGGCGACGGGAATGCGGCCTTCGGTCGCAAGCCAGTCGGCGCGGCCGTCCTTGTGGATCTGCCAGTGCATGAAGGTCGTGCGGCCGTCGATCACCTGCATGCGATACATGCCGACGTTGCGCACGCCGTTCCGCGGATCTTGGTGATGACTGCCGGGAGCGTGATGAAGGGCGCCGGATCGCCGGGCCAGCAGCGCTGGATCGGGAGGAGCGGAGAGATCGACGTCGTCGCCCCGCAGCACGATCTCCTGCACGGGGCCGCGCTTCACGGTGGTCGCGCGCGAGTCCGCAATCGACTTCAGCTTCTGCAGCCCTCGCACCTTGTCCATCAGCCCCTGGGGCGGTTGCATCTCGAGCACGTCGCTCACCTTGCGCGCGACGTCGTTCAGCTGCTCGACGCCGAAGGCGAGCGACATCCGGCGTTCCGTGCCGAACTGGTTGATGAGGAGCGGATGCTTCGCGCCCTTCGGGTTCTCGAAGAGAAGCGCCGGGCCGCCGGATTTCACCGTGCGGTCGACGATCTCCGTCACCTCGAGATCGGGGTCGACCTCCGCCGTGATGCGAACGAGTTCTCCCTCACGCTCGAGAAGCGCGACCCACTCCCGGAGATCGGCCGTGGCCATCGACGGCCACTGTAGTGCTGGAAAGTGGTCGAGCAGGCCCGACCGGCGTACTACCTACGCGACCGAAGCCAGTGCGTGAGCTCGCCGAGCGCGATCACCGAGAGGAAGATGAGCCCGGTGATGAGCATCGCGAAGATGACCTTCTTGCCCTCTTCGGCGGCGGTCTCTGCGAGCACGTTCAGCACGCCGAGAATCTACCGCACCCGTCCGGCGTGGGAGGCAAGTGCGCGCTCGACAGCTTCGTCGCCCCGCGCGGCGCGCGCCACGGCATCGAGTGCGCTCGCGTCCCGCGCAGGCGGAGCGCCGCGCGTGCCTCGTCGAGGCCGCCGTCCCGAGCAGGGCAGCCGTCGCAGCCCAGAGCGGCCCGTCGCCGCCGGCCTTCTCCGCCCGCAGCTGGCTGCAGAGCGAGATGAGCTCGGACAGGTCGCCCACAGCTGCGACGTCGCCGGCGACGTGCACGAGCCCGTGCGCGTAGAGGTAGTCGCCGAGGAGTAGCGCGAGATCGTCGTCGGGCGGCGCGAAGAGGCGCGGCTCGCCGTAGTGCACGAGGTATCCCTCGTAGATCGTCTCGAGGCCGAGGGCGTAGCGGTCCGGCGCGAGGGGCGAGAAGACGCGACGAGGTCGCGATCGGCCTCGGGGAGGAGCGCGTCTCCCCAGACCCGGCTCTCATGCCGGGCAGCCGCAGCGATGTCGTCCCACATGCTAGTCGGCGGATTCGGAGAACGCCGCGACCGCCGCAATCGTGCGGTCGATGTCCTCGTCGGCGTGTGCGAGGGAGAGGAACATCGCCTCGAACTGCGAGGGCGCGATGTAGATGCCCTGCGCGAGCAGGTGCCGGAAGAGCGCGCCGTACCGCTCGGTGTCGCATGCCTTCGCGTCGTCGAAGTCGCGGACGCCGCGACCGGTCATGAACGGCGTCAGCATCGCCCCGACGCGGCGTACGTGCGCGAACTCGCCGAGCCCAGCCTCGAGGCGCGCGCCTTTTCGCTCGAGCTCTTCGTAGACGGCCGGGTCGCGCAGCCGCCGCAGCATGACGAGGCCGGCCGCGGTCGCGAGCGGGTTCCCGCTCAGGGTCCCGGCCTGGTAGACGGGGCCGCTCGGCGCGAGGAGCTCCATGATGTCCGCTCGCCCGCCGAACGCGGCGAGCGGCAGGCCGCCGCCGACGATCTTGCCGAGGATCGTGAGGTCCGGGCTGACCCCGAAGCGCTCCTGTGCGCCGCCGCGCGCCACGCGGAAGCCCGTGATCACCTCGTCGAAGACGAGAAGCGCGCCGGAGGCATCGCACAGCTGCCGCAGCGCGTCCAGGTACCCGTCGACCGGGGGGATGACGCCCATGTTCCCGGCGACCGGCTCGACGATGATCGCGGCGAGACCTTCGCCGTAGCGCATGACTGCAGCCGCGACCGCTTCGACGTCGTTGTACGGGACGACGATCGTGTCCTCGGTGACGGCGCTCGGGACGCCCGGGCTCGTGGGGATGCCGAGCGTCGCGAGGCCGGAGCCGGCGCTCGCAAGAAGTGCGTCCGCGTGACCGTGGTAGCCACCCTCGAACTTGATGATGCGGTCTCGCTTCGTGAAGCCGCGCGCGAGCCGGAGCGCGCTCATCGCGGCTTCCGTGCCAGAGGAGACAAGGCGCACTTTCTCGATCGACGGGACGGCGTCGACGATCTCCGCGGCGAGCTCGACCTCGGCTTCCGTCGGCGCGCCGAAGCTCGTGCCGCGAAGCGCTGCGTCACGCACCGCTTCGACTGTGGCCGGATCGGCGTGGCCGAAGAGGAGCGGGCCCCACGACATGACCCAGTCGAGATAGCGATTGCCGTCGACGTCCACGATCGTGGCGCCTTCGCCGCGCGCGACGAAGAACGGCTCGTCGAGCCCGACCGCGCGCATCGCACGGACCGGGGAGTTGACGCCGCCCGGAATGAGGTCGAGCGCGCGCCGGTAGAGCTCGGAGCGCGTGCGCGCTAGGGCCACTGGGTCAGACCCACTGCTTCAGATCCATTGGGCGAGATCCTTCGTCCAGTACGAGACGATGAGGTCGGCGCCTGCGCGCTTGATCGCCGTGAGCGACTCGAGCGCCGCCTGCCGCTCGTCGAGCCAACCGGCGCGCGCGGCCGCCTTCACCATCGCGTACTCGCCCGACACGTTGTACGCGGCCAGCGGAACGTCGAACGCCTCACGCGCGGCGCGGATCACATCGAGGTACGGAAGGGCAGGCTTGATCATGATCGCGTCGGCACCCTCGTCCACGTCGAGCTCGCACTCGCGCAGCGCCTCGCGCACGTTCGCGGGATCCATCTGATAGCCACGCCGGTCACCGAATGACGGCGCAGAGTCGGCCGCTTCACGGAACGGGCCGTAGAACGCGGACGCGTACTTCGCGGAGTACGCGACGATCGGCGTCGACTCGAACCCGCCGTCGTCGAGCGCGCCGCGGATCGCGGCGACGCGGCCGTCCATCATGTCGCTCGGAGCCACGACGTCGGCGCCCGCCTCGACGTGCGAGACCGCCGTGCGAGCGAGGAGCTCGAGCGACTGGTCGTTGTGCACCTCGCCGTCGACGATCACGCCGCAGTGGCCGTGCGAGGTGTACTCGCAGAGGCAGACGTCGGTCAGCAGGACGAGCTCGGGGAACCGAGGCCGCAACACTCGGAGCGCCTGCTGGACGATCCCGTCGTCCTCCCAGGCTCCGCTCGCCTGCTCGTCCTTCTCGGACGGGATCCCGAAGAGCATGACCGCCTGGACGCCGCCGCGGACGAGCTCCTCGACCTCGCGGGCGACTCCCTCGACCGTCCAGCGGGACATGCCGGGAAGCTCCTCGTGTGCGACAGGCTCCGGAGCGACGAAGAGCGGCATCACGAACTGGTCGAGGTGCAGATGCGTCTCGCGCACGAGGCCGCGCAAGCCGCTCGAGCGGCGGAAGCGGCGCAGTCGTACGTCCGGGAAGCTGGACACGGACTACAGAGTACGCGCGCTCGCAGGCTCCTCCGGCACGACCTCGAGCCCGACGGCACTCTCCACGGGCGCGTCGCTCGGCCAGCGCGCGAGCGCGATGCGCTCGCCGAAGAACTCCCAGGCGGCGCGGCCGGCCGCGAGAAGCGGCAGCGCGACGATGATGCCCGGGAAGCCGTAGATCTCGCCGCCCGCGAGCAGGCCGAAGATCACGAGGAGCGGATGGAGCCGCAACGAGTGGCCCATCACCTTCGGCACGACGACGTGCCCCTCGAGCTGCTGGATGCCGAGGAAGAGAAGAGCAACCCACAACGCAGAGATGGGATCCTGCACGAGTGCGTAGAGGACGGGCGGCGCGGCGCCGAGCCACGGGCCGACGTACGGGATGAGCTCGGTGATGCCGGCCCACACGCCGAAGAGCAGCGCGTACTTCTCACCGTTCGGCATCAGCCCGAGCATCCCGAGGATCCAGATGCCGATCCCGGAGCTCGCACCGATGATGAGCGACAGCGCGAGCTGTCCCTTCACGTAGCTCGCGAGCGCCTGCTCCATCCGCTCGACGAGCGGCGTCGTGTCGGCCGCCGGTGGGAACCGTCGGTTCACGGCGGCGCCCAGACGCTCCATGTCGAGCAGCATGTAGATCGACACGACGACGACGAGGACGACGCTGAACAACAAGGAGACGACGGCGAGTCCGGCCCCCTCCGCCCAGTTCAACGCCTTCGTCGTGTACTTCTCGACATCGTTTGTCCCGATGGACGTCAGGAACTTGTCGCCCTGCTTCTCCACGCGGAGGCGCTTCAGGTGATGGTCGTCGAGCCAGACCTGGAGGCGTGCGAGGTCACGCGTCGCACCGGTCTGCCGAGGCTGTCCGGACTCGACCGTAAAGTAATGGTCGACTCGATTGCTCGCGTGCCGCGTCTGCTGAACGACGACGGTTGCAAGAGCGATGATCGCCAGTGTCACAGCGGCAGCGAAGGTCAGATAGACGATCGCCACCGCCAATCCTCGCGGGATCCACACCCGACCCAGGCCTCGGACGAGGGGGTTGAGCAGGAGAGCAATGAGGAGCGCCACGAGGAAGATGAAGACGGCGTGACGCACCGCCCCCGCCACCACCCAGCCCAGAAGCAGCACGAGTGGGAGGCCCACCAACTGCACCCAGCGGGGGATCTCGAGCCGCGGAGCGGGGGCCGGAGCCACGAAAACGATGGTACAACCGGGGTTCCCTGGCGCCTCTTCGGGGGCGGCAATCTGGCTCTCGAGCTCGACGATCTGTGGGTCGAGCCGCGCCCTCCTCGGTTGAAGGTGGCGGACCCGTTCGATACGGTGCCCCTCGACATGCCGTCCTCACGCCCCACCCGGAGGCGGCGCGTCGAACGTCGGGAGGTGCGCTCCGCGCGCCGCGCTCGTCGGTTCGCGCTCCTCACCCTGCTCGCGATCGTGCTCGTGATCGCTCTCGCGCTGACCGCTTTTGGCGGCAAGGCAGGCTCGTTGCAGCAGTTGCCGGTGACCAATCTCGGCGCCGAGCGGCAGACGAAGCCGTTCCCGCAGGTCCTCGCGATGCACGGGCCGGTGCGGCTGCAGATGCCCGTCTCGCAGAATCAGGTGACGGCGATCGGCTTCCACTCCGCCACCGACGGCTCCTTGACGCTGAGCCCGTTCGGCCGGCAGGGGAACGAGGGCCTCGTCCAGCGCTTCGTCCACAAGGTCTTCGGCGGCGGAGGCGGGAGCCCGATCTGGTACCGCCTCGACGGCGGCGCACCCGCCGTCCTCGACGTCGGGGCCACACCCGGCACGAACGTGTACGCACCCGTCGACGGGACCATCGTCGGGATCTCGCCATACATCGTCGGCGGCCGGAAGTTCGGCACGCGCATCGACATCCAGCCGCAGAGCTCGCCGTCACTCGTCGTCTCGCTCACGCAGCTGCGCGCAGACCGGTCGCTGTCGGTCGGGACGAATGTCGTGAGCGGCGCGACGCGGCTCGGCACGGTCGTGAATCTCGCGCAGATCGAGAAGCAGGCGCTCGCGCGCTACACGAACGACTCGGGCAACCACGTGTCGGTGACGCTGCGTCCGGCCGCGTCGCTGGTTTTGAACTGAGAACTCGGCCCAGGATGACGCTTCGTCGACGGGGCGCGATGGGTGGTGCGGGCGCAAGGACGCAGGGCGCCTCGATAGCAAACGCTATCGGGGCGACCGAGGACGCCGCGAACGCGCCGCATAGCGCGTCCCGGCGGCACAAGGCTTCATCCTGGGTCGAGTTCTGAGACTCCTTTTTCTCGCCGACGTCTTCGGCATCGCGGGCCGAAACGCGGTCGAGGCGCGCCTGCCCGGGCTCCGTGACGAGCTCGGCGCCGACATCTGCATCGTCAACGGGGAGAACGTCGCCGACGGAGCGGGCATTACGCCGAAGCTCGCCGAACGGCTGCTGCGCGCAGGCGCCGACGTGATCACGCTCGGGAACCACACGTACCGCCGCGACGGCATCGGCGACTACCTGGCAAAGAGCGACCGCGTGATCCGCCCGGCCAACGCGGGTGCGTGGACGCCCGGGAACGGTCTGGCCGTCGTGGAGGCGCGAAACGGCGTCAACGTGGCCGTGCTGAACCTGCTCGGATCGCTCTTCCTCGACGTGCCCCAGTCTCCGTGGGAGATCGTCGACGGGCTCGTCGACGAGGCGCGCGAGAGAGCGCCGGTTGTCGTCGTCGACTTCCACGCGGAGGCGACGAGCGAGAAGGTCGCGCTCGCTCACTGGCTGGACGGCCGCGTGACCGCCGTCATCGGCACGCACACTCACGTGCAGACGAACGACGCACGCGTCCAGCCGAACGGCACCGCCGCGATCACCGACGCCGGCATGACCGGGCCGCACGACTCGGTCATCGGTGTCAAGGCAGAGCTCGCAATCCGGCGCATGCGTACACGGCTACCGGTCCGCTTCGAGCCCGCGGACGGTGGTGTGCGAATCGAAGGGGTCGTCGTCGACTGCTCAGACGACGGCCGGGCGAGCGGTATCGAGCTCGTCCGCGTCGACGTCTAGCACGGGCTCCTCCTCGACCGCGTGCGCACGGACGGCGAGCGGCGCGAAGAGAGCGATCACCGCGAATCCGTAGAACCACGGGATGTAGGTGTAGAGCCAGTACGTGAGGATCACCTGGAAGCCGGCGAGGAGCGCGGCCGTGAGGGCGGCGAGCTGGAGCGGTGACTTGCGCCGCGGGAAGAACGCTGCGGCGACCGCGCCGACGATCAGCAGCACCTGCAAGCCCCGCTGGACGAGATGGAGGTCGGGAATGCCGCGCGCGTGGTACTGCCCCCAGTCCCAGAGCGACCACGGCGACTCGCGCCCGACCTGCCAGTTGACGGTTCGATCCCAGAAGACGCGCAGCTCGTGCAGTGGGCCCGGCTCGAGCAGGACGACGGAGAATGCAGCAAGGGTCGCGAGCCCGAAACCGGCGGCGAATCGGGCAGAGGGCCGCCGCCCCGGGTAGGTGAGCCAGAGGGGAGCGACGATCAACGAGGCGAACTTCGTCAGGCCCGAGAGCGCGCAGAGCGCACCGCGCAACCCTGGCCGCGACACGAGCCAGAAGCCCCAGATGAGAAACGCCGGCATGATCGCGTCGTTCGTATTGGAGTTCGACGCGTACTGCGTGAACGGGTACGCGACCCACGCGAACCCGAGCGTCGCGAGGAGCGGCATGCCTCCGAAGCGCCAGCCGACGAGCCAGAGGCCGAGCAGGCACAGGAGGTCGAACGCGATCGCCGTGAAGTGTGCTGCAGGCAAGGTGTCCCACTTTCCGCCCCAGCCGAACAGCAGGTAGCCCGGGATGTACGACTCGTAGGCGACCGGGCCGTACGTGTCGCCCTGCGGGTTCGCGGACTCGCAGCGTCCGTTCGTCTGAATTCGCTCGCGCGTCTCACCCGCTGCGTCGGAGGGGCCGCACGCCTTCAGATCGCCCTCGATCGGGAAGTTGCCCCACGGCGCTTCGCCGTTCACGATGCGCTGCCCTCCGATCACGCCGGAGTAGCCGACGTCGATCACGTTCGAGGCCTGCACGTTGAGGCCGATCCGGAAGCCGGCGAGGAAAATGGTCGCACCGAGCAGCAGCCACACCGGCCAGAGGGGACGCGACGGCGAGCCGCGCCCGGTCGAGCCGATCCAGATGCCGCGCACGACCACCCAGAGCAGCACCGGGTAGAAGAGCGGCACCGACGCGAAGACGTTCCCGTGGTTGAAGAACCAGAGCGCGATGGTCGGCGAGAGCAGCATGATCAAATCCACGTTCCGCACCGAGAGCGGGCGGCGGAAGTCCATCAGGCCGACGAGGAAGATCACGCAGAACGCGCCCCACAACCACGGGTTGTTGATCTTGTCGCCGCCGAACGCGCCCTTGTAGCCGCGTCCCATCTTCCAGGCGACCTGCGCGCCGGTCCACGCCTCGGTGACCGTGCCGGTCGCATCGTCGACCTTGCCCTCGGCGATCTCGCCCGCCTTGCCCCACCAGATCTTCACCGTCCAGCTCGAGGTGGCGGAGTCGTAGGTCTCCTCGTGGACGAGGCCCTTCGCCGGATAGCGGTGGAGCCAGTCGCTCACCTTCGGATAGGCGGCGAACACCGCATAGACGTGCTCCTTCGGCTGATGCTGTGCCGTCGCGGTCGGGACGAACGGCGTCTGGATCAAGCGACCCTGGCCGTCGTACGAGGGGGCAGTGACCGTGGTGGGCGTCGCCGCAGCGGCAGCAGGCGCGAGCGCGAGGGACGCGAGCGCGACGGCAAGGAGGCGCGTCACGCCGTAAGGCTAGTGGTCGAGGCTGCTCGGGACCACGTCGGCCCAGCGGTAGAGGTGCTCGGGGCGGCCGGTCGCGCCGTAGCGGAGCGAGAGCTCGACCGCGCCCGTGAGGGCGAGATACTCGAGGTAGCGGCGTGCCGTGCCGCGACTGACACCCGTGCGGTCCGCGACGTCGATCGCGGTCACCTCCTCGCTCGATCCGCGTAGCGCATCCGTCACGAGGTCGAGCGTCGGGCCCGAGATCCCCTTGGGGAGCGCGCTCCTCCGGCGGCTCCGCAGAAGGGCGAAAACGTGATCTATGTCGTGCTGGTCCGGTTGGCGCAGCCGCTCGAGCCGGCCGTGCAGCGCCGCGTAGCCCTCGAGCCGTTCGCGCAGCGTGTCGAAGAAGAACGGCTTCACGAGGTAGTGGATGACTCCGCCGTGAATCGCCGAACGTAGCGTCTCGACGTCTTTCGCCGCGGTAACCGCTATCACGTCGACGTGCGGCTCGTTGGGCTCGCGGAGGCGACGCAACAGGTCGAGCCCGCTCATGTCGGGGAGATAGATGTCGAGGAGGAGCAGATCGGGATGCAGTGCCCGGGTCAGCTCGAGCGCTTCCCGTCCCGTGTACGCCTCGCCGACTACCTCGAAGCCGGGCACGCGCTCGACGTATGAACGGTGGATCGACGCCGTCATGGCGTCGTCGTCGACGATGAGCGTCCGGATCACGCGACCGCCTCGACCTTCGCATGCGGGATGAACACAGTGAACACAGCACCGCCGTCGTTCTCGACGCCGACATACCCGCCGCGGCGTCGCACTGTCTGGCTGACGAGAGCGAGGCCGAGACCACGGCGTCCGGCGCCGGTTGCGACCTTCGTCGTGAACCCGTCGCGGAAGATCTCGTCGACGATCCCCCGGTCGACGCCGGGCCCGGAGTCGTGGACGCGTACGAAGATGCCGTCCTCCTGGGAGCGGATCGTCACCTCGACCCAGCCGTCGCCGGCGACGCCGACGGAGTCGAGCGCGTTGTCGATCAGGTTGGCGACGACGGTGACGAGCTCGCGCGCGTTCGGCACCGTCTCGGGTAAACGCGTGTCCGAGCCGACGCGGAGCTCGATCCCGCGCTCCGATGCAACAGCCGCCTTCCCGAGCAGCAGGCCGACGAGAATCGGGTCTCCGACGTTCTCCATGATCGAGCCGACAAGCGCCTGATGAACAAGCGACGACTTCTTGATGAAGCCGACCGCCTCGTCGTAGCGGCCGACCTCGATCAGGCCGGCGACGACGTGCAGCCGGTGCGCGAACTCGTGCTCCTGCGCTCGCAGAGCGTCGGCGAGGCTCTGGACGTCATTCAGCTCACGAAGCAGCCCTTCGAGCTCCGTGCGGTCGCGAAGCGTGATGACCGCGCCGATCTCCTTGCCGCGCACGGCGACGGGCATGCGGTTGACGACGAGCACGTGGTCGCTCACGAGCACGACCTGATCCGGATCAGCGACGTTCCCGGCCATCACCTCGCGCACGTGGCCGCTCGGCACGATGTCCGTCAGCATGCGGCCGACGGGATCACCGTCGAGCTGTAGCAGCCTGCGCGCCTCGTCGTTCACGAGCGTTACCCGGCCTCGCCGATCTGTCGCGATCGTCCCTTCACGAATGCCGTGGAGCATCGCCTCGCGCTGCTCGAGGAGGGCGGCGATCTCATCCGGCTCGAGCCCGAAGGTCTGCCGCTTGATCCGGCGTGCGAGCAGTACCGAGCCGAGCACGCCGAGCGCGAGACCCAGGAGCGGCGGAATGAGGATGACCGGCAGGTCGGACAGGAGCTTGCCCGTGACGGCGCTCTCGAGCACGCCGACGGAGACGAGGCCGATGACCCTGCCGCGGCGGTCGTAGAGCGGGACCTTCGCGCGCATCGACGTGCCGAGCGTCCCGGTCTGGCGGCCGACGAACTCCCTGCCGGAGAGCGCGGTGCTCGGATCCGTCGAGACCCGCTCGCCGATCTTCGACTTGTCGGGATGTGAGTAGCGGATGCCGTGGCGGTTCGCGACGACGATGAACGCCGCCCCTGTGCGTAGGCGGATGCGCTCCGCGATCGGGTCGATGATCCGCTCCGGATGCGGAAGGCCGAAGGCGTCCCGGATTGCCGGAACGCTCGCCCACTGACCGCGCGATGGCGAGGGATTCCTGGCCTGCCTGATCGTCGATCTTCGCCCTGGACTGCAGCAGCGAGACGGCGAAGCCCGCGCCCACCGTCAGGACGATGATCGCGACCTGAAGGAGAAGGATCTGCGTCGATAGGGGGCGCAGCCTCCGCCACAAGCGTGGCCTCCCGTGCACCGCGCGCATTCTAGGCCTCGAGCGCCGCGGCGGGCGTGGCCACAAAGAAAAGAACGAGCACAACGACGTAAACCGTCGTAACGGTCGCAACCGTGGACACGGCACCCCCATCGGCCGCATCATCCCGCGCCACCGAGCCGCAAGGTCGCGGCCGTGAGGAACCCGAAGGAGGGTCCAGTGTTCTCGAAGACCATCGTACGTCGAGCGCTGCTTCCGGTCGTCGCACTCGCCGTTCTGGCGACGACGGCGAGCTCGGCGGGCGCTGCGAAGCCGAATCCGCTTGCAGCGCTGATCAAGCAGTCGAAGAACGAGTCGGGCATCGTCGTCTACGGCAACCCGCCGTCGGCGAACTTCACCGCGCTCGTCGCCGCGTTCAACAAGAGCTACCCGTGGATCAAGGTCACCGAGTACGACCTCGACGACAACACGATCTTCTCGAAGTATGCGTCCGAGGCAGCGCAGGGCGCACGGACGGCCGATCTCCTGATCGCGAGTGCGCCGAACCTCTGGGTCTACGCCTCGCGGAAAGGGCTCGCCAACAAGTCGTTCACGCCCATCGGGATCGACAAGTACCCGAAGTGGGCGCGGCAGTTCAAGGGCATCTATGTCATGTCGCCAGACCCGGCGATCATCGTCTACAACAAGCTGCTCCTGAAGGACAAGGTGCCGACGTCGGTCTCCCAGATCGCGGCAGACTCGTCGACCTACGGATCGGTGACCGGCTACACGGCCGACAACACATTCGGGTACACGGGCCTCTACGGCTACGTGCAGCTCGCCGGCTGGAAGAACCTCCAGGCGATCGGCAAGCGGCTGAAGCCGCAGTCCGGCGTCGGCGCGCAGCTCCAGCTACTCGCCCAGGGCGGCGCGAGCGTCGCCTACCTCACGTCGCCGACTGCTCGTTTCACGATCGCGAGCAATGCCCAGTACAAGCAGATCCTCGATTGGACGTACGTCAAGGACGGCACCGGCCTCGTCCCGCGCGGCATCGCCGTCACCGCAAAGGCCGCGAGCCCCGCGTCGGCGAAGCTGTTCCTCGACTGGATCTATTCGAATGCCGGACAGCAGGGGATGTGCGAGTCCGGGTTCACGGCGTTCAAGACCGGGTTCAAGCCCGCGAACGGCTGCGCGAACACGCTCGCCGACGTCTACGCGAAAGTCGGCGCGAAGAAGGTCTACATGCCCGGCTTCACGCAGAAGTTCGTGAACGCACGCCCGAAGTTCACCTCCCAGTGGCACGGGATCTTCGGCTAGGCGCTTGAGACCATGACGACGACGACCTACGAGGCCACTGCTCCACGCCGCCGCTCGCGCTCGCTGCCGACGGCCGGGGCGTTGCAATGGCTGACGTGGGTCGTCGTCGTCGGCCTCATCCTCGGGCCGTTCGTCCCGCTTCTCTACGCATCGATCCGCGACCGCCCGCTCTACGAGGCGGGCGGGGCGTTCACCGTCGGCGCCTACCGCGACCTCTTCGCCGACGCTGCCTTCTGGCACGCCGCGGTGCACACACTGGAGTACGCCGCGCTCACAACCGCGCTGTCCGTCGTCGCGGGCGGCGCGCTCGCGATCCTCGTGGCACGCACCGACATGCCCGGCCGGACGATCTTCGGCCGCCTGACGCTGCTGCCGCTCCTCCTCCCCTCGCTCGGCCTCGTCCTCGGCTGGATCGTCGTCTGGGGCCCCGGCGGCTACCTCTCGAGCCTGATCAATACGCACCTCCATCTGCCGACGCTCGACATCAACACGATCACCGGCATGTCGGTCATCGAGGCGACGCGTCTTCTCCCCGTGGCATTCATGACGTGCGAGGCCGCACTCGCACGTGCCGACTCATCGCTCGAGGACGCGGCGCGGAGCTCCGGAGCCCCGCCGCTCAAAGTGCTGCGGAGCGTGACGATCCCGATGCTGCGCCCCGCGCTCCTGAACAGCGGCACTCTCATCTTCACGCTTGCGATCGCCTCACTGGGCATCCCGCTGCTCCTCGGCACGCAGCACAACATCCAGTTCGTCTCGACGTACCTCTACCACCAGTGGACGAACGCCTCGACGCCTGACTCGCCCGTCGTGAGCGCCGGCGCGATGCTGCTCCTGCTGACTGCGACACTGCTCCTCCTCGTCCGGAACCGCCTGCTCGGCGCAGAGGCGCGTTACGTCTCCGTCGCGGGCAAGGCAGGCCGCACGTCCATGCTCGCACTGCGCGCGTGGCGCTGGCCGCTCGCCGTCGCCGTCATGCTCTACATCGTCTTCAGCACGCTCGTCCCGGTGCTCGGGCTTGCCCTGATGTCCTTCGTCGCCTTCCTGACGCCGCTCATCGCACCGTGGCACCTCTTCACGTGGGCGAATTGGCAGATCCTCGGGACCGGTGTGTACCTGCGCTCCATCGAGCACAGCGCGCTGCTCGCCCTCGTCGGCGGCATCGTCACAACGGCCGTCGTCGCGCTCGGGACGCTCGTCGCACATCGTTCGCAGCTTCCTGCCCGAAAGTCCCTGCCGTTCGTGATGCTTTATCCGCGCGCCGTTCCCGGCCTGATCATCGGCATCGGCTTCTTCTGGGCATATCTGCTCACCGGCGGAGCCGGCGACTGGCTGCGCGGCGGGATCTGGGGGATCCTCCTCGCGTTCTGCATCCGAAACCTGCCGTTCGCGTACGTCGTCATGTACCCGACGATGGCGCGGATCGGTGAGGAGCTCGACCGGGCCGGTCGCTCCGTCGGCGCGAGCTGGTGGCGCACCGCGAGGAGCATCGTGCTGCCGCTCCTGAAGCCCGCGCTCTTCGCCTCGTTCGTGTTGATGTTCGTCGAGATCCTGAACGACTACGACCCGGCGCTCTTCCTCGTCCGTCCCGGAACCGAGGTGATCGGTACGACCATGCTCGACACGTTCCTCCAGGGGATCGTCGGCCCGGTTGCGTCCCTCGCAATGGTGCAGGTGGGCGTGACCGTGATCGTGCTGGCACTCGGCGCCTTCATCTTCAAGATCCGCGTGACGGGAGGTCACGACGATGCCTGAGATCCAGGTCGAATCCCTGGTCAAGGAGTTCTCGGAGAGCCGCGCGCTCGACGATGTCTCCTTCGACGTCCGCGAGGGCGAGCTCTTCACGCTGCTCGGTCCGAGCGGTTGCGGGAAGTCGACGACGCTGATGTCGATTGCCGGGTTTCAGACTCCCGAGCAGGGTCGCATAGCCGTCGGCAGCGATGTCTTCTACGACGCGGAACGGCGTGTGAACGTCGCAGCCGAGCGGCGCAATCTCGGAATCGTCTTCCAGTCGTATGCCGTCTGGCCGCACATGACGGTGTTCGACAACCTTGCGTTCCCACTGAAGGTTCGGAAGCTGAAGCGCGCCGCGATCCGGCCGCGCGTGCTCGAGGTGCTCGAGCTCGTCGAGATGGCGCAGCTCGCAGATCGCTACCCGCATCAGCTCTCCGGTGGCCAGCAGCAGCGTGTCGCGCTCGCCCGAGCCCTCGTGTACTCGCCCACGGTCCTCCTGCTCGACGAGCCGTTTTCGAACCTCGACGCGAAACTCCGTGAGCGCGCGCGGGCCTGGGTCAAGGATCTGCAGTCGAAGCTGGGGCTCACGACCGTATTCGTCACGCACGACCAGGACGAGGCGCTCTCGATGAGCGATCGCGTCGCCGTCATGAGCAATGGCGAAGTGCAGCAAATCGGGATTCCGGAGGAGATCTACAGCCGCCCGGCCAATCGTTTCGTCGCCGAGTTCGTCGGGCGCGTCAACCTTCTCTCCGGGACCGTTGCGGCCTGCGAGCGCGGCCGCATCGCACTCGAGCTGCCGAGCGGGCGGAAGTTGTGGGTCGACACTGACCGTACGCCGACTCCCGACGCAACACTCACGCTGGTCGTGCGGCCCGAGGCGCTGCGCGTCGAGGCTGCGAATGGCTCGACCATGAACGGGAGCAACACGCTCGACGCAACCGTGCACTCCGTCGCATTCCTCGGCGACCACTATCAATACGAGCTGAAGGCAGGGCCGCTGCTGCTCACCGCCCAGGCGGCGCGACCGCTCGCGAGCGAGCACGTAAAGGTGCACATCCCGCCCGACGCCTGCGCGATCGTCGAGTGACCCGCCGCATCGCTTTCGCCCTCATCGCGATGGCGACGGCCCAGGCGGCCGTCTATCTCGTCCGCCCGACCACGTCGTATCGTTTGCTCGGTCTCGGCCACGGCGCGACCGCCGTCGGCCTCGTGGCCGCAGCGTTCGCGCTCGTCCCGCTGTTCCTTGCGATCCCGCTCGGACGCCGCGCCGACCGCCGGCACGGCGGCAGGCTTCTCGTCGGCGGCTGCGCGACGCAGGCCGTCGGCTGCCTGCTCCTTGCCGCCGGGCGCTCGCCGATCGCGCTCGCCGCGGCGAGCGCGATCGTCGGGATCGGTCATCTCGGGCTCGCTCTCGGCTCGCAGGCTGTCGTCGCCCGCGAGTCGGGCGACGAGCGCCACGACCAGCATTTCGGCCTGCTCACGGCCGGCGTCTCGCTCGGTCAGCTGGTCGGACCGCTGCTGGCCGGTTTCATCCTCGGCAGCCGCGCGGGAAGCGGGCTGATCTCGGCGAGCACACATGCGATGCTCGTCGCGGCGGGCATCGCTGCGCTTGCGACGATCCTCGCCGTCGTCTCCGAGCGCAGTTACGAAGCACCCTCAGGCCCGCGCCACTCGACACCACGCGCGAGCATCGGCTCGATCCTCGGCACGCGCGGCGTCGGGGCGGGCATCTTCGCGAGCGTGATCGTCCTTTCGGCGGCCGACGTATTCACCGCCTACATGCCCGTCCTCGGTGAGCAGCGTGGCATCGGGCCGGCGACGGTCGGAGTCCTTCTCGCGCTCCGCGCCGGCTCGTCGCTCTTCACGCGTGTCGGCATCGGCACGCTCGTCGCGCGCTTCGGCCGCATGCACCTGATGACCATCACGGCTGCGGCAGCGGCGGTCGGGATGACGGCCCTCACGTTCACCAACGACCTCGTGTTTCTCGTCATCTTCGTCCTGCTGCTCGGCGCCGGGCTCGGCTTCGGTCAGCCGCTCTCGATGACCATCGTCGTCCAGCTTGTGCCGGAATCTGCCCGCGCGACGGCTCTCGCGGTGCGGCTGACCGGTAACCGGGTAGGCCAGGTTGCCGCGCCGGCGGCGGCGGCGCTCGTCGCCGGAAGCGCGGGTGCACGCTCCGTCTTCTGGCTGATGAGCGGAGCCCTGGCGGTCTCCGCCGGGATCCTGCGGAAACCGGGACGAACGGCTACGCCGCCGCCCGAGGCGGTCGCGGACTCCTGAACGACCAGAGCTTGTTGCCGATGAAGTTCAGCGGTGTGACGAGCATGATCGCGATCGCCTGCCCGACGAGCTTCCCGGCACCTAGCGTGATCAGGAGATGCAGTGCGAGCAGGTTCGCGCCCAGGCAGACGGTCGAGACGACGAAGAAGCGCATGCCCTGCACGCCGACGTGCCCGCGACGATCGTGGAACGTCCAGAGCCGGTTCCAGATGTAGTTGCTCGTCACAGCGACGAGGAACGAGCACGTCGCCGCGACGAGATAGTGCACGCCGTAGTGGATGAGCGTCGCGTAGACCGCGAGGTTGATGACGTAGCCGATCGCCCCGACGACGCAGAACTTCGCGAGTTGCACCCAGTGGCGCCTGGTGCGGAGGATCGTGTTCGCGCGGCTGAGCGTGGAAGCCTCCACGGCCGCGCAGGGTACCGCGGCGGCCAGCTAGGCCGCGGAAGCCCGTGTGGCGGCCACGCGCTGCCCCGCAGCCGGAATCCGCCGCCGCGCGCCGTCGCGCTCCACCTCGAGCTCGGTGACGGCACCGCCCTGCGCGACCCAGGCGTCGACGAGTGAACCGTGGATTCCGACGGTCCCGTTCAGAAGCGAGCGGAACGAGACGCCGCGCTTCTCGTAGAACGCAACATCCTCGAGCAGCATCAACGCCGACTTCACCGGGATGTCCGCCTCGCTCGGGATGCACGCCGCAAATGGGAGGAAGCGCGTCGCCTCGTCGCCGCAGCGCACGACGAAGCCGAGCGTCTGCCAGGTAGCGACATCGAGGAGGACGTCGATCGGCTGGCCGAGCTGAATGCCGTGCAGTCGGACCGGAAGGTGCAGGAGACGGGTAAGCGGGCGAGACCCCACAGGCCCATCGTGTCTAACCGAGCGGATGCTGCGCAAACCCGTCGGCTCCGACGAGGGGGACGAACCGGCACGGGACGCTTCGCAGCGTGGCCGGGCCCTCGGGGGTTCGCACGACGAGCTCGAGCCGCTGATGCCGCAGTTTCCCGACGGGAACGACGATCCGGCCGCGCAGCTCGAGCTGGTCGTAGAGCGCGGGTGGCAGCGCCGGCGCCGCCGCGGCGACGGCGATTGCGGCAAACGGCGCTTGCCCGGGGAGACCGAGCGTGCCGTCACCGACGTGCACCTGGACCCTCGAGCCCACGGTCTCCAGCGTCCCGCGGGCGCGCTCGGCGAGCTCAGGCACGCGTTCGATCGAGTGCACCTCTCCGGCCAGCTCGGCGAGCACGGCGGCCTGGTAGGCCGAGCCGGTGCCGACGTCGAGCACCTTCTCGTTCCCATGTAACGAGAGCAGAGAGCAGATGAGGGCGACCATGTACGGCTGTGAGATCGTCTGCTCGTAGCCGATCGGGAGAGCGACATCGTCGTAGGCGTGCATGCGCTCTGCTTCCGGGACGAAGAGCTCGCGCGGCACGCGCCGCATCGCAGCGAGTACGCGCTCGTCGTCGATGCCGCGCGCGCGCAGCTGCCGCTCGACCATGCCCTGCCGTTCAGGCAACACGTGCGGGAGCCCGCACGTACGCAGGCGGCTCGACGCCGAAGTGCTGAAGCGCAGCAGGCATCACGTCGGTGATGCGATTGATCGGCGTGCCGACGTCGATCGTCAGGAGCGGGACGATCGAGTCGTCTGCGATGAGTGAGCCGTGGCTGCCGCCGCCTGCGTGGTGGCGCCCGCCGATGTCGGAGAACTCCCACCCGAAGGCTGCACTGACGAGAAGCTCGCCTGCGTTCGGATTCGCGAGCGCAGACCAGACGCGCCACAGCGCGTCCGGGTCGTCGAGAAGCGAGCGGTCGCCACTCGTCTGCCAGCCGTCGTCACCCGGCTTGAATCGAAGCTCTTGGCCGCCGCGTCGTGCAACCGCCTCGTCGTGCTCGCGCCGGAAGGTCGCATCCACCGTCTCGTCGCCGTCGAGGGCCCGGGCGAGCACTTCCGCGTCGATGCGAGCGTCGGGTAAGAGGTAAACCTGCCCGGCCCGGTTCGACGCGGTGACGAGGATGTGATCGGCGTGCGCGGAGAGCGAGCGCTCGAGTTGCGCTACCTCCGTCACGGGCGTTTGCCCGTGATCGGCGAGGACGATGACCGAGTACCGCTCGAGGAACTCGTCGATTCCGCCGGCCGCATCGAGCAGCGTCTGGATTGCGCTGTCCGTGCGCTCGAGAGCGACCTCTTCGGCGCCGAGCGGCCCGTGCGCGTGCGAGGCGTAGTCGAAGTCGGAGAGGTAGTACGCGAGAAAGTCGAAGCCGTCGCGTGTGACGAGCCAGCGGCCGACGGCGGCCGCGTAGACGTCGATCGAGCCCGCCGCGCGGTTTCGGACTGCGAGCGGAGCGCCGGTCGGGTCGGACTCGAAGAGGCTGTAGTAGAAGAAGCGCTTCGGCCCGTACGCCGCCTTCGTTACCCACGGCAACGTCGGGAGGTGCTTCGTGCGTCCTCGGTAACACGTGATGTTGACCGCAGCCGCGACGAGCCCCGCGTCTTCGAGCGCCTCGTACACCGTCGTCGCGTCCGTGCCGAGATGGCGCTGGTTCATGTTGAAGATCGTGTCCGTGAGCGATTGCGCCATCCCGGCAGCTCGGAGGGCGGCGAACGACGAGCCGTACTCGACGATCCGCCGCTCTTCCCGGTTCCACCAGACGAGATGCGGGATGCGGTGATCCTCGGGGCCTGCACCTGTGGCGATCGAGGACAGGCAGACCGGCGTCAGCGACGGGAAGACGGAGGTCGCCTGTGCGTAGTTTCCCCGCGCCGCCAGTGCGGTAAGGGCGGGCGCGCGTTCGCTCTCGACCGCCCGCTCGAACGCGGCGGGGGTCATCCCGTCGACGACGATCAGGATGAGCTTCTTGCTCACTTCGCGAGCGTTCGCAGCCCTGCGTAGCGCTCGGGCGAGCGCCGGCGGAGTCGAGCCGCGACCGCGGGCAGGACGAGCGCCTCGAGATATCCCACGATCGGGATGAAGGCGAGCCCGGCTGCGAGGAGCGCGGTACCGCTGACGAGGGCTGCCGTGCCGCCCGCCGTGCCGCCGCGCCGGAGCGCCCCCCGCACGATCACCGAGGCGCCGAGCGCGCCTGCAAGCGCGCCGAGCGCACCGCCGATCCAGTCGCCGATACCGCCCGACTGCCACGAGTCGACGGCAAAGCCGATCCCGATCCCGGCCGCAAGAGCGACGACCGCCGCAACGGCGACGACGCGCGCGGTCAGACCCGCCACGAGCATCCCGGCGGCGGCGCCGAGGCCAACGGCGACGCCGATCCAATACCACGCACCCACCTGCCCAGCGTACCCGCGGGCGGCTGTCGTCCGTTAACACCGCGAGGCGGGCGCCCCCGATCCGCCTATCCCATTTCTTTCTGGAGGAGACCTGTGTCAGGTAACCGCACCTTGCTCGTGTTCTTCACGTCGCGGACCTCAGGGCCTGCGCGGCGGATGGAGAGTCTCCTCGCGCACATCGCGCGAAAGGAGCGCGGAAAGCTCGAAGTGAAGAAGGTCGACGTCGACGAGCGCCCCGAGATCGCCGAGCGCTTCCGGATCTCCCAGGTGCCGGCGCTTGCGATCGTCCGCGGTAAGCGCGTCGTCGCGCGGCTCGAGGGCCGCTCGACCGCGCCGAAGATCGAGGCGCTCCTCGAGGAGCACCTCGCAGAAGAGGGCGCCGCGGCGGCCTAGCCTCGTTGTAGGCGCGCGATCACGGCGAGCCCGAAGTCGGCGGCGCGCTTGCCGTCGATCACGCGATGGTCGAACGTGACGCTGACGTTGCCGATTCGCCGGACGGCGAGCGCGCCGTCGTGTACTGCCGGACGGTCGCCGATCCGGTACACGCCGAGGATCGCGACCTGCGGGTGGTTGACGAGCGGCGTCGTGAAGAGGCCGGCAGACTTGCCCGCGCTCGTGACGGTGAACGTGCCGTCCCGGAGCTCTTCCGGAGCGAGCTTGCCGGCATGCGCTGCGTCGGCAAGGCGCCTGATCTCGGCGTCGAGGTCGTCCAGAGAACGCCCGTCGACGTTGCGAACGACCGGGACGACGAGGCCCTGCTCTGTCTGCACCGCGATGCCGATGTCGTACCGCTCGATCAGCACGAGGTCGTTGCCGTCGATGCGCGCGTTCAACTCCGGGAACTCCTCGAGCGACTGCGCGACCGCCTGCAGCGTGCGCGGCAGCAGCTGCTTGAGATCGACATCGGTGAAGTCGCATTCCTCGACCCACGTCACCGGCGGGATCTCGTGGTGTGCGCGTGCCAGGTGCTCGAACATCTGGCGCTTCACCCCGCGGATCGGCTCGCGCCTCTCCTTCGGTGGCTCGGCGCCGCCTTGCGTGGACACTCCGGACGTCCGCCTCGGTGATCCGCCCCTGCGGGCCGGTGCCGTTCACCGACGCGAGGTCGACGCCGAGCTCGTCGGCGAGCCGCCGCACGAGCGGCGTCGCGCGCACCTTCTCGTCGCGTGGTCGTTGCGACGGCCGCGGCGAGCGCGGTCGGTTCTTGCCTCGGCGGCGGCGGTGCGCCGTTCCCGCCGATGACGACGAGCACCGTCCCGACCGGCACGACCTCGCCTTCCCGGACGAGGATCTGGGAGACCGTGCCGCCCGCCGGCGAGGGAATCTCGACCGTCGTCTTGTCGGTCGCGATCTCGACGAGCGGGTCGTCCTCCGCGATCTCCTGGCCCTCGCTCACGAGCCAGCGCGCGATCTCGCCCTCGGTCAGGCCCTCACCGAGGTCCGGAAGCTTGAACTCGTACGGCACGCGGCGGGTTCTACCTGATCGAGCCGTCTCGGAGGACAGCGTGCACGCCTTTGACCTGGTTGACGATTTGCGTCACCCGCACATCGACCGCGACGGAGGCGAGGGCGAGGCACTCGGCGCGAGGCACGCGGAGCTCACGCTCCATCAGGTCGAGCATCGTCGCCATCGCCTGCTCGGCTGCGAGGTCGAGATCCTCGTCGAAACCGAAGGCGAGCCAGGCGCCGTCGATGCGCGCGATCGGCGAGCGCAGCTCGATGTCCTGGAGGTCGAAGGTCAGCTGCACGCGCTCGAGCGGGCACTCGATCGCGGTGCCCGAGACCTCGCCGTCCCCCTGCGCGCCGTGCCCGTCGCCGGCCATGACGAGCGCGCCGTCGACCGGCACCGGAAGCCATAGCTGCGTCCCTGCGACGAGCTCCTTGCAGTCGATGTTTCCACCCCAGCGCCGCGGCGGGATGGTCGAATGCTCGCCGGGATCCGGCGGCGGCATGCCGATGACGCCGAGGAACGGCGCCGCTGGCACGGACCAGCTCTTCAAACGCCACACATCTCCGTCGAGCCGCCAGACGAAGCCCTCACCGTGCGCCCACGTCTCGCCCCAGGGACGCGGCACCACCTCGTCGATGTGCACGACGAGCGTTTGCCCCGCTTTGGCGCCGCGCACCTCGAACGGCCCTTCGAGTGCGTGCCCCGCGCCCTCGGGGCTGTCCGTCGCGTCGCCGGGATCCCATTTCCAGCCGGCGTTGCGGGCCTGAAAGACGATCGGCTCACCCGGGCCGACCGATACGACCGGTTCGTACTCCCGGGAGAACCACCCTCTCACGAGCGCGGCTCCTGGATCCACGCGTCCCCAGGGGCGAGCAGCACGCGCAGGCCGATCCGCCGGCCGTCGTCGCTGCGGAACTCCCACAGGGAACGTGCCTGCTCGTCGCCGCGCAGCTCCGGCGCAACCTCCGCAGGTATGTAACCCGCCTGCACGCGCCGTTCCGTGTCCCACACTGCGACCGCATTCGGGTCGTGTTCGTTCTCCGGCTCGCGCACGAGCGTGAGTCGCTTACCGGGCGCGAACGCGTCGTCCTGCAGCGCATCGAGCCTGTACGACGCGCCGGCGAGCTTCACGACGCGCAGCCGCTCGTCGTTCCAGCGAACCGCGTCGCCGGTCGAAGCGTCACGAAGCCAGTAGCCCGACTCGCCGCGCTCGAGCCAAAGCCGCAGCCGGTGTGCCCCCTCCGGGGGCACTAGAACTCGAGGAGTTTTCGGACGGCATCGACGACGCGCTCGACCGACGGCATGTACGCGTCCTCGATCTTCCAGTACGGGTACGGGACGTCGAAGCCGGTGACGCGCAGCACCGGCCCTCGCAGGTCGAGGATCGCCTTCTCGGCAAGGATCGCGGCGAGCTCCGCACCGAAGCCGACCGTGCGCGGTGCTTCCTGCACGATCACGACGCGACCCGTCTTCGAGGCGGACGCGAGCAATGCATCCTCGTCGAGCGGCTTCAGCGATCGGATGTCGAGCACCTCGATCGACGCTTCGCTCTCGAGGACTTCGGCGACACGCTCGCAGAGCGGCACCATCGCGCCGTAGGCGACGAGTGTGACATCGTCGCCTTCGCGCGCGACGCGCGCCTTGCCGAGCGGCACGACGTACTCGCCGTCGGGGACGTCGCTCCGCTCGCTGCGGTAGATGAGCTTCGGCTCGAGCACGACGACCGGGTCCGGGTCGCGAATTGCCGCTGCAAGCAGGCCTTTTGCGTCGGCGGGATTGGACGGGATCACGACCTTCACACCGGGCGTGTGGACGTAGTACGTCTCGGGCGAGTCGTCGTGCAGCTCGGGTGCGCGCACGCCGCCGCCGTACGGCATGCGCACGACGAGCGGGAACTCCATGCGTCCACCGGTGCGCCAGCGATAGCGGCCGACGTGCGTGATGAGCTGGTCGAGGCACGGGTACGAGAACGCGTCGTACTGCATCTCGGTGACCGGCCGCCACCCTGCCATGCAGAGGCCGATGGCGGTGCCGAGGATGCCCGCTTCGGCGAGCGGCGTGTCGACGCACCGCGACTCGCCGAAGCGCTCGAGCAAGCCGGCAGTCGCACGGAAGACGCCGCCGGCGCGCCCGACGTCCTCGCCCATGACCATGACGTCGTCGTCGCGCTCGAGCTCGACGTGGAAGGCGTCGTTGATCGCCTCGACCATGAGAAGCTCAGCCACGCCAACCCTCGCGCAGGTTCGGCGGCGGCGATGCGTAGGCGTTGTCGAAGATCAGACTCGGATCGGGATCGGGCTCCGCCTCGGCGGCGGTGATCCCAGTGCGCATGAGCTCGGCCGCCTCGTTCTTGATCGTCGCGTCGAGCTCGTCGCCGAGGATGCCGAGACGACGGAGGTAGCGCTCGTAGCGGCCGACGCACTCGTTTCGCTTCTCTTCTTCGACGCGCTCGAGATCGATGTATGCGCGTGGGTCGTCGGCGGTCGCGTGCGGCGCCGCGCGGTAGCTCACGGCTTCGATGAACGTCGGCCCACCGCCGCCGCGCGCGCGCTCGACCGCTTCGCGGGTCGCCTCGAAGACGGCGAGGACGTCGCCGCCGTCGACGCGAATCCCGGGCATGCCGTACCCGACTGCCTTGTCGACGAGCGCTTCCGCTCGCGTCTGCGCAGAGACGGGCGTCGAGATCGCCCATTGGTTGTTGTTGCAGAAGAGGACGAGCGGCGCCTGCATCACGGCCGCGAAGTTCGCACCTTCATGGAAGGCGCCCTCGCTCGTCGCGCCGTCGCCGAAGAAGACGACCGCGCACGAGCTTTCGCCCTTGAGCTTCTTGCCCCACGCGAGCCCGGCGGCGTGCGGCACCTGCGTCGCGATCGGGACGCAGATCGACGCGACGTTGTAATCGGCCGGGTTCCACCAGCCCGACGGGTGGCCGCGCCACCACTGCAGGATGGTCGAGGCGGGTATCCCGCGCAGCAGCCCGATGGCCGACTCGCGGTAGCTGGGGAAAATCCAGTCCTCGTCCTCGAGCGCGTGCACGGCGCCCGCCTGCATCGCCTCATGGTTCCAGAAGATGGCGTAGGTGCCGATGCGCCCCTGGCGGTGGTAGACGACGGACCGCTCGTCGTAGGTGCGGAGGAGGATCATCGAGCGGTAGAGCTCGAGCAGTTCCTGCTCGCCGAGGCCGTCCACCTCGCGATCCTCGTCGATCACCCGCCGGAGATCGGGGCCTGAACCAGCCGCTACGCGCGCCATCGGGCGGGAAGCCTACAAGCGAGCTGGCAGGTGTCTTGCGACTCAGGATCCATTGGGTTCAAAACGGCATTCTCGTGTCATGCTGGTGCTCCTCGGCACTACGCCCGATCATGACGAATTCGCCTCCACATACGGCCGCTGACCGCCGCCACGAGCTCATCTCGTTCGTGCCACGCCTGACGCTCGAATGGCTTCGAAGCAGCCCGGACCAGCGCTGGCTCGAGATGGACGCGACGGTTGCCTTCGTCGACATCTCCGGGTTCACCGCGATGTCGGAACAGCTCGCGAGCCGAGGGCGGATCGGGGCGGAAGAGATCACGGAGGTCATGAACGCGACGTTCGCCGCGTTGCTCGAGGTCGCCTACGCCGAGGGTGGGGGTCTCCTCAAGTTCGGCGGAGACGCGCTCCTTCTCGTCTACGACGGTGAAGACCATGCCGCCCGCGCGGCGAAAGCAGCGTTCGAGATGCGGCGAGCGCTCCGCGCGATCGGGCGGCCACGCACGTCGGCAGGCGCTGTCCCGCTTCGGATGCACGCAGGCCTGCACTCGGGCCGCTTTCAGTTCTTCCTCGTCGGCGATTCGCACCGCGAGCTACTGGTCTCGGGCCCCGCCGCGAGCCGCACCGTCGAGATGGAGGCGGCCTCCGAGGCCGGCGAGATCATCGTCAGCACGGAGACCGCCGCTCTGCTGCCGCCGGGATCCGTGGGCGCGGCGAAGGGGCCCGGGCTGCTCCTCGCAGCGGCTCCCGACGTGAACGGGACGATCGAGCTCGTTCCGGACGTCTCCGGCATCCCGCTCGAGGTCGCCGTCCCGGCGCCCCTCCGGGCGCAGCTGCTCGACGTCGGCCCGCTGGAGGGCGAGCACCGAACGGCCGCCGTCGCCTTCGTGCGCTTCTCCGGCGTCGACGAGATCGTCGCGACCGAGGGGCCCGTCTCGGCCGCTGAAGCGGTCGAAGGGCTCGTCCGCGGGATCCAGTCGGCCGCCGACGAGCATAGGGTGACCTTCCTCGAGAGCGACATCGAGCGTGACGGCGGCCGGATCGTGCTCGTGGCGGGCGCGCCGCACACGTTCGGCGAGGACGAGGAGCGCCTCCTTCGGACGCTGCGGGCAGCGGTCGACTCGGGGCTGCCGCTGCCGGTGCACGTCGGCGTCAGCCGGGGACGGGTGTTCACCGGCCAGGTCGGCGCCCGGTTTCGCCGCACGTACACGATCCTCGGCGACACGGCCGCCCTCGCGGCCCGCCTCATGGCGCGCGCCCCCGAGGACGAGATCTGGGTCTCGGCCGAGGCCTACGACCGCGGCGGCGCTCGATTTGCGGCCACCGCGCTCGAGCCGCTCCAGGTCAAAGGCAAGAGCGAGCCCGTCCGCGCAGTCGTCCTCGGAGAGCTCCGGGCGGGCGAGCCGACCCTGGCGAGCGGCGACAAGCTCCCCTTCGTCGACCGCGAACGGGAACGAGCCGTCCTCGGCGCGTCGGTTGCGCCGGTGCGCATGGGGTTCGGAACCCTCGTCGAGCTCGTCGGCGAGCCAGGCATCGGGAAGTCGAGGCTCGCGGAGGAGCTCCGTGAGAACTGTGGCGACATGCAGCAGCTCACGCTGCGCTGCGAGCAGTACGAGTCCTCGACGCCGTACCACCCTTTCCGGCCCTTCTTACGCTCGCTCTTGAACGTCGAGCTGGGCGGCGGCGGCGCGCACAACCGCGCCCTGCTCAGCGAGCGGCTTTCGGCGATCGATCCCGACCTCGTGCCGTGGGCGCCGCTCCTCGCGGCGCCTCTCGACGTCGATGTCGAGACGACTCCCGAGGTCGACGATCTCGAGCCGTCCTTCCGCCGAGCGCGTCTGCACGGCGTCGTGAGCACGCTCCTCGGGCGACTCCTCGACTCGCCGACGCTCCTCCTCTTCGAGGACGTGCACTGGATGGACGACGCCTCGTCTGAGCTCCTCCGTCATCTCGGCACCCAGCTCTCGACCCGCCCCTGGCTCACGTGCACGACACGGCGCCAGGATGGCGGCGGCTTCGCGGCGGCGGAGGGGACGCCGCCGTTGGCGGCGCTGACGCTCCACCTGGAGCCGCTCCCGGCGGAGGACGCGAAGACCCTCGCGCGCGCCGCGGCCGGCGAGCGGGCAGTGAGTGAGGGCGAGCTCGCCGCGATCACGGAACGCGCGGCCGGGAACCCGCTCTTCCTGCAAGAGCTCGCCGCGCCGGAGGACGGCGGCAGCGCGAACGAGCAGCTGCCGAAGACGGTCGAGGCGCTCGTCGCGACGAGGATCGATCGTCTGGCACCTGGCGGATCGGGCGCTTCTCCGATGGGCCTCGGTACTCGGCCCCGCCTTCTCCGGTGCCGTGATCGCCGAGGTGCTCGAAGGAGATCCGACGGCGGCAGGCGACTCGGAGGCATGGGACCGCCTCACGGAGTTCGTAGAGCGCGACCCTGACGTTGCCGGCGGATTCAAGTTCCGCCATGCGCTGATCAGGGACGCCGCGTACGACGGGCTTTCGTATCGTCGGCGACGCGAGCTCCACGGCCGCGTGGCAGAGGTCGTCGAGAAGCGCGAAGCGGGCGAGGCCGTCGAGCTCCTGTCGCTTCACTTCCACCGCGCCGAGCGCTGGCCGGAGACATGGCGTTATTCGGTGGAAGCCGGCCGACGCGCGCAGACGAAGTGGGCGAGCCTCGAGGCGGTCGAGTTCTACGGGCGCGCACTCGACGCGGCCAGGAGCAGCGATGATGTCCCGCCCGCCGAGGTCGCAGCGGCCTGGGAGGCAACGGGCGACTGCCTCCGCCTCCTCGGCGATCTCGAAGAGGCAGGCTTCGCGTTCGCGGCAGCCCGGAAGCTCCTACCGAAGGACACCTCGGCATCGGTCGCCTTGCTTCGCAAGGAGGGTCTCCTTCGCGACGACATGGGGCGCTACGAGGACGCCGTTCGCTGGTTCAACCGCGGCCTGGCCGCCGCCGAGACCCTCGCGGACGCAGGTGAGCGCGCCCGGTTCAACACAGAGCTCCGGCTGGCGCTCGCGCAGACACGCTTCCGCCAGGGCGCTTTCGACGACTGCATCCCGCGGATGCAGGAGCTCGTCGCGGAAGGGCTCCAGACGAGCGACATCGCGACCCTCGCCCACGCATATCTCATCCTTCACCTGGTTCACGCGCAGCTCGGATCGCCCGAGCGCGCGGCCTACCGTGGGATCGCGCTTCCACTCTACGAAGACCTCGGCGACCTCCGCGGGCAGGCCAGCGCGCTCAACAATCTCGGCATCGAGGCCTACTACGAGGGCGATTGGGTGAAGGCCGCCGATCTGTACGAACGAAGCCGCAAGCTTCACGAGCGCATCGGCGATGCGACACACGTCGGCATGACGACGAACAACATCGGGGAGATCCTCTCCGACCAGGGGCGTCTCGACGAAGCGGCGTCCCTCTTCGCGACAGTCGTTGCCGACTGCGACACGATCGGACATCGCGCGCTCGCAGGCGTTGCCCAGGCGAATCTGGGCCGCGTCGCGGCACGTGCCGGCCGCTTCGAAGAAGCGGAGGAGATTCTCGAGAGTGCACTCGAGGTCCTGCGCGAGACCGGTGCGGGTGCGTTCGTCAAGGAGGCGGAAGCACGCCTCGCGGAGCTCGACACGCTGCGCGGCGATCGTCCGCAGGAAGCGATCGAGCGCCTCGACCTGTCAGGCGCCGTGCGCGAGGGCGCAGGCGGCGGCCCGTTCGAGGCGATGGTGCAGCGAGTCCGCGCGGCGGCACTGCTGCAGCTCGGCGACCGCGAGCCCGCGCTCGCAGCCCTTCAGGCGAGCGTCACCGCCGCCCGAGCGGCCGATGCGCGCTTCGAGCTCGCTCTCTCGCTCGACCTGCTCGGTCGGGCATGCGAGGACGGGGCGGCATGCGAAGAGAGCGCCCGGCTCTTCGAACAGCTCGGCGTGGAAGAGGTCGCGCGCCCGCCGCTCGACTGAGCGAGCAGCGGGCGCAGTCCTCGGCGAGGCCTAACCGAATCCGCCGCCGAAGGGGTCGTTCGCCTTCAGGTACAGCGTGACCTGGAGCGCGCCGCCGGTGACGCGTCTGATGTCGACGCAATTGGCGACGGGCGTCGTCGCGCACCGCACGACGTACGTCCAGGTCAGCCCGTTGTCCTTGCTGATGCAGTAGTTGAAGCCCGAAGCCGGGCCGTTCCCGCTGACCGATTTCGCATAGTTCAGGATCACGACGAAGTCGCCCGCGTAGTTCAGCGGATTGATCTGCACTCCGTCGCCGAAGGAGGCGGCAGTGCCGGTGGGCGTCGTGCACGTCGCGCTCAGCGGCCGGAAACCGAGGCCGAGGCTTGCAGTGCCGCCGCTGTCAACCGGCACGGTCGACCGCGCCGTGATGTTCCCGCGCTTGTTCGTCCAGGTGCAGACGGTGTCGACGACTGCACAGATCTTCTCGACGACGTCGAAGCTGTTGCTATCGGCGGAGATACCGGAGGCGACGTCCTTGACAACGACGATGTCGGACGCCTCCACGTTCACTGGCGTCACGGAACCGCTACCGACGCGGGGGCTCGATCCGGACCACGTGGGGGCGGCGAATGTCGCGTCGACGAGGCGTGGCGGGTCCTGGAGCTTCGCGGAAAAGCCCCCGGCGTTGTAGTCGGAATCCGGACCGCCGCATGTGTCCTTCGCCGTGACATGAATCGGCGCAGCCTGGTTCACGAGGATCTGAGGAACGTCGAGCGTCGAGGCGCCGTTCGGCACCGTCGTCTTGATCGGATCGACGACGAAGCTCCCGAGCGGCGACAGGTCGGACGTGGGGTCGAGGTTCATGAGGTTCCCCGGGGTGCCGCTGAAGTCGTTGGACTGGCGCGCGTCGACTTGCCAGGTTGCCTCGTTCAACGGATGTTGCGTGTCCTGGCACGTGGCCGGCAGAGTCACGCTGACGTCCGCAGACACGGACTGACCCTTCGCCAGACCGCCGGAGCCGGAGCGGAACTCGACGATGTTGGCCGTCCTGTTCACGCTGACGTTGAAAGCCGAATTCGACACATTCGACACCGTGCCAAGTTGGAAGCCGACGGGCGGCGTCACATTCGCGGAGCCGAGCGTCTGCTGCGCGCGCGGATCGTTCGAGATCGTGATGTGGAAGCTTCCAGGTGTGTCCAACGTCTGCCGGACGTTGGCCTGGAACGGCTTCGTCGAGTTCGCCGCCTGCGCCGATGCCATCACGATCATCGGGATCGTGACCGCCAGTGCGACGGCAAACGCGATTACCGGACGCCGCTGCGCGCCCCGTGTCCTCCCGGTCATGGTTCGAACTCCTCTCTGGCCGGGCAGAGACGCAGCCGCAGGCCCGCAGTTACCTTCCGGACAACAGATTCAAGCAGAGAGCGGCGGATTTACAAGAGGCACAAGGAGGTCAGACGAACAGGGTCGCCGCAAGTCCCCTGTCAGCCCGCCGTTACTTCTTGAACTTGAACTTCGCCTCGTGCGCGGTCCCGTCCCGGAGCTTCAGGATGACGACTCGACAGGTGTTCGCCCAGCGCGTCGTCCGTCTTCCAGACGTAGTTGTACTGGTCGTTGCCGGCGTCGTAGGAGAGGCTGCTCTGGCCCGCCGTGACCGTCGACTCGATCGGGCTGGCCGGATCGTCGGTCGCGCAGGACACCGCCTGAGACTTCGGATAGCCGGTGGCGAAGATATCGAGGCCCTGGTCGCCGCCGAGACCGAACTTGATCGGGATGGCGCGGCCCGAGTTGACCGTGTTGACCGTCGGCTCGTTGTCGACCGGCTGGAAGAAGCCCTTGAACGGGAACTGCACGACGTATGTCCGGACGAGAGTCGACTCCAGGCCGTTCGCATCCGTCGCACGGACGATGAAGGTGTGAACACCGGCAGTTGATGTGTCGACTGCCTGGCCGGTCGGCACAGACCCGTCGCAGGTGTCGACCGTGGCCGGATTCGGAACGCACTTGTACGTTGCGTTCACCGCCTGGCCCGAAGGCGTACGACCCGAACGGGGAGTTGATGAGGATGCGCGGGCCGCGCGAGGCACCCGACGTGTTCGTCGTGAAGTTACGGCCCTTGTTCGCGCTATAGGAGACGCTCGCGCCGTCGGTCGCCTCGACGAAGACTTCCGGCTCCGCTGTCGTCGTGAACGCGTCGGACAGGTAGAGCGTCGGATCATCGGGGCTCACATGGAGAGGCACGTAGGTCCACACGGTCGTCGCGGTGTAGACGAGTGCGGCGGCATCCTTGATCACCTGGTCGTCGGCGATCCGCGCCTGCACGACGGTCGAGCCGGCGCCGTCGCGGGTCACATCGACCTGTGAGATGAGCGGCGGGCTCGTGTCGTTGCTCGTCGTGTACAGCACCTTGAACGCCGCCGAATCCACGTGCCGCGTACCCGTTCCGGGGCGGTACTGGTCGCTGACGTTGAGGAAGTCGCGGCTCTTCCCGAACGCCGTCGAGTGCTCGAGCGTGAACGGGCTTGCCGGGAAGAAGATCGCGGCGATGTTCGGCCTCGGCTCGTGGGTCGAGAGATCGACCGTCGGGTAGCCAATAGTCGCGAGACCAGCGGTGTCGCTCGTGGAGAGCGCGTTGATCCAGAGACCGCGTGCCGGCGTGGCGGACGTCACTTCCTGGCTGCGGATCTGGAGGTTCGGACGGTAGAGGCCGAACTGTGTGTGCGTGTCGAGGCCCGTCGTCGCCGGGAAGGTCACGGTTGCGGCCTGGGCGCCGGTGACCGAGTCGGTCGTCGTCGAGAGCGGATCGGGGATCGTGGTCGGGCCGCTCGACGAGAACTTCCAGAACGGGAGGCCGTAGAACGTCGTCTCCGCCATCACCTTCTCGTCGTAGACGTCGTACGCGCCGGCCGTCGCGAAGTACTGGTGCAGGGCGTTCACCCACTGCTCGCCCACGGTGAGGCCGTTCGTGTGGAGATTTTGCGCGAAGAGCGCCATCAGCCGCTCGGAGAGGGCGATCGACGCGCTGTCGCCGTAGCCGTAGCCGCTGTTCGCGAGGTACATGGCGACCTTCTTCGAGCCCCAGACCTGCGCCCAGTCCTTGTCCTTGACCGCGTCGGTCGCGTCGGGGACGTTGAGGCCGCCGTGGCAGCCCATCGTGAAGATGAGCCGTCCGAGCGCCGACGCGGTAGCTTCCCCCGAGCCGGCGAGAGACCCGTCGGCCGCCTCGAGCTCGTAATGGTTGTAGTGGCCGTTCAGCGCGGCGAGCGCGGCGGCGTTCGCGTTCTGGAGGAATCCGGTTTTCGCGTCGGTCGACGTCCAGCCCGGAATCAACGTCGCCGGCGGAACCGGGATCGGCTGGATTGCCTTGTTCGGGGGGGTACTGGTGCCGATCGTGTCCGAGGCCGGATACGTCGAATTGACGTTCGTCTTCACCGCACCGGCACCGTCGGCGAGGAAGTCGTAGCCGGTGACGACGCCGCCGTTGGTTGTCGAGACGATTCCCTGCTGCAAGATGTACTGGTCGATCTCGCCCTTGATATCGGTCGCCGACTCCACGAGCCGCCCGACCGAGAGCTGCGGCAGCATCAGGTCATGGCCGAGCCACGGGATCGCAGTGAGAGTGCCGTAGGCACCGTCGCCGAGGATGTTGTTCGTGGCCGCTGAGGCGTAGAGCGGATTGCCCTTGGTCAGGCCGGCCGTCTGGTAGGCGAGGTCGTTTGCCTCGTTCAACTCCGGCGACAGCAGCACCGGATCCGGTGTGCGGAACATCGGCACCGCATCGTCGCCGCCGACGAGCACGATGTACTTGACGCCCGGGATGCCGTTGAGCGAGCGGTAGCCGGCGATCACGTCGTTGATCGTCCGGACGACGTTGTTCGCTGCGTCGACCGAGCACCGGGCCTTGTCCCAGTCCGCGTAGGCCGAGCGGACGGCCGCGTTGCCGTCGACGTTGAGCACCGTGCCGGCCACTTCGGTCCGCTGAGCGAGCGTGTTCAGCGACGTCACGAGTGCGTTCACCGCGGTCGCGCCGTAGAGCGCCGTCAGCCGCTGCTTGTTCATGATGAACAGCGTCTTCGCCGTGGTCGGCACTGACGCCGGCAGCGTGCCGGCCGTGATCGAGTTCGGGTTGCCGCCCATGAACGTCGGCGCCGGGCAGTTGGACGGCAGCACCGGCGGTGGCGTCTCCTTCACACGAAGCACATACGGAGAGTTGCTCGACGAGCCGTTGTAGCCGGTGACGCCGATCGTCGCGAAGCCGTTCTCGCCCTGCGTGATGAATCCCGCTTGCTCGTCCGCGCTGCCGCGCGTCGTCGACGTGCTCGCAATCGGCGTCGACGCGATCGGCGTCGAGCCGACGGCAATGTCCTGCAGCGCCTCGGACGGGAGCGCAACGCCCGTGTTGTCGACCGTGACGCCAAAGTCCTCGATCGGAGTCGAGGCGATCGGCGTGGAGGCGATCGGCGTCGAGAAGAAGCCCTGCGCGGACGGCTTCCCGACGGTGAGGTCGAAGTCCGCGCCGCCCGGGATGTGCGACAGATAGACCGAGACGCGGGTGCCGCGCGGCAGCCCGGAGAGCGGGAGCCGGTAAAAGTCCTGGTCGCCCGTCGCTCCGATATGACCGACCTCGAGCTCGTCGGGCGCGATCTGCGGGGCCGACCGAGCCTCCTCGTTCGTCTCCCAGTTCTCGGTCACCGTGACCGGAGCCTTGTCTGGCCCGGTACTGATCGTGACGCCGCCGAGGTCGGCTTGGGCCGAGGAGGTCTGCTTCCCGAGCGTCAGGCCGACGAACGACTGGAAGGACAGAACGATTGTCGTGGCCCCCGTCGCGCCCTCGGGGCAGGCGACGCTCCAGCCGTAGTCGTTGGGCGGCGGACCTTCATCGAACACGCTCCGCACGAGGGTCGGGTCGTCCGTCTTCACCGGCGCCCCGCCGCCGAAGGAGAGCGTCGAGGTGCCCGGCACCGGGTAGAACCCGTTCGGCAAGTCCACGACTGCGTCGAAGCTCTTGCCGGCGATGACCGAGCAGTCGACGCCGACCGAGAGGTGATAGGTCGCGTTCTGGCCCGTGCCCGCGACGGACTGGAGCCCTTGCACAGGGAGGTGCTCCCACGGGAAGTCGGACGCCGCGAGGAGCGCGGTGACGATGTCGTTCATCGTGATGCCTGCATCGTCGAGGGCAGGCTTGAGCGAGGGCGAGCCGAACGTCCCGATGATCGCGTTCAGGCCGGCGGCGGTGCCGAGCGTCGCCGTCGAGGTCGCAGAGCAGTCGACACGGCCGCAGTCGACGACCTCACCGGGGTTCGGAGCCATCTTGCTGACCTTGACCTGCGCGAGCCGCGAGCTCGTCACGTGCGTGGACGCGATCGGCGTCGAAGCGATCGGCGTCGAGGCGATCGGCGTCGAAGCGATCGGCGTCGAGCCGATCGAGGGAGTCTGGCCGAGGACACCGGCGATATCGGCGCCGAGAGGCGTGTCGGTGCCGAGGAGCTGGGTCGGCGTGCCGCCGCCGTTCGAGATCGCGCTCTGGTAGGCGGCGAGGCCTCCCGGCAGCTGCGCAAACGTAACGTTGCCGAACAGAAGCGACGACCAGCGGACGCCTCTCAAGAGGGTCGACGACAGGTCGACCTGACCGAGCGTCAGCGCTTCGAACTTCGCCCTCGAGCAAGTGTTGAGGCGTACGTCGTCGAGCGTCAAGGTCTGCAACGGCTGCCCGAGGAGCGGCGCGCAGAGCACGTTGTCCCACGTCGTGCCCTTCAGCGTTATCTGCGACAGGAGCACGTGCTGCAACGGCGTCGAAGCGATCGGGGTCGACGCGATCGGGGTCGAGGCGATCGGCGACGAGAGCAGACCCGTGGACGCGATCGGCGTCGAAGCGATCGGCGTCGAAGCGATCGGGGTCGAGGCAATGGGGGTCGAGGCGATCGGGGTCGAGGCGATCGGCGTCGAGCCGATCGGTGCCGCATCCGGGCCGCCGCTGCCCGACGCGAGCGCGAGCCGGTCCGGTGGGATCGAGCCGAGCGGCGCGCGCTTCACGCCGGCCGGCACGGTCGTCTGGTCGACGGTGAGCGCGATGCTCGTGAGCGGCGTTCCGACCGTGAAATTCAGTCGCTGACGTGCGAGCTCGGTGTTGCTGTCGCCACCCTGAACCACGAGATCCACGGCGTAGTTGCCCGGGGCAACATCGTTCGGCGGGCTGATGATCACGTTGAAGGGGACCGTCGTGCCACCGGGGGGCACGCTCATCGGGCTCGTGACGCTCGAGTGGTCGATCCACTCCTGGAACACCGGGTCGTTCACATGGCTGTCCGGGCCTCCCGGCCACGTGACCGACTCGATGTTCACGAAGAAGGGCGACAGCTCCCGGTTCACGACGAGCCCGCTCTGGATCGCCTTGCCGACGTTCGCGCCCTCTCCGGACGCGAAGGCGCCGTCGCCGTTGGTGAGCTGCGAGATCACCGACTGGCAGGCCTGCATCGTGGTGCCGTACAGCGTCACGTAGTTGATGAAGTCGAGCGTGACATTCGCGCTCAGCAGCGCCTGCCTCGACCGCTCGATCCCGCCAGAGTCGATCTGCGTGTCGTCGGGAGTGAATTGGCAGTTCGCTCCGCCTTGCTCCAGCGCGTAATGCGCGTTCGTGTCGTGGCCGACCTGGTCGCTCAGGACGACGAGCCACCGCTTGGCATCTGGACGCCAGTCTTCCTGCGAGGCGACGGAGGTGAACAGGCCGAAGTGGGCCTCATGCTCCTCCGCCGTGTTGGGCGGGCCGCCGGGCCCGAACGTGATGCCGTCGATCGCGGCCTTGACGGCCGCCGGGTCGCTCGAAAATGGGAGTACCTGCTCGTACGGCTGGGTGCCCGCAGGTGCTCCGAACGCGGGATCGTCGAGCAGGCGACGCACAGAGAAGCGCACGTCGGATCCTGCGAGGTAGTCGACGAGTGCCTTGGCGTCGGTCTGCGCAGGGCCGAGACCCGCGTCCATGCTGTTCGTCGCATCGATCGCGATGACGACGTCGGCCTGGGGGGCGGTCGGGAGCCCGTCGAGGTGGACGGTCTCCGGGACGCTCTTCGTGCCGCCGGCGGCGACGGTCGTCGAGGCTGTCGAGGGATCGACGAAGCCGTCAGTCGCGCCCGCGAGGGCGGTAACGAGAAGCACGGCCGCAAATGCGACGGCCAACGCCGCACTGCGACGACCCCATCCGTCGAACTTGTGCCGCAAGTCTCCCCTTCCCCAGTCCAGCCGCTTGAAAGCGACTCACGCACGATGCGCCTATTCCCACTTCTTGTCAATACGGGCACAATCGAAAGGGTGGGAATTTCGGAAACTCCTACCCTCCCGTTCGAGGGGACGCTCGCGCCCTATCTGCCGCGCATCCTCCTCGAATGGCTGCGCGACGCGCCGGACGCGCGCCACCGCACTCTCGAGGGGACGATGGCGTTCGCCGACATCTCCGGCTTCACGGCAATGTCGGAGCGCCTCGCCCCGAAGGGCCGCCTCGGCGCCGAAGAGGTGACCGACGTCATGAGCACGACGTTCGCGCAGCTCCTCGCGATCGTCTACGACAACGGCGGCGGCCTCGTGAAGTTCGGCGGCGACGCGCTCCTCCTCTTCTTCGCCGGCGAAGAGCACGCGCGTCGAGCATGCGCGTCCGCCTGGGGCATGCGCGACCGGCTCCGCGCGATCGGCCCGCTCCCCACGTCCGTCGGGCCCGCCGAGCTGCAGATGCACGTCGGGATCCATACCGGTGCATTCGACTTCTTCCTCGCAGGCGACCACCACCGCGAGCTGATCGTCGGCGGGCCGGACGCGGTGCACACCGTCGAGATGGAGGAGACCTCGGAAGCCGGCGAGATCCTCGTCAGCGCGAACGTCGCGCGACTGATCGACGAGAGCGACCGCGGCACCGCGAAGGGAAACGGGGTGCTGCTCGCCGCGGCGCCCTCGGTCGCCCTCGTGGGCGTCCCGCGCGTTCCCCAGCCCGATGGCCTCGACCTGCTCAGCTGCATCCCCGACGTGCTGCGGGATCACCTCCAGGCCGGCAAGCTCGACAGCGAGCACCGTCGCGCGACGGTCGCATTCGTCCGCTTCTCGGGAGCGCTCGACGAGCACGGAGTCACGGAGGTCGTCGACGTTCTGCAAAGCGCGTGCGCGGCGCACGGTGTCTGCTTCCTCGAGAGCGACATCGACGCCGCCGGCGGGCGGGTCGTGCTCGTGGCCGGCGTTCCGACGACGGGCGGCGAGGACGAGGAGCGCATGCTCCGCACGGTTCGCGCGGCGGTCGACGCGGAGACGCGGCTTCCGCTCCACATCGGGGTCGCCTCCGGCAACGTCTTCGCCGGAGTCATCGGACCGCGATACCGGCGTGCGTTCACGATCCTCGGCGGCACCGCAGCGCTCGCCGCGCGCCTGATGGCAAAAGCGGGTGCCCGAGAGGTGTGGACGACGCCCGACCTGCTCGAACGCTCCAAGGCCGTCTTCGAGACGACGCCGGTCGGCGCCCTTGCGTTGAAGGGCAAGGCCGAACCGGTCGAGGCGGTCTCGGTGGGGAATGTGACGCATCAGCAGGACACACCGACGCGGGCTCGCCGGCTTCCGCTCGTCGATCGTCAGCGCGAGCTTCCCGTCCTCGAGGCTTCGCTCGTCCCGGTGAAGATGGGCTTTGGCAGCTTCGTCGAGCTCGTGGGCGACGCGGGTATCGGGAAGTCACGCATCGTGGAGGAGCTCTGCGAGCGCGCAGGCGGTCTCCCCGTGCTCGTCGCGGCCTGCGAGCAGTACGAGTCGACGACGGCGTACTTCCCGTTCCGGCGACTGCTCCGCGAATTGCTCGAGGTCGAGCTCACCGGAGACGCGGCCGCGAACACGCGCACCCTTTCCGAGCGCCTCGGCGCGGTCGACGCCGAGTTGACGCCCTGGGTGCCGCTCGTCGCCGACGTGATCGACGTCCCCGCACAATCGACTCCAGAGGCGGACGACCTGCAACCGGCGTTCCGCCGCGCACGTCTGAACGGCGTCGTCGAGACGCTTCTTGCGGGCATGATCGACTCCCCGACGCTCCTTCTCTTCGAGGACGCGCACTGGATGGACGAGGCGTCGTCCGATCTGCTGCGGCATCTCGGGACGCGCGTCTCGTCGAAGCCATGGTTGATCTGCTCGACCCGGCGGCCGACGGCCGGCGGGTTCAGCGCGGCAGAAGGCACGCCGCCCGTGCCGGCGCTCTCCCTGCGCCTCGACCCGATCCCGGAGGAAGACGCGCAGAGCCTCGCCGCGTCGGCGGCGGGCGACGACCTGCCGGCCGATCAGATCGCAGCGATCATCGAGCGCGCCGGCGGCAACCCGCTGTTCGTGCAGGAGCTCGTGGCGGCGACACGCGAGGCAGACCATGACGTCGCCGCCCTCCCGGAAAGCGTCGAGGGCGTCGTGACGACGCGAATCGACAGCCTTGCGCCGGGCGACCGGGCGCTCCTGCGCTGGGCCTCCGTGCTCGGCGCGTCGTTCTCGTCCGAGCTCATCGCGCGGGTGCTCGAAGGGGACCCCGACGCGGCGCTCGACTCGGAGTCGTGGGACCGCCTCGCCGAGTTCGTGGAACGCGATCCGTACGTCGCCGGGAACTTCCACTTCCGTCACGCGCTCATTCGCGACGCCGCGTACGAGGGTCTCTCGTTCCGGCGCCGGCGGGAGCTCCACGGGCGGGTCGGCGACGTTCTTCGCGAGACGGTCGGTGAGGACGATCCCGAGACGCTCTCGCTGCACTTCTCTCTCGGAGAGCGGCCCGGCGACGCGTGGATCTATGCGCTCGTCGCTGCGGAGAACGCGAAGGCGAAGTTCGCGAATGCCGACGCCATCGAGCTATTGCGTCGCGCCCTCGATTCGGCGAAGTCCCTACCCGAGCTAGCCAAGGCAGACGTCGGCCGCGCCTGGGAGTCGCTCGGCGACCTGCTCGAGCTGCAGGGCGACTACGACGAAGCGGAGCGCGCGTACCGGAGTGCACGCGAGCTGCTGACCGACGCCGTCGCCCGGGCCGACCTCTGCGTCAAGGAGGGAAGGCTCCGCGAGGCGGAAGGGAAGTACAAGGAAGCGTTCCGCTGGTACGAGCGCGGGCTGAAGCTGATCGATGGAAACGCCGCTGCGGCCACGCAGAGGCTGCGGCTCGAGCTCGGTTGCGCCAGCGTCAAGTTCCGTCAGGGGGCACTCGCGGAATGCGCGGACTGGTGTGAGCGCGTCGTCGACGGCGCCCGCGCGGCGGGCCTGCTACCGGAGCTCGCGCACGCCTACTACGTCCTCTATGTCGCGTATACGACGCTCGGCGACCCGCGGCGACGCGACGTCCGCAATCGCGCACTGCCGATCTACGAGGAGCTCGGCGACCTCCTCGGACAGGCAAACGCGCTGAACAACCTCGGCATCGATGCGTATTACGAGGGCCGCTGGGACGAGGCGCTCGACTTCTACGAGCGGAGCCGCCACACCCGCGAGCGCATCGGGGACATCGTCGGCGCAGCGACCATGGCCAACAACATCGCCGAGATTCTCTCCGACCAGGGGCAGATCCCCGAAGCAGAGTCGCTCCTTCGCAAGGTCGTCGAGACGGCCGACGCGACGGGCCACGCTCTGCTCGGCGCAGTCGCGAAGGGGAACCTCGGCCGCGCGGCGTCACGAGAGGGCAGGCTCGACGAGGCCGTCGACCTGCTCGAAACCGCGTGCGCGGCGCTCGAGGCGATCGACGCCGGGGGGTTCGTGGTCGAGATGCGTGCGCGCCTCGCGGAGACGGCCGTGTTCGCCCACGACCCCGACCGGGCACTCGCCGTCGGAGATGTCACGTCGGAAACGCCCTCGGTCCAGGCGCTCATCCACCGGACGCGCGGATACGCGCTGCTGCAGCTCGCACAGCACGACCGGGCGTACGAGGAGATCGAGCGGAGCCTCGCCATTGCACGCGAGGCGGGAGCGCTCTACGAGGTCGCGCTGTCGCTGCGCGCACGCGCGCTCGCGCGTGCAAGCCCGGGTGACCGGACCGAGTCGGACGGGCTGCTCGAGGTGCTGAACGTCGTGCGCGTGCCGAACGTCCCGCTCTAGACGAGCACCGCCACAGCAGCGCGCTCGGCCTCGAAGACGGCGTTCCGCACGTCGCCGAGATCCTCGCCGTCGACCTGCAACGGCATCGGCTCGTCGCAGACGATCTCGATCCGATCCGCGTCGTGCGCGTAGAGCATCCCGTCGCGCGGATGCCCGCGCAGGAGCGACCAGGCGGTGCGCACGAGCGAGCGTCGCCGAATGCGGACCGGCGCGACCATGTCGAGGCCGAGCTCGAACTCCGCTTCCGGCACGATCGGCAACGGCAGGCCGACCGCGTACGTGTACGGGTGCGTGTTCGCCACGAAGACGCAGGCGGCGCGACCCATGCCCTTCACCTCGAGAGCCGGCTCGAGGTGACCGCGCTGCGTCGCAATGATGCGCAGCACGGCGAGAGCGAACGCCATGTCACCCGGACGCTTTCCGTCGCTCGCGCGCCCCTTCTGATCGACGGCGCGCACCGCAGCGGCGTCGAGCCCGACGCCGGCAGAGAAGGCGAAGCGTCGGCCGTTCGCCCGGCCGACGCCGATGCGGCGCGTGCGTCCGGTGCGCGAGCGCGTCCGCGATCTGGACCGCTGCCGCCACCGGGTCGGCGGGAAGACCGAGTGCGCGGGAGAGAACGCTCGTGCCGCCGCCCGGCAGGAAACCGATCGGCATCTCGTCTCGCAGGCCGTTCAGCGCCTCGTTGAAGCCGCCGTCGCCGGAGAAGATGACGACTGCATCCGCGTCGGCCCTCGAGACGAGGTCGGTCGCGTGCTGCGGACGCTCGGTCGGTATCACCGACACCTCGCCGGCACGACGCAGCGCCCCGACGACTGCGTCGAGGCGGTCGTCGCTCACGCGCGACGCGAACGGGTTGACGACGAGTGCGAGCCTGGGCATCCCTACCGGGACGAGTATCCACGCATCCCGTCGAGCAGGAGCGCGGTGAACCGATCTGCAAGCTCGTCCGTGTCGACGCCCGGCCGCAGCCACGTGTACGCCCAGTTGACGGAGGAGAGGGCGAGGAGCGCCGCGGCGCCGTCGTCGAGGTCGGTGCGGAGCTCGCCTCGCTCGCGGCCTTCCCGGAAGAGCGCGCGAAAGCGCTCCTCGTAGCGCCGCCGCTCCGCGCGGAAGGTCTCGCGGCGCTCGCCCTCGAGGTACCGCCACTCGCGGGTGAAGACGGTCGCCACGTCGAGTTGCTCGGCGACGACGCGCAGGTGCGCGCGAAGCGCCACCCGGATCCGCTCGACGACCGGGCCCTCGTCCGGGACCGTGTCCAGTGCATCGTGGAATGCCGCCGAGCCCTCCCGAGCGACCTCCCAGAGGAGGTCGGCCTTCGAGGCGATGTGGGAGTAGAGCGAGGCCTTCTGCACGCCGAGCGCCTCGGCGAGGTCGCCGATCGAGGTGCCGTGATAGCCCTTCTCGGCGAAGAGCCTGGCTGCGGCGCGCGTTAGCTCGGTCTTCCGGGTGGAGATACACTCACCCTAACGATCGTTCGGTTGGGAGGTCAGATGGCGGCAGTCGAGGTACCACGCTCCGAGCAGGCCTTTCTCGAGTACGTCCAGGGCGGCGGCCAGGTCGAGGCGACCGATTGGCTCCCCGACGACTACCGGGCGAAGCTCGTGAAGTTCATCGAGATGCACGGCAACTCCGAGCTCATGGGCGTCCTCCCCGAGCGCGAGTGGATCCTTCGCGCCCCGACGCTGCAGCGCAAGCTCGCGCTGACCGCGAAGGTGCAGGACGAGGTCGGGCACGCGCAGCTCATCTATCGCGTCGTCGAGGACCTCGGGAAGCCCCGCGAGCAGTGCCTCGCCGATCTCATCGCCGGCAAGTCGAAGTTCCACAACGTCTTCCATTACCCGACGCGTACCTGGGGCGATGTGGGAGTCATCGCGTGGCTCGTCGACGCCGCGGCGATCATCAGCCAGAAGGCGCTCCTCAAGTGCTCGTACGCGCCGTACGCGCGGATCATGAAGAAGATCTGCTGGGAGGAGTCGTTCCACATCCTCCACGGCCGCGACGTGATCCTCGCGATGGTCACCGGCACGCCCGAGCAGTTCGAGCTCGTGCAGGAGGCGCTCAACCGCTGGTGGGGGCCGCTCATGCAGTTCCACGGCAACCCGATCCCCGCCGACGAGGACCCGATGGTCCAGTGGCGCATCAAGTCGCAGGGCAAACGAGGAGGCGCGCCAGCAGTTCCTCGACGGCTACGTGCCGCAGATCCGCGAGCTCGGCCTCGACGTCCCCGACCCGAAGCTGCGAAAGCGCGACGACGGCGTCTGGGAGTACACCGAGCCCGACTGGGACGAGCTGAAGCAGCGTCGTCACGGGCCACGGGCCGACGCACGAGCCGAGCGGCTCGCGTTCCGGCGCCGCTTCCTCGAGCAGGAGCAGTGGGTGCGCGACGCCGTGCTCGGCGTGCATGATCTGGGAGGTCTTCCGGCAGGACCGGCGCGGGCCAGCCGTTCGAGCATGCCGGCTCGGTCGACGCGCCGGACGCGGAGTTCGCGGAGGCGTGGGCGCGCGAGCAGTACGGCCGCCGCGGCGAGTCGGTCGCGTTGTGGCTCGTGCCGCGCGACGCGGTGCACGTCGTCGACGACTGGGCCGACGAGTTCGACCTGAAGTACCGCCGCGTCGACGGCTACTCGATCAAGGCGACGACTGAAGGAGGCGCGTGAACGAGCTGCTGCTCGGACTCGCTGACGACGAGCTCGTCATCGGCTGGCGCGACTCCGAGTGGACGGGGATCGCGCCGCTGCTCGAGGAGGACGTCGCGTTCTCGTCGATCGCGCAGAACGAGATCGGGCACGCGCGCGCGGTGTACGAGCTGCTGAGCGGACGATGCGGACGCGCTCGCCTTCGACCGCGCCGCTCGACGAGTACCGCTGCGCGCCGTTCGTCGAGCTGCGCCTCCTCGACTGGGCGCACGCGATCGCGCGCCGCTGGCTCTACGAGGTCGCCGACGAGATCCGTATCGCTGCGCTGATGGAGGACGACGATCCCGCGATCGCGGGCCTCGCCGCGAAGATCAACCGCGAGGAGGCCTACCACCGCATGCACGCGGAGATGTGGCGCGAGCGGCTGCGGCGACACGCCGCAGTTCCGGGCGGCGGTGGACGAGCTGTGGCCGTACGCGCTCGGCGTGCTGCCCGCCGGAGCAGCGCGAGGCGCTCGCGGCGCGCGTCGCAGCTCGCAGCGAGGTCGAGGCCGTCGAGCGCGGGACGCACACGGACGAGCTCGCGGAGCTCTGGGACGAGATGACGATGGTGCGCCGCTCGGCGCCGGCGGGCGCGCAATGGTGACCGGCCGAGCAGGTCTGGGACGCGCTCGACGAGATCCCCGACCCGGAGATCCCCGTCATCTCGCTCGTCGACCTCGGCGTCATCCGCTCGGTCGATGTCTCCGACGGACACGTCCGCGTGGAGTTCACGCCGACCTTCCTCGGCTGCCCCGCGCTCGAGGCGATGAAGCGCGCGCTCGAGGAGACGGTCGACGGCGCTCGGCGCGGAGCCGGAGCGTGCGGGTCGATCCAGGACGACTCGTGGTCGACCGACAAGATCACGCCCGCGGGCCGCGAGAAGCTCCGTGCCGCAGGCTTCGCTCCGCCGCCGCCGCGCGAGGCCGCGGCGCCGACAGCTCGTGCAGCTCCAGGCGAACGTGCACCGCTGCCCGTACTGCGGCTCGACGCGACACGACGCTCGAGAACATCTTCGGCCCGACGCCGTGCCGCTCGCTCCGCTACTGCTGCGAGCTGCAGGCAGCCGTTCGAGCAGTTCAAGACGATCTAATGAGGCGTTTCTTCAGCTGAGGCCGTCTACTTCCACGCGTCGACCTCGACATACCAACTGGTAGCCGCGTACGGGTTGACGCTGAGCCGGTACGTGCCGGCGCCATCCTGCACGTCATAGCTGATCAAAGTGTCGGCGTGATCGGCTAAGAACCTGCTGCCGAAGAGCGACCCGTCCTTGACCCATCCGAGCTGTGCGAGCGCCGGAGCGAAGCCGTCCGAGGGGGCGGTCAGCCGGTAGCGGATCCGCCAGCGGGCTGGAACGACGAACCAGTTGGACTCGTAGCTATCTGCGCCCGAGCGCGCGAAGACCGTCTGCCAGCCGAGCGTGCGCGCAACCGTCAGGCGAACACGTGTGCCCTGGTACACGGTCGCCCGCGCTGCAGGCATCTGCCGGATCACGGTTCCTGCGGGTGCGTCGTGGGTCAGCTGGTAGACGACGTGGTAGCGCAGATGCTTCGCGCTCAGTTGCGCCTGTGCGGCGCCAAGGCTGACGTTTCCAACATCCGGAACGACCGAGCGGGGATAGCCGGAAGCGACGAGGATCTTCACGGTCGCCGGCCGGCGCAGGCGTGCGCCGGGGCGTGGACGGAGCTCGATCACGGATCCCTTGCGGACACTCCACGACGGCATGAAGCGGTAGCGTCCGGTGAACCCTCTCCGAGTCAGAGATGCCATCGCTGTGGCCGCGGGAATGCCTGTCCTGATCGCCGGGATCGCGGCGTACGGTGAGCCTTTGCTGACGGTCAGCGTTACGTCGTCGCCGACGCCGAGCTTCGTGCGAGGCAACGGCCGCTGCCGGATCACCCGTCCGGCGGCAACGTGCGTGCTGTAGACGCGTACCGCGAGGACGGACGCGTCCGGCAGCGCGTCGAGCAGCCGGGCACGGGCGACCGCTTCCCGCATCGCGACCACGTTCGGGGCAGCACGCGCGTCCGGGTCCCAAGTTCGTGGGCCGTGATCACCCCGGCCGCCGCCGCGATGCCGGCCGCCACCGCAGCCGCAACCGTGCGTCGCTTCCGTCGTCTCCGCGGCGGCGGAGCAACCTCAGCCGGGGGAGGCAGGGGCGCGTCCGCGGCGGGAGGGCTCTCCCAGGCGGGCACCACTCGCGCGTTCCGCAGCGTGGGCGGCTCCGCGCGATACGCGTCCGCCTGCTTCAGCAGGGTGGGCGCCTCGCGGGAAAGCAGGATCGTCGCGGGCTCGATAGTCGTCCGAACCGCGCTATCGAACTGAGGAGGCATCCTCAGCGGGGCGATCTCCGCAAGCGCCGCGGCGGCTTCCGCCGCTGTCGGTCTTCCCGCCGGGTCGCGGCTGAGCAACGAGTCGACGAGCGCAACCGCCCGCTCAGGCGCGTCTGGCTTCACCTCCCGCAGCGACGGCGCGTCTTCGTGCGCCCTGCGGAGCCCGATCGCGAGGCGGTCGTCGCCGCCGAACACCAGCCGCCCGCTCAACAGCAGGAAGAGGATGCAGCCGAGCGCGTACATGTCAGAGGCGCTGTCGCTTTCGCGACCCATCGCCTGCTCTGGCGACCAGTACTCCGGTGTGCCGATCAGAACACCGGTCGCGGTGAGCGAGCCTGCGCTACGTGCAATCCGGGCGAGGCCGTAGTCGGTGGTGACAACTCGCCCCGTCGCTTGCTCGACCAGGATGTTCGCCGGCGTCAAGTCGCGGTGGATCACGCCGCGCGGATGTGCGTACGCGAGCGCTTCCGCTACCGGCTTCGCGTACCAGGCCGCCACCCCAGGCGGAAGCGGCAGCTTCTCGAGGGTCGCCTCGGCCAGGCTCGGCCCGGCGACGTACTCCATCACAAGGAACGACTGCTCGCCGTCCTCGACGTAGTCGTAGACGCGAACGATGTGCTCGTTCGCAAGGCCGGCGAGGGTGCGAGCCTCCCGGTTGAACCGCCGCCGCTGCTCCCGGTCGTTCGCGATGAACGAGTGGAGCAGCTTGATCGCCACATCCCGCTCGAGCTTGCGGTCGAACGCGCGCCAGACGACCCCCATTCCGCCCTCGCCGACCTGCGCCTGCAACTCGTAGCGGTCGCCTAGGGTTGTCATCACGGCCGCCTCCTCATCGGCTGACACGGTCGCCCGGTATCCGAAACCCTACCGCCGGGCATCGACCGTGGGAACTCGCTGAGGCCCCGGCCGCCACGAAAGCTCGGTGTATGGTCGGACCATGAGGAGCGTCGGCCGCAGTCGTCGACGTTCGCGTCGCAGGGCGTGGACGCAACGGTTGCTCGTCTTCGGGGTGAGCATTCTCCCCGAGGTGGTCGTCCTGCGCCGTCGCGGCTATCCGTTCGCCGGCAACGTGGTGGTTCGGTGCCGGGAGGGACATCTGTTCACGACCCTCTGGGTGCCAGGCGTGTCCGTGAAGGCATTTCGGCTCGGCCCTTGGCGACTTCAACGCTGCCCGGTCGGCAAGCACTGGTCGATCGTGACGCCGGCCAGGCGATCTGACCTGACCGAGGCCGAGAGCCGCACGGCGGCTGACAGCCGCGACATCCTCCTCCCCTGACGCGATCCTGACCGGGCGGCTCGACCGACACGGCGCTCGAGAACATCGCCGGATCGCTGACGACGGCCGAGGCGGTTCGACGCCGCCCCGGCCATCGATTTCTTACGCGGCGACGAGCGCTTCTCGGGCTCGCACCGCCGACGGCGAGCGGCGGTACAGCATCACCGAGGCAACCGCGATCCAGAGGAGCCAGACGAGCATCGTGAAGAAGAAGAGCGAGAAGATCGCCGCGACCCCGGCGACGACGCCGAACCAGCCGACCCAGCGCGGCAGCAGGCCGAAGGCGAAGATGGCGAGCGCGATCGCGAAGATCATCGACGCCATGGCGATGCCGCTGCCGGCGAGGATGATGTACGACGCATCGCCGGCTGCATGAATGAGGCCGCTATAGACCTGATGGTGGTAGGTGTCGTCGCTCATCGTCTTGATCCCGGCGGCGATACCGATCTGGCAGACGCCGGCGGCGATGAACACCGTCCCGCCGATGGTGATGAGCGTCGTCAGGAACGACGCGCCCGGCTCGCCGGTCTGCTCGGCCACGGAAACGCGCTCACGCACCCCCGCGACGAACCAGATGAGACAGAGGAACGCGAGGCCGGCGAGCACCCAGCCGATGTTGATGTGCGCGCGGTTCCCCGAGCTCGAGTACCAGGCGGCCATCTTGGCGGGCGATGAAGCCTGCGGGCCGTCGTACAAGAGAATCGCGCCGACCACCGCCAGCACGGTGAAGGCAATGCCGCCGAGACTCGACCACGCACGCAAACGAGTTGCCACAGACCCTCCTCGAGTAGGACCTGCACCGGCAGGCCCGGGTGGACACATCGGATTGCGATACAACAACACATCTGCATGCGCTTGTCCAGACCAGGGCGGCGCGTTGCTCATGCGATCCGGGCGCCGTCTCCGAGCCGCGCGCATCGAGTTCACACGCAGCGGGAAGCGGAGCGCCATGCGCTTCTATCCCGACATCCCCGTACGGCGTGCCAACACCGCCGCCCGCGACGCGGCGACCGTCATCGCGGTCATCGTCCTCGCGCTGCTCGGCTTCTGGGTCTACCACACCGTCAACGCGCTGACGATCCTCGGCCGTGGTGTGCACGACGCCGGGAGCGCCGTGCAGAGCGGCTTCGACAACGCGGCGGACAAGGTCGACGACATCCCCCTCGCCGGCGGGAAGATCGCCGACGGCCTCCGGGGTGCCGGTGAGAGCACCGGCGGCACCGTCGCGGATGCGGGGACCCGCGGCGAGCGGCGCGTGCACCGGCTCGCGCTTCTGCTCGGCGTCCTTACCTTCCTGTTACCCGCGGCCGCGCTGCTGTCGCGCGTCGTGCCGCAGCGCCTCGAGCAGATACGCACGCTGACGAACGCCGTGCGCGTGCTCTCGCCGATCGAAGACGAGGAGCGGCGCAGGCTCGTCGCGATGCGCGCCGCATTCGCACTGCCCTATGAGCGGCTGCTCGCCCACACGCGCGACCCGCTCGGCGATCTCGCCTCCGGTCGCTACGACGCCCTCGTCGACGCGATCGCCGAGGACGCAGGTCTGCGCGTTACGGCCCGCTGATGGCCCCTATCGTCTTCTCCACGTGCAGCTTCGGAGAGTCAATGCGACGCGGTATGTCACGCCCCTCCGCGAGGGCGGCTCGTTGCCCGCGCTCGTGGAAGCCGATGACGACGGCCTCTATGTCCTGAAGTTCCGCGGAGCAGGTCAGGGCCGGCGGGCGCTCGTCGCCGAGGTGGTCGCAGGCGAGCTTGCGCGCGCACTCGGCCTTCTCGTGCCAGAGCTCGTGCTTGCCGACCTCGACCCCGTGCTCGGCCGCGCGGAGCCCGACCCGGAGATCCAGGACCTGCTCGTCGCAAGCGGCGGCCTCAACCTCGGCGTGGACTTCCTGCCGGGCTCGCTCCCGTTCAACCCGGCGTCGAGGCACGATCCGGCGCGCGGACCTCGCAGCGAACATCGTCTGGCTCGACACGCTCGTGACGAACGTCGACCGGACGGCGAAGAACCCGAACCTTCTCTGGTGGCACGACCGGCTCTGGCTGATCGACCACGGCGCGGCGCTCTACTTCCACCATGCGCCCGCGCCCGACCCGGCGCACGCGCGGACGCGCGTTCCCGCGATCGCAGAGCATGTCCTGCTCCCGTACGCATCGTCGATACGCGAGGCCGACGAGCGGCTCGCGAGCCGCGTGGACCCGACTCTCCTCGAGTCGATCGTCGTTGCCGTTCCCGACGAATGGCTCGACGGCGACGACCGCCGTATCTACGTGGAGTATTTGCGGCAGCGGCTCGCCGAGCCGCGCGACTTCGTCGAGGAGGCAGAGCAGGCGCGTGAGCGATAGCCCGTTCTCCTACGCGGTCTACCGCCTCGTCCCGCGCGTCGAGCGCGGCGAGCGGATCAACGTCGGGGTCGTCGTCTTCTCGCGCCCGCTCGACTTCCTCGGCGCACGGACGGCGCTCGACCGCGAGCGGGCACGGGCGCTTGTGGCCCGAGCTCGACCTCGACGCGGTTCAGCCACATCTCGACGCGCTCGAGCGTGTCGCCGACCGCAGCCGAGGACGCAGGGCCGATCGCGCAGCTCGACACGACGGCGCGCTTCCACTGGCTCGTCGCACCGTCGAGCACGATCATCCAGCCCTCCGCCGTCCACACCGGTGTGTGCGGCGACCCGCCCGCAGAGCTCGAGAAGCTGTTCGCGTCGCTAGTGCTTTAGCGCGGCGCGCACGGCCGGGGCGACCTCGGTGCCGAGCCGCTCGATCGAGCGGAGCACCTGTGCCTGCGGCAGCGAGCCGACGCTCGTCTGCATCAAGAATCTGTCGTGGCCGAAGAGCTCGTGCTGGAAGAGGATCTTCTCGACGACCTCCTGCACACTGCCGACGACGAGCGCGCCGCGCCGCGTGCGAAGCGCGTCGAAGTCCGGGCGCTGCATCGGCGGCCAGCCTCGCTCGCGGCCGATCGTCGTCATCATCTCCGCGTAGGCCGGGAAGAACTCGTCGGGATCGCCGACGTAGCCGTGCGAGTTGATGCTGAGCGCGGGCGGGCTGTGACCTGCGGCCTGCGCAGCCTCGCGGTGCACGTCGGCGAAAGGCGACGAACCGCTCCGGCTGGCCGCCGATGATCGCAAGCGCCATCGGCAGCCCGAGCGATCCCGCGCGGACGGCGGACTCGGGATTGCCGCCGACGGCGATCCACACGGGCAGCGGCTCCTGCATGGGACGCGGGTGGACGCCGGGCACCGCGCCGGCGCGGATCGCGAGCAGGCGCTCGAGCTTCTCGACGAAGAGCCGGTCGTAGTCCCGCAGGTCGTAGCCGAAGAGCGGAAACGACTCGATGAACGAGCCGCGGCCCGCCATGATCTCCGCCCGGCCGCCGGAGAGCAGGTCGACCTCGGAGAACTCCTGGAAGACGCGGATCGGGTCGTCGGAGCTGAGGACGGTGACGGCGCTCGTCAGTCGGATGCGCCGACGTCCGCGCCGCCGCGGCCGCGAGGACGACTGCAGGCGCAGAGACCGCGAAGTCCGGGCGGTGATGCTCGCCGACCCCGAAGACGTCGAGGCCCGCCTCCTCCGCGACGTGGACCTCCTCCATGAGGTCGCGCAACCGCTGCTCCGGCGTCGTCGCTCCTCGGAGCTCGGCGAACGTGTAGACGCCGATCTCCACGCGATGAGGCTACTCGCGCATTACGACGACCGAGCCGGGGTTGGCCGCGATCCAGGCGCGGATCCGCTGCTCGGTCTGCATCTGCTGAGCGTTCGCGTTCAGCGAGCCGAGGAACGAGACCTCGACCTCGTCGGCCTCGATCCGCGTGACGATGACGTTCTCGTCGAACGTCAAGAACAGCTCGAGCCGCCGCACGAGCGCCGGGTTGGACACCTTCACGCGCACCTGATTTTTCCCTCTAGCCTGTTTATGTCATTGTGCTGCGGTCGACGGCGCTGTCGATCCCTCGATTAGGCTTCGCTGCATGAGCATCGAGATCCTCTATTGCCCTACCTGAAGTGGCTACGACAAACGGGCCGCGAGTCTCGCGGCCGGGTTGCAGGACGAGGGTTTTGAGGTGGAGGCCACGCCGGGCCGCTCGGGGCAATTCGACGTCCTGCGGGACGGGGAGCTCGTCTTCTCCAAGCACGAGGTGAAGCGATTCCCGGAGCCTGGAGAAGTGCTCTCGCTGCTGCAGCGCTGACGGCGGCGGTCACCGGCTGCGGCGACGGGCGGCTGTCCCACGGGGACTTCGTGAAGCGGGCCGATGCGGTCTGCAAGGCCTACAACTCCGCGACGGCCGCCACGAAACGGCCCAGCACGTACGCGCAGATCGTCGCCTTCGTGCACACGACGCTCCCGCTCTACCAGGCGGCGATCGACAAGCTCGCGCAGTTGAAGCCGCCGTCGTCGGACGAGAAGGCTGTGCGCGCGTGGCTTGCAGCCGACCGACGCGTCGGGCGCGCGATCCGGCAGCTCGGGACCGCCGCCGAGCGGCGCGACTATCCGTCGGTGAACGTCGCGTACTCGAAGGCAGAGCTCGCCTCGAGCGCAGCAGAGCGTGCCGCCGGCGGGCTCGGCATGTCGGTGTGCGGCCGGCTCAACGGCCGGTGAACCTGGGATCGCGCTTCTCGAGAAAGGCGGCGACGCCTTCGCGAAAATCGTCCGTCTGCGTCGCTGCCGCCTGAAGCTGCGCCTCCATCTCGAGCTGCTCTTCGAGCGTCGCGGTCGTCGCGTGGTCGAACAGCCGCTTCGTCATGCCGATGCCGCGCGTCGGCAGCGACGCATAGTGAGCGGCAACCTCGGCCGCGCGGGTGTGCAGCGCGTCCGCCTCGACAACCTCGGAGACGAGGCCCCATGCGTGCGCCTCGGCCGCGGTCAGGCGACGGTTCGACGACATCCACTCGAACGCGCGCGAAGCGCCGAGCAGCCGGTTGAGGAAGAACGTTCCACCTGCGTCGGGGACGAGGCCGATGCCGACGAACCCGGGGACGAAAAGCGCGTTGTCCGCGGCAAGGCGGATGTCACAGACGCAGGCAAGCGAAAGACCGGCGCCTGCGCAGACGCCGTTCACCGCGGCGATCACGGGCTTCTCGAGCGCACGGATCGCGAGCACGTTCGGGTGGTAACTCGAGCGAAGAGCGTCCGAGACGTCGGGGGCCTCCCGGAATTCCGTCAGGTCCTGGCCCGCGCTGAACCCGCGGCCGGCACCGGTGAGCACGACGGCGCGAACCTCCGGATCGCGCGCCTCCTTCAAGGCGTCGCGCAGGCTCGCGTGCAAGGCACGGTTGAACGCGTTCAGCACCTCCGGACGGTTGAGCGTGATCGTCTGGACGGCGCCGTCTCGCGAGACCTCGACTTCGGCCATGCGAAGACCCTAATGCGTCAGAACGCCGAGCGCGGCGTAGTCGGCGGCCGTCGCCTGGTCACCGATCCAGACGGAGAAGCCCGTCGCCCCCGCGGCCTGCAGGAGCGGGACGTAGTTCGAAGCCGGGTACTTGCGGTAGACGCCGATGACGGGATGCACCCGGTCGAGCGACCAGCCCGCGCGCTCTGCGTGCGAAACCGTCATGTCGGGGCGGTAGACCCTGGGGAACTGGTTGTAGTAGGCCTGCGGCAGCAGGTCGAAGCTGCCGTTGCGCCACGCCGCAAAGTCGATCGGAAGCACCCACGGCGTGACCGCGGCCCCGTATGTCGTCATCGCGGCAGGAAGAGTCGGCTCGAGCCAGCGAAACGTGTTGACGAACTGCTGCGAGCGCTTCCAGCCCTTGATCTTCTTCGTCTGCGTGTACGGCGCCTCCGCATCCGCGATGTAGAAGTCGAGGTGGTACTGCTTCACGGCGAGGTCGGCAAGCGCGGCGCTGATCACCGGGTGCTCGTCCTCGTAGCCCCAACCGCCGACCTTCAGCCCGTGCTCGTGCAGCACCTCGATCCACTGGCTGTTGCCGTCGAGCAGGTGGAGGCCGTTGTGCACGTGCAGCGCAACCCAGGTGAAGTGGTTCTTCGCGAGCTCGTCGGCGAGAGCCCACGGCCCCGGGAAATTGCCGTAGTTGTCGATGAAGACGCCTGCGCCCCTGAAGATGGAGTTGTCGACGGCAGGCGTGTCGGCGCGTGCACCCGCGGCAAGAGCGCACGCGCACACGAGAGCGACGAGGAAGGTGAAGGCGCGCGCCACCGCCGCAGCCTGCCCCGGCGTCGCGGCAGGCGCCATGGGCCGATCGGCCTATCTTCCGCGGAACTCGGGCGGGCGCTTCTCGACGAAAGCCTGAAGACCCTCGGTCGCATCCTCCGAGGCGCGGGCAAGGTAGAACGCGCGGCGCTCGAACTCGACTCCGACTGCGAGCGGCGCCTCGAACGCCTTGTCGACCGCCTCCTTGGCAAGCCGGACGGCGATCGGCCCCCTCGCCGCGATCTGGGCCGCCACGCTCTTTGCCTCGTCGAGCCACGCCTCTTTCGCGACGACGCGGGCGACGAGGCCGAACGAGAGAGCCTCGCGCGCACTCAGCATCCGTCCCGTGAGGATCATGTCCATTGCGGTTGCCTTCCCCACCGCCCGTGTAAGGCGCTGCGTGCCGCCCGCACCGGGGAGCACGCCGAGGTTGATCTCCGGTTGCCCGAACTTCGCAGATTCCGATGCGACGATCAGGTCGCAGAGCATTGCGAGCTCGCAGCCGCCGCCGAGGCAGAAGCCCGAGACCGCGGCGACGATCGGCGTCCGCAGATCGCGAATCGAGTCCCACGAATCGATGCGGCGGTTCTCGTAGAGCGTGATCGCCGTGCCAGCCGCAAGCTCACCGATGTCGGCCCCGGCCGCGAACGCGCGCTCGCTCCCTCCGAGCACGATCGCCCGGATCTCGGGGTCCTCGTCGAGCTCTTGCACCGCTGCGACGAGGGCGGTCATCAGCTCGCCCGAGAGCGCGTTCAGCTGCTTCGGCCGGTTCATGAGCACGACGCCGACGCGGGCGTCTCGTTCGATGACGACGATAGGCTCCTCCACGTGTACGACGAGTTTACGAGCCTGGAGCTCGACCGGCCCGAGCCGTCGATCCTGCGCATCACGCTTCGCAACCCGCAGAAGCTCAACGCCGTCGGGCACGAAGCCCACGCGCAGCTCGCGCGTGTGTGGCGAACGATCGACGCCGACCCTGAGACGCGCGTCGTCCTCGTTCGCGGCGCGGACGGCGTCTTCAGTTCGGGCGGCGACCTCGATCTCGTCGAGGAGATCGCACGCGACTACGAGACGCGTGTGCGCGTGTTCCACGAGGCGCGGGACCTCGTCTACAACATCGTCAACTGCGGCAAGCCGATCGTGGCTGCGATCGACGGACACGCGATCGGTGCCGGCCTCGCGGTGGCGCTACTCGCCGACATCAGCATCGCCGCGCCGACGGCGCGAATCGTCGACGGGCACACGCGCCTCGGCGTCGCCGCCGGCGACCACTCCGTGATCGTCTGGCCGCTGCTCTGCGGGCTCGCGAAGGCGAAGTACCACCTGCTGCTCTGCGAGCCGCTGAACGGCGAGGAGGCAGAGCGGATCGGGCTCGTATCGCTCTGTGTCCCTTCCGACGAGCTCGAGGATCGCGCGCTCGCGGTCGCGCGGCGCCTCGCAACCGGATCGCAACACGCGATCCGGCACACGAAGCTCGCGCTCAACAACTGGCTGCGCGCCGCCGGGCCTGCGTTCGACGCATCGCTCGCGCTCGAGTTTCTCGACATGACCGGCCCCGACGTCGGCGAGGGCGTGCAGGCCGTGCGCGAGCGCCGCGCGCCGAACTTCTAGCCGAGCTCGACGAACTCGACCATGTGCTTCGGGAGCCCACGCTTCTGCGCGTCCTTGCCCGTTGCCATCAACTCGTCGCTTCGGGTCGCGGTCTTGAACGCGTCTTCGTCCGCGAACTCCCACTCCGCGAAGTACGCGTGCGGTGCCTCACCCATCGGGGACCCGAATATCTTGCCATGCCGAAACACCCCGTTCGGAACCTGCCGGCAGATCTCGACGTGTTCCGCATACGTGCCCGGTTCGGGGGCCTCGTCGTACAGCACGATCACGCGATACATCTCTTCCTTTCGCTCGCTGGCGGTGGGACACTAGACCCTATGGCAGGAGAGGTCGTTCACTACGAGATCGCTGCAGCCGATGTGGATCGGGCGCAGCGGTTCTGGAGCGGGCTCTTCGGGTGGCAGTTCGGCGAGAGCGCGATGCCGGGGATGGAGTACCGCATGGCCAGGACCGGCGAGGAGTCAGGTGCTGCGCTCTACCCGGGAGAGACGGGCCACCCGAACGTGTACTTCGGAGTCGACGACATCGACGCCGCGACGGCGAAGGTCCGCGAGCTCGGCGGCAGCGCCGAGGAGAAGCAGTCCGTTCCGTCGATGGGGTGGTTCGTCGCCTGCAAGGACTCCGAGGGCAACGCCTTCTCCCTCTGGCAGTCGGACTCGTCCGCCGGGCAGTAGCGCCCGGCGGGACGAGCCCGATCACGCGTTACGCCGCGAGCGCCGGTGCGTACGCCGCAGCGTGGGCCCGGCGCGGCAGCGCGAGCGCGGCAACGGCCGCGATCGCGACGAGGATGCCGCCGACGTAGAGCGCGGGATGCATGCCCTTCACGAAGGCCTCGGGAGAGACGAAGCTCCCCTGGCTCGAGAAGATGGTCGTCAGCACGGCGATCCCGAACACGCCGCCGAGCTCGCGAATCGAGTTGTTCGCGCCGGACGCGACTCCCTCTTCCTCCGGCGCGACTGAGGAGAAGATGATGCTCGCCGACGGCGCCCAGAAGAGCCCGGTGCCGACGCCCCCGACCATGAGCGCAGGCAGGATCGACAGGTACGACGCGTCCGGCGTCGCGGCATAGCCGAGCCAGAGGACCGCGACCGCGATCAGGGCGAGCCCGAGGGCGAGCAAGGGGCGCTCGCCGTACTTCGTCGCGAGCTGGCCCGCGACAGGCGCGATGAGCATCGGCATCACCGTCCACGGCAGGATTCGCAGGCCCGCGCCGAGCGGCGAGTAGCCGTGGGCGAACTGCCAGTACTGCGTGATCAGGAAGACGGCGCCGAAGAAGCCGACGTACATGAGGAACGTCGCGGCGTTCGCCGTGGCGAAGGCCCGGTTCCTGAAGAGGTGGAGCGGCAACATCGGCGCTTCCGTTGTTGCCTCCCAGAGGACGAACAGCGTGACGCCGATCGTGCCGGCGACGAGTGCGAAGACGACCTCGCCGCTCGACCAGCCGAGCTCCTGGCTCCGCACGACGCCCCAGACGATCCCGAAGAGGCCGGCGCTCACGAGCGCGAGCCCTCGGAAGTCGAGCTTCGACGCGGGGCCACGGCTCTCCGAGAGATGGCGCAGCGCGAGCGGGACGAGCACGATCCCGAAGGGGACGTTGACCCAGAAGATCCACTGCCACGAGATGCCGTCGACGATGGCGCCGCCGACGACCGGCCCGAGCGCGACGGCAAGGCCGGCGACGGAGCCCCAGATACCGATCGCGACCGCCCGCTTCTCCTTCGGGAACGCGCCGCTGATGATCGTGAGCGTCAGCGGCATGACGATCGCGCCGCCGATGCCCTGCACAGTTCGGGCGACGACGAGCGAGGTTGCATCGGGGGCCAGTGCCGCGGCCGCGGATGCCGCGGTGAAGATCGACAGGCCGATCGCGAGCAGCCGCTTGCGACCGAACCGGTCACCGAGCGCTGCGCCCGTAAGGAGCAGCACGGCAAAGGTGAGCGTGTACGCGTTGACCGTCCATTCGAGGCTCTGCAGCGAGGCATGCAAGTCGCGACGGATCGTGGGCAGCGCCGTCGACACCACGAGGTTGTCGAGGGTGACCATGAACACTGCCGCCGACGAGATGCCGAGCGCCCAGAGCGCCTTAGCGTTGTCGGACATGATGTGCCTCCTGCGGTTGCATGGGATTGGTGATTCCATGCTGCGCCCGGGTGGGTGCCCGCCGCGTCGGGCACAACCCCAAACACGCCCCTAGTCCTTCTGCGAGATTTACGGCGTGTCCGGCAACGTCCTCGCTACAGCGCTCGCCGTCTCCGCCGGCCTCGCGGGCTCGGTGCAGGTCTCGCTCATGTCGCGACTCGGCGAGCGGATCGGCGTCCTCGAGGCGCTTGCCTTCTCGACGCTCCTCACGGCCGTCCTTGCGCTCGTGCTCCTCATGGTCGCGCGGCGGTCCGCGGACGGGTACGAGCGGGCGCTTCATCAGCCCGTGTGGATGCTCCTCGGCGGCGTCATGGGTCTGCTCATCGTCTTCACGGTCACCTACGCAGGCCCCCGGATCGGCGTCGCGGCGACCGTCGGGATCCTGATCGCCGGCCAGCTCGCGATGGGCGCGGCGATCGACAAGTGGGGCCTCTTCGGCTCGGAGCGGATCCCCCTCCACTGGCCGCGGCTCATCGGCATCGGGCTGCTTGCGGTCGGTGCGGCTCTGTCACTCAAGAAGTGACCGAGCGCCGCGCGTCGGCGATCGGGCTCGTGCTCGCCGCTGCGGTGTCGGTGCAGGGAGGCGCCGCGGTCGCGAAGACGCTCTTCCCGACGCTCGGGCCGCCGGGTGTCGTCTTCCTCCGGCTCGTCTTCGGGTCGGCGGCGCTCTGGGCAATCGGCCGTCCGGAGCTCCGCGGACGGGCGCGTGCCGACCTGCGGCTCGTCGCGGCCCTTGGCGTCGTCCTCGTCTCGATGAATATCTGCTTCTACGAGTCGCTCTCGCGCGTGCCGCTCGGGATCGCGGTGACGATCGAGTTCCTCGGGCCGCTCGCCGTCGCGGTGCTGAGCTCGCACCGGCCGCTCGACCTCGTGTGGGTCGTGCTGGCCGGGAGCGGCGTGGCGCTCCTCGCGGATCCGCACGGCGAGTCGACGCAGGCGCTCGGCATCGTCCTCGCGGCTGCGGCCGGGTTCTTCTGGGCGCTCTACATCCTCCTCGGGACACGCGTCGGTGCGCGCTTCCCGGGAGTCACCGGCCTCGCGCCGGCGATGGTGCTCGGGGCGGTGCTGATCGCCCCGTGGGGGATCTACTCGGCCGGCCACCACCTGCGCGACCCGCAGCTCGTCGGTGCGGCGGTCGGTGTCGGCTTGTTGTCGTCCGCGCTTCCGTGGTCGCTCGAGATCGAGGCGATGCGCCGCGTGCCGATGTACGTCTTCGGCGTCGTGTCGTCTCTCGAGCCCGCGGTCGCGGCACTCGCGGGGCTGTTCTTCCTCGGCGAGCACCTGCACGGCCGCTCCTGGCTGGCGATCGTGCTCGTGAGTGCTGCGAGCGCCGGCGCCGCAGGGCGCCGGCGCTCGCCTGTCGTTTCTACGCCTCCGGCTTGATGTTCTGGTTCACGCTGAACACGTTGCTTGGGTCGTACTTCGCCTTCACCTTTGCCAGGCGGTCGTAGTTCGCCCCGTACATGCCGCGAACGCGGTCCGGCTCGTCCATGCTGAAGTTGACGTACCCGCCGCCCATGGACTCGGGCTTCAACGCGTCGGAGTACGCGCGCGTCCAGTCGGCGAGCGTCTTGGCGATGCCCGGATCGGGATCGACGCCGCCGATCACCTGCGACCACTTCGCGTCGCGGTACGACCACGCCGTCTCGTCGTTCGACACGCGGGACGCTGCGCCGTCGACGGGATAGAAGTGCATCAACGACTTCCAGGTCGGCATCTCCGGAGCGAACTTCATGTGCGTCTCGATCGCGGCGTCGCTCACATGGTCGAAGAAGTCACCGCGCCAGTACCACTGGTCGCCGGGTGGATAGACGCCGTCGAACGCGCTGTTCCAGGCGGCAAACGGCACCGGTGCAACCCCGTCGATGAGCGGCTTGCCGAACGATCGCGCCTCCTTGAGGGCGTCGCTCTCCTGCTCGCCGACCTGGGTGTAGATGATGCCGCACACCTTCCGGAGATGGAGCTCCTCCGGGAACGGCGGCCCCGGCGGGACCGAGAGGAAGGCAAACCAGGCGCCGAGCTCGTCCGGCTGCGCGGGAAGGAAGTCGCGGTACCAGCGGAGCACATCGGGCGCGTCCTCGATCGCGTAGAGCACCGGCCCGGCGAGTGCCATGCCGGCGGGATGGGCGCGGAACGAGAACGAGGTGACGACGCCGAAGTTGCCGCCGCCGCCGCGGATCGCCCAGAAGAGGTCTGGCTCGCGCTCGGCGTCGACCGCGACCACGGACCCGTCCGCGAGCACGACGGTCGCGCTGACCAGGCTGTCGACCGTGAGCCCATACGTGCGCGTGAGATGGCCGATGCCGCCGCCGAGCGTGAGGCCGCCGACGCCGGTCGTCCCGATGACGCCGGCCGGAACGGCCCAGCCGTGCTCCTGTGTGGCGGCGTCGACCTGCCCGAGCTTCGCGCCGCCGCCGACACGCACCATCCGGGCGCTGGGGTCGACCTCGATGGCGTCCATCGCCGAGAGGTCGATGACGAGCCCGTCGTCGACGCTCCCGAGCCCGGCGCCGTTGTGGCCGCCGCCGCGGACGGCGATGCGGAGACCCCGCTCGCGCGCAAAGGCGATGGCCGCTGCGACGTCCTGCTCGTCGACGCAGTACGCGATTCCCGCGGGATGCTTGTCGATCATCGCGTTGTAGAGGGCGCGGGCCTCGTCGTACCCCGCGTCGTCGCGGGTGACCGTGCGCCCCTTGACCGCCGCAGCGAGACCGTCGATTGCAGTCGTGGACATGTGCGTCTCCTTGCCTCGATGTCGTGACCTTCAAGACGCTACGACCGGCCCCGATCTTCCGCATGGGGGCCGAGGACCCAAGTTCGCGACCGGCCTACCCATATTCCGCCTCGCGGGTGCTCGGATCAAGCGAAAAGAGCCACGTCCGGTGCCAGGCCCCCATACGGAACCGTTACGAGATGGTCGCCCCGGTTCCGCGGGTTCCACAACGTGGGTCACGCTTTCGTATCACTCTCGTAACCGGGCCTGGCCCCGGACGTGGCCTAAAGAGCGAATGTCGTCGAGCTCGCCGGGTACGTGGCCTCCTCGGCCGCGTAGATGGTGCTCGGGACGACGCCGTACCAGCCCTGGCCCGCGGGCGGTCGCCGGTCGTACTTCGCGACATACGCCGCGAGGAGACCGTCGCCCGGCTCGTACGGGCCGGCGTCGCCTTCGACGACGACCACCTCCCGCACGAGCTCGAGCTGGACGCTGACGGGCGGGCTCGCGAGCAGGTTCCGCACCTTCCGCGAGCTCGGCGACGCCGTGAAGACGAGGACACCGCCGCGCCAGACACACCACACGGGCCGCACGTATGGCCGCCCGCCGGGCCCGACGGTCGCGAGCCAGTAGTTGTGCGTCGAGGCGAGCCGCTCGTCCACCCACTCCCACGGAAGCTTCGTCACTCGGCGATCACCACCGGCACCGGCGCGGGCGAGGGCATCGCGAACGGCATCCGCGCCAGGAGCCAGAAGGACGCCTCGACGATCGGGCCGACACCGAGCGCAAAGAGCACCGTGCCGATGCCAAACGTCCCGCCGAGGACGATGCCGATGACGAGGGCCGTCAGCTCGAGGCACGCGCGCACGATCCCGATGCGAACGCCCGTGCGGCGAGCGCCGACGAGCATCAGCGTGTCGCGTGGCCCGGCGCCGAGATCGGCGCCGATGTAGAACGCAGACGCGGGGCCAATCAACGCGATGCCGCCGAGGAGCAGCGGGATGCGCACGGCAAGACCGCCGTCGGAGAGGCTGCTCAACGCATCGATGCCCGTCAGCCCCTGGATGAAGGTGCCGACGAGGACGGCATTCGCGACCGTCCCCCACCCCGGCTTGCCGCCGAGAGCCCACGCGATGCCGAGAACCGTGAGGCCGACGGCGACGTTGGCCATCCCGAACGAGAGCGGCGTGTGCTCCGACAGCCCCTGATTCAGCACGTCCCACGGCGAGAGGCCAAGCTCGGACTCGAGAATCAGGACGATCGCAAACGCGAACACAAACAGGCCGAACACCAGGCTGATCGAGCGCGCCACGTACCCGCCGCGCACGCGCGGGTGATCGTGCACCGACTAGAGGCCGAACGGATTGAACGGCTTCGGGCTGGTCGAGACGAGGACACCCTTCGTCTCGAGGTACAGCTCGAGTGTGTCGATCGACAGCTCCCGGCCGAACCCGGACTGCTTGTAGCCGCCGAACGGGATACCGGGGAACGCTGTGAACGGCATGTTGATGCCGACCATCCCGGACTTGACGCGCGCAGCGACGCGATGCGCGCGTGACGGGTCGCCCGTCCACACCGTCGCGAAGAGCCCGTACTTGATGTCGTTCGCGATGCGGATCGCGTCCTTCTCGTCTTCGAACGGGATGACGGTGACGACCGGGCCGAAGATCTCCTCCTGCGCGACCTCCATCGAGTTCTGCACGTTCGCGAGCACGGTGGGCTGATAGAAGGCGCCCTTCCCCTCGCCGGGAGTGCCGCCCACGACGACTTCCGCGCCTTCGGCGATGCCGCGCTCCACGAAGCCGTGCACCCGGTCGCGGTGGGCAGTCGAGATGAGGGATCCCATCTGCGTCTCGGGATCGAGGGGATCGCCGACGCGGATCCGCTTCGCATAGTCGGCGAAGCGCGACACGAACTCGTCGTACAGCGACGCCTCGACGAGCACGCGCGAGCGTGCCTCGCAGCTCTGGCCTGCCGAGTAGTAGATCGACCACACCGAGCTCGGGATCGCGTCGTCGAGATTCGCGTCGGCAAAGACGAGATTGGGGCTCTTGCCGCCGAGCTCGAGCGTCAGCCGCTTGATCGGCTCGGAGCAGAGCCGCATGATCTCCCCGCCCGTCTTCGTCGAGCCGGTGAAGGCGACCTTGTCCACGCCGGGGTGGCGCACGAGGTAGGAGCCGGTTCCGGCGCCGTCGCCCGGGAGGATGTTGATCGCGCCGGCCGGGAACCCGACCTCCGTTGCGAGCTCGGCGACCCGCAGCACGCTGAGCGGCGTCTGCGGATCGGGCTTCAGGACGACGGAGCAGCCCGCCGCGAGCGCCGGCGAGAGCTTCCACACTGCCATCAGCAGCGGGTAGTTCCACGGGACGATCTGCGCGCAGACGCCCACGGGCTCCTTCAGCGAGTAGGTGAGGAGCGAACCACCAACGGGGTTCGACCTGCCCGAGATGGAACCGACGACGGACGCGAAGAAGCGGAAGTTCTCGGCGGCGCCACCGACCTCGGCCTTGACCGAGGAGATCGCCTTGCCGACGTTTCTCGACTCGAGCTCCGCGAGCTCCTTCCGGTTCGCGACGATCGCATCCGCAAGTGCGTGTAGGAGGCGCGACCGCTCGTTCGGGGGCGTCTTCCCCCACGGCCCGTCGAGGGCCGCCCTCGCGGCCTCGACCGCCCGGTCGACATCGGCCTCCCCGGCCATGGCTGCCCGGCCGATGAGATCGCCGGTCGCGGGCTCGACGATGTCCCGCGACTCGCCGGACGCCGCCGCGGCCGACTCGCCGTTGATGAAGAGCCCGTGCTCGCTGCCAGTTGCGACCGCCACCGAAACCGGACGATATCCGTTGACCGGAGGGCGGCGCCCTGTGCATTATTGGATCCGAAAACGCGCGAGGCGTTTGTCATACCGCTCAAACGGACACCATTCGGATCCGAATGACGGGCGAGCGAGAGGAGATGGAGATGTCGGCAATCGACGTGGAGGCCGCCCGGATCCCGGACCGCGACCAGCTGCTCCAGCTTCTGCGGGACGCAGGGCTCGACGCGCAGCCCCATGACGAGCTCGGCATTCAGGTCGAGTGCGGCGAGGAGGACAGCGCCTGCGACGAGCTTCTCTCCGAGGTCGAGGGGCTCGTGATGGATCTCGGCGCCCAGATGATCCCCATGAAGCACGAGGGCGTCATCTATCTGCGCCCGCCCGTCAGCTGATATACTGATATCGCGTACGGGTCAGGACCGCATGACCGGGTGTGGAATGTGAGGAGCGGTGCCACTTTCTAAGGTGGAGCATAGCCCAGTGCGGAGCGGCTCGAAACTGAAGCGCGGGTCACTCCTTGCGTCCGTTGCGCCGTCCACGCTTCCTCGCCGAGCCGATGCAGCGACCAGGGCTACATCGTGGCGAGCGCCAGCAGTGGCACGGCGATCTCGCGCGCGACAGCGACCGCGACCAAGGTGCACCGCTTCCGCGCCGCTCGAGCGCGTGCCAGCGCTGATAGAGCCAGCGGGCGCTTTGGTCGGCGCGGACGCGGACGAGGACGAGGTTGCCCCAGCCGGCGGCGCGTGAGCGTGGCACTCTGACGCAGCGGCCGGCACTGATGCAAGGCCGCCTCGACCGACAAACCTGCGGGCGTGCGTGTTGCCGGTCTAACGCGCTCGAAGAGCGCAGCCTGTCCCTGGCCGACGCCGACGCAGAGCGTCGCGAGCCCGTAGCGCCCGCCGCGGCGCTTCAGCTCGTGCAGGAGCGAGACGACAAGGCGCGCGCCGCTCATCCCGAGCGGGTGGCCGAGCGCGATCGCGCCGCCGTTGACGTTCACGATCGCGCGGTCGAGGCCGAGCTCGCGAATGACCGGGATGCTCTGAGCGGCGAACGCCTCGTTCAGCTCGACGAGATCGATTTCGCTCACCGAGATCGCGGCACGGTCGAGGAGCTTCCGCACCGCCGGTACGGGACCGATACCCATGACACGTGGATCGACGCCGGCGACGGCGCTCCCCACGAATGCGCCGAGCGGCTCGATGCCGAGCTGCGTGCGCCTTCTCCTCCGAGGCGATCACGAGCGCCGCAGCGCCGTCGTTGATACCGGCTGCGTTGCCGGCCGTGACCGTGCCGCCCGAGCGGAATGCCGCGCGCAGGGTCGAGAGCTTCTCGAGGAGTGTCGGGCCGCGGATGCTCGTCGCGCACGACATCGCCGACGGGAACGATCTGCTCGTCGAAGCAGGCCTGCGTCGGAGGCCGCCGCCCAGCGCCTGTGCGACTCGAGCGCGAACTCGTCCTGCTCCTCGCGGGAGACGTCGTAGCGCTCCGCCACGTTCTCGCCGGTCTCGCCCATCGACTCGAGCGGGAACATCGCCTCCATCTTCGGATTCGGAAAGCGCCAGCCGAGGTGCGTGTCGTAGACGACCTGGTTTCCTCGCGGGAAGGCCTTGTCGGGCTTCGCCATCACGAACGGCGCGCGCGACATCGACTCGACGCCGCCCGCGACGAAGAGGTCGCCGTCACCGGCCATCACTGCGTGGCATGCGCCAACGACGGCGGTCAGCCCCGATGCGCACAATCGGTTGACGGTGACGCCGGCCACCGACTCCGGGAGCCCGGCGAGGAGCGCGGCCATCCGCGCGACGTTTCGGTTGTCTTCGCCTGCCTGGTTCGCGCAGCCGAACCACACGTCCTCGATCTCCTCAGCGGGAATCTCGACACGTGACACGACCTCGCGGATGACGAGCGCGGCGAGATCGTCGGGCCGCACGTCCGACAACGCGCCGCCGTACCGGCCGATCGGCGTTCTGACTCCCGCGAGGACGACCGCGCGTCTCACTCGACCCATTGAACCGAGAGCTCGCTCCCGTGTGCGCGCGCCAGCAGCTCACGCACGGCCTCTCTCCCTCGTCGCCGTAGTCGCGGGTCAGGTCGTTCACGTACATCGCGACGAACTGATCGCCACGCTCGACGTCCATGCCGCGCCCGAATCCGAGCGCGTAGTCGAGCGCCTCGTCCCGATGCTCGAGCGCAGCGTCGATCGACTCGCGAAGGATCGCCGACACCCGGCGCGTCGTCTCGTCCCCGAGGTCGCGACGGATCGTGTTCACGCCGAGCGGGAGTGGGAGCCCGGTTTCCAGCACCCACCACTCCCCGAGGTCGAGGCACTTCTCGAGGTCGTCGTCACGGTAGGTGAGCTGTCCTTCATGGATCAGGAGGCCCGCCGGCACCTGACCGTCGACGACGGCCGGCTGGATCTCGTCGAACGGCATCGCCCGATACGGAAACTCGCCGCCGAGGGCCATCTTCAACACGAGGAACGCGGTCGTCAGCGTGCCCGGCACGGCGATCTCCGTCGCACGCAGCTCCTCGAGGGTGAGCGGCTCGCGCGCGACGACGATCGGGCCGTAGCCGCTGCCGATGGACGCACCGTGCGGCAGCAGGGCGTACCGCTCGTGCACGAGCGGATATGTCGCGAGCGACATCGCGGTCACTTCGAGCCGCCCTTCGAGCGCCCATTCGTTGAGCGTCTGGATGTCTTCGATCACCGGCTCGAAGTCAAGCCCTCTCGGGTCGACGGTTCCCGAAGCGAGCCCCCAGAACATGAAGGCGTCATCGGGATCAGCGCTGAAGCCGACGCGGACCACCATGGGCCGGGACGTTAGTGGCCTACCATGTGGTGATGTCGCAGCAGCCGCTCACCGAGGCGATCGAGCACTACCTCCGCGAGCTCTACAAGCTCGGCGCCGCGGGCGAGCCCGGTGTCCGTCAGCGCCCTCGCGAAGGCGCAGGAGCGTCTCGGCCGCGTCGGCAAGCGCGATGGTGAAGAAGCTGACCGCGCTCGACCTCGTCGAGCACGCGTCATACCGCGGGATCACGCTCACGTCGGCGGGTGAGCGCGTCGCACTCGAGGTGATCCGCCACCACCGCCTGCTCGAGCTCTACCTCGCCGAGACGCTCGGCGTCGACGTCGAGGACGTCCACGACGAGGCCGACCGGCTCGAGCACGCGATCAGCGAGGAGCTCGAGGCGCGCATCGACAAAGCGCTCGGCTATCCCGACGCACGACCCGCACGGGGATCCGATCCCCGACGCGAACCTCAGGTGGCCGCGACGCGACGTCACGCTGAACGACCGAAGAACCATGCCTCGAGCGGCTTGAGGCATTCCTCGCCGCGTGAAGGGCTTGCAGTGCTCAGCACGCCCGTCGCGCTCGCAGACCGTGAGGTCGTCCTCGAGCGCGGCATTCGCGTGCTCGAGCGCGTCGACGAGCTCGTAGCCCTCGAAGACGAAGTCGTCGGCTTGTCGAGCTTGCCGTTCCGGAGTTGCGGGTTGACGACACGGCCGACGGCCCAGAGCGCGCCGGGCTTCCGCTCGATCCAGATCACGATCGTCTCCTCGCGACCGGCGTCGTCGACCCCGTGGAGCACCCGCTCCGCGAACCTGCTGCGGTCGGAAGAGACCTGCACGATTCGACTATACAATCGGGCCCGTGGCGACACGGCTCGGCGACTTGTTCCGGAACCCATTCTCGTTTCTCTTCACACGGTCCTCGGCGGAGGAGCAGGTCGTCGCGTACCTCACGCGCGAGCATCGCGCGCGGGCGCAAGGTCGCCGAGATCCTGCAGGACCGCTACGTGCAGAACCGCCTCACGCCGCCGCAGCAGGCGCGGCTCCTCGACCGCCCGGAGGTCGTCCGGCGCTCGGAGAGCAGGACGTCGACGCCGCGCGCGAGGCGCTCGGCCGCTAGCTTCGCGATGTAGCGATCACGAATCGGACTTCTTGATGAAGCTCAGCTTGCCGTTCGTCTCGAGGACGGCCCACTTGATCTCGGCGACATGCGCGATGCTCTCCTGTCGCGCCGCACCGGCGATGTCCTCGTGCGTCACGCGCTCGCGCTTCATGTTGTGCTCGATCGGCTTGCCGTCCTGGACCAGGATGATCGGCTCGCCGTCGAGAAGCGGCCGGAGCTTCGGGAACTTGTAGTTGACGAACGAGACGCCGAGCTGGAGCAGGGCGATCGTCCCGATCGCGAGCATGATCCCGGTCACCGAGTAGTCGTCCTGCGTCACACCCTGCTGCACGAGGTCGCCGAGCACGACGAGCAGGATGAGATCGAACGGCTCGAGCGTCGAGAGCTCTCGGCGGCCGATGACGCGCATCAGCACGTAGAGGAGCACGAAGACGAAGACGCTCGGAAGACGATGTCCATCAGGGATACACCCTGATGTCGCGATCGATCGTCACGAGCCTCTCGTCGGCGTCGTAGAGCGTGACGTCCGCGCTCCTCGTGCCCACGTTCGTCGGGATGACCTGGAACTCCATGTAGAGCGTGTAATGCGTCCCCTTCTGCACCGGACCGAGCGTCAGGAGGAGGCTGCCGTTTCGGCTCGTCTCGGCGATGGGGCCGGGCTCGATCGTGTTGATCTGCATCCCCTCGAGCCACCCCGGCTCGAGCTGGAGTACGGCATGGGTCAGATCCTCGTGCGCCCGGATCGTGAAGCGCGCCTCCCACAGCAGCCCACCGCGCAGATGCTCGGGCGCGAAGACCTCGAGCGAGGCGGCGGAGCTCTCTCCCGTCGATCGTCGACGGACGCTGCCCGAAGACGTTGAGGAGGCCGAGCACGATCACCCCGCCGACCAGGGAGAGGATCACGTAGCGGATCGACCGGTTGTAGACCCAGCTCTCCAGATCGCGATGCGTCTTCAGGTCGATGCGGTCCGGCACGTCGGCCATGGCGTCTCGTTCGCAGGACGATTCGACGCTCCTGCTTGACATGTGACTCTTTAGTCACCTATTCTCCCGGCATGGGCGACGACGACGACCGCGTCTTCCGGGCACTCGCAGACCCGACCCGCAGGCATCTCCTCGACCGGCTCTTCGAGCGTGAAGGCCGCACGCTCACCGAGCTCGAGTCGGAACTCGAGATGACGCGCTTCGGCGTCATGAAGCATCTACGCGTGCTGGAGGAGGCAGGACTCGTCGTCACGCGGCGGTCTGGACGGGAGAAGCTGCACTACTTGAACCCGGTTCCGATCCGCCTGATCCACGACCGCTGGATCGACAAGTACACGGAGCACCGCGTCTCTGCGCTCGCGGAGCTCAAGACCCAATTGGAGGCGACGGGATGACGACAATGGCAGAGCCCGCGGTGGCGGCACAGGTCTACTCGGTGTTCATCCGCGCGACGCCCGAGCAGGTGTGGGAGGGCATCACGAAGCCGGAGTTCACCGCGCGGTACTTCTTCGGCAGTGTGCTGGACACGACCTGGGAGCCGGGCGCGCCGATCGAAGGCTGGGCCGAGGATCGCTCGACGCAGTTCGTCGACGGCGAGATCCTCGAGGCCGACCGGCCCCGGCGGCTCGTCTACACGTGGCGGGCGCTCTACGACCGCGAGACCGCCGTCGAGCCGCACAGCCGCGTGACGTGGGAGATCGAGGCGACGGGCGAAACGGTGACGAAGCTCACCGTGATCCACGACCGGCTCGAGGCCGCGCCGAAGACGGCACGCAACGTGGCCGGAGGCTGGAGCTACGTGCTCAGCGGCCTGAAGACGCTCCTCGAGACCGGCGAGCCTCTCGGAAACTGACGGAATCTACGCCCCGGCCTCCGCACGAGGCCGGGGCCCTTTGGTACAACCCCGCGGTGCGCGCCGTCCTCGTGACCGGATTCGCCGCCCTCCTTCTTGCGTTGCCGGCAGCGGCCGGCACGTCGGGCTATTCCGTCGCCTGGCTCGCCCAGGCCCGGTGCGTCCATGTGAAGGAGGGCCCGTGGGGCGCGAACACGGGAAACGGGCATTTCGGCGGTATGCAGTTCGCGAAGCAGACATGGCTTCGCGTCGGCGGCAAGGCCGACCCCGCCTTCGCGCACCCCGGAAATCCGACGTTCCCGTTCCGCGCGACCGCGCAGGAGCAGCTGTATCGCGCCTGGCTTGTCTGGAAGCGCGACGGCGGCACGTGGCGCTCCTGGGGCGCCGTCGGCACCTCGTGTAGCTGAGGAACCCCCGTCTCAGGGATCGCTCCGTCGAGCCGGGATCTCATCGACATGGGTGCTTCCGCTCTAGGCGCTACACGTCGTCGGTCAACATCTCGCGAACGATGCGCCATTGCCCGTCCGGCTCGCGATGCCAGACCATGAGGAAGCGCCTGCGCACGCTCGTCGAACCGCTGAGCCAGGTCGCGCGCCCGAGTCGTGCGGCGAAGTCGCCGCTTCCGACGGTCGACTCGGCGGTGATCTCGACGGAGGCCATGTCGATCTGCGGCGCCGCGGCGATGAAGGAGGCCCTCCCCTCGAGTGCCGGCGCCCGCGGCCCGACGAAGACAGCATCCTCCGCGTAGAAGGCGACCCAGTCCAGCGGATCTTCCGACTCGAGCGCCGCCGCGAGTGCCTGCTCAGCCTTCTGAATACCGGAGAGGTCGGCCGCCGAAAGGTTCGTGCTCGTCTCCGAATCGTCGAGCTCGGACACGTCGCGCCTTTTTCCTAGGAGCGGCGCTTCCAGGTGCCGACCAGGATCGCCTCCCGGTTGTGGTTCGGGTCGCTTCTCACCGTGAAGAGCAGCGTGTTGCCCGCGCGACGCCAGCCGTAGAGGCAGTTCTCCAGGCCGAGCTCGATGTTCACGAGCGTCGGCGCCGCAATGACGATCGCGCCTTTGAACGGCTTCCTGCCGGGAGAGGTCGCGCGCGAGGTCTCCCCGCCGATCACGAGCGTCCACTTCGAGCCCGCAACCACCTTCTTCGAGTGGGCGCGCTTGACGTCGGCCTTCGTGACCGTCCGCGTCCAGGTGCCGAGCATGGGATCGGGCGGCGGCGCAGCCGTCGCCGTCGCAACGACGACGAGGGCAAAGCCGAGAGCCGTTAGAACGATCAGCTTCATGTGAGCGACGCTACGACGACGCCCAAGGAGCGTGTTCATCCCGCCGGGATGAATCGGCCGCGGCTCGTGAGCCAGGCCGAGAGCTCGGCTTTCGTCCGGAAGCGGTGGCCCGCCCACACGAGACCCTGCGACGCGCACCTTCGCGGCCGCCGGCAACGGCGGGCGGAACGACCTCGCGAGCTTCCGCGTCGGCTTTGCAAGATAGGTCTGACCGGGGGGAGCGTGATCGTCTTGTGCACCACGAAATCGACGACATCGACGAAGTCGTCGACTGCCGTCGACAAGGTGCCGTCGCAGCGGTCCTGGACGCCCCAGGTCGTGCCGCGAATCGTCGCCGGCCGGTCACCGTTCCGAAGACACAGATGATGGTCGTCTGTCCCGAGCACGTGGCCGGCCCCGTCGTCGAGACCAGCGTCGCGCCGTCGGGGATCTGGGCGCGCACCTCGACTCCGGTCGATGGGCCGCTGCCCGAGCTCTTGAGGACGACGCTGAACGTGACGTCGTCGCCCACGCGGCCGGGGCCGGTCCGGATACCGCGACCGTGACGTCGGGCTTTCCGCTTGCGGGCGGTGCGGGCTTCGGATCGACCGTGATGGTGAAGCTCGCCGGCGAGGAGTGATTGCCCGCCTGGTCGCTCGCGTTGCAGGTGATGGTCGTCGGGCCGACCGGGAAGGCCGCCCCGGATTCGAGCGGCCCGCAGGAGAGCGTGATGTCGGCCGCGTCGTTGTCGGGATCGGAAGCGGTCACTGTGTAGGTCGCCGCGGCGCCACCGTCGGAGGTCGCGGTCAGGTGGCTGTCCGCGGGGGGCGGATGACGGGCGCCGTGTTGTCGACGTACTCGACCTCGATCGTGAACGCGCCTTCGCTCTTCTGGTTCGAGCTGTTCGTCGCGCTGCAGTGCACCGTCCTCGTGCCGACGGCGAACGTCTCACCGGACGTGTGATCGCACGAGACAGGTAGCGCGCCGTCCTTGAAACTGCTTGCGCTCACCGAAAAGCTTTCCTTCTCGCCGGCCGGGTCGTGGGTCACGTCGTGAACGTCAGCCGGCAACGACAGGGTGGGCGGGGCATCGTGGACGGTGACCGCGAAGCTCACCGGCGCCGCCTCGTTCCCCGCGGGATCGTGGGCGTGGCAGGTCACGGTCGTCGCACCGATCGGGAAGGCGTCGCCCGAGTGCAAGGGGCCGCACTCGAGCGCCAGCGCGTCCGACGGGTTGTCGGGATCCGTCGCTGTGACCTGGAACGTCACCCTTCGAGGTCGCGGTCGCCGTCCGGTCGCCGGGGGACTGAAGCACCGGTGGCGTCGTGTCGGCGTACTCGATGGTCACCGTGAACGAGCCTTCCGTCTTCTGGTTCGAGCTGTTGATCGCGCTGCATTGCACGGTCGTCGTCCCGACCGGGAAGTCGAACCGGACTCGGGAGCGCAGGACACCGGCAGCGGCCCGTCCTTGAAGTCGCTTGCGCTCGCCTCGAACGACTCCTTGTTCCCGGCCTCATCGTGCGCGATGTCATGGATGTCCGCCGGCAGCGAGAGCGTCGGCGCCGCGGCCCTAAAGCCCCGAATGGGGATCCAGGCGCGGCAACCCTGGTTCGCCCCGGCATGATTGAACGGTGGAACCCTGGTCTCCGGAAGGCACCCCTCAGCTCTCCGAGCCCGATTTCGAGCGGCTCGTTCAGGAAGCGATAGACGCGCTCCCGTCCATGCTGCGACGGCAGATCGCAAACGTCGAGATCGCGATCGAAGACGAGCCGCCGCCCGGGACGAGCTATCTCGGCCTTTATCAGGGCATCCCGCTCACGCGGCGGGGCGCCGGCTACGGCGCACCGCTCTACAACGCGGCGCTTCCCGACAAGATCACGATCTATCGAGGGCCGTTAATCCGACATTACGGCTCGGACTCGCAACGGCTTGCCGACGAGGTGCGCCACGTCGTGTGGCACGAGATCGCGCATCACTTCGGGATCAGCGACGAGCGGCTGATCGAGATCGACCGCTACTGACGCGCCCGGCATGATCCGCCTAACCGGCGCTCCGTCCGCTTCGTCCAAGGGGATGAAACTTCGCTACGTCGGTGCCGACTCGCCGGCTGCGCGTTCTTCCGCGTCGGCGGTCGCCCGCACCCGAGCGATGATTTCCTCTACGTGGAAGGCGTGCAGGGCGACCAACTCGGACACGACATCATCGAGCCGGTCGAGGCACGCAGCCGCCCGCCTTGCAAGTTGCGTCCGTAGTTCCTCGATGTCGATCCGTACAGCGCCGTTCGTGCGGTTCTCGGCCACGGTATGCACGTTTTAACTCGAAAGGGATGCGCGGCAAGCTCGTGTTACGAGATCTTGCACGACGTCGGTGCGCCCGAACCTTGCACGGTCGCCGTCCACGGTGCGACGATTTGCGGGTGTTCGATGCTGGCGCTCAGGTCAGCCTCCTGTCCCCGCTCGGCGGCTTCCGGGCAGGCACGCGCGCGACCGTGGTTGAAAGGCGCGCCGACAGGACATGTCTCATCGAGTTCGCGTCGGGCGTTCGGTTTCTGGTCGACTGCCGCGCCCTCGAAGACACGCGGATCGTCCGCTCCGCGTAGCGCGGCGGGGCGGTACCCGGTTTCCGACCGGTGGTAGGAAGGGGTCGGCCCGAAAACGGCGGACAGCCGCAAGCGCGTTGCGAAAGAAAGTCCGCGATGCGTAGATGGGCCACATGTCCGAGTGATGACACGCGCAGTCGTCCGCACTCGTTGAGCACCGACGAGATCGCGGTGCTCGACGCGCTCGCAGCTGAGGACGGCTTCACCCGGGGGGTGCGACGCCCGGGCTTCGGGAAGCGTTCGGGTGTTGGGTCCCAGGTCGGCGCCCAGGTCGTTCGCCGTCCGGCGTCGCAGAGGCCGGAATCGCGGAAGGCGCCGAGGGCGCCGACGATTGAGTCGCGTGCTTCGCGCCAGGCTGTGCACAGACGTGCACGCTCGTCGTCGCGGACGCGTTTCGTCAACGCGTTCTGCGTCGTCTCGCCAACCGCTTCCGGCTCGCCGCGCAGCGCTTCCCATTGTCGGCTCGTGTAGCCGTGCTGTGACCGGGCGTGCAGAAGGCGAGGCTCGTCGGCCAGCTACCTCGGAACGTAGGGCGTCGCCGCGACGGCCGATAACGAGCGGTGTGACCTGGCTGCAGGCCGCAGTAATGTCCCTTTGGTGGTGAGGCACGCGCTTCTCTTATCGGGAATAGGAGTGCTCCTCCTTGGCGTGGCCGGAGTTCTCGCTGGTCGTGCCGTTCCGACTGGGTCGAACATCAGCATCGTCGATCCGCCAGCCGTCACCGTCCGTTGCGACCAGGCACCCTTGCATTTCAAGACTGGCACTGAGATTGGAGAGGGCTACCGCGTTGTGCTTGGTCTCGTCTCCGCACCGCCGGTGTACCTTTCCGGGGTCGGACGCGATCCCTCTTCGGCTCCGTTCACCCACTGGTTGAAGGCTGGCTTAGCGATCCGCGCCAGAGACGCCGTCGTCAAAGTCAGCGTGCCGAAAGCATGGCGAGACCGCGCCCGCATCACCTGGGGCAGCGCAAGCTCGCCAGGGACGGAACTGCGATTCGCGCCATGTCCTTCGGCAGTGGACACTTGGAACGGTTACCCGGGTGGGTTCCTGCTCCGCAGCAGTTCCGCTTGCGTGCCGCTCATCTTCAGCGCAGGTAAGCGACGTGCGACGCTCCGGTTCGGCGTCGGCACCCGCTGCCCGTAGACGCTTTGTTCTTGCCGCTCGGCGTCGACTCGCAGCGCGTAGAACTGCCGTTCATAACCATCGTACGTGGTCAACGCGATCACCCGCTTCCGTTCGAGACACGTCGGCGGCGCCGTCGCTCGTTGTGGAGCCGCAGTGCACGAGCGGTGCGACGCCGACGCACCCGACGCATGCTGACGGTGCGAGGCACGAAAACGACCGAGTCGCACCGCGAGGTCCCACTCAGCGGGCGTGCGCTCTTGGGCTCGACCGGGTGCCGACGCAGCTTGTGACGCCGCTGCTCTTCCGGCGCCCCGAGGGTGGGCCGCTGAACCTGAACGACTTCCGGCGACGCGAGTGGGACCCGCCGTCACCGCATCGGGGATCGAGAAGCCTGCGCATCTACGACCTGCGCAACGCGCCCGCACCGAAAACGGCGTAACGGTGCGGGATCGAGAGGACGCGCCCGGCATGATTCGAACATGCGACCTCTGCCTCCGCAGGGCAGCGCTCTATCCCCTGAGCTACGGGCGCTCGGGCCGGAACAGTGTAGCCGCCCGCGCGAGCAGCCCGGGACGCCGCGGCGGGCCCTGAAGGCCGGCGCGGGCGACGCAATCGGTATGCGCATGACGCCGTCTTGAAGTGTCGCCCTCGGGCGCGATCAGCAGGTGATCGCTCATCGCGTGCAGCCTCCTGCCGCAGAGCGGGCACGTGTAGGTCGCCGGCTTCAGGCTCCGGGCCGGCCTGACAGACCACCACTCAGGCTGCGGCACGAACGAGCTCGAGCGCCGCGTCGTCCGGCACTTCGACGCGAACGAAGGCGAGACCGACAATCGTGCCGTCCGGCCGGGCCACGGCGCTCGTCACGCGCCCGACGACCTTTCCTTCCCACATGAGCTCGGCGTCATAGGGCGGCACCTCGTCGAGCTCCACGACGCGAAGGGAGCGGTTCACCTTGCCGCGGTAGTGCTGGCGCGCGATCGGCTCCTGCCCGGGATAGCACCCCTTCGTGAACGAGACATGCGTCTCCTCGAGGCCGGCTTCCGCCGGAAGAACGCGATCGTCGATCTCGCGCCCCCACTTCGGGACGCGCGCCTCGATCCGCCGCCGCTCGAGCTCGTTCGCGTCGAGCGTCGGCTCCAACGACGAATCCAGCAGCTCCGTCTCGAAAGTCGGAGGCGAAGCCGGACCCGTCGAAGACGACGACCGACGAATGCTCCTCGCGCTCGATGTCGCACTGCAAACGAAGCCGCATGCGCACGAGCAGCGCGCGCACCGGGTCGCCGAGCTCCGGCTCGGTCAGGACGAGATAGTCGTCCTCGCCGCGACGCAACACGACGACCGGCGCGAGCGACTCGCGCCTTCGCCGTCAGCAGTAGCGCCGGGCACGCCGCGCCCACCTGTAACGCCTCGACGTCGTTCGAGACCATGTTCTGCAGATGAGTCCGCGCGTCCGGCCCGGAGACACGAACGTACGCCCGCACGCGTGCTGCAACGTCCACGCGGAATAGTCTAGGAGTCGATGCCCATGTTCCGTTCGAAAGCCGAGGCGAAAGTCCGCGACGCGGGCATCGACCCCGCACGGCTCCCGCCCGGGCAGTACTACACCGAGAAGTGGCCCGTCCTCCATGCGGGCGAGGTGCCCGACGTCGACCTGGCGACCTGGACGCTCGAGATCACCGGCGAGGTCGAGGAGCCGCTGACCCTCGGCTACGAGGAGCTGAAGGCGCTGCCGGCCCGCGAGGTGACGACCGACATCCACTGCGTCACGCGCTGGAGCCGCTTCGACGCGCGCTTTACGGGCGTCCACTGGAGCGAGCTGGCCAGGCTCGCAAAGCCGAAGCCGACTGCGAACTTCGCGATCGCCCACGCCGAGCACGGCTTCACGGCAAATGTCCCGATCTCGGCGCTCGAGGACGAGAACGCCCTCGTCGTCTATGAGGCCGACGGCGAGCCGCTCACACCCGACCACGGCTGGCCGGTCCGGCTGGTCGTCCCGACCAAGTACTTCTGGAAGAGCGCCAAATGGCTCCGCGGGATCGAGCTCTCCTCGATCGACAAGCCGGGCTTCTGGGAGCGCTACGGCTACAACAACAACGCGGACTACTGGAACGAGGAGCGCTACGGCTTCTAAAAGGGCTAAAGCCCGTGGCAAGGGGTGCCGATAGATGGCTACCCACCTCCCCACCCCAAGTGGAGAAGCGGCGCCCCTCCCCGGGCGCCGTTTCGTTTTCTAGCCGTCTTCCAGAGTCCGCCGGAGCCCGTGCTCGAGCGCGCGCATCGCCTCGAGCAGGTCCTCCGGCTCGGCCTCGAGGTTCGCCACGAGCGCCTCGAGCGTCTTCTGAAAGCGGCGGCCGTTCCGGCTGTTCGTCGCCTTTCCCTTGGCCGTCGGCTCGAGGATGTATGACCGGCCGTCGTCCGGGTTCCGGACCCGCCGCACCTCCTTCTTCCGGACGAGCCGCTCGATCATCGCGCTGAGCGTCGTCGGCGTGATGCCGAGCTGCCGCGAGATCTCACCGGGAGTGGCCGTCCCGACGACGTTCAGCCAGCTCGTCACCGCGAACTCCGCCGGTGTGACGTCGCTTCCCTCGACGACCTGATCTATCAGCCTTCCCGATAACTGCGAGACGACGAAGGGCTGAAGGAAGAGACCCGGCTTGACAGTAGTACGATTTCGCATCATTTTAGTTCGACATCGTAAGACTAGTGTCGGGAGGGTCGATGTTCCATACGCTTCTCGCAGCCCTGGCGATCGCCGCGCCGAACGTCACGGCGAAGATCGACGGCTTCAGCCAGCCGTGCGGCAGCGCGGTGTTCGGCAAGTACCTCTACGTCGACAGCTACGGCACCGGTGTCCTCAGCCGCGTCGATCCGTCGACGAACACGATCGTGAAGAGCCGCAAGGTGGCGAGCGCGCCGTGCGGCGTCGTCGCCGGCGCCGGCTCGCTCTGGCTCGAGGACTACCAGCAGAACGCGATCCTCCGCGTCAACCCGGTGACCATGAAGCTGCAGAAACGGATCTTCGTCGGCAAGAAGCCGTGGGATGTCGCGTTCGGCTACGGCTCGGTGTGGTCGACCGACGCGCAGTCGTTCCAGGTCTCCCGCATCGACGTGAAGAAGCAGAAGGTCGTGAAGCGGATCAAGATCAACGGCTCGCCCACCTGTATCCGAACCGCGGCCGGCTTCGTCTGGGTCGGCATCCAGAACAGCCCCTTCATCGTCCGCATCAACCCGAAGACGAACGCCGCAACGACGCTCCAGATCGGCAACGACAGCGAGCTCTGCGTCGACCCTCACGCGGACGGCGTCTGGGTGTCCGACGACACGGCCGGGACGGTGACGCACCTCGACCTGGAAGGCAAGAAGATCGCGACGATCAAGGTAGGGAAGGCCCCGAGCGACGGGACGCGCGGGCCCGACGGCCTCGAGTGGATCCCGAACATCGGCGACGGGACGATCACGCGCATCGATCCGTCGAATGACACGGTGGTCGACACGATCCCGCTCATCGGAGGCCCGTTCGTCGCACGGACGGCATTCGGCTCGGTCTGGGTCGGGGACTTCAAAGGCTCTCAGCTCTGGCGACTGACACCGTGAGGCGGATGCCCGTCACGAGCGGCAGTACGAGCAGAAGGGCATACCACGGGCTCCGGCTGACGAGGAGCAGCGGGATCAGGGCGCCGAACGGCAGGACGAGCGTCGCCATGATCTTCTCGAGCCGTGTCCACACGGGACTCGTCCAGAGGAAGTACACACCGACGAACCAGCCCGCGACCGGGATGACGACGCCGCCGAACGGCAGCAGCACGATCGCCGCGATCTCACGCCACCGCGACCGTTCGAGGACGCCGTGACGCTCGCGCACGTCGGCGGCGATGTCGAGCGGGTCCCCGACCTCGGCAAGGATCTCGTCGACGGGCTCGCCCTCCTCGCGCGCGTCGCGGATCCGCCGAGCGACCTCGCCGACCACGCGGTCGCGGACGCGGGGCCGGACGTTCGCCAGCTCGTCCTGGAGCTGCGCCAGATAGAGCGCCACGCGGTCGTCATCTGGACCTGACACGAGCCCAATGAAAGACGAAGGGCCGGCGCAAGCGCCGGCCCTTCAGTCGCGAACCCGAAGGTCCGGTTCCTACATCATCCCGCCCATGTCCGGCATGCCGCCGCCCATACCTGCGCCGGCCTTCTCCGGAGCCTCGGCCACAATGGCCTCGGTGGTGAGGATGTTCTTCGCGATCGACGCCGCGTTCTGGAGCGCCGAGCGGGTGACCATCGTCGGGTCGCCGATCCCGCTCTTCAGCAGGTCCTCGACCTCGCCCGTGTCGATGTTCAGGCCGAAGCCGGCCTTCGCACTGCGGACATTCGCCACCGCGATCGAGCCCTCGAGGCCGGCGTTCGTCGCGAGCTGGCGGAGCGGCTCCTCGAGCGCGCGGATGATGATCTTCGCGCCCGTCGCCTCGTCGCCGTCGAGTGAGCCGAGGATGTCGTCCTTGACCGCGTCCGCCGCGTTGATGAGCGCGACGCCGCCGCCCGGGACCTGACCCTCCTCGAGCGCCGCGCGAGCGGCCTGGAGAGCGTCCTCGACGCGGTGCTTCTTCTCCTTCATCTCGGTCTCGGTCGACGCGCCGACCTTGACGACCGCGACGCCGCCCGACAGCTTCGCGAGGCGCTCCTGGAGCTTCTCGCGGTCGAAGTCCGAGTCGGTCGACTCGATCTCCGCCTTGATCTGCTTGATGCGGGCCTTGATCGCGTCGGACTCGCCGGCACCGTCGATGAGCGTCGTCGAGTCCTTGTCGACGACGACACGGCGTGCGCGGCCGAGCTGCGTGACCTTCGTGTTCTCGAGCTTGAGGCCCATCTCCTCGGTGATCACCTCGGCGCCTGTGAGGATCGCGATGTCCTCGAGCATCCGCTTGCGGCGATCGCCGAAGCCCGGCGCCTTGACGGCGACGGCCTGGAAGGTGCCGCGCAGCTTGTTGACGACGATCGTCGCGAGCGACTCGCCCTCGACGTCCTCCGCAACGATGAGCAGCGGGCGACCCTGCTGGATGACCTGCTCGAGCACCGGCAGAAGGTCCTTGACCGCGCCGATCTTCTGGTTGGCGACGAGGATGTAGGGATCCTCGAGGACCGCCTCCATGCGCTCGGCGTCCGTGACCATGTACGGCGAGAGGTAGCCCTTGTCGAACTGCATGCCCTCCGTGAACTCGAGCTCGAGGCCGAGAGTCTGGCCCTCCTCGACGTTCACGACGCCGTCCTTGCCGACCTTCTCGATCGCGTCGGCGATGACGTCGCCGATCTCGCGGTCACGGGACGAGACGGTCGCGACGCGCGCGATGTCCTCCTTGCCCGAGACCTGCTTCGACTGCGACTTCAGGTTCTCGACGACGGCCTCGACCGCCGTCTCGATGCCGCGCTTGAGCCCCATCGGGTTCGCACCGGCCGCGACGTTCTTCAGACCCTCGCGGACGATCGCCTGTGCGAGGACGGTGGCCGTCGTCGTGCCGTCGCCGGCAACGTCGTTCGTGGCCGTCGCGACCTCGCGGACGAGCTGTGCACCCTGGTTCTCGAAGACGTCCTCGACCTCGATCTCGCGGGCGATGGTGACACCGTCGTTCGTGATTGTGGGAGCGCCGAACTTCTTGTCGAGCACGACATAGCGCCCCTTCGGGCCAAGGGTGACCTTGACCGCGTCGGCGAGGATGTTGACGCCGCGCTCGAGAGCCCGCCGTGCATCCTCGTTGAACTTCAGCTCTTTGTGAGCCATAGCTTCTTCAGTCCTCCTACTTACGCAGTTGCGCCGGCCGGCTGACGATCCCCAACAACCTTCGCGAGTACGTCGGACTCGCGGAGGATGAGGTACTCGTCGGCGCCGACCTTGATCTCCGTACCGCCGTACTTGGAGAAGACGATCTCGTCGCCCTCGTCCAGGTCCATCGGCACGTGCTGGCCGTTGTCATCCCGGCTGCCCGGGCCGACGGCGAGGACGCGGCCGCGCTGCGGCTTCTCCTTCGCCGTGTCCGGAAGCACGATGCCGCTGACCGTCGTCTCTTCCTCATCGAGGACTTCGACGATCAGGCGGTCACCAAGCGGCTTCAGGTCCATACGTTTGCCTCCTGCTTCTTCGTGTTGGCACTCTCGGGTGGAGAGTGCCAGACCATACTAGTAGTCCGGCCCCGGTCCCGCAAACTCGATAGAAACCAGGGGTGGAGCGCGAATTCTCAGCGGGCGGCGTGCTCGTGAAGGTGATCCGGGGCCGGCCGATGCTGGCCGCGATCCGTCCGCGAGGCAAACCGGAGGGCATCTGGGCGCTGCCGAAGGGGAACATCGACCCGGGCGAGCGGCCGGACGAGACGGCGCTTCGGGAGGTGCTCGAGGAGACGGGCGTCCAGGGCCGGCTCGTCGAGAAGCTCGGCGACGTGAAGTACACCTACACGCGCCGCGGCGGCCTACGCGTGTTCAAGATCGTGAGCTTCTATCTCCTTCGAGCCGGCCGCGGCCGGCTCGGCGAGATCGAGGAGCGGATGCAGATCGAGGTCGCCGAGGCGCGCTGGCTCCCCCTCGACGAGGCGCCGCGCCTCCTCGCCTACGGCGGGGAGCGCGAGATGGCGGCGAAGGCCCGCGATAGGTTCGCGTCGTGATCAACGTCGCCGACTACCTCGAGGCCGCGGCGCAGCGCGTCGACCCGGCGGTCTGGTGCTACTTCGAGGGCGGAGCGGCGGACGAGGTGAGCCTCCGCGCCAACGTCGCCGCGTACGGGCGGTGGATCCTGCGGCCCAGGATGCTCGTCGACGTCAACGAGGTGACGACTGGAACGACGCTGCTCGGCACGCCGGTCTCGATGCCGCTCGGGATCGCGCCCTTCGCGATGCAGCGCCTGCTCGTCCCGGAGGGCGAGTGCGCGACGGCGCGCGCAGCCGCGGCGGCGGACGTCCTGATGAGCGTGTCGACGCTCACGACCTGCACGCACGAGGAGATCCAGGCGGCTGGGGACGGACCGCGCTGGCTGCAGCTCTACGTTCTCCGCGACCGGCAGCGGACGCTCGATCACATCGCGAAGGCGCGGGCAGCCGGCTACACCGCGGTCGTCGTCACGGTCGACCTGCCGTACCTCGGGCGGAGAGAGCGCGACCTCCGGCTCGGCTTCGTGAACCCGCCGCCCGATGTCCCGCTGCCGTACGCGCACCTGTTCGAAGCGACACCGTCGCTCACGTGGCGCGACCTCGAATGGATCCGCGACGAGTGCGGGCTCCCGCTTGCGATCAAAGGGATCCTCACGCGCGAGGACGCGCTCCTCGCGGTCGAGCACGGTGCCGACGCAGTGTGGGTGTCGAACCACGGCGGCCGCCAGCTCGACGGCGTTGCGGCAGGGATCGACGCGCTTCCCGAGGTCGTCGAGGCGGTGGAGGGCCGCTGCGAGGTCTACGTCGACGGCGGCATCAGGCGCGGAAGCGATGTCGTGAAGGCGCTCGCGCTCGGTGCCAGGGCGGCGTTCGCCGGCCGGGCGGTCGCGGGCGGGCTCGCCGTTGCGGGCGAAGAAGGAGTGGCCCGGGTGCTCGAGCTCTTGCGGGCGGAGATCGAGCTGACCCTTGGCCTCCTCGGCTGCACGGCACCGGATCAGGTCTCGCGGGGCCACATCGCGCCGACTGTCCCCTATGATCCTGCGTCATGACCGGGTCGGGCATGTTCGCGCTGAACTTCTACTCGCCTGTCGTCGCGGACCAGCTCCGCACCGGGCGGAAGTCGGCGACGATCCGCCTCGGCGACAAGTCGGCGAAGTACAAGAAGGGGATGATCGTCCAGGTCCTCTGCGGGGCCCGCTACTCGACCCGCGAGCGAATCTTCGACGCCGTCGTCGACAAGGTCGAGGTGAAGACGCTCGGCGAGCTCTCCCCCCGCGAGATCGAGCACGACAACCCCGAGATCCGCCGCACCGACGAGATGGCGCACTTCCTCTCGACGCTCTACAACCGCGACGTCTCGCCCGAGGACGTCGTGACCGTCATCCGGTTCAGCCAGATCCTGACGGGGCCCGTGGCGCCGTCGTTCCTCGGCGAAGACTTCTAGTCCCTCGCACCGCTTCGCTTTCCTGCCTCGGGGGGGTGCGCCTTCGGCGCACCTGCGAGCAGGTCGAGCGTGGTCGGGCCGCGCCCGCACATGTCGGTCGCGGCGCCGCAGCCGCAGTCGTCTACCGCCCGCGGCGGATCTTCGAGCCGAAGAGCTCGTTCGCACGGAGCGGCTTACCACACTCCTCGCAGTCGACGGACGCGATCGACGAAAAGGGCGCGTTGCACGAGGCGCAGCGACGTAGCAGCACGCCACCGCACTGCGGGCAGGCGTCGGGCATCTCGTCCTCGTAGGCCTCGAACCAGCGCCTCCCTGCGCCGCAGCGCAGACAGACCGCGACCCAGTCACCGAGCACCTTGCGCCGCTCCTCACGGAGCCAGTCGGATGCCTTGCTCACGCCGCCACTGTAGATCCGCATGCACGTGCGCAGCTACCTTCGGCTGCGGATGTCTCTCGCCAACTCTGACGAAGCGGGCCACCGCCGCGCCCGACATGCGCGGGCGCGGCAAGACCAGCCGTCGCCGTCAGCAGGCGCGCGCAAAGCGCGCGCACACCCCGAGCAGGAAAGCGGAGCGAAGCGGAGCGGTGCGAGGAACTACCCGAAGATCGAGCTGCACGTGCACCTCGAGGGGACGGTGCGGGCGCACACGCTCCTCGAGATCGCGAAGCGGAACGACTATGCGCTTCCCGCGGACACGGTCGAGGGCCTGCAAGAGATCTATCGCTTCACCGATTTCCGCCACTTCATCGAGGTCTGGATCCTCACGACGAACGCGTTGAAGAAGGAAGCCGACTACCGCCAGATGGTCGTCGACTACGCGAAGGAAGCCGCAGGCCACGGCGCCGTCTACCTCGAGGGCATCTTCAGCCCGGCCGAGCGCGTCCGTCATGGCTGCACCTGGGAGGACGTGTTCGACGGCGTCACGAACGGCGTTCAGCAGGCGCGCGAAGAGGTCGGCATCGAGATCCGCCTGACCCCCGACATCCCACGCGGCTTCACGATCGAGGAGGCGATGGAGACCGTCGAGTGGTCGGCGCGCTACATGGAACGCGGCGTCGTCGGCGTGGGTCTCGGCGGGCTCGAGGCGGAGTTCCCGCCGGAGCCGTACGAGGACGTCTTCACACACGCGAAGTCGCTCGGGCTCGGCTCGGTCCCGCACGCCGGCGAGGTCGCGGGTGCAGCGTCGGTGAAGGGCGCGCTCGAGAATCTCCAGGCGGACCGGCTCCGCCACGGGATCCGGATCGAGGAGGATCCGGGGCTCGTCCGCGAGGCGGTCGGGCGCGGCATCGTCCTCGACGTGTGCCCGCTTTCGAACCTGCGCACGGGCGCGGTGAAGAGCCTCGACGACCATCCGCTCCCCCGCCTCGTGGCGGCCGGAGTCCGCTGCTCGATCTCGACCGACGACCCGGCGATGTTCGACACCGATCTCTCGCGCGACTACGAGGCCGCGACGAGCTTCGGCCTCGATCCCCGCTCGTTCTACGAGGCCGGTGTCGACGGCGCTCTGTGCGATGACGGCACGAGAGCGAGGCTCCGCGAGATCGGCCGGTCCTGGGACTGGGGTCGTTAGGCTTCGGGCATGGCCATCGCGAGAGAAGCGGAGCCGATCGGGTCACTCAGCGAGGTCCGTGAGGCGGGCCTCGATCGCGAGGATCTCCTCGGCATCTACCGCAACATGCTGATCACCCGCGGCGTCGAGGAGCGCGGTCACATTCTTTATCGGCAGGGCAAGATCCCGGGCTCGTTCTACACGGGGCGCGGCAACGAGGCTGCGTCGGTCGGCGTCGCGACGGCGATGGCGTCGGAAGACGTCGGCACGCCGCTCCACCGCGACATGGGCGTTCACATCACGCGCGGTGTCGAGCCCTGGCGCATCTTCGCGAACTACATGGGGAAGGCAGACGGCCCGACGAGAGGCAAGGACGGCAACGTCCACATGGCCGATCAGCAACTCGGGATGATCGCGATGGTCAGCCATCTCCCGGCGATGCTTCCCGTCGCTACGGGTGCAGCGCTCGCGTTCCGCATCCGCGAGGAGCGACGCGTGGCCGTCGGCTGGTTCGGCGAGGGAGCATCGGCGCGCGGCGACGCCCACGAGTCGATGACGTTCGCCGGCACGCGAAAGCTGCCGATCGTCTACGTCTGCGACAACAACCAGTGGGCGTATTCGACGCCGACGCATCTCGAATACGCGACCGAGCATGTCGCCGACCGGGCCCAGGCGTACGGCTTCGAAGGCGTCGTCGTCGACGGCACCGACGTGCTCGGGGTCTACCGCGAGGCGAAGCGCGCGATCGAGAAGGCGAGAAGCGGCGGTGGCCCGACGCTGCTCGAATGCCTCACGCTGCGCATGGAAGGCCATGCCGTGCACGACGATGCGTTCTACGTCCCGAAGGTGATGTTCGAGCGCTGGGCGGAGATGGACCCGATCGAGCGGTTCCGGAACTGGCTCCGCCAGAACATCGACATGACCGACCAGGACGAGGACGAGATCACGACGAGCGTCAAGAAGAAGCTGAACGACGCACTGGAGCGCGCCGAGGACTCGCCGCTCCCGGATCCGTCGACGCTCCTCGAGGGCGTGTACGCGACACCCGGAAGACCTCGACACGCCCCACCACAAGTGATCGCGCATGGCTGAGATGACCTATCTCCAGGCGATCTCCGACGGGCTGCGCACCGAGATGCGGCGCGACGAGCGTGTGTTCGTGATCGGGGAGGACGTCGGCGTGTACGGCGGCGCCTTCAAGGTGACGCTCGGCTTCCAGGAGGAGTTCGGGCCGTGGCGCGTGATCGACGCGCCGCTCGCGGAGACCGCGATCGTCGGCGGGGCAACAGGCGCCGCGATCATGGGCATGCGCCCCGTCGCGGAGATGCAGTTCGCGGATTTCGTCTCGTGCGCCTGGGATCACCTCGTCACGATCGCGGCCAAGCAGCGCTGGCGCGTCGGCACGCCGGTTCCGATCGTCGTGCGGCTCCCCTCGGGCGGCGGCTTCAGCGGCGGCCCGTTCCACTCGCAGAACCCGGAGTCGTCCTTCGCGCACATCCCCGGCCTCAAGTGCGTGTGCCCGGCAACGCCCGAGGATGCGAAGGGGCTCTTGATCAGCGCGATCGAGGATCCGAACCCGGTGCTCTTCTTCGAGCACAAGCACCTCTACCGCCGCATCAAGGCGGAGGTGCCGGAGGGGCGCTACACGACGCCGATCGGAAAGGCGCGCACGCACCGCGAGGGACGCGACATCTCGCTGATCACGTGGGGCGCGATGGTCTACACCGCGGAGGAGGCCGCGCAGCAGCTCGAGAACGAGGGCGTCTCCGTCGAGATCATCGACCTCCGCACGGTGCAGCCGTGGGACAAGGCGGCGGTGCTCGAGTCGGCGCGCAAGACCTCGAAGGTGATCGTGCTGCACGAGGACACCCACACCGGCGGCTTCGGTGCGGAGATCGCCGCGACGATCTCGGAGGAGGCGTTCGAGGATCTCGACGCGCCGGTCAGAAGGATCACCGCGCCCGACACGCCGGTCCCGTTCTCGCCGCCGCTCGAGAAGGCATTCATCCCTCAGGTCGACGACGTCGTCAAAGGTCTTCGCGACCTCGCTGAGTATTAAGGAGAGAGATGGCCACGGAGACCGCAGTCGACGTCGTGATGCCGCAGATGGGCGTGTCAGTCTCCGAGGGGACGATCACGCGCTGGCTGAAGCAGGAGGGTGAGCACGTCGAGTCCGACGAGCCGTTGCTCGAGATCTCGACCGACAAGGTCGACACCGAGGTGCCCTCCCCGGCAAGCGGGACGCTGACGCAGATCCTCGTCCAGGAGGGCGAGACGGTGGACGTGGGGACGAAGCTCGGCCAGATCGGTGGATCGGCGGGGGGATCCGCCGGTCGAGCAGGCACCGTCGAGCAGGCGCCGGTCGAGCAGGCGCCGGTCGAGCAGGCACCTCCGGCACCGGCGACGCAGGAGGCCGCGCAGGCCGCCGACGCGGCCTCGCCGGCGGAGACGCCGCAACCGGTGCAACCGGCTCAGGCAGCTCCGGAGCGCGTCTCCCACGAGAACGGCAACCGCTTCGTCTCGCCGGTCGTCGCACGGATCGCCTCAGAGCACGGGGTCGACCCGGCTCCGTCCCCGGCACCGGCAGGGGCGGACGGGTCACGAAGCAGGACATCATGGGCTACATCGAGCAGGGCGGCGCTCCTCCGCAGGAGCAGGCAGCGCCGCCTCCGGCACCGGCCCCCGCGCCGGTAGCGGCGGCCGCCCCTGCGCCGCAGGCCGCACCCACCCCGCCGCCGGCGCCGCCCGCCCCGGCTGCTCCGGCCGAGACGCAGCCGGGCGAGCAGCTCGAGCCCGTGAGCGCGATGCGCCGCGGCATCGCGGAGCACATGCGGCGCTCGCTCGATACGAGCGCACACGTCACCTCGGCGATCGAGGTCGACATGTCGAGGGTCGTCGCCGCACGCGGAGCTGCTGAAGAAGGAGTACCAGGCGTCGTATGGCGTCAACCCGACGTATCTCGCGTTCATCGCGCGCGCGACCGTGCAGACGCTTCCGCATCACCCGTACGTCAACGGCGAGCTTCGCGGCGACTCGATCGTCACGCGAAACTTCGTCAACCTCGGCATCGCGGTCGAGCTCGCCGAAGGCAAGGGCCTGATCGTCCCGGTGATCAAGAACGCCGAGACGATGAACCTCCTCGGCCTGGCGAAGGGGATCGTCGACATCGCAAACCGCGCGCGCAGCAAGCAGCTGATGCCGGACGACGTGCAGGGCGGGACGTTCACGATCACGAACCCGGGCGGCTACGGCACGTTCCACGGCACGCCGGTGATCAGCCAGCCGCAGTCGGGCATCCTCGGCACGTACGCGCTCGTGAAGCGGCCCTGGGTCGTGCAGGACTCGCTCGGCAAGGACGTCATCGCGATCCGGCCGTTGATGAACATCACGCTGACGTACGACCACCGGCTCGTCGACGGCGCGTACGCCGGACGGTTCCTGAAGGAGCTGCGCGAGCGGCTCGAGGACTGGGAGGGCGACGGCTCGTAGATGAGCCTCGCGCGGGCGGTCGAGGCGGCGCCTGCCCCCGGCGTCCTGATCGAGCGAAGGTCCCCGCCGCCGCGAGCTACCCTCCGGGGCGTGACTCGCGGCGGTTACGTCATGCAGCTGGGCCAGGTGCCCTACGGCGAGGCATTGGAGCTCCAGCGCTCGCTTGCGGGCGCGGTCTCGCAGGGCGCGATCCCCGACACTGTCCTTCTCCTCGAACATCCGCCGGTCGTGACGCTCGGGCGCCGCACGGACGAGTGCGCCGAGCTCCACATCCCCGAGTCGGCCGACGTCGAGATCGTCGAGACCAATCGCGGCGGCAAGTCGACCTTCCACGGGCCCGGGCAGCTCGTCGCCTACCCGATCCTCGACCTGCAGCGTCACGGCCGCGACGTGAAGCAATACGTCCGGAATCTCGAGGAGGCACTGATCAAGACGATCGAGCCGTTCGGGCTCACCGGCGAGCGCATCGAAGGGCTCACCGGCGTCTGGCTGACGCGCCCCCCGCGAAAGATCGCGTCGATCGGCGTTCACGTCTCGCGGTGGGTGACGACGCATGGGTATGCGCTGAACGTGGATCTCGATCCCGCCCCCTTCACGGAGTGGATCACCGCATGCGGCCTCGAGGACGCGATGTTCACGACGATCGCCCGTGAGGCGGGTCGGGCCGTGACGGTCGACGATGTCCGCCCGTACGCGGTCGCGGCGTTGCAGGAGGTCTTCGACCTGGAGCTCGAGGAGCTCCCGACCGAAGCAGGCGCCGGCCTGTGGTCACAGCCCGTGCACGCGCAGCTCGCGTCGCGCTAACGGAAAAGCAGGAAAACGCAGCAGCGCGACGGCCACGATGAGGGCGGGCGCAGAGACGCGCGGATGTGGAGCCTGCGCGCCAGCCCCCTAGCGGCCCCTTGATCCCCGCCTATGGAACCCGGGAGGCCGAACCCGCTTCGGGCCTTTCGCTGTTGTACTTACGTGCGGCGAATCTGCGGTGTTGCGATTGCGGTTGCTGCGGCGGGTGTGCTGGCTGCCTCCGCCTGGGCTCTCGACACGCCAACGACGCTGCCGACCCCGACGCTGCCGACCCCGACGCTGCCGACCCCGACATTGCCGACCCCGACATTGCCGACCCCGACATTGCCGACGCCGACATTGCCGACGCCGACTCTCCCGAAGCCGACACCGACGCCGACAGTCCCGGCCGTGACGACGCCGACGACACTCCCGAAGCCGCCGGCTCCGGTGCCTTCACCGCCGCCGGTGACGACGTCACCCGCTCCGGTCCCGACGGCCCCGAAAGCGTCGACCCTGCCCAAGGCGACGACACCTTCCCCCGTTCCGAGCCCGACGGCGCCGGCCGGCGCCCGGTCGACGCCTGCGTCGGCAGCACCGGCTCCTGCGTCCGTGAAGTCATCCGGCTCTTCGTCTTCGGCTTCCTCGGGCGCGGGCTCGTCCCCGACCAATTCCGTGACGCTCAGAGCTCCGCAACCCGCACGGCGGCCCGTTGTCACGACCTTCCGCCTGAAGCACCAGGCGCGGCTACGAGTCTCCGTGCGCGAGCTCGAGCCGGTCTGCAGGATCGTCGGCCGCTATCGCCTCACCGCTTTTCGCGGCGTGAACCGGCTTCGGCTCCCGAAGCGGATCGGCACGACAAAGCTCGGCGTCGGCACGTACGCACTCCTCGGCCAGACTCTCCGCGGCCGCAAGGTCTTCGACGTCGTCGCGGCGGTCCACCGGAAGCAGGGTCGGCTGCTCGCGCGCGTCCGGCACACGAGCGCCGCCTCCGCGTGCAGGACGACAGACGCTGCGGGCATCGTCGGTGTGTCGCTCACGCGCCTGGGCACGACCCCGTCGGAAGCGGCGCCATCGGAAGCGGCGCCGGGCGCAAGGGACGCGAGGCGGACGGCGTCGCCGCCCAGCGTCTTCAAGCCGCCGGCGGTGTCGGTGCCGCGACCGCACAAGTCTCCCCTCGTTCGCGCCGCAACCTTCGACAACGCACCGCTTGCGATCCGCCCGTTGCTCTATGCGCTCCTCGCGATCTCGATCGGGCTCCTGGCGGCTGCCGCGGCCCCGAACACCGTCATGCCGGCCGGCGCCGCGGCGGCATTCGTCGCGTCAAAGCGCGCGTATCTCGCTGCGGCCGGCATCTGGCTGCTCGTCGTGGTGGCAGTCATCGCGGCGCTCGCGTAGAGGGCCCCAACTACACTGGCCGCGTGGAGCGCTCCCTCCCCGTGGCCGAACGTCCGCGCCGTCCCGAGTGGATGAAGGTGCGGGCACCGTCGAAGGACAGCGAGTACTTCGACGTCCAGAAGCTCATTCACGGCCTGTCGCTGCACACGATCTGCGAGGAGGCGCGCTGCCCGAACATCTCCGAGTGCTGGGGCCGGGGGACCGCGACTTTCCAGATCCTGGGCGAGACCTGCACGAGGGCATGCCGCTATTGCTACGTGCACTCGGGGAAGCCGTCGGAGCCCGTTGACCCGCTCGAGCCGATGCGGCTCGCGCACGCAGCGGCGCAGATGAAGCTGAAGCATGTCGTCGTGACGTCGGTGGACCGGGACGACGTCCCGGACAGGGGAGCGGCTCATTACGCGGCGACGATCCGCGCGATCAAGTCGAAGGTCCCGTCCGCGTCGGTCGAGGTACTGACACCCGACTTCCTCGGCGTCGAGGAGGAGGCGCTTCAGACGGTGATCGGTGCGCGGCCCGAGGTGTTCAACCACAACATCGAGACCGTGCGGCGCCTGCACCGCGCGATGCGCGGCGGGAAGGCCGACTACGACAAGGCGTTGTGGCTCCTACGGCGGGCCAAGCAGATCGCGGACTATCCCGTGCTCACGAAGTCCGGGATCATCGTCGGGCTTGGGGAGACGAATGACGAGGTCGTCGACACGATGCGCGACCTGCGCGCGCACGGAGTGGACGTCGTGACGATCGGCCAGTACCTGCAGCCGAGCCCGAAGCATGCGCAGATCGACCGCTGGGTGCATCCGGACGAGTTCCGCTGGTTCCGCGAGCAGGGCGAGGAGCTCGGCTTCGGCTCGGTCTTCTCGGGTCCGCTCGTGCGCTCGAGCTATCGCGCGGACGAGCAGCGGCATGCGGCCGAGACCGGCCGCGGCGCAGTCGCGTACTAGCGGATCCCGGTGTCGATCATGAAGTCGCGGCGCAGGTCGCCACGGCGGACGACGACCGTGCGCGGCTCGACACCCCGGCCGATGCCGGAGGGTGGCATAACACGAACCGCGTACGTCCCGGGTACGAGCGACACGCGGTAGCGCCCGCTCGCGTCGACGCGGACGCGCGCCGTGTGACCCGACCGAGCGAAGACGAGCACCGCGCCCTTCGCAGGCTCGCTGCACGGCGCCGTCATCGAGCAGACGGGCTTCGTCGGGCCACGGAGGACGATGCCGTGAACGGTTGCGGCGAGCATGGCCGAAAGTGTGCCCGCAAACGAAGGAGGCCGGCATTACGCCGGCCTCCTTCGGTTCGCTTCTGTCCGACCCTAGGGCCGGGCGATGGTGAACGCCGGGCTGGTGAAGGTCTCCCAGTCCGAGTCGTTCGCGGGATTCCCGAGTGGCTTCAACACGCTCATCTTGAGCTTGTAGGTGCCGTTCGGCAGGGCCTTCCGCTTGTCGTTGCCGTTGTCCTGGGCGCGTGTGCCGTCCCAGGTCAGGGTGAAGAAGCTCGTCGCCGTGCTGTTCCGCGGCAGGAACGACTCCTTGTCTGCGTAGTTGAACGCCGGGTGGACGAAGCTGCCGTCGGCGTTCTCGACCTGGACGTTGAACTGGCGGGCAGGAATGTTCAGGTGGAAGAGCAGCGTCGGAAAGTCCTTCCCCGTCATCGTGAACACCTGCCCCGGTGCGGTGATGCGGGTGAACGTCGTACCCGTGGGACGTGCAAGCCAGGGGAAGCCGCTCGGCCGTCGGGCTCAGCACCTGCTGGTGCTGGTAGTCGCCCTTGTACCCGGCGAAGGGCACCGTGAGGGCGTTGCCGCCGTTCGTCGGGGTGAGCTCCACGAAGCCGCCGTAGAGCTCACCTTCCGGTGTCGCCGGGTCGAGAGCGACCGACACGTTCACGGTCGCGCTGCTGCCCGGTTGCACCGTCACCGTGCTCGATGAGAACGACACCGTCTCGTCGCCCACGTCGAAGCCGAACGAGCTCGGCCAGGCTGTGGATGTCGGAACCGGGCTGAGCCGACGTACTCGAGGCTGAGGCGATACGTCACCGGCGCGAGGCCGGCGTTCGAGATCGTCAGCACCTGCGAGCCACCGTGCCCTCGCCGAGCGCGATCTTGCGCGGCGAGACCCAGGACGTCGCGGCCGACGGACCGGTCGACCTTGATCACGCCCGCGCCCTGCCTCAACGGCGACTCGAGGAAGCCCGACGTCGGAGCCCCCGCCCACCGGGCGGGCTCGGCGTAATTCGAGAGCAGCGTCGGGATGCTCGCCGGCGACTTGCCCGCCGAGAGCAGAACGGCCGCTGCGCCCGCGACATGCGGGGCCGCCATCGAGGTGCCGCTGATCACGTTGTGGCCGCCGAACTGCTGCACCGGCCACGTCGAGCGGATGAGCCCACCCGGAGCGCTCAGGTCGGGCTTGAGCCCGAGCTCGGCCGTCGGGCCCCACGAGCTGAAGCTCGAGATGAGCCCTCCGGTCGACTGAGCGAAGGTACGTCGCCTGCGACGTCCAGGTCAGCGTCGTCGGGCCTGCGGCAATCGCCGCGTTGATGGCTGCACCGGCCACGTCGCGTGACCGCGACCACGGGGATCGTGATCGGCGGAGTGCCGGCGACGGTCGGATTGATCGGGCCCGGGAGCGTTGTTGTAGAGCACAACGCCCGCCGCACCCGCGTTCTGGGCGTTCGTCGCCTTGACGAAGAAGCCGCAGGTGCCGCGGCGGATCAGAACGACCTTGCCCGTCAGTGTCGGCCGCGAGCGGGTTGCAGCCATCGTCGGGAGTGGTCGTCGTGCCGGTGCGCGCCATCGGGAACGAGCCTGTCGTCGGCGGCGCAGGAGCGGCCACCGCCGGCGTGAACCCGTACGGCACGCCGTTGACGATGATCGGTACCTGGTAGGCCTTCAGGTTGTCGACCGAGCCCACGGTGATCGCCTCGTTCGAGGTACCGGGGTCGCCGCCCGAGAAGAGCGCCGTATTGACACTGCCGGCGTTACCCATCGCGACTGCGACGACGACGCCCTTGCTCACGAGCTCGTCCGACACGACCGCGGTCGGCTCCTCCGGCCACGACGCATAGTCGTCGCCGATGCTCATGTTCACGACCTGCGCGCCGTCCTTGTACGCGCGCTCGAGCGCCGCGACGATGATGTCGTTGTCGACGCCGCCGTTGCAACCGAACACGCGGTAGGCGAGGAACTTCACCTGCGGTGCGACGCCGGTCACGCCGTCGGCGTTCGCAGCGTTTGCGCCGATGATCCCCGCGACATGCGTGCCGTGGCCCGCACCGGAGGTTGCTGCGTCACCGGCGGTCACGCGGGCATCGGCGAAGAGCGGGTTGCACGGTGCAGGATCGGGATCGGGCGCCGGCACCGGATTGAACGCCTTGTCGGTCGACGTTCCGTCGTACAGATCGCCGACGAAGTCGTACCCACCGATGACGCGGCAGTTGGCATCGCCGAAGTGGGCACAGCCGCCGAGGTCCGGGTTCGTGTAGTCGACACCCGAGTCGATGACTGCGACCTTGACGTTCTGGCCCTTGTACGCGCCGACGCCGCCCGCAAGCGGGTCGACACCGATCTGCGGGTTCGAGCCCTGATCTGCCGGCTCTCCGGCGACCTGCTGATCAGGCGCGACCGAGAACGTGCGCACCGGATACACCCCGGTGACTCCCGGCACCGACCAGAGGCTGCTGACCTGCTGGAGCGGGACGCGAACCGAGACGCCGTTCCACAGCGTCCCGAACGACTGACGCGGCGAGACCTTCAGCCCCATCGCGGCTGCTGCCGAGTAGAACGAGTCCTGCGATTCCTTGACACCTTTCGCGGTGCCGCCCTTGGCGGTCGGCGCCCCCGCGAGCTGGACGAACCACGACGTCGCGGTCTCGTTGTCCGGCCCCGTGGCCGAGACCGACTCTGTCGAGTCGGCGCCGGCGAGCCCAGGCAGGACTAGTAGAGCTGCAATCGCGGCGAGCGCGACCGGCAGCCAGAATTTTCTGTACACCCTCTCCCCTCCGTTTCGTTGGCCCTCGTGCCGGATTAACCGACCGGAGCGTTATCCCGCAGAAACGGAGCCGATGTCAAGGAGCGATGCGCATGGTGTGCGTTGTAAATCGCACACGTTTGCTTTGCAAATCAGGTCGAAGGGTTGATGATGCCTGGTGCGGGCTCGCAGCCGGCACCGGCCATCCCCGCGAACGCGTGGTGGCCACGGCTGCCGGTCGCCGAGACGACGAATGCCTCGCACTTCGTCAGCCGGAACACGAGCGGAAGCTGGACCGCGAAGACGCCGGACGCGTTCGCGACGACGACGTGGCGCCAGAGCTTCTTGCCGTTCGCGAGCAGGGTGACCCGCTCGTCCGCGGCGAAGCCCACTCCCCGGAGCTGGACGTGCGTCCCCGAACGAAGGATGAGCCGAGGCGTGGCCGTCGCCCCTGCCGCCGTTGCCACTGCAAGGGCACCGATACAGGCGAGGACAGCGACCCGGATCACGCCGCCAGAGTAGCTCCGAAAAAGGGCGGAGGGGGCGGCCGCGATGACCGCCCCCTCCGGGACTTCCGAACGTGCGTGTCGCCTTAGTGGACGACGAGGTCTACCTCGGCGCGGCCGACGACGGCCCCACTCGAGGTGACCTGCACGAAGCCCTGCAGGAACCGACCGGCGCCGGCCGAGGCCAGAGGCTTCACGGTCGCGTTGGCCGTCCAGGTCGAGTTCGCCGGGTGCAAAGCCGGCTTGTCGTCCGTCGTGATCGAGCCGAGGTTCGGCAGCGCGAACACGTCGGCGTAGTCGTACTGCGTGGTGCCGGTGCCACCGACCGCGAAGTCGTCGACGCTCGCCGTGTACGTGCCGGCGACCGGATTCGCGATGTTCACGACCTCATGCGCCGACGAGCCCGCGCTCTGGCCAACCAGGTTGCCCTGCGGGTCGAAGACGAACAGGTCGAGGTCGGTGTTCGGCTCCGCCGGGTTGCCGATCTCGACGTGGAGGCTCGTTGCGCCCGAAGGCACGGCGATCTTGAACTCCTGCGTCTCATCGGGCTGGCCGGTAGCAGGGGCGTGGGCCGTCGGCCGTGCGCGGAATGCGCTACCGAGGCTCGTGCCCGTTGCCGATCCGGTGAAGGCGCCGAACTGGTTGGTGAAGCTGAACTGCTTGCTATACGACTGCCCGATCGTTGCCGGGTCGATCGTCCAGCTGGACGGCGTCACCGTGACACCGAGCTCCGACGCGACGACGGTCGCGCTGTTCTGCGCGACCGGCGCCGAACGGGACGCCTCGATGTCGACCTCCCAGACGCCTGCCATCGGGTTCGGGATCGACAGGCTCTGCGACCCGCCCGTGGAGTAGTCCAGAGCACAACCGCACGGCAGTGCGAGCGTGTACGGGATGCCGAACGGGTCGATGACGTCGAGCCGCGTGCGGCCGGCGGTGATCGCCTCGTTCAGCTGGAGCACCGGAGTGCCCTCGGCCACGTTCACGAAGAACGCCGTCTTGTCGGCACGATCGGCGGTGCCGCTCCGCGTGATCGCATACGACGGGCCGGAGAACTGCTCCGCCGCGATGACGGTGTTCAGCGTCTCGTACTCGTAGCCGGCCGTGCTCGGATCGTCGAGCCGCAGCATCGCGCTGTGGATCCCCGACGTCACCGGGCCGATGTGGACGGTGAGCGAGACACCGCCCGAGGCCGGGATCGTGATCGTGCTCTGCGACGAGAACGTCCCGTCGTTGCCGAGCCACGTCAGGTTGTACGTGCCGGCCTTGCCGTCCGTGCTCGAGAACGTGATCGTCCGGTCTCCGGACTGACCCGCCTTCCAACCCTCCCGCTCATAGATGCCGTACCCGTCGTACGGGGCGATGAGCTGCGAGATCTTCGTGTTGATCGGAGCCGTGCTCGTGATGCCCGGAGTAGCAGGCTTCGTCTTCAGGATCTCCCACGCGGGTCCGACCTGCGTGAGGCCGTTCCCCTGCTCGTACGCCTGGTATCCGCTGAGGTAGCGGGCTGACGAGTACAGCGACTTCTGGAGCTGGTCCGGAGTGGGCTTGAAGCCGTTCTGGAGCGCAGCGGAGATGAGGAGCGCACCGGCGCCCGCCGACATCGGCGAGGCCATCGAGGTGCCCTGGATCATCTCGTAGCCCGGCGGCAGCTGGTACGGGCGAGCACCAACACCCCCTGCGAACGGGTTCTCCGACATGTTCCACGCGGGCCATGTGGAGAGCTCGGAGCCCGGGGAGACGATGTTCGGCTTTGCCTGGCCGTCCTCGGCAGGGCCGCGCGAGGAGAACGTCCACAGCGTGTCGTCCTTGGGGACGCTGTTGCCGTAGTTCGCGGTCCACGTGTCCTGGGACTGATAGGCACCGCTACCGACTGCGGCCTTCGCCGTGCCCGGTGAGCCGGCCGTATTGGCGCCCGGGCCGCTGTTGCCCTGCGAGAAGAAGAACTGCACGGCGGCGACCTTCGTGATGTTGTCCACCACTTGCGCCTCGGCGTCGTTCGCGTCGTCGTTCAGCGCGGGCAGGCCGCCGATCGACATCTGGATGATGTTCACCTTGTCGACGCTCACCAGGTAGTTGAAGGCCCGCACCTGGTCGGACGTGAAGCAGCCCGTGATGAAGAGACACACGCGGGCGACTGCGAGCTGTGCGTTCGGGGCGACGCCGTCGAACTGGCCCCCGAAGAAGCCCTTGCCCGCAACGGTGCCGGCGACGTGCGTGCCGTGACCGCCCGAGATGATGCCGATGTTGACGAGCGAGCCGCTGCGTGGTCGTCTGGACGACGAACGGGACGACCTCGACGACACCCTTCGTGCCGCCCTTGTCCTGACCGAAGTGGCCGATGTCATGGTTGACGGCGTAGTCCTGCATCGCCGCGTCGTCGAGGAAGTTGCCGTTCTGGTTGACGTCGACCCACACCGTGCGGGTCGCCGTGTCCTCGAGGACGCCGAACGTGTCGCTCGTGTCGCCGTCGCGGTTCACGTCGCTCCCGAGCTCGCCGCCGAGACGCGGGTCGCCCTCGACGAAGAGCCGAACTTGAGAACGTGCGCCGTGCCCTTGAGGGCGGCCGGAAGCTGGTACTTGCCGGCGGAAGTCGTGATGTTCTGGCCGTCGGCGTTCGGCGCGACGGTCGTCATCGGCACCCAGGTCGGGTCACCGTTCGCCGCATCGCTGAGACGGTTCGACGTCTGCGTTGTCCAGTCGTAGATCTTCACGACCGGATTGCCGTTCATGTCGAGCGCCTTCTGGAGCTCCGGCCGGTCGAGGTCGACGCCGGTGTCGACGATGCCGACCTTGACGCCACGGCCGTCGTACGTCGGATGCGCAGCGACGAACTGCGGCGCACCGATGCGGTACGTCGGCATGTACGCGTTCTCGGCACCGAGGTTGCTCGGCGGCGGAACGACACCGCTTCCCGGCGTGCCGCCCCTCTCGGAGGGCACGGGCACGATCGCCGGAACGGGCTTGTCCACGTTCGCAGCGAGGATGCCGTCCGCCTTGGCCGCTGCGACGGCCTTGTCGGTCGGCACGTCGGCGATGACGTATCCGAATCGGTCGCTCTGGTCGATGATCGTCGCGCCGTAATTCGCGAGCTGGCTCACGACCGCGCCCGCGTTACCCGGCTGCGTCGCGATCAGCAGCGGCACGGTCGGCTTGCCGTTCACCTTCGCGGCCGCGACAAGCTCGCGGTCGCCCTTCCCGAGGCCCTTGCCCTTGTTCCCGGGCTTCGCGAGCGCCCCGGTAGCGGCAAGAGCGGTGGCGGCCAGAACCGCAAGCGCGAGCACAGCTAGTGCCAACGCGCGACCCGAGGGCCGACGCACGTCCTTCGTCAAGTTGAGCTCCTCTCCCCTTTTGTACGGCCCGGCACGACGGCCGGACCTTCCTCAGTCGCGCAGTGTCCCCGCGATTTCCCGAATCGTCAAGGTGCATCGGACCACGAAGAAGGCCGCGTCTCCGCGGCCCGCTTCAGACCGAAAAGCCCTGCTAGGGGCTACTTGGACAGATCGAAGTGGTGGTGCTTGAACTGGCTCTTGATCTCCCTCAGGAGCCGCTTCAGGTTCCCTGGGATCTCACCGGTGCCGCCGCGCTGCGCGAGGTCGCTCACGAGACTCGTGACGTTCGGCGTGCCGAGGCCGGACGCGAGGTCGTAGCCGGGGACGGCGGTGAAGCCGAACGCCGAGACCGGGCCGCCGAGACCGCGGTAGTCGAGGGCGTTGTTTCCGACCGTGATGTCGTGGAAGTCGCGTGCGTAGCTCCGGGGGCTTCGCGCCAGGTCGTACAGGAGTGACGAGACGAGGCCGAGCGGCGGCCGCGCCTGGCTCGCGCGCATCTGGTTGGCGAGTGCGACGATGGCTGCCCACTGGGGCGCGCCCGCACTCGTGCCGCCGACGGCGACGTAGCCCTGGTTCGCCGGGTCGCAGAAGGTGATCACGCCGTTACCGTCGCCGCGACAGGAAAGGAAGACGAGCGCGCCGTCGACGAGTGCCGCGTTGTACGACACGTCGGGCACCAGGCGGTCCTTCGTCCTCAACGAGCGCTGCCACGGCGGCGCGTCGAAGATCTTGCTCGGGGCTCCGCCGCTCGCACCGGGGACTCCGGTGAACGGGTTGATCTCGTTCCACACCTGCTCGGCTCCGTACGTGCCCGCGTCGGTGAGGAGGCCGTCCGGATACGGATTGCCCATCGTCCCGCCGACCGAGAGGACGAACGGATCGGAGGCGGGATAGGTCGCCATCGCCGAGGGGATCAGATCGGGGATCCCGGACGCTTCGAGCTCGGTCCCGTTCGAGGCGCCGAGATCGCCGGACGCGGCGAGTACGGTCCCGCCGCGGAGGGCGGACATGAGATACATCGGCTCGAACGTCGGGACGAGGCTCGGGTCGGAGCCGGGGCCGGTCTCGTCGGCGCCGAAGCTCTGCGTGACGATGGCACCGGGGTACTTCGGGAGAACCTCGCGCATCACTTGCGCGATGTCGAGCGTGTCGTCCGAGTTCGCGATCGCGACGATGATCCGCGCCTTCGGCGCCATGGCGTACGCCCACTGGACGTCGAGGTTCGTCTCGACCTGCCACTGGTAGGTCTGGCCGGAGCCCTCGGCGGTCGGAACGGAGGTCTTCTGCGGGACGGGCGTCACGTTCGGGGGATACGGCACACCGGTCGCCGCCGCGAACGTGTTCAGATCGTCAATGAGGAACGGCGCGCCGTACGCGGTCACGACGACGATCGTCTGTCCCGCGCCGGTCGGGGCCCCGCGCCCGACGGGATAGTTGTACGCGGCCTGGATCTCACCCGGGAGGTAGCAGGGGATGCCGCCGTTGACGCACGGCACGGTTGCGCCGGCGTACGGCTGGAAGGCCGTGGACGAGAACTGTGGCTGCATGCGCGCAGCCGAGGAGGCACCGGCGGCGACGAGTGAAAGAAGGAACGCACACAGAACCGCGAACCGCAGACGCCTGATCAATGCCCTCTCCCTTATGTGAATTGCCGCAGCTTTATTGATCGTGACCCAGATGCAGCGGACCGGATATCCCCCAGCGGGGGGATGACCTACGAGGTATGCGGCTTGGCCATTGCCCTGTAGTCCAGGGCCTTGTCGAGTGTTTCCTCATCAACTCCCTTCTCACGGGCGATCTCCCGGAGCGAGCGGCCGCTCGAGGATGCTTCCTTCACGATCTCGGCGGCGCGGTCGTACCCGATGTACGGGTTCAACGCGGTTGCGGCCGAGAGCGTCAGCTCGGCGTAGCGCTCGGCGTTCTCGCGCTGCGCCTCGATCCCGTCGACGCACTTGTCGGCGAAGAGCCGGCTCGCGGCGGCGAGCAGCTTGATCGAGTCGAGGATGTTCCGCGCGAGGAGCGGCACAAAGACGTTCAGCTCGAAGTGTCCCTGCATGCCTCCGACCGCGATCGCGGTGTCGTTCCCCATCACCTGCGCCGCGACCTGCGTCACGACCTCCGGAATGACCGGGTTCACCTTGCCCGGCATGATCGAGCTTCCCTTCTGGAGCTCGGGAAGCGCGATCTCGGCGAGGCCGGCGCGGGGGCCTGACCCGAGGTAGCGGATGTCGTTCGCGATCTTCGTCAGCGAGACGGCGAGCGTCTTCAGCGCGCCGGAGACCTCGACGATGCCGTCGCGCGCCGCCTGCGCCTCGAATGGGTCGGCGGGAGCGCTGATCGTGAGGCCCGTCTCCTCGCTCAGGATCTTGCGGACGCGCTCTGCAAATTCGGGATGTGTGTTGAGGCCGGTGCCGACGGCGGTGCCGCCGAGCGGGATCTGCCCGAGACGCGGCAGCGCATCCGTGACACGGTCGATGCCCTGACGAACCTGCGCGGCGTAGCCCGCGAACTCCTGACCGAGCGTGACCGGGACGGCGTCCATCCAGTGCGTGCGACCGGACTTGACGACGTCGTCGAACTCCTCGGCCTTGCGCTCGAGGCTCTGCGCCAATCGGTCGAGCGAGGGCAGCAGATCGTTCACGATCTCGTCGAGCGCGGCGAGGTGCACCGCCGAAGGGAAGACGTCGTTCGAGCTCTGGCCCATGTTGACGTCGTCGTTCGCGTGCACGCCGTCACCGGCAAGCGTCGCGAGGACCTCGTTCGCGTTCATGTTCGACGATGTACCGGAGCCCGTCTGGAAGACGTCGATCGGGAACTGGTCGTCGAGCTCGCCGGCGGCGATTCGCTGCGCCGCCGAGGCGATGCGTTCTGCCTTGTCCCTCTCGAGCAGGCCGAGGTCGGCGTTCACCTGGGCTGCAGCGCCCTTGATCCGTCCGAGCCAGCGGGCGACCGGCGCGGGGATCGGCTCGCCGGAGACCGGGAAATTGGCGATCGCCTTCGTCGTCTCGCCGCCCCAGAGCTCCTGCTTCTGCTCGGTGCTGCTCACGCACCGAGTCTAGCCCCATGGATCCAGCCGCGGTCAGGCCCCCCGTCCACCGGGGGCCTGACCGCGCGTGCTGCCTAACGCGACAGTGCGGCGAAGAAGGCTTGACCGTTCGGCGAGCCGAGGCCGGTCATGTCGTCGTAGCCTGCCGTCGCGTGGAGCGACGTGCCCTCGAAGCCGAGCCAGCGGCGCGAGGTGACGAGGCCGTCGGCCTCGTTCTCGCTGTTCGCGTAGTCGACACGGATGACCGCGTCTGTCAGCGACGCGGGATCGACGACGTCACGGTAAGCGCCGGAACCTGCTGCGTAGAGCGCCGGATTCGCGAAGCCGTGCGCGTGACCCGCCGCCTGATCGGCGAGCGCCATCATCGCCGCGAAGAGCGGTGACGAGAGGCTCGTGCCGCCGATGCGGTACGTGTCGTAGTACGTGCCGTCGGAGAACGTCTGCGTCTGGCCGACGAGCATCCCCGTGTTCGGGTCGCCGACCATCGAGACGTCGGGCACGACGCGGCCGTTGTAGCCCCAGAACGCCGCCGAGTTGATGCCGGCTGCGGTCTGGTAGCCGGGCTCGGTGAAGAGCCTGCTGACACCGCCGCCGCTCCCGTACACGTACGTGTTCGGGCCCCACGCACCGTTGACGAGCGTGTTCTTCAGGGTGCTCCACCCGCGCTCGCCGACATACGTGTTGCCGAGCCCGACCTTGAGGCTCGTGCCGCCAACCGCGGTCACCCACGGGCTCGAGGCGGGCCAGTCGGGCGTCCGGGTCGCCGCGCTGCCGGTGCCCCCGGTCTCGTCCCCGTCGTCACCCGACGAGAAGTAGAGGCCGATGCCCTCGGCCACTGCCTGGACGAACGTGTCGTTGTAGGGCTTGATGTACCCCGGAGGCAGCGCCTCGCTCGAGAACCCGTACGAGTTCGTCACGATCTGCGCCAGCTGGCGGTCGACGACGTGGTTCAGCGCCGCGTCGAGATCCTGGCGGTTGTTCGGCGCTCCGACGTAAACGATCTTCGCGTCAGGAGCGATGCCATGGACGGCTTCGATGTCGAGCGTCTCCTCGCCGTACCAGCCGCTTGGATCCTGCTTCGCGTTGTTCGGGCGCTTGAACGTCCCGGGGGACACGACCTGCGAGAAGTTGGAGCCGTTCAGCAGCGGCAGCCCGTTGTCGTGGGAGTAATGGTTGACGTCGTCGACGATCGTGGGCGACGCGTACGCATCGATTATCGCCACCGTCTGATGCGCCCCGGTGAGGCCCGTGCCCGTGACGCCGTAGGCGCCGCGGAGCTGCGCCGGCTTGTAGCCGCACGGCGCGTACGGGAACTGCGGGCCTGGGTCCGTCGTGTCGATCTTCTCCGCCCAGTAGGTAGAGCAGGGCGGGGCGTTGCGGAAGCCTGCCGAGGGCGGAGCATCGGCGACGATCCGGTTCGGGTGGATCAACGACTGCGAGTCGTCGAGCCCAACGACACCGCTCACGGTCGGGGCAAGTGAGGACGGAATCGTGAGCGCCGACGACGGTGCCCGCAGCGTCTGCCCGTTGACGACGTAGTTCGAGAGGGTGACGCCGAAGGCGGCGTCAGCCTGCGTCGCGGTTCCCTCGGCTGCGACGTAGTGGTTGTTCGTCGGGGTGTAGTCGACGGCGAACCCCTGCGACGTGAGCCAGTCTTGCACGGCTGCGACGTCCGACTGCGACGGCGCGAACTGCTTGCGGAACTGCGCGGCCGAGACGTATTTCCCGTAGCTCGCACTTGCCGGATCGGAAACCGACCGGGCGAGCGCCTCGGCATCGGCCGCGTTCCGCCAGCCGAGGTAGACGCGGAAGCCGACATGGTCGGTCCCGGCCGTCGTGCTCTTGAAGTTGGCGCTCTTCGCCCACGGCGGCACGGAGCCGGCGAGCGTGGCCCGCGGATTGGCGGCACCGGCCGAGCCGGCGGCGACCACAAGGACGAGAGCGACGGCGCCGGCGACAGGCCACGCGGCCCGCACCGAACGGAATCGGAACATGCAGATCTCCCCTCTTGCTTTGACCTTCAGTTGGACGCGCGCACTATAAGCCGGTAGAACGGAACCCGATAGGTCTGCTTTACAAAACAGAGAGCTCGCATCCGGTGGGGTGCCAGGCGCCGCGAAGGGCGCCTGGCACCCGCAGGTCCCGCTACGGCTGGTTGCCGGAGGTCTTCGTGACCGCGCTGTACGCGTTCACCTGACCGTTGCCGTACCAGCTGTTGAAGCCGGGCCCGCCCTGGCAGCTCTGGGGCTCCCCGCTCGTCTGCGTGATGATGTCGTACGGGAACGGCAGGACCGTCGGACACGGTTGCGGGTCTGCCGTCTGCTGCATGTAGGCCGCGACCTGGCTCGGTCGCATCTTCCCGTTTTGCGGGTTCTTCAGATTGCCGTAGCGGCTGATGATCAGCGCCGCGATCCCGGCCGCGTGCGGTGAGGCCATCGACGTTCCCTGGAGGTAGCAGTAGGTCGCGCCGCCTACGCCGGGGTCGGTGACACGGCGAGTGCACGGGCGAGCCGCCGGGTAGGTGGAGAGGACGCGGCCGTTCTGAGCCTCCGGTGTGACCTGCGTCTGATCGCCGCCGGGCGCAGTCACGTCGACGGCACTGACGCCGTAGCTCGAGTAGAACGCCTTCAGGAAGTCGTTGGGGTCGTTGTCCCCGTCGGTCTGCCTGACGTTTCCGGTTGCGCTGACACCGATGACGCCCGGCACCTCGACCGGGATGACGACGCAGGCGTTCGTCACCGCCCGTTCCTGCTCCGAGCCTGGCGGGAAATCAGGGCTGGTCACGTCGACCGAGGGATGAGAGAGGTCATCGCTCTCATTCCCGGCGGCGGCGACGACGGTAACGCCCTGCTGCTCCGCAAAGAGGATGGCTCTCGACTCTGCCTTCCAGATCGCGTGCTGCACCTTGTCGTTCCGGCAGTTGTAGAGGTACGGGTCGGCGAAGTAGCTGTTGTTCGTCACGTCCGCGTGCGTACGGCCGGCGAACATGAACGCGCAGATGACTGCGTCGCCGAAGAAGAAGCCGTCGTTCGTCCCCGCCTTTATCCCGGCGATCTTCACGTTCGGCGCGACGCCCACGATGCCGATCCCGTTCGCCGCCGCGGCGATCGTCCCGGCCGTGTGCGTGCCGTGCCCGTCGCCGTCGTTTCCGGGAGCGAGGGGCGCAGCAGCACCACTTGTGCAGTCGGCGCTGTGCGTCGGGTCGTAGTTCGGAGCGAGGTCCGGATGCGTGAAGTCGATTCCGGTGTCGATATCCGCCACGACGACCGATGGACTGCCACCCGTGATCGCATGCGCCTCCGGCGTATGGATCTGTCGCATGTCCCACTGCAGGCCGAAGAGCGGCTCCGTGGAGTCGGTGGCCGGAATGTTCGGCAGCTCCTCCGGCGGTCCGGAAGACGCCTCCGCCGGATCGTCCACCCGCACGGCGTACGGCGAAACGGGCGATGCATCCTCGATCCATGAGTCGCGTGCGAGGAGCCGCGTCCTGAAGTCTGCACTCGACGACTTCGCAATCAGGACGCCGATCTCCGGGTACGTCGCGACGACCGAGCCTCCGGCGTCGGAGATCGCCTTTGTCGCTCCGACGCTGACCGCGCCCTTGCTGTAGAGGACGATGAAGTTCTCCGCGCTTGCCGCGCCTGCGACCGCGAGCGCGGCCACGACGACAGCAGCGAGAACACATACGTGTCTCCGCATTTCCCCCTCCCTAGGTTCGTCGGGTGCTGAACGGCCCGGGACCTTAAGTGATCGCGGTTCAGCGTGCGGCGACTCTTTCGGCAGCCGCGAGTAGCTCATCCCAGCTGCAGAGCTTGACGCGCGGCCGCCCGAGCTTCTCGCCCGCAGACCGTTCGAGCTCATCGATCGAGGTCCAGCCTTCGTAGACCACGGGCTTCGCGCCACGGTCGACGAGGAGCTGCTCGATGTCTTCGGGCGCGCGACCGAGGCGAGGCGTATCGCGCAAGTCCTCGAGCAGAAGCTCCACGGTCTCGGTTGCGTCCTTCTTGTTCGTGCCGATGACTCCGCTCGGGCCGCGCTTGATCCAACCGGCCGCGTAGACGCGGTCCGCGACGCGGCCGTTCTCGTTCGCGATGACACCGCGCGACTCGTCGAACGGGACGCCGGCAATGGGAACGCCGCGGTAGCCGACGCTCCGGAAGACGACGCCCGTCTCGAGGATCTCCGTGTCGTCGGTCGGGACGGCGCGAAAATTCTCGTCGAGCTCGTTCCGGACGAGCTCGATTCCTTCAACCCGCTCGTCACCGAGGATGCGAACGGGCGAGCGGAAGAACCGGAGCACGAGGCGCTTCGGCTTGCCTTCGGGCGCGCGCGCGGCGTAGGCGCGCAGCACCTCGAGATTGCGCTCGCTGTTCGTGTCCGTCGCCTCGGCGCCCTCGAGGTCGCTCGCGTCGACGACAACGTCGGCGCCCGCGAGCTCGCCGAGCTCGATCAGCTCGGGGGTCGTGAACGCCGCCTGCGCGGGCCCTCGCCTACCGACCATCACGATCTCGGAGATACCGGCGTTCGCGAAAGCCTCGATCGCCTCGTCGGTCGTGTCGGTCGGCGCGAGCTCGTCGGGCGTCAGCGCGAGCATCCGCGCGACGTCGACCGCGACGTTCCCGTTCCCGATCACGACTGCGCGCTCCCCGCTCAGGTCGAACTCGAGATCCTGGAAGTCCGGGTGGCCGTTGTACCAGGCGACGAACGCCGTGGCCGGCCACGAGCCGGGCAGGTCCTCGCCGGGGATGTCGAGCGTCCGGTCGGTCTGCGCGCCGACGGCGTAGAGGACGGCGTCGTAGTGATCGAGAAGCTCGGCGTTCGACAGGTCGCGGCCGATCTCGACGTTGCCGAGGAAGCGGAAGCCCGGCCGCGCGGCGATCTTCTCGAACGCCCGGGACACGGACTTGATCTTCGGGTGGTCCGGCGCGACGCCGAGGCGGACGAGCCCCCACGGCGTCGGCAGGCGCTCGATCATGTCGACCTCGACGGTGATGTCGGCGCCGAGGAGCGCACCCGCGGCGTAGAAGCCGGCGGGGCCGGAGCCGACTACTGCCACTCGAAGCGGAAGCGCCGTCATCGGCGCCTCATGCTACGCGGGTGCTGCCGGGGCTACGCGCTGCAGCCGGAGCCGCAGCCGCCGACCTGGCCGGGATCCGTGTCATCTGCCACTTGGAACGAGTGGCCACAGCCGCAGCTCGAGACTGCGTTCGGGTTGTCGATCTTGAAGCCCGACTCCTGGATCGTCTCCAGGTAGTCGACCCGCGCGCCCGAGAGGTAGGGAGCGCTGAACGGATCGACGACGACGCGCACGCCCTCGCACTCGAACTCGTGGTCGCCCTCCTGGGCACCGCGGTCGAAGCCGAGGCCGTACTGGAACCCGGAGCAGCCGCCGCCCTCGATCGCGACGCGAAGCACCGACACGTCGGTCTCCTCGGCCATGAGAGCCGAGATCTTCGTGGCCGCGGCCGGCGTCAGCGAGACGAGCTGTTGCGTGCGCTCCTGGATCTCCATCGTGCTCCCATCGTACCAAGACCACCCCTTGTCACTTCCATCCCCAAAGTGGGGAGTTTGTAACACACAACGCATCGGGTTTTTCCGGAACGCGGCAACCGGTTTGTGCCGGGTCCCGATTCGGTAACGTCAGCCTTCCGGATGCTGCGCGACTGGCTGCCCTTCCTCATCTACGGGTTCTTCGCCTTCGCGATCCCGGGAACGATGATCGGGATGTCGTTCCTGCTGGCGCAGCGGCCTGCCCGCCGCACCCGCGCCCGCCGCATCCCGTTCGAGTCGGGTGTCTCCCAGGGCCAGATGCGCGGCCAGCGCTTCACTGTCTCGTTCTATCTCACGGCGATGCTCTTCATCGTCTTCGACATCGAGATCGTGTTCCTGTACCCGCTCGCGGTGCAGCTGCACGCACTGGGCTGGTTCGGCTTCGTCGAGTTCGCCTTCTTCGTCCTGATCCTCGTCGTCGCCTACGTCTACATCTGGCGTAAGGGCGCGCTCGAGTGGAGCCACTAGTGGCAGACGATCCCAAGCGGCTCCGCGACTACGGCCTCAACTCCGAACGGCTCCTCTGGCCGACGAAGGGCCCGTCCCATTTCGAGGAGGAGATGGGGGTCGAGCAGATCGAGCAGGCGCTCGGCATCACGACCCTCGAGAAAGCCGTGCGCTGGGCGCAGACGAAGAGCATGTGGCCCGACACGTTCGGCCTCGCCTGCTGCGCGATCGAGATGATGTCGATCGTCTCGAGCCGATACGACATCGCGCGCTTCGGGATGGAGGCGTTCCGCTCGTCGCCGCGGCAGGCGGACCTGCTCATCGTCAGCGGCCGCGTCGCGCACAAAATGGCCGCGCCGATCCGTCAGATCTACGACCAGATGCTCGAGCCGAAGTGGGTGATCGCGATGGGTGTGTGCGCGAGCTCGGGCGGGATGTTCAACAACTACACCATCCTGCAGGGCGTCGACCGTATCCTCCCCGTCGACATCTACGTCCCCTTCTGCCCGCCGCGACCCGAGGCCTTGATGGAGGGCATCATCCGCCTCCACGAGGCGCACCTCGCCGGCGTGCCGCCCGCGTACGAGCGGCGCGAGGTCGCCACATGAATTACGACGAGCTGCCGGGCTTCGTCGAGCAGGAGGAAGCATTCGGCGAGACGACGATCACGATCGAGCGCGACGCGATCCGCGACGCATGTCTCTACACGCGGGATGAGCTCGGCTTCCAGATGCTCTCGGACATCGTCGCGACCGACTACCTCAACTGGGGCCGGCCGGGCGTCTCCGGCTACATCGGCACCGCGTCGGGACGTGACATCAACTTCCCGATGACGCAGGGGCTGCAGTCGACCCCCGCGCCGAAGCCGAAGCGCTTCTCCGTCTCGTACCACCTGCTCGCCCTGCAGCAGCGGCCGGTCCGCGTGCGCCTGAAGACGTGGGTCGACGACGGCGAGCCGGTGCCGAGCGTCGTCACGGTCTGGCCGACGGCCGACTGGCACGAGCGCGAGCAGTTCGACCTGATGGGCATCCGCTTCGACGGCCACCCCAATCTGAAGCGCCTGATCATGGACGACGACTGGGAAGGGCATCCGCTGCGCAAGGACTACCCGCTCGGCGGCGAGCCGGTGCGGTTCTCGGAGGCCGAATGACGATCGCGCCGAGTCGCACCACGTGGCCGATCGCCTACGGCGGGCAGTACGAGGGCTCGCGCATCCCCTCGCCGATCCCCACCGTGAAGCAGCTCGACCCCTCGAAGGTCGAGAGCGAGGACATCCTCCGCATCAACTTCGGGCCGAACCACCCGTCGACGCACGGCGTGCTCCGTCTGATCGTCGATCTCGACGGGGAGCAGGTCGAGAGCCTCGACGCCGTCATCGGCTACCTGCACACGGGCTTCGAGAAGACGATGGAGTTCAAGACCTGGTGGAAGTGCGTCACGTATCCCGAGCGCATCGATTACGTCGGCTACCAGAACAACGAGCTGACCTTCGTGCTCGCGGTCGAGAAGCTACTCGGCCTCGAGGTGCCGGAGAAAGCGACGTGGACGCGCATGCTCTTCTGCGAGCTCAACCGCATCCAGTCGCATCTGATCTTCCTCGGCACGTCTGCACTCGAGCTCGGAGCCGTTTCGATGTTCTGGTACTGCTTCCGCGAGCGGGAGATGATCCTCGACCTCTACGAGATGGTCACGGGTCAGCGCATGCACACGCGCTACTTCCAGATCGGCGGGCTCGCAGAGGACATCCCGGAGGGGTTCTACGCGGAGTGCCGCAAGTTCATCGACTGGTTCCCGAATGCGTTGAACGACTACCTGACGCTGCTCGACCGGAACGCGATCTGGCTCGAGCGGACGAAGGACGTCGGTGTCCTTTCTGCAGAAGACGCGATCGCGCTCGGGCAATCGGGCCCGAACCTTCGCGCATCGGGCGTCGACTGGGACCTCCGCCGCGAGCAGCCGTATCTCGCCTACGACCAGGTCGACTTCCGCGTGCCGGTGTATCCGAACGGCGACGTCTACGACCGCTACCGCGTGCGGATGGACGAGATGCGCGAGTCGAACCGCATCGTCGACCAGTGCCTCCGCCGCCTCGAGCGCCTGCAGGGCCGCCCGTGGATCACGGACGACCGAAAGGTCGTGCTGCCTCCGCGCGAAGAGCTCCACACGTCGATGGAGTCGCTCATCCATCACTTCAAGATCGTCACCGAGGGCTTCCGCGTCCCGGAAGGCGAGGTGTACGTGACGATCGAGTCGCCGCGCGGGGAGCAGGGCTGCTACCTCGTCAGCGAGGGCGGGCCGAAGCCGTGGCGCGTGCACTTCCGCGCGCCGTCCTTCGTCGCGCTCGAGGCGACCGCGACATGCATGCACGACACGCTCGTCGCCGACCTGATCGCGATCGTCGGCTCGCTCGACGCCGTCATGGGAGACACCGACAGGTGATCGAGCAAACTCTGCTCGGCGAGATTCGCGAGATCGCGAAGGAGTACCCGGAGTCGAAGTCGGCGGTTCTCCCGGCGCTCCGGCTTGCGCAGGAGCGCCACGGCTGGCTGCCGCGGGAGGCGTTCGAGGAGGTCGCGGAGGCGCTCGACCTCACGCCGGCGTACTGCATGAGCGTCGCGAGCTTCTACGACTTCTTCCAGCTCGAGCCGGCGGGCGAGCACATGGTCGAGGTCTGCACGAACGTCTGCTGCGGGCTCGTGAACGCGCAGGCGGTACTCGAGGCGTTCGAGACCGAGCTCGGGATCCACCCGGGCGAGACGACCCCCGACGGGCAGATCACGCTCCGCGCCGTCGAATGCCTCGGCGGCTGCTCGACACCGACGATCGTCGCGGTCGACCACCGCTACCGCGAGTCGGTCGCGCCCGGCGACGTACCCGCCATCGTCGAGGAGCTCACGAAACGTGCGTAGGCTCGACGGAGCACGTCAAGTAGCGGAGGTGTCGGCTTTGCCGGCTCCGGAGCGGGCCAGTGGCTGACGGAACGACGGTTGCCGTCGCGGAAGGCCCGGCGCTCGTCCTCGAAGGCTACGAGGGCGAGCCGCTCGTCGATCTCGACTCGTATCGCGCGGTCGGCGGCTACGCACAGCTCGCGAAGGCGCGCGCGATGTCGCCGCAGGAGGTGACGCAGCAGATCATCGACTCGAACCTGCGCGGCCGAGGCGGCGCGTTCTTCCCGACCGGTCGCAAGGCGAGCTTCATCCCGACGCCGGACAAGGTCTCGAAGCCGATCTACATCACGGTCAACGCCGACGAGTCTGAGCCCGGGACGTTCAAGGACCGCGAGATCATGCGCAAGGTCCCGCATCGCCTCCTCGAGGGCTGCCTGATCGCAGCGCACGCGATCCAGTGCAAGCACGTCTTCATCTACATCCGCGGCGAGTACTCGGCCGAGTACGAGGTGCTTGCGAATGCGCGCAACGAGGCGAGAGATGCAGAACTCCTCGGCGACGTGACGATCACGATCCACCGCGGCGCGGGTGCGTACATCTGCGGCGAGGAGACCGCGCTCCTCGAGTCGCTCGAGGGGAAGCGCGGCCAGCCGCGCTCGAAGCCGCCGTTCCCGGCCCTCCAGGGCCTCTACGCGTCGCCGACGCTCATCAACAACGTCGAGTCGATCACGAACATGCCGATCGTCCTCGAGATCGGCCCGCAGGAGTACGCGCAGATCGGCGCACCCCCGGACTCGACCGGTACACGCCTCTTCTGCCTGTCGGGCAACGTCGCGAAGCCGGGTGTCTACGAGGCCCCGCACGGCATCACGGTGCGTCACCTGATCTACGACATCGGCGGCGGTATCCCGGACGGCCGCGAGCTCAAAGCAGTCATGGTCGGCGGCTCGTCGTTTCCGGTGATGATCCCGGGCGAGCTCGACACGAAGCTGGACGCGAACTCGCTCGGCGAGAAGGGCCTGTTCATCGGCTCCGGCGTGATCACGGCGATCGACGACCGCACGTGCATCGTGCAGTTCGCCCTGCGCGTCGCGCAGTTCTACATGCACGAGTCGTGCGGCAAGTGCACGCCGTGCCGTGTCGGCACGCGCTGGCTCGTGCAGATCCTTCGAGCCGTCGAGGACGGCACCGCGACCGAGAAGGATCTCGAGGTGCTGCTCGACGTCTGCGACCGCATCATCGGCAAGTGCCTGTGTGTACTGGGTGACTCCGCTGCGATGCCGGTCGCGAGCTGCGTCACGAAGTTCCGCGCCGAGTTCCGCGAGCACCTCCGCGCCGGTGGCTGCCCGTTCGGCGAAGACAGCTCCCTCGCGCACCTGTTCGCTCCCGTCGACCAGCACCACCACACACCGGTCCCGCAGGAGATCAACGCGTGACGAACGAGGTAGTGATTCGCGATCTCGTCGGCGCCGCCGACATGGCGGCGGCGCACACCAAGGCGCCGACGTGCGGGTGCGCCGGCTCCGCCGGCGCACATTCCCCGAGCAGGAAAGCGAAGCGGTGCGAGGGATGACGGAGTTCGTTCGCATCACGATCGACGAGCGCGAGGTGCACGTGCCGAGGGGCACCGGCCTCGTCGAGACGGCGATGTCCGCCGGCATCGAGATCCCGGTGTTCTGTTACGAGCCCCGCCTCGGGCCGGCGATCGGAGCGTGCCGCATGTGCCTCGTCGAGATCGAGGGCATGCCGAAGCTTCAGGCCGGGTGCACGCTCACCGCACAGGACGGAATGGTCGTCAAGACTGCCCGAACGAGCGAGAAGGCAGCCGAGGGCCAGAACGCGACGCTCGAGTTCATCCTCGTCAACCATCCGCTCGACTGCCCCGTCTGCGACAAGGGCGGCGAGTGCCCGCTGCAGGACCTCACGTTCCGCTACGGGCCGGGCTCGACGCGCATGCGCTTCGACAAGGTGACGCTCGAGAAGCCGATCCCGATCTCGCCCACGATCTCGATCGACCGCGAGCGCTGCATCCTCTGCTATCGCTGCACGCGCTTCAGCGAGAGCGTCAGCGAGGACGGCCAGCTCGTCGCGAAGAACCGCGGCGCGATGTCGATCATCACGACGTTCGACGACGAGCCCTACAGCGGCCCCTTCACCGGCAACGTCACGGAGCTGTGCCCCGTCGGTGCGCTGCTTCCGACGCAATACCGCCACAAGGCGCGCCCGTGGGAGATAACCGCGGTGCCGACCGTGTGCGGCATGTGCCCCGTCGGCTGCAACACGTGGGTGGACATGCGCGAGGGCAAGGCGATGCGCGTGCGCTCGCGCAACCACTTCGAGATCGACGAAGGCTGGTTGTGCGACAAGGGTCGCTTCGGCTTCACGCACCTGCGCTCGCCCGACCGCGTCGTCGACCCGATCAAGCGCGTCCGCCGCCGCGGCTTCGAGCCCGTCTCCTGGAGCGAGGCGGTCGACGAAGCAGAGAAACTTCTTCGCGCTGCGGAAGGGCGCGTCGTAGTCGCGCTCTCCGGCTCGGAAACGATCGAACAGGCCTACGCGCTCGCGAAGCTCGTCCGCCAGGGCACGAACTCCCACGAGGCGATCCTCCCCGAGGAGGTCTCCAGCGCCCTCGATGCGTATCGCGCGCCGATCTCCGCAATCGGCGACGCGCAGGTCGTCGCCGTGCTCGGCGACGTGCCGGTCGAGGAGTCGGCGCCGGTCGTGGACCTCTGGGTTCGCAAGGCGCGCCGCAACGGCGCAAAGGTCGTCGCAACGGAGCAGGAGATCGGCGACGCCGAGCGCATCGTCCTCATCTGGTCGGGCCCCGGCGGCCGCGGCGGCGAGAAGGTGGCGCAGATCGCGGAAGGACTCGGCCTCGCAGGGCGCGAAGGCTGCGGCGCGTTCTACGTGCCGCAAACCGCGAACGGCCGCGGCGTCGCGGACGCCTGGGCATGCGCGTCCGACGGCGAGTCGGCCGCGGACTCGATCGGCGTGCCTCATCGTCTCGGGCGACGAGGCCGCGAACAACCCGAATGTGCGCAGCCTGGCCGAGCGCGCGGAGTCGGTCATCGTGATTGCCATGTTCCACGGCCTCGCCGCGGGATGGGCCGACCTCGTCCTGCCAGGCACGAGCTACCTCGAACGTGAAGGCACGACGATCAACCTGGAAGGCCGCCTGCAGCGCCAGCGCCGCACGGCGAGCCCGCCGGCGCCCGACGAGCTCGCGTGGATCTCGCAGCTCGCCTCGCGGTTCGAGGTCACGATCGCGCCGTACGCGTCGAGCGTCTTCGAGGAGCTCTCGCAGCGCTGCTACGCCGGGCTCCCGTTCGGCGAGGTCGGCGAGCGCGCGCCGCTCCGCGGCTACGAGGGCGCGCCCGCGCACGTCGACGAGACGCCGCTGCCGGAAGCCGACGTCGCTGTCGAGGGTGTGCGCCTCGTCGCCTATCGCCCGCTCTTCTCGGGCCCTGCGGTCGAGCGTGTGTCGGAGCTGCAGTTCCAGCGCCCGCGCGCCGAGGTGACGCTCAACAGAGCGGAGGCCGAGCGGCAGGGGATTCGCCCCGGCGACCCGGTGACGATCTCGCAGAACGGAACGTCGATCGAGCTACGCGCCCGGCTCTCGTCGAGCGCCCGCCCGAACGTCGCGCTCGTCGCCACTGAGCACGCACAGGGCCTAACCGGCAGCGTCCGCCTCGCGCGCGCGACGCCCGAGGTGAGCGCATGAAGCACGAGCCGTGGCTGATCGCGGTGATCGAGGCGTTCCTGATCATCAACGTCGTGATGGTGCTCTTCGCGTACATGACTTGGCTCGAGCGCAAGGTGATGGGCCGCATGCAACTGCGCTATGGCCCGAACCGTGCCGGCCCGTTCGGCCTGCTGCAGCCGATCGCCGACCTCGTGAAGCTCATCCGCAAGGAGGCGTTCTCACCGTCGGGTGCGATCGAGCCCGTCTACATCCTCGCGCCGGTCGTGTCGATGTTCACCGCACTCGCGGCATTCGCGGTCATCCCGTTCGGCCCGGGCTGGACGGTGAACGGCTGGTACATCAACGGCGCCGTCGCCGTCGTGCCGATCGGGCTGATCCTCATCTTCGCGCTCGGGTCGATCGGGATCTACGGGTTCATGGTCGGCGGGTGGGCGTCCGAGTCGAAGTTCTCGATCCTCGGGACGATGCGCACGTGCGCGCAGCTCGTCTCGTACGAGGTCTCGCTCGCGCTCAGCGTTCTCGGCGTCGTGATCATGGGTCGGTCGCTGAGCCTCCCCGACATCGTCCACCGCCAAGGTGAGTTCTTGCCCTATGCGGCGCCGCAGTTCGTCGGCATGGTCATCTTCTTCCTCGCCGGCCTCGCAGAGACGAGCCGCGCCCCGTTCGACCTGCCCGAGGCAGAACAGGAGCTCGTCGCCGGCTATCACACCGAGTACTCGGGCATGCGCTGGGGCCTCTTCCAGGCGGCGGAGTACATCAACCTGATCACGCTCTCCGCCCTGATGGTGACACTCTTCTTCTCCGGTTGGCACGGCCCCTGGAACCTTGGCCCGCTCTGGTTCTTCCTCAAGCTGTTCGTGCTCCTCTTCGTCTTCATCTGGATCCGCACGACCGTGCCGCGCATTCGCTACGACCAGCTGATGAAGTTCGGCTGGAAGGTCCTGTTGCCCGCGGCGACGATCAACGCGGTTCTGACAGCGCTCTTCGTGGTGGCCTTCTGATGTCGCCGCAGCCGCTGACGACGCTGAAGGGCTTCGGCGTCACCTTCAAGCAGATCTTCAAGAAGCCGCTCACACAGCAGTATCCGGAGTACAAGCGGCCGATCTATCCGCGCTTCCGCGGCCGCCACCGTCTGTGGCGCCACGAGAACGGGCTCGAGAAGTGCGTCGGCTGCTCGCTCTGCGCGGCCGCGTGCCCCGCCGACTGCATTCGCGTCGTTCCGGCAGAGAACACCCCCGAGAACCGCGTCTCTGCGGGCGAGCGCTACGCGCGCATCTACGAGATCAACCTCAGCCGCTGCATCTTCTGCGGCTACTGCGAGCTCGCCTGCCCGTTCGACGCGATCACGCTCGGCAACGAGTTCGAGCTCTCCGAGTACAACCGCGACGACCAGATCTACACCAAGGACATGCTGCTCGCGGAGCCGGTCAAGCGCGTCCCGGTCGCCGACCGCGAGCTCTACGACACGCCGATCCCCTTCTACAAGTCCGACTCATGACCATCGCTGCCTATTCCGCGGGCTCTGCGCTCGTCTGGATCGTCTGGGTCATCGCAGGCTTCGCGTGCCTCGCATCGGCCGTGGCGGTCATCAGCTTCTCGAACCCGTTCTTCTCGGCGCTCGCGCTGATCGGGAATCTCGGCTCTCTCGCGGTGCTCTACCTGCTCCTCTCGGCCGAGTTCGTTGCGGCTGCGCAGGTGCTTGTCTACGCCGGCGCGGTGATGGTGATGTTCCTCTTCGTGATCGCGTACGTCGGGCCGCGCGTGGAGACGCCGTGGGCGGGCGGACCGCGCTGGCAGACGGTGGCCGCAGTGCTCGCTGCCGGCGCGATCTTCCTCGAGATCATCGTCGTCATCGGGCTCAAGGCCTCCGACCGGCTCGGGAACACCGAGCCGGTGAACGCGACCTTCGGCTCGCCGGCCTGGATCGGCCACCTCTTCCTGACCAATCACCTGCTCGCATTCGAGATCACGTCGATCGTGCTGCTCGTCGCCGCCGTCGGCGGAGTCATCCTCGGCTCGCACACCAGGCGCAGCCAGATCGAGGAAACGAGCCTCCCGACATGAGCGTAGGCTCGACGGAGCTCACCAAAGAGCGGAGGCGCCGGCTTGGCCGGCGCCGGGAGCGGGAAGCATGAGCGGGCCGGGCATTGCCTGGTATCTCGGGATCGCAGCGTTCCTCTTCGCGATCGGAGCACTCGGCGTGCTCGTCCGCCGCAACCCGCTGATCGTGCTGCTCTCGCTCGAGATCATGCTGAACGGCGCGAACCTCGCGCTGATCGCGTTCGCCCGCCACGCGCACAACGGAGCCGGGCAGATCTTCGCGCTCGCGGTGATGGCGGTCGCCGCCTCGGAGGTGTGCGTCGGGCTCGGGCTCGTCGTCGCGATCCACCGCCGCAGCCTCGCCCTCGACGTGGACCGCTTGTCGGAGCTCCGCGGATGAGAGGTGTTGTTTCTTGATTGGGGGCGCGTGGCTCTGCCTCGTTGCCCCACTCGCGGGCGCCGTGCTCATCACACTTCTCGGGACGCGCATCCCGCGAGCCGCCGCCGGCTGGATCTCGACGACCTCGGTCTTCGTCGCATTCGCAGGGGCGGTCTGGTCGTTCTTCGGGCTGCGCGCCAACGCGTCGCACGACTCGCACATCTCGACCGCGTGGACGTGGCTGCAGAGCGGCCAGTTCAAGGCGGGCTTCGAGATCGTCGTCGATCCGCTCTCGGCGATGATGATGCTCATCGTCAGCGGGGTCGGCGGCCTGATCGTGCTCTACTCGATCGGCTACATGCACGGCGACGACGAGGAGCGTCGGTACTTCGCGTACATGTCGTTCTTCGTCTTCTCGATGCTGATGCTCGTGCAGGGCGGAAACCTGCTGCTCCTGCTGGTTGGTTGGGGCCTCGTCGGCCTCAGCTCGTACCTCCTGATCGGCTTCTGGCATGAGCGGCCGACCGCGGTGGCGGCGGCCAAGAAGGCATTCGTCATGAATGCGCTCGGCGACGCGACGATGGCGCTCGCGCTCTTCATCCTGATCGCGCACTCCAACTCGCTCGCGTTCGCGACGTCGTTCGAGACCTCGCAGCACCTCTCCTCGACGGCGGTGAACTTCGTCGCGCTCGGCCTCCTGGGCGGCGCCGTCGCGAAGTCGGCTCAGATCCCGCTCCACACCTGGCTTCCGGACGCGATGGAAGGCCCGACGCCCGTCTCGGCACTCATCCACGCGGCGACGATGGTGACCGCAGGCGTCTACCTCATCGCGCGGACGAATCCGATCTTCGAGCAGGCGCGAACGGTCGAGCTGATCGCGGCGGGCCTGGGCGCACTCACCCTCCTCGTCGCGGGACTCGTCGCGCTCGTGCAGACGGATATCAAGCGCATCATCGCGTACTCGACGATGTCCCAGATCGGCTACATGTTCGTCGGCGTCGGCATCGGCGCCTACGCGAACGGGATGTTCCACCTGATGACGCACGCGTTCTTCAAGGCGCTCCTCTTCCTCGGCGCCGGCGTGATCATCCACGCGCTCGGAGGCGAGCAGGACATCCGCAACATGCGCGGGATCGGGGCGCTCATGCCCAGGACGAAATGGATGTTCCTCGCGGCGTCGCTCGCGCTCGTCGGCATCTTCCCGTTCTCGGGGTTCTTCTCGAAGGACTCGATCATCGCGGCGACGATGAACGTCGGCTGGTACGGGTGGGTGTTCTGGGTCTGCACGCTAATCGGCGCATTCCTGACGGGCCTGTACACGTTCCGTCTCTACTTCCTCGTCTTCCCCGGCGAGCCGAGCGCATACGTCCGCGAGCACCATCACTCCGACGGCGCCGGTCACGGAGGGGGACGCGAAGGGCCCTGGACGATGATGGTGCCGGCCGCGATCCTCACCGTGCTCGCGGTGTTCGGCGGCTGGATCCAGTGGACTCCGTACTGGGATCCCGTGACCAAGTGGCTCGAGCCGGTCGCGCGCACACTCCCGGTCGCCGAGCCGACGACCGCGCAGGAGTGGCTGTCGTCGGGACTCGCACTCGCGCTCGGGATCGGCGGCATCCTCGTCGCCTGGGCGCTCTACAGCACCGGCCGGCTCGCCGTACCGAGGAGGCCCGCGCTGCAGCGCCTCCTCGAGCACAAGTTCTACTTCGACGAGCTCTACGACGCCGTCTTCTACCGGCCGGCAGTTCTCGCGGCCACGCGGCTGCGCGGCGACTTCGAGGAGCCCGTCATCCTCGCGAGCGGCCCCGACCTCGGCGAGCTCGCTCTGGACACCGGCCGCGCGAGCCGCCGCATCCAGACCGGGCTCCTGCGCACCTACGTGTTCTTCCTCGGGACGGGCATGGCCGTGCTCGCAATCGTCTTCCTCCTCGTCCGATGAGCGTCTCCGACTTCACCTCGCTCCTCATCTGGCTGCCGATGGGTGCAGCGATCCTCGTTTGGATTCTTCCGCTCTCTCGTTACGCCACGGGTGCGCTCGCACTGCTCGTCTCGCTCCTCGAGGTCGGCCTCTGGATCGAGCAGGCGGCGCACTTCAACTTCGACGCGAACGGCGTCCAGTTCCAGCAGCGCGCGACCTGGATCAAGGACCTCGGCGTCTCGTACCACGTCGGGGAGTTCCCGTTCTCACTCTGGCTCGTCGGTCTCACGGTCATCGCCATGGGCGCCTGCGTCGGCTACGGCTTCTTCGTCGGGCGCGACCGCCCGCGCGCGTACTTCGGGCTCATGCTCCTGCTCACGGGCGCGACCGTCGGCGTGTTCGTGGCGCAGGATCTCCTGCTCTTCTATGCGTTCTTCGAGGCGATGCTGATCCCGCTCTACATCCTCGTCGGCGTGTGGGGCGGCCCGGGGCGGCTCGCTGCAACGGTCAAGTTCCTCATCTTCACGATGGCCGGCTCGCTCCTGATGCTCGCCGCCATCGTCGTCTACGGGCTCTCCAGCGGCACGTTCGACCTCATCGACGGCCCGCCCTCGGCGAGCCGCTGGCTCTTCCTCGGCTTCATGGCCGCGTTCGTGATCAAGGCCCCGCTCTTCCCCTTCCACGGCTGGCTCCCGGACACCTACCGCGAGGCGCCGGCGGAGGTGTCTGCCGTCCTCTCGGGCGTGATCGCCAAGGCGGGCCTCTACGGCATGTTGCGGATCGCGATCGCGAAGTTCCCCGAGCCCGCGAACTACTACCGGACGGCCGTGCTCGTGCTCGCTGCGATCACGCTCGTATACGGCTCGATCCTCGCGTTCCGGGCGTCGACGATGCGCGGCGTGATTGCCTACTCGTCGCTCGCGCAGTCGGGCCTGATCGCACTCGGTCTCTTCGCGGGCACGCAGCTCGGCTACGACGGCGCGATTCTCCAGATCGTCGCCCACGGGCTCATCTCGACGTCGCTCTTCCTGATTGCGGGCACGGTCGAGCGGCGGACGTCGACCGACCAGTTCGCGCTCCTGGGAGGAATGGCGAAGGGGCGGCCCGCTCTCGCGACGCTTCTGATGACCGTCGGCGTCATCTCGCTGGCGGTGCCTGGTTCGGCATCGTTCGCGGGCGAGTTCCTGATCCTCGCGGGTGCGTTCCAGCGGCACTGGTGGTGGGCCGTGATCGGTGCCGGCGCGATCGTGCTCGCGGCGATGTACATGCTCCGCGCGATCTCTGCGGTGCTGCACGAGGCGCGCGGCTCGACCGTCGGCGACGAGGCGCTCGATCTTCGGCCCGGAGAGCTCTCGCTCGTCATCCCGTTGGTAGCCCTCCTGCTCTTCCTGTCGGCCTGGCCGGCTGCGATCAGCAGCCACACCGGGCTTGTCATCAATCAGAGCTCACAACAGGCGCAGCCGTGACGATCCAGACGCCGCACGTCGACTGGTTCTCGATCTCGACGATCCTCGTTCTGATCGGGACGTCGTTCGTGGCGCTCCTCGCGGCGGTGCTCGTCCCGCATGGTGCGCGCAGGCGGTTCGCCGCGATCGTCACCTGTCTCGGTTTCGTCGGCGGCCTCGTGACGTCGATCTGGCTCTATGTCGACAGCGCGAGCCCCGAGACCACGATCTCCGGCGCGTTCGCCCGCGATCGCTGGACGGCGCTCTCGCAGATCATCCTCTGCGCTGTCGGCCTCGCGACCTCGCTCGTCGCGTGGGAGCACATCGCGCGGCGCAGCGACGAGCACGTCGCGGAGTTCTTCTCGCTGCTCCTCGCCTCGGCTGCCGGCATGTGCTTCTTCGTCGGGTCGGCGAACCTCATGGTGATGTTCCTGTCGCTCGAATGGTTCTCGATCGCGCTCTACATCATGTGCGCGATCGACTACGACACAGAGGGATCGCTCGAGGCAGGCCTCAAGTACCTGATCGTCGGCTCTTTCGGGTCGGCTGCGCTCCTCTTCGGCTGCGCGCTCGTCTACGGCGCGACGAACCGGATCGACTTCGCAGGCATCGCCCAGGTCGTCGGCGCGCAGAGTCTCTCCGGCGACCTGCTGCTCGTGCTCGGCCTTGCGATGATCATCGCAGGGCTCGCGTTCAAGTCGTCCTCGGCGCCTTTCCACATGTGGACGCCAGACGTGTACGAGGGTGCCCCGACGACGGTGACGGCTTTCATGTCGGCGGCGACGAAGGTCGCGGCCTTCGCCCTGACCTTTCGCATCATGCGCGAGGCGTTCCCGCAAGAGGAGCACCTCTGGTCGTGGGCGTTCGCCGGCATTGCCGTCGCGTCACTCGCGATCGGCAACCTGGCGGCGCTCGTCCAGCGAAACCTGAAGCGGATGCTGGCCTACTCGTCGATCGCGCACGCAGGCTTCATGCTGATCGGCCTCTCGACCGGCACCGCGCTCGGCGGTCGCGCGCTCATGTACTACCTGATGGTGTACGCCGCGATGGCGTTCGGCTCCTTCGCGATCATCGCGGCGCGCGAGCGCGAGATCGGCGCACCGGTCACGCTCGACAACATCGCCGGCTTCGGTTGGGAGCGGCCGTTCCTCGGCGTCGCGATGTGGCTCTTCCTCTTCGGCTTCGCCGGGCTGCCGGTCGGCGGCGGTTTCCTCGCGAAGTTCTACGTCTTCTCGGCCGCGTACGAGCACGGCTGGACGTGGCTGATCATCGTCGGCGTCGCAGCGACGATCGTCTCGCTCTACTACTACCTCGCGGTCGTCCGCGCGATGTACATGCGCTCCGGGCAGGACGAGTTGCGCGTCGCGACCGTCGCCGGCGGCGCACCGCCGCGCGAGCCGTACCTCAACGTCGCCGTCGGGGTCGCGCTGATCGTCTCCGTCGGCTCGCTCTTCGCGGCCCAGCCGATGTTCGAGCTCGCGAAGGACGCCGTCGCCGTCTTCTTCGTGCCCTGATGCTTCACCGCTGGACGGCGTACCACGACCACTGGGAGGAAGAGGTCGGCTGCGTCGCCGTCGAGACCGAGGACGGCCTCGTCTTCATCGACCCGCTCGACCCTCCGGCTGACCTCGGTTCGCCGGATCACGTGCTGATCACGGTCTTCTGGCACGATCGCTCGGCGGCAGGGGCTCCCCGGGTCTGGGCTGCGAAGCGCTCCGCGCGGTCGCTCGCGAACCGAGGCGTCGAGGTCACGGACGACGTCGCTGGCGGCCCGCTGCCCGGCGGGATCGTCGCGGTCCCCACCGCGCGGTCCGGCGAGGTCGTCTTCTGGCTCCCCGAGCAGCGCGCCGTGGTCGTCGGCGACGTGCTGCTCGGAGCAGGCGCGAAGCCGCGACCGACCGACGACCCGCTGCGCCTCTGCCCCGAGCGCTGGCTCGGAGCGAGGACGCACGCCGACCTGCGCACGTCGCTGCAGCCGCTCCTGCAGCTTCCGGTAGAGCAGGTGCTCGTCTCGCACGGGTCTCCCGTAGTCGAAGGCGGTCTCGAGGCGCTGACGGCGGTCCTGTGATGCGCCACGGGGCACTCGCACTCGTCGTCCTTGCCCTCGCGGCCTGCGGCGGCACCGCAAAGCAGGCGACTCATGCGAAGGCGAAAGTCTGTCCGAGGACGAAGCACGCCCTCGCAGTCCTTACAGCGGACATCGCCGCGATCCGCAAAGCGGCCCTGACGACGCGCGAGGACAGCCCGCAGATCAACAAGGCGACCGACCGCTTCATCACCGACGTCTCGACCCTGCCCGTCGGCAACCTGAAGCGGAACCGGATGATCGACCACGCGATGGGCGCGCTCCACGGCCAGTGCGAGTCCTGCTTCCAGGCGCTCGAAGCCGGTCGGCCGATCCCCTCGATCCGCTACGGAGCGAAGGGCTGCAGGTAAGCCGCCGCTAGGGGTCCGTGCGGAGGCGCGGCTGCGCCTTGGGCGTGAGCGGCTCGACGAGCCACGCGAGGAGCGGCAGGACATAGACGAGCCCCGCCAGCACGAGGGTCGACACTGCGAAGACGGGCACATCCGCGCCTTCCGGTGCGACGCTTGCGGACCGCGGACCCCAGCAGGAGCAGAACGAGCGCCAGCGTCGTCGACCCGGCGCGAACGATTCCTCCCTTCCCCTCGAGCCACTCCCCGACGCCGACGAAGGCGGCGGCTGCAGCGCCCACGACCGCGAGGAGGACGAGGTAGTACGCGAGGTGATGGAGCCCCGCGGCGTCGGCGACGAAGGCCCCGAGCGCCAGCGAGAGAGGAAGCAGCCGCGAGCCCATCTGGCATAGAGGTTCGCCCCCGCGTCGGACGGTCCTCCCGCGTTACTCTCGCCGGACCCAGTCCAAAGGAGAACGATGGCCGACACGACGCTGACCTGGCTCGGACACTCGGCATTCCGTCTCGACAGCGCGAGCGGAAAGCGGATCTACATCGACCCCTTCCTGAACGGAAACCCGAAGTGCCCCGAGGACGAGGTGGCTCCGGAGCGGGTCGACATAATCGCCATCACACATGCGCACGGCGACCACGTCGGCGACACGGTGGAGCTCGCGAAGCAGCACGGTGCGACGGTCGTCGCTCCGGTGGAGCTTGCCGACTGGCTGCAGATCAAGCACGAGCTCAAGAACGTCCGCGACCCGAACAAGGGGGGTACGGTCGAGGTCGACGGCGTCAAGTTCACTCTCACGAACGCACACCATTCGAGCTCGAACGACAACCTCGAGTACATGGGCGAGCCGTGCGGGATCGTCGTCACGACCGAGGACGGAAAGAAGGTGTACTTCGCGGGCGACACGTGCGTCTTCGGTGACATGCAACTCATCGGGCGCCTGTACTCGCCTGACGTCGCGGTACTCCCGATCGGCGATCACTACACGATGGGGCCGAAAGAAGCCTCGCTCGCGGTCGAGCTCCTAGGCGTGAAGCGCGTCGTTCCGTGCCACTGGGGTACGTTCCCCGCGCTGACCGGTACACCCGATCAGCTCGAGGTCGCCACGGATGTCACCGTCGAGCAGGTCGAGCCGGGCGGAACGGTGACGATTTGAGGGAACCCAAGTGAGAGAGCCCACATGAGGGAGCGCTGGTTCGGGGCGACGGGCCGTCGCGTTCCGGAGCTCGCAGTCGAGGGCGACCTCGACCTCGGCGACGCACTCGTCCTCGACGATGCGAGCGACGAGCGGCGGATGCGTGAGGCATTCGAAGCGGGCACGCCGGTCGTCGTACGCGCCACGACGGCGGAGGAGATCAAGGCCGCGCTCGCGCGTCCCGAGGTCGCGTGCGCGCTCGTGCCCGCCGACCGGCCCGACCTGCTCCAGCTCGACCTCACCGAGCTGACCTACGGATGATCGTCGCAACGTACTCCATCGCCGCGTGCGACCTCGGCGCCGGCCAATGGGGCGTCGCGACGCAGTCGAAGTTCCTTGCCGTCGGCTCGGTCGTCCCGTGGGCGGACCCCACGTCGGGGCGATTGCGACCCAGGCGTACGCCAACCCGCGCTACGGGCCGGACGGGCTTCGCCTCCTGCGCGAAGGGCCTCGCCGCCGAGCAGGTGGTCGAGCGGTTGACGGCTTCCGACGACGGGCGGGACGAACGGCAGCTCGGCGTCGTGGATGCCGAGGGCCGTTCCGCGTCGTACACGGGCAGCAAGTGCCTCGACTGGGCCGGTCACCGAGACGGGCCCGTGCTACGCGGCGCAGGGGAACATCCTCGTCGGCGCCGAGACCGTCGATGCGATCGCAGTGACATTCGAGTCGAATGCGGCACAACCCCTCGCCCAGCGGTTGATCGAGTGCCTCAGCGCGGCGCAGGTGGCGGGTGGCGACAGCCGCGGCCAGCAGAGTGCTGCGCTCCTCGTCGTGCAGAAGGACGGCGGCTACGCGCAGCTGTCGGACACACTCGTCGACCTCCGGGTCGACGACCACGAGCATCCGATCGAGGAGCTGCGACGCCTCTACACGCTCCACGACCAGCTCTTCGGCAGAACGGCGCCCGAAGACTGGCTGACGCTCGACGAGACGCTTCGCACAGAGATCGACGAGCGTCTGAAGAAGCTCGGCTACTCGCGTCTGGACGAATGGGCCGGCGTCGCGAACCTCGAGGAGCGAGTCGAGGGCGACGAGAGAATCGATCCGGTCGTGCTGGACGCGCTGCGCGAGGCGTCTGCCTGAGCTGGCAGCCGTTCCACGGTCGCACGGTCAGCGGGGACGTGCGCATTCTCGAGGGCGACCGGACACTCTGGGCATATCTCCCGCCGTCGTATGCCCAGTCCGATCGCGCGTATCCCGTCCTCTTTGCCTGCGACGGGCAGAACCTCTTCGACGACGACACGAGCTACGCCGGCGAGTGGCATCTCGACGAGACGCTCGAAGCCCTGGCCGGGGAGGGACTCGAGGCGATCGCTGTCGGCATTGCGAATAGCGGTGAGGATCGGCTGACGGAATACTCGCCGTTCACCGACATGGGCAGAGGATTCGTCTCGTGGGTGGCCGACGAGCTTCGACCGCGGATTGCCGCAGACTTCCGCATCGCACCGGAGCCCGAGCGCACCGGCGTCATCGGCTCGAGCGCGGGCGGGAACATCAGCCTGTACGCGCTCGTCGAGCGCCCGGACATCTTCGGGCTCGCCGGCGTGTTGAGCCCGGCGTTGCGGCTGCTCGGTGAGGAGATCTTCGGCTACGTGGACGAACGCGACGTCCGCGGACGCATTTACATGGACATCGGCGGGGAGGAGCGGGGCGTCGATGCCGTGCACCGGATGGCGGAGCTTCTGCGCTCGAACGACGTCGAGCTCGAGGTCATCACCGAACCGCATGACGCGCACAACGAAGAGGCGTGGGCGCGGCGGCTGCCAGGAGCATTACGCTTCCTCCTGCGTTGAAGATCCTCCGCCTCGACGAGATCGAAGGGCTGCCGGTTCTCGGCACGCTCATGTGGAAGCCGGTGCGAAAGACGCTCGGCGTGACGGCGTTCGGGATCAATGCCTACACGGCGGTGAACGCAGGCGACGAAGTCGTCGAGGAGCACAGCGAAGAGACGCTTGGCCACGAGGAGATCTACTTCGTCCATACCGGCCACGCTGTCTTCACGGTCGACGGCGAAGAGGTCGACGCACCCGCGGGGACAATGGTGTATCTCGACGACGTGAAGCAGAAACGGCATGCGATAGCGAAGGAAGCAGAGACGACCGTGATCGCGATCGGCGGCGTACCCGGCGTGCACGAGCCGTCGGCATGGGAGTACTACTTCCCGGCGATGCCGGCGCTCCGCGAAGGGCGCTACGACGAGGCGCGAGCGATCCTCGAGGAGAACATGAAGGAGAACGACGCGCCTGCAATGCACTATCACCTCGCCTGCGTCGAAGCACTCGCCGGGAACCGCGAGCGGGCACTCGACGAGCTGCAGATCGCGGTCGCGGCGGGCGAGCGGTTCGCCCGCTGGGCGCAGACCGACGAGGATTTCGCGTCGATCCGGGACGATCCGCGCTTCCCGACCGGGCCGTAGCCGCAGAGGATCCCGGGCCGTTACGGCTTGTAGATGGGGTCGACGATCTTCGTCCTGCTCTTCGTGAGCACCGGTGCGACGGCTGCGCTCAAGGGGCGCTGGATCGTCTTCTTCTTCGGCTTGCTCCTCGGTCCGGCCGTCTGGGCGGTCGCGTTCGTGCTCCCGGCGAAACGATCGTCGTGGTGGTGGGAGCACGCCTACGACGACGGGAAGCGGGTTCACGCAGCGAGTCTCGAGCCGTTCCGGCGCCGATAATTCAAGAAAAACACACGCAGAAGCCCACGCTCTCGGCCAGTTGCATCTGTGCCGACCGAACCATAGGTTCGCCTGGGGCCGTAGCTTTTGCGGCGCTCCGGCCCCCGCGGAGCCGGTCTGGCGGAGCAACGGGCCGCAGTTTGCCTCGCCTGCCGGCTCCTCGAAAGCTGTGGAAACCTCCGTGGAAAGCTTGTGAAATCGGTCTTGATGCGGGACAATCCCGCAACTGGCCGATTCGGCCTGCGGGTAGAGGCCTCGCCTCTCGAAAGCGGCGCTCGCTGGGCTGAATCGGCCTTTCTGCTGGTCCAGCTGAATCCCGCCCGGTCGTCCAGTTGGTGGAAGCGTCCCCTCGGCGGACACTCGAAGGTGTCCACAGACAGGGGAGGCAGTCGATGGTGGGACGCATCCGCTCGAGAGCGCAACAGCGCCCACGGCATCCGCGCGTGCTCGATGTCACCGCGCTAATCGCGCTCGGCAGCGTCGCCTCGGCAACCGCTGCCGTCTTCTGGAAGCGCTGATGGCAGCGCTTGACGGATCACCCACAGCACAGGGGATCCTCGACGAGCTGATCAGCAGCCGCCGGCGGCTCCTCAGCGGTGGAGAGCCCGACGTGAGCCTCCTCGAGGCGAATCGTCGGGCAATCGTGTACTGGTCCGCCCGCCTGGCCGCAGGGGGAAGCACGAGGCGTTCGGCCCCCGAAGCGAGTCTTCGGAAACCGAACGCCTTCGGGCCAGTCGGTCAGCGGTCGGCGCGTGGCACCGGAACCGGATCCGCTCGTTAGTGCGCCTTCGACCCAAGCCCGTACGTCGATCGTCGCGCACGAGCCCTGGCGAAACCACTGGGCGAATTGACGGTCCACGGTCTCTCCCGCAGTTCGGGGGATGGCCCCGGCGAGAAACGCGCCTAGAGTCGTTCTGCGGCATGGCGTTGGCACGGGCTGCAACTGCGGCAGCAGTCGCGGGCCTCGCTGCGGTTTCGGTTGCGGCGTGGTCCCATCCCGTTCAGGCGAACGGGCCGCGGACGCTTGCCTCCGATCGGGCGGCCACGAGTCCCGCGGCGAGTACGTGGCAGGACAACGCCACCGGGCTCGGGCGCGTCCCACTCCCCGTGCTCGCGAACGCGTCGATCATGACGGTCGCGATCATCGACACCGGCGTCGATACGACGGCTCCGGCTCTCAGCGGCCGGCAGATCGTGACGTACTCGGTGACAGGGAAGCCGCGCGACACCGCCGATCGAAATGGCCACGGGACGTTCATCGCCGCGCTCGCCGCGCGCTACTCGGGAAGCGCGCGCATCATGGTTGTCAAGGCGGCAAGCGACGGCGGTACGGTCACGACCACGGCTGAGGCCCGCGCCATTCGCTACGCCGTGGATCACGGCGCGAAGATCCTCAACCTCAGCTTCGCCGGCACGACGACGTCGACGGCCGAGCGTCGAGCGATTGCGTATGCGGTCCGCCGCGGCGCGCTTCTCGTCACCGCGGCCGGCAACGACTACGCGCTCGGAAACCCGGTCGAGTATCCAGCGGCACTCGTGCAGCCACTCGGATCGAACGGACGCGGGGGCGCGGGACTCGCCGTCGGTGCATCGGCCACGGATGGGACTCGCGCATCGTTCTCGAATGCCGGTTCGTGGATCTCGCTCGTCGCGCCGGGTGTCGGCGTCTACAGCGCCGTCTCCCCTTTCGCATCGTCGACGATGTTCCTGCGCGACAGCGCGTCGGCGGGCTACGGCTACGGGAGCGGAACGTCGTATGCGGCGCCGCAGGTCGCGGGCGCGGCGGCGCTCGTCTGGTCGGTGGCCCCGTCGCTGACGGCGAAGGACGTGGCGGACATCCTCAAGACAACGGCATCCGGGCAGGGCACGTGGAGCGCCGATGTCGGCTATGGGGTGCTCGACATCCCCGACGCGCTCGCGCTCGCGGCAGCCCGCGCCTAGGAATCGCCGGGAAGCCGAACCCCGAGCGAGCGGAGCTGCGGCACCGGATCGGCCTCCGGCCGCGCGAGGATCATCACGACACCGTGACCCGGCCTCGCCACGAGCGCGTCGACGAGGAGCTGGAGCCCGACGGCGAGCGCGAACGCCTTGTGCCACTGCTCGCCGCCGAACGGCACGAGCTCGTCCTCGGTCGCGTTTCCCGCAACGACGTCACCCCACGTCACGGCCCCCATGGAGACGTCGGCGACGAGCGGCCGGCCGTCGGAGCTCGGGATCGCGATCGCAAGCGGGTTCGTCCCCGCCACCTTCGGCCCGCCGGGCGGCCCGAGCCGCGGCGGCGAAGTCGCCGTCATCACGCAGACCAGTCCTTCGTCTGCCGCGAGCCGCGCATGGTGCCCGAGCATCCCGGTCGGGAAGCAGTTCTCGAGAACGACGAGCCGCGCATGCTCGGGCGGCTCCTCGAGGCATGCGACGAGCGCATCCCGGACCGCGATGTAGCCGATCGTCCCGGCCGCGTCCCAGCGCCAGTAGCCCTCGTCCTGCACGGCTGCGCACCGGCACGGCGTGCGGGTCGAATCCGTCGACGCCTTCGAGCCACTCGATGCGCGCGTAGCCGTGCGAGGTCTTGCCACGGCGCTCCGCGTCGTCGAAGTGCTCCCACAGCGTCCGGGCGTCGCGGGGCTCGAACCCGAGAGCCTGGAGCCGCGCGATCCCTTCGTCCCTATCCACGCGCCGAACTCCAGCACCGGCCAGTCGCGCTCGCGCGCGATGCGGCGTAGCTCGCGGTCAGGGTTCACGCACACCGGATGGCCGACCGCCTCGAGGAATGCGAGGTCCGTGTGACTGTCGGAGTACGCGGTCGACTCGGAGAGATCGAAGTCGAGCTCCCGGATGCACGCGCGCCTTCGCGTCGGCGTGGAGCGCACGCAGCGCGCGGCCGGTGTAGCGGCCGTCGACCACCTCGCACACCGTCCCGAGCGCACCGTCGAAGCCGAAGGTCGTCGGCGATCGCCTGCACGATCTCCTGCAAGCGTTGCCGAGACGATGTACACGGGCTCGCCGCGGCGCCGGTGTCGCTCGACGAGGTCGAGGGACTCGGCATAGACGAGTGGGCGAAGCACGCGCTCCATCGAGTCGCGACGAGCGCCTGGAGCTCCTCCGGCGTGAAGCCGCGGAGGACCTGCAGCCCGTCGACGGCGGCGCGCTTCACCGCCTCGTGCGAGGCGCCCCGCACCATGAAGAGCACCTGCCACGCCGCGGCCTTCGCGAGCTGCCGTCGCGAGATGAGCCCGGCAGCACGAAACGCCGGAGCGAGGCGCAAGCGCCGAGGAGCGGCGAATGAGCGTCCGGTCGAGGTCGAAGAACGCGGCGGCGCGCGCCACGCGCGCTAGGCCTCCAGGCCGGCGGCGGCGTGCGCGTCCTCGCGGCGGCCGTAGTCGCGGATGCTCACGACCTTGCCGTCCCGGATGACGATGATCTGGAAGAGGCGCGGGATGAAGCCCGCGCGCGCCGAGCCGCTCGAGCCGCTTGCCGCGCAGCTGCACGAGCACGCGGTCGCCGAGCTCGACCATCTCGCCCGGGCGCAGCCGGTTCGCGTCTGCGCGCCAGAGCATCGTGCGGACGACCTCGTCGGCGTTCTCGCACGCTTTCCACGCAGTCTTCCTTCGCGGGATGCCATGTCGCCTCGTCGTGCAGGCGCAGGCGTAGCGCCCGGTGATCGGCGCGGCGTGCGAGCTGGTAGATCTCCTCGACCGTCTCGCGCCATCTAGCCGACGAGCGGGAGCGACTTGATGATCGATCCCGGCTCCCGCCGGGCGTCGATCGTCTCCGCGATCTCGACGATCGTCTGCGCCGACGGCGAGTCCGGGAGCGCCGACGACGATCGGCTCGCCGAGGTCGCCCTGCTCGCGAATCGCGGGATCGAGCGGCACGCGTCCGAGCAGCGGGACGCCGAGCTCCGCGGCGAGCGCGTCGCCGCCGCCGCTCGCCGAAGACGTCTCCGGACATGTTCTCGACGACGCCGACGATCCGAAGGTTCGTCTTGCGCGCCATCGTGCCGGCGCGAGATGCGACGTCTTGTGCGAGCTTCTGCGGCGTCGTCACGACGACGACCTCGGCGCGCGGCAGGAGCTGTGCGAGCGAGATCGAGATGTCGCCGGTACCGGGCGGCATGTCGACGACGAGAACGTCGAGCTCGCCCCAGTGCACGTCCGTCAGGAACTGCTCGAACGCGCGATGCAGCATCGGCCCGCGCCACATGAGCGGCTTGTTCTCCTCCTGGAAGAAGCCGATCGACATCAGCTTCAGGCCGTCCTTCACCGGGGGGACGATCAGATCGTCCACCGCAACCGGCCGCTGGTGGATGCCGAGGATGTGCGGGATCGAATGGCCGTAGATATCGGCGTCGATCACGCCGGTCCGCCGCCCGAGCTGTGCGAATGCGACGGCCAGGTTCGCGGTGAGGGACGACTTGCCGACTCCGCCCTTGCCGGACGCAATGGCGATGACGCGGCAGTCGCGCGGCAGGCGGATCGTGTTGTCGCGCTCGGACGCGCCGCCGCGGAGCTTCGTCGTCAGCGCCTGCCGCTCCTCGGGGGTCATGACGCCGAAGCTCAAGCGCGAATCCGCGGACGCCGGGGACGTCCGCGAACGCCTGCTCCACCTGGCGCTCGAACGAGTCGCGGAGCGGGCATCCCGCGATCGTCAGAACGATCGTCAGCGAGACGACGCCGTCCTCGACGAGCGATGTCGCGCACCATGTCGAGCTCGGTCACCGGCCGCTGAAGCTCGGGATCGATGACCTTCGAGAGGGCGTCGAGGATCGCCTCGCGGGTGGGCTCGGGCATGGTACGAGGGTACCGGAGCGGGTTTCGCTCAGCCGGTGAGACGCGCGAGTCTCTTCGCGGCTGCGGTGAGGGATCGCTTGTCCTCGAGCACGGGCTCGAAGACGTCTCCGTTCTCCTCGAACCGCTCGAGCGCGACGGCCATCGAGAAGTCCGCCGGCCGGATGCCGGCGCGAAGCTCATCCCAGCGAAGCGGCGTCGACACCGGCGCCCCGGGCTTCGGCCGGACCGAGTAAACGGAGGCGAGTGTCTTGCCCGCGCCGTTCTGGCGGTGGTCGACGAGGACGCCCTGGCGCTTCTTCTTCAACCACTCGGTCGTGACGAGACCGGGGTGTCGCGCTTCGAGAAGGCGGGATGCCGCCCCGGCGAACTCGTAGGTCTCCTCGAACGACGCGCGTCGTTGGATCGGCGCGAGCACGTGGATGCCGTCCGCGCCGCTCGTTTTCACATACGCACCGAGGTCGAGCTCCTCGAGAAGCGCACGCACGAGCTGCGCGACCTCGATCGCGAGGTCGTACGCATCGGGCTCGTCCGGCGGATCGAGGTCGAAGACGACGTAGTCGGGACGGTGAGGCAGGTCGACACGCGAGTACCACGCGTTCATGTCGATGCAGTGCATCTGCACCATCCAGAGAAGCGCTTCTCGCGAGTTCACGAGCGGGAAATCGACCTCTCGTGCGCCGCCCTCGCGCGGATGCGTCGTGAACCGGCGAGTGGGGATCCACGAAGGGATGCCCTTGGGCGCCTGCTTCTGGAAGAAGCCCTGGCCGGCGATGCCCTCGCGGTAGCGCTTCATCGTGAACGGGCGGTCGCGAAGATGCGGGAGGATCGCCGGGGCGACCGCGTCGTAGTACTCGAAGAGATCGCCCTTCGTCACGCCGTCGCCGGGGAAGAGCACCCGCTCCGCGCTCGTCAGCTTCACCTCGGGCACGGCGTCAGTCTGACGGGAGGCGGCACCTAGCCGTATGGCTGGACCCGTTTCTATAGCCCTTCCGGGTCAGACGAGACAGTCCTACCCTCTTTGCAATGGCCACCGCGCTTGTCAGCTCCGACGCGGCGCACGCCTGCCCCGCCTGTGGCGACACGGTCGCGGGCCTCGGAGACGCCTGCCACGGCTGCGGGGCGACGCTCGGCCTCGAACGCTCGGTGGTCGAGGTCTGGCGCGGCTATACGACCGCCACCTTCATCGCGCGGACCGGCGACGAGCTCGTCGCGGAGTCGCCGAGCTTCCGCTGCCGGGGAAGAAAGGACCGGCAGAGAGCGAGGCAGCGCACTCTGCGCTCGCGGCGCTGACGACGGAGCTCGCCGAGCTCGGCTGGTCGGCAGCACCCGACGACGGAGGGCCGGCCTGGTACGAGCTTGCATTCGACCGTCTCGTCGCAACCGCGCCGATCGAGTACGCCGAGGTCGAGTTCGCCGAGGTCGAGTCGCCGAGTTCGAGATCGCTGAGCTCGAGGTCGACGACGAGGCCGATGTCGAGACCGAAGCGCCGGTCGCGGCGCCGGCACCACTCCCCGTGCGAAGTCTGCCGGCCGTCGAGGCCCCGCCGGAGATCCCGGTCATGCCGCAGCCGCCGGCTCCCCGGTTCGTGACACGTGCTCGCGGCGGACGCGTCGTGACGATCGTCAGCATCGCCGGTATCGCCGTCGCGTGCGTCCTCGGCTACGTGATCGCCCACCGCTCCACGACGATCGAAACGAGAGTCGTCACGGTGGCGCAACCCGCACAGGCCGCTCAAATTGCCCTCAAGAAACCTGCACGCGCCGTACCTGCTGCACCCGTGAGGACGCCGCTGCGGCTGGGTGTGACAGCGACGCAGGACACCTGGCTCGAGCTCCGGCGAGGCTCGAAGAGCGGGCCTGTCATCTTCTCCGGGATCCTTCCGGCCGGCAAGCACCTCCACGTCGCCGGGCCGCGGATCTGGGCCCGCTTCGCCGCGGCGGGGAACGCAGACGTCACCCTCGACGGGAGACGGCTCGCACTGATGGGCACGGTCGAGCGGCTGCTCACCGCCGCCTCGCGCTGACGCACTAGCGTTCGCGCCGATGACGCCCGTCCTCGGGATCCTCGCGGCCCTCCTGACGCTCGCTTGCGCCGCATTCATCGTCCGCGTACACACGCTCCCCACCGGGTATTCGCCGATGTCGAACGCCGTGAGCGACTACGGCGTCGGCGCCTACAGCCGCTATTACCGGTGGCAGACCGCGGCGTTGGCGTACGCCGCGCTCATTCTCGCTGCTGCGATCGCGCGCACGACCCATCCCGTCCCGGAGCTCATCGTCTTCCTCCTCCTGACGTTTGCTGCGGCGCGGCTCCTCATCCCGTCGTTCCCGACCGACCTCGACCGGAGCCGACCGACGCCGACCGGGCGGATTCACATCCTGCTCGCGGGAGCTGCGTTTGCGTCCATCGCCTGGTGTGCGGCCGCTCTACCGGATCGCGTCGACTGGCCTGGCGTCCACGGCACCCTCGTCGTGCTCGGCTGGATCGTGGTCGCCACGGCGGTCGCAAGCGGCCTGGCGCTGGCGATCCGGATCGCCGAGCCCTATCTCGGCGCGGTGGAACGGCTGTTCTACGCGGCGACCCTCGTCTGGTTTCTCGTCGTCAGCCTGCACTTCGTGTAAGACCATACGAACGTCCAGGGCTGAAAACGGGGTGAAACGCCGAAAAAGACGGGTATGCCGAAGTTTTCCCCAGCATCCACAGGTTCCACAGGCATTGGACATGCGCCGCTCGACAGCGGATACTCCCCGTCAGTGTCCGACGGCCGCTTCGAACACAGGACAGCGACGACTGTCGTCGCAGCGCCTCCGATCCAGTGCGTTGAGTGCCACCGCCCGTGGGCGGTAGCGAACGAGCGGTGGCGGCTCAAGGTGCTCGACGAGGAGGACGTCGTCGAGACCGTGCCGTACTGCCCGGACTGCGCCATGCGCGAGTTCGGGCCGCTCCGCTAGCGTCCCCCTTCAGGGACGTTGGAGACGCCGGTTCAGCCGCTGGAACGCGGCGTCAGACGCCGCACCGCGTCGAGCAGATCTTCCTGCGGGAACGGCTTGCGCAGCACCGGAAGGCCGCTCCCGGCCGCGTAGTCCTCGTCGGCGCCCGTCATCAGGATCACCGGGAGTCCCGGCGAGGCCTGGCGGAGCCGCTCGGCGACGGCGTCGCCGCTGATCCCGGGCATCAGCACGTCGAGCACGGCGAGGTCGACCTCGTTCTGCTCGACACACGCCACAGCCGCGAGGCCGGTTGAGGCGGTTACGACCTCGTAGCCCGCGTCCTCGAGGGTCGCCGCGACCAGGTCTGCGAACCCGCGGTTGTCGTCAGCGACGAGGATCAGCCCGGCCACAGCCGGAACCCTACCGTCGGGTCGCTCGTCCGGTCGCCTTCTTGGCTTTTGCCGACTTTTTGGGCTTCGACGCCTTCGTGTGCTTCTTCGCCGCAGCGACCTTTGCCTTCGTCTGGATCTTCGTCGTCGCCCCCGGCTTCGCGGTCGTCCGGGGGACATACCCGAGGACGCTGACGACCGACCCGCCGGTCTTCGTGACGGTGATCGCAGAGGTTGCCGTGGCCGTCGCCCCGCCCGAGTCACGGACGGTGACGCTGATCGTGTAGTTGCCCGTCGAGCTGTACGCGTGGCTGCTCAGGCAGGTTCCCGCACCACTCGACTCGCTGACCGTGCCGGTGCTCGACGTACCGTCGCCCCACGCGATGCTGCACGTGTGCGTGTCGGCGGTACCCGCGTCCGAGAACGTGGCTTTGAACTGGTACGTCGTCTTCCAGGCGAGGTTCGAGCCCGGCCCCGGCGTGTTGATCTTCACCGTTGGTGCGACATTCGCAACCGCGACCGTGAAGGACGAGCTCGCCGACTGCCCGCTCGCGTCGCCGACCGTGACGGTCACCGTGTAGGGCGTCGCGCGGTCGTTCGCATACGTGTGCGCCGCCGTCATCGTGCCGGGCTGAGTGGCGAGCGTGGAGGAGGTGCCGTCACCCCAGTTGACCTGGACGCTCCAGCTTCCGCCCCCGCCCGTGAAGGAGCCGAGGCTGAAGGTCTTGCTCGTCCCCTCCGAGGCCGTCGTGCCCGCCGGTGCGCTGACGACGATCGCCGGATAGAGAACGCTTACGGTCTGCGTGACGGTCGTCCTGTTGCCCGCTGCGTCGACGGCCGTGTAGGTGATCGTCGTCGTCCCGACCGGGAAGATGTTGTTCGCCGGCACGCCGCTTCGCGTCAAGGTAGCCGCGCCCGAGTTGTCGGTTGCCGTCGCAGTGCCGATCTGTGTGTCGGAGACGAAGGCCGAGTTGCCGCTCGTGATGCGGACGACGACGTTCGGAGGCACGACGACCGCCGGGCGCTCGAGGTCGGTGACCGTGACCTTCTGCGTCTTCACCGTCTGGTTGCCGAAGACGTCGACTGCCGTCCACGTGATCGTCGTCACGCCGATCGGGAAGAGGTTCCCCGCCGGGACGCCGGCGCGCGTGACCGACTGGACGCCGATGTTGTCGGTCGCCGTCGCCGTCCCGATCGTGCTGTCGCTGACGAAGGCCGTCGACACTCCGGCATCCGTCCCACGGACGACGTCCGCCGGCACCGTGAGCGTGGGCGCGACCGAATCGAGGACGCTGATGACGCGCGTGCCGACGAGACTGCGGGAGTCGTCGAAGGAAGTCGTCCCGCTCCGCACGAGCAGCCCGACCGATCCGTCGACCACGTTGCTGTAGTAGGAGAAGCTCCCGACGCTCGTCCCGTTCAGGCTCACCGTCACGCTCGTCCCGTTGAGCGCGAGCATCAGCTTCTGGTCGACTCCCGTCCCCAGGGTGACAGCGAACGTCTGGTCGACAACCCAGCGATTCTTGATCCGGTGGCCGATCGTCACCGTGCGCGCCGCAGTGTCGAGCGTCACGTACTTGAAGTCCGTCGGCGAGTAGTAGTCGAAGAAGGCACTCCCGCCGCCCGCAGTCGGCGCCAGCGTCTCCCACTCGACGTACGCCTCGGGCGTTGCGGCCGCCGGCGGCTTGAACACCGATAGCGCCGGCGCCGTCGCCGAGGCGGTGCCGGAGTAGCGGCCGCTCGAGATCGCCCACGTTCCGGCAGCGGGGGTAAAGAAGTCCGCAGTGCCTGCGTTGTAGGTGTCGGTGCCATCGAACGTCGACTGCGGCGGCAGCACACCGATGACGACGTTGTCCCAGAGCCCGCTCGAGTTGTTCGAGCCGACGCCCACGAGCCCGAGGTTGAATCCGTTCGCGATGCCGGCGACGAACCGCGGCGCGAGCTGCTGGGTGAAGAGCACCGCGCCGTCGAGGAGGACGGAGACCGTCAGGCCGCTGACGATGACCTTGAGTGCGTACCACGTGCTGTCCTTCACGCCGGCCTGGACCGAGCCCTGGGCGTCGTAGACCCAGCCCGCAGCCGTCCTGTGACCGAGGACGACCTTGTTCGTCGAGACGTCGATACCCGCGAACTTGAAGTCCGTCGCCGAGAAGTAGTCGAAGATCAGGAACGCGTTCGCGTTCGAGCCGCCGGTCGGCTTGACGACCTGCACCGAGGCGGAGATCTCGAAGTACTGCGGCAGATAGCCGTCCGTGTAGACGACCGACGCTGCATCGCCGTGCTGCGAGGCGGCCGAGACGCTCAGTGCGCCGTTCGAGACCGACCAGATGCCGGAGTCGATGGCGAAGCCCTGCAGCGTCGCGTCGTCGAACGTCGCCGAGCGGAGGACGTCGCGGCGACCGCCGGGGATGTTCCCGGCCTGCGGGTCGCTCGGGCTGCCGGTCTGCTGCTGCCAGAGAGTGTGATCCTCCTGCCGGACGAGGCCGAGCTCGCCGTACGGCTCGCCGAACCGGGCGAAATCTCCGGGCGGCTGCACGTCGTAGGCGCGAGTCGGGTCGACACCCTGCGCGTGGGCGAGGGCGTACAGGAACTCCGGCAGCTGCGGATCGTTCTGGCGGCTGACCGTTGCGATCCCGAAGGGGGCGAACGGCACGAGGTAGCTGTTGAACTCGCCGACCCAGTCGATCAAGCGGTCGCCGCCCGTGTTCCCGATCAGGATGTCGAGGCCCGCGCCGCCGAAGACGCGGTCCTGATAGGTCGGATGCGTGTCGGGCGAGTCGTTCGTGTACGTGAGGCTGGATGCGGGCGTCGTGCACTTGCCGGTCGAGTCGTACGGCGATGTCGTCGCGCCCGGCAGCTGGCAGCCGCCGAGGTCGTCGTCGGCGTTCATCAAGTCGTTGCCCCAACCGCCCCAGAGCGTGTCGCTCCCGGTCCCGCCGACGAGCCAGTCGTTCCCGAGGTCGCCGAAGAGGACGTCGTTGCCGTCGCTGCGGACCTTGACGTTGTCGATCGTGCAGTTCCCGTTCGGGAGGGTGGAGATGCAGCCCGCCGGCGTCGTCCGGCCGTCGTTCGGGTCGAAGTTGAGGAAGTACGGGTAGAGCGGCAGGCCGTCGAGGCCGACCGGCATCGGGATGTTCGTGCCCGTGCAGGTCTTGCCGCCCTGGATGGTTGCATCGCAGCTCCAGACGGTGCCGCTTGCGTCGAACATGATCTCGCGCCGCGGGTCGTACTCGTTGTAGAGCAGGAACTCGCCCAGCCGCGCCGCGATCCGGTGGTTCGTCAGCCAGGGGTCGCTATCGGTGCCGAAGTGGAGGATGCGGTCGCTCGGGTTCCACGGGTGCGTGAAGTCCGTCTCGACGACGCCGATGGCGCACTGTGCGTTCTGCGTCGCGGTGCAGTTGTCGGCGTAGAGCTGGATGTAGCTCTTCGCAAGCGCCTCCGCTCCGGAGATCGCGTCGTTGCCTGCGCCGCCGTGGAGGAAGTCGTCGTCGAGGCCGCCGAAGATGACGTCGTCGGCGTACTTCGGGTCGAAGTGGAAGGTGTCGAAGAACGGATCCTGCGGCGTCTGCGGGTCGAGGTTGAACGGGGTCTCGTCGACCTCTTTCAGCAGCGCGCCGGTCGGGAAGGTCGTCGCCTGCTGAACCTTGCCCGGTGTCGAGATCGAGCCCTGAATGTTCGCCGTTGTCAGCCCGATCAGCGGCTCGGTCGAGCCGTTCCGGCTCGTGAAGATCCTGCCGTCGTCGCCGAGGACGCCGTCGATGCCGGTGCCGGCTGAGATCCAGTCGGCGCCCCAGCCGCCGATCAGGTCGTCGTTGCCGCTGTCGCCGTACAGCCGGTCGTTGCCGCAGCCGCCGTAGACGATGTCGTCGCCGGAGCCGGCGTGGACCTCGTCAGCGCCGCCCACGTCGCCGATCGTCGGCGTCGGGCCTACCAGGTTCGAGCCGCAGCCGATGCCGTTGAAGCCCGTGAAGTGCGACGGCACGAAGTCGGGGCCCCCCGGCGTGTAGTCGAGCAGCTCGGTCGCGCGGACGAGCACCTCGTTACCGGTTCGGGCTGCGCTCGGGTTGTCGTAGGTGTAGTGGAGCGTCCCGAGCGGAGTCTTGACGGTCGAGCCGCCCGTGGCGACGAGGCGATAGATGTCGCCGTTGTCGGTGAGGATCACATCGGCGTCGCGCGAGCTCGCGGCGGCTGGGGTCGTCGGGAAGTAGTCGCTGTCGCGTGCGATGTCGACCGCGATGCCGGCTCCGCCGAAGATGAAGTCGCTGCCGTCCGGCCGCTGCGCCCGGTCGATGAGGCTGTACAGCTTCGAGCTGCCGCCGATGATGTCGTCCTGGCCAAGGTTGCCGAAGATCGTGTCGGCCCCGCCGCCGCCCTCGATGTAGTCGTCACCGTCCGACGCGGCTTCGAACGACGGATGCAGCGTCAGCAAGCCGCTCGGATCTGTCGGGGGGTTCGGCGTGCGATACGCGTCGACCGGCTGGCCGATACAGGTCGTCGCGCCCGCGGTTGCCGGCGTCGTGCCCGTCGACGGGCAAGCGCTTTCGATCGAGCCGTCACCCTGGATGGTGTCGTTGCCGAGCTGAGCGAAGATCTCGTCGTTGGCGGCGTTGCCGGCCAGGTAGTCGCTGCCGAAGCTGTTCGGTCCGACATCGGTGTCGGAGATGACCGTCCCGACGAGCGGCGTCGGTGCAACGCTCGCCTCGATTGCAGCCGTGTGGAACAGGTTGACGACCTGGTACTCGGCCCAATCCGGCGCGTACACCGGCGTGCCCGGATCGCGGTACGGGAGGGCGGCCGTCAGCGGCTCGATGTTGCCGCTCGCACTGGCGGCGTCGCCCTGGTCGGAGCGGGCATAGATCTTCTGGCCGATGAGCGCACGGAAGCGCGGATCGGTGATCGCCGAGTCCGGCTGCAGGGTCGGATCGACATCGCGGCGGAAGAGCTCGACCGCGTCGCCGAAGATCAGGTCATCGCCGTTGCCGCCGTCGACGTAGTCGTCGAAGGAACCGGCGGCTGCGCCGTGGCCGGCGCCGCCGATCAGGACGTCCTCGCCGTCGTTCCCGCGGATGACGTCCTCGCCGCCGATGTTCACGTGGCGCGAGATGACGTCGCGCGGGTCGAGCACGTTCGAGCTGATGAGGTCGCCGCGACCGCCGAAGCCGAACGCCGCCGTCGGGGCACCTGTCGTCTGCGCGATCGTCGAGAACTGGACGCGCCCGAGGTCGCCGAAGATGACGTCCCTGCCCGTGCCGCCGCGGATCCAGTCGCTGCCGAAGCCGCCGAGGATGATCAAGGGCAGCGTCGAGACGTGGCCGGTCGATCCGGCGTCCACGACGTCGTTGTCGCTTGCCCGATCCGCGATCGGCAGAGGATCGTCAGTCGTCGACCCGCCCGACGTATTGAGGACGAAGAAGTCGTCGGGCTTCTGCGTCGTGCCGTCACCGGCGCGGTGCAGGTCGACGGTGACGCGGTCGTCTCCGAGCCCGGTGTTCAGCACCGTCGTCGTGCGCAGGGTCGCGTCACTGCGGCGGTGCGTGCCGTCGATGAAGATCGTGTCGTCGCCGTACCCCGTCCAGTAGACGACGCCGTCGTACAGGTTGCCGGCCGCAATGTCCGCCTTGTACGAGATCCCCGCGGGCGCCAGGCCCGTGACCCAGATCTCGGCCGTCGCCGACAGGCTGGCGGCAGCGGCGGCGGCCGACGTCAGCTGGTCGGTGATCGTGACGTTGTCGGCGTGCGTCGATGCTTCGTCGCTGATGAAGAGGCGGTGCCGGGCGGTGCCGAAGTCGACGTTCAGCGCACCGCGGACGTCGTCGGTGTTCCCGGTAAGGAAGTCGAAGTTGTTGGCCAGGACGGACGCCGCGTCGAGGTCGGCGTTCGAGGAGACGTAGACGCGGTCGTTCCCGTTCGGATGCCCGGCCGTGTGCGGGTCGAGGTTGATGTTCGTCTGCGCGACCGGCAGCGCGGCGGTGTTCCCGCCCGGCGCGGCGTAGCCGTTCGAGCCCGGCGTCGTGCCCTGGACGCTGAACATCTCGGCGCCGGAGCCGGTCGAGATGTCGAGCTGCTCGATGCCGTAGTAGTTGATCCCGTCCATCCGCGTCTGGACCGTCGCCGTGCCGCCCAGCAGCGTCTGGTCGACGGAGATCGTGTCGACGCCGAGCCCGCCGTCCTGGCGCCGCAGCGAGCCCTGGAACGAGAGGACGTAGATGTCGAGGTTGTGGCCGGGATACCAGTTGCCGCTCGGATACCGATCGACCATCACGTCGACGAACGTCTGGATGTAGAGCTGGGTGTTCGGATCGCTCGACTGGGCAGAGGCGATCGCGAACTGGATGGCCTGGCGCAGCTGCTCGGCGCCGATGTTGTACGGCAGTGGCCGGGTCGTGACGGTGACGTTGAACCCGTTCGGGCCGAGCGCGTCGAACGTCAGCCGGAACGTGCCGCTCGTCGCGTCGACCGTCAGTACCTGCACCTGGTTGACCGCGGCCGCCGGATCGGCGTACCCGGCCGCGCGGACGGAGATCGTCGCTGTACCGGGTGCCGAGGCAAGACCGCCGCCCAGTAGCTCGCTCACCTTCACGAGCGGATCAGTCGCGGACAGGCGCGTCTTCAGCGGCCGCTGCGCTGAATCGCTGAGCGCGCCCTGGAAGCGGATCACGTACACGTCGTCGTTCTGCGCGACAACCACATTCCCGAGTGCCGGCAGACCCAGCGCGTTCTTGATCAGGGTGTCGAGCGCCGACTGCACGTCCGCGGCCGAGGCGTTCCACGCGAGGTCGCCCGTGGTCGCGCTCGCGACGACGTTCGTCGTGAACTTCGGCGAGTCCGCCAGCGTGGGCAGACTGCTGACTGGCAGCGTCAACGATGCCGTCGTGAAGTAGTGGTCCTCGTGACCGGCGCTCGTCCCGACGTAGACGCGGTAGGTCGGCGCGCCGCCGGCCAGGGCCGACCACGTGACCGTGATCGTGCCACCCTCGGAGACGACAGCAGAGATCTCGCTCGACGGCAGCGACTCGCCTGCGGCAGTGATCGCAGCGACCTTGAAGTAATAGGTGCCCGCATGGAGGCCGCCGGTGCCGGAGGCGGAGCTCGCGGAGATGTTCGTCGGGGTGATCGGGTACTCGTAGGTGAGCGTGTACTTGCCGGACGTCGCGTCGATCACCAGCTCCTGGATCGTGTTCGGCGTCGTCATGTCGAGGCCGGTCAGGGACGAGGAGGTCAGCAGGGCCGACGCGTCGACGGTCTGCGCGGTGTCGACGACATAGAGCTTGTCAACCGTGTTCGCCCCGTTCGTGAGCTGCGTCGGGTCGGTGAGGAGCAGCGCCACCGGCGCGCCGCCCATCGCGCCCTTGAAGTGGATGCGGTAGATGCCGCCGGCCTTGGTGACCTCGACGTTGCCGCTCCCGATCCGCGCAAAGGAAGCGAGGATCCCCTGGAGCGTCGCGGCGCCGGCGTTCGGGTCGTTCACCGTCTGCGTCTCGTTCGCGGGCGCGTTCGCAGGCGGCTTCGTCACACCGTCGGGCGCGGTTGATCCGTCGTCGGTGAACGACGTGCCGCTGACACCGGACGCGAGCAGGGTCTCGCCGCCGGATACCGTGCCCCGGTAGACGTTGTACTTCGTCGTCGCGAGCGTCGCCCCCGCAACGGCGAACCAGGAGAGGTCGATTGTGCCCCCGTTGTACCCGACGGTCGCAAACGTCTCGGCCGAAGCGACGGTCTCCTTGCCGCCCATTACGGCCGTGATGACGTAGAAGTACGACGCCGCCGCGAGGTGTCCCGTCGTCTCCGGGCCCCAGGCGGCCGTAAGGCCGGAGACCTGCGGCGCATAGGTGATCGTGTAGCTGCCTCCCGTCGCGTCGACCGTCAGCGTCTGGATCGCATCCACGGAATCGACGCTGGTGCCCTGCGTCGGCGAGCCGTTCGCGAAGGTCACGACGTTCGCCTGCGGGCTGTCGCCGCTCACGGTGAGCAGGCTGAGGATCTGGCTGAGCAGCTGGTTGTCGTCGTGGACGTTGATCACGTCCGCGCCCGCGCCCGTGTTCACGAACGTGTGACCGCCGACACCCTTGACGTCGACGACGTCGGCGCCGCCGCGCGTATTCAGGCGTGTGAGCGGCGCATGCGTGCCGGCCGGAACGCCCGTGCGCGTGTCGATCGTGACGTGGTTCGCGCCGTCGCCGAGCTCGATCTGGAGGTCGGTCACCTTCAGGAGGCTGATCCCGCCGGGCTCGTTCGCGCCGACCGGGCCGGTGCACTCGTTGCCGTCGACGTCGCTCACGGTGATCGCCTGCGTGCCGGTGAAGCCGGGCCCGCCGATGCAGCGGTTGGGGCCCATGCCGAGGCCGGTGATCCGGAACTGATTCAGCGCGGCGCGGTTGCCGTTGGCGTCTAGCGGGCCGAACGGGGTCGTGTCGAAGAAGATCCGGCCCTCACCGAAGTTCGGTGCGCCCGCGGCGAGGTTCGGGTCGTTGTACGACGCCGGGTTGTCGGTGTCGTAGACGTAAACGATGTTCGCCTGCGTCTCCTCCCTCACGAGCAGGTTCGGGTTCGTCAGCAGGAGCGTGTACTTGCTCGGCTTGGCACCGGTCGGCCCATCCGGCACGGAGCTGTCGCCCGTGAAGGGGCTGAACCAAGGCTTGTCGAGCGTCAGCACCCACTGGTCCGTATGGCCCTGAACCTGAAGCGCGCCCGTGATGATCCGCGACTTGTTCTTCGCGGAGCCGTCGGTGATCAGGATCGTCTTGCCGACGAGCTCCTCCGGGTGCGCCGGGACGCGCGGCAGGAGCGCGCTCGGGTCGGAGTGGAGCAGCGTCGGGCTCGCGGCCGGGTTTCGGAACGTGACCTGGTACTCGGCGCCGTTCGCCGACACCGTCAGGTTCGAGAGAGTCGCGCTGCCGGCGATCCCAGGCAGCGCCTTGATCGCGTTCTCGATCGTCACGGACGGGGCGTCGAACGGCAGCGGGGCCGTCCAGTCCACGTTGTTGTACGAGAGCCGGAACGTTCCGCCGGTCGCGTGGATGGCAATCGTCTGGACACGGTTGCCCGATCCGAGCTCAGGTGTGACCGTCGCAGTCTCGAGTGTCGAGTTGTCGATCGTGATGGTTGCGGCAACCGAGTTGTCCGGCGAGCCCGGCGTCGCGCTCACGACCGCGCCCATCGACGGGGTCAGGTTCCTCTCGCGCGGCAGCATGACCGGCTCACGCTCGAGGAGGCCCGTGCGGTCCTTCCCCTCTCCGCCGTTGATCAGGAGTGGGCCCTGGATGTTGTTCAGCTGGGCGAGGGTCGGCGCGAAGACCTGCGCGTCCATGCCGTCGACGCGCGTGTCGTCGATCGCGCGGACCCAGATCGTCTGCGCTGTGTACCAGTTGCCGGTGGTGAAGGTCACGTCGACGAGCTGCTTCCACTGCGTCGTGTCCGAAATCGCGGCGCTGGGGCACGAGCTGCCGACGCAAACGAGCGTCTGCGGCTTGAAGGCGAAGATGCCGCCGGTCTCGGAGGTTCGCGTCGGCTGTGCCTGGACGTGAATCGTCACGGTGGCGGTCGGCTTCTGCGAGAGCGAGATCGTGTACGAGTCCTGGAACGGGAAGCCGCCGCCGAGGGCAGTGCCCGTCTCGATCACGTTCGTCGAGCCGTCGCTCTCGATCACACGCACGCCCGGCCAGCGGTCGTCCGAGATCGTCGCCGTCGCCAGGTACGACCCGTAGCCGTTGGCGCTGGCGACGAGGTCCGCCTTGTGGAAGCCGCGGATGACGGCGTCGTCCTTGCCGCTGACGACGACGTCCTGGAACGTGAACCAGTTGCCGCTGTTGAAGGTCAGGCTCGGCTTGTCGAACGAGAGCAAGGACGTGCCGTTGTCGCCGAGCGTCACCGTCGCACCGCTCGGGCCAGGATCGGCCGACAGGCGCACGTGGATCGCGTCGGTGAAGTTGCCCGCGGCGGACGCCGGACAGCCTGCCGCCACGCTGCACTCGCCGACGTTCGTGCTGCCGCCGTCCTCGGACACGACGACCGCGGGCGAGCTTTGCGTGTAGATCCGCACCTTCACGTTCGGCACGTGGACGTTCGTGAAGAGCGCGACCTGGAAGACCGGGTTGAGATCCGGATCCGGCTCGACCGACCAGGCCGAGTTCAACTTGATCGAGTTCGCGTCGATCGTTCCGGCGGTGCTGCCGACGACCCACTGGACGTCGTTCGTCAGGTAGAGGGTGCCGAGCAACTCAATCGTGTAGGTGGAGCCACTGCCCGTGACCTTGCCCTTGTTCGAGCCGAGAATCGCGTCGACTGCCGCCTGCACAGCTGCAGCGTTGAGAGTCGCTCCGGCAATCGTCTGCGAGGCGGTGCCGAAGTGGAGCACGCCGCCGAGCGCGACGCCCGTGATCGTCTCGATGTAGCTGCCGACCACCATCCGGATCTGGCCGTTCGCCTCGTCGTCGCCGCCGGTGATCTTCAGCAGCTCGCCGCGGAGCCCCTCGGGGAGGTCGGCCGTCGGGGTCAGGAATTGATCGCCGGTCGTGATGAGCGTCGCGTACTCGTCGCCGGCCAGGTTCTGGTTCGTGTCGTAGCTCACGGTGCCGGCCTGCGCGATGCCGGAGATGGTCGCGTCCGGGCCGGAGACATCGATCGCCATCTGGATGTCGGCGCTGTTCGAGATCGACGCGGCAAGGTCGTCCACGGCGAAGAAGACGGTCTTCGGTACCCACCAGTTCCCCGGGGTGAAGTGGAGACTTCCGCCGAGCGGCGTCGAGACACCGCCCTCGACGGTCGTGTGGACGGAGCCCGTGCCGCCACCGAGCTTGGCCGTCGCATCGAGCGTCACGACGAGGGCCGGAACGTCCTTGCCAGAGAGCGCGCTCTTGAATGTGATCGTCCAGGTCGTGCCGTCCTTGTCGACGTGGACGTTCGCGGCGCCGACGGCCGTGCCGTCGATCGAGAGGCCTGCGATCGCGTTCTCGACGTCCGTCGCCGAGGAGCTCCAGCTCAGCGCCGCGGTCGCGCCTGACTGGCCGGCGAACTGCAGCGTGAAGGTCCCGTTGGCGACGGCAAAGAGCTGAATGAACTGGATCTCACTATTGATGCAGCGGTCGAGGAGCCCCGGCACCGGGTCGGTGCCGCAGGTACTCGGTATCGCAGTCGAGTACGTCGCGTTCGTGACGAGCGCGAGGCCGGGCGTCGGAGTGATGTTGACGACGACCTCGGTCCCGGTGCGCGGCGGCCTCGTCAGGACGACCGAGTAGGAATCCTGCTCGTGCTTCAGCGCGTCGAGGGCGCTGCCGATCCGCTGGACGACGAACGAGGATCCGTCGGTCTGCGTGACGACGATCCCGGGCGTGTCGTTGTCGGCAACGTTCGCACCTACGCCGATCACATCGATGCCGGAGTAGCTGCTGTCCGCGCTCTCGACGCCGTGCGTGACGATCCCGCTGTGTCCGAGCAGGTCGTTCGAGATCACGCCGTTCGCGGGCGTCGGCCCCTGGACGCTCACGAAGTCCGTGCCGAGGCCGCCGTCGATCTCCGTCGTCCAGTTCGGGCTCGTGCCGAGAACGAAGAAGCGGTCGTTGCCGGCGCCGCCGTCGGCGACGAGCGACTCGATGTTGACGAAGTCGACGTTCAGACCCGCGCCGAAGACGCCGTTCGAGGTGAGGACGAAGTCGTCGTTGAACTCGGTGCCGATCACGACGACGGTGTCGAAGCCGTCGCCGCCGTCGATGTGCACCGGCGCGTTGACCGCGTACTGGATCAGGTCGGCGCCTGCGCCACCGCTCAGGTCGGTGAACTGGCGGTGATCCTCCTGCGAGCCGGCGAGCGCGAACGCCTGGATCAGGAACGTGTCGTTCCCGGCGTCGCCGTACAGATTCAGCGTGTCGAGGTTGTGGAAGATGATGAAGTTGTCGTCGCCGATGCCGCCGTTGATCACCATCGGCGCGCTGACGCCGTTGCTGAGCCAGCCGACCGTCGTGTCGATCGTCGCGAAGACGTCCTCCGGCGCAATCCCCGCCAGCTTCGGCGTGCGGCGCGACTTGTAGAGCTGCCCGATCTGGAAGAAGTCGCTGCCGGCGTCGCCGTTCAGCGTGATCGACGCGCGCGTGTCGTCGACGTAGAACTGGTCGTCGCCGTTGGCGCCGTTGACGACCATCGCCTCGAGGTTCTTGTTGTAGTTGACGCGCTCGACCGGATCGCCGTCCTTCGGTGTCAGCGGCGTCGCGCCGTTGATCAGCGCGACGAACGCGAGCCCGTTGTCCGCGGTCGCCGAGCGGAGCAGGAACACGTCGCTGTACTCGGTGCCGCTGATCGTCAGCGCGTCGGCGCCGTCGCCCTTCGCACCGGTATCGAAGACGTCGATGAGCGAGGCCGTCCGCCCGCCGATGAGGTTCACCGCGTACGCGTCGCCGCCGCCCTGGCCGTCGAGGGTGACGAGCGAGTGGATCCCGTTCGAGCGCAGCGAGCCGCTCGAGCCGGTCATCAGGACGCGCGGCGTCGCGCCGAGTGCGCCGAGGAACGTGACGTCGTACTCGCCGTTGCTACCCGTCACCGCGACGTTGCCGGGGCCGATGCTCGGGATCTGCTCGAGCGCGGCCCGCACCTCGGCCGCGGGCGCGGTCGCCGAGATCGGGATCGTCGTCTGGATCGCGTGGACGAGCGTCGTCGTCAGCGGAATGATCGCCGTGATCGTGCCGCCGCCGATGTCGAGGTAGTCGGCGTCCGTGGAGGTCGCGTAGAACGTCTCCTGGCCCGAGCCGCTGTTGCCCTGGCTGCGGTAGATGCGGTAGCCCGTCGCGTCGGCGACCGCGCCCCACGTCAGCTGGATCGCGCCGTTGTTGCCGACGGCGATGAAGGCCTCGGTCGAGGCGAGGCTCTCGTTGCCGTTGACGATCGCCGAGACGCGGTACCAGTAGACGGCGACGCCCACGAGGTTGCCCACGTGGTTCGCGTCGAGCCCGAGGTTCAGCGGCTTGACGTCGTAGGTGAAGTTGAGCGTGAAGTTCGGCGAGATCGTCGACCCCTGGACGGTCAGCGGGTCGACCTGCTCGAGGTGAACGTGCTGGACCGTGTTGTCCACGTTCCCGGTGACGACGACGTTCGACGTGAGTAGATCCCAGACGCCGGCCGCGCATCCGGTCGAGCCGGCGGCACACGGGCCTGCCTTCTCGTTGATGAACTCGATCGTGTAGGTGTCGCCGTCCTTCGAGACGCCGACGTTCGGTGAGCCGTCGGCCGCATGGAAGATCGTCGAGAGCTTGACGAGTGCATCCTGGACCGTCTTCGCGGGCGCACCCGGTGCGATCGGGTCGGTTGTCTTCCCGCCGAACGAAAGCCGGTAGAAGCCGCCGGTGATGTCGGTCAGCGTCAGCAGCTCCCTGGTATTGCCGCCGTTCGGCGACATCCGGCTGATGTCGACGTGTCCGACGACCTGCGTGGGCGTGAACGCGAACAGCGAAGTCGCGTCGACGTTCAAGTTCGCGGTGTCACCGTCGCCGCCGCCGAGCCACGAGGTCTCCTCGAAGTTCGACTGGACGCGCAGCTGGTCGTTGCCGGCGCCGCCGAGGATGGTCAGCGGGACGATCTGCGCGGTGACGAGGTCGACGTTCCCGAGTGACTTGTCGAACGTGATGGTGAAGCTGCCGCCCGACCCGGTGGCACTGATGTACTCCGGCTTGCCGACGAGCGTGAAGGCCGCCTGCAGTGCCGCTGTCAAGGCCGAGGCCGTGATGTCGAACGACAGCGCGTTCGTGTGCTGGTACTGGTAGGTCAGGACGAAGAAGCCGTTCTTGCCCGTCGACTGGTCGATCGTCAGGTCTTGCTGCTCCGGGATCGTGTTCTTCACGCCCTGCACGTCGTCGGCGACGTCGACGAGGTGCGTCAGCTTCGTGTCGAGCGCCGACGTCGAGACGTCGTTTGTCGAGATCACGTGGATGTTGTCGTTGCCCGCGCCGCCGTCGACCGAGACCATCGCCGTCGGCGTGTGCACGAACCGGACAAGGTGCTCCTGGCGCACCGGCGGAAGGGTCGGATACGGCGGCAGGCTGTTCGGATTGACCGTGTTCAGGAACGTGTCGCCGCCGCCGATCTGGAAGTTGTCGCCGCCCGTTCCGAGCTTGACCGAGACGACCTCGAAGCCCTCGAGCTCGATTCGGTTGTCGACCGGCCCGTTCCCGGAGGTGCCGAGGAAGTCGGCGTTCGTGTTGTACAGGGTCATCCCGAGGCCGCTGACGACGCTCACCTCGACGAAGCCTGAGCACAGCACACCCGCGCACAGCCCGTCGTTGCCGACGGAATCGCGCTTCTCCCAGAACGAGGTCAGGAGCCCGGTCTTCGGCGTTGCGTTCGCGCTGTCGTCGACGACGAGCGTGTCGACGCCGGAGTCGGCGTAGACGCCGTTGCCGTCCCGCGGGCTGCCGACGACGACCACCGGGCCGAGACCGAACGGCGGGTTCAGGCCCGGCCGCGCCACGCCGACGATCCCGTCGACCGAGCCGTTCCCGATCGTCACGATGTCGCTACCCGTGCCGCCCTCGACCCGGACGGGCACCGTCGGGTTCGTGCTCCCCACCGAGATCTTGTCGTCGCCCGCAAGGCCCTGCAGGTTTACGAGGAGCTCCTCGGCGTCGACGGCCGGCGCGTTGTAGACGATGTGCATCTGGCGCCCGGCCGACGCGCAGGCGCCCGTCGAGCAGATCTCGCCCTGGCTCGTGGTGCCGATCCGCTGGAGATAGATCACGTCGTCTGCCGGTCGAGCCCTGGACGACGATCTGGTTTCCGGGGTTGATGTTCCACGGGTCGCCTTGATCGTCGATCGTCGCCTCGACGCGCGGCCCGCCGTTGTTCCAGTCGTGGAACGTGAACGTGTCGTTGCCCTTGCCGCCGTCGAGGATGACGCCGGCGGCCGCGGTCTGCCAGATGTCGAACGTGTCGGCGCCGTTGCCACCGATGATCTTCGAAACGAAGGCGACCGTGTTCGAGAAGACCATGTGCTCATAGAGCGGTACGCCGGTGATGATCGCGCTGCCGGAGACCGTGTCGCCCCAGCCGACGAGCAGCTTGCCGTCCTTGAGGAAGACGTGGAGCGTCGCGGTCTCGCCCGTGAAGTCGAGCGCGTATGTGTCGCCGACGATCTCGACCGTGCTGCCGGCGGTCTTGCCGATGTAGGCGTCGCTCGTGGTGTTCACCCGCCGCGATCTTGTCGTCGCCCTTGCCGCCGTCGAGCATGTCGACACCGTCGCCGCCCGTCAGCGTGTCGTTGCCTTCACCGCCGAACAGCTGGTCGTCGTTGGCGTTGCCGTTCAAGGTGTCGTCGCCACCGCCGCCGTTCAGCGTGTCGTTCCCGTCGCCGCCGTTCAGCGTGTCATTGCCGGCATCGCCGAAGAGCTTGTCGGCCCCTGCGCCGCCGGTGATCGTGTCGTTCCCGTCGCCGCCGTGGATCTCTACCGCGATCGACGCGTCGAGTCCGGAGAGGTCGATGACGTCGTCGCCGGCTCCGGCGTTGCCGACGATCTTGTGGACGCCGTTGAACTTCTCGTGGAGCCCGGAGATCGAGCAGTCGCGCCCGAACTGAATCGAGCAGAGCGAGACCTCGCCCGAGGTGCCGGAGATGGTGAGCGACTCGCCGATGTCGTTGAGGTTGCCGTTCAGGCGGTTCTTCGCATTTGCCCCGATATTGAGCGTGAGCGTGTCGCCGCTCTGCGTCGCGAGGAACGCCGGCCGCACGAAGTTCGATTCGAACTTGAAGAGCACGAGCCGCGCGAACTCGTACGTGTACGTGATCGAGGTGATGAACAGGTCGATCGTCGACATAGGCGCGCAGGAAGAGCTCGAGATCGCCGGAGATGTCGAAGATCGCCAGCGGGTTGCCGCTGTTCGCGAGCACGTTCAGGACGAGCTCGGAGAGCCTGATCTTGCCGTCGTGGTTCAGGTCGGCGAGGTCGAAGTTGATGTTCGCGTCGATTCCGCCCTCGACGCCTGCGGTGAAGATGACGAGGTCGAGAGCCGCCCCGACTGCGATCTCCGCCGACAGCGTGCCCTCCGGGAGGTCCGGTCCGCCCTCGCAAGGCCGCAAGTCGCAGATGAAGAAGCCGTCGAGCAGGTCGCCCGGGTTGCCGGACGCGATCAGCTCTTGCAGCCCGAGCGTGTCGTAACCGACGGAGATGTCGAGGTTCGCGCTGACGCCGCCCGAGAAGGTGCCGACGAGCGGGCCGATGATCGGCACCTTGATCTTGAAGTAGAAGTTGAAGCTGAGCTCGGGCAGATTGATGATGACGAGCGTCACCGGCTTCCCGAGGATCAGGTTCATGAGGATCGACGGGTCGGAGATCAGCGGGAAGTCGACCGTCTTGCGGTTGCTGACGCCGCTCGTGAACGAGGAGCTCGCCGAGCCCGGCTTCCCCTGGAACGTCGGCTTCGGGAGGCTGCTGGGCAGCTTGCTCGCGAGCGAGCCGAGATTCGCCAGGCCGCCGAGGCCACCGGCGCCGGCGAGCCCGCCGAAGCCGCCGATCGGGTTGTCGATGAAGCTCCAGAGCTGCGGGTTGGCGACACCGGGTCCGCCGCCCACCAGCACGAGGTCGCCGAAGTTCAGCTTGACGTTCCCTTCACCCTTCGCCTTGTGGACGAGGTCGACCAGGCGGTAGAGCTCCTGCACGAAGTTCAGGAAGGCGACGATCTTCGGCCCGTCCTGCGGGTCGAAGACGGTGATCAGGTCCTTGCCCGTGATCGTCTTGCCCGCGAGGTCGGAGAGCAGCGGGATCCGCTTGTTCAGGAAGCCGTCGGGCCCGATGAGCCACTCGAACGGCTTCAGGAAGTCGCCGATCTTGTCGAGGATCGGGCCGGCGAACTTCGAGATGAAGGAGCCGAGGTCGATCGAGATGTCGGCGAGGATGACCTGCGGCGCCTGCAGCGTGAACTTCGCCGTCCGAAGCCCACGAGAACGAGAAGTCGACGAGAAGCGACGTCGTCGATCGACGGCAGGATGTTCCCGAGGTCGGCACCGAGCGTCGAGAAGTCGACGACCGCGTCCGCGCGCAGAACGGCGCCGCCGCTGACGCTGACGACCAGCACGTCGCTGAGCGCGGAGCCGGTCAGCTCGGAGAAGGTCAGCTCGCCGTCGTGGTTCTTCCCGGTGCCCGGGTCGTGGATGTCGAGCGACCCGCTGAATCCGAGCTTCGTCTGCTCCTCGTTCTGGGGGTTGAACGGCGCGTTGGGGTTGCACTGCCCCGTGACCTGGCCGTCGCCGTTCAGGTCGACGCCGTCGGTCAGGTGAAGCGCGAGGAAGAGCAGGCGCCCGTTCACCTGAGCCGGGTCGAGTGCGCCGCTCGGGCAGGTGAGGTTCGAGAACGTGACCGCGACGTTGAGGCTGATCTCCGGCGCGTTCGCCCTGAACGGGTTGTCGGTGACGAAGTAGAAGCCCTTGCTCAGGTCGACGCCGAAGCCGAACGCGAGGCTGAAGGAGATCGTCACCTGCGGCGTGAACTTCGCGTCGAGGCCGAGGATCGGGATCCCCAGGTCGAACGCGATCTCCGGGGCGGAGAAGTGGAACGTCTTGCCGATCAGGAAGTCGAACTCCGCCTGGCAGGCGTCGAAGACCGTCGCGGCAGCCGCGCGCGCCGTGCCGTCGCTGCAGCCGCCGGTGCCACCCGTGTTCTTCAGCAACCGGAAGTTCACGTCGTTCGGGCTCGAGGTGCTCGTGCCGTCCGGCTTCTGGAGGAGGCCGGCGCTACCGAACGCGGACGCGATGACGTCCTTGATCCGGCTCGTCAGGCCGTCGAAGTCGAGGTTGTTCTCGCGGATGAAGTTCGCGAGCGGGTCGAGGAAGTTCCCACGGAAGCTCTCGATGACATTCGCGACCGGGTTGTCCTTCAGCAGGTCGCCGAGGAACGGCAGCTTGACGCCGAAGATCTCGCCGTTCAGCGCGCCCTGGATGATCTGGAGGACGCCGTCGAGGCCGTCGACGAGCACCGCCGGATCGGAGAGGAGCGCGAAGAGGCTCGGGAGATCCGGCTTGAAGCTGTTCCAGTTCGGGAGGATGTAGTCGAACTTGATGCCGCTGAGGCCGCTCGAGACGAGCGTGTCCTTGTCGACGCTGACGACCGCGACGAGGCGGTGGTCGAGGCCATAGCCGCCCGCGCCGGGGCTGCCGTCGAGGAAGTCGATCGGCACCTGTGTGCTCTGCGTGCCGACGAAGATCGGGAGCGTCGCGCAGGCGAAGAGCGGCGTCGTGTGCGTGCTCTTCCACGGGCTGCCGGGCGCCGGCAGGCCGGGGCAGTTCGCCTTGCCCTCGAACGCGATGCTCGCCGCACCGAAGAACTGGCCGATGTTCGGGATGTCGGTCGTGACGGACGAGCCGTCGAACGCGGCGATGATGAAGCGGTTGTCGTTCCGCGGGCCGGGAAGCAGCGACAGCTCGGCGTGGCCGCCGACGCTTGCGGTGCCGCCCTTGACGAAGAGCCCGAACGGGCCGATCCGCGCCTGGAAGTCGAGGTTCGTCCCGGCGGCGGTCGCGTCGAGGATGAGCTTCGTGCCGTTCGTGCCGGTCTTGACGAAGAAGCTGCGCTGGCTGCCGGTGAGCGTCTCGACGTGCTCGGCGACGAGCGTGGCGACGTTCCCGAGGCTCGCGTCGAAGGTGATCGTGTAGTCGCCGACCGTTCCGCCGACAGCTACCTTCCTCGGTCCGAGCGTATTCAGCGCGCGCAGCTTCGTCTGGAGGCTGGCAAGCGACTCGTTCCAGGCGATCCCGGTCGCGGTCTCGCCCGCGTCGTGCTTGCCGTCCCGGTTCGCGTCGAACCAGAGGTTGTAGGTGCCGCCCGTCGCGTTGAGGTGGAGCTTCTGGACTTCCGCGGTCGACGAGGAGACGCCCTGCGCCTGTCGTCGAGATCGTCGCCGGGACCGCTCGTGTCGAGCCCGAGACGCAGCTGGAGCGTGCCGCTGACGGTGGCCGCGAGGTTGCCGGAGGCGCTCAGGCCGACGAGCGCGTCCGCGATGCTCGCAAGTGCGCCCGGCAGGAACGCGGTGATGTCCGCGAGGCTGAGGTTGAACGGGAGCGAGACCTGCGCCGACGCGCTGAGGTCGAGCTTGAAGTCGAGCTGGCCGGTCGCGGGATTGAACGAGAGGACGTCGGCCGAGAGCTTCGACGCGTCGCTCGTCAGGAGCGCCGCACCGGTGATCGGTGTAGCCGGTCGTGGCGTCGCCGGTGACGTTCGTCACCGTGATGGTCGCCGCCGTCAGCGCGTTCTTCACCTGGAGCGCCGTCGCGCCGAACTGGATCGTCTATGGTCGTGTGCGAGCCGTCGGAGAGCGCGAAGGTGCCGACATTCGCCAGCGTCACGACCTGGTTCCCGGCCACTCCGGTGAACTGGACCGCCGGCAGGCGGTTGAGCGCGTTCGCGAGCAGCGTGTTCAGCTTCTGGATCGCACCTGCCGGGTTCGAGGCGATCTCGTCGAACGTGGCACTGATCGACGAGGCGACGTCGAGGAGCTGCCCGAGGCTGCGGTTGATGAGCGGCAGCTTCGTGCCGAGAACCTCGCCGGTCGCCGTCCCCGGCTCGTTCAGGCTGCGAACGAAGTCGACGACGAGCCGCAGCGTGTGGATGATCGACGCGAAGTCGAGGTTCTTGAAGCGATTGATGAGGTCGTCGAAGTTCGGCCCGTCGAACTCGACCGAGAGGCAGTTGGTGTCGCTTGCGCTCGCGCAGAGGCCGCTGACGGGAGTCTGCAGCCAATCGGTACTCGAGGCCTTGATCTTCAGCGTGACGCTGAGGTCGTCGCCGAGCCCGGCGAGCGCTCCGTCCGGCGCGAGTCTGAGGTCGACGCCGAAGCTGCCGGGGAGCGTCCCGTTGATGAAGCCCGTGTTCGGGTGCTCCGCTGTCCCGCCCGAGGCGGCGTCGCCCGCGTTCCAGAAGAACTTGCCGTCGTTGATCGCGTTGACGAGGACATCCAGGTCGACGCGGTCCGTGATCTGGCCGGACTGCCCGGCGAGCGGGTTCTTGAGGCTGATCTGCGCCGCGACCGAGACGAGGCGGTCGTTGATCGCAGCAGGTGCAGCACATGGCGAGGGCGAGCACGGAGGCGCGCGCGCGCCCACTGTTCCGCTTCCCTGGAGCTTCAGCGCGAGGAAGCCGAGGCTCGCCGTCGCGCTCACGTTCTGCGCCACGACCTCGGCGATCCCGTCGAGGTGCACACCTTCGAGGAAGAACTTCGAGGCCCGCGAGCGGCGCACTTCACCGACGGCGGCCGTGAAGCCGAGCTCGGTGATCGCCCCGTTCGGATCGCCGGCATCGGTCGTGCGCGGCACGTCGATCGAGAATGCTTCTATCCCCATGTCCGCCGCGCGGAGCATGACCCGGTTACCCGTCGTCCCGCAGGGCTTGCTCGGATCGACGCTGCCGCGGCAGACGGTCACATACTTGACCGGGTTGTTGCTCGCGTCCAGGAGCGGCGCCAAGCCCGATGCGGAGATCGACGTATCGATCTCGTCCTGCAGCGCCTTGATCAGGTCGTTGATGCCGATCCACGTCGTGTCGGCCTGGACGAACACCGGGACGCCGTAGGTGACACCACCAACGGTGATGTTGAGGGTGAGCTGGATGTCGTCGGGAATCCCCGACGTCTCCGCCTGGAGGCCGTCGTAGACGAATCGGGTCGGGGTGGTCGTCAAACCCAGCTCCTGGTAGGCGGGGTTCGAGAACTTGAGGTTGATCTGGAGAACGCGCGTGATTGTCAGCGGCGTCGTGTCCGCGTCGAGCGTGAACGTCGTGCCAGGCGTGAGTAGCGTGATCCGCGTCCCGACGGGCGTGTCGACGACGACCGGCCTCGCAAAGTCGAGCTCGAGTGTCTTCGTCGTCGTGATGTTCAGGAATCCGCTCGACGTGAGCGTGACCGTGACCGAGCCGTCGATCCCCGCATCGGAGAGGACGTTGTTGACGGCCGTCTCGAGCCCGATCGCGAACGCGGCCGGCGTGAGCGCGCGCGGCGCCGTTCCCGTCAGGAAAACGTCCACCGTGAAGCTCGCGAGCCCAGTCCCGTTGACGGTGAACGTGATGCCGTCCTTGATGACGCCGCTGATCGTCCCGATTCCGGAGAGCGCGCCGATCGCAGCCTGGACGATGGTCGCGTCGGAGTCGAACGCGAGCTGAGCGGTTGTGTTCGAACCGACCGTCACTGCGAACTTGCCCTTCGAGCCGACGATGAAGCTCCGGCTTGTGGCCGGGCCGCTCACATCGACGGGGACTCGGAGCGTGAACGTCTGGTCGCTCGGCGCGACGCCGTAGAGGTGGTTCGGTCCGGTCACGATCGCGTCGACGCCGGTCAGCTTCCATGCCCCGCGGCCGACCGTCCCGACGACGAGCGTGCCGCCGTCGACAGCGTCATAGGTCACGTCGAAGGCGAAGGTCGCCGGCAGGTTCGCGCCGAACCGCGTCCAGGCGCCAAGCGTCGCCGTCAGCGTGATGAAGAGCCCCGCCTCGGTCCCCGCGGCGAGCGCGAGTGAGCCCGCTGTGTGAGAGCCGATCGTGGCGAGGCTGATGATCCGGTTGACGCCGTTTTGCGTCAGGTCGCCGGTGATGTCCTTCCAGTCGGCTGCGGTCGCTGCGGTTGTGATGTCGACGACGAACCAGACGTGGCTCCGGTCCGTGACGTAGACCGTCTTGTAGTTGTCCGGGTCGAGCGCGATATCCACCGGGGCCAATCCGCCCGCCGCCGTATAGCTCACGACCTCGATCGCCGTCCCACTGCCCTGGTCTCGGAAGTAGAGCCGGCCGTTCGAGTCGCCCCAGAGGAGCACGTTCGGCTGGGCGACGTTGGCGAGGAAGCCGCCGTAGACGAGCGCGAGCGTTGTCGTCGCCAGCGGAACGGACGTCGTTGTAGGCACTTGCGTGAAGTTGTTGCCGCCGTCCAACGACTCCCAGACGCCGCTGCCGCCGTCGCCGCCGACGACGATCTGCAGCCCCGCTGTCGCGCCGGTTGTCGCGGCGGGGTTGGCGGCGATAGGCGTGTAGAACTGCGCGACGAAAGCGTTCGGGCCGGCGAAGTTCTGCGCGGGCGCCGGTTGGAACGTGCAGACATTCGCGTTCGTGCACCGGACTCTGCTGAGGCCGACGATGGTGTTGCCGCCGGGCGAGTCGAATGCGATGTAGCGGAACGAGACGTTGTTCGCAGTGTCGTAGCCAACGGCGACGATGTTTCCGTCAGCCCCCAGCGTGTCCGTCCAGAGCGTCGAGTCCGTCGCCGACTGGGTCGTGGTCCCGGCGTCCTGGTTTCCGCAGACGATGATCCTGTTCAGGTGGTCGTAGGCGCAGGAGTGGTGCTCGGTGATCTGGAGGAAGCCGCTACCGGCCTCTCCGCCGTTCCGCGGCACCCAGTGGCCCGTTCCGCCGGCGACCTCTCCGTCGCCCTTCGGGAAGGTCTGGATATAGATGCCGCCGTCGTCTCCTTCGATGAGCGAGCCGTTCAACGTGACGGTCGCGCCCGCGGCATGGCTTGCCGAAGGCGTGTTGTTGTAGTTGCGCACTGCGACCGTCAGCGTGTTGCCGCTGCGGCTCGCGATTCGAATCTGCTCCGTCCCGATCGTGATCACGAACTGGCGCTCGCCGCCGGCGGCGTTCACCGGGAAGGCCGACGCGTCACTGAGGACGATTGTCATGTCCGTCGAGTTGATGCCCGTCTGGAGCGTGGTGCTCGGCGCGGCCTCGAACGCCATCGCGCGAGTATCACCGTGCGGCGACGTGCCGTTTGCCGGATGGAGCGGATCGATTGCCAGCGAGTCCGTGATCCAGCGGCACTGGTAAGCGGCCGAGCTCGCCTTTGCCCCCGGCGCCTTGCTCGAGTCGCAGCGGAAGAGCCGGCCGCCGAACGTCGTCGCGCCGCTTGCGTTCGAGTGTGTCGGGTCGAGCGAGGCGTCGTCCCCGGTGTTGAGCGTGCCGTCGGGCCCGACGTTCGAGGGCTGCGTGTCACCGCCGATGTAGACGAGGAACGGGTTAACCGGGTCGGCGGCGAGCGACGTGTTCGGCAGGCCCTGGCCGCCGGGGTGGATGCCGGCGAACGTCCCGACGGTGCATTGCGGGTCGGGTGACGGGTTCGGCAGCGTGCCCTCGCACGTCCCGGGCAGATCGAACGACGCCCAGGATGCGCCGAGGTTGTTCGAGCGGAAGAAACCGGCCAGGGCTGAGGTGATGGTCGCGCCCACGATCGCGTTGACGACGGCGACATAGACGGGCTTACCGGTGGCGCCGACGCGTCGTGTCCGTCGCCGCGCTCACGGAGATCCGGACATTCACCGTCTGGCCCGTCACCCAGCCTGTCGACGGACCGACGACCTCTTGCGGCCCGATGACCGGCGCGCCCGTGTTGAACTGCTGCTGACCGGTTGCGGGGTCGCCGCCGGTGGAGCTCCAGTGCTCTCCCATGTCGACACTGACGAAGACGCCGTGACCGGCGATCGCGACGTAGAGGATCCGCATGTCGGTCGGGTCGCCGACGAGGTCGAGCGCGTCACCCGACGGCAGGCCGAATATCGCCGCGTTGCCCGAGATGCGCGGGAAGGTCGCACCGCCGTCGGTGCTTCGGAAGACACCGCCGAGCGTGGCGCCGATGGTCTGGCGCCCGGCGACGACGATGACCTGACCGCGGGCGGCGATGCCGGTGATCGAGAGCCCGCTGAGCTCCTTCTCGCCGAGCACCGTCCACCTGTCGCCGCCGTTCGTCGACCGATAGATGCCGATCGGGAAGCTCCCGACGGAGGGCAGCCCGAAGTTGCTCGGCTGGCCCAGCCCGGCGAGGAGCACGGCATCGCTGCCGTCGGCTGCGGTCGGGGTCACGGTCGGATCGAGCACGAGCGTCTGGATGGACATGCTGGGGCCGAGGTCGAGCAGCGGCTGCCACTGCACGCTTCCGGACGTGCCCGAGTCGAAGTTCGTCGACCGCCAGACGCCGCCGTTGACGGTGCCGATCCAGACGATGTTGATGTTCGTCGGGTGCGCGACGATGGTCTGGACCGCGCCCGCGACCGGATCGTTGTCGTCGAGGTGCGAGACCTGGCCGCTGTGGATGTGGTCGCCCTGCGGCGTGAAGTTGACTGCGCCGAAGGGGCGGGCCACCGTCGCGGTGAAACCGCTGCCGCCGGCCGTGACCATGGCCACGAGGAACCCGGGGGTGAGCCCCGCGGCGACGACGGCATCGTCGATCTTCGCCTGGAGCTGCGAGACGAGCTGGTCGACGGTTGTCGCGCTCGACGTGAACGCGACCGACATCGTCGAGAGCGACGCCTCGTTGACGAGGCCGCCGGCGTCCCCGACGAGCGCGTCGATGTCTCTGTTGGCGAGCGTGCCCTTGAACTCGATCGTGTACGTGCTGCCGACGCGTGTGACGTCGAACTGACCCGGCCCGATCGGCACACCGTTGACGGTGGCGCTCTCGAGCTTCGTCCTGACGTCGGCCGCGCTCGCGCCGAACGCAATCGGCGCCGTCTTGCCCGTCTTCTCCGTGGCGCCGTCCGTATAGCTGACCGTGAGCGTGAAGGATCCGCCGGTCGCGCTCACGATCTGCACCTTCTGGATCTCGTTCTGCGGCGTCAGGCTCACGGCCGAGAGCGCAAGGGTCGGCACGTTCTTGCCGGCGAGCGCGCCGATGAAGGCGATCGTGTAAATGCCATCGGCGAAGGCCACGGCGACGTTGCCCGCACCGATGCTCGTCAGGCTCTCGAGCGCCGCGCGCAAGTCGTCCGCGGTCGCGGTGGCCTGGACCGTGACTGGTGACGGGCTCTCGCCTGCGTCGATCGCGCCGTTGCCGTTGGCGTCGAAGGTGAAGCCGAGGCTGTATGTGCCGCCGACGGCACCGGTGACCGTGATCTCCTGCACCTCGTTCCGCTGCGTCAGGGTGACCTGGCTCGTCGTCGGAACCGGAGTTGGTATCTCGAAGGGGGCGGTGCCGTCGTCGAGGAACGTGGTGGCGAAGGCGGTGATGACCGCGTTCCCCAGGCCGCCTGAGCGGTAGATCTTGTAGGAGGTCGCACCCACGACCGGTGACCAGTTGAGCAGGACAGACGTGACGGGCTGGATCGGCGGCGGCCCAGAGATGAGCGGCGTGGTCAGGGCAAGGGCGGGGTTGGACGGCAGCGTTTCCTTGCCGCCGACGACGGCGGTGACGACGTAGGTGTAGACAACTCCCCCGACGAGCAAGCCAACGCCCAACGGCACGGCGCTGAGGCCGGGAGCGGCCGGGTTCGTCGCGCCGAGCGCTGGAACATCCGCACCCGCGTAGATGCCCTTGAACGTGACCGAGTACGCGTTACCTGCGGGCACGGTCGAGAGCGTCACGGAGACGTTGCCGGCTCCGATCGTCGAGAGCCCTTCGAGCGCGGCCTGAACGTCCGGCGCGAGCGCGTTGTAGGCGAGCCCGCCTGTCGATTCGCCGCCGAACTGCAGCATGAAGAGCCCGGAGGAAGCGCGCGCGGTGACGACCTGCGTCTCGTTCGTCACGGTGCCGCCGCCGTCTTTCACGGTCGTGGCGGTTCCGGCGCTCACTGCGAGTTGTGCGACGTTCGCCTTGTCGAGCGTGCCCGTGAAGATGACGCGGTAGGTCGTGTTTCCGCCGGACGCCGAGGTCAGGACGAGCACGTTCGCCACAGCTCCGATCGAAGCCACCGTCGCCAGCACGGTCGCGACCTCGGCCGACGTCGACGTCCCGTAGACGAGCGTTCCAGTCCCGCCGGTGATCGTGAACGACGTCCCCGTCGGGCCGGTGAGATCCTGGACCTCGGTGCCGGCGCCGGGCGTCGCCGTCGTGACGCCGATCGCGAGCCCGCCCTCGTCGACGGTGCCGACGCTGACGCTCGCCGTCCCGTCCTGCCAGGTCAGGGCGACGATGCCCGGCCCGTTGAAGAGGGATGCGTCGAAGTTGGCCGTTCCGGTGAGCTTCCCGTTCGAGAGCGCTCCCTTCAGTGCGCTCGTGTCGGCGGTGAAGAGGCCGACATCCTTCTTGTCCGCAGCGCCGCCGAACGTGACCTCGCCTGCGCCCGACCCGGGAGCGAGCGTCACGCCCGTCGGGAGGTGCCCGGCGAATGCGCTGATGATCGCGGCAACACCGCCGTCGAACGCGATCGGGTTGCTGAGACCGCTCTCGGAGGCGCTGATCGTCCCGTCGCCGTTCAGGTCAACGCTGAGCGCGAGCCTGTACGTGCCTTCGGTCGCATTGGACACCACGACCATCTGCGTCTCGGAACGGGCGACGAGCGCGCTCGTGTCGGACACGCCGAGCTGCGACACCGGGCCTGCCGCCGTCGTGAAGGTGATCGTGTAGACGAAGCCCTCCGGGCGCGAGACGCGCGAGACCGACGAGACCTTCCCACCCGTCAGCGTGTTGAGGACTCCCAGGAAGGCGCCGCCGTCCGTCGCCGGGTCGGCGTTGAATTGGATGTCGCTCGACGTCGAGCCGTCGAACGAGAGCTTGTACGTCCCGCTCGCCGCGCGGGCCGTGAGCACCTGGATCTCGCTGATGCCCGTCGCGCCGGGACGCAGCGTCGTGACCGTGACGCTCTTGCCACCTTCGATGTCGGGAATGACGTCGACCCGCGGACCGGGCGAGAACGTGCCCGGATCGGCTGCCACACTCTGGGACGAGGAGAGGTTGATCCCGAACGTCGCGCCGGCGATCAGGCGGGCGAGCGGGATGATGCTGCCCGTGGTCTGGACACTCCCGAGGTCGCCGAGGCTCGTGCCGAAGTCGATGCTGAGCCCGCCGGCAGAGGTGAGGCGCTTGAGGCCCGAGCTCGGGCTCGTGATGTGGACGGTGAAGATCGTCGAGTCCGTCGCCGCGTACTTCAGGACGTCCGCGGTCAGGCCGAGCTTGCTCGAGAGCGCGGTCACGAGGTCGCTGGTGCTGATGCTCTTCGTCAGGGCATCGGTGAGGACCAGCTGGTTGCTCGCGTTTGTGTAGGCGAGCCAGAAGTTCGCGGCGCTGTCTGGAACGACGACGACCTGCCAGGACTCGTCGCTGGAGAGTCCAGATGCGTCGACGCTCAGATCGGGCACGTTGGCCGTACCAAGGAACTTGATCTTCCAGAAGCCGCGTTGACCTTCGACGGTGTCGACCCCGAACCCGAGCGACCCGATCTTCGTCTTGACCATGTCCTTGTCGTCGGTCGCGTTGATCGTCGTCGAGTGACCGGGAATCGAGACGACGAAGGACCCGGTCCCGTTGAAGATCAGCTCGTCCACCTCGGCGGCGCTGCCGCCCTGGGCAACCGTCCTGACCGAGCCCTTCGCGGCGTCGACGGTGTCGACGCTCGTCCCGATCCCGAAGGTGCGGTCGAAGCTGAACGAGAAGGTCAGCTCGCGCTTCGCCGGGTCGAAGTTCGCCTTCAGCGTCCCGACCGGGAGCCCGAGCGCGACCGAGAGCCGGTCGAGCAGGCTCTGGATGCTCGTGAAGTTGAGGTCGTCGAGCGTCAGGTTGCCGTCGCCGTTCGAGTCGGGCTTCAGCGAGTCGCCGCTCTTGAAGAGCGGATCGAGGAAGTCGTGCTTGAACGCCTTGCCGTAGTCGAGAACGCTGCCGATGGTCACGTTCGTGAACGGGATCGTCGCGTTCAGGATCTGCTGGTTCGCGAGCCCGGTGAAGAAGTTCGCGACCTGGCCGAGCATGCCCAGGATCTCGTTCGGGCCTGCGTTCGAGAAGTTCTGGAACAGGTTGGTCGCGTCCGATCCGGACGACTTGAAGTCGACGTGGATGTCGAGCGGGTTCCCCGACGCGTCCCCGAAGATGTTGCTGCCGTTCGAGAACGTGATCGTCAGTGTCGCGCTGGCGAGTGGCGCCGGCGAAGGACCCGAGCCGACGGTCAGCTGGTTCCCGAGGGTCGCCGTCAAGGTGATCGGGTTCGTGATCGTCCCGTTGCTCGCGATCTCGACGGCGGACGTCCCGATCTCGCCGAGGCTGATCCGGCCGTCACTCGTCACCTGCGGGTCCTTGAGGGTCAAACCGAGAGAGCCGTTGAACGTGATCGGCGCGCCGAGTGTGATCGAGCCCTCGAGGAGCGAGAGGTTGATCTTGAGCGTGCCCGCGGCGAGGGTCGCGCCGACGGTCAGGTTCACCGTCCCGCCGGGGGCGAGGAAGACGTCGCTCGGCGACGCGGCGGGAAGGCCGATCGCGATGTGAATCGCGAGGGTCCCAACGACCGTCAGCGTCACCGGCTCGACGGCGGCGGTCGCCGGATTCGCGTCGAGCGTGACGCCGAGCGCCGCCACATCTGCGCCGAGCGAGAGCGGGATCGCCTTGTTCACGGTCGCCGTCGGCAGATCGACGTCGATCAGCACTTCGAGCTTCGAGTCGGCGACCGCGCCGCGGTACTCGGTCGTGAACTTGAGGCCGGAGAGAAGCGCCGGAAGCGACGAGATCGCCGAGTTGAGCTTCCCGATGACGTCGCCAAGCGTCGTGTTGGTCGGCGCCGTCAACTCGCTGATCTTCGGGTTGACCTGATCCCGGAGAGCCTTGACGTCGTCGACGAACGCAACGATCTTCGAGATCGAGGAGCCCGCGTTCGGATCGATCAGCGGCAGCGCGTTCGAAAGCGCGTGGACAGTGGCGTCGAGCGAGTCGACGAGCTGGGAGAGCTTGTCGTAGGCGCTCTTGAGGCTCGCCGTCAGACCACTCGGGTCTGCGTAGGAGACGACGATGTTGATCTCCTCCGCCAGGCTCGAGGCATCCTGCGTCACCGTGCTCGTTCCCGCGGTGAGAACGGTCTTGTCCAGGTTGACGGTGAGCGTGTCGAGGACCGACTCCGAGAGCGGCGTGAAGTCGAGCGTGTCGCCGTTCGTCCCGTTCGCATCGGGGGTAGCGATCGTGACCGCGCCCCAGTTGTCCTTGAACGAGTATGTGTCGTCCCCGGCGCCGCCCTTGAGGACGATCGAGTGGGCATACACGGTGCTGACGTCGTACATCAGGATCGAGTCGTTGCCGCCGCCCAGATCGATCGTCAGCGAGTTCGTCGGCGCGACGAACGAGAAGTCGTCGACGGAGCCGTTCGTCGCGTGGATGAGCAGGTTGCCCGGCGTCGCCGAGTCCAGCTTCAGCTCGAGCTTGTCGTCGCCGCCGGTCGCCGTGAGCACCAGATCCGTCGAGGTGCCGGTCGACGTGACCGTGCTGAAGTGGGGCAGCTGAGCGACGGTCTCGCGGGATCCGAGGTCGATCGTCGTCTGGATCGGCGTCAGCGCGCCTGCCGCGTCGACGTAATACAGCTGGCCCGCCGTTCCCGTGGCCGAAATCCGGAGCGTGAGGATCGGTGGGATCGCAAAGGTGTGGATCTGCGCTCCCGTCGCAACATCGATCGCGGTCAACTCGTATCCGCCCGTAGCGATCTGCGTGATCGTGACGAGCGCGTCGCCGGAGACGCCGCCGGGAGCAAACGTGACGGTCGCGGAACCATCCGCGCTCGTCACCGTTCCGCCGTTGGAGACGGTTACGTTCGAGGCCGGAGGCGAGAGACCGCTCGCGGTGTTCGCATTCGGGTCGGGAGGCGTGCCGTCGGTGCCGGCCGGAATCGTCGATGTCGCGTCGGGCCCGTTGGCCGTCGTGGTCGTCGAGGTCGCGGGCGAGGAGGAGGAGGTGGTCCCCGCGGCCGCGGGGCTGCCCGCGCCCGAGAGAGTGGTGTCCGTGCTCTGGCTCGCGGCGCTGCCGTCACCCGCCGAGCCGCTTGTCGCGAGCGTCGTGCCGCCGGACGGGTCCGGGGCGGTGGCGCTCCCAGCCGAGCCCGTCAGCGTGCTCGAGCCCGAGGTCGCTCCTGTGCTCGACGTGTCGCCGCTCGTCGTCGCCGTCGGGGTCGGGGCGTCGACACCCGAGGTTGACGGTGACGTCAGGGTGGAGAGCGTCCCGCCTGTCGCCTGGATGCTCGATGTCGAAACCGCGCCGGAGGCCACGCCTGTGCCACCTGCGGTCGTGGCATCGCCGCCGGTTGTCGCCGACAGAACGGAAACGGATGCCGTCGGAGCCGAGGCGCCGGAAGTCGCCGCGCGGCCGCCCGATGGATCGATCAGCTGCGCCGACAATCTCCCGCCGCCGAAGAGCGAGCCGACAATCGTCACCGAGCCACCTGCGGCGTCTCGGAGGACGATCGGCGCGCCGGTCTCCGTGGTCGCGACCCGCACGGCAGCCGGTGCGAGCTCGCTCAGGCTCAAGCCGCCGTCACTCGGTGTCGGATCTGCAAATGAGAGCGTCACGACGCCACCGATGCCGACGTCACCGCTCACCTGCTGGGTCGCACTGCCGCTCTGCGCCGTCGCATTGACGTTCGCGCTCGAGACGAAGACGGCGATCTCGACCGTGCTGTCGGAACGAATGAACGCTCCGCCTCGGCCCGTGACATCGACCCCTACCGCGAGATTCAACCCGACAGCGCCGGAGACATCGAGGACGGGCGCCTGCACGCCTGCGGTATCCGCGTCGGCATCCAGGTCGACACCGGCTGCGGCCGTGTCGAGGCCGCTCTTGCTGTGGATGCAGCCGTGCTCGTCGCGGCACGTTGCGGCGTCCGCGCGCCGCAGGCCGAGGATCAGATACGCCACGACGTGATCGGCCGTGTTCGTCAGCGAGGACGAGAAGCCAAGGCCTCGCAGCGCGTGTGGCAGGTCCGCAGAGATTCCTTGGAGTGCGTTGACGACGTCGTCGATCGAGGCAGCGTCAAGGGCGCCGAGTGCCGCATGCGCTCCCGTCGCGAGCGCGGCGAAGGAGTCGCTGAGGCCGAGGAGATCGTCGAGGCTCGTCTGCGCGAGCGGCATCCGGTCGGACAGCGTCGGCGTCGCCTGCACGAGCTGGGTCACCGTTGTGGCGAGTTGCGAGAGGGCGCTGTCAACCCCGCCCTTGAAGTGCGCGACATCCGCGCTGCTGAGCTTCGCCGCAGCGGGAGCAGCCGTCGAAGTCACGGTCGTGGGTGTCACGTCGTTCGCGGCGCTCGCTGTCACGTCATCGGCGGAGCCGGCTTCGGTGACCGTGGCGTCGACCGGTGCAGCTGCATCGGCTGTCTCTGTGTTGGCGGCAGCATCGGTTGCCGTCACAGTCGTGTCGCTACCCGTGGAGCCCGCGGAAGCGGGATCGGTCGTCGTCGCCGTCGTTGTCGTCTCGGTTTGCGTCGCCGGCGCGGCGTCTCCCGTCGAACTCGAAGCGGAGTCGATTGTCGTCGTCTCCGTCCCTTCGCTACCCGAAGTCGAGGCCGTCGCAAGGCTGCGTTCCGGCCGCGTTCCGGTCGCCGATCTGGGGTCCGGGTCGGAAAGTGCAACACCGGCCGCGGAGTCGTCGGCCGGCACGGTGGAGGGATCCTGCTCTGGCGGCGGCGCCTCCTGTGACGCAGCCGGCGGCGCCTGCGTCGGCTGTACTCCTGGATCGAGCGGAGCCAGCGTCCCGACAGCATCCGCGACCACGGGCGTATCCGCGAAGGGGTCCTTCGTCTCCGTCGAGGTTGCCGTCTGCGGTTTTGCAGGCGCAACCTGCGAATGCTGGTCGGAGACGACCGGAACCGTCGTGCGCCGCACCGTCTTCTGCGGTGCGGCCGGCACGGATTGCGACGCGGGAGCGGCTGCGCTGCGTGGCAGGGGCGCGAGCGGCGCGAGCCTGTGAACCTTCGGCACCCGCAGGAGGGGGAACGCCGCCGCAGGGACGGTGAGTTGCGGCAACGGTTTTACAGGGTCGTACGCCTTCGGCTGCCGGAAGGCGCCGGCGATCGGCGCCGCGTACATGACGACGAGAACGAGGATCCCGAGGCCCGCCCACCAATAGTGGATGCCCCGCTGCCGCATCGCAACGAGGCCGATCGGTTGAGCCCTAGCGACTGCCGCGTACGTGCCCGCGACTGCTCCTCTCCCTTTTTCCCCCGGACTCCCGCCCGGCCCACTCCCCAGTGGGATCGATCGAACAAACCACTTTTGAGGCAGGACGTCAAGCTTTTGTCAGTTTCGCGCAGCAAGTCCCGAGCGAAACTCGCTTTACGTGCATGCCTAGCCGACCGCAGCTTGGACGCGCAGGAACTCCGAGTGGATCTTGAGCTGCAAAGCCTCCGCCGAGCGCACACGCGCGTTGTAGAGCTTGATCGCGGCAATCTGCGCCCGCTGTGCGTCTATCGACGCCGCGAGCCTTGCCGCCTCCTTGATCCGACGGTTGAGCTCCGGAACCCGGCTCCGGTCCTTCATTCGAAGTTCCGCGGCAAGGCGTGTGACCGCAGCTCTTGTGGCGACAAGGGCGCGCAACTGCGCCTCGTAGGTCGGCTTCATCACGGTCGGCGGGCGGAGTGAGCGCAGACGCTTGATCACCGGCGTCACGTCCGCTCCGTACAGCTCGAGCGCGTCCGCCTGGGAAGCGGCGGCCGCGTCCGCCTCGGCCGCGTACGCTGCTTTTGCCCGCGCGATCTCCTTCGGCCCGCCCTGGACAGACGTCGCCTTCGGGTACGTGACGGCTGCGAGTGCGTTGCCGAGGGCCGCCGCCGTGCTCCGCGATTCGGCGAGATCGGCAGAGAGGCGGGGCATGAAGAGCGCAAGACCCTGGACCTCGTGAGCGATCGCCGCCTCCACGTCGGCGAGCCTGACGAGCAGTCGCCGGAGCTTGACGGCAGGCGCAGGCGCAGGGAGCGCAGCGAGACGGCGCCGCAGGGTCCGAAGCGTTCGTTCAGCGTCGCCGAGCTGCCGCGCTTGGCCTGAACCGCCGGTCGGCTTGTCTGCGAAGTGCTGGAAAGCCGCCCTGACGTGCGCGAACGGAAGCGACATGCTCGACTGGATCGTGTTCGCGTCGTCGATGTATGCCACGACTTGCTTGTGCGCCTTCGACTCGGAGCTCCGCCCGCTGAACGCCGCAAGACCCGCTGCAATCACCGCCGCAGCCGCGACGACACCGAGCAAGATCGTCGGCCGCCGGCGCACGGCTCAGCGCAGGAGCTCGACGAGCGAGACGCTCCCGTCGGCGTGCCGGAACTCGAGCTTGACCAGACCGCGGCGCGGTGCGAACCAACTCGTACGGGTACCGCTGCCGAACCGGAAACCGGGCTGCTGCAGGACGCTTTTGACAACCAGCGCCTTGAACGTCCCGGCAGGCACTTTCACGGTGCTCACCCCGACCACGCTCGTAGATCCTGTGACGCCGTACACGGCGAAGTCACGGCTTGCCGTGTCCGAAGCCCATGTCGTCCCGGGGACGCCATACGCCGGCAGAACGGGATTGAAGCCGTACGTCATCAGATCGAACGGCGTAAAGAAGTGGCGCCGATGTGCCGGGGCCAACGATCGTGGGCCGAGCGGCGGCAGCTTTGCAAGCGAAGCAGCCTTCGTCGAGCTCGCGACACTCGTGACGCCGTCGAGACGACGCGTGAACTGGTACGCCCCGGCAACCTTCATCGGCCCCGACACGCTCGACACCTTGAGGATTGCCGTCCCGTTCGCCGCCTGGTCGACGGTATATCGCTCGACCTCTGGCTTGGACAGATAACGCGTGTTCGTCCATCGATACGTCCCCTTGCCCCCGACGGTGAGCGGGAAGTAGTCCGCGTCCGGAGGCGGAGCGGCCGACGTCTGATTCGTCGATTGCAGCATCACAGTCGTGACGGGAGCACCTGAGCCGCCCGCGTGCGCGAAGACGATCTTCACGGGCCCAACGCCGTACACCCACCACACGGTGCGCAACCCGCTCCCGTAGGGATCGCCGAGCGCACCGGCCTGGGACATCTGGGATTGCACTTTCGCGGCGACGACGCCTTCCGGGAACGCGGGAACGACCACCTTCTCGGTGCCGAGGTAATCGGACGTGCTCGTGACGTCGTTCCGTGCGCCGCCCGACGAAGCCCAGGACTGTCCCTGCAAAAGCGGTTCCGCGAGCACAGGAGACCGCGTCCCCCAGATCAGGTTGTAGAGAGAGCTCGAAAGACTGTTGCCGCACGATGCGGACGACGAGCAGAGGACCGGGAACTCAGGCGGCGGAGGGTTACTCGACCAGTCGGTGTTGATGATGCCCGCATTCGTCTCCTGGAACGACGCAGTGCCGATGCTGGCCGGTGCGTCATCCGGGTTGCCGGCGTTCTCGGTCGTCCAGGCGAGGACGAAGCTCTTGTCCTTCTGGCTCTTGACGGTGACGATCTCGTTCGTCGGCATCGTGTTGTAGACACTGTCCGACCACTGATATGTCCAGGTCGCATCTGCAGGATGGGGCAGCCACCCTCCGCCAAAGGCGGTGGGCGCGACAATAAGTGCAAGCACGACGACGAGAACCCCTCTCCCCAGCCTCACGCCCGCAGCGTAGAACGCTTTCGCCGATTCGCCTAGACCCGAATGAGTTGCTCCATCCGGAGTGCGTTCCGGACGGCGAAGACCTCCCAGTCGTTGTTGAAGTACGCGAAAACCTCCACCTGCTCGCTCCAGGCGCGAATCCTGTCCGCCCATTCCCGGAGCTCGGTCTCGCTGTAGTTCCCGCGGCGGCCGCGCGAGCCGTAGTGGAAGCGGACGAGCGTCCAGTCGGCCGTCAGCTCGTGCGTCTGGAAGGCATGGACCTCGGGCCGGTCGCCGATGACGAGTGCGACGCGATGCTCGCGCAGAAGCTCGTAGACGTCGTCCGCGAACCACGACGGGTGCCGGAACTCGACGCAATGACGCTCGTGGGTGTGGTCGAGCCGTGCGAGCGCGTTTGCGAGCCGCTCGTCGTCGCGCTTGAAGGTTGGCGGCAGCTGCCAGAGGAGCGGCCCCATCTTCGGGCTCTCGCGCAGGGGCTCGATACGCTCGTAGAAGCGGTCGAGGCCCGCCCCGAGCTCGCGAAGCCGCTTGATGTGCGTCAGATATCTCGACGCCTTGATCGTGAAGAGGAAACCCTGAGGTGCCGTCCGCTCCCAGTTTGCGACCGCTTCGCGGTTCGGCAGCCGGTAGAACGTGTTGTTCACCTCGACCGTGTCGAAGTGCGCCGCGTAGTGCTCGAGCCAGAGACGCGCGGGGCGCCCCTCGTAGAACTCCTGCTTCCAGCTTGCGTAGTTCCAGCCGGAGCAACCTATGCGGACAGCGCGTCTGCGAGCTTCCTGCACAACGCGTCGGTTCCCGCTGCGGCGAGACGTGAACGTCCCTCGAGGTCGAGCTCGGCCTCCTCGAAACGCCGCGGGTCGTCGAAGAGCTCGATCGCGAGGCCCATCTCCCGAACGAGGAGCTGCGCGGCGGCGATGTCGACCGAGCGGGCGTCCTTCAGAGAGCAAACCGCATCGACGCGGCCGGCCGCGAGATGGCAGAGCGAGAGCGCGAGCGAGCCCATGATGCGCAGGCGGTACGGCGAGGCCGTCGACCTTCGGCGCATCGCGCGCGATCAGGCTAGTCAGCGTCGCCTCGAAGGCGAGGATCTCGATCGTGTCCTTCGGCGCGACGGTCAGCGGCTCGCCGTTCAGCGTCGCGCCCTCGCCGCGGCGCGCGACCCACTCCTCGCCGGTGCCGAAGTCGTAGACGTAGCCGAAATGGACATCACCCATCGCTCGGCCCGTCGGCGACTGCAATAGATACTGAGAAGAACGGGATGCCGCGCTTCGCGTTCAGCGAGCCGTCGATCGGGTCGATCACGACGACCGTCGCGCCGTTCGCCGAGCCGTCCCGACCTCCTCCGAGACGATCGTGACGTCGTCGAGCGGGCGGAAGCGCGCGAGGATCGCGTCCTCGGCGGCCTTGTCGATCGCGGTCGTCTCGTCGCCGCCGAGGCCCGTGCCGACGACCGGCTCGCGCTCGGCGCGCGTCGGCAGCTCCTCGAGCACGCGCCTGCACGTCCTCGACGGCGGCGCGGCAAATGCCGAGCCAGTCGGTTCACAGCGGGAAGAGCAGCAGCCCGCTCGTGAGCTTCGGGATAGAAGAACGTGCTCTTCTGCGGCATCACGTCGCCGCGGCGGGCGATCTCCCAGACGTCCTCGATCCGCGTCGGCCGCAGGAGGAACGCCGCCTCGGCCTCGCCGCGGTCGACGGCGGCGACCGCCTCGTCGACGTACGCGCGTGTACGTCACGCCCTGCGGCGAGAAGCCGTCGACCACTTCGGGGTCGAGGCCGACCGCGTCGATCTCCTCGTAGCGGCCGCCCCGGTAGAGGGCGAGCCGGGAGGGCGTCGCCGGGCGCGTCGATCGGCGTCCCGCCGACGTCTCGCCGAGATGCTGCACGATCCGGTGCGTCGGGAAGATCGTCAGGCCCTCCTGGTCGGTCGGGACGATGACGACCATCAACCACGCAGACTCCTCGCTGCCCTCGTCGCTCGTGAAAGGCGAGCGTGGTCTCGTAGCGGTGATGGCCGTCGGCAATCAGGAGCTGCGCATCCTGGAGCTCTTCGGTCAACGCGTCGCCGAACCCGGGATCGAGGCGCCAGAGCTTCGCCTCGACGCCGCTCTCGTTCGTCTCGAGATCGGGATCGCCGAGGCCGTCGATGCCGATCGTCCCGTCCCAGAGCAGGAAGATCGGCTCCAGGTGGGTGCGCGTCGCGCGTGAGAAGGCGAAGCCTCCCCTCCTTCGGCCCCGCGTGCGTGCGCTCGTGCGGGCAGGACGACACGGCGGTCGTACGGCTCGGCCCGCAGCGCCGCGACGAACCCCGCCCGCGTGCGCTCGACGCCGTCCGGCCCGACGTAGCGCTGGCGCAAGCCACCAGTACGAGGGCTCGTCGTCCTCGACGAGCACGCCGTCGCGCGCCACTGCTCGAGGTCGTCGCGCGGCCTGTTCCTCCGACTCCGGCAGCGTCAGATGGACGACGTTGTACGGGCTTCGGGCGAGATACTCGGCGCGCTGCTCCTCGGAGATGACGTCATACGGGGGCGCGACGACGGCGCGCGAGATCGGGCACCGAATAGCGGAGCGCGCGGAACGGGCGGACCTCGGCCACGCAACTCGACGATAATCGGAGCGTGCAGATCAGGGCCGCGGTTCTCGAGCAGTTCGGCTCGCCCCTCGAGGTGCAGGCGATCGAGCTCGCCGAGCCGAAAGCCGGCGAGGTCCTCGTGCGGCTCGCCGCGTGCGGTGTCTGCCACACCGACCTCTATACGGCCTCGGGCGCCGATCCGTCCGGCTACGCACCGACCGTGCTCGGGCACGAGGGTGCCGGCGTCGTCGAGGCAGTCGGCGAAGGCGTTGCCTCCGTCGCGCCCGGCGATCACGTCGTCACGCTCTTCTCGCCCCAGTGCCGCGAGTGCATCCACTGCCGCGACGAGCGCACGAATCTCTGCCTCGCGATTCGCGAGCAGCAGAACCAGGGCTACCTGCCGGACGGGACGACCCGGCTCTCGCGCGGACGGCGAGCCGATCCGCCACTTCATGGGCACCTCGACGTTCGCCGAGTACACCGTCATGCCGGAGATCGCGCTCGCCAAGATCGATCCGGAGGCGCCGCTCGACCACGCGTGCGTCTTCGCATGCGGGCTCTCGACCGGCCTCGGCGCCGCGTTGAACACGGCGAAGGTGCCGCGCCGGCTCGACCTGCGTCGTCTTCGGCGCCGGGCTCGTCGGCCTCGGCGCGGTCGCGGGCTGCCGGCTTCAGGGCGCGGAGCGGATCATCGCCGTCGACTTGTCGGCGGAGCGGCTCGAGCTCGCGCGCGGACAGGGCGCGACCAGACGTCGTCGCCGGCGGCCGGACACCGTCGCGCAGATCGTCGAGTCTGACGGGCGGCTTCGGCGCCGACTACACGTTCGAGGCGACGGGCCTCGTCTCGGTCATGCGCCAGGCAGTCGAGTCCGCGCGCATGGGCTGGGGTCTCGCGACTGTGTGCGGCGTGGCCGGCAAGGGCGAGACACTCGACGTCGTGCCGCGGTTCCTGATCACCGGCCGCCGCGTCGCGGGCTCGTCGTTCGGCGGCGTGAAGGGACGCGACCAGGTGCCGCAGCTCGTCGAGCGCTGGCTCGGGGGCGAGATCGACGTCGAGCCGCTCATCACGCACCGCATCTCACTCGACGAGGTCAACCACGGCTTCGAGCTCATGGAGGCGCAGGACGGGATCCGCTCGGTGATCACCTTCCAGTGACGGCGATCGCGCAGCTCGAGGAGAACCGCACGGTCGAGGGCGTCTATGCGGTCGCGAAGAAGGAGCGGCTGCGGACGCGAGAACGGCGCTGCGTATCTCGCGCTCGAGCTCGTCGACCCGAGCGGGCGGATCGCAGCACGCGTGTGGAACGACGTCGAGCTTCTCGACTCGCGCTTCGGCGAGGGCGATGCCGTGCGCGTGCTCGGACGCGTCGAGCGATTCCGCGACCGTCTGCAGCTCGACGTTCGGACGCTCGAGCCCGCGCAGGACGTCGATCCGGCGTCGATGGCGCCCGCGATGCGCCGAGATGCGGACGAGCTCGAAGGCTTCCTCGAGTTCCTCGCCGCCGAGATCGCGCACGCCGGCCTTCGCACGGCGGTCGACCACGTGCTCGACACGGAGACGCGGGCAGCGATGCGCGCGCTTCCGGCGACCATGGACGCGCATCACTCCTACGCAGGCGGATTGCTCGAGCACACCGTCGGCGTCGCAACCCTGTCGCGCGAGACGGCACAACTTCATCAACGGCTGCGCGTGGATCTGCTCGTCGCGGCTGCGCTCGTTCACGACGTCGGCCGTGTGCGCGAGCTCGGCCGTGGCCCAGTGTTCCGTCCGACGGACGAGGGCCGGCTCCTCGGTCACGTGCACCTTGGTCTTCGCATGATCGAGGAACGGACGGCAGCGCTCGATCCCGGTGTCCGCGCGGAGCTGCTGCATGCCGTCGCCTGCCACCACGAGCGTGCGAGCCGCGCGCACCGCGGAGGCCGCGGTTCTCTACCACGCGAATCAGCTCGACGCGATCGCCGCAACCAGGCCCGTCGGCGATTGAGCATCCTGCTCGCGCTCGTCCGCGAGCCTCGCGTGGGGCTTCGCCGACTTCGGCGCGGGCGTCGGCGCGCGGCGCCTGCCCGTACTCGTCGTCGCCGCCCTCGTGCAAGTGTTCGGGCTCGTGATCGCGGCGCTCGTCGTGGCCGTCACGCAGCCGTCGCTGCCCTCGGCAGAGCAGTTCGCGTGGGCTGCGTTCGCCGGCGCGATCGGCCTCGTTGGGATCGCGGCGTTCTACCACGCGCTTTCCGTGGGGACGATGGGCATCGTCGGTCCGATCACTGCGACGGCGTCAGCCGTGCCCGTGGCGTACGGGTTCGCCCGCGGCGAACGCCCGTCGACGTTGCAGGGGATCGGAGTCGCTCTCGCAGTCATCGGCGTCGTCGCAGCGTCGATCGAGCGGCAGCACGACGCACCGCGCGAGATCGGCGCGGGTGTCGGCTTCGCGTTGCTCGCTGCACTCTGCTTCGGCGGGTCGCTGATCGGCCTGAGCCGCGCCGCAGGAGGCGGCGTTGCCTGGGGCGCACTGACGATGCGGCTCGCCGCGGTGCCGCTCGTGCTCCTGCTCGTCTTCACCGTCGGCCCGCGTGTCGTGCCGGCGCGCAGGATGTGGCTGATGCTCGCCCTGGTCGGCGCGGCCGATACCGGAGCGACGCTTCTCTACGGCGCTGCGACCACGCGTGGGCTTCTCAGCGTCGTCGCCGTGCTCTCCTCGCTCTATCCGATCGTGATCGTCGTCCTCGCGCGCGTGCTCCTGAGCGAGCGAATCGCACGGCCGCAGCTCGCGGGCGTCGCCGTCGCCCTCGGCGGGGTGGCGCTCATCTCCGCCGGTTAGCCGCGCAGACCGGCTTCCTCGAGGTCGAGCTGCCGCTCGATGTCGCGGGCGGACGAGAAGTCGACGTCGCCGCTTTCCTCGAGCTGCCAGAGCGCCTGCCGCTCTGCCGTGAGCAGCTCGCGGCGGAGCTCCAGATGAACGTCCGGGTGGTCGGTCTCGCGATCGAGGCGCGCGTCGAGCCGGGCGAGCCTCGCCTCGTAGAGGTTGCGAAGGCCGTTGACGACGGACGGCGGCCCGTCGAGCTCGCTCAGGCGTGTGAGCGCGGCCTCCGCGAGGCGCCGGCGCGCGTGCATGTCGCGCTCCTCGGTGGAGCCCGTGAAGCCGAGCCACTCGAGCAGCCACGGCAGCGGTATCGCGAGGACGACGAGCGTCGCGAGAATCGTCGTGAACGTCAGGAAGAGGATCTCCTCGCGATGCTCGACGGTCGCGGGGATCGAAAGTGCCGCGGCGAGCGAGAGCGCACCGCGCATGCCGCTCCAGCCGAGGATGAAGCGGTCCTGCCAGGGCTCGATCTCGTTCCAGCCTCGCCGTGAGAGGCCGGCCACGAGATGCGGGACGGTGAACATCCAGACCATGCGGACGACGAAGACGACGCCGAAGATCAACAGCGCATCGCTGATGAGGGTCCACGAGGAGTACTGATCGAGCTTCTGCAGGATGGGGCGGAACTGCATCCCCAACAGGAGGAAGAGCGCCGAGTTCAGGATGAACGTGAACACGTCCCAGAACGCGACCGAGCGAAGGCGCACCTCCGGCCTGAAGATCCCGCCCGATCGCCAACCGAGGTAGACGCCGCACGTGACCGTCGCGAGGATCCCCGACAGGTGCATCCGCTCTGCAGGGATGTACGCGACGTACGGCGTGAGGACCGATGTGGCGATCTCGATCTGCGGATCGTGGATGCGCCTGCGCAACCGTTCGAGGACGAAGGCGACGACGATCCCGAAGGCAACGCCGCCGACGGAGAGCTGCAGGAACTTGAGCAAGCCGTCGCTGACGGAGTAGCTGCCTCTCTCGACGGCGGTCAACGCAATCGAGAACGCGACGAGCGCGACACCGTCGTTCACGAGGCTCTCGCCCTCGAGGACGGTGCGCAGCCGGCCCGGTGCGGACGTCGCGCCGATCACGGATGTCGCGCTGACCGGGTCCGTCGCACCGAGCACCGCCCCGAGAAGGAACGCCGACCCTGCGCCGAACGCCGCGACCGCGGCCCACGCGACAAAGCCGACCGCGAAGAGGGTTGCTGCGGTCAGGCCGAACGCGAGGATGAGAATCGATGCCCAGTTCTCGCGCGCCTCACGTGGTGAGGTCAGGAACGCGGCCGAGTAGAGAAGCGGCGGGAGAAAGCCGAAGAAGACGACGTCCGGCGGCAGGTTGATCTCCTGCACGCCCGGGATGAGCGCGATCACGAGCCCCGCGATCACGAGGAAGACGGGCGGCGGGATGCGTGTCCGCTTTGCGAGGGCGGCGCTCGCGACGACGGCGCCGCCGAGCGCGAGCGCAACGAGGAGCGGCTGGCTGACCGTGGAGGCGAGCACGCCGGCAAGTCTGACGGAGCCGCTCGGTCAGCCGCCGAGCGTCGCGCGGAGCTGCTGCACGGCATCCGGGACCAACCGGTAGTACGCCCACGTCCCGCGGCGCGTCGACTCGACGAGCCCGGCGTCCTTCAAGACCTTCAGGTGGTGCGAGACCGTGGGCTGCGACAAGTCGAAGGCATCGGTCAGGTCGCAGACGCAGCACTCGTCGGCTGCGGCAAGCCGGTTGACGATCGAGACGCGCGTCGGATCGGCGAGCGCCCTGAAGCGTGACGCGATCCGCTCGGCGTCCGAGGTCTCGAGCGGTGCCGCAAACGGGCCGCAGCACATCACCGGGATCGTCGCGATGGACTTCATAGATACACATCAATATAGTGCATCGACAACGATCGATGAAAGGAGCGCGCGATGAGCGACTGCTGCACGCCGGGCAGCGACTGCTGCGACGGCGAAAACTGCTGCTAGTTCCGACAAGTCGGCGGGGGCGTACGACTCCGCCGACGCCTCGAAGGCCTGTCAACGGCTCTTGACGGTGTCTGACACCGTCAATTAGAGTTGACGGTACATGGAGGAGGTTCGGGACTTGGCTACACAGGTCGCGTCCGGAGATCCGGACACCGGGCTGCGGGCTGTGGCGGCTCTCCGCCGGCTGCTCGAGCGCGTGGAGCGAATCCACGTGAACGAGGCGCGGAATCGCGGCTACTCGTGGCAGCAGATCGCGGACGAGCTCGGCGTCACGAAGCAGGCCGTGCACCAGAAGTACGCGAAGAAGGGCCGGCGCTGGTGAGGCTGATGCGTCAGCCCACCGGCGCCGCGCAGCTCATCTTCGCGCGGGCTTGTGCCGAGGCGGCGCAGATCTCGTTCGCACTCGACGTCGAGCACATCGTCCTGGCCGTCGCAGCCCTCGGCAGCGTTCTCGACGACTACCTCACCGCCGACGAGGTCCGGGACCTTATCGAGGCACGGGAGAGAGATGCCCTCGCGCACCTGGGCATCTCGCTCGATTCCGTCCGTGAGGAGCTCGACGGTGTCCTCGCCGAGGGGGCGCTCGCCGAGCCGTGCGAGCTACCGGTCACGCCGGAGGCGAAGCGGATGTTCGAGCTGGCCGCGAGACGGCGGAGCGTCGTCACCCCGGACCAGATGCTCGCGACCTTGATTCAGCACAGTGAACGCGGACGCCGGCTCCTCATCGAGCTCGACGTCCCGGTCGGGACGCTGCAGGATCGACTCAGACGTTGAAGCGGATGTTCAGGACGTCTCCGTCCTGAACGACATACGTCTTGCCCTCGAGCTGCTGCTTTCCGGCGCGCGAGACCTCCGAGTGGGAGCCGAGCTCCACGAGGTCGTCCCAGCGAATCACCTCGCAGCGGATGAAGCCGCGCGCGATGTCCGTGTGGATCGTCGCGGCCGCATCGAGCGCAGTCTGACCGCGCCGGAGCGTCCACGCCCGAGTCTCCTTCTCGCCGGCGGTGAAGAAGGTGATGAGATCGAGCGTCTCCGCGAGCCTGCGGACGACTTCGCCGAGTGCGGAAGCCGACCCCTCGCCGCGGAACTCGGCGGCCTCCTCTTCCGAGAGCTCTGCGAGCTCCGCCTCGAGCTTCAGATCCGTCCCGCCGGCGCCGTTGACGATTGCGATCAACGGCTTCGCCGTCAGCGGCTCGAGCTCGCCCGGCAGTTCCTCGTTCCAGTCGGCGAGCGTATGCCCCGCATCGAGATGCGCGAGCAGCTTCTCGAGCTGGTCGACCTCCTTCTTCAGCTTCGTGTCGCCCGACTTTGCCTGCTTCGACACGCGCTCGAGCCGTCGCTCGACATGATCGCGGTCGGCGACCAGCAGCTCGAGCTTCAGCGTCTCGAGATCGTCATCGGGGATGCGCGTGCCGGAGAACCCGTCCAGCACGACGAGGAGGGCGTCCACCTGGCGGAGGTTCCCGAGCAGCGCGGGGCCGGTGCCTCGCACCTCGACGACCCTGATCGCAGCGGGCGTCACCTTGCGCGCGCTGACGACGTCAGCGAGCTGCTGGAGCCGCGGATCGGGGATGGCGGCCATCCCGACCTCGCCGCTTGCGCGTGCACCGGTCAGCGCCTCGAACAGCATCGACTTCCCGGCGCTCGGGAGCCCGACGATCCCGACTTCGAGAGCCACTACTTCGCGGCGATCTGCTTCTGCAGCGACGCGAGCGCGCGGTGCTGCAGCGACTTGATGGCGCCTTCGGTCTTGTCGAGGATCTTCGCGACGTCCGCGTTCGGGAAGTTGAACACGAACTTGAGCGTGAGGACCTGCTGCTGCTCCGGCGAGAGCTTCTCGATCAGCTCCATCATCGATTGCCGGCCGATGGACTGCATCGCCTCGAGCTCGGCGGACGGTTCCTCCGAGCCGACGGGCTCGGGCACCTCCTCCTCCGGCTGCCAGCGGCGGCGCGCGCGAAAGTGATCCATCGCAAGGTTGTGCGCGATGCGAAAGAGCCAGGCGGAGAACGGCGCCGACTGCCACCGAAAACGGCCGATCGACTCGAGCATCTTCAGGAACGTCTGCGTCGTCAAGTCCTCGGCGTCGTGCTTGTTGCCGACGCTCATGTGCAGGTAGCTGTAGATGCGATCGAAGTGGATCAGATACAGCTCTTCGAGCGCAGCCCGATCACCCTGCTGCGCGCGGTCGACGAGCTTGCGGACGTTCTCCGTCGACTCGCGGGCAGGCTTCTGGGTGGCTTCCGAGCTCATCTGATCTGCTTTCCCCGGCTAGCCCGCGGCGAACCCGACGCGGCTCGCGCGGCTGAAACGCCGGAAATACGAGACGCGGGGGACGACCACGTGGTACGGGCCGTCCTCGGTCTCGAGGACGACGACCCGTGGCCCGTCCTCGTGAAGCGCCCGCTGGAGCTGATCCGCCGACGGCCCGTCGACGAAACCACCGATCACCTGACCGCCTTCGAAACCGACCTCGACGCGCACGCGGTCGCCACTAGCCATTCGCCACCACCTCCGAGAGAACTCCGTGTACGGACTCGGGATGCACGAACGCGACTTGCAGGCCGAACATGCCGCGCCTCGGCGCGGAATCGATCAGCTCCGCCCCGGCCGCGGCGAGCTCTCCGAGCGCCGCCTCGACGTCGTCCACTTCGTAGGCGACGTGGTGCATCCCCGGCCCGCGCTTCGCAAGGAACCGACCCACCGGCGTGTCGTCGCCGAGCGCCGCCAGAAGCTCGACTCGGCTTTCACCGAGCTTCATGGACGCGGCCTCGACGCCCTGCTCCTCGACGCGCTCGCGATGCTCGAGCCGCCCCCCGAAGAGTCGCTCGTACGACGCCACCGCCTCGTCGAGATCCGCAACCGCGACCCCGACGTGGTGGATTCCCCGTGCTTCCACCTGCACGATGTTAGTGTCCGGCCGCCATGGCACGGCGCCTGCTCATCGTCTTTGCGACGACCATGGCCTTCGCCGCCGGCTGCGGAGGAGGCTCCGGCTCGGGGAACGGCGAGGAGGACAAGACGGCGAGCCGGATCCTCGCCGACGCCCGGAGCGCCGCAACCGGCGCCGGCAGCGTCCATGTCACGGGGACGATCCTCGACTCCGGCGCCCGCCTGAAGCTCGATCTCCGGGCCGGCGGACGGACCGGCTCGGGGACGGTCACGTACAGAGGCTCGCCGGTCCGGGTCGTCCGGATCGGGAAGACGCTCTACATGAAGGCGCCCAAGAGCTTCTACGCGGCAACCGGGGCGGACAGCGCGACCGCGACCCTTCTCGCCGGGAAGTGGCTCAAGGCCTCGGCGACGCAGAGGGACTTCGCCCAGCTCGCGCAGCTCACGCGGCTCGAGGATCTCCTCACGCTGACGACGAAGCCCGACGGAAAGATCTCGAAGGGCGGTACCTCGACGGTCGCCGGGACATCCGTGATCGCGTTGAAGGATGACAAGGGTGGCTCGCTCTACATCGCGACGACGGGAAAGCCGTACCCCGTCGCGCTCCGCGGGAAGGACGCGACCTCGAGCGGCGACGTCCACTTCAGCGAGTGGGGCGAGCCCGTCGCGGCAAGCGCACCGAAGGGCGCGATCGACCTCGGAGCGCTCGGAGGCTGATGGGGCGCGGCCGAAGCCGCGCCCCGCGGAGGGTCACTAGGTAGTGCGAATCGAGCCTGGTTGGGCCCGAGTGATCGAGGCGTCGCTGTCTCGCAGCTCCTGCGCCCGTTCCTTGCCGCGGTCGAGGTCGCGCTTGAACTGATCCGAGTTCTCGCGACCCTTGTCGTATGCGCCCGGCAGCATCTGGGCCGCGACGTCGCGGCCGCCGAGGCCGAACGCAAGCGCGGAGCCGAGCGCGATCGCGCCGAGGAGCGCCGCATACGTGATCGTCACGATCGCCGTCGCGATCTTCAGCTGCTCGAGGATCATGAAGACCGCGATCGCCATGATCAGCACCGGAGCCGCCGCGCGTGCGATGCGCCCGAGGCTCGTGTCGCCCATCGCCCGGTCGACGACGGCCGCGATCCCACCTGCGAGCGCGCTTGCGACGAGGAAGATGAGGAACGCCGCGACGACGTTCGGCAGATAGGCCCAGACTGCGCCGACGAACGCGGTCAGCGCGGCCACACCGAGGACCGATGCGGCGAGCGAGAAGACCGCGACGAGCCTGGCGACGAAGTAGCCGATGACGAGGACGGCGATCGCTCCGATGACGTGCGGCAGCCACGCGAAGAACACGACGAACGCGTTCCGGACGCTGCTGCCGATCGAAGCGGCCAACATGGTGGTGCAACCCCCTAGCTAGGCCTGGACAGTAGTAGGACGGAACGCGGCGGAGCCGCCGGGGGTTACGGCTGCTTCGCGGCGACGACGCGGGGGACGCCGACGGACTCGGAGGCGCGTGACTCGGATCCCACGTCGGCGAGGAGGGCGACAACCTCGTCACGGACGAGCGTCTCCTTCTCGAGGAGCGCCGCCGCAATGCGGTCGAGCGGAGCCCGGTGTTTGTGGAGGAGGCGCAGCGCCTCTTCGTATGCGCCGTCGGTGAGACGGGCCTGCTCGGAATCGCGGAGGCGCTTCGTCTCCTCGGACAGCGCGTAGTTGTCGGCACGGAGGGTGCGCGACGACACGCTGTCGGCCATGCCCCACTCGAACACCATCGAGCGTGCGATATCGGTGACCTTCTCGAGGTCGTTCGCTGCACCGTTCGTCACACGGCCGAAGACGACTTCCTCGGCGGCGCGCCCGGCGAGCGCGACGATCATTCGATCGACGAGCTCCTCCTTCGTGTGCAGGTAGCGGTCTTCCTCCGGCAGGTAGAACGCGTAGCCGAGCGCGTCGCCGCGCGAGACGATCGTCACCTTTTGCAGCTCCATCGCGGCACCCATCAGATGCGCCATGAGCGCGTGGCCGCCCTCGTGGTAGGCGAGGATGCGGCGCTCCTTCTCGGTCAGCACCTTCTTCTGCTGGAGCCCGGCGACGATGCGCTCGAGCGCCTGGTCGAAGTCGATCTGCGTCAGATTCGTGTCTCCGCGGCGGCCGGCGAAGATTGCCGCCTCGTTGCAGATGTTTGCGAGCTCGGCGCCGGTGAGGCCGCTCGTCTGGCGCGCAACCTGCGTCAGGTCGACGCCGGGCGCGAGGGGCTTGCCGCGCGTGTGCACCTCGAGGATCGCCTCCCGCCCCTTGAGGTCAGGCGGCGGTACGAGCAGCTGGCGGTCGAAGCGGCCCGGCCGCAGGAGCGCCTGGTCGAGGTCCTGGATCCGGTTCGACGCACCCATCACGACGACCTGGTCGGCGCCTTCGAAACCGTCCAGCTCGACGAGCAGCTGGTTCAGCGTCTGATCCTGCTCCCGGTTGAACCCATGCCCGCTGCGCTGTGCGCCGACGGCGTCGAGCTCGTCGATGAAGACGATCGCCGGGGCGTTCTTGCGTGCCTCGGCGAAAAGCTTGCGGATGCGGGCAGCGCCGAGGCCCGCGAACATCTCGACGAAGGACGCGGCGCTCGCGCTGTAGAACTTTGCTCCCGACTCGAACGCGACCGCTTTCGCGAGCAGCGTCTTTCCGGTGCCCGGCGGCCCATAGAGAAGGAGACCCTTCGGCGTTTTCGCACCCAGGCGCTCGAACCGCTTCGGGTCACGCAGGAACTCGACGACCTCCATTAGCTCCGAACGCACTTCCTCCACGCCGGCGACGTCGTTCCACGTGATGCTCGACCTGGATTTCGCGTCCATCTGCGCCGGCTTGACGCGCGGCATCATCCCGACTGTCTTCCAGAGAAGCCACGCAGTGAGGACGAGGATCCCGAAGAACGCGAGCGGCAGCCACGTCGTGGCGAAATCTGCAGCCTGCTGGAACCAGTCCCCCACCATGTCCGCTCCGTCTATCGGCAGCCGGGACGAATCCCTTAACCGAGTTAAGCCGCAACCTCTGCGGCGGCCCGAAACTCGACCCCGCTTCGCCGCCAGAAGCCCGTGCACGCCTGCGTTCTGGCCTCGTCGAGGCCCTTCGCGGCGTCCTCCACGAAGACGACGCGGCGTCCCCGCTGCAGGAAGCCGCGGATGGCCGCGTCGTTGCAGACGTCGGTCGCGACGCCGAAGACGACGATCTCCCCGGGGTCGAGCGCGTCGAGCACGGCGTCGGTGTTCGGGTTCGTGAAGACGTTGAAGTTCTTCTTCAACAGCAGGATCTCGCGGCGGTCGGCAATGAGCCCGGGGACGAGGCCCGGCGGGTAGGGGACGAGCGACAGCGGCAGCGGCTCGGCCTGCTCGGTCTCCTCGATCCGCGCCGCGCCACGCGTGCCACGGAGGCAGTGGGGCGGATAGGTGTTCCGGAAGTCGGGCTCGTCCGAGATCTCGGGGTCGGTCAACTCGTGGTCGTCCGCCGACGCGACGTGGACGATGCCTTCCGCCCGCGCGTAATCGACGAGGCGCCTCAGGTTCTCCTTGATCTCGACCGCATCCGGTACGTAGAGCTTGCCTTCGGGCTCCATGAAGTCGATCTGCGTGTCGACGTCCCAGAAGAGGCGATTCATGCGACCGGTTCCAGCCTCGGATTCTCGCGGTAATGGCGACCGACCTTCGCCGACGGCTTGCCGTCGGTGATCACGATGTCGCCCGTGAAGTCGTTCGAGCCCCGGATGAGCGACGAGCCGACGCCGTATGCGTCGACGGGAACGCCGTTGCTCTCGAACTCGCGGATCTTCTCGACGGTGAAACCGCCGGACGCGACGATCCGAACGGCGCCGTGGCCGGCTGCGTCGAGCGCGCCGCGCACCTTCCAGACGAGCTGCTCGTTCACGCCGGTCGGCTTGAAGTCGCCCATCTCCGCCCAGAGCGATCGGTCGACGAGCGACTCCGACGTGTCGAGCCGCACACCCCAGAGCCGGTCGCCGAGCGCGTCCGCGACCTCGAGTGCCGTGCGCACCGAATCGTTCTCGAAGTCGACGAGGACGGTGACGCTCATCCCTTCCGGCGCCCAATCCGCGAATCTGCGCGCCGCTTCGACGGTGTCGCCGCCATAAGAGGCGATCAGAGCGTGCGGAACCGTGCCGATGCCGCGACCGCCCCACCACGAGGCCTGCTCGTCGGTGGTGACCCCGAGCTCGGCGCCGACGATCTGCCCCGCAACGTAGGCGGCGTAACCGTCACCGGTCTGCACGCGGTGGTGATCGTGGCGGGCCGGCATGAAGATGATCGGCTTGCCGTTCGCGGCTTCGAGGACGCCCACGACGTTCGTCGTGATGAGTGTCCGCCGCGCGAGCGTCCCGAGCACGGGCGTCTCGAGATGCGCGAAGGCGGTGTAGTCGCCCTCGATGTGCATCACCGGCTCGTACGGCTCGATGCGGTCGCCGTCGTAGAGCGCGCGGATCTCGAGCCCGTCGTACTCGTGCACGCAGAGCTTGAGAATCGCGATCGCCTCGTCCATCCCTCCGAGATATGCGTTCCGCTTCTGGAAGATCTGCATGACGACCCGCGGGTGGCTGCCCTCGCGCAAGAGCACGTCTCGCGTGTAGTTGAAGTACGCGTCCGTGTACCAGCCGGCGCGCATCTTCTCGACCGGGAGGTCGAAGACGCTCGGGTCGAGCCGCTCGCGTCTAGCGGTCTGGGCCATGCTCGAGCTCGAGGCACGCGGCGAGAGCAGCTTCGGCGACATCGAGCTGCTCCGGCGTTGGCTCCGCGGTCGAGAGGCGGTGCTGCAGCTCGTGGCCCGGCTTCGAGAGAGCCTGCGCGAGCAGGTTGCCGGGATTGCGCGTCATCCAGCCGAAGATCTCCGTCGAAGCAGCGACGGCCCCGATCTGCGCCGCGGCGCGTGCGTTCCGGCGATGCTGCACCGGCGCGAGCCCGGCAAGAACGTTCCCGACGACCGTGGTCGCGACGAGCGGCCCGACGAGGTGGCCGCCGCAGCGCTCGTGCTCTTTCTGCGCGCCGTCGCCATGCTCGTAGCGTCCGATCGAGATGTGCTCGGCGCCGTGATACGCGGCGAGCTCGGAGCCACGGAGAGCGAGCATCGCCGGCGCGAGCGACAGGACGCCGCCGAGAAGCTCACGCGCGAGCGGACGCAGCCGTTGCGACTCGGTGACCTGTTTCGTCGCGACTGCGGCCGCGAGCATCGTCCCGATCATCTTCGGGCTTTGCATTGGCAGCTTTGCCGCGGGCAGGGCGCGCTTCACCTGCGGGATCACGGCCATCGCCTCTGCGAGGCGAGCGGGGCCTCGCAGAAACGGGCGCGTCACGCGGTTCGCTGTGAAGGTCTTGTAGGCCGACGCCACCTCGATGTCGCCGGCGTCGTTCCGGACGGCGCATGCCCAGGAGCGGGGACCGTGCACGAGCACGCCGTTCGGCAACGCCATCCCACCGAGCCGAAGCTTCTCCTCGCTCATCCGCCGTCAGCGTAGCCAGCGGCAGCACGCAGCGCGTCCTGCAGCGCCCCGGCGGCGGGGCCGCGCGCCACGTCCCGGCCGTCGACTGAGACGACGGCCACGACCTCGCGCACCGAGGAAGAGAGGAAGACCTCGTCGGAGACGAGCAGGCGGTCGAGGGAGAAGACGCCCTCCTCGACCCGATAGCCCGCTGCCGGGGCAAGCGTGAGGATGGCCGCGCGGGTGACGCCCGCGAGGATCGGGAGCGAGAGCGCCGGCGTGAAGAGCGTCTCGCCTTCGCGGAACCAGACGTTTGAGGTCGGCGCCTCGAGGACGGTGTCGTCAGGCGCGACGAGGAGCGCGTCGTCGCATCCCTGCTCGGCAGCCTCCGCCTGGGCGCCGATGTTCTCTGCGTAGCTCGTCGACTTCGCTGCGGCGAGGGCGCCGGCGGCCCAGCGCACGACGAGGATGCGCAGCCCACGTTCACGGAGCTCGTCGAGGCCGGGCGGCAGCGGCGAGACGAGGACGAGGCCGGTCGGTGCGCCGCCCTCGCGGCCCGCTGTCCAGAGGAAGCGAAGCGACGCATCGAGCTGTCCGCCTGCTGCGATCGCCTCATAGGCTGCTTCCTCGAACGCGGTTCGCGGCGGCTCGGGGAGGCGAAGCCGCGAAGCAGATGCCGCCAGGCGGTCGAGATGCGCCGAGAGCATGAACGGGATGCCGCCGTAGACCCGCAACGTCTCGAAGACCGATCGGCCGCGCAGAACGCCTTCATCGTCTGCGTGAAGGACCGGCGTGTCGACGGGAACGACGCCGGTGCCGAGCCGGTGCAGCGCGATCAGGGTCATCCGACGGCGACCGGGAGCGGTGCGCCAATCGCCGCGAGCAGGGGGCGCGCCTTCACCCATGACTCCTCGACCTCGGCGGCCGGATCGGAGTCCCACACGATGCCTCCGCCGACCCAGAGGTGGATCTCGCCGTCGACGACGGCGAAGGTTCGGATCGTGAGCGCAAGGTCGAAGTCGCCGTTCGGGTGGATCCGGCCGAGCGCACCCATCGCTGCGCCCCGGCCGACGGGCTCGAGGTCGGCGATGAGGCCGAGCGCTGCGAGCTTCGGGCAGCCGGTGACAGATCCCCCGGGGAGCACGGCTTCGAGCAGCTCGGTGAGCGACACGTCCTCGCGGAGCTCGGCCTCGACCGTCGCCACGAGGTGCGTCACGCCCGCGAGCTCGCGCTCTGCAAGGAGCTCCGGCCACCGCACGGTTCCGGGCACTGCGACGCGCGAGAGATCGTTGCGCTCGAGGTCGACGATCATCACGTGCTCTGCGGTGTCCTTGGCCGAATCGATGGAGATGCCGGCCGGGCGCGTTCCCTTGATCGGGGACGTGCGAATCGTGGCGCCGCGCCTCGAGAGCAGGAGCTCCGGAGACGCGGAGATGATCGTCCAGCCGTCTCCCGCGATCGGCATCGGCTCGAGCGGCCGCAGCGGCGCGAGCGCGCTCGCAAGCGCGAGGGGGTCGCCCGCGAACGGTGCATGGAGGTGCTGCACGAGGTTCACCTGGTAGACGTCGCCCTCGTGAATCGCGGCGCGGACGGTCTCGATCGCCTCGATGTACTGCTGCTCGGTCCACGTCGCCCGCCAATCTCCGACGGCGTACCCGCCCGTCGCGGCGCGCGTGGGCTCGAACGTGCATGCGATCCTCGGCAACCGGCAGGGCTCTGGTGCCGACGGCGCCGTCGCTCCGTAGCCGATATAGACGAGGGCGGTCCGATCGGCGCCCGCGAGGGTCGCTTCGAGCTCCGCGAGCGAGTCGAGCTCGACGGTCACGTGCAGATCGCGCGCGCGGCATGACGAAGCCAGTCGACGCCGAGCTCGAGGTCGTCCACCGGGACGCGTTCGTCGGCGGAGTGGATGAGCTGAGCGATCACCTCGGCCGGCATTGCTCGCGCGGGAAAGAACCCGTAGGCCACGGTGCCGAACGCCTCGCGGAGCCAATGGCTGTCGGTAAAGCCGGCCGTGCAGATGGGCACAGCCTGCGCGCTCGGCTCGATTTCGGCGACGAACGACGCGACCGCATCCCACAAGGCGGTGTCGAGCGCGGAGCGGGTCCCCCCGTGCGCCTCCGTGAACTCGAGGTCGTAAGGCACGTCGTCGCCGAGCACACGCCGGATCTCCGGCTCGACGTCCTCTGGCCTCTGGCCCGGCAGGAGCCGGCAGTCAACCGTGATCTCGCAAACCGACGGGATGATGTTGCGCTTGCGCGACGCGCTGATCATCGTCGGTGCGAACGTCGGAGCGAGGAGCGGCTCGACGAGCTCGGCGGCAGTGCGGTGCACGCCGTGCGCTCGCGACACGATCTCCTCCGGCGAAGGAACGTCGCCGAGCACCGCGCGCAGGAAGGCCTCGACCTCCTGCTCGATGCGCGGCTGTGGCCGGTATGAGGCGATCCGCTCGATGAGGCTCGCTGCTTTCACGAGCGCGTTGTCGGCGATGCCCGGCATCGACGCGTGGCCGGCACGGCCGTGCACGCGGATGCGAAACGGCGCGCTCATCTTCTCGGCGGTCGAGCAGATGTAGAACGGCGCGCCGCCGAGCTCGAGCCGGTCGCCCGCTCCCTCGTTCACCGCGTAGTCGCAGCGAACGGCGTCCGGATGTTCCTCGCAGAGCCAGGAGAGCCCGAAGCCCTCGCCGACCTCCTCGTCCGCGGTCGCTGCGAAGATCAGGTCACCCGCAGGCGCAAACCCTTCGCGTGCAAGGGATGCGATTGCGACGGCACTCGCTGCGACCTGACCCTTCATGTCGAGCGCGCCGCGACCCCACACCTCGCCGTCCCGCACCTCGCCGGAGAACGGCGGGACACTCCACTCCGCAGCGTCTGCGAGCACGACGTCCGTGTGCCCCATCAGCAGGAGCGTCGGCCCGTCGCCGGCGCCCTTTATGCGCGTGACGAGGTTCGCACGCTCGGGAACGCGTGCGTAGAGCTCGCACTCGAGGCCGTTCGACTCGAGGTAGCCGCGGAGCAGCTCTGCTGCTCGAGTCTCGTTCCCCGGCGGGTTCGTGGTGTCGACCTGGATGAGCCGGCTGACGAGGTCGGTCACCTCGGCGCGGAGGCTGGTCACGGCCACGTGCGGAGCATACTTCGCGCATGGGTGACCTCTTCTCGGACGCCGCATCGCAGCGCGCGGACTCGATCGCGCCGCTCGCACAGCGGCTGCGGCCGCGCACGCTCGACGAGTTCGTCGGCCAACAGCACGTGCTGGGCGAAGGGTCGGTGCTGCGTCGCGCGATCGAGGAGGATCGCGTGCGCTCGTCGATCTTCTACGGCCCGCCGGGCTCGGGCAAGACGACACTCGCGAGGATCGTCGCGCAGTCCACCGGTGCGGCCTTCGAGGAGCTCTCCGCAGTTTCCGCGACGGTGAAGGACGTTCGAGAGGTACTGCAACGCGCGCGCGAACGGCTCGGGACGACGGGGGCCAGGACGATCCTCTTCCTCGACGAGATCCACCGCTTCAACAAGGCGCAGCAGGACGCGCTTCTTCCGGCAGTCGAGGAAGGGCTCGTCACGCTGATCGGCGCGACGACCGAGAACCCCTACTACGAGGTGAACTCCGCGCTTCTCTCGCGCTCGCAGGTCTACGAGCTCGAGTCGCTCTCGCCGGAGGATCTTGCGGTCGTCGTCCGCCGCGGGCTGGAAGAGGTGGACGGCTCCGCCTCCGACGAGATCGTCAGGTTGATCGTGCAGCGCGCGGGCGGCGATGCCCGTACTGCCCTGAACATCGTGGAGCTTGCAGCAGAGACTGCAGACGGCGACGTGACCGAGCAGAACGTCGAGGACGCGGCGCGCAAACGGCCGATCGTCTACGACAAGGCATCGGACGCGCACTACGACTTCACGTCCGCCTTCATCAAGTCGATGCGCGGCTCCGATCCCGATGCCGCGCTGTATTACCTCGCGGCGATGCTCGAAGGCGGCGAGGATGCGCGGTTCATCGCGCGGCGCATGATCGTGCTGGCGTCGGAGGACATCGGAAACGCGGATCCCCGAGCGCTGCTCGTCGCGGTTGCGGCGGCGCAGGCGGTCGAGCACGTCGGGCTTCCGGAGGCGCGGCTCAACCTCGCCCAGGCGGTCATCTATCTCGCGCGCGCGCCGAAGTCGAATGCGAGCTATCTCGCGATCGGCGCTGCGATCCGCGACGTGCAGGAGAAGGGCAACTTCCTGCCGCCGAAGGCGCTCCGCGACGGCTCCTACTACGGCCGACGCCTCGGGCATGGGCAGGGCTACATCTATCCGCACGACGACGCACGCGGGTTCGAGGTCGACTACCTCCCGGACGAGCTCAAGGGCACGACGTATTACCGACCGTCCGGAAACGGCGAGGAGACGGAGTAGCTCAGCCCGGCGCAGGCCCCTTCGGCTCGCTTGGCGGCGGAACGTCGTTCGGGTCCTCGCCCCGCTCCTTCGGGCTCAATGCGTCTTCGTGCTCGTGCGAATCCTCGCCCGGCACCGCGAACTTCCCGTCGGCGTCGTCTTCCCGCATGATCGGGTCATGCCCGTGACGGTGCACCCGTGAAACTGCACGTCCATGAATGGGGGCCGCCCGATGCGCAGGCCGTCGTCTGCCTGCACGGCGTCACCGGGCACGGCGAGCGGTTCGAGCGGCTCGCGACCGAACAGTGGACGCGGTTTCACGTCCTCGCGCCGGACCTTCGCGGCCACGGGCGCTCGGACTGGGAGCCGCCGTGGACGCTCGCGACCCACGTCGACGATCTCGTCGACACGTTCGGCGAGCTCGGGCCCGTCGACTGGGTCGGCCATTCCTTCGGCGGCCGCCTGATCCTCGAGCTCGCAGCGCGGGAGCCGTCGCTCGTGCGCCGCGTCGTCCTGCTCGACCCCGCGATCCAGCTTCTGCCGCACGTCGCCGGGTTCGTCGCCGACTACGAACGCCGGGATGCCGTCTACGACAGCATCGACGACCTCCGGCAGAGCCGAGACGAGACCACGCGCGTCGACCTGTTCACCGAAGACGTCGAGCAGCACTGCGAGGTACTTGCGGACGGACGTCTTCGCCGCCGGACCTCGCAACCGGCAATGGTCTCGATCTTCGGGGAGCTCGCGACGGCTCCGCCGCCGCCCGAGACGCTGCAGGCGCCGGCGCTCCTTCTCTACGCCCCGGCGTACGGGCTCGTTCGCGACGAGCAGCTGGCCGACTACGCGCACTGCCGAGCAGCTCGCGGTCCCCGGGATGCACATGGTGATCTGGGACGCCTTCGACGAGGTGGCGAATGCCGTCAAGGGCTTTCTCTAGAGGATCCGGGCTCCAAGCGCAGAGGCGACGAGCTCGACGGCGAGCTTTCCCGTCGCGTTCTCGCGGTCGAGGATCGGATTGACCTCGACGACGTCGAGTGAGCTCATGCCGCCGTGCTCGGCGACGATCTCCATCGCGAGATGCGCCTCGCGGTAGTTCAGCCCGCCGCGGACCGGCGTCCCGACCCCCGGGGCGTGCTCTGGGTCGACGACGTCCATGTCGAGGCTGACGTGGAGGAACGGGCCACCCTCGACGTGGGCCAGGGCCTCGCGCATGGCCGGCTCGATGCCGTGCCGGTCGATCTCGCTCATCGTGAAGACCCTCGCGTCCAGCCGGCCGAGAAGGTCGCGCTCGCCCTGGTCGAGTGAGCGGACGCCGACGAGCGCGATGCGCCCCGGCTCGACCGCCGGGAGCGTCCAATCGTCATAGACGAACTCGTCGCCGCCGAGCCCGAGCGCTGCGGCGAGCACCATCCCGTGCACGTTGCCGCTCGGCGAGGTGGCCGGCGTGTTGAGGTCGCCGTGCGCGTCGATCCAGAGGACGCCGCCGGGACCGTGCACGCGCGCCATGCCGACGAGCGAGCCGAGCGCGACGGAGTGGTCGCCGCCGAGCACGAGCGGCAGCGAGCCTGCTGTCGTCGCGTCAGCGACAAGGGATGCAACGCGCTCGCACAGCTCGAGAATCTCCGGCAGGAAGCGCGCGCGTTCATCGCCGTCGCCCACTGCCTCTGCAACCGGAGCATCGACATTCCCGTGATCGTCCGTGGCGATTCCGAGCGCGTCGCGCAGATGCTCCGCGAGCTCGGCATAGCGAATCGCGGAGGGCCCCATGTCGACGCCGCGCCGCCCGGCGCCCAGGTCGAGCGGTGCGCCGATAAGGGAAACCTGACGCCCGGTCGGTTGCACGCTCACGGCGGCAAGGCTAACGTCCATGGTCTTGGCGGACTTGCCGGATGGGGGGAGCGCGGCGCCCGTTCGAGTGCTCCTGGCGGACGACGACGACTCGTTCCTCGAGTCTCTGCGCCCGCTGATCGAGCACCAGCCGGAGCTGACGGTAATCGGCACTGCGGAGAACGGGCTCGACGCGATCGAGCTCGCCGACGAGCTCGGGCCGGACGCTGTTGTGATCGACCTGCACATGCCGCTCGTCGACGGCGTCACCGCCGTCGCGCGGCTTCGGAAGGACCACCCGAGCCTCTGCCTGATCGCGCTTACGGGCGACCCGGATCCCGAGCTGCACGAGGCGGTCGCCGAGGCCGGCGCGGACGCCGTCCTGCAAAAAGGGGAGCTCGTCGACACGCTCGTCGAGCGGCTTTCGGCGGTGAAAGCCGCCTGGCACTCCGGCTAGACTGGCCCCGCCAGCGGCGAGGTAGCTCAGCTGGTAGAGCACTCGGCTGAAAACCGGGGTGTCGCCGGTTCGAGTCCGGCCCTCGCCATTTCAAGCTCGGCCTTTTCACGCAGCGAGCTCCCGACCCATTCACGAGCGAGCTCCCGACCCATTCACGAGCGAGCTCCCCGACCCCATCAAGCGCGATCCATCCCGTCAACAGTGGGAGCGAAGCGGGAAAACACAGCGAAGCCCCGACTGGCGCTCGCGCGTCTTTCGGGGCTTCCAGGTGTCCGGACCGGTGTGACCGTGTCGCGAATCCCTGTGGGTTCGAGCCTATCTCAGATCGAGTCGACCGTCAGCACGATTTCGCTGCCTTCGTCGACGCCGAGAAGCGACGCCGCGCTTCCCCGGCTGACCGCGACCGCGATGTTCCGGTAGCTGTCCTCGTAGAGGATCAGCTCGCCCGGCGTGGCGTCGGCGAACGTGCGCGCGGCGACGGCGTAATAGCGGTTCCCGCGGGCGGCGAGCTCGACGCGCATCCCGGGCACGATGCGCACCTGGTCGAGGTGCTCGCGCGCGAGGTTGAGGGCGACGTTCCCGAAACGGTCGACGGCAAGAACGGCGGCCCGGATCTTCGCCTGCCCGATCTCGGGCACGGGCGTGTCGAGGCGAACGAGCGCCTCGGGATCGACCGGCGGGCCGAGCTCCGCGAGTGCGACGCCCGCTGCAAGATGTGCGGCAGCGGGAGAGAAGAGGTCGCGGCCGTGGAACGTCCGCGACACGGACTCCAGGGCGTACGCGGGATTGGCGAGCTCGCGCACCTCCACGACGCCGCCGAAGCGGTCGGCCGCCGGAAGCAGCAAGCCGTTGTCCGGGCCGACGTAGATGCGCCCTTCGGCGTCCGTCAGCGCGAGCGGCCGGCGCGAGCTGCCGACGCCGGGGTCGACGATCGCAAGGTGCACGCCGACGGGCATGTACTGCAACGCGTTGGCGAGAGCAAGGGCTCCCTGCAGGACGCGCCCGGGGCGGATCCCGTGCGTCACGTCGATGATCTGCACCTCGGGGGCGAGCCGCTTCATCACACCGTGGCAGGTGCCGACAAAGTCGTCCTCGAGGCCGAAATCCGTGAGGAAGGTGATGAACATTCAGAGGGAACTTACGGCTTCGAGCAGGCCGTCGAGGTCGTGCGACGGCGCGACAGCCGCCACCTCGAGCCCGGACGCGCGCGCCTCGGCTTCCGTCTGCGGGCCGATCGCGATCACGGGAAGCCGCGCTCCGGTTCCGGCGAGGGCGCGCGCCGCGGACGCAGAGGCGACGATCGCGACGTCGCCGTCAGGCGCAGGCGGCCGGAGCTCGATCGTGCGGTAGAGCGGCACGAAGTCGGCGTCCAGCACGTCGCGCCGCGCGCCCTCGGCTGCGGCGAGGAGTGCGCGGCCCGGTGGAAGCTCGTCACGAAGGCCTTCCTGAGTGTGGATACGCGGGACGAGGTCGACGTGCATTCCGTGCTCGACAAGCGCCGCGGCAGTGCCGGGGCCAACGGCAGCCAGATGCCTCGGACTCCCGGTGAGGCGGCGCGCGAGCTGGTGCGCCCCGTTCACGCTCGTGACGAGCACCCAGTCGTAGGGCGACGGATCGATCGGCTCGTCACCGAGCGGCTCGACGCGGATGAGCGGGCAGCGCACGACCTCGTGCCCGAGTGCCTCGAGCCGGGAAACGAGCTCGCCTGCCTGATCCTCCGCGCGCGTGACGACGATCCTCACCGCGTCCTCACCGCGCGATCGCGGCGAGCTCGCGACCGAGCGCAGCCGCGTCGTCCGATGTTCGCCGTTCGACCCAGCTGCCGTCCTCCGCGGCCACGAGACCCGTGAGCGTGGTGCCATCGTGGAATGCCGCAACAGGTGCGAGGCAACCGCCGCCGACTGCCGCGACCGTCGCTCGTTCGGCCTCCACTCGCCTGCGCGTCTCGGCGTGATCTGCCCTCTCGACGAGCTGCTCGTCGCCCGCGCGCACCTGTAATGCGAGAGCGCCCTGCGCGGCCTCCGGCAGCATCACCGCGGGGTCGAAACGAAGGCCGACCTCGTCCGACAACGCAAGCCGGTCAAGCCCGCACGCAGCGAGGACGACGGCGTCGAGCCCCCGCTCGCCGCGCTTCCTGAGGCGCGTGTCGATGTTCCCGCGCAGCGGCTCGATCGAGAGCGTCGGCTCGAGTGCAAGCAGTTGCGCCCGGCGGCGAACGGATGCGGTGCCGATACGCATGCCCGGAGCGATCTCGCTGGCACCGCACAGTGCATCGCGCGGATCGTCGCGTTCCAGATAGGCCCCGACTGCGAGTCCTCTCGGGTCGGACGACGTCATGTCCTTCGCCGAGTGGACTGCAACGTCGATCCGCCCCTCGAGCAACGCTTCCTCGAGCTCCTTGACGAAGACGCCGCGCGAGCCGATCTCGCCGAACGGCTTCGTGCGGTCCTTGTCGCCCGCGGTCGTTATCGGGACGAGGGCGATCTCGATGCCGGGACCGCGGATGCGCGACGCAGCAAGCTCAGCCTGCGTGAGCGCGAGCCTACTGCCGCGGCTGCCGACGCGGATCAGCACAACGCGTCCGCCGTCTCACCGGCTGGCCGCACGAAGAGAGGCCCCGCGGCCGGACACGAACGAATGCTGTCGGTGCCTGCAAGGGCAGCGGACGACCCGTCAGCTTGCCGAGCTTCAGCGTCGCTCGTCCTCGCCGAGACCAAAGAGGTGGCGCACCGCCTCAGCATAGATCACTCCGTCGGCCGACACCGCCGCCTGCTTCATGCGCACGGTCGGCAGGTGCAACAGCTTGTTCACGATCTGCGAAGTGATCGATTCGACCGCCCGGCGCTCGCCGTCGTCGAGCCTGCCGAGGAGCGCCTCCGCCTTTCGCAATTCGGCTTCGCGGATCTCCTCTGCGCGGGCGCGAAGCGACGCGATGGCGGGCACGACATCGAGCGATGCGTGCCACTCGTGGAACTTCTCCGCCTCCGCGGCGACGATCGACTCCGCGCGCGCAGCTTCTCCACGCCGGCCGGCGAGCGTCTCGCTGACGATCGCCTGCAGGTCGTCGATGTCGTAGAGATAGCAACCGTTCAGCTCGTGGATGCGCGGATCGAGATCGCGCGGCACCGCGAGATCGATGAAGAGCAACTGACGGCCTTTGCGCGAACGCTCGACCGTCTCGGCGTCGAGCACGTAGCCGGATGCAGAAGTCGACGAGACGACGACGTCGACGTGTGCGAGCTGATGCGCGATCTCGTCGGCGCCGGTCTTGCTGTTTGCCACCAGCGTGATCTCGGCGCCCCGCGTACGCAGGTTGCGCGCTGCCTGGTCGCCGACCTTGCCGGCACCGACGAGCAGGATCCTGCAGCCGTCGAGCTCGCCGAACACCTGCTCGGCAAGCGCGGCAGCCGCAGAGCTGACCGAGGCCGGACTCTCGCCGATCGCGGTCTGTGCGCGCACCTTCCGACCGGCGTGAAGCGCCTGCCGGAAGACGCGGTCGAGGAGGAACCCGGGCGTCCCCGATTCGTAGGCAGCGCGCACCTGCCCGAGGATCTCTCCCTCGCCGGGGACGAGGGAGTCGAGGCCCGCGGCAACACGGAAGAGATGGAGCGCGGCGGCCTGGTCGCGCAAGCGGTAGAGCGCGTGCTCGACCTGCGGCTCGAGCGCCGCGAGCGTGTCGACGGCTCGCTGCTCGGCGTCGGCCGCGTCGTCTGCGACCACGTACAGCTCGGTGCGGTTGCACGTCGAGAGGCACACGGCCTCGCCGAGATCGCATGCAACATCGTGCGCGTGCCGGCGGTCGAGCGCGACGCGCTCGCGAAGCTCGACCGGCGCGTGATGGTGCGAGGTGCCGACAAGAACGAGGTGCATCAGCTGAAGTGCACCGCCGGAAGCGCGAGACGGACGACGATCAGAAGCGCGAACCCTGCGAGCGCGACGTAGGCCGCGCGGCGCCCGGACCAGCCGAGCGCGCGCAGGACGAGATACGCGAGCCAGATCCCCCACGTGACGAGCGTCGCAACGACGAGGGCATCGATGCGCTCGCCGCGATTGACCAGGCGCTCGACCCCGACGGCTATGCCGAGCGTGAGCGGCGGCAGCGAGAACATGACCGTGCGCGCAGCGAGGCGGTCGAGCGTCGCGAGCGACGGGGCAGGACGCCGCAGGATGGTCGTCGCGCGCCGCTTCAACCGTCGCTCCTGCCAGAGGTAGAGCCCGCTGAGCGCGGACGCGAGCGTGAACCCGGCGAATGCGACGAGCACGAGCCCGACGTGCAGCACGAGGAAGAGGTTCGAGTACTGGCTGCGCGTACCGACGCCGGTTCCGCCGCCGGCGCGCGCGACGACGAGCAGCGTCGCGGCGAGCGGCATCACTGCGAGGCCGAGTAGCCGGTATGCCCCCCGGCAACCCCAGATGAGGTACGCGCCGACGACGAGCCAGACGAAGAGATTGAGCGAGCCGGCCCACGTTCCCCACGGGAAGCCGTCCTCCCGCGCGGCCTGCGCGATGAGGAGCACCGTCTGTGCGAGCCAGCCGAGGCGCACGCCCCATGTCGCAGCACGTCCCGCGCTCCCTGGGCGTCGCGCCTCGCCGAGGTAGCCGACGGCCGCCTCGCCGTAGAGCACGAGCACGGGCCAGAAGAGAAGCTCAGCCAACCTGCGCCGGCTCCCGGTCGGTCGCTTCGTCTGCGTCGCGGCGGACCGCGAGCTCGTCGACCTCGCGCTCGAGCCGCTGCAGCTTCATCGCGATGATCACGACGTAGAGCAGCACGATCGCGAAGACCACGCAATACGCAGCAGTGACGTATTTCTCCGCCGTCGTCATGCGTAGGCCCGCCTGAGATCGCGCAACCGCGCGTCGAGCCGCTTGCCGGAGAGCTCGACGCGATAGAGCGTGTACGCGAGGACGATCATCGCCGCCTGCGCGACGAGATAGGTGGCGAGAATCCATCCGCCGAACGCGGCGCCGTGGCGCGTGAAGACGACCGGATGAATGAAACGCTGCGCGAGTCGGATCGCGAAGAAGCTGACGGGGATGAGCACGACGCCGAAGAGCGCGTAGACCGCGCAGATGTTGGCGCGCTGCGCGCCCGGCTCCACGGAGAAGCGGAGCATGAAGTACGCGGCGTAGAAGAGGAAGAGGACGAGGAAGAGCACGAGTTGGTTCTCGCTCCAGAGCCACCAGTGTCCCCACGAGATCTTCGCCCAGATCGACCCGGTGAGCAGAACGAGCGAGCCGAAGATGACGCCCTGGTGGATGGCGACGTAGCTCTCGAGGTCGGCGTTCGGGTCTCGCTTCCAGAGGTGGACGAGGGCCTTCCAGGCGCCGAGGGCGAAGCAGAGGTACGCGGTGAATGCGATCGAGACGTGGAAGTAGAAGATCCGCTGGGAGAAGCCCTGGTCGGCGTCGTTCGGAGCGACGAAGAAGACGAGAGCGAGCGCGGTCGTCACGAGCACGAGCGAGGCGGCCGCGAGCACGGGCAGCGGAGATGCCGATACGCTCGGCCCACTGCGCGCATTGTGCCGCGCCGCGCGGCCTACTCGGTGACGACGTACTCGAACGACGCCCAGCAGAGGAGCGCGAAGATGCGCGTCGTAGAGCGCCGAGAAAGCCGAGATAGCGGCCCGGATCGCCCGACGACCGAGGCGCCGACGCCGCCGATCAGGATCGGGATCGCGAGCGGCAGGAAGAGCAGCGGGAGCAGCAGATCGCGCGCGCGGGTGACGACCGCCATCGCGCCGACGAAGCGTCCCGACCGCGCAGATGCCGATGTCGGCGAGGACGAAGGCGGCGACGTCGAGCCGTCGAGGCCGTGGAAGAAGAGCGCGAAGACCGGGAGCGCGACGAGCTCCGCGAGCGACGAGGAAGGCGAGCGTCGCGAGCGACTTCGCGAGCCAGATCGCGCTGCGGTCGCAGCGGGGCGAGCACGAGGCCGTCGAGGACGCGCTGCTCGCGCTCGGGCACGAACGCGCGGCCGAGACCGAGCAGTGCGGTGAAGACGATCGCGACCCAGAGCAGCCCGCTCGCGGCGAGGTCGGACGAGCCCGCGGGGAGCGAGAAGTGGAAGACGACGAACGATCGCGACGACGAAGAGGAGCATCGCGGGCAGCGTGTCGCGCGCGCGCAGCTCGAGCAGGAGATCCTTGCGCGTGAGCGCGCGCACGTCGGCGAAGTAGCTCATGCGAGCGCGACCCTCGCCGTCGCGAGCGGCTCGACGCGCTCGGGGTCGTGGGTCGAGACGAGGAAGGTGCGCTCGCCGCGCAGCTCGGCGAGCTGCGCGTCGAGCAGCTCGGCGCCCTGCGCGTCGAGCGCGGTGTACGGCTCGTCGAGCACGAGCAGCGCGGGCTCGTGCAGCAGCACGCGGCAGAGCGCGAGCCGCTGCGTCATGCCGCGCGAGTACGAGGCGACGCGATCGTGCCGCGCGTCCCAGAGCCCGAACCGCTCGAGCAGCATGCCGATCCGCTCGCGCCGCTCGGGCACGCGGTAGAGCCGGCCGTAGAGGTCGAGATTCTCGAGCGCGGTCAGCTCGCGGTAGACGAGCGGCTCGTGTGCGAGGTAGCCGACGCGCGCGCGCTCGACGCCGACGTCGAGCTCGCCTTCGCTCGGCAGCGCGAGGCCGGCGCAGATGCGCAGGAGCGTCGTCTTGCCCGAGCCGTTCGGCGCCGGTGACGAGCGGCGAAGCCGCCGTCGGCGGAGCGTCGAGGTCGACGCCGCGCAGCACGCGCTTCTCGCCGAAGCGCTTCCCGAGGCCGCGCGCCGATGATCACGCGAGCGTGTCGCGCGATCACGAACGACCGCGAACACGACGCTGATCACGCCGTTCATCGTGAAGAACGCCGCATCGAGCCGGCGGAGGTCGTCCGGGCGGACGAGCGAGTGCTCGTAGGCGAGCAGCGCCGCGACGACGGCGACGCCGAGCCAGTAGAGGACGCCGACGGCGAGCCCGAGCCCGGCGCGCGACGAGGCACACGACGGTCGCGAGGTGCGCGAGGCGCGCGCCGATGAACGCGCCGCGCACGCCGAAGCGCGTGACGATCGAGTGCAGCCCCTCCGCGCGATCGACGTCGACGTCGAAGAGCGCGTAGAAGAAGTCGAAGCCGGCGACCCAGAACGCGACCGCAGCGCCGAGCAGCCACGCCTGCCACGGCAGATGGTTCGTGATCGCGACCCAGGCGCCGACCGGGGCGAGCCCGTCGACCGCACCGAGCCAGAGATGGCAGAGCCACGTGAAGCGCTTCAGGTACGGGTAGAGCACGAAGCCGGCGACCGGGATCGGCCAGAGCCAGTGCGTGATCGGCGCGAGCTGCCAGACGGCGACGAGGAAGAGCGCGAGCGACGCCGCGCAGAAGAGCGACGACCTGGACGACGGAGAGCTGGCCGCTCGGGAGCTCCCGGCCGGCGGTGCGCGGGTTGCGCGCGTCGATGCCGGCATCGATGAGCCGGTTGAGCGCCATCGCGAGCGAGCGGGCGCCGACCATCGCGAGCGTGATCCACAGGAGGTCGTGCGCCGACGGGCGTCCCGCCGACGGCGAGGAACGCGCCGACGTACGCGAACGGCAGCGCGAAGACGGTGTGCTCGATCTTCACGAGCCGCGCAAACCGCGCGGCAGCGGCGCGAGCGTGGAGCCGAGGCGTCACGGCCGATGCTAGGCCGTGCCGTAGGCAGCGAACCGTCGGCTCCGCACGGCTGCCACGTCTGACGTCGGGACATCGTCCGAAAGACGAGTCCGGCCAACCAGCGGTGCTGCACGCGGCGTCTGACACCGGGTCAGGTCTGCTTGTGCGCGTCGGCTCGTCGCGAGGAGCTCGAGGGCGTGTCGAGCGCGGGCGGAGGACGCGTAGCCGTCGCGGCGCCGCCGGGCGAGCCGGGGAGGTTGACGACGAGCGTCGCGCCGATCGTGCCGGCGATGCCGCGCGAGAGCTGCGCGTGCGGCGTCTATGCGAGCGCGTCGGCCCGGAGCGCCTGCGCGATCCCGGGCGCCTCGCGCTCGAGCACGTCGTGCGTCGCCTCCGGCGTGACGTCGCGCGGCGCGAGGCCGGTGCCGCCGGTCGTCAGGACGAGACGCGCGTCCGCCGCGAGCTCGCGCGATCGCCGCGGCGATCTGCGGCGCGCTCGTCGGGCACGACGCGCCGCTCGACCTCGTGGCCGTCCTCGCGCGAGCAGCTCCTCGAGCATGTCGCCGCTCCCGTCGTCCGCCTCGCCGCGCGAGACGCGGTCGGAGACGGTGAGCACCGCAGCCTTCAGACCTGCTCCTTCGTCTTCTCGAGCAGGCGCACGTCGCCGATCGTCATCCCCTTGTCGACCGCCTTGCACATGTCGTAGACCGTGAGCGCCGCGACCGAGGCCGCCGTCAGCGCCTCCATCTCGACGCCGGTCTGCGCGGTCGTCTCCGCGATCGCGGTGATCTCGACCGCGTCCGTCACGCACTTCGAGCGTCACCTCGATGTGCGAAGCGGCAGCGGATGGCAGAGCGGGATGAGATCGCTCGTCCGCTTCGCCGCCATGATCCCCGCGAGCTGCGCGGTCGCAAGCGCATCGCCCTTCGGCAGCTCGTGCAGCCGCAGCGCCGTCTCCGGCGCCATCCGCACCTCGGCGCCGCGCCACGGCGCGGCGCCGCGAGAGGGCTTGCCGCCGACGTCGACCATCCGCACCGCGCCCGCTCTCGTCGACATGGCTGAGCTCGCTCATCGCAGACCTCCGCGCGATATGAAGAAGACCCCGGCGATGCCGCCATGCCGCACGCCAGCGCTCGCATCCCCTCGCCGTAGATGACGTCGAGCATCCCGCGCAGAGCACGCTCGGTCTCGACGTCGTACGGAAACCACCATGCGGGCTTGAGGCGGCCGCGGTCGGAATCGAGGTACTTGATCTGCACGCACTCGTAGAGGCCGTACTTCGAGCTCGTGCGCCCGAAGCCGGATCCCTTCACCCCGCCCCACGCCGCTTGGCCCGATCGGCGAAGGAGTAGCCGAAGTCGTTCGACCCAGACCATGCCGGCATCGATTCGCCGCGCGACCCGGTCGGCCTTTGCGAGATCGCGCGACCAGACGCTCGCGGCGAGCCCGAACTCGGTCGCGTTCGCGCGGCGCGACGGCTTCGTCCTCGTCGTCGAACGCCTGAACGGTCACGACGGGGCCGAAGATCTCCTCGTCGGGAAGCGCGCTGCGGACCACCATCGGCTCGAGGAACCAGCCGTCGCGGTCCGCTCGCCGTGCGGCGTCAATCGCTCGACGTTCTCGCGCTGGCGCTCGGAGATCAGCGGACCGACCTCGCCGCCGAGCGCAAGAGCCCGGGCACGCTCTTCGAGCCTGCGCGCAAACTCGTCGTGCACGGGTCGTTCGACATAGATGCGCTCCGTGCTGACACAGGCCTGACCCGCGTTGATGAACGACGCGAAGACCGCGCCGTCGACGGCGCGCTCGAGGTCTGCATCGGCGAAGACGATCATCGGGTCCTTGCCGCCGAGCTCGAGCACGACCGGGCAGCCCCGCGCGCCCGCCGCCGCCGCGACCCGGCGGCCGACCGCCACCGAGCCGGTGAAGAACACCTTCGAGACGCCCTCGTCCGCCACGAGCGCCTCGCCGACCGGGGCCTCCCCCTGGACGATCTGCACGAGGCCGTGCGGCACGCCTGCCTCGTGGAGAAGGCGAGGGATCCACTCGGCGGTGAGCGGCGTGAGCTCGGACGGTTTCAGTACGACCCCGTTTCCGGCGGCAACCGCTGTTGCCACAATTGAAAACGGAATAGCGAACGGGACGTTCCACGGCGTGATCGCGGCAACGACGCCGTACGGCTCGTGGACGAGCCGGGCCTTCTTCGTCTTCAAATGCAGCTGGGTGAAATCGACGCGCTCATCAGCGAGCACCTTCGGAGCCGAGGCAGCGAGCCAGCGCGCGTGATCGACGGCGGCGAAGAGCTCGTTCGCGATCGCCTCGGTGCGAGGCTTCGCCGGTCTCGGCGATGATCGTGTCCGCGATCGCGTCGGCATGTGCACGGACGAGTCGCGCCACGTCGCGGAATGCAGTCGCTCGCTCGCGCAACGACACCTCGCGCCAGCGGGTCTGCACCTCCCGCGCGGCCGTGACTGACGCGGCAACCTCGTCGGGCTCGGTTCGCCGGACGGACCCGACCGGCTCGAGCGTTGCCGGATTGACGGAGACGAGCTCCGTTGAGACCGCCGTCGCCATCGTCGGAATCGTACGCCTACCCGCCGGAGGCGGCGGCGGCCGCGGCGCGGTCGAAGTCCTCGAGCAGGCCGGCAACCCAGGCGGCGAGATCTCGCTCGCGCACGTGCGCCTTGATCGCCTCGGATCGCCGGCGCCGCTCGTCGAGCGGGAGGGTCAACGCACGGTACAGCGCCTCCGCCTGGTCGTAGAGGTCGAACGGGCTGACGCACTCGACCCACTCGCGAAGCTCCTCGTACGAGCCGGCATTCTCCGAGAGGAGCACGGCGCCGTGGCGCGTGTTGACGAGCGGGGCCTCCTTGGAGACGAGGTTGAGCCCGTCGAAGGCGGCGTTCACGAGCAGTGCGTCGTACTGCTTGTACGCGGCGACGGACTGCGCGAAGTTGTCGGCGACCCGCAGATCGATCGGCAGCCAGTGGTCCGTGCGAAAGCGCGCGTTGATCTCCCTCGCCTCGGCGTTGATCGCGGCCAGGTACTCCGCGTACTCGGGAACGTCCTGGCGCGAGGGATCGAGGAGCGCGAGCATGCCGACCCGGCCTCGCAGCTCGGGATGGAGCTCGAGCAGCAGCCCGAAGGCCGTGAAGCCGCGCAGGATGTTCTTGGAGAGATCCGTGCGATCGACCCGCAGCACGAGCAGCTCGGGCCTGTCGGCGGCGAGCAACTGCTCCTGTTCGATGACGGCGGGGTCGTCGCTCAAGGCGTCGAACTCGGCCGGGTCGATGCTGATCGGGCGCGCCGTGACGAGCGTCCGGCGGCCGCGATGCACGACGGTCGACGCATCCTCGTCGACCTCCGCACCGAGCACGTCGGCGCATGAACGGAGGAAGTTGCGCCGCCAGCGGTTGGTGTGAAGGCCGACCACGTCGTTCGCGAGGATGCCGTCGAAGAGGGCGCCGCGCAGCTCCCGCGGCAGCACTGTCCAGTAGTCCGCCTCGGGCCACGGGATGTGCATGAAGTGCGCGAGCGAGGCCTCGGGGTAGCGTTCTCGAACGAGCCTCGGCGCCAGGTAGAGGTGGTAGTCGTGGAAGAAGACCGTCGCCGACGGCTCGCGTGCCAGCTCGTCGGCGGCCGCCCCTGCGAACGACTCGTTGACCCGCGCATAGCCATCCCGCCAAGCGTCGTGAAAGTGCGCGTCGAGATTGGGCGCGTACGCGAGACCCCACAGATAGTGATGGATGAACCAGAGCGTCGGGTTCGCGACGACGTTGTAATACGCGTCGTAGGCCGCGGCATCGTGCTCGACGAGCCGCAACCGGTAGGGCGAGCCGTCGCGCCAGCGCTCGCCGAAGGCGAGACCGTTGTTTTCAGACGAGACAACGAGATCCTCGTCGCTCATGGCGCTTCCGATCCAGGTCACGTCGTGCTGGGTCACGAGGCCGCGCAGCGCAGTGACGAGACCGCCGCCGCCGCGCTTGACGATGCGGGCCCCACTGCCGTCGCGGGCAAACGACACCGGCCCGCGGTTCGCGACGATGATGAGCTTCCGCGGCCCGGCCACGCGCGGACCGTATCGCGTGCTAGGCGAGGTTCTTGACGAAGCGGAGCCGCGAGCCGCGCGCGCCCGGCTTCGACTGGATCTCGAACTCGTCCGCGATCGTCCGGATGATCGCGATCCCGAGGCCTCCCTCGGAGAGCTCGTCGCCCTCGAACGAGGGCGCCTCATCGGGATCGAAGCCTGCGCCGTCGTCGACGACCTCGATGCCGATCCTGTCGGCGAAGAGCTCGTAGGTCACGTCGACATGGCCGCCGCTTCCCGGCCCGTAGGCGTGGCGCACCGAATTCGAGACGGCCTCGGTCAGCGCGAGCTTCAGGTCGGCCATCGCATCGTCCGGGAACTCGCGGAGCTGCGCGAGCCCGGTCAAGGCAAGCCGGCAGAGCGTGATGTATTCGGGCTTCGCCGGGATGCGCAACGTGACCGCGCGGCCGCCGCCGCCCGATGCTCCGTCCCCCGCCGTGGCCCGATCCCGTGTTGCATGCATGGCGTGACCCCTGTGTTTCCACAGATTCCAGAAACTAAACCCGCCGATTTCTACACGTTCTCGGCGGGTGCCCGTGTGAGTCTGCTACCCCGCCGTGCCGTCGTTCTAACCACTGCCGGAAATCGCACGGTTTTCACGTGGAAACGACGGCCCGTTTTCACGTGGAATGCCCGGGGCCGACCTTAGACTGGCTCCGTGGCCGCACACCCGCCTGCATCCGTGCGGCGCCGGCCGCGGCCTGGGTCGCTCGAGCGGCCGATCAACGGCCGCCTCTACCGGGGAACGTGGCTTCTCGTCGGGCTCCCACTCCTGCTTCTGCTCTTCAGCGTCGCCCGGCCCGCGGCACTCCAGCCGCCCGCGAACCTGCCCTCGGCCTTCGATGCGGCAGCCGCCGCCGCGAGCGCGCGCGACCTGAGCGCCCGGTGGCCCAGCCGTCTCGCAGGGACGCCCGGCTCGTTCGGTGCGCGTCGCTGGTTCGAGGAACAGCTCGCCCCGTACCGCTACCAGCTCCGCCGCGAGCCGTTTTCGGCCGTCGTCCCCGGCCGGGGGCGAACGCGGTTCGTCAACCTGCTCGCCGTCCGCCCGGGCCGGTCGATCAAGACGATCCTTGTGGTCGCCCACCGCGACGACACCGGCGTCGGCAGCGGCGCGAACGACAACGCCTCGGGGACCGGCGCGCTCCTCGAGCTCGCGCGTGTCTACGCGCCCTCGTCCGGGCCCGTGAAGGTGCCGCCGCAATACACGCTCGCGTTCCTCTCCACGGACGGCGGCGCCGACGGCTCGATCGGGGCGGCCTGGTTCGCGGCCCACGCCGCCGAGGCGAAGAACGTCATCGCGGTCCTCAACCTCGACTCCGTGGCCGGGCCAGGCCCGCCGCGGCTCGAGCTCGCCGGCGACACGCCCCGTTCTCCGACGCCGGGGCTCGTCGAGACCCTCCGGGCTCAACTCGCAGCCGAGACAGGCGTCGAGCCGAGCCGCCCGAGCGCCCTGCGGCAGCTGATCGACCTTGGATTTCCGTACTCACAGTACGAGCAGGCCCCGTTCGTCTCCCGTGGCGTCCCGGCGGTCACCCTCACGACGAGCCCCGACCGCCCCCGCACGGGGCTCGGCGACGACGCGGCCGGCCTCCGCGTGAACCGCCTCGGCCAGATAGGCCGCGCCGCGCAGCGCTCGATCGACGCGATGCAGCAGGGGATCGCCCTCGCGCCCGGCCCGCCGAGCTACGTCTACCTCGGCCCCCGCGTGGTCCGCGGCTGGGCGATCGAGCTCCTGCTCATCGGGGCGCTCCTGCCCTATCTCGCGGCGACCGTCGACCTCTTCGCGCGCTGCCGGCGCCGGCGGATCCGCATCGCCCCGGCGCTACGCAGCTACCGGAGCCGGCTGGCCTTCTGGCTCTGGGCCGGGTCGGTGTTCGGGCTCCTCACGCTCGCGGGCGCCTGGGGAAGCGGCGTCGCCCGGCCCCCTGCACTCGACCGTGTCTCCTGGCCGACGGGCGGCCTGATCGTCCTTGCCCTCCTCACCGGAGGCGGATGGCTCGTTGCCCGCGACCGGCTCCTGCCGCGGCGCCCACTCCGGACCGAGGAAGAGCTGGCGGGCCACACGGGGGCGCTCCTCGCACTCGGCGTCGTCGCGCTGCTCGTCGTCGCGACGAATCCCTTCGGCCTCGTGTTCCTCCTGCCGTCGCTCCACGCATGGCTGTGGCTGCCGCAGGTGCGGCAGAGCCCTCTCTGGGGTCGTGTCCTCGTGCTCGCGGCGGGCTTCGCCGGCCCCGCACTCCTCATCTGGTCGTTTGCGAGCCGCTACGGGCTCGGCTGGGATGCCCCCTGGTACATCGTCTCGCTCTTCCCGATCGGCTACGCGCCGGCGACCGCGTTCGTGATCGCCCTCGGCTGGGCCGCCGGCGCAGCCCAGCTCGTAGCGCTCGCCGCGGGACGGTACGCGCCCTACCCGGCGCCCGCCGAACGACGGCCCCGCGGGCCGATCAGACACACAGTGCGGACGCTCGTGCTTGCGCAGCGCCGGCGACGGCGCGCATCCGAGCAAGAGCGCCGCGCGTTCTACGGCTGACAATGGCGAGGCTGGCACGGAGCGGGGGCGTCCTGCTGATGGCAGCGGGCGTCTTGACGCTCGGCTGGGCAGTGCTCGTCTGGCAGTGGCAGGACCCCTTCACGGCGCTCTACACCCACTGGCAGCAGCATGGGCTCGCGAAGAGCCTCGACCGCGAGTTCGCGGCGTTCCGGCCTGTGCCGGCCGACCGCAGCAACCTGATCGCCGAACGGCATGCGATCGCCGACGACGCCGCACAATTCCGTCGCGACGCGAAGCGCGGGCAGGCGATCGGGCGAATCGTGATCGGACGCATCGGCGTGCGCATGGTGCTCGTAAACGGCACCGACCACGACTCCCTGACCCGCGGGCCCGGCCGCGACGCCCGGAGCTTCATGCCCGGCCAGGACCGCCTCGTCTACATCGCCGGCCATCGGACGACCTACCTCGCGCCGTTCTCGCACATCGACGCGATCCGCCCCGGCGACTTCATCACGATCGAGATGCCGTACGCGACCTTCAGCTACCGGGCGACGAGACACCGGATCGTCACGGCGAGCGATCTCTCGGTGCTGCGATCACCCCGGCACGAGCAGCTCGAGCTCCAGGCCTGCCATCCCCGCTTCTTCGCCACGCACCGCTACATCGTCTATGCCCGGCTGGTCTCCGTCACGCCGCGCGACGGGATTCCGTACCGGATCGCAGCCGACGGCGCGGTCGCGCCTGCATAGGGCGCCGAGCACTCAGGCTTCGCCGAGCGGCAGCCAGCGGACCGTGGCACCGGCCTCGATCTCGCCTTCGCCGCGCGGCACGTGGATCAGCGCGTCCGCGGCAGCGGCCCGGGCGATCATGTGCGACTCCTGGCCGGAGAGCGGCTCGACGACCGTCCCGTTCTCGTCCACGCGCGAGCGCGCCCGCACGAAGTCGTCGCGGGCGTCACTCCGGCGGACACCGGATCCAATACGGCCCACCCGAAAACGCGGACGCGGATCGAGCAGGCCCTGGAGCGCGCGAAGCGCCGGCTTCACGAAGAGCTCGGCGCCGACGAGCGACGACACGGGGTTGCCGGGCAGCCCGAATACGAGCGTCTGCCTGCGCACGCCGAAGGAGACCGGCTTTCCCGGCCGCATCGCGACGCGCCAGAAGACCTCCTCGACCCCGAGCTCCGCCTCGATCCGCCGCACGAGATCGTGCGGGCCGACCGATACGCCGCCCGACGTGACGAGGACATCCGCGGCGAGGCCGCGCTCGAGCGCCGTGCGGTGCGCCGCCTCATCGTCGGCGACCGCGGGGAGCAGCTCGATGTCGGCGCCGACGGCGGCGAGCGCGGCCGCGAGCATGATGGTGTTCGACTCATAGATCTGACCGGGCTCGAGCGGTGAGCCGGGAGGGACGAGCTCCGAGCCCGTCGCGAGGATCGCGACTCGGGGACGCCGGGCGCACTCGACCTCCGCGGCGCCTGCAGCAGCGAGTGCGCCGAGCTGCGCCGCGCCAAGTCGCACGCCGCGGTCGACGACAGGATCACCGACGCCGACGTCGCCGCCGCGCGGCCGAATGTTCGCGCCCGGGGCAAGCACCGTTTGGGTACCGACTGTGTTGTCATGCTTGACAACGTACTCGACGGGGAGGACGGCATCGGCGCCCGCAGGGACGACGCCGCCGGTCGAGATCTCGACCGCTTCACCGGCGTCGACCGCTTCAACGGCCGGATGCCCTGCCGCGGCCTGATCGACGACACGAAGCTCGCCGGGAAGATCCGCGGCACGCACGGCGTAGCCATCCATTGCGGAGCTGTCGAAGGGCGGCAGGTCGACGGCAGCTGCGACGGCGCTCGCCGTGATTCGCCCGGCCGCAGACGACAGAGGGACACGCTCCCCGGGCAGCGCCTGCGCCCGCGCGAGAACGAGTGCCTGCGCCTGCTCGACCGTGAGTAATCCGCTCACCGTGAGCGCATAACGTTATCCGCATGGCAGAGACCGTCATCGCGGGCCGCTATCGGCTCGTCGACCTCCTCGGGCGTGGCGGGATGTCGGAGGTCTGGAGTGCGAAAGACGAGGAGCTCGGACGGCGGGTGGCGATCAAGCTGCTCGCACCGAACGCCGACACCCTGCGGTTCGAGCGCGAGGCCCGTGCCTTCGCGTCGCTCGGCCATCCGAACGTCACCCAGCTCTACGACTACGGCGAGGAGGACGGGCGGCCGTACATGGTTCTCGAGTACTTGCCCGGCGGCACCCTCGAAGACCGGCTCGGGAGGCGTACGCCGCTTCCCGACGACGAGACGCTCGGGATCGCGACGGGCGTCGCCGCCGGGCTCGCGCATGCGCACGCGCGAGGAGTCGTGCATCGCGACCTGAAGCCGGCGAACGTCCTCTTCGACGAGGAGGGGCGACCGAAGATCGCCGACTTCGGGATCGCTCGCCTGGCCGCAGGTGAGGGAACGCTGACGGAGGCCGGCACGGTCCTCGGCACCGCGGCCTACATCTCGCCGGAGCAGGCGATGGGAGAGGCCGCGACCCCTGCATCGGACGTCTACTCGTTCGGCGTCCTGCTCTACCGGATGCTGACGGGCCGGCTTCCGTTCGAGGCGGACGATCCGATGGAGCTCGTCGTGCAGCACCGCGATGCCCTGCCGCCGCCCGTGACACAGTTTCGCGACGACGCGCCGGCGCGGCTCGAGGCGACGACGATGGTCGCGCTCGAGAAGAATCCTGCCGACCGGCCGGCGGACGGGAGCGCGCTGCTCGTAGAGCTCGGCGCTCCTGCGGCAGGCTTGGCGACGGCGACGACCGCTCTGGCAGGAGACGACGCGACGCAGGTGCTCCCGCGCGCTGCGGCCGCCCCGCCGCCGGCCGCCCCCGCCTTGGACGAGGCCTACGCCGCGGCGCCGCCGCGGCGGAGCCGGACGCCGGTCATCATCGGGGCGCTGATCGTCCTCGCGCTCGCCGGCGCCGCGCTCGCGTATGCAGTCACGCGCTCGTCGTCGAGCGGCACGGATACGGGGACGTTCACACCGGTCACGCTGCCGAAGGCGTCGACGACCGCAACGTCCACGTCCACTCCCGCGACGACCGAGCAGACGACGTCGGAGCAAACAACGACGCAGCAGACGACGACCGCCCAGCTAACGACGACGCGCGAGCAGACGACAGCGCCTCCGCCGACGACGACGGCACCTCCGCCGACGACCGCTCCCTCGACAACCGAGCCGCTGCCGACCACGGTGCCGGCGACGACGATCCTCGATACGACGACGGCGCTGCCCTGACGACTACGGCACGACGGCCGTCGCGGGCGGAGGCGCGGGCGCCGTTTCCGTCACCGCAGGCGGCGCGGGCGTCGGTGCGACCGTGTGCGTCTGCACAGGGGCAGTCGTATGGGGCTGCGTTTGCGGTGTCGCCGCGGCCGTCGTCGGAGCGCTCGTCGTCGCGCTGGAAGTGGACGCGTAGCCGTACGGCGCTCCGCTGTACTGGTATCGCCCGCGCCAGTAGGACCACGCCGGCTGCGTCCGTGCGGGCGGGAACGGAACGTCGGGGCGGCTCCCGATTGCGGTGTCCATGTAGCGGTGCCAGATCTGGGCCGGGAACGTCGGCCCGGAGACGGTGATGCCGTGCACGCTCAACATCGGGATCTCCCCCTGCGGATAGCCCATCCACACGGTTCCGACGAGGCGCGGCGTGTACCCCGAGAACCAGGCGTCGACGTAGTTCTCGGTCGTGCCGGTCTTGCCGGCATCCGAATGGTTGTAGACATGCGCGCCCCGGCCCGTGCCGTAGAGCATGTTCTGCTGCAGAACCTGCGTGACTGTCGAGGCCACCCAGTCAGGAATGACGCGCTCACGCGTCGATTCGCCCCAGCCCGCATCCGTGTCGACCTTGCCGTTCGGCAGTACCACCTTCGTGATCGCCATCGGCTTCGAGTAGACGCCGCCGGCAGCGAGCGTCGCATACGCCGAGGCGAGCTCGAGCGGAGTGACCTCTTCCGAGCCGAGCGTGATGGACGGGAACGGCTCGAGCGGCGACGTGCGGATCCCGAGCTTGCGGGCCATGGCGACGATGTTGGCAGGGCCGACGTCGAGCGCGAGCCTCGCGTACACCGTGTTGTCCGACTGCACCGTCGCGCTAGAGACCGACTCGACACCCGAGTACGTGTGCTCATATGTCTGGACGCACCACGCGATCTCGTTCTCGCAGGTGCCGGCCGGATCCGGGTTGTAGATGAGCGGCGCCGAGAGATATGACGTCGTGAACGGGTTCATGCCGCGAGCGACGGCTGTCGTGAGCGTGATCGTCTTGAACGTGGACCCCGGCTGGCGCCGCGCACTCGTCGCGAAGTTGTACTGGTTGTTCCTCTTCCCGGGCGAGACCGCGACCATCGCCTTGATCGCACCCGTCCGCGGGTCGATGGAGATCAGCGCGCCTGCGGGATCGTTCGGCTCCGTGAGGACACTCTTCACGGCAGCGAGGGCCGCGTTCTGCAGGCGCGGCTTGATCGTCGTGTAGACGCGCAAGCCTCCCTCGCGCACCGTGTTCGAGCCGTACTCCTTCTGCAGGAGCTCCTGCACGTAGCTGAAGAAGAACGGCTCCCGGATCCTCTGGAAGCGCTTGCCCGGGTGCAGGTTGATGAGCTTGACCCGCGAGGCCTCGTACTGCGACGAGGTGATGTCACCGTTCACGAGCATCGCGCGGAGAACGGCATTCCGCCGCGTGACCGCGGCGTGGGGATTGCGGAAGGGGTCGTAGCTCGAGGGAGCCTGCGGCAGGCCGGCGAGGAGCGCCGACTCCTCGAGCGTCAGGTCCTTGGCGTTCTTCGAGAAGTACGTCTCGGCGGCGGCCTCGATCCCGTACGCGTGGTTGCCGTAGAAGACCTGGTTCAGGTAGGCGGTCAGAATCCTGTCCTTCGACCACTGGCGCGAAAGCTTGATCGAGAGGCACGCCTCGACGACCTTTCGCTTCAGCGTGCGCTCGCGCGAGAGGTAGAGGTTGCGGACGAGCTCCTGCGTGATCGTCGATCCGCCCTGCACGACTTTCCCGGCCTTCACGTCGGCGACGAGAGCGCGCGCAATGCCCACCGGGTCGACGCCGCCGTGCTTGTAAAAGCGGCGGTCCTCGACCGCGACCGTCGCCCGGGACATCCACGGGCTGATCTGATCTCGCGTCACCGGAGTGCGGTTTCTCTCGGCAGGGATGACGCCGAGCTCGCTCCCGTTCGCCGCGTAGACGAAAGTATTCTGTCCGACCGCAACGGGACGAAGCGCGTTCAGGTCACATCTCGAGCCGAAGACAGCCGTCGCCCCGACTGCGCCGGCGACGAGCACGACGATCGGCACCACCACGAGCGCTGCGATCAGCATCGTGCGGCGCGAGCGATGCTTACGTGTCTGTTGGCGGCGCTTGCGCCGGCGGCGGGTCGCGGCGGGTCGCTCGGAGCTGCGCCGGCTGTTCCCGCGGGAAGGCGTCATCCCCAGATGCCCAGCGCACGCAGCCGCTCGTGCGCGCGCACACGCAGCTCACGCTCGAGCGCCTGCGCGTCGTCCTCGTCGCCGGCGCTCGCGCGAACCGTGAGCGTCGCGCTGCCATTGAGGGCGCTCACATACACCGCCGCCTCCGGCTCGGATGCGACTTCGGCGGCGAGCGCGTCCCGCGCTGCCCGGAGATCGGTTGAGAGTGGAACTTGCACCTGTACCTCGGCGTAGGCAGCCTCGCTGCGGATCGACGCGTTCCGAATGGTATCCGAGGCCAATTTCTCGTTTGGTACGACGATTCTGGCCTGGTCGGTCGTGCGGATGAACGTGTACGTGAGGCCGATCTCCTCGACGACGCCCTCCTCGCCGTTGTACGTCACCCGGTCGCCAAGCCGCACCGGCTGCGCGACCGCGATCAGGATGCCGGCCACGAAATTGCCGAGCGTCCGCTGGGACGCGAAGCCGATGATCAGTCCGACCACCGCAGACGACGCGAGCAGGCCGCCGGCGACGGCGCGTACCTGGGGGATCACGAGGAGCGCCGAGAAGAACCCGACGACGAGGATCGACACGGTCACCGTGCGCCGGATGACGCGGTACCGGGTCATCGCCTCGGGCGTGAGTGTCTTCTTCGACATCCGCCAGTCGACGAGGCGCGCGAGCAGCAAGACGGCGAGGAAGAAGGCGGCCGCGATGATCAACCGGTGCCAGAAGAGCATGGCGCCCTCCTTCGACGCGGCGCGGCCGGATCCTCAGGGGGAGGTTCAGTCGAGGGGCGACCAGGCGAAGCCGTCGGCCTCGCGACGGATCCTGCCGAAGGGCGTCGGGAGGTGCGGGGAGCCGACGGCGGCTCCGGACTCTGCGAGCTCGGCAAGGAGCGCCCGCCGTGTCGCTGCCGCATGCGCAGGATCGGCGTCGGCGAAGAACGCCTGGTCCGGGTTCGCGAGCTGCAACTCGTGGACGACTGCATCCCCGACGAGGAGAACGCCGCCCACCTCGACGCCGCAGTGCCCGGGCGTGTGCCCGGCGAGATGGCGGACTGCGACCCCGGGGTGCACCTCCCCGTCCGAATCGACAGCCTCGATCCTGCCTGCACGCTGGAGGTCGATCAGGCGGTCGCGAATTTCGAAGAGATCAGCGGTGGTCTGCCCGAAGTAGTCGAATTCGCCTCGATGCGCGACATACCGCGCGTTCGCGAAGAAGAGCTCGTCGTCGACGATCGCCCAGCCCACGTGATCGACGTGGAGATGCGTGAGGACGACCAGGTCGATGTCCTCCGCGCCTAGGCCGTGCTGCTCCAGCCCTGACGGGAGCCTGCCCTGCCGGTCGGGCAGGAAGCTGCCGTGACCCGGCGGCCCGACGCCCGCGTCGACGAGGACGTTGGCGCCGTCCACCATCGCGAGGAAAACGCGGAACGGCAGGTCGACTGGGCTGTCGTCGTCGAGGCCGAATCCTTCGCGGAACGTGACGAAGCTGCCGAACGTGTCGTCGATCGCGTGGAGGTCAGTCATCCTCGAGTGGGAGCGGCCGCCGGCCGCCGAAGCCGTCTTCGGTCGTGTGCCAGTACGCGATCTCCTCTTCCCCGAGTCGCCAGCAGAGCAACACCGTCTCGCCGCGGCGAAGCGCAGGAAAGTCGACGAGGCCCTCGTCCGGATCCTTCACCTCGACGCCGCGCGACGCGATCTCGTCGACGACCTTCGCGAGTGCCCGTGCCTCACGATCCACATCGTCCGCCGCCTCCGCGAGGGTTGCCGGCGGGATGCCGCCACCGTTACCGCGAATCCGCACCTCGAGCTGCTCCTGACGCGCAAGAGCCTCGAGATGTGCGGCACGGAGAGCAACCATCTCCTCGACGAGCGGCCGGATCTCGGCCAGGGCCGCATTCGCCTCCTCGGGGGTGAAGTGGCGCATGACTGCAACCCTATGTGCGCATGACGACCGAAGCCGTGACCATCGATGCCTACGGGACGCTCGTCACGCTTCGTGACCCGGTGCCGGCGCTCAAGCGCGCACTCGCCGAGCGCGGCGCCCCACGCGATGACACGACGGTGCGGCAGGCGTTCGAACGAGAGGTCGCGTTCTACACGCTTCGCTCGCATATGGGCCGAGACCACGAGTCCCTTGCAGCGCTCCGGGCGGAGTGCGCGCGGGTGTTCACCGAGGCCGCTGCCGCGGAGGTGGGCGATTTCGCAGACGCGTTCACCGACGCAATCTCGTTCGAGGAGCTCCCCGGCGCGCGGGCCGCGTGCGCAGCGCTGCGGGATACGGGGCTGTCGCTTGCGGTCGTCTCGAACTGGGATATCGGCTTGCACGACCACCTCGAGCAGCTCGCTCTCGCCCATGCGGTCGACGCGATCGTGACCTCGGCCGAGGTGGGGGCGCGGAAGCCGGCGCCCGATGTGTTCCTGGCGGCGCTCGCCCGTCTCGATGTGGCAGCCGAGCGCGCCGTTCACGTCGGCGACGATGCGGTGGACGAGGCCGGCGCGGCGGCCGCGGGGATGCGCTTCGAGCGAGCGCCGCTCGACGCGGCTGCGCGGAAGATCCTCGCGTGACGCAGGTCCGACTCGCAGCCTGGACGGCCCTCGTCCTCGGGATCGCGGGGCTGAACTACTACGCCCGGTTCACGGACTCGTCGACGGGGTCGAGCCACAACGAGATCTACAGCTGGTCGAGCTTCGTCGGCGGCGTCATCGTCTACGCGGTCTGGTTGCTGCTCGTCGTCGGAATCGCCGCCGACCGACGGGATCTGCTCGCTCTGCGACGGCCGCGGTCGTGGGGACGCGGCCTGGCCTACGCGGGTGCAGCGATCGCGGGGATCCTCCTCACGGGTGCCGTCGTGTCGTTGCTGCCGCTGCCCGAGAGCCCTGGCAGCGAACAGGGCTTGACGCCGACTCAGTGGGAGCCGCGCTACGCGGGCGCGTTCGCCGCGAACCTCGTTCTCTTCGCGGTCATCGCCCCGGTCGTCGAGGAGCTGATGTTCCGGGGGCTCGGGCAGTCGCTCCTGCAGATCTTCGGCCGCGTCCCCGCGATCCTCCTCGTCGGCCTCACCTTCGGCGCATCGCATGGGCTCGTCGAGGGCCTGCTCGTGCTCGTCCCGTTCGGGATCTTTCTCGCAATCCTCCGCGACCGCACCGACAGCGTCTACCCGGGGATGCTGGTGCACGGCCTCTGGAACGGGACCGTGCTGCTGCTCTCGGTGCTCTAGCCCTCAGTCCTCCTCGCCGCTCTCGACGGCGAAGTCCTCGGGAGTGACATCTTCGAGGAAGCGCTTGAACTTCTGCACTTCGTCCTCGAGCTGCTGCGGATCGACGTCCTCACCTTCGAACTCGATAGCCGACTCTTCGATCACGCGGTCGGCGGCGAAGATCGGCGCCTCCGCGCGAATGGCGAGTGCGATCGCGTCCGAGGGGCGCGAGTCGATCTCGATCTCGCGGCCATCTTGCTGCAACGTGATCTGTGCGTAGAACGTGTTCTCGCGGAGCTCCGTCACGGTGATGCGCGTGATCTGCGCGTCGAGCTGATCGAGCATGTCGCTCAGAAGGTCGTGCGTCATCGGCCGCGGCGCAGCTTGACTCTGAAGCTTCATCAGGATCGCCGCCGCTTCCGGGTGCCCGATCCAGATCGGCAGGAACTTGTTCCCGTCTGCCGTCTTCAACAACACGATCGGCTGCTTGCCGACCAGGTCGAAGCTGACGCCGTAGATGAGCATCTCGTGCAAAGAACCGGCCTCGGTTCGAATATAGCTCAGGCTTCGGTGGCGAAACCCGGGCGTGGTCGGGATCCCCTCGGAGGAGCCGTATCCGTGAAGTATGTGCAGTCGTTGAACAAGCGATGCACGGCCTGTGGCTCCACGACATCGAATCTCTCGAGGCCATCTCGCAGAACGACGACGCCCGCCGGATCTTCCTCCGGATGGCGGCGTTGCAGCAGGCGGGCCGCCTCCCGAACTTCCTCGCCGAGATCGCCTCGGACGACGAGCTCGACGAGGCGACGAAGGGCCAGCTGGCCGAGCTCGCCTCGGACGAGTCGTTCCTCCTCGCGGTCGAGGAGTACCTCCGCAAGACCCAGCGGATTCACTGAACCGGCTACACTGGCCGTCCCGTTTGGGGGCGATTAGCTCAGTTGGTTAGAGCGCCGCTCTGATAAGGCGGAGGTCCGTGGTTCGAATCCACGATCGCCCATAGGTTGGTTCTCGACTTCACAGAGAGCTGGCTCCCCTTCTACCTGCCGCACTGGAGCAGCCGCGAGCAGGCGGCGGCCCGATACGTGCTCGAGGGCGGGCGGCTGCGGCTACTCGTCGAGGCCGACCAGGAGCCGTGGTGCCCGGAGTTCGACGGCGACGTGCGCGTGTCCGCATTCCAGACGGGCACGCTCGACGGGCAGCACCGGTTCGCCGACGGGCTCGAGGTGCGCGAACAGCAGGCGCCTCGCGCGCTCCACCTGCCGCAGTACGCGCGAATCGAGATTCGCGCTCGTGCGAGCGGCGATCCGGACGCGATGTGCGCGCTGTGGCTCATCGGCTACGAAGACGTCCCCGAGCACTCGGCCGAGATTTGCGTGTTCGAGATCTTCGGACGCGACGTGCACGACGATCGCGCACTCGTCGGCGTCGGCGTGCACCCGTTCGCCGACACGACCATTACTGACGACTTCGAGCAGGTCGAGGTAGCGATCGACGCGCGCGAGTCCCACGTCTTTGCCGCGAGCTGGACGGAGACCCACATCGAGTTCTTCGTCGACGACACGCTCGTGAAGACAGTCGAGCAATCGCCGGCGTATCCGATGCAGTTGATGTTGACGTTGTACGCGTTCGGACGTCGCGGACCGCACCCGAAGGTGTTCGAGGTCGACTACGTCAAGAGCATGCCCGCCATCCGCCGTCTCGCGAGCCAGACTCCGAAGAGCCCGAGCCCGATGAGGTAGGCGGCGTGGCCGATGTCGGCGACCGCGACGGTGCCGAGCGTGAACGACCGCATGAGCTCGATCGCGTGGTAGAGCGGCGACAGGCGAACGAGCCACTGAATGCCCTCGGGATACACCGAAAGCGGATAGAACGTCGTTGAGAAGAGGAACATCGGCAGCTGAACGAGCTGCACCCAGTCGAGGTCCTGCCAGGTACGCAGGAAGGTCGAAGCGCCGATGCCGATGCCGGAGAAGCCGAAGCCGATGACGATCGCCGCCGGCAGCGCGAGAATCGCCCACCAGGAGTGGATCAGCCCGAGGGCGGCGGCGGTGATGATGAATCCGGTGGCGTAGAGCGCACCGCGGAACTGCGCCCAGGCGGCCTCGCCCACGGCGACGTCGGACGGGCCGAGCGGCGTCGAGAGGATCGAGTCGTACGTCTTCTGGTAGCGCAGCTTGAAGAAGACGTTCGTCATGGCTTCGTTCAGCGCACCGTTCATCGCCGAGGCAGCAAGGAGGCCCGGCGCGATGTAGCTCGCGTACGAGACGCCGTTCACGTCGCCGACGTAATGGCCGAGCCCGAGGCCGAGCGAGAAGAGATAGAAGAGCGGCTCGAAGAAGCCGCTGAAGATCGTCATCCAGGCGCGGCGGTAGACCATCACGTTGCGCTCGAAGAGGAGGTGACCGCGCGTGCGGCCGAACGCGAACGCGGTCATGTGACGAGCTTCCCGCGGTGTGCGCGATACGCCAAGAACGCGCCGACGCCCGCGAATGCGAGCAGATACGCGACGTGGAGGAGCTCGCGGTTCAGCGTCGCCGTGCCGAGCGTGAGCGCGCGAACAGCGTCGACCCCGTGCCAGAGCGGCGTGAGATACGCGAGCAGCCGGAGGAGGTGCGGCAGGCGCTCAACCGGGAAGAACACGCCGGAGAACAGGAACATCGGCGTGATCACGAAGCGGAAGAGCGGGTTGAAGACCTCGTTCTCCGACCATGCGGAGATCGCCGAGACCGGCGCGGCAAAGGCAAGACCGACGGCGATGGCGATGAGGGGCGCGAACACCGCTGCCCACGAGTGCACCGCGCCGAACGCGGTGATCACGAGCAGGTAGATGCAGGCCGCGCCGAACACGCGCGTCGCGACATAGAGCAGGTGGCCCGCGATCAGATCGATGACGCGAAGCGGCGTCGCGAGCATGCCGTGGTATGTCCTCGTCCAGACGATCGCGGCGCGGATCGGGAACGCGCCTTCGATCGCGGCGATCTGCATCGCGGTCGCGGCGAGCATCCCGGGCGCGACGAAGTCGAGATATGGAACACCGAGCGGCGTGCTGCCACGATTGACGAGCTTGCCGAGGCCGACCCCCAGCGCAGTCAGGTAGAGCACCGGGTTGAGCAGGCTCGACATGAACGTCCCGCGCCAGACGCGGCGGTACGTGTAGAGCCAGTACTCGTACGCCCGAAGTGCGGAGGTCATCAGTCGACGAGCGTGCGGCCGGTGAGCCGGAGGAAGACGTCTTCGAGTGTCGAGCGGCGGACGAGCACGCTCTGCGGCCGGTAGCGATCGTGGGCGAGCGGTACGACGGCGTCTCCGTCGTCCGTGTACAGCAGCACACGGTCCGGCAGTCGCTCGACGCGCGCGACGAGCTCGCCGAACGAAGCGGGGTCGACATCCGGTACGGCGTCCGGGAAGCGGAGCTCGACGACCTCACGGGTCGAGAGGCGCCGGATCAGCTCGAGTGGCGATCCTTCCTCCGCGATCTTGCCCCTGTCCATGACGACGAGGCGGTCGCAGAGCTGCTCCGCCTCGTCCATGTAGTGCGTCGTGAGGACGAGCGTGACGCCGCGCTGCTTGAGGCGAAAGAGGCGATCCCAGACGACGTGGCGGGCCTGCGGGTCGAGACCGGTGGTCGGCTCGTCGAGGAGCAGCATCTCGGGATCGTTGACGAGCGAGCGTGCGATGGTGAGCCGGCGCTTCATGCCGCCGGAGAGCGGCTCCACCTTGCTGTTCGCACGTTCGGTGAGCTGCACGAACTCGAGGAGCTCGTCGGCCTTCTCGCGGACGGCCTTGCGGGAGAGGCCGAAGTAGCGCCCGTAGATGATGAGGTTCTCGCGAACGGTGAGCTCCGTGTCGAGCGTGTCGGCCTGCGGGACGACGCCGAGGCGCGCGCGAATCTCAGGCCCGTCGTCGACCGGGTCTCGGCCGAGGATGCGGAGCGTGCCGCCGGTCGGCGGGGAGACGCAGCCGATCATCCGCATGGTCGAGCTCTTGCCGGCGCCGTTCGGGCCGAGAAAGCCGAACGCTTCGCCCTGCTGTACGTCGAAGTCGACGCCGTCGACGGCAGTGAGGTCGCCGAACTCCTTGCGAAGAGCCCGCGCGTGGATCATCGGCCCAGCACTCGACGACGCGGTTGCGCTCATTGCGCCCGAGCCTACCCGCGTGTTCTAGGAGCGTCTGGTTGCTGCGTTCTCGAGCGCTTCGGCGAGCTCGGCGAGCTCGTGCTCGTCCGCGAACTGCAGCTCGACGCGGCCGCGGCCCACCTTCGCGTGGAAACCGGTGAGCTGCTCGAGCGCGTCCTTCACCCGCGACGCGAGTGCGGGATCGACTGCGGCCGCGCGGACGCGCGGCTTCTGCTTCGCGCCTGCCCACTTCGCGCGCTGCTCGGCGGCGCGCACGGATAGTCCCTTCTGCACGATCTCACGGGCGAGCCGGCGGCGGCCCTCGTGATCGGGGACCGCGAGCACCGCGCGGGCGTGTCCCTCGGTCAGCTGGCCGCGCTCGAGCATGCCGAGCACGTCGTCCGGCAGGTCGAGCAGGCGAATGCGATTGGAGACCGACGGCTTCGAGCGGCCCACGCGTTCAGCGACCTCGCCGAGCGCCAGGTTGAACTCGTCGAGCAGCGCGGCATAGGCACGCGCCTCCTCGACCGGCGTCAACTGCTCGCGCGCGACGTTCTCGATCAGGCCGAGCACGAGCGTGTCGCGGTCGTCGGCGTCGCGGACGACCGCCGGGACGGTCGCCTGACCGGCCTCCCGCGCAGCACGCCACCGGCGCTCGCCTGCGATCAGCTCGTAGCCGCCGGCCGCGCGTGGACGGACGAGCAGCGGCTGGATGATCCCCTGCCGCTTGACCGATTCCGCCAGGCCCGAGCCGGCTTCGCCATCGAAGCGCTTGCGCGGCTGCTTCGGATTCGGGTGGATCGCCTCGACGGGGATCTCGAGCAGCTCGTTCGCCGCCGCGTCGCCGCCGCCGACGAGGACTTCGAGACCGCGGCCGAGACCGCGGCGGCTAGGCACGCTCGACAAGCTCCATCGCCACCTTCCAGTATGCGTCGGCGCCGGCGGAGCGGCGGTCGTACGCGATCGCGGGGAGGCCGTGGCTCGGCGCCTCGGCGAGCCTGACCGAGCGGGGCACGGTCTGCGTGAAGACGAGAGGGCCGAAGTGCTTCCGCACCTCCGCCTCGACCTCCTGTGCGAGCCGTGTCCGCGTGTCGACCATCGTGAGGAGGACGCCGCCGATGCCGAGCGTCGGGTTGAGCCGGCGGCGGATGAGGTCGATCGACTGCATCAGCTGGCTCAGCCCTTCGAGCGCGTAGTACTCGGCCTGCACCGGCACGAGCACGCGGTGCGAGGCCGCGAGCGCATTCACGGTGAGGGGGCCGAGCGACGGCGGGCAGTCGAGAAAGACGAAGTCGTATTGCGACGTGCCGGAGGCGAGTGCCTCCGTCAGGTAGCGCTCGCCCGCGGCACCGCGCTGGGCGAGCTCGACGACGGCGCCCGCGAGCTCGGGCTTCGACGGCACGAGGTCGAGGTTCGGGAACTGCGTGTGCTTCGCGAGCTCGGCGAGCGGCGCGCCGTCGAGGAGGTCGTAGCTCGACGTCCCGTTCGCGCGCATCCCGAGGCCGGAGGTCGCGTTCGCCTGCGGGTCGAGGTCGACGACGAGCGCACGCTCGCCGGCCTCCGCAAGGCAGGCGGCCAGATTGATCGCGGTCGTCGTCTTCCCGACGCCGCCCTTCTGATTCGCCAGCGCGTAGATCCGTGCCACCGAGCCATTGTCGCGACAGCAGCGGATGGTTCCGGCGGTTCGGACGTCAGGACAAGGGGCGTTTCTTCGCCATGCCCGGGCGTCGCGGGAATCCCGGCGGCGTTGCCCCGAGCTTCGGGATCACCGTGAGCCCGTCGCGGTTCTCCGGCTCGCCGCCGCCGAGTTGCGACGCAACGCGCGCGACGAGGTCGAGATCGGCCGACGGACCGAGCCACAGGACCGCGGCGCCGCCCGGACGAGCGAGCGGCATCACCCACTCGACCGCGGTAGCCGGCTGCGCAAGCGCCTTGGCAAGCGCGACACCATAGGTATCGACCGGCTGCTCTTCCGCCCGCCCCCAGACGACGCGCGCGTTGGGCGGCGACCACTGCTCGAGGAAGTCGCACTTGCGTCGCTCGGCCTCCACGAGCACGAACTGCCGGTCGGGGAACGACACGGCGAGTGGGATGCCCGGCGAGCCGCCGCCGCTCCCGACATCCGCGATCGGCCCCTCGAACGAACCGACGACATCGGCGCCACGCAATGCATCCTCGAGCAGCATGGCGCGCGCCTCCGCAACATCGCGAATGGCGGTCAGGCCCGGCGTGGAGATGACTGCGTCGAGCCAGTCAGTCAGGAAGGACGACGACGTAGCGATTCGGCTCCGTCCCTTCCGAGGTCGTCGAGACGCCCTCGAATTCTTTCAGCCTCAGGTGGATGACCTTCCGCTCGACTGCCGTCATGGGCTCGAGCTCCGCAGACTCACCTGAGGTCTGCACCTGCTGCGCTGTCCGGACGGCGAGGGACTCCAGCGTCGTGCGGCGTCGCTCGCGATAGCCGGCGGCGTCGACGATGACTTCCTTGCGCTCGTCCCCGAACGCGCGATGCGCGAGCGCGTTCATCAGGTACTGCACCGCATCGATCGTCTGGCCGTGGCGCCCGATGAGCAGTGCGACATCCGCCCCGGTGCACGTCACCGTGACGCTCTCAGCGTTCTCACGCACATCGACATGCGCCTCCACCCCGAGCGCACCGAGGATGCGCATCACGAGACCCCGCGCGTCGGAGGCCTGTTCGCTCTCGTCGAACGAGAACGCCTCCGCGGCTTCTTCCGGAAGATGCGCGATCACGCGCGCGGGCTCGTACCCGACGCCGAGCAGACCGCGTTCGCCCTCGGACACGACCTCGAAGCGGACGGCTGCCTTGTCGAGCGACGGATAACGGAGCTCGAGCTCCCGCAACGCCGACCACTTCGCCTCACCAACCGTCTCGCCCGTCGCCTCGAGCGTCAGCTCGCGAGCGTTCACCGCCGCCCGGCCTTCTTCTTTCTCCGCACCTTGCGCGGCTGCTGCGCAACCGCAGGCGCGGACGGCTTGCGGCGTCTCGCCGTTTCGCTTCGCCCCGTTCCCACTCGAGCCGTCGTCCTTCGGCGGCGTCCGCGACGAGCGCTTGTCGAGCATGGGCACCGGCGTCTTCGGCACGAGCCTCCGCGTGATCAACCCCTGACCCACGGTCCAGAGGTTCGTCGTCACCCAGTAGAGAACGAGGCCGGCCGGAAAGTGCGCGATGACGAATACGAAGACGAGCGGCATGAGCATGAAGATGATGCGCTGTGTCCTGTCCGCGGTCGCCGACATGTAGAGCGTCGACGCCATCTGCGACGCGACGTAGACGACGAGCAGCACGTAGCCGCCCCAGAACGATGTCGTGTGTGCGCTGATGTCCGGGATGAAGTGGAGCCACGACAGATCGCCGGACGGCGGGTTCTTCGAGAAGTTGCGCAGCACGTAGTACAGCGAGATGAAGACCGGGAACTGCAGCAGCATCGGCAGACACGACGCAGCCGGGTTGATCTGATTCTCCCGGTAGAACTTCATCAGCTCTTCGTTCTGCTTCTTCTTGTCGCTCTTGTACTTCTTCTGAATCTCTTTCATCTGCGGCGCATGGCGCTGCAGGCTCTGCATCGAGTGGATCTGTTTCACGGTGAGCGGGACGAGGATCATCCGCACGATCACCGTCAGCGCGACGATCGACCATGCCCACGTGAAGCCGGCAGTTGTATGCAGCCAGTCGAGGACGTGACGAAGACCGTGCTCGAGCGGCGTGAGCGGCGACGCGACGATCATCGACAGCAGGTTCGTCATCGGACCCTTATCATCGGACTGGGTCGAAGCCTCCGTGCGACCACGGGTTGCAGCGCAGCACGCGCCACGCAGCGAGAAGCGAACCGCGGATGAGACCCTTCTGCCGAAACGCGTCGATCGCGTACTGCGAGCACGACGGGTGGTACTTGCACGTCGTCGGGAAGAGCGCGCCGAACGTCAGGCGGTACAGCCAGACGAGCCCGACACCGAGACGTGCGGTCACGCTGCAGCCTTCGTCTGCGAGAGCACCTCGTCGACACGCTCGCCGAGCCACTCGAAACCGTTGGCGGCCACGGCCTCCGGCAGGCCCGGCCGCACGATCAGGACGTAGTCGTTACCGGCAGGGACGCGATCGAGCCGCTCACGCCAGATCTCACGCAGCTGCCGCTTGACCCGGTTGCGCTCGACGGCGTCGCCCACAGACCGCGGCACCGAGAAGCCGAACCGCGGTGAGCCCGGCTCATCCTGCGGGAACCAGTAGAGGACGAGGAAGCGGGACGACACCGAGCGGCCGTGGCGGTACACGGCGTCGAAGTCCCGGGAACGGGACAAGCGATTCGCGCGCTTCACGAACGCCAGCTTACGCCGACAGGCGCGCGCGGCCCTTCGCGCGGCGGCGCTTGAGAATCAAGCGGCCGGCACGCGTCGACATGCGCGAGCGGAAGCCGTGCTTGCGCTTGCGGCGACGGACATTCGGCTGGTAGGTGCGCTTCATCAGGGAAAGGGGGTCGCTCGACGAAAAATCCCCGCGGGAGGGCGGAGCGTGGCGCCAGTATAGCCGCGCTCCATCCACCGACTTATCCACAGCCGAACTCCAGGCAACCAGGCCGAAAACGGGAGTTTCCCCCACCACTTTCCACAGCTGTGGAGGGCTGATACACCCTTGTGAAACGCCTGCACAGGGCCTGCTTTTGCAGTGATTTCGCAGGTTGGTATGCTCGCCGCTCGTTCGTTTCCGACGGGTTTCAGGGGGCTATCGCCGGGGTGGAGCACCAAATCGAGCTGACTGCAGGGAGCCTGTGGAACGAGGTCGCCGGTCGGCTCAGAGGGGCGCTCAACGACACCACCTACTCGACGTGGTTCGGTGAGGCACAGGGCCTCGAGTTGAGCGCTGCGAGCTTCGTGCTCGCCGTCCCGAACGACTTCACCCGCGACTGGATCGAAGGGCACTTCCTCGGGCTGATCGGCGCGGCGATCCGCGACGTCACCGGGGAGGAGCGGCCTGTCGAGCTCCGCGTCGCGGCCATGACAGGCCCTTTGGAAGCCACCGAGCCCCGCGCTCCCGAGGAGACGGGGCTCGACCCCGTCGAGCTGACCCGCCTCCGGCCTCCGGGGACGCAGTCGCGGCCCGAGAGCGGCGGCTTCAACACGAAGTACACCTTCGATTCCTTCGTCATCGGCTCGTCCAACCGCTTCGCGCATGCCGCGGCACTCGCGGTCGCCGAGGCGCCGGCCCAGGCGTACAACCCGCTCTTCATCTACGGCGGCACGGGACTCGGGAAGACCCACCTGCTGCAAGCGATCGCGCAGTACGTGAGCGAGCACTCGTCGGACCTCTCCGTCCGGTACGTGACGAGCGAGACCTTCATGAACGACTTCATCAACTCGCTCCGGGACAAACGGATCGAGGGCTTCAAGCAGCGCTACCGCGCCTATGACGTGCTGATGATCGACGACGTCCAGTTCTTCGAGCACAAGGAGCGGATCCAGGAGGAGTTCTTCCACACCTTCAACTCGCTCTACGAGGCCGGCTCGCAGATCGTCATGTCGAGCGACCGGCCGCCGCGGGACATCGCGACGCTCGAATCGCGGCTGCGCAGCCGCTTCGAATGGGGCCTGATCACCGACATCCAGCCGCCCGATCTCGAGACCCGCATCGCGATCCTCCGCAAGAAGGTGAAGACCGACGGGATCCACGTTCCCGAGACGGAGGTGCTGACCTTCGTCGCAAGCCGCGTCTCCACCAACATCCGCGAGCTCGAAGGAGCGCTGACCCGCGTCGTCGCATTCTCGAGCCTCACCGGCCGGCCGATGTCGGTCGAGCTCGCCCAGGACGTCCTCAAGGACGTGTTCCCCCAGGGCGAGGCCGCCGAGGTCTCGATCAAGCGAATCCAGGAGCTCGTCTCCGAGCGGTTCAGTCTCTCCCTCGAGGAGCTCTGCGGAGACAAGCGCTCGCAGAACATCGTCTACCCGAGGCAGGTCGCGATGTACCTCTCCCGTGAGCTCACCGACTCCTCGCTCCCGAAGATCGGCAAGGAGTTCGGGGGCCGCGACCACACCACGGTCATCCACGCAACCTCGAAGATCGCTCGGCTCATCCGTGAGGATAGGTCTGTGTACAACCTCGTCCAGGAACTCACAGCTCGCGTCAAACAGGTGCGCTAGCCCGTGCACCCTGTCGAAAGAGGCCGACTCTCCACATCTCCTGTCCCGGGGAGATCTGGCTCAACCAAGCCCTTTCGTGCCGTCTTCCCCGTCGTCCACACTCCCTACTACCTCTACAAGGAATTCATTAAATGATCGAAACTGAAGTCATAGTGGGCACCGGGTTGAAGATCACCGTCTCGAAGGACGAGCTCGTCGGCGCTCTCGGCGTCGTCTCTCGCGCCGTCTCCACGCGTACCTCGGTGCAGATCCTCTCCGGGATCCTGCTCGAAGCGCAAGGCGGCGAGCTGCGGCTTGCCGCGACCGACATGGAGCTCTCGTTGCGTGCAAACGTCGCCGCGCAGCTCGAGGGTGACGGCGCGATCGTGCTTCCCGGCAAGACGCTCGCGGACATCGCGCGGCTCCTGCCGTCGGACGAGGTGACGATCGAGCACAAGGCTGCGGAGTCGGTCGTGCACGTCACGTCGGGCAGTGCGAGCTACACGCTGCACACGTACAACCCCGAGGACTTTCCGCGCCTGCCGGAGCTCGGGTCGGTGCAGACGTTCTCGGTGGATCGCGAATCGCTGCTCGAGACGATCGTCCGGGTCGCACGTGCCGCATCGCGGGACGAGTCGCGTCCCGTGCTCACCGGCATCCTCGTGAGCTTCACCGGCGGCAAGATCGTCATGGCCGCGACCGACTCCTACCGCCTGGCGGTCAAGGAGACCGAGCTCGACGGCTCGACACCGGAGCTGGAGGCGATCGTTCCCTCACGGGCGCTCCAGGAGCTCGCGCGCATCGCGACGAGCGGTGACGCGGTCGAAGTCGGCGTGCACGAGAACCAGGTCATCTTCTCGACGGATGGCGCGTGGCTCACGACGCGCCGCATCGACGGCCAGTTCCCGAACTACCGCCAGCTGCTCCCGGAGCAGTTCGAGCACGAGCTGACGATTCCGCGGCAGGAGGTGCTCGAGGTCGTTCGCCGCGCCTCCGTGATGATCCAGCGCGCGACGCCGCTGCAGCTTCGCTTCGCCGAGGGCGAGCTCACCGTGATCGCACGGACACACGAGGTCGGCGAGTCGAAGGAGTCGATGCCGGTCGGCTTCTCAGGCGAGACGCTCGAGATCGGCTTCAACGCGGACTTCCTTCGTGACGGCCTCGAGTCGATCGACGGTGACGACGTCCGCTTCAAGCTGATCAGTCCGCTGAGGCCGGCCGTGCTCCAGGGCGAGAACGACGACTTCACGTACCTCGTCATGCCGATCCGCCTCCCGGGCTGAGCCGCCAGAGCCTGGTCGTCGAAGAGCTCACACTCGCGAACTTCCGATCGTACGAGCGGCTCGAGTGTCCCTGCGGCCCGGCCTCGTGCTCGCGGTCGGCCCGAACGGCGTCGGGAAGACGAATCTCCTGGAGTCGCTGCACGTCGCCACACAGGGCTTCTCACCGCGCACGCGGATGGACGCGCAGCTGATCCGCTTCGGCCAGCAGGCGGCGCGCATCACGGTGCGCGGCCGCCGGAGCACGGTGCCGCTCGAGATCGAGTTGACGCTCGAAGCCGGGGTCGGCAAGAAGGCGAAGGTGAACGGGGCGCCGCTCCGTGCCGCCGAGCAGCTGCGGAGCGAGGCCGCGACGCTCGTCTTCACGCCGGACCGGCTCGGCGTCGTGAAAGGCGCGCCTGCGGCGCGCCGTGCGTACTTCGACCGCGCACTCGGCAGGCTCTCCCCGGCCAGGGCGCAGCTCCCCGCGGAGTACGGCGCGGCCGTCGCGCAACGGAACGCCTCGCTCCGCCGCGTTGCAGGCGGCTTCTCGACCCGCGACGCACTCGCCCCCTGGACGGAGCAGGTTGCGCTTCTCGGTTCCGATCTCGTCGCCGCCCGCAAGGAGACGCTCGCGCTGCTCGGGCCTCCGTTCGCCGAGCGGGCGGGCGAGCTCGGTCTTCTCGAGGCGGAGCTCCGCTACGACGGCGAGCCGCCGACGGCGAGGCTGCTCGAGGAGCGGCTCGACCGCGACCTCGACCGGGGCGTGACCGGGCTCGGCCCGCACCTCGACGACATCGTCGTCGCGTCCGGCACGCGTGAGCTGCGGAGCTTCGGCTCGCAGGGCGAGCAGCGCCTCGCCGTTCTCGCGCTCCTCCTCGCCGAGGCGCGAGCTCGATCACCGAACGACGCGGCTTCCCGCCACTTCTCCTTCTCGACGACGTCCTCTCGGAGCTCGACCCGGCCCGCCGGCGGATCCTCGCGGCTCGCGTTGCCCGCGGCGGCCAGGCGCTCGTCACCGCGACGGACGCGGCGATGCTTCCCGCCGATCCCGACCAATTGCTGGAGGTGACCCCTGGAACCGCTCGGTGACGAGCTCCGGAAGCGAGCTCGGGCGACACGGCCCGAACGCCGGCATGGGGGAGGCTGTGGAAAGCGTGGCCGGCCGCGGTGGGCGACGAAATCGCACGGAACGCGTGGCCGGCGCGCTTTCAGCGGGACGGGACGCTCGTCGTCCACACCCGCGACGCGATCTGGGGATTCGAGCTCACCGCACCGCGCCGCCGAGATCTCGACGCGGCTCCCGGGCCGCCCGCCGCTGAAGTTCGTTCCCGGGCCGCTGCCCGAGCCCGGCGCAGCATCCCCGGCGACAGCCGCGCAGGGGCCGCCTCCGGCTACCCTGGAGGAGCGCTCCCGGGCGGCCGAATGGGCCGCGGAGATCGAGGACGAGGAGCTTCGGGACCTCGTGGCCAGGGCGGCCGCGGCAAGTCTCGCCAGGTGGTCGCCGGCGCGGCGCGACTAGCCGGTCCGTCTGATACAGTATTACTAGGCCGCAAATGCGGAATTTGCAGGCCTTTTTTCATGGCCGAAACGTCCTACACCGCAAAAGACATCACCGTGCTCGAGGGCCTCGAGCCCGTCCGTCTGCGTCCGGGCATGTACATCGGCTCGACCGGCATCAGGGGCCTCCACCACCTGGTCTATGAAGTTGTCGACAACAGCGTGGACGAGGCGCTCGCCGGGCACAACGACCGCATCGAGGTGACCCTCCACCCCGACCACTCGGTCACGGTCCGCGATTGGGGCCGCGGCATGCCGGTCGACACGATGCCCGGCACCGACGAGTCGGCCCTGACGACGATCCTCACGAAGCTCCACGCCGGCGGCAAGTTCGGCGGCGACGGCTACAAGGTCTCCGGCGGCCTCCACGGCGTCGGCGCCTCGGTCGTGAACGCGCTCTCCGAGCGGCTCGTCGCCGAGGTCAGGCGGGACGGGAAGCTCTACCGCCAGGAGTTCGAGCGCGGCAACCAACTCGGGCCCGTGGAGCTCGCCGGCGAGACGGACGAGGCGACCGGCACCACGATCAGCTTCCTGCCGGACTCCGAGATCTTCGAGGAGCTCGACATGAACGCGGACACTCTCACGCAGCGTTTGAGGGAGACGGCATTTCTCACCAAGGGGCTCTTCATTCGCTTCGTCGACGAGCGCGCCGAGGGCAAGACGGTCGAGTTCCACTACGAGGGCGGCATCCGCGACTTCGTTGCGCACATCAATGAGGCGCAAGGACCCGATCCACAAGCACATCGTCTACTTCGAGGGCGAGACCGAGCAGGGCGCCGTCGAGGTCTCGATGCAGTGGAACGCGTCCTATCAGGAGTCGGTCTTCACGTTCGCGAACAACATCAACACGATCGAGGGCGGCTCGCACCTCTCCGGTTTCCGCAGCGCGCTCACGTCGACGCTCAACCGGAAGGCAACCGAGCTCAAGCTGCTGAAGAAGGACGAGAAGCTCGACGGCGAGGACGTGCGCGAGGGGCTTGCCGCGGTCGTCTCCGTGAAGTTGCGCAACCCGCAGTTCGAGGGGCAGACGAAGGCGAAGCTCGGCAACCCAGGCGTCGAGGGTCTTGTGCAGACGACGGTGAACGCGCAGTTCGCACAGTTCCTCGAAGAGAATCCGCAGGATGCGAAGGCGATCTGCAACAAGGCGATCGCGGCGATGCGCGCACGCCTCGCGGCTCGTAAGGCACGTGAGCTCACTCGGCGGAAGTCGGCGCTCGACAGCTCGTCCTTGCCGGGCAAGCTCGCGGACTGCTCGATTCGCGATCCCGAGTCGGCCGAGCTCTACATCGTCGAGGGCGACAGTGCCGGTGGAAGTGCGAAGGCGGGCCGAGACAGGACGTATCAGGCGATCCTGCCGCTCCGCGGGAAGATCATCAACAGCGAGAAGAACCGCATCAACAAGGTCCTCTCGAACAACGAGATCCAGGCGATGATCACCGCGATCGGCACAGGCATCGGCGACGAGTTCGACATCGAGGCGCTTCGCTACCACCGCATCATCGTCATGACCGACGCCGATGTCGACGGCTCACACATTCGCACGCTCATCCTCACGTTCCTCTACCGCCACATGCGCGAGCTCTTCGAGCGCGGACACGTCTACATCGCGGTGCCGCCGCTCTACAAGGTGAAGCTCGGCAACCAGGAGTACTACTTCGAGAAGGAGTCGCAGCTCGAGGACCTGCTCGTGCGGGAGCGCTTCGACGACCTGCGTGTGCAGGACCGGAACGGCAACGACGTGAAGCTCTCGGAAGCGCGGTGGAAGCGCTTCACCGGCTCCCTGCAGGAGTTCGAGGGCTGGTTCGCCCGTCTGCGATCGGACTACGGCGCACATGCGGGCGACCTCGTCATCGACCACCGTCTCGTCGAGCTCGACGCGACGACGCCGGCCGAGCTGCATGCAGTGCTCGCGTCGCTGCCGTCGAACGGATTCACGCTGTCGGTTCTCGACCACGACGCGAACGGAGTGAACGTGAAGGTGATCGAGGAGGAGACGTCCGCCGCGCAGAGCACGGCGCTCGGGGCGGACCTGCTCGCCTCTCCGATTTACGCGAATCTCCGGAAGTCGTACGCGCGGCTCGTCGACGTGATCGGCCCACCGCCGTTCACGCTCGCGCTCGGCAAGAAGACGGGCTCGGCACAGACGTTCACCGAGTTGCGCTCGGCGGCGCTCGACCTCGCCAAGGAGGTCGGTATCCAGCTGTCGCGCTTCAAGGGTCTCGGCGAGATGAACGCCGACCAGCTCTGGGAGACGACCATGGACCCGGCGAAACGGTTGATGGTGCGCGTCGACGTCGAGGACGCGCACGCCGCCGACCAGCTCTTCTCGATGCTGATGGGCGACCAGGTCGAGCCGCGGCGCATCTTCATCGAGGAGAACGCGCGCGAGGTGAAGGTGCTCGATGTGTAGGGCCACCCTTGTCTGAGCTCGAGACAGGTGCTCTCGGGGGCGGCCGCGTCGAGTCGCGCGAGCTCGAGCAGGAGATGCGCTCGAGCTTCCTCGACTACGCGATGTCGGTCATCGTCTCGCGCGCCCTGCCCGACGTGCGCGACGGCCTGAAGCCCGTCCACCGCCGCGTCCTCTACGGGATGCACGAGGCCGGCCTGCAGCCGAACCGCCCGTACAAGAAGTCCGCGTCGACGGTCGGCGCCGTGATGGCGAACTACCACCCGCACGGCGACTCCGCGATCTACGACACGCTCGTCCGCATGGCGCAGCCCTTCTCGCTGCGCTACCCGCTCGTCGACGGCCAGGGCAACTTCGGCTCGATCGACGACGACCCACCAGCGGCCATGAGGTACTGTCTCGCACCCGACACTCGGGTCGAGACGCCGCGCGGAACCGTGCGCATCGCCGACCTCGTCGAGGGCACGGAACCCGAATCCGATACCCCGATCGACCTCGAGGTGCTCGACCGTCTCGGCCGGCCGGTGCACGCGTCGATGTTCTTCCACTCCGGCGAGCACGAGACGCTGCGCATCCGCACGCGCGAGGGCTACGAGCTCGAGGGGACGCACAACCACCCCGTGCTCTGTCTCGTCGACATGGTCGGTGTGCCGCTGCTCCTCTGGAAGCGGCTCGACGAGATCAAGGCCGGCGACCGCGTCGTGATGGCGCGCATGGATCGCGACGACGAGGACTGGCTCGGCATGCGCGAGCGCAAGGAAGCGCTCCTGCTTGGCGCATTCGTCTCCGAGGGGTTCGTTTCCGAGAAGCGCGCCGGTTTCAACAACGTCGACCCACGCTACTTCGCCGACGTGCTCGACGCCTACGACGCGATTGTCGGCGGACGCCGGTACGTGTACAGCCGCGACATCGCGACGGGGTCACGACTCCACGAGCTCGACGTACAGAAGCTCGACGCCCTCCGCGAGAGCCCTCTGGCCGACCTTCTAGGGCTGACCTCCTCGGCGAAGCGCATCCCGGAGCGCGTCTGGCGCGCGGGCCGCGCGTACAAGCGGGTTTTCCTGCAGTCGCTTTTCGAGGGTGACGGCTCGTGCTCGCTGCTCCCGCGGAAGACGATCCAGGTCTCGTACTCGTCGTACAGCGAGGAGCTCGCGAAGGACGTTCAGATTCTTCTTGTGGAGTTCGGCGTCGTCTCGAGGCTCTGCCGCTACGAAAAGGGCGAGGTCAAGGTCGTGATCACGAACCGCCGCGACGCGCGGAAGTTCATGCTTGACGTCGGTTTCCTCGGCGCGAAGCAGCGCAAGCTCGAATCGCTCATGGCGCAGATCCCACGCGAGAGCTCAGCGCTCTCGAGCGATCACGTGCCCTATGTCGCGGACTACATCCGTCAGGACTGCGGCTCGCGCTGGGTCGACAAGGACTGGCTGCGCCGTCACAACATCGATCGGCTCGAGCGATGGGAGCGCGGCGGAACGGCGATTCTCGAGCGCATCGCCTCCGAGGAGGTCCGCTCGGTTGTCGAGCCGCTCGTCTCGGGCGAGTACTACTACGCTGAGGTCGAAGCCGTCGAAGACGCCGGCGTGCGGCCCGTGTACTCGATTCGCGTCGACTCGGACGACCATTCGTTCCTGACGAACGGATTCGTCAGCCACAACACCGAAGCGCGACTGGCGAAGATCGCAACCGAGCTCCTGCGCGACATCGACGCGAACACCGTCGACTTCGAGCCGAACTACGACGAGTCGCGCCGGCAGCCGTCGGTTCTGCCGTCACGGTTCCCCAACCTGCTCGTGAACGGCTCGACCGGGATCGCCGTCGGTATGGCGACGAACATGCCGCCGCATCACCTCGGCGAGACGATCGACGCCGTCGTCGCGATGATCGACAACCCGGCGATCGACGTCGAGGGCCTCATGCAGCACATCAAGGGCCCCGACTTCCCGACCGGCGCATACATCGTCGGCCGCAGCGGCATCCGCGACGCGTACAGGACGGGACGCGGTCGTGTCGTCATGCGCGCCCGCGCGCACATCGAGGAGCTGCGCGGCGGCAAGTCGGCGATCGTGATCAGTGAGCTGCCGTACGGCGTGAAGAAGGGCGGCGACACCGGTGTCATCCGGAAGATCGCCGACCTCGTGCAGGAGAAGGTGCTGACGGAGATCTCCGATCTCGCGGACCACTCCGACCGCACAGGCATGCGCATCCACGTCGAGCTGAAGCGCGACGCGATTCCGCAGGTCGCGCTGAACAAGCTCTTCAAGCACACGCCGCTCCAGTCCACGTTCGGCTACAACGCGGTCGCGCTCGTCGATGGCGTCCCGCGGACGCTCTCGCTCCTCGAGCTCGTGCGGCACTACCTCGACTTCCAGCGCGAGGTCGTGATCCGCCGCTCGAAGGACGAGCTGCGCAAGGCGGAAGCCCGGGCGCACGTCCTGGAGGGCTACCTCAAGGCGCTCGACAACATCGACGCGATCGTCGCGCTCATCCGCGCGGCAAGCGACACCGACGACGCGAGGTCGCAGCTGATCGAGCGGTTCGACCTCTCGGAGATCCAGGCGCAGGCGATCCTCGACCTCCGTCTCGCGCGTCTCACCGGGCTCGCGCGGAAGGAGATCGAGGCGGAGTTCAAGGATCTCCGCGAGCGCATCGCGGAGCTCCGCGACATCCTCGGCGACCCTGCGAAGATCGACTCGCTCATCCGCGAGGAGCTCCTCGAGATCAAGGACGTCTACGGCAAGAAGGACGAGCGCCGCACGGAGATCGTCGCCGCGGAGGAGGAGCTCGAGCTCGAGGACCTGATCGCGGAAGAGGACATGGTGATCGCGATCACGCAGTCCGGCTACATCAAGCGGCTGCCGGTGACCGCGTATCGCGAGCAGAAGCGCGGCGGTATCGGCGTCATGGGGATGGAGCTGAAGGACGAGGACTACATCGAGCACCTCTTCGTCGCCTCGACGCACGACTACATCCTCTTCTTCACGAACGTCGGCAAGGTCTATCGGCTGAAGGTGCACGAGCTGCCGCTCGGCTCTCGCCAGTCGCGGGGCCGCGCGATCGTCAACCTGCTGCCGTTCCGGCAGGGCGAGTACGTGCGCGCGGTCGTTCAGACGCGCAACTTCGAGGAAGCGAAGTATCTCGTCTTCGGCACGAAGAACGGCGTCGTCAAGAAGACGGAACTCAAGGCCTACAACACGTCGCTCAAGGCAGACGGAATCATCGCGATCAAGATGCGCGAAGGCGACGAGCTCGTCGGCGTCCGGCACTCGACCGGAGACGACGACGTCCTGATGATCTCGAAGCTCGGTCAGGCGATCCGCTTCAACGAGAAGGAAGTCCGCTCGATGGGACGCGACGCGTCCGGCGTTCAGGGGATGAAGATGCGCGGCGACGACGAGGTGATCTCGATCAACATCGCGCAGGACGACTCCGACCTGCTCGTCGTCACCGAGAACGGCTACGGCAAGCGCACGCGCGTCGCCGACTACCCGCGCAAGGGCCGCGGCGGCATGGGCGTGAAGACGATCCAGCTCACGGAGTCGAAGGGAACGCTCGCCGGCGCTCGCGTCGTCCGTGACGGCTACCAGGTGATGCTCATCTCGACGGGGGGCACGGTCATCCGCATGCCGGTCGACGAGATCAAGCGTCTCGGCCGTGCCACTCAGGGCGTCATCGTCGTGCGGCTCCGGGGCGACGAGCGGGTCTCCGCGCTCGCACCGGTCGTCGAATCGGACAGCATGGATCCGAATGGGGACGAGGATCCGAAGCCGACCGACGCCGGCGATCCCCTGACCCACTGACCCTGAGCCACTGACCTTAAGCCACTGGGCCTGACCGACTGGGGCCGACAAGGCCCGACCGCTCAGGTTCGTAACTCGACCGGGGGAGATTTCGGGAGGTTGCCCTTCCCAAACGCAAGTGGGGGGCGTATAACTCTCAAATCGAGGGGTCGACCTTCCGGACATGAAAAGAGACGCGTTATGGCGATGACGAGACAAGTGGACCTGCTGGAGCCCATCAACCTCGCGGAGCATCTCGACAAGGTGGAGCTCTACCTCGGGCAGGTCTGCCAGATCGCCGGCATCTCCAAGATGCAGCTCGACTACTGGACGAACAAGGCACAGATCCCGACCAAGGGCAAGAAGCAGCGCATCTACGACATGGACGCCCTCGAGACGGTCATGCTGATCAAGCAGGCCAAGGACAAGGGCCTGAATCTCGGTGCCGCGATCGAGGCGGCTCGGCGGTTCCGCGAGCAAGAGCACGCGGAGACCGCGGACTAGCTCTCCGCCGCCTTCCCTGTCTTTTCGATGAACGGCCTCAAGAGGTCGATTGGCGCGGGGAAGATGATCGTCTTCGAGTTCGACGACGCGCCGACCTCGAGCAGCGTCTGCAGATAGCGCAGCTGGAGCGCCGTCGGGTGCTCCTCGATGACGAGTGCCGCGTCGCGCAGCCGCTCGGCGGCCTGGAACTCGCCCTCGGCATTGATGATCTTTGCGCGCCGCTCGCGCTCTGCCTCGGCTTGCCGGGCCATCGCGCGCTGCATGTCGCTCGGGATCTCGACGTCCTTCACCTCGACGATCGAGACCTTGATGCCCCACGGGCCGGTCGCCTCGTCGATGATCGTCTGCAGGATCGCGTTGATCTTCTCCCGCTCGGAGAGCAGCTCGTCGAGCTGGTGCTGCCCGAGCACGGAGCGGAGCGTCGTCTGCGCGATCTGCGAGGTCGCGACCATGAAGTTCTCGACCTGCACGATCGCATCTTTCGGCGAGACGATGCGGAAGTACGCGACGGCGTTCACGCGCACCGGCACGTTGTCCTTTGTAATCACATCCTGGGGCGGGACGTTGAGCGTGACCGTCCTCAGGTCGATCTTCACCATCCGATCGACGATGGGAATGAGAAAGAAGAGACCCGGCCCCTTCGGCTCGTCGAGCAGCCGGCCGAGCCGGAAGATGATGCCTCGCTCGTATTCCCGCACGACCTTGACCGCCGCGACGATGTAGAGCACGAGCAGGAAGATGACGAGCGCGAGGATGATGAACGTCGCTGCCATGACCTGACTATCGCACGGTGAGCTCGAGCCCGTCGGCCGCCTCGACGTGCACCTGCTCGCCGGGGATGAGCGGCTCGCCGTCGGCGCGGCGCGCGCGCCAGAGCTCGCCTTCGACGAGTACCTGCTCCGGCGTCCGCACGACACCGTCGGCGCCGATGACCCGAAGCGGCTGCACGCTCGCCGGCCTGCGTCTCACCTGTACCGCACGTGTCAGCGCGAACACCCAGACCGCGCCGAGCGCCACCGTGAGCGTCAGGACGAGCGGCACCGAGGTGTTGTTGTACGGGGCCGGGGCGTTGTGGAAGAGCATCAGCATCCCGACGGCGAGGCTGATGAGGCCGCTCACCGTCAACGCCCCGTGCGATGTGACATGCGCGTCGATCACGAGCAGCGTGACGCCGAGGAGGATGAGCGCTAGGGCCGACCAGGAGATCGGCAACACGGAAAAGCCGAAGAGTGCAGTCAGGAGCGCGACCGCACCGAGCGCACCGGGCAGGACGACGCCGGGATGGAAGATCTCGAATCCGATTCCGGCGATGCCGGCGAGGAAGAGAAGCCCGAGGATGTTCGGGTCGATCAGCGTGTTCAGGAGCCGCGTGAAGAATCCCGGTTTCGTCGTGTCGATCTGCGCGTCGGCGAGACGGAGCGTGTACGGGCGCTCCGCATCCTTCGTTCGATACCCGTCGAGCTTTCGCAGGAGTGCCGGCAGGGTCGGCGCCACCATGTCGACCACGTTCATCTTCAGCGCCTGCGCCGCGGTGAGGTTCGACGCTTTGCGCACGGCTCTCCCGGGCCAGACGATGTTCCGCTTGTGTACGGCCGCAAGCGCGGTCAGCGACGCAGCAGAGTCGTTGATCACCTTGCGCCGGAGGTCGGAGTTGAGATTCTTCCCGCTCGAGTCGATCGGCGTGGACGAGCCGATGTTCGTCGTCGGCGCCATGGCAAGCACGTCGGCCGCCTGCGCAATCCAGACTCCGGCAGAGGCTGCGCGTGCGCCGTCCGGCGCGACGTACACGATGACCGGCACCTTCGCATTCAGTTCGGCCGTATAGATCTTCTTCATCGACGTCGAGAGGCCGCCCGGCGTGTCCAGGAGGATCACAGCCGCGTCGTAGCCTTTCTTCGCCGCGTCGTCGAGTTTCCCGGTCAGATAGTCCTGCGTGACGGGATTGACCTCCAGATCCGGCCCGAATTCGATCGCGAGGACGCGCGGCTGCGCCGAGCCCGCTGCCGCGCCGCTCGCGAGCACGAGCCCAACCCCGAGTGCGGCCAGAAGTGCGCGCACAGTCGTAAAGATTGTATCTGGGCGAGGGCGCGCGATGGATACGGCGAAGAGAGTCTGGCACCCTTGACCTTACTGATGAAGCTGACCTTCGCCGTTTTCGTCGTGCTGCTCGCCGCGCCCGCGACTGCGCTCGCCGGCGGGCCGAGCATGGTCGTTCGCGATGTTCCGTTGAATCCTGTTCCGTTGCACTCAGTCCCGTTGCACTCCCACCGGGTGCTCGCGAGCGCGACGCCGCGCTTCAACATGGTCGGCGCACACTGGCGCGGCAACGGGACCGTCTGGTTCCAGACGCTCGCGAAGCGGTGGAGTGCATGGCGGCAGTTCGACGCCGATGACCAGATCGCCCGCGGTTGGCACCTTGGCAACATCGAATGGACGCCTGGTGCGCGCGGCATTCACTTCCGAACGCGCGGCACTGTCACGCGGCTGCGGGCGTACTACGTCGATAGTCCCAGCGAGGAACTCAGCGCGCGCCGCCTACAGACCGCGAGCTCGCCGCTCATCATCTCGCGTTTCGGGTGGCAGGCAGACGAATCGATACGTCGTGCAGCACCCGAATACAGCGACAGCATTCACTACGCCGTCGTGCACCACACCGCCGGCTCGAACAATTACACGCGCGAACAGTCGGCAGCCATCGTGCGCGGCATCGAGGTGTACCACGTAAAAGGGAACGGCTGGAACGACATCGGCTACAACTTTCTCGTCGACAAGTACGGCCAGATCTTCGAGGGTCGGTACGGCGGTGTCGACAAAGCGGTGATCGGAGCGCACGCGCTGGGCTTCAACACCGGCTCGTTCGGCGTCGCGATGATCGGCAGCTACGGCACCGCGAAGCCCTCGTCCGGGGCCATCGGCTCGCTCGAGCAGCTCCTCGCCTGGAAGCTCGATCTCGCGCACATCGACCCGCTCTCGACCCTCACCTGGAAATCGGGCGGGAATCCGCGCTTTGCGAGCGGCGTTCCCGTCTTCCTGCGCGCGATCTCCGGCCACCGCGACACGGGCTTCACCGATTGCCCCGGGAACGCGCTGTACGGGCTGCTGCCACAGGTCGCGAAGGACGTCTCCGCACTCGGCGGTCCGAAGATCTACGCACCGCTCGCCGTGCGGAACGGAGAGGGGCAAGTTCGCTTCACGGCGAGGGTGTCGGCCGCGCAGCCGTGGACGGTCACGATCGTCAACTCCGCAGGGGCGCAGGTTGCCCAGGGAAGCGGTAGCGGCCAGGGCATCGACTGGACATGGGACGGCTCGACGGCGCCGCCGGACAAGTACACGTGGACGATAGGCGTGCCAGGCGCACGGTCCGCGACCGGAGCGCTCGGCTCCACAGCGGCGCTCGCGCTGCAGAAGGCGGCGGCGACGCCCAGCGCGGTCGCCCCGACCGAGACGACGACGATCGCCTACACCCTCACGGCGGCGGCGACGATCACCGCGACGCTCGTCGGTCCCAACGGCCAGGCACTGTCGACGCTCCTCACCGCGCAGAAGGCTGCCGGCGCGCAGACGCTCGCGTTCACTCCCCCGCCCGGGTTGCTCAACGGCCGCTACACGATCGCGATCGCCGCCACCTCCGGCGCGCGCACGGTCACGGCGAGCGTCCCGTTCGTGGTCGACGACATCCTCGGCGGGCTCTCGGCAACGCCGACTTCGGCGACGTTCACGCTCAGCCGCACCCCACTCGGCGTCACGCTCGAGGTTCGTCGCGGAACGGCTGTGGTCGTTGCGCCGACGCCCTTGCCTACGCTCGGCCAGCAGACGTTCACCTGGCCCGCATTGAAGGACGGGGCATACGACGTGGTACTCACCGTGACCGACGAGGTCGGCACGCTCACACGCTCGGCGCCGCTCGTCGTCGATGCGACGCCGCCGAAGGTGACAGTCCTCTCCTACAAGAACCTGCGCTTTCGTCTCGGGGAGGCCGCAACGCTCACGCTCACCGTGGACGGCCGCACCTTCAGGCGCATCGTGAAGAAACCTGCGACCACGCAGTTCTGGCTGAAGCCGAAGCCGAGCCGCTACGTGCTGACCGCCAAGGACGCCGCCGGTAACGTCACGACGGTGCGCTTCCGCGGTTGAGCCAGCCGATGTAGCCCCGTTCCACCTCGACGAGCACCGACGCGAGCAGCGCGGCGCGGTCTCGTTCCTCGCCAGATTCGACGTAGAGCGAGGTGACGGGCTTCAGCGTGTCCGGCGGCAGTTGCTCCGGCCGCTGGTTGACGTTGATCCCGATCCCGAGCACGACCCGCCCGGTCGTTGCTTCGGCGAGGATCCCGGCAACCTTTCGGCCGGCTATCAGCACGTCGTTCGGCAATTGCACCTGCGCGTCCAGGCCGACCGCAGCTGCGACCGCTCGGCCGGCGACGACCGAGAGCTCCGGCCAGAGCGGCATCGGCAGGGTTGGCCGCAGCAAAACGGACATCAGGACGGACGTGCCCGGCGTGTCCTCCCACACGCGTCCGAGGCGGCCTCGCCCTCGCGTCTGGTGATTCGTCGCAACGACGGCTCCCTCGGGATCGTTCTCCGCGATGAGGTGCTGAGTCGATTCGCATTCCGGAACGAATCGATACGGCCGACCGAGACGGCCTCGGAGCAGCGGCTCGACCGTCCCGGGGCTCAGATCGGACACCCGGTCTAGACTAGCCCCGTGCGCCGCGCCCGCCAGATCAGGCAACCCCTGCGCGAGAGCGTGCTCGCGTACGAGAAGCTCAGCGACCCGGTGCTCGTCACTCGTGCGAAGGACGGTGACGAGCAGGCACTCGAGACGCTCCTTGCCCGTCACTCCGCGAAGGTCGATCGTCTCGCTCGCCATGTCCTTCGCGATCCCGAAGACGCGCGCGACGCGGCGCAGGAGGCGCTCGCGAAAGTGTGCGTCCGCCTGCCGCAGTTCCGAGGCGACGCGCAGTTCTCGACCTGGCTTCACCGCCTTGTCTTCAACACCTGCGTCGACGCGGCCGAGCGCCGGAAGTCACGCCAGCACGAGTTGTTGCCGGACGACATGCTCGCCGCGCCGGAGCACGACCCGCAGCGCGCGGCCGGCATCTCGGAGCTCCGGCGGGAGCTTTGCGAGGCGCTCGCGGATGTATCGCCGACGCAGGCCCAGGTCGTGCTGCTCAAGGATGCGCTCGGCTATTCGTTCGAAGAGATCGCCGAGGCTGCCGGCATGCCCGTCGGCACGGCGAAGTGCCACGCGCACCGCGGTCGTGCGCGGCTGAGCGAACGACTCGACGAGCACGCGGCATGAACCTGCCGGCCGCACCGTTCGGCCGGGATGTGATCGAATCGCTGATCCCACACCGTGCGCCCTTTCTGCTCGTCGACGAGATCCTCGAGCTCGAGCCGGGTAAGCGCGTCGTGGGGCGGCGCGAGATCCGAGCCGACGACTGGTGGTTCCCGGGCCATTTCCCGACGCGGCCGGTGATGCCGGGCGTGTTGACGATCGAGGCGATCGCGCAGGCGGGTGCTGTCGCCGTGCTTGCCGCCGAGGAGAACGCCGGGAAGATCCCGTTCTTCGCAGGCATCGACGACTGCCGCTTCAAGCGCGTCGTCGAGCCGGGCGATGTGCTCACTCTCGAGTGCGAGTTCGTGCGTGTGCGGGGGCAGATCGCGAAGGGGCAAGGGCGTGCGTCCGTCGGAGACGAGACGGCCGCCGAGGCGATGCTGACCGTCTTCGTCGCGGAATGATCGGCGCCGTAAGAGACGATGTCGAGGTGTCGATCACCGGCCTCGGCTGCAAGGTCCCGGCGCGGGTCATCTCGAACGTGGAGCTTGCCGCGTATGTCGACACCTCCGACGAGTGGATTCGCGAGCGCACCGGTATCCGGGAACGCCACATGGCCGACAAGGATGAGGCTCTGTCCGACGTCGCATTCCCGGCGTGCGTCGACGCGCTCGACCAGGCAGGCGTCGCAGGCAAGGACATCGACCTGCTCATCGTCGCGACGGTTACCCCGGACATGGCGTTTCCGTCGACCGGGGCCATCCTGGCCGACCGCCTCGGTGCGACCGATGCAGCGGCCTACGACCTCTCGGCCGGGTGCACCGGCTTCATGTACGGGCTCGCCCAGGCCTACGGGATGCTCGCCGGCGGGCTCGCCAAGCGTGCGCTCGTCGTCGGGGGCGACCTACTGTCGCGCATCCTCGACTGGAAGGACCGTTCGACGCTCGTGCTCTTCGGCGACGGCGCGGGAGCGGTCGTCATGGAGGCCGTGCCCGACCGGGGCTTTCTCGGCTTCGAGCTCGGCGCCGACGGCGCCGGGGGTGCCAACCTCTGGCTTCCCGGAAGCGGCTCGCGGATCTTCGACGATGCGGACCGCCACGTGAAGATGAACGGCCGCGAGGTGTTCAAATTCGCGACGCGGATACTCGTCCAGTCCGCAGAGGCGGTGATGGCGCGCTGCGGCGTCACCATCGACGACGTCGACGTTTATGTCCCGCACCAGGCGAACATGCGAATCATCGACCACGCAACCAAGAAGCTCGGCGTTCCGTCTGACCGTGTGGTGATCAACGTCGACCGGTACGGCAATACCTCATCCGGGTCGATCCCGCTTGCGCTCGCCGATGCAGCCGCCGACGGTCGCCTCCGGCCGGGGAAGCTCGTCCTGATGACCGGTATGGGCGCCGGGCTGACCTGGGGTTCTGCATTAATCCGCTGGACCGCCGAGATGAACGGAGCTGGAGCCACTTGAGCAAGATCGCGTTTTGCTTCCCGGGCCAGGGGTCGGCCGAGGCCGGCATGGGGCGGGACATCGCCGAGGCCGTCCCGTCGGCGCTCGCCGTCTTCGAGCGGGGAAGCCGGGCATCCGGGCTCGACCTGGAGCGGCTGTGCTTCCACGGGGAGCAGGAGGAGCTGCTCGACACGGCGGTGCAGCAGCCTGCCCTCGTCGCAACCTCGCTCGCGATCCTCGCCGCGATCCGCGACCGCGGGATCGAGCCTGACTACGTCGTCGGCCACTCGGTCGGCGAGTTCGCAGCGCTCGCCGCGGCCAACGCGATGACCGACGAGGAAGCGATCGAGCTCGTGCGCGAGCGCGGGATCGCGATGGCCGAGGCGGCAGCACAGCATCCCGGCTCCATGGCGGCGATCCTCGGGCCTCGAAGACGAGGTGGTCGAGACGCTCTGCCGACAGATCCTCGGCGTGTGGCCCGCGAACTACAACTGCCCCGGTCAGATCGTCGTCTCGGGCGAGAACGACGCGGTCGACGAGTGCATCGAGCGCGCGCAGTTCGAAGGCGCGCGGCGTGCCGTCAAGCTGCAGCGTTTCCGGCGCGTTCCACTCACCACTCGTTGCGCGCGCCGCCGACCGCCTGCGGCCGGCGATCGACCGCGTGAAGTTCCAGGAGCCGGTGGCGCCGTTCATGTCCACCGTCACCGCTCGCATCGAGTCGGCGCAGCGGATGGCGCCGCTTCTCGTCGACCAGCTCACTGCGCCCGTGCGCTTCACGCAGGCCGCGCGCGAGCTCATGCGCGACAACGTGAAGACGTTCGTCGAGGTGGGGCCGGGCAACGTCCTCTCGGGTCTCGTGAAGAGAATCGACAAGGGCGCAAAGGCGATCTCGGTGAACAGCCTCGCGCAGCTCGACAAGCTGCACGAGGCACTCGGCCGAGACGTGAGCTTCGCTTCACTCGACGGCAAGACGGCTCTCGTCACCGGCGCGTCGAGAGGTATCGGCCGAGCGATAGCAGCCGAGCTTGCACGAAGCGGCGCATCCGTCGTGATCGGCTACCGGTCGGGCAAGGACGAGGCGGAGTCGCTCGCGCAGGAGATCGGTGGTCAGCGCGGTGCAGGCGGACGTATCGAGCGCGGAGGAGGCCGCGCGGCTCGTCGACGAGGCCGGCGACATCGACATCCTCGTGAACAACGCCGGCCTCACGCGCGACGGATTGCTCGCCCGCATGTCCGATGACGACTGGCGGACGGTGATCGACACGAACCTCTCGTCGGTCTTCTACACCTGTCGGGCCGTGACGCGCCCGATGATGAAGAAGCGGGCCGGCGCGATCGTCAACGTCTCCTCGATCGTCGGCGTCCACGGCAACTGGGGCCAGACGAATTACGCTGCCTCGAAGGCGGGGATCATCGGCTTCACGAAGTCGCTCGCCCGCGAGCTCGGGAGCCGGGGCGTCCGGGCCAACGTCGTCGCGCCGGGTTACGTCAAGACCCAGCTCACGGACGTCCTGCCCGAGGAGGCGACGAAGGCGATGCTCGACAACACCCCGCTCGGCCGCCTCGGCGAGCCGGAGGACATCGCGGGAGCGGTACGCTTCCTCTGCTCCGACGCGGCAGCCTTCATCACGGGTGAGGTGCTGCTCGTCGACGGCGGACTGGGGATGTGATGGAGCAACGGGTCGATGAATGGGCGGCGTCGCGTCGTCATCACCGGGCTGGGCGCGGTGTCGCCGCTCGGGAACGACGTCGAGACGACGTGGCAGCGCCTGCTCGCAGGCGAGTCCGGTGCGGGCCCGATCACGCAGTTCGACCACACCGACTACAAGGTGCACTTCGCCTGCGAGGTGAAGGATCTCGACCCGACGAACTGGATCGATCGCAAGGAGGCGCGGCGGATGGACCGCTTCGCGCACCTCGTCCTCGCCGCGGCGTGGCAGGCGCAGGAGGACGCCGGCCTCGACATCAAGCCCGAGGCCGACCGGATCGGCGCGTCGATCGCGACGGGCATCGGCGGCATCCAGTCGTTCCAGGAGTGCTACGACACGCTGATCCACAAAGGGCCCGATCGCGTGAGCCCGTTCGCGATCCCGTCGATCATCCCGAACCTGGGCGCGGGCTGGGTCTCGATCATGCTCGGCACCCGCGGGCCGCTGAGCGCGCAGTGCACCGCCTGCGCGGCGTCGAACATGGCGATCGGCGACGGCCTCGACTCGATCAGGCTCGGCCGCGCGGACGTGATGCTCTGCGGCGGCACCGAGGCGGCCGTCAACGAGGTCGGCATCGCCGGCTTCGCCGCGATGCGCGCGCTGTCGCGGCGAAACGACGATCCGGTCCACGCGTCGCGCCCGTTCGACGCGGGAGCGCGACGGTTTCGTCATGGGCGAGGCGGGCGCGGTGCTCGTGCTCGAGGAGCTCGAGCACGCGAAGGCGCGCGGCGCGAAGATCTACGCCGAGGTCGTCGGCTACGGCCTCTCGTCGGACGCGAATCACATCACCGAGCCCGACCCGACGGGTCCCGTGCGCGCGTTCGCGATGGCGCTCGCCGATGCCGGCGTCGACGCCGACTAGATCGACTACATCAACGCGCATGCGACGTCGACGCCGATCGGCGACGCGTCGGAGACGAAGATGCTGAAGCTCGCGCTCGGCGAGGAGCAACGCACGCGCGACGCCGGTCTCGGGCACGAAGGGCGCGACCGGGCATTGCCTCGGCGCTGCGGGCGCGATCGAGGCGACGTTCACGGTGCTCGCGATCCGCGACGACAAGCTGCCGCCGACGATCAACTACGAGGTCGCCGATCCCGAGTGCGATCTCGACTACGTGCCGAACGAGCCGCGCGACGCCGACGTGAACGTCGCGGTGAGCAACTCGTTCGGCTTCGGCGGCCACAACGCGTGCGTCGTGTTCCGCAAGTACGCGACTGCGACGGACGCTAGCGCCATGCCGACGCTGTCCACTAGCGTTTGTCAGCGTGGACGAGCTCATCGAGGTGCGCCGCTCGCGGCGTGCTCGGCGATGGACGCTGTCGGTGCCGTGGGGCGATCGCCGCCGACGCTCACGGTGCCCGCGTGGATGGCGCGACGACGGAGATCGAGCGCATCATCGAGACGCACCGCGAATGGATCGCGCGCGAGCGGGCGAAGCAGCGGCCGCGGCTCCGGCTCGATCCGCGCGACGTGTCGGAGACGGATGCGCGGCCGCGCGTCGCGCGAGCTCGTCGCGATGCTCGTCGAGGAGGAGGCGCCGGAGCTCGGCGTCGAGGCCGACGCGCGATCCAGATCCGCGACCAGCGCTCGCGCTGGGGCTCGTGCTCGACGCGCGGCACGCTGTCGTTCAACTGGCGGCTCGTGCTCGCGCCCTTCGACGTGCTCGACTACGTCGTCGTGCACGAGCTCTGCCATCTGCGCGAGCCGAACCACTCGCGCCGCTTCTGGAAGCTCGTCGAGACAGCGCCGCCCGGACTGGCGCGCGCAGCGCGACTGGCTGCACGAGCACGGGCCCGAGCTGCTCGCCTTCAGGCCCCGCCGCGTAGAGTACGCGTCGTCTGCCGTCGAGCCAGTCCTCGCGCGGCGGCGTGAAGACGTCGACGTCGAGCGTGTCCTCGAGCGCTTCCGCCTCTGTGCGGCACGTGCGGCGGGATCGTGCAGCACCTCGCCCGCGCCGACGTCGACGACCTCGCGACTCGTCGTCGCCGAGCCAGAAGCGAAGCGTCCCCTCGAGGATGTAGCGTGATCTGCTCGTTGTGGTGCGAGTGCTTCGGCACGATCGCGCCCTTCGCGAGATAGACGTGCGCGATCATCATCTGGTCGCCGGTGATGAGCCGGCGCCCGATGAGCGGGCTCAGCTCCTCGCGCGGCGAGATCGTCCCAGCGGTAGTGCGTCGCTGTTTCGGCCATGATGCGGAGTCTATGGCGACCGCTGGGCGACCTTCGACTGCTACGGGACGCTGATCGACTGGAACGGCGGCATCGGGCGCGAGCTCGAGCGGCTGTTCGGCGCCGAGCACGTCGCGCGGCTCCTGCACGCGCTACCACGAGATCGAGCCGGAGATCCAGCGCGAGCAGCCCGGCGCGACGTATCGCGACGTGCTCACGATCGACGCTCGCACGGCTCGCCGAGCGCGAGGGCATCGCGCTTGCCGGCCGACGAGCACGACGCGCTCGCGCGCTCGCTGCCGTCGTGGGAGCCGTTTCCCGAGGTGCGCGCCGCGCTCGAGGACGCGCGCGCCCGCGGCTGGAAGCTCGCGATCCTCTCGAACACCGACCGCGACTACTCGATGCGTCGCTCGCGCAGATCGGCGTGCCGTTCGAGCTCTCGATCGTCGCCTCCGAGATCGGCTCGTACAAGCCCGGCGCATCGACACTGGGAGGCGTTCGACCGAGCAGACGGCGCGCCGCGCGCGACACGCACGTCCACGTCGGCGCGAGCCTCTTCCACGACATCGCGCCGGCGACCGAGCTCGGGCTGCCGACGATCTGGATCAACCGGCTCGGCGAGCAACCCGAGCCGCAGCCGGACGTCGAGCTGCGATCGCTGAGCGGGCTCGGCGCACGCGCTCGACTCGCTGGTGCCGCATGAACGTACGCCCGATCGCGCGAGGCCGACTACCAGGCGATCGTCGACCTGCTGCATCGAGGACGAGGAGCAGCTCTTCGGCCGGCCGTCGCAGATCGCGGTCAACGACCTGCGCGAGTGGCTCGTCGCGTCGACCTGCGCGAGACCGACAGCTGGCTCTTCGAGGACGACGGCGAGCTCTGTGCCGTCGGCTGGTTCGACGCCGCACCGGCGGACGTCGCCGTCGGCGATCGGCGATCGTGCAGCCGGGCTGGAAGGGACAGCGGGCTCGGCGACGAGCTCGTCGACGCGGTCGGAGGCGGCAGCGGCGCGGCGCGGCGTCGCGCGCATCGCATCAGTTCGCGCATCGGCGCCGACGACGGCCGCGCCGGGCTCTGCTGCTCGCGCGCGGCTACCGCGACGTCCGCCACTTCTTCGAGATGGCGATCGAGCTGACGAGCCGCCGCGATCGCGCCGAGCTTCGCCGTCGAGCTCCGTCGACCGAGCAGGACGTGCGCGCGTTCCACGACGCGCTCGACGAGGCGTTCCAGGATCACTGGGAGCATCACTCGACTCCGTTCGAGGAGTGGTGGGAGCGGCACAGCGCGAATCCGAACCTCGATCTCAGCCTCTGGTTCGTCATCCGGGACGGCGACGAGATCGCGGCGGTCGCGCGGAACGAGGCGAACCGAAACGGCGGCGGCTACGTCGGCGCGCTCGGCGTCCGGAGGCCGTGGCGCGGGAAGGGCTACGCCAAGGCGCTGCTCCTGCACGCGTTCCGCGAGTTCTACGACCGCGGCCTGCCGTCGCGTCACGCTCGGCGTCGACGCGGAGAACCCGACCGGCGCGACGCATCTCTACGAGCGCGTCGGCATGCACGTCGAGCAGGAGAACGTCGTCTACGAGAAGGAGCTCGCGTGAGCGCTTTGCGCGCGAAGTGCCCGACGCTGCAAGACGCTGACCGCGGTCGCGATCGGCGACGAGTACGAGTGCCACTCGTGCGGCCGGACGTTCGCGGCGGGGATCGTGCGCGTGCCGCGCGCCTGGGGCGACGGCGGCGTGCCGATGATCGAGTCGGCGTCTCTTCCGCTCGACTATCCGGAGGCAGCGGTGATCGAGGAGCACACGCTGCAGGAGCAGAACCTCGCGCTCGCATCCAACCTGCCGGCACGACCGCTTGTTCTCGGCGGCTGTTGCTGCTCGCACATCGGCGCCGTCGAAGGGCTCGCGGCGGGGCACGAGCGGCTCGGCATCATCTGGTTCGACGCGCACGGCGACCTGAATACGCCCGAGACCTCGCCGTCCGGGAACGAGTGGGGGATGCCGCTTCGAATGATCATCGACGGCGGCGCAGTCGCCGCACAGGACGTCGCGCTCGTCGGCGCGCGGAACCTCGATCCGCCCGAGGTCGAGTACATCGCCGCGTCCGGCATCCACGACGACCCGGAGGCGGTGCTCGACCGCGTCGACTGCGTCTACGTCGCGATCGACTGCGACGTCTTCGAGGCGAGCGAGGTCGCCTCGTTCATGCCGGAGCCGGGCGGCCCGACGCTCGCCGAGCTCGAGCGCGTCCTCGGCCGGATCCGCGAGCGAGGCACCGTCGTCGGCGCGGGCCTGACGGGCCTTGCGCCGGACCGCGCGAACATCGAGAAGGTCGAGCGGCTGACCGCGGCCCTGGGACTCTAGAACCGGTGACAGTCACGGGTTACGGCTTCGTCACGGATTATCCACAGGCCAAGTGTTTCTGCTGCTGCTCGCGCCGGCCGCCTCGTGGTTCCGATCAACCCGGTGACAGTCACCGGTGTTGACCCGCCGGCGCAACTCTCCGCCGTGAGGGCAGGTCTAAGCTAGCGACGTGGCCAAGATCGACGTCTCCGTCGAGACCGACGACAAGCCGGCCCCGCCGCCGGAGCACCCGAACACCTGCCCGATCTGTCACTCGCACTACCGCGACGACGAGCTCGAGGCCGCGCTCTGGGTCTGCGCGCAGTGCGGCCAGCACTTCGTCATGCGGGCTCGGCCCCGGATCGAGTCACTCGTCGACGAGGGCTCCTTCGTCGAAGAGGCCGCCGATCTGCACTCCGAGGACCCGCTCGGCTTCTTCGACCTGCGCCCGTATGCCGAGCGGCTCGCGGAGGCAGAGCTCAAGACCGGGTTGGCTGACGCGCTCGTCATCGGGCAGGGCTCGCATCGACGGGCGCGGCTGCGAGCTCGCCGTCATGGATTTCTCGTTCATGGGCGGCTCGATGGGAAGCGTCGTCGGCGAGAAGTTCTCGCGTGCATGCGACTCGGCGTCCGAGCGCGGCGTTCCCCTCGTCAGCGTCACCGGCTCCGGCGGCGCGCGCATGCAGGAAGGGATCCTCGCGCTCATGCAGCTGCCGAAGACGGTTGTTGCCGTCGAGGATCTCAAAGACTCCGGCCAGGCGATGATCAGCGTCATGGCGCATCCGACGACGGGTGGCGTGCTCGCGAGCTTCGCGACGCTCGGCGACGTCCTGCTCGCCGAGCCAGGCGCGCTCATGTCGTTTGCCGGCCCGCGAGTCGTGCAGCAGATCACCCGCGAGAAGCTGCCCGAGGACTTCGGCCTCGCCGAGCAGAACTACCGCTTCGGGAACATCGACCGGATCGTGCCGAGGCCCGAGATGCGCTCGACGATCTCGCAGCTTCTGCGGCTCTTCGACGCGCCGGAGGAACATGCCGCCGTCTGAGCACGAACTGCGCCTGCGGGAGCGGCTCAGTAGGCTCCGCAGCATGCCGCTCCTCGGCGGAGCGAGACTTTCCGGCGAGCTCGATCGCCTCCAGCGCCAACTCGACCGCATGGTCGAGGAGTCGGCCGACGAGCAGATCTGGAACTCCGTCGAGCTCGCGCGTCACGAACAGCGCCCGTACACGCTCGATTACGTCGAGCGGCTCCTGGACGACTGGTTCGAGCTGCGCGGCGACCGCGGCAACGCGGATGACGGCGCGATGATCGCCGGCCTCGGCAAGCTCGAGGGCCGCACGGTCGCCCTCGTCGGCCAGCAGAAGGGCCGCGACATCCAGGAGCGCGCGGAGCGCCGTTTCGGGATGCCGAACCCGGAGGGCTACAAGAAGGCGATGCGCGTCATGGAGCTCGCCGACCGCCATGGATTCCCCGTGCTCTCGCTCGTCGACACCCCCGGCGCCTACCCCGGCGTCGCCGCCGAGCAGCACGGCCAGGGCGGGACGATCGCCGGCTCACAGGCGGTCATGGCGCGGCTGACCGTCCCGACGGTCGCCTGCGTGATCGGCGAAGGCGGCTCCGGCGGCGCGATCGCGATCGCGCTCGCCGACCGGGTGCTGATGCAGGAGAACGCCATCTACGCCGTCATCTCGCCCGAGGGCTGCGCCAGCATCCTCTGGCGAGACGCCGGGCAGGCGAAGAAGGCCGCTGCGGCCTTCAAGCCCGACGCCGCGCATTGCCTCGAGCTCGGCGTGATCGACGGCATCGTCCCCGAGCCGCCCGGCGGCGCGCACGAGGATCCGGACGAGGCCGCCCGCTTGCTGGGGGAGTCGCTCCGCGAGGCGCTCGACGATCTCGTGGACGTCCCTGGGGACGAGTTGCGGCGCCGCCGGCGGGCGAAATTCCGCTCCCTGGGCGTCTACGCGTAGATTTCGGTAGGTTCAGTGCTCCGCCTGAGTGAAGCTGTCCACAGCGTCCACAGTGTTATCCCCCGCGATGGGCCGGTGTTGAAAAGTGTCCTCGTACGACTCGAGGCCGGCAAAAGCCGGCCCCGAACGTCGACCCCCCGCTGGGTGGAGAAGACTGACCGGCTCTTTTCGCGCTGCCGGCGCTTCCAAACCTGCCGAACGGCTAGAAGTCGAGCGTGAGCCCGGACACCGCCGGAGGCGACAAGCTCCGCGAGTACAACCGAAAGCGCGACCCGAAGGCGACGCCCGAGCCGTTCAGCTCGGGGCGGCGCCGCGCGAAGGCGCCGATCTTCGTCGTCCAGCGGCACGATGCGCGAAGGCTCCACTACGACTTCCGGCTCGAGCGGAACGGGGCTCTCGCCTCGTGGGCCGTGCCGAAGGGCGTGCCGCTCGAGCCCGGCCAGCGTGCGCTCGCCGTCCACGTCGAGGACCATCCCCTCGACTACGCGACCTTCGAGGGCGAGATCCCGAAGGGGAACTACGGGGCCGGCTCCGTCGAGATCTGGGACAACGGCACCTACGAGCTCGTCGAGGAGAAGCGCGACGGCGGTTTGACCGTCCGTCTCCACGGCAAGCGTCTCGAGGGCACGTGGACGCTCGTGCCCGCGCACCTCGACGGCGACGAGAAGAACTGGCTTCTTCTCCGCAAGCGCGACGAGACCGGTCATGCGCTCCGGAACGACTACAGGCCGATGCTCGCGACCCTCGCCGACGAGCTGCCGGCAGGCGACGACTGGCTGTACGAGATCAAGTGGGACGGCTACCGCGCGCTCGGATACGTCCGCGGCGGCGAGGCGAAGCTCGTGTCCCGGCGCGGCAACGACCTCACCGGGCGCTTTCCCGAAATCGCGAAGGCTCTCGTGAAGGCGGCTCGCTCGCCCGACTGTGTCGTCGACGGCGAGGTCTGCGCGCTCGACGAGAACGGACGACCGAGCTTCTCGGCGATGCAGCAGGGGAAGGCGGCGACACCGCTCGTGTACGCGGTCTTCGACGTCCTCGAGGTGGACGGAGAGCCGCTCGTCGACCTGACGCTGACCGATCGGCGCGAGCGGCTCGAAGCACTGCTCGACAAGCGCGTGCGCACCATTCAGGTGTCGAGCGTCTTCGAGGACGGAGAGACGCTCCTCGACGCCGCGAAGGACCAGGGGCTCGAGGGCGTCATGGCGAAACGGCCCGGCTCGAAGTACTGCGAAGGCAAGCGCACCCGTGACTGGCTGAAGCTCAAGACGAGTGGCCGGCAGGAGTTCGTGATCATCGGCTACACGAAGGGCGAAGGTCGCCGCTCGAGCCGTTTCGGGTCGCTCGTCCTCGCGGTCGAGCGAGATGGGAAGCCCGAATGGGTCGGGAACGTCGGCACCGGCTTCAACGAGCAGACGCTCGAGGATCTCCTCTCGAAGCTCGAGCCGCTGAAGCGGGACACGTCACCGCTCGCGGTCGTGCCGAAGATGCCGAAGGTGCGCAAGAACGATGTCGTCTGGGTCGAGCCCAAGCTCGTCGCGGAGGTGAAGTTCGCCGAGTGGACGCATGACGGGCACTTGCGCGCGCCGGTCTATCTCGGCCTTCGCGAGGACAAGGCGGCGCGGCGATGTGCACCGCGAGATTCCGGTCTCCGAGCGCGTCAAGCTCTCGAATCTCGACAAGGTCTTCTTCCCGGAAGAGGGGATCACCAAGGGCGATCTGATCGAGTACTACCGAGCCGTCGCCGACATCCTCGTCCCGCACCTTCGCGAGCGGCCGTTCACGATGCGGCGCTATCCCGACGGCGCAACGGGGAAGGCGTTCTTCCAGAAGGACGCGCCCTCGCACATGCCCGACTGGATCCCGCGCTTCCACGTGCAGGTGTCGACGAGGGAGTCACCGCCGCGCAAGAAGTGGATCGACGCGCCGCTCGTGAACGAGGAAGACGCGCTCGTGTGGATGGTCAACATGGGTTGCATCGACATGAACACCTGGTACTCGCGTGTCGACAGGGCCGACCGTCCAGACTTCGTTCTCTTCGATCTCGACCCGTCTCCGGACGTCGGCTTCAACGAGACTGTGCAGGTCGCCCTGATCGTGAAGGCGGCTCTCGACGCGCTCGGTCTCGTCTCGTTCCCGAAGACGTCGAGCGCCGACGGCATGCACATTCTCGTGCCGATCGAGCGCCGCTACACCTATGACGACACACGCGAGTTCTCCGAGATCGTGGGGAGCGCGATCGCACGGACGCATCGGGGCCTCGCGACGACCGAGTGGTCGAAGTCGAAGCGGCGCGGCGTGCTGATCGACTCGAACCAGAACGGCGAAGGGAAGACGATCGCCTCGGTCTACTCCGTTCGCCCACGCCCGGGTGCCCCCGTCTCGACTCCGCTCCGCTGGGACGAGGTCGACGAGTCGCTCGACCCCTCGGCGTTCACGATGGACGTCGTGCTCGAGCGGGTTCGCAAGCACGGCGACCTCTTCGAAGGTGTCCTCACGACGCATCAGCGGATCGACAAGGCGCTCAACGCACTGCGCTGAGGGCTCCGGCTCGTGTGCGAAGCGTCAGACGTTTGTATCGAGACGCTGAGGGTGGCCGAGCCCGCCTAGCTCTGCGAGGTCGCGCCGGAAGAGGAGCGACACGGTCCAGTCCACGACGACCCGCGTTCGGCGCTGTGTGAGCGGGAGCTGGTACAGGTGGTAGCTCCGGGTCACGAACCAGCCCGGAAAGCCCCGGAGACGGATTCCGAGGACGTCGGCGATGCCCTTGTAGCGGCCGAGCGTCGCGACCTGGCCGAGCATGCGGTAGCCGTAGGGCTGCAGGTCGCCCTGCAGGTTCTTCGCGAGCCGCCGCGCCTGTCTGAGTGCATGCTGGCACGTCGGGGGATCCGGCGCCTCGGCCTTCGTGTTGGGCACACGGGCGCAGTCGCCGAGCGCCCACACGTTCTTCGAGTCGCGTACCCGGAGGAACTCGTCGACCTCGACGCGCTGCCGGTCGTCGAGTGGAAGCCCGAGGTCCCGCAGGATCGGGTTCGCGCGCACACCCGCCGTCCACACGAGGGTGTGCGTAGCGATCCGCGTGCCGTCGCCCAGAACGGCCTCGTCTTCGCCGACCGATTGGAGAGTCGTCCCGACGCGGATCTCCACTCCCCGCTCGGCGAGCTCCCGTGCCGCGTACTCGCCGAGGCGAGGCGGGATCTCCGGGAGGATCTTCGGGGCCGCATCGACGATCACCCAGCGCCGGGGCGCATCCTGCAGCCGCGGGTAATACCGCATCGCGTCCGCGACCAGGTCGGAGAGCTCGGCGAGGGCCTCCACGCCGGCATACCCCGCGCCGACGAAGACGAACGAGAGGTGCGCACGTCGCACCGCGTCGTCCGACGCTGCGTCGGCGGCCTCGAGCTGGCGGAGGACGTGATTGCGCAGGTTGATCGCGTCCGGGAGCGACTTGAACGAGAGGCCGTGCTCGGCGAGGCCTGGGATGGGCACGACGCGCGGGATCGCCCCGAGAGCGAGCACGAGCTGCTGCCATGAAACGACGACCTCGCCCTCCTCGGTGGCGATGGTCGCGGTTTGCGCCTCGATGTCGACGGAGCGGAGATTGCCGAGCAGGAGGTCGGAGTGGGGGCACATCACGCGGAGCGGCACGACGGTGTGCCGCGGCTCGAGCGTGCCCGACGCCGCCTCCGGAAGCATCGGCGTGTAGAGCATGAAGTTCTCCTGGCTCACGATCGTCGCGCCGCGCTCGCCGAGAAGCCGCGCGACGTAGGCGCCGGCGAAGCCGCCGCCGAGAACGAGCACGCCGCCTTTCGCGTCACGCACCGGCACGAGGACCTTCTACCAGTCTCGCCCGCAGGAAGTCGCGTTCGACGTCGGTCGGGGCGAGCTCGAGCGCACGCCGGTACGCGGCGTCCGCATCGTCCCTGCGGCCGAGGCGGCGCAGGAGGTCGGCTCGCGTCGAGTGGAAGAGGTAGTAGTCGTCCAGGCCCTCGATCGCGTCGACGAGCTCGAGACCCTGCTCGAGCCCGTGTGCGAACGCGACGGCGACCGCCCCGTTCAACTCCACGACGGGCGAAGGCGTGAAGTCGAGAAGCCGCCCGTAGAGAAGCGCGATCTGCGACCAGTCGATCGGCTCATCCGCGTAGAGCGACGCGATCGCCGCCTGCAACTGGTACGGCCCCGGGATCCGGAGTGCGAGCGCCCGCTCGAGTGCTGCACGGCCCTGCTCGATCTCGGCGTGATCCCAGAGGTCGCGATCCTGATCGGCCAGCAGGACGAGCTCGCCGTGCGGCGAGATCCGCGCGTCGCGTCGCGCGTCCTGGAAGAGGAGGAGCGCGTGCAGCCCGTGCGCCTCCGCCTCGTCGGGCATGAGCGTCGCCAGGAGGAGCGCGAGCCGGATTGCCTCTGCGCAGAGATCTCGTCGGACCGGCGGGCCGTACCCGGCGTTGAAGACGAGGTAGATCGCGGCAAAGACAGTCCGCAGCCGCTCGGGAAGAAGGTGCTCGGGCGGCACGCGAAGCGGGATCGCGGCCTCGCGGATCTTCCGCTTCGACCGGACGAGCCGCTGCGCGAGCGTCGCTTCCGGAACGAGAAAGGCCCGCGCGATCTCCGGCGTCGTGAGACCACCAACGAGACTGAGCGTCAGCGCCACCTGCGCATCGGCGGCGAGCGCAGGATGGCAGCACGCGAAGATCAGCTCGAGCCGTTCGTCCGGGATGGTTCCCTCCTCGTCGTTCGGGAGCTGCTCGGCTCTCGCAAGAAGCTCGGTCTTCTGCACGAGTGTTCGCTCGCGCCGGATGCGGTCGATCGCACGGTTCCGTGCGGTCGTGACGATCCACGCGCCGGGGTTCGACGGTGTCCCGTCGACAGGCCATCGTTCTGCGGCGCGGACGAACGCATCCTGGACCGCGTCCTCTGCGAGATCGAGATCGCCGAGGACGCGGCCGAGGATCGCGATGCACCGCGCACGCTCGTCGCGGTAGGCACGGGCGAGCTCGTCTATCGCAGAGGCCTGATCTCGACGGTGCCCGTGACGCCCCCGGCGGCCTCGATCGCATCGTCGAGCGTGTCGACCTCGATCACGTCGAACGCGCGCAATGCGCTCGCCGTGCCGCCGTACGGCCCGTCGGTGACGACGTCGCCCTGCACGCACGTCGCCGAGGAAGGGCCTGCCAGGACGTACGGCACGCCGCCGGCATCGGAGTCGTAGATCAGAAGGGCGTAGCGCACCTACATCTCCACGACAGGACGCACCTCGACCGAGCCGCCGAATCGCGCCGATGGGATTCGCGCGGCGAGCGCGAGCGCATCGTCGACCGAGTTCGCCTCGACGAGGTAGTAGCCGCCGAGCGTCTCCTTCGTCTCCGCAAAGGGACCGTCGGTGACGAGCGGCTCGCCCCCGCCGTTCACGCGCACGGTCTTGGCCGTCTCAGCGCCCTGCAGCTGTGCGCTGTGCTTCGTTGCCTTCGCGCGGGCGACCGACGCGTACTCCTCGTAGACCTTGCCGTACTCCTCCTCGGAGAGCTGCGGCCACTTCGTCTGGTCGTCGTAGATCAGGAGCATGTACTGCATTGGATCTCGCCTCCTTCGAGTTGATGTCGACTCTACGACGAACCGCTCCGGCTGAAATCGACAGCGCCCGCTGTCGACATTCGCCGGAGAAGCGTCGCTGCCCCTTCCTTGTCGAGCCACTCGTTCAGATTGCCGCACTTCGGGCTCTGCACGCACGACGGGCACCCGCGGTCGCAGGGGCAGCCGTCCAGCATGTTTAGGGTGTCCGCCACCCAGCCCTCGAACTGGTGGAAGCCGCGTTCGGTGATGCCGACGCCGCCTGGATGACCGTCGTAGATGAAGACGGTGGGCCGGCCCGTATCCGGATGGACGTTCGTCGAGAGGCCGCCGATGTCCCAGCGATCGCACATCGCCCAGAGCGGCAAGAGGGCGATCATCGAGTGCTCTGCGGCGTGGAGCGCCGAGAGGAGCGTAGGCATCGCCTCGAGACCCTCCAGTTGAGAGTCGGTGGGCAGGTACCAGATCGCCTCCGTCTCGAAGACGACCGGCGGGAGGTCGAGCTCGATCGTCGCGATCGTCGCCTGATCTCGGATTCCCTTCCGCTGGTAGGCGACGACGCGCTCGGTCACCGAGACGCGGCCGAAGGTCAGCTGGAGACCACAGCGCCGTTCGACGCGGAGGGGCTCCTCCACCGAGGTGTCGGTCTCCTTCTTCACCTGCGTGTACCAGTCGCCCGTGTGCGGCTCGACGACTGCCCGCCGGGCGACGAGGTCGAGCTCGCGCACGAGCCACTGGTCGCCCAGATGCAGGTACACGGCACCCTCGTGCACGGTCGAGTAGGCCCGCTCGCGCTCGACGATCCCGAGCACGGAGCCTGTCGTGGCGTCGACGATCGTGAAGGCATCGGCACTCGCCGAGCGGAGTGAGGTGCGGCCGGCGGGGTAGTCCTTACCCGCCCAGACCCAACCGTGTTTCGTGTGCTGGAGCTCGGGGACGTGAGGGGCGCGCTCGAGGGCGGCGTCGCCCAGCAACGGGCGGTCGGCATCGTCCACCGGCGCTTCGAATGCGGCGGCGGCGACGTGGCCGTCGAGCACACGCGGATTGGCGTAGTCGAGGATCGCCGCCTCGACGCGCCGCGCGAGGAGCGTCTCCGGCTCGCGCATGAAGTACTGGTCGAGGGCGTCCTCGGACGCGACGAGGATGGCGAGCCCGTGCCCACGCCTCCCCGCTCGTCCCCACTGCTGTCGCAGGCTCGCCACGGTTCCCGGGAACCCGACCGAGATCGCGCAGTCGAGCAGGCCGATGTCGATGCCGAGCTCGAGCGCGTCGGTCGCTGCGACGCCGAGAAGCTCGCCGTTCACGAGCCGCTGCTCGATGTCACGCCGCTGCGCCGGTGTGTAGCCGGCGCGGTAGGGAGCGAGCCGCCTGGCGGTCGCAGTGTCCACGCGATCCGCGGTCATGCGGTGAATCAACTCGGCCTGCTTGCGGCTCTTCGCGAAGCAGATCGTCCGTAGGTCCCGCTGCACGAGCTCGGACATGAGTCGGGCTGCGTCGCCGAGCGCGCTTGCGCGCAGGCCGAGCTCCGCATCGATCAGCTCCGGATTCCACAGCGCGATCGTCCGCTCTGCCCGCGGAGCCGCATCGCCGCCGATCACGGTCGCGTCGATGCCGACGAGCGAGTGCGCAAGCTCGCCCGGGTTCGCGATCGTCGCCGACGCGAGGAGGAACTGCGGGTCGGCGCCGTACACGTGCGCGATCCGCCTGAGCCGGCGCAGCACGTTCGCGACGTGCGACCCAAAGACGCCTCGATAGACGTGCGCCTCGTCGACGACGATGTACCGCAAATTGTGCAACACGTCGGCCCAGAGGTCGTGGCGCGGAAGGATCCCGATGTGGAGCATGTCCGGGTTCGTGAGCACGAGGTTCGACCACTTGCGGATCTGCCAACGCCGCTCCTGCGGTGTGTCGCCGTCGTAGATCGCTGGGCGCACCTTCGGCACGGCGAGCTCCGCGAGCGCGCGCGCCTGATCCTGCGCAAGCGCCTTCGTGGGATAGAGGTAGAGCGCACGATTGCGCGGCTCGCGCGCCAGTGAGTCGAGCACGGGCAGGTTGAATGCCAGGGTCTTTCCGGATGCGGTGCCGGTCGTGACGATGACGTGCTCGCCCCGCCGCGCCGCTTCCCAGGCCTCTGCCTGGTGGGTGTACAGCCGGTCGATATCGCCACGCGCAAGCGCAGTGCGAACGGCGTCGTGAACGTCGTCCGGAAGCCCTTCGGTCCGCGGCTCGCGGGCAGGAGTCGTCGTCAGGTAGGCGAGCTCTTCGCCCTGGAGCAGCTCAGTCCACAACGGAGAACAGCGTCAGCTGCGTGCCGTCGGGTGCTTCCAGGCGGATGTTCTTGTCTTGCCACGGTGTGACGACCGGCCCGGCGATGAGCGTCGCCCCGGCTTCATGGAGACGCGCGGCGGCGAGCTCGCTGTCGTCGACGCGAAACGCCACCCGCATCTTCGGCGCGACGCGCTTGCCGACCTCGATCGCGTCGATCGACGCCGCATGCGCCTCGTTGACGACCTCGAGCGTCGCCGCTCCCGCGTCGAGAAGCACGCCGCGCGCGCCGTCGGCCTCGCCGACCCACATCTCGCGCTCCTGCAGGCCGAGTGCGTCGCGGTAGAACGCGACTGCGCGATCCAAGTCGTCGACGGTCAGGACGAGGCGGAGCTCCATACCGACCCATCCTGCCGGACGCGGATCTCCCTCCGCGCCGACGGCGCTGCCACGCCCTCGGGCGCGACGACGGCGTCCCACTCGCCGGCAGGCACGGCGTCGAGGGCATCACCCGCCCGTTGCCGCGCCCGCTCCCTGTAAGCGGGGTCGGGCTCGACGACGGTCACGTCGAAGCCCGCGAGCCGGAGGGGCGGCGCGTGGATACCGGCGAAGCCGAGCTCGAGCACCCGCTGCGGCGGCTCGCCGAGCTCCTCGAGGATCCGCGTTGTCGCGCTCGCGGCGAGCGCCGGGGGCAGCCTCACGGGCTGCGAAGGGCGGCGAGCGCCCAGGCGCCGAGCCCGACTGCGCCGATCGTGAGGAGCGCCGTCACGACGATCGGGCCGCCGAGCGCGGAGGCCGCGAACCAGATCCCGACGAGCCAGGGCACCGCGAGCAGGCGCACGCCATGAATGGTGCACGGGTACCCTGACGACACCGGGGTTAGCCACGCGGTGCGCTCTGCCGCGGACAGCGGAGCGAGCGACACGCTCAGGTACATCAGGTCTGCCTTGAACCGCTCGAGCCGCTTCACGGCACTGCGCTCAGGATCGTGTTGGTCACGACGGTGCAGATGTCGTCCACGCGACCGTGACGGTGCCGTCCGAGGCCGCGACGAACACGCGGCGCCCATAGAACGGGTGAGGTTCGGGCACGAGCTTCATGACATCGCCTCGTCTTCGCCGATGTCGTCGCCGCTGTCCTCGCAGGTGCAGCCGGGGCCGTGGGGGCCGTGGGGCTGCTGCTCCTCCCAGCGCGTCCGGGCTTCGCCCGCCCGCTCCGCCGTCTCGATCAGGCGTACAGCCGCCCCACCGAGCGTCGGCGGATCCTGCGGCGGCTGGCCCTGGGCGCGAATCTGATCCCGAAGCCTCTTGGCCAGTGGCGGCACGAACTCCAGCGGTGGAACTCCCGTGGCCGCGGCTCTGACATCACCGGCATCACCTTCGAGCGGCAGCAACCCCAACCCACTGGCTGCCTCGAGCCGAACGTGCCAGAGACCGGCTGCTCCCCCCTCTCCTAGTAGCGGGGCCGCCGGCACGGTCGCGCGCAGCGTATCGCCCTTCGATTTCGCCTGCGGACGGAAGGCAAGCCGCCACGGCAATTCTACGGAGGTTCCGTCCGGAAGCGGTGTGCCCCGGGCGGCGAGGCCAAGAACCCCTTCGACCGTCAGCGTCGCCCGCGTGCCCTCCTCGACGCTAAACGCGACCTCGCTCGTGCCGCCGAGCTCGGCGTCCGCCGCGCCCGCGTCGAACAACAGCTCCCCTGTCGCCTGCGGTGGGAACGTGAACTCGAGACGAGCGGCAGCCCCCGCCGTGAGGGTGTCGCCGTCGGCGTGTAGGTCGACAAGACGGACTAACGCAACGACGAGATCCTGCGGACGGACGAGCAACAACCGGAGATCATCGAGCGGCATCGTATGAGTCTCCGGCCATGCTCCCACTAGCCCAAACGAATTACAACGAAGAGCCGCGAACTTGCGATATTGACCCTATTCCCTGACGGTGGTACGTTCGATCCCACTGCGGCTCTCGTCGTCGAAGTAGCGGTTAGCACGCCGCTGCAACGGAAGGAGCCATCATGGAACAGCAGACACCTGACGTCTTGCGGTTCAGGCCACGTCCGTTCACCGATCCGATCTGGATGGAGTACATCCTGCGGGAGGTGGAACTCGAAGAGCAGGTTAGAAACCGGCTTTTGGCGTCCCACTTTGAGACGCTAGCGGCGGTGCACAAGGCATACGCTGAAGGAGCGACGCGGGCGGCGAAGGCGCTCGGCGGTCTCGAGAAGCGGTAGCGCCGGAAGCAAGCGATTGTGGACGCGTTGCCATGAGCAGCGTGGAACAGCGTGACGTAGTCCTGGTTGGATACCAAGACCAGGGGAACCTTGGCATGGGTTACTTAGCCTCGTGCCTTCAGGAGCACGGCTACACGGTAACGCTCTGCGAGATCAGGGATGGCGCGGAAAGAGTCGCTGAGGTCGTTCAGAGAGAGCAGCCGCTCGTCGTCGGCTTCTCTCTGATCTTTCAGTTCTTTTTACCGCAGTTCCGCGATGTCGCAGTTCACCTCCGGCGGCTTGGTATCGGAAGCCATTTCACCATGGGAGGTCACTACGCGAGCCTCTGCACCGAAGATGCACTCGCGGCGTTCCCAGAACTGGACAGCATCGTGCGCTACGAGGGAGAGTTGACTCTCGTCGACCTTCTCGGGCGTCTTCGCGCGGGCGAGGAATGGCGCACCACCCCGGGGATCGCTTATCGAGAACGTGGACTTGCGGTTGAAAGTGCGACGCGTGCGCTCGTACAAGACCTAGACACACTTCCGTTTCCGTATCGGCCGTTCCCACCGGAGAAGATCATGGGCCTTCCCACCTTGCCGGTTCTGGCGAGCCGCGGCTGCGCACGCCGCTGTTCTTTCTGCTCGATCCATACCTTCTACCGAACCGCGCCAGGAAAGGTCGTACGCGTTCGCAAGCCGGAGAAGGTGATCGAGGAGATGCTCGAGTTGAACCTCGACTTCGGAGTACGCGTCTTCCTGTTTCAGGATGACGATTTCCCGTTATGGGGGAAGGCAGGGCGGCGCTGGGCCACCGAGCTGACCCAGCGGATGTGTGAGTCAGGGCTCAGCGACCGTGCGATTTGGAAGATCAGCTGTCGCGCCGAATACCTCGAGCCGGAGCTTTTCACGGAGCTACGTGAAGCCGGGCTGTTCCTTGTGTACATGGGCATCGAGTCAGGAGTTGAGTCCGGACTCGAGATCCTTCACAAGCAGCTGACAGTCGAGCAGAACCGATACGGCGTCCGCCTTCTGAAGGACCTCGGGATCCTCTTCTCGTACGGCTTCATGTTGTTCGACCCCTCGAGCACATTCGATTCGGTCCGCGACAACCTGGAGTTCTTACGAGAGATCGTCGGCGACGGATCGGCTGCCGCGACGTTCTGCCGGATGCTGCCGTACGGCGGCACACCGATCCGGGATCAGCTGGAGCAAGAGGGTCGGCTCCGCGGCGACCTGACCCATCCGGACTATGACTTCCTTGATCCGCGGCTAAACGACTACTACCGGCGCCTGCACGCCGCGGCGAGAGCATGGCTCGACAGCGACGGAGTCTCGCACGAGCTCAACTGGGCTCGTGAGGAGCTCGAAGTCGCGACAAGACTCACAAAGAGTCTCGTCGGCGTCGACGCGTATCGGCAGGCACTCCAAACACTCATCGCACACAGCAACCAGGCGCTCTTTGTCCTCGTTGAGGAATCCTCGAATGCTTACGAGCACTCCGAGGACATCGCCCTACTCGACCCGCGGCATGGATATGAGCTCTGCGCAGACACCCGGACCCGGCTCCTCAAGCTGCGAGACGCATTCGTTGCAGAAAACACCGACGCGTTAATGGCCGAGATCCAGGCCGGCCCGATTCGAGGGCCCGTATTGGCGCCGTCCGTGCATTAGGCCACTGAAGGGAGCCACGACCGCCACCCATACCACGCACAGGAGGGATGCAACCCGCTTCGCCCCCCTCATCGTTCTCTGCACCGCGCGCTCATACTCCTCCGTCGTTACCGCGATGATCGGTCAGCACCCTGACCTCTATGGCTTTCCGGAACTCAAACTCTTCGCCTACGAGACCGTCGGTGAGCTCGCCGCTTCGCTCCCAGATCAAGCACGCCACCGCGGCATTACCCATCGGAGCCCCGGTCTTGTTCGCGCCCTCGCCGAGTTGCAATTCGGTGGACAAACCGTGCAAGCCCTTGCGGCTGCCTCAACCTGGCTGGGCGAACGACCACATTGGACCGGAGAGGCCGTCTTCGACCTGCTCATGGAGCACATTCATCCCCGACGAGCGGTCGAGAAGTCGCCGGAGCACACGGCCGAGTGGGGGCCCCTGGAAAGGCTTGTGCGCGCATACCCAGCCGCGCGGTTCGTTCACCTGACAAGGCACCCGGTCGCGACAGTCAACTCAATGCACGAGCACCTGCGACGGAACCTACCCGGCTACGACGGCACCAGCCTCGTGCAGTACTGCCTGTCCAGCTGGCTCGATGCGAACACGCGCCTCATCCAGCTTGGGCGTCGTCTCTCTCCCGAACGGATCCTCCGCGTTCGGGCAGAGGATGTACTCAACGAACCCCTGCCGCAGCTTGCCCGCCTTGCTGGCTGGTTGGGCATTCGCACCGACGAAGAGGCAATTGGGGCCATGATGCATCCGGAGCAATCGCCGTACGCTCGGTACGCGCCGTCCGAGAGTGGCGTCAGCGGAGGCAACGATCCATCCTTTCTCGCCGACCCACGCCCGCACGCTGTCCCTCTTCCGTGTTATCTCCAACCGCCGAACTGGTGGACGCTGAGTTCCCGGCAACGGTACGCCGTTCACGAAGCGTGCGACACGCTCGGCTACAGGTAAGACCTTGGCTACGAATTTTGATGGGCGCACGGCCCAGTGAGGGGATTCAAATCCGAGCCCTCGTGTGGAAAGAACGTGGAAAGGAGAGGTGCCATCAGGCGGTTAACGACGGCAACGCCGTCGCAGCTCCCGTAAGCAAAAACGCTGATGTTGGCGTTTGGTGGCGACAGGTAACTAGCGCTCGGACGCGATCGACAAGCTGGGGGTCACTGCAGTCGTCGGCAACGCGCGGCTCGCTGTGCCTACGCGAAGCTTCCGCAGTTCGCAAGCATCAGCAAGCGGGGGAATCTCTCGCGGTTCGCTCACCGGGCCGTGGTTCGCTACCGATCTAACGCCACGACGGCCTGCTCCGGGGCGTCGGGGGAGCGCTTCTCGCCGGCCCAGAGTGCCGCGGCGGAAGCCTGCTAAGTCCTCTTTCCGACTCGCTCTGTCCCTTGCGCGTCGTCGGCGCGAGGAGTAAAGAACTGTGCAACAGGAGGAGCTGAGTATCGTGGTGGCTCGCCTATTCGCGTTCGGGGCGCTTGCTTTGCTGCTGTGTGTCTCATGTGGCGGGCATGCGCGTGTGAAGAGCAGAACGGTTCCATTCGAACCGGGCCTTCAGTACGACATCGACGGCAACTACCTCTACCTGCTCTGCTCGGGCCACGGCGCACCGACCGTCGTCCTCGAGGCAGGCTACGGCGACGATCATCGCGCCTGGAGCCTGGTACAACCGGCGCTCGCGGGCACGACGCGCGTGTGTAGCTACGACCGCTCAGGGCTCGGACTCAGCCAGCTCGCGCGCAAACGCGCGACGGCGCGTGAAAAGGCGGATGACCTCCACGCGCTGCTCGAAGCGGCTGATGTCCCATCGCCGTACGTCCTGGTCGGACACTCCTACGGCGGCATGCTGATGCGCCTATTCGCGGCCACCTACAAAAGCGACGTCGCGGGCGTCGTCCTGCTCGACTCGTCCCACCCCGACCAGCTCAGACGGTCCGTCGCTGCATTGCCGCCCGCTCGTGCAGGCGAGAACGCGGTGCTACATGAGCTTCGCGCCGCGCTGGCCTCGACAAAGGGACCCAACCCGGAAGGTGTCAACTGGACGGTAAGCGCGAACGAGACCCGCGCCGCCGGACCACTCGGTGAGACACCGCTGATCGTGGTCACCGCCGCCGAACACGACTGGACACCGACCCTAACCCCGTTGCCGAGTATCAACCGCCGTCTCGACCGTGCGTGGCTGGCGATGCAGGACGATCTCGCGCGCCTATCGAGTGACAGCATCCACGTAATCGCGCTCTACAGTCCTCACTACGTGATGTCGAGTCTCGGCCAGCCGGATCTCGTCAGACACGCGATTCGCGCCGTCATACGCGCCGTCCGAGCACACACCCGCCTGCGGTCCTGCCGACAACTCTTCCCGCCTCCCGGCGCGAAGTGCGTTAGCGGCTAGAACGACCACAGACCAGGGTCGCGCACGGCATCGCAGCCGGGACGGGATCTCGTACAGGACGATGCGTCGGCTGCGCGCCGCGATGATCCAGACCGCGGTCGCGAACAGTCAGCCGTGCGAGGTCTGCTCACGGCCGCTAAGTCACGGCGCGAAGCTGCACCTAGATCACCGCTTCCCGCTCGCCGCCAGCGGAAGCAACACGCCTGAGAACTGAACGACCACGCACCAGCACTGCAACCTGAGCAAAGGCTCGCGTATCCCGCGAAGGAGCTCGCGCGCATGGTGATGCGGCGCTGCAGCGAAGAAAGTAAGTGGGGATCGCGCCGCTGCGGCCCGGACGCGACCCCCACCAGACGCACGCTTGCCAACTCTCCCCATGGGCCAGCGACATACGGAGCGTGCGTACCACCAACGATACGACTCGCCCCCGGCCCGTGCAGCGCTACCAACGGGCGGACTTCTCTTGCAAAGGGTCGAGCCCGGTGCGCAGAATGGAGCTGAAGGTCAGACGGCCAGCGGTGCGGCGGCTGTGTGGTCTCCCCCGAGAGGCGGGCCCGGCAGTCGCGAAGGCGGCCCTTCGGGACAGCTGGCCCGCCCCGTTTTCCGACCCGGAAACCCTCCATGACTTCGAGCGCTCAGCGGCGATCGACGCAACGACGCTGGGAGGGGCCGGGTACGCGACATCAGACGGACCGCCAGCGGACACCCCGGCCTGTTCGTTTCCCCCCTGCAAAAAATTACGCGCAAACGACGTGACGCACCGCTGCGGAACCCTGATTGGCGACCGGCGGCCTGTTGTGCTCCTGCATGGCTCGGAACCGCCTGTCGAGGCGGTGGCGTGCGACCCCGAGGGCGACCCGGCCGGCTTCCTCGTGTTCTCAGTGTTCTTCAGCGACCATCTCGAGCGTGGCGACGACCCGATCGACGAACAGATGGTCGTGTGCGCTGGCTGCATGATCGACGAGTACACAGAGCTCGGCCGCGGATTCGACCTGGCGAAGCGGGGTCGTGGGCCGTGGGCGTACGACCCGGCCGCTGACCAATGGAGTCGCGCGCGGTACTGACAACCGCGGCGTCATATGCGGGTAGGAATTGGCGCGGCCAGGTCATGCGGATCGGCGCGGTCTCAGGTTGAGTGCGATTGCGCGGCTGCGGAACCTCGACCTGCCACTTTTCCCCGATGGCGGTCAGCGGTGCGGTTACGGCTATGTCGTTTAGCGACCGCTAATCCGCGGCCGCGCCCCCAACGTCCTCGAACGTCTGGCTCCCTGAGTGAACGCCGACAAATAGGCCGAGCGGGCCGACGGTCCCGTTCGCTTCCCCATTTTCCGAACGGGAGGCCGCAGTGTGCCGTCGCGCCAGCCGCACTCGGCATAGCTTGAACTGTGAAGACACGTGAAGAGGTCTTCTGTCGCCCGGCAGTTTTACGGGACGTTTACGGTACGCCGGAGCGCGCCGAGGGTTCGTCCGCGAAATCTTGTGGGGAAACCCGGAGGCCGCGGTCTGCGATTGCCGCGTAGGTTTGCACTGGCGCCGCAGGGCACGTCTGACCCCGACGGCTTGGGACGACGACTGCGACGCCGTATCCCGGGTGTCGTCGGGCCGCACGGCGGCACCCGGGGGTTCTTCCGCGGGGGCACCCGCCGGTTCTGGAATCCGGGTCTGTCGACGCGGTAGGCTGTGATCGCCGTCGGCCCCAATCCGTCGAGACGATTGGAGGACGACTTGCCGCTCTACAAGCTTCACCTCGAGGACGGGACCGACGCCGGCGAGGCGCGCTACGCGGATTGGATCAAGCCGCGGGAGGAGGTCCATGTCAACGGGACCGTCGGCCACGAGCCATCGCGCGACACAGCCGCGACAGACGCCTGGCCGACGCGGCTCGTCGGCGAGTGCGTCCGGCTCCCACGGCACCATATGAAATAGGGCGGCTGCTCCCGAATGCCACTTGTAGCGAAGGGGTGCGAATGCACGAGGGGTCGTTTCGGCGGCGACAATGCTTAAGCCTGGGTGTCCGCGCCCCCGAGGTACGCAGCGAGCCGCCGCTCACCATCGAGCCCAAGCCGGCCCAGTTGCTGATCAGGCTGAAGACCGCCCTGGTCGGTTGCGAGGATCGAAACGTGTGCTTCGCGATCGACTAGGTGGCGGTGAACGCGCCGCTAGGGCTCGACGACGATCTTCCGGTGCGAGGCTTTGAGCTGCCTCGTCCACGCTCGGGTGACCTCGGCAAGGCCGTAGTAGCGCTCGACATCGACTACCAGCGGCGACGAGAGAGTCTCAAGGCACGGCCAGGCGAAGAGAGAGCGATGCCAAGCCAAGAGATCAAGCCAGCAGTCCAGCGTCCTGCCCGGCTTCGCACGCCCGATCAACACGGCGCTCCTCACGTGCGAGGAAGAACGCGTCCAAGCTGTGTGCGGGACCGTGCCGGCGTGTACGTGATCGCTACTTCAAGGTCTTTAGGTACGCAACGAGGGCCTGGAGATCGCGTGCCGGAATGATGCCGCCCCAGTGCGGCATGCTCGCGATCGGCGGCTTGCCGATCACGCTTCCGGACCGGATCACCTCGATGATCTTGGCGTCCGTGTTGAACTCCTTACGGAAGTCCTGTCCCGAGAGCGGCGGGATCGCCTTGTCCGGTGATTGCGGATTGGGGACGCCGCCGAGGCCGTTCGGCCCGTGACAGTTGATGCAGCCGTAGTTGACGTACAGCACGGCCCCGGCGACCGCCGCACCCTGGTCGCGTGGAACCGGCGCCGGCGCCGCGAAGCGGACCTTGGGTAGCCCCGCGCGGATATAGGCGACGAGATCGCCAACCTGGCTCTTCGAGATCACCGGTCCCCAGACCGGCATGTAGGGCCGCTTCGGATTCGCGGACTCGCCGAGCCCGTGCTTGATGATCGAGCCGAGTTGGGCGACCGTGAGCGTCTTCCGGATCTTGTCGAGGGCGGGCACGAACGGCGACGCACCCCCACGGCCCTGCATGCCGTGGCAGGCCGAACAGGCGAACTGGACGAACAGGTGCCCACCGAGCGCGACGTCGGCAGTCGAGGTCGCGACGGCCGCCGTTGTACGCGCTCCGCCAGGCCCGCCAACTGCCGAGCCGGAAATGAGCATCCCAGCCACCAGCCCGGCGACGACGAGCGCGCCGACCGCCAAGGGTGCGCGGCGCATCCATGGAGTATCGCGCAGAACCGGAGCTGCCCACAACCGCAGGTCTTGTAGAGCCCTCTGACGGACTCGAACCGTCGACCCCCTCCTTACCAGCGAGCAACGAGGAGGGAAGCGCGGCAAAGGCGGGAACTCGCGGGGTGCGAAAGCCGCGCAACAAGAAGGAGTCACTGTAGGACGAGTGACCGTGTGTGCCCGCTCGTGACCGCGTTGGTGTTACCTCTGTGTTCCCTCGTCGACGGCAGGCGTAGTGGGTGTCGGAGCGGAATCGTCGGTGGGTTCTCTTCGGTTGCTGCGGAAGGAATCGGGTCGGGCCGCTTCTGCTGTTGCGCCGTGTTGTTCGATCGTCGCGTCGAGGAAGCGACCGATGCCTGATGCGATTCATGTCGGCCCTCTTCCCGACCGGGAGGAGGGGCCGCGGCGAAGGCCAGCGGCCCTCTTGTGTATCTACGGAATCGGGATCCTCGCGACAATCTGCTGCTGGTAGTTCGTCCGGTTGTTGCCGTAGTCGTACGTCGACACCGATGTCGTGTACATGGCGTTGCCGGGTGTTTGCGAGGACTGAATTCCGTTCGATTCGACGCCGAAGTAGTCGCCGACGAAGGTGGTGCGGCAGGTGATGCATCCGCTGTGTGGCGCGTTTAGCTGTGGATCCCAGGTGTGTGCTGAGGCGCGGATGTTCGGTCCGCGTGGGTGCAGCTGCCAGTCATAGAACTGGAGCGCGGTGTTGACGCAATAGTTGCTCGTGTTTTCACCGGGGTGGTTCGGGTCGAACTGGAGGCCGGCCTTCGTCGGCTCGTCTCCGGATGAGGGTGGGCAGTTGAGGCGCCGGTCGTAGAAGGCGACCGCGATCTTGCCGGTTCCTGGGTCGGTGGCGAGGTTCGGCTGCAGTTCGTCGACGGCCGATGTGTTGTCGTTGACGCGAAGCGGCGCCGTCCATGTCTGACCGCGATCGTACGACGCAGTCAGCCAGATGTTCGAGACGCCCGTCGAGCCGTCTTCGTATGCGACATAGAGCGGATACACGTCGCCAAGGGCGTCCGTGCCGACCTTGTGGGAACCGACCGTGAACGTGTTCACGATTCCCTCACGAAACGTCGTGTTCTGATATGTCGGAACCGAAATCCCTCGTACGACCGAGAGCGGCCCCTGCCACGTCCTGCCGCAGTCCTTCGAGTAGATCAGGTCGACGTCCGAGGATGAGAAGCCCTGCTTCGGCGGGCCGTTCGTGACCGTTGTGTAAACGGTGCCGTCCGGCGCGACGTGTGGGAGCAGATAGGAATCCCAAGGTTTCCCTTCTCGCGTCGGTAGCGTCTGCGGCGTCGTCCAGTCACTGTGCGTGCCGTCCGGGTTCGCCTTCGCAGTCGACACGAAGACATACGACGGGTTGTAGACGAAGACGGTGTACATCGAGTACACCGTCTGGAAGCAGGGGCTGTTCGGATTCGCGTCGATCGCCATCCACTGCTTGTCCGGGTCGGACGTGTTCGCGTTCTTCGCGGTCATCACATAGTCCGGATGACCATTGTGCTTCGTGATCCAGTCGTTCGGGCCAGCGGCGCCGTGCGGGTGAACGGACACGGCTACGGCCTCGGGAGGGACCGTCGGGTTCACCTGGTTTGTCCCATTGTCGTAGCGATGCCCCCCGGACTTGTCGTAGTAGAAGTTGTATGCCAGCACCAGCGAGTAGAAGTTCCCGTAGAAATCGAACGCGCCGACCGGGTCGGTGTTGTCCGTCCACCCCTCGTAACCGGGGACGTGTCCCTGCGTCGGCCACGTCGCGCCGCCATCCCACGACTCGTAGAAGCCCAGCAGGTGGTTGTAGCCCTCCGCGTTCACGAACCACTTGCTCTGTCCGATTAGGTGGCTCGGGTTCGTCGGGTCGACGCGGATGTCGGACTCGGAGTGATCCTTCACGAGCATGACCGGGTTCCTCGCGCCGACCGCGTCCTGCGTGTCGTATGGACCGGTGCTCTCGCCCGTAAACGGCGCGTTTGGCGGAAGGTCGGCATCGCAAAGCGATCCGCCTCCGCCGGGGTAGCCCTGTGACGGGTCGAGCGCCGCGAAGTACGCCACTTCGGGCCGGTAGCAACTCCGCCGCTGGGTCGTCGCCGAGACGTTGGTGACGGCGTGTGCCGCGTAACTGGCGGCGAAGGTCGCGTTGTCCTGATATCCCTGCGGCGGTGTCGGTGTAGAGCCACCGACAGCCCCCGAGCCGGTAGCGGCGACCGCAACGAAAATAGCGGTGGCCAGGAAGGCTCCTCGCTTCATGTTTCCCCCTCGCGATAACGCTGAGACGCGCTGTTGTATCAAATGAAGCTGGATGAGCAGCAGCCGGCGAGCTCGGCCTAGCGCGGAACAGGCCCGGCGAGCGCGTCCGAGGCGCGGAGGCCTTGTAGGTTTCGACGCAGTCGGTTAGTGCCGCGCGGTGGAAGCAACGGCAACGGATCCTGGTCTCTCTGGCGACAGGAACAGATCCGCTAGAGGTTGGCGGCAACCAGTGCTGTGGGCGTTTGTCTTGGCAGCGTCTCTGCTCGTCGCAGGCGTGTTCCTGCGAGCCCTTTCGATCGCCGCTTACGTTCGCGGCCAGGCTCCGGCGCGCGCGACCTTCACGGAACCGGCGGGCTTCATCACCCACGCGTGTTACCTAGGAGTTCCGCGTCTATGCGTCGACTCGCTGAGCTTACGCGTCGACGGCCTCCCCTCTGAGGGCCGCCTCGATCGCCCCGACGTCGATCTTCTTCATGGGCATCATCGCGTCGAAGGCGCGCTTTGCCGCTGCGGCGTCAGGGCTGGTGGTGGCGTCGAGCAGGATGCGTGGAGTGATTTGCCAGGAGAAGCCCCACCGGTCCTTGCACCAGCCGCAGGCGCTTTCCTCGCCGCCGTTGTCGACGATCGCGTTCCAGTAGCGGTCGGTCTCGGCCTGATCCTCGGTAACCACCATGAAGCTGACCGCTTCGTTCGGAGTGAAGTTCGGGCCGCCGCTGAGGCCAACGAACTTCTGGCCGAGCAAGCTGAACTCGACGGTCAGCTCGTTGCCTTCGTCGCCGCCGGGGAAGTCCGACGGTGCCTTGTGGGTCGCGCCCACCTGACTGTCCGGAAAGACAGAGGCGTAGAACTCCGCCGCCTTGCGAGCTTCGCCGTGGTCGAACCACAGGCAGGTGATCATCGTGTTGGTAGCCATCTCTAGTGCTCGCTCCCTTCGTGGATGATGATGAGCGCTCTGCGCGGTGTCGCGCTTCGCTTCGCCTGGAGGCACTTCCGGGTCGGTCGTGGTTCAGACGGCCCTTTCCGCGGAAGTCATCGCTCTGTGCCAAATTCATCACCCGCCGCGAAGACGGGCTCCGGTCGAGCAGGTCGCTTGACCGACGCTATCGGCCGGTTGCGCTTCGCCCGGTCGGGAACGGGTGCGGCGGCTTGTCGTGGGTGAGAACCCCGACGTCAGATCGTTGAAGTTGATGCCGTCGTAGCCCGGGCCTCGCAGCAGTCACGCGCTGGCGTGCGGCTTGCGGCCGACGTCGCCACGCACGTTTCTCTCCGCCAGCGCCATTTTGGGGGCCCAGAAGTTCTGTGATTCCCACAAACGGCGGCGCGGTCGCTGCTGATCATCGGCGAACATGAGCAGGCGAGGGAGTTGGCGGAGGACGAGGCTGTGCTCGCTCGAGGGTTCGGCGCGCCACGGGCGATCGGCATCGCCCTCCGGGTTAGCGGACTTGCTACCGCGGGATCGGAAGGCATCGCACGGCTGCGCCAAGCGGTCGAAGTGCTGTCCGCCTCAGGGGCACAGCTCGAGCATGCGCGCGCGCTCACCGACCTCCGGGCCGCGATCCGGCGTTCGGGAAGCCGGGTTCAGGCGCGCGAACCTCTGCGGCATGGTCTCGAACTCGCACACGCCTGCGGCGCGACCGCACTCGCAGCGCGCGCACACACGGAGCTGCTTGCCTCAGGCGCCCGGCCGCGGCGGCTCGCCTTCAGCGGTGCCGACTCACTCACCCCGAGCGAGCGTCGCGTTGCCGAACTGGCGGCCGCCGGAATGGGCAACGTCGCCATTGCCCAAGCGCTCTTCGTCAGCCGCAAGACGATCGAGACACACCTCGGCCACGTCTTCGACAAGCTCAACATCACATCGCGCGACCAACTCGGCCCGTTACTCGACGCCGACCCAACAGACGACGCCCGTGGCGAGACCGTTGCACTGTGAACAACCGGCCTTGTGCTCGGTCACGTTAACTCGGTCACTCGGGTTGGGAGGCGGACCTGCACCTGTGGCGGTCAACAGGCTTGGTCGTTGGCCTGACTGTCCTGCCCACGCGCTCGCGATGACTCCCGCTCCTTGAGGGATGAATTTGCTGGTAGCGGTCGCGGTAGCTCGGTGACGTCCACGCGTGCACGCGCTGCTTCAAGCTCGAGCGATGCCGCACCAGGTGAAAGCGCCGGCGGGCGCGCTCGCGCTCGGCGCGCACGCGCGGATCGGGCAGCCAGATCGCCGGCACCAGATTACGGAGCGCGAGCTCGGCCAGCACCCAGGCGTCGGTCCGGTCGGTCTTGCAGGCCAGACGTGCGAGGCCTTTCACCTTCTGCGCGTCGGCGATCTCGACCTGTCAGCGATGAAGCTCGAGCGTGTCGTGCACGAACCGCGCGCCGTTCATCGACTCGATCGCCGCGCGAATCGGTGCACCGTGACGGCCGACGCGCTCACTCAGGCTGCGCAGACCATCGGCGTCCGGCGGCGCGGCACCGACCTCGACCGTCGCACCCTCAGCGTCGAGCAGGTGGAAGTCGAGACGCTTGCGACTGAGATCCAACCCGGCGTACATTGCGCGGGGGCCTGCATAGACTTCTCGTGGGCCGGTCAGGCAGGTCCAGCGTCCATGGCGTTCGCGAAGCCACCGGCCCCCTAAGCCGATCGGCTCTGCGGCTTGTCCTTCAGCCGCCAGCGGACGCCGCCGGGGTAGTGCTCCTCGTGGAAGTACGACCCGAGGCCCTCGACGTACTCCGTCGTTGGCCCCATCGCGTCGATGCGCTGCACCTCGACGGCGAAAACGACGTCTTCCTCGGCAGGGTCGATGCGCTCCCGACAGATCTCGCAAATGTAATACGGCTCGTCGTCCATCACCGCCAGAGTGCCAGAACCAGGCGGTAGGATCGCTGTAACCGGGGAGTCCCTGTCGGAGGGGCTGAGAGTGCGCTTCCTAGCGCGTACCCGCTGAACCTGCTCCGGGTCATTCCGGCGAAGGGAGGGATGGTAGGTAGGCACCAGAACCGGCACCAGAACGTCCAGGGCACGCGCCACATGATGAGCGGGGCGGCCCGGAAAACTCGGGAAACACGGCACTTCCCGACAGTGCCCGGATGGGGCGTCAGCCCGTGGAGTACCTGATCCGGTTAGGACCGGCGAAGGGAGCTGAATTTGACACCACGTGCCCTGACGATCGCCACGTCCGACTCCGGCGGCGGAGCCGGCATCCAGGCCGACCTGAAGGCTTTTGCGGCCGCGGGCACCCATGGGATGTCCGTGCTCGTCGCGCTCACGGCGCAGAACACGGTCGGGGTGACGGCGATCCACGAGCTGCCGGCGGTCTTCGTCCGGCAGCAGCTCGACGCCGTCTTCTCCGACCTCGGGGTGGACGCCGCGAAGACGGGAATGCTCTTCTCGACGACACTGATCGAGACTGTCGCGGACTACCTCGAGCAGCACCGGGTGCCGCTCGTCGTCGATCCGGTGATGGTCGCGAGCTCCGGCGCCAAGCTGCTCGAAGACGACGCGGTCGATGCACTCGTCGGACGGCTGTTCCCGCTCGCGACGGTCGTGACGCCGAATCTCATGGAGGCGAAGGCGCTTGCAGGCGTCGATGCGCCACGGGGGGAGCTCGCCGAGCGGCTGCACGCGCTCGGGGCAGCCGCCGTCGTCGTCACCGGCGGGCACGGCGATCCCGTCGATCATCTCTTCGACGGCGAGACGCATGTCGAGATTCCGGTTTCGCGTTTCGACATCGCCGCGACGCACGGCGCGGGGTGCACGCACTCCGCGACGCTCGCCGCGCTGCTTGCGCGCGGCGACTCGCTCGTCGACGCGGCGAGAGGTGCCGCGGCTGCGGCATCACGTGCAGTGCAGCACGGGCTGGTGGAGCTCGGGGCCGGTGAAGGCCCCGTCGACGTCCTGGGGGTGAAGAGTCGTTGATCGCTGCGGGAGAGACGCTGCGCCGGATGCGCGAGCAGAAGCCGCTCGTCCATCAGATCACGAACTACGTCGTCATGAACGAGACGGCGAACGCGACGCTTGCGCTCGGCGCGTTGCCGGTGATGGCGCACGCGGGGGAAGAGGTCGAGGAGATGGCGGGCCTCGCGTCGTCGCTCGTGCTCAACATCGGCACGCTCTCGAGCCACTGGATCGAGTCGATGGTGCGCGCCGGCGGTGTCGCGACCGAGCGCCGGATCCCGGTCGTGCTCGATCCCGTTGGCGCCGGGGCGACGGCATTCCGCACGCAGACCGCGCGACGGATTCTCGACACCGTCGGCGTGACAGTCCTCCGCGGCAACGCGGGAGAGGTCGCCACCCTCGTCGGGGCGGCCGCCGAAGTGCGGGGAGTGGAGTCGATGAGCAGCGGCCTCGCCGCATCCGACCTTGCGCTCGAGGCGGCTCGGCGGCTCGGCGTCGTTGCCTCCGTCACCGGGCCGATCGACCACGTGAGCGACGGTGAGCGCGTGCTCGCGGTCTCGAACGGTCACGAGCTCCTCGCGACCGTCACGGGGACGGGCTGCATGTCGTCGGCGCTCACCGGCTGCTTTCTCGCCGCGAAGCCGGACGCGCCTCTCGAGGCAGCGGCGGAAGCGCTCGCGTCGTTCGGTGTGGCCGCGGAGGACGCGGCCGCCGGCGCCGGCGGCCCGGGCACCTTCCATGCGCGCCTCTACGACGCGCTCTACGCGCTCGACCCGGCGACCCTCGACAGCCGTGTGAGGATCGAGGAGCTGTGAGGCTCGACGAGCTCGGCGAGCTCGGGCTCCTGTCGGAACTCGAACGCCGCGGGCTCGCCGTCGGGATCGAGCACGATGCCGCCGAGATCGGCGGTCTCGTCGTGACGCAGGACGCCTTGATCGAGGGCGTGCACTTCCGGCTCGACCTCGTGTCGTGGCGGGATCTCGGCTTCCGCGCAGCCGCCGCGAACATCAGCGACCTCGCGGCCTCGGGCGCAGAGCCGCTCGGGCTCGTCGTGTCCCTCGGCCTGCCCGGCTCCGTCGCGGTCGCCGACGTCCTCGAGCTCTACGAGGGGCTCAACGAGCCCGGCGTGCCCGTGCGGGGCGGCGACACGACGAGCGCCGACTCCGTCGTCCTCTCGGTCACCGCCCTCGGCCGCGCCGATCGCGTGCCCGGGCGCAGCGGTGCCCGGCCGGGCGACCTCGTCGTCGTCACCGGCCCGCTCGGCGGTGCGGGTGCGGCCTTCCGCGAGGGCCGGCTCCTCCGGCCGCCGCTTCGCGTCGAGGATGGCCGCACGCTTGCCCGGGTCGCGACGGCGATGCTCGACGTCTCGGACGGGCTCGCCGCTGACGCCGCGCACATCGCGCGGCGGTCGGGCTGCCGCGTCGTCGTCGATCTCGACCTCGTCCCGCTGGCGCCGGGAGCGCTCCTCGAGGATCTTGCGTTCGGCGAGGACTACGAGCTGCTCGCCGCGACGCCCGACGCGCTCGGGTTCACCGTGGTCGGGCGGTGCGAGGAGGGCTCAGGCGTCGAGGTGCGCCGGGGCGGCGACCGCGTCGAGCTCGCCGGCTGGGAGCACTTCCGCTAGCCAGCGGTCGAAGTACGCCTTCGGGCGCGCTCCGTGAACAGTGCCGCGCGGCGTGCCGTCGGTGAAGAGCATTACCGTCGGGACGGCCAGCACCTCGAACCGCGACGCGAGCTCCGGCTCCTCGTCGATGTTCACGCGGGCGACCGTGACCTGCTCGGCGAGCTGCTCGAGGATCGGCTCGATCGCGCGGCAGGGCTTGCACCACGGCGCCCAGAAGTCGACGACGACGGGAGCCCCGGAGACGGCGTCGTCGAACGTCCGCTGGTCGAGGTCGAGCACGAACGTCAGCGTAGCCTTGTTAGAGCCGCCCGGCTAGAGCGGCGAGGCGAAGAGCGGGCACCCTCGTGACTGCCTCGAGGACGATCGCCCGGCTCATCTTCGACGTCCCTTCGGTGCGATCGGCGAAGCGGATCGGGACCTCGACGACGCGGAAGCCTTGCCTCAGCGTCCGGTAGGTCGTCTCGATCTGAAAGGCGTAGCCCTTCGAGTGCACTGCGTCGAGATCGAGCGTCTCGAGGACGCGCCGGCGGTAGCACTTGAAGCCTCCGGTGAGGTCGCGAATGCGAACGCCGAGGATGACACGGGCGTAGAACGATCCGCCCCACGAGATGATCCGTCGCACGAGGCCCCAGTTCGCCGTGCCGCCGCCCGGCACGTACCGCGAGCCGAGCACGAGGTCGGCGCCGCCCTCGCACGCCTCGATCAGCCGTGGAACGTCCTTCGGGTCGTGCGAGAAGTCGCAGTCCATCTCGAGCACGAGCTCGGCCCCGTCGGCGAGGGCGCGGCGGAAGCCGGCGAGGTAGGCGGGGCCGAGACCCTCCTTGCGCTCGCGGTGAAGGACGCAGACGTTCGCCAGCTCGCCGGCGAGGCGGTCGGCGATCTCACCGGTTCCGTCCGGTGAGTTGTCGTCGATCACGAGCACGGGGACGCCGAGCGGCTGCGAGTGAGCGGAGCATCTTCTCGAGGTTCTCGCGCTCGTTGTACGTCGGCAGGCAGACCGTCGCGTTCGGCACGGAGCAGGAGGCTACATATGATCGGCGGCGTGGCGGCGCTGCCACGGAAACGCCGAAGTCGCGGATCAGTTCGACCTGCTCGCCGACCTGCTGGAGCTGGAGGGAGCGGAGTCGTTCCGCGTGCTCGCCTACCGGCGCGCGGCGACGCGGATGCGCGAGACGTCCGGGCTCGATCGCGCAGCTCGCTCTCGACGGGCGCGCGAAGGAGCTGCAGGGGATCGGCAAGACGATCGAGGAGAAGATCGTCCAGATCGTCGACACAGGGCGAGATCGAGGCGCTCGCGAAGAAGCGCTCGGGCGTGCCGCCGGAGGTCGTGCTGTTCATGCGCCTGCCCGGGCCTCGGGCCGAAGACGGCGGCGCGCATCTGGAAGGAGCTCGGCGTCACGACGCTCGACGAGCTGAAGGCCGCCGCGGAGGCCGAGCGGCTGCGCGGACGCTGCCGGGGCTCGGCGCGAAGAGCGAGGAGAAGATCCTGAAGGCGCTCGCGTTCCAGGCGGAGAACCCGGACGCAGGGCGGCGGCTGCTCGGCGTCGGCCTGCCGGCGGTGCAGGCGGTCGTGTCGGTGCTGCGCGAGCATCCGGCGGCGGTGCACGTCTCCGAGGCAGGCTCGGTGCGGCGGCGCAAGGAGACGTTCCGCGATCTCGACATCATCGCGACCGCGACCGATCCGGCCGAGCTGACGCGCGTACTTCACCGCAGCTGCCGTGGGTCGTCGAGGTCGTCGCGCACGGCGACACGAAGGCGACGGTTGCTCTCGAACGAAGGCCTGCGCTTCGATCTGCGCGTCGTGCCGCCCGAGTCGTTCGGGAACCTGCTCCAGCACTTCACGGGCTCGAAGGAGCACAACGTCGCGATGCGCGAGGACGCGGTGCGCCGCGGGCTCTCGATCTCGGAGTACGGCGTGACGACGGTCGAGACCGGCGACGTGTTCACGAGCGAGGACGAGGACGCGCGTCTACGAGTTCCTCGGCTATCAGCCGATCCCGCCGGAGCTGCGCGAGAACGAGCGGCGAGCTCGAGGCGGCGCGGCGCGGCGAGCTGCCCGACCTCGTCGAGCTTGGCGATCTGCGCGGCGACCTGCACACGCACACGCACTGGTCGGCCGACGGCAAGAACACGCTCGAGGAGATGGTCGCCGGCCGCGCTCGCGCGCGGCTACGAGTACTACGCGATCACCGATCACTCGCATTACCTCCGCGAGGGGCGGCTTGCGCGCAGCTCGAGGAGATCGAGGAGATGCGCGCGAAGTACCCGAAGCTGCGCATCCTCGCGGGCGTCGAGGCGAACATCCGCTCGAACGGCGAGGTCGACGTGCCCGAGGACGAGCTGCGCTGCGCTCGACTGGGTCGTCGCGTCGGTGCACAACGCGCCGCAGAACCGGCCGACCGAGCGCGTGCTCGAGGCGATGGACAACCCGTACGTCGACTGCATCGGCCACCTGACCGGCCGGCGCATCGGCACGCGCGGGCCGCGCGACGTCGACGTCGCGCGCGTGATCGAGAAGGCGCTCGAGGTCGGCTGCTTCCTCGAGATCAACGGTCAGCCCGACCGGCTCGACCTGCAGCGACGTGCACGCGCGCGCGGCGAAGGAGGCGGGGCTGAAGCTCGTCGTCAACTCCGATGCGCACCAGATTCGGTGCGCAGAGCTACGTCGAGCTCGGGATCGGGCAGGCGCGGCGCGGCTGGCTGACGAAGGACGACGTCGCCAACACGCGCACGTGGAAGCAGCTCGAGAAGCTGCGGCGGAAGCGGCCGTGAGCTTCCGCGACGACGGCTACGCGGCGGTCGACTGGGCCGCGCGGTATCTCGAGCGCGTCGGCGAGCTGCCGGTGCTCGCGCAGGTCGCGCCGGGCGAGCTGTCGGCGCAGTCTGCCGGTGTCGGCGCCGGAGGACGGGCGAGCCGTTCGCGAACGTGCTCGCGCGACCTCGACGAGCTGATCGTCCCGGCGCTGACGAACTGGCAGCACCCGCGCTTCTTCGCGTACTTCGCCGTGACCGCGTCGGAGCCGGGGATCCTCGCCGAGCTGCTCGTCGGCGACGATGAACCAGGTCGCGCTGCTCTGGCGCGCGTCGCCTGCGTCGACCGAGCTCGAGCTGCGCGTCGTCGACTGGGTGCGGCAGCTGCTCGGGCTTCCCGACGGCTGGCACGGGCACATCGAGGACACCGCGTCGACGTCGACGCTCGCGGCGCTCATCGCGGCCCGGCACGTCACGGGCCGGAACGTCGTCGTCTGCTCCGAGCACGCGCACTCGTCGGTCGAGAAGGGTGCGCGGATGCTCGGGATGGAGCTGTCAAGCAAGGTGCCGAGACGAGCAGCGGATGCTCGGCATGCGCAGCGGACGGCCCGCTCGACGACGTTGCCGTGCGTCGTCGCGACGGTCGGGACGACGTCGTTTGCGTCGGTCGATCCGGTGCGCGAGCTCGCGCGAGCGCGCGCATGCGGCGGGCGCGTGGCTGCACGTCGACGCCGCGTACGCGGGCTCGTCGTGGATCTGCGAGGAGGAGCGGTGGTCGCAGGACGGCGTCGAGCTCGCGGACTCGCTCGTCATCAATCCGCACAAGTGGCTCGCTGGTGCCGATGGACTGCTCGCTTCTCTGGACGTCGCGTCCGGACGAGTTCCGGCACGGCGTTCTCGCTCGTGCCGGAGTACCTGCGAACGCCGGAGGACGTGTACGCGCTCTCGGAGTACGGGCCGGCGCTCGGCCGCCGCTTCCGCTCGCTGAAGCTGTGGGCGGTGCTGCGCTGCTTCGGCGCCGAGGGGCTGCGTGCGCATGCAGCGGGAGCACATGCGGCTGGCGGAGCTCTTCGCGGCGCTGGGTCGAGGCCGATCCCGGGCTGGGAGCTCGTGGCGCCGCAGCGGTTCTCGCTCGTCGTGCTTCCGGCGGAACGGAAGCGACGAGGAGAACGAGCAGATCCTCGAGCGCGCGAATCGGAGCGGTGAGATGTTCCTCTCGCACACGAAGCTCGACGGCCGCTACGTCATGCGGCTCGCAATCGGCAACGCGCGCACGACCGAAGCGGACGTGCGCCGACGCATGGGAGGTGCTGAACGGATGATCGTCACGACGATGAACGACATGCCGGGCTACGTGGTCGACGAGGTCTACGGCGAGGTGATGGGACTGACGGTGCGCTCGCGCAACCTCGGCTCGCAGCTCGGCGCCGGCCTCAAGTCGATCCTCGGCGGCGAGCTGAAGGGGATGACGAAGGCGCTCGTCGACAGCCGGCAGGAGGTGATGGAGCGCATGATCGGGGAGGCGGAGCAGAAGGGCGCGAACGCGATCATCGCGATGCGCTTCGACACGTCCGAGATGGGCGGCAACTGGACGGAGATCTGCGCCTACGGCACCGCCGTCCGCGTGCGAAAAGCCTGACCCGAACGGACATGACCCGGTGTCAGACCAGCGTCACGAATGTGTGACGACCAATCCAGAGGACGCCGTTTCCCCAGGCTTTCGCGCGCCAGCTCTCGGCGTACGTCGAAAACCGGGTGTCAGACACGGTTGAGCTCCGCCAGGGCCGCGTCATGCAGGTCGACGCGGTACCGCCAGAAGGCGCGCCCGGTGGCGAGGAGGACCTCGCGGAGCTCGCCGGACAGCTCGTCCAGCGTGCCCCAGCGGGCGGCCGCGATCTCTTCGGGGTCGGCGGGCTCGAGCTCCTCGTCCTCCGTCCGCGCGAGGAGGACGTGCGTCCGCCAGCGGAGCTCGCGGCCGGCATTCGTGAACACGGCCTCGGAGGCGACGAGGTACCGCTCGAGCGTGATGCGCAGCCCGGTCTCCTCGAGCGCCTCCCGGACGGCGCCCGCGGCAAAGTCCTCGCCCGGCTTGACGCCGCCTCCCGGCGGGCGCCACACGCCGTCCGTGAAATGCGGCTTCCGGATGAGCGCGAGCCGCTCCGACCGATCGAGGATGAAGAGCGTGACGTCGTGTGTCCGCGACGGGTTGTGCGTCGCGATCGACCACTCGACCTCGCTGATCTCGCCCCGCCACGGCATGACGACCGGCTCGCCGTAGCGCGCACGCACGCCCTCGAGCACCGCCTCGTCGACGTGCACTACAGCTTCCGCAGCAGCTCGAGGAACTCGCCCGTCGAGCCGAGGACGAGCTCCGCATGCTCCGCGAGCAGCTGCGGCGACTCCGGTGCGAGCACGGCGACGCGCAGCTTGTCCTCGTACTCCTCGACGGCACGGAACGCGTCGAGATCCGTCGTGTCGTCGCCTGCGACGAGGACGCGCGTGATGTCCGCGCCGTCGAGGAGCGATCGCACCGCCGTGCCCTTGTTCGACCCGACCGGCGGCAGCACCTCGAGCACCTTCCGCCCGAACCGCGCGACGAGACCCTCGTCGCGAGCAGTCTCGGCAAGCCGCTCGAGCTCCAGCACGGCCGCCCGCTCGTCGTCGCGAGACCGAAAGTGAAACGCCACCGACAGCCCCTTCAACTCGATCTCAGACTGCGGCCACGGCGCTGCCGACGCGAAGTCGACGATCTGCTGGCGCCAGCGATCCGCCTGCCGGTCGAGCTCGAGCCCATGCGAACCGACGTACACGATCCCGTCGACGGCCACGCGGTCGCGCACATCCTCGCCGGCACGGCCGCTTACGACCGCGATCAGCTCGTAGCGCTCGACAAGCCGCTCGAGCTCGGCCCGCGTCTCCGGAGGTGGGTACGCATCGTCGCGGACGCTCGACGATCGGTGCCAGGACACCGTCGAAGTCGAGGAACATCCCCGCGTGATCCGGCGCAGCAGTGAGGCGTTCGAGAAGCGCGTCCGTCGCTGGCGCCACGCTCGTAGCATAGGCCGGTGCGCCTGGTCCTGATCGGTCTCGTCGCCGGCTTCTTCAGCGCACTCTTCGGCGTCGGCGGCGGGATCGTGATCGTCCCGCTGCTCCTCCTCCTGCTCAAGTGGGACATGCGGCACGCGACCGCGACGTCGCTCGCAGCGATCGGGATCACCGCAACAGCCGGCGTCATCACGTACGTCGTTCACGGAGAGGTCGAGCCCGCGTATGCGCTGCTGCTCGGTATCCCGGCGGCCGCCGGCGCAGCGGCAGGCACCACACTCCAGCAGCGGCTGCCGGTTCGCACGCTGTCCTACCTTTTTGCGGCGCTCCTCGTCGCGATCGCGATCGAGATGCTCGTCCGGTGACCTACCTCCTCGCGGTCCTCCTCGGCGTCGTCGCGGGTGTCCTCGCGGGCCTCTTCGGCGTGGGCGGGGGGATCCTGTTCGTCCCGACGCTGACCTGGCTCGGCCTGACACAGCTCCACGCGGAGGCGACGTCGCTGCTCGCGATCATCCCCACCGTGCTCGTCGGCGTCTGGCGCCAGCAGAGCTACGGGAACGTCCGCTGGCGGGCCGCCGCGGTCATCGGCGTCGCCTCGATCGGCGCAGCGGTCGGCGGCGCTCAGGTCGCCGAAAGCCTGCCGGAACACGTCCTCCGGAAGCTGTTCGCCGTTCTTCTTCTCGCTCACCGCGACGCAGATCGCGTGGCGCGCCCGGCGAAAGCAGCAATAATTCCCGTGATGGCAGACGATCGCGACGACGAGCTCTGGATCCCGCTGGTCGACGAGCCGATCGGCTCGATCGTCCAGGCGATCCTCGAAGAGAACCCCGACATCGGAGCGCTCGTCGCGTCGCCGCACCGGATCCTCGCCTTCCGCACGTTCGCCTACATCCGGTGCGGGCTCGTCCTCGGGCAGCTCCTGTTCGAGAACGACGTTCCCGCCTACGACGGCTCGGAGAGCTGGGTCGAGGCGCTACTACGGAACCCCGAGCATCACGACGCACTCACCGTCGAGGTCCGCGCGGTCGCGCAGGAGATCGCAGGTGACCCGAAGTACGCAGACGAAGAGCCGCTCGGCCCGGACGACGCAGCCCGCGATCGCTTCCGCGCGTTCGCGAAGCAGCACCTCGGGCAGAGCTAGACCGTCGAGACGACGAGGCGCTTCCCGCTCGCAGTCGCGAGCGTCGTGCCGTCGACGGCCGCAAGCGTCCCGCGGCCGACGAGCGCGCCTGCGCCCGTGACGAGATCGATCGTTCGGACCGCACCGCCGCCGACGACGACCGCGCGATCTCCCGTCGCACCGACGAGCAATGTCGAGCGCGCGAGTGTGAACGTGCGAGGCCGCAGGCCGCGCGAGTCGAGAATGCGCCCGTACTGCACGACGAATGCGTCGAACGACGTTGCGACGACGCTCGGAGCCTGCGCAAACGTCGTCGCGTGCGTGCCGCGCCCGACGGTGTACACCGTCCCGCCGACGGTTGCGACCGTGACGCCGCCCGGGCTCTCGGTGAGCGCCGTCACGGCCGCCGGTGCGGTCCAGCGGAGTGCGCGGGATCCGTCCGCGCGCACGACCGTGACCGTCTTTCCGTTCGCCCACGGGACGGCGCCGCCGCGGCCGGAACCGAGGACGAGCGGGGGCGCCGCTTCCGGGTCCGAAGTCGCGAAGGCGATCTGACGCGGCTTCGGTCGCGACGATGTCGCGGTCCACAGCGACCACTCGCGGATGTTGCCGCCCGTGTAGTGCAGGAAGACGACGCGCGTGCCGGCGACGGACACTGCCGCAACGGCGGTCCCCGTGCTCGTCTTCTCGCAGGCGGGACCGGAAGCAAAGTGGGTGACGCGGTGTGCCGAGCGATCCCAGAGGGAGACGCGGCAATCGGCCGTCGCATAGGCGATCCTCGGGCCGGAAACGGCTACGGCCGTGATCGGCTGCGAAGCAATGAGATGCGGAGGCACGAACGGCACGATCTCACGCTAGGGCGCACTCGTTACACATCCTTGAAGCCCACGTTCGGATTTCGCGGCAGCGGCGTCAGGAGGAAGCGCGCATAATGGGTCGCCGGATGCGGCGACCGCAGCTCATCTTCGGCCTGCTCGCCCTGGCCGTTCTCGTCCTCGGCGCCTCCGAGGGCTCCGCCGACCGCTCCGCCGGTGCCACTGCGCGGGCGTGGGCGGTGAGGGTCATCGTCCCCGGCCAGCCTGGATGTGCCACGCGTGTGCTGACCGCGCCGGACGACGCGGTCGCCTTCGACGGCGCGTTCGCCTGCCCTGCGGACGGCTCGGTCGTCGCCGCGACCTCCGTCACGACGAGTGTCAGCGCCACGACCGGCACACAGGCGAGCGCCGGAGCGACGCAGCCAGGTCACGAGCCTTTCGGTCTTCCAGGGCGAGATCACCGCAGACGGTGTCACCGGCGAGACGCACGCGAGCGCCGGCACAGCGAGCGCATCCGGAGACACCGGCGTCACCGGGCTCAGCAACCTCGTCGTGCTCGGACAGCCGATCGCCCCGGCGGCGAACCAGCAGATACCGCTCGCCGACTGGGGGTATGCGATCGCGCTCGAGCAGAAGAGCCAGCGCATCGACACGCCGACGCCCGGGCACCACGACTTCGTCACCGCGCTGGACATCTTCCTCACCGCCGATCACGGCAGTCTCCCGGCGCAGAGCGAGATTCAGATCGGCTATGCCGAGGCGAACGCGCAGGCGAGTGAGGCCGCTCCGATCCCGACGGCTCCGTCGACGCCGACGACCGACAGTCGCACGGAAGCCACGCGAGCCGAAGAACGACGGTATCCCGCCGGTGCTCTCGAAGCCGCTCGACTCGTCGCCGAAGCAGAACCCGCAGGGATACGTCTTCCCGGTCTACGGCCAGTCGTCGTATGGCGACACCTACGGCGCAATGCGCGGTGACGTCTCAGGCGGCTGGCATCACGGAGACGACATCTTCGCGCCGCTCGGAGCGCCGCTGCTCGCCGTCGCGCACGGCACCGTCTTCTCCGTCGGGTGGAACAGGATCGGCGGCTGGCGCCTCTGGCTCCGCGACGACAAGGGCTGGGAGTACTACTACGCGCATCTCTCGGCTTACTCGCCGCTCGCGGTGAACGGCGCGGTCGTGAACGCGGGCGACGTCCTCGGCTTCGTCGGCAACACCGGTGATGCGCAGGGAACGCCGTATCACGTTCACTTCGAGGTGCATCCCGTGCAGCTTCTCGGTCTCGGCTACGACGGCGCTGTCGATCCGACGAAGTACCTGGACGCGTGGCGACGTCTGCAGGACGTGCGCTTCGATGCCGCAACCGGCTGGATACCGCCGAACTCCGCGAGCGGCGCCGAAGGCCGGAGCGATCCTGCTCCAGAGCTCCGACATCTCGACTGCGAGCGGGCTCGATCCGGCGTCGCTGCAGCGCGCGATGTCGCCCGCCTCGACCGAAGGGGAAGGCGGGCTGCTGCTCCCGCAGGCGCAGCAACCCGCCTCGAAGCCCGTCGGCCCGTCCGGCTAGCTGCCGGCCGAGCCGTTCCCGCGGTCGCCGCCCTGATACGTGAAGTCGTCGTTGCCGCCGAACATGCGGTCCGACAGCCACTTCCGCGTCGATGGCCCGGTCATCGGGTTGAAGAGGATCCCCAGCAGGATCCCGACGAAGAGAAGACCGCTGTTGCGGCTCTTGTGCTGATCCTTCCCCTGCACGCGATCTGCCGCTCTGCGCAGCTCGGCGATCGTCGCGCGGAGCTCGTCCTGGATGTCCTTGTCGGTCGCGACGCGGGCCGCCACGCCGGTGACGCCGCGCTTGCCGATCAGCTCGTTGTAGATCGTCCGAGCGGACTCGTATGCGTTGCGCACGTTCTCGCGCAGCTCATCGTCGTGAAGCGCGCGGTCGATGTACGGTCTGGCGGTGCTGGCCGCGTCCGAGACCTTGTCTTTCGTCTTGGCCATTGTCGGTAGATCCTTTCGTTTGGTGGCGAGGGCAGGTCTACCCCTCGCACTCCTTTTCATTCTCGCAGGCTGCGGTGGTTCAACGCAGCCGGAGCCGGTTTCGGCACGGGTCGTGTCAGGCCCGGGTTTCACGGTATCCGTCCCGGACGGTTGGGCGGTGCGCAAGAACGGCAAAAGCCTGGTCGCGACGCAAGGGAGACGGCCTTGTCTCCGTCACCCGTTCACCCTCGTGAAGCCCTACGAGCCGTCGAAATTCCAGGCTGCCGCGAAAGAGCTCGACGGGGTCGCGGCGCAGCTCGCCGAGCAGAACGGCGGCAAGGTCACGGAGCGGCAGACGGCCGAGGTCGCCGGCCGGAAGACCCGCGTCTACACGCATCGAGTCGAACGGGCGGCCGATGCGGATCGGCTTCGTCCTCGACGACAAGATGGAGTATCAGCTCGTCTGCTCGGGCGCCGCTCGAACGACGTGCGACTTGCTCTTCTCGAGCTTCGCGCTCGCGTAAGCCGTTCCCGTTCGGGCTGAACGCGACCTCGAAGACCTGCTCGACCGAGTCGACGAGGACGAAAGCGAGCTCCGCTCGCGTCTCGCCGGGGAGATCCTCGAGGTCGGGCTCGTTCTCGCTCGGGAGGATGACGCGCTTCAGCCCGGCGCGCTGCGCCGCGAGCACCTTCTCGCGCACGCCGCCGATCCCGAGCACCTGTCCCGTGAGCGTGATCTCGCCCGTCATGCCGACGTCGTCTGCGACCGGCGAGCCCGCGCACGAGCGACGCGATCGCGGTCGCCATCGTGATTCCCGCCGACGGGCCGTCCTTCGGCACCGCGCCCGCCGGGACGTGGAGGTGCACGTCGTGCTCGGCGAACCAGTCGTCGGGCAGGCCGAGCTGCGTCGGCGTGCGCGCGCACCCACGAGAGCGCCGCCTGCGCAGACTCCTGCATCACCTCGCCGAGCTGGCCGGTGATCGTCAGCTTGCCCTTGCCGGCGATACGCCGTCGCCTCGATGAACAGCACGTCGCCGCCGGCCGCGGTGTAGGCGAGCCCGGTCGCGACGCCCGGATCGGCCGTGCGCCGGCGCGGGTCGCCCGAGAACCTGCGCGGCCCGAGCGATTCGCGCACGCGGCGCTCGTCGACATCGATCGCGCCTTCGCGGCCCTCGGCAACCTTGCGCGCGGCCTTGCGGCAGAGGTCCGCGATGCGGCGCTCGAGCCCGCGCACGCCCGCCTCGCGCGTGTACTCGCGGATGACGAGCCGCAGCGCGTCGTCCGACACCGTCAGCTGATCGGGCTGCAGCCCGTGCGCCTCGATCTGCTTCGGGACGAGATAGCGGCGTGCGATCCCGAGCTTCTCGTCCTCCGTGTATCCCGAGAGCGAGATCACGTCCATGCGGTCGAGGAGCGGTCCGGGGATCGTGTCGGTCGTGTTGGCGGTGCAGATGAAGAGGACCTTCGACAGGTCGAACGGCAGATCGAGGTAGTGATCGCGGAACGTCCTGTTCTGCTCGGGGTCGAGCACCTCGAGCATCGCCGACGCCGGGTCGCCGCGGACGTCTGCGCCCATCTTGTCGATCTCGTCGATCAGCAGAACGGGATTCATCGACTCGGCGTCGCGAAGTGCGCGAATGATCGATCCCGGCATCGCGCCGATGTACGTCCGCCGGTGCCCGCGAATCTCCGCCTCGTCGCGGACTCCGCCGACCGACAGCCGCGCGAACTTCCGCTCGAGGGTTCGCGCGATCGAATGGCCGAGCGACGTCTTGCCGACGCCGGGCGGCCCGACGAAGCAGAGGATCTGGCCGGACGGGTCGTTGCGAAGCTTCGACACCGCGAGGTGCTCGATGATCCGGTCCTTCACCTTCTCGAGGTCGTAGTGATCCTCGTCGAGCACCTCCCGTGCGTGCGCGAGGTCGAGGTTGTCGGTCGTGGTGGCGCCCCAGGGAAGCGTCGCGATCCAGTCGAGGTACGTGCGGATGACGCCGTACTCCGCGGCTGCCGACGGCAGCCGCTCGAGCCGTGACGAGCTCGCGCATCGCGGCCTTCTCGACCTCCTCCGGCAGGTCGAGCGCTTCGAGCCGCCCGCGCAGCTCCGCCATCTCGGCCTGCTCCGGGTCGCCCTCGCCGAGCTCCTCCTGGATCGCCTTCATCTGCTGGCGGAGGAAGAACTCGCGCTGGCCCTTCTCGAGCTCCGACTGCACCTGCGACTGGATGCGCGTGCCGAGCTCGAAGACCTCGAGCTCGCGGTTCAGGATCAGCGAGACCTCGCGCAGCCGCTGCGCGACGTCGACCTGCTCGAGGAGCTTCTGCTTCTCCGGTGTCTTCAGACGCAGCGTCGAGGCGACGAGGTGCGCAGAGCGCGCTCGGGTCGTCGACGTTCGCCGCGGCAAGCTGCAGCTCCTCGGGCAGGTACGGAACGAGCCCGATGATGCGCGCGAAGAGACTCTGCACGTTGCGCGTGAGCGCCTCGACCTCCTGCGTCTCCTCGAGGACGTCGGGCAGCTCGACGAACTCGCCGATGAGGTAGGGCTCCTCGAGTACGCGCCGCTCGAGCCGCACCCGGCGGATGCCCTGCACGAGGATCGCGCAGCGTCCCGTCGGGGACGCGGATCATCTTGTGCACGACCGCGGCCGTGCCGACGTCGTAGAGATCGTCCCAGCCCGGCGATCTCGACGTCCTCGTTGCGCACGGTGACGAGCGCGAGCAGCCGGTCGCCGCCGACGACGTCGTCGATCAATCGGATCGAGCGCTCCTGCCCGATCGCGAGCGGCGTCATCGACTCCGGGAAGACGACGGTCTCCTTCAGCGGCAGAACCGGCAGCGTCGCCGGCAGCTCGTCGCCGAGCTCCTCGGCCTGTCGTTGCTCCTCCGCCGCTGACGACGACCTGGTATTCCTCGGTCGCTCAGGGCCGTTCCACCCTGATCGGCACGGTCCCTTCGACGAAGGTGCGAGCTGCGAGCGGCAGCGTCACCTTCAGCATGCCGCGGTCGTACGTCGCGGTCGCGCTGCGCCGGGTCGATCTCCTCGCCGAGCTCGAGGCGGCGCTTGAACGGCCCGTACTCGATCTCCATCGCGAGGATACTGCGCGCCCTGCGACGGCCGGCCGCTCGCGATGCGCCGGAGACGACGAGCTGTCTGTCCCGACGCGACGACCTCGACCGACGCCGGGATCGACGCCCGGGCAGCTCGACGACGACGTGGAGCGTCGGCGGGTCGTCCGTGCGGTAGCAGTCGCACTGCGGCCGGAAGCCGTGGCGCAGGCCCGGAGAACCGCGGCACCTGCCAGAGGTCGGCGAAGAGCTCCTGGATCTCGCCCTGGAGATCGTCGATGTCCCGCTTGCGCCCGGTCATGTCGAACTCCGATACCCGTCCTTGGGCTACGGTGAAAAGCATGGCGCGCGTCGTCCGCCTGGTCGCTGGCGCGCTCGGCCTTCCTGCTCTACACCTGGTTCGCCGCCGTGCGCAGCCTCCCGCGCGTCAAGAGCGCGGAAGGCAGCCCGGCGCGCGCGATGACGCCTGCGGCGAGCCGCTTCGTCGCCGGCATCGACCATCTCGCCGTCGACCGCAGTGGCGCCGTCTGCCGCGTCGAGGATGCGGCGGGCCCGCTCGAGCTCGTCGGCCGACGGGCGTGAAGACGTCGTTCACGGCGCGATCTGCGCCGGGATGGATGCACCCACTTGCCGTCGTAGCCGAGCGCGAGCGCGCGCTCCGCCGACGCGCGGAGCCCGGCCTCGTCGTCGAGCACGGCGTACGGGCCGTCGACCGGCTGGAGGCCGAACGCGCGCGCGGCGACGCGATCCGGGCGAGCGCGTACTCGGACGGCGCCGGCGCCGATCGTCAGCACGGGCACGCCGAGCGACGCGGCGAAGTCGCCGGGCCCGAAGACGAGCGCCTCGAGCGGCGCGCCGAACGCGCGATGCGCTCGACGTCGACGAGGCCGCGCGCGGTCTCGATCTGCACCTCGAGCGCGAGGCCGTCGGAGGAGTCGACGACGGTGACTCGTCGGCTGACTCGCCTTCGGGAGGACGACGACATCCGGGCGACGCTCCAGCACCGCCGCGAGATCGTTCGCCACCACGGCGTGCCGACCGCGTTGATCCGAACGGCGAGCGTGCCGCAGCGCGCGTGCCGCGTGCGAGGTTCTCGCGCGCTGCCGTCCTTGTCCGCCGGCGCTACCCCGTCCTCGAGGTCGACGACGACCTCGTCCGCGGCGAGCGCCGCCGCCTTCTCGACCATGCGCAGGCTCGAGCCCGGAACCGTGAGGGACGTGCGCCGCGGCCGCACGCCGCCGGAACCTAACGGTTTCCTTGCAGCCGGGTCACGGATCGCTGACCGTGCAGGCGTACGGTCGAGCGCATGAGACTCATTGTCGACACTCGCCGGGCGTCTTCACCCTGGTCTATCCTGGTGTTGCCCGTCCATCCGTAGGCACTAGAGTCGCCCGCGTGAAGGGCGTCATCCTCGCCGGCGGCTCCGGCACCCGGCTGCATCCGCTGACGCGGATCACGAACAAGCATCTGCTGCCGCTCTACGACCGGCCGATGGTCACCTACGCGGTCGAGGCGCTCGTGCAGGCGGGCATCGGCGAGCTGATGCTCGTCACCGGCGGGACGCACGCCGGCGAGTTCTTCCGCCTGCTCGGGAACGGCCGCGAGTACGGGCTCGACCTGCTCACGTACGGCTACCAGGAGCAGGCCGGCGGCATCGCGGAGGCGCTCGGCCTCGCCGAGCATTTCGTCGCGCGCGAGAAGGTGTGCGTGATGCTCGCCGACAACATCTTCGAGCGATCGCTGCAGCCCGATCGTCGCAGAACTTCGAGCGGCAGAGCGCGGGGGCCGCATCGTGCTCTCCCACGTCGCAGGAGGACGAGCACCTCCGCCATCTCGGCGTCGCGGTGATGGACGGCGACCGGTGACCGAGATCGTCGAGAAGCCGCAGTCGCCGCCGTCGAAGTATCGCGGTCACCGGCATCTACTTCTACGACGAGCAGGTCTGGGACGTCGTGCCGACGCTCGCGCCGTCGGGCCGCGGCGAGCTCGAGATCACCGACGTGAACAACTGGTACGTCGGGCGCGGCGAGATGGAGGCAGACGTCGTCGAGGGGTTCTGGGGCGACGCGGGCGAGTCGATCGACGCGTACTACGAGGTCAACGACTTCGTCCGGCAAGTGCGCGCGATGAACGTCCGGCGCTTCCCGCTCACGCGCCACGAGGACGAGCGCGGCTGGTTCGCCGAGCTGATCCGCGCGAGCGCGCTGCCGAAGCCGATCAGGCAGGCGAATCTCTCGCGCTCGCGCAAAGGCGTGATCCGCGGGCTGCACTATCACGAGCGCGGGCCAGGACGATCTCTTCGTCTGCCTCGAGGGCATGGTGCGCGTCGTCGTGCTCGATCGCGAGACCGGCGAGGTGTTCACCGAGGACATCGGCGACGACAACCCGGTCGCGATCTACGTCCCCGGCGTCCACGCGCACGGCTACGAGGCGCTGACCGACTGCCTGTTCATGTACCTCGTGACGCGAGGAGTACGACGCGGCGAATCCCGACGAGCACGGCATGCCGTGGGACGACGAGCGCGTCCGCCACCTCTGGAGCACGACATCGCCGACTCTCTCGGCACGCGACGCGTCGTCGTAACCGGCGCAGGCGGGCAGCTCGGCGCGGCGCTCGTCGAGACGTTCCCGCGACGCGCTCGGCCGTGACGCCGCGCCGACTGGGACGTGACGTTCCCGCCGCCGGCGCTCGATCCGGTCGACCTCGTGCTGCACGCGGCTGCGTGGACGAACGTCGACGGGGCCGAGGAGGATCCGCAAGGGGCGGCGGCGGTGAACGTCGGCGGCACGCAGCACGTCGCGGAGCTCGGCGCGCCGCTCGTCTACTTCTCGACCGACTACGTCTTCGACGGGACGAAGCGAACGCCGTACGTCGAGTCGGACGCGCCGCAGTCCGACGTCGGTCTACGGCCGGACGAAGCTGAACGGCGAGGCGGCCGCGGGCGAGCAGGCGTGGATCGTGCGCACCTCATGGCTCTTCGGCTGGACGAGCTACGAACTTCGTGCCGCACGATGCTCCGGCTCGGCGCGGAGCGCGACGAGGTCTCGGTCGTCGACGACCAGCGCGGCTCGCCGACCTACGTCGGGCATCTTGCGGACGCGACTGCGCGAGCTCGTCATGCTGCCGGGCGGCATCTGGCACGTCGCCGCCGACGGCGACTGCACGTGGGCGGAGTTCGCGGAGGCGATCTTCGAGGAGGCGGGGCTCGACTGCCGCGTCCGTCGGATCACGACGGCGGAGCTCGGCCGGCCGGCGCCGCGGCCCGCGTACTCCGTGCTGCGGAGCGAGCGCGGCGCGCCGACGCTGCCGCACTGGCGCGACGGGCTACGCGCCTGCCTGGCCCGGCTGCTGCTGAGCGCGGCGACGATCGCGTCCGCGACCTCGTCGTAGAGGCCGCCCTTGAGGAGGAAGGCGGACGCGCCCGCTTCGATCGCGCGCTCGACGTCGCGTTCCTGTGTCAGGCCGCTGACCGCGAGCACGTGACCGGCAGCGTGGTTTCGCAGGAGCCGCCGCGTCAACTCGAAGCCGTCGAGGCCGGGCATCGCGAGGTCCACGAGCGCGACGTCCGGGTGCTGCTCCTGTGCGATCTCGAGCGCCTGCACTGCGGAATCCGCCATCCCGACGACATCGATGCGGTCATCGGTTGCGAGGAGCGCATCGAGGGCTGCGAGGAACATGGGCTCGTCGTCGACGAGCAGGACACGGATCACAGCGATCCGTCCAGCCGAAGCGGCCGGGTTCCTAACCCGACCGCTTCAGCTTGCCGTGCTTCTTCGCGTACCGCTCGCCGCGGCGGAAGATCGCGAGACCGAGCGGGATCGCGACTGCCGCGATGACGAGAAGGGGCCAGACGTCGGCCCAGAGCGAGGCCCGTCCCGTGGATGATCGACGCGCGATCTCCCCGCAGCGCATATGTCGCAGGCGAGATCTTCGAGACCGTCTGCATCCAGTCCGGCATGACGCACACCGGGTAGTAGACGCCGGAGACGACGAGCATGATCCCCTGCATGACGAAGCCGAGCTGCGCGCCCTTCTCCGGCGAGATCAGCGGCAGCACCGAGGTCATCATCCCGATCCCGATGAACGAGATCGACGCGATCGCGAGCAGCGCAAGCGCCGCCGCGAAGTTCGCGTTCGGCATGTGGATGCCGATGAACGCCGCGACCGCGAAGAAGAGGATCGTTGCGCGGATGAGGCCGTAGAGCACCGCGTACGCGCCCATGCCGAACAGATGCGTGGTTCGCGAAAGCGGCGCCATGAACGTGTACTCGATCGTGCCTTCCCAACGCTCCCACGCGACCGTCTCCGTGACGAACTCGAAGATGATCCCGAGGAACGCCCAGATGACGGCACCGACGAGCAGCCTCGTCGCGAGCGCGTTCTCCTGCTCGGGCGTCACGTTGACCGCGCGCGCGATGAACACGATCGTCAACGTGTTCGCGATCGTCCACACCATGAACGCGACATCCCAGAGGAGATAGCGCTTCGTGAGGTAGACGTTGCGCTCGACGATCCCGCCGAGCCCGATCAGCTCCTGTCGACCGTTGCGCGGCGTCTGGCTCCGGCACCGGCCGAGCCGGCGCCTCCGCCGTGTGCCGGCTCCGTCGAGCCTACGCCGGTAGCCGTCATCCGAACACCTCCCGGTACTCGTCGTCCTCGGTCGTGTTCCTCCTCGAACCGACGGCCGGTCGCCGCGAAGAACGCCTGCTCGAGCGTCTCGACGCCGTACCGCTGCTTCACGTCGTCGACGGGCTCGAGGAAAAGGAGCTCGCCGCGGTCGAGCAGGCCGACGCGGTCCGCGAGCGCTTCCGCCTCGGCCATGTCGTGGGTGCAGAGGAGGATCGTCGCGTCGTGCTTCGCGCGGACGTCGCGGACGAACTCCTGCACCTCGAGCTTCGAACGGGGGTCGAGCCCCGTGGTCGGCTCGTCGAGCAGGAGAAGCACGGGCGAGGTCAGGAGGGCGCGCGCGAGCGCCACCTTCTGCTGCATGCCGCGCGAGAGGTTCTCCATCGCCTCGCGCCGCCGGTCCGCGGGGAATCCGACCTTCTCCAGGATCTCCGGGACGGCCGTCCGTGTCTGGGACGGGCCCATGCCGTAGAAGCGCGCCGCGTACGAGAGGTTCTCGGCCGCGGACATCTTCTTGAAGAAGCTCGCTTCGACGGACACGCGGTTCACGAGCTGGCGGATCGCCCGCGTGTCCTTGAATGCGTCGTGGCCGAAGATGCGCGCCTCGCCGCCGTCGTCGATGAGAAGCGTCGAGAGCAGGCGGACGAGCGTCGACTTGCCCGAGCCGTTCTGGCCGAGGATGGCGACGCATTCGCCGCGCGCGATCGTGAACGACACGTCGTTCAGCGCCGGCATGGGGCGACGGCGTGCGAAGCGGCCCGCGCGCCGGTCGCGGCGGCGGAACGTCTTCGTCAGGTGGCGGACTTCGACCGCAGGTACATCCTGGCGGACGAACGGACGATCAGTTTTCGGTGTTGCGGTAAGAGTGGACATGCTGCTCCTTCTGAGAAGAACGTGAGATCGGTGAACGGAGGACCGCCGTGCAGGCGGCGCGCGGACCTAACGGTGGTCGCGCATCCCGCCGGGGCAAGCGCTAGCGCTAGCGCCCCACGGGTTCCGTTCAAACGTGATCTCGAGCAACATGGCCCGCGAACGATACGTGTCCGCGCGCGTCGCGTCAAATCGAGGCACGACCGGTGCCAGGCACCCGTCACGACTTCGTAACGCCGCCGGAACGGACACGTCCGGTGCCAGGCCCCGTCTCGAGATGCTCGCAGGTGTGTGACGCGATGTGCTCGGGATTCGTGCGTCGCGTTCGCCGCGCGTGACGCTTCCGTCACGGGGCCTGGCACCCGACGTGTCTCCGTCGGACACTGGCCCACATCGTGTGGAACTCGTGACCGGTGCGTGGCACCGGCCGTGGCTTCAGGGATCCTGTCCGTCCCAGTAGCCGACGCCGCTCTCGAGGAAGTGCATCGTCCAGAGGCCGGGGCCTGCCTGCGACGGCGTCTTCGCCATCGCCGCGATCTTCTTCGCGTCGGGGTACTCGATGACCTCGGGCGTCGTGTTGGACGCTGCGACGACGAAGCGCGCCGGCTCGGCGCCGTCGTTCCAGAGCTGGTGCGCGCCCTCCGCGCCTCTCGCGAAATGCGCGACGTCGCCTCGGCCGAGCTGCTGCGTCCCCGCCGGTGTCCGGAGCGTCGGCGCGCCCTCGAGGACGAGGAGCACCTCCTCCGCTCCATGGTGGAAGTGGTAGGGCAGGTGCTTCTCGCCGGGGTCGAGCACGTAGACGCTCATTGTCAGCGACCTCCCCGGCTCGCGGACGAGTCGGCGCGCCTGGGTGCACCAGCCCGCAGGCCCCGGCCCGTAGTCGTCCCATTCGCCCGGCTCGAACGCGTTCTCGTTCATGCGGCCTGCGGCGGGTCGTAGTCGTCGTCGGGTGACTCGTCGTCCCTCGGCTCGAGCCACGCGACGATCTCCGGCTCGCGCAGCAGCAACTCGATCACGGTGCCTCCGCTCTCTTCCCGCTCCGTCATGCCTCCTCCTCCATGTCGTGAATGACGAACAGATCTCCGCCGCCCGTCGTGGGGTGGCGCGACTGCGCCGTCACCTGCTTCAGATCCGGGTACTCGACGACCTCCGGCGAGACGCGAGTCCCCGCGACGACGTACCGCACCGGCGTATCCGTGTCGTTCCGCAGTCCGTGGGCACCCTCGGGGCCGGGCGGGAAGTGCACGACCTCGCCCTCCTCGAGTCGCCGCTCGTCGGTCGGCGTGCGCAGCGTCGGCGTCCCGCGCAGCACGAACAACACCTCGTCGGAGCCGTGATGGGCGTGGTAGATCATCCACTTCCCCGGCTCGAGCTCGTACACCGTCGCGCCGAGAAACGGCCCTCGCGGAACGAGCCGGCGGGACTTCGCACCGCCGCCGGACCAGTCCTCGTCGGCGTCCCACTCGTCTGTCCAGATGTTCATGCCGTGACTCTGACAGACAAAGAGGCCACCTTCTGTCATGATTCGATAAATGCGCGCGACCCGGCTCGTGTCGCTTCTTCTCCTGCTCCAGACGCGCGGGCAGCTGACCGCCGGAGAGATCGCCGAGCGGCTCGAGGTCTCGATCCGGACGGTGCACCGTGACGTCCAGTCGCTCGCCGCCGCGGGGGTGCCGGTCGACGCTGTCCGCGGCGTTGCCGGCGGCTATCGCCTCGCGGGCGGTTACCGCACCCGGCTCACCGGGCTCACCGCAGACGAGGCCGAAGCGCTCTTCGCCGCCGGCGTCCCCGGCCCGGCAGCCGAGCTGGGACTCGGCGGCGAGCTCGCGGCCGCGCGCCTCAAGCTGCTCGCGGCGCTCCCGCACGACCTGCAGGAACGTGCGAGCCGGGCCTCTGCGCTCTTCCACCTCGACACGCGCGGCTGGTTCCGCGCCGAGGACAAGGTGCCCCACCTGCCGGCGCTCTCCGCCGCCGTCTGGAGCGGCTGCCGTGCGCGCATCCGCTACCGCGAGGGCGGAAAAGTCGTGCAGCGGACGATCGACCCGCTCGGTCTCGTGCTGAAGGGCGGAGTCTGGTACCTCGTCGCCCGCCGCTCCGCCGGCATGCGCGTCTATCGCGTTTCACGGGTCGCCGCCGTGCGCGCACTCGACGACTCGTTCGAGCGTCCCGACGCGTTCGAGCTTCGCTCGTTCTGGGAGGAGTGGTCGCGCGATTTCGAGCAGCGTCTCGCGCGCGTCGAGGTCGTCGTTCGCGTGACCGGCGACGTGCGCCGCTATCTCCCGGGTGAGCCGCGTGTCGAGCCCGACGGTCGCGCGGTGCTCGCCTTCTCGCATCTCGGCGACGCCTATCGCGAGTTGCTGCGCTTCGGCGCGCAACTCGAGGTGCTCGAGCCGACGGAGCTTCGAACGCGACTCGCCGAGACGGGACGCGAGATCGCGCAGTTATACGCTGCGGCGTGATGCCCTCGGCGACGACATACGGCCTCTTCATCCTCACGGCGCTCGCGCTCCTCGCCATCCCGGGCCCTGCAGTGCTCTACGTCGTCAGCCGGAGCATCGACCAGGGACGGAGCGCCGGGCTCTCCTCGGTCCTGGGCATCACGACGGGCACCGTCGTTCACGTCACACTCGCTGCCGTCGGCCTGTCGTCGCTCGTGCTCGCCTCGCGCGTCGCGTTCGACACGGTGCGCTATGTCGGCGCGGCCTACCTCGTCTTCCTCGGCCTCCGCCGCCTGCTCACGAGGAAGACGGACGACGGCGTCGAGGCATCGGCTCTACGCACGCGGCGCGACCTCTACACGCAGGGACTCATCGTCAACTTGCTGAACCCGAAGACGATCGTCTTCATCTTCGCGTTCATCCCACAGTTCGTCGACGTGAACGACGGTCACGTGTGGCTCCAGATCATGCTGCTCGGCTTCACGTTCGCGACGCTCGGCCTCATGAGCGACAGTTGCTACGCACTCGTTGCGGGAACGGTCGCCGATCGCCTTCGCGGCACGCGGGTGATCGCCCGCATCGAGCGCTGGGTCGGCGGGACGGTGCTGATCGGGCTCGGCGTCGCGTCGGCGCTCGTGGCGCCGCACCGCTCCTCCTAGTCGGTCCACCAGCCTTCGATCATCTCCGAGTCGCCTGTCGGGGCCCCGCCGATCGCGATCAGCTCGAGGCCGTCCGGGCCGGACTCGAACTGGCGAATCACGTTCGGTGAGACGCGGACGACGTCCCACTGCTCGAGGTCGAGGATGTCGTCGCCGACCTTCACGCGTCCCGTGCCCGCGAGGATGATGTACGCCTCTTCCTGCTCCTTGTGCGTGTGGCCAAAGCCCTGCCGGTAGCCCGGCGCGAACTTCTGGTAGCTGAACCCGAAGCTTCCGACCTCGAGGGCCTTGCGGCCGAACCGCGCTTCCATCTCGTCGATGCCGAACTGCTCGGCGGAGTTCGGCACGTCCGCCTTGAGGTTCTTAACCGTGTAATCCGTCATGCCTTCATCTTGACGCGTCCGCCAGGTTCTGTAACCTCCTGCCCAGGTCGCCCGCCGCCGAAGGCGGGCACCGGAGCAATGGAGCTCCATCGTCCCTCGGGGACGGTGGGGCTTTTTTCGTGGTCCAGCACGGAGTGGAGGAGACGGAGATGGCAGAGATCGAGAAGGAGCTCAGGCACTACCTCGAGGGGAAGGCAGAGCCGCGCGAGGCGCTCGAGTGGTCACGCAACACGCAGGCGGTGATGGTCGACCTGAAGTTCTGCGACCTGCTCGGGACCTGGCAGCACGTGTCGCTCCCGGTGGGGTCGTTCGACGAGTCCGCGTTCGAGGAGGGCCTCGGCTTCGACGGCTCGTCGATTCGCGGCTGGCAGGGCATCGAGGAGAGCGACATGATCCTCATGCCGGACGCGTCGACGGCGATCCTCGACCCGTTCACCGAGGTCCCGACCCTCTCGCTCCTGTGCGAGATCGTCGAGCCCGGCACGCTACGCGACATACAACAAGGATCCGCGCAAGGTCGCAAAGCGCGCCGAGGAGTACCTGCGCTCGACCGGGATCGCCGACACGTGCTACGTCGGCCCCGAGTGCGAGTTCTTCGTCTTCGACGAGGTCTCGTACACGAGCACGGCGAACGAGGCGCGCTACAAGGTCGACTCCGCCGAGGGCCACTGGAATTCCGGCACCCCGGGCCTCGGCTACACGATCAGGGAGAAGCACGGGTACTTCCCGCCGGCGCCGCACGACACGCTGAGCGACCTGCGCACCCGCATGGTGATGACGCTCGAGCGCCTCGGAGTGCAGTGCGAGTTCCATCATCACGAGGTCGCGTCTGCGGGTCAGTGCGAGATCGACCTGCGCTTCGAGAGCCTTCTGCGCATGGCGGATCAGGTGCTGCTCTACAAGTACGTGATCAAGAACGAGGCGCTCCGAGCCGGCAAGTCGGCGACCTTCATGCCGAAGCCGATCTTCGGCGACAACGGCTCGGGCATGCACTGCCACCAGTCCTTGTGGAAGGAAGGCACACCGCTCTTCGCCGACAAGTCGGGGCCGGCGGGCCTCTCGCAGCTCGCCCGTGCGTACGTCGCCGGCCTGCTCGAGCACGCGCCTGCGCTCCTCGCGTTCTGCGCGCCGACGACGAACTCGTACCGCCGCCTCGTGCCGGGCTTCGAGGCACCGGTGAACCTGGCGTACTCCTCCCGGAACCGGAGCGCGTGCATCCGCATCCCGACCTATAGCGAGTCGCCGAAGGCGAAGCGCATCGAGTTCCGCTGCCCCGACCCGACCGCGAACCCGTACCTCGCGTTCTCGGCGATGCTCATGGCAGGGCTCGACGGCATCGAGCGCGGGCTCGACCCGGGCGATCCGTCGGACTTCGACCTCTTCGAGGACGACCGCGGCGTCAAGCAGGTCCCGGGATCGCTCGCGGAGACACTCGACGCGCTCGAGGCGGACCACGAGTTCCTGCTGAAGGGCGACGTCTTCAGCAAGGACCTGATCCGGACCTGGATCGACTGGAAGCGGGAGAACGAGGTCGACCCAGTTCGCCTCCGCCCGCACCCCCTCGAGTTCTCCCTCTACTACGACTGCTACTCCCTGCGTGCCGACGAGATCCCGCTACGAGGTCGGCGGAGCCGACCCCTCCCTCGCACGCAGATGGAGATCCGCGACCTCCGGCCACTGGACTGGCCGGAGGTCGCAGCGATCTACGCGGACGGCATCGAGACGGGCAACGCGACCTTCGAGACGGCGTCGCCGTCCTGGCAGGAGTGGGATGCGGGCCATACCGACGTGCGCCTGGTCGCGGAGCTCGACGGAAGGACGGCCGGCTGGGCGGCGCTCTCGTCCACGTCGAGCCGGCATTGCTATCGCGGGGTCGCGGAGAACAGTGTCTACGTCGCGAGCTGGGCGCAGGGCCGAGGCGTGGGGCGCGCGCTCCTCGAAGAGCTGATCGCACGAAGCGAGGCGGCAGGGATCTGGACGCTCGTCGCCGGGATCTTCCCCGAGAACAAGGCGAGCGTTCGCCTTCATCTCGGCTGCGGGTTCCGGCTCGTCGGGGTGCGCGAGCGCCTCGGCGAGCTGAACGGCGAATGGCGTGACGTGTTGTTGCTCGAACGACGGAGTGAGGTGGTGGGATGACGAAAGTCGAGACAGTCGTGATCCGCGAACGCATCGAGACGGTGATCGACGCCGTCGAGGAGGAAACGGGTCACGTGGGTGTGACGGTGATCGAAGCCGTCGGTCATGGGCGTCAGCGCGGTGTCACACACGAATACCGCGGTCGCGTCTTCGAGTCGCGCTTCCTCCCGAAGGCGCTCCTCATCTTCATCGTCGACGACTCCAAGGCGGAGGCCGTCGCCACCGCAATCTCCGCGGCGGCGGTGAGCGGCAACGAGTCGGGCGACGGCCTCGTCTGGACGACGCCGATCGACAATGTCACGCACAACCGAACAGGCTTGAGCCTGGAGGAGGTGGAGCGCACATGATCGCGGCTGCGATCAAGAACAGGGATCTTCTGATCGCGGCGAGCACGATCTGGGTGGTCGTCACCGCGGTCCTCGTGATGTTCATGCAGGCGGGCTTCGCGTTTCTCGAAGCGGGCCTGACACGCATGAAGAATGCCGGGCACATCGCCGGCAAGAACGTCCTTATCTTCGGCATCTGCTCGATCGTCTACTGGGCGGTCGGCTTCGGCATCGCGTTCGGCGACGGCGGCTGGTTCAGCGGCACGGCGGGCTTCTTCCCGTCGGTGAACGAGCTCACGGCGGTCGGACAGGCACCGTTCGACTGGTTCTCCGAGATCCCCGGCGCGGCCGGCTATCTCTTCGAGGTCGTCTTCGCAGGCGTCTCGCTCGCGATCGTGTGGGGCGCGATGGCAGAGCGCGCAAAGCTGTGGGTGTACTTCGTCTTCGGCGTCTTCTTCACGATCACGTACTCGATCGTGTCGCACTGGATCTGGAGCCCGCACGGCTGGCTCTTCTCCAGGGGAATGCAGGACTTCGCCGGCTCGACCGTGGTGCATTACCAGGGAGCGCTCGCCGGCCTCGCCGGCGCGCTCATCCTCGGCCCACGGATCGGCAAGTTCGGGAAGGACGGCCGCGCGAATCCGATCCCGGGCCACAACATCCCGTTCGCCGTTCTCGGGACGCTCATCCTCTGGTTCGGCTGGTTCGGGTTCAACCCGGGCTCGACGCTGTCCGTCGACTTCGGGGGCTTCGGCTACTTCGCCTACGTCGCGCTGACGACGAACATCGCGGCCGCGACCGGCGCCGTCGTCGGGATGCTGATCGCGTGGGTCAAGCTCGGCAAGCCCGACATCTCGATGATGCTGAACGGCGCGCTCGGCGCACTCGTCGCGATCACCGCGGCGTCGGGGTTCGTCGCGCCGTGGGCGGCGATCGCGATCGGCGCGGGCTCAGGCTTCATCGCCGTCTTCGGCGTCATCTTCGTGGAGCGGATCGGCATCGACGACCCGATCGGCGCGGTCGCCGTGCACGGCATGTCCGGCGTCTGGGGGACGCTCGCATGCGGGCTCTTTGCGGTGCCGATCCTGTCGCACAACCTCGCGACGGGCACCAAGGGCCTCGTGTACGGCGGCGGCTTCCACCAGCTCGGCGTGCAGGCACTCGGTCTCGTTGCAGTCGGTGCGTTCGGGTTCGCCACGTCGTACGGCTGCCTGTGGACGCTGAACAAGGTGTGGGGCATCCGTGTCGACCCCGTGGTCGAGTCGCAGGGCCTCGACGTGCACGAGCACGGCATGTGGGGCTACCCCGAGTTCTACATCCCGGTCCCGGGTGGCTACGGCACCGAGAGCCACGGGCATCTCGGCGGGGGACACGTGCCGCACGCTCCGGCTCCCGCGCACGCGATGTCCGCCGACCCGGTTCCGGCGCCGTGACGTGTACGTGCGTCACCCCGGTGCCGGTGCAGCAGGCGACCCGCAAAGGCGCAGCGCACACCGTTTGCGGAAAGTGCGGGGAAGCGATCAGGTTGACACTCGAGAGGAGGCGGCGCTACGGCGCCGCCTCCCCTCAGCCCACGTAGATCGGCGTATGCAAGGGGACGCGATCGTAAAGATCCTCGACGTCCCAGATGTGCATCCGGATGCAGCCGTGTGAGGCGGCGCTGCCAATCGACCAGTCCTCGGTCGTGCCGTGGATGCCGGCGCCGTTGTAGAAGCCCATCCAGCGGGACTTGATCGGATCGTCCGGGCCGGGCGGGATGACCTGGCCGGCGAGCGAGCCCGCCCACGCGCTGTTCGGCACGTGCCACGACGGGTTCACCTGCTTGTCGTTGATCTCGTACAGGCCCGCCGGCGTCTCGAGGCCCGCCTGGCCGACGGCGATGCCGTAGGTCTTCGCGAGCTTGAGATTCTTGTAGAGACGCAGCGTGAACGTCTCTCGGCTGACGAGCAGGTACGTGCCGTAGCGCTTCTTCAAGGTGGACGTCCACCAGTGCGGCGCAACTGCGCGCGTCGGGACGGCGACACTCTTGCCGCCGTCGAGCCGAAGTAGCGCGTTCGTGACGCGCTGCTCCAGGAGCGGCTTCTTCACTGCAAGCCCGGCCTTCGACGGGATGACGCGCAGCCCGGTCGCGAGGGGCATGGGCTCCACGAGCGCGTCGTGCGCCGGCCGGTCGATCACGCGCGCGACGTGGTGAACGAACGTCGCGACGTGCCTGCGCGAGACGGCAGCGGTCAACGGGATCCGGGCCGCCACCTGCTCGCCGCGCAGGTCGCGGATCACGCGGTGCGCGAGGCCGCCGTCGCGGCTCGCGTCGAGTGCCGCGTCGACCATGCGGGTGACGCCCACCTGCAGCCCGGCCGACGCCGGGTGCACCGTGAAGCGACGATTGCCGAAGAGGACGGCGACCGGTTGCGCGAGCCGCCGGGTGAGCTCGGCGTTCAGTTTCGCCTGCGCCTCGCCGGAGCGAAGACCGCCGACGTCGATGCCCGCGATCGTCACGCCCTTCGCGATCATGTCGTTCCGGCTCTGATCCCAGAAGTACGCGGACGCGCTCCCCGCGGTGAGCGCGGCGCCCGCGACGGCGGACGTGACCCCGAGTGCGACCCAGATACGGCGATGCATTCTCTGCGCGTTGTACTCCCCAGGGATGTCGGAGCGCAATCCCCAAGTAGGGTCGGGAGCCGATGAGGACGCAGTTCGTGGACTGTCGCTGGGAGCTCGGGAGGCCCGGCCGGGGGCGGGAGCTCTACGCCGCCGGGCACATCCCCGGCGCGTCCTTCCTCGACGTCGACGAAGACCTCTCCGACCTCTCGGTCGAGGATGCCGGACGGCATCCGCTGCCCTCGGCGGCGCGGTTTGCCGAGGCCGCCTCGCGCTCCGGGATCGGCCCGGACGTCCTCGTCGTCGCCTACGGGACGATGGGCGGCGCCGAGCGGTTCTGGTGGCTCCTCCGTCACTTCGGCCACGACGGCTGCGGCGTGCTGCTCGGCGGTATCGATTCGTGGGCCGGGCCGATCGAGTCGGGCGAGCCGGCGGTCGAGCCGGGCGGGTTCGTGCCGCGCGAGCGCACCGACGACACCGTCAGCGCCGGGGAGCTCGCCCGCCGGCTCGGCGATCCGTCACTGCTCCTCGTCGATGCGCGGACGCCGAACCGCTGGCGCGGCGAGCCGAACCCAATCGACGATCCGCCGGGCCGGATTCCCGGCGCGCTCAACGCCCCCTGGGCAGATCCGGTGCCTGACCTCCCCGACGGCGAGCTCGTCGCGTACTGCGGGTCCGGCGTCACGGCGTGCGTCATCCTCCATCGCGCAGGGCTCCAGGGCCGGAGCGGAAAGCTCTATCCCGGCTCCTGGAGCGAATGGTCGACGCGCGGGCTCCCGATCGAGCGCGGCTAGGACGCGTCGTAGGTCACGGTCACCGAGGCGCCGATCTCCTGGGTGCCCGGCTCGATCGGCGTGGCTGACGCTGCAGCATCCTTGGCCGCGAACGGAATTGGCGGCGAGGACTGCGCGCCCTCGACGATGACCTGCACCCCTCCTAGCGTCAGTCCCGAGGCGGCGGCGAGGGCCTTCGCCTTCTCCCCGGCGTCGGCGACCGCGTGCTTCAGCGCGTCGCGGTAGAGCGCGTCCGAGTCGGAGCGCGAGAGCGAGGGCCCCGAGACGCCGTTCGCACCTGCGTTCACCGCCGCGTCGACGACCGAGCCCGCTTTCGCGATCGTCGTCTTCGCGGTCACCGTGTTCGAGGCGGTGTAGCCGACGACATCCGTGCCTGCCTGATTGAACTGCGGGCTCAGGGAGACCTGGCTCGTCTGCAGATCTGCTGCCGCGATGCCCGCGTTCTTCAGGGCGGCGACCACGGCCGCCGCCTCGTCGGCGTTCTTCGCGAGCGCCGCCTTCGCGGTCGTCGCCTGGGAGCTGACGGAGAAGTCGAACGCGGCACGGTCGGGAACGGCCGTGACGGTGCCGTTGCCGGTCACGGTGATCGTCTTCTTGGTCGGGGTGTCGGCCGCACGGCCGAGCCGCGGCTGCGCGATGCCGGCGATCGCCGAGGCAACGAGGAGCAGCGCCGACAGGAACAGGATGGAGCGGAATCGTCTCGTCATGTCGCGTATACGGCGCCGCCGGGCCGGATCGTCACAGGGTCGAGTCGGTTATAGGGTCCAGTCGGTCAGAGGGCGTGCAGCGCAGGCTCGACGAGCGCGATCGCCTGCGCGAGCTCGATCCCCTCCTCGACTGCGGTCACGAGCGGGTGATCCTGCTCGTGGAGCACGACCCGGGGCCGGAGGTCGAGCGAATGGGTCTCCACCCAGGCCATGAGGTTCAGCGTGTCGGGGAACCCGGGCAGCTGGTTCCCGAACCAGCTCGAGTACGGCCGGCTCCTCGACGCGCGCCGGGTCGTCGAAAAGGTCGAGGTAGCGCCGGAAGTTCGCGGCGCTGAGCGAGCTCCAGACGCCGAACTCGAGCGGCTCAGCCCAGTCGCGAATCGGGATCTCGAAGGTGCCACGCACGTAGAAGTACTCGCCGTCCTCGCGTCGGATCTCACACCAGTCCGACTCGAGGGCGCTCGCTGCCCGCTCGTCGGGCGTGAGCTCCTCCCAGGCGAGCGGGGCCCCGAACGCGAGGGCAGGCAGACCGGTGTGGGTCTCGCCGCAGCCCGAGCAGGTCCATGCGCGGCTCACGCCGCGGTGGCGCTCCCGAGCTCGCCGAGGTACGGCGTCCAGCGCTGTGGGATCCGCGGCGCTGCGAGCTTGATGAAGAGAACGGGCTGCGGCGCCCTCGGGGGCGTCTTCAGCTCCATGCCCACCTGCTCGGGCGTTCGGTCGCCCTTCCGGAGGTTGCACGGGGCGCAGGCCGTGACGACGTTCTCCCAGATCGACTCTCCGCCTTTCGAGCGCGGGACGACATGATCGAGGGTCAGGCGGCCGCTCGTCGTGCCGCAGTAGACGCAGCGCCAGCCGTCGCGGGCGAAGAGTGCGCGGCGCGAGATCTTTCGCTGAATCGCCCGCGGGACCCGGACGTAGTGGATGAGCCGGATCACGTGCGGCCAGATGTACGTGCTGGACGCCGAGCGAAGCGGCTGGTCGAGCTGCTCGACAACCTCGGCCTTCCCCTTGAAGAGCAATACGTGGGCGCGCCGCACCGTGCACACATTCAGCGGCTCGTAGCTGGCATTCAGGACCAGAACCTGCTGCACCTGGGTCTAAGGTACCAGCGGCACCCTACGGGGAAGTAGGAAAAGCGCTACGAACCGCCCATCGCCCGCTCGACCGCCTCGAGCTCCTCGGGTGAGAGGGCGACGGTTGCATGGCCCCGGTCGATCTCCTTCACGTAGATCCGGGCGTAGTCGCGTCCCTGGATCGCGCTCAGCACGACCCCTGTCCGGGCCGCGTCGAGGAAGGCCACCGAGGCGGACTGGTGGCCGCCCGAGTTCTCGTAGGCGTCGTAACGGACGACGGCCACCTTCGAGACCGTTTCGTCGACGCGGCGGTCGACCTGCGCCACGCCGGAGGAGAGCGTGTCGACGGCGCCGTGGAGGCTGTCGATCCGGGACTGCAGGGAAACCGCGAAGTCGACGAGATCGCCCTTCCCGTCGCCGACGAGAACGAGCTGTGCCTCGCGGATGCGTCGCAGCGTCAGGTATTGCAGGAGGACGACGACGAGCGCGGCCGCGGCGATCACCGCCGCGACGATCGCGATCCAGGCGGCGGTCGACGCGCTCACGTTCACCTACGGCAGCGTGAAGAACACGCTGTACGTCGACTTGTTGTTCGACGTGTTCACCTCGCCGGGCACGCGCGCCACGAGCACCGTCACCGTCGACTTCGCTCCGAAGGCTGCCGCGGGGATGTCGAAGCCGGTGAAGGTAACCGTGTGCTGCGCCCCGGACGCGATCGCGTCGATCGTGTCGCGCTTGGCGATGGCCTTGCCGGTGCCCGTGCTGATGCTGAGCGTGACAGGTACGTTGAGCTCCTGGAAGTCGCCCGAGTTCTCGACGGTGACCGCGAACGCGAGGTCGCTCGTCACCTTCACCGTGTTCGCATTGTTGGGATCGAGGTTGAGCCCCTGCGGCGTGACGCGAGTGCCGATGATCCCGTCGCCGTGCTTGCCGCTCGGCGTCCCACCGGTCGAGGCACCGCCGAGCCGTTGGAGGAGGAGGGCGAACGATCGTGCGGATAGGAGATCCGGGTTGTCGACGAGGGTCGACGAGGGGATGACGACTCCCGTCACGCCCTGTTCCTTCAGACGCTCGGTCGAGGGCTGCGTGTAGAGCTGGAGCCAGACGACGTCGCTCGCGGTCAGCAGTTGCCCGTCGGAGGTGAGCTTCGACGCGGTGCCCGTGGCGTTCTTCAGCGCACCCGCGGCGGCGAGCGTGTCGCCGAGGTTGGAGAAGCCCTTGTACCGCAACTCGATCGCGTTCACGAGATTCTGGTGGTACGCGCGCAGCGGTCCGGGCGCCCGGATCTCCTGCGCCTGCGTGAACGCCTGCTGCTCCTGATTCGCATAGCTCTGCAGCTTGTCGACGAGGTCGGTCTGCTTCAGCCCCGGTTGAAGGAGCGTCGTCGAGAACTCTTTCGCCGTCCCCTTGTCGACCGCGGCGATCGCCTTCACCTTCTCGGCGTAGGCCGCGTACTCGTCCTGCTTGCTCTTGCCCTGGCACGAGTCGACCCAGAACACGAGCCCGAGGACGACGGCGATCGCGATCGCGATGAGCCCCACGAGGCGCGCGAGTGGAACGAGCCCCGTCGGCGGGCGCATCGGCGGCTTCGGCGGGCGGTCTCCGCCGCCGCCGCGCCCGCCGGGCATCTCCAGCCGTGGGAGCCTCCGGCGCTGCGTCGCCTCGACGGTGTCCGGCTCGTCGAAGAAGTCGAATTCGATTGGCTCGTCGTCGTAGCTGCTCATCTGCGGGGTTGACTGTACTCCGGGCTTCGGCCACGGAGGAAATAACCCTTCGGGCGCAAACGAGTTCAGACCGTGTCGAATGCTGCGCTCGCGCTCGAAGGCGCCGGGCTCGTCCTTGATCGATACCGCCCATTGCGCCCGCTCGGGAGCGGCGGCAACGGATCGGTCTGGCTCGCTCGCGACGAGCGGACGGGCCTCGACGTCGCCCTGAAGATCATCCCCAGAGAGGGGAAGGCAGCCGCGCGGGCAGAGCGCGAGGCGGCCGCGGCTGCACGGCTCAGGCACCCGAGTTGCCTCCGCGCGTACTCCTTCGCCCGCGACGCCGGGCACGTGTACATCGCGTACGAGTTCGTCCCGGGGCGCACATACCGCGAGGCGCTTCGCGCCGGGGAGCTGCCGGACTCCGCCGCCATCGAGGCGTGCGCACAGATCTGCGAGGCGCTTGCACACGCTCACGCGAACGGGATCCTCCATCGCGACGTGAAGCCCTCGAACGTCCTGCTCGGCGACGGAGCGGACGTGCACGCGAAGCTCCTCGACTTCGGGCTCGCACAGATGGCCGAGGCCGAGACCCTTACAGCGCAGGGCGACGTGCCGGGGACGCTCGCGTACATCTCCCCGGAGCGGCTCGCGGGAGACGAGTCGACTGCCGCCGCGGACGTCTGGGCGGTCGGCGTGATGCTTTGGGAGGCGCTCTCCGGCCGACACCCCTTCTGGCAGTCGTCGATGCTCGAGACAGCGCGGGCGATCGAGCAGGGCGCGCCTCGACTCGAGACGCTGCGGCCCGACCTGCCGAAGCGGCTGCTCGAGCTCGTCGACCGGTCGCTCTCGCTCGCCCCGGGGCGCAGGCCGGCGGCGTCCGAGTTGGCAGACGCACTCCGCGGCGCCGCAGCCCCGCGGCAGGCGACGCGCCGGCGCGGCACGACACTCGCCCTCCCCGTCGAGGCGACCCGCCTCGGTGCCGCGGCGCTCGCGGCCGTCTTCGCCGGCTGGACAGCCTCGGCGCTGCCGTTCTTCCCGCACGGCGGCTTCGCCCTTTTGCTCGCGGCGGTCGTCGCGGCGCTCACGGCCTTCCGTACGCGCCTCGGCACCGGGCTCGCCCTGGCGGTCCCCATCCTGCCGCTCGGCAACATCTCGCTCGGTCTGGCTGTCCTCTACACGGCGCTGGCGCTCGCCTGGCTCGCCCTCTGCTGGCGCGAGCCGCGAGGGGCGCTTCTCGCCGCGCTAGGGCCGGTCCTCGTCCCGATCGGGCTTGCGCCGCTCGCCACCGCGGGCCTCCGGCGGCCCGGCACGACGCGCTGCGCAGGCAGCAGGCGCCGTCCTCGTCGCGGGCCTCGTCGCAGGGATCCGCGGCGCTCCTCTCCCGCTGACCGGCGATGCCTCGCCTCTCGGGCTCGGCGTCGCGGGCGCGAACGATCCGCTCGACGTGGCCGGGACGCTCGCCCGGGCGCTCTACGCGCAACCGGCGCACCTGCTCGAGGCTGCCGTGTTCGCCGCGGTCGCGGTGGCGCTCCCGTACGCCCGTGGGCGCTGGCGCGCGACCGCGCTCGGGTCCGGCTTTCTCGTCTTCGGCGTGCTCGCCGTGCCGTCCGTGACGGCCTGGCCGCTCGTGGTCGCCGCCTGGGTGACCGCAGTGGCGGTCACCTGGGCTTCTGAACGCGTTGCGTAAGGCCGCGGCCGGGGTATCGTCAGCCCGCATGAACTCGGCTCAGAATGAAGCCTTGTGTCGCCGGGCCGCGCTCCGCGGCACGATCGCGGTGTCCTCAGTCGCTCCGATGGCGCTGCTATCGGAGTTCCCTGCGTCCTTGCGCTCGCACCTCCCATCGCACCCCGTCGACGAAGCGTCATCCTGAGCCGAGTTCCATGGTCTTGCGGGCAATCGAGCAGAAGATCGAGGCGCTTTTCGAGGGCGTCTTCGGGCGTGCGTTTCGGACGAACGTGCAGCCTGTCGAGCTCGCGCGCAAGCTCGCGAAGGAGATGGACGACCACAAGACGGTCTCCGTCTCGCGCGTCTACGTCCCGAACGAGTACACGGTGTATCTCTCGGGGGCCGACCGAAGCCAGTTCGAGGGGTACGAGGAGTCGCTTCGGTCCGAGCTCGAGGAGTACATCGTCGAGCACGCGAAACGTGAGGACTATGCACTTCTGACCCCGCCGCGCGTCCTGCTCGAGACAGACGACGACCTCGCGGTCGGAGAATTCGGCATCGCGACGCGGATGGTGCAACCGCGGCGCGCGCAGCGCGTGGCCGACGAGCCCGAGGGCCAGGTCGAGCCGGGCGCGACCATGATCTACAAGCCGAAGACGCCGCCGCAGGCGACCGAGGCCGCATCGCCCGTCGAGCTCGGTGTCGAGCGCGAGGTCGCGGTGCTGAACTGGGAAGGTCGGACACTCCGCGTCGACAAGCGCCGCGTGCTCCTCGGCCGGTCGCGTGAGTGCGACATCCAGGTGGAGGACCCGAACGTCTCCCGCCGCCATGCCGAGCTCCGGCAGGAGGGGTCCACCTACTGGATCGTCGACCTCGACTCGACGAACGGGGTCGAGGTGAACGGGCGCCGCGCGAAGCGCGCCAAGCTCGAGGATGGTGACACCTTCACGGTCGGCTCCACGGAGATCACATTCTCGATCGAGCGCGAAAGTGCGTAGGCTCGACGGAGCACTTCAGGGAGCGAAGGCGCCGGCTTTGCCGGCGCTGGAGCGGGCATGATCGTGCGTAGGCTCGACGGAGCGGGAATGATCCTCGCGAGCACGACATACGAGAGCGTGCTGCTCGCGCTCAAGATCGCCTTCCTCGTGCTCCTCTACCTCTTCATCTGGCGGATCGTCCGCACGGCGGCCCGCGACCTCCGCCTGCCGCAGGAGAGCTTCATCCTTCGTCCGGCGATGGCCGGCGGCGCGATCGGGCAGGCGATCCGCCCGGGTCGCCTCGTGGTCACGGCGAGCGGCGTCCTGGACGAGGGAAACGAATACGAGCTCGACTCGTCTCCGCTCACGATCGGCCGGGGCGGCCAGAACGACGTCCCGATCGACGGCGACGAGTTCGCCTCGGCGCGGCACGTGCGCATCGAGCCGCGCCGCGACGGCGTTTGGGTTCATGATCTTGGCTCTACGAACGGCACCTACGTGAACGGGGTCCGCATCGACCGGCCGCGGAAGCTCGTCGCCGGCGACGTCGTCCGGGTCGGCGAGACCGAGCTGAGGTTCGAAGATGCGTAGGCTCGACGGAGCATCTCAAGGAGCGGAGGTGGCGGCTTTGCCGCCGCTGGAGCGGAAACGGATGCGTAGGCTCGACGGAGCATCTCAAAGAGCGGAGGTGGCGGCTTTGCCGCTGCCGGAGCGGAAACGGATGCGTAGGCTCGACGGAGCATCTCAAAGAGCGGAGGTGGCGGCTTTGCCGCTGCCGGAGCGGAAACAATGAGTATTGGTTCGTACGCGCGGGCGAGCGACACGGGGCGCAAGAGGCGCCATAACGAGGACTCGTACGTCGTCGCGCCGCCCCTCTTCGCCGTCGCCGACGGGATGGGTGGGGCGCAGGCGGGCGAGGTCGCCTCGAAGCTCGCGGCCGCGGCGCTCGAGGACACCGATCCCGGCACGATCTCCGGCCCGGAGAAGATCAGTCAGCTGATCCAGGAGGCGAACCGCCGCGTCTACGAGCGCGCGAGCGCCGACCCCTCGACCTCCGGGATGGGGACGACGATGACGGTCGCCCTCGTCGAGGGCGACGCCGTGACGATCGGCCACGTCGGCGATTCCCGGGCGTATCTCGTGCGGAACCACGAGCTCGAGCAGCTCACGGAGGACCATTCGCTCGTGAACGAGCTGTTGAAGAGCGGCAAGCTCTCGCGTGCGGAAGCAGAGGTGCATCCGCAGCGCTCGGTGATCACGCGCGCGGTGGGTACGGACCCGGACGTCGACGTCGACGCGTTCGTGATCACGGCCGACATCGGCGACGTATTCCTTCTCTGCTCCGACGGGCTGACCGACATGGTCGCCGACGACGAGATCCTTCAGATCGTCGAGAAGTCCCCGGAGGACCTCGACCGCGTCACGAAGTCGCTCGTGGCCGCGGCGAACCGCGGCGGCGGCGAGGACAACATCACCGTCGTCGCCTTCGCCATCGCGCCGGGTGAGGACGCGACGCTGCGCATGCAGGCATCGACCTCGCCGGACGAGGACACGCTCGAAGGCGTGCCCGTACCGTCGCCCGCCGTCGACACGATGGTCATCCCTGCCGCCGAGGTCGAGGACGCATTCGTGGAGCCAGGCTCCGACGAGGCCCTCGCGATCTCACAGCGTGAGCCGCTCGGCACCGGCGCGCGCGTCCGTCTCGTCCTGACGATGCTGGCGCTGCTCGCCGTCGCAGCCGTGCTGCTCGTCTGGGGGCTGGTGCGCTGAGCTCGATCTCGAACCGAAACCGCGAGCTCTTCTACCTCGTCGTGGTGGGGATCCTGACCGGCGTGGGGTTCGCAGCCGTCTACATCGCGGACACGTCGAAGGTCTCCGGTGGGTCGCTTACGTACGCAGGCTTCTTCTTCGCCCTGTATCTCGCGGCGCATCTCGTCGCGCGGTTCACGGTTCCCTTCGCCGACCCGTACGTGCTGCCGATCGCTGCGCTCCTGACGGCGGTCGGGCTCACGGAGATCTACCGGCTCGGCCCGAACGACGCTGCGAAGCAGGCGACATGGGTCGTCGTCGGCGTCGGCGTGTTCGCGCTGGCGCTTCTCGGCCTGCGCCGCGACTACCGGCTGCTCGAGAACTACAAGTACCTGTTCGGCCTCGGAGCCATTGCGCTCCTCTTCATGCCGCTCCTGCCCGGCATCGGGCAGCGCGTGAACGGCGCGCGCCTGTGGGTGCACCTCGGGCCGCTCCGCTTCCAGCCGGGCGAGCTCGGGAAGATCGCTCTCATCGTCTTCCTCGCCGCGTACCTGCGCGAGAAGCGCGAGGTGCTTGCCGCGGGCCGCCTCAAGGACTGGGGGCCGCTGCTCGTCATCTGGGGCGCCGCGATGATGATCCTCTTCGTCACCGACGACCTCGGCAGCGGCCTTCTCTTCTACGGGATCTTCCTCGGCATGCTCTACGTCGCGACGGCGCGGATCGCGTTCGTCGCCGTCGGCTTCGGCCTGTTCGTCGCGGGCGCCTTCGCCGTCTACCAGGGAACGCCACACGTGCGAGAGCGGGTCGCGAACTGGCTCCATCCCTGGACGACCACGAAGGTCTTCTGCCCGATCACCGGCACGCCGGCCTACCGGCAGGACTGCCAGAGCTACCAGGAGGTGCAGTCGCTGTACTCGATCGCCCACGGCTCGATGGGCGGTACCGGCCTCGGCAGCGGCACCTTCCGTACGGCCTCCGGGCATCAGATCATCCCGTATCTCAACACCGACTTCATCTACTCGGCGCTCGCGCAGGAGCTCGGCCTGATCGGCGCCGCGGGGCTGATCCTCCTCTACATGGTCTTCGTCCTGCGCGGCTTCCGCATCTCGCTTTTCGCGGGGGACGGCTTCTCGAAGCTTCTCGCCGCCGGGCTGACGTTCGGCTTCGCGCTCCAGACGTTCATCATCATCGGCGGGATTCTTAGAGTCATCCCATTGACGGGCATTACCCTGCCGCTCGTCTCGTACGGGGGGTCGAGCATCGTCGCCAATTTCCTCGTTCTCGCCGGCCTGATGCTCGTCTCCAACCGCGCTAACCGCGACCTCGAGGGAATCCGCTGAACAACCAGCTCAACAAGCTCGCCCTCTTCGCCATGGTGCTGCTCGCAGCCCTCGTCGTCGCGACGACCTACTGGCAGACGTGGGCCTCGGCCGGGCTGCAGGACCGGCAGGACAACGCGATCCAGCGCGTCGTCCAGTTCACCGTCGCCCGGGGCGTGATCAGAGGGGCTGACGACAAGACCATCTTCGCCAAGAACCGGAAGGTGAAGCAGAGCGGCGAGACCCTCTACTTCCGCAAGTACCCGCAGCACCAGCTCGCAGCGCAGACGGTCGGCTACTCCACCGCGTCGCGCTCGCAGGCCGGCCTCGAGCGCTCGATGAACGACTACCTGACGGGGGCGAACACGAACCTCTCCGAGGCGTTCCGCTCGCTTCTCGACCGCCTCGGTCCTGCGACCGTGCACGGCTCCGACCTGCAGCTGACCATCCGGCCGAAGGCTCAACGGCTCGCGGAGCAGCTGCTCGGATCGCGCTGCGGCTCGGTCGTCGCGATGAACCCGCACACCGGTGCGGTGTACGTCATGGCGTCGACCCCGACGTACGACCTCAACCAGATCGAGCTGCCGAACGGGTACGCACGCGTCCTCAAGAAGCGCGGCCAGTGTCGTGGCGCCTCGGCGCTGTACAACCGCTCGACGCAGGGCCTCTACACGCCCGGGTCGACCTTCAAGGTCATCACGGCCGCGGCGGCGCTCGACACCGGGGCCTTCAACCCGAACTCGACCTTCAACGACCCGGGCTACTGCGAGGAGTACGGCAAGCAGGTCTCGAACGCGGGAAACCCGGATCAGGGCGGGCGTGAGGTCTTCGGCCAACTCAACTTCACGCAGGCGTTACAACACTCCGTCAACTCGGTCTTCTGCAACGTCGGCAAGCAGCTCGGCGCCGGAACGGTTCTCGCCTATGCGAAGAAGTTCGGCTTCTACAAGACGCCCCCGCTCGAGACCCCGGGCAACGAGCGCTTCCCGAGCGGTCTCTACAACGGCTCGAAGCTCTTCAATCCGAAGGATCCCGCGTCGCAGGTCGACCCGGGCCGTCTCGCGTTCGGGCAGGAGCGCATGCTGGCGACGCCCTTGCAGATGGCGATGGTGGCGGCGACCGTCGGGAACGGCGGCGTCGTGCCGAAGCCGTACGTCGTCCAGAAGATCATCGCCCACGACGGCACGACGGTCCGCAACACGCACCCCGGGAATCTCGGCCGCGCGATCAAGCCGGAGACAGCGGCGACGCTGACGCAGATGATGGTCACGGTAACCGAGGGCGGCACCGGGAACGCGGCCGCGATCCCGGGGATCCACGTCGCCGGCAAGACGGGCACGGCCGAGACCGGTGCACGGAACGTCTACACGCCGTGGTTCATCGCGTTTGCGCCGGCGGAGAACCCCCAGGTCGCGATCGCCGTCGTCCTCGAGGAGCAGCCGAACGGCTTCGGCGGCGCAGTCGCCGCCCCGATCGCGAAGCAGGTCATGCAGGCCCTGCTCGCCCGTTGACGTAACTACCCTGTAGAAACCCCGTGGCCGTATCGGACACGCTCATCGGCACGCTCTTCGACGGGCGCTATCAGGTCGTTCGCAAGCTCGGCGCGGGCGGGATGGCGAACGTCTATCTCGCGGAGGACCAGGAGCTCGGGCGCAGGGTCGCGATCAAGATCCTGAACGACCGTCACGCGAACGACGAGCAGTTCGTCGAGCGCTTCCGCCGCGAGGCGAAGAACGCCGCCGCGCTCTCGCATCCGAACATCGTCTCGATCTACGACCGCGGCGAGGCAGAGGGCACGTACTACATCGCGATGGAGTACCTCGACGGCCGGTCGCTCAAGGAGCTGATCGTGTCCCGCGGGCCGGCCCCGGTCACCGTGGCGGTCGAGTACGCGCGCCAGATCCTCCAGGCGCTTCGCTTCGCGCACCGGCACGGGATCGTGCATCGCGACATCAAGCCGCACAACGTGCTCGTCGACGCCGAGGGCCGCGTGAAGGTCACCGATTTCGGCATCGCGCGCGCGGGTGCGTCGCAGATGACCGAAGCCGGATCGATCGTCGGCACGGCCCAGTACCTCTCGCCCGAGCAGGCGCGCGGGACAAGCGTCGATCAGCGGAGCGACGTGTACTCGCTCGGCATAGTCCTGTACGAGCTGTTGACGGGAACGGTTCCGTTCACCGGTGACACGCCGGTCGAGATCGCGATGAAGCACCTGTCCACGATTGCCCGAGCCGCCGTCGACGCGTCGGCATGACATCCCGCGCGACCTCGATCTGATCGTGATGCGCGCGCTCGCGAAGGATCCGGACGACCGCTATCAGAGCGCGGAGGAGATGGACGCGGACCTCGAGCGCTTCATGCGCGGCGCCGCAGTGTCGCCGGTGACGGAGGAGTCGGCGACGCAGATCATGCGCGTTCCCGTCGACCCGATCGCTGCAACCGCGGCGACGATGATCTCGCTCCGCGACGCTGCTGCGCAGCTCCCGCCTCCGCCTCCGCCCGTCTACTACGACCTGGAGGAGCCGATCCACCGCCGGCCGGTGTGGCCCTGGATCGCGGCGCTCATCTTCGTCGCTCGCCGCCGGCGATCGGCGGCTGGTTCCTCTATCGCGAAGATCTCGAACAAGCTCGACTCGACGAAGCCGGTGCCGGTCGAGCTCTACCTGAACATGCCCGAGACGCAGGCGCGCAACAAGATCAAGGCGGACGGGTTCTCGCCGCTCGTCGACCACCACTCGAGCCGCACCACCCCGATCGGGCTCGTCTTCAAGCAGGACCCGGTCGCGGGCGAGCGGCAGCCGCAGTGGCTCGCGCGTGCACATCTGGGTCTCGACCGGCATGCCGACGGCGCGAGGTGCCGGACCTCGTCGGTCAGCAGTCGACGGACGCGGTGGCAGCGCTGACGAGGCTCGGCCTGAAGCCGAAACTCCGGAACGTCCCGTCGCAGAAGCCGGCCGGTGAGGTGCTCGGCGCAGGACGCCGAAGCCGGGCGTGAAGCTCACGGTCGGGAGCGTGGTGCGAGGTGAACGTCTCGAAGGGGCCGCAGCCCGTCTCCATCCCGTCGGTGATCGGAGAGCCGATCGACCAGGCGACCTCGGAGCTCCAGGCGGCCGGGCTTCAAGGTCAGTCCGGCGCTTCGTCGACGACAACCAGCCGGCGAACACCGTGATCGACCAGAGCCCGAGCGCGGGCGGCACTGCCGGCAAGGGCTCGGCCGTCTCGCTCACCGTCTCGAAGGGCCCGAAGACGTCACCGTGCCGGACGTCACGAGCTACCGACCTCGGCTCGGCCCAGCAGACGCTGCAGTCGTCGGGCTTCCAGCTGGCACGTCATCCCGCAGCGACGTGACTGATCCCGACCTCCGACGGAGTCGTGCTCGACGCAGGACTCCGGCGGGCGGCGCGCAGCAGCCGCCGAAGGCGGTCATCACGCTGACCGTCGGAAGCGCTTGTCGCCGTAACCGACACGACGCAGACGGACGACCTTCACGACGACCACACCGTGAGCGGCCGCATCCGGGTCGCGCTGCTCGCCGGCGGCCGCTCGAGCGAGCACGACATCTCGCTCGCCTCCGCGCGCTCGGTGCTCGCCGCGCTCGATCCCGAGCGCTACGACGTCGTCAACGTCGCGATCGGCCGCGACGGCCGCTGGGAGCTCGAGGCACGGCCGCGCGGCCAGCTCGGTGACGGAGTGTCACGGGGACAGGCTCGGCCGAGACGCTGCCGGTTCCGGCCGCGGCGAGGGACGCTCGCCGCGCTCGGCGCGGTCGACGTCGTGCTGCCGATCCTGCACGGGCCGTTCGGGGAGGACGGGACGGTGCAGGGGCTGCTCGAGCTCGCGGACGTCGCGTACGTCGGCGCAGGCGTCGCCGCCTCGGCGCTCGCGATGGACAAGGACCTGTTCAAGAAGGTGATGCGCGACAGCGGCATCCCGGTCGCACGCCACCACGCGATCCGGCTCGGCGATCCGGTCGAGAACCCGTTCGGCTACCCGGTGTTCGTGAAGCCGGCGCGACTCGGCTCGTCGGTCGGGATCTCGAAGGTGCACGACGAGTCGGAGCTCGCGCCTGCGGTCGCGCTCGCGCGCCGGCACGACGAGAAGGTGCTCGTCGAGGAGTTCGTCGTCGGCGTCGAGGTCGAGTGCGGCGTGCTCGGCAACCGGGTGCCGCCGCCGATCGCGTCGCTGCCGGGCTCGATCGACACGCTCGAGCACGAGTGGTACGACTTCGAGTCGAAGTACGACGAGCGACGGCATGCAGCTCGTGATTCCGCCCGACCTGCCGCAGGAGACGATCGAGCTCGTGCAGCAGCGCTCGATCGACGCGTTCGTCGCCTGCGAGTGCGAAGGGCTCGCACGCGTCGACTTCTTCGTGCGCGAGAGCGACGGCGAGGTCGTCGTCAACGAGCTCAACACGATGCCGGGGTTCACCGCGACGAGCGTGTACGCGAAGCTCTTCGAGGCGTCGGGGATCTCGTACGCCGAGCTCGTCGACCGGCTGATCGAGCTCGCGCTCGAGCGGCGCGAGCGGCGCTCGCACCTGCAGTTCTAGCTGCTAGCTGCAGCGCGCGCGCGACCTCGTTCACGTGCACCGACACGTTCGGGCCGAGGTCGGTGATCCAGACGACGTAGTAGCGCGCCGTCTGGTTGTGGAGCGCGAACGTCGCGCTGCCGTTCACCATCTTCGAGGCGGAGTCGGTCACGAAGGGCCCGCTCGGCGAGCGGCCCGTGAGGATCGACGCCGTGAAGCCGGGTGTATCGGTACGCACCGTCACCGTCTTCCCATTGACGCCACGGCCGGCGTCGAGGACGACGCCGACGCCGCGCTTCTGGAAGGTGTTGTAGTGCTCGGTGTCCCAGTAGGTCGTCGGGTCTGCCGTCCGTTGCGCGGTAGGCGACCGCATCGTGCTCGCCGTCGCCGCCGTCGGGGTCGTATGCGCCGACGCCGTGCAAGGGCAGCGGCGTGGTCGTCTTCGGTGTGCCATCGCTCGCCTTCTTATTGTTCGAGCCGCCGAGCGCGAGCACGCCGGCGACGATCGCTGCCGCGGCGACGAGGAGGACGAGCGCGTAGACCGGCCAGCGGCGCGGACGGGCAGTGCGGGCGGTGTGGGGACGGCTCTCGCGCAGCACGGGGCTCGGCGCGATGAACGTGCGGTCGGCATCCGGCGCGCCCATCTCAGCGAGACATTGCCTGAGCTCCCAGGCGAACTGGTCCATCGATCCGAAGCGGCGCAAGGGATCCTTCTCGAGCGCGCGCTCGATGGCGGCGACGAGACGAAGCGGGACGTCGGGTCGCAGCTCGCGCAGATCGGGCAGGCGGATCGTTGATGTGCTTCATCGCGACGGCGACGAAGTTCTCGCCGGGGAAGGGCACCTCGGCGGTCAGCAGCTCGAAGAGGACGACGCCGAGCGAGTAGACGTCGGTCGCCGGCGTGACCGGCTTGCCGCTCGCCTGCTCCGGCGAGAGGTAGTTGCTCGTCCCGAGCACCGTTCCCGTCTGCGTCACGCCGTGCTCGACGTCGAGCGAGCGGGCGATGCCGAAGTCGGTCACCTTCGCCTCGCCGTCCGGGGTCAGCAGGACGTTCTGCGGCTTCACGTCGCGGTGGACGAGGCCGTGCTCGTGCGCGAATGCGAGCGCGTCCGCCATCGCGAGCCCGAGCTCGACCGCCCGCCGCGCCGGCAGCGGCCCGGTCCGCTCGACGAGCTGCTTCAGGTTCTCGCCGTCGACGTACTCGAAGACGATGTACTGCTGGCCCTCGTCCTCGCCGCGGTCGATGACCGTGACGATGTTCGGGTGCGACATCTGCGCGACCGAGCGCGCCTCGCGGCGGAAGCGCTCGACGTACTCCTCGTCGTCGCCGTAGTGCGGGTGCAGGATCTTCAGCGCGACGTTCCGCTCGAGCAGCCGGTCGTGCGCCTTGTAGACGCTCGACATGCCGCCGGTGCCGACGAGCTCGACGAGCTCGTAGCGTTCGGCGATCACCTCACCGGTCGTCAGGCACGGGTGGAACGAGTGTGCGGTGGCCACGGAAGTAGAACGCGGAAGCGGCGCGCTACGGCTACGCGAGAACGGCCTCGAGCGCCTCTTCCCAGGCGTCGAGCGCCTCGTCCAGCTCCGGCTCGCGTGATCACGAGCGGGCAGAGCACGCGGATGCAGTTCGAGTGGATCGCCGGCCTTCAGGAGCAGGAGGCCCCGCTGGGCCGCCTCCTCGGCAATCCGGGACGCGAGCTCCGGGGCCGGCTCCTTCGTCGCCGGGTCCCGGACGAGCTCGATCGCGAGCATCGCGCCGAGGCCGCGGACGTCGCCGATCTGCGGATAGCGCTCCTGCCACGCCCGTCATCCTGCCCCGAACCGTCGTCTCCGATGCGCTCGGCACGGTCGACGAGGCCCTCCTCCTCGAAGACGTCGAGGACGGCGAGCGCCGCCGCCTGGGCGACCGGGTTGCCGACGTACGTGCCGCCGACGGCCCGTCGCCGGGCGCGTCCATGATCTCGGCCTTGCCGAGCACTCCCGAGAGCGGCAGCCCGGCCGCGATCGACTTCGCGACGGTCATCAGGTCGGGCTCGACGCCGAAGTGCTCGATCGCGAACATCCGGCCGGTGCGGCCGAAGCCGGTCTGCACCTCGTCGACGACCATGACGATCCCCTCGCGGTCGCAGATCTCGCGAACGCCGTGCACGAACTCGACCGGCGGGACGATGAAGCCGCCCTCGCCCTGCACCGGCTCGAGGATGATCGCGGCGACCTGGTCGCGCGCGACCTGCGTCGTGAAGGCGCGCTCGATCGCCGCGAGCGCGTCGGTCGCGCTGATGCCGCGGTACTCGTTCGGGAACGGAACGCGGTAGACCTCGGGCGCGAACGGGCCGAGGCCGGCCTTGTACGGATGCGTCTTCGACGTGAGCGTGAGCGACATCAGCGTGCGGCCGTGGAAGGCGCCTTCGAAAGCGATGATCGCGGGCCGCTTCGTGTACGCGCGCGCGAACTTGACGGCGTTCTCGACGGCTTCTGTGCCCGCGTTGAAGAACGCCGCCTTCGCGGGGCCGCTGAACGGCGCAACCGCGAGCAGCCGCTCGGCGAGCGTGACGTAGACCTCGTACGGCACGATCGTGAAATCGGTGTGGAGGAAGCTTCGCGGCCTGCTCCTGTACCGCCTCGACGACGCGCGGATGCGCGTGGCCGACGTTCAGGACAGCCGACGCCGCCGGCGAAGTCGATGAAGGTGTTGCCGTCGACGTCGGTCAGCGTCGCGCCGCGCCCTTCGGCGGCGACGATCGGGAGGTAGACGGAGAGCGGATCGGCGACGACGCGCTCCTTCCGCTCGAGGATCTGCCGCGAGCGCGGCCCGGGGATCGCGGTCTTCAGGTGGATCGAGCGCGTGGCGGCCATGCGCCTCACGATAACGAAGCGCATAGACGTATAGGCGCGATACAGCGTTTTCGCCGCTCGCGACCGCTTCGCTTTCCTCGCTCGCGGATCTGGACCCGGGAGCGTGTTGCGGTGACCGGCCTGGTCGAGCCGCGCCCGCCATGTCGGTCGCGGCCTTCGGCGTCCTCAGGGGCTCGGCGGTCTCAAGGTGGGAAATGGTGGCTGCGGCCCGGCGTGCATCGCCTCCGGGGTATAGAGGCCGGCCGCGTTCCAGAGCATGAAGCCGCCCGTGTTCGCCGCGCGCGCCGCGCGCACCTGGGCGGCGACGTCGGCGGCCGTGTACGTCCGGCCGAGGGAGAAGTCCTGGAGCCACGGCACGAGGAGGGCCCGGCCGCCGGCGAGCTCCGTGCGGAAGTCGCCGAGCGAGTGGGAGACGGTCGCGCCGGGGGCCGCGTTCGGGTCGGGGAGGTTGTACTCGCCGCTCCGATAGTGCGACGGATACGTCATCGGATAGATCGCGTCGATGATCCTCGCCGATCTCCCGCGGGTGCTGGCCGATCCCGAGCTCGTGCGTTGCGGCGAGCCCGAAGACGTCGGCCGAGACGCGGACGCCGAGCGGGTGCAGCCGCCTCGTGGCGTATCGGAAGAAGGCGGGAATCGTCTCGTTCTTCGGCTGCGCGTGGACACCCGGGAAGACGCATCGCCTTCACGTCCCCGTCGCTCGGGAAGCGGACGTAGTCGAACTGGATCTCGTCGAAGCCCGCCTTGGCGGCGGCCGCGGCGACGTCGACGTCGTACCGCCATGCCTTCCGGTTGTACGGGTTGAGCCAGCCGAGCCCGCCGCTCGTCTTCCAGACCGAGCCGTCGCGGGTCTTGATCGCGAGCTCCGGATGCGCGACTGACGTGACCGGGTCCTCGAAGGTGACGACGCGGCCGATCAGGTACATCGCCGGCGGCGTGCGCCTGCCGGGCGACCTTCGCCGGGTCGAAGTACGGCACCGCGGCGCCGTCCTGCGCGCAATCGTCGGGACGCCCCGCGTGAACGAGACGTTGCCGTTCTCGTCCTTCAGGTCGACCTCGACGGTGTTCAGGCCGTGCCGCTCGAGCGCGAGGTACTCCCTGAACTTCCCGGGCAGCGTCATCAGCGGCCCGGTGATGTGGACGCCGCGGATCTCCTCGGGGAGCGGCGTCCGGAACGGGGTCTGCGGCAGCGCGACCCGGACGGGCTGCAAGACGATGGCCGCCCCCGCGTTCGACCCGGCGAGCAGGCGCGTAAGCCCGAAGATCGCCGCCGCCGCGAGACACGACGAGAATCGCGAGCGCCGTCAGGCGCCGGCGGCGGATCTGGCGGCGGCGTGCTTCCCGTCGTCTGCGACGGAGATCGGCGACGTCGATATCCGAGGCGATTGCCACGAGGACCCGGGATCGTAGCCCCTAAGATCGCGCCGTGGTCCTCTCCGACGCGACGATCGCCAGGCTCCTCGCCGACGGGCGGATCGAGATCGACCCCTACGACGAGAGCGCTCCTTCAGCCGTCGAGCGTCGACGTCCGCGTCGACCGGCTGTTCCGGGTCTTTCACAACAACCGGTACCCGTACATCGACGTGAAGAAGGAGCAGGAGGACCTGACAGAGCTCGTCGAAGTGGACGGCGACAGCCCGTTCGTGCTGCACCCCGGCGAGTTCGTGCTCGGCTCGACGCTCGAGCGCATCCGGTTGCCGGACGATCTCGTCGCGAGGCTCGAGGGGAAGGCGCTGGCGCTCGACACCGAGGTGCCGACGCCATCGGGGTGGCGGACGATCGGCGAGATCGAACGCGGCGACGTCGTCTACGACGAGGACGGAGTCCCGTCGCTCGTCCTCAACGCCACATCGCCCATGCTCGGCCGGCCTTGTCGCCGAGTCAGCTTCTCGGACGGTTCGACCGTCATCGCCGACGCCGACCACCTCTGGCGGACGAGTGACAAACGCTTTCGGAGTGCCGGGATCCGGGAAGGCGATATCCGAACGACCGATGAGATAGGTCGGACTTTGCGGTACGGCAATGAGTTCAATCATCACGTGCCGCTGGCGGGAGCCGTCTGGTATCCCAAGCGCGAGCTGCCGATCGACCCGTACGTGCTCGGCGTCTGGATTGGCGATGGAACCTCGACCCAGGCTGAGCTCACCTGCGCCGATCAGGAGATCCTCGACGAGGTCGCAGCTGTCGGCTACGCAGTCGCGGCCCAACGGACGCGTCGGCTTTCCTATCGGGTCGGCGGCGCTCTGCACACACGGGATCTCGCTACCGGGCGTTATGAACGGAACGATTCGCTCTCGAGCCGGCTCCGAGATCTCGGCGTTCTCGGCGCGAAACGAATTCCCAGCGAGTACATGCTTTCCTCGATCGAGCAGAGACAGGCCCTTCTCGAGGGGCTGATGGATACCGACGGCTACGTCGACGTCTACGGCCGATGTGATCTCACGACCGTGAAGGAGCCGCTCGCCCTGCAGTACATGGAGCTCGTGGCGAGCCTCGGCTTTCGCCCGAAGCTTGCTCGGAAGCGGGCCGTGTTGAATGGGCGTGACGTCGGCCCGAAGTACGAAGTCCAGTTCACGCCCGATCGGCCGGTCTTTCGCCTGCCGCGAAAGCTGGCGCGGCAGAAGACGATCGGACTTTTTCACCGTTTCCGCTCAATCGTTGGCGTTGAGCGAATCGAGAGCGTGCCGGTCAAATGCATCGAGGTCGCGTCGCCCAACGGGCTGTTTCTGATCACGCGCTCCTTCATCCCGACCCATAACAGCTCACTTGGCAGGCTCGGGCTCCTGATCCACTCGACCGCCGGCTTCATCGACCCGGGCTGGGACGGCCATGTGACCCTCGAGCTCTCGAACGTCGCGAACCTGCCGATCACGATCTACCCCGGCATGAAGATCGGCCAGATCTCGTTCATGCAGATGACCGAGCCCGCGACGACGCCGTACGGCGCGAGCGCGATCGGCTCCAAGTACAAGGGCCAGCAGGGGCCGACGCCGAGCCGCTACTACAAGAACTTCGAGGCCGGCGAATGACCGTGCTGGTCACAGGCGGCACCGGCTTCATCGGCCCGCACGTCGTCCATGCGCTCCGCGCGCGAGAGCTTCCCGTACGGGTGCTCGTCCGCGACCGCAGAGACGGTGCCCGCGCGACCGCCCTGGGGGCCGAGCTCGTCGTGGGAGACGTCACGGATCCGGGATCGCTTCGAGCGGCGGTGACAGAGGCGGAGGCCGTCGTGCACCTCGTCTCGATTATCAAGGGCTCGCCCGCCGACTTCGAACGGGTCATGGCGCAGGGGACCCGCGACCTCGTGCTCGCCGCGAAGGATGCCGGCGTGCGGCGGTTCGTCCTCGCGAGCGCGCTCGGTCTCGACGAGCAGTCGAAGGAGGCCGTGCCGTACTACCGCGCGAAGTGGGAGATGGAGCGCGCGGTCAAGGACTCGGGCCTCGAATACGTCATCTTCCGGCCGAGCTTCGTCTTCGGGAAGGACGGTGGCGTGTTGCCGACGTTCGTGCGCCTCGCGCGATTCGCGCCCGTGACGCCGATCGTGGGGCCGGGGACGCAGCGGCTGCAGCCGATCTGGGTCGACGATCTCGCCGAGTACTTCGCGCGGGCCACCGACGAGCCGGCCGCGGCGAACCGCACGTTCGAGATCGGCGGCCCGGACGCCCCGACCTGGAACGAGTTCTGGGATCGGCTGAAGCGCGTCCTCGGCGCTCGTCGTCCCTCGCTCCACGTTCCGTTCGGTCTCATGCGGGTGCAGGCGACGCTCACCGAACGGCTCCCCCGTGCGCCGGTCACGCGTGATCAGCTGACGATGCTGGCACTCGGAGACAACGTCGTCAGCACGAACGACGCCGTCGAGACGTTCAAGATCCCGCTCGTCCCGCTCGACGAGCAGCTGCGACGCGCGGCGTCGTGACGCGCGGGCTCGTCTTCGCCGAGCCCGGCGCGACCCCGGCGGTCGAGGAGATCACCGTCGAGTCTCCCGGCACGGGGGAGGTGCAGATCCGGGTCGAGGCGTGCGGGGTCTGTCACACCGACCTGCACGTCGTCGAGACCGACGGCTGGGGAATGAGGTTCCCGATCCTCCTCGGGCACGAGGGCGCCGGGGTCGTCGAAGAGGTGGGCGAGGACGTGACGACGGTGGCGCCCGGCGATCGTGTCGTGATCGCCTGGCGTGCGCCGTGCGGGGACGCATGCCGTGCGTGCCGGCGCGGCGACCGCGCGCCGCTGCTCGAACAACCTCCGAATTCGCAGCCGGATGTACCGGCGCGACGGTTCGCGGCTCGCGCCGGTGCTGCGCTGCGGGGCGTATCGCCGACCGCGTCATCGTGCACGAGGCGTGCGGCGGTCAAGATGCCGGACGCGCTGCCCGCTCGAGCAGGCGTGCCTGCTCGCGTGCGGCTTCTCGACCGGGCGCGGGCGCGGCGCTCTGGGCGACGCCGGTGCAGCCGGGCAGCGTCGGTCGCCGTCATCGGCTGCGGCGGCGTCGGCCTCGCCGTCGTGCAGGGTGCGCGGCTCGCGGGCGCGGAGACGATCGTCGCGGTCGACGTCGCGCCGGAGAAGCTCGACGCTCGCGCTGCGAGCTCGGCGCGACGCACGCGGTCGAGCTCGCCGGCGACGCGGTCGCCGACGGTGCGCGAGCTGACCGACGGCGTCGACTACGCGTTCTCGGCGATCACCGTCGCCGTCGGGGCTCGTCGACGCGGTGCGCATGTGCGCGCTACGCCGGCACCGCGACGCTCGTCGGCGTCCCGCCGCCGGACCGGACGCTCGACCTCGACCCCGAGCGCGATCTCTTCAACCCGAAGGTCGCGCTCGCCGTCACGCACGGCGGCGACACGATCCCGCAGCAGGACTTCCCGTTCCTCGCGCAGGCCGCGCTCGACGGGCAGGCATCGACCTCGCACGCTTCGTGACACGCACGATCGCGCTCGAGGAGGTGCCCGGCAGGCGCTCGACGAGCTGCACGCGCCGACGCGGCGTGCGCACGGTCGTCGCTGCTCTAGCTCTTGCCGAACGCCGGCGCGCCGCTCGGCGTCGCGCTCGGGATCGACGAGGTGCCCGTCGCGCTCGACGTAGCCGCCCTTGCCGCCGACGACGAAGACGATCGCGTCCTCGTCGAACGGGTTCGAGATCGTGCGCGGCGTCGTCGACTCCGCGTGGAAGAGACCGCCCTCGCCGAGGTCGCGCGTCTCGCCGTCGACCTCGACGCGCACCCTGCCGCGGTGGACGAAGTACAGCTCGTCCTGCGTGTCGTGGTAGTGCGAGAAGCCCTCGTAGCCCGGCGGGTAGACGAGCGCGTTCACGCCGAAGGCCGTCGACGCCGAGCGCGGCCCGGATCTTCCGGAAGCCGTAGCCGTCGCCGAGCTCGTCGAGGGAGGAGAACGCGTGGCGTCACGTCTGGCACGCAGTATCTCGCGAGCGGCAGGCGCCCGAGCAAGCCGTCGAGCGTCGCCTGCTCCGTCGTCGGTGAACCGCGACGCCGAAGAGCTCCTCGATGTCGGCCGAGGTGCGCTCGTCGCGCGCCGCCGCGAACTTCTCGAGGCCGGCCTCCGTCAGCGCGGCATAGGTCACGCGCGGCGTCGCTCTCGCAGCGCTGCTTCTCGACCCAGCCCGCGCGCTCGAGGCCGTCGAGGAGGCGCGTGATGCCCGAGGCGGTGAGGAGGACCGGCGCGCGCGAGGTCGACCCGGCGGAGGCGGTTGCCCTCGGCGTGGAAGAGCTGGACGAGGACGTCGAAGTCGCTCGAGCGTCAGGCCGTGCGCGGCCTCGAGGCGCGCCGAGAGCTCGCGCGTGACCGCCGCGTGGGCCCGGAGGAAGCGGACCCAGGCCGTCGTCCGTTAGTGCTTGTGTTCTCAATACTTGACTAGACAAGATTTTCTCGCTAAGATCGTTGACATCTCAAGTATACAGATTTCCCCTCAGGAGGCAATAGCCACAATGTCAGTCATCGAGAGCACCAAGCTTCGCACCCGCCGGCACGTGGGCCGCCGACCCGGTTCACTCGCAACGTCTCGTTCGAGGTCGTGTACGCGGGCGTCAACACCTTCCGCGGCAGCTTCACCGACTTCACGCGCACGCTCACGCGGCGACTCGCCCTCGAGGGCTCGGCGAAGGTCGCATCGGTCGACGTGAAGGACGAGCAGCTGAACGGCCACCTGCAGACGCCGGACTTCTTCGACGCCGCAGCGGTATCCCGGAGATCGCGTTCAAGGCGACCGAGCTCCACCGCGGCGAGGACGACACCGTCGAGGGCAAGGGCGAGCTGACGATCAAGGGCGTCACCCAGCCGATCACGCTCGACGGGCACGATCGCCGCCGGCGCCGTCGGTCGACCCGTTCGGCCGCGAGCGCCTCGGCCTCCGGCTCGAGTCCGACGATCGACCGCACGCGTACGGCGTCAGCTGGAACGCGCCGAACCAGGGCGGCGGCGACTACCTCGGCAACGACGTGAAGCTCATCGCCGAGCTCGCGTTCGTCAAGCAGGAGGCGTAACGATGCGGATCCTGGCCGTCTCCGGCAGCCTGCGCGCCGACTCGCACAACACGAGCCTCCTCCGGGCTGCGATCGAAGCAGCGCCCGAGGGCGTCGAGGTCGAGCTCTGGGAGGGCATCGGCGACCTGCCGATCTACGACCAGGATCTCGAGCACGACCTCCCGGAGCCGGTTCTCCGGCTCCGGGAGGATGGGGCCGCGGCGGACGCGATCCTCTTCGCGACGCCCGAGTACAACGGCTCCGTTCCCGGCGGGCTGAAGAACGCGATCGACTGGGCGTCCCGTCCGGTGCTCGAGGCAGCGCTCACGAACCAGAACGCCGCCGTCGATCGGCGCGAGCACCGGCCAGTTCGGCGCAATGTGGGCGCAGGCCGACCTGCGCAAGGTCCTCGGCGTCGCCGGCGCCCGCGTCGTCGGCGACGAGCTGCCCGTCACGCGGGCGCACGAGAAGTTCGACCACGAGGGCCGCCTCCTCGACGGCGAGCTCTTCGAGCGGCTGCGGCTCCTCCTCGAGACCCTTGCGCCGAGGTCGCCCCGGTCGCCGTCGCCGCCGCAGCCTGACCGGAGCAAAGAGAGGGGCCGCTGGCGCGGCCCCGATTCCGGATACCAGCTTGGATTGGCAGAGGCGTTTCCTGCTCCGGCTTAGGTAGTCCGGCCGGGCGGCGCGAAACGCGTCGTCCCCTACGCTGGCTAGGCGATTCCCCGTAGGTCCCGGGGACGCACCTCTACCCGCTGGTACCTCCACTGCCCGTACTTGATGAAATCACTGCCGGACCACCTCCTTTCCGCGGTAACCCAAAGATAGCAATCTGAGGCGGCCCGCAGGACGACGCTGAGCTCGAGGCCGCGGTCGAGCGGCACCGTCACGGACTCGAGCGTCGGGTCCGCCTGTCGCGCGGCGGAGTAGCGGCCGAGCACCTCGGGGTGGCTGAGGACGTTGTCGGCGACGAAGAGCGCGCCTGGCTCGACCTTGCCGCGCGCGAGCGCGAAGAGCGCCTCGTAGTCGCTCCTTCTCCGCGTCGAGGAAGACGACGTCGAACACATCGTCGATCGTCGGGAGCGTCTCGTGTGCGTCGCCCTCGACGAGCTCGGCCCAGTCCTCGAGGCCCGCGTCTGCGATGTTCCGCCGCCACGCGTCGATCTTGCTGCGGGTCGGCTTCGAGCGAGAGCACGCGGCCGCCGAGGTTGCGGACGCCCGCGGCGAGCCAGATCGTCGAATAACCGCGCGAGCCGCCGATCTCGAGCACCTCGCAGTCGGTCTGCGGCGCGACGAGCGAGAAGAGGAAGCGGCCGGTCGTTTGCGCCACCGCGCGCGAGCGCACCGATGCCGGCAGTCCCTGCTCGCGCTCTGCCGCGTCCTCGGCGCTCGAGCCGCGCGAGGACGGCGCGCACCCTATCGTCGAGCACTCGTGCGGGTGGCGATCTGGAGCAGCCCGAGGCACATCTCGTCGGTCGTGCCCTCGCCCCAGAGGACGTACGGGCGGAGCGCTTCCGCCACGACGGCTGCGCGCACGAGTTGTCGAAGCGGCAGCTCACGCGGACGTGTCGCCGGTATTCGCGTCGACGGGATGCTCGAGGTAGTACGCGTCCTGCCAGTGGAAGTCCCAGTGCGGGATGTGCAGCAGCGTCTGCGCGCGTGGCGCCCCCGGATTGAGCTCGATGCGGATGTCGACACCGCGGAGGTGCATGTGCCCGGCGACGCCGTAGATGCGCACGTGGCCGGTTGAACGTGCGGTCGCAGGAGGTGCCGAGCTCCGCGTCGCCGACCGCGCGGATAGTCGGCCATCGTTCTTCTTGCAGAGAAAGAGCAGACCGACCGGGATGAGCGCGGCGTCCTGTCCGTACTTCCTCGATCTCGGCTACGGAAGGCGGCGTCGCGCGCGCACGCGCGGGCCCGTGACTCCCGCCGGGCACGGCAGCTCGACCGGCGCCGGCGCGAGGAACGTGTCGAGCGGCGTCAACGTCGAGCCCGCCGCCGGCACGAGCTTCAGCGACGGCGCTCGAGCGGTCCGGCTTTGCGGGCGTGCGCGTGTCCCGCGTGCAGGAGGTTGTAGTGGATCTGCATGACGATTACCGCGTCGCTGTGGACGAGGACGCCGGTGCCCGTCGGTAGGTCGTTCGTCGCATGGCCGGGAACCCACGCGCTGATCCACTGCGGCGAGCCGAGCCGGTCGCTCGCCGCGTTGCCTGCGGACGCGCGCGTCTCGGTCAGCTCCGGGCCGCCGAAGCACGTCCAGCCCTTGCCGCCGGACGCGGCGTCGAGGCGGCGCGCCTCGGTTGCGTTGTCGCCTGTCGGCCTCGAAGAGGATCACGTGGTGCACGAGCGCGGTCCGCTGCGGCTTCACGACCGCCGAGGTGACGAACATGTTCTGCGTCAGCTTCGGGTCGAGGAGCATGCAGTGGTAGTCGTCGGTCGAGCCGCCGCTCGCCGCGCGGGGCTTGTACGCACGCTTCGGCGGAGCGTGAGCGTCGTCCCGGCGCGGGGCTCGTGACCGCGGCTGGCTTGATCCGATCGGCCGCTTCCGAGCTTCGCGCCGCCGCGCACCCAGCGCGCGATCAGGAACTTCTCGTCCGGCGGTCAGGAGCCTGCGGGACGCGCCGAGGATAGCGCGGGCGAGTCGTGGCCCGGCATCCAGGGCGGCATCGTCCCGTTCTGCGTCATGGCGAGGATCGCCTGCGCGTACGCCTTGCGCCGGTCAGGACGTTCGTGATCGAGAACGGCGCGACGCCGCCTAGCTGATGGCAGCTCGCGCACTTCGCGGCGAAAACCGGTGCGACGTCGTCCCAGGTCGGCGTGACGGCTGCTGCTGCGCCGCCGCTCCGACCGCCGTGCAAGAGGCCCGCCGCGACGGCGAGCACGGCTGCCGCGAGGACGAGCAGGTCGCGGCGCATCGTTTCATAGCGTACGCGCTGTATCCTCCGTCCGATGCGACGCCGAGCTGAGCGATCGAGATCGCAGCGGTCGCCCGAGGAGGTCTTCGATTACCTCACGGATGTCTCGAACTTGCACGCGCTGGCAGTCCGGTGTGCATTCCGCCCGCCGCGAGGGGACGCAGATCCACGAGTCGCGTCACATGCTCGGCCGCGAGCTCCAGACGACGCTCGCAGATCGAGGAGGAGGAACGGCCACGGCTCTTCACGCTGCGCGCGCTCAATCAGCCCCGTGCCGTTCAGCGTCCGCCACGAGCTCGAGTCGAAGCGACGGCGGCACGCGGCTGCGGGTGACGGGCGAGGGCGACGCCAGGCATGCTGCCCGGGTTCGCGGCGGGGATCATGGCTCGCCGCGCCGAGAAGCAGTTCAGGAAGGACTTCGAGCGGCTGAAGCACCTGTTGGAGCAGAACTCGCAGTAGTCCCTCGCACCGCTCCGCTTCGCTGCGCTTTCCCGCTCGGGGGTGTGCGCCTTCGGCGCACGGGCGGATTCGTGCCTGGTCGGGCCGCGTCCGCGCATGTCGGTCGCGGCGACGCCCGGTTCAGCTGACTGCTGCTTGACGTTCGTGCTCGACCGCGTCGCGGACACAGCAGGTCGCGAGGTGGTCGTTGACGACGCCGCAGGCCTGCATGCGCCGCCCACACCGTCGTCGGCCCGACGAAGCGGAAGCCGGCCGTCTTCAGCCGCTTCGAGAGCTCCTTCGACTCGTCGGTCTGCGCGTGCCAGTCGGCCGTCGTTCGCGGCGCCGCGTAGCCGCTCGGTGCGAACGACCACACGAGCTCGTGCAGCGGCGTGCCCGCCTTGCGGAGCGCGAGCACGCCGTGCGCGTTCGCGATCGTCGCCTCGATCTTGCCGCGATGCCGGACGATTCCCGCGTCGCCGAGCAGGCGCTCGACGTCGCGCTCGCCGAAGCGCGCCACCACTTCGGGATCGAAGTCGGCGAACGCGCGGCGGAAGTTCTCGCGCTTGCGCAGGATCGTCAGCCACGAGAGCCCCGACTGGAAGCCCTCGAGGCAGAGCCGCTCGTAGAGGCCGCGCTCGTCGCGACCGGGCCGGCCCCACTCCTCGTCGTGATAGGCGACGTAGAGCGGGTCGCTCGTCCGGCCAGCAGCGAACCGGCTCACTCGACGCGAACCTGACGTGCCGTCGACGATCTCGACCGGGTACGTCTCGACCGGCTCGAACGCCGGGCAGCGAGAGCGGCCGGCCGGTCGAGAGATCGAAGGCGGAGCCATGGCGCGGGCAGACGACGCGGCACAGTCGCGTCGTCCCACTCGCCCTCGCAGAGCGGGCCGTCGTCGTGCGAGCAGCGGTCCTCGATCGCGTACAGCGGGCCGCCGCAGTTGTAGACGCCGACGTACTCGCCCGGCCCCGCGACGACGAGCTTGAACGAGCCCGGCGGGAACTCGTCCGCCGGAGCGACGTCGATCTCGGTGGCCATTCGCTAGATGCAGCTCGAGCTCGTCGAAGCCGGCGAGGCCGTCCGGGAGCGGCGTGCCCTTCGCCTTGTGCAGCGCGACCTTCAGCGTCGTCAGCCCGAGCATCGCGCACTTGAGGCGCACCGGCGAGAGCGGGATGCCGATCTCGTCGAGCAGCTCCTGCTTGTCGAGCGTCGCGACGGCGGTCGCCGTCTTCCCTTGCACCATCTCGGTCAGCATCGAGGTCGCGGCCTGCGAGATCGCGCAGCCGCGGCCCGAGAACTTCACCTCGTCGATCGTCTCGCCGTCCTCGGCGAACGCGACGTAGATCGATACCTCGTCGCCGCAGAGCGGGTTCTGGCCGTCCGCGTGCGCGTCGGCGTCCTCGAGCTCGCCGTGCCCGCGCGGGTTCTTGTAGTGATCGAGAATCACCTCGCGATACATCTGGTCGAACTCGCTCATGCGAACACCTTACGTACGGCGTGCAGGCCGTCGACGAGCTGGTCGATCTCCTCGGGCACGGTGTAGAGGTAGAACGATGCGCCGGTTCGTCGCCGCCACGCCGAGCTTCCGCATCAGCGGCTGGCAGCAATGATGACCGGCGCGGATGGCGACGCCGTTCATGTCCAGGATCTGCGCCACGTCGTGCGGGTGGATCCCTTCGACGTTGAACGAGACAATGCCCGCACGGCGTTCTGCGGGCGGGCCGTAGAGCGTGATCCAGTCGAGCTCGCCGAGCCGTCCGAGCGCGTAGGCGGCGAGCTCGTGCTCGTGCGCCTCGATCGCCTCGAAGCCGACGGCCTGCAGGTAGTCGATCGCAGCGCCGAATCCGACGGCCTCCGCCATCGGCGCGGTGCCGGCCTCGAACTTGTGCGGCAGCTCGCCCCAGGTCGTCTTCTCGAGCGAGACCGAATTGATCATGTGGCCGCCCGTGAGGAACGGCTCCATCCGCTGCAGGAGACTCGCGCGGCCCCAGAGCGCGCCGACCCCGCTCGGGCCGCACATCTTGTGTGCCGAGATCGCGACGAAGTCCGCATCGAGTGCCTGGACGTCGAGCGGCACGTGCGGTGCGGACTGCGCGGCGTCGCAGACGTAGATCGCGCCCTGCTCGTGCGCCCAGGCGGCGAGCTTCGCGACCGGGTTGATCGTCCCGAGCGAGTTCGAGACGTGGTTCGTCGCCACCACCTTGACGGTGCCCCGTGCTGCGATTGCGTCGAGGGCGGAGAGATCCAGCTCGCCTTCCTCGGTCAGCGGGATCATCTGGACGCTCGCGCCCGTCCGCCCCGCGACGTACTGCCACGGCACGAAGTTCGAGTGGTGCTCCAGCTCGCTGACGACGACGACGTCGCCCGGGCCGAGATTCGACATTCCCCACGAGTACGCGACGAGGTTGATCGCCTCGGTCGCGTTGCGCACGAAGATCACCTCGCGCACATCGGGGGCGTTCAGCGTGGCGCGGACCTTCTCTCGCGCGCCCTCGAGACCTGCGGTCGCGCGCTCGGCCAGCAGGTAGACGCCGCGGTGCACATTGGCGTACGAGGTCGAGTAGAACTCCGTCATCGCATCGAGCATCTGGCGCGGCTTCTGAGAGCTCGCAGCGGAATCGAGGAACGCGAGCGGCTTCCCGTGGATCTGCTGCTCGAAGATGGGGAAATCCGCGCGAATCGCACGCGCGTCGAGTGTCGCCGTTCCGGCTGCTACAGCCACAACGCCATGGTAGGCCCTACCGCGATCTGAAGGACGCGCCGGCGTAGCCCGGCGCTGCAGCCTTCCCTGAGCCGACGGGCACCTTGGCCTTGCCTGCCGCGCCGGCGTGGATCGTGCGGCCGCGGATCCGGAAGGTCGCCGCCGGCACCGGGAATCCGTCGTCGAGCGCCTGCGCCCACCGCGTCACCACCGTCGTCTTTCCGGCCTTCTTCTTCGTCCTGAAGACCCTGACCGAGAGCCCGGGCTGGAGCGTTTGCTCGAGCACTGCTGTCCCGGTGTTGACGGTGACGTCCGCGGAGCCCGGCGACCCGTCGACCCCTGCTGCTGAGACCTGATAGACGGTTCCCGCGACCGGCACCGAGACGGTTGCCCCGAAATCGCGGCCATGGGTACGCGACCGCGCCGCGTGGATCGCACCGCCGCCCGACCACACGATCCAGAGCCGGTCCTGCGCGTCGAGTGCGAGGGCCATGTGCGGGTCGCCGCCCGTGAGCGTGCCCTGGAAGCGCACGCCGTCCCCGGCGGGCTGGCCGTTGCGAAACGGCACCACCGTGAGCCCGGTCGCCGGATTGCCCGGCGGCCAGGCCAGGAACGTGTTGCCGCTCCTGTCGCTCACGAGAGGCACGCGGTCGGTGTGCTGCGCGGTCGGCTTCAGAGCGACGGACCCTGTCGGCGACAGGTCGGCACCGAGCCGCTCGTAGAGGAATGTGCCGTCCGGATCGGCGTTCGAGAAGAACGCCACCTGCGCGAGCCCGTTCGAGTCGACGGCAAGTGACTCGGCATAGCCGCAGCAGCGCGGGAAGACGTTCTTCGCCGCCTCGCCGTTCAGGCCGCGGAAGACGTTCACGCCGGAAGTCGAGTCCTGCGCGAAGTACGGGGTTCCGTCAGGTGCAACCGCGGCTGCATTCACCGGCCCGACGGCGTGCGACTGCGTCTGCGCGTTCGCGCTCCAGGTCTGCCCGTCGTCGATCGACGTGAGGCGGCCGACTCCCTGCGCATTCGGGAAATAGAGCTGAATCGCGCCGCTTGGCTGTTGCACGAGCTGGACGCGGTTCGCGGCCGGATCACTGCTGACGAGAACGCGGGCCGCGTCGTGGTTCCGGGATAGCGAGATCGTGCCGGTGACCGGTGAGTCCCAGGCCACGAGCAGCGAGCCCTGCCGCGTCACGAGCATCGACGGCACGGTCGTGTTCTGAACCCCTGCCGCGACCGGCGTCCAGGCCCTTGCCGGCGCGGCGACGAGGCCGGTAACGAGAAAGAGGAGGACGAGAGCGCGGCGCATGACCCGAATGTGCCACAAAAAAGGCGGCGTTTCGGACGGCTCGCTTGTGGCACCATTGGCCGGTGAGGTGGGGCGCGTTCGGCCGGGCTCGTGCTGCTCGCGGCTGCCTGCGGCGGACATGGGCGCTCGGCGACCCCCACGGGGATGCAGACCCAGACGCAGGCGCAGCAGTCCGTCGTTCGTCACGTCGCGCGCCGGGTTCGCGTCCTCGTACCGCGATCGGTGGGTGAGCTCGACGCGGCCGTTCAGGACGCCGCTCCGGCGCCGTTCGGCCGCGGCGCGGTGCTCGCCGGCGGCCTGACTCCGGCCGATGTCTCGACCGACGCGATCTTGACGGTCACGCGTGCAGGCTCCCGGGCAGTGGGGCATCTCCCGGGTGCGCTGCACGACGCGGCCGCGGCGACGATCGGCAGGTCGACCTATGTCTTCGGGGGCGGGAACGGCGTCTCGCAGCTCGATGCGATCGTGATGATCGACCCGCACACGGGCGCCGCGCAGCACGTGGGCAAGCTTCCCGCACCGAGCTCGGATCAGGCGGCTGCGTCGATCGGCGGGACGGCGTACGTGGTCGGCGGCTACACCGGCACGCACTGGCTCGACACGATCGTCGCCTGGTCGCCGCACAGGAGTGCGCGCGTCGTCGCCCATCTGCCGCACACCCTTCGATATGCGGCTGTCGCCGCCGCGGACGGTCGTGTCGTGATCGCCGGCGGCTCACTCGAGAACGGCACGGCGAGCAACGCCGTCTACGTGTTCCGCCCCTCGACGGGGCGCCTCGCCCGCCTCGGGACACTGCCGCAGGCGACGACGCACGCTGCCGGCGCGACACTTGGGTCGACCGCAGTCGTGGTGGGTGGCCGTGGTGCGAGCGCCGCTACGCCCACCGACCGGCTCGTCCTCGTCGATCCGGCGAGACGCACGGTGCGTGTCGTCGGCCGGCTCCGGGAGCCACTCTCCGATGCTGCCGCAGTGGGCGTGCACGGCCGCGTGCTCGTCGCCGGCGGTCACGGCACGCACGGGACGGTCGCGACGCTCACCGAGCTCGTTCCGTCTTCTCACGTCGTCCGGCGAACCGCAGCCGTCAAGTCGACGAGGAACGTGTACGCGGCCGACCGTGCCGGCAACCTCAGCGCGGTTGCGCGGACCGCCCGGCCGCTCGTCTACGTCCCGAACAGCGACAGCAACACCGTGGATGTCGTCGACCAGCGGACGTTCAAGATCGTGAGGCACTTCAAGGTGGGCGCGCTCCCGCAACACGTCGTCCCCGCCTGGGACTTGAAGACGCTCTACGTCACGAACGACAACGGAAACTCGCTCACCGCGATCGATCCCAGGACCGGCGCCCCCGGGAAGACGATTCCCGTCGCGGACCCGTACAACATGTACTTCACACCTGACGGTCGCTACGCAATCGTCGTCGCCGAGCGGCTGCACCGGCTCGACTTCCGTGACGCGCACACGTTCGCGCTGCACCGCTCGGTGCACGTTCCGTGCAGCGGTGCCGATCACATGGACTTCTCCGCGGACGGTAGGTATGCACTCGTCAGTTGCGAGTTCTCGTCGCAGATCCTGAAGATCGACATTCCGCGTCAGCGGGTCGTCGATGTGCTCCGGCTGCGATCGGGCGCGGCGCCGCAGGACGTCAAGCTTTCGCCCGACGGACGCATCTTCTACGTCGCCGACATGAACGTCGGCGGTGTGTGGCTGGTGTCGGGCGCACCACTGCGCGTGCTGCGGTTCATGCCGACGGGCCACGGGGCCCACGGCCTCTATCCGAGCCGAGACGCGCGCTATCTCTACGTGACGAACCGCGGCGCGGGGAGCATCTCCGTCGTCTCGTTCAAGACGCAGCGCATCGTGCACACCTGGCACATCCCCGGCGGCGGCAGTCCGGACATGGGGAACGTGTCGGCCGACGGGAAGGTGCTGTGGCTCTCCGGGCGCTGGAACGGGGTGCTCTACGCGATCAGCACGAAGAACGGCCGGCTGCTCGCGCAGATCCCGGTCGGGGCGGGACCGCACGGGGTCTGCGTATGGCCGCAGCCGGGGACGTACTCGCTCGGGCACACGGGGATCCTGCGCTAGTAGCGAACGAGCGCCGCGGACTCCCAGAGGAGCCCGCTCCGCTCGACGCGGTCGAGGCGGAGGCCGCGCCTCGAAGCGAGGATGCGATCTTTCGGATGGAGATACGTCCGGAAGCCGCAGCCGCTGAGACGCAGGAACAGATTGACGACCTTCAGACCCGCGCGGATCCAGAGGCGCTGCTGCGGGTAGGTCAGCACGAGCACTCGTCGCGCGTGGTCCGCGGCGACGTTCATGAGCGAGTCCAGGTCGGGGTAGCAGCAGACGACGCGGTGCAGGACGACGACGTCGTGCTCTGAAATGGCGGCGTCCTCCTCGACGAAGTCGCCGACGCGCCGTTCCACACGCGTGGCGAGCTCGCGCTCCGCCGCGAGCTCGCGCGCCGCGTCCTCGTAGCCGGCCGAAAGCTCGACGTTCGTCGCTCGTGCCGCGCCGCGCTCGAGCAGCGTCAGGCCGATTGCGCCGATGCCCCCGCCGACGTCGAGGACTCTCTCGCCTTCGACGTCACCCGCCAGCTCCACGAGCGCCCGCGACGTCTTGCCGAGGCTCTTCTTTCGAAACGAGCGCGCGTCGCGTTCCGCGTAGCGGCGGTTGAACATCCGGCGGTAGTCGGTCGAGCAGCAACCTGCGATGCGGCGGAGCCTAGCGCCGCACGTGCTCGCAGTTGCGGGCAATCCGGTCGAGCGGACCGGCGCCTTCGACCGTGTCGTTCCCGGCCCGCAGTCGATGAGGTCGTGGCCGTTGCCGCCGACGAGGACGTCGTTCCCCGCCCCGCCGAAGATCCTGTCGTTGCCGTTCCCGCCGAAGACGACGTCGTTGCCGCTCCCGGCTTCGATTGCGTCGTCGCCGTCGTTCCCTTCGATCCGGTCGCTTCCGGGGTTGGCTCGGATCACGTCGTTGCCGCCGAGGCCGCGGATGATGTCGAAGTAGTACGAGCCCCGAAGGCGGTCGACCCCGCTCGTTCCGGTCACGCGACAGAGGTTGGAGTGGCGGTGTGCGGCGCCGCCGGACGACGGGACGACGAAGATGCCCCAGCGCCGGCACTCCTGGCCGGCCGACACTGCGATCAGCGCCGCCGTCGGCGACCAGCGCGCCGGTGAATAGGGATGGGCGTCGTCGACGAGCTTCCGCTCGACGCCGTTCGTGTCACGCAGGTAGAGCGCGTACTGGTACGGCGTCGCGCCGCCCCTTACGTGCTGGCGGTCGCTGATGTACAGGAGCCGCGGCGAATGCAGTGAGTACTGCGGAAAGCGCGCGTTCGAGCTGCCGGCGACGAGCGCGCGCGGGAGCCCACCCGCCACGTCGACGGTGTAGACCGCGTCGTAGGGATCGTCGTGCTGCTGGTATGCGACCGTCTTCCCGTCGGGCGACCACGTCGGGTTCGAGACGTCGCCGTAGGCGAGGATGTGGGAACCGGAGCCGTCCACGTTCGCGAGTACGAGGCCGCCCGACGATGCGACGACGATGCGCGTGCCGTCGGGCGACCATGCCGGGCCGATCGCATCGGCGGCGGGGACGGCGACCCCCGTCGACAGATGCCGCTCGTCCGAGCCGTCGGCGTTTGCGACGTACAGATCGTTCTCCCGGACATACGCGATGCGCGTCGCATCCGTCGAGGCCGATGCGTCGATTCCGTCGATCGCCGTCGGCGGGCCGGCGAAGCGGCCGCCGATCGTGACGAAGGTCCGATTTCCCTCCTGGATGAGGGAGCGGTCGCCGAGGTAGCCCCGGACGACCCCGGTCGGGTACACGAGGGTGGTGTCCTTGCCCGCGGAGGTCGTCGAGAGGACGTGCTGGACGCTCGGCGCCGTGCGCTCGAAGGCGACGCGCACACCATCCTGGTCCCAGAACGGCAGGCTGTCCTGGATGTCGTTCGACCCCGGCCCGGCGGCCGCGCGCGCCAGTTGCCCCGCCGCGAGGAGCACGGCCACGAGCCCGAGCGCGACGAGCGGCAGCCTCTTCATCGCATGCCACGGTATGCGGCGTTTGTCTGCAGGGTCCTAAGCGTTTGAAAGGACATTCGCTACAGTCGCCCGCGATGAGCAGCGAATACATCTACACGATGTACCGGGTCGACAAGTTCTACGGCCCGGACCGCCAGGTGCTGGCGAACATCTCCCTGTCGTTCTTCCCCGGCGCGAAGATCGGCGTGCTCGGTCCGAACGGCGCCGGCAAGTCGACGGTGCTCCGGATCATGGCGGGGAAGGAGGAGCCGTCGTCCGGCGTCGCCGAGCTCGCGCCGAACGCGACGGTCGGGCCTCCTCGAGCAGGAGCCCTGGCTCGATCCCGAGAAGGACGTGCGCGGCAACGTCGAGGACGGCGTCCGCGAGCTGCGTGACCTCCTCGACGCGCTTCAACGAGATCTCTGCGAAGTTCGCGGAGCCCGACGCCGATTTCGACGCGCTCCTGGCCGACCAGGCGGTCGTGCAGGACAGGATCGATCGAACCGACGCGTGGCAGCTGGACCAGCACATCGACCATGCGATGGATGCGCTCCGGTTGCCCGAAGGCGACCGGGACGTCACCACCTTGTCCGGCGGCGAGCGGCGGCGCGTTGCGTTGTGCAGGCTTCTGCTCTCCTCGCCCGACCTGTTGCTGCTCGACGAGCCGACGAACCATCTCGACGCCGAGTCTGTTGCCTGGCTCGAGCGGTTCCTCGCCGAGTACAAGGGCACCGTCGTCGCGGTCACCCACGACCGCTACTTCCTCGACAACGTCGCCGGCTGGATCCTCGAGCTCGACCGGGGTCGGGGGATCCCTTTCCAGGGCAACTACTCGAGCTGGCTCGAGCAGAAGCAGGAGCGTCTCGCCGTCGAGGAGAAGCAGGAGTCCGCGCGGCGCCGCACGCTCGCACGCGAGCTCGAGTGGGTGCGCATGAGCCCGCGCGCGCGACACGCGAAGTCGAAGGCGCGCCTCGGCGCCTACGAGAAGCTGCTCGCAGATGAGCAGAACGTGAAGCTCGACAAGGTCGAGATCCACATCCCGCCCGGCCCGCGGCTCGGCGACACGGTGATCGAGGCCGACCACGTACAAAAGGGCTTCGGCGACCGGTTGCTCGTCGAGGATCTGACGTTCTCGCTGCCGCCGGCCGGAATCGTCGGCGTCGTCGGCCCGAACGGCGCAGGCAAGACGACACTCTTCCGGATGATCGCCGGCGAGGAGGCTCCCGACGACGGTGCGCTCCGCGTCGGTGACACCGTGCAACTCGCATACGTCGACCAGTCCCGCGGCGATCTCGACGCCGGCGAGCACCGTCTGGAAGGAGATCAGCCGCGGCGCTGACGTTATCCACCTCGGCAAGAAGGAGGTGAACTCGCGACAGTACGTGTCGTGGTTCAACTTCAGGGGCGGCGATCAGCAGAAGCGCGTCGGAGACCTCTCGGGCGGAGAGCGGAACCGCGTACACCTGGCGAAGCTCCTCGCAAGCGGCGGTAACGTGCTCCTGCTCGACGAGCCGACGAACGACCTCGACGTCGACACGCTGCGAGCGCTCGAGGAGGCGCTGCTCGAGTTCGCGGGCTGCGCGGTCGTGATCACCCACGACCGGTGGTTCCTGGACCGTGTCGCCACGCACATCCTCGCCTTCGAGGGCGACTCGCAGACGACGTGGTTCGAAGGCACCTGGGGCGAGTACGCAGACTGGGTCAAGGAGACGCGCGGCGCCGAGGCGCTCGAGCCGCACCGCATCAAGTACAAGCCGCTCGTCCGCACGTAATCGGCGTGTCGCTCATCGACGAGCACGTCGACCGGTTCAACGAAGGCGTACGCACGGGTGACTGGTCGCGCATGGTCGAGCTGCTGACCGACGACGCGAGCCTCGAGTTCGAGGGCATCCCCGTCGGGCCGTTCCACGGGCGCGAGGCGATCCGCGAGGCGTACACGACGCAACCGCCCGCCGACGAGATCATCCTCCTCGACGGAGGGCCTGCCTACGCCTGGTCGCGCGAGCCGACCGAGCGGGCCGGCGAGCTCCACCTCGAGGAGCGCGACGGGCGGATCGCCGCTATCCGCGTCGTTTACGAGCGGTAGCCCTCAGGGAAGGCGCGGTGACCAGAGCGCCGAGAGCGGGCCTGCGAGCACGAGGAGTATCGCCCCCCCGAGCACGAAGAGATCGGTGATCTCCGTGTTCCCCGGCTTGCGTCCGAGCTTCGATCCGAGCGCGGAGTACGCGTCCTGCACGGCGCCGGCGGTCCGCGCGCGGAAGAACTTGCCGCCCGTGCGGTCGGCGATCGCGTGCAGCGTCTTCGGATCGGGAGCGAGGCCCCGCTGCCCGAACCCGAAGCCGCCGCTCGGGCCCGTGGTCGGCGGCCCGAAGCCCTGGCCGCTCGGAAAGCCGCGCAAGCGCGTGTTGCCGGTCGTCCCGAGCGAGACCGTGTAGACCGGGATGCCCGCCGCGCGCGCCTTGTCGGCGCCGGCGAGCGGGGCCAGGACGCCGCGCGTCTGATGGCCGTCGGAGAGGAAGAGGATCGAGACGAGCGTGCTCGCGGGCTTCTTCGTCTCCGTGACGTAGGCAGCGAGCTGGCGCGACTGCGGAGCGGCGCTCACCGAGCCTCCCTGGATGCCGGCCGAGTCGAGGCCGACGCGCACGGCTGTGGCGACCGCGTCGCCGATCGCCGTCCCGCCGAAGCCGTGGAAGAAGTCGACCTCGTCGATCGCCTCGGACACGAGCTCATGGTCGATGGTGGGCGGCGTCGCCACCTGCGCTTCGCCGGCGAAGAGCACGAGGCCGACCTTTAGTCGCGGCGGCACCTTGTCGAGGAACGTGTGCAGCGCCCGTTGCGCGGCGACGAGCCGCGTCGGCTTGACGTCCACGGCCTGCATCGAGCCGGAGACGTCGAGCACGAGGACGACCGTGGCATTGTCGCTCACGACGAGCTTGTGCACGTGCGGCCGCGCAACCGCGGCGCACAAGGCCGCGAGTGCGAGCAAGAACACGCCGGCCGCGACCCAGCGGCGCCATGGGCGCCCGGTCGCGACGACGGACGCGAGCACGTCGACGTTCGTGAACCGCACGGCGTAGCGCATGCGTCGTCTTCGGACGAGGAACCGGTACGCGACGAGCCCGATCGGGATGACGAGCAGCGTCAGCAGCAGAAGCGGGTGGCCGAAGCTCATCTGTGCACACTCATTTGGGCACGCACACGATGTCGAGTTGCACGACGGCCGAGATGCCTTCACCGGAGCGCACCGTCACTGTCGCGACGCCGTTTCGCACGCGATGCGACGCGCGCACCTGCCTGACGAAGGCCGCGCCCGGCGGCGAATCGCCGAAGAAGCCGACGGCGTGCGACGCGCTCACGAGCCGCTCGTTCCGCGCGCAGCGGAGGCTTCGTGTCGCCGTTCCGCCGTTCACGCGCACCTGCAGCACGTGGCGCATCGTCGGCTTTCCAGGCGGAAACGCGTGGTGCACCGTAGGCACCCTCCGCCCGCCGCCGGAGGCGGGGACGCAGCCGATGTGCGGCCGGAACGTCGACGCAGCCGAGCCGCGCACGAGCCGGCCGAGGAACACCGCGTCGCGCGAGGTGGTGATGCCGGGGTTCACGGGACTGCCGAGCGAGCCGACGAAGCCGACGTCGATCCCGCGTGCAGAGAGCTCCGCGTCGAGGCCCGCGACGATGAAGTTCTTCGGACAGGAGAGCTGGAACTCCGTCCGGCCCGGGGTCGCGACGACCCAAGGGCCCGCCACCGGGACACACACCTGAAGGCCCCGGCACTCGTTGGTTGCGGCTGCAGAGGACGCGGCGATGCCGGCGAGAACGAGGACGGTCGCGAGGACGAGCAGCTTCACGGGACGAGCCTCCGGAACCAGAGCGCGGACAGGCCGCCGCCGACGATCAGGAGCAGCGCGCCGCCCGCCGCGAATGCATCGGTGATCTCGCGGCTCTGGGTCTTGTGCCCCACACGGGTCGAGAGCTTCTTGTAGACGTTCGTCAGCGCTGTTGCCGTGCTCGCACGGAAGAAGTCGCCGCCGCTCACCTTCGCGATCTGCTGCAGGGTGCCCGGGCTCGGAGGGACGCGGATCTGCTCGGTGTACCCACCGACCAGCTTGTTCTCGACGATGCCGTTCGGCGTACCGACGAGGACGGTCGACACCGGGATGCCCGCTGCACGCGCGCGGCGTGCCGCGAGGAGCGGCGCAGTCTGCCCGCCGTCGCGGGCCCCGTCGGAGATGAGGAGCATCGACGTCGGCGGCCGGTGGCCGTCGCTTTCGTGCTGGCGCTTACCGAGCTTCACCGCGAGCGCAACGGCATCGCCGATCGCGGTTCCCTCGCTCGGGGCGAGGGAGGCGAGGGCATCCTGAGCGAGCACACGATCCGTCGTCGGCGGCACCGCGACAAACGCACGCGTGCCGAAGCCGATGACGGCGATGCTGTATTCCTTCGGCACCTTCGTCAGAAAGGCGGTGGCCGCGTTGCGAGCCGCCGCGAGCCGGGTCGGTCGCACGTCGGACGCCGTCATCGAGCGCGAGACGTCGACGGCCAGCACGATGGTCGCTTCCTTCCGCGGCACGCTCACGGTCGCACGCGGCCTCGCCGCGCCGACGAGCAGGAGCGTCAGCGCGACCATGAGGATGACGAGCGGGACGATCCGCCGCCGCCCGGGCGCCGCCGCGACGAGGTTCGGCGTCAACGCCGGCCGCGAGAACGCGGCTGCCTGCTCGGCGCGACGGGACTCGAGCGTGTACCAGGCGGCAATGAGCAACGGCACCACGGCGAGCGCGACCAGCATCAGCGGACGTCCGAAGCTCACCTGCGTCTGGCTCCCATGAACGTCGCGAACGGCCTGAGCCAGTCACCCTCCGTCGTCAGGACGCAGTGCGGAACGCCGAGCGCCGAGAGGACGCGTGCCACGCCGCTCCGCTCCTCTGCGGCAGCCTGCGCGAAGCGGTCGCGAAGCGCGCGGCTGCGCGTGTCGACGCGTACTTCGCGGCCGGTCTCGGGATCGACGAGCCAGAGCTCGCCGACGTCCGGCAGCTCCTGCTCGCGCGGGTCGCGGATCTCCACTGCGACGACGTCGTGGCGGCTCATCACCTGCAGGAGCGGCTTGCGCCAGTCGAGCGGCCCGCGGAAGTCCGACACGAGGACGAGGACACCCCGCTGGCGTGCGATCGCCGCTGTGCGTTTCAGCGCGTCGCCGAGCGACGTCGCGCCGACCTGCGCCTGCTCCGGCTCGCGCGCGAGCGCCTCGAGGAGCCCGAGCAAGCCGTGGCGGCCCTGATTCGGCGGCAGCGTCGAGGGGGTGCTGTCGCCGAAGGTCGTCACGCCGAGTCGATTTCCGCGGCGGGTCGCGATATGCCCGACCGCGATTGCGACGCCTGCAGCGACGTCGGCCTTCCGCCTGTCCGCAGTCCCGAATTGCATCGACGGGGAGGTGTCGAGGACGAGCCAGGTGACGAGCACTCGCTCGGCCAGAGTCACGCGCACGTGCGGCTCGGCCATGCGGGCGGTCACGTTCCACTCGATTCGGCGGATGTCGTCGCCCGCCACGTACGGGCGCACCTGCGCAAGCTCGGTCCCGTCGCCGTATTGCGCAGACCGATAGTCGCCCGCGAGCATCCCCTGCAGGCGGCGGCCGACCTGGATCTGCAGGGCGCGAAGGGCGGCAGCAGGCAGCGGCCCCGGGCCGGGCCGGTCCGGCGAGATGGGCCCGAAGAGCCCGGAGCTCACGCGCTCGGCCGCGACAGGCTCACCTCCGGAACCGCGACCGCAGCCAGCACCTTGTCGAGAATGTCGTCGGCCGAGACGCCCTCCGCGAGCGCCTGATAGCTCAGGACGAGCCGGTGGCGAAGCGCGTCCTTTGCGAGCGCCTTCACGTCGTCCGCCGTGACATAGTCGCGCCCGCGGATGAGCGCGAGCGCGCGCGACGCCTGCGTTATCGCGATCGGGCCGCGCGGACTCGCGCCGAACTCGACGTACTCGTCGAGCTCGGGCAGGCCGATGCCGCCGGGGCGACGGGTCCCTGTGGCGACGGTGACGGCGTAGCTCACGAGCGAGGGATCGACATACACGTCGTACACCCCGCGCTGCAGCTCGCGCAGTTCGTCGAGCGAGAGCGCTTCACGCAACTCGGGCGGCGCGGTCAGCTGACGCTGCACGATCGTCAGCTCCTCGTCGTGCTCGGGATAGTCGATGAGGATCTTGAGCATGAACCGGTCGATCTGCGCCTCGGGAAGCGGATAGGTCCCCTCCGACTCGATCGGGTTCTGCGTCGCCATGACGAGGAACGGATCTGGGACGGGATACGTCGTATGCGCGATCGTCACCTGATGCTCCTGCATCACCTCGAGGAGCGCCGACTGCACCTTCGCCGGTGCGCGGTTGATCTCGTCGGCGAGAAGGAAGTTGCAGAAGACGGGACCGAGCTCTGTCTCGAACGTGCCCTGATCGGGGCGATAGACACGGGTGCCGACGAGGTCGGCGGGCACGAGGTCGGGCGTGAACTGCACGCGCGCGAACGAGCCGCCGAGCACGCCGGCGGTCGTCTTGATCGTCAGCGTCTTCGCAAGGCCCGGCACGCCCTCGATCAGTAGGTGCCCCTGGGCGAGGAGGCACACGAGCACCCGCTCGAGCATCTGATCCTGGCCGGCGATGACGCGTCTGATCTCGAAGAGCGCCTGCTCGAGCCGGTCTCTCCACTGGCCTCCGTCCACTTCGCCTCCCTCGTCGCTTGCCCCGAAGTTTGCAGGCTCCTCTAAGTTCTGGGTGAGATGGGGGTCGGATTGCAAGAAAATCCCGTTCTCGCGGGGGTGCGGCCTCTCGTCGAGAGCTCCCGGGATGTGACGACGGACGCCGAGCGGCTCGCCGATGTCGCATCCTGGCTCGCGTACGAGGAGCTGCCCGTGCCGGCTGCGTTCTTCCCGTTCCCCTTCGGGCTCGGACGTAACGAGACGATCGACTTCGTCCTCGTCACCGCTGCACTCAACTTCGCGTATACGGACTTCGAGACGCGGCGTCGCTGGGATCTCGTCGTCGACGGCCGAGCGTACGCCGACGCGGACGGCCTCCACTTCGCCTTCCACCGGGCGCTCCAGCAGGGAGTGCCGGTTCTCGACGGTGCCTGGCTCGCCCAGGTCGACGCCGCGCAGCTCGGTTCTCTGCTGCCCGGGCTCCAGCTTCTCGACGAGCGCGCGGGGATTCTCCGCGACATCGGCGCCGTCCTCGTCGAGCGCTGGGACGGCCGTTTCCACCCCTTCTTCGACGCGTGCCCGCCGCGCCTCTACGACGGCGGCGCCGGCTTCCTGGAGTCCCTCGTCCGGGAGTTCCCCCGCTTCGACGACCGGCCGTTCTTCAAGCTCGCCCAGCTCTCCGTGTGGATCACGGAGATCACGCTCGGCGGCCTGGGCTTCGAGGATTTGCACGAGCTCACCGCATTCGCCGACTACATCGTCCCGGCGGGCTTGCACGCCATGGGGGTGCTTCGCTACTCCGAGCGGCTCGAGCGCGCGATCGTGGCCGGGGAGTTGATCGAGGCCGGTTCCCCATGGGAGCTCGAGCTGCGGGCACACACCGTGCACGCGTGCGACGAGCTCACGCGCGCGGTGAACGCGCTGCGGCCACCGGAGCTCCAGGTGATCGCGCCGCAGATCGACGCGCGGTTCTGGCTCCCCTTCCACAAGACGCACGCGCCTCATCACCTGACGCGCACGATCTACTACTGATATGGAGTGAGTTCTGTCATCCATGAAGGGGCGGGCCTCGTCAAGGTTGGTGTCAGGGTCCTCGGGTGGTGGTGTGCCGGTTCGCTGACGGCGAGCCGGCGGGGGAGGTGGGGGCTCCAGTCATCCATCCGGTCGCGCGGTGCGGGCCAGAGTGTCGTGCGGTGCTCAGGGGCTCAATCAAGTGGTCGGCCGTCCTGGGGTTAGCGAGGCCATGACAAACAGCGAGCTCGCCTGAGCGTTCGCATCGCGCCGCTTTCGGGGGCACAAGCCGTAGGCGTGGTTGTTGCGTGCGCGGCGGTCATGGTGCGGCCGCCAGCTTCTCTTTCGCGCTCGCCCGGCTGCGGCGCGCCAGGCAACGGATCTCTCCGTCGCGCAGGCCGTAGTAGCTGAGGGTGAGGATCTGGCGGGCGACGGCGACCTTGGCGATCTTGCGGCCGCGGCGTTTGGCGATCCGCTCGAAGCTTTCGCGCAGCGGGCCGCCGCCGGTGGTGCATTTCTGGGCGGCTTCGACGAGCGCCCAGCGCAACGCCGGCGATCCCTGGCGGGAGATGTGACCGAGACGTGCTCTGCCGTCGGAGCTGCGCACGGTCGGTGTCAGTCCGGCCCAGGCGCAGAGGTGGCGCGCGTCGGGGAAGCGCTCGATCGCGCCGACCTCGGCGATGATCAGCATCGCGGTGTAGCGGCCGACGCCGCGGATCTGCGTCAGCACCTCGACGCGGTCGTCAGCCTTGGCGCGCTGCTCGATCTCCTTGCTGGTGGCTTCGACCTCGCGGTCGAAGTCGTCGATCAGCGCGAGCAGGCTGTCCAGACGCCGTCGTGGCGCCTCGCGCAACTGCAGCGCCTCGAGGAACTCGCGGCCTCCTTTGCCGAAGAGGTCGGAGTGCTGGCGGGTGATGCCGTGCTTGGCGAGGATCGCGTGCACACGGTTCTTGAGCGCCGAGCGCATCCCGGTTAGCGCGATCCGGTGGCGCAACAGCTCGCGCAGGTCGCGCAGCTCGCGTGGAGCGACGTACGCCTCGGGCAGCAGATCGGCGCGCAGCAAATGGGCGAGCGTCTTCGCGTCAACCGCGTCCGTCTTCACGCGGGCGGCGGCGATCGCCCGCGTACGCAACGGGTGCGCGAGATGGATCTCGTAGCCGGCGTCCTCGAGCAGCTCCGCCAGCCACTCCCAGCCGTAGGTCGCCTCGACCGCGATCCGCGATTCGCCCTCGAGGCCTGCGAGCAGCTCGAGGAACGTCGCGCGGTCGTTGACGATCCGCCGCGACAGCGACAGCTCGCCCTGCCCGTCGATCACCGCGACCTGCGAGCGGTTGCGGTGCAGATCAATCCCGACAGAATTCATGCCTGGGCCTCCTTCGGTCCCGACTTCGACAACACCCGTGGCATACCGCCTCGGGCGCGGGAGCGGTAGGAGGCCCGCCCCTTCATGGCATCAAGTGGCACGGCTTGAAGGCCCGCGCGTGCGGGCCTTCGTTTCGGCGGGGGGAGCGCAGCGGCAGTCGTCGACGCGTGGTGTCGCGGCTGATATGCGCGGGTTGGGACCGCATGACCGGGTGTGCGAGGTGAGGAGCGGTGCCGCTCTCTAGGGTCGAGCATCGTCCAGTCGTTGGGCGGCTCGTAGTAGTACCGCGGGTCGCTCCTCGCGTCCTGCGCCGGTGCGCTCTCCTCGCCGAGCCATTGGCGTTGTCGGCTACATCGTTGCGAGCGCCCAGCAGTGGCCGGCGAGCTCGCGCGCGACCGCGACCGCGACGATCGTGCGTCGTTTGCCGCGGCGCTCGAGTGCGTGCCAGCGTTGGTGCAGACGGCGCGCGCTGCGGTCGGCGCGCGCGCGTACCGCTGCGGACTGGCCGTGACGGCGCCGCTCGAGCGTCGCGCTCTCCCGCAGTGGCCGCCGCTGGTGCCAGGCGGCTTCGACCAGCAGTCGGCGAGCGTGCGTGTTGCCGGTCTTGGTAATCGCGCCGAGTTGCCGTTGCTCGCCGGTGGAGTGCTCGCTCGGGATCAGGCCGAGGAAGGGGCCGAGCGCCTGCGGCCGGAAGCGCGTCCAGTCGCCCAGCTCGACCGTGAGCGCGAGCGCGGTCAACGTGGAGACACCACGCAGACAGACCAGCCGGCCAACCGTCTCGGCAAACGGCGGCTCGCTGGCGAGCTCGGTGATCGCATGGTCGAGTGCGTCGCGACGCGTCTTGGCCTGCATCACGGCGGCGTACGACTCGTCGAAGGCGAGCGCGAGCGGCCGCGAGTCGAAGCGCTGCCGGCGCAGCCACGCGTCGTGCGCGCCTGTCCAAGCGCTCGCGTCCCAGACGAGATCGTGCCGCAGCAACAACTTCGAGAGGCGATGCCGCGCTCGCATCAACTCGCCGCGGGCGTCCTCACGAGCGCGGACGAGATCACGCGCGGCCTCCTCGTGCGGCTCCGGCACCCGCACCGCAACCAGCTCGCCCAACCGCAATAGCCTGGCCAAGCGCTCCGCGTCGCGCCGGTCGGTCTTGAGCTTGTCGGCAGCCGCGCGCGGGATCTTGGACGGCGCTGCCACCGTGCACGCGATCCCCGCCGCCGCGCAAGCACGCGCCAGGCCATAGCCCGTCGGGCCTGCCTCGTACGCCACCCGCACCGGCCCCGGAAACTGGCGGAGCCACTCGACCGTTTCCGTCGGCAGCGTCGGCGCCCGCAGGCTCCGAAGCTCGCCGCTGCCCGCATCCAACACACCCGCCACAACCTTGCGCGCGTGCACGTCCAACCCCACCCACGTACCCTCAGCCATACCGGCGCCTCCCGTAATTGCGGCTCTACCGCCGCGCCAATCGCGACGGCAACCCGCGCCAACTTACGAGCGAGGCGCCGGCAACTCCATACGGTCTAGGCTTCCCTCCATGGCCGTGACGCACTCGTGGCAGGCGCTCCTTGCGGAGCGAACGCGAGCAGGCGGAGGCGACGGGATCACGGCGATCCTGGGGCTGCTCGGGAACCCCGATCTGATCTCGTTCGCCGGAGGATTCCCCGATCCGCTGACGTTCCCCGCCGACCGCGTTGCCGAGCTCGTGCAGTCGCTCGACGCATCCGCGTTCCAGTACGCGCCGACTCAGGGTCTCGCCGGGACGCGCGATGCGATTGCGGGCCGACTCGAGTCCCTGCAGGGGCGGCGTCCGGGCGAGGACGAGCTGATGATCACGAGCGGTGGCATCGACGGGCTCGAGCTCGTGTCGAAGTCGTTCCTGGATCGCGGCGACGACGTCGTCGTCGAAGCACCGACATACCTCGGTGCGATCATGGCGTTCCGCGGGTTCGAGGCGAATGTCCATGCCGTGCCGCTCGACGAAGACGGGCTCGACGTCGACGCGCTTGCAGCGCTCCTCGACGGCGGGTTGAGGCCGAAGCTCCTCTACACGATCCCGGACCACCAGAATCCTGCGGGTGTGACCCTCGCCCCCGACCGCCGTGCTGCGCTCGTCGAGCTTGCCCGCCGGCACGGCTTCCTGGTGGTCGAGGATGTCGCCTATCGGGAGCTGGGCTTCGACGGCACAGCACCGCAGAGCCTCTGGAGTATCGGTCCGGATGTCGTCGTGCAGTGCGGGACGACCTCGAAGACGTTTTTCCCCGGCGTGCGTCTCGGCTGGGCTGCCGGCCCGGGCGACATCGTCGCGCAGCTCGTCTCTGCGAAACAGAACACCGACCAGTGCGCGGGAGCCCTCGGTCAGCGTCTGTTCGAGGAGTACGTGCGGCGTGGACTCATCGACGAGCAGCTTGTCGCTTCTCGCGCGCTCTACGCGCGGAAGTGGGCGACGCTCGCCGACGCGCTCGAGCGGTTCATGCCGGCCGGCATCCACTGGACGACGCCGCGCGGCGGGTTCTTCTCGTGGCTCACGCTTCCCCTCGATGCAACCGAGCTTGCGAGGCGCTCGGCTGACGAGGGCGTTGCCGCCGTGCCCGGCGCGCTCTTCTTCCCCGACGGCCGCGGAGCCGAAAACCTGCGGCTCTCGTTCAGCATGGTCGACGAGGAGCTCATCCCGGTCGGGATCGAGCGGCTCGCAGCGCTCCTACGGCTGTAGCCGAACGATGTCCCAGCCAGCGCCCGCCCGCGTATAACGGAAGCGGTCGTGCACGTAGCCCTCGTCGGCGATCCAGACGTCGAGGAGGTCGGGTACGACGCGATAGCCAATCCAGAACCGAGGCCGCAGCGGGTCCTCCGGCACGTGCTCGACGAGCTGCTCGAGCTCCTCACGGCTCGCGATCAGCTCGCTCTGCCTGAAGGCGGCGAGCTGGCGCTTTCCTTCGCGCTCGCGCCAGTGACGCTCGTTCTCGTCATCGCCGACGTGCACTGCCTCGCCCTCGACGCGCACCTGCCGCCCATCCCAGAGGAAGACGAGCGCCGCGCGGGGGTTCTCCTCAAGCTTGTCTGCCTTTCGGGCTCTCGCGACTCGACCAGAACACGAACCCCTGCTCGTCGAATCCCTCGAGGACGACGGCGCGCGCGGACGGCCTTCCGTCCGGCGTCGCCGTCGCCAGCACGACCGGAACCTGCTCGTCGCTCCACCAGGCTCCAAAGAGGCGGAGCGGATCGGGATCAGGCAGTCTCGTTCGGGTTCTCCTCGGCGGCGAGCTTGCGAGAGCCCTGAAGCACGTCCTGGAAGTGGCGCTCCTGGATCGGGAGCGCCCACGTGACGAGCTCGCGCACCTGATCGTTCCCGGCGGATTCGTTCATCGTCTGGAGGACCGACCAGTGACCGACCTCGGCGGCCTCCGCCATCGTGAGGAACTCGAAGCCGTCGAGCGCGTCCGCGTCGTCGTCGAGGTAGGTCGACATCATCTCCGTCGCCTTCTTCTTGACCTGACGGGCCTCGTCGAGGATCGCCGTCTTCTTGCCCTCGAAGCTCGATGCGACCTCCTGACAGCGCTCGGCGGTCTCCGACGCCTCTTTGGCCATTCGCTGCAGCGTTTCCGCGAGGCCGGAGTCCTTCTTCTCGGCCAGCTTCGTGATCTTGCCGCCGGCTGTCTCGGCCGCCATCGCAAGGCCGGTGACCTCGGCGAGCTTCTCCTCGAGGTTCGTCAACTCCGCCACGTGAGCCCCTTTCCGTCGTTGATTCCGACTCGTCTCTCCCGCTTTCGGGCAGGATCAAACGACGTGGCCGCCGCGTTTCCGCTCGTCCTCTCGAACGGCCCACCCGCAGGCGCGAAAGCGCCGAGCGGGCGGAACGGGCTCGCCGAGGTCGCCGCGAGCGGCGTCACGCACGTCCGAACCGGCACCGCGACGTGGAGCGCGTCGACGATCGCGGAGCAGAGGCGCACGCTCGACGCGGTCGGCGCACACGGGCTGCGCGCGTGGCTCTGGCTCGGAGATGCGGCCGCCGACGACTCGCCGCTCCTCGCGCAGATCGTCGACGGGATCGGCGGGCATTCTGCTCTCGGTGCCTACAAGGGCGTCGACGAGCCGCGGAACCCGTTCCGGGGGGCGAACTGGATCCGGCCGGCCGGCCCGATCCGCGCCTACCGGCGCATCAAGAGGATCGATGCCGATCATCCTGTGGTGATCATCCAGGCGCCGATCGGCACTGTGGCGCAACTGACGCCGTACCGTCCCGCCTTCGACATCACGGGAGCAGATGTCTACCCGGTGTCGTACCCGCCGGGGACGCATACGCAGACCGGCAATCGCGACATCAACGTCGTCGGGGACGTGACGCGCAAGCTGGTCAGCGCCGCCGGGCCGAAGCCGGTCTGGATGACGCTGCAGATCGCGTGGAGCGGCGTCGTGCCCTCGAAGGATCACCCGAACCGCGTCCCCCGTTTCCCGACGCTTCCAGCCGAGCGTTTCATGGCCTACCAGGCGATCGTCGCCGGTGCCCGTGGGCTCGTGTTCTTCGGCGGCCATCTGATTCAGGTCGCGACACCTGCCGACGCGGAGCTCGGATGGAACTGGTCGTTCTGGCAGCAGGTCCTGCAGCCGCTCGTCGCAGAGCTGTCGTCGAGCGCGGTCGCGCCGGCGCTCGTCGCCGCACGCGCGAAGACGCAGGTCAAGGCGTCGACTGCGGACGTGGCGCTCGTCACGCGGACGAATGCGAGCTTCGGCTACGTGGTCGCCGTCCGGCGAAAAGGGACGACGAGCGTCGTAACCTTCAGCGGCGTGCCGGCGAAGGTCAAGCAGGTCGAGGTGCTCGGGGAGTGGGTTCAGCGCCCGCTGCCGCCCCCGATCGGCGCAGGGACGCAGCAATTCCGCACCGTCGACGTCGAGGGCGGCCGCTTCCGCGACTGGCTCGCACCGCACGACGCGCGTCTCTACCGGTTCCGTCGATGAAGCTCGTCCTTCTCGTCGCAGTGATGCTTGCTTTCCCGGCATCGGCCGGTGCGACTCGCGTCCTCTTTGTCGGGAACAGCCTCACCGAGGCGAACGCGCTGCCGGCGATGGTCGCGCAACTCGTCCCGCTCGACGTCGACGCGCGCGTGGTCGGCGGCTACGCGCTGGAGGATCACTGGCGCACGACCGATATCGCGGATGTCATCGCGAACGGCCGTTACGACGTCGTCGTCCTGCAGCAGGGGCCGTCGTCGCTGCCCGAAAGCCGCGTGAATCTGACGGAGTGGTCGAAGACGTTTGCGGACGCGATCCGCGCGGCCGGCGGCAAGCCGGCGCTCTACACGGTCTGGCCGGAGAGCTGGCGCCGTTCGGCTTTCGATGCGGTCATCTACTCCTACCGCGCGGCTGCGCGTGAGGCCGGTGGCCTCCTCCTGCCGGCCGGTGCCGCCTGGAAGAGCGTGCTCCGGACGAATCCGAAGATTGCGCTCTACGGCCCGGACGGTTTCCATCCGACCCGCGCCGGGACCTATCTCGCGGCGCTCACGATCGCAGGCGGCCTCACGGGCCGCTCGCCCGTCAGCATGTCGCGGATCGGCTTCTCGCCGCGCGTTGCGGGCGTGCTGCAACGCGCAGCGAACGCAGCTCTCAGGTCGCGCTGAGCGCGGCAGCGATCGCCGCCACGTGGCGATGGTCGGTACCGCAGCAGCCGCCGACGATCTCGAGGTGCTGCAAGCGGCTGACACGTGCGAAGTCCCGTGCGAGCTCGGCCGGGTCGCCTTCGTCCAGTTCCTCGGCGGCGTCGAGCTCCGCATGACTCATCGTCGATGCGTTTGCCCGGATGCCCCGGATGCGCTCGACGGGGAGCACATGAGCGAAGTGCGACGGGTGGGCGCAGTTCACCATGAAGTACTCAGCGGCCCCATCGGTACCGGCGTCCACCTCGGCCACCGCATCGGCAAGCGTTTGCCCGCTGGGGAGGCGACCGTCCGTCTCGACAGTGAAGGAGATGACGACGGGTAACGCAGCCGCTCGTGCAGCGCGGACGACGCCCACAGCCTCCGCAGGATAGGTCATCGTCAGTGCGCTCACGAGATCCGCGTGTGCGAGCGCTTGGACCTGAGGCGCGTGGTAGCTCTCGGCCTCGTCCGGGGTCATCGTCTCCCCGACGGCGTAGCCGTCGCCTCGCGGGCCGATGCAGCCGCTGATCGCGATCTCGACATCCGGGCTCTCGCGACGGACGGAGTCGAGGAGCTCCACGGCGCGGCGGTTGACGTCCGTCAGTGCGGACGTGTCGTAACCGAGCCGCGCGCCCCAGTCGGCGTTCGCGCGCCAGGTCGGGGTGTCGAGGATCGCGCGAACGTGCACCCGACGGGCGATCTCGACGTACGGGGCGTAATACCCGCGGAGCAGCTCGATTCCGCGCTCGTCGTCGAGGAGGACGAACGCGGCGAAGTCCGGGAGGTCGGCTCCGTGGTGATAGATCAGCGTGGTCTCGAGGCCGCCGTCCGCGATCGCCTCCACACGCAAAAGTCTGCCACGGCGAGGGCCGACAGGTCCGGGCGGTATCGTCCGCCGGCCTCCGGGGACCCATGACTCGTATCGTTCGCCTCAGACCGTGGCAGAAGTCTGCCTTCGACCGCTTCGTCGCGTCGGATGCGAAGGACTTCCTGGCGGTCGCGACACCGGGAGCGGGAAAGACGACGTTTGCGTTGACGGCGGCGCGTCACACGCTGGCAAAGCATCCGTCGCGGCTCGTCGTCGTCGCGCCGACTGCGCATCTGAAGCTGCAGTGGGCGCACGCGGCCGCCGCCTTCTCGCTTCACCTCGATCCCGCGTGGTCGGCAGCCGACGGCCGTCTCGCGTCCGACATGCACGGAATCGTCACCTCGTATCAGCAGGTCTCGGCAAGCCCCGAGCTCGTCGCGCGACTGGCCGAGGACGCCTTCGTCGTCTTCGACGAGCTGCATCACGCAGCCGACGAGCGTGCGTGGGGCGCCGCGATCCAGACAGCGTTCGCCGATGCAGCGCGGCGGCTCGCGTTGTCGGGCACGCCGTTCCGCTCCGATACGCACGCGATTCCGTTCATCCACTACGACGGCGACGAGGCTGTGCCTGACTACGAGTACTCGTACGGCGATGCACTTGCCGACCGTCGAGTCGTGCGGCCGGTGTACTTCCCGCGAACGAATGGGCACATGGAGTGGCAGGCGCCGGACGGCTCGCTGCACGCCGCGACCTTCGACGACAAGCTCAGCGCGGCGCGTGCGAGCGAGCGCCTCCGGACCGCGCTGTCGCTCGAGGGCGAATGGCTGCCGACGGTGCTCCAGGTTGCGGTTGAACGGCTCGGGATGATCAGACGAGAGCATCCCGATGCAGGCGGGCTCGTGATCGCGACCGATCAGGAGCACGCGCGAGGGATCGCCGAGATGCTCCGCGACCGCTTCCACACGCGGGCGCGGGTCGTCACGTCCGACGATCCATCCGCGTCCGCGGGGATCCAGGCCTTCGCCGCGGGGCGGGAGCCGTGGCTCGTGGCGGTGCGGATGGTGTCGGAAGGCGTGGATATCCCGAGGCTCCGTGTCGGCGTGTATGCGACGACGACCGCGACCGAGCTCTTCTTCCGTCAGGCCGTCGGTCGGCTCGTGCGCTGGACGCGCGGCACGCCGAGACAGCGCGCGTGGCTCTTCATCCCCGACGATCCGCGCCTTCGCGTCCTGGCAGCCGGAATCGCCGAGCAGCGCCGCCACTCTTTGCGGCGTGCACTGAGCGAGCAGATCGAGCGTTCGCCCTTCGCAGCGCCGGTCGCCCGCTGGGCGGAGCAGATGTCGCTCTTCTCCGTCATCTCCGCGGTCGCGACGGACGCCGCCGAGCCCGACGACGAGTTCGTCGACTTCGGAGACGAGGACGAGGACGTCGGCGTCGAACTGACGCTCGGCCCGCCACCGCCGCTGGCAGGCGGCGGTGGCGTTCTCGAAGGCGTCACGCGGCGGGACGAGAAGCGATGGCTGCGGGACGCGAACGCGACGCTCGCGCGCGACATCGCGAAGCGGACGAAGCTCACCCACGCGCGGGTGAACGCAGAGCTCAACAAGCTTGCAGGCCTCGAGAAGGTGACGAGTGCGACCGTGCCGCAGCTGCAGAAGCGTCTGCGCGCGGCCGAAGGGTGGCTGGCGAAAGTCGCTTAGCCCTGCGGGATGCGCGCTTCGAGCGCCGCGGTGACGGCCTCGCGCACCGGCTCGAGCTCGATCCGGTCGAGCACGTCCTGGAAGAAGCCCCGCACGATCAGCCGCTCGGCCTCCGCACGCGTCAGGCCGCGCGCCATCAGATAGAAGAGCTGCTCGCGGTCGACGCGCCCGACGGTCGCGCCGTGAGTGCAGCGCACGTCATTGGCCAAGATCTCGAGACCGGGGATCGGGACGGCATGCGTCGTCGGTGACAGCATCAGGTTGCGGCACTCCTGGTACGCGTTCGTCTTCTGCGCATTCGGCTCGACGCGGATCATCCCGCGCCACACCGCTGTCGCGTGATCGCGAAGCGCGCCCTTGAACGCGAAGTCGCTCTCGCAGTCGGGCGCGATGTGCTCCTGGAAGGTGTCGTAGTCGAGATGCTGTTCGCCGTCGGCGAAGTACGCGCCGGTCACGCGCGAGGTCGCGCCGCGACCGTTCAGGTCGTTCTGGATGCGCACCTTGCCCTTCTTCGAGCCGAAGCCGCCGGCGACCCAGTCGAGCTCGCCGTCGCGCTCGACGCGCGCGTGGTGCGACGCGAAGTGCCACGTCTCGGTCGAGAGGTTCTGGAGCGACACGTACTCGAGCTTCGCGTTCGGCTCGACGAAGAGCTCGGTGACGGCGTTCGAGTACGCAGCGGTCTCCGGCGACGGCGACGCGTACTCCTCGATGAGCGATGCGCGCGCGCCCTCCTCCGCGACGACGACGAGCCGCCAGAAGGTCTGACCGGTGACTGTCACCTGCACGTAGAGCGGCTTCTCGAGGACGACGCCCTTCGGGACGACGACCAGCAGGCCGTGCTTCCACATCGCCGCGTTGTGCGCCGCGAACTTCTCGTCCCAGCCGACGAGCGAGTAAAGCCGCTCGAAATCCTCGGGAAGCGGCTCGAAGCGCACGCCCTCGGGCGCCTGCGAGATCTCGATGCCGCTCTCGCTGACCCGGGCATAACCGGACACGTCCAGGTCGAGCATGCCCGTCACACGTTCGTGATCCGTGACTGTCACCGGTTCGAACTGCCCGGGGTCGAATCCACGCAGGTCCGTGAAGCGCCAGTGCTCCTCGGTCGTGTCCGGGATCGGCGAGCCGCTCGTAGGCGGCGAGCGCGTCAGCTCTCGCCATGGGGCACGTACCTGTGGTGGAGGAGGATGCGGTTGCCGTCGGGATCGCGGAAGCCGGCGCCGTTGCACACGCCGGAGTCCCACATCTCGGCGACCTCGACGCCTGCAGTCTCGAGCGAGGTCTTCGCGGCCGCGACATCGGGCACGCGAAAGGCGAACGTGCTCGGCGTCAGCGGCGCGAACTCGTCGCCGTGCGACTCGGGCGTCATCACCGCGAGCGTCACGTTGCCCGCCTGGTACTCGACCCAGTCCTCGAGCTGCGACGGCCCGGGCGGCAGGCCGAGCACGCCGCCGTAGAACTCCTTTGCACGCTCGATGTCGGTGACCGGGATCCGGATGTAGTCGACGCCCTCGACGTCGATCAACCTGCACCCCAGCAGCGCGCTTGCGCGCGAGGGCTAGCCAACATCCCGCAGCGCGCTTGCGCGCGAGGGCTAGCCAACTCGAGGGCTGCTCCTTCCATCTGGAGCTGGATCAGCCGGTTCATCTCGACCGCGTACTCGAGCGGGAGCTCTTTCGTGATCGGCTCGACGAAGCCGCTGACGATCATCGCGGACGCCTCCGACTCCGAGAGCCCACGCGACATCAGGTAGAAGAGCTGCTCCTCGCCGATCTTCGACACCGTCGCCTCGTGCCCGATGTCGACCTCGTCCTCCTCGATCTTGATGTAGGGGTACGTGTCGGAGCGCGACTCCTCATCGAGGATCAGCGCGTCGCACACGACCTTCGAGCGCGCACCGGTCGCGCCCTTCGCGACCTCGAGCAGCCCGCGGTAGCCGGCGCGTCCGCCGTTCTTCGAGATCGACTTCGACGTGATGACCGATGTCGTCTTCGGGGCGACGTGCACAGCCTTTCCGCCGGCGTCCTGGTGCTGGCCCTTGCCGGCAAACGCGATCGACAGCACCTCGCCGTGCGCGCGCTCGCCGACGAGCCAGATCGCCGGGTACTTCATGGTCAGCTTCGACCCGAGGTTCCCGTCGACCCACTCCATCGTCGCGTCCTTGTACGCGACCGCGCGCTTCGTGACGAGGTTGTAGACGTTGTTCGACCAGTTCTGGATCGTCGTGTAGCGGCAGCGGCCGCCGTCCTTCACCACGATCTCGACAACAGCGGAGTGCAGCGAGTCGGTCGAGTAGATCGGCGCGGTGCAGCCCTCGACGTAGTGCACGTACGCACCCTCGTCGACGATGATCAGCGTCCGCTCGAACTGGCCCATGTTCTCCGCGTTGATGCGGAAGTACGCCTGCAGCGGCATGTCGATCGACACGCCCGGCGGCACGTAGATGAACGAGCCGCCCGACCACACCGCCGAGTTGAGCGCGGCGAACTTGTTGTCGTTCTGCGGGATGATCGTCCCGAAGTACTGCTTGAACACGTCCTCGTGCTCGCGGAGCGCGGTATCCGTATCGAGGAAGATCACGCCCTTGCGCTCGAGGTCTTCCTGCAGCTTGTGGTAGACGACCTCGGACTCGTACTGCGCGCCGACGCCGGCGAGGTACTTCTTCTCCGCCTCGGGGATGCCGAGCTTGTCCCACGTGTCCTTGATGTCGGCCGGGAGATCCTCCCAGGAATTCGCCTGATTCTCGGTCGGCTTGATGTAGTAGAAGATGTTGTCGAAGTCGATCTCGCCGAGGTTGCCGCCCCACTCGGGCATCGGCCGCGCGAAGAAGTAGTCGAGCGACTTGTGGCGGAACTTCCGCATCCAATCGGGCTCGTTCTTGTGCGAGGAGATCGCGTCCACGAGCTCGTGCGAGACGCCCCGGCCCGACTTGTAGAAGTAGTCCTCCGTGACGGAGAAGCCGTACTTGATCGCGTAGTCACTGCCGATCCCCTCGACGATCTCGGTCTCTGAAGGTGTCGTCTCGATCTGGGCCATTACGCCTCACTCCCCACTGCTGTCGTCAAGAAAGGGTCGTAGCCTTCCGCCTCGAGCTGCTTCGCGAGATCAGGACCACCTGACTCGACGATACGCCCATCGACGAAGACGTGTACCCGATCGGGCGTGATGTAGTCGAGGATCCGCTGGTAGTGCGTGATGACGAGCGCGCCCATCTCGGGGCCGACGAGCGCCTTCACGCCGCCCGCCACGACGCGGAGCGCGTCGATGTCGAGGCCCGAGTCGGTCTCGTCGAGCACCGCCATCCGCGGCTTCAGCATCGCCATCTGCAGGATCTCGACGCGCTTCTTCTCGCCGCCCGAGAAGCCGTCGTTCAGATACCGCTGCGCGAGCTCGGGCGCGACCTTCAGGCGCTCCATCTCCGCCCGGATCTCCTTGATGAACTCCTTCACCGGGACGGGGTCGTCGACGCCGCCGTTCCGCGCCTTGCGCACCGAGTTGATCGCGGCGCGAAGGAAGCTCTGCACTGTCACCCCGGGAATCGCATGCGGGTACTGGAACGCGAGGAACAGGCCGCGTTCGGCGCGCTCGTTCGCCTCGAGCTCGGTCACGTCCTCCCCGTCGACGAGGATCCGGCCCTCGGTGATCTCGTAGGCGGGGTGACCCATGATCGCGTAGGAGAGGGTGCTCTTCCCGGAGCCGTTCGGCCCCATGATCGCGTGCACCTCGTTCACGTCGACCTCGAGGTCGACGCCCTTCACGATCTCGGTCCCGTCCTCGAGCGCGACGTGGAGGTTCTCGAGCTTCAGCAGTCCCACAAAGTCATCCTTCGGTCGGTCGTTCTCGGCAGAAAAACAGGGCTTTCGCCCCGCACAAACCTACGCCGAATTCTAGCGGAGGAGGCTCTTCGACCGGTTTCGGGCGGCCCTGACCTCAACGGATCCTGCGACCACCGCTGCCGCCGCGGCGGCGCCGACGAGACGGCCTCGCAGGCGAAGCGACGTCCACAGGGTGCTCCTGCGAGCCTGCGCGTCGAACCGGCCGTGCGCGCCCGGGTCGCCCGGGAGCGGCGCGAAGAGGTTGTCGGGCGCGCCGATCGGCTTCGGCTCGCCCGTGTTCTGGCCCCTCCAGCCCATCCGCAGGAGCATCAGGTCGCCCGCCCGCGGTGAGAGCTTCTGACCCCACATGAGCTTCTGCGCGCCCCAGCCGACCGGCAGCTCGCGGATCGGGCGCTCGCAGCAGTAGAGGACAGCCTCCGCGAACGGCTCCGGCTGGTAGATCGGGGGTACCGGCTGAGGTTGCTTTCCCACCTTCTGCCGGTCGCGGTCGAACTGCGGCGTATTGATCGCAGCCGGGTGGACGACGGAGACGTCGACGCCCCAGCCGGCCTTCTCGAGCTCGACCCGGGCGGATTCGAAGAAGTTCCGGAGCGCCGCCTTCGAGGCGCAGTAGCCCCCCTGAAGCGGGATCCCGCGGTAGGCGAGCGCAGATTGGATCGAGACGAAGGTGCCGCGCGACTCGCGCAGATACGGCAGGACCGACCAGTAGCCGTATACCTGCCCGAAGAAGTTCACGTCCATGATCCGGCGGAGCTCATCCGGCTCGTAGCGGTAGGTCTCCGCGTAGACCGTGACGATCGCGTTCGCGACGTACGTATCGATCCGGCCGAAGCGGTCGATAGCCCGCTCGACCACCTGCGCGACCTCGTCCTGCACCGTGCAGTCCGCGGGGACGGCAATCGCCTCCGACCCGAACGACTCGATCTCGCGTACGCAGGCGTCGAGCGCCTCTGCCGTGCGAGCTGTGACGACCACCTTCGCGCCGCGCGCTCCGGCGGCCCGGGCGACCGCGCGCCCCAGGCCGCTCGAGGCGCCTGTCACGAGAATGACCTGCTCGGCCAGGGGCTTCTTTGCCTTCACCGGAATGAAATCCCCACTGGTGTCCCGATGAAAACGCGCTACGCTGATCCGCATGCCAGGTTGGATCTCTCCGTGGGAGCTGCTCATCCTCGCGCTTGTCGTGCTTCTCATCTTCGGGCCGAAGCGGCTTCCGGAGATGGGCCGCTCGCTCGGCAAGGGGATGCGCGAGTTCAAGGGTGCGGTTACCGGCGCTCACGACGACGACGAGCAGCACGAGCTGCCCGCGCCGAAGCCGGTTGAGACGGTGTCCGTCTCGAGTGGCGCCGTCACCCGCGAGCACGACACCGTCTAGGACACCATGAAGCGCTTGCCTCGGCGCCTCTCCCATGGCGAAGAGGCGACGCTCGTCGAGCATCTCGGCGAGCTTCGCGGACGCATCGTCGTGTCGCTCATCGCGATCGCCTTCGGGTTTGTCGTTGCGTACGTCTTCCACGAACGTCTCGTAGGCTGGCTCGAGGACGCTCTTCCGCCCGAGCATCGAAAGCTCCTCACCCTCAGCCCGGCAGAGCCGTTCCTCACCTCGATGTGGATCAGCCTCTACGCCGGCTTTCTCATCGCGCTGCCCATCGTCATCTACCAGCTCTGGGCGTTCTTCGCGCCAGCTTTCGCGCCCCATACGCAGCGCGTCGTCGTGGCACTTGCCGCGTTCGCGGGCTTCCTCGCCGCAGGCGGGCTTGCGTTCGGCTACTTCGTGGCGCTCCCCGCCGCCGTGCACTTCCTCACGAACTACGACGACAACCTGTACGACATCCAGATTCGCGCGAAGGATTACCTCTCGTTCGCGTCGATGGTGCTCTTTGCGGTCACGATTGTCTTCGAGGTTCCCATCGTCATCCTCGGGCTCGTCCGCATCGGCGTCCTGAGCTCGGCGAAGCTCCGGCGGAACCGCCGCACGGGTTACGTGATCATGGCGGCGATCGCCGTCGCGCTCCCCGGCGTCGACCCGGTGACAACGATGATGGAGATGGTGCCCCTCTGGGTGCTCTTCGAGGGGTCGATCTGGCTCTCCGTGCTCCTCGAGCGCCGGATGCCCGCGGCGCAGGAAGCGCTACTCTGAGCCGCCGATGGCACGCGCGGCGGTCAAGGCGAAAGCAAAGGCAAAGGCCCCGGCGAGCGGCCGGCCGCCGGCCCACGGCCGCCGGCGTCATTCGAGCGGCGGTAACCCGAACCAGCAGCTCTTCTTCACCCGGCTCCGACGGAAGGCCAAATGGGTCTATGTGCTTCTCGCCGTGCTCTTCGCGGTTACGTTCGCCTTCCTCGGCGTCGGCTCCGGCTCGGGCGGTCTCGACCAGCTCTTCTCCGGTCTGAACTTCTTCGGCGGCGGGGGCAACTCCATCTCCAAGGCGCAGGACTACATCAAGAAGCATCCGAACGAGGGCAAGGGGTATCGCGAGCTCGCGACGGCCTACGAGACCAAGGGCGACACCGCGAACGCGATCAGCGCGCTGCAGCAGTACACGAACGTCAAGCGAAAAGACGCTGCCGTGTGGAACGAGCTCGCCGGGCTGCAGATGACGCAGGCGCAGGACTACCTCACGAGCTACCAGGCGGCGTATCTGAGCCGACAGCTCGCGGCCCCGAGCCAGTCGTTCCTCCCGATCGGCAAGCTCGGGACGGCGCTCGGGCAGAACAAGGTCGAGCAGACCGCCGCGTCGCGGATCGACACGCAGCTGACAGATCTCCAGCAGCGGACGCAGCTCGCCTACAACAACGCGCTCACCTCCTACGACCAGGTGACGCAGCTCACTCCGAAGGACTCGAACGCGTGGTTCCAGCTCGCCCAGGCTGCCCAGCAGGCCGGCGACACCGCGAAGGCGGTCAAGGGCTACAAGCGCTACCTCGCGCTGAACCCCGACTCGTCGAGCAAGGCGCAGATCCAGCAGCTGATCCAGCAGCTGTCGCCGACGACTACGACGCCCTCCTCCGACAAGAAAAAGTAGTATCGGCCCCGAATCTGAGGCTGCACTTCTTCTGACCGGGGGGACATCGCGCATGAACTTCGACATCAAGACCGAGCAGCTGACCGACGAGAACTACGTGATCTCGCTCGCAGGCGAGGTCGATCTCTACACGGCGCCGGAGTTCAAGCAGCAGCTCCTCGAGGTCATCGGGCAGGGAGGCAAGCACGTGGTGGTCGACTTCAGCGACACGACGTTCATCGACTCGACCACGCTCGGCGTCCTCGTCGGCGGCGTCAAGCGGCTGCGCTCGAACGACGGGCAGCTCTCGCTCGTCTGTAACGACCGGAACATCACGAAGATCTTCGAGATCACAGGCCTCGATCGGGTCTTCACGATCTATCCGACGCGCGACGAGGCGGTGGCGAAGCTCGGCTCCGACGGCAGCGGCCCTCCCGCATAGTGCGGAAGACCCTGCTGCTTCTCGGCGCACTGGCGCTTCTCGCGGGCTGCGGCACCGGGGGCAAGGCGTCGTCGAGCGGCGTCGACCAGACGAGCGGCCAGAAGCTTTTCCAGGCGAAGTGCGGGGGCTGCCACGTGCTCGCTGCGGCGGGCACTCAGGGCACGACGGGGCCGAATCTCGACGATGCGTTCGGCCCGTCGCGCAAGCAGGGATTCAAGGACAGCACGATCCAGAACGTGGTGCTCGATCAGATCCGCCAGCCGTCCCCGCCGATGCCGAAGAACCTCGTCACGGGGCAGGACGCGCAGGATGTCGCGGCTTTCGTCGCGTCCGTTGCCGGCAAGGGCGCTCCTAACGGGACTCCGTCTCCGGAGCAGCTCGGAAACGACGGCAAGAAGATCTTCCAGTCGCAATGCGCGAGCTGCCACACGCTGAAGGCTGCGAACGCGACCGGCACGATCGGTCCGAATCTCGATCAGCTGAAGCCGTCGGAACCCGTCGTCGAGCATCAGGTCGAGGTCGGTGGCGGCCCCATGCCGGCCTTCAAGGGCAAGCTGACCGACGCTCAGATCTCCGCCGTCTCGAAGTTCGTCGCGGACAACGCCGGCAAGTAGCGGCATCGAGGTCAGGCACGCCCGCCCCGAGGATGCCGCTGCGATCGGCAAGGTGCATACGCGCTCCTGGCAGGCGGAGTACGAAGCCGTCTTCGGCGCGGAGCGTCTCGCGACGATCGACCGGGCCGGGCGCGAGCAGTGGTGGGGCCGCTGCATTCGCGAGGTCCTCGAGACCGTCCTCGTCGCGGAGGATCGCGGCGGCGGCGTGATCGCTTTCGCATCCGTCGGTCCCGACCGGGACGACGCAACCCGGGGCGAGCTCTACGCGATCTACGCGCTGCCGGAGGCGTGGGGAACCGGCGCCGGACATGCCCTGATGGACGAGGCGGTCGCTGCCTTGCGCGAAGCAGGCCACGCCGATGCGGCTCTCTGGGTGCTGGCGGACAACCCGCGCGCGCGGCGCTTCTACGAGCGCGAAGGCTGGACACCCGACGGCGCAACGAAGAGCGAGGAGTGGCTCGGGCTGACGGTCGCCGAGGTGCGCTACCGGCATGCTCTCTCGCGCCGGCGGAGCGGACACGTCCGGGGCCAGGCCCTGATACGAAAGCCTGACGACATCGCGACGCCGCGAGCGGGCGTTTCGCGCCGCTTGTCACACTTTCGTGACGGTCTCGGGACGGGGCCTGGCCCCGGCCTTGTCCGTTCAAGCCAGGCGGACGGGAACCGTCACGCGGCCACGGATCTGCTCTGCGACGGCCGTGTCCCCCGCGACGACGATCTCGTCGGCGCCGAACTGGCGAAGCATGTCCTCGGCGGCGAGGACCGGGTCGTCGGCTCCGACTTCGCCGCGGACGTTCACGCCGGGGCGCGAGAGCCGGCGCGTCAGCGCCAGCGCCGTCTGCTCGGCCTCCGCCCGGCGGTCGTCCACCGCGCCGGTGACGGCCTCGATCGTCGAGACGAGCGCGGGCACGACGACGACGACGTCCGTCGCTCCGTCGCCGACGCGGACGTCCGCCGTCCCGGGCGAGGCAACGACGAGCACGCGATGCGTGCCGGTCGGCGTCGACGGATCGACGGCGGGTTCCCGCTCGGCAGCCCCGGGCACGGGCTCCTGCATCAGCCACCACACGATCCCGCCCACGGCGAGGATCGCAGCCGCGACGCCGAGCCACGTGTTGATGATCGCCGCGACGACGATCACGACCGCCGCCGCGATCACGACGATCAAGAACCGGAAAGCCTCCCCCTCGCTCCGAAGCGGGTTCCGCACCTAGCGCCTCACTAGAGGAGGTAGACCGTCGTGTACACGACGATCCACATCACATCGACGAAGTGCCAGTAGATGCCGGCGATCTCGACGCCGTGATGGTGCTCGGGCGAGAAGTGGCCTCGGTAGGCACGAATCGTCATGAAGGCGAGGATCGTCAATCCCACGAAGACATGCGCGCCGTGGAGGCCCGTCAAACAGAAGAAGATCGTGGGGAAGGCGCCGTCGCTCGTGTTGAAACCGATGCGCGAGTACTCGAGCCCCTGCGTGATGAGGAAGGTGAGACCCATGAAGAAGGTCAGGAAGAGACCTGCGCGCAGGCCCCAGACGTTGCCGCGCTTCACCGACGTGAGCGCCCAGTGCATCGTGAAGGACGACGTCACGAGGATGCACGTGTTGATGAACGCGACGTACACGGGCAGGTGGTACGGCGGCGTCGGCCACTCGACCCCGTTCACGACGCGGACGAAGAAGTAGGCCGTGAAGAACGAGCCGAAGAGCATGATCTCCGACCCGATGAAGAGGAACATGCCGAGAATGCTCGGCGCGATGCGTGAGCTGAAGTAGGGCTCCGGCGGGTGCTCGTGCTCGCCGTGATCGAGATGCTCGGCGTGGACGGCCACTACGCCTGCACCTCCGCGGGCACGTCGACCTCGATGTGCTCGATCGGGACGTCGACGTCGTTCCGCAGACGCCCGAGCAGGTCGCGCCGCATCCACCCAGAGCGCGCATCCGGGAACGTCGAGAGGATGATCTCGTCCACTCGCTCGTCCTCGATCGCATGGATGACGGCTGCATACGGATCTGGGTGAGAAATGTGACCGTGGGCCTCGACACCCTCGCCGCGCAGGAGCGCCACCGCGCGAAGTAGGCGCTTCTCGGCTTCCTCGTAACTTCCCTCCGCATCTCCCTGGGGCGAGATGATCAGGAACTCCGCCGGCCCCTCCTTCGCCCGCTCACGGATTCGGTTGAGGAGCGGCTCGCCGAGAACCGTCTGATTCGCGACGACGAGGACGTTCCGCTCGCCGCGCTCCTCGTTCAGGTCGACGACGACGTGCTGGAACGGGAGGTCGCCCGCGACGCGGCGCATCTGCTCGACTGCATTTCGCCGGAGCCAGCCCGACTTGGCCTGCGGGTGCGTCGAGACGATGATCTCGTCAGGGCTCAGCTGGTCGACCGCGTCGCGGAGCGCCGCCACCGGATCGGATTCGACGACGATCCCGTCGGCGTGGACGCCGGCATTGCGCAGCAGTGCCAGCGTCTTGTCTAGCCGTCTGCGTGCGGACGCGCGTCGCGTGTCGTAGTAGACGACGTAGCCCTGCCGCGGCTGGTTCACCGGCGCGACGACGGTGACGAAGACGTCGTCGTCCTGCGCCCGCTCCTCGATCAGATCGACGAGCGCCTTGGAGACGACGGTCTCGTTCGCGATGACGACGATCTGCTTCATGTCGTGACGACCTCTTCCGTCTGCCGCGTCTTCGAGGGTGTCAGGATCGCGTGCTGCGCTCCAGGCACGCCGTACTCGTACGGCGAGCCGACGACCTGCGGGATCTCGGTGAAGTTGAAGATCGGCGGCGGGGAGCTGACCTGCCACTCGAGCGTCATTGCGCGCCACGGGTTCGGGCCCGCCGGCGGGCCGCTGCGCCAACTCGTGATCATGTTGTAGAGGAACACGAGCACCGAGGCGCCGAGGGCGAACGAGGCGATCGAGATGAACATGTTGAGGCCGGCGAACTTCGGCGCGTAATCGGCGACGCGACGCGGCATGCCCTCGAGACCGAGCAGGTGCATCGGGAAGAACGTCAGGTTGAAGCCGACGAACGTCATCCAGAAGTGCAGCTTTCCGAGCCGTTCGTCGAACATTCGCCCGGTCATCTTCGGGAACCAGTAGTAGATGCCGGCGAAGATCGTGAACACCGATCCGCCGAAGAGCACGTAGTGGATGTGAGCGACGATGAAGTACGTGTCGCTGACGTGGATGTCGATCGGGACCGCGCCGAGCATCACCCCTGAGAGGCCCCCGATCACGAACATCGACAGGAAGCCCAGGGCAAACAGGAACGGCGTGTTGAAGTGGAGCTTCCCTTCCCAGATCGTCGCGAGCCAGCTGAAGATCTTGATCCCGGTCGGCACGGCGATGAGGAGCGTCGTGATCATCATCGGCACGCGCAGCCATGACGCCATGCCGCTGACGAACATGTGGTGCGCCCACACGGAGAAGCCGAGCACGACGATCGCCATCAGCGACAGCGCCATGAGCCGATAGCCGAAGATCGGCTTCCGGCTGAAGACGGCTATGACCTCGCTCATGATCCCGAACCCGGGCAGCATCATGATGTAGACCGCGGGGTGCGAGTAGAACCAGAAGATGTGCTGGTAGCCGAGGACGTAGCCGCCGCCCTGAGGCTCGAAGAACGACGTGTGCATCACGTGGTCGAACATGGACATGAACTGCGACCCGGCGATGAACGGCGTCGCGATCACGACGAGCAGTGACGTGGTGAAGTTCGCCCACACGAGGAGCGGCATGCGCCAGAACGTCATGCCAGGTGCGCGCATCGTGATGATGGTGACCAGGAAGTTGAGCGCCGTCATGATCGACGAGGCGCCGGCCCACTGGACGCCCTGGTTGAAGAAGATGGCGCCCATCGGCTGGTGGGTCGAGCAGAGTGGTGCGTAGCCCGTCCAGCCGCACGCGAACGCGCCGCCGGGCACGATGAACGACAGCAGCATCATCACGCCGGCGATCGGCAGGAGCCAGAACGAGAGCGCGTTCAGACGTGGGAACGCCATGTCGCCTGCTCCGAGCATGAGCGGCACGGCGAAGTTCGCGAGCCCTGCGAACGCCGGGATGATGAACAGGAAGATCATCAGTGCCGCATGCACGGAGAAGAGGCCGTTGTATGTCTGCGTGTCGAAGAACTGCACGCCCGGTTTCGCGAGCTCGGCGCGCACCAGCAGCGCCAGGAGCCCGCCGACGAGGAAGAAGAAGATCGTCGTGACGAGGTACTGCATGCCGATCACCTTGTGATCGGTGTTCACGCGGAAGTAGTCCTTCCACGTACGCGCGCCGTGGCTCGTGTGATCCTCGGCACGCGTCGGGTTCCCGAGCACGTAGTAGACCCAGTAGTCGAACGCGCCGATCCCCGCGAGGAACCCGACGGGTGCCGATATGAGCGCAGCGACGAGGATGATCGGCTGCCAGTCGAGGATCGGCTGCCAATCACCCCACCAGCGCAGCAGGACGACGATGCCGAAGCCGATGCCGCTGAAGAGCGCGGTCATCCACGCGGCGCGGATCCAGCCTGGGCCGAGCAGGTGCCGGCGGATCGGGCTGCGCGGCGGCGCGGCCGAGGCGTGTGCCTGATGGTCGGCTGTGACGACTGTCACGGCGTGTCGTTCACCCCTTCTGACTCGAGTCGATCAGATACTGAACAAGTGCATCGAGCTGCGCCTTCGGCAGCGACGAGAACGGCGGCATCGTGTTCGCCGGAAAGCCCTTCTCCACGTACGCGTTCGGATTCACGATCGATTCGTGGATGAACGGGCTGAGCTCCTGGCCCGCGCTCTTCGCGTACGTGGGCAGCTTGTCGAGGTCGGGGCCGACCTTGCCGCTCGCCTTGGCCGCCGTCAGCGTGTGGCAGGCGCCGCAGCCGTTGTTCTTGAAGACGGCGGCGCCTGCGGCGCCGGTATCCGTCGATCCCGTGGCCTTCGTCTGGTCTTTCAGCCACTTGTCGAAGTCGCCCTGAGGCATCACGATCGTCTGCGACCGCATGACCGCATGACCGAGCCCGCAGAGCTCGGTGCAGATGACCGGGTACGTGCCGACCTTGGTGGGCGTGATGTGGAGCTCGGTCTTGATACCCGGCACGGTGTCCTGCTTCTGCCCGAATTGGAGAACCCAGAACGAGTGGATCACGTCCTTCGACTGGAAGTGCAGCTCGATGGAGCGGTTCACCGGGAGCCGCAAGATGCCCGTCGTGAGGTTCTTCGCCTCGGGGTACGAGAAGCTCCAGGCGAACTGCTCGGCGGTCACGTTGATGTTGAGCGTGTTTTTGGCCTGGGCGTCGTTGCGCGCCAGGACGACGGCGCTGACGATGCCGATAGCCGTCACGAGCACGGTCGGGATGAGCGTCCAGACGATCTCGAGCCCGGTGTTCCCGTGGACAGGCGGCCCGTCCGAGTCGTCGTCCGGCGCTGCGCGGAACCGGTACACGGCGTAGAGCAGCACCGCAGCGACGATCGCGAAGATGAAGATGCAGATCCCGACCGTGAACCACGTCACGAAGTCGATCCGCGTGCGCTCCTTCGATGCCGGGTCAGGGAGCCACGGAAGCAGCAGTGCGACCGCCGTGGCGATGGCCCCGGCGAGCACCCCAATCCCGAGCAAGGCGAAAATCGGGCCCCTGCGCATCCCGCGCGGAGCCTAGACGAAACGCACGGCGCGGGCACCTCGACCCGTATCCGTCCGGGGGACTTCGTCGTTCAATCGATGTACCACCCCCAAGCTGGTAACGAGAACGACAAAGGGAGACGGAAGACATGGGTCTTGGAGTTGGCATCTTTCTCGCGGCCGTTGGCGCCGTCCTCGCATTCGCGGTGACGGACAACGTCTCGGGCGTGAACATTCACACGGTCGGCTGGATCCTCATGCTGGTCGGCATCGTCGGCATCGTCCTCTCGATGATCTTCTGGTCGTCGTGGGCAGGCCCCGGCTACTGGTCCGGTGGCCGCCGCCGCACGACCTACGTCGAGGATGGCCCCGTCGACCGCTATTAGGCCGAGCACGCATCGATTCCGAAGGGGCGGCCGCAGAGCCGCCCCTTCTCCTTTTATGCGACCGGTAGCTCGACGGTGAAGGTCGAGCCGCGCCGCCCGTCCGAGACGACCCAGATCCTTCCGTGCATCCGGTGCACGAGCTCACGGCAGATGTAGAGACCGAGCCCGGTCCCGCCGACGCCTCTTGTGAGATTCGGATCGAGCCGGAAGAATTTCTCGAAGATGCGCGACTGCTCCGTCGGCGGGATCCCGAGGCCCTGATCCTCGACGCGGAAGCGGATCCGGTTGCCGGCCTGCGAGAGCTCGACGCGAACCTGGCCGCCGTCGGGCGAGTACTTGACCGCGTTGTCGACGAGATTGGTGAGCACCTGACGGAGCTTGTCGGGGTCGGCAGCCACGGGCGGAAGGCCTTTCGGCACCTCGAAGACGAGCTCGACGTTCGCCGGGACGTGGGTGAGCACCGCATCCACGACTCCCGTTGCGAGGCCGGCCGCATCGCAACGCTCGATCGCGATCGCCATCTGCCCCGAGTCGAGACGACTCGCCCAGAGGATATCGTTCACGATGCGCGCCAGCCGGTCGGCCTCGCCCGAGATGACCTCGAGTAGCCCCGCTCTTTGCGACTCCTCGAGGCGCACGTCGTTTCGCTGGAGGGTGAGCGCCGCGCCGTAGATCGCCGCGAGGGGGGTTCGCAGCTCGTGGGACACCGTCGAGACGAAGTCGCTCTTCAGCTGCTCGACCGCGCGCTCCTCGGTCATGTCGCGGAATGCATAGACCGTGCCGCCTGCGAAGCGCGCCGCTGAGATCGAGAGCCACCGCTCGGCGCCCTTGACGTCGATCGGCAGCATCTCGGCTCGGCGGGACTTCGGCGCCAGGTCCGGCGCCGTGAAGACGCGGTCGCGCACCGTCTCCCAGCCCGGTACGACCTCGTCGATCGGCCGCCCGATCGCCTTCCCCGGGACGACCTCGAAGGCGCGGGCAGCCGCCGGGTTCAGGAGGCGGATGACCTCGTCGCGGTCAACGAGGAGGACGCCGTCGTCCACGAACTCGAGCGCCTCAGTCGCCCGTGCGCGCTCCTCGGCTGCGCCGAAGAGGAGTGCGTTGTCGAGCGCGGTGGAGGCGCGGCGACCGAGCTCTACCGCGAGCTCCATGTCGCTCTCGCCGAAGCGCGGCTGCGGCGGCACGGTGCCGAAGGTGATCGCCCCGAACGTCCGGCCGCGCGCGCTCAAGGGCACGACGATCCCCGACTCGTTTCCGAGCTCCTCGATCGCGCTGCGGTGCGCGTCGTCATGGGCCATCGTCGCTGCTTCCGCCTGCACGTCCTCGACGAACTGCGGCTCCCCCGAGGCCAGCGCCCGCTGTACCGGGTGCGACTCGACCGTCGGCGGGTACTGCTCCCGAAGCCGGATCATCATCTCCGTCTTCGCGGGCTCGATATGGCGCGCGCCGACGCAGCGCAGGACGCCGTCCCGGAAGAGGTCGACCGTCACGTGGCCGGCGAACTCCGGGACGGCGACCGCCGCGAGAGCGCCGAGCGTTCGCTCGACGTCGAGCGCCTCGTTCAGCATCTCGCTCGCGCGGGTGAGGAAGCGGACGCGCTCGCTCGACACGGCGCTCCGCCGTGATCTCGTCGATGATCCCGCCCACTCCGAGGAGCGCGCCTGCGTCGTCGTGGACGGGGTAGAAGCTCGTGCTCCACACGCGTTTGACCCCCGGCTCCGCCGGCGTCTCGCCGATCACCTCCTGCCCGAGCACCGATTCGCCCGCGAGGGCCCGTCGCAGCCCATCGCCGATCTGCCCCTCGAAGGCGGGGAAGACGTCGAAGACGTTCCGGCCCAGGATCTCGTGCGCGGGGAGGCCGTTGATCGCGACGAGCTCGTCGTTCACGCGGACGTAATTGAGCTCGGTGTCCCAGAACGCGAGCCCGACCGGCGCGTTCCGGAAGACGCCGTCCACGAGAGCCGCCGTCTCGCGTGCAGCGAGGTCCGACGCGCGGACGCTTGTCACGTCGTGGATGACGCTTACGGCTGCGACGACGTCGCCGGTCGGCCCGAGGATAGGTCGCGCGCGCACGATCGACCAGCGCTCCTCGCCGGTTGCCTTCACCCGGTAGCGGATGATTCTGTCGGCGACGTCGCCGCGGAGTGCGCGCCGCCCAGGCAGGTCGTCCGGCGCGAGCGGCGTGCCGTCCTCGTTCAGCATCTCGAAGCGATCGAGCACCTCGGTCCGAGACGCGGCCAGGAACTGCTGTGCGCTCTCGAAGCCGACTACGCGTGCCGCGCCGTCGTTCGCGTAGACGATCTCGTTCGCGTTCGTCTGGACGACGATGCCTTCGTCGACCGTGCGCATGATCGTCTCGAGCTGCTCGCGCGAGGCACGAAGCTCGGCACGCGCGCGTGTTCGCACCGTGGCCGACGCGAGATGGTTCGCGATCGTCTTGCACAGCCGCACTTCCCGGTCGCTCCACGGTCCGGCTCGTCGCGGTAGAGCATGAACTTGCCGAGTAGCCGGTCGTCATGAACGAGCGGGATGAACGACAGTGCACCGATTGCCTCGAGGCGGACGGCGGCCTTGACGGGCGGGTCGAAGACTGTAGACGCGACGTCCGGCACGAGCACGGGCTGCGGATCGACCGCGTCGGCCGTCCACGGCGAGTGACCGTCGGTTGCGGTGCGGTATGCGTCCGAGAGACCTCGCCAGGCGACAAAGCGCATCGCGTCGGTCTCGTCGAGCAGGAGAATCGAGGCCCGGTCGGCCGAGGTGACGGACACGAGGATGTCGATCGCCTCGTCGAAAAGCTGCGTAAGCGAGGTCGTGCGTGCGATCGCATCGGCAAGCCGGTAGAGGGCGTCGATCTCGGCGAGCCCGATGCGCAGCTCTTCGCGTTCGGTGATGTCGCGCGCGGAGCCGAGAATGTGGGTCACATTTCCGTGAGCGTCGAAGATCGGCATCGCGTTCGACTCGACCGTCAGCCACCGCCCGTCTTTCGTCGCGCGGCGGGTCACGACCGAGGGCAGCTCGCTCACCCCCGAGAAGCGCTCGATCGCGCCAGGCCGAGCGCGACGTCATCGGGGTGGCAATAGTCGACAAGTGACGTCCCGACGACCTCCTCCGGCTCGAAGCCGAGCATGGTCGCCCAGCGCGGCGAGGCGTAGACGATCGTCCCGTCGGGCTCGATCAGCGTCACGAGGTCGTGAGAGCGATCGATGACGAGTCGCTGAAGGTCGAGAGGCAGCTCTCTCAGCCGCGCGCCTCCGACTTCGTCTCGCTCATTCCTTCACCCCCCTGCGACAGTCGCCACAGTGTGCACGAGCGTTGCCACGATGCAAAGCTCAGGACTCCCCCACAGTGGGTGAGCCGGCGTTCCCCGCCGAATCGAGTGACTCTCTCTTCGGCCGAGCGCTCGACGACCGGCATGCGACGGCGGAAGGCGGAGCGGGAAGCGCTCGCAAAAAAGGTCGCGCGAACGCAAATGAGAGTGGGCCGTGGAGGAATCGAACCTCCAACCTTGGGATTAAGAGTCCCCTGCTCTGCCAATTGAGCTAACGGCCCGCAGGCGCGCCCATTGTAGCCTCGTGCGCGTGAGGGTTCTTTCGGTGGTCGGGAACCGGCCGCAGTTCATCAAGTCGGGGCCGGTCTCGGCAGCACTTCGCGATCGAGGCATCGACGAGGTTGCGCTACACACGGGCCAGCACTGGGACGCGGAGATGTCCGCCGTCTTCTACGAGGAGCTCGGGTTACCGGAGCCGGCGTACCGGCTCGACCTCCGCACGGCGGATCCGGAAGCGATGCTCGCGCCGATCCGCGCCGCGGTCGCGGAGACCCGCCCCGACTGGGTGCTCGTCTACGGCGACACGAACTCGACGCTCGCGGGCGCGGAGGCGCTTCGGGCGACGTACCGGTCGCGCACGTCGAGGCGGGCCTTCGGAGCGGCGATCTCTCGATGCCCGAGGAGCGAAACCGGATCGCCGTCGATCGGGTCGCGCAGCTCCTGCTGCCGCCCGACGAGCGGTCGGCCGCGACCCTCGAGCGTGAGGGCGTACCCGGGCGGATCGAGGTCGTCGGCGACGTGATGGCCGACGTCTGCTTTCGCTTCGCGCCGGTCGCGCGCGAGCGTTCTCGCATCCTGCAGCGGCTCGAGGTCGCCCCGGGCGGCTACGTCGTCGCGACGATCCACCGCGAGGCGAACGTCGCAACCGGAGCGGCTCGCGCGGATCGTCGACGGTCTCGGCCGGCTCGGCGAGCCCGTCATCTTCCCTGCCCACCCGCGGACGCGCGCCCGGCTACCGGGGCTTGCGCCGAACATCCGGCTCGTCGATCCGCTCGGATATCTCGACATGGCGGCGCTCTCCTCACAGGCGCGCGTCATCGTCACGGACTCGGGCGGACTGCAGAAGGAGGCCTACTGGTACCGCGTCCCGTGCGTGACCGCGCGGCCCTCGACCGAGTGGGTCGACACCGTCGAGCTCGGCGCCAACGTCCTCGTCGACGACGATCCGGACGCGCTCGTCGAGGCCGTTCGAGCCGCGCATCTGCCGACCGATCTCCCGCCGCTCTACGGCGACGGGCGCGCGTCGGAACGCGTGGCATCAGCACTTACGGGCTAACGTTGCGCGGTCATGACGGTTGATGTCGCAATCGTGGGCGCCGGGTACGTCGGCGTCCCGCTCGCCACCACCTTCGCGGAAGCGGGGACGAGCGTCCTCGTCGTCGACGTCGTCGCAGCCCGTCGTCGACGCGCTGAACCGGGGCGAGAGCCACATCGAGGATGTCGAGAGCGGCCGCCTGAAGCCGCTCGTCGAAGAGGGACGGATCCGCGCGACGACCGACTACGCCGAGATGCGCGAGGCCGACGCGATCCTGATCGCATTGCCGACGCCACTCTCGCGGCAGCGCGAGCCCGACCTCTCGATCGTCGAGTCCGCAGCGCGAGGCATCGCCGAGGTGCTGCGCGAAGGCCAGACCGTCGTCCTCGAGTCGACGACCTGGCCGGGCACCACGCGGGAGGTGCTGCAGCCGATCCTGGAGGAGGGCTCCGGGCTGAAAGCGGGCGAGCAGTTCTATCTCGCCATGTCGCCCGAGCGCGTCGACCCGGGCCGCGAGGACTGGACGACGAAGACGACTCCCAAGGTGCTCGGCGGCATCAACGAGGAGAGCACGAAACGAGCCGCCGAGGTCTACCGCCGCGCCATCGACACGGTCATCGAGGTCTCGAGCCCCGACGCGGCCGAGTTGACGAAGCTGCTCGAGAACATCTTCCGGTCGGTCAACATCGCTCTCGTCAACGAGCTCGCGCAGCTCTGCGACCGAATGAACATCGATGTCTGGGAAGTCGTGAACGCGGCAGCAACCAAGCCGTTCGGCTTCATGCGCTTCAGTCCAGGCCCGGGCCTCGGCGGGCACTGCATCCCGATCGATCCGTTCTATCTCTCGTGGAAGGCGCGCGAGTTCGGTTTCTACACGGAGTTCATCGAGCTCGCCGGCAAGGTCAACGAGGAGATGCCGTACTTCTGCCGGTCGCTCGTGTCCCAGGCCTTGAACCATCACTCGCAGCGAGCCATGAAAGGCTCGCGCGTCCTCGTCCTCGGCGTCGCGTACAAGCCCGACATCGCCGACATGCGCGAGTCCCCTGCCGTCAAGTTGATCTCGCTGCTCGTGAACGCCGGCGCCGACGTCTCTTACCACGACCCGCACGTCGCATCGTTCGACGAGCACGGGATGACCATGGACTCGGTCGCCTACGAGCCGGCCGCGTACGACTGCGTCGTGATCGCAACCGATCATCATTCGATTGATTACGCGCAGCTCGTGGACGATGCACAGCTCGTCGTCGACCTGCGGAACGCGACGGGTACCAAGGGCACCGGGTCGCCCAAGGTCTTCAAGCTTTGATCGGCGTCGTCGGGCTCGGCTACTGGGGCCCGAATCTCGCCCGTAACTTCGCGGAGCTCGGCGCGCTCTCCTGGCTCGGCGACCTCGACCCGGAGCTTCGGCAGACGTTCTCGGCGCGATACCCGTCGGCGCGCGTCACCGATTCGTTCGAGGAGCTCCTCGGCGCGCCGGAGGTCGAAGGCGTCGTCGTCGCGACACCGGTGCCGACCCACTACGCACTTGCGAAGCAAGCGCTCGAGGCGGGGAAGCACGTCCTCGTCGAGAAGCCGCCCGCGATGAAGGCCGAGGAGATCGACGAGCTCGTCGCGCTAGCGGCAGACCGCGACCTCGTTCTGATGCCGGGTCATCTGCTGCTCTACCACCCGGGCGTGCGGAAGCTGAAGGAGCTCATCGACTCCGGTGAGCTCGGCGAGGTCCTCTGCGTGTACGGCAACCGCCAGAACCTCGGCATCGTGCGCACAAACGAGAACGCGCTCTGGTCGCTCGGAGTGCACGACCTCTCGGTGATCCTGTACCTGCTCGACGAGGAGCCTGACGAAGCGGTCGCGCACGGCCGCGACTTCCTGACCGAGGGCGTCGAGGACGTCGTCTTCTGTTACCTGCGCTTCCCGAGCGGCAAGATCGCGCACATGCACCTCTCGTGGCTCGATCCGCACAAGATGCGGAGAATGACGGTCGTGGGCCGCGAGAAGATGGTCGTTTTCGACGACATGGAGCTCGAGCGGAAGGTGACCGTGTACGAGAAGTCACCGTGGAAACGGGCCGAGACCTACGGCGAGTGGCAGACGCGCTCCGGCGACATCTACATCCCGAAGATCGACACCGCCGAGCCGCTCCGCCTCGAGTGCCAGGAGTTCCTACGGCTGATCCGCGGCGAGGGCGACCGGCGCAAAGTGGCCGAGGACGGCGCGCGCGTCGTCCGGGCGCTCGACCGCCTGACGGCATCGCTCGGAAATGGCTGAGGTCCATCCGACTGCGACGGTGTACCCGGGCACCGTGCTCGGCGAGGGCGTACGCGTGCTCGAGAACGCCGTCGTCGGCAAGCAGCCCACGCTCGGGGCAAAGTCGACCGCGAGGCGCGAGCCGCTGCCGCCGGCGGAGATCGGCGACGGCACGGTGGTCTCGACCGGCGCGATCGTCTTCGCCGGCTCCACGATCGGCGCGGCCTGCATCGTCGGCGACCAGTCGTGCGTGCGCGAGCGCGTCGAGATCGCCGACAACGTCGTCGTGGGTCGTGGCGCGCTCGTCGAGAACGACACGACGATCGGGAGCGGGACGCGCATCCAGGCCGAGGCCTACGTGACCGCGTACTCGACACTCGAAGAGGACGTCTTCATCGCGCCGTGCGTCGTCACGACGAACGACAACTTCATGGGTCGGACCGAGAAGCGAAAAGCGCTGATGAAGGGACCGACGATCCGCCGCGGAGCGCGCGTCGGCGGCGGCGCGATCCTCTGCCCGGGTGTCGAGATCGGTGAAGAGGCGTTTGTCGGGGCGGGCGCGGTTGTCACGAAAGACGTGCCGCCGCGGAAGCTCGTGGTCGGCAGTCCTGCTCGGGTGCTCCGCGACGTGCCCGACGAGGAGCTGCTCGAGAACCAGTAGAGGAACGTCCGGCACCGCAGTGCCGGACGCGTATCCGGGAGTTTCTTCCTAGCCGGCCGTCTTGTCGAGAGCCAGCGTGTACGGCCCGAAGCCCGGTGAGGCGACCTTCACTTCGACGTAGTACCACCCGCGGGCTTGCGCCCTGAACGCCACGTGCTGCGTCGCGCCCGGACGCGCCGACTGGGCCGCGCGGAGGGCGATCCCCCGCGTCGTCGTGTCGTCGACACGCTTCGTGCTCGGGCGCCAGAGGACGAGATTCACCTGTGCGCCGTTCCAGCCGCCGCTCAGCTTCGCACTCAGGCGCTCGTGTGGAGCGAGTGCAACGCGGTAGACGTCGGCGCGATCGTCGTAGTAGTCGAGTGACGCGGTCACCTTCGCGCGCTTGCCCCAGACGGTGTAGGCCTGGGTGCCGGCATCGTCGTTCGTCTCGTACTCGGTCCGGGGCCGGCAGCGGGCCTGCAAGGTTGGCGATCGCCTTCGCGACGTCGAGGCGCCCCCAACCGCTGTACGCGTCGCGAAGGGGCGTGCAGTGGCTGCAGCCGTTCGTTGCGTTCACGTCATCCGCGCTGTGCTCGAGGATCGTCGTCACCTGCGAGTTCGTCAGCGTCGGCGAAACCGAGAAGAGCTGTGCGGCGGCGGCCGAGACCTGCGGTGCCGCGAACGACGTTCCCTCCGGATTGCGGTAGTCATCGGTGCCGCAGTCGGAGTAGCCCTGGTCCGTGCAGAGTGGACGCTGCGCAGTGAGCGCCAGCGGGAAGGTCGAGAAGATGCCCGAGCCGGGCGCGGAGATGTCGTTGTAGACCGCGTCGCGGTTCGAGTAGTCCGGCACATTGCCGGAGCGCGTCAGCGCACTGACCCCGATGACGTGCGGCAGCGCGGCGGGATAGCTCGCGTACGGCCACGGCTCCGAGAACGCCTCGTCGCCGTTGCCAACCGCCGCGACGAGCACCGCTCCCTTCGCATACGCGTAGGCAACGGCGTTCGCCTCCAGCTGCGAGTACGTGTCGCGGTTCCGGTGGACCGGGTCGCGCACCCCGCCGAGGCTCAGGTTGATCACCCTCGCGCCGCTGTCGGCGGCCCAGCGGATCGCGGCCGCTTCGGCGGCGAGCGGGATCGTGCCATCGGGCTTCACGACCTTGGCGACGAGTAGCTGCGAGCCGTACGCCACCCCGACGATCCCCTGCCCGTCGAGGTTCGCCGCGATCACGCCGGCGACGAACGTGCCGTGCCCGTCGGTATCGACGCACGGATCGCCGCCGACGAAGCTGCGCTTGTCTGCGATGCGGCCCGCGAAGTCGGCGAGGGAGCAGTCGACGCCCGAGTCGACGACTGCGACCTTGACCGGCTCGAGAGTCGTCGGGGGCTCCGCCCAGGCGTCGAATGCGTGGTCGTCGGCGAGGTACCACTGCTTCGCAGCAAGTGGGTCCGTCGGCGCGAAAGCGGCGGCCGGCGCCGCCGCGACGAGCAGGGCGACCGCGAGGCCGAGGACCCAGCGGCGCATCAGCGCACCACGACTTGCGGCGTCGTCGAGCCGGCTGCATAGCCGGTCGTCGCGCCGATGGTGACGCGGTACGTCGCCCCGGAGGTGAGCGATACCGGGATCGAGAACGCGCCGCCCACGTCGAGCGTGCCAGACGCAACGGGCGCCCAGGTCCTGTCGGCGTTCTGCTGCTCGACCTGCACCGTCGCTCCTATGAGGAGCGGTTGGACAGAGCCTGCGACGAGAGTCGTGCCGAACGCCGAAAGGGTGATCGCCGGAGCGACGCGGATGCGGACCGAGCCCGCGGCCGCCGCCGTCGTCGCGAGCCGGTAGTCGGTTGTCAGGGTCGGCTTGGGAGACGCGTGCACCGGGCCGGTTCCGACCGTGCTCACCGGCTGCCACTGGCCGCCGAGCGGTTTCTGCTCGAGCGTCACGCCGCTGATGCCTCGAACGGCGCCGCCGAGCGTCACGGAAGAGCCGTAGGTGACGGGCGCACTCGTTGCCGGCCCGGTGAGTGACATGACGCCGAACGTGAACCACGTCGAGCGCAGGCCGGCGGCGCCTCGAAGCGTCGTCGCCGGCACGGTCACCGGCTCGAGCGGAGTCAGGAGGTTGAGGCTGGCGGCCCGGCCGGAGGAGTTCAGCTTCGCGGTGGCGTCGGTGATCGGGCCGGTGAGCTTCAGCGCCTTGACGATCGACTGGGCCGTCACCGGGGTCGGGCCCCAGTCGTGATACGGCGAGAGGTCGTCATACGGATCGGCGACGGAGACGAGGTATGGCACTGCCCTGCCGGTCCAGTTGAGGGCCGATTCGGTACGGCCGCCGGAGGTCGACGAGAAGTAGGTCGTTGCGACGGCGCCGTTGTAGAGGACGACCTGCTTCTTCGTCGCGTTGACCGCCGCCGCCGCCGCCGGCGACTCGTGGTCGATACCGAGATACATCTGACTGCGCGTGTCGTTGAAGACGTCGAACGGCGCTCCTAGTTGGCGCGTGGCGAGCGCGTAGGACCGCGCGGCGACCGCCTGCGCCTTCAGGGCCTCGGCCGACCACGACGAGGGCATCTCGGACGGGACGACGCCGTAGAGATACTGCTCGAGCGGCAGAGCGTTGACCGCGCGGAGCTTGCCGTCGACCACGTCGATCGTGATCCGGCCGCGATAGGCACGCGTGAGGACGAGTGGCGCTCCCCGCCCCGGGGAAACGCTGAGCGGCGGCTGTAGGGTCTTGCCGCCGACGGCGAGCTTCGAGGTCAGCGTGAGCGGTCCCGCCGGGACGGTCACCTTCGCGCCGGCCGCATCCCGGATCGTGAAGCTTGCCTGCGACGAGAGCTTGAGCACCCTCTTCTTGTCCGCCAGCAGCACGCGAATCGTCGACACCGGAGCCGGGCCGAGCGTCGTGCCGGGGTAATAGTGGGCCAGGATCTGCTGGTAGGTCGCCCCGTGCTGCGCGTACCCGTACGCGCCGTACTGGCTCATCCCGACACCGTGCCCCCAGCCGTGCCCGCTGAAGAGGAAGAGAGCGCCGGAGCCGGCCGGCGCAGCGACACAGCCGCTGCCGCAGACGCTCGAGCCCGCGGCTGCGCCGGCCGACAATGCGGCCGCGGCCAGGGCGATGGCGAGAGAGCGGGCGAGCATGCTGGTCCAGGGGCTTCGCCGACCCCTGGCGAAGCGATTTCCAAGCTAGCAGCAGATTTTTCGGCCTGGACGGTTCGTTTCATCCTCTGCGGGAAATCGGAGCCGATGGCCGTGAAGACGGGTCTCCTTCCCGACCGTTACACCGGTGCCCAGCCCATCGGCCGCGGCGGCATGGGCGAGATCTACCGGGCGACCGACACGACGCTCGGCCGCGCCGTCGCGATCAAGGTCCTGGACCAGCGCTATGCCGAGGACGAGGCGGTCCGCCAGCGCTTCACACGCGAGGCACTCGCGGTTGCCCGCCTCTCCGGCAACCCGAGCATCGTCACGATCTACGACGTCGGCGAGTACCGCGAGCGGCCATACATCGTCATGGAGTATCTGGCGGGCGGATCGCTCCAGGAGCGCATCAAGCAGGGCCCCGTGCCGCCCGGACAGGCGCTCGAGTGGCTCGAGCAGGCGGCAGCCGCGCTCGATGCCGCCCACCGGGAGGGCGTCATCCACCGGGACGTGAAGCCCGCAAATCTCCTGCTCGACCGGCATGACCGGATGCACGTCGCGGACTTCGGCATCGCGAGCGCCGCAGGGCTCGACTCGCTGACGCAGACCGGGACCGTTCTCGGGACCGCGTCCTACCTCTCGCCCGAGCAGGCGAAGGGCGAGCGGACGACGCCGGCGAGCGACCTCTACTCCCTCGCGGTCGTCGCCTTCGAGCTGTTGACCGGGCGCCGCCCTTTCGAAGGCGACAGCGTCGCCGCGGAGGCCGCAGCGCACGTGACGGGCGAGGTCCCGTCGGTCTGCGAGGTGAATCCGGAGATGCCCTGCGAGCTCGATCCCGTCTTCGCGCGGGCGCTCGCGAAGGATCCGAGGCGGCGCTACGGCAGCGCCGCCGAGTTCGTCGCCGCCCTGCGCGCGTCGATCGACGATGCAGCGGGCGCGACGAGCACGCTGCCGGTCATGGTGCCGCGGCCCCCTCGTGGGCCGGGTGCGCCGGCCTACGGGCGCGAGCGTCCGTCATGGCTCGTCCCCTTGCTCGGGGCGATCCTCCTGGCGCTCCTCGGCGCGGGTCTCGCTTACGCGCTCACGCGTGGCGGCGACTCGAGCGCGAAACCGCCGGTCCGCGTGACGACGCGCGAGCGGACCGTGACCGGCAAGAGCCAGACCGTGGTGCGCACGGTCGTCACGACGGCGCCCGCCCCGACGACCACCGCCGCGCCCACGACCGCGGCGACGGCGACGACGTCGGCCTCGTCAGGCGGCGGCGTCGGCGGCGACCCGTACGCCGAGAACAACCGCGCATGGGAAATGATGAAAGCCGGGCAGTACTCGCAGGCGTTGCCGCTCCTGCAGGACGCCGTTCGTCAGCTCAGCGGCCGGGGCGATCTCGGCACGGCGTATGCGAACTACAACCTCGGTTATACGCTCGTGCAGCTCGGCCGGTGCGGCGAGGCAGTGTCGTATCTCGAGGCCTCGCGCGCGATCCAGCCGAATCGCAAGGAAGTGAAGGACGCGCTCAAGCAGGCGCAGAGCTGCTGAGCCTGCTGCCGTACTGCTGCTGATAATAGGAGCGGTACTCGCCCGACTTGATCGGCTCCCACCAGCTGCGGTTCTCGCGGTACCAGTCGACGGTCTGCCGCATGCCGTCGTCGAAGCCCGTCTGCGGTGACCAGCCCAGCGCCCGCAGCTTCGACGTGTCGACGGAGTAGCGGCGGTCGTGACCCGGCCGGTCGTCGACGCGCCGGAGCAGGGAGCGGTCGGCGCCCGTCAGCTCGAGCAGCGTCTCGGCGACGTCGATGTTGTACCGCTCGTCGCCGCCGCCGACGTTGTAGATGTCACCCGGGCGGCCCTCTCGCAGGACGAGCTCGATCCCGGCACAGTGATCTTCGACGAAGAGCCAGTCGCGGATCTGCTTCCCGTCGCCGTACAGCGGCAGCGGCTCGCTGTCGAGCGCGTTCGTCACGAACAGCGGGACGAACTTCTCCGGATACTGATTCGGCCCGTACGTGTTCGAGCCACGCGTGATCGAGGCGTTCACGCCGTACGTGCGCACGTATGCGGGGACGAGCAGGTCGCCTGCCGCCTTCGCGGCGCTGTACGGGCTCGACGGGTTCAGCGGGTCGCCTTCGCGCGAGGAGCCGCCGTCCTCGAGGTCGCCGTACACCTCGTCGGTCGACACTTGCACCATCCGCAGCTGCGAGTCGCGCAGATGCTCGAGCAGCACCTGCGTCCCGTGAAAGGCCGTATGGCCGAAGTCCTCGGGAGCGAGGATCGAGCGGTCGACATGCGTCTCGGCCGCGAAGTTGACGATCGCTTCGCAGCCTCGCGCCGCCGTTGCGACGTCATCGGGTGCTGCGATGTCGCCGAGATGGAACTCGGCGGCGTCCGGCAGGTTCGCGCGGTTGCCGCTATAGGTCAGCTTGTCGAGGACGACCACCTCCTCGCCCGCCGCGAGCATCCGCTTCACGAAATGGGAGCCGATGAAGCCGGCGCCGCCTGCGACGAGGATCCGCATGCGTGCAGGTTAGTGCGAAGTCGCCGGGAGTAGCCTGGCCAAAGGAGCGGGAAGCCACCAGTTCCAGGCGCCGAGCAGGCGCATCGCCGCCGGGACGATGAGGAGGCGCACGATCGTCGCGTCGAGGAGGATCGCGACGCCGAGGCCGGCGCCGAGCTCCTTGAGTGAGGGAGCGCCCGCGACGACGAAGGCGAAGAACACAGCGACCATCACGAGTGCCGCGCTCGTGATGATCCGCGCGGACAGCGTCAGCCCTTCCGCAACGGCGCGTTCGTTGTCGCCGTGCGCGAGCCAGCGCTCGCGGATGCGCGTCAACAGGAACACCTCGTAGTCCATCGAAAGGCCGAAGGTCACGGCGAGCACGAGCGCGGGCACGATCGTCTCGATGTAGCCCGGTGACGAATAGCCCGTCCAGTCCAGCCAGCCCCACTGGAAGACCGCGACGAGCACGCCGTACGCGGCGCCCACACTGAGCAGGTTCATGAGCACGGCCTTCAGCGGGAGCAGAACGCTGCGAAGCAGCAGGAAGAGCACGGCGTAACACGCCGCGAGGATGACGAGCAGCATCTTCCAGAGGCCGCCGAAGATCGCGTTCGTCACGTCCTCGTCGAAGACGGTGCTTCCGCCGACGACGGCGTTCGGCCCCGCAACGTCACGGATCCGGCTGACGATTCGGCGCGCCTCCGACGTCTCGACCGAGACGCCGAGCGTCGCGTCGACGAGCCACCGGTTTCCGTCGCGACCCCGAATCGGCGGGCCGACGCGCACGACGCCGGGGACTTTCGCGATTCGCTTCGCGACCGTGGGATCGTCGGTGAGCACGTGTGCGGGAACGCCAAAGCCGGGGCCCGTTAGCTTCTGAGCCTGGAGCGTCGCGACCCGAACCTCCGCGTTCTTCGGCAGCTCGTCGAGCCCACGGTTGAACGTTTGCATCCAGAAGAACGGGATTGCGAGGAAGAGCATGATCCCGGCGCCCGCCGAGAAGCCCGCGACAGGGTGCCGCATCACGCGTCGCGCCCAGCCCGCCCAGAACCTGTCGCTTCCCGCCTCGCTCGTCTGCCATGGAAGCGGGATGCGCATCCGGTCGATTCCGTGCCCGACGATTGCGAGGAGCGCCGGCAGAAGCGTCACGGACGCGAGCACGGATACGCAGACGACGACGATCGCACCTGTCGCCATCGAGCGCAGCGCGTTCACGTCGATCGAGTAGAGCGCGGCAAGCGAGACGGCAACGGTCGCCCCGCTGAAGACGACGGCCGTTCCGGAGCTCGACATCGACCGACGCAGTGCTTCCTCCTTTGGCGCGCCCTCGTGCAGCTCGCGGCGGAAGCGGCTGACGATGAAGAGCGAGTAATCGACGGCGACCCCGATTCCGATCATCGAGGCCATGTTCGTGACGTACACCGAGATCTCGAGGGACTGCGAGAGGAAGTAGATGACCGCGCCGGTCAGGAACACCGAGGCGAAGCCGAGCGCAAGTGGGGCCACGGCCGCGACGACGGTGCCGAACGCGGCCAGCAGGATGAGCAGGATGAGCGGGAAGCCGATCGCCTCGCCGCGCGCCAGCTGCTCCTTCGCGACGCCTTCGAAGTTCGACCAGATCGCGGGCTCCCCGATCACCTTCGTGTGCGCATCGACGAGCCGGTGCCGCAAGGACGTGGCTTCGTCGATCGCATTCGACGTCTCGCCGACGTAGGCGAGCGGCAGCAGAGCGGCGTGTCCACGGTCGACGACGACGGCCCGGCCCGGCACGACCGTTCGGTCTCCCGCTACGAGCCGACGCACCTGGTCGAGCCGCGCGCGTATGTCGCCGCCCTGGACGAAGACCGTGAACGCAGGGGCGTTCGCTGTCGGGAAGTCGCTCTTGATCTCGTCGGCGACGCGAATGGACGCGCTTCCCGGGACCTCCCAGCCGCCGCCGGAGAGGTGGTCGTTCTGGTGCAGCGAGAACCAGCCGCCGGCGGCGATGAGCGAGAGCCAGACGAGAACGACAGCACGTCGGCGTCTCGACACCGTCGTCGCGAGCCCGGCGAGGAACCGCTCGATCATCTGCTTCGAGGGTAGCCCCGGGACCCCAATACACTGAGCGGGTCCAGGGTCGGACGGTCCACTTCGGACGCGATTGAGGAGGAGACATGGCGCAGGTCGAGAGCAGGAACCGGGCGACGTCGGATCCGAGCGAACGGAAGAGCGTGCTGAAGCAGATGAAAGACGACGGGATCGAGGACGTGCTCCTCTGGTTCACGGATCTCGAGGGGCATCTGAAGAGCTTCTCGATCACGACGGGCGAGGTCGAAGGCGCGCTCGACGACGGCATGGGATTCGACGGCTCGTCGATCACGGGCTTCAACGCGATCGAGGAGTCGGACATGGTCGCGATCCCCGACCCGGCGACCTTCCGGGTGCTACCCGACGGCGTGACCGCTCGCATGATCTGCGACGTCGTCACCCCGGACGGCGAGCACTACGACGGCGACCCGCGCTTCGTCCTCCGCCGCGCCCTCGACCGTATGGAGTCGATGGGCTTCGACACCTTCAACGTCGGGCCGGAGGCCGAGTACTTCCTCTTCAAGGACGAGAAGGGGACCGAGACGCTCGACGAGGGCGGCTATTTCGCGCAGACGACCATGGACGCTGCGACGACGATCCGGCGCGACACGATCCGCGCACTCGAGGGAATGGGCATCCCGGTCGAGTACCACCACCACGAGGTCGGGCCGTCGCAGCACGAGATCGACATCCGCTTCGCGAACGCGCTCGACATGGCGGACTACATGCTCACCTACCGCCTCGTCGTCAAAGAGGTCGCAAAGCAGCACGGCTTCCACGCCACCTTCATGCCGAAGCCGCTCTTCGGCGAGAACGGCTCGGGCATGCACACCCACCAGTCGCTCTTCAAGGACGGTCGCAACCAGTTCTTCGATGCCGACGACAAGTGGCATCTCTCCGACGTCGGCAAGGCCTTCATCGCCGGCCAGCTACGACACGCGCGCGAGATCTCGGCGGTCTTCGCGCAGTGGGTCAACTCGTACAAGCGGCTCGTGCCGGGCTACGAGGCGCCGGTCTACGTCGCATGGTCGCAGCGCAACCGCTCGGCACTCATCCGGATCCCGCTCTACAAGCCCGGCTCCGAGCAGGCGACGCGTGCGGAGCTTCGCTGCCCCGATCCTGCTTGCAACCCGTATCTCACCTTCGCGTGCCTGCTGCATGCGGGCCTCGAGGGAATCGAGCAGGGCTACGAGCTGCCCGACCCGATGGAGACGAACCTGTACCACCTGACCGCGGAGCAGCGGCAGGAGCGCGGGATCGTCTCCCTTCCGGAGACGCTCGGCGAGGCGATCGACGAGCTTTCCCGGTCGGAGCTCGTGAAGAAGGCTCTCGGTCCCCACATCTTCAGCCGCTACATCGAGCTGAAGCGGAAGGAATGGGACGAGTACCGCGTCCAGCTGACTGATTGGGAGATGAAAAAGTATCTGGCCGTCCTTTAACCAGGAAAGTGCTGCGCACTTTCCTGGTGGCCGGGGCGCGCGTGGCCTAGCGCCCGTGCGCTCCGGCCAGAGCGCGGGCTGGCCTGCGCGTGCGACGGGCTGCCCACCAAGCGCGAAAATGCCTGCTTAACGACCACGAGGTGCGTAAGCACCCCGCGGTCGGCCGTCAGTTGGGCTCGCCTCCGCAGGGGACGAGCCGCCGCAGATCATGCCACGTTCTAGAGAAAAGAACGAATGTTTTCGCGGTCGACCCGGAGGCCGATGACGCCGCTTGCGCCGTCGATGTGCTCGATCGTGTCGGCGGGGACGAGCCGGCGGCGGCGCGAGAAGAGGCCGGACTTCACCGAGAGGGCGTCCGGGACGTCGGGAGCGGTGCCGTACATCGGGCACTCGACCTTGCCGACGGGGCGGCCCTGGCGATCGGCGACGGTGTAGCCGGTCGTCCGGCGGAGATCGATGGCGAGGGCGCTCATGTGGGTGACGCTATGCCCGTCCTGAAAGGTTTTTTGCGGGCGTGCGGTAAAAGGTTTGTTAGGGCCGTGGTCTCGAGGGTGATCATGTATCCCACCAACGCCCGTAGTTCGGCCTTTGATACTCGCTTCCTCTAACGCGGCGGACGTTCCGTCTCGGCGGGATTCACTCGTACGATTCGTCGTGTGAACTCCGCCGACCGGCATCTGCGCCTCCTCACCGAGACGACCGCCGCGGTCAACTCGACCCTCGACCTCGAGGAGGTCCTGCACCTCATCGCGGACAAGGTCGCGATCGCGCTCGGGGCCGACGCCTGCTTCGTCTACCTCTACGACGAGCGGACAAACGAGCTCGTCCTCCGGGCGACCTACGGCACGCCGATCGACGACATGACCCGGCGGCCGAGGATGCGGCCCGGCGAGGGGATCACCGGTTATGCAGCCGCGGAGCGGCAGGCCGTGATGATCCCATCCGCCGCCCACCTCGACCCGCGCTTCAAGCAGTTCCCGAACCTGCCGGAGAGCCAGTTCGAGTCGATCCTCGCGGTGCCGATCCTGGCCCAGGGGGAGCGTCTCGCGGGCGCCCTCAACGTCCGCACCCTCGCGCCGCGCGAGTACGGGCAGGACGAGGTCGAGCTGCTCGTGTCGATCGCCGACCAGGTCGCGCAGTCGATCCTGCATGCGCGGCTCTACGAGCAGGCGCAGCGTCGCGTCTCGGAGCTCGAGGCTCTCGCGAAGATCTCGGAGGCGGTGAGCGAGTCGCTCTATCTCGAGGAATCGCTCGAGGCGATCGTGAAGACGACGATGGAGGCCGTGCACGCGACCGGTGCAGCGCTCGTGCTCGAGGACGGGCGCATCGCCTGGCCGGAGGGTCGCCCCGGTAAGCACGCCTTGCGCACGCCGCTCCGCTGGAAGCGTCGCGTCATCGGCGAGCTCGTCGCCGACCGGGACTCGCCGTTCAGCGACGACGACCGCGCGCTGCTCGAGGCGATTGCGCACCACGCTGCCGTCGCGCTCGAGCACGGCCGCGCGGTGATGCGGGGCGTGCTCGCCCAGGAGATTCATCACCGTGTGAAGAACAACCTGCAGACGGTCGCCTCGCTCTTGCGCCTGCAAGCCCGAGCCGAGGGCGTCGATCCGAAAGAGGCGCTCGAGCACTCGGTCAATCGGATCCTCGCGATCGCGGCCGTGCACGAGGTGCTGACGGAGCAGCGCGACGAGGATGTGGAGCTCGCAGAGCTCATCGACCGTCTCCGCGCGATGCTCGTGCAGGGCCTTGCCGGGGGCCGCGACGTGCAGGCCCGGCTCGAGCCGGTCTCGCTTGGCGGGAGCCGCGCGACCGCGCTCGCACTCGTCTTCAGCGAGCTCCTGCAGAACGCGCTCGAGCACGGCGTGGGCGCGGTGCAGATCGAGCTCGCCGCGCGGAAAGGCAACGTCATGCTCGCGATCGCCGACGAGGGACAGGGCGCGAACGGGGTCGCGCCGGGAACCGGGCTCTCGATCGTGCAGGCGCTCGTTCGCGACGAGTTGCGGGGCGACTTCCGGTTTGCCGGCAGCCGTGCCGAGGTCGTCTTTCCCCGCTGATGGAGCCCGCACCCGCCTACCACGGGGAGGGACCTCACGCCCTCTGGCACGTCAGCGAGGATCCTTCGATCGAGACGTTCGCGCCGCACCACCGCCCCCAGCACGCGCGGAACGAGCCGCTCGTGTACGCCGTCGATACGCGGCACCTGCCGCTCTACTGGTTCCCGCGCGACTGCCCCCGAGCGTGCTTCTGGGCGAACTCGCACACCGGTGACGACGACATTCGGCGCTGGCTTGCGGACGACCGCCGCCGGCGCGTTCACATCGTCGAGTCCGGATGGATGACGCGCCTGCGTGAGGTCAGCGTGTATGCGTACCGCATGCCGCCGGAGAGCTTCGAGCGATGGGACCGCTTCTGGGTCTCGCACGAGACGGTTGTCCCGCTCGAGATGGTCGAGCTCGGTGACCTGGTCGAGCGCCACACGCGCGCCCGGATCGAGCTTCGCCATGCGTCGTCGCTCTATCCCCTGTGGGACGACGTCGTGGCCTCGACGCTCGATTTCAGCGGCATCCGCCTCAGGAATGCGAGCCTCTCCGGATGAGAATCCTGGTCGCCGAGGACGAGACGATCATTCGCCTCGACCTCAAGGACATGCTCGAACGCGCGGGACACGAGGTCTGCGGCGAGGCGCGCGACGGCGAGGAGGCGGTCGAGCTCGCGCGGAGCGCGCAGCCCGATCTTGCGATCATGGACGTGAAGATGCCGAGGCTCGACGGCATCGACGCTGCCCGCCGGATCCTCGACGAGCGTCCCATCCCCATCGTGATGCTCACCGCCTACGGCCAGAACGAGCTCGTGACGCGGGCGGCCGAAGCCGGCGTGTTCGGGTATCTCGTGAAGCCCTTCCGTGAACAGGATCTACTGCCTGCGATCGCAACCGCACGGGCGCGACACGAAGAGCTGCTCGCGGTGCGCGAGGAAGCCGAGTCGCTCACCGAGGCACTCGCGGCGCGCAAGGTGATCGAGCGCGCGAAAGGCCTGCTGATGGAGAAGGAAGGCCTGACAGAGCCGGAGGCATTCGCGCGGCTGCGCAAGGCGAGCCAGGTGTCGCAGCGGCCGCTCAAGGTGATTGCGGAAGCGGTCGTCGCGACGCTGGCGGGAGACGAGTGAACGACGAGCACCCGAACGCCGCGTTGACGCGCCGGGTCTTTGCCGCGTTCGGCGTCGACGCGAAGCAGATCAGCGCGGCCCTCACGCGGGACATCGTCTGGCGTGTGCCGGGAGCGACGGCGATGAGCGGCGAGTACCGCGGCCGCCGGGAGGTCGTCGAGTTTCTCCGTCGCACCGGTCTCGAGACCGACGGGACCTACGGCTCGCAACTCCATACCGTGATGGCCGACGACGAGTGGGGACTCGCCGTGTACCGCGCGTGGGGCACGCGGAACGGGATCGACCTCGACGTCGAGCAGGCACTGGTCATCCGCTTCGAAGACGGCATGTGGAAGGAAGTGACGGCGGTCCCCCTCGACGCAGTATTCGATGCATTCTGGGGCTGAACCGTTCGACTCGCCCGATGCGGCCTCGCTCTGCACCGCGCAGCAGGCGGAGATGCTCGAGCTCTACGAGGGCGAGGCCGACATCGGCCCGCGCGCGCGAAGCGGCGATGTTCATCGAGCCGCACGGTGTCTTCCTCGTCCTGCGCGACGACGACGACCGGGCGGTCGGGTGCGGCGGGATCGCGCGCTTCGACGACACGCGCGGCGAGGTGAAGCGCATGTACGTCGTCCCGGAGGCGCGCGGGCGCGGGCTCGGCCGCCGCCTGCTCGAAGAGCTCGAGGCCGAGGCCCGACGGCTGGGCTATGCGAGCGTCGTGCTCGAGACAGGCGACCGCCAGCAGGAGGCCGTCGGCCTCTACGAGTCGACCGGATACGCGCGCATCCCGTGCTACCCGCCGTACGACTCGCGCGAGCTCAGTCTCTGTTACGAGAAGCGGCTCACGTAGACGCCGCTTCGAAGAGCTGCTCCCAGCGCTCGAGCAGCGCGGCGAGCGCGTCGCGCGAGCTCTTGTGCGCGGCGAGCGTCTCGACATCGGACCAGTCGGTCGCGAGCTTCTCCTCGAGCGCCTTCACCTCGGCCTCGCGCACCGCGATCTCGGACTCGATCCGCTCGAGCTCGGTCGGCCCTTTCGGCCGAGGCTTCGGCTCGCGCTTGCGCTTCACCTTCGGCTCGGCCACCGCGACGGGTGCTGCCGCGCGCTCTTCGCGGCGTCGCAGCATCTCGGCCCAGCCGCCTTCGTAGCCGTGAAGCTCCTGACTCTCGATCGCGAGCGTGCGCTCGGCGATCGCATCGAGGAGCGCGCGGTCGTGCGAGACGAGAAGCACCGTTCCCGGGTATGCGTCGAGCGCCGCCTCGAGCGCCTCGCGGCTCTCCAGGTCGAGGTGGTTCGTCGGCTCGTCCAGCACGAGGAAGTTCGCGCCGGAGGCGACCGTCACCGCGAGCGCAAGCCTCCGCCGCTCTCCGCCCGACAGCACGGCGACCGGCTTCTCGTGCTCGTCCCAGCCCGAGAAGAGGAACTTGCCGAGCAGATTCTGTGCGTCCGGTCGCGAGAGGCCGGTCATCGTCTGCACGCACTGGAGGACGGAGCCCCGGGTGTCGAGCTCCATCTCCTGCTGCGAGAAGTAGCCGATCTGCACCCCGTGCCCGATGCGGATGTCGTCGCCTCTCACGAGCCGCTCCAGCAACGTGGTTTTCCCGGATCCGTTCGGCCCGACGAGTGCGACATGCTCCCCGCGCTCGAGCGCGAACGACGCATTCCGCAGCAGCACGCGGTCGCCGATCGTCAGGTCGAGCCCGTCGGCCTCGACGACGACGCGCCCGCTGCGCGCCGGCTTCAGGAACTCGAAGCCGAGCGAGCGCTGCTTGCGGGAGAGGAGCGCAATCTCGGCCGACGCATCGGAGCGCTCCTTCTCGAGCCTGCCGATCTGCGTCAGCTTGGCCTGCGCCTGTCGCGCCTTCTCCTTCTTGTACCGGAACCGTTCGACGAAGCGCTCGAGCCGCACGATGTCGGACTGGACGCGCTGTACCTCTTTCTGAGCGTGCAGCATCCGGGCGGCTTTCTCGCGCCGCCACGCATGCCACGGGCCGGGGAAGAAGGTGCCACGCCCGGCGACCACCTCGAGCGTCGCCGTCGTCACGGCCTCGAGGAACCAGCGGTCGTGCGCGACGAGAATGATTGCCGCGTCGAGCTGCTGCAGCTCCCGCTCGAGCCACTCGAGGCTCGCGACGTCCAGATGGTTCGTCGGCTCGTCGAGCAGCAAGAGGTCAGGGTCGCCCCCGAGCGCGCGTGCGAGCGACGCCCGCGTCAGCTCCCCGCCGGAGAACGTCGACAGGGGCCGGTCGAGGTGCTCCTCCCGGAAGCCGAGGCCGCGGAGGACGGCCGTGGCGTGGTCACGCCAGCCGTAGCCGCCCGCGTGCTCGAGGCGAGCCTGCGCCTCCGCATAGCGGTTGAGCGTCGGCTGGTCGTGCGCCCCCGCGGCCATCGCCTGCTCCAGCGCGGCGAGCTCCTGCTCGAGGCGGATCAGGTCACCCGCACCGGAGATGACGTATTCGCGAAGCGTCACGCTTCGCTCGAGCGGTGGACGCTGATCGTGCAGCGCGACCCGCGTCCCTTTCTCGAACGCGAGCTCGCCTCCGTGCTTCTCGGTCTGACCGGCGAGCATGCGCAGAAGCGTCGTCTTCCCGGCCCCGTTCGGCCCGGAGAGCGCGACGCGATCTCGCCGCTCGACGCTGAACGAGACTCCGTCGAAGAGCACCGAGCCTGCGAGCTCCTTCCGCAGGTTGGAGGCGATCACCACAGCCATATCGGTAAGGGTAGGCCGATGGCGCGGCAGCTGGTTGTCTGGCTCGAGTGGCTCGCGATGACGATCGTCGTCCTCTGGCTGGTCGTGGGCCTCGCCGTCACGGCAGGCCCGCTCGTCGCTGCCGTGATCATCGGGCCGGCGCTCGTCGTCTACGGCTACGGCGAGCAGCGGGCGCGTGCCCGCGGGTCGAGCACGTGGCGGCGCAGCTGGGCGGCGGCCGCGATCTTCCTCGCCGCGTTCCTGCTCGTCGGCTGGCCCGCGATCCTCGCGGCGCTCGTCGTCGGCGCCGTCGTTTTGATTCGCTCGCGCCGGGAGAGCGTCTGAACGTGGTGCTTGCGCTCGATGTCGGCTCGTCGTCCGTGCGCGCTCAGCGCTTCGACGCCCGCGGCAATCCGAAGGGCGAGCTGCGCCAGGAGAAGTACGACGGGCACGACCCGAAGGAGATCCTGCGGCTCGTGCGCGCCGTGCTCGACGGCGAGGAGCCGGACGGCACCTCGTGCTTCGGGCACAGCCTCCTTGCGCTCGGAGAGGACGGCGAGCCGCTCACCGAGGTGCTCGGCTGGCGCGACACGCGAAGCGCCGACGCGGCCGAGTGGTTGTGCCGGCGGCTCGACACCGATGCCGTGCACGCCCGGACCGGCGCTTATCTTCATCCGTCGTTCTGGCCGGCGAAGCTCGCCTGGCTCGCCGAGACGGAGCCCGAGATCTTCCGTCGCGCCGCCCGATTCGTCTCGTTCTCGGACTACTTGCGCGGCGAGCTCCGCACGAGCCCGTCGATCGCCTCCGGCACGGGGCTCCTCGATCTGACGACGAACGACTGGGACGCGGAGCTCCTCCACACGCTCGGCCTCGACCGGGAGCTCCTGCCGGAGCTCGACGCCGAGCTGCCCGTCTGGATCGACGGCGCGTGCTCGAACCTCGGCGCCGGCTGTACCGGCACGAAGCGGGCGGCGCTCATGGTCGGCACGTCGGGTGCCCTCCGCATCCTCTACGAGTCGGAGCGGCCGCAGCCGCGGCCCGGTCTCTTCCTCTATCGATTCGACGGGCACAGGGTCGTGGAGGGAGGCGCACTCTCGGACGGGGGCAACCTCCATGCCTGGCTCGAGCAGACGCTCGCGGATCCCGGCGGGTCGATCACCGAACGCAGCCCGGACGAGCACGGGCTCACGTTCCTTCCCTTCCTCGGCGGCGAGCGCTCGACCGGGTGGGACGCGGACGCGACGGGCTCGATCGTCGGCCTCACCTTCGACACGACGCCCCGCGACATCCGGCAGGCTGCGCTCGAAGGCGTCGCTCTCCGGTTCGCGGCGATCGCCGAGCTCCTGCCCGAAGTCGAGGAGGTCGTCGCCACGGGCGGCGGGCTCCTGAGCGACCCCGACTGGATCCAGGTGACTGCGGACGCGCTCGCTCGCCCCGTCACGGTCTCCGGCGTGAAAGAGGCGTCCCTTCGCGGCGCGGCGGTCGCGGCGCTGGAACGAGCCGGAAGCCACGTGGACGACGCGTCGCTCGGCGAGGTCTTCCACCCCCGCGAAGAGAGGGCGGAGGCATATCGTACGGCGAGGGAACGTCAACAACAGGTCTACGAGGTGCTCCGTGGCGAATAGCGACATCGAACAGCGCTCGATCGACACCATCCGGACACTCGCGATGGACGCCGTGCAGCAGGCGAACGCCGGCCACCCGGGCACCGCGATGTCGCTCGCGCCGCTCGCGTACCTGCTCTACCGCGAGGTCATGGATCACAGCCCCGCCAATCCGCATTGGCCCGATCGCGACCGGTTCGTCCTCAGCGCGGGCCACGCTTGCATCCTTCAGTACGCCGCGCTGCACCTCTCCGGGTACAACCTCTCGCTCGAGGAGCTGAAGCGGTTCCGTCAATGGGAGTCGCTCACACCGGGTCATCCGGAGGTTCACCACACGCCGGGCATCGAGGCGACGACCGGGCCGCTCGGGCAGGGGTTTGCGAACGGCGTCGGCTTCGGCATCGCGGAGCGGTTCCTCGCCGAGCGCTTCAACCGGCCGTTCGACGAGATCGTCGACCACCGCGTCTACTGCATCTGCCTCGGACGGCGATCTGATGGAAGGCGTCTCGAACGAAGCGGCGTCGATCGCGGGCACGCTCGGCCTCGGCAAGCTCATCTACTTCTACGACGACAACCACATCACGATCGACGGGACGACGTCGATCTCGTTCACCGAAGACCGCGGCAAGCGCTTCGAGGCGCAGGGCTGGCACGTGCAGCACGTGGACGACGCGAACGACCTCGGTCTCGCTGCGCGAGGCGATCGCGAACGCGCAGGCTGAGACGTCGAAGGCCGTCGACTCGTCGTCGTTCGCTCGCACATCGCGTTCGGCGCGCCGCACGCGGTCGACACGGCGAAGTCGCACGGCGTCGCCGCTCGGCGAGGACGAGGTGCGCGCGACGAAGGAGGCGCTCGGCTGGGATCCCGACAAGAAGTTCTTCGTCCCCGACGAGGTGCGCGAGCACATGAACGTCACCGAGCGCGGGATCGAGCTCGAGGACGCGTGGCAGCAGAAGCTCTCCGCGTGGTCGGCGAAGTACCCGGGCCTGCGCGAGGACTGGGACCAGGTGCATACCGGGCAAGCCGCGTGCCCGGCTGGGTCGAGGCGCTGCCCGCAGTTCGAGCCCGGCGAGAGGTCGCGACGCGCGACGCCGGCGCGAAGGTGATGGAGGCGTTCAAGCGCTACACGCCGACGATGATCGGCGGCGCCGCCGACCTCGTCGAGTCGACGAAGACCGAGTTCAAGGGCGGCGGCGTCTTCTCCGCGACGCACGCGGGCCGCAACATCGCCTTCGGCATCCGCGAGCACGCGATGGGCGCGATCGTCAACGGCATCTCGCTGCACGACGGGATGCTGAAGCCGTACGGCTCGACGTTCCTCATCTTCTCGGACTACATGCGCCCGCGGTGCGCCTCTCGGCGCTCTCGAAGCTGCCCGTCGTCTGGGTCGTGGACGCACGACTCCGTCGGGCTCGGCGAGGACGGGCCGACGCACCAGCCGGTCGAGCACTACGCGGCGCTGCGCGCGATCCCGAACCTCTGGTTCGTGCGGCCGGCGGATGCGACCGAGACCGCCGGCGCGTGGAAGGTGGCGCTCGAGCGCGAGGACGGGCCGGTCGCGCTCGCGCTGTCGCGGCAGAAGCTGCCGACGCTCGAGGGCACGACGCGCGACGGCGTCGGCGCGCGGCGCGTACGTCGTCTGGGAGGCGGACGAGGCGAACGGCTGCCCGACCTGATCCTGATCGCAACCGGCTCCGAGGTGCGCGATCGCGCTCGAGGCGGCGCAGCAGCTCGCGAGCAGGGTGTGCAGGCGCGCGTCGTCTCGATGCCGTGCTGGGAGCTCTTCGAGGCGCAGGCCTCTGAGTACCGCGACGAGGTGCTGCCGCCGCGACGTGAAAGCGCGGCTCTCGGTCGAGGCCGGCGTCGCGCTCGGCTGGAAGCAGTGGGTCGGCGACGAGGGCGACTCGATCTCGATCGAGCACTTCGGCGCCTCGGCGCCCGGCGACGACCGTGCTCGAGAAGTTCGGCTACACGGTCGACAACGTCGTCGCGCGGGCGCTCGCGCTGCGCGCGCGCGTCGCGTGACGGCATGAGCGTCGCCGTCGCGTTCGACCACCGCGGCGTCCACCTGCGCGACGAGGTCCTCGAGATGCTCGAGGCCGGACGGCCACGCGATCGTCGATCTCGGCACCGATACGGACGCGCGTCGGATCGACTACCCGGACAAGGCGCGCGAGCTCGGCGAGGCGATCACCGCGGCGACGCCGAGCGCGGCGTCCTCGTCTGCGGCTCGGGCGTCGGCGCGTCGGTCGCCGCGTGCAAGATCGCGCGGGATCCGCGCCGCGATCTGCCACGACGTCTACTCGGCGCACCAGGGCGTCGAGCACGACGACATGAACGTGCTCTGCCTCGGATCGGAAGTGGTCGGGCCGAGCCTCGCCGCCGAGCTCGTGCGCGCGTTCCTCGAGCGCACGGTTCGACGGCGGCGAGCGATACGTCGCAGCGGTTGGAAAAAGTCGAAGCGATGGAAAGGGAGATGAGCAATGGCTGAATCGAGACTGCACAAGCTGAGCGAGCGCGGCCAGTCCGTCTGGATCGACTCGCTCTCGCGGCACGATGCTCGAGTCGGGCAAGCTCGAGAAGATGATGCACGAGGACGCCGTCGTCGGCGTCACGACGAACCCGTCGATCTTCCAGAAGGCGATCTCGCGAGGGCGAGGCCTACGACGAGCAGCTCAAGGAGATCGCTGGAGGCCGAGAACGATCCGAAGGAGATCTTCCTGCAGCTCTCGGCGCGCGACGTCGAGGCGGCGCTCGACCTGTTCGCCGCCGGTGCACGAGGGGAACGCCGCAGGACGGCTTCGTCTCGTGGGAGGTCGACCCGACGCTCGCCTACGACCGCGAAGGGACGTTCGACGAGGCGATGCGCCTGCATCGAGTGGATCGACCGAGCCGAACCTCTACGTGAAGATCCCGGCGACGAAGCCCGGCCTCGGGCGATCGAGGACTGCATCGCGCACGGCAAGAGCATCAACGTCACGCTGATCTTCTCGCTGCAGCGCTACAGGCGAGGTCGTCGAGGCCTATCTGCGCGGTCTCGAGCGGCTCGTCGCGTCGCGGCGGCGACCCGTCGAAGGTGCACTCGGTCGCGAGCTTCTTCGTCTCGCGCGTCGACACCGAGGCCGACAAGCGCCTCGAGGCGATCGGCTCGAAGGAAGCGCTCGCGCTGCGCGGCAAGCTCGCCATCGCGAACGCGAAGCTCGCGTACGAGCATTACCGAGCAGACGTTCTCGGGCGAGCGCTGGGAGTTCCTCGCAGGAGAAGGGCGCGAACGCGCAGCGCTGCCTCTGGGCGTCCACGTCGACGAAGAACCCCGAGTACCGCGACGTGATCTACGTCGAGGAGCTGATCGGGCCCGAGACGGTGAACACGATGCCGCTCGGAGACGATCAGCGCGTTCCAGGATCACGGCGAGGTGCGCGGCGACACCGTCATGGAGGACGTCGAGGGGGCGCACGAAGTTGTTCGACGACCTCGCGAAGGCTCGGCGTCGACTACGACGACGTGACCGAGACGCTCGAGCTCGAAGGCGTCCAGAAGTTCGCCGACGCGTTCGCGGAGCTGCTCGACGGCGTGCGCTCGAAGCGCGGGGAGCTCGCCGCAGCGTGACGTCGAGCGCGGCGAGCTCGATCGGGCGAATCTGGGAGCGGGACCCGACCGCCTGGACCGGGCGCCGACGAGGCGAAGTGGCTCGGCTGGCTCGACGAGCCGCGGCGGATGCCGAGCACGCGTCCGGAGCTCGAAGCGTTCGCGGACGAGGTCGCCGACGACGGTCTCGACGCCGTCGTCCTGCTCGGCATGGGCGGCTCGAGCCTCGCGCCGGAGGTGCTGCGGCGGACGTTCGGCGTCGAGGCTTCCACGTCCTCGACACGACCCACCCGGCACGCGATCCGCGCGCTCGAGGCGTCGATCGACCTCGGCCGGACGCTCTTCATCTCGGCGTCGAAGTCGGGCGGGACGCTCGAGACGCGCTCGCACACCGACTACTTCTGGGAACGCACCGGCGAGCAGCGGCTCGCAGTTCGTCGCGATCACCGATCCCGGGCTCCGAGCTCGAGGCGCTGCGCGGACGAGCGAGGCTTTCGCCGCGTCTTCGCCGGTGAGCCGACGATCGGCGGCCGCTACTCGGCGCTCTCGCCGTTCGGCATGGTGCCTGCCGCGCTCATGGGAATCGACCTTGCGCGCTTCCTCGCGAACGCCGACCGGATGACCGAGGTCTGCCGGCAGGAGAACGGCAACCCGGGCTACGAGCTCGGCCGCTCGTTCGGGGCCGGCTGGGAGGAGGGCCGCGACAAGATCTGCATCGGCGACACCGACGGCGGCTTCGGCCTCTGGGCCGAGCAGCTCATCGCGGAGTCGACCGGCAAGCAGGGGAAGGGCCTCGTCCCGGCGCCGGGCGAGTCGCCCGACGGGCCGGACCGGCAGGCGGCCGAGCCGCAGATCGCCGACCCGTACTCGCTCGCCGGCGAGTTCTTCCGCTGGGAGTTCGCGGTCGCCGTCGCCGGGCACTTCTCGGCATCAACCCGTTCGACCAGCCCGACGTGCAGGCGGCAAAGGACAAGACGAGCGAGGTGCTCGCGACGGGCGAGGAGCCTGACCTCGAGCCCGAGGGCTCGATCGAGCGGCTGCTCGCGGAGGCGCAGGAGGGCGACTACGTCTGCGTCCAGGCGTTCATTCAGCCGACGGAGGAGAACGACCGCCGCATCGCGGATCTCGTCCGCAAGCTCAGACGCCAGAGCGGCCTCGTCGTCACGCACGGCTATGGGCCGCGCTATCTCCACTCGACCGGGCAGCTGCACAAGGGTGGGCCGAAATACCGGCCTCTTCCTGCAGGTCGTGGACGACCCCGGCGACGAGTTGGCGATCCCGGATCAGCCGTTCGGCTTCCGCCGCTTGATCCGCGCGCAGGCGGCGGGCGATTATGCGTCTCTGAAGGAACGCGGCCGGCGGGTCGCCCGACTCCACCTGGAGGACATCTGATGCAGCTCGGCATGATCGGCCTCGGCCGGATGGGCAACGGCATGACCGAACGTCTCCGCGAGGCGGGTCACGACGTGCGCACCTTCGACCCCCAGGTCGAATCGCGTACCGCCGGCTCACTCGAGGAGCTGAAAGCCCAGCTCGAGACTTCGCGCGCGTTCTGGATGATGGTTCCGGCGGGGACGTCACCGAATCGGTCTTCCAGGATCTCCTCGGGCTGGCGGATCCGGGCGACACGATCGTCGACGGCGGCAACTCGAACTTCCGTGATTCGCAGCGGCGCTATAAGGACTGCAAGGAGAAAGGGCTGCGGTTCGTCGACGCCGGCGTCTCGGGCGGGATCTGGGGCCTCGAGGTCGGGTTCTGCCTGATGGTCGGCGGTGACGACGATGCCGTGAAGCAGCTCGAGCCGATCTTCCAGTCGCTTGCGCCCGAAGAGGGCTACTCGCATGTGGGCGCGTCCGGCGCCGGCCACTTCACGAAGATGGTGCACAACGGGATCGAGTACGGGCTCATGCAGTCGTACGCCGAGGGCTTCGAGATCATCGAGCACTCGGAGTTCGACATCGACCTGCACGAGCTGTCAGGCATCTGGCGGAACGGGTCGGTTGTCCGCTCGTGGCTCCTCGAGCTGCTGCACTCTGCTTTCGAGGAGCACGGCAACAAGCTCGACGACATCGCTCCCTATGTCGAGGACTCCGGCGAAGGCCGCTGGACGATCCACGAGGCGATCGCCGAGAACGTGCCGGCCCCGGTGATCTCGGCCGCGCTCTTCGCGCGCTTCGCATCGCGCAACGAGATCAACTTCGCCGCGAAGGTTGCGGCAGCGCTCCGCAACCAGTTCGGCGGCCACGCGATCAAGGCGATGGCGAGGGCCGAGGGATCGGAGGATCCACGGTCGCATTAGAGAATCCGCTCGAGGAGGGCCTCTCGCTCCGGCGCGCGCCGGACCCGTGCACGCTCATCATCTTCGGCGCGTCGGGCGACCTCGCCCACAAGAAGCTGATGCCGGCGCTCTACGCGCTGATGGTCCGTCGGCTTCTGCCGGCGCGCTTCGCCGTCGTCGGCGTCGCGCGCACCGACGGCGACGACGACGCATTCCGGAACGACATGAAGGAGACCGTTCAGAAGTACGCACGCGACGAGTTCGTCGAGGACGTCTGGAACGAGCTTGCCGAGAACATGCACTACGTCGCGACGGACTTCGCCGACGAGGGCGGCGAGGACAAGCTCGAAGAGCTCGTCGAGAGGGTCGACGAGGAGCGGGAGCTCGGCACGAACCGTGTCTACTACCTTGCCGTCCCGCCGGTGGTCTTCCCGACGATCGTCGAGGCGATCGGCAAGCGGAAAGGGCACCGCCGCGGCTGGACGCGCCTGATCGTCGAGAAGCCGTTCGGCCACGACCTCGCGTCGGCTCGGAAGCTGAACGGGCTCCTGACGACGCACTACGACGAGAACGAGGTCTTCCGGATCGATCACTATCTCGGCAAGGAGACGGTGCAGAACATGCTCGCTCTCCGGTTCGCGAACGGAATCTTCGAGCCGATCTGGAACCGGCAGTTCGTCGACCACGTCCAGATCACGGTCGCCGAGTCGATCGGCATCGAGGGACGTGCGGACTACTACGAGTCGGCGGGCGCGATTCGCGACATCTTCCAGAATCATCTGCTGCAACTCCTGGCGCTGACGGCGATGGAGCCGCCGGTCGACTTCACTGCGGAGTCGGTGCGCAACGAGAAGGTGAAGGTGCTGCGCGCATTGCATACACCGGGGCCGAAGTCCGTCGTCCGCGGCCAGTACGGACGCGGGTACATCGAGGGCGAGGAGGTTCCTGCCTACCGTGAGGAGCAGGGCGTCGCGCCGGACTCGATGACGGACACGTACGTCGCCGCGAAGCTGTACGTCGACAACTGGCGCTGGGCCGACACGCCGTTCTACGTCCGGATGGGGAAGCGACTCCCGCGCCGCGAGACGACGATCGCGATCCAGTTCAAGCGCGCGCCTCATCCCCCATTCGAAGAGACCTCCGCGGAGGGCCTGCGCCCGAACGTCCTGCTCGTGCACGTGCAGCCGGACGAGGGCGTCTCCCTCGCGATCGGCGCGAAGGTCCCAGGCCAGGGAATGCAGATTCGAACCGTGCACATGGACTTCCTCTACGGGGGTGCGTTCCGGACGGGAATGCCGGAGGCGTACGAGCGGCTGGTTCTCGACACGCTTCTCGGCGACGGGACGCTTTTCACGCGCGCGGACGAGGTCGAAGAGCAATGGCTGCTCGTCGACTCGATCGTCGCCGCCTGGCAGCGCGACCGTCCAGGGTTCCCGAACTACGCCGCAGGGACCTGGGGCCCACCGAGCGCCGACGACCTCGTGCACCGCGACGGCCGCTCCTGGCGCCGGCATTGAGCGCGCTGACCGTCGACTGGGACGGCACGGACGTCCGCCTCTCGGAGGTGAACAACGCGCTCGGGAAGCTGCGTGCCGAATCGGCGGCGGAGGGCGCACCACCGAATCTCCGCACCTCCGTCATGACGCATCTCGCCTGGATCCCGGAGGCCTGGGCCGAGCAGGCGCGAGCGGCCCTCGCCGGCATGGCGGAGCGTCACCCGTCGCGTTCGATCCTCCTCTTTCCCGAGCCCGACGCCGGAAAGAACCGGATCGACGCGACGGTGTCACTCGAGTGCTACTCGTTGGCCGAGGTCGACCGGCTCGTCTGCTCCGAGGTGATCGAGCTGCAGCTGCTCGGGACGCTTGCCAAAGCGCCCGCGTCGATCGTCGAGCCGCTTCTCATCTCGGACCTGCCGGTGTTCCTTCGCTGGCGAGGGGAGCCGGCCTGGCGCGCGCAGGAGCTCGAGCAGCTCATCGAGATCGTCGACCGCTTGATCGTCGACTCCACGGAGTGGGACGACGTCCCCTACCCGTACCGTCGTCTCGCTGCGCACTTCGAGGAGACGGCCGTCTCGGACATCGCCTGGGCGCGAACGACGCGCTGGCGGCACCTTCTCGCTTCGCTCTGGCCGGACATCGCCGACGTCTCGACGATCCGCGTCACCGGAACGGCCGCGCAGGCCTGGCTTCTCTGCGGGTGGCTGCGCTCACGGCTCGGCCGTGACGACATCGCGCTCGAGCACGTGCCCGCGGAACGCCTCGTCGGGATCGATCTCGACGGGAAGCCGGCGCCGTTCCCGCCCGGCGACCCGCCGCTCCCGAGCGACGTCCTCTCGGAAGAGCTCGATCGCTTCTCCCGCGATCGGGTCTACGAGGATGCTGTTCGCGCCGTGGCGTAAAGAATCCGTCTCCGCTCGGCGTCGTACGGTTGGATGATCGACCAACTCGAGCGCCTCTACCGCGAGCATCTCACGGAGTTCCGCCGTGTCGCGACCGCGATTGCCGGGAACGTCGACCTCGGGCACGACGCCGTGCAAGAGGGTTTCGCGCGTGCCGTTCGCGCGCATCGACGCTTCCGCGCTGACGGAACGCTCGAGGCGTGGGTCTGGCGGATCGTCGTCAACGCGGCACGTGACTCGCGGCGTCACGCGAAGCTCGAGACGGCGAGCATCTGGCTACCCACCGGCGAGTCGCCGGGCGCCGATGTCCCGCTCCAGGGCCTGACCGATCGTCAGCGGGAGATCGTCTTCCTGCACTACTTCGCCGATCTGTCGTACGAGGAGATCGCTTCCGCTCTGGGGATCAGCTCGGGCACGGTCGGCGCGACACTCACCGCCGCGCGGCGGACGCTGCGCTGCGCACTCGAGGAGGTTCGAACATGAGCGGGCTGCAGCTGCTCGAAGACCTCGTCCCGAACGACGAGCGACCTGCCGACTGGGACGACGTCCTCCGGCGCGCGGGGCGCCGGCGCCCACGCCGTCGCCTCGCGGTTGCCGTCGTGGCCGTGGGGGCAACGCTGCTCGTCGCACCTGCGCTCGCGGTGCTCTTGCGACACGATCGCGGCCCACAGCTTCCCGCGGCCGCCGACCGATCTCGGGTCAGTGTGATCGTGATGCCGGGCACCGGTCGGGTGCTCGCGAAGCTTGCCCCTTGGCGCAACCATGACGGCATCTGCTTCGCTGCGCTCCTCGGCCGCAGCGGCTGCGCTTCGTCCGGCTCTGCGTTCATGTCTCTGAACGGCGGGTACACGTTCGACCGCCGTGTCGTGTCCGGTACCGCCGTGCGCCTCGGGTCCGGGAGGCGGATCCCGCTTGCTCTGACACGCTTTCCGAAGCTCGGCGTGAGTGTCTTCTACGCGCGACGCGACGCCCTTCGACTGTTATGGCGAGTCGAGCTGCGGGACGCGGCCGGGCACGTGCTGCACACGATCAGGAACCGGCCGAAGCGGTGAGCGCCTCCAGGACCTCGGCGTGCAGTGCGCCGTTCGACGAGACGACCTGTGCACCCGGCGTCGGCGGCCCGCCGTCGAGCGCAGTCACGCTACCGCCCGCTTCCTCGACGATCACACCGAGCGGCCCGTAGTCCCAGACGGCGAGACGCGCGTCGACCGCCGCGTCGAGCCCCCCTTCGGCGACCAGCATGTGCTGCCAGAAATCGCCGAAGCCGCGCGCATGCCAGACGAGCGGCTCGAGGACGCTGAAGTCGCGCGCGTGCGTGGCGGCAACCGAGGCATCGGCGAGCGTCGACACGCCCGAGACGTGGAGCGGCTCGCCGTTCCGGAAAGCGCCGCTACCCCGTTCGGCCCACCAGCGTTGCCCGAGCGCCGGCGACGACGCCACGCCGCAGACGACGAGGCCGTCTCGTTCGTACGCGAGAAGCGTGGCCCACACCGGTATGCGGCGCGAGAAGTTCCGCGTGCCGTCGATCGGATCGACGATCCAACGCGTCGCCCGGCCGTCGTCGCCTTCCTCCTCTCCGAGTACGCCGTCTCCGGGGCGGTCGTGTGCGATGCGCTCGCGAAGCAGCCGCTCGACCGCACGATCGGCATCGGTGACGGGCGTGAGGTCTGCCTTCGTCTCGACGCGCAGGTCGGCGGCTCGAAAGCGCGCGAGCGTCAGCTCGTCGGCGGCGTCCGCGAGCGAGAGTGCGTAGTCGAGATCGGCGCCCACGCGCCAAAGTTAACTACGGCAGGACTTTGAACTTTCGCTTCTTCGCCGTCGGAGTGGCGCTGACGCGGAACTTCGGCGTTGGCGTGTCGCTCGTCGCGATCTGAAACGTACGTGCGCGCTCCGGGCACCGGCGTCCATGCAAACGACGGCATTCGGTGAAAGACCTCGTCGTCGGCTCGTCCGACGAGGCATGCGCACGGGCACGAGCGAGGCGACGTCCGTCAAACGAGGGATGCGAGCTCCGCACCGGCAGCGAGGACGCGTGCGTCGTCGCCGGGCCGACCGACGAGCTGGATCGATGCAGGCAGGCCGTCCGGTGTGAGTCCCGCCGGGAGGGCGAGCGCGGGCCAGCCGAGAAGGTCGAACGGGTACGTCAGCCGGGTCACCCGGCCTCGTAGCTCCCGCTCGTCGCCGTCTGCCGGCGGCGGCGTGATCGCGACGGTCGGAGTCACGATGAGGTCGAGGTCGCCGAAGAGCTCCTTGCAGCTCCGGCAGTAGTCGTCGCGGAGCGCGCGTGCCCGGTCGACCTCTGCGTCGGTCACCTCGTTGCAGAGCTCGAGCTTCCAGCGGATCGTCGGTCCGTAGTCGTCGGCCCGTTCCGGGAAGAGCCCACGATGGACGTCCGCAACCTCGCGCATGAAGAGCGCGTTCTCTGCGGGGTCGGGGATGGGAAGCTCGATCGTGCGCAGGCGCGGGAACCGCTCGGCGGCGGCAGCCACGAGCGCCGCGACGGCAGGCTCGGCCTCGGCGAGCCAGCCGACCCCGACCTGTAGCCGCGCGAGGTCGGCCTTCGCTTCCCCGAAGCCGGGCGCGAGCGCCTGCATCAGCTCGATGCACCCCTCGACCGTGGAGGCGAGCGGCCCGACATGGTCGTAGCTCGGTGCGAGCGGAAAGCAGCCGTCGGTCGGGACCAGGCCGAAGGTCGGCTTGAAGCCGACGATGCCGCACCAGGCCGCAGGGATCCTGATCGATCCGCCCGAGTCGGTCCCGAGGCCGAGCTCGACATCGCCCGCAGCGATCGCCGCCGCAGTCCCCCCGCTCGAGCCGCCGGCGAGGCGTCCCGGGAATCGTGGATTCGGAACCGTGCCGAAGTGGTCGTTCTGCGATGAGATGCCGTACGCGAACTCGTGGAGGTTCGTCTTTCCGGCGACGGCGTAGCCCGCTGCTTCGAGCCGCAGCACGGACTCCGCAGTCCGCGGGGGCACGTGGTCGGCGAAGATCACCGAGCCGTAGGTCGTCACGAGACCCGCGGTGTCGAGCAGATCCTTGATCGCGACGGGCGTTCCCGGTTGGATCGGATCCGGACGCGCGAGCCACACACCGTCGGGCGCCGTCACGGCGCCGACTCTACTTCTTGTGCGGCTTCAGCTTCTGCTAAGCGGGTTGGAGGCGGCGGTGATCGCGCCGTTCCCTGCCCCGGGCCGCTGGTTCTTAAGCCCTAGTCGAAGGCGAGGTAGATGAACGCGACCGCGAACGTCCCCGCGAAAAGCAGCAGAAAGAGGCCGAAGAGCAGCAAGCCGAGGACGACGTTCTTCCGTGCGAGCTCGGAATCCATCAGACGAGCCCCATCTGCACGAGCCCCATCTAGACCAGCACCGTGTCGAGGGCGAGCGCGACGAAGAGCAGCGCGAGGTAGAGCAGCGAGTAGTGGAAGAGGATCGCGGCGCGACGCGGGGCGACATCGCGGCGGAGGCTTTCGGCGAGCCAGAGGAAGACGGCGCCGAGCCCCAGGGCCGACGTGAGGTAGAGGAGACCGGCGGAGCCATAGGCCCACGGGATGAGCGTCACGGCGACGAGGCCTACCGAATAGACGACGATCTGCCGCGCGGTCTCGCGGTCGCCGCGGACGACCGGGAGCATCGGCACGCGCGCGTTCGCGTAGTTGTCCTTGATCAGGATCGCGAGCGCCCAGAAGTGCGGCGGCGTCCAGACGAAGACGATCACGAAGAGCAGAAGCGCCGGGATCGTCACGTCGCCGGTCGCAGCGGCCCAGCCCACGAGTGGGGGAACGGCCCCCGCGGCACCGCCGATGACGATGTTCTGCGGCGTCGAGCGTTTCAGCCAGCGCGTATAGACGATGACGTAGAAGAGGTTCCCGACGAGAGCGAGCAGCGCCGTCAGCGTGTTGACCGTGCTCGCGAGGAGTACGAACGAGAGCGCGGAGAGCGCGAGCCCGAACTCGAGCGCGCGGCTCGGCGCAACGCGGCCTGACGCGACGGGACGTTTCTTCGTCCGCTCGCCCATCAGTGGATCGATATCGCGGTCGAGCACGTGGTTCAGGGCGCTCGCACCGCCGCAGGCAAGCGCGAGGCCGGTCATCGCGGCGATCGCCGTGGTCGTGCCGGGCCAGCCGCGGGCGCCGGCGATCATCCCGCAGAAGCCGGTGATGAGAAGGAGCGACATGATGCGCGGCTTCGTCAGCGCGATGTAGTCGCGCCAGGAGCCCCAGGCGACGTGCTCGCCCCGGAACGACTGCACGGCGACGACGGCGAGTGCTGCGAGTGCCGCAGCCGCGAGCGTCGCGTGCGCCGCCGGCCCGCGGACGGCCGCAGCGGCCGTGAAGAGCGCGACGGCTGCCAGCACGGCAGGGACGAGCTCGCGGTGCGCGAGCCAGGCCGCGACGAGGAGCGCCGCGAGCGGTGGCGCGACGAGTGCGGCGAGCAACCGATGCGTCGTGCCGAGGCCGGCGGTACCGGAGACGACGGCGAGGAGCGTCCCCGCGGCGGCGAGGAGCGCGCAGATGCGAAGCCAGGGGCCGGGCGCGACGCCTCTCATGCTGCGTTCGTTGCTGAGCTCCGTCGGGCCTACGCTCATGTCTCCTCCGCCAGCCGGCGTCGAAGGTCACGCAGCGGCCGCGGGCTCGTCACGTACGGGACGGTGTCGAAGTTGTACGCCGGAGGCGGCGAGGTCGTGTACCACTCGAGCGTGTCGGCAATCCAGGGGTCGTTCCCGGCGCGGACGCCGAGCCTGAAGCGGTGCGTGCGCACGAGGTTCGCGAGGAACACGAGCATTGCCGCGCCCATGATGCCCGACCCGATCGTGGAGATCAGGTTGTAGGTCTCCCAGAGTCCGGCGTGGTGGTATGTCCAGACGCGCCGCGGCATCCCGAGCAGGCCGAGCATGTGCTGCGGCATGAAGGTGAGGTTGAAGCCAATGAACATCAGCCAGAAGTGGAGCTTCCCGAGGCGCTCGTCGAGTAGGCGGCCGAACATCTTCGGCCACCAGTAATAGATGCCCGCGAAGATCGCGAAGATCGAGCCGCCGAAGAGGACGTAGTGGAAGTGGGCGACGACGTAGTACGTGTCGTGCACCTGCCAGTCGAACGGGAACGCCGCGAGGAAGATGCCCGAGAGACCGCCGATCGTGAAGAGCCCGATGAAGCCGAGCGCGAAAAGCATCGGCGTGTCGAACTGCAGGTTGCCTCGCCACGTCGTCGCAATCCAGTTGAAGATCTTGATGCCGGTTGGCACCGCGATGATCATCGACGACACCATGAAGAAGCTGTCGAGCGATGTCGGGAGGCCGACGGTGAACATGTGGTGCGCCCAGACGAGCAGCGAGTAGAAGCCGATGAAGAGCGTCGAGAGGACGATCGCCGTGTAGCCGAAGATCGGCTTGCGCGCGAAGACGGGCAGCACCTCCGAGACGATCCCCATGGCCGGCAGCACCATGATGTACACCTCGGGATGGCCGAAGAACCAGAACACGTGCTGATAGAGCACCGCGTTCCCGCCCTCCTGCGGAAGGAAGAAGTGCGTATAGCCCCGGCGGTCTAGGAGCAGCATCGTCAGCCCGGCCGAGAGCGCGGGTAGTGCAACGAGCAAGAGGATCGAGTAGACCTCGATCGTCCATACGAAGAGCGGCATCCGCATCCAGGTCATGCCGCGCGTGCGCATGTTCTGAATCGTGACCATGAAGTTGATCGCGCTCGCGAGTGAAGAGATCGAGAGGATGTGCAGCCCGAGGATCCAGTAGTCCTGGCCGTTCCCGGGGCTGAAGAAGCGCTCGGAGAGCGGCGGGTATGCAGTCCACCCCGACGCGGCTGCGCCGCTCGATGCGAAGAAGCTCAGCATCAGGATGATTCCGCCGAGCGCGTACAGCCAGTACGAGAGCGCGTTCAGCCGCGGGAATGCCATGTCGCGCGCGCCGATCATCAGCGGCACGAGGTAGTTGCCGAAGCCGGCGAGGATGGGCACGACGACGAGGAAGACCATCGTCGTGCCGTGCATCGTCATGACCTGGTCGTAGCGCTGGCGCGTGAGGAAGGTCTCGTCCGGCGTCGCGAGCTGGGCCCGCATGAGGAGCGCCATCACGCCGCCCGCGAAGAGGAAGAAGACGGCGGTGCAGATGTAGAGGATGCCGATCCGCTTGTGGTCGACCGTGACGAGCCAGGACGCGACGCGCCCGCTCTTCCACGTGACCGGATACGCCGCCTCGGATCTAGCCGCCACTCGTGCTCGCTCCCTTGTAGATGTTCGACTTCAGGTACTTCTCGAGCGCACGGAACTGCTCGTCGGTCCAGTTGCTGCCGACACCGGGCATCCGACCGCGCCCGTTCCTCACGATCGTCTCGAGCGCGGTCGGCTGGATGAGCGTCGGGTTCGACGCGAGCGCCGGCCCGTAGTCACCTTCCCCCTGCATGCCGTGGCACTTCGCGCACACGCCCTCCCACTGGGCCTTCCCGAGCTCCGCTGCGGCTCTCGACGAGATGAACTGCCGGTAGTCGGCCTCGCTCTCGACGATCGCGCGCGCGAGCATGCGCTCGTGGAAGATCCCGCAGAACTCGGCGCACTGACCGTGGAACGTCCCGGTCTTGTCGGGCTGGTACCAGATGGTGTTCGTGCGCCCGTCGATCGCATCCGTCTTGCCGCCGAGCTGTGGGATCCACCAGCTGTGGTTCACGTCCTCGGAGTTGATCGTCAGCTTGACGACGCGGTTCACCGGCATGTGCACCTCGTCGATCGAGATCGCTCCGTTCGGATAGGTGAACTGCCAGTAGAACTGATGCGCGACGAGGTGAATCGTCAACTCTTCCCCCGCCGCCTGCGCGGTGGGCGGGCCGGAGATGCCGGGGAGCTCGTAGAAGACGAACCCGAAGATGATCGCGATGATCACCACCGGGATCGCCGTCCAGATGATCTCGAGCCGCGTGTGGCCGTGGAGCTGCGAGCCTTCTTCGGTGCGCGGCCGGCCGCGGTGTCGGTACCGGATGATGAAGACGACGAGCGTCGACTCGACGAGCACGAAGATGGCGATCGTGAACGCGGAGATGAGGTAGAAGGAGTCGGTGATCCGGCCGGCGTTCGGCGAGTGCGCGGACTCCGGCGTGAAGCCCCCGTTCGCCGCGAGTGCCGCGCCCGCGGTCGCCAGGAAGACGACGACCGCTATCCCGAGAAGAAGCAGCCTCTTCCGCACGGTCACGCTTTCCCAAGGCACGCGCGGCATTCTATGAAGGTGGCCGACCGCTCGCGGGTAGACCTGCCGTCCTACGTGCCTGACGAGTTCGAGGTGTACGTCGGCGGCGTCCGCCAGACTCGTGGCGTCGATTACGAGGTCGAGGGGCGGGCGATCGTGTTCCCCCGGCCGATCGCCCAGGAGGGCCGCCTCGGCTTCTGGCGTTGGACCTCGATGTGGCTGGGGATCGCGGGGACATACCGCAAGCACGAGTCCGTCGACCTGGTGTACGAGATCGGCGGCAGGCGCGAGGTGGAGACCGGGCTCATGCCGGTACCGAGCGAGTAGCCAACCGGTCGCATGCGACCCGCAGGAGCTCGACGAGCGCGAGTGAGTAGACGTCCCCGACCGAGTACGCGGGCCGGAAGTCGACCGCACCGTTCACCTCGACGACGACTAAGCCGTTTCCGATCGGAAGCAGGTCGACGCCGACGAGGTCGCCCTTGACCGCCCGGGCGGCGCCGAGCGCGATCGCGCGGGCAAGCGGCGGTGCTGCAGCCGGCTGCGTGACGGCGCCGAGTGCGACATTCGTCCGCCACTCTCCCGCCGCGGCGACCCGCCGCGCGCAGCCCACGACGCGGTCGCCTGCGACGACCACGCGGAGGTCCCAGCCACGCGGCTCGATCAGCTCCTGTGCAAGCACGCCATGCTCGCGGAACCAGGGTCGGCCCGCGAGGGCCCCGACTGTGGCGTCGAGCACCGCGGGCGAGTCGCAGCGGACGACGTCGCGTCCCCAGCTGCCGAAGCGCGGCTTGAGGACGAGCGGGAGCTCAGGGGCGGGCGACGGCTGCCCCTCTGCGATGTGCCAGGTGCGCGGGTGCGGGACGCCTGCCCGGCGGAGGACGCGCGCGGTGAGGAGCTTGTCGTGCGACACGGCGAGCGTCAGCGGCCCGTTCAGCACCTCGACGCCGCCTTCGGCGAGCCGCGCGAGCTCGGTCTCCCCGTCCTCCATCCCGTCGAGGGTCTCGAGGACGTCGAGCCGGCCGAGCGCGACGTCGCCGGCTTCGAGGGTGCGGAGCGCGTCGCGCGGCGGGAGCACGGGCGCCGAGAGCCCGAGCGTCGCCGCGGCCCCGGCGAGTCGTGCGTTCGTGTCCGAAAGACGGTGCGCCACGATCGCGAACCTCATGGCCCGGATGGTGCGAGCCGCAGCCCGACGCATGGGCTGCGAACTGGTGAACGCCCGGTTTAGCTCTTGGGAACGGCTTCGAGCTTGTAGCCGACGCCGTAGCGCGTCTGGATGAACGTGTGCTGGGACGCGCGCTTGTCGATCTTCTCGCGTAGGCGGCGGACGAAGACGTCGACCGTGCGGTCACGGTGCGACTCGCGCCGGCCCCAGAGCTTCTGGAGCAGCTCGTCCCTGCGTCGACACGCGGCCGCGCTCGAGTGCGAGCTGGTAGAGCAGCCGGAACTCGGTCGGGGTCAGGCCGACGGCCTCCCCGTCGAGGTAGGCCTGCACCTCGCGTGGATCGATGCGGAGCTCCGCAATCTCGATCGGCTCGCCCCGCGGCGTCTCCTCACGCCGGATCGCGCGCCGCGCGGCGGCGCGCACCCGTGCGACGAGCTCCTTCATCGAGAACGGCTTCACGAGATAGTCGTCGGCCCCGATCTCGAGCGCGTGGACGCGGTCGTGCTCGGTGCCGCGGGCCGAGACGACGACGATCGGCGTGCCGATTCCCTCGCTCCGGACCGTTTCGATGAGCTTCCAGCCGTCGAGGCCCGGGAGCATCAGGTCGAGGACGCAGGCGTCGGGCTGCTCGTAGCGGAGGCGCGCAAGCCCCTGGTCTCCGTTCGACACCCAGGTGGCGTCGAAGCCTGCCGCGCTGAGGTGGCGAGCCATCCCCTGGGCGATCACCTCGTCGTCTTCCACGATGAGAACCTTTGGCACTGGTGTCATTATCGATTTCGGGGTGGTTGCGACGGGTCGCTGGACGGTGAAGGGATGGTGAAGGGATGGTGAACGACGAAGAGCGGGTGCGCTCGCTCGTCGCGCGCCTCGACGACCTCGTCGTCGTCCTCGACAGCGAACGCCGGCTCGTCGCTGCGAGCCCGCCGGCGGCGGCGGTGCTCGGCGACCCCGCTCCCGGCCGGAGGCTCGGGGAGGACGTCGGCGGCGCCCTCGTCCTCTTCGTCGGCGAGCTGCCGGAGCTGACGGCCTACGAGGAGCTTCGGGCCGGGTTCACCGCTGCCGTCTCCCACGAGCTTCGGACGCCGCTCGCCCGGCTCCTGTCGCTCCTCGAGACGGCGACGCTTCCGGGGGCCGAGGTCGAGCCGCTCCTCGAGCAGGCTCAGCAGGAGGTGCACCAGGCGGGCGAGCTCATCGACGACGTCCTCTTTCTCGGCCAGCTCGAGAGCGGCCGCGAGGTCGTCGCGCTCGGGCGCACGCCGGCCGTCCCGATCCTGCGGAAGGTCGTCGCCGCGCTCGCCGACCGGGCCGAGCATGCCGAGATCACCCTCGAAGTCGTCGGCGGCGACGAGATCGAGCTGCCGCTCCGGCCGCGCATGCTCCGCGTCGTCGGCGAGAACCTCGTCGCGAACTCGATCCGCTACGCCGGCCCCGGCAGCACCTGCCGTGTCACCGTCGCGCGGACTGGCGACGCAGCGACGCTCACCGTGGCCGACGACGGCGTCGGCCTCGGGCCTGAGGATCGCACTCGCATCTTCGAGCGCTTCTACCGAGCGGACACGGCGCGGACCTCGCGCGGCACCGGCCTCGGGCTCGCGATCGTGAAGCACATCGTCACGTCCGCCGGCGGGACGATCGAGGCCACTGGCGCTGTGGGCGAGGGGCTGGCGATCCGCTGCGCCTTCCCCGCCTAAACTCATGAACGTCCTCTTCGTCTGCGTTGCCAACAGCGGCCGCTCGGTGATGGCGGAACGCCTCTTCCGTGAGGCCGCCGGCGAGCGACACTCGGCGCGCTCGGCAGGGAGTAAGCCGGGCAGCGAAGCGCACCCCGTCGTGGTCGAGGCGCTGGAGGAGCTCGGCATCGATGCGCGCGACCACATCCCGCACGAGCTCAACACCGAAGACGTCGAGTGGGCCGATGTCGTTGTCGCAACCTGCGACGACGCGTGCCCGGTCGTACCCGGGAAGCGATACGTCAATTGGCGGCTCCCGGATCCGAAAGGCCGATCGCTCGACGACGTGCGTGCGATCCGGGATGACATCGCGACACGCGTGGACGAGCTGATTGCGTCGCTCTAGCCGAAGCGGCCGGTGACGTAGTCCTCCGTCCGCGCGTCGGACGGGTTCGTGAAGATCTTCTCGGTCGCGTCGTACTCGACGACCTCGCCCCAACGGTGCCCCTCGTCTCCGGTGGAGATGGAGAAGAACGCGGTCATGTCGGCGACGCGGGCGGCCTGCTGCATGTTGTGGGTGACGATCACGAACGTGTACTCGCTCTTCAGCTCGTTCATCAACTGCTCGATCGCCTGCGTCGCGATCGGGTCGAGAGCGGAAGCCGGCTCGTCCATCAGAACGACGTCCGGCTCCACGGCGATCGCCCGGGCAATGCAGAGGCGCTGCTGCTGGCCCCCGGAGAGCGAGAGCGCATTGGCCTTCAAGCGGTCCCTGACCTCGTCCCAGAGCGCGGCCTGGGTCAACGCCCGCTCGACACGCTCGTCGAGGTTGTCCTTCATCCCGAGCACCTTCATGCCCCAGGCGACGTTGTCGTAGATCGACTTCGGGAACGGGTTCGGCCGCTGGAAGACCATCCCGATGTGGCGCCGCACCGCGACCGGGTCGACATTGCGCGCCACAGATGTCCTGGCCGTGGTAGCGGATCGTCCCCGTCTGGTTGAAGCCCGGGATGAGGTCGTTCATGCGGTTGAGGCAGCGGATGTAGGTGCTCTTCCCGCAGCCCGACGGCCCGATGATCGCCGTGACGAGGTTCTTGTAGACCTCCATCGTCACGTTCTTCAGCGCCGGCTTCGTGCCGTAGCTCGCGGTGAGATCTTCGATCTCGAAGATGCGCTCGAGGCGCTCGCGCGGAGGCATCGGCTGGCGCTGTCTCGTCTCCACGCGCACGGTTCGCTCGATCGTAGTCGACACCCGGACGTCCTCCATCATCTCGAAGTTGCGATCCGCCGGCGGCTTCGCGTCGCGAGCCAGCGCGCACCGAGGCTTGCGATCAGGATGAAGATCAGCAGCACGAACGCGGCCGCCCATGCGCGCGCGTGATCCTGCGGGTCCGGCGACTCGGAAAGCTCGAAGATGGCGACCGGAATCGACTGCAGCGCATGGAAGGGATTCCAGGAGGTCTTCGTCCCGACGATCGACGAGGTGAAGAGAAGCGGCGCTGTCTCGCCGGCGACTCGAGCGACCGCGAGAACCGCGCCGGTGACGACGCCCCCGATCGTCTGGGGCAGAACGATGCTCAACGTCGTGCGCCAGCGCGGGACGCCGAGCCCGAGGCTCGCTTCCCGGAGTGCACCCGGCACGAGCAGCGAGCACCTCCATCGTCGCTCGCGCGACGAGCGGCAGCATGAGGCAGGCGAGTGCGAAGGCGCCCGCCCAGCCGCTCTGGCCGCGGCCGACGACGATCAGGCCGAAGACGAAGATGCCGATGACGATCGCCGGGACCCCGTTCAGCACATCGAGGGCGAGGCTCACGGTTGCCCGCACCGAAGGCGGCGCGTACTCCGTCAGGTAGAGCGCGACGAGGATCCCGACCGGCAGTGCCATGAGCGTCGCGAGGCTCACGAGGACGATGGAGCCGACGAAGGCATTTGCAAGTCCCTGCGTCGTCGGGCCGATCGCGAACGGCACGGGATCCTTCGTCAGGAGGTTCAGGTCGAGCGCGCCCGCTCCGCGCTTGGCGACAGACCAGATGACGATGACGAGCAGCGCAACGCCGATGACGGCCGCGAGCATCGCGAAGCCTTCCATCAGCAGGTTGACTCGCTTGCGCCGTGGCAGGTTCGCGGCGCGTAGCTGCTCCGGGGTGATCCCGTTGGAGCTCACGCCAGTGCCCCACGGTTGGACCCCGCACCCTGGCGGCGCGCGACGCGGCGGACGATCCATTGCGCCGCGACATTCATGATCAGAGAGAAGACGAGGAGGATGAGCGCGAGGTAGATGAGCGACGCGACCTCGAGGTTGGTCGCCGCACCCTGGTACGACGCGGCGATCTTCGATCGCGAGCGTGTCGCCGGTGTCGAAGAGGTTCCAGTGAATGAACACCCCGCCGCCGATCACCTGCGTGACGGCGATCGCCTCTCCGATCGCACGACCCAGCCCGAGGATGAGCGCAGCTGCGATGCCGCCGCGCGCGTACGGGAAGGTCACGCCGCGCACCATCTCCCAGCGGGTTGTGCCGAGCGCGAGCGCGCCCTCCTTGAGCTCGCGTGGCACGCCGAGGAAGAGCTCGCGGCTGATGCTCGAGACGATCGGCAGGATCATGATCGCGAGCACGACGATCGCCGTGAAGATGCTCGAGCCGCTCGACGACGGCTCTCCGAAAAGCGGGATGAACCCGAGAGTGTCATGGAGCGCCGGCTCCACGTGGTCACGCAGCACCGGGCCGAGGACGAGGATGCCCCAGAGCCCCATGACGACGCTCGGGACTGCGGCGAGCGTCTCGACGATCGCGGTCACGGGGCCGCGCAGAAGGCGCGGTGCGAGCTCGGTCAGGTAGAGCGCGATGCCGATGGCGAGCGGCCCTGCCAGCGCGAGCGCGAAGAGCGAGGTGATCGCCGTGCCGAAGAGGAAGCTCCCGGCGCCGAACAGCTCGTGCCCGAGAACGGGGTTCCACGCGATCCGCGGGATGAACCCAAGGCCGAATTTCTCGATCGCAGGACGCGCGCCGTCGATCACCTTCCAGGCGATGAGGACGACCAACACCAGCGCGGCCGCGGCGGCGAGACCTGCGACGACCTGCAATGCCAGGTCACCGAAGCGAATGCGCCGCCCCGTAAAGGGGCGGCGCATCGATTCGTTGAGCTCAGCTGCCGACACCTAGCTCTTGATCTTCGCGATCGTCTTTTCGGCGACGACGAGGACCGGCTTCGGGATCGGGACGAAGAGGAGCTTCGGGCCGTAGCTCTGCCCCTTCGTCACCGCCCAGAACAGGAACTTGCGGAGATCCGCCGCCTTCGTCGAGGAGGTCGGGACGATGACGTAGGTGTACGTGGAGATCGGGTAGGCGAGCGGGTATTTCTTCGGCGGGTTGACGATCGAGAGCTCGTTCGTCGAGGCGTCGGGCTTCTGGTCGCTCGTCGCGGCCGCGAGGACGCCCTTCAGGCCGGGCGTGGCGTACTTGCCCGACCTGTTCTTCATCGCGAAGAACTTGAAGTGGTTCTTCAGCGCGAATGCAGCATCCGCATAACCGATCGATCCTTCGGTCTGGGCGACGATGCCCGAGACGCCGGCGCTGCCGCGGCCGCCGACACCGACCGGCCAGTTGACGCTCGTGCCGCGGCCGACCTGCGACTTCCAGGAGGGGCTCACGGCGGACAGGTAGTCGGTGAAGTTGTACGTCGTCCCGGATCCGTCGGAGCGATGCGCGATCGTGATCTTCGTGCTCGGGAGCTTGAGGCCCTTGTTCAGCTTTGCGATCGCCGGATCGTCCCACTGGGTGATCTGGCCCATGAAGATCTTCGCGAGCGTCGACCCGTCCATGTGCAGGAGGTTCTTGACGCCAGAGAGGTTGTACATCACCGATGTCGCGGCAAGGGCCCACGGGATCTGGACACAGCCCTTGCAGGCAGAGAACTGATCCGGGGTGAGGGGCGCGTCGCTTGCGCCGAAGTCGACGGTCCGCGCGGTGATCGCGTTGATGCCACCGCTCGACCCGATTGCGCTGTATTGCAGCTCGTAGCCGAAAGCGCCGCCGACCGCCGGGATCCAGGCGCCGACGAGCGGCGAGACGAACGTGCTCCCCGCCCCGCTCAACGTGACTCCGGTCTTCTTCGCCGGCTGCGCGCCGGCCGTGCCTGCCGCGACGACCACAATGGCCGCGGTGAGCGCGACGAGGGCGATGGTGCGGATGAAATTGCCGATCTTCGGCATGCTCTGTCTCCTCCCTCAGGGTTCCGCGAGGACGGTACGGCCGACCCGGGCTGCGTTGGGAAACGGGCCTGTGGCGACTTGGTGACGAAGTGGTGAAGCCCCCTGAAACGCCGGAGGAAGCGGCATGTACGGTGTGACGGTGGCGATCGACGACGCCCTCGACCGGGTCGAAGCGCAGCTTCAGGAAGAGGGCCAACGGGTCGTCTCTGCCATCCACGGGGCGATCCGGGCGCTCCAGGACCGCGACGTCGAGCTGGCCGACGAGGTCATCGCCTTCGACGACGAGATCGACGGGCAATTTCTTGCGATCGAGGGAGCAGTCACCGCGCTGCTCGCGCTGCAGACGCCGGTCGCGCGCGACCTGCGCCTGCTTCTTGCGATTCTCCACATCAACCTCCTGCTCGAGCGGAGCGCCGACGGCTGCGTCACCGTTGCGAAGCTCTCGCGCCTGGTGGCCGACGCCGATCCCGACCCGGCGCTCGTCGACGTGCTCGTCGAGATGGGCGAGCGGGCCGAGGAAATGGTGCGAGTGGCCCTCAACTCCTTTGCAAAGCGCGACCTGCCCGGTGCCGAGAGCCTCGTCGAGCTCGACGAGCTGATCGACCGCGCCAATCGCCGTTTCGTCGAGCGGCTCGTCGACGTCATGGCCGAGCCCGAGCTCCGCGAATGGGGCCTTCGGATGGTCGTCGTGGCACGGACGATCGAGCGGATCGGCGACCGCGCCGTGGATATCGGGGAGCAGACGGCCTACCTCCTGACGGCCGAGTTCCGCGAGTTCACAGACGCCTCGCACCCAGTTCAGTAGCTTCATCCCGTCGGGTGCTTTGCCGATACCTCGGGGCGAGGCATGCTTCACCGGACGTCAACCACTTCGCAAGGAAATTGACACCCTCTGAGGGCGCCCTGCCCGCAAGGATGGAGGATTCACCGATGGCGGCCGTTCGCGCAAAGAAGCGGGCCATGGCCGCGGCTGATCGTCTGATCAACCGCGAGCTGTCGTTCCTCGATTACGACGCAAGGGTGCTCGCGCTCGCACGCGACCCCGAAGTGCCGCTGCTCGAGCGTGTGCGCTTCTGCTCGATCTTCTCGTCGATGCTCGACGAGTTCTTCATGGTGCGGATCGCGGGCCTCAGCGGGCAGGCGGCCGCCGGTGTCGTCGTTCGCTCGGCCGACGGGCGGACGCCGCTGCAGACCCTCGCCGAGGCGCGCAGCCGGGTGCTCGAGCTCCAGGCCGAGCAGGCGGAGATCTGGACCGACGAGTTGTCTCCCGCACTCGCAGCGGAGGGCATCCACCTCTCGTCCGTCGAGAATCTCACGGTCGACGAGCTCGGCGAGCTCGAGGGTCGCTATGAACGCGATGTCTACCCCGTTCTCACGCCGCTCGCAGTCGGGCCTGGCCAGCCCTTTCCGTATATCTCGGGCCTCTCGATCAGTCTCGCCGTCTTCGCGCGAGACCCCGAGACCGGGGAGGAGCGTTTCGCCCGCGTGAAGGTCCCGGAAGGGCTACCCCGCTACTTCGCGGTTGGGACTGAGGGCAAGCTCGTTCCGCTCGAACGCGTCCTGTCGCACTTCCTGCCGACGCTCTTCCCGGGAATGGACCTCGTCGAGCGCTCCGTCTTTCGCGTGACCCGCGACGCCGACTTCGAGGTCTCCGACGAGGCCGATGATCTTCTCGAGGCGGTCGAGCTCGAGCTGCGACGCCGGCGCTTCGGAGAGGTCACGCGCGTCGAGGTGTCGGCGAGCATGTCCGACGCGATGCTCGAGCGCATCCAGCAAGGCCTCCGTGTTCCGGACGAGCTCGTCTACCCCATCCACGGCGCCCTCGATCTCGCCGACGCGAGCGAGCTGACGAAGCTCGACCGGCCGGATCTGAAGGATGACGCGTGGGTCCCGGTTGCCCGGCCGCCGCTCGGCCTGCTGCACGGGACAGAGCAGTTCGCGGCCATCCGCACAGGCCCGTTTCTCGTCCACCACCCCTATGACTCGTTCGCTGCCAGCTTCGAGTCGTTCCTCCACGTCTCGGCGTCCGACCCGAGCGTCATCGCCCTGAAATCGACCGTGTACCGGACGAGCGACGACACGCCGCTCGTGCCGGCCCTCATCGAAGCCTCGGAGAACGGCAAGCAGAGTGTCTGCCTGGTCGAGATCAAGGCGCGCGGCGACGAGCGCAGGAACATCGAGTGGTCCCGCGCGCTGGAGCAGGCAGGCGTGCACGTGGTCTACGGCTTCCCGACGATGAAGATCCACTCGAAGATGACCCTCGTCATCCGGCGCGAGGCGGGTCAGCTCCGCCGCTACGTGCACATCGGCACCGGCAACTACAACAGCGTCAACGCGAAGATCTACGAGGACTTCGGTCTCTTCACCGCCGACGAGGAGATCGCGGCAGACGTCGTCGACCTCTTCAACTACCTCACGGGCTTCGGCCGGCCCGCGCACTTTCGCAAGCTCCTCGTCGCCCCCTTCACCCTGAAGCAGCGGCTGATCGAGGAGATCCGCGAGGTCGCGGACTCGGCGCGCCTCGGGCGAAAGGCGCGCATCCGGATCAAGGTGAACGGGCTCACCGATAGCGACGTGATCGAAGAGCTCTACCGAGCCTGTGAAGCCGGTGCGCGGATCGAGCTGCTCGTGCGCGGTGTCTGCTCGCTGCGGCCGGGGGTAGCCGGGATGAGCGAGGGCATCCGTGTTCGGAGCGTGCTCGGCCGTTTTCTCGAGCACAGCAGGTTGTTCCACTTCGAGGCGGGTGACTCGAGCCGGTTCTACCTGGGAAGCGCCGATCTGATGCCGCGCAATCTTGAGCACCGGGTGGAGATCGTGGCGCCGATCGAGGATCTCGGAGCGCAGAACGAAATGGCCTCGACGTTCGATGCCCTGCTCGCAGATACCGCGGCGTCGTGGGAGCTCGATCACAAGGGCGTGTGGCACCGGATCCGGCCCAAGAAGGACGACAGGCCACGTTCCGCACAGGCAGTGCTCATGCGACGCGCACGGCGGCGCGTCTCGCTCGCTCGCTCTCACTGAGTTCTGAGGTTCAACGCGTCCTCCGATGGGGGACCTACGATTCCATGTCCGTGCCTGTCGGCGTTCTCGACATCGGGTCGAACACGATCCGCCTGCTCGTCGCGCGCGTGGAGAGCGCGGCGGTCGTGCCGCTCGACGGCGGCCGGGTGCGCCTCCCGCTCGGAGAGGAGATCGAGCGCGAAGGACGCCTCTCCGACACGAGTATCGCCGCGGCAGCGAAGGCAGTCCGCAAGCTCTGCAGCGTGGCGCGGAACCACGGGGTCGCCTCGCTCGACGTCTTCCTGACGGCGCCAGGCCGTCAAAGCGCGAATGCCGACGAGCTCGTCGAGGCGCTCGAGCGGGCTGCGAGGCATCCGGTTCGCGTGCTGACGACCGAGGAAGAGGGGCAACTCGCCTACGCCGGCGCGATCGCAACGGCCGATGTCGCCGTCGATGGAACCGTCGCCGTCTGTGACGTCGGCGGCGCTTCGACGGAGATCGCCGTCGGCTCGACGTTCCGCGTGCCGGATTGGATCGAGTCCGTCGATCTCGGATCGGTGCGACTCGCAGCCCGCGCGAGTGACCTCGCCGAAGCCCGTCGGGAAGCCGCCGCGGCGTTCGAGGGTGTCGCGCCGCCGCGCGTCGACGTTGCCCTCGCCGTCGGCGGCTCCGCACGCGCTGTTCGCCGCCTGGTCGGGCCGTGGCTAGGCGAGGCCGAGCTGACCGAGGCGCTCCGAATTCTCGATGCGTCCGCGCCGCGCGGCGTCTCTCGCCGCTACGGCGTCGAGCGCTCGCGCGCACGGACACTCCCCGGCGGCGCGGCGATCCTGGCACAGGTGCAGACGTTGCTCGACACCCCACTCCACGTGTGCAGCGGCGGCATTCGCGAGGGCGCCGTGCTCGCGACCTCCGCGGCCGTCGCCGCGTAAGAACCGCCGTCGACGCGCTACGGGGCGTCGATGCGTTCGACGACGTCGAGGCCGTCGAGGACGACGGCAGCGCCTTTCTTGATCGAGAACCCGACGACGTTCTCGATCACGTCGCCGTGCGTGCAGGCGACGGCTCCGTCGGCTTGCAGGAGCAACGCGCGCGTGTCGTCCAGGTCTGCGCCCTCCGCGAGCCGCGCGTCGGGCTCGACGGCGAGGCCGAGCGGTGCGACGGTCTGCGTGCAGCGGACGTAGGGGCTCGAGAGCGCGCGCGTGACGCCGCGCGCATGCAGCAAGTCTCGTAGGGCTTCGGCCTGCCGCCGTCCCTTCTTGTCGAGCGGCCGCAGGCGGTCGTCGCCCTCCCAGCGATCGCGGTCGCCGGCCGAGGCATGGCGGAGGAGGACGACTGTCATAGGTGCTCCAGGAGCACGAGGTCGCGATCGTACGAGAGCAGATCTGCCGCCACGCGTGGCTCGACCCAGCGGATCTCGTCGACTTCGTCCGTCGGCGCGAAGGCCCCCTCGACCGGATCCATGAGCCACCAGCGGACCCGCTTCGGCCGTCCCCGCGCATCGACGTACTCGGTCGAAGCGATCTCCTCGCCCAATGCGCAGTGCAGGCCCGTCTCCTCCCAGACTTCGCGTAGTGCGCACTCCTCGTCGCTCTCGTTGCCCTCGGCTTTCCCCTTCGGGAACGTCCAGTCGTCGTACTTCGGGCGGTGCACGAGCAGGATGGAGCCGTCCCGCCTGACGATCCCGCCTGCGGCTCGAACAAGCGTCATCGCGCCAACGTTACTTCGCGAGCGGTCGCCAGGCTTCTCGCCACGCGCGGCGAGCGGCGTCCTTGCGTGCCCCCTCGCGGGCGATCAGGATCCCCGCCGCAAGCGCCTGATCTGCCGGCGCCTCGTGCGAGAGCGCACGGAGCCGTTCGGTCGCGACGACGGCGTCCTGGTGCTCGCCGAGGACGTCCTGCAATCGCTTCGCAGCGTCGACGACCTTCGTTCGTCCTGCGAGCTCGTGCGCGTACCGCGCGCGCTTGCCGTGCTTGCGGAGGTCATGCAGCGTCTCGTCGCCTGGATCGTCGCCGGCGGCGTCCACTGCGTGGCGAAGCCTCTTCAACTGACGCGACGCGAGCTGGTCGAGCGACGCCGTGCTCGTCGCCGGCTCGACCTCCGCAAGCGCCGATTCGAAACGATCGAGGAGATTCGCATAGCGGTCGCCGTCGAGTGCCTTCAGCATCGTCCGGCGCGCACGTGAGCGTTGCCGCTCGAGTCCGCGCAGAAGGCGGTTGGCGGCGGCGCGGTCTCCGTCTCCGAGCTCGTCCGCCGACAGGTGGAGATGCTCGAGCAGCACGTCGAGGTCGCGGACATCCCCGAGAACCCCACCGAGCCACTTCAACTCGAGTGAGAGCATCTGCGTGTCCGTCGCGATCAACCTCTTTCCGGTGCGAAGCAGAGCTCGGGAGCGTCGAACGGCGACGCGCATGTCGTGAAGGCTCTCCGGGTCCTGGCCGAGGCGCGTGCCCGGGTCGTGCGCGAGGATCTCGTCGAGCTGCTCTGCAAGCCGCACACGCAGTGCATCGAACGCCGTTTTCGCCTTCTTCCTCGGCCGCGTGAGATCCAGCACTCGAAAGACCTTCGGTGTCCCGTCGCTCGCGCGCGCGCCCGCTTTCTCGAGCTCCTTTGCGATGCGCACGAGCACGCTCGGCTCGCCGTCCTTCAACTCGATCTCCACCTCGGTGAAGCGGCCGTCGACACGATGCGAGTCCATGATCGTCACTTCGTCGATCGTCACCTCTGCCGTGTCGCCGTCGCGGTTGACGAGGGCGCCGTGGCGGTGCGTGCGGAGCTCGGCGACCGGCGCAAGCGACGCGCGGCGCTCGTGTGCCCGAAGAAGCGCGCGAAGCGGTTCCGGGGGTCCCACCGGGCCGCCCGGCTCCTCGAGCTCGACTCGTGCGCCGTTGACCGGGATCTTCAGCTGCCAGACGCTGCGCCCTCGCTCCGTGCGGCGGCGCAGCGTGATGCCCGCGCGCGCGAGCGAGCGGTCGGCGGTGTCGTGGTAGACGGAGATGAACACGCGCGGCTCGAGAGGGTCGCCGCCGAGATCGGGCAGTGCGAACCCGTCTGGCGCCTCGAGCTTCAACTCTCGTTCCAGCGTCTGCCGCACGCGGCGACGATACCCGCCTCCGGCCGTTTTCCCACTAGGTCACCGAATCCTCACCGGTCCTTCACCGTTGACCGGATCGTTTCGGCGTCGTCACCAGCTGTCTTCCCACTGGGCACCGCCCGCGGCGTAGCGTCGTGGACGACCCTCCAGAGCGCTGCGGCGGCGCTCTACGTCCGACCCGCGTGGGGCGCCGCTACGCGGCCTGCTCGAGTGCAGGTGGCGCGTCGATCCGGCTAAGGAACGCCGGCCGTGCCGAGCAGAGGTAATCGACGACGCACCGCGTGGTCTCCAGCGAGTACGCGCTCAGCGAGGAAGACGGTGATTCTGCGCCGCCAGCTCGCGCATGCGCGCGGCGTGGGCATCGGTGAGCTGCCGCTTCTTCACGCGCCACTGCCAGTTGCCCTCGACCTCACCCGGCCGGTTCATGCGGTCGTCGCTGCCGAGGCCGAGCACGTCCTGCACCGGGATGACCGCGAGCGCGGCCCGCGACTCCATCGCCATCGCGATCAGCCCCCAGGACGGCTCGTCGGGATCGAGCCCGGTGGCCTCGCGTTCCTTCTTCTTCAGCGACGCATACCAGCCGGCGGCCGTGTCCGTGTCGTGCGTCGAGGTATAGACGACCTGGTTCTCCCGATGGTTCGCGGGGGCGTGCGGGTTCGAGCGAGGGCCGCCGAACGCCCATTGCAGCACCGCCATCCCGGGCAGGTCGAGCTCGTCCCGCAGGCGGTAGACGGCGGGCGTGATGACGCCGAGGTCCTCGGCGATGACCGGCAGCGAGTCGAGTGCTGCAGCGATCGCGTCGAACAGCTCGCGTCCGGGACCCGGACGCCAGTGGCCGTTCCGAGCCGTCGTGTGCGCCTCCGGAACCGCCCAGTACGAGACGAACCCCCGGAAATGGTCGACGCGTGCGAGATCGACGAGCTCCTCGACGCGGCGGAACCGCTCGATCCACCAGCGGAACCCGGTCGCGCGATGCGCGCTCCAGTGGTAGAGCGGGTTGCCCCAGTGCTGGCCGTTTCGGTTCAGGGCATCCGGCGGTGCGCCCGCGACCTCCCCCCGTGCGAAGAGCTCCGGCCACGCCTGCACGTCCGCACCGACGTCGGAGACGTAGATGGGCACGTCGCCGATCAGGCGGATGTTGCGCTGCCGGGCATACGCTCGCAGCGCCGACCACTCGCGGTCGAACCGGACCTGGTCTGCGATCGCCCCCGCCCCCGCGAACCGCGCCCATTCGCCGATCCAGAACGGATGGCGTGACACGAACGCCTCGATCTCCTCGATCGTGACGGGAGCCTTCGGCTCCGCGAGCAATCCGGCCCACCCTGCGAATGCGGAGGTCGCGCGATACGGCGAGCCGAAGTCGTCGGGAGGGCCGAGTGGCAGCACCTGCCACCACGATTGGCCCGCAGCCTCCAGCCAATCGACGAACGCATATGCGTCCGCGCCGATCGTGCCGCTCGGGAGCGAGGTCGGATGGAGGAACACCCCCGAGCCGCGTGGGATCGCCACTGAGGACGAATCTATCGGCGGTGTCTGTCGACCGCTGCGCGTAGGCGTGCCGCGAGCTCGTCCGTCAGCTGCCCCGGCTCGAGACTCCAGCTCCAATTGCCCTCGACACGGCCCGGATAGTTCATGCGCGCCTCGCTCCCGAGACCGAGCACGTCCTGTGTCTGCACGAGCGCGATCCGAGCGCGCGACGAGTACGCCGCGTCGATCAGGCTCCAGTGGGGCTCGTCGGCGTCGAAGCCCGTCGCATCCTTGACGTGGGGTGGCGCAGACTCATACCACCCGCGCGCGGTGTCCATGTCGTGGGTTGCCGTGTAGACGACCTGGCGCTCGCGGTGGTTCTCGAGCCGGTGCGGGTTCGCTGCGCCTCCGTCGTAGCCGAAGATCATCACGGCCATCCCCGGAATGCCGAGCTCGTCGCGAAGATCGAACACCTCCTGCGTCACCCTGCCGAGGTCCTCGGCGACGAGCGGGAGCGGGCCGAGCTCGCGCTCGACCGCGCGGAAGAGCTCGATGCCGGGGCCGCGCCGCCAGCTCCCGCTCTTCGCAGTCTTTCGTCCCGCGCGTACCGACCAGTACGCGACGAACGCCCGAAAATGGTCGATGCGCGTCACGTCAACGAGCTCGAGCGTCCGCCGGAAGCGCTCGGCCCACCAGCGGTAGCCGGAGACGCGATGGGCGCGCCAGTCGTACAGCGGGTTCCCCCAGAGCTGCCCGGTGGAGCTGAAGTCGTCGGGCGGGGCACCGGCCACTGCCTTCGGCTGGAAGAGCTCGGGATGGGCGGCGTGATCGGCGCCGCCGGCCGCGACGTAGATCGGCAGGTCACCGATGACTCGCACACCCTTCGAGTGCGCGTAGTCGCGGAGACGGGACCATTCGCGCGCGAAGCGCACCTGATCGGCGATCGCGTCGCCGCGCTCGAATGCAGCCCAGTCGCCGATCCAGTAAGGGTGCGTCGCGACGAAATCCTCGAGCTCGCGGCTCCTTACCGGCGCCTCCGGCTCGGCGAGGAGGCCGTTCCAGGCTGCAAATGCCGATCGGGCGGCATAGGGCGAGCCGTGCTCGTCCGGCGGCCCGAGCGGGAGGATCGACCACCAGGACTGCCCCGCCGCGACGAGCCAGTCGACGAACCGGTATGCCTCCGTGTCGATTCGACCCGACGCGAGGGACGTCGGGTGCAAGAGAATGCCCGCAGACCGGCCGCGCTCCACGAAGCCGCCGTTTACATCAGCCCGCGAACTGAAACGTTGCGCCTGCGATGCCCCTGCCGAAAACCGCCGCCCCTCCCGCCCGGATCCAGATCCAGAACGTGACCCCTCAGGTCGACTGCGGCCGATATCCCGTGAAGCGGACCGTCGGCGATCGCGTGGACGTGACCGCGACGGTCTTCCGCGACGGGCACGAGCAGCTCGGGGCTGCCGTGCGCTACAAGCTCGCCGGGGCGACACGCTGGCAGGAGGTGCCGCTCGAGCCGCTCGGCAACGATCTCTGGTCAGGGTCGTTCCCGGTCGACCGGTGCGGGACGTGGTGCTACCGGGTCGAAGCGTGGGTCGACCGGATCGCGTCGTTCCAGGAAGAGCTGCGGCGAAAAGTCGACGCGGGGCAGAAGGATCTCTCGAGCGAGCTCGCCGAAGGCGGCGTGCTTCTGGGCGACCCGGAGCTCACGATCGAGGATGCGCTCGCGGCCAAGGCGGGCGACCGATTCGGAAAGGCGTCGTCCCCGACGTACCCGGTCGACGTCGATCGCGCGATCGCGCGCTTCGGTTCGTGGTACGAGCTCTTCCCTCGCTCGTGGGGCGCCTTCGCGGGCGTCACCAAGGTCCTCCCGGAGCTCGCGGGCCTCGGCTTCGACGTCGTCTACCTGCCCCCGATCCACCCGATCGGCACGTCGAATCGGAAAGGCCGGAACAACGCTCTGAAAGCGCGCTCCGCCGACCCGGGGTCGCCGTGGGCGATCGGCTCCGAGCTCGGCGGGCACGATGCGATCAATCCCGAGCTCGGGACGCTCGACGACTTCGAGCGCATGATCGCGGCGGCGAACGAGCTCGGCGTCGAAATCGCCCTCGACTTCGCGATCCAGTGCTCGCCCGACCACCCATGGTTGAAGCAGCATCCGGAGTGGTTCAACCGCCGCCCCGACGGGTCGCTGAAGTATGCGGAGAACCCTCCGAAGCGCTACCAGGACATCTACAACGTCAACTTCGACTCCGAGGACTGGAAAGGCCTCTGGGCAGCGTTGCGCGACATCGTCCTGCTCTGGGTCTCGCGCGGGGTCACGATCTTCCGTGTCGACAATCCCCACACGAAGCCCGTTCCCTTCTGGGAGTGGCTGATCAAAGAGGTGCGCGCCGAGCATCCCGAGGTGATCTTCCTCGCGGAGGCGTTCACACGGCCGGCGATGATGACGACGCTCGGGAAGATCGGCTTCGCGCAGAGCTACACCTACTTCACCTGGAAGAACACGCGCTGGGAGCTGCTCGAGTTCCTCGCCCAGCTCATGGAGTGGGACGAGACCTACCGGCCGAACGCGTTCGCGAACACGCCGGACATCCTGCACGAGTACCTCCAGCTCGGCGGGCGGCCCGCGTTTCAGACCCGGCTCGTGCTCGCCGCGACGCTCTTCCCCTCGTACGGCATCTACTCGGGATACGAGAACATCGAGAACGTCCCGGTGCGCGAGGGAAGCGAGGAATACCTCAACTCCGAGAAGTACGAGACGAAGAAGCGCTCCCTCGACGGGCCGCTGCTGCCGCTTGTCGCTGCACTGAACCGCGCGCGGCGCGAGAATCGAGCGCTGCAGTACTTCGACAACCTCACCATCCTCGAGACCGAGAATGAGCAGCTGTTCGCGTACCTCAAGCGCACGGGAGAGAACATCGTGATCACCGTCGTCAACCTGAACCCGCTCGAGCCGCACGAAGGGATCTGCCAGATTCCGGTGTCGACGGGCCTTCCGCCGACCTACCGCGTGCGCGACCTGCTGGGCGTCGACGAGTGGAACTGGCACATCGGCCGGAACTACGTGCGGCTCGCGCCCGGGCAGGCTCACGTGTTGCGGGTCGGGGGCTAGCGCCGTGGGTGAGCAGTGGTTCGAGCGGGACCCGCTCTGGTTCAAGCGGGCCGTCTTCTACGAGATCCACATCCGCGGTTTCTTCGACGGGAACGATGACGGGAGCGGCGACTTCCGCGGCCTGATCGACAAGCTCGACTACCTGCAATGGCTCGGCGTCGACTGCATCTGGCTGCTGCCGATGTACCAATCGCCGCTCCGTGACGGCGGCTACGACATCGCGGACTTCTTCGCGATCCATCCAGACTACGGGACGGTCGACGACTTTCGCGAGTTCGTCGAGCAGGCACACCAGCGCGGGATCCGCGTCATCGCGGACCTCGTCATGAACCACACATCATCGGATCATCCGTGGTTCCAGGAGTCGCGGACGGATCCAACCGGGCCGCGGGGCGACTGGTACGTCTGGTCGGATACGGACGACCGGTACCACGAGGCGCGAATCATCTTCATCGACAGCGAGCCGTCGAACTGGACGTTCGACCCCGTCCGCGGTCAGTACTACTGGCATCGCTTCTTCCATCACCAGCCGGACCTGAACTTCGACAACCCGGATGTGCAAGAGGCGATGCTGAACGTGCTTCGCTTCTGGCTCGATCTCGGCATCGACGGCTTCCGACTCGACGCCGTTCCGTATCTCTTCGAGCGCGACGGGACGAACGGCGAGAACCTACCCGAGACGCACGCCTACCTGCAGAAGGTGCGTACCGAGGTGGACGGGCGGTATCCGGATCGCGTCCTTCTTGCCGAAGCGAACCAGTGGCCGGAGGACGTCGTCGAGTACTTCGGCAACGGCGACGAATGCCACATGGCGTTCCACTTCCCCGTCATGCCGCGCATGTTCATGTCGGTGCGTCGCGAAGACGCGACGCCGATCTACGAGATCCTCGATCGCACGCCGGACATCCCGTCGAACGCGCAGTGGGGTCTCTTCCTCCGAAACCACGACGAGCTGACGCTCGAGATGGTCACGGACGAGGAGCGCGACTACATGTACACCGAGTACGCGAAGGATCCGCGGATGAAGATCAATCTTGGCATCCGCCGCCGTCTTGCGCCGCTTCTCGACAACGGGCGCGACGAGGTCGAGCTGATGCACGCGATCCTCTTCTCGCTGCCTGGTTCTCCGGTTCTCTATTACGGCGACGAGATCGGGATGGGCGACAACGTCTATCTCGGAGACCGGGATGGTGTCCGCACGCCGATGCAGTGGACGAGCGACCGAAATTCCGGTTTCTCACGCGCGGACTGGGCCCAGCTCTATCTGCAGCCGCTCATGGACCCGGTCTACGGCTACACAGCGGTGAACGTCGAGGCGCAGCTCCGTACACCGACATCGCTGCTGCGCTGGCTGCACCGTTTCATCGCACTTCGGAAGGAACACCCAGTTTTTGGTCTCGGAACCTACGAGCCTCTCCGTGCGGAGAACACGAAGATCTTTGCGCACATCCGCAAGTGGGAAGACGACATCGTGTTGTGTGTGCACAATCTCGCGCGTTCTGCACAGGCGGTCGAGCTCGACCTTCGCGCGTACGACGGTATGGTCCCCGAGGAGATGCTGGGACGAACGAGATTCCCGGCGATCGGGGAGCTGCCGTACTTGTTGACGCTTGCACCACGCGGTTTCTTCTGGTTCCAGCTGAAGGCGGGTGACTGATGAGCGCGCTCGACGAGGCACGGCTGATCGACTACGTCACGCAGCAGCGCTGGTACGGCGCGAAGTCGCGCAGCGTGTCGCACGCAGAGGTGCTCGACAGCGTCGTGTTGCGCACGACGGAGCCGCAGCTCGCGCTCGCGCTCGTCGAGATGCGCTATGACACCGGCGCGCACGACATTTACCAGCTGCCGTTCTCGATGCGGGGCGAGGAGATCGAGATCGACGGGCTCGAGGACGCGCAGCTTGCTCGCGAGCTCGTCAGCGCGATGCGCAGCGGTTTGAAGCTGCAGGGGGCCGAAGGCGTGACCGAGTTCGCTCCGATCGAAGGCTTTGCAGGTCTCGGCAAGGAGCTACTCGACGCGAGGCCTGTCGGGGCGGAGCAGTCGAACTCCTCGATCGTCTTCGACGAAGAGCTGATCCTCAAGGTCTTCCGCCGGCTGGAGCCCGGGATCAACCCCGAGCTCGAGATGCTCCGCTTCCTCACCGAGCACGGGTTCGCGAACATCGCGCCGCTCGGCGGCTGGTATGCATATTCGGGCGGGCCGCTCGCGGCGACGCTCGGCATCCTGCAGCAGTTCGTCGCAAACGGGCGCGACGGCTGGGAGCTCGCACTCCAGGAAGTGGCCGACGCGCCGGAAGCGTTCCTCGAGCGCCTCCAGCGGCTCGGCGCCGTCACGGGCGAGATGCACACGGTGCTCGGCTCCGACGCGAACGACCCAGCCTTCTCCCCGGAGACGCCGAGCGTCGAGTCGCTGGGCTTGCTCACCGCCACCGTCGACGAGGAGATCGCGCGCGTGTTTCTCACGCTGCCCGAGGACGACGAGCGCCTGCAGCCGATCGTCGGGCGTGGAGAAGAGGTGCGCGAGCAGCTGCGGATGCTGACGCACGCCGGCTCGGTCGGAAAGGTGATCCGAACCCACGGCGACTACCACCTCGGGCAGACGCTCTGGGCCGACTCGCTACCGGCGTCGCCCCGAGGGGACTGGGTGATCCTCGACTTCGAAGGCGAGCCGGCGCGCTCGGTGCCCGAGCGGCGCCGGAAGCGCTCGCCGCTCCGCGACGTCGCCGGCATGCTCCGCTCCTTCGCGTACGTTGCGACGGCGGCCGAGCAGCTGCGCGGCACCGGGGCGCCGGAGGGCTGGGAGGATCAGGCGCGCTCGCGGTTCCTCGACGGATACCTGTCGGCGGTCGAACCGTCGCTCCTCCCGTCGGGGCAGACTGCGATCGACCGGCTCCTCTCGGTCTTCGAGCTCGAGAAGGCCGTCTACGAGCTCCGCTACGAGCTCGACAACCGGCCCGATTGGGTCGGTATTCCCGTTGCCGGGATACAGCGACTGATCGAAGAGACCGCCGCCGCATGACTCCCACGCCGGCCGACGGGCTGATGCCTCGAGCGCGACGCGAGACCGCGCTCTCGCGTCGCGCAAGCTTCGCGGATACACGGGGCAAGAAGAAGGGGGCTCACGGGGGAAACATGGTTTCCCCCGTGACTGAATCGGCCCGATTGGGTTGGTATTCCCGTTGCCGGGATACAGCGACTGATCGAAGAGACCGCCGCCGCATGATCGAACGCGATTGATCGAACCCAGTAACGAACCCAGATGATCGAGCTCGGAGCAGACCCACACCGCGTCCTCGGCGCCCACGAAGAGAACGGGGGCGTCGTCGTGCGCGCATATCGCCCGGACGCGCGTGCTGTCCGCGTCCAGCCGGCGGGCGTCGAGGCTGAGCTGAAGGATCCAGCGGGCCTCTGGGAGGCCCTCCTTCCGAAGGCGACCTTGCCGCTCGACTACGAGCTCGAGGTCGAGTACTCGGACGGCAACACGTACACGCTGCGTGATCCGTACGCGTTCCTGCCGACGCTCGGCGATCTCGACCTGCATCTCGTCGGCGAGGGACGGCACGAGCACATCTACGAGCGGCTCGGCGCGCATGTGCGCGAGATGAACGGCGTCGTCGGCACGGCGTTCGCGGTCTGGGCGCCGAACGCTCGCAGCGCCTCGGTCGTCGGCGACTTCAATTCGTGGGACGGCCGGCTGCATCCGATGCGCTCGCTCGGTTCCTCCGGCATCTGGGAGCTCTTCATCCCCGACGTCACCGAGGGGACGAAGTACAAGTTCGAGATTCGCGCCCTGGACGGCCGCCTGCGGATCAAGACCGACCCGGTAGCGTTTGCCACCGAGGTGCCGCCTGCGAACGCGTCGGTCGTGTACCGCTCGACGCACGAGTGGTCGGACGACGATTGGCTCGACCGGCGACGCAAGTCCGAGCCCCTTCGCGAGCCGATGTCGATCTACGAGGTGCATCTGGGCTCGTGGCGCCGGAACCCGCTCGAGGGCAACCGCTCGCTCAACTACCTCGAGCTTGCGGACGAGCTCTCGGACTACGTGAACGATCTCGGGTTCACGCACGTCGAGTTGCTGCCGGTGATGGAGCATCCGTTCTCCGGCTCGTGGGGCTACCAGGTGACGGGCTATTTCGCGCCGACGTCGCGCTTCGGCACACCCGACGACTACAAGTGCTTCGTCGATCGCCTGCATCGAAACGGCGTGGGCGTCATCCTCGACTGGGTGCCCGCGCACTTCCCGCGTGACGACTGGGCCCTCGCGCAGTTCGACGGCACTGCGCTGTACGAGCACGGCGACCCACGGCGCGGTGCGCACCCGGACTGGGGCACGCTGATCTTCAACCTCAGCCGGAACGAGGTGAAGAACTTCCTGCTCTCGAACGCGCTGTACTGGCTGCGCGAGCAGCACGCGGACGGACTGCGAGTCGACGCCGTGGCCTCGATGCTGTATCTCGACTACTCGCGCAAGGAAGGCGAGTGGCTTCCGAACGAGTTCGGCGGCCGCGAGAACCTCGAGGCCGTGCAGTTCCTCAAGGACGTGAACGAGATGATCTATGCGCGCGAGCCGGGGATCATCTCGGCGGCCGAGGAGTCGACTGCGTGGCCCGGCGTGTCGCGCCCGACCTGGCTCGGCGGGCTCGGCTTCGGGTTCAAATGGAACATGGGCTGGATGCACGACACGCTGTCGTACTTCCAGAAGGATCCCGTCTACCGGCGCTTCCACCACCACACGCTGACCTTCTCGCTCATGTACGCGTTCAGCGAGAACTTCATCCTCCCGCTCTCGCACGACGAGGTCGTGCACGGGAAGAAGTCGCTGCTCGAGAAGATGCCGGGCGACCGCTGGCAGAAGTTCGCCAATCTCCGCTCGCTCTACGCGTACATGTGGGCGCATCCCGGCAAGAAGCTGCTCTTCATGGGCGGAGAGCTCGCGGAGTCGAAGGAATGGAATTACGACGGCTCGCTCCACTGGGATCTGCTCGAGCACGCGGAGCACCAGGGCGTGCAGTCGCTCGTCCGCGACCTGAACAAGGCCTACCGAGCGCATCCGGCGCTCTACGAGATCGACGACGGGCCTGAAGGCTTCCGCTGGCTCGAGCCGAACGACGCCGCGAACAACGTGCTTGCCTTCGCCCGCCTCGACGCGAACGGCGAGCGACCGGTCGTCTGCGTGCTGAATCTCTCCCCGGTGCCAAGGTACGACTACCGCGTCGGCATGCCCGTCTGCTGCCGCTGGCGCGAGCTCGTGAACACGGACTCGTCGTATTACGGCGGGTCGGGGATCGGGAACATGGGCGGTGTCGAGGCGGAGCCCCTGCCGTGGCACGACCAGCCGTTCTCGGCGAAGCTCACCGTGCCGCCACTCGGCGCGGTCTGGCTCATCCCCGAGTAGCCGTACCCGCCGCGTGCCGGGCCGCGTTCCCCTTCTATGCGGAAGCTCGTCGTGCTCGGCGGCGTGGCAGTCGCGGCCGCGGTCGCAGGTGCCTTCGCGGTAGCCGGCGGCGGGCACGCCGCCTCGAGGCCCGGGATCGCGGCGGCAGTATCGAAGACCGAAGCCACGCCGTCCTTGCGCTACACGATCCATGTCCGGCTCAGGCGTGCGGGCGTGCCGATGGCACTGCACATCCGTGGGCAGGCAGCCGCGCACACCATCTCGGTCGCCATGCGCATGAGCGACCTGACACTCGCCGACGGCACGGTGGTGCCCGGGCCGACCGGCGCCGCGCTTCTCGACGGGCCGTTCCTCTACAAGCGCGCGCCGAGCAACCTCGCGGTAAACGGGCCCGTGCGGTGGCAGCGGCTCGCCGTGTGGACGCTCCCCGCCGGATCGGGCGACCTCGCGGCGATCCGGTCGATGTCCCCCGCGCCGCTCCTCCACCTGCTGCGCGCCGCCCATACGGGCCTGGCGTCGCGGACGGGCCGCGTCGTCCGCGGCTCGATCGCCTACGACGACCTCGCGGTTCGCCGGCTCACCCGACTCATCGGCGACCTCGAGTTCCGGCACCTTCGGGTCTTCGCCGGCCTCGGCCGTGACAAGCGCGTCCACCGCATCGTCCTCACCGGGCGCACCGCCGACGGCAGGACGACACTGTCGTTGCGTGCCCATCTCTTCGGCTACGGGAAGCCCGTCCACGTGACGCCGCCGAAGCCGAGCACCTTCGTCGACCAGCAGCTCGCACAGATTGCTGCATAGGTAGAGGCTTGATGTGCAGCTGGGCCGGGCTGCGGCCAACTTGCACCTCAAACCTCTAGTGTCCGCCTCGTGGCGTTCACGACGCGACCGGAGCTTCGCGGCACGTTCGGGATGGTCGCATCGACGCACTGGCTCGCCTCGGCAGCGGGGATGGCGGTGCTCGAGCAGGGAGGCAATGCGTTCGACGCTGCCGTCGCCGCCGGCTTCACGCTGCAGGTCGTCGAGCCGCACCTGAACGGGCCCGGCGGCGATCTGCCTGCGCTCCTCTGGCCTGCAGGCCGGCGACCGCCCCGTCGTGCTGTGCGCCCAGGGCCCGGCGCCGCGGGCGGCGACGATCGAGCGCTACCGCGACGAGCTCGGCCTCGAGCTCGTTCCCGGGACGGGGCCGCTGTCCGCCGTCGTCCCCGGATCGTTCGGAGGCTGGATCGCGATGTTGCGCGACTACGGCACGATGGAGCTCCCCGACGTCCTCCGCTTCGCGATCGACTACGCGGAGAACGGCTACCCCGTGCTCCCGCAGATCGCGGGCAAGATCCGGAAGGTCGAGTCGCTCTTTCGCGACGAGTGGACGACCTCGGCGGAGCGTCTACCTGCCGGTTGCGCAACCGGGGACGTTGCACCGCAATCCGCGCCTCGCAGAGACGTACCGCCGTCTCGCTGCTGCGGAGGATCCGCTCGACGAATGGTACGGCGGCTTCGTAGCCGACGCCATCCTCGCCTTCCAGAAGCAGGAGTGGATGGACAGCTCGGGCGAGCGGCATTCAGGCCTTCTGTCCGCCGGACGACCTGAGCGAGTGGCGGCCGACCTACGAGGAGGCGCTCGAGGTCGACTACCACGGGCACACCGTCTACAAGGCCGGCACCTGGAGCCAGGCGCCCGTCTTCCTGCAGCAGCTGCGCCTGCTCGAGGCCTTCGACCTCGCGTCCATGGGCCACGCGAGCGCCGAGTACGTGCATGTCGTGACCGAATGCGCCAAGCTCGCCTTCGCCGATCGAGAGGCGTGGTACGGCGACCCGGCGTTCTTCGACGTACCGGTCGCTCGGCTGCTCAGTCGCGCCTATGCCGACGAACGCCGAAAACTCGTCGGCGAGACTGCCGCTTCCGAGTTACGGCCTGGAGGCCCTGACGGACGAGCGCCGCGGCTTCCCTCGCCGGTCCTCGGCGCCGCTCCGGTAGCTCCGGGGGTCGGCGAGCCGACCCGCGGCGACACGGTGCACCTCGACATCGTCGACCGTTAGGGCAACATGGTCGCCGCGACGCCGAGCGGCGGCTGGCTTCACGGCGCGCCGGTGATCCCCGAGCTCGGTTTCTGCCTCGGGACGCGCGCCCAGATGTTCTGGCTCGAAGACGGGCTGCCGAACTCGCTCGAGCCGGGCAAGCGGCCCGCGGACGACGCTCTCGCCGACCCTCGTGGCGCGCGACGGCGAGCCGTACCTCGCGATCGGCACGCCGGGCGGCGACCAGCAGGATCAGTGGACGCTGCAACACGTTCCTCGCGCATGTGCACTTCGAGAAGAACCTCCAGGAATCGATCGACGCCCCGGGCCACCACACCGAGGCGTTCCCGAGCTCCTTCTATCCGCGCGAGACCCGGGAGCGGCACGTCGCCGTCGAGGACCGTGCGGGAGAGGCGACGATTGCCGGCCTGAGGGAGCGCGGGCACGAGGTCGAGGTGTCGGGCTCGTGGTCGCTCGGACGGGTCAGCGCCGCCGGCCGGGAGCCGGACGGGCAGCTGAAGGCGGGCGCGAATCCCCGGGGCATGCAGGGTTACGCCGTCGGTCGCTAGGAAATAGGGCCGAGGTGCCGGGCCAGGGGAGACATCCGTTCACGGAGCGCCTCGGGGCGGTCCCGTTCGACGACGGGACGGTCGACCTCCGCGTCTGGGCGCCGAAAGCGCGCGCGCTCGCCGTCCACACGGCGGACGGAGCCCATCCCCTCGACCGTGGCGACGAGGGCCTGTGGGGCGGCCGCTTCCCGGGGTCTGCCGGGAGCGAGTACCTGCTCGCGGTCGACGGCGAAGTGACGTATCCGGACCCCTGCTCTCGCGCGCAGCCGTACGGCGCCCGCGGGTCTTCGCAGGTCGTCGATCCGGCCGGGTTCGAGTGGAGCTCGAGTGCGTGGGACGGCGTCGCTCTCGAGGATCTCGTCCTGTACGAGCTCCACGTCGGCACCTTCTCCGAGGAAGGCACGTTCGACGGCGTCATCCAGCACCTCCGCTCGCTCCGAGAGCTCGGCGTGACGGCACTCGAGGTGATGCCGATCGCGACCTTCCCCGGCGAGCGCGGCTGGGGATACGACGGCGCTCTACACCTTTGCACCGCATCCGGCATACGGCGGTCCGGACGGTTTCGCACGCCTCGTCGACGCGGCGCACGGAGAAGGGCTCGGCGTCGTGCTCGATGTCGTCTACAACCACGTCGGCCCCGGCAACGAGGCGCTCACCACGTTCGCGCCGTACTTCACTCCGAAGCACGACACGTTCTGGGGCGATGCGATCGATTACGAGCAGCGCGGCGTTCGCGAGTGGGCAATCCAGAACGCGGAGATGTGGATCCGCGACTACCACGTCGATGGGCTCCGGCTCGATGCCGTGCACGCGATCTTCGACGACAGCCCGCAACACATCTGCGCGGAGCTCGCCGACCGAGTGCGCCGAGAGTCCGACCGCGCGCTCGTCACGTCGGAGATGTCGGTCGACGACTACCGACCAATTGACAAGTGGGGCCACGACGCGCAGTGGGCCGATCGGTCGCATCACGAGCTGCACGTGCTCCTTACCGGCGAGCGCGAGGGCTACTACGCGAAGTACGGCTCGGTGCGCTCGCTCGCGGAGGACCTGCAAGGACGGGGCCGCGACCCCAAGCGGCTGATCGTCTGCGCGCAGAACCACGACCAGGTCGGAAACCGCGCGATCGGCGACCGTCTCCCGCCGGATGCGCTCCGCGTTGCGGCCGCCCTGACGCTCTTCTCGCCGTGCACGCCGCTCCTCTTCATGGGCGAGGAGTACCTCGAGGAGCATCCATTCCAGTTCTTCACCGACCACATCGATCCGGAGATCGCCGAAGCGACGCGGGAGGGGCGGAAGCGTGAGTTCCAGGCCTTCTCCTCGTTCTCGGGGAAGGAGGTGCCGGATCCGCAGGACGTCGAGACATTCCTGCGCTCGAAGCTCACGCGGCATGATCCGGACCCTCTCTACCGTGAGCTGCTCCAGCTGCGGCGCGACCTGCCGCGCGAGCTCGAGATCGTCGAGGCCGACGAGGAGAAGAGACGGTTGCGGGTGCGCCGCGGCGGCGGTCGAGCTCGTCGCGGACTTCGGCACGAGAGCGGTGGAGGTGCGCAGGTGATGGACGCTGGCCCGGACGTCCGTTCCCGCTCGGCCCGACCTGGGACGGCGCGGGACGAACTTCGCGATCTTCTCGGAGAACGCCGAGCGCGTCGAGCTCTGCCTCTTCGACTCGGATGACAACGAGACCCGCGTGCCGATGGAGCAGCGAACGGCCTTCAACTGGCACTGTTACCTCCGCGGCATCGGCCCCGGGCAGCGGTACGGCTACCGCGTCCACGGCCCGTACGATCCGGCGACCGGCGCGCGGTTCAACCCGCACAAGCTGCTGATCGACCCGTACGCAAAGGCGATCGAGGGGGCGGTCGACTGGGACGCCGCGAACACGCTGCCGTACGTCCCAAGCCTCGACGAGGACGCCGACCTGCACCTGGACGATGACGACAGTGCGGATGCAGTTCCGAAGTGCGTCGTCATCGATCCCGCCTTCGACTGGGAGGACGACGCTCACCCGAACCATCCGTGGCAGGAGATGGTCATCTACGAGGTGCACGTGAAGGGCTACACGAAGCTGCATCCGGAGGTGCGCGAGGACCTCCGCGGGACCTACGCCGGCCTCGCCTCCGAGCCGGCGCTCGAGTACTTCCAGTCGCTCGGCGTAACCGCGGTCGAGCTCCTGCCCGTGCATCACATCGTCGACGAGGGCTTCCTCCACGACCGCGGCCTGACGAACTACTGGGGCTACTCGTCGATCGGCTACTCTCGCGCCGCATGCGCTCTACGCGGCGACCGGGACGACACGGCGAGCAGGTGCGCGAGTTCAAGGGAATGGTGAAGGCGCTGCACAACGCCGGCATCGAGGTGATCCTCGACGTCGTCTACAACCACACCGCGGAAGGGAACCACCTCGGGCCGATGCTCTCGTTCAAGCGGCGTCGACAACCAGAGCTACTACCGGCTGATGCCGGACGACCTGCGGTTCTACATGGACTTCACCGGCACGGGCAACTCGCTCAACCCGGTGCACCCGTCGGTGCTGCGGCTTGATCATGGACTCGCTGCGCTACTTCGTCACCGAGTGCCACGTCGACGGGTTCCGCTTCGACCTCGCGTCGGCGCTCGCGCGCGAGTTCTACGAGGTCGACCGCCTCTCGGCGTTCTTCGACACGATCCACCAGGATCCGGTGCTCTCGCAGGTGAAGCTGATCGCGGAGCCGTGGGACGTCGGGCCGGGCGGCTACCAGGTCGGGAACTTCCCGGTGCTCTGGGCGGAGTGGAACGGCCTGTACCGCGACATGATGCGCGACTTCTGGCGCGCGCAGGCGAACGTCGCGCAATTCGCCTCGCGCTTCACCGGCTCGAGCGATCTCTACCAGGGCGACGGCCGCACGCCGTTCGCGTCGATCAACTTCATCACCGCGCACGACGGCTTCACGCTGCGCGATCTCGTCTCGTACAACGAGAAGCACAACGAGGCGAACGGCGAGGACAACAAGGACGGTACCGACGACAACCGCTCGTGGAACTACGGCGCTCGAAGGCGACACCGACGATCCGGAGATCAACACGCTGCGCGCGCGGCAGCAGCGGAACTTCCTCACGACGCTGCTGCTCTCGCAAGGGGCGCCGATGATCCTCGGCGGCGACGAGTTCGGGCGCTCGCAGGGCGGCAACAACAACGCGTGGTGCCAGGACAACGAGATCTCGTGGTTCCGACTGGGACGAAGCCGACCCCGAGCTGCTTCGAGTTCACGAAGCGCTGATCCGGCTCCGCGCAGGCGCATCCGGTGTTCCGGCGCGAGGCGTTCCTCACCGGCAGGGAGGTGCGCGGCTCGGGCTGCCCGATGTCTGGTGGTTCCGGCCCGACGGCCGGCGGATGACGCAGAAGGACTGGCAGCGCCCGACGCGCACACGCTCGGCGTCTTCCTGAACGGCGAGGAGATCCCGCACCGCACGCCGACGGGCGAGGAGATCGTCGACGACTCGTTCCTGCTCCTCTTCAACGCGTACGGCGAGCCGATCACGTTCACGCTGCCGACGCGGCGGTTCGGCGCGCGCTGGCAGGTCGAGCTCGCGACCGGCGACGGCGGCGCCGGAGGGCACGGTCCCGCGCGCGCACAGGTGCACGTCGGCGGCCGCTCCTCGTTCCTGCTGCGTCGTGACCTGAGTTCCGCTGCACGTACCGGCTCCAGCTGAACGAGGAGTTCGGCTTCCGCGAGGCGCGGGAGGTCGTCGCTCCCGTACGTGCGCGAGCTCGGCGCCTCGCACCTGTACCTGTCCCCGTCGCTGCAGGCCCGCAAGGGGTCGACGCATGGTTACGACGTCATCGATCCGACGCGCGATCTCCGACGACCTCGGCGGCGAGGCCGGAGTTCCGCAGCCTCTGCGAGGCGGCGCACGACGCCGGCCTCGGCGTCGATCCTCGACATCGTCCCGAACCACATGGCGACGTGCGAGGAGGAGAATCCGTTCTGGCGCGACCTCGACCAGCGTGACGAAGTTCTTCGACTGGGATCGCGAGACGCGGCTGGTACCGCCGCTTCTTCGACGTCGGCGACCTCGGCGGCGTGCGGGTCGAGGACCCGGAGGTCTTCGACGAAGACGCACGAGAAGGTGCTCCAGCTCGTCGCCGACGGCCTCGTCGACGGCCTGCGCATCGACCATCCCGACGGGCTTGCGAACCCGCGCGAGTACCTCGAGCGGCTGCGCGACTCGCGGCGTCTCGCACGTCTGGGTCGAGAAGATCCTCGAGCCGGGCGAGCCCTGCGGACTGGCCGGTGGAGGGGACGACGGGCTACGAGTTCGCGAACGACGTCGACCGCGCTCTTCGTCGATCCCGCCGGCGAGGAGCCGATGACGGCGCTCTACGAGGAGCTCACCGGCGAGCGGCGCACGTTCGCGCGAGGTGGCCGCCGAGGCGAAGCTCGAAGTGGCGCGGACGACGTTCGCGCAGGAGTTCGAGCGGCTCCGGCAGCTCTATCCGCACGACGGTCTCGAGGAGGCGGCGGCCGCGCTCCACGTCTATCGCACGTACGTCGAGCCCGCGAGCGGAACCGTCGACGACGAGGACCGCGAAGGCATCGCGCGGTGCTGCCCGACGATCTGCGGCGCGTGTGCTGCTCGAAGGAGAACGCAGCCCGCAGCTCGACGAGTTCGTCGTTCGCTGGCAGCAGACCACCGGGCCGGTGATGGCGAAGGGCGTCGAGGACACGGCGTTCTACCGCTACTTCCGGCTCGTCGCGCTGAACGAGGTCGGTGGCAACCCGGGCCGCTTCTCGACTCGACCCCGAAGAGTTCCACGCTGCGGCGACTCGAGCGGCACGAGCGACATCCGCTTCAGCTTCTCGCATCGCAGACGCACGACACGAAGCGCGCCGGCGACGTTCGCGCGCGCATCGGCGCGCTCGCGGGCATGCACGAGCGATGGGCTGAGCGTGTGCACCGCTGGCGCGAGCTGACCGGCGGCATGGACGATCCGAACGAGGAGTACCTCGTCTGGCAGACGCTCGTCGGCGCGTGGCCGATCGTCCCGCACCGGCTGGAGCAGTACCTGGAGAAGGCGCTTCGCGAGGCGAAGCGCAACACGAACTGGATCGAGCCCGAACGAGCGCGCACGAGCGGCGAGTGATGGGCGTTCGTCCGCGGCGCTGTACGAGAACCAGGCGTTCCTCGACGACTTCGAGCCGTTCGTGCAGGACGTCGCGGCTGCGGGAGAGCACGCCTCGCTCGGAGCGCTGCTGCTGCGGCTCACCTCGCCGGGGCTGCCGGACATCTACCAGGGCGACGCGTTCTGGTCGCTCAACCTCGTCGATCCGGACAATCGGCGGGCCGTCGACTGGCAGCGGCACTATCGCGCGCGGAACGAGTCCCGGCCGACGCGCGAGACGATGAAGTTCCACCTCATCCGCCGCGTGCTCGGTCTCCGGGCCGAGATGCCGGAGGCTTTCTTCGGCGCCTATGAGCCGATCGAGGCCGGCGCCGGGCGGCTCGCGTTCATGCGAGGCGGTCGCGTTCGCGTCGTCATTCCGTTGCGTCCGGACGATCGCGTCGAGGCCGAGGGGGACATCCTTCCCGAGTTCCCCCAGGAACTGACCCTCCTCCGCTGAATGCCCATACTGTTGCCATGAGCTCCGACGCCTGGCCTTCTCCCGACGCCCCGCCCTCGCCGTTGCCGCGGATCGAGGATCTGCCGATCGCGGAGCAGGGCTACGACCAGGAGGCGGTGCGGCTTGCGTTCGACTCGTTCTACCGCCACGCCGCGCAGCTCGACGCGTCGCTGCGGGCGCTCGAGGCGGTCGAGGTGTTCCGCCGGGACGCCGACGCGCTCCGCAACGATCTTCGCGCGCTCCGAGCCCTGGGGCTCGGCGGCGGCGGAGCCGAGCCGGCCTGGGCGACAACGACGTACGAGCCGCCGCCGCGGGGCGAGGTCCCCGCCGTTGCGCTGCGGCTCCTCGCCGAAGCAGCGCTCCTGATCGCCGTGGCCGTGATCGCGGGCGTCGCGCACTTCCAGACGTGGGTGATCGTCGTGCTCATGGCAGGGGCGTTCGCGGTGATCGTCGTGTCGGAATGGCTCGCCTCGCGTGCACGCTTCGTGCCGCCGGCCGTGGCGTTCCTTCCGCCGCTGGAGGAGGAGGGCGAGCCCGCTCCGTACGTCGAGACGTCACCGTGGGCTGCCGGGCCTGCGGCGCTCGAGCCGGCCGAGGACACCGAGGCCGACGAAGGCGCCTGACGATCATCGAGGCCACCCCCGACGCCGGCGACGACGTCGAAGAGGTCGAGGACGACCCGCGGTCGACGCGGACAACGCCGTGGACGAGGACACCGGCGACGCCGACGACGGGACGACAGATCCCGCGGATGACGCGGACGCGGCTGTCGACCCCTGGGAGCAGCCCGAGGCCGAGCTCGATGACGAGCCCGAGGCCGAGCTCGTCGAGCGAGCTGGGCTCTTCCGCCGGCGTCGCCGTTGACCGGCGTTCGCCGCTCCGATGCACATCTATCTCGCAGGCCCGCTCTTCACGCCGTATGAGCGGCGGTTCATCGACGAGTGCGCGGCGAGTCTCCGCGCGGACGGCATCGACGTCTTCGTCCCGCACGAGCACGAGCTCGCGATCGGCACAGACGTGACCGCGGAGTGGATCTTCGCGAAGGACCGCCCCGGCATCGAAGGTGCAGACGCCATGCTCGCGATCCTCGACGGGCCGTCCGTCGACGACGGCACTGCGTGCGAGATCGGCATGTTCCACGCGCTCATGCAGCACGACCGGTCGAAGAAGGGCATCGTGGGGCTTCTGACCGACATCCGCGGGGCGCGCGGGGAGTCGCCCGGCGTGAACCTCTTCGTCCAGGGCGTCATCGAGGACGCAGGCCGCATCGTCGCCACGTTCGAGGAGGCGCACGAGACGCTTCGCGGGTGGCGGTAAGCCCGGCGCCCGCTTCAGGGGAGAGAGGACGCCGGGCTGCGGAGGAACCGCCTTGGGAGGGCTCGATGAACTACGGGTATCGAATCACGCGCAGATGAAATCTCGCTAAGAACGCACCGCGCCGTTCAGGTGAAGGCGCATGAGCGCGCCTCCGCCGGGCGCTTCCTCTGCGGTGACGGTCCCACCGTGCGCCTCCGCGACCTCGCGGACGATCGCGAGGCCGAGGCCGGAGCCCGGCATCGACCGCGCCGCGGCCGATCGATAGAACCGGTCGAAGACGTGCTCACGATCCTCCTCTGCGATCCCTGGGCCGTGGTCGCGGACCCGTAGCTCCCCGTGCGTGAGCGTCACGTCGACGCTGGAGCCGGCGCTCGTCCACTTCCCCGCGTTCTCGAGCAGGTTCCACACCGCGCGCTCGAGCCGCTCCGGGATCCCCTCGACCGTCGCCTGTTCGATGTGGGCGTTCCAATGCACACTCGGGAACCGAGTCCTCGCGCGCTCGACGGCCGACTCGACGAGCTCGTCGAACTGCACCGTCTTCCGCTCGAGGTTCGCGTCGCCACGCGCCAGCTCGAGCAGGCCGGTGATGAGGTCGCGCATCTCATGCGCTTCGCGTTCGAGATCGGCGAAGAGCCGCCCGCGTTGCTCCGGGTCGAGCCGCTCGTGCTGTTTCAAGACCTCGATGTTCGTCTGCAGGCTCGTGAGAGGAGTCCGCAGCTCGTGTGATGCATCAGCGACGAAACGACGCTGAGTCTCGATCGACTCCTCGAGCGCACCGAGCATCGTGTTGAACGCCGTGCCGAGCCGCGCAAGCTCGTCGCGTCGACCGACCTCCGGGACGCGCTCGCTCGGATCGCCTGTCTGCGCGATTCGCTCTGCAGTCGCAGTCAGGCGACGAACCGGAGCGAGCGTCGTGCGTGAGACGAATGCACCGGCGAGTGCCGCAACGGCCGCGCCGCCGAGCGACACGAGCAGGAGGATGAGCCGTAGGCGGTCGAGCTCGTTGTCGACGTCGTGCAGTGACTTGACGATGACGACTGCGCCGAAGGGGGAGGGAAGCGGAGCGACGATCTCGCGCCAGTGCAGCTTGTTGATCTGAACGTCGCGAAGGAAGTACCGCGCTTTGCCGTTGTTCTTCGCGACAGCGCGGATCCGTGCATCGATCGGGATCGCGCGGCTGCCGGGAACGAGCGTGCCGTCGTTCGCGAGCACTGCGACGTAGTCGCCCGCGTACGGGCCGAAGTCACCTCCACGGAAGGCGTCGTGCGGGTCTCGCTGGATCAACGCCGCGTGGGTCTTGACACTCACGTCGACCTCGTTCCGCAGGTCGTGTCGGACGAGGAAGTACACCGTCAACGATGCGCCTGACACAGTAACGGCGACAACGGCCGCGGCCACGAGCGCAAGGCGAAGCCGGAGACTCATGGCTCGCGGAGCACGTATCCGGTGCCGCGCACCGTGTGAATGAGGCGCGGCTCGTCCTCCCCCTCGGTCTTGCGGCGGAGGTACCCGACATAGACGTCGAGTGCGTTCGAGGAATGGCTGAAGTCGTAGCCCCACACGCGCTCGTAGATCAACGACCGCGGCAGAACCTGCCGCGGGTTCCGCATGAAGAGCTCGAGCAGGTGCGCTTCCGTCGTCGTGAGCTCGAAGCGGCGGCCCCCGCGTCGCGCCTCCATCGAGCCGAGATCGAACGTGAGGTCGGCGAAGCGCAAGAGGTCGGCGGGCTGCGAATCGACCGTTCTGCGCAGAAGCGCGCGCAGACGGGCAAGGAGCTCCTCGAGCGCGAACGGCTTCGGGAGATAGTCGTCGGCGCCCGCGTCGAGCCCGTCGACCCGGTCGCCGACTGCGTCTCGCGCGGTCAGAAGGAGGACCGGGACGCGGTTCCCCTCGCGACGGAGGCGCCGAGTCACGGCGAGCCCGTCGTAGCCGGGCATCATCACGTCGAGAACGACGGCGTCCGGTGTCCGCCTGGCGATAGCCGCGAGGGCGGCGTCGCCGTCGGAGGCGAGCTCCACGTCGTAGCCGGCGAGTTGAAGCGCCCGCTCGAGCGCCTCGCGCACCGCGCGATCGTCATCTGCCACAAGCACGAGCATTCCTGTGAAAGTGTGCCCAGAGAGGTGAGACGGCGCTAAGAGTCCAGTTCGACCGATCCTGGTTTCCAACGTAGACTTCGGGGTCGCCGGCCCCCTTCGGCGAGATGACGAGCCAAGGGAGCGCACACGGCCGGTTCACCCGCGCGATCGCGCAGCGGAACCTCGCCGCTGCGGAAATCGCCGCGAAAGAGCTCGGCGGCCTCTCGCTCGTCGACGCCCTCGACTATCTCGTCCTCCTCACCGAGCAGCGTCCGGAGCGTGCGCAGCCCGCGGCGCTCCGCTGGCATGGCCGGTTCGAGATCGAGTCGACCGCCATCACTCTCGCGGAGTCGCAGCTCGCGCTCGCCGCGCTCGGGTCGCTCTGCGCAGGCGACCGGGAGGCCGTCGCCATCCTTCAGCGGCTCCTCCGCCGCGTGCGGCCGACGGCGCTGCCGCGAATCGCCTAAAGGCATGAGCCGGGTGGCCGCCGTCTACCATCCCCCGGTGCTTCGGGGGTTGCGACCTGGTTCTCTCGCCGAGCTCGACGTCCGGGCGTCGCGCTCGCGACGCCGCTCGCGGTCTCGTCGAGCCCGGGCGCGGGCGCGGGCTCGCAGCCGGAATCGCGTTCGCCGAATCGCGATTGCGACGAGCGCCACGGTCGTCGCCACCCTCGCCGTGGTCGCCGGCCCCGAAAGCGCCTCGATCATCAAGCGTCAGTTCACCCATAGCTCGGCCCAGTGCCCGATCCCGGATCAGATGCGGCCCGCGTTTCTCGATGCATCGAGGGCGGCGGGAGTGAAGCTGCCGCTGCTTGCCGCCGTCGCGCACACCGAGTCTCGGTTCGACCCGACCGCGCGGTCTGCAGCGGGAGCGATCGGAGTGCTGCAGGTGATGCCGAGGACGGCGGCTGCCCTCCATTACGACCCCGACGAGACGAGCGCGAACGTCATGGCGGGGGCTGTCTATCTGAAGCAGTTGATCTCGCGCTTCAGGTCGATCGAGCTCGCACTCGCCGCCTACAACGCCGGGCCGACGGCCGTCGACCGCAAAGGGCCGGCTCCGACACGCGAGACGGCGGCGTACGTCGAGCAGGTGATCTCGACCCTCCACCATTACGCCGACTGCTCCTGACCGAGGAGTAAGGGGAGAGTAAACGAGGCACGAGGCGCCGATGCCGTCGATACCCTCAGCGCGCGTGAGCCGGTGCTGTCAGGCAATGCTCGCCGTTGTCGCGTGTGCACTCGCGGCGAGCGGGACGGCCTCTGCCTACGGTTGGCCGGTGAAGCCGTTCAAACGCATGCACCCGATCCGTGGTGCCTTCGACGACCCGCGCTTCCATCTCGGCTCGGAGGGAGCGCTCTCCGCCTTCCACTTCGGGATCGACATCGCCGCAAAGGACGGGACGCCCGTGTATTCGGTGGCGCGCGGCTCGGTGACGGCGCACGCGGCCGACGTCACCGTCACGAGTCGAAGCGGCCGCGCGTTCGGCTACTGGCATATCCGTCCCGTCGTTCACTCGGGTCAGCGTGTGCGCAAGCATCAGCTGCTCGGCTATATCGGGCGCGGCTGGGGCCACGTGCACTTCGCGGAGAGCATCAACCGCCAGTACCGGAACCCGTTGCGCCCGCGAGCGTTGACGCCGTACATCGATCACGTGGCGCCGACCGTTGGGCCGGTATCGCTCCAGTCCGGCGGTGCAGCGGTCGATATACGGCGTGTGAGCGGAAGCGTCGACGCCCTCGCCGAGGTCTATGACACGCCGCCGCGTCTGCCCGCTCCACCGTGGCAGGTCGCGCGGCTCACGCCGGCAGTCGTGTGGTGGCGGCTCCAGCGCGACGACGGGGCGCTCACGGATTGGAGCGTCACCGCCGACTTCCACTTTGCGTTGATGCCCGCGAGCCTCTACCCGTCGATCTATGCACCGGGGACGTATCAGAACAAGGCGAATCGCCCGGGCAACTACCTCTTCTGGATCGTGCACAACCTGGATACGACGACGCTTCCGAACGGCCGCTATACCCTGGACGTCCTGGCGAGCGACACGCGTTGGAATCTCGGCGGCAACTCCGTCACGTTCAACGTAGTGAACTCGGTGTCCGCGCCGCCGGTGACCTACGCGCCCGGAATGGTCACCGCGACGAGGCGGCCCGCATGACGACAGAGGTGACGCGTGTCGAAGACGGCGCGGTCGTGTGTGAGCAGTGCGTCGTCGCCGACGGGATGCTCACGCGCATGCGAGGCCTGCTCGGTCGACGGTCACTCGCCTCGACCGAGGGGATGCTGTTGCGTCCGGCATCGTCGGTGCACACCGCGTTCATGCGCTTCCCGATCGACGTTGTCTTCGTCGACCGCGAGCTCGTCGTGCTGAAAGTCGTTCCGGAGCTGCCCGCGTGGCGTGCGGCGGCGTGCCGTGGGGCGAAGGCGACGTTCGAGCTCGCGGCAGGCGAGGCCGCGCGGCGGGGCCTCGCACCGGGCACCGGCTTGACGCTCAGCGCGGACTGAGCATCAAGCCGGTCGCACCGGCGGGTGTCGCTAGTGCTTCCCCTCGACCGAGGCGAGCGTGTTCACGCCGTTCACGAGGGAGCAGTGGATCTCGGCGCGGTCGTTAACTGCGAGCTTCGCCACGCGCGCCTGCAGGTTTGCAGGCACCGTGCAGGTGAGGCCTGCGACGGTGATCGACGTCGGCGAGACTGCGCTGACCGTGCCGCGGGCTTCGCTCCGCTGTTTGACGGTCTTGACCGACTGGCAGCGGCCTGGCCCGAGCTCGACGGCTGCGCCTGCGGCGGTGCCGCCGCCGATCTTGCCGCTCGTGAAGCCGCCGGCGGCTGTGAAGCCTGCCGACAGGTTGGCGACGAGCCTGGCGGACGGGTCGTGCGCTCGGCCGACGGCGAGGCCGGCGAGCGAGCCGCCGCTGTACACGCCGCTGAAGTCGGCGTGCGTGTCACGGCCGGACGCGACGTCAATCTTGAGCGAGCCCGAGACCACGCCGACGTTGTCGGTCGTGTTGATCGTCGAGCGTGCGCGGATCGTCGTGTTGCCCGTGAGGTCTGCATCTCCCGTCGAGGTGCCGGTGTACGTTCCGTTCGTCGTGACGAGCGTCTTGCCGTCGGTCGTCGTGCACGTCCGCGTATCGACGCGCGAGGCAGTCGTCGCCGCGAACGTTCCGGCGACGGCGCGGACGTTCGTGTTCGAGTCGAGATTGCGTGCGACGGCGAGACCGGTCGCCGTCAGGGCGGCTGCGGTCGCGACCGTTGCTGCGAGTGTGCGCTTCATCGTTCTCCCGGGTCGGTTGGACCAAGAGGATCCGCCGCCCATGCGCAGCGCCGTGAAAAGCCTGCGTAAGGCCCGCGTAAAGTCGGCTGGCGGCTCGCGGCCCGGCGGAACGGACACGTCCGGGGCCAGGCCCTGTCACGAAATCCTCGCGAGTATGTGACGCGGTCGTCCAGGGATTTCGGGCGGCTCGTCGGCCCGGCGTGACGCTTTCGTATCCGGGCCTGGCCCCGGACGTGGCCTATGGGGCCATCGTCGTCCTGGCGGAGACGCGGGCGTGCTGGCCCCGGGCAAGGGCCCGGCGGCTCCGACGAATGGATTCAGGTGGCTCATCCGCGCCGGCGTCGCCCGCAGATTGCGCTGAGCCCGTGCGCCGCGCAGTGCAGCGTCGAGTTTGACCTAAAGGGGTATGGCCTCGGCCGAGGCCCGCGCTACAGTCGAAAGCTCATCCGGGGCGAGAGGACGATGGTGATGACTTCGAAGTTCCGCAACTGGCGGCGCGTTGCCGTCATGACGACGATGGCCGCGCTTGCAGCGCTCGTCCTCGCGGGGACCGCCGCGGCGACAGTCGACCTTTCCGCGGATAACGCGTCACTCGCCGTCGGGCAGACGGTCACGTTGACCGCAAGCGTGAAGGATCCGACCGGCGCGCCGGCGCAGGATCAGACGGTCGTCTTCACTGTGACGAGCGGCCCGAATGCGGGGTTGACCGGCCAGGCCGCCACCGACGCTCAGGGGAACGCGTCGTTCATTTACTCGAGCGACAGCACCGGAACCGATGACATCACGGCCCAATGGCAAAGCGGTAAGGAAACCTCGAACGACATAACGGTCACCTGGACCGCACCTGCGCCGCCGCTGACACTTTCAGCCGGCAGTTCGTCGCTCGTCATCGGGCAGACGGTCACGTTGACGGCGAACGCGCAGGATCCGAACGGCTTGCCTGCGCCGGATCAGACGATCATCTTCACGGTGACGAGCGGCCCGAACGGCGGGCTGACGGCCCAGGCCGTCACCGACTCGAAAGGGAACGCGTCCTTCAGCTACTCGAGCTCGGTCACCGGAACCGACGACGTCACGGCGGAATGGCCGAGGGGGGAGGCGACCTCGAACGACGTAACGGTTACCTGGTCGGCGCCTCCGACCCCGACCCCGACCCCGACCCCGACGCCGCCGAAGACGGACGTCGGGATCGCAGTCCGGCCCCCGTCGCTCGTGCGCGTCGGCGACACCGAGACGTGGACGGCGACGGTCACCAACGCCGGCCCCGACGTCTCGACCGGCGTCGTCGTCAGCGCGAGCGCTCCCGCAGGCGCGACCTTCGTTTCGGCGAGCGAGTCGGTCGGCGACGGCTGCACCGGTTCGACGTGCCGGGTCGGCACGCTCGAGAAGGGAGCCGCTGCGACCGTGAAGTTCGTCTACACGCTCACGGCGGCCGGCCCGGTGACCGTGGCGATGAGCGTCACAGGCGACTTCGACACGAATTCGGCGAACAACGCGACCTCCGCGACCGCGACCGTTCTCGAGGACGACACGCCGCCGCCGCCCCCGCCGCCGCCGACCCAGCCGGGGACGTTCAACGCCATCCCCACCGGCACGATCCTGATCAACGGAGCGACCGTTCCGTCCGATCAGCTGTTCGTCCTGAAGGTGGGCGACACCGTCGATGCGACCAACGGCATCCTCACTTTCACAGCGGCGGACGGAAGCACGGGCAGCTTCTCGTCGACGCAGCCCACCGCACGGCGACTCACCTCGGCGAGGCGCAGCGCAGCCGAGCTGCCGGCCCAGTTCACGATCGGCCAGGCGAGTGACGGCGTCACGACCCTGACGCTCGCCGGCGGAGACTTCGGCTCGTGCGGGTCGCCCCGGTCGCTCGCCGTCAGCAAGAAGCCTGTCCGCGGGCTCTGGGGAACCGCAAAAGGCAACTTCCGGACGAGCGCACGATTCTCGTCGGCGACCGTGCGCGGGACGATCTGGCTCGTCCAGGATCGATGCGATGGGAGCCTGACGCAGGTCGTGCGCGGAACCGTTGCCGTGCTCGACACTGCTCGCAACAAGACCGTGCTCGTGTCGGATGGCGGGAGTTACCTTGCGAAGTCGCCGCTGAAGCTCGCAGCTCAGACCGCCGCTCTCGTGGCCAAGCGCGGCGTGCGCTTCGACGGCAAGTTGTTCAAGACGAAGAAGGTCTTCGACGTGTACCTCCGCGACACCGGCTACACGTGGGCGGAGTTTGCGCGCCGGTACCCGGCGCTTGCGAAGGCGCTAGCGAAGCGCAGATAGCCGGGTCTAGTCCGCGAATTCGCGACGGGCGCAATCGGGGCAGTACGAGCTGGGGTCGGGCGGATCCTCGTCGGTGAAGTAGACGCGCCACCGTTCCGCCGGATCATTCCAGCGACGGCCGCATTCCTGGCAGCGCATCGAGATGACGAACACGTGTGCGTCGACCTCGAACTGAGCGTCGTCTGAGTCGCCCAAGCCAGGACCGTATCGCGTGCGCCGCGGCAGGTCTATCGAAGCCTGCTCGTGTTGCCAGAACGAGAAATGTGAGAGGCCGCCCCGCGTGGGGCGACTCTCACCTCTGGCCGCTGCGCAAACGAAGATCCGGCCAACGCGCGCACTGCTCAAACGCACGTGTCGCGGGCCGAAGTACCGCTGAGAACGATACGCGGCCAGGCCGGTGCTGTCGTTCGCGCCCGTCACACCCCGGGTGTAACGCTCATCACACTCGTCCGCGGCGGCCCAGGACCATAAAAAGAGCCGACGGGCGAAGGCTGCGGCTCCCTGCCCGTCGGCTCTGCCAAGGTGATGGGCTGCGGCCCCCATCCCCTCGTGCTCTCTCTATCGGCTCGGCGCCGGCGCATGAGCCAGCCCTCATCCGAGTGAACCGGCGGGGGGAACCACCGGTCTAGCGATCGGTCAAGTACGGCCGGTTGGACGATGACTCTCCCAGCGCGGGGCCCCGATGCGGCGGGGGCCTCGCCGCTTTTCACCACGTGAGCGCTCCGATGCGGCGGGAGCGTTCGCTGAAGGAAGAGGGGTGAGCCCAGCGGCGGGCGCGCCCCTCTTTGCACCCATACGAGCTTCGAGGACGGAGTCCACGGCGTTGCTGATCCGAATCGACAACGAAGACCTGATGGACGACCTGTGCGTGCACTTCGCGCGCTCCGGGTTCGGCGTCGCGCGTGCCGGCGGCACGGTGATCGATGTGAGGCGAGACGACGCCCCCACGCGCGAACAGGAGCGTCACGAGGTCTTGCTTCACCTCCGGGTCTGGCAGGTCATCAACCCGGGAGCGCACGGAGAGCTCGTCGGCCCCTAGGTCATGCCGTCGGCAGGGTCTAGTATCGATCGGGCGGCGACTACGACCTCGGTGGACCTGCTTCCTGTGCATTCGATCTCATTCCTTCCCAGATGACCCGCCGCGGCCGCCGGGCTTGTTGTGAACCCGTGATCCGGCTTTAGCTTGCGCTTCCTCGCTCTCGTCGCCGCCGTCGTTCTGCTCGGTCTCTTCGGAGGCTCGACCCATGCGGCGGACACGGGTAATCGGCTTCTGGGGATCACCGGCAATCAGGAGCGCTTCGTCAGCCAGACGGGCCAGGACTCTCAGGTGAGGCAAGCCTTCCTCGGCTGGGGACAGGGGCAGACGTTCGGGTCACCCTTCGCAGGGTTATTCCCGACACTCGCTCCGATTCCCATGCTCCATCTCGGGACCGGCGGCCCTACCCGTGCCGAGGCCGTGACTCCCCAGGGCATCGCGACCGGGCAAGGAGACGGATACCTCACTGCACTCGCGCAGGCGATCTCAGCGTGGGGGAAGGGCATCTACGTCCGGCCGATGGCCGAGATGAACAACGCGGGGACGCTGTACTCCGGGTACCACCCGGATGGGAGCGCCAAGGACGCCGCACACTCTCCCGCGTGGTACCGAAAGGCGTTCGCACGCATCTATCTCGTCCTGCACGGCGGCTCGGCAGCGAGCATCAATGCTCGGCTCGCCCAGCTCGGGGTACCTGCGCTACACGGCGGAGACCTCCCGGTGAATCCCTTTCCTCGCCTGCGGGTCGTGTGGAGCCCGCTCGCGAGCGACAGCCCGCGCGTCCCCGGTAACGCGGCCGAGAACTACTACCCGGGCGCTGCATACGTCGACGTCGAGGGCGGCGACATCTACGACGAGCGGGCGACCGACACCGCACCCTGGGCGGGTCTCGAGAAGCTGTTTCAAGCCGCGCGCGACCGTGGGAAGCCCTTCTCGGTACCCGAGTGGGGATTGAGCGACGTCGACGACCCCGCGTTCATCCGGCACATGTGTCAGTTCGCCCGTACTCACCCGGCCGCGGAGCTGCTTGCGTACTTCGAGAGCCGTCCGGGATCGCAGTACGACCTCGGAGCGAAGCCGCAGAGCAGGGCCGCCTATCGTGCCTGCCTCACCCCGCTCGCGGGCGCGCTCCCGGCCTGGGCCGCGGCGAATACTCCCGGGGCCGGGCCGAAGCTCGTCACGCTCACGCTGACGCCGACTCCGTCCGCCGGGCCCACGCCGCTTTCGGTCACCTTCGCGGCCTCCGCGAAGCTGACCGTGCCGATCACCCAGTGGCAGCTCTATTTCGGCGACGGAGCGCAAACCGGAGGTACGGGCCCTCCGCCCGCGACCTTCCAGCACACCTACGCCGTCGATGGGATCTATGACGCGACGCTGGTCGTGCTCTCAGGCGCGCCGGTGGCGCGTTTCCTGACGTCGGCGCCCGTCAGTGTCGGTACTGCGCCGAAGAAGGTCGTCAGCTTTGTGGTGTCACCGGGACGGAACCCGCTCGCGATCGTCGTCCAGACCGACCTCGTGCTCCCGCAGCCCGCAACCTCGTGGCAGATCGCGTGGGGTGACGGGAAGGTCGAGCAGGGGAGCGGCCCACCGCCGCACTTCACAGGTCACACCTACGCGAAGCCGGGCACGTATCGCGCTGTTCTGACGGTGAGCACCGCCGGCGGGACCTACGTCAGCTACTCGGACGTGACGGTGGCGCAGCCGGCGGCCGGGCCTGCACAAGGGACGCCGACCGGGACGGTGCTCGTCAACGGGACGCCGTTCACCGGTGGCACGATCCCGTACGGCGCGAAGGTCGACGTGACGAACGGCCGGTTGTCGATGGTGACCGAAGCCGGAACGCTCCTGGTCTACGGAAACGGGATCTCGGCCGTTTTCGTCCTCTCGCGGGTGCGCGAAGGCGGAAAGACGATCGTGGTGCTGCGGCTCGTCGGTGGCAACTTCGCGTCGTGCAGCAAGCGCGTCGTCGCAGGGACCTCGGGCGCAACTGCGCCGAAGAAGAAGGTTGTCCGCCAGCTCTGGGGGAGCGGCAAGGGGAACTTCCGGACCACCGGCGGCTATGCGTCGGCGACCGTGCGCGGCACGATCTGGCTGACGGCAGATCGCTGCGACGGTACACAGGTGACCGTGCGCCGCGGCGTTGTGCTGGTGCGCGATTTCGTACGGCGTTCGACCGTATCCGTGACCGCCGGGCACACGTATCTCGCGCGCAAGCGCTAGCCCCGGGACGGCCTCACCGCACGTCCACGACGACAGGCTCGACCGCGTTGTTGCCGTAGCCGAGGCGGTTCCACGCTGGAATCTCCGGCTGGATGTTCCCCGCCGCATCGGTCGCCCGCGCGCGCAGTGAATGCCTGCCTGCTGCCGCGTTCCACTCGAACGACCATTCCTGCCAGTGGTATGGCCCCTTCGGATGTTCGAGCTCCGCCGCGAACCACTCGCCCTCGCCGGTGACGCTGACGTCGACCCTCGCGATCTGTCCCGCGCCCGACCAGGCCTTCCCCCGCACGACATGGGTGCCGGAGTCGAGGAGCGATCCGGGCGCCGGGCTGGTGATCCGTGCACGCACACGCATGAGGTCGACCGGCTCGTGCGGTCGATCGGGCCACTCGTAGACGTAATGGCCCGTCTGGAACTCACCGACGTACGGCTCGGTGAGGATGTCGATCCGCTTCAGCCACTTCACGGATGCGACCGCGTACCAGTGGGGAACGATGAGCCGAAACGGCGCACCGTGATCGCGGTTCAGGGGCTCGCCGTTCATCTCGTATGCGATCAGGATTTCGGCCCCGGGATCGGCTGCGAGTGAAAGCGGCAGCGCGCGCACGAACGTCAGGTCGTCGCTCCGCGTGTCGGCGAGGATCGGCGTGGAGTGGTACGCGCCATGGTCTGCGCCTTCGAACCGGACGTCGACTCCGTCGGCGGCCGGGCCCGCCCGCGCGAGCAGTTGGTGGAGGAGGGCGCCCTTCCAGCGTGCCGTCGAGACTGCGTCCTCACCCCACGGCTCGCCGATCGGCAGGGGCCTCTGAGAGAGGCGGCCGTTGCCCGCGCACTCGAGCGTGACGGCACGTTCGACTGCCGGGAGCGCACGAAGATCGTCGAGCGTCAACGTCAGTGTTCGGCCGACGGCTCCGCCGATCTCGAGCGTCCCGTCATGCTCCGGCAGGTCGAAGTTGCTCCGAACGTAATGCAGCTCGGTCGGGGTTATCTCGGTCACGAGCGCCCCCGCCGGTGCTTCCGCGTTGTACGGAGCCGGCTTGATCATGCGGAGCTGCACGCGCGCGGCCTGGAGATCGTCCGTCATACCGCCTTAGCCTCCTTGCCACCCCTCGGTCCGAGTGCCGAGAGCTTCCATCATGCTCGCAGTGGCACGGCGAGGCTACGTCTCACGCGCGTTACGACGCCACCTGCGCAAGGTAGGCGTCTGCCTTGTCGGGAGTCATGAACCACTCGAAGAAGTCACGCGGGTCGTTGAACCCCTCGACGAACCGCTTTGCGATCCTCGGGTTCTGGCCGGCCGCTCCGAGGAGGTTCAGGACGTGCTCCGGCGGTGGGCCGAGCAGTGCGTTGGTCCACGTCGCGACGTACTGTGCGTAGTCCCAGTAGCGCTCGAACGTCTCCTCCATCCACTGACGGTCGAACGGCTCGTCGCCTCGTTCGAGGATCCGCTGGAGGTACACCGCGGCGCACTTCGACGCGTTGTTGGAGCCCTGCCCCGTGATCGGGTCGTTGAGGACGACGACGTCGGCGACTCCGAGCGCAAGGCCGCCGCCGGAGAGTTCGGCGACCGGCTTTCGCACCGTCGGTGGGAAACGGCCTGCAAGGATGCCGTTGTCGTCGGTGAGCTCTACGCTCCGGTTGCGCTCAGCCTCCCAGGGGAGGAACTTCTCGAGGATCTCGAGCGAGCGGGCGAGGTGCTGCTGCGGCGTCTCGACGTCGGCCCAGCAGTCCATCGGGCCGCCGGGAACGCCCTCGAAGACCATGATCTCGCACGGCCCCGTCGTCGTCAGCGCCGGAAACACGAAGTACTCCCCGATCCCGGGGAGGAGGTTGAAACTCACGGCCGAGAACTCCGGCCGCGGTGTCATCCCCTGCACGTAGGTGAGCGCGAGCGCGCGCATCGGCTTGTCGTACGCGGACCGTTCGGCGTCTCGCTCGAAGTTGCCGGTGATGTCGCCCTTGCCGGCGGCGACGATCACGAGGTCGTTCTCCAGCGCGTAGCGATCGAGGTCGCCGGGTGTCGCCTCGTGCAACTCGACGCGGCCGCCGCGCTGCTCCAACTCTTCCAGCCAGCGTGGCATCTTTACGCGCTGGTCGACGGACTGCGCAGGGCTGTCGAGCCGTGACTCGAAGTAGATCGCCTTGCCGCTGCCGTCCGGCGCGGGCACCGAGAAGGACATCCCCTCGACCGGTGGGCATTCGTCGTCCCAGAAGTTCAGGCCGGCGTCGCGTTCGTGCTGCAGCGCCTCACCGAACATGCACTGGCTCGACAAGACCTTGCCGTCGCGGATCTGCTCCGGCGTCCGGTTCGTGACGACAGTTATCTCGTAGCCGTTCTGCGCGAGCCCGTTCGCGAGCTGTAGGCCCGCTTGGCCGGCGCCGACGATCAGGATCTTGCGCACGCTCCCCTCCTACTCCATCAGCTTCGGAATCGCGGGCTCCGCCTGCTCCGGCCCCATCGCCGAGTAGCCGCCGTCGACCGCCCAGTCCGCGCCCGTCACGAACGATGCCTCGTCGGAGCAGAGGAACGCAACGACGTTCGCGACCTCCTCCGGATCGCCGACGCGCCCGAGCAGGTGGAACGGCGATGCGACGCGATTCGTCTTGTCGCGGTCGTCGCCGCTCAGCTCGACCATCACCTTGGACCAGGTCCAGCCCGGCGAGACGGAGTTCACGCGGATCCCGTCACCGGCCAGGTCCATGGCCATGTTGCGCGTGAGCTGGACGAGCGCCGCCTTGTGCACGGGATAGAGCCAGCGTCCGGTCTGCGCCACCTTTGCGGAGATCGACGTGAAGTTGACGATCGCACCGCCGCCCCGCTCGACGAGGTGTGGGTGCACTGCCTTGGCCAGCATGACGGCCGACGCCACGTTGACGTTTGCCGACTCGAGCCAGTCCTCGCGCGACGAGGCGAACCCTTCGTCCACGTAAGTCGTCGCGAGGTTGACGAGGAAGTCGATTCCGCCGAAGCGCTCGTGGATCGCCGTGACGAGGCGGGCGATCGCGTCGTCTTCGCGGATGTCCGTCGGGACGAAAAGAACGCCGTCGCCGAGCTCTTGCGCGAGGCGCTCGCCGCCCTCTGCGTCGATGTCGGCGACTCCGACGCGCACACCTCGCTCCTGCAGGCCGCGGACGACAGCAGCGCCGATCAGCGTCGCACCGCCGGAGACGACGGCGATCTTGCCGTCCAACCCACGCATCGGGGATGACTCTACGAGGTTGCGGTCAGCCTTGCTGATCGGGGTATTCAGCCGTTCGCCGACCGTTCAGTCTCGCCGCCGTCCTCCGTAACGAGCATCATTGCCGGATGAAGCGCGGGTCTTTGATCTTGCTGCTCGCGGCCGGAGCGGCGGCGGCAGCGTCCGCTCGGCTCTGGTCGGGCGCGCTCACGCAACCCGGGCCGGCCGCACTGCCGCCGGCAGCGCACGGCATCGCAGCGCCCGAGCCCGCGGCCCCTCCGCCTATCGTTGCGCCGTCGGCGGGCGGAGCGACGATCGTGGTCAACGCTCCGCCGCTTCTGGTCCAGCCGACACCGCACCGAGCGCCGGCACCGGCACCGGCACCGAAACGCATCGTCATCACGACGGTGCCGGCGCATCTGCGCACGATCCCCTACGCACCTATCGACCTGAGAGGACGCGCGGTCGGCAGCGCACCACGGGCCACGCCGGCGGTCGTCTCCCGCCCTGGGAGATCCCAGCCGAGGGCCGGCGGTCATACCCGGCCGGCGCCGAAGCCCGCTCCCAAGCCGGCGCCCAAGCCGAGGCCGAAGCCCACGCCCAGGCCGACGCCCTCGCCGGCCCCCCAGCCGACCCCGGCCCCGCAGCCGACCCCAGCGCCCCAGCCGACTCCGGCCCCGCAGCCGACCCCAGCGCCGCAGCCGACCCCAGCGGCGTCGCCGCTCTCGCCGTCCCCGCAGCCGAGCCCTGCGCCGCAGCCGAAGCCGTCGCCACCGCCGACGACACCGCCTTCTGCAACCCCGCCGCCTGTGACGCCGCCGCCCGTGACCCCGCCGGCAGTGACGCCGCCGCCGCCGGTCACCCCGGAGCCGCTCGAGACGCGCTCCGGTCATGGGTACGGCGACAAGAACCACGTCCACACCGGCCCGCCGGGCAAGCCGTAGGCCTCAGCGCGGCGCGAGCGGCTCGAGGCTGACGCGGTCGCGGCCCTCGGCCTTCGCGTGGTAGAGCGCACGGTCGGCGCCGGCGATCAACTCCTCGAGACCACTCTCCGGCCCGAGGTCGGCAACGCCGAAGCTCGCGGTGACACGCCAGTGGCGGCCGCCGCGCACATGGACGAGCGTCGAAAGGTCGCCGCGCAGGTTCTCGGCCAGCGCCGCGGCACCGCTGCTGTCCGTACCGCTGAGGATGACGGCGAACTCTTCGCCGCCGACCCGGGCCGGCAGATCGGTCTCGCGGACACGCTCGCGCACGACGTCTGCGACACGGCGCAAGACCTCGTCTCCCGCCTGGTGTCCGAAGCGGTCGTTGATCTGCTTGAAGTGGTCGAGGTCGAAGAGGATGAGGCCGAGCGCGAGGTCGAAGCGGCGCGCGCGCGCGACCTCCTGCTGCAGAACTTCCATGAACCGACGGCGGTTCGCGAGGTCGGTCAACTCGTCCGTCACGGCCTGGCGGCGGACGATGTTGTGGAGCCGAGCGTTCTCGAGCGCGATCCGGCCTTCGACGACGAGTGACGTCGCAATCTCCCGCTCCTCTGGCGAGAAGGCAGCACGCCTGGGGAAAAGGACGATCTGCCGTTCGCCGGCGGGCGCGTCCGGATCGAGCTCCAGCGTCAGCGGCCGCGAGGCCGGCTGCTCGACGCCTGCCTCCGCGATCCGGTCGCCGTCCCACACGGCGTAGCCGCCGGCCGCATCGACGGCGCCGACCGCGGTTTCGAGAAGGACGGGGAGAAGGCCGCGCGGGTCGTCGGCCGCCGCGACGACGTCGCCGAGTAGGGCCATCGGGCTGCGGGTCCGGTAGGCGGAGCCGCTGACTCCGCGCCGGCGCAGCAGGAGCAGGAGGGCCGCGAGGCCCACGGCGACGACGGTCAAGATGCCGGCGGCGGCTATCCGCCACTGCCGGTCGCGGACAGCCGCGTCGATCGAGCGCCGCGGCACCGCCGCGACCACGCTGCGTCCATCGAGCAGCGGCCCGTGCAGGCTTCGGTACACGGTCTGTCCGCGGGTCGCCCAGCTCGCCACCCCGGCAGAGCCGGCAGCCGGGAGGCCGGAGAGGTCGCCCGTGACCGCTCGGCCCGTGACCGCGACTGCTCCCTCGACGCCCGAGTCGCGCGCCGCTTTCGCGACAAGCCGCCCGAGCGCGACATCGGCGCGCACGACGCCGACCCGCTCCCCGTTGCTGACGACCCTGATCTCGTGACGGACGCTGCCGGGCGGCGGCCGCAAGGCGTTCGTCGTCCCGGCCGCGGAAATGGTGGCGAAGGGGATCCTGATGACCTCGGCGGCGAGTGCCGCATTGTCATGGCGGAGCATGGCGACCTGAACGCGGCGCTCGTTCGCGAGCGCCCGCGCGCGGCTGAGTGCCTCGGCATCGGTCGCGGCAGCTCGATCCCCGGCCGCCTGCACGGCCGAGGTCAGCCGAGAATCGATGCGGTCGGTCTCGCTCGACCGGAAGGCACTACCGAACGCGAGGGTCGCGAGCGCGAGCGGCAGGAGCGCTGCGACGACGAGTGCGGCGACGAGGCCGAGGCCGGAGCGGGTAACCGACACGTGACCGCGGACCGACGGAGAAGGAGATGGGCTCCTGTCCCCCGAGCGGGTGATCGTCCATCGTGAGGAACGCATGACTCAGCCGTCCGTACCGGTTCCGAGCCGCGCCGCTCTGGCGACCGGCGCCGACGTGTACGTGCCGGGTCTCATGGGGCGGCGGCTCGACCTGCTCGCGTTCGCCGCCCGGGTGCACGATCTCGGCAAGGCGCCTTTCCCGTCTGTCGTCATGGCAAGGGAGGGCCGCTGGACGACGAGGGGTGGCGCATGATCAACGAGCACCCCGCCGTGGGAGCGAAGATCCTCGCCTCATGCTCCGCGCCGCCGCGGGCGATTGATGCTGTCAGATCTCATCACGAGCGATGGGATGGAGCAGGCTATCCGCATGGCCTGGCAGCCCGCGAGATTCCGCTGGCCGCACGCATCATCGCAACGGCGGACGCGTACTGCGCGATGGTCGAGCCCCGCGCGTACCGACCGCCGCGTTCCCCGGTAGCCGCGCGGGCAGAGATGCTGGCGGAGGCAGGCGCCCAGTTCGACGTGAACGGTGCGCGGGCGGTGGTCGCGGTCACGGCTGGGTAGTGCAGGCACTCCGCACGTCGTCGGAGGACCCAGAGCCGGGACGTCGCGCGGGCCATTCGAGTGAGTTCCCTCATCGAGATGAAACTACGGCAACGGCCGGTGAGCATACGGCCGTTTCGCCGATGCGCTGAGAGCGCTGCCGGTTCTAGCTTGCGCAGCGGGCTATCCCAGCGTTGCAATCGCGCAAGCCCAACCTAGACTCGAACGGGTGCGAAGGAACGTCGAATTGGTCAGCCGCGACTCTGAGCTTCGGCAGCTGGAAGGTGCGCTTGAAGGAGCTGAAGCGGGAAGAGGAGGCCTCCTACTCGTCGCGGGCGAGGCAGGGGTCGGTAAGACGCAGCTTGTGCGCGCAGCGGTTAGCCGTAGCGCGGTTCGGACGTACTGGGCGGAGGCGACGCAGGAGCCGAACGCGCCCTACGGTCCGGTCGTCGCGGTTCTACGCTCGTATCTGCGCGACGAGCCGGAGGGGCTCGGCGAGCTTGGTCCAGTCGGTGTGCCGCTAAGGCTTCTGCTGCCCGAGCTACGCCGCCAGCCTGATGCGAGTGATCACGCATCGCTGATCGACGCGTTGGTGTTCGCCTTCGAATCGTTTGGGCGTGCTCGGCCGACCGCCGTCGTCCTCGACGACCTCCAGTGGGCCGACTCGGCCACTGTCGAGTTGCTGCTCGTACTTGCTACGTCTCTCGAAGAGTCCGCGGTGCTTGTCCTCGGGGTCTATCGCTCGGACGAGATACCCCGCGGACACCGGCTGCGCAAGGTTCGCACCGACCTGCGTCGCGCCGGGCGATTCGACGAGCTTGTTCTCGAGCCTCTCGACCTTGCAGGAACGATCGCAATAGCGCGTCGCCTGCTCGGCGGCGACCCTGGGCCGGCGCTGGGTGTCGCCCTGCACGACCGGACACAGGGCATCCCGTTCTTCGTCGAGGAGCTTGCCGCAGCAATCGCGGACGGAGGCATGCTTCGACAGACCCCCGCGGGCTTCGAGCTCGCCGACGGCGAACCCGTACCGCTTCCGGAGACGGTCCGCGACGCCGTTCTGCTCCGCGTCGATCAGCTTGGCGAGGACGCGCGCGCCGCACTTGAGATCGCCGCTGTTGCCGGGCTGCGGTTCGACCTGGAGCTCATGGACGATCTCACCGACGCGTCAGCTCTGCTGGAACCGCTCGCACGCGGCCTCGTCGTCGAGGTCGAGCCCGGTGTCGCCGCCTTCAGACATGCGCTCGCGAGGGAGGCTCTTTATGCCGAGGTGCCGTGGTCTCGTCGGCGTCGCCTCCACGGCGAGCTCGCCGAGCGGCTGGCGGCACGTCGTGCTCCGGCGCGACTCGTCGCTGAACACTGGCTCGCGGCCCGCCGGCCCGAGCAAGCGCGACCGGCGCTCCTTGCAGCGGCAGAGGCGTCCTTTGCTCTCCATGCCTACCGCGACGGTGCACGCGCGTTGAAGCTTGCGCTGGAGACTTGGCCGGAGGCCGTTGACGAGCCGGGACGACTCGACGCGCTCGCGCGCCTTGCCGAGTCCGCCGAGGTTGCCGGTGATCTCGGTGACGCAGTGCGTGCCTGGCGCGAAGTCGCGGAAGGACAGCAGATCCAAGGGGAGCCGGCGGAGCTGGGTGAAGCCCTCCGTCGGCTCGCGGGCGCGCTCGAGCTCCAGGGGCGATGGGAGGACGCACTAGGCGCGCGCGAGCAAGCAGCCGCGTCGTTCGAGGCTGCTGCCCGCCCCGCCGACGCCGTGGCGGAACGGTTGGCCGCCGCGACGCATCTGCGCTCGGCCGCTAGCTTCCGCGCGGCGCTCGCGCTCCTGGAGAATTCAGGTGCGGCGGCGCACGCGGCTGCGCGGCCGGACCTCGAGGCCCGCGTGCTCGGGCTCGAGGGCAACGTTCGTGTCCGGATGGGCGAGGGGAGCGACGGCCTCGAGCTTGTGCGCGCGGGGCTCACGCTTGCGCTCGAGCACAATCTCTCGGGCGCTGCTGCGGAGATCTACCAACGGCTCGCGGACTCGCTCGAGCACACCGGCGATTACCGGGCGGCGCGCGAGACGTATGACGAGGCCTACGGGTATTGCGCGGCGAGCGCGCTCGAGCCGACTGCGCAGCTCTGTCTGGCGTGTCTGACGGTTGTGCTGCGGCAAACGGGGGATTGGGACCACGCCGCGGCGCTGTGCCGCAGCGTGCTCGCGTCTGAGGCGTCGACGCCACACGCACGCACGGTTGCGTTGGGAACGCTCGGGTTCATCCTCGGTGTCCGCGGTAAGGCCCGTCCAGCGCGGCGTTTGCTGCTCGAATCGGCGACGCTCGCCCGCCGCATCGAGCTTGCGGCGATGGAGCTGCTCTCGGGTTGGGGCCTCGCCGTGCTCGACCACGCGCACTCGCCGGCCGCGGGCCGCGAGAGCTGCCTCGGACTCCTCGAGCGCTGGCGCGAGACCGAGGAACGGCACTACGCAATCTCCCCGCTGCGCTGGGCGGCGACGGTCTTCGCCGAAGCCGAGGAGGCCGAGCATGTCCAGGCTTGCGCCGCGGCGCAGACGGTGATCACTGCCGAAACCGGTCAGCCGGAAGCGCTGTCAGCGCTCGCGCACGCGCTCGGCGAACTGGCCCTGGTCGAGGGCGAGTACGAGCGGGCAGTGGAACAGTTCGACCGCGCGCTGTCGCTGCTGGCGGACGCCGATGCACCCTTCGAGCGGGCGGAGTCGCAGCGGCGTGCCGCTGCGGCCCTCGTCGCAGCGGGCCGGAACGAAGAGGCCGTCGAACGACTTGTTTCGGCGTACCGCGCAGCGCGGCGCCTGGGTGCAGCGCCCCTCGCCGCGAGGGTCGCCGGCGAGCTGACCGTACTCGGGGAAAAGGTGGAGCGCCATCTCGGCCGACGCGCCGCAGGCGACCTGGAGCGGGGCGGGCTCTCCAGACGTGAGCTCGAGGTCGTGCGGCTGGTCTCGGTTGGGCAGACGAACAGGGAGATCGCACGCGAGCTCTTCCTCAGCCCGCGTACGGTCGACATGCACGTGCGCAACGTTCTCAGCAAGCTTGACTGCCGTTCGCGAGCCGACGCGAGCCGGAGGGCGGGGGAGTTGGGATTGCTGGAGCGCGCCCCCTCCTAGAAATACGGCGACGCCTGCGGCGAACTACGGCAATCCGACCGATGGCCGAGCTTCCGCACCGACCTAGTGTCCGAAGCGTTGTGACGGCACAGACGAATGAGAGGGTGGTCGTCAACCTCGCGACAGGGCTCGAGGACGCAGAGCGGGTGACGGTCGCGTTCCTCGTCGCCGGCGCAGCTGCCGCTGTGGGCAAGCAGGTGACCATGTTCCTGACGAAGGACGCGGTGCGCCTCGCGCTGCCGGGCGGCCCCGAAGGAGTGGCCTGCGACGGCTGCCCGCCGCTCGCCACCCTTGCGATGCAATTCGAAGAGGCCGGCGGCCGGCTGCTCGTGTGTCCGATCTGCTTCTCGGCGCGCAAGCTCGACGAGAACGCGCTCGTCAAGCATGCCGAGATCGGCGGCGCGACGCCGCTTTGGCAGTGGATCGGTGACGGCGCGACCGTCTTCAGCTACTAGCGATCGGGGAGCCACGCATGAGGAAGCGAGATCTGCTGAGTGCGGCCGTTGGAGCAGTGGCGGCGAGCGTACTGGCCGGTGGGATCGCGTGGGCCGCGATCCTAGGTGCGGACGGTGTGATCAACGGCTGCTATCAGAAGAACGAGGGTCAACTACGCGTGATCGATCCGGCGACGACGGCGTGTCGATCGTCGGAGGTTCCGATCTCGTGGAAGGCGCAAGGCATCGAGGGTGTCAAGGGCGACCCGGGGGTGCCTGGCACAAACGGCGTCGACGGCCGGGATGGCGCCGGCGTCGCAGTCGCGCCGGAGGCGCCGGGCGCGCACTGTCCAACCGGCGGTGTGAAGGTCACGGCAGCGAACGGCGTCGGGTACGTCTGCAACGTGCCCCCGCCGGATCCCGGAGAGGACCAGTGATGAGGAAGCGAGATTTGCTGAGTGCGGCCGCTGGAGCGGTGGCGGCGAGCGTCTTGGCCGGTGGGATCGCGTGGGCCGCGATCCCGGGTGCCGGCGGCGTGATCGACGGCTGCTATCAGAAGAACGAGGGCCTGCTGCGCGTGATCGATCGAGCGACGGCGGCGTGTTTGCCGTCGGAGGTTCCGATCTCGTGGAGTGCGCAAGGCCTCGAAGGCGCCAAGGGGGCCCCGGGCGCTCCTGGGCCGCCGGGCGTGAACGGCCGCGACGGTGTAGATGCGAGGATCGAACAGGAGGCTCCCGGTGCGAACTGCCCGACCGGCGGCGTGAAGATCACGGCAGCAAACGGTGCTGCCTTCGTCTGCAACAGCTCCTTTCCCACCGATCCCGGGCCTGACTGATGAAGAAGCGAGATCTCACCTGTGCGGCGGCCGGCGCGATGCTTGTGATTCTGCCGGCGGTGTGATCGACGGCTGCTATCAGAAGAACGAGGGCCTGCTGCGCGTGATCGATCGAGCGACGGCGGCGTGTTGCCGTCGGAGGTTCCGATCTCGTGGAGTGCGCAAGGCGACGAAGGCGCCAAGGGGGCCCCGGGCGCTCCTGGGCCGCCGGGCGTGAACGGGCCGCGACGGTGTAGATGCGAGGATCGAACAGGAGGGTCCCCGTGCGAACTGTCCGACGGGCGGTGTGAAGGTCACGGGAGCAAACGGCGTTGCCTTCGTCTGCAACGTGTTGCCGCCAGACTCGGGCTGGACGGCTGAGCGTGTTCCAGCGCCCCCTCGGAGCGCTTCCCGCCGGCATCGAGGGCCCGAACGTCAGCGGTGCGTGCCTTCGACGCCTGATTAGGCGAGTGCCCCCGACAAGAATCGAACTTGTGCACGCGGTTTAGGAAACCGCTGCTCTATCCACTGAGCTACGGGGGCGTTAGCGGGACGGTAGCGCCGCCGAGGACCCGGGTGCGTTGACCGCCCCGCCCCCCGCAACCAGTCGACTTTCGCTAGCCGAGGATCCCGCGCGCGACGAACGCCTTGCGCACGGTCGACGCGGCGGACTTGCCGTAGAGCTGCTGCGCAGTCGCAACGGTCGCGTTCGCGAGCTGGGGCATCGTCGTGCCCGTGAAGTTCATCGAGCCGTTGACGATGATCGTGTCGGCCTCGACGTGGCCGAGTGCGTTGTGGATGTCGTACAGCGCGCGCGACCAGATCTCCCCGTCGGCGTGCACCTCGCCGACGAGATCCTGCGGGTAGTGCAGATTCAGGTCGATCCTGCGGATGCAGTGCGGGACGGTCGACGTATACGACGTCGAGTCCCAGTCCATCAGGCAGCCGAACGGCGTTTTCTCGGGGACGCCGAGCTGCTTCGCGACGATGTCGGAGACGTCGGCGGCCCAGTAGTCGCCGAAAGCCTCGCTGATCGCGCCGGCCTCTTCGGAGGCGAAGGCGAAGCCCTGGCCGAAGTGGATCGCGTGGCCGTACTCGTGGAGGATCACCTCGGCGTCGTCGACGCCGCCTTTGCCGTAGCGGATCTCGTTCGTCGGGTGATCCGTGGTGAACGAGTTGTCGGCGCCGTACTGGTCGATGCGGACCCGGTATGGATAGTTGTTGATCGCGGGATACGTTCTCCCGAAGCCGAGGCTCTGGAGGTACTTCTCCGACTCGGTGATCCAGAAGTACGCCATCACCTGCTCGAACTCGTCCTGGTGGCGTGTATAGATGAACTGCCCGCTGGGCGAGTACGCAGGCTTGCCGGTCGAGCTCTTGACCGAGACGTAGTCGCCCTGCAGGTACCCGCTGCCGTCGAGGTTCGTCAGCGGGACGGTGTAGTAGGCGGACGCCGGGACGGCCGCGTCGCTGTCCTTCTGGTCTGTCAGCGACTCGTCGCCGGAGCTCTGAACCGGGTTCGGCACGAAGACCGCACCGACCGGCCCGGATGACTTGCCGCCGGCAGTGGCGACGGCTGCGCCGAGCGCCACGAGCACGGCGAGCACAAAGTTGCCCTTCTCACGATCGTTTCCCCTCCCCCTTGAAGTGACGCCCACACGGCATCGGGCCGCCGCTTGATGCGAGGCGGACCCGCTAGCCCTGCTGTCGCAGGTACTCGAGCACCGCGAGGACGCGGCGGTGATCGGTCGAGGTCTGCGGCAGGTGGAGCTTCGTGAAGATGCTGGCGATGTGCTTCTCGACGGCGCCGACGGTGAGCACGAGCTCCGCGGCGATGCCGCCGTTCGAGCGCCCCTCGGCCATCAGCGCGAGGACTTCCCGCTCGCGCGGCGTGAGTTGCTCGAGCGGGCCGTCGACGCCACGGCGGCCGAGGAGCTGCCCGACGACCTCCGGATCGAGTGCAGTGCCGCCGTCCGCTACCCGACGAACTGCGTCGACGAACGCATCGACCTCCATGATCCGGTCTTTCAGCAGGTAGCCGATGCCGCCTCGCCCGTCTGCGAGCAGCTCCGTCGCATACGCGTGCTCGATGTATTGCGACACGATGAGCACCGCCGTCTCGGGTGCGAGCTCGCGCACCGTCTTGGCGGCGCGCAGGCCTTCGTCGCGGAAGGTAGGCGGAAGGCGGATGTCGACGATCGCGATCTGGGGGCGCTCGCGCAGCACCGCGTGGACGAGTGCGTCTCCGTCCTGTACCGCATCCACGACCTCGAAGCCGTTGTCGCGGAGAAGGCGCGTCAAGCCGTCGCGAAGGAGTGCGAGATCCTCTGCGATCACGACACGCACGGCATCACCGCCCTGACAATCGTGCCGCCGCCTGCGGGGCTCTCCACCTCGAACGTCCCGTCGAGCGCGCCGACGCGTCGTTCGAGACCACGCAGCCCGTTGCCGAACGCGTCCGCTCCGCCGGTTCCGTCGTCGGCGACCTGGACGACGAGGCTTCCGTCCGTACGCGCGACCGTGATGTCGACGCTCGCTGCGTCGGCGTGCTTGCCCGCGTTCGCGAGCGACTCGGCGACGACGAAGTAGGCGGCAGTCTCGACCGCTTCGGGAGGACGCTCATCGAGCGCCACGTCGACGCGCACGACGAGCGGGGTGCGATCCGCAAGCGCGACGATCGCAGCCGAAAGACCGCGATCGGTGAGCACCGGGGGATGGATTCCGCGCGCAAGGCCACGCAGCTCTTCGAGCGCCTCGCGAGCGTTCCGACGCGCTTCGCCGAGCAGCTCGCGCGCGGCCTCAGGGTCGTCCGTGAGCTTCTGCTCGGCAAGGCCGATGCTCATCCCGAGCGCGACGAGCTGCGCCTGTGCGCCGTCGTGCAGGTCGCGCTCTATGCGCCGCAGATCGGCCCCTTGCTGGTCGACGGCACCCGCGCGCGTCGACTCGAGCTGCTCGATCCGCTTCGCCTGTCCCGAGTAGTGCTCGGCGATCGCCCAGTGCAGAGCGAGCGCAAGCGCCATGGCGAGCGCCACCCATCCGGGCCAGAAGTACCCGGCCCCGGTGAGCGCCCACACGATGACGAGCTGCACCAACAGGATCCCCGAGTACCCCGCGTGCATCACCGTCGTCCGCCAGCGACGGACGACGACGAGATCCGTCCATGCGTGAACGGCGAACGCACCTGCGAGCGGCAGCAGCACCCACGCCGGCCAGAAGTAGCCGCCGGGCGTCGTCGCCGCCCAGACGACCACCGTCACGAGACCGATCGCGGCCGAGACTCCCGCGTGCACGGCCAGTGCCTGCCGGCGCGCTCGTGCTCGGCGGCCCGACTGCGCCGCTCTGTCGCCGAGGAGGCCCGCGGCGAGCGAGCGGGAGAGCGACTCGAGCGGCCGCATCAGGAGCCACGCGATCGCGAGCGCGAGCAACCCGGCCGGAACGAAGATGAATGCGCGTCCAAGCGTGTCGACGTGCCACGAGCCGTAGTTCTGCGAGCCCCAGCGATACCAGATCGGGAGCGTCACGTAGGCGAGCCCGCCGCCGATCAACGAGATCTGGACGATCGCGACCGCCCCTCCGAGCACGAAGCGAACGAGGAAGAACGCCTGCTGCGTCCAGAACGCGCTGTCCTGGAGGATGTTGCCCGCGCGCCGCCAGAACCCCGGCGGCCCGGGTGACTTCGTGCGCGGTGCGAGGCCCGTCCCGAGAAGCGCGTTCGCGAGCGCTCCTTCGACGCGTGCAAGCCCACCCACCGCGGCGCGGTAGCCGACGATAGCGGGGACGACGAGCGGCGTGATCGAGAGCACGCCGACGACGATCCAGCCCGCGAGTAGGAGTGCGCCGCCCACCGCACCGAGCACAAGTGCGGTGACGAGATAGAGAAGCGTGCGTCCGTAGCGTGCGAAGTCCATGATCGGTACCGCCTTCGTTCGAGTTTGCGTCACAACTCGAGCGTCGCGGAAGTCCGCCCGCCGGCCAATGGTGCGTTCCGGCGTCGTCGGTGGGGTTAACCCTACGCCTGGATCAGGCTTCGACCGGCGCGTCGCGCCGCACGTGCAGGTCGTGCCCGGTCACCGGCTCGCCGCACGCCTCGCAGGTATGCACGAGCTCGAGATCGGCGCCGCAGCTGTGCACCCACCGGTAGCCGTGCTGCGTCGTCCAGCGCTCGCCCCACTGCTGGAGCGAGAGCAGGACCGGCCGCAACTCGTCGCCCGCGGGCGTCAGGTGGTACTCGAACCGAACGGGTCGTTCCTGGTACTGCTGCTTCGAGACGACGCCCGACTCCTCGAGACGCCGAAGCCGGCTCGTGAGGATGTCGCGCGGGGCACCCGTGTTCCGCTGGATCTTGTCGAAGCGGTGGACGCCGAGAGCGAGCTCGCGGACGACGAGCAGCGACCACTTCTCGCCGAGAACCGTCAGTGCCGACGCGATCGAGCACGCGCGGGGGGAAGCGGCGTCGCGATCCACGGACGCCAGTGTGCCAGAGACGGTTGACTTTTCCAACCCTCATATGGTAGGAATTTCCAACCGACTCATGCATACCCGCGTCCTCAAGCCCAAGCACGGCCCCGCGCTTCTCGTCCGGCCCCTCCGGAGGGGCGACGTGCGGACGGTCATGGCGGTCTTCGAGCGGCTCGGCGAGGCCTCCCGGCGCGCCCGCTTCAACGGCCCCAAGCCGTGCCTGCGGATGTCGGAGCTCCGTCAGCTCGCTGCGATCGACGCGAACCACCACGCGCTCGTGGGCTACGTGGAGGGCGACCCGAGCCCGGTCGCGATCGCCCGGCTCGTCCGGGACGGCACGTCCGCCGAGATCGCGTTCGCCGTGGCGGACGAGTACCAGCACCGCGGTATCGGCTCCGCGCTCGCGGGCGAGCTCGTCGCAGACGCACGTGCGGCCGGGATCACCGAGATCACCGCGCTCGCGACGAGCGACAACCGCGCGGCCGTCGCGCTCCTCCGCCGGATCGCGCAGGTTCGCGACATCACCTTCGAGGGCCCCGAGCTCTCGATCCGCGCAGCCATCGCATAACCTGACGCGCGTGAGCGCCGTCGATCTGAGAGCGCTGCTCGCGGACGCAGGTGATGAGCACGCGCGCTGGGCACGAACGATCAACCCGCAATTCGTGCGCGTGCTTCGGACGATCGGGTTCGACCGCACGTGGTCGCGCGCGCAGGGCGCGTACCTCTTCGACGAGGACGGCAACCGCTACCTCGACATGCTCGGCGGGTTCGGGATGTACAACGTCGGTCGCAACAACCCGCGCATTCGCGCGGCGCTCCTGGAGACGCTCGAGCTGGAGCTCCCGGGCGCCGTGCAGATCGGCGTCACTGCTCTACCGGGGCTGCTCGCGGAGGCGCTCCTCGCCCGCACGCCGGCGCGCATCGAGCGGGTCCTCTTCACGAGCTCCGGCACGGAGGCGGTCGAGGCCGCGCTGAAGCTCGGACGGGCGGCGACCAGGCGCACTCGCGTCATCTCGACGACGAAGGCGTTCCACGGGCTGACCCTCGGCGCGCTCTCGGCGAACGGCGACCCGTCGTTCACGGATCGCTTCGGGCCGTTTCTGCCGGGCTTCGAACAGGTGCCGTTCGGCGATCTCGAGGCACTCGACACCGCGCTTCGAACCGAGGAGGTCGCGGTCTTCATCGTCGAGCCGATCCAGGGGAAGGGCTGCACGCTGCCGCCGCCCGGCTATCTCGAGGGCGCGCAGGAGCTCTGCCGGCGCTACGGCACGCTCTTCTGCGTCGACGAGGTCCAGACCGGCTTCGGCCGGACCGGCAAGCTCTTCGCATTCGAGCACTGGGGACTCGAGCCGGACCTCGTCCCCGTCGCAAAGTCGCTGTCGGGCGGCTACGTCCCCGTCGGTGCGCTTCTGATGTCGCGGGCCGTGCACGAGGCCGTGTACGACTCGATGGAGCATGCCGTCTCGCACGGCTCGACCTTTGCGCCGAACGAGCTGGCGATGGCGGCCGGGCTTGCGACGCTGCACGAGCTCGACGAGCAGCAGCTCGTCGAGCGCTCCGCGCAGCTCGGCGACCGGCTCATGCAGCGCACAACGCCGTTCGTCGACGAGTTCGAGGTCGTCAAGGACGTGCGTGGGCTCGGCCTCATGTGGGCGATCGAGTTCGGCGAGCCACAGAAGGGGAGCAGGTCATGGCGGCTGATCGAGCGCATGCAGTCCGGTCTCTTCGCACAGCTCGTCGTCGCTCCGCTCTTCGCGAAGCACCGCATCCTGAGCCAGGTTGCAGGTCACAATCTCGCCGTCATCAAGATCCTGCCGCCGCTCGTCGTCGGCGACGAAGACGTCGAGTACTTCGTCGACGCGCTCCGCGAGACGATCAAGAAGGCGCAGCGCATGCCGACGGCCGTGACTCGCTTCGCGCTGACCGCGGCGGGAATCGGCTAGAAGCCGGAAAGGTCGCCGAGGTCCGACCGGGAGGATATGCAGCTGCGGGCCCATGCCTCGGTCCGCGCGATCACTTCCTCGGCATCGACGTCGCTCTGGATCTCGACCACGATCTGGCGGAGCATCGCCTCGACGTCACCGCCGAATTCGTGGCGCTCCTCCGCGACGATCGCGAGCGAGTCCACGATGTCCCGGAGCGACCGGGCGAGATCGTCGATCTCGGCCTGCGTCGCGTTGCGGCCGGCGTAGACGCCGAAGTTCACGCGCACGACAAACGCAGGGCGCGCTTGGCCGGCGTCCTGAAATGCGAGCGCAGGCTCGCTCATCGCTCTCGCGGTTCCCATCGAAACTTCAACGTTCCAACCACCAATCCGGTTGCGGCCCAGACGCCCAGCATTGCGAGCGCCCGCGGCTGAGTCCAGATGCCCCGGCCGTGGAGATACACGGCATCCACGATGTCGAGGAAGTACTTCAGCGGCAGCACGTCACCGATGATTCGCAGCGCCTCCGGGTAGCGACGGGTCGGGCCGAAGGCGCCCGTGAGGAACGCCATCGGCAAGAGGATGAAGTTGACGACCGCGGACGAGCCTTCGGCCGAGCGGATGAGCGCCGCAGTTGCCACGCCGAGGGCTGCGAAGGCGACGGCGCCGATGATGACTGCAGCGATGAGGGAGCCGACTGCGGTGGGCAGGGGCGTCCCGTAGGCCACCTTGCCGAGCAGGATCAGCGCGACCGTCTGGATCGCGAAAACGAGGAGCGTGGAGGTGAGCGTTCCGGCGACGTACGTCCCTGTTGGAAGCGGCGTCGCGCGCAGCCGCTTCAGGATCCCGGTCTCGCGACGACCGACGAGCTGGATCGCGAGGCCCGCGAACGCCGTGTTCGCGCACCCGTAGCCGATGAGACCGGCGAGAAGCACCCGCGCCGCAGGGACGCCGTCGATCTTCCCGTTGTAGACCGAGCCGAGCAGCATGAAGAGGAGGAGCGGAAAGAGGAAGACGAAGAGCGCAGCTTCCCGGCTGCGCCAGAAGACCCGCTGCTGCGCGCGGACCTCGTGGAGGAAGAGCCTCATTCGGTCTCGTCGAGCAGCGAGAGGTAGACCTCTTCGAGCGTCGGCCGCTTCACTTCGAGGCGCTCGAGCTCCTCGCCACGCGCATGCGCCTCGCTCGTCAGCTCGTGCAGCACGCGCGTCGGCTCACTCGTCCGGATGAGGTGGTCCTCGCCGTCTCGGCGGTAGCGGATCTCGACCTCGAGCTCTGCCGTCGTCAGCTCGCGCGGCGTGCCGGTTCGGATGATCTTCCCGTCGCGCATCACTGCGACTCGGTCTGCGAGTTGCTCCGCCTCGTCGAGGTAATGCGTCGTCAGAACGACCGTCTTGCCGAGCTCGCGTAGCGAGCGGATCATCTCCCAGGCGGCGCGGCGTGCTGCGCGGGTCGAAGCCCGTTGTCGGCTCGTCGAGGAACACGAGGTCGGGATCGCCGACGAGCGCGACGCCGAGGTCGAGCCGCCGCTTCTGGCCGCCGGAGAGCGACTTGATCCGCGCGTCGCCCTTCTCCGTCAGCCCGACGAGCTCGATCACCCCGTCCACGTCTCGTGGATGCGCGTAGTAGCCGGCGAAGACGGCGTGTGCCTCCCTGACGGTCAGGCCCTGCCAGAGCTCCGACTGCTGAAGGACGACTCCGATCCGCTCGCGGAACTCGCGGCCCGGCTTCTGCGGGTCGTGGCCGAGCACGCTCACCCGGCCGGCGTCGCGCGTCCGGTATCCCTCGAGGATCTCGACGGTCGTCGTCTTGCCCGCGCCGTTCGGGCCGAGCAGGCCGAAGACCTCGCCCTCCTCGATCTCGAAGTCGACTCCGCGGACGGCCTGGACGTCGCCGTACGCCTTGCGCAGGCCCTCGACAGCGATCGCTCTCACAACTCGACGAGCGCGTGCCCGCACGGCGCGAAGGGCGGCTCCGGCCCTCCGGTGAAGGCCGCGACCGCCTGGCTGCAGTCGGGCTGGTGGCCGATGAGGACGACGGTCTCTCCGCGCCCGGCGGCCGCCTGGCGCAGGTCGTCCGGAGTCGCGCCCGGCGCGAGCCGCTCGTCAACCGTCGGCTCAGCGAGTTCGAGCGCATCCGCGGTCTCGCGTGCGCGGAGGAATGGGCTCGTCACGACGGCGTCCGCAGCAAAGCCGCTCTCGCGCAGCGTCTGGCCGAGCATTCGTGCCTGCTCTCGGCCGGCGGCCGTAAGCGCGCGCAGCTCGTCGGGCGTGCCCGGTGCCGCCTCGGCATGGCGAACGATCAGGACACGCATCGCGGGCCAGGATAATCCGGCCATGACGCGGCTCGGGGGGCTTGCAGCCTTTGCGCTCGTCGCGTGGCTGGCGCAGGACGCCGGTGGATACGGGTTCCTGCCCGTCGATCGCGCTCTCGTGGCAGTCGCCGTCGCCGGATTGGCCGTCGCGGCGGTCGCGGGCGGCACCCGCCCGACCCGCGCCGGGGCGGTTCTCGTCGGCTCCCTTGCCGGCCTGAGCGCATGGACTGCGATCTCGTATCTCTGGTCGGAGTCGCCTCCGCGCTCTTTCGACGAGGCACAGCGCGTCGCTCTCTACGCGGTCGCCGCGGCCGTCGTCGTCTTCGGAGGCAGGTGGGTCGACCTCCGTACGATCGCACTCGGTGTCGCGGCGGCGACCGTCGTCATCGCCGCGTGGAACCTCGTCGCACGCGTGCACGGTGTCGCGAATCCGGACGACACCGGTGCGCTCGCCACTCCCGTCGGCTATGCCAATGCTCTCGCGCTCCTCTGCGTCCTCGGTCTGCTCACGCTGCCGCTTCTTCCGGGTCCGGCCTGGATTGCGGCACCGGTTCTCGTCGTCGACCTCGTGCTTCAACGCTCGAGCGGTGCCTACGCCGCGCTCGCGTTCGGCGTCCTCGCGTACGCATGGCGACGCTCGCCCCGCGCGGTAGGAACGGTTGCCATCGTGCTGCTCCTGCTTTCGCCGCTTGCGCTGCGCGGGCACGAGCGCGGCAAGTACTGGCATGTCGCGGTCGACGAGGCGAACGCGCACCCGGTGCTCGGGACGGGCGCCGGGACATTTCAGAACTGGTGGTTGCGTGAGCGGGGTGTACCGCTCTCCACGCATGAGGCGCACTCGCTCTACCTCGAGACGCTCGCGGAGCTCGGCCCGCTCGGGCTCGCGTTGCTGCTCTGCGCGCTCGCGGCGCCGCTCGCTGCGCGCAACTCGACCGTGACGTCGGTCACCGTTGCCTATGCCGTCGCAGCCGCGGTCGACTTCCACTGGGAGATCACGGCCGTGACGTTGCCGGTCGTGCTACTCGGAGCCGCTGCGCTCGCCCGTCCGGGGCCGCCGATGACCCGCACGGCACTCGTTCCCGCAGCCGCTGCGATCACCCTCGCGGCGGTACTCGCGTTCGCAGGGACCCTGCAGGTCGAACGTGCTCGCAATGCGCTCGCCGTCGGAGACGGCATGGATGCCGCGGCCGCTGCGAGACGTGCTCTGCGTTTCGCGCCCTATTCGCCCGATGCATGGAGACTCATCGGCGACGCGACACAGGATCCGGCGGCCTACCGCCGGGCGATTGCGCGCGACCCGAACGACTGGTCGCTGTGGGCGAGCCTCGCGCTTGTCGAAAGGGGAGAGTCGCGCCGCCACGCTCTGCGCGAGGCGGCGCGACTCGATCCGCTCGGTCCTACCGGACCGTGATCTGCACGAGACGCCGGGTCGACGAGCCCGCGAGGAGCGGCTGGCCCTCGGCGCGAGCCCGGACGAACATGACGATCGCCGAGTGCTTGCCGAGCGGCAGCGCGCGGGTCGGGACGAGGCGGACCGTCGCCCAACCTGTCTGGTCGGTGCGGACCTCACCGCTCGTCGTATGCGCCCACGCGTATGGGAGCGCCGTGACCTGCACGAGCGCCTCGCTCACCGAGCGGCCCTGCGAGTCGGCGACGTGGAACCGGCCGACGAACGACGTCCGTCCGAGGAGGCGGCCCGGCGTGAACTTGACGCTGTTCACCACGAGCCGGTTCGGGAGCACGACCGACGATGCGGCGACGGTCTGCTGATTCGCACCCGAGACCGAGCCGGCGTTCGTGACGGCCGCGGTCTGCGCCGAGGTGGCGGACGTCGAGCCGCTCGAGTTCGTGGCGGTGACGGTTACGCGGATCGTCTTCCCGAGGTCGGCCGACTGCACGACGTACGTGCTCGACGTCGAGCCGGTGATGGCGGCGCAGTTGTTGCCCTGGGCGTCGCAGCGCTGCCACTGATACGCGTACGTCGGTGTCGTGTCGCTCGTGAAGGTGCCGGGCGACGCGGTCAGCGTCTGGCCGACCTGCGGCGTCCCGCTGATCGTCGGCGGTGCCGTGTTCGTCGGCGCGTAGTTCGCAGCGGCCGGCGACGACTGCGCCGCGAAGCCCGTGCCTGCGACCACGGTGAGGGCGGCAACGACGGCCGCGACAGTTGCCGCGGTCGCGAGCAGCCTCGGGATGAATCTCCGTGTCATCAGATCTCCTGTAGTCGTCGGTTTCTGGCTTACAACGAGTAAGCAGGTGCCCGGTCGACCCAGGGTCCGAACGCGATTAACCGAAGCCTTACAGCTGTAAATCAGCCGTTTTTGCCCTCGAGGGCGACGAGCAGGCCGCGGCCGAGCAGGTCGCGGCAGGCCCGGAGGCACTCGGCGGCCGGCGCGCGTGCAAGGTCGATCGCCTCGCCGAGCGTGCGAGTCCCGTCGAGCGCGTCGATGACCGGGACGCAGGTCGTCGGCATCCGCCCAAAGAGCCGCATGCCTTCGTCGACACTGAGCCGCGCGCGCTCGAGCTCGCCGCCCGGACGACGCCGCTCGACGAGCGTTGTACCCGGAGCAGGGCGGAGCACGAGCGAGCGCAGGTCGACATCGCCCTCGAACAGGTCGCCCGCCTCGAAGATGCGCTCGATCTGGTCGCTTGCCGAGCCCACAGGCAACCCAGCGAGCTCCTCGTCACGCATCCAGTTCACGCCGCGGCGCCTGCGAAGGACGATGACGCCGGTCGTCAGCGAGTCGATGCCGCGCTCCCGGTAATACTGGGCCCAGGCCTGCGCCGCCGCCGCACTCTGCTCGAGGGTCTTGCCGGGCCGCAGGTTCCAGCGTAGGGCATACGTGGGCGCCGCCTCGCTCATATGGCGCAGGATGAGCGCGTCGCAGCCGGATTCGGCGAGCCACTCGCGCGGACGGGCAGACCATTCGCCGTCGAGCGGCGAGATCCAGTTGCACACGACGGTCGCGTAGCCGTCGTCGCTCAGTCGATCCGCGACGCCTTCGACGACGCCGCGGGTGAGAGCGTCGTCCTCGTAGCCGGCGTCGCGGAAGGTGAACTCCGTCGCCGGCGAGACGACGAACGGCGGATTTGCGGTGATGAGGTCGAAGCGCTCGCCGCGGAGCGGCTCGAAGAGATCACCCTGGCGCCAGTCGATGCCGTCGACTGCGTTCAGCCGTGCGTTCAGCTTCGCGAACCGGAGCGCGCGCCGGCTGAGGTCGGTGGCGACGACGTGGTCGGCGTGCCGCGCGGCGAGAAGCGCAAGTGCGCCCGAGCCCGTGCAGAGGTCGAGTGCCGCTTCGACGCGGCGGCGCATGGTCAGCGCCGCAAGGATCCGCGTCGCCGTCCCGACCCCGAGCACGTGGTCCCGTCTCAGGGGGCGCGGCGGATCGGACGCAACAAGGAGCCCTTCGAAGGGCTCGATGCGGACGCGCGGCAGGACCGTGCCGTTGCGGGCCTGGACGAGCTCAGGGAGCTCCGCCGGTGACAGCGGCGCCAGTGCGTCCGCCGCGACAGCGGCGGGCAGTTTCTCGCCGCCGATGAAGAGGCGGCTGAGCCCGGCGAGGGGGCTGTCGTCGGCGGGCGTCAGCGCGAGTGCCGCGACGCCGTCGCGCAAGCCGACGCGACCGCCGTCCCGAACGTGACGCTCGAGGCCGGCTTCGTCGTACCCCGCGTCCGCGAGAACCTGGCGAAGCCGACCGAGTTGAGTCACGCCCTACTTGAAGCCTTCGTGCAGGGCGTCGGGCTGGGAGACCTTGATGATGGCGCCGCCGGTGACGTTCCCGGCATCCTCCTCGCGGAGCTCGAGATCCTCGGAGGTGTCCTCCTCCGCCTGGTCCCGAGCCTCATCCTCGTTACCCATGGTGCCTCCTGTTCGTGGCCGGACGACAACAAGACGTCGATCGCGCGTCTGATCTTCCCCCAGGACGATGTCACCGCCGGTTCCGCGCCACAAGGGACCTCTCTGCTTGACTGCGGCACATGGCGACCTTCCGATATGTGATCGCCGATGTCTTCACCGATACGCCCCTGACCGGGAACCAGCTCGCAGTCTTCACCGACGCGCGCGAGATCCCGGAGGCCGACCTGCAGCGGCTCGCGCGCGAGACGAACTTCTCCGAGACAACGTTCGTCTACCCGCCACAGGGCGACGGCCATGTGCGGATGCGGATCTTCACGCCGCAGAGAGAGCTTCCGTTCGCGGGGCACCCGACCCTCGGCACCGCCTTCGTGCTCGGAGGCCCGCTGCAGCTCGTCGAGATTCGCATCGAGACGCAGCGGGGCGTCGTACCGGTGCAGCTCGAGCGAGAAGGGGCGCGCATCACGTTCGGGACGATGGAGCAGCCGCTCCCGGAGGTCACGCCGTTCGAGCGTACAGAGGAGCTGCTTTCCGCGCTCGGCGTCGACAGCGCGCAGCTTCCGGTCGAGCTCTACGACAACGGCGTCGAGCACGTCTATGTGGCCGTCGGATCCCGCGATGAGGTCGCCGGCCTGAAGCCCGACGTGCAGCGTCTCGCAGAGATCGCCCCGTACGGGATCAACTGCTTCGCCGGTGACGGCACGACGCTGGAAGACGCGGATGTTCCATCCCGCGGCCGGTGTTGTCGAGGACCCTGCGACCGGCTCCGCGGCAGGCCCGCTCGCTCTGCACCTCGTGCGCCACGGCCGGCTGGACTACGGCGAGGAGATCGAGATCGAGCAGGGCGCCGAGATAGGCCGCCCGTCGATGCTCTACGCGCGCGTCCATGGGATCGGCGATGTCGTCGAACGAATCGAGGTCGGCGGCAGCGCGGTCATCGTCGCGCGCGGCGAGTTTCGCCTCTGATGCGTCTCGTCCTCACCGGTTCGAGCGGGCAGGGCAAGACCACGCTCGCGCAGGAGCTGGAACGCGTCGCAGGGCTGCGGCACGTCGAGACCGACGCCCTCTACCACGGGCCGAACTGGCAGGGATGCAGCGTCGACGTCCTTCGTGAGCGTGTGCTCGCGGCGACCGAGGGCGACAACTGGGTCATCGACTCCGCCTACCACCAGCTGATCGGCTACACCGCGGCTGATCGCGGCGATCTCATCGTGTGGCTCGACCAGCCGCTACGGGTATCGATGTGGCGGCTCATACGGCGGACCTGGACGCGCGGTCGTGCGAAGACGCCCCTGTGGAACGGCAACGTGGAGCGTCTAGGTTGGGATAGCGTGCGCTATCTGCTCTGGCCGGCGCTTCGAAACGGTCTCTCGAACGCGCGCGTGCTTCCCGCGCGCTACGCGGGCTACGAGCTGGTGCGTCTCCGCTCGGAGGCGGAGGTTCGAGAGTTCGTTCAGTCGATCCAGGCGCAGGCTTCGATGTCCGGCAGCTCGAGCGCAAGTGCGCGCCAGAAGACGCCGCCGTTGCTCGAGACGTAGAGCCGGTTGCGCGCCGCGTAGAGCATCCGGTCAGGGTCGTCCTCCGCGATCGCGACGGCGAAACCCGCCGGCAGGCCGCCGCCCGCCTCGCGCCAGGTCGAGCCGCCGTCGTTCGAGATCGCAAGCGGCGGGCGACGCTCGACGACCGCGACGATGGTCGCGCCCGCCTGCGCGGCCGCGACGACGCGCGGAAGCGGCACGTCCGGCGCAGGCTCCTCCGGGACGAGCTCTCCCGGCCCGATGATCGTCTCTTCGTCGACGTCCACGAGCATGACGCCGTCGGTGGTCCTGACCGCTGCGATCACGCCGCCCTGCCGATGAGCGCAGCGACGAGCGCCGTCGCTCTTTGCGCCGCTGAGAGGGGGTTGTGCCCGGCGGCTCTCGAGGCGAGGTAGGTCACGGCAAACGCGTCGCCCGCGCCGGTCGGGTCGCCCTCGACGGGACGCGTCGGAACCGGCGTTTCGCCGTCGGCCGTCACGAGCCGCGAGCCACGGGGCCCGTCCGTCACGAGCACCTCGGCCACACCGAGCTCCCCCAGGTCGCCGATCGCCGCCGCTTCCTCCTCGGCGAGCTTGAGCACGGTGACGTGGCGCAGAAGCGAGCGATCGAAGTCGCCGTCGATCCGCAGCGGGCCGACCTCGCGCGCTCGGACGAGGCCCTGCGCATCGAGGAGAAGGCGACGGTCGCGCGCGAGCCACTCGAGCATCTCCTCGTCGAAGTCGCCGCGGACGAGCGGCCCGACGTGCAGCCATTCGACACGTCGCAGGAGCTGCGCCGGCACGTCGGCGCGTGTCCACGGCTCGCCGACCGCGTCGAGATTCATCGTCCGCGTCCCGTCCGGGGCGTACGAGAAGGAGAAGGCCGCGGTCTCGCCGCTTCCTGCCACCGAAACGGGCAGGCCGAGTGCCGCGAGACGCGGCTGCATTTCGCGCCGGTCGTCGGTGCCGCACTTGGCGAAGATGAAGGCGTCGTGCCTCAGCGTGCGGAGTGCGCGCGCCGCATGCCACGGAGCGCCGCCGATGCGCGGCGGACTGCCCGCGACGACGTCACGCGAGAGAGGCCCGATCACGCCGAGTGGTCGCACCGACGGAGCGTACGCGCGCCACGGCGAACGCGAGCACGAACGCCGTCGCGAAACCCGGCAGCGACGCGCCGATCCCTCCGCTCGCAGGTGGGTGCAGCTGCGCGAGGAATCGCGTCCAGAAGCCGAGCCCGGCCGTCTGCGCGAGCCATTCGTACACGCAGAACCCGGTGAACCAGGCGACGATCATCCCGGGGCGCCACGCCGGGGCGCCGAAGATGTGACCGGGTGTGTAGTGGCGGCCGGCGACGAGCCAGTCGGCGAGGAGGACGCCGAAAAGCGGGACGAAGAACGCTCCGAGCAGAAGCAGGAACTGCTGGTAGCGGGTCAGGTTGATGCCGAGCGAGATCGCGGTGGCACACATCGAGACGCCGACGACGAGCACGCGCGGCGAGACACGCGGCACGTAGTTCTGCAGTGAGACGGCCGTCGAGTAGATGTTCGCGAACGCCTCGTCCGTCTCGTCCACGGTCAGCGCGAGCAGTGCGAGCACGGAGCCGATGCCGCCGGCCGCCACCGTCGTCAGCACGTCGGTCGGGCCTGAGATCGACGGATGCGAGAGAACGAGGATCGCCCCGAAGCCGAACTGGAAGAGCGTCGGCAGCAGATACCCGAGCCCGGCGCCGAGGATCGCCGCGCGGCGCGTCCGTGCGAAGCGTGTGTAGTCGGCGACGAGCGGAACCCACGACACGGTGAGTGCAATCACGAGGTCGACGCCGAGCCAGAACGAGCCGCCGCTGCCGCCGCTCGACCACAAGCGGGCGACGTGAGCGTTGCGCAGGATCCACACCGCGAGGTAGACGACCGAGGCGGCGACGGCCCAGATGCCGACCTTGCGGACGAAGCGCCGTACGAAGCCGACGGGCCCCATCAATGCGAGGATGAGCCCGAGGCCGCCGAAGACGAGCTTCCACATCCAGACGAGCTCGATGCCGAAGAGGCGGTCGCAGAGGGCTCCCGCGGCCACCGCGATGATCGTGATCTCGAACACGGACCAGCCGAGGCACTGCAGCACGTTGAGGGCAGTCGCGATGTACGAGCCGCGCTGGCCGAGCGGAGCGCGCTGGAGCACCATCGACGGCACGCCCGCGTCTGCACCGATGTAGGCCGCAACCCCGAGCATCGTGTTCCCGACAAGCGCACCGATGAGCGTCGCCAGCAGCGCCTGCTTGAGCGAGAGCCCGAAGTACGCAGCGGAGACGAGGACGAGCAGCGAGATGCCGAGATTCGTCCAGAGGAGGAAGCAGTCGACGCCGCCGAGCGTGCGCAGCCTGTCGGGAACGGGCTCGATGCCCCACGTCGGTGTCTCGTCCATCAGCCTCCCTTCGCCGGTCCTAACCGGATCAGGCTCTCAGCCCTCCCCGGGCACTGTCGGCATTTCTCCGCAACTGGCTTGGTTGAGCGATCTCCGCATGACGCCCCCACACCCATGCGCCAGCCGGTGGGGACGTACTGGCGCCTGTACTGGTGCCTCCGTCTACTCCCTTCGCCGGAATGATCCGGAGCAGGTTCAGCGGGTACGCGCTAAGAAGCGCACTCTCAGCCCCTACGACAGGGACTCCCCGGTTACAGCGACGATTCTACCGCCTCGTTCTGGCACTCTGGCGGTAATGGACGGCGAGCCGTATTACATCGGTGAGATCTGTCGGGAGCGCATCGACAACCGCCGATGGAGACGGCGTGTCCGATAGCGACGACGTCTGGGCCGCGGTGACGGGGATCTACGACGCGTTCCTCGCCGGCGACCGCGCCGCAATCGACGGCAGCCTGGCGCCGGACGCAACGCTGTGGGATGCATTGCACGAGCCGCTCCTGCGCGGCAAGGCCGAGCGCGACGCGCGACCGCCCCATGAGGGGCCGAAGCCGAGTGCGCTGCGCGCGCATGATGAGGTGATCGACGTCTGGGACGACGTCTCGCTCGTTCGGCACCTGCTGACCGTCGTCTACCCGGACGGGTCCGAGCAGCGGGTCCGCAACACCGGCGTCTGGCGCCGCGTCGGCGGACGGTGGCGCTGCGTGCACAACCACGAGGACCTGCGCCCGTAGATGTTCGACTACGCCGAGCGGCAGCGCCGTCTGGGGGAGCGCCTCGAGGTCGACGGCGTCGACGCGCTGTTCCTCGCGCCGTCCGCGGATCTCGAGTACCTGACTGGCGTCGAGCGGCAGATCCCCAGCTTCGGCGAGGCGGCGTACGCGCACGGCTTCGTCACCGGCGCGTTCTTCCGGCCCGGTCGCGAGCCCGTGTTCATGTTCCCGCGCATGTTCGCGGCGTTCGACCTCCGAGAGGAGCCGGAAGGCGAGATCATCGTCGTCAAAGAGACGGACGACGGGCAGGCCGTCTTCGAGCGGTTCGCGCGCGGTCTCGGCGGCTCCGGGACGATCTCCGCCGGGGACCGTGTGTGGGCGGAGACGATCCTCCAGCTCGGGCGCGCCGTCGGCTTCGACCGGCTCGACACGGGGTCGCGGCTCGTCAACGAGCTGCGGCGCGTGAAGTCGATCGAGGAGCTCGCGGCGATGCAACGCGCGATTGCGACGGTCGAGCTGGCGATGGCCGCCGTCGCGCCGCTCGTCGTCCCTGGCGTGACGATGCTTGACCTTGTCGAAGCGGTCGAGCACGAGCTGCGCGCCGCCGGCTCACGCTGTCCGTCCTTCACGACCCACATGTTCACCGGGCTGGGCGAGGACGACCTCGACTCAGGCACCGCCACCGCGCGCACGCCGATGGGCGAGGGCACATCGGTGATGTTCGACTTCGGCGGCGTCGTCGACGGCTACTGCTCGGACTTCGGGCGCACGGTCTACTGCGGCGAGCCGCCGCAGGACTACCTCGACGCGTACACCGTGATGCTCGAAGCGCAGGAGGCAGGTCGCGCCGCTGCCACGCCCGGCACGCTCGCGCGCGACGTCAACGCTGCATGCCGCAAGCCGATCGAGGACGCGGGCATCGGCGAGCACTTCCGCCATCGCATGGGCCACGGCATCGGTCTGGACGTCCACGAGCGCCCTTTCCTCTCCTCGGAAGACGCAACACCGCTCGTCGCCGGCATGACGTTCACCGACGAGCCGTCAATCATCATCCCCGGCAGATACAGCCTGCGGATCGAGGACATCATCGTCGTTGAGGAGGGCGGCGGGCGGAAGCTCAACTCCTATCCCGCCGCCCTCGCGACGACGACTACTTCGGCGCCACCTGCGTGACGTCGATCGAATACGTCGCGTTGTAGACCGCGTTCACGAGATCCTTCGTCGCGACGAACACCTGGGTCGGCTGCATCAGCGGGAAATACGGGCCGCGCGCGTTCAGCCCCCGCTGGTACTGCTGGTAGAGCGCCTGACGCTTCTTCGGTGCGGTCGTGACGCGCGCCTGCGAGGCAAGCTTCGACGTCGCGGCGTCCGCGCCGGCCGCCCAGCCCGCGCGGAGGCCGACGAGGTCGCCGGGAGAGAATGTCAGGTAGTCCGCCGGATCCGGGTAGTCCGGTCCCCACAGCGACAGGCCGAAGGCCATGGTGCCGCCTCGATATTTCGTCAACCATGTGCCGGTCGGGGCGCCCGAGAGTTGGACGTTGATCCCGATCGTCTGCAGGTTCGATTGGACTTTCTGTGCGAGCGTGGCGAACGGGACGCCGTTGATCGTCAGGTCGCTCGGGTACTCGAGCGTGACATTCTGCGAGCCCTGGCCCGACGCCGCGAGCGCGGCCTTCGCCTTGGCGACGTTCTGCTTGATCGCCTCCTTCGCCGGCAACGCGCCGAGGAACATCGACGGGATGATTCCGGGCGTTTGGTACGCGCCCGGCCCGGCGACGGAGAGAATCGAATGGTAGTCGAGTCCGTAGCGCACGGCCGTTTGCCACTGCTTGTTCGACGTGACAGCCGAGATCGACGGGCTGTCGTTGGCAAAGAGCCAGAACACCCAGGTCGACGGCTGTAGCGAGACCCTGAGCTTCGAGTTGCTCTTGAGCGACTGGGCCTGATCCGACGACAGGTCGATTGCGACCTCGTGTGTGCCGCGCTGGATGTTGATCTGCTGTGTTGCGGCGATCATGTTGCGAACGACGACGCTCGTGAACTTCGGCTTGGTCTTGCCCCAGTACTTCTTGTTGGGCACAAGCGTGACCTGCGACGTGGTGCTGAAGGACTGCAACGTGTACGGCCCGCTGCCGGAGCCGACGGACGCCGACGAGTTGAGCCACTGCTCGGCCTTGTCCGCAGTCGACGCGTCGGCCGCATCGGTGCCGCCGTTGGCCTTGACGAGCTTCGAGTTGACGATGCCGGTCGACGGGTTGGCGAGAATCGACGGCAGCTGGCCGGCCGGAGTGGCCGACCTCATCACGACCGTGAACTTGCCCTTTGCCGAGACTTTGATCCCGTCGAGCAAGAACGCCGGATTGCCCTTGATGTTGATCAGGCGGTTGAGGGAGAAGACGACGTCCGCAGACGTGAGCGGGTTGCCGTTCGCGAAACGCACGTTCTTCTTCAGGTTGAACGAGAAGAGCTTCGCGCCGTTCGACGCCTTCCACGACGACACGAGCAGCGGGATCGGGTGCGCGAGGTCGCCGCGCCGATACGTGAACAGGGTGTCGTAGATCGCCCGGTCGACGATCGATCCTGTCGGATCGAACGCCCGCTGCGGATCGGACGTCTTGAGCGTGAACGAGTTGTCGACGACGAGCGTCGCACCGGCGTTGCGGTGCGCGGTCGCTCCGAGCGCCGCGGTCGCAACCGCGAGTGCGGCGAGCGCGGCGAGAATGGACACGAGCCACCAGCGACGGCGGCCGGGTGAAGCGTGCACGGAATTACCCCTCCTCTTTGTTGACCGTTTCTGAGCCTAGTACCAACCAGCATGCCGCCGCACGTCCGCCGTCGACGGCGAGCAAGGGAGGCTCGTCGCGCGGACAGCGGTCGAACGCGTATGGGCAGCGTGGGTGAAAGCGGCAACCGGTCGGGGGGTTGGCGGGGTCGGGGACCTCGCCCGGCAGGCTGTCGGGCAGCACCCCGCGCCCGTCCGGCCGCGGCACCGCGCCGATCAGCGCCTCGCTGTACGGATGCGCCGGCTGCCGCCAGACCGGCAGCGTCTCACCCGTCTCGACCATCCGGCCGAGATACATCACGCTTACCTCGTCGGCGACGTGGCGGACGATGGCGAGGTCGTGCGAGATCAGCAGGAGCCCGAGGCCGAGCTCGCGCGACAGGCTCGTGAGCAGGTTCGCGAGTTGCGCCTGGGCCGACGCGTCGAGCGACGCGAGAGGCTCGTCGAGCACGATCACCGACGGGTCGGCGGCGAGCGCACGGGCGATCGCGACGCGTTGGCGCTGGCCGCCGGAGAACTCATGCGGGAACCGTGACGCTGCGTTCGACGCCAGCCCGACGACGTCGAGCAGCTCCTGCACGCGGGCGCCGCGCGCGCGGCCGCGGATCCCGTCCGCGATCTGCGACCCGACGGTCCGGCGCGGGTTGAGCGACGAGTATGGGTTCTGGAAGACGAGCTGCAGCCGGACGAGCGATGCCGGCCGCGCGCGCCGGGTGAGCAGCGTCACCGCCTCGCCCTCGAACGTGACCGTGCCGGCCGACGCTCCCACGAGCCCGACTGCGGCACGAGCAAGCGTCGACTTGCCGCAGCCCGATTCTCCGACAAGCCCGACGATTCGGCCCCTGTCGACGCTCAGGCTCGCGCCCGCGACCGCGCGTACTCTGCCGTAGTCGACGACGACGTCATGCAGCTCGAGTGCGCTCACGCGGCAACGAACGGGTCGACGTGACAGGCAAGGCGCCGGTCGTCGGCGGGCGCGAGCGGCGGTACGACCACACGGCAGACATCGACCGCATACGCGCAGCGCGGATGAAAGGCGCAGCCGGGCGGAATGTGGCCCGGCGCCGGCGGCGCACCGCCGATCGCGACGAGCGGCTTCTCCTTCGCCGCCTCCGGATGCGGCAGCGCATCGAGCAGCGCCTTCGTGTACGGGTGGCGCGGCCGCTGCAGCACGTCTTCGCGCGGGCCGGACTCGACGACGCGGCCCGCGTAGAAGATCGAGACGGTGTCGGCGATCGAGGACAGCACGCCGAGGTCGTGCGTGATCAGCACGACCGACAACTCGTGCTCGCGGCGGAGGCGGTCGAGTAGGTGGAGGATCCCGGCCTGGACGGTCACGTCGAGGGCGGTCGTCGGCTCGTCGGCGATCAGGAGCTTCGGCCCGCAGGCGAGCGCGATCGCGATCGCGATCCGCTGCCGCATCCCGCCGGAGAACTGGTGCGGGTACCGGTGCAGGGCCGCCTGCGGGTCGGGAATCCGCACTTCTGCAAGCAGCTCGACGGCGCGCTTCTCCGCGGCGCCGCGGCCGAGCCCGAGGTGCAGCCGAACGTGCTCCGTCAACTGTTTACCGACCGACAGCATCGGGTGCAGCGACGTGAATGGATCCTGGAACACCATCGCGACGTCGCGGCCCGACAGTTCGCGCAGCTCGCCGCGCCGCATTGCGAGCAGGTCGCGGCCGCCGAAGCTCGCGGTCCCTTCGACGGACGAGCGATCGGGGAGCAGCCCGAGGAGCGCGAGCATCGACATGGTCTTTCCGCTACCGCTCTCGCCGGCGATCCCGAAGATCTCCGACTGCCCGACCTCGTAGTCGACGCCGTCCACGATCGTCGTCCCTCCGATCCGGACGCGCAGTCCGTCGACCGCGAGCACGCTCATTGGCGCCGCACGGTACGCGGATCGAAGATGTCGCGCAGGCTGTCGCCGAGGAAGTTGAAGGCGAGGACGACGGTGAAGATCGCCAGGCCGGGGAACGTCCCGATCCACCACCACTGGAAGTACTGCGTGCCCTCCGCGACCATCGAGCCCCATTCGGCGGTCGGCGGCTGCGCGCCGAGGCCGAGGAACGACAGCCCGGAGAGGAGCAGGATCGCGGTTGCGAGGTCGAGCGTCGCGAGCACAAACACCGGCCCGGCGACGTTGGGGAGCACGTCGCGGACGAGCGTCCGCCGGCTCGTCGCGCCGAGCAGCCGGGCCGATTGCACGTACTCGGAGTCGCCGATCGAGAGCACGAGGCTCCGCACGACGCGCGCATACGAGGGCCAGGCGACGACGACGATCGCGAGCGCGGCGTTGAAGAGCCCGCGCCCGAGCACGGCGGCAACGACCATCGCGAGGATGATCGCCGGGAACGCGAAGACGAGGTCCGCGGTGCGCATGAGCACGCCGTCCGCGACGCCGCGGAAATAGCCTGCGATCGCGCCGAGGATGCTCCCGATCGTCATTGCGATCGCGACGAGCGCAAGTGCGATCGGCAACGACACTCGCGATCCGTAGATCACACGCGAGAAGACATCGCGTCCGAGCTCGTCGGTGCCAAAGAAGTAGTGCAGCGACGGCGACTGCGCCGGCGGGAAGTTCTGCGCGAGCGGATCATGCGGTGCGATCAGCGGCGCGAAGATTGCGATCACGATCCAGGCGACCGCGATCACGGCCCCGACGACCGCGAGTGGCTGACGCCACGCGGCCGGGATGCCGAGGCGGCGTCGCGCTGGGCGGGTTCCGACCGCGATCTCGCTCACGTCAGCCGGATCCTCGGGTCGATCACGCCGTACAGGACGTCGACGATGAAGTTCACGGTCACGTAGACGATGGCGACGAAGATGCTGACGCCGGCGATCGCCTGGACATCGAGGTTGACAGCAGCCTGGTATGCGTACTGGCCAATTCCCGGCCAGGAGAAGATCTTCTCCACGAGCACGGCGCCGGTCAGCACGTTCGCAAAGACGAGCCCGAGCACCGTGATCACCGCCGGGAGCGCCGCACGCAGGATGTAGCGGCGCACGACGGTGCGTTCTCGCAGACCCTTGGCGCGCGCGGCGCGCACGTAGTCGTTGCCGATCACCTCCAGCACCGCAGAGCGCGTGAAGCGGGTCAGCAGGCTGACGTTGAATGCAGCGAGGACGAGCGCCGGCAGCACGAGATGGTGCAGCGCCTGTCCGAACACGCTCCAGTCGCCGGCTAGGAGCGCGTCGATCGTGTAGAGACCGGTGACGTGCGGCGGCGGCAGCGTGCCCGGGTCGAGCCGGTCGGCGCCGGGGAACCAGCCGAGCTTGTAGAAGCCGACATAGAGCGCGACGAGCGCGATCCAGAACGTCGGCATCGAGATGCCCGCGAGCGAGGTGACGCGGAGCGCGTGGTCGGTGGGCCGGTTCCGCCGCAGCGCGGAGAGCACGCCGAACGCGACGCCGACGATCGAGGCGAAGAGCACCGAATAGAGAGCGAGCTCTGCGGTGGCCGGAATGAACTGCGCGAGATCATGACGGACGGAGTCATGTGTGAGCGACGACTGTCCGAGGTCGCCGTGCGCGAGGTGGCCGAGATAGATGACGTAGCGCTGGGGAAGCGGCTTATCGAGCGCGTAGTGATGCTTGAACACCGCGACGGCAGCGGGGTCCCCAGCGGCCTGCTCCCCCAGGTTCGTTGCAACGGCATTGCTCGGCACGAGCTGGGTCAGCACGAAGGTGACCGCAGTGATCCCGATCGCGAGAAAGACGAGCGCGGCGAGACGGCGCGCGACGAAGCGGAGGAAGCCTGGCGAGCGGCGCATACGCCCCGGGCGGACCTCCGTCGCAGCCGGCGCTGTCGTCATCGGCGGAGTAGCGGCACGACGCGCCGGCACAGCAACTCGACGCCGTGGCGGGTCGTAAGCCCCTGCGGCGTCCCGAACTCGACCCGGTGCGCTCCGGCGTCGTACATCGCGCGCGCGTGCTCCGCGACCTCCTCCGGCATCCCCGCGATGACGAACTTCTCGAGCGGGTTCACCGTCGAATCCGCTGCGGTCGCGCGCGAGCAGGCGCCGCACATCGCGACCGCCTCACGGAACCGAGTCGGCGGCCGCGCCTCACCGAGCCCGAGCTGCTCGAGCCAGGCGCCGGTGACCATGCCGACGTACGCGCGGCCGTTCGACCGAGGTCGAGGGCCGCCGCCTGCCCCGCGATCTCAACCGGATGCAGCGTGTCGAAGCCCGAATCCTCTGCGAGCCGCGCCAGCGCTTCGTGCTCCGCGACGGACTTGTCCGACTGCAGACCGAGGCCGAAGCTGATCAGGTCAGCTCCTCGGTCTGCAGGACGCGCTGGCCGATCGCTCGGTGCGCATAATGAGCCGCTCCTCGGGGCCGGGACAGCAGGCGAGCGTGTCCTGCTCCCGCCAGTCCTCGGCCGGCAGCTCGCGCTGCTTCGCCGGCAGCAGCGGCAGCACCGACTGCAGCGCGTAGAGGCAGAAGTGGCGGCCAACCGGGATCGAGCGTACCGAGCCCGTACAGAGGTGGTTGCTCAGCGCGGTCTTCCCGCCGCGCGCCTCCCCCGTAACGAGTGCGACACGACTCGGGCCCCGTGCTTGCGGTCCCGAGCGCCGCATGGAGTGCGGCAAGGTCGTGCTCGCGCGCGACGAGCTCGACGACGTCCGGCCGGGAACCGCTCAGCACGCTCATTCCGGCCAATCGTGACCCGCCTGAGCGATTTCGGCAACCGGCGCGTACCCATACTCCTCCCACCCGGGACTGCGACCGGCTTTCGCCGATACGAATCGCGCCGCCCTTTGCGTGGGTTGTCGGTGCGCCCGCGACTCCCCGCAGCGGATAGCGACGGCTCCGGCCTGCTCGGGCCGTCTTCTGACTTGACCGTTTCGCTGACGCTTGCAACCGGCTGCGACCGCTCTGCTCCATTGATGCTCCACCCATGCTGTCCGAGATCGCCGACGGGCAGGGGTGATTCAGATGACTTTGAGGCTTGCCCTCCGAGCCACCATCGTGACGAAGGATCTACCGGTCGTGTACGCGCGCCCGGCTATCGCGAGGCATAGCGGGCGGCACCCCGGGTGCGGTCAGATTACCGTGGCGTCGCTAGCGCTCGATGACGTCGCCGCGCCGCGCCGGGCCGCCCCAGCTCGACCAGAAGATCAAGCTCAGGAATGCGCCGACCGCGCCGACGATCAGCAGGATCCAGCCGACCGTCACGAGGTCGACCCCGGACACGGTCGCATCGACTGCCCAGACGAGGATTGCGCCTGCAGCGATCAGAAGCAGGCTGATTCCGATCCCCATGTCGTCTCCTTCCATTCGTCCGTTGTACGTCGGGTTTTCCCGAACCGCCGCGGAATACGCCTGCGTCGTGACGGGACCCCCGGTTTCGGCAGGATTTCCTGCGCGAAAGCGCTCAGCATTCGGCTACCTTGGCCCTGTGGACGTCACACACGAGGAGCGGCTCGCGCAGAACGAAGCGTTCTTCCGGGATATCAACGAGCGCATCCGCGGCGCCGCCGAGGGCCACCCGGCCGACGAGCATGTCTACGAGTATCTCTGCGAGTGCTCCGACCCGTCGTGCGTCGAGCGGATCCGGCTGACGACGGAGGAGTACGAAGCCGTCCGAAGCGATCCGAGGCGCTTCGTGCTCTCTCCCGGACATGCTGTCGCCGCGATCGAGGCGGTCGTCGAGACGGAGCCCGACCACGTGGTGGTCGAGAAGATCGGGGCCGCGGGCGCGGTCGCCGAGGCTCTCGATCCGCGCGCCGCCTGACGCAGCGCGTCAACCTCGCTCGAGCGCGCGCTGTCTCTCCTCCGTCTCGGCAAAGAGACGCAGGAGGAGCCAGACGACGACCCCGAGCATCACGAATGACCCTTCGACGAGCATCACCCCGCCGCCGGCGCGCTGATCGGAGAGCGTGTAGCCGTCGTAGTACGAGTGGCCCGACCAGAGGAAGATCTGCGACAGGGACAGCGTGACGAGCCACATGACGATCACGTAGCCGAGCTTCCACGGCGTCGGTAGCCGCACGCCGAGGAGGACGGCCCAGACGCCGATGCCCGTGACGAGGAAGCATGCGTGCGCGAACAGGTGCACCGCGCGATGGTCGAGCGTTGCGTCGTAGAGGACGCCGAGATGCCAGACCGCGAGCGCGGCGGCCCAGGCGGGAAGCGCGAGCGCCGGCCGTTCGGGGAATCGCCGACCGAGGCACAGGAGCAGCGGTCCGAGATCGGCGATGAGCAAATGCTGAACCATGTGCGTCCAGAAGCGCCCGTCGAGCGGCGCCAGCTGTGCGGCGACGATGACGGCCGCTCCGGCCGCGAGGGATAGACGGCGCATCGTTTTACGCAGTTTCGCGCGGGTAGCCGGGTAGGCAACGTGACAGGTCGGGGGACACGGTGCTGCGGGCGCGTCTCGCACCGCTGATTGCGGTCACGTTCGCGGTCGCCGGCTGCGGCTCGAAGCAGAACGCGCTCGACGCGCACAGCCGCGCCGCCAAGGGCATCGAGTCGCTCTGGTGGAACATGTTCATCGGCTGCTCGCTCGCGTTCGCCGTCGTCGCGATCATCCTGCTCGCATCGTGGTTCCGCCGCAGGCGCGCCGGCGTGCCGCACGTTCGCGACGGTGACAGAGCCGCCTTCGGGGTCGTCATCGCGCTCGGCATCGTCGTTCCCATCCTGACGATCGCCGCCCTCTTCTTCTTCGCGAACATCTTCCTCATCCGCGACACGACGGTCCCGTCGGCGAACGCTGCGCCCTCCGAGAAGCCGCGCCTCGTCATCCGCGTGATCGCGCACCAGTACTGGTGGGAGGCGCGCTACCCCGGCACGAACGCGGTCACTGCGAACGAGATCCACATCCCCGTACACACACCGGTGCTCCTTCGTCTGCACACCGGCGACGTCATCCACAGCTTCTGGGTGCCGCAGCTGAACAAGAAACAGGACACGCTTCCGGAGCAGACGACCGAGTTGCTGCTCTACGCCGACGCCCCCGGACGCTATCGCGGCCAGTGCGCCGAGTTCTGCGGGCTGCAGCACGCGCACATGGGGATGTACGTCTTCGCGCAGCCCCGGTCGCAGTTCCGTGCCTGGCTCGCACAGGAGGCGAAGCCCGCGCCGACCAACGCGCTCTTCGTGTCGAAGTGCGGCAGCTGCCACGAGATTCGCGGGAGCCCGGCGCGAAGCGATGTCGGCCCCGACCTGACGCACGTCGGCTCGCGCACGTCGCTCGCGGCCGCGACGATCCCGAACACGAGCGCGCTAATGCGCGAGTGGATTCGAGACCCGCAGGCCGTCAAGCCGGGGAACGCCATGCCGGCCGTGCCGCTCACGAACGAGCAGCTTTCGCAGCTCGTTCACTACCTGGAGGCCCGCAAATAGCGACGACCGCCCCGGCACGTTCTCGGGAGCGCATGGACCGCCTCGAGCGTGAGTGGGTCGAGCGCCCAGGCGTTCTCGGCTGGCTGACGACAACGGACCACAAGCGCATCGGCCTTCTCTACTTCTGGACGACGCTCGTCTTCTTCGGCGCGGGCGGGATCGAAGCACTGATCATGCGCGCGCAGCTCGCGACTCCGAACAACGGTCTTGTCGGCCCGAACCTCTACGACCAGCTCTTCACGACGCACGGGCTGACCATGATCTTCTGGTTCATCATCCCGATGACGACAGGCGCGTTCGGGAACTACCTGATCCCGCTGATGCTCGGCGCGCGGGACATGGCCTTCCCGCGGCTGAACGCGCTGTCGTTCTGGCTCTTCCTCGGCTCGGGCATCTTCCTCTACGTCGGGCTCTTCCTGGGCTTCGGCCCGAACGCGGGCTGGTTCGACTACGTGCCGCTCGCGAGCCGGCTCTACAACCCCGGCCGGAACATCGAGTTCTACTCGCTGGCGCTGCTCTTCAACGGCGCCGCGTCGACGATCACCGCCGCGAACTTCATCGTCACCATCTTCAAGCAGCGGGCGCCGGGGATGTCGTTCAACCGGATCCCGCTCTTCTGCTTCGCGTTCCTCGCAGCATCGCTCGGCCTGCTCTTCGCGCTGCCGTCGCTCTCGGTCGACCTGATCTACCTCTTCCTCGACCGCAACCTCGGCTTCCACTTCTTCGACCCCGCGCACGGCGGCACGACGCTCCTCTGGCAGCACCTCTTCTGGTTCTTCGGGCACCCGGAGGTGTACATCCTCATCGTCCCGGCTTTCGGGATCGCGACCGAGATCATCCCGGCCTTCACGCAGCGGAAGATGATCGCATTCCCGCTCGTCGCGATCGCAGAGCTGCTCGTCGTCTTCGTCGGCTTCGGCGTGTGGGCGCACCACATGTTCTCCGACGGGATCCCGACCACCACGCTCGTCTTCTTCGCCGCAGCAACGGCGATGGTCGTCATCCCGTCGACGATCCAGGTGTTCGCGTGGTCGTCCACGATCTTCACCGGGCTTCCGCGCTTCAAGACGCCGCTCCTCTTCATCGTCGGCTTCATCGTCATGTTCGTGATCGGCGGCCTGACCGGGATCATGTTCGTGGCGATCCCTTTCGACCAGCAGGTGACGGACACGTACTTCGTCGTCGCCCACTTCCACTACATCATCTTCGGCGCCGCCGTCTTCCCGATCTTCGGCGGCATGTACTACTGGTTCCCGAAGGTCACCGGCCGCATGTACTTCGAGCGTCCAGGTCAGATCTCGTTCTGGATCATCTTCGTCGGGACGAACCTTCTCTTCTTCCCGATGCACATCGTCGGGCTGCTCGGCATGCCGCGCCGCGTCTACACCTACCCGGGCGACATGGGGTGGACGAGCTCGAACGTGATCGAGTCGATCGGCGGAGCGGTCACCACCGTCGGGATCCTCGTCCTCTTCGCGAACCTCGTCGTCTCGTATCGTCGCGGGCCGCTCGCGCCGCCGGATCCATGGCGCGGCCCGACGCTCGAGTGGTCGATCCCGTCGCCGCCGCCCGACTACAACTTCGCCGTCATCCCGGTCGTCACGAGTGCGTACCCGAACTGGGACGTCGCCGATCGCGAGTCGGATCTCGCGCGCCTCGCGGAGGGGGAGGGCGTCCTCGACCGCGGCCACGAGCAGGTCGTCTCGAGCCTCGTCGACGGCCGGCCGCTCGAGATCGCGGCGATGCCGCATTCGTCGCCGTGGCCGATCCTGCTCGCCGTTGCCGCGTCGGGATTCTTCGCGGTGCTCGTCGTCCAGAAGTACGTCGTGGCGGCGATCTTCCTGGTGCTCATGGCACTCGTGCTCGTCGCCTGGCATGGGAAGGAGCCCGAGCCGGCATGAGTGACTTCGCGCTGCCCCGCGAGAAGAGCCCGGCGGTCGCAAGCTGGGGGATGGCGATGTTCATCGCGAGCGAGACCGCGCTCTTCGCGATGATGATCGGCTCGTACTTCTACATCAGGTTCAAGAACGTGGCGTGGCCGCCGCGCGGCATCGAGGAGCCGAAAGTCGTGGTGCCGCTCATCCTGCTCGGCGTGCTGCTCGCGTCGAGCGTGCCGATGGTGCTCGGCGCGCTTGCGGCGCGCGACGGCCGGCTCCGTTCGGCGCGTCGGCTCGTGGCGCTAGCTCTGCTCCTGCAGGCGGGCTACTTCGCGATGGAGGTGCATCTGTACTTCGACGACCTCGCGCACTTCACACCGCAGGATCATGCCTACGGCTCGATCTACTTCACGCTCCTCGGCGCCGACCACGCACACGTCGCGCTCGGGCTGCTCTTCAACCTCTGGATCCTTGCGAAGCTCGTGCGCGGCTTGACGACATATCGGCTGAACGCACTGACCGCCATCGCGCTCTACTGGCTGGCCGTCGACGTGATCACGATCGCGGTGACCCTCACGATCCTGTCTCCGGCCGTATGAGCATTCGTCGCCTTTCGCTGCTGCAATGGGTCGGCATCCTCGCGGGCGGAAGCGTCTGGTTCCTTTCGTACCTCGCAGGCGTAGGCGTCTCGCAGGCGAGCTGTAATCCCGGCAGCGCGCGCTGGGGTATCCCGCACGATCTCGTCGAGGGGATCATCACAGTGCTTGCCCTGCTCCTGATCGTCGCCGCCGAGCTCGCGGCCCTGGTCGTCTTCCGCGCGACGCGCGACGTCGGGGAGCAGGATCCGCCGCCGCAGGGCCGCCTGCACTTCTTCGCCTCGGCCGCACTCGTCTCGAACGTCATCTTCTTCATGGTGATCCTGCTTGCGGGCATCGCCACGATCGTCGACCGGACGTGTCACCAGTCGTGAGGGTGCTCGTGCTGTCGCTCGTGCTCGCGCTACCTGCAACCGCGCTCGCGGGTCCGAAGGTGACGCAGGGCGAGGAGCTGTACGGCCGCTACTGCGTCATGTGCCACGGGCCGAACGGCGCAGGCATCCGTCACGCCGATGCAGGATCGGGACCTGGCCGCGACCAGACGGCGCAGCCCGGTGCCGGGCCTTCGCTCCGCGGCGTTGGCGCACAGGCGGCGCACTTCTACCTCACGACCGGCTACATGCCGCTGCGCCGGCTCGGAGCTCAACCGAGGCGCGGCCGCCTCCTTCTGACACCGAGGCAGATCGACGCGCTCATCGCTTATGTCGCTTCACTCGGCAAAGGGCCGCCCATCCCCGAGCCGCATCCGGAGCGCGGGAGTCTCTCGCGCGGCCAGCATCTCTTCACCGTGCACTGCGCCGGCTGCCACCAGGCAGCGGCGCGGGGTGGATACGTCACGGGCGCGATCCCGCCGCCGCTCGGCGACGCGACGCCGGTGCAGGTCGCGGAAGCAGTGCGCATCGGGCCCTACGTGATGCCGAAGTTCTCCAGGGAGCAGATCTCCGATCGCGAGCTCGACTCGCTCATCGCCTATGTGAGTTGGACGAAGCATCCGGATGACCGCGGCGGCTGGTCGATCGGCCGCATCGGCCCGATCCCCGAAGGGCTCGTCACCTGGTTCCTCGCCGCGACCGTCCTCATCGGCGTCTGCATGGCGATCGGAAAGAGGCTGCATGGCCAGGGCTAAGGACTGGCTGCTCTCGGGACTCGTCCTGCTTCTCGGCCGCGGCAAGCGTCGCGGCTCGCATCCGGACCCGCGGCGGATCATCGAGAAGCGCGTGCCGCGGCCCGGCGCCGAGGTCGCGGCCCTCGCCTTGCTCGCGCTTTCTTCCATATCGGCCATCGCGTTCGTCGTCGTGTACGCCGTCGACCGGATCCCCTGGGACACACAGCTTCTCGGCCTCGCGCTCGGGCTCGCGCTCGTGTTCTTCGCGGCCGCGCTGATCGTCATCGGCAAGGAGCTCGTTCCCGAGGAGGAGCTCATCGACGAGTATCCACCCGCCGAGCACCCGGCCGAACAGGCGGCCATCGTGGCAATGGTGGACGAGGCGGTCGACGGCATCACCCGCCGCCGCCTCCTGAAGCTCGGGCTCCTCGGGACCGGCGGGGCGCTCGCGCTCGCGGCGATCACGCCCGCGCTCTCGTTCGGCCCTGCACTGAAGATCAAGGCGTTTCTCGAGACTCCCTGGCGGCGCGGACGGCGTCTCGTCGACGAGTCGGGGCGTCCCTATCGGGGCGATGAGATCGAGGAGGGCTCGTTCTACACCGCGTTCCCGGAGGGGGCGGACAAGGAGAAGCTCGGCGCGTCGCTCGTGATGGTGCGACTCCCGAAGCGGCAGCTCGACCTCGGAGAGATGACGGGCTACGACGCGGACGGGATCGTCGCCTACTCCGCGATCTGCACGCACGCGGGCTGCGCGGTCTCCATGTACCGCGTGCCCACGTTCCGCGCGGTCGAGCCTCGTCCCGCACTCGTCTGCCCGTGTCACTACTCGACGTTCGACGTCGCGCGCGCCGGCGAGGTGCTCTACGGGCCGGCCGGGCGACGGCTGCCGATGCTGCCGCTTCGCATCGACGGACGCGGGTTCATCAGGGCAGATGGCAACTTCAACGACGTCGTCGGGCCGTCGTGGTGGGGAACGCGGATGAGAGAACCGAGCCCGTGATCGCCCGGACCGTGCGCTGGGTCGATCGCCGGACCGCGAGTGCGCCACTTCTGCGGAAGACGCTCCGCTATCTCTTCCCCGATCACTGGTCGTTCCTCCTTGGCGAAGTCGCGCTCTATACGTTCATCGTCCTCGTCGCGACCGGCATATACCTGACCTTCTTTTTCGTCGACTCGACGCGCGAGGTCATCTACCAGGGGCCGTATACGCCGCTTCAGGGTCAGCACATGACCGAGGCGTACCGATCGGTGCTCAACATCTCGACGACGGTGAAAGCCGGCCTGCTCATCCGGCAGACGCACCACTGGGCCGCGAACGTCTTTCTCGCGTCGATCATCCTGCACCTCTTCCGGATCTTCTTCACCGGGGCATACAGAAAGCCGCGCGAGCTGACCTACTTCCTCGGCGTGACGATGCTCGTGCTCGCCCTCCTCGAGGGCTACGTCGGCTACTCGCTCGTCGACGACCTGCTCTCCGGCATGGGGCTCGCGATCGGCTATTCGGTCGGGCTCTCGATTCCATTCGTCGGCGCCAACGTCATGGAGTGGCTCTTCGGGGCGCCGTTCCCGGGAGCGGAGTCCCTGTGGCCGCGCATGTATATCGCGCACGTCTTCCTCTTCCCGATCCTGATCGGGACGCTGCTCACCGTGCATCTGCTGCTCGTCGCCATGCGTCATCACACGCAGTTCCGCGGGAAGCGCGCCGCCACGGAGCATGCGATCGTCGGCGTGCCGACGTGGCCCGGCCAGGCGCCTCGTTCGCTCGGACTTCTCGCCGCCGTTGCAGGCGTGCTGTTCCTGCTCGGCGGGCTCGTCCAGATCAACCCGATCTGGCTCTGGGGGCCGTACCACACCTACCTCTCGACGAACGGCGCACAGCCCGACTGGTATCTCGGCTGGCTGATCGGCGCCCTCCGTCTGGTGCCGGGCTTCGACGTCGTGATCGGCAACTACACGCTCGTCCCGAACCCGTTCTGGGGCGGCGTGCTCTTCCCGCTCGTCGTCATCGGCTTCCTCTACTTCTGGCCGTGGTTCGAGCGGCGCCTCAGCGGCGACCTCGCCTACCACAACCTCCTCGACCGCCCGCGCGACGCACCGCTTCGGACCGCTGTCGGGCTCGGGATGGTGATCTGGGTCGTGCTCGTCTTCGTCGCCGGCTCATCCGACCGGGTGACGGTGCTCTTCGGGCTGAGCTACTCCGGGCAGATCTGGTTCTACCGCGTGCTGACCGTCGTCGGGCCAGTCGTCGGCGGGCTCATCGCCTACCGCGTCTGCCGGGAACTGCAGGCGGGCGAGGTCGTCGAGAAGGACCGCCACCACGCGGAGGTCGAGGCGCGCCTCGCGGCGATGCGCCGCTAGACCACAGGATCCAGGAGCTCTGCCTGCTCGCTCTCGGGCGGGTAGCCGTACGCATACACCAGCAGGTCCTCGTCGCCGTGATTCGCCGACTGGAGGGGTGTGCCCGGATCGACGCGCACGAGCCCGCTCGCCGGCACGTCGACCCGCTCAGGCGGGTCGCCGACGTAAAGCGAAAGCGTTCCGGCAAGGACGACGAACGTCTCCTCCTGTGTCGCATGCCTGTGGCGTCGGCCCTTTGCGCCCGGCTCGTAGCGCCAGACGTTGCCGCGTACGTGCCTGAAGGCCGCTCGGTCGCTCAGCTCGGCGACATGGCGCGCGGGCTCGTCCGGCTCATGAGGGCGCGTCAGCCACTCGAAGTTGCCGGGCCGGACGACGTTGTAGCCCACCGGTCGAGTCTAGTCCGGACAACGCCCGCAACCCCGACGCTACGCGTATCCCTCCTCGAAGAAGCGGCCCTCATGCGCGATCGCCTGGTCGCGCGTCAGTCCCGACTCGGAGTGCGGCGTCGCGCCGATCGCATCCGCGAACCGGGTGATGAGCGAGAAGGCCGCACAGACGTACGCCGCGTCGCGCAGGGCCTCACGCGAGACGCCGACGTCGAGTGCTCGTGTTGCATCGAGCCGCTCCGGCTCGAGCGTCATCGTCTCGAGGAAGCGGAGCGTCTCGCGCAGGCGCGCATCGATCGGCGCCGACTCGTAGTCGTCGAGGACCGCCTCCACGAAGCCGGCGTCACCGAAGGCATACGACGCGACCGCGCCGTGGGCCTCCGTTCAGAAGGGACACTGGTTGCGGAGCGAGACGAACGCGGCGAAGAGCTCGCGCTCGGCCTCCGTCCATTCGGACGGGCCCTTCATGACCTTCTGCAGGAGCTCGCCGAACGGCTCTCCGAAGAGCGCGGGCCTGAAGCGAAGCGCACGTGAGATATCCGAGACGTAGCCGTCTCGCTGCTGCAGCTCCGCGATCCGCGCGGCCATCTCGGGCGTGTGCTGCAGCTCGATCCTCATCGGAGTGCCTTCAAGGCAGCGAGTCGCCGGCGGTCCGCCTCCGCGAGTGCCGCGGCGAGTGTCGCCTCGTAGACGGTGTCGGCATCCAACCCGGCGACGTCTGCGTCGACGATCCGGTACGCCTCGTGCCGAACCTTTGCCAGGAGCGGAGCGAGCTTCGGCGGGTCGTCACCGCGCGCGATCGCGCGCCGGACGTACGAGGGAAGCACGCCGTCCGAGGTCAGGATCGCATCGGCGACCCGAGCCCACACCTCGTCGAAGGAATCAGGCGAGGAGCTTGCGGAGGACGAACGGGAGGATGCCACCGTGTCGAACGTACTCGCGCTCACGCGGCGTGTCGAGCCGGACGCGCGCGCGGAACTCCTTGTCGTCGGCGCGGACGGTGACCTCGCTCGCCTCGCCGTTCTCGACGCCGGTGATGGAGAACTCCTCGCGCCCGGTCAGACCGAGCGTCTCCGGCGTCTCGCCCGGCATGAACTGCAACGGCAGGATGCCCATCATCAAGAGGTTCGAGCGGTGGATGCGCTCGTAGGACTCCGCGATCGCGGCGCGGACGCCGAGCAGGTTGGGGCCTTTCGCCGCCCAGTCGCGGGACGACCCGGAGCCGTACTCCTTGCCGGCGAGCACGATCGTCGGGACGCCCTCTGCGCGGTAGCGCTCCGCGGCGTCGTAGATCGTCATCTCCTCGCCGCCGGGCAAGTGCGCCGTCCACGTGCCTTCGCTTCCCGGAACGAGCTGATTGCGCAGCCGCACGTTCGCGAACGTCCCGCGCACCATGACCTCGTGATTGCCGCGGCGGGCGCCGTACGAGTTGAACTCCCGGCGCTCGACGCCGTGATCGACGAGGTAGCTGCCGGCGGGCGAGTCGGGGCGGATGGCACCGGCGGGCGAGATGTGATCGGTCGTGACGGAGTCGCCGAGCCGGACGAGACAACGTGCGCCTTGGATGTCCTCGACCCTCTCCGGCTCGGCCGACATCCCGTCGAAGTACGGCGGCAGGCGGACGTACGTCGAGTCGGGCTCCCAGGCGAAGAGCTCGCCCTCGGGCGTGTCGAGGCCACGCCAACGCTCGTCACCGGTGAAGACGTCACCGTACGCGCTTCGGTACATGCGGCCGTCGATCGAGGATGCGATCGTCGCGTCGATTTCGGCGGATGTCGGCCAGATGTCGTGCAGGTAGACGGGGCCATCGTCGCCTTCGCCGATCGGCTCGTTCAGCAGGTCGATATCCATGCGCCCTGCGAGCGCGTACGCGACCACGAGCGGCGGTGACGCGAGGTAGTTGGCCTTCACGTCGCCGTGGATCCGCGCCTCGAAGTTGCGGTTTCCCGAGAGGACGGCGCAGACGACGAGGTCGCCGTCGTTCACCGCTTCGCCGATGGCGTCCGGCAGCGGGCCGGAGTTGCCGATGCACGTCGTGCAGCCGTACCCGACGAGATTGAAGCCGAGCTCGTCGAGATACGTGTCGAGACCGGCGCGCCGGAAGTAATCGGTGACCACCTTCGATCCGGGCGCCAGTGACGACTTGACCCATGGCTTGCGCGTCAGGCCTCTCTCGACCGCTTTCTTCGCAAGGAGGCCGGCGCCGATCATCACCGATGGATTCGACGTGTTCGTGCACGACGTGATCGCCGCGATGACGACGCTGCCGTGCTCGAGTGCGTAGTCCTCTCCACGAACCTGCACGCGCTTCCGGTCGACCGTCGCGAGGTGGGAACTCGGCGTGGGCATTCGATCGGGCTCTGGCTCGGGCTCGCCGCCGGGCTGCTGCTCGCTGGTCGGGTCGCTTGCCGGGAAGGTGTCGGCAACCGCCTTGTCGGAACTGCCGTTCGTGTAGTCGACACCGAAGGTGTCGAGTGCGTTGATGAACGATGCCTTCGCCTGCGCGAGCGGCACGCGGTCCTGCGGGCGCCGGGGGCCGGCAAGCGACGGCTCGACGTCGGCGAGGTCGAGCTCCACGACCTGCGTGTAGGTCGGGTGCTCTGTTGGGTCGTGCCAGAGCAGGTTCTCCTTGCAGTACGCCTCGGTGACTGCGATCCGCTCGTCATTGCGACCGGTGAGGCGCATGTAGGCGAGTGTCACGTCGTCGACCGGGAAGAAGCCGCATGTTGCGCCGTACTCGGGGCTCATGTTCCCGAGCGTCGCGCGGTCTGCGAGCGCGAGTGAGGAAACTCCCGGGCCGAAGTACTCGACGAACTTCCCGACGACGCCGACCTTGCGCAGGATCTCCGTGACGGTCAACACGAGGTCCGTTGCTGTCGCGCCCTGCGGCAGCTCGCCCGATAGCCGGAACCCGACGACCTGGGGGACGAGCATCGAGAGCGCCTCGCCGAGCATCGCGGCCTCGGCCTCGATGCCGCCGACGCCCCAGCCGAGGACCCCAAGCCCGTTCACCATCGTGGTGTGCGAATCGGTGCCGACGAGCGTGTCGGGGAACGCGACGCCGTCGCGTGTCTCGACGACGCGAGCGAGGTACTCGAGATTCACCTGATGGCAGATACCGGTGTTGGGGGGCACAACCTTGAAGTTGTCGAATGCCGACTGGCCCCAGCGCAGGAACGCGTAGCGCTCGCGATTTCGTTCGAACTCGAGCTCGACGTTTCGCCCGATTGCGAGACGCGACGCGAACTCGTCGACTTGCACGGAGTGGTCGATCACGAGCTCGACCGGGATCTGTGGGTTGATCCGCTCCGGGTCGCCGCTCTGGTCTCGCATGGCCTGCCGCATCGCGGCGAGGTCGACGACGCAGGGCACGCCCGTGAAGTCCTGAAGAAGAACGCGCGCCGGCGAGAACGAGATCTCGCGAGACGGCTCGTCCGCCGCAACCCAGCCTCCGACCGCCTCCACCTCTGTGTCCGTGCCGTTTCGGAGGACGTTCTCGAGCAGGATGCGAAGCGTGTAGGGGAGGCGGGCGACATCCCACGTCGCCTGCAGCGCGTCGAGCCGGTAGATCGAGTACGTCTCACCGCCGACTCGTAGCTGCTGCGGTTCCACCATTACCTCGATTCAAGCAGAAGCGGCCTCGCCCAGCCCTCGCTCGGGGGTCGTCGCTCAGGTCGCTGAGCTCGCGCGGCCGCCGGCCCGTCCTTGCGTGAAGCGGTTCAGCGTCACGAGGCCGATCCCGCCGACGACGTTGCCCGCCGCCGCGAGGAAGAAGTTCTGCACGATGAAGTCCCAGTCGTAGCCTGCGCCGTAGCGATAGCCAAAGATCAGCTCGAGCGTCACCACGATCACATGATTCAGGCTCCCGAGGGCGAGCAGGCTGCCGACGGTCCATCCGACTACGACCCGGACGAGCATCGATTTCTGTCCCTCGACGAACCAGGTCATCGCGGTGATGAGGCCGCCGGCGAAGACCGCGCTCATGAAAAGAGCCAGCCATCCGTTCGCATGGATGGTCTCGCCCAGCCCGATCATCGCGGTGCCGGTCCCGAACGGGAGGACGCTGTGCGTCGTGACGATCAGGATCATCACCAGTCCGCCCAGCACGTTGAAGATGGGCGAGACCAGCCACAGCTTCGCGAGGTTGCGCCACGACGCGCCGTCCCGATGGTCGAGACCGGCGAGCGGGACGAGGAAGTTCTCGGTGAAGAGCTCGCCTCGGCCAACGATCAGGAAAATGAAGCCGATCCCGAAAGCCATCGAGCCGAAGACGTGCGCCGCGTCCTTGCCCATCCAGTGCTGGAGCTGGGTCTCCACGAGCGCCAGCGCGATGATGCCGGCGACGATGTCGAAGCCGGCCGCGAGCGCGGTGGAGATCTCTTCCGCAGGCGGCCGCTCGAGCCGTCGGCGCCCCTCTTCCTTCGTGCGCTCGTAGATGTCCTCTGGCTGGGGGACCGGGCTTTCGTTCTCGCCGTCGCTCATACCTTCGGCATGAGCTCGCGCCGCGCGAATTCGGCGAACTCGTCCTGGTTCTCGCCGATCTGATGGATGTAGACGTGCGTGAAGCCGGCGTCGTCGTACTGCTTGATCATCTCGAGATAGCGGGCAGGGTCGGGGCCGTGCGGTGTCGTCTCGGCGACGTCCTCCTCGCGCACCATCGGCACCGCTCCTTCGAAGTCGGACGGCGTTGCGAGCTCCTGCCCGAGCGGCCCCTTCAAGGACGTGTTGGGCCACAGCTCGTGCGCGCGCTTCAGCGCCGCCTGCTCGTCCGTGTCGTAGGCGACGTGCATCATCCCGAGCTTTTGCTTCCCGCTCCCGCCCGCGCCTTCGAAGTGCTGCACGACCTCCTCGTCGGGCGAGGTCGAGATCAATCCGTCACCGATGCGACCCGCAAGCTCTGCGGCGTTCGGTTGCGCAGCTGCGACGAATAGGCCTGGTAGCTCGTCGGGGAGGTCGTAGACGCGAGCGTGGTCGACCGTGTAGTGCTTGCCGCGGTGGGTCTGCTCGCCGCCCTGCCAGAGAAGGCGGATCACCGCGACCGCTTCCTCGAGCATCTCGAGACGCTCGTCCGGAAGCGGCCACCGATCGCCGAGCACGTGCTCGTTGAGGTTCTCGCCGGAGCCGACACCGAGGAAGAACCGTCCCGGCATCATGCAGCCGACCGTCGCCGCGGCCTGCGCGACGATCGCCGGATGGATGCGGATGATCGGCGCCGTGACGCCGGTGCCGACGTTGATGCGCTCCGTGGCCTGCGCGATGCCGCCGAGCGTCGCCCACACGAAAGAACTGTGTCCCTGCTTCGAGATCCAGGGGTGGTAGTGGTCCGAGATCAGGCAGAACGTGAAGCCGGCGCGCTCGGCGAGTGCGGCCTGTCGGACGAGCTCGTTCGGCGGGTGGTCTTCGGACGAGAGTGCATAGCCGAGTTCCATGGCGCCGTTGGTACCGGCGCGCGGCGCGGCTAAACGCGCGTTTTCTGCGCGCAGGCCCGGGAACCAACCGAGCCATGGAGACGCGGGGAGCCGCCAAGCTCAAGTCAGCTCTGCAGGGGATCAGCCTTCCGGCAGAGAAGCCCGTGCTCCTTGAATACGCGGTTCGGCAACGCGCGGAGCCTGCTTTCCTCAGCGCGCTGCGGTCGCTGCCGGAGCAAGAGTACGAGTCGTTGGACGAGGTCGTCGAGCAGCTTCTGTTGGTGCAGCCGCCGCCGAACCTCAGTGAAACCGAAGAGCCGCACGAGGAGAGCGGGGAGCCGCCGGGCGGCTCCGACGACTACGTCGCCCCGCACCCGTCCGATACCGGACAGGTGCGCGACCTCGACCAGGTTCAGGACTAGCTTCTACGTGCCGCGGGACGCCGAGCCCGGCGATTGCCCGGGCAGTACGGTCGCCTTCGTGCCATCGCGCGTCGCGCGTTCTCGTTGCGGCTTCACCGTGTACTTCGGATCGCGGGCAGATTGCTGCCCGGCCTTGTAGACCGACCAGCGCATGCACATGCAGCCCGCGAGAACGAGTGCGCCGCCGATCGTCTGCGCGGCACGCGAGCGCGACCCTCGCAGGGCGAGAACGGCGGCTCCGGTCCCCGTGAGCGCCTTCGCCGCCTTCGAGAACGTGCCGGCAGGGCCATGGTGGTAGACCTCGCCGGTCTCACCGAGCCGGCGCTCCATGGTCTCGGTCACCGCGAGCTCGGCGACCGCTCCCGCGACGGCGAGCCTCCGGGCCGGACCGGCCTCGCCGGGCCCGACGAAAAGGCCTGCCGCCGCGCCGGCGGTTGCGGCGCTGCCACAGCCGAAGAGCCACGGCAACTCGTGACGCGCGTCATGCCAGACGGGGACGGCCGTGTTCGCGACGAGGACGCCCGTGTACGTCGCGAGCGGAGGCCCGAAGAGTGACGCCACGAGCTCCGCGAGGATCTTCACCGGCTTGAGGATCCCGAGCAGCTCGAGCACCGCAGCCGTATTCGACGCGCCGCCGGCGAACGTGAGGATCCACGCGCCCACGTTCATCGGCGAGGTGATCTTGAAGACGCGCAACATGTGGTGGAAGCGCTCCGGCCGGCCGAGGTCGGAGATGAGAAGAGGCGCCGACACGGCATCCGCTGCGGCGCCGATGTAGAGCGCGGTGCGGGAGAGCTTCTCGTCCCCGAAGAGCTTCGCGCCGAGACCGAAGACCGACGACGCACCGCCGAGCCCGCCGGTGAAGAAGTAGACGGGAATCTCCCACGTCCACGTCGGCTCCTTGATCACCGGCTGCCCGTAGTACGAGCGCATCTCGCTGCCCGTGCGCGTGATGCTCTGGCTCACTTTCGCCCTCCGATGAACGCTCCGAGCACGCCGACGACGATGGCCGCCGCTGCGACCCCCATGTTCGCGTACATCTCCGGCAGGAAGCGGGTCGTCACCTGCGGATCGGGCGGAAGGCCGTATACCTCGGGGTCGTCGAGCAGCAGGAAGAACGCGCCTGCGCCGCCGATGCCGTCGTCCGGGTCGCGCAGATAGAGCTGTGCGCCGTTCCAGCCTTCGGCGTGCAGCTTCTCGAGCCGCTCGTCGGCGCGCTGCCGCAGCTCGTCGAGCGGGCCGAACTGGATCGACTTCGTCGGGCACGCCTTCGCGCATGCCGGCTCGTGCCCGCCTTTCAGGCGGTCGTAGCAGAGCGTGCACTTGAACACGCGGCCGTCCTCTTTCTTCCCGAGGAAGGACGGCAGGTCCGGCTTCGCGCCGACGTTCTTGTCGGACGGGATGTGCCGCTTGTCGATCACGCCGAAGGGGCACGCGGGCACGCAGTAGCCGCAGCCGTTGCAGATGTCCTCCTGCACGACGACGGTCCCGAACTCCGTGCGGAAGAGGGACCCCGTGGGGCAGACGTCGAGGCACGCGGCGTGCGTGCAGTGCTTGCACACGTCCGACTCCATCAGCCAGCGCAAACCTGTGGTGCCGTCGCCGTTCGCCTGTAACGGCTTCTCCTGCTCGATGAACGCGACGTGGCGCCACGTGTTCGCGTTCAGCTCGCCGGTGTGGTCGTACGACCGGCCGAGCCACTCCTGGCCGTCCTGCGGGATGAGGTTCCACTCCTTACATGCGACCTCGCACGCCTTGCATCCGATACAGATCGAGGTGTCGGTGAAGAACCCGACGCGGGGATGTTGCTCGTCCTCCCACGCCTTGTACCCGGCTGGGACGCCTGTCGGCTCCAGCAGGGAGCTCATGCGGTCGACCTCGAGCTCTCCGGTTCCTCACGCGGCGCCGCGTCTCGGCGGGACTGCGCCTGCTCGCGCAGCTCCGCCACGAACTCGGTCAGCGCCGTCCCGCGTGGGCGGCGGCCCGGACGCACTCCGCACGTGAAAGCCTTGACCTCCTGGATGTGCACGTTCGGATCGAGTGCGTTATGCGAGAGGTCGTTCGCGCTGTCGCCGGACGTCAAGAGCCGCTGTCCCCAGTGATACGGAAGCCCAACCTGGTGCGTCGTCTTGCCCTGCACCGTGATCGGCGGGATGCGGTTCGTGACGAGCACGCGCGCTTCGATCGCAGAGCGTGCCGTGTAGATCGTCGCCCAGCCGTTGTGCACGAGACCGACTTCGTCGGCAAGCTCGGGCGAGACTTCGCAGAACATCTCGGGCTGCAGCTCGGCGAGGTACGGCACCGAGCGCGACATCCCGCCCGCCGTGTGATGCTCGGTCAGCCGATACGTCGTGACGACGTACGGATAGATCTCGCTGCCCGGCTCGTTCGCGACCGGGTTGTACGGATCGTGCTCTTTCACGACATTCTGCTGCCGCCCGGGATTCGCGCGCTGCGAGTAGAGAGCGTTGTCGAACGGTGACTCGTGCGGCTCGTAGTGCGCGGGCAGCGGGCCGTCCTCGAGCCCCTGCGGCACGAAGAGCCACGAGCGCCCATCCGACTGCATGATGAACGGATGGTCGCCGCTGATCGCGTCCTCAGCCTTGGCGTCGTCAGGCGGGACGTAGTCCGGACGCTTCGTCTCCTGGAAGTCGGGCGTGTCGAGGCCCGTCCACTTCTCGCCGTTCCACCAGACGTATTTCTTGCGCTCCGACCACGGGTTCCCGTCAGGGTCGGCTGACGCGCGGTTGTAGAGGATCCGCCGGTTCGCCGGCCATGCCCACGCCCAGTCGGGCGCCACATAGCTCTGCTCCCAGTGCGGCTTCTTCCGGGCCGCCTGGTTCTCGCCGTCCTTGTAGACGCCGCAGTAGATCCAGCAGCCGCACGCCGTCGACCCGTCCTCCTGCAGCTTCGGGTAGGAGTCGAGCGGCTCGCGGGTCGTCACGTCGAACCCGCCGATCTCCTTCAGCACCTGTTCGGCGTCCGGCTCCTGGATCGCCGAGTGCGTCTGGTAATCCCACTTCAGCCACTTGACGAGATCGTCGCGCGATTGCTTCGAGTCCTTGAGCAGCGACTTGATGCGCTTCCCGAGGTGGAAGTAGAACCAGAGCTCGCTGCGGCAGTCGCCCTTCGGCTCGACGGCCTTCCAGTGCCACTGGAGGAGCCGCTGCGTGTTCGTGAACGAGCCGTCTTTCTCGGTGTGCGTGGCCGCGGGCATGAAGAAGATCTCCGTCGGGATCTCCTGCGTCTTCAGCTCGCCCGACGCGATCTCGGGGCTGTCGTACCAGAAGGATGCCGACTCGATCTCGACGACGTCACGGACGACGAGCCAGTCGAGTTCGCGAAAGCGAGGCGGTGGGCCTTGCCGTTCGCGTTGCCGACCGCCGGGTTCTCGCCGGCGATGATGTAGCCCTTCACCTTCTCCTCGAGCATCTGCTCGAGCGTCCAGTAGACGGAGTTGTCCTGGTCGATGCGCGGCAGGCGCTTGAACAGCCAGTCGTTGTCTGCATTTGCATGCTCGCCCCAGTAGGCGGTCATGAGGCTGACCCAGTACGACTTGAAGCGGCCCCACCAGCCGCTCGGCGCGATGTTCGAGCTCGCGAAGCTGTCCCATTCGCCGTAGTCCTCGGTCTTCGGCATCGGCAGATAGCCGGGCAGTGTGTCGTACAGCGTCGGGATGTCCGTCGAGCCCTGGATCGACGCGTGGCCGCGGAGCGCGACAATGCCTCCGCCCGGCCGCCCCATGTTGCCGAGCAGCTGCTGCACAATCGCCGCGCTGCGGATGTACTGAACTCCGACGGTGTGCTGCGTCCAACCCACCGAGTAGACAAACGCGCTCGTCCGTTCCCGACCCGAATTTCGAACGAGCGCCTCGCACACGGCAAGGAACTCGTCGACGGAGCAGCCGCACGTCTCCGCCACGAACTCGGGCGTGTAGCGCTGGTAGTGCCGCTTCAGGATCTGGAAGACGCACCGTGGGTGCGTGAGATTCGGGTCTTCCGACGGCGGCTCACCATGACTGAGGCCGCCTCCCGCTCCGCCGTGCCCCGAGGCGTGTCCCTTGGTCTCGCGGTTGCCGGCCGCACCGTGCGTCTGCATCCCCTCGTACGACCACGAGGCCTGGTCGTAGTTCTTCTGCTCCGGATCCCAGCCGGAGAAGAGCCCGTCGAGTTCCTCGGTGTCGACGAACGACTCGTCCACGATCACCGGCGCGTTCGTGTAGTGCTTGACGTACTCCTCGAAGTAGAGGTCGTTCTGGAGGATGTAGTTCGCGATCCCGCCGAGGAAGGCGATGTCGCTTCCGGCGCGGATGCCCACCCACCTGGATGCCATAGCGCTCGTGCGCGTGAAGCGCGGGTCGATATGGATGACCTGTGCGCCGCGCTCCCGGGCCTCCATCACCCACTGGAAGCCCACCGGGTGGTTCTCGGCCATGTTCGAGCCCATGATGACGATGCAGTCGGAGTTCTGGAGGTCCTGCAGGAAGTCCGTCGCACCGCCTCGCCCGAACGAGGTCCCCAGACTGGGGACCGTGGAGCTATGTCATATGCGCGCCTGGTTCTCGACCTGGACGATGCCGAGGGCCGTCAGCAGCTTTTTGATGAGGTAGTTCTCCTCGTTGTCGAGCGTCGCGCCGCCGAGGTTGCCGATCGCGAGCGTCCGGTTCGCCGGAGCGCCGTCGTCCGTCGTCTCCTGCCAGTTCGCCGCGCGCGTCTCGACGATCCGCTGCGCGATCATGTCCATCGCGGTCTCGAGGTCGAGCTCTTCCCAGGCGTTGCCGTACGGCCGGCGGTACTTGACCTTGTACTCACGGAGCGGCGACTGCACGAAGCTCTTCGAGGCCTGCCCCTTCGGGCAGAGGCGCCCGCGCGAGATCGGGCTTGCCGGGTCGCCCTCGATGTGCGTGACGTCTCCGTCCTTCACGTAGATGAGCTGGCCGCACCCGACGGCGCAGTACGGGCAGACCGACTGGACGACGTGCTCCGCCTCGTCGATCCGCGGCTTCAGCTCCCTGTGCCGCGGCGACTGCACCGACGGGCCGAGCCCGAGCAGGTCGTTCTCGCGCAGCTGGCGGAGGACGGGCCACCGGCCGAGGAGCTTCGCGACATCCACGCTGGTCTCTCAGTGCCGCGTCCAGTCGCGCGATAAACAAATCGTATTGCGATATGTTTGCAGGATTTTCTCGCGGGAATCACGCCGACCATGAGCACAATCGACGAACGGCACGTGCGCGCATCCGCGGGAGTCGCGCTCGGTGCCGACACGGATGGCTGGTACGGCGACTTCGCTCGCCCGCGGGTCTTCCTGCAGCCCATCGCGGCCCCGTCCGAGCTTGGGCTCTTCGGCTTCGCGGGGGCGACGTTCATCGTGGCGGCCCACATGGCCGGCTGGTACGGGAACCCGTCCTCTCCCGGCTATCTCTTCCCGTTCGCTGCGTTCTTCGGCGGCCTCGCGCAGTTCCGGCGGGCATGTGGGCATACCGGGCCCGCGACGCCGTCGCCACGGCGATGCACGGCACGTGGGGCTCGTTCTGGATGGCCTACGGCCTGCTCCAGTTGCTCCTCGTCACGGGCGTGCTCGCAGACCGGCGGCACGCTCGATTCGGCCCTCGGGTTCTGGTTCATCGCGCTCTGCGCGATCACCTTCTCGGGCATGCTCGGAGCGCTCGCCGAGGGGAACATCGGCGTCACCTCGGTGCTCGGCACGCTTGCGGCCGGTTCCGGCGTGGCGGCGATCGCTCTGCGAGCAGCACGAGGGTCGAGAAGGCCGCCGGGTGGGTGTTCGTCGTCTCGGCCGTCCTCGCGTGGTACGTCGCGACGGGATGATGCTCAAGGGCGCGGCGAAGCAGGTTGTCCTGCCGCTCTTCACGAAGGACATGGAGGCGAACAAGCCGGGCGGCACGCCCACACGCGCGGTCGAGCTTGCGTCGGGTGAGCCCGGGGTCACGAAGGGTCAGTAACCGCTCACACGCGCGGCGCGTCGCAGGGGTCGTCGTCTGGTTTGCAGCCTTCTGGTGTGGCTGTGGATGCTGCTCGTCGGCGAGTGGAACGATGTCGAGTGGATCGCGGCGACCATGGCCGCGTCGGTCGTGACCGCGCTCTTCGAGTTGATGCGCGCCCGCGTCAACGCAGTCGCATGGGTGCCGGCCGCCTGGATTCGTCGGGCTGCCGCGGTCCCGTACCAGATCTTCGTCGACTTCGGGATCATCACGCTGACGCTCCTGCGGCCGCGGGAGCGCGGCGTCTACCCGAGCCCATCCCTTCGACGCGACAGGTAACGGCGCCGACGACGTCGGTGCACGTGCGTGGGCCGGCTGGACGGGGAACTTCAGCCCGAACGCCGTTGCGCTCGACATCGACCGTGAGCAGGAGCTCTCACTCGTTCACGACCTGGTGCCGAACCGCGCCTCCGAGAAGCCCGCATGAATGCCTTCGTCATAGCCGCGACTGCCCTGATCGTCCTGATCGCGCCACTGCTCTTCTTCGCGGCCCTCGCGCGCCCCGTCGACGGCGTCATCGCCCTCTCGCTCGTCGGCACGCTCGCGACGCTCGCGACCGGGCAGAAATCGAGTGGCCTCGTCGTCGTGGCGTTCACCCTGCTCGTCGCGGGCTTCCTGGTCAAGCCCGCGATCGTGCCGTTCCACGCGTGGCTTGCGGATGCGCACGCCGTCGCTCCCGCGCCGATCTGCCTTCTCTTCAGCGGGATCATGGTCGAGCTCGGGCTGCTGGCGGTCGCCCGCGTCTACTGGACGGTGTTCGACGCTCCGTTCGGCTCGCATCAGGCCTCGGTCCGGAACCTCCTGATCGTGCTCGGCGTCGTGACGGCGCTTCTCGGGGCGCTCATGCGCTTCCTGCAGAGCCATCTGAAGCGGCTGCCCGCGTACTCGACGATCAGCCACGCGGGCGCAATGCTCGCCGGCAACGCCGTGCTGAACACGAAGTCGCTTGCGGGCGTCGCCACGCTGGTCCTCTCGCACGGCCTCATCAAGGGCGCCCTTTTCTCTGCGCGGGAATCGTGCTCGTGAACCTGCGTGACATCGACGAGCTGCGCTTACACGGCCGTGGACGCGAGCTGCATGCCGCCGCGGTCGTGTGGATCGCCGGGGCGATCGGGCTCGTGGGCTTCCCGTACGTCGGCAGCTATCTGGGGCACGCGCAGATCGACGAGGGTGCGACGCTCTCGCACATCGAGTGGGTGCAGCCGCTCCTCATGATCGCGTCGGGCTGATGGCCGTAGCGGGAACGGTGCTCGTGCTGGGCCTACTCGTCAGCCTCGTACCGGGAATCGCGCAGCGGGCCGAGTACGGCGCCGAGCGCTTCCGCGATCGCGCGGGATACGCGGATCGTGTCCTGCACGGGCATCCCATGAAGCGCACCGAGGCGCAACTGCCCTTCGCGGTAGCGCACACAGGCACGGCCTCGATTCTCTACGGCGCGGGGCGGCGCTCCTCACCCTCGCCGTTGCGCGTTCGGCCTCTGGCGGCAGCGCCTACGGCGTCCCTACCTCCGCGGGGGCGGCCGTCTCCTCGGCCCACCGATCGCGGCGCTCAAGGCTGCGCACAGCGGCATCGTCGGGGAGTACGTGATGTGGATCACGGCCGAGACGGCGCTGATCGGCGCCGTCTGGGCCTTCACGCTTCGCTGAGAGACCGTTTCGCGTCCGTAGCGTCGGCGACAGGAACGGTGTCACCGACGAAAGGACGGATATGGCGAAGAACCATGGGTCGTCGATCAAGGACGACGAGCAGTACGAGGCACTCCGCCGCGAGGGTGCGAGCAAGGAGAAAGCAGCCCGCATCGCCAATGCCGGGAGCCGCAGCGAGACCGGCAGCAAGGGCGGAAAGGCCGAGAACTACGAGGACCGGACGAAGGAGGAGCTCGAGAAGCGGGCCGCCGAGATCGGGATCGAAGGTCGCTCGTCCATGAGCAAGGACGAGCTCATCGACGCACTCCGGAATCACTGGAATCCGTTGGCGGGGGCGTGCGCGCCGCGAATACCATTCGGGCATGCGTGCGCTCCTCGCCCTTGCGGCCATCGTCGCCAGCCCACCGGACGTCCAGAAGCTGATGTTGACGCCCGCGCAGGTCGGGCCGGACTACGTGCTCATCCAGCGCGCCGACGGCCATGGAGTCAAGAACACCGTGACGCTCAATGTCTGCGGCGCAGCGGCCACCTATCCCAGCGAGTCGCGGCGACTCACCCGCCTCCAGGTCGACTACCTGAAGCAGAAGTCGACGCTCGGTCTCTCGAACGAGGTCGTGACCTACAAGCCCGGCGGCGCCGCACAGGCGATACGCGAGGTCCTGCGGCACGTGGCGTCGTGCCCGAAGAAGGCGATTGTCACCGACAAGTCGCTGCCGCCGCTCAAGTACACCCTGACGCGGGTCACGGGCCCGAAGCTCCTCAAGGGGTACGTCGCACTGCGCGTCCGCGTGACAGGCGTCGTGCAGGGCAAGAGGGTCGACCAGACCTCGTACGCGATCTACCAGCGCAAGGGGGACGTCCTCTCCGGGACGTACAGCTTCGGCCCGAATACGAAGGCCCAACTGCAGTTCGCCCTCCACGCTGCGCAGGAGAGTGCGCTCAACCTTCGCCTCGGCAGGGCTGCCGGCGGCGGACCGACTGCCTGACGCCGCTACCTTTTCGGCGGTGGAGGCGGGAGACTTCCAGTTCGGTCGCGCAGGTGTCATCGAAGACACGGGCGCCGACGTCGAAGAAGAGATTTCGGTCGGAGACGGCGACGATGACCATGCCGGTTGGTATTGCGTCGAGACGGATCCCTTTCCGTGCCCCGCGCCGGGTTGCTCGTTCGTCGCACAGTTCATGACTGCGGCACACCTCGTGCTCGTGTGGCAAGAACGCGACGACCCGAACCTGTTGCGGCATGCCCAGCGTGCAAAGGAGGTCGGACGCAATCCACGCGTCGTCACCTACGAGCCGACGTTCGGGCCGAGTGCTTCGTACTACGCGTGGGAGGCGGCCGGGCGCCCGGTGCACGGCATCCGCGGCAAGACGTGATCGAGCGCCGCTTCGGCGGCGACGGCGGGCTGACGCTCGGCGTCGAGGAGGAGGTGATGATCCTCGACGCGCAGTCGCTCGCACCCGTCGCGGGGGTGCAGGCCCTGCTGCGCGGCGCAGAGGGGCTGGCGTTGCCCGGCACGCTGAAGACGGAGCTGCATGCGTCTGTCGTCGAGCTTGCGACCGGTGTCTGCAGGAGCGTCGAGGAGGCCGTCGCTGCTCTCGCGGAATTGCGCCGGGCGGCCGCACGCATCGCAGCGGAGAACGGCCTCGCCGTCGCGGCGGCGGGGGCGCACCCGAGCGCGCGCCTCGACGACCTCCCGCTCGTGGACGAGGAGCGGTACCGGCAGATGGTCGAGCGCGTCGGGCGGGCAGCGCGGCGGCAGGGTGTCAACGGGCTGCACGTGCACGTCGGCATGCAGAGCGCCGAACGGTGCTGGGAGCGGCTCGAGGCCGTGCTGCCGTGGCTTCCCGCGGTGCTCGCGCTCTCGGTGAACTCCCCGTTCGTCAACGGCGAGGTGACCGGCATGCTCTCGAACCGCGCGGGCATCCTTGTCGAGCTCCCGCGCGCCGGCGCTCCGCCGGTCTTCACCGGGTATGACGCGTGGGAGGCCTGGGTCGAACGGCTGATCGCGCTCGAGGTGATCGAGGACCACACGCGCATCTGGTGGGACATCCGCCCGAACCCGCGTTTCGGCACGCTCGAGGTGCGCGTCACCGATCAGTCGACGTCGCTCGAGCGGACGGCGCTCCTCGTCGAGCTGCTCGTCGAGCTCGTCTGCGATGCCCCTGCGTGCGCGTCGGCCGACCGCGGCATCTATCTGCAGAACCGTTGGAGCGCGGCGCGCTACGGCATCGACGCGGAGCTCGTGCACCCGGACGGCGAGCGAATGGCAACTGCAGCGGAGCTGCTCGGCCGCGAGCTGCCGGAGCCCGAGGCGTTCGCGCAGCTTCGTGCCCACGATGCTGCGGCGGACATCGTGTCCCGGACGCTAGCCTGACGAGCAGATGGCGACCGTGGAGGAGACGATCCAGGTGAGCGGCATCCGCTGCGAGCGGTGCGTGAACCGGCTCGCGGGCGCACTCAGCGGTCACGACGGTCTCGAGGCGGCGAACGCGAACCTCATGGGTCAGGTCACGCTCGCCTGGGACGACGAGCGAACGTCGCGAGACGAGCTGCTCGCAGCAATGGCGAATGCGGGCTTTCGCGAGGTCGCGGCGGTCTGACTCGCGCCAGGGGAATCGCCGGTAGCGCTTCGTCGTTGAAGCGGTACTGTGATTCTCATGGCCGAAGCGCCGCCCGACGCTACACGCATCGCCGCCGAGGCCCGTGACCGCGTCCGCTTCGAGGAAGACGCGCTCGCGCTCTCCGACCAGGTCTTCAGGGTTGCGCGGCACCTCTCGGGGTCACGCGAAGAGGCAGAGGATCTCGTGCAGGAGACGTATGCGCGCGCCTTCCGCAGCTGGCGTTCGTTCCAGCCCGGCACGAATCTGCGCGCGTGGCTCCTCCGCATTCTCACGAACCTGAACATCGATCGCGGGCGCCGAAATCAGCGCGCACCGCAGACGACGCCGCTCGAGGCGAACGACTACTACCTGTATGACAAGCTCGCCGAATCCGACGGCGCCGCGACCGACGAGGAGCGTGTAGTCGAGCGTCTCTCGCAGGACGACATAGTCTCGGCGCTCTCGGCCGTGCCCCATGACTTCCGCGACGTGATAGTGCTCGTCGACATCGGCGACTTCAGCTACCAGGACGCGGCGCACATCCTCGACATCCCGATTGGGACCGTGATGTCGCGGTTGCATCGCGGGCGGCGCATCCTGAAGCGCGAGCTCGCCGAGTCCGTTCTGGAGGACACAACATGACGAACGTCCCGCAGGATCCGTGCGCGCACTGTGAAGAGATGATGCAGCCCTATCTCGACCACACCCTCACGGAGGCCGAGCGGGTGGAGGCAGAGCACCATCTCGACGAGTGCGACTGGTGCCGTCGTCGTTATCGGTTCGAAGAGAGCCTTCGCGTCTACGTTCGCCAGCTCGTCGACGAGCCGATGCCCGTCGCGCTCAAAGAGAAGCTCGCGGCACTGCGCATCCCCTTGAATTAACCTCGCGACCGCTCCGCTTTGCTCGCTCGGTTGATCCGACGCGATTCGCACGCTACGAGCGGCCTGGTCGAGCCGCATCCGACGTGTCGGATGCGGCCGTGAGCCGCTTGAAGCAACCTCGCGAGCCCGCTGCCTCGCGTCATCCGCGCTCGTCCACGTCCCCTGGAGGGGCGAGGTCGTCGCACGGGACGAGCCGGGCCTCGAGCGCCCGGGCGCCTTCGTCCGGCACGGCCGGCCACGCTTCGCGTGAGAGGAGCACCGGGTGGAGCCTCACGCCGCCGTAGGACGCCGCAACGGCTCGGCCGCCGTCCGAGCGCCAGCTCCTGATCACGCGGTCGATCGCGCGCGGATCGAGATCAGGCCCGTCTGCGAGGACGACGACGGCAGCCTCGACGCCCTCCGAGAGCGCGGCGAGCCCGCACCGGAGGGAGGCGCCGGGGCCGAGCGTCCAGTCCGGGCACGCGACGACACGGGCGTCCGTCTCGAGCGGATGTGCCCCGGCAACGACGAGGACGTCGTCGACAAGGCTCGCCCGGACGGCAGCGAGGACGCTCGGCATCAGCACGGCTTGCTTCGGGGGGCTCGTCCCGTACCGGGACGACGCGCCGGCTGCGAGGACGACCGCGTGGATCAGGGTTGGAGACTCGCGACAGCCCGCGCGACGAGGGCCTTCGCGACCGGGACCTTCCACGCCGTGCGAGGGAGGGGGGTCGCCGAGTCGAGATCGGCGGCAGAGTCGAGAAGCCACGGGATGGGTGCCACCCCCGCGAGGGCGATCCGTGTCTCACCGCCGACGTGCGCAACGGCGACGCCTACCTGCGGGAACGACCAGCGCTTTCGATCCATCGCCTTCAGGTACACGCTCGACTCCACCTGCGGCAGCTCGAGCTCGAGCAGGAGCTCGCCGGGCTCGAGCGTCACGACGTCCCGATGCCCTTCGTCCGGCAGGCGATAGAGCTCGACGAGCGCGAGGTCACGTCGGTTCGTCTTCACTCGCGCGCCGATTGCGAGAAGTGCGGCGGCGATATCGGACGGATGGGAGGACGCGCAGAAGTCGTTCGCGAAGATCGCATGCTCGCGATGCTCTCCCTCCATCGCATGACAACGATCGCCGCCATGGAGGCGGCACGGGTAGTTGAGCCGCCAGTACCAGCACCGGGTCGCCTGAAGGAGGTTGCCGCCGATCGATCCCATATTGCGAAGCTGAGGCGACGCGGCGAGCCGACAGGCCTCGCGCAACGCGTCCGGGATCTGCGCGTCGACCTCGAGCTCGCCGAGCGACGTACCGGCGCCGATCACGTTGTCGCGGACGCCACGCGGGACGAGCTTCCGGACGTCGACGAGCGTGTCGGCCTCTAGGATCCCGTCCCGGAGGAGCGGCACCACTTCCGTGCCGCCGTGGATGAAGCGGCCGCCGTCGAGCTCCTCGAGGCTAGACGGCTGCAGAAGCTTCACGCTTCTCCTTGTTCTTCGCGGCCTCGAGGGCGCGCAGCATCTCCTCGCGGGAAATGGGAAGCTCGTGCACGTCGGCGCCCGTCGCATCGCGGATCGCGTTGCCGATCGCGGCGGCGATCGGGATGATCGGCGGCTCACCGAGCCCTTTCGAGCCGAGGTTCGTGAGGTGCTCGTCCGGCTCGTCTACGAACTCGCAAACGATCTCCGGCACGTCGGCGATCGTCGGCATGCGATACGCGTCGAGCGTCGTCGTCAGGATGCGCCCGGTCTCCGGGTCGTGGAGACGCAGCTCTGAGAGCGTGTGCCCGATGCCCTGGATGATCCCGCCCTCGACCTGGCTCCGCGCGCCGAGCGCATTGATGATCCGGCCGACGTCGTGCGCCGCGGCGACGCGCTCGACACGCACCTCGCCGGTCTCGACGTCGACGGCGACCTCGACGACCTGGATGCCGAAGGTGAGCACGCTCATGCCCGTCGGGTTCGGGCCGCGCCCGCCCTTCCCGAGGATCTGCCCGTCTCCGAGCACGTCCAAGAGCGTCTCGACCGGCGTCGAGAGATTCCCGTCGGCGGACACGACGACGCCGTCCTTGATGTCGAGAACCCGCTCCTCGAGGTCGTAGCGCTGCGCCGCGATCTCGATGATTTGACGCTTCGCGTCCGCGGCCGCCGCACGGACGGCTGGGCCGACCGACGGGGTCGTCGAGGAGCCGGCCGAGAGCGTCGCGTACGGCCCGCGTGCCGTGTCGCCGAGCACGACCTCGACGCGGTCGAGCGGCAGCCCGAGCTCCTCTGCTGCGATCTGCGCCATCGCGGTGCGCGTGCCCGTCCCGATGTCCTGCATCGCAGTGACGACGGTCACACGCCCGTCCGACGTGAGTCGCGTCCAGGCATACGACGGCGGACCGCCGCCGCCGAACCAGACCTGCGACGCCATGCCGACGCCGCGCTTCCAGGTCGCGTCCGACCGCGCACGAACCTCGTCTCGTCGATCCCAGTGCTTCTGCGCGAGGTCGTAGCACTGCGCGAGGTTCTTCGAGGAGTAGGGAGTGCCGTTGTTCGAGTCGGCGTAGTTGCGCCGCCGAAGCTCGAGCGGGTCGAGCTCGAGCTTCTCGGCAAGCTCGTCGATCAGGCACTCGAGGCCGAAGGTGCCCTCGACGAACCCTGGTGCGCGGAAGGCCTTCATCGGCGGCGTGTTGATCCTGGCGCCGTAGCGCACCGTTCGAACGTTGTCGCACGCATAGAGCATCGTCATCGGGCCCTCGGTCATCGCTGACCAGCCGCTCGCGCCGACCGCGTTGATGAACTCACCGCCGAGGGCGACGATCGTGCCGTCGTTCAGCGCGCCGACGGTGAGCTTCTGGATCGTCGCGTTCCGATTGCCGGCTGCGGTGTTCTCCTCGCGACGTGTCAGCGCACATCTCACCGGCCGGCCCGTTCGCCGGGCGAGCTCGGCCGCGATGAACGTCTGCTCGTCCGCGCCGTTCTTCGCGCCGAAGCCTCCCCCATGTACTCGCAGACGACGCGCACCTTGTCGCCCGGTAGGCCGAGCTCCTTCGCAACCTCGTCGCGCACACCCCAGACGTACTGCGTGGAGATGTAGACGTTCAGCGCGTCGCCGACCCACTCGCACACCGTCTGGTGCGTCTCCATCGAGTTGTGCAGCACGACGGACGTGCGATATGTGCCTTGCACGACGGCGTCCGCCTCAGCGAGCGCACGTTCGAAGTCCCCGCGCTCGCTTCGCACCGGATCCATCGTGAACAGCCCGCGTGCAACGGCGTCTTCGGGATCCAGTACCGCTTCGAGCTCCTCCCAGTCGACCGCGATCGCCCGCACGGCGGCGCGTGCCTGCTCGAACGTGTCGGCGGTGACTGCAGCGACGGCGTGGCCCGCGTACTGCGGCTCGTCGACGAGGCCCTTCGCCTCCTTCGGCCCGAGCGCACCGCGGACGCCGGGAAGCGCGAGAGCCGGTGCAAGGTTGATCGAGCGCACGCGCGCATGGGCGTACGGCGAGCGAAGAACCGCTGTGTGGAGCATCCCGGGCAGCTGCACGTCGGCGGTGTAACGCGCCTCGCCGCGCACGCGCTCGTGCGCGTCCTTCCGGACGGCGTCGCGTCCGACGATCTGCTGCGGTCCCGGCGGCCACTGGGTGAGCGGATCCTCCTCGATGACGAGCCACACCTCCTCGAAGCGTCCCTCGACCTCCTTCTCGGTGCGGATCAGCCTTGCCAATGCAGGATCGCCTCCTCGATTCTCGGGTACGTGCCGCAGCGGCAGATGTTGCCCGCCATCTGATGCCGGATCTCGTCGACGGTCGGGTCGGGGTTCGCGGCGACGAGCGCCGCCGCCGAGACGACCTGGCCGGGCGTGCAGAAGCCGCACTGCACCGCGTCGGCGCGGACGAATGCCTCGACGAGCGGATGGTCGCGCAGGCCCTCGATCGTCGTCACCTCGTGCTCGACCGTGTGGGCGAGCGTGATGCACGAGAGCGTCGGCACGCCGTCGATCTGCACCGTGCACGCGCCGCAATGCCCCTCGTTGCACGCGATCTTCGTGCCCGTGAGGCCGAGCTCTTCGCGCAGGACGCTGCGCGAGGCTCGTCCCGACCGGCGCGTCGACCGTGTGCTCCCCGCCGTTGACGGTCAGCCTGAGCTCAGGCACCGCTCGTCACCGCCACGATGTCCGCGAGATGGATGAGCCGCGACGTCGTCCGCGCGATGATTGCGGCGTTCGTCGTCGTCTTCCGCTTCGGGCAGCATGCGCCAGAGCTCCTGCGCGGCGAGGAGGAGCTCCCGGATCTGCGCGAGCTCCTCGACGTGCCCGTTTCGCTCCTCCGTCGCATTGAGCGCGAGGCCGAGCGCACCGAACTGATCCTGCTGGCGCGTGAAGACGAGCGACATCGCCATCGAGAGGTACTGGTGAATGCGTGCGAGCGTCATCGGCTGCTCGAGGATGTCCGCGCCCTGCGGCCGCGATGGCTCGAGCGGTGGCTCGCCGTCTGCGATGCGGTTCGCGTTCCCCGCGAGCATCTCGACGATCTGCTCTTCCGTAGGCCGGCAGCGCGCGCGGTGCGCAGCGAGATCAGCAACGACTGCGGCTGCAGCCCGTAGGGGTAGTCCGAGGCGTAGACGATCTGCTCGGGAGGCACGAGACGGAAGAAGCTGAGCAGGTCGATCGGGCTCCAGACGGAGGTGTCGAAGAAGACGCCCGCTTTGCCCGCGAAGTGGCCCGCAAGCCCGGAGAGGTCGGCGATCCCGGCGTGCGCGATGATCAGCTGCGCGTCCGGGTAGTCGTCCACGAGCCGCGCAAGGTGGTCGGCGATCGGCGGCAGCCCGCGTCCGCCGTGGATCAGGATCGGCACGCGCCGCTCGGCGGCGATCGCAAACACCGGTGTCAGACGCTCGTCGTTCAGGGCGAACTTCTGCGCCCGCGGGTGCAGCTTGATGCCGCGCGCGCCACGGTCGAGGCAGCGTTCGGCCTCGGCCATCGGCTCGTCGGTCAGGTCGAGCCGGACGAACGGGACGAGGCGACCATCTGATCGCTCTGCGAACTCCAGGGTCCGGTCGTTGCCGGCCCTGAACGCGGGCGCCCGGTCGTGCTCGTCGAGGCAGAAGACGTTCGCGCGGGAGAAGCCGTGCCGGTCCAGCATCGCGATGAGCTCGTCGTACTGCCCGACCATCCCGTCGATGTCGTGGCCGAGGTGCGTATGCGCGTCGTAGAGATCCGCCCCGGGCGGGATCTCCGTGCGCACCTCGTCGTCGAAGGCCTCGAAGAGCTCCCGTGCGCGTTCGAACGAGTCCACTCCAGGAATCTACCCGCGGGCGCCTAACCGAAGCCGGGCGCGAGCATGCGGTCGAGGAAGACGCGCTCGGGAACGGCGCCGTCCCACTGTGGCACGCCGTTCACCACGATCCGCGGCACCGACCAGACGTCCATCGAGTCGGCGAGAGCCGGGAACTCGGTCGCCTCGATGGCAGAAGCGGTGATCCGCGGTGAGGCGAGTGCGGTCTTGTACGCCAGCAGCACGGCCGGCGGGCAATGAGGTCAGGTCGGTGTGACGAAGACGTCGATCGCGAGGTCGCGGTCGAGCGCCTCGAGGCGCTCGAGGGACTCGGGCTGGAGCGTCGACCCGTGCTTTCCCGCCTCGATGACCGCGCCCACGAGCGATGCGAGCTCGTAGCCCCAGGGGAGGCCGTAGTAGCGGACGCCCCGGTCCTCGCCCTCCGGCAGGACCGCGATTGCCGGGTAGCGGTCGAAGCCGGCCGGCTCGTTCTCCACGCGGAACGTGAGCTTCCCGGAGAGCTCGCAGAGCTCCGAGACGACGCGCTCGGTCTCCGCTCCGAAGTCGACATCGCGGGCTCCCGGTAAGGGAGTCTCCTCCGGGCCGTGCGCAACGAGGAGCTCGACGGGCCGCTCGAGCGCGTCGAGGAGCTCGCGAACCTTCGGCTCCTCCTCCGGCCTGAAGATCGCCACCCCGCGACGATAACGGCGGAGCGGCGCTCGCCGCCCCGCCGTTCGTCTCGGTCAGTTGCCGACGGACGTTCCGCCGTTCAGGCGGAAGTAGCCGAACTGCGCCTGAATGCGTGCGGCCTGCCCCGACGTGAACTGGTCGTAGCAGGAGTCGAACGAGTAATCCATGTAGTTGTGGATCGGGTCCGCGCCCGGCTCGGGGCACGTGTCCTTGCCTGCCGGGCAGCCGCTCGTCGGGGTCGCCTCGAACGGCGTGTCGTCGACGTAGTCGCCCTTGTCGTTGCAGGCGCCCTGGAAGGTGTGCAGCAGACCGGCCCAGTGACCCGCCTCGTGCGTCGCGGTCTTCGCGAGGCTGAAGTTCGTGCCATAAGCGCCGCCCTTGAGCGAGTTGTAGTCGATGACGATTCCGTCGAGTTGCGGTGCGCGCTTGTACCACGAAGGGAACGTCGCGAAGCCCAGATAGCCCGGGCCGTTCGTCGTCCAGATGTTGAGCGTTGCGGCGTTGCCGACGTGTGTTGCAGCTTTCGCTTCGCGCTCGACCGAAGACTTGGGCGTCAGGTCGTAGAACCAGTTCGCGTTGTCGATCCGCTCGGCGCCGGCGAGCTTGAACGAGAGCCCGGTGTAGGCACCGCCCTCGAAGCCGCCGAAGCCGGCGTTGAGGACGCTGATCTGGTCGCGGAGCTGCGCGTCGGTCAAGTTGCCTGTTGCGCCGTCCGTGAAGATGTGGAAGTAGACCGGCACGACGGCCTTGAACGGCTTGCCGCCGTTCGGCGCCTCGTCGATTGGCGGGTTCTTCCAGCCGGACGGCTCACGGAGCCCGCCGCGCGCGGCGGAGCCGCCGAAGACGTCGAAGGCGCGAAGCGGCGACGATGCAAGTGCGCACTGCGCCGGGCTTGCGAAAGCCGTCGCCGGTGCCGCCCCTGCCGGCGCGGCCGTGGCGGCGAGCGCCGCAAATGCGACGACGGAGATGAGCGCAACGACGCGCCCGGTCCTGCGATGCATTTGACCCTCCCCTTGGGTTGAACTACGGCGGGTCACGGTACTGCCGTCCGCCCGCGCCGACAAGGGTCTTATTAGGATCTCGCCGAATGGGCGATGTCCTGATCTACGCCGACACGATGCGCTCGCCCGAGATGCGGCATGAGGTGCCGGTCGCGGTCCCCGATCCGTTCCTCTATGTCGAGCACGACGGGAAGCGCCTCGTCCTCGTCAGCGCGCTCGAGCTCGAGCGCGTGACGGCGGCCGGGTTCGAGGCGGTCTCGCCGGAGCGCTACGGGATCGACGACCTGCTTCGCGACGGGATGAGGATGCAGGACGCGATGCTCGAGGTGGAGCTCCGGGCTGTGCAGGAGCTCGGCCTGACGAGCGCTGTTGTGCCGCCGAGCTTTCCGCTCGAGCTCGCCGATCACCTGCGTGCGAACGGAATCGACATCGCGGCCGATCGCGACCTCTTCGAGAGGCGGCGGAGGAGCAAGACCGCGATCGAGCTGCAGGGGCTCCGCCGCGCGCAGCGGGCTGTCGAGGCTGCTCTCGATGTGGCGCGCGACATGCTTCGCCGCGCAGACGCGGACGGCACGCTCGTGCTCGACGGCGAGCCGCTCACCTCCGAGCGGATCAAGGCCGAGATCGAGCAGGTCTTCAACGCGCACGGCGTCGCCGCCGAGCACTTGATCGTCGCGCACGGCGCGCAGACGTCGATCGGCCACGAGGACGGGTCCGGCGCGATCCTGCCGGACGAGCCGATCGTCTTCGATCTCTTCCCGAAGGATCGCAACACCGGCGTCTACACCGACATGACGCGCACCTACGTCGTCGGCACGCCGTCGGATGAGCTGCGCGAGTTTCACCGGCTCGCGAAGGAAGCGCTCGACCGGGTGATCGACGCAGCGAAGCCGGGGGTGAACGGGCGGGAGCTCATGCAGATCGCGTGTGAGGTGTTCGACGCGCACGGCTATCCCACGCAGCTGACGAAGAAGCCCGGCGAGGTGCTCACGAGCGGCTTCTTCCACGGGCTCGGGCACGGCGTCGGCCTCGAGGTGCACGAGCCGCCCGCGATGTCCCGCAGCGGCGACGATCTCGTCGTCGGCGACGTGATCGCGATCGAGCCAGGCCTCTACCGCGCCGGCATGGGCGGCGTCCGCCTCGAGGACGTCGCAATCGTGACCGAGGACGGGCTCGAGCTCGTCACCGACTATCCCTACGGACTGGAGCCGTGATGGAGCCGCACGCGATCGAGACGATGTTCCTGGAGGAGCGGCGCTACGAGCCGGCCGCCGAGTTCGCGGCGGAGGCGAACGCGCAGCCCGGGATCTACGACGAGCCCTTCGAGTCGTTCTGGGAGCGGCAGGGACGCGAGCGGTTGAGCTGGTTCGAGCCGTTCACCGATCTGTACGAGTGGAGCCCGCCGTACGCGAGGTGGTTCCTCGGCGGCAAGCTCAACGTGTGCTTCAACTGCGTCGACCGTCACGTCGAGGCTGGGCGGGGGGACAAGGTTGCATTCCACTGGGAAGGAGAGCCGGTCGGCGAGCAGCGCGCGATCAGCTACGCCGACCTGCAGCGCGACGTCGTCCGCTTCGCGAACGCGCTGAAGAAGCTCGGCGTCAAGAAGGGGACGCCGGTCGCGATCTACATGGGCATGGTTCCCGAGCTTCCCGTCGCGATGCTCGCCTGCACGCGGCTCGGTGCGCCGCACACGGTCGTCTTCGGCGGTTTCTCGGCGGACTCGCTCTCCGGCCGCATGGTCGACATGAAGTGTGAGGTGCTGATCACCCAGGACGAGGCGTGGCGCCGTGGCTCCACGGTCGCGTTGAAGAAGACGGCCGACGAGGCGATGGCAGATGCGCCGGGCATTCGCGCGTCCGTCGTCCTCCGCCGGACGGGCAACGACGTCCCGATGGAGGACGGCCGCGACCACTGGTGGCGCGAGCTCGAGGACGGCGAGAGCGACGACGCTGCGTCGTGCCCGTGCGAGCCGATGGAGAGCGAAGACCTTCTCTTCCTCATGTACACGAGCGGGACGACCGCGAAGCCGAAGGGCATCGTCCACACGACCGCCGGCTACCTCTGCGGCGTCTCGACGACGCACGACACCATCTTCGACCTGAAGCCCGAGACCGACGTCTACTGGTGCGCGGCCGACATCGGCTGGATCACCGGGCACAGCTACATCGTCTACGGGCCGCTCTGCAACGGCGCGACGTCCGTGCTCTACGAGGGGACGCCGGACTTTCCCGACAAGGATCGCTGGTGGGAGATCGTCGAGCGGTACGGGGTCACGATCCTGTACACGGCGCCGACCGCGATTCGCTCTCATATGAAGTGGGGGCCGGAGTACGCGCAGAAGCACGATCTGTCGTCGCTCCGGCTACTCGGGTCGGTCGGCGAGCCGATCAACCCCGAGGCCTGGGTCTGGTATCGCGAGCACATCGGCGGCGATCGCACGCCGGTCGTCGACACGTGGTGGCAGACGGAGACCGGGATGGTCATGATCACGCCGCTTCCGGGCGTCACGACGTTGAAGCCGGGCTCTGCGACGAAGCCGTTCCCCGGCGTCGAGGCCGGCATCTTCGACGAGCGAGGGAACGAGGTCGGGCCGGGCGGCGGCGGCTACCTCGTGCTGAAGCGCCCGTGGCCGGCGATGCTGCGCGGCATCTTCGGCGACGACGCGCGCTTCCGTGAGACGTACTGGTCGAAGTACGAGAACGTCTACTTCGCCGGCGACGGTGCGCGGATCGATCAGGACGGCGACTTCTGGCTCCTCGGCCGCGTCGACGACGTGATGAACGTCTCGGGCCATCGCATCTCGACCATCGAGGTCGAGTCTGCGCTCGTCGACCATCATGACGTCGCGGAAGCCGCGGTCACGTCGCGGAAGGATGCGACGACCGGTGAGGCGATCGTCGCGTACGTGACGCTGAAGGGCAGTGCGGAGGCGTCGGTCGAGAAGCTCGCGGAGCTGCGCGACCACGTGTCGAAGAAGATCGGCCCGATCGCGAAGCCGGCGAACATCGTGTTCACGCCCGAGCTGCCGAAGACGCGGAGCGGGAAGATCATGCGCCGCCTCCTCCGCGACGTCGCGGAGAACCGCCCGCTCGGCGACACGACGACGCTCGCCGACCCGACCGTCGTGAGCGAGATCCAGAGCCGGGCCAACGACGAAGCCGGAACCGACGAGGGCTGACGCAGCGGGCCTCAGCCCGGTGGCAGTCGTGCGTCGCTCATGTCCCGGCAGGACACGACCGGTGCCAGGCACTAGTTTCGTCCGCCACAGCATTGGCCAGGTGTCCTGTGAAGCCACGTCCGGGGCCAGGCCCTGTTACGAAAGCGTGACGAAAGCGCTACGCCCTCGCGCATCCGCCTGCACGGGTCGTCACACATTCGCGAGAATCTCTTGACAGGGCCTGGCCCCGGACGTGTCCGTTCTGCCAGCGTCTCGGAAGGCGTCGCAAAGTCGTGACGGGTGTCTGGCATCAGGCGCTGTCCGAACCGTCCGCGGCTTGACTCTCCCGCTGCGGGAGGCACCATCCTTCCCGAGCGATGGAGTCGCTGGACACCTCGAGCCTGATGCCGATCGGCCGCTTTTCGCGGTTGACCGGGCTGACGGTGAAGGCCCTCCGCCACTACGACGAGCTCGGGCTGCTCCCTCCCGCGGCGGTCGACCCGGAGACCGGGTACCGCTCGTACTCGACTGCACAGGTCGGCCGCGCCGAGTGGATCCGGACGCTCCGGCTCCTCGAGTTGCCGCTCGACGACATCGCGACCATCCTCGCGACCGATGACGCGGCAACGCTCAAGCGGCTGCTCGTCGACCAGCAGCGCCGCACCCGCGTGCGGCAGGCGGAGCTCGGATGGATCCTCCAGCGGCTGCAACCACTCATCGAAGGAAAGGAGCCCGTGATGGGCACAAAAGCCGAGACCCTCGAGCCCGAGGAGCAGCGCCAGCTCGGCGCCGAGCTCTTCAACAAGACATGGACGCTCATGGAGAAGACCGACCGGACACCCGAGGAGAACGACGAGATGATCCACTGCGCGCACGCCTCGGCGTACCACTGGATCCAGGTCGGCACGGCAGCGAACCGAGCGCGGAGCGAATGGCAGTGCTCGCGCGTCCACGCCATCCTCGGCCAGGTCGAGCAGGCGCTCTGGCACGCGCGCCGGTGCCTTGACATCGCCGAGGCGAACCCCGACGCCATGAAGGACTGGGACCTTCCGGCAGCCTACGAAGCGATGGCTCGCGCACACATGATCGCGGGCGATCACGCGGAGACCCGCCGCTTTTACGACCTCGGTGTGGCGTCGACGGCGCTGATCGAGGACGAGGATGACCGCCGGATCATCGAAGCCGACCTCGCGACCATCGAGCTCTGACTCAAGCCGCTCCGCCGCGTCGGGCCAACATCGACGATCTCGATCGTCGATCGCGCCACGGCCCTCGAGCTGTGGCGTTCTCCACTTCGTGACCATCGCCACCTGACGAGGTGTGATGGCGTCCGCGCCGAATGATTGAGTGAGATCGACGAACGACCGCCGTCGGGTTGAAAGCACTCTGACGGGCGATTCCGGGCTCAGGTGCTAACCGGACCGCCGACCTGCACGACAAAAAACGGCCTCGTTCTTGGAACTGGAATCGATGCCGGGCGCCCGCCGTATGGGGCGCCCGGCTTGGTTTTTGCCTCGGCAGCTCCCGCTAACCGAGTAGCGCCTCGAAGCGATCGCTGTCGTCGAAGGGCCCGATGACGGCGAGCCTGAGCCGCTCGGCCGTGATCAGGTCCTGGGCGACTCGCTGCACGTCCTCGGCGGTGACGGCGTTCAGGCCGTCGAGGACCTCGTCGAGATCGGGAGCGCGGCCCTCGAGGACCTCACGCCGGAGCCCGAAGAGAATGAGGCCCTGCGGGCTCTCGAGCTGCAGCACGAACCGGCCCTTCGCGAAGTTGCGCGCCTTCTCGAGCTCGTCGGCAGGCACCGCGTCGTCTGCGATCGTCTGCAGCTCGTCGCGAACGGTCGTGACCGCCTGGTCGATGCGGTTGATGTCGACGCCGGCCTGCGCGTACAACGAGCCTGCGTCCGTATAGCTGTGGTTGAGACCGAAGACGTAGTAGGCGAGACCGCGCCGCTCGCGGACCTCGGTGAAGAGGCGCGACGACATGCCTCCGCCGAGCACGGTCGACAGGAGCTGGAGCGCGTACCGATCGGGATGCTCCAACGGATAGCTCGGGACGCCGAGAACGATGTGCGCCTGATCGGATTGCTTCGTGAACACGCTCACGCGGCCGTTCGCATGCGGCTCCACGGGGCCCGGTGCTCCGGTCTCGATCGCGGGCAGGTCGCCGAGCAGCTCCTGCGCGCGCTGGAGGACGTCGTCGCCCACACGCCCGCCGAGGCCGAGCACCATGCGCTCGGGGTGGTACCACCGGTCGAGATACGCGGTGAACGTCTCGCGCGTCGCGCTGCGGACGGTCTCCTTGCGGCCGATGATGTCCCAGCCGAGCGGCTGGTCGCCGTACAGGAGGCTCTCGTAGACGCCGCCGATGTAGTCGCGGGGCGTGTCGAAGTACATGTTCATCTCCTCGATGATCACGCCTTTCTCGCGCTCGATCTCCTCCGCGTCGAAGCGCGAGTTGCGAAGCATGTCGACGATGACGTCGAGCGCGACGTCCCGGTGCTCCGCAGCGCACTTGACGTAGTACGCGGTGTACTCCTTGCCGGTGAAAGCGTTGAATTCGCCGCCGATCGCATCGATCTCACCGGCGATCTGCCGCGCGCTCGGGCGCCGCTCCGTCCCCTTGAAGAACATGTGCTCGGAGAAGTGCGCGATCCCGTTCGTAGCCAGCGTCTCGTACCGGGATCCGGCGCTGAGCATCACCATGCACGTCACGGACTGCGCTTCGGGCAGGTTCGCGGTCAAGACCCGCAGGCCGTTGTCGAGGACGTGACGCTCATAGGTGCTCACTCGCTCAATCTCCTTCTCCAGCGTTCAGGGACGGAAATGCTCTCGGCGCGCTCATAGTCGTAGCCGACGAGCACGCTCTTGGCCTCTGCGACCAGTCTGCCTGCAGCGCGCAGCTCGTACTCGAGCTCGAAGCTCTTCGTCCCGATCCGCGACGGCCGGACACCGACCTCGACGACCTCTCCTGCACGAACCGGCGCGCGAAAGTCGATCTCCGTGCGCGCGAGGATGACGTCGGCGAGCGGCAGCTTCTCCGACGGCCCGAACCAGGCGAGGCGCGCCTGCTCCAGGTACGTCGAGAAGACGGCGTTGTTCACATGGCCCATCCCGTCGAGATCGCGGAACCTCACGGTCTCGCGATGGACGAAGTCGTAGCCCTTCATCAGTCGTGCGGAGGCCCGACGCGGCCCTCGTGCACGCGGCGCCACGCGTACCCGCCCGGCTCTGCCGCGAGGTGCACGGGCACGACGCCCGACCACACGGGCAGGTCGACGTCCTCCGGCTCGTCCTCCTCCGGCCCGCTCCTGACCTTCGCCGATGCCTCGTCGATCGGGAGCGCGAGGATCGATGTCGCCTTCAGCTCCTGATCGGTCGGCTGCCGCGCCTCGTCCCAGCGTCCGGGAGCGAGCTGTTCCGTCAACGCCCTGAGCGCGGTGCGCTTGTCGTCCGCCGGTCGTGCCGTCCCGAAAAGGACGACGCTGCGGTAGTTGACGCTGTGGTTGAACACGGACTTCGCGAGCACGAGCCCGTCGAAGATCGTCGCCGTAAGGCAGACCGGCGTGCCGGCGTCCAGCTGCCGCATCATCCGGCTCGCCGACGAGCCGTGGACGTAGACGACGTCGCCCGCGCGCGCATGCAGGGTCGGAATGACGAACGGCTGCCCGTCGACGGCGAAGCCGAGGTGCGAGATGAGCGCCTCGTCGAGGATCGCTTCGATCGTCTCGCGGTCGTAGAGGCCGCGTTGCGGCTCGCGCTTGACCCGGATCCGGTCAGGCGGCCGCAAGGATCTCGGTTTCCTTCTCCCTCGTGAGCGTGGGCCGGTCGCCGGGCACCGTGCGATCCCACGCCAGCGTGTCGGCGACGGTCTCCTCGAGCGGCCGGAAGCGGAGGCCCGCGTCGACCGCCCGGCTGATGTCCGCCCGGGCCATGCCCGCATAGTCGTCGTCCGGCAGCCAGAGCGGGAGCTCCATCCACGGCTGCACGCCGGCATCGAGGATGCGCTTGTCCTCGACCCAGACGAACTGAGCGTCGGAGCCGAGAACGGCGCGAGACCGTTCGAGCAGGTCCCCGAACGACAGAGGCTCGAGCGGCCCCGTCGCGTTGAAGGCACCGCCCGACCCCTCGAGCGCAAGCCGCACGAGCCACCGTGCAAGGTCGCGCGCGTCGACGAATTGCACCGGTGCGTCAGGGCTCCCGGGCGCGAGGACCTCACCGCCGGCCGCGACGCGCCGCGGCCAGTACGTGAACCGGTCGGTCGGGTCGTACGGGCCGACGATCAGACCCGCGCGCACGCGCGCACTCCGATCGCCGTAGACCTTGTCGACGACGCGCTCGCATGCGGCCTTGAGGGCGCCGTAGTTCTCCATGATCTCTTCGGTGTCGGGATCGTCGAGCTCCGCGACCGGTGTCGCCTCGGTGATCGGCTTGCTGAAGTCGCCGTAGGCGGAGATGCTCGAGACGAACACGTAGCGTCCGACGCGGTCACGCAGGAGCTCCGCAGACTGGCGCACGATGCGCGGCACGTAGCCGCTCGTGTCGACGACGCCGTCCCAGCTTCCGTCACGAAGCGCATCGAGGTCGCCGTCGCGGTTGCCGCGCAGCTGCTCCACCTTGGGAAACAGGTCGGGGGGGAAGAGATCGGGGTTCGTCTCTCCTCGCGTGAAGATCGTGACGTCGTGGCCTTCGTGCAGCGCTGCATCGACCGTGTGGCGCCCGAGGAACTTCGTCCCGCCGAGGACGAGCAGCCTCATGCTGGATATCGCTCGATCGCCTGCAGGATCGCGTCGACGCCGAAGTGCAGCGCGTCCACCGGGACGCGCTCGTCGGCGTTGTGAATGAGCGGCCACAGCTCGAAGCTCTCCGGCAGCTTCAGCGGGAGATAGCCGTACGTCTGCACGCCTGCGCGGCTGAGGAAGCGCGCGTCGGTGACCCCGGCCTGGAGCATCGGCACCGGGTAGCTCCCCGGATCGAGCTCGCGGATGATGTCCGCGAGCGTGTCGTAGTAGGAGAGGTCGGGCTCGGGCGGTCCGGGATCGTGGCGGACGACTTCGAAGTCGATGTCGGCGCCGACGAGGTCATGGAGCTCGCGGATGAGGTCATCCGGTGTCTGCCCCGGGAGTATGCGGCCGTCGAGCTCCACCGCGATCTCGCTCGGGATGACGTTGATCTTCTCGCCGCCCCGCACGATCGTGGGGCTGACCGTGTTGCGGAGGACGCGGCTCAACTGTCGGCCGCGTGCGCCGAGCATGCGGACCGCGAGGTCGGATGTCTTCGGGTCGAGGATGCGCAAGAGGACGTTTCGTTGCAGCTTCGGCAGCGGCGCAGCCATCTGCTCGATCCAGTCGCGGACGAGTGGGATGACGTGCATCGGCGGCTGGCGCCGGTCGAGCGTGCGCAGCATGTCGCCGAGCTTCCGCATCGCACCGCCGCGGACGCCGAGCGCCCCGTGGCCGCCGCTACCGCGGACTGTTGCGCGCACCCAGCACATCTGCTTCTCCGCCACCTGGATCGGGTAGAACCGCTCGGCCCCGATCCACTGCGTTGCGCCGCCGAACTCCCCCAGCGCGTGCCTGGCGCCACCGAGCACGTCCGGACGATCCTCCGCGATGAACTTCGCCCCCTCGTCGCCGCCGTCTTCCTCGTCGCTAAGGATCAGCAGCCGGAGCGGCGTCGGCGAGCCCGCCTCGCAGGCCGCGACGAAGGCCGTGACGCACATTGCGACGCCGCCCTTCATGTCGAGCGCACCGCGCCCCCAGACGAGGCCGTCGTGGATCTCGCCCCCGAACGGCGGGTGAGTCCATTGCTGCCCCGTCGTCGTGACGACGTCGACGTGCCCGTAGAGCAGGAGCGGAGTGCCGCCGTTCGTGCCCGCGTGCTCGGCGATGAGGTTCGGCCGTCCGGGGGTGCGTTCCAGGCGCTGCGACTCGATGCCGTGCTCGCGAAGCAACGCTTCGATGTGCGCGACGCACGCCTCCTCGTTTCCCGGCGGATTCGTCGTGTCGAAGCGAATGAGCTCCTGTAGGAGCTGGACGACGTCGACCACGGCCGCAGCCTATCGAGCCGTGTCGTGAGGGCATGACGGGACAGCGATTGGCACGCGGAGCTTTCCGGCTGCCCGCACCGGACAGGGTGTTCGTCCGAAGCGGGTGATGCTCTCGGGTGCGCGCGTTCCTACAGTCGCGAAAATCGCGAGCATAGGGGGTTGGAACGTGGCGAAGCCGTTCAGAGGGACGATCAACGTCGACATCCGCGACTCGGAGCCCGACTGGGCCCCGTTCGAGCCGCCGAAGGCGCCGCCGGGCGCACCGAATGTGGTGTACATCGTCCTCGACGACGTCGGCTTCTCGGCGATGAGCTGCTACGGCGGTCCGATCGAGACGCCGAACATCGACCGGATCGCGAACAAGGGCGTCCGCTACACGCAGTTCCACACGACTGCGCTCTGCTCGCCGACCCGCTCGTGCCTGCTGAATGGCCGTAATCACACGCGCAACAGCATGGCCTGCATCACGGAGGCTGCGATCGGGTTCCCGAACGCGAGCGGCACGATTCCGCCGGAGAACGGGATGCTCTCGGAGATCCTGAGCGACCAGGGCTGGAACACGTACATGGTCGGGAAGTGGCACCTTTGCCCGACCGACGAGATGAACCTCGCTGCGACGCGCCGCAACTGGCCTTCCGGTCGCGGTTTCGAGCGCTGGTACGGCTTCCTCGGCGCCGAGACGAACCAGTGGTATCCCGACCTCGTCTACGACAACCACACGGTCGAGCAGCCGCGGACGCCCGAGGAGGGCTATCACCTCACCGAGGACCTGACCGACAAGGCGCTCGAGTTCATCCGGGATTCGAAGGCGATTGCCCCCGACAAGCCGTTCTTCCTCTATTACGCGCCGGGCGCTTGCCACGCGCCCCACCATGCCCCGACGGAATGGATCGACAAGTTCAAGGGCCAGTTCGACATGGGCTACGAAGCGATCCGCGAAGAGACGCTCGCGCGCCAGAAGAAGCTCGGCATCGTCCCCGCCGAGACGGTCGTGCCCCCGATCAATCCGATCGGCACTCCGGACACCCGCACGGGTCCCGACGGCCAGCCGTTCCCGATGCTGGATTACACGCTGCCCTGGGACGAGCTCGACGACGGCCAGAAGCGGCTGTTCGCGCGGATGGCGGAGGTGTATGCCGGCTTCCTCGCGCACGCCGACCATCACATTGGACGTCTGCTCGACTACCTCAAGGAGACCGACCAGCTCGAGCACACGCTGATCGTGCTCGTCTCCGACAACGGCGCAAGCGGCGAGGGCGGACCGACCGGCTCGGTGAACGAGATGAAGTTCGCGAACGGTGTCGCTGACGACATCGAGGAGAACCTCGCGAAGATCGACGACCTCGGCAGCCCGGCGACGTACAACCACTATCCGACCGGCTGGGCGATGGCGTTCAACACGCCGTTCAAGATGTGGAAGCGGTACGAGTTCAACGGCGGCACTTCCGACCCGTGCATCATCTCGTGGCCCGCGGGCGACGTCGGCGGCGAGCTCCGCGAGCAGTACTGCCATGCGATCGACCTCGTCCCGACAATCCTCGATGTGATCGGCGTCGAGGCGCCTGCGACGATCAAAGGCCACGTGCAGACACCATTTGACGGCCACAGCCTCCGCTCGACGATCGACAACCAGAACGCGCCTTCTCCGCGGAAGACCCAGTTCTACGCGATGCTCGGCTCGCGCTCGATCTGGCACGAGGGCTGGAAGGCGGTGACGACACATCCCGCGCTCGCCGGCTGGGGCCACTTCAACGACGACGAGTGGGAGCTCTACCACGTCGACGTCGACCGCTCCGAGATGCACAACCTCGCGGCCGAGCAACCGGACAAGGTCCGTGAGATGGTGAACCTCTGGTTCGCAGAGGCCGGCGCGAACAACGCGTTCCCGCTCGACGATCGCGGTGCGCTCGAGATCATGAACACGCCGCGTCCGCAGCTCAGCGAGCCGCGTGACCGCTACATCTACTTCCCCGGCTCATCCGGCGTCCCCGAATGGCAGTCGGTCATCTTCCGCGGGCGGTCCTTCGTCATCGGAGCGCTTGTCGACATTCCCGCACCCGGGGTCGAAGGAGTCCTATTCGCCCAGGGATCGCGTTTCGGCGGGCATGCGCTGTACGTCAAGGACAACAAGCTCCACTACCTGAACAACTTCCTCGGCACCGTCGAGCAGAAGATCGTCGCGACCGAGGACGTTCCGACCGGCGAGAAGCTCCTCCTCTCGGCGTCGTTCGAGAAAACAAGCCAGGAGGCCGATCGCACCAAAGGGACGCTCTCGCTCTATCACGGCGACGAGAAGGTCGGTGAGGGCAAGGTCGAGACACAGCTCGGCGCGTTCGCCATTGCCGGAGCTGCGCTCTACGTCGGCAGGCACGAAGGCGAGCCGCTCACCGCCGACTTCCCCGGCGACTCGCCGCACGAGTTCACCGGCAACCTCGACCGTGTGGGAGTCGACGTCAGCGGTGAGCCCTTCATCGACCTGGAGCGCGAAGCGGCGCTGATTCTGATGCGCGAATGAACAACGTGCTGGCGAGCTGGAACGACGGTCCGTCGAGGACGGCGATCATCGAGTTCGTCGAGCGCGTGACGACAGAGGGCGCGGACGAGTACGTCCCGTCCTCCGAGCGGATCGCGGTCTACGACAACGACGGAACGCTCTGGTGCGAGAAGCCGATGCCCATCGAGCTCGGGTTCATTCTCCGTCGCTTCGCCGAGATGGCTGAGGAGGACCCCTCGCTGCACGAGCGGCAGCCGTGGAAGGCCGCGGTGGAGCAGGACCATGCATGGCTCGGCGGAGCGATCACGAAGCACTATGCGGGCGACGACGGCGACGTGCAGGTGCTGATGGGCGGGTTCCTGCAGGCATTTGCGGGGCAAAGCGTCGAGGACTACGCGCTCGCGGCCGACGCGTTCCTGCGCGGGACGTCGCATCCCACGCTCGACCGCACGTTCGACACATGCGGATACGTCCCGATGATCGAGCTGCTCCGTTACCTGGAGGCGCACGGGTTCACGAACTACATCGCGTCCGGCGGCGACCGGGACTTCATGCGTCCCGTGACGGACGAGATCTACGGGATCCCGGCAGAGCGCGTGATCGGCAGCTCGAACGCGCTCAGCTGGATCGACGACGACGACGGCGGTCGTGTCACGTACACCGCGCATCCGGACGTCTTCGACGACGGAGCGGTGAAGCCGGCGCGTATCTGGAGCCGCATCGGGCGCCGGCCGATCCTCGCCGTCGGCAATTCGAACGGCGACGTCCCGATGCTGCGCTACGCGGGCGGGAAGGGACGGCCGGCGCTGCGTATGCTCGTGCTGCACGACGACGCGGAACGCGAGTTCGCCTACACCGCAGGAGCCGAGGATGCGCTCGCGGAGGCGGGCCGACGCGACTGGACCGTCTCGAGCATGAAGGACGACTGGTCAACCGTCTTTCCGGCGTGAGCGCGACGGCGACGTCGATGAAGAACATGATCGAAGTCGCCGGCGGCACGTTCCGGATGGGCTCGGAGCTGTTCTATCCCGAGGAGTCTCCGGTTCGCGAGGTGACCGTTTCGTCATTCCTCATCGACCCTCACCCCGTGACGGTCGCGGAGTTTCGCCGCTTCGTGAAGGACACCGGCCACGTGACCTGGGCCGAGGTTGCGCCGCGTCGCGAGGACTACCCGGAGGCGGAAGCGGACGTGCTCGTGCCGGGGTCGCTCGTGTTCGGGAAGACGGATGGACCGGTCGACCTACGCGACGTGCGCAACTGGTGGAACTGGACGCCGGGGGCCGACTGGCGCCACCCCGAAGGTCCGGCGAGCAACGTCGGCGGCCGTGAGCGGCATCCGGTCACACACGTCGCGTATTCCGACGCCGTCGCCTACGCGGCGTGGTCGGGCAAGTCGCTCCCGACCGAGGCAGAGTGGGAGTACGCGGCCCGCGGCGGCCTCGATCAGGCGACGTTCACGTGGGGCGACGAGTTCGCGCCGCGCGGTCGCATGATGGCCAACACGTGGCAGGGCGAGTTTCCGTGGCAGAACCTCTGCACGGACGGCTACGAAGGCACCTCGCCGGTAAAGAGCTTTCCGCCGAACGGGTATAGGCTCTACGACACGGCCGGGAACGTCTGGGAATGGACTGCCGACTGGTTCGAGACGCAACCGGCGGCGACACGCGCATGTTGCGCGCCGCCTCCGCGTGTGGAGGGCGGCGAACGATTCCCGCGCAAGGTGATCAAGGGCGGCTCGCATCTCTGCGCCCCGAACTACTGCCTGCGCTACCGCCCCGCGGCGCGCCAGGCCGAGTCGATCGACACGTCGACGTGTCACATCGGCTTTCGCTGTGTCGTCCGCTGATCTGCTCGGCCGGTAGACGAGTCAGCCGGACGACAGCCCGTCGAGCGCGGCAAGCGCTTCGAGGAGCCGATCGACCTCGTCCACGGTGTTGTAGTGCACGAAGCCTGCGCGGACGGCACCGGCGGCGAGGCCGAGCGACTGCATGACCTCGACTGCGTAGTAGTTGCCGTCCCACACGGCGATCTCTCGCTCGGCGAGGCGCTCGGCCACCGAGCGAGGCGAGTGGCCGTCGACGTTGAAGGCGAACGTCGGGACGCGACCATCCATCGTCGGCAGCCCGTAGAGCGTGACGTTGTCCGGGATACCGTCGAGAAAGCGCGTCCCGAGCGACCGTTCGTGCGCCCGGATCGGCTCCCAGCCGATCGACTCGATGTACTCGACCGCCGCGACGAATCCGGCGAGCAGCTCGTGGGCGAGCGTGCCCGTCTCGTACGGATGGTCGGCGGGCCGAACCTTGTACGTTCGCCACTCCTCGGTCAGGTCGCGACGAACGTACGCGAGCCCGAGATGGGGGCCGAAGAACTTGTACGGCGAGCAAAGGAGCACGTCCACGCCGCTGTCGGCGACGTCGATGGGCCCGTGCGGCCCGTAGTGCACCGCGTCCGCCCATGCGAGAGCGCCGGCGTCGTGCGCGAGCGAGACGATCCGTCGCGCGTCGGTCATCGTGCCGACCGCGTTCGATGCGAGCGGGAACGCGACGACCCGCGTGCGGTCCGTGAGCTTTTGCTCCAGGTCGCCGTAGTCGAGCGTCGTGTCGTCTTCGAGCTCGACGAGCTGAACGCGGGCGCCGACGTCGTCTGCGAGCTCGAGCCACGGCGCCAGGTTGCCGTCGTGGTCGAGCTTCGTCGCGATGATCTCGTCCCCCTCCCGCAGGGTGCGGCCGATCGTCCGCGTCAGGGCGAAGTTGATCGTCGTCATGTTCGCGCCGAAGAAGGCCTCCTCCGGCTCGCAACGCAAGAACGCGCCTGCGGCAAGGCGGGCCTGCGTCAGGAGCGCATCGCTCCGACGGCTCGAGCCGAAGGCGCCGCCGAGGTTCGCGTTCGACTCGCGAAGGTACGCGGCAATTGCGTCGATCACCGAGTCCGGGACCTGCGTGCCGCCCGGGCCGTCGAAGAGCGCGAACGGCGTCCGGAGCGCTGAGAATCGCGTGCGGACAGCGTCCACATCGAGGGCGACTGCGCTCATGCCGCGTACGCTATATGCGTGACGACTCTGACTCCGCCGCGTGAAGACATCGACATCGGGAACGGAACGGGGCTCGGGCGGCCGTGGAACGTGATCGTGCTGAACGACAGCCACAACACCTTCCAGGGCGTCGCGTTCGCGCTCTCGTCGGTGCTCCCCGGCGTGAGCTACGAGAAGGGCATGAGCCTCGCGAATCGCATCCACGAGACCGGTCTCGCGATCGTCTGGTCCGGCCAACAAGAGCAGGCGGAGCACTACTGGGAAGAGCTGAAGGCGCAGGGTCTGACGATGGCGCCGCTCGAGAGCAGCTAGCGGGCCGCCGGCGTTTGCACGAGAGCCGGACTAGCCTCGGGGCGTCATTCCCGGATCCGGCCGCGAGGACACCGCCTGCTGTCCGGACGGGGGCCTACGCTGGATTCGTGATCCGGCTCAGGACGCTGTCGGAGGCCGAGTGCTACGCCCGCATCTACGGCGGGTGGGAGGGAACCGTCACCGTGTCGAAGGCCGAGCCGAGGCGGCCGCGCTACGACCTCGCCGTCTCCGGCGAGGATCTGCGGGCTAGCCTCGAGGCACGGATCGACGCGCGGATCACCGAGCAAGAAGCGGCCTGACCGAGGAGAGCGCCGTCCCGGACGTTCTCGCGTCCGGGCTCCGCGTCGTGTTCTGCGGCATCAATCCCGGCCGCGTGTCGGCCGCAGCCGCCGCGCACTTCGCGAATTCGAGGAACGACTTCTGGCGTCTCCTGCACGTCGCCGGCTTCACGTCCCGTCTCTACGAGCCGAGCGAGCAGTTCGACCTGCCGAACGAGGGCGTCGGGATCACGAACGCCGCGTATCGCACGACGCCCGGCTCCGGCGACCTGCGTCGCAACGACTTCGATCGCGAGCGGATCGAGGGCCTCGCGCGTGAGTACACGCCGCGGTGGATCGGATTCGTCGGGAAGGAGGCCTATCGCGGCCTCTTCGGCGAGCGCCCGGAGCTCGGCGTGCAGGAGCGGGTGCTCGGCGAGACGCAGCTCTTCGTCCTCCCGTCGACCTCGCCGGCGAACGCCGCGGTGCCCTGGCACGAGCGGCTGCGCTGGTTCCAGGAGCTGTCGGGCCGCTCGAGCGGCCTGCCGGTTCGGGAAGCCGTGCGGGCAATCGTCCTCGACGACGACGGTCGCGTTCTCCTCGTACGCTTTCAGGACACCTTCGGGACGTGGTGGTCGCCGCCCGGTGGCGGCGTCGAGGCCGGCGAGTCGGATGCGCATGCCCTCGCGCGCGAGCTCGCAGAGGAGGTCGGTCTCGTCGACTACGCGCTTGGCCCGGAGATCTGGACCAGGACGCACTGGATGGTCAACCCGTGCCGGTGGGCCGGCCAGAGCGAGCGCCACTATCTCGTCCGAGTCCCCCACTTCGAGCCGAAGCCGTCGTTCACGGAGGCAGAGCTCATCGCGGAGGGCGTCCACGAGGCTCGTTGGTTCGCGCCGCACGAGCTTGCGGGCGTCGTCACCGGCCCGCGCCGGCTTGCGGCGCTCGTGCGCGACCTCGCAGCGAACGGCCCACCTCCGGCGCCGTTGGACGCGGGCGCCTAGTTACGAGCGCCAGCGGTTCGTGATCGGCGTACGGCGGTCCCGTCCGAAGGCCTTCGGCCGCAGTCGCACACCCGGCGGCGCCTGCCGGCGCTTGTACTCCGCGCGATCGATCAGCTTCACGGCGCGTTGCACGACGTCGGGGTCGAAGCCGTCCGTCGAGAGCTCGTCGAGCGTCCTGTCCTCTTCGACGTATGCGGCGAGCACCTGGTCGAGCACCGGGTACGGCGGCAGCGAGTCCTCGTCGAGCTGGTCGGCGCGGAGCTCCGCGCTCGGAGCGCGGTCGATGATCGATTGCGGGATGAGCTCCCGCCCGGCGCGCTCGTTCAGGTGCCGGGCGAGACGGAAGACGTCGGTCTTGTAGACGTCCTTCAGGAGCGCGAAGCCGCCTGCCATGTCGCCGTACAACGTCGCGTAGCCGACCGACATCTCCGACTTGTTGCCGGTCGCGACGAGGAGCCAGCCGAACTTGTTCGAGAGTGCCATCAGGATCACTCCGCGGACACGCGCCTGCAGGTTCTCCTCGGTGAGATCGGGCTCGCGTCCTTCGAAGCTCGTCGAGAGCGAGTCGACGAACGCCTCGACCATCGGCTCGATCGCGATCTCCCGAAAATCGGAGCCGAGCGACTCCGCGAGTCGCTGCGCGTCGGTGCGTGTGCCCTCCGAGGAGTAGCGCGAGGGCATCGAGACGCAGTGCACCCGGTCGGAGCCGAGCGCTTCGGCGGCAAGCGCTGCGACGACTGCGGAGTCGATGCCGCCGGAGACGCCGACGACGATCTCGGTGAAGCTGTTCTTGCGCACGTAGTCGCCGAGGCCTAGCTCGAGCGCGAGGCGCATCTGCTCGAGGTCGTCGCAGAACGGCGTCACCGTCGCCTCGACCGTCTCCGCGTGGTCGCGTGCAGCGCCGATGTGCACGGTCTCTACCGGGCCGAGCTCGCCCCGGTCCTGCGCAAGCGCGCGGCGGCGCGTGTCGGTCAGGCGCCGCGAGACGACGGAGGACGGCTCGACGTCGACGACGAGCATCTGCTCCTCGAAGCCGGCGGCACGCGCAAGGACGACGCCCTCGTCGTCGATCACGAACGAGTGGCCGTCGAAGATCAGCTCGTCCTGTCCTCCGACCATGTTGCAGAGCGCGACGAACGCCGCGGTGTCGCGCGCACGCGTGCGGAACATCTCCTCGCGCTCCCGGTCGCGGAGGAGGTGAAACGGCGACGCGGAGATGTTCACGATCAGTTCCGCACCGGCGAGCGCGAGGTCGGTCGCCGGTGGTCCAGGCTGCCACATGTCCTCGCAGATCGTCACGCCGATACGCGTGCCGCCGTGCTCGAAGAGGGCCAGCCCGTCTCCCGGGGCGAAGTAGCGGAACTCGTCGAAGACACCGTAGTTCGGAAGGAAGCGCTTCTTCACGAGCGCCTTGATCTCGCCGCCGGCGCAGACGGCAGCGGCGTTGTACAGGTCGCGGTCGAAGTGCGGCGTGCCGACGACAGCCGAGATGCCGCGGGTCTCGCGGGCGATCGCCTCGAGCGACCGTTCGGCCGCTCGGACGAAGCCGGGGCGGAGGAGCAGGTCTTCCGGGGGATAGCCGGTGACGGCGAGCTCCGGGAAGAGGACGAGGTCGGCGCCCGCGGCTCTCGCCTCCTCGAGCCGGTCGAGGATCATCGTCCGGTTGCCGTCGAGATCGCCGACGACCGGATTGATCTGGGCGAGTGCGAGCCGCATCAGCGCCTGAGGCGGATCGCGTTCAGGTCGTCGGCCACGATCCGCCCGGCGCGGGCGGGCAGCGACTCCGGCTGATCGTGTTCCGCGTGGAGGTAGCGGCCTGCGAGCTCATCGAACGCTCCGGAGACGAGCGCGCGCACGAGGTTCGGCGCGCACTCCGGCGGCGTCCACGGCGCGTCGTCGGGAAAGCCGCTCGTCATGTCCGTCTTGACGAGTCCCGGCGAGATCGAGAAGACGAAGACACCCTCGTCCCGCAGCCCGTTCGCAAGGAGCTCCGAGAAGCGGTGAACGGCCGCCTTCGACGCACCGTATGCCGTCGCGCCGCGGTTCTGGCCCGGAAGATACGCCGCGCCGCTCGCGACGTTGACGATGCGGCCACCACCGCGTTCGACCATCCGGGGCGCGAAGGCGTGACAGCAGAGATAGACGCCGAGCACGTTGACCTCGAACGTATGCCACCACTCTTCGGGATCGGCGAGCGGGTCCTCGGGACCGCTCATCCCGGCGTTGCAGACGAGCACGTCGAGATCTCCGACCTCCTGTGCCCAACGCTCGACATCCTCTCGCTGCGAGACGTCGCCGACGAGCGATCGGCCCGCGATCTCAGAAGCGACACGCTCCACCTGGCCGCGCGTCCGGCCGGTGACCGTGACCTCGTAGCCCTCGGCCGCGAGCATCCGCGCGATCGACTCGCCGATGCCGCGCCCGCCGCCGGTCACGAGTGCCGTGCTCACGAGTTCAGTCTAGGAGAGGGGCGCAGTCCAACCCGGCTCAGCCGATGGCGCGCGAGATCGCGTCGAGCGACTCGGGGTTCTCGAGCGACGACAGGTCGCCGGGATCCTTGCCGAGGACGCGGGCGCGCACCGCCCGGCGCACGATCTTCGCGCTGCGGGTCTTCGGGAGCGCGTCGACCCAGACGATCCGCTCGGGCCTGAACGCCTTACCGAGGACGTCCGTCACCGCCGCCGCGACTGCTGCGTCCTTCTGCTTCTCCCCAGGCCTCGGGACGCAGAAGATCCACGCGACTTCACCCTTGACCGCGTGCGGGACGCCGATCGCTGCGGCCTCGGCGACGATGCCGCTTCCGATCGCGGCCGACTCGAGCTCTGCGGGGCCGATCCGCTTGCCGGCGATGTTCAACGTGTCGTCGCTTCGCCCGTGGAGGAACCAGTAACCGTCCTCGTCGACGGAGGCCCAGTCGCCGTGCGTCCAGACACCGGGGAAACGTCGCCAGTACGTCTCCAGGTAGCGCTCGTCGTCACCCCACACGCCCCGGGTCATTCCGGGCCACGGCCGCCGGCAGACGAGCTCCCCGACCTGCTTCCGGACCGGGCGCCCGAGGGGATCGACGACGTCCATGTCCTGCCCGAGCGCAGGGAAGCCGAGCGCCACCGGCTTGATCGGCTCGGTGATCACCGTCGTCAGGAAGGACGCACCCACCTCGGTGCCGCCGCTGATGTTCACGATCGGCGTCGTCGAGCCGCCCGCCTTTTCGAAGAGCCAGCGGTACGGATCGGGGTTCCACGGCTCACCCGTCGTGCAGAACGCTTTCAGCGTCGACAGGTTCGCCTTTGGGTCGCCGTGCGGGATGAGTGCGCGGACGAGCGTGGGCGAGAGGCCGAGCATCGTCACCTGCTCCGACTCGACGAGTTTCCAGAGACGGTCGGCCGGCCAGTCCGGGGCTCCTTCTGCGAAGACGATCGTCGCGCCGACGGCGCCTGCGCCGACAACGGTCCACGGGCCCATGATCCAGCCCATGTCGGTGGCGAAGTGGACGCGGTCGCCGCGGACGATGTTCGCCTGATACGCCGCCTCGCGCGCGATCGAGACGAGGAATCCTCCGGTGACGAGCTTCGCGCCCTTCGGCTTCCCTGTCGTCCCCGACGTGTACGCGAGCAGATAGGCCGCCTCGGAGTCGACCTCGGCCGCCGGGAGCGCCCCGGGTTGTCGCGTGACGCCCTCGGGCCAGCTGCGCGACTCGCGGTCCCACTGGATGACGTGCTCGAGTGCGTACGGTCCTGCCTCGACGAGCGTGTCGACCATCTCGATGCGCTTGCCGCGGCGGAGCGACCAGTCGGCGACGATCGCGACCTTCGCCTGCGAGTCCTCGAGACGCGAGGCGATCGCGGGCGCGGCGAAACCGGAGAAGATCGGGACGTGGACGGCGCCGATGTGCGCGCAGGCGTGCGCGGCAACGGCGACGGCCGGCGCCATCGGCATGTAGATCGCGACGCGGTCGCCCTCGCGCACGCCGAGCTCGACGAGTAGCTCCGCGAGCTGCGTCACCTCTCGTGACGCCTCCGCGTACGTCAGCGACTCGCGCGTCCCGTCCTCGTAAAGGCCGACGAACGCCTCCTCGTTCGGATGTTGCTCCGCCCAGCGGTGCAGGCACACGCGCGCGACGTTGACGCGCGCGCCGTTGAACCAGGTCGCCCACTCCGGCCCGCGCGACTCGTCGACGATCGACGACCACGGCCGCGAGAACTCGATACCGAGGTCTTCGACGAGCTCCGGCCAGAAACGTTCGGGCTCCTCGACCGAGATGCGGTGGAGCTCGTGGTAGTCAGCCGCTCCGAGCCGCCGCTGCAGCCGGGTCACGTTGGCGCGCTCGACGAGCTCGGGCGGCGGGTGCCAGATGAACCCGGACATCTCGCCGCGGAACGCTAGCCCGTTCCGGTACCTTAGCGATCACTAACTTAGTGACCACTAACAGGGGGAGTGGATGAGAGCTCGTTTCCTCGCCTCGGAGAACCGCAAGTGGTGGACGCTCGGCGCGGTCTCCTTCGGCCTTTTCATGATCATGCTCGACAACACGATCGTGAACGTCGCGCTGCCGTCGATCCAGCAGTCGCTCGGTCTGAAGATCAGCGAACTCGAATGGGTCGTCACCGGCTACGCACTCACCTTCGGGGCGCTCATGCTCACGGGCGGCAAGCTCGGCGACCTGCTCGGCCGCCGGCGCATCTTCGTCGTCGGCCTCGTGATCTTCACGCTATCCTCGCTCGCCTGCGGGCTGGCGTCGGGCGCCGGAATGCTGATCGCAGCGCGCGTCGTACAGGGTGTCGGCGCCGCGCTCATGAATCCCGCCACGCTGTCGATCATCACGGTGACGTTCCCGCCCCGGGAGCGCGGCACCGCCATTGGTATCTGGGCCGGCATCTCCGCGCTCGCGCTCGCGATCGGGCCGCTCGTCGGCGGGCTCATCACCGAGCACATCAACTGGAACTGGATCTTCTACATCAACGTGCCGATCGGCGCGATCGCGATTCTCGCGGCGTACCTCTTCATCGACGAGTCGCGCGACATGTCGCATGAGCAGCGACCGGACATACCCGGTCTCTTCACGTCCGCGCTCGGGCTCTTCGCGTTGAGCTATGCGCTCATCGAGGCGAATCAGTACGGCTGGACGTCCGCGCGGATCATCGGCGCCTTCGTGGTCGCGGCGGTCTCGCTCGGCGCCTTCATCCTCCTCGAGCTGCATCAGCGGCTGCCGATGCTCGACCTCTCGCTCTTCCGCAACGTCGGCTTCACCGGCGCGAACACCGTGATGCTGCTCATCGGGCTCGCGATGTTCGGCGTCTTCTTCTACGTCTCGCTCTACGTCCAGCAGATCCTCGGCTACTCGCCGACGCAGGCGGGCGCGGCCTTCCTGCCGATGGACGCTGCTGATCATCCTCGTCGCGCCGCAGGCCGGACGACTCTCCGACCGGATCGGCCCGCGGCCGCTCGTCACGACTGGGCTCGTCCTCGTGGCGGGATCGCTCCTCGTGTTCTCGCGCGTCGGTGCGAGCGCGAGTTTCTGGCAGCTTCTGCCGGGGATGCTGCTCGGCGGCGTCGGCATGTCGCTCGCGATGGCGCCGACGACAGCCGCAGCCATGAGCTCGGTGCGGCCCGACAAGGCAGGTGTCGGCTCGGCGGTGCTGAACAGCATGCGCCAGGTCGGCGGCTCGCTCGGGATCGCGATCATGGGCGCCATCGTCGCCGCCGGTGTCGCGAGCGGGACTGCGGCGGGCGACGATCGCGCGACCGCGTTCCTGAACGGCTTCCACCACGCGACCGAGGTCGCGGCGCTCATCGCAGTCGCCGGCGCGGTCGTCGCGTTCGCCACGCTCCGGCACGTCAACGTGCGCCGTCAGGAGGCGCCTGTACCGCTGGAGGCCGGATGACGGTCGCACCGATCCGCCTTCCGGCAGCGGAGCGGCGACTCGCGCTGATCGAGACCGCGATCCGCGTCTTCTCCGACGGCAGTTATCGCGGGACGACGACGGCCGAGATCGCGCGCGAGGCGGGCATCTCGGAGCCGATCCTCTATCGCCACTTCGCCTCGAAGCGCGATCTCTACCTCGCCGCGCTCGACCATGTGTGGTCGAACGCGCGGGCCGAGTGGGAGGGCGTGCTCGCATCGACGCCGGATGTTCGTCAGGCGTTCGAGGCGATGGGCCGCGGGCACGTGACGATCCGCGACTGCAAGTTCCAGATGTCGGAGCTCTGGGTGCAGGCCCTCTCCGAGGCGAACGAGGATCCCGAGCTGCGCAAGCAGCTCCGGCGCCACATGCGCGAGGTGCACGATTTCGTCGCGGGCGTCATCCGCCGAGGACAGGAAGAGGGCGTCCTCGCCGCCGGGCGTGACGCGGACGCCGAAGCGTGGACGTTCCTCGCGTGCGGCGTCCTCGGCATGGTCGGCCGCCGCATCGGCCTCCTCGACGAGCACGAAGTGAAGCAAGTCCGAGCCGCCCGCTTGGACTGGCTGACGGCCTGAGAGACACGTTTTTCAAGAACCGTCTTTGGATGGGAGCCAGTCCGCCCGCGAAGGCGAGACCGCGCTCTCGCCGTAGCGCCAGAGCGCTTACGTCACGCGTGCCCCTCCCGGGCGAAAAGCGCAAGCTTTTCGCCCGATGAATGAAAAGGGCCCCGGCTGCGGCTCCGGGGCCCTTCCCAAGGGCGCGCCCATCAGGCGGGGCTTCGGAAGTTCGGCTCTGCGGCCCAGCCGCCCTTCCTGCCCTCGCCGGATGCCCGGCGCGCCCCCTGCAAACCTGAGCCTGGCGTCCGGCCAAGTTGCAAGGTGGCCTGACTATAGGCGCCATGTCCCGCCGAGTCAAGTAGCCCAGTCAAGTGATTTGTGACATGCTGCTTCACACGGAATAGGCCCAAACATGCCCCTTTAGGGGGAGGCTGGATCCCCTACGTTGCATTTTGGTGAAGCATGAGCTTCGATAACCGCACCTCGGATAGCCGCATGACAGAGAATTCGACCGCACTCAACCAGAGCCGCACCGCCCTCCGGCACGGGCTTCGGCTCGGCGAGCGCCTTCGCCAGCTCCGTGTCGCCGCGGGCCTCACGCAGAGCGACCTCGCGGGTGAGCGGTTCTCGAAGGAGTACGTGTCGCAGATCGAGCGCGGCAAGACGCGGCCCACGCGCGAGACCATCGAGTGGCTCGCTGCGCGGCTCGGCGTCGATCCCGGTTTTCTCGCGAACGGCGTCGCGACCGATGAGCGCGGCCGGCTCGAGGGCGCGCTCGCCCGGGCCGAGACGCTGCTCGAGGCACTCGACAACGAGACGGCCGCGACCGAGTACGAGACGCTCGTCCCGGCAGCACGCGCGACCGGCGTTGCCGAGCTCACCGTCCGCGCGCTCGTCGGCGCGGGCCGCACGCAGATGCGTGTCGGCGCGTTGCGCCAAGCGCTCGAGCTCCTGAACGAGGCACGCGGCCTCGTCGAGGCAGGCTCCTTCTCGGATCTCGAGCGCGCGGAGGTCTTCACTGCACTCGGGATTTGTCGCTACCAGCTGAACAGCGTGCAGACCGCCCTGGGTCTGCTGAACGAGGCGCTCTCTCTTGCAGAGCGCTCAGGGCTGCCGTCGGACCAGCTCCGGTCGAACATCCTCTCGTGGCGCTCGCGCTGCTGGCGCCGGCACCGCGACTACGAGGCCGCGCGCGAGGACATCGAGCGCGCACTCCAGCTCGCCGAAGACGCGAACGACCCGCGCACGATCGGCGCCGCCTACTTCCAGGCGTCGCTCGTCGCCGACCGCGAGGGCCATTGGGTGCTTGCGCGCACCTACGCCGAGAAGGCGCGGAGCGCGTACGAGGAGCTCTCGGACAAGATTCACGTCGGCCAGCTCACGAACAACCTGGGCGGCCTCAACTTCCTGCTCGGCAAGACCGACGAGGCGATCATCCTCCTGAAGGAGGCGTTCGGGATCGCGCTCGACACCGGCCGCGATGCCGACGCAGCGCAGGCGGTCTCGTCTCTCGCGCAGATCCATCTGCGCACCGGCAGCATCGACCAGGCCGAGGAGCAGGCACGGCACGCGCTCGAGCTTCTCGAGAAGGCCGGCAACGAGGATTACCTCGACGAGGTCGGGAACGCGCAGCTCGTGCTCGGGCGCGCGCTCCTCGAGCAGGATCGCCTCGACGAGGCTGAGGCCGCGTTCGCAGCGGCCGAGGCTAACCTTGCCCAGCTCGGGTCGGCCAGCCATCGCGCGGCCGCATGGGTTGCCCGCGGCGATCTCGCGCAGAAGCGCGGCGACGACAGGCTTGCAGCGCACCTCTACCGCACTGCGGCGGAGGCACTCCAGGACGTCAGGTTCTAGGGTTCGGAAAGGAGGTGCACGACGTGACCAAAGCGCGGTTTCTCTCCCTCATGATTCTCGCGATTTCTGTGGCGCAGATCCTCGGCTTCTGCTTCAAGCCGATTGGATTCAGCGACGGCGGCTTCTGGTAGTCGGCGGGTCGGTCTGACGGCCGGTCCCGCCGCCGCCGCCTCGCCAGTCTGTGTCGGCACGCGTGCGGCGGCGGGTCGAAGCTTCGACCCGCCGCTGCAGTTCTCCGACGGGGTTGGTTCGGGGCTGTGGCGTTTCCTCTGCGGCAAACGGGGTCATCTCTCTTTTCGTGGGCGAGCGCCTTGAGCGCACTCGGCGTGCGTTGACCGTCGGCCGAGTAGCGCGACGCACCGGGATTCGCCGTGTCCTCGCGGAGATCGGACTACGAGGGCGGCGCGATGCGACGCGCGAAGGCGCACGGTCGTTTCGCGCCGCCCTCGAAGAGCTCGGCACCACGTACATCAAGCTCGGGCAGCTGCTGTCGTCGCGGCCCGACCTGCTTCCCGACGCCTACATCGAGGAGCTCTCGCAGCTCGTCGACCAGGTCTCGCCCGTGCCGTTCGTCGACGTTCAGGCGGTCGTGCTCGCCGAGCTCGGTGACGACGTCTTCGAGCAAATCGATCCCGAGCCGCTCGCAACGGCCTCGATCGCCCAGACGCACCGCGCACTGCTGAAGAGCGGACGTGATGTCGTCGTCAAGGTGCGGCGGCCCGGCATCGTCGAACAGGTCGAGCTCGATCTGTCCGTGATCCGCTCGACGGCGAAGCTCGTCTCGGGTCGCTCGGAGAAGGCGCAGCTCTTGCAGGTCGAGGCCCTCGCCGACGAGCTCGAAGTGCACTTGCGCGGCGAGCTCGACTTCATCGAAGAGGCGCACAACACGGAGCTGATCGCACGGCTCGTCGACGAGTACGACGGCATCTACGTGCCGCAGGTGATCCGCCCGTACGTGACCGAGCGTGTGCTCGTCCTGGAGTACATCGAAGGAGAGAAGGTCGCAGTCGGGCATCCCTTCGCACCGGACATCGCGCGGGAGCTCGCGCGCCAGTTCTTCAGCGCGTACGTGCATCAGGTCGTCGTCGAGGGCGTCTATCACGCGGACCCGCACGCCGGGAACATCCTCCTCACACCCGACGGCCGGCTGGCGCTCCTCGACTTCGGGTTGCTCGGCCGCCTCGATGACGACACGCGGCGCGGGCTCTCGCTCTTGCTGCTTGCGATCGCGCAGAACCGTGCCGATGACGTTGCCGACCTGATCATCTCGCTGTCGCTGACGGGGGTCGAGTCGGATCAGCCGGCGTTCGTCCACGACGTCCGCCGCAAGCTGCCGCGCTTCCACTGGCGTCCCCTGTCGGGGATCCGCGCGGGTGAGTCGCTCGCGGATCTGCAGCGGATCGCGCTCGACCACAACATCGCGCTCCCGACGAGCTTCGCGCTCGTCGGCAAGACACTCGCGCAGGCGGACGCGATCGCACGCGTGCTTCAACCCGATCTCGACCCCATTGCGCTACTCGAGGAGGAGGCGATCGAGGTGATGCTCGTCGAGGCGGAACGCCGTCTCGAGCCGAACCGACTCTTCGCGTATCTCTACACGCAGCTCGATCCGCTCACGCGCATGCCGCGACGCATCGGCCACGTGCTCAGCGAGCTCGAGCAGGGCTCGCTGAAGGTGGGCGTCGTGCCGACGGGGCTCGGGGAGCTCGAGGCGAATCTGCGCTCGATCGCGAACCGGGTGGGCGCGGCGATCATCGTCGCGGCGCTTCTTCTGTCGTCGTCGATCATCGTGCGGGCACAGCGTTTCGAGTGGGTGGGCATCGTCGGCTTCGGGGTCGCCGTCGTGCTCGGGCTCTACATGACCTGGAAGATCATCCGGACGCCCGGCGAGCTCTAAGAGTTCTAAGACCTGAGCGGCGCCGTCGACTCGCGGACGACGAGACGCGTCGCGAGCTCGATGTGCAGCGTCTCGATCGGCTGGTCCTCGAGCAGGCGCATGAGGAGCGAAATCGCCATGCGTCCCATCTCGGCGAGCGGTTGGCGAATCGTCGTGAGCGCCGGGCTGACGATCCCCGCTTCCTCGAGATCGTCGAAGCCGATGATCGAAAGGTCCTCGGGAACGCGGATGCCGCGAGCGCGGGCCACGCGCATCGCGCCGATCGCCATGTTGTCGTTGAAGGAGAAGATCGCCGTCGGCGGCTCGGCGAGGTCGAGCAGCCGGTTCGCCGCATCGACGCCGCCGCGGAGCTCGAAGTTCGATTCGACCTCGAGCTCGGGGTCGGGGGCGATTCCCGCCTCCGCAAGCGCCGCGTAATAGCCACGCCGCCGGTCGTCGGTCGCCTTGACGCCGCGCGGCCCGGTGATCGCCGCGATCCGGCGATGACCGAGCGAGAGCAGATGCTTCATCGCCTGGTCGGCGCCCGCGGTGTGGGCGGCGGAGACCGCCGGTACACGCTCGTTCACGGCGACCGTCGGGTCGATGACGACGAACCGGTAGCCGTGGTTCAGCAGCTGCTCGAGCTCGTCGGCGGACTCCTCGGGGAGGATGATCACCGCGCCGTCCGTCGTGCCGTGCATCAGCCGCTCGAGGAGCGTCACCTCGCGGGCGTGCTCGTGCAGGGTCGGGCAGAGGACGAGACGCATGTCCTGCTCGTAGAGCGCCTCGGCGACGCCGGCGACGAGATGCGAGAAGTACGGGTAGTGCACCATCGGCACCGTCCCGCCGATCAGGCCCGTCTTCCCGCGCGAGAGAGCCCGGGCGCTCCGATTGGCCATGTAGCCCCGCTCGCGGACGATCCGCTGGACGAGCTCACGCGTCTCCGGCGACACGTCGCCACGGCCGTTGACGACCCGCGACACGGTCGCGATCGAGACGCCCGCAAGATCGGCGATCTCGCGGATCGTCACCTTCCCGTTCGCTCTGAGCTCGCGGACAGCCATCGCAGAGAGCATTGAAGCATGTTCCGGAACATTCCGGAAATTTGCACCTGAAGAGTTTCACGCTTTACCTTGACTTTCCGGTTGCCGGCGTGGTAACAACCGCCGGAAACGTTTTCGGAACGGCGCTCCTGCCGCTCCGGGTCCGCCCGATGCTGGGCGAGAAAGGGATTGCGATGCGACGTGACGTTCGCTTCAACCGCCGGCGGCTAGGAGTCGCCCTGGTGGGCCTCATCGCCGTCGCCGCGCTCCTTGCGAGTGCGTCGGCACCGAAGGCGACGGCCGGTGCGAAAGCCGGCCACAACTGCCTCGTCATGACGGGCTCGGGCGACCAGGCCTTCGTGCGGAACTTCAACCCCTACACCGCGACCAGCCTGCCGAGTGGCGGCTTCGTTCGTGGGGCGTTCTACGAGCCGCTCATCATCAGCACGGTTGCAGGCGGCGGCCACCAGTACCCATGGCTCGCAAAGAGCTGGAAGTGGTCGAACGGCAACAAGACCCTCACGCTCAACCTGCAGCGCGGCGTCAAGTGGTCGGACGGCAAGCCGCTGACCTCGAAGGACGTCGTCTACAGCCTCACCGCGGGTCAGCAGGACAAGACGATGGACATGATCGGCCTCACCTCGCCGGCGACGAATGTCGCCTCGATCAAGGCGAAGGGCCCCTATGCAGTGGCGATCACGCTGAAGACGGTCGGACTCGCAGTTCATCCCGGCAGTGCTGAATGGGCAGTTCGTCGTCCCGCAGCACATCTGGTCGAAGGTCTCCGACCCGGCGACCTTCACGAACACCAGTCCGGTTGGATCCGGTCCGTTCAACAAGGTCGTCGCGCTTCACGTCCCAGGACTACATTCTCTCCAAGAACACGAAGTACTGGCTCAAGGGTTCGCCGAGGATCAAGTGCCTCGAGTACACGCAGGCGGCGTCGAACGACGCAGCGCTCCTGCAGATCCAGAGCGGCCAGGTCGACTGGACGCACAACTTCGTGCCGAACGTCCAGCAGGCCTACATCTCCAAGGACACGAAGCACTACCACGCGTTCTATGCGACGACGGCGTATCCGATCTCGCTCGTCCTCGACACGACGAAGTACCCGTACAGCATTCCCGCGTTCCGCAAGGCGTTGAGCTTCGCGATCAACCGCAGCGACGTCTCCAAGCTCGGTGAGTACGGCTACGCGCCGCCGACCGACGCACTGGGCCTCAACGGCATCTTCCCGTCGTGGGTGACGGGCGCCGTCAAGGAGTCCGCTGCGAAGGCGGCCGCGTACAGCCCGACGCTCGCGAAGAAGACGCTCACCGACGCCGGCTTCACCTACAAGGGCTCGAACGCTGATGGACCCGAAGGGCAACCCGGTCAACCTCGACATCCACGTGATCTCGGGCTGGTCGGACTGGGTCGCGTCGAACCAGATCATCACGAAGAACCTGCAGGCAATCGGCATCGACTCCAAGGTCGCGCTCGAGCCTGACTGGAACTCGTGGTATCCGAACGCGTCCTCGACGAAGGCCCCGTCGCTCCTGTGGCAGAACGCGTCGCAGGGGTCTCCGTTCGGGTTCTTCAACTCGAACATGTCGGCGAACAAGTTCACGCCGTCCGGTGAGGACGCGACGAACACCGGCAACTGGGCGCACTACCAGAACGCCAAGGCGACGGCGCTGCTCAAGCAGTGGCAGTCAACGCTGAGTGTGGCGAAGCAGAAGCAGATCGCCTCGCAGCTCGGCCAGCTGTTCCTGCAGGATCAGCCCATCGTTCCGCTCTTCGTGGGGCCGAGGTGGTCGACGTACTCGACGAAGTACTTCCACTGCTTCTCGTCACCGAAGAACTTCTACGGTGACCCGATCTTCACGACGGCTCCCGACAACATCCTCTCGTTCACGCGAATTTGCCCTGGTGGCAAGGCCGGCGCGTGATCGTGGGGTAACAGCAAGACCCTCCTAAGCCGTGGCGGGCGGGGCCCCTGCGCCCCGCCCGCCGTCGGCGATACGGTCTGCACACTCCTATGCGCTGGTTCATACGTCGCCTCGGCTTCTACCTCTTTGCCATCTGGGTCGCGCTGACGCTGACCTTCCTGCTGCCGAGGCTCATGCCCGGCGATCCGATCGGCGGGATCCTTCAGCGGCTCAGCCCGGCGCAGATCCAGTCGAACCCGGGGATCATCCAGAAGTACCAGGAGCTTCTCGGCGGCGGCGAGCAGTCGATCTGGCGTGACTACATCGACTACCTGCACCGCGTCGTCACGCTCGACTTCGGCATCTCGACGTCGAACTACCCGAGCACGGTCTCCGAGGTGGTCGGGCGGACGCTCCCGTACTCGATCGTGCTCGTCGGCATCGCATTCGTCTTTGCGTTCGTGCTCGGCACGTCGGTCGGTGCGATCGCGGCCTGGCGGCGCGGCAAGACCTTCGACAGCATCCTCGTTCCGATCTTCATGGCGCTGAGCGCGTTTCCCGCCTATTTCACGGGCCTCCTCGTCGTCTACTTCCTCGGTCTGAAGCTCGGCTGGTTCCCGATCCAGCACGCCTACGGCAACGACGTCAATCCGGGCTTCAACTGGCCGTTCATCTCGAGCGCGGTCCAGCACGGCATCCTCCCCGGCCTCGTGATCGTGCTCGCATTCGCCGGCGGCTGGGTGCTCAACATGCGCACGGTCATGATCAACACGATCTCCGAGGACTACGTGGCGATGGCGCAGGCGAAGGGCCTTCGTGACTCGCGCGTGATGACGCGATACGCAGCGCGGAACGCGATCCTCCCGCCGCTGAACGGGTTCGCGGCGCAGTTCGCGACGGCGGTCGGAGGCGTCATCTTCGTCGAGCTCGTCTTCAGCTATCCGGGTGCGGGCTACACGCTGCAACAGGCGGCCCTCGGCAACGACTACCCGCTGACGCAGGCGCTGCTCCTCGTCTTCGCGCTGTGCCCGATCGTCGCGAACTTCTTCATGGACATCATCAATCTCGTGCTCGACCCCCGCGTGAGGTCTCAAACCTGATGTCGCAGCTGACGCCTGTCGTCGACTTCCCTGCGCAGATGCCGGTGACGCGCGAACGCCGGAAGCTCATGCCGGGATGGCTCCAACTCCTGCTCGCGAACCCGAAGGGGCGCACCGGCCTCCTCATCGTCGGCGGCATGGTCCTGCTGGCGCTGTTCGCACCGCTCCTCGTCAGCGCGAGCAAGGCGACCGACTTCTCGCTCCTCGACGCCCGCCAGCATCCGTCGCTCCACCATCTCTTCGGCACCTCCGACCAGGGGCAGGACGTCTTCGCCCAGGTCGCCTGGGGCGCGCGGCGGTCTCTGCTCCTCGGCGCTGCGGCAGGGCTGATCGCCACCGTGATCGCGACGGTCCTCGGCATCTTCGCCGCGTTCGTGGGCGGTATCGCCGACGACCTGATCGGTCTTCTGACGAACGTCTTCTTCGTCATTCCCACGATCCCGCTGCTGATCGACGTGACGGCATTCCTTCACACGCGCGGGATGCTGACGCTGATCCTCGTGATCGCTCTCACGCTCTGGGCTTTCGAGGCGCGGATCCTCCGTGGGCAGGCGCTCACGATCAAGAACCAGGACTTCGTGCGCGCAGCGAAAGTCGCCGGCGAGTCGACGCCGCGCATCGTCTTCGGCGAGATCCTCCCGAACATGGTCGCGCGCATCGCCGCTGCGTTCGTGCTCGTGTTCTACATCGCGATCCTGGTTGCTGCCGGTCTCGAGTTCCTCGGACTCGGCGACAGCTCGAAGCCGAGCTGGGGCGTCGCTCTCTACTGGGCGACCGTGAACTCGAGCGTGCTCCAGGGTGAGTGGTGGGCGTTCGTGTTCCCCGGCCTCGCGATCGGCGCCACGGTTCTCGGCCTGACCCTCATTCTCGCGGGCATCGACGAGATCTCGAATCCGCGCCTTCGCGTCGAACGTCCGAAGAAGCGCCGACGCCTCAAACGGCAGACGGCATGACGATGATCGAACCGATGGCGGCGGTTCGGACCTCCACGACCCACGACGCGCTGATCGAGCTGCGCGGGCTTCAGGTCGAGTACGGCACCGTGCGCGCGGTCGACGGCATCGACCTCTCGATTCACGCGGGTGAGATCGTCGGGCTCGCGGGCGAGTCCGGCTCCGGCAAGACGACCGTCGCGAACGCGATCCTGCAGGTGCTCCGCGAGCCGGCTCGTCTGGCCGGCGGAAGCGTGATCTTCCGCGGCGAAGACCTGGTCGGCAAGAGCACGAACGAGCTCCGCAAGTATCGCTGGCGGAACGTCTCGATGGTCTTCCAGAGCGCGATGAACGCCCTCAACCCCGTCATGCGGGTGAGCGAGCAGTTCCTCGACATGATGCAGGCCCACGAGCGCATCGATCGCAAGCGCGCAGCGGCGCGCACCGGTGAGCTCCTCGAGCTCGTCGGCATCGACCGGCGCCGTGCGAGGGCGTATCCCCACGAGCTCTCGGGCGGCATGCGCCAGCGCGTGATCATCGCGATGGCCCTTGCGCTCAACCCGGAGCTCGTGATCATGGACGAGCCCACGACCGCGCTCGACGTCGTTGTCCAGCGAGAGATTCTCCAGCAGGTCGATTCGCTGAAGCGCGACCTCGGGTTCGCAGTGCTCTTCATCACCCACGACCTTTCGCTCCTGATCGAGCTCGCGGACACGATCGCGATCATGTACGCCGGCGAGATCGTCGAGCGTGCGCCGGCCGAGCGGCTGCACCGCAACCCGCTTCACCCGTATACGCGCGGCCTCATGGAGTCCTTCCCGCCGCTCACGGGGCCGCGACAGCGCCTCGTCGGCATCGGCGGCTCGCCCCCCGACCTCGCCTCCCCGCCGAGCGGCTGCCGCTTCCACCCACGCTGCCCGCTCTGCGTGCCCGGCGGGCCCGAGTACCAGCGCCAGACGAACGAGCGCCCCGTCCTACGCGAGCTCGAGCCCGGTCACTTCGTCGCCTGCCATCTCGCATGAGCGTAGGCTTGACGGAGCTCATCAGAGAGCGGAGGCGCCGGCTTTGCCGGCGCCGGGAGCGGGCATGAGCTCTACAGCCCTCGAAGTCAGCCATCTGTCGAAGCGCTTCCCCGCGGCGACAGGGTTGCGCGGCAAGAGCTTCGTCCATGCGGTCGACGACGTGAGTTTCGAGCTGAAACCCGGCACCGTCACCGCGCTCGTCGGCGAGAGCGGGAGCGGCAAGAGCACCGTCGCGCGGCTGCTCGCGAGGCTCTACGTCCCGAGCGACGGCACGATCTCCTTCCTCGGGCGCGACGTCGTGCGGGACAAGTCACGCCGCGATGTCCTCAAGTACCGGTCGCAGGTGCAGATGATCTTCCAGGATCCGTTCGGGTCGCTGAATCCGGTGAAGACCATTCGCCACCACATCGAGCGTCCGCTCCGGATCCACAAGATCCTTCCCTCCGATCAGGTCGATGCCCGCGTGTACGAGCTGCTCGAGACCGTTGGTCTCGTGCCTGCGCGGCATGTCGCCGAGAAGTTCCCGCATCAGCTCTCCGGCGGCCAGCGGCAGCGCGTCGCGATCGCGCGCGCACTCGCGGTCGAGCCCAAGGTGCTGCTCGCGGACGAGCCCACGAGCATGCTCGACGTCTCCATCCGGATCGGGATCCTGAATCTCATGCTCGACCTGAAGGAGCAGCACGAGATCGCGTTCCTCTACGTCACGCATGATCTCGCGAGCGCGCGCTACATCGCGGACGACATCCTCGTCATGTACGCGGGCCAGATCGTCGAGCGCGGCCCGGTAGACGAGGTCCTTGCGAATCCGCTGCATCCGTACACGCAGCTGCTCCTCTCCGCCGTCCCCGATCCCGCGACCGGTCTCGAGGCCAACCGCATCGAGATCCACAAGGGACTCGCATCTGCCGCAGTCGATCCGCCTGCCGGCTGCCGCTTCGTGCAGCGCTGCCCGATCGCGATCGGCGTGTGCTCTCGCGTGACGCCGCCGCTCGTCCAGGCGCGCCCCGAGCAGTCCGCGCGCTGTCATGTCAACGCGCCTTCAGAGGAGGTGCTCGCATGAGCGAGTTCATCTGGGGCGCCTCGACGGCCGCGTACCAGATCGAAGGCGCCGTCGGCGAGGACGGCCGCGGCGAGAGTGTCTGGGATCGCTTCTGCGCCACGCCCGGCAAGGTTCGGAGCGGCGACTCCGGCGCGATTGCGTGCGACTTCTACCACCGGTATCCGGAGGACATCGAGCTCATGCGCGAGCTCGGCCTCGACGCGTTCCGGTTCTCGATCGCGTGGCCGCGCATCCTTCCCGAAGGTCGCGGGCGGGTCAACGAGGCCGGTCTCGACTTCTACGACAGGCTTGTCGACGAGCTGCTCGCTGCAGGGATCACGCCGTTCCCGACGCTGTTCCACTGGGATACGCCGCAGGCACTCGAGGACGCGGGCGGCTGGACGGCGCGTGCCACCGCAGAGGCGTTCGTCGAGTACGCGGACGTCGTCGCCGCCAGGCTCGGTGATCGCATCTCGCACTGGACGACGCACAACGAGCCGTGGGTTGTCGCGTGGGTCGGGTACGCATGGGGGCAGCACGCGCCCGGCCGCACGAGCGAGACGGACGCCGTCGCCGCAGCGCATCACCTGTTGCTCTCGCACGGGTGGGCCGTTGATGTCCTGCGCAGCGCGTCGCCTCATGCGGACGTCGGCATCGTCCTGAATCTCGAGCACGTCGACCCCGCGTCCGACTCGCCGGCCGATCTCGACGCCGCGCGTGAGATGGACGGGATGGCGAACCGCTGGTTCCTCGATCCCCTGTTCAACGGCGAGTATCCGTCCGACCTCCGCTACGTGGCGCCCGTGCGGGAGGGCGACCTCGCGGCGATCTCGAAGCCGATCGACTTCCTCGGAGTCAACAACTACTTTCGCTACGTCGTCCGCGCCGGCAGGAACGGCGACGCGCCGGAGACCGTCAAGGATCCCGACGCGCCGGCGACCGACATGGGCTGGGAGGTGCACCCGGAGAGCCTCCACAAGCTCCTCGTTCGCATCGCCCGCGACTACGCCCCGGCCGGCATGTACGTCACCGAGAACGGCGCCGCCTACGGCGACATCCGGGGGCATGACGGGGGTGTCCACGATCCCGAGCGCACGGCCTATCTCGACGGCCACATCGAGGCCGTGCTGCGCGCAGCGGAAGACGGCGCGCCGATGAAGGGGTACTTCGTGTGGAGCTTTCTCGACAACTTCGAATGGAGCCTCGGCTATTCGAAGCGCTTCGGGATCGTCTACGTCGACTATCCGACGCTCGAGCGTGTGCCGAAGGACAGTTTCTACTGGTATCGGGACCTGATCGCGAGCAGGAAGCTTGCGGTCGTATGAAAGGCGCCGCATGACAAAGGTCGGAATTCAGCTGTACACGCTCCGCGGCGAGTCCGCGCGCGATTTCGAGGGAGTGCTCCGTGCCGTCGGCGAGATCGGCTACGACGGCGTCGAGCTCTTCGACCTGCACGGCCACGACGCCGGCGACGTGCGAGCCCTGCTCGACGAGCTCGGGCTCGAAGTGGCGGGCCGTCATGTCGGCGCCGGCGCCGACCTCGAGGCCGTGGCGGAAGAGATGCGCATCCTCGGCTCCGACCGTGTCGCCCTGTCGTGGATCGACCCGCCGTCGAGCGCCCGAGACGCGCGCGCCGCGGCAGAGCTCGTCGCAGAGCGCGCGCAGCGGGCCGGCGAGGTCGGCCTGCGCTACGGGTTCCACAACCACTGGGCCGAGCTCGAGCGGTTCGACGGGGTCACGGCGCTCGAGCTGATCGCGGAGCTGCCCGTCTGGCTCGAGCTCGATCTCGGCTGGATCTGGTGGGCGGGTGCCGATCCGGTCGAGCTGCTCGAGCGCTACCGGGGCCGGACGCCGCTCGTCCATGTGAAGGACATCCGCGCGCGCGGCGCGCGGGACTTCACCACGGTCGGCGACGGTGGTGTCGGGTACGAGCGTGTGCTGCCTTCGGCCGACGTCGAATGGCTCATCGTCGAGCAGGACGAGATCGATGGCGATCCGTTCGAGGCCGTGCGGCGCTCTCTCGAGTTCACCCGCGGGGTGCCTGCATGAAGGTCGGTCTCGTCGGCTGCGGCGTCATCGCCCACAACTACGTCAAGGGCTCTGCCGCGTTCCCGAGCTTCGAGATCGTCGCTTGCGCTGACCTGAGCGCTGCGGCAGCGCAGGCATTCGGCGAGACGTACTCCTTGCGCGTGCTGCCCGTCCACGAGCTCGTTTCCGATCCCGAGATCGAGGTCGTGCTCTCTCTGACCCCGCCCGCCGCGCATGCGGAGATCGCCCGCGCCGCATTCGCGTACGACAAGCATGTCTACACGGAGAAGCCGCTCGCCGCAACGCTCGACGAGGCGCGATCGCTCGTCGACGAGGCAGCGGCGCGCGGGCTACGGCTCGGGTGCGCGCCGGACACGTTCCTCTCGAGCGCGTACGAGGCGGGCCGAGAGCTCATCGAGCGCGGCGACATCGGCCGCCCGCTCGGAGCGACTGCACGCTTCCTCGTCGGCGGCCCCGACAACTGGCACCCGAACGCGGACATGTTCTACAAGCCGGGAGGCGGCCCGCTGCTCGACATCGGCCCGTACTACCTGACCGCAATCGCATCGCTCCTCGGCTCATACCGCGCGGCGGCCGGCTTCGCGACGACGCCTTCTCCGCGCCGCACTCTCGGCGTTGGGCCTCGTGCGGGCGAGGAGTTCGATGTCGACGTGCCGACGCACGTCCTCGCTGCGCTCCAGCTCGAGAACGGGGTGCTTGCGAGTCTCACGGTGAGCTTCGAGGCGAACGAGCAGTACGAGAGCACGCTCCTCGTCCATGGCAGCGAAGGGATGCTCGAGCTCCCGGACGCGAATGGATTCGACGGCGATGTCCGGGTCCGCATCGGCCGCGGGGATTGGGAGACGGTCTCGTACGTCTCGCGTGGAGCGCAGGACACCCGCGGGGTCGGCTTGCACGAGATGATCGAGGCGATGCAGGCAGGGACGCCGCACCGTGCTTCGGGTGAGCTCGGGCTGCACACGCTCGAGGCCGCGTTTGCGGTTCTCGAGGCATCGGCGCGCGGGGAGACCGTCAAGGTCGGGTCGCGCATCAGCCGGGAAACGCTCTCGAGGCGATGATCGCGGCGGCGCTCCTCGCTGCCGTAGTCGGCGTCTCCCACGCCTACGACGTTCGTCCGCTCGTCTCCGACCGCGGCCTCGCTGCGCGCACGCACGACGCCTCACTCGTGAACGCCTGGGGTCTCGCTGCGAGCCCAACCGGCCCGTGGTGGGTTGCGAACGAAGCCCGTGGGTCGAGCACGCTCTATGCCGCGAACGGCCGCAAGCAGGCGCTCACCGTCACGGTTGAAGGGGGGCCGACCGGCGTGGTCTACAACCACGGGACCGGCTTCCGGGTGGCCCGCGGCGGCGCGTCCGGCCCCGCCCGCTTCATCTATGCGTGCGAGGACGGAGCCATTCGCGGTTGGTCGCCGGTCGTGCCCCACGGCTGGTCCACCTCCGCTGAGGTGGCCGTCGACGAAGGAGCGCGAGGCGCGATCTTCCGCGGGGTTGCCCTTGCCGGTGGGCGTCTCTATGCGACGGACTTCCACAACGACCGCGTGCTCGTGTTCGACTCGAAGTGGCGGCGCGTCGACAGGCCCGGCGCGTTCGTCGACCGCTCGATCCCAGGGTGGTACGCGCCGTTCGGGATCCAGGCGATCGGGCACAGCATCTTCGTCAGCTACGGCTACCGCGCTCCCGTGAACGGGAACGACGCGCCGACGGGCGGGTACGTCGACGAGTTCAGCCTCGACGGCAAGCTCGTCTCCCGCGTCGCGCAGCTCGGGCCGCTGCACGAGCCGTGGGGTATGGCTCTCGCGCCGAAGGCCTTCGGCCGCTTCGGCGGGATGTTGCTCGTCGCGAACTTCGGGACGGGGCGCATCGCCGCGTTCGAGCGCGCAGGCCACGGCTGGGCGTTCCGCGGCACGCTCCCGGCGAAGGTGCCCGGCGTGTGGGGCATCGCGTTCGGGAACGGCGGCATGGCAGGCCCGAAGAGCACGCTGTTCTTCGCTGCAGGCCCGCACAAGTGGCTCGGCTCGTCCGAGCTCCAGGTGCACGGATTGTTGGGGGCAATTACGCCCGGATGATCAGGCGCCGGACAGCGGAACGTCGCCGTTGATCGAGCCCGCCCGCTCGATCACGACCTGAGGCACGCGGGCGCGCAGCATGCGCCCGATCGCAAGACCGATTCCGGAAGAGCCGCCGGTGATGAGAGCCGCGCGATCCACGTATGCGTTGTTTATCAGGAAGGCAACGTCAACCCAACCACGAACCCTTCCCGTCGAGGAGTGTCCTATGGGCGCTTCTCACTCTCCCCTAAAGAAGGCGGCGGCTTCGGCCGCCGTCTTCGTACCATTGGACGGTGTCCACGCTCACGGGACTGACGGCCGGCGGCGGCTGCGCCGCGAAGTACTCGGCCTCGCGCCTCGACGAGCTGCTGCGCGGGTTCGTGCCGGTGGAGGCGGAGAACCTGCTCGTCGGGCTCTCGCCCGCGGACGACGCCGCCGTCTACAAGCTCGACGACGAGCGCGCGCTCGTCTTCACGGTCGACTTTTTTCCGCCGCTCGTGGACGATCCCAGGACGTTCGGGCGCATCGCGGCGACGAATGCGCTGAACGACGTGTTCGCGATGGGAGGCGTCCCGCTTCTGGCCCTCTCGGTCGCCGCCTTCCCCGAGGAGCTGCCGACCGAGATGCTCGGAGAAATCCTCGCCGGCGCCGACGAGACGGTGCGCGCTGCGGGTGCGATCCTCGCGGGCGGGCACACGATTCGGGATTCCGAGCCCAAGTACGGGCTCGCCGTCGTCGGCACCGTGCATCCGGACGGTGTGTGGACGAAGTCGAATGCGCAGCCGTGCGACGCACTCTTCCTGACGAAGCCGGTCGGCACCGGCCTCGTGCTCGCGGCGAAGGGCGACATCGCCGGCGCCGTCGAGCTCATGACGACATCGAACGCGGCGGCTGCCGAGGCGCTGCGTCCTTTCTTGCCGAATGCAGTCACCGATGTCACCGGTTTCGGCCTCTTCGGCCACGCGCACGAGATGGCCGACCGAAGCGGCGTGCGCATCGTGCTCGAGGACGTGCCTGCGCTCGACGGCGCGCTCGAGGCTGCACGCGGCGGCGTGCGCACCGGGGGCGACCGCCGCAACCGCGAGTATGCGCCCGTCGAGGGGAGGGCACCGGAGGAGCTGCTCGCGCTCGGCTACGACGCGCAGACGGCCGGTGGCCTCCTCGTGTCGCTCCCGGCGGACAAGTCGCTGTCGCTCGAGTCGGAGTTCAGCGCGCGCGGGCTGTTCCTCGCGCGCGTCGGCCGCGTCGAGCCGGGCTCAGGCGAGCTCGCGCTCGAGCTGCAGTAGCCGCTTGCGCTTTGCCGTGAGCTCGTCCTCGAGCTTCCCGAGCTCGAGCCGGCGCCGGCGGACGAGGTCGAGCTGCGACTCGACGTGCGGCAGGGCCTGCCGCACGATGCGCAGCTTGTCGGAATCCGGACGATGGAACTGCTCGCGCAACGCGGCCCGCGCTTCCTCGGCGTCCGCGAGCTGCTTCAGCTCTTCGAGCGAGAGGTTGAGGAGATCGCGAAGCCGCGTCAGCTCGGCGATGCGTTCGATATCGGCCTCCTCGTAGAGGCGGTGCGCACCCTTTCGGGCCGCGTGCCTCGAGAAGGCCGATCTCCTCGTAATAGCGGATCGTGCGCGGCGTCACTCCGGTGCGCTCCGCGGCCTCGCCGATGCGGATCACGTCGCCATCTCCATCTCTGCGACCTCGTCCCGCACGTGGGCCGGGCGGAGCATCGAGACACCGGCGCCGACGAGAGAGATCCCAGCGAGCACCCACAGTGCGAGATGCATGTTGGTGATGAACGGGTCGAGCTGTGCGTTCGAGAGACCGGAGGTGAGACCGGAAAAGATCTTGAAGAGGACATCCTTCGGCACGGCCGCGGTGACGATCGCCATGACGAATGCGATCGAGATGACGGCGCCGGTGTTCTGCAACATCACGCGCGCGCCGGCGGCGATGCCGCGCCGGTGCACCGGCACGACGCCCATCATGGCTGCGGTGTTCGGGCTGTTGAACATGCCCGAGCCGATGCCGACGAGCGCGAGCCACAGTGCACTCCAGACATACGCGGTGTCCGCCTGCAGCATCGTCATGCCCGCGAGGCCGACGGCGCTCACGACCATCCCGAGCGCGGCGAGCCCTCGCGAGCCGCGACGATCCGCGATCACGCCCGCGATCGGCGACGCAATGAGCATCCCGATCGCCATCGGCGCGAGCTCGATGCCCGCCATGATCGGCGACTGGCCCTGCGGCCCCTGGAAATAGAAGACGAAGAGGAACATCAACGCGAACCGCGAGAGGCCGTTGATGAAGGCCGCACCCGCGGCTGCGCTGAAGAGCTTGTTCGTGAAGAGCGAGAGGTCGAGCATCGGCGAGCGGCCGTGCCGTTCGATCAACACGAAGGCCGGGAGGAGGACGACCGCAGCCGCGAAGCCGCCGATGACGAGCCAGTTGTCCCAGCCCGTGAGACCGCCCTTCGAGAGCGCGAGCACAAGACCGGTGAGCCCGACGACGTACGTGCTCGTGCCGAGCAGGTCGAGGCCGCGCTCGTTGTTACGCCCCGACATCTCGTGCAGCACGAAGAAGGCCCAGAGCGAGCCAAGCAGGCCGAGCGGCAGGTTGAACCAGAAGACCCACGGCCACGAGATCGCGACGAGCGCGCCGCCGAGCACGGGCCCGATGACGAGGCCGACCGCTGCGACCATCGTGTTCGTCCCCATCGCGAGGCCGAGCTCCTTCTTCGGGAACGCGTCGGTGACGAGGGCCGCGGCGTTCGCGAAGAGGAACGCGCCCCCGATCCCCTGGAGGACGCGCCAGAGGATGAGCTGGGTGCCGCTTCCCGAGAAGCCGGCACCGAGCGACGCGAGCGAGAAGATCACGAAGCCGAGCACGTAGGCGTTCTTGCGTCCGAAGAGGTCGGAGAGCCGGCCCGCGGTGAGGACGAGCACGGTCGAGACGATCATGTAGACGAGGATCACCCAGACGAGCTCGAGGAGCGTCGTGTGGAGGCTTCGCTCGAGGTCGGGGAGGGCGATGATCAGCGTCCCCGAGTTGATCGTCGCGAGCAGCATGCCGAGGCTCGTGCAGGTGAGGACCCACCACTTGTACTGCTCGCCGTCGCGCCGTGTCCGCAGGAATCTCATTCTTACGTTAACGTAAGTTTAGCAGACCGATCTACACTGGCCGGGCGATGAGCTCTGCGTCCCAGGCGCTCCCGGCCCGCGCCCGCCTCGCCGTCTCGAGCGAGACCTTCCGGCGCATCGCGATCGGAGCCGTGGGGCTCCTGATCCTCATCGTCGCCACCGGGGCGACCGTGCGGCTCACCGCGTCCGGGCTCGGCTGCAAGCACTGGCCCGGCTGCCAGGCGGGCGACCCCTTCCCGAACAAGGGCTACCACTCCTACATCGAGTTCTCGAACCGGATCGTCGCAGCGATCACGGTCTTCGGGACGCTCGGACTCGCGCTCGCCTCCTCGTTCACGCGGTCGCTCGGCCGCCGCGGCAAGGTGCTCGCGTGGGCGGTCTTCGCGGGGACGCTCGCGCAGGCGCCGCTCGGCGCGATCACCGTCTACTTCGACCTGAACCCGTGGCTCGTGCTCTCGCACCTCCTGCTCTCCCTGCTCGTCCTCGGGCTCGGGGTGCTCGTCGTCCTCGAAGCGACCCGCGTCGTTCGCGGCGCGGGAATCCCCCTGCCGGCGATCGCGCGCGCAGCCGGCGTGGTTCTTCTCGGGGCGGTAGCCGTGCTGCTCGTCGCCGGGACGATCGTGACCGCCTCGGGGCCGCATCCCGGTGGTGACGACGTCCGCCGGCTCGCCGCGTTCGGGCCGGCCATCGACTGGCACGTCCGGGCAACGGCCGTCTTCGGGATCGTGTTCCTCGTGCTCGCTCTCTGGGGCTGGCTCAACCGCGCGCGGTATGCGTGGCTCCCGCGCGCGTGCGCCGGGTTGTTCGTCCTCCTCGGCATCCAGATGGCCATCGGGGAGATCCAGTACCGGACGGAGCTCCCGTGGTGGCTCGTGCTGATACACGTGACGATGGCGGCGGGTGTCTTCGCGTGGACGGTCGGCCTCGTCGCTCGACTGTGGCGGCCCGTCGCCTAGACTTCGGAAATGTCCGAGCTGAACGTGTCGTTCAGGCCGGAGCTCCGCCGGCCCGTTCTCGTCGCCGCGTTTCGCGGGTGGAACGACGGCGGCCAGGGCGCCTCACTCGCCGCGGGCTATCTCGCGAAGGAGTGGGAAGGCGCGCGCTTTGCCGACATCGACCCGGAGAACTTCTACGACTTCCAGGCGACGCGACCCCACGTCGCGCTCGAGGACGGGCTGACGCGGAAGCTCGACTGGCCCGACAACGGCTTCTTCCATGCGCGCGTCCCCGGCACGGACCGCGACGCCGTCATCCTGCTCGGCACGGAGCCGAATCTCCGCTGGCGGACGTTCGCCGGGCTCGTGCGGGATCTTGCTGAGGATCTCGGCGTCGAGCGCGTCGTCACGTTCGGGTCGCTTCTCGCCGACGTGCCGCACACACGGCCTTCGCCGGTGACCGCTGCGGCCTCCGACGAGTCGCTGATGGAGGAGCTCGGTCTCGAGCCGTCGCGCTACGAAGGCCCGACGGGGATCGTCGGCGTTCTCCTCGACACGTTCCGCACCGAGGGTGTGACGTCTCTGAGCCTCTGGGCGGCCGTGCCGCATTACGTCTCGCTCGCGCCGTCGCCCCGCGCGGCCCTCGCACTCGTGCGGCGATTCGGCGAGTTGATGGAGATCGACGTCGACGTCACCGATCTGGAGCAGGCGGCCGACGAGTACAGCGATCAGGTGAGCGAAGCGGTGTCGGCCGACGCGGACACCGCCGCGTATGTCGAGGAGCTCGAGCGCCGCGTCGACATGATGAACGCAGAAGAGGATCTTCCCTCGGGCGACACCCTCGCCGCCGAGCTGACGCGCTTCCTCCGTGAGCGCGAGGAGCAGGACGACCGCGACGAAGGCGCCGAAGGCCCCGCGTCGTGACTATTCCGTGACGCTTCTCTGACCCTTTCGTCACCGGGCCTATTGCTCAGTTATGGGCCCCGTGATTGGGCCCCGTGACGAGAGTGTGACGCCTAGGCTCCGGGCTTGGAAATTGCTGCGTCCGGAGACGCGGGCGATGCGGTTGCCGCGGCCTGGGGTGTCCGTGCGCGGCGTGGCTTCTTGGGCGCGGCACTCGGGTCGACAGGCGCGTCGCCGTCGGACGCGGCCGCTGCGGGCTCGGTCGTCGCCGGCACAGCGGGCTTTCTCGTCCGCGTCCGCTTCGGCGCGGGGGGCGCTTCGGCCTCGGCCTCGGCGGCCGGAGGCTCCGGTGGGGCCTCCGCCTGCGGCGCGTCCGTTGACGAGGTTGCGGCTGCGTCTCCCGCGGCGTCGGCGGGCTTGCGCCTCCGGCGGCGCCGCTTCGGGCGTCCGTCGGCGCCCTCGCCGCTTGGAGAGGCACCGTTCGCCGCTGCCGCGCCTCCCTCGGACGGCGTCGCCGCGCCTTCGCCGGGCTGGCCCTTCTTCTTGCGGCGCCGGCGGCGACGCTTGTTCGGCGCGGCCTTCGGAGCAGGGAGGTTCTCCGCGAGCGCGAGCGCGACTTCCTGCACGGTTGCGAGCTGCTCGCGCGCCTCGTCGATCAGCTTGTTGGCGCGAGGCGTGTAGCCCTCGGCGGAGGCGAGCAGTGCGACGCCGACCTGCAGCGGCTGCTCGCGCGCAGTCCGGACGAGCTTCGCGGCGTTTTCCTCGTGACGGTGTCCACGCGAGTTTGCGAGCGCGCCAAGGAGCCGCTTGGCCTCCGGGTACTCGCTCGAGGCGCGACGGTCCTGCACCTTGCGTGTCGCGCGCGCGAGCCGCCACGTCCAGCGAGCCAGAATCTGATCGGGAGCGTCGGGCTTTCCCTCGCCGATCGCTCGGAGGAGCACGCGGATCCCCGGAAGGCGTTCCTTCTCCCACGTCGGCGCCTGGGTCACGAGCGTGACGAGATCGTCGAAGTCGGCGCGCTCGACACGCATCGACACACGATCCTGCAGCGCCATCATTCGCAGCCGCCGGTTCGGGTTCTCCGCGGCGCATGTCGAGAGGAACACCTCGAGGGCGCGCTTCGACGCGCGTCCCTCGGTCAGCTTCATGACGAACGACGCACGCTCGTCGAAACGGATCTGACGCCCGGCGATCGTCGCCCAGTACTCCTGCTCCTCGTCATCGAGGTAGCGAGGATCGATGCGCTGCCACTCGCGCAGGATCACGCTGACGCGGCGACGGACGTCCGGCGTGACCGGGACGAGCCACGGCGCCGGAGTCAGGCGGCGGCGTGCGCGGCGCTGCGAGCGCCGGCGCGGTGCCGGAGTGACGCGCGCGCCCTCGCGATAGAAGTCCGCGTCGAGCAGCGAGTGCAGCGAGACCACGCGCTCGTTGTGCGTCGCCCCCTTCGGGACGAAGTCGACGACGATTCCCGCTTCCTTCCGCGGATGGAGCCGCATGATGCGTCCGATTCGCTGCTGGTACACACGCTTCGACGCCGTCGGTGCGAGGTGCATGCACACGGTCGCGCGCGGCGAGTTCCAGCCCTCGGCGAGGAGCTGCGCGTTGATCAGCACGTTGATCTCGCCGCGCTCGTACGCCGCGAGCGTCTCGGCGAGGCGTACGGGCGGCGTGCGTCCCGAGACGGCCTCGGCCTTGATCCCGGCGGCGCGGAACTCCTGCGCGAGGTTGTATGCGTGCTCGACGCCTGCCGCATAGACGATGCCCGGCGTGTTGTCGAAGCGGTCGCGGTAGAGCGACGCTGCAGCCTGATTCAGGGCCTGATGGTCGAGGGTCTTCGCGAGGATCTCCTGGTCGAAGTCGCCGCCGACGATGGGCACCGAGTTGATCGCGGCTACCGGAGGAACGCGAAGGTCGCGCAACGGCGCGATGAGCCCGCGCCGCGCCGCGTCCTGGAGCGGCAAGTCGTCGACCGATGCGGGAAAGACATCGGAGACCTGCTTCGCGATCAGCTCTTCGGTCGCCGTCATGCCGATGTAGATCGGCTCCGGGAACGACCGGATCGCAGCCGACGTCTTCTCGCCGAGGGCGGTGTGCGCCTCGTCGCAGATGATGAGCTGGTATGCCTCGCGGTTGATCGAGCCCACGTGGCGGGCGAACCAGGCGTACGTCTGAATCGTGAGTGGGTTCGGAATGAGCGGCTCCGCCGCTCCTTCGATCGCGTCCATGTAGCGATCGGCGTACCCCTCTGTGCGCAGGTCGCGCTCGAACTGCGAGACGAGCAGACGCCGGTGCGTGAGGATCAGGACGCCGAGCGTTCGCGCGGCCTCGACGAATCCGGCTGCGGCGATCGTCTTGCCCGACGCCGTCGGATGGCGGAAGCGGTAACGCCGGACGGCTCCGGGGTCTTCCTCGAGCGAGAGCTCCTCGGGAAGCGGCTCGTCGCCGGCCTCGACGACGAGCGTCGAGTCCTCGTCGGCTTCCTCCTCGGCGAGCTCCGCTTCGAGCTCCTCGACCGGCGCGGCATGGCCGTTGCCGTTCCCGTTCTCCTTCGTCTCTTCCTCGCGCTGCGTGGCTGCGATCAGCTCGGTGAGCATCCCGGCGAGGGCGTCGATCTGGTGGCGGCGGAGCGGGGTACCGGTACCCGTGTGCGGAGCAGGATCGGCCAGGACGCGCTCGAGGCCGAGCATGAGGCCGTAGCGCACCTTCCAGGCGGAGCTCGGGAACCGCCGGCCGGCCGAGATCTCGGTGAGGGCGTCGTCGAGCGCGCGCCGACGGGCCGTGCCGGGCGCGAGCACCTCGGCCGGATCCTCGCCGTCGCGAAGGAATGGCTCGCCCGCCCACGCTTCGGCGCGGTATGCATCGGCGGCCAGAGGATCTGCCGCCTCGGAGAGGATGATCGGCTGAATGGCTTCCTGCATGTGCGCAGCACGTCGATTCGTGCTGCAGAACCTCAAAAGTGGCGGGGCGCTCGCTGATTCCCCTGGGCGAGCCGCGCCGCTTACAAGCATACCCCCGGCGGCCCGGCCGTCAACTGTTGGGGCGTCAACCTATCCGATGGGGGTTCCGGTGCCTCCGAGGCCTCCGAAGACGGCGAACGGATTGCCCGGAGCGGTTTCCCAGACCATCTCGCCCCCGGGCTCGACCTCGCCGTGGATCCGGGCCGCGAGGGCGTCTGCGTCCTCGCGCGAGTCGAGCCCGACGATCAGGTACTGCCAGCGCCGCTCGACGGCGAGGCCTTCTTGCTCGAGCCGGTCGGCGAGCTCGCGCGCCTCGTGGTGGGAGCCGAGGCTGACGCGGACCTCCCACGGAGCAAAGCCCCGCTCGACGGCTTCTTCCTCCCACGTCTCGCTCGGCGGCTCGTCATCCCACCGGTCCTCGGCGTCGAGCCAGTGCTCCACCGGGCTCGTGACCGCGGCGATGTCGTTGTCGCGGAGCTCGGCCTGGATCACGGACCGTGCCCGCTCGGCCTCGTCGCGGGTCGAGGTGTAGACGAAGACGTCGTCCTCGTCCTGCGAGACGACGAGCCTTCGGGCCTCGAGGTCGCGCGCGAGCTCGGCGGCCTCGCCGGTCAGCCCACCGAGGTGGAGGCGATCGAGCAGGCCGCCGGCGCCGTGCTCGTCGATGTGAATCCGGATGCGGAAATCGTCGGCTATGCCGGAATCTTGCCGAAGTCGGCGATTCGACGTTGCTCGAGGTGCTTCGTGATGCCCCCGAGGAAGAACGGATAGCCGGCTCCGAGGATGAGGCAGGCGTCAACATCGGCCGGCGAGCCGACGACTCCCTCGTCGAGCAGGTAGCGGATCTCGTCGGCTGCCGCCTCGAGCACCGCCTGTCTGATCTCGTCGACGGTGCGGCGTGCGTCACCTGTGACGACGGGCTCGTCGCCCTCGGCGATTGCCGCAAGCGCGGGAGAGAGAGGGAACCGGTCCGGATACGCGGCGTGCATCGTCTCGAGCACGTGGTTCGCAACGCGCGGGCCCACCATCTGCAACACGACGGAAGGCGCCATCGGCATGCCGAGCGAGAGCATCGCCTCGTCGGTCTCCTCGACCGTGTTGCCGTTCTCGAGCGCGTCGAGCAGAACGCGCGTCACGCGGGTCAGGACGCGGTTGACGACGAACCCGGGCGCATCACCCGTGATCACCCCGCGCTTCTTCAGCTTCTTCACGACGTCCCATGCCGTTGCGAGGATCTCGTCGCTCGTCTCCCGCGTGCGCACGATCTCGACGAGCGGCATCAGCGCTACCGGATTGAAGAAGTGGAGGCCGACGTCGGCGCCCATCTCCTCGACCGAGAGCGACGACGTGTTCGTCGCGAGGATCGCGTCGGGCGCCACCCTGCGCACCTCGGCGAAGACCTGGCGCTTCACCTCGAGCTCTTCGAACACCGCTTCGAGGACGAGGTCGCAGCCTTCGAAGTGCTCCCAGCCGGTCCCGCCCTCGACGATCGTCGCGAGGAACGGCTTCTTCGCGCCGACCTCCTCCCGGATCGTCGCGAGGGCCTCGTCGACGCGTGCCTGGTCGATGTCGCGGATGACGAGCGGAACCTCGAGCCTTCGCAGGAACAACGTCGCGAGCTGCGTCGCCATCAGCCCCGCGCCCACGATGCCGACCTTCTGGACGCGGCGCGGCTTCGCGTCGGGAAGCTCTGGCGGGCGCTTCGAACGGCGCTCGACGACCGTGAATGCATACGCCGAGGCCTGTGCCTCCGGTGACACGAGCAGCTCCGCCATCGCCTTTTCTTCTGCCGCGTAGCCCTCCTCGACGGACCAGTCTCGTGCGCCGGCGATCAGCTCGAGCGCGACATACGGTGCCCGCGTGGCGCCGTGCACGGCATCGTCGATACGCGAGCGCGTCTTGCGGACGACGGTCTCGAGCTCGGACCAGTCAGGAGCGTCGCGCTCCGGCTTCGCTGCGCTGCGCGCAAACGCGAGCGCCTCGTCGAGAAACTCGACAGGCTCGAGCAGCCGGTCGACGATCCCGAGCTCGAATGCCTCGTTCGCCGTCAGCAGCCGGTTCTGGCGAAGCGGATTGAGGATGATCACCTTCGCCGCGGCTTCCGGCCCGACGAGGCGCGGCAGAAGCTGCGTCCCGCCCCACGCGGGGATGATCGAGAGTGCGACCTCGGGGAAGCCGATATGCCGCACGTTCGTCGCGAGGGTGCGGTAGTCGCAGTGGAGTGCGAGCTCGAGCCCGCCTCCGAGTGCCGCGCCGTTGATTGCGGCGACGGTCGGGAAGGGAAGGGCGCGGATTCGCGCGAAGAGCCCGTGCCCCGCGCGAACGCCTTCGCGGGCGTCTTCGAGCGAATGCATCTTCGTGAACTCGTCGATGTCGGCGCCGACGCAGAAGACGAAGGGCTTGCCCGTGAACACGGCAGCCGTCCAGTCGCCGCTCTCGAGCTCGCCGATCACGTGCACTGCCGACTCGAAGGCCGACCGGCCGAGCGTCGTCGGCTTCCGATAGTCCTCGCCGTTGTCCATCGTCACGAGCGCGACCGAGCCGGCGGCGTTGAGCTTGAACTCGGTGTCCGCCATTAGCGGACGCTCTCCCAGAGGATCGCGCAGCCCATGCCCATGCCGATGCAGAGGGCGGTCAAGCCGTAGCGTCCGCCTCGCTCACGCAGGCCGTACGCGAGCTGGGCGATCAGGCGCACGCCGGTCGCCGCGAGCGGGTGACCGCAGGCGATCGCCCCACCGTAGGGATTGAGCCGCGGATCGTCGGCGGCGACGCCGAGCTCGTCGCACCAGGTCAGGACCTGCACGGCGAAGGGCTCGTTCAATTCGAAGAGATCGACCTCGTCGATTCCGAGGCCCGCCTGCTCGAGCACCCGCTTCGTCGCAGGAACGGGCCCGTACCCCATGAGGTGCGGCTCGACGCCCGCGTAGGCATAGCCGACGAGGCGAAGCCTCGGCTGAACGCCGAGCTCGTCGACGATCCCCTCGCCCGCCAGGAACGCGGCAGTCGCCCCGTCCGTGAGCCCCGCCGAGTTACCCGCAGTGACGCGCCCGCCTGCGCGAAACGCCGGCTTCAGCGCCGCAAGCCCGTCCATGGACGTGTCCGGCCGCAGGAACTCGTCGCGATCCGCGACCTTCCAGCCGTCGTCGGTGAAGACGGCCATCGGCACGACCGTCTCCTCCATGACGCCGTTCCGCCAGGCCGCGGCCGCGCGTTCCTGCGACTGCACCGCGAAAGCGTCAGCGCGCTCCTTCGTGATCGCGGGGTAGCGGTCGTGGAGGTTCTCTGCGGTCTGTCCCATCGTTGCCGCCGACTCGTCGATCAACCGTTCCGAGACGAAGCGCGGATTGAAGTCGACGTCGTCGCCCATCGGGTGGTGCCCCATGTGCTCGATGCCGCCCGCAACCGCGACGTCGACCGCGCCGAGTGCGATCTCGCCCGCTGCCGCGGTGACCGCCGTGAGGGCACCGGCGCACATTCGATCGACGGCGAAGCCGGGCACCGAATCGGGGATGCCCGCGAGAAGCGCGACGTCGCGCCCGAGCGTGAGGCCCTGGTCGCCGACCTGCGCCGTCGCGGCGAGGACGACGTCGCCGATCCGGTCAGGAGGGATCTCCGGATTGCGCCGCAGGAGCTCGCGCACGACCTTCACGCCCATGTCGTCGGCCCGCGTCCGCCAGAACTGTCCCTTCGGGCCGGCCTTGCCGAACGGCGTCCGGACGCCGTCGACGAAGAACACCTCGCGTGCCTCGCGCATCGAGCTGCACGATACCCGCTTTGACTGACCGGTCAATCAGCCCCCGCCGACCTACACTCCGCGCGTGAGGTGGGCCGAGCGGGCAGACGACGCGATCGCCCGCTACCGCGGGGGCAAGACACGCGAGCTCGACCAGCGGCAGCTGACGCAGCTCGCGAACGCCGCGTGGGCGGCCGGCCTCGCCCTCCTCATGGACGGCCGCACCGACGAGGCGCGCACGTGGCTCCGGACGGCGGCGGCGCGCTACCGCGAAAGCTGGGACGCCGGCGCTCCGGCCGATTCCTGGGGCCGTCCCATCGCCGCGATGAAGGCGTTGATCCTCGCGGCCGACGATGCGCGCGACGCCGCGCGCTGGGCGCTCGATGCTGGCGCGGCAGACGCCGAGTCGCCGATCGGGCGATACGCGGGGACGCTCGCCCACCTGGTCCTCGGCGAGGACGTCGAGGCCCGCGCTCTCGGCTCCACACTCCGAGGGCGCGACGACTTCCCGGAAGCGGTCGCGGATGCGCTCGTCACGATCGCCGCCGCCGACCGCGCGGGGTACCTCCTCGCGGTCGAGGACGTCCTCGAGTCGTTCGAGGAGCGGAAGGAGTTCCTCGAGGACATGCCCGTCGCAGACACCGTCCTCGTCCTGCAGATGCTCGCGCGTGAGCGGGACGCCGCGGTCGACCTGCCGGATTCCGACCGCCTGCCCTAGACGCTAATTGGACTGCGCAGTACGTTCTGGCCGTGACAGAGGCGGCGTCGCTTCGCATCCTGCATCAGGCGCTTCTCGGTGAGGCCGTGATGGGCTCCGGGTCGGCAGTCCTCGTGAGCGACGATGTCGGCCGCTATCTCGCGGTGAACGACGGCGCGGTGAAGCTCCTCGGCTACACGCGCGAGGAGTTCGCAGGCTTGAACGCCCGCGACGTGACCGAGCGAAGCGAGGAAGAGATCGCCGAGGTGATGGCGATGCTTCGCCGCAGGCGCTCGGTTGAGCAGACGGCGCGCGTCCGCCGCAAGGACGGCGTCGTCGGGGAGATCGACTACGTCGGTCTCGAGTCGGTGATCGGCGGCCTCGAGGTGATCGTCACGGTCACCGCGCCGATCGACACGTTCAGGCAGGTGTCCTAAAGCTTCGCGGCCGCGGCCTCGTCGAGCACGGCGATCGTCTCACCGCGCGTCGCGCGCACGAGCGAGCCGGGGATCTCGCGCATTGGATCCCCGGCGAAAGCTGCGTGGGCGGCGTCGGCCTTGTTCGCGCCCGTCACGAGGAAGAGGACGACACGCGCACGCCGCAACACCGGCAGCGTGAGCGTGACGCGGTCGACGTAGGGCTCGAGCCGCGCTTCTGCGCCGACGACGCTGCGCTCCGTCTCGTCGAGTGTCGGCTCGCATGGGAAGAGCGACGCGACGTGACCGTCCGGACCGAGGCCGAGTAGCACGAGGTCGAGCCGTTCGAGCGAAGCGAGCTCCTGCTCGTACAGCGTCGCGGCCTCGTCGCGATCGAGCTCCCCGCGGATCCGATGCACCTTCCCGGTTCGAACGCGGTCGAGAAGCGATCCCTTCGCGAGCCAGTAGTTCGAGCGCTCGTCGTCCGCCGGCACGCAGCGCTCGTCGCCCCACCAGAGCTCTGCGTTCGTCCAGTCCGGTTCGAGCTTCGCCGCGTGCTCGTAGGCATGTCGCGGGGTCGAGCCTCCGGTCAGGGCGATCTGGGCCCCTGCACGAGCGGCTTCCGCAAGCCGCTCGCCGACCGTCTCGCTCGGGTAGTCCGCGACGATGATCTCGACGTCTCTAGCCACCTTGTGCGAGCTCGCGTGCCCGCGTCATTGCCGCTTGAATCGCATTCAGGAACGCGGCGCGCACGCCGGCCTGCTCGAGCTCGCGGATCGCAGCGATCGTCGTACCGCCCGGTGACGTGACCGACTCCCGCAGCTCGACGGGGTGCATCTTCTCGTCCCGCAGCTGCTTCGCGGTGCCGAGCATCGTCTGCACGACGAGCGTGGTCGAGATCTCGCGCGAGAGACCGAGCAGGATCCCGGCCTCGATCATCGCCTCCGCGAGGAGGGCGAAGTAGGCAGGGCCGGATCCCGACACGGCGGTCACCGCGTCCATCTGATCCTCCGGCACACGGACTACACGGCCGAGGTGCGAAAGCACCTCCTCCGCGAGGGCCAGATGCTCGTCGCCTGCGTGGGAGCCTCCTGCGATGCCGGCCATGCCCTCGTGCACGACGGACGGTGCGTTCGGCATGGCTCGCACGACCGGCACGCCCTCCGTTATCCGCTCCTCGATGTACCGCGTCGGGATCGCGGCCGCCGCCGACACGACGAGCTGGTGCCCGCCGAGGAGCGGGCCGATCTCGGTGAGCAGCGCATCGATGTCCTGCGGCTTGACGGCGATCACGACGACGGCTGCTCCTTCGATGGCGTCGGGATTCGCCGTCGTCGCATCGACCGAGTAGCGCTCGTGCAACTCGTCGACCCGGCTCTGCGTCCGCGTGGTCACGACGATGTCGTTCCAGCCGGAGCTCGCAAGCCCCGACAGGAGCGCTTCGCCGATGCGGCCGCCGCCGATGATCGCGATTCGCTGCATGCGCAGACCTTAGAGGTCTACGCAGGCAGCAAGCCGCGCGAGTAGCCGGCGAGCAGGTAGACGCTTGCAAGGCCGGCCCATTCGCCGTACGGCTCGAGGAGCTCGGCTGTCTCCCACCCCTCGACAGGCCTGCCGCGGAGCGACCGGAGGAGCTTCACGAGCCCGAGGTCGCCGACGAGCCCGTAGTCGAAGCGGCCGAGACCCTCCAGGCAGACGACGCCGACCGACCACGGCCCGAGCCCGCGCTCGCGCTCGAGCCTCGCTGCGACAATCGGTGTCGGGACGCCGCGCAGGCGCTCGAGCTCGAGCGAGCGGCACAGCCGCACGAGCGCGGCGCCGCGGCGGGAGTGCAAGCCGAGTGCGCGCAGGTGCGATGGTGCCAGCGCGCCAAGATCGTCGGTCGTCGGCGCGACATGGAGCCGCTCGGCTCCGGCGGCGCACAGCGACCGGATGATCGTCTGCTCCAGCCGCCGCGCGCGCTTCGCCTCGATCAGCTGGCCGCAGAAAGCCCGGAGAAGCGCCTGTGCGACCGTCGAGACGCGCACCGGCCGGAGGCCGCGAAGCGCGATCGTCGCGCGGCCGAGCATCGGGTCGCGCTTGAACAGGCGCAGGAACTCCGAGTGATCGTCGTCGAGCGCGAGCGTCCAGCGCAGGCGCTCGGCGCCCGCTTCCGACTCCGCACGAATCGAGACGGCGCCGTCCGGCGTCTGCCAGGCGCGGGTCAGCTCGGGCCGGCCCTCGACGTCGAAGAGGGCGGTGAAGCACCCATCACGAAATGTCCGCGTGGCGTCGCTCGCAAGCCGCGCGGAGAGTGCAAGCGAGTACGGCCCTCGCGGCTTGACCACGAGCGCGAGCGTCAAAGCTCGGCGCGCACGCCGTCGGGGACGACGACTCGCATCCCCAGTTCAGCTGCGCGGTCGAGCACGTCCATCGCCTCCGTCTCGCGGTTCTGTTCCCGGAGGAGGCGACCCCATGCCCGGCAGGCTACAGAGGCCTCGCGCCAGCGGGCCCCGCTCTCGAGCAGTTCGACCGCGCGCTCGTATGCGGTGAGCGCACCCCCGGCGTCGCCCGACATCGCGCATGCATCGGCAAGCGTGTGCAGCGCGATCCCTTCTTCCGACGGCGCCGCCGAGTGACTCAGCTCGATGGCGTCCCGCGCGAGCTCGGCAGCGGTTCGTGGGTCTCCACGATGAAGCGCGATGCGAGCCCGATGCTGTGCGATGTACAGCCTGTCCTGCTGCGTGGCGGACGTCCCGAGCAACCGTTCTGCGCGTTCGAGATGATCCTCGGACTCGTCCGTGCTCCCGGGCCCGAGCGTGATTTGCGCAGCGAGGATGTGCGCACGTGCAAGATGGAACGTGTCGTCTGTTGCCTGGAGCAGGGCGATCGCCTTGCGCACGTTCTCGAGGGCGACGGTCTCACGGCCCTCCCTGTGCGCCAGCCGTGCGATCGACCAGTACAGGCGGACGCGCATGTACGGATCGGTGGAGTCGCTCGTGCGCGCGAGCGCCTCACGGACGACCTCCTCAGCGCGGGCGACGTCGCCCATATCGGTGAGCGCGTAACTGAGAAGTGTCGCGTAGCGCGCCTCCAGGCTCGCGTCTCCGCCGGCCTCCGTAACGCCGTCGATGCAGGACTGGAAGAGGTCTGCTGCGCGGTCGGGCCGGCCGGATGATGCATATGCGCGTCCGAGATTCGCGTAGATCTCGAATCGCTCGACGGGTGCGAACACTTCGTCGGCGAGTGCGTTCTCGAGCAGCGATGCCGCCGCCTCGTACTCGCCTCGCTCGAGGGCCAGCTGCGCGAGCGCGACGCGGGCGCGCAACGCCGCGGGGTGGTCGCCGGCGCCGACGGCTTCAGCGAGCGCCTCCTCGATCCGCCCCTCGACGCCGTCGTGCTCACCGAGCCTGACCGCCGAGCTCGAGATCCATGAGCCGGAGCTCGCGCGCCGCCGCGGGGTCGAGGTCCGAGCCCGTCTCGAGATAGTCGGCGGAGACGACGAGCTTCGATGCGAGCCGGCGCAGGGCCTTCACCGAGGGCTGGCGGGTGCCGGCCTCGATCCGGGAGATGTATGCGTACGAAACGCCGGGGGCAGCGAGCTCGCGCTGAGAAAGCCCCCTCTCCAGCCGCAGGCGCTTGAGCCGCTCCCCGATCGTCTCGCCCGCGGCTGGCGAACGTTCGGGTTCCACTACAGCGCCATTCTTCATGGTTGCCAGGCGTGGGTCAACCGCTACCGCTTGACAACGGACAGCGGGCTCGCGACCGTCGAGCCGTGAACCGAGGCTCTCCGTCGAGGGCTCCAAGGCGGCGTGCCCTGGGGGCCCGAACTAGCCCGGCGGCCGGCGGGCAGGAGTGACGGCTCCCGCCCGCTGTACCCTCGCCTCAGTGTCATCCTGGTCTTCACGGACCGGCTCGTGACCGATGGGCTGGTTAGGCTCGGAGTTGGCGGCGGGCTGACCCATAGCCTCGCTGTCGGCCTTCGCGCTCTGACTTGCACGCGATCTGTCGCCCGCCGCCGTCCGAGGAGCGCCGGTGTGACCTGATAGGAGCGTGGCATGACGCCCCCACTGAGGCCTGTCCACTGGCGGCTCCGTCTGTCGTTGGCCACCTCTGTGGAAAGGGGACCGGGAGTGATCGTAATCGGAGTTGATCCGCATAAGCAGACACACACAGCGGCCGCCGTCGAGGTGGACGTCGGTCGCGTGTGTGGTGAGCGGACCGTGATCGCGCGGCAGCGTGGGCACGAGCAGCTGCTCGCCTGGGCGCGCTCCCTCGACGATGAGCGGCTATGGGCGCTCGAGGACTGCCGCCACGTCTCCGGCTCGCTCGAGCGCTTCCTGCTCGGGCGTGGTGAGCGGCTGGTGCGGGTGCCGCCTCACTTGATGGCTGAGGCTCGCCGGGCAGGCCGGGAGCGCGGGAAGTCCGACAGCGTCGATGCGCTCGCGGTTGCGCGCGCCGGCCTGCGCGAGTCGGGGCTGCCTGCCGCGCAGCTGGCCGGGCCCGAGCGGGAGATCCGGCTCTTGCACGACCACCGCGCCGACCTGGTGGGCGAGCGGACACGGATCCAGAATCGGTTGCGCTGGCATCTGCATGACCTTGATCCGGAGCTTGCGATCCCCAAGAGCGGCCTCGACCGCCGGCTCTGGCTCGAGCGGCTGGGCCGCCGGCTCGCCCGCTTCGAGCAGACAGCGCAGGTACGGATCGCCCGTGAGCTGGTCGGTCGTTGCCGCGAGCTCTCACGCCGCGTCGATCAGCTCGAACGCGAACTCGCGATCCTGATCCGCGTCCAGGCGCCCGAACTGCTCGAACTGCCCGGCTGCGGCACGCTCACTGCCGCGCAGTTGCTCGGCCAGATCGCCGGCATAGACCGCTTCGCCAGCGACGCGAAGCTGGCCAAGCACGCAGGTGCCGCACCGCTGCCAGCCTCCTCGGGACAGCGGCAACGCCACCGACTCAACCGCAAAGGCAACCGCCAGCTCAACTGCGCCCTGCACCGGATCGCAGTCACGCAGGCACGAATCCATCCAGCAGCCCGCACCTACCTGGAACGCAAACAGGCCGAAGGCAAAAGCCGCCGCGAAGCGCTCCGCTGCCTCAAACGCCACCTCGCCCGCGTCGTCTTCCGCACCCTGCACACGATCAGAACACGCAACTCCCCATCCCCGAACCCGCCGCACGCGCCACTCACGGCCGTCGGCTTGACATAGGAGCATCGCGTGGCGGCTCTCGAGCTCTGCCTCTACGCGGCGCTCCTGGCGGCGGCGGGCGTCGTCGTCTGGCGGCGACCGGTGGCTGCGCTCTTTCTCTTCGTGCTCGGCCTCGCGGTCCACAACGCCGTCATGGCGGCGTTCTATGCGGCCGGCGTTCGAGGAGCAGTGCTCACCGCCGTCACCGCATGGAAGGAGATCCTCCTCGCGGTCGCCCTCGTGCGCGTCGCGCGCGACGCCGTGGTCGGTCGGCGGCTGCCGTTCACGTGGGGCCTCGCCGACTCGCTCGCGCTCGCGTTCGCGTTGCTCACACTTGTCTACGCGCTGATCCCGCAGTCGACGCTCGGCGGGGACGCGGGGTCGAAGGCCGTCGGGCTCGCGTTGCGGCACGACCTCGTCCCCGTGGGTGCGTACTTTCTCGGCCGCGCGCTCGTCCTGACGCGTGCAGACCTGCGCCGTCTCGCGTGGCTGCTTCTCGGTGTCGCGGCCTTCGTCGCGAGTCTCGGGCTCGTCGACGTCTACGCGGTGTCGATGCACTGGTGGCGCACGAACGGCGTCATCGACTACTTCCACCGTCACCTCGGGTACGACTACCACGGCACCGGCCTGCGCACCGAGCCCGACGGCTCCGTCTACGGGCTGCCGGAGAACTTCATCTACAACGTCGGCGGCGACGAGCCGTTCCTCCGCCGGCTCGTGTCGACATTTCTCTCGCCGCTCGCGAGCGGCTACCTCTTCGTCGTTGCACTGCTAGTCGCGGCCGCCGCGCTTCGCCGGCGCGTTGCGATCGTGCTCGCCGTCGCCGCTGCAGCAGGATTGCTCTGGACGTTCTCGCGCTCGTCGCTCGTCGCGCTCGCGGCCGGTCTCGTCGTGCTGGCCTTGATCCGCCGCCGTTGGATCGAGATCGCGGCTGCGTGTGCGGTCCTCGTAGTGGCCGTCGGCTGGGCTCACCTCTTCCCGAAGATCGGCCCGACGGGCAACTGGACCCGCGCCGACCTGACGTATCAGCGCGCGCAGGGTGCGGGGGGACCGACGGGCTTCAGCGCGACGAGCGGCAATGAGCCGTCGCTCCACTCGCACTGGGTGAGCCTGAGGGAGGGCGCCCGCACGATGGTGCGCCACCCGCAGGGCTACGGTCTCGGCAACGTCGGCCAGACCGCTTCGCGCACAGACACGCCGTTGAAGGCCGGCGAGTCGAACTACACGGAGATCGGCGTCGAGCTCGGCGTCCTGGGCTCGGCGCTCTGGATCGCCTGGGTACTCGCGGTTCTCATCGGCCTCGTGCGTGCGGGACGGAACGACGTCTGGGTCGCCGGGTTCGCGGCGGCATTCGCGGCCGTCCTCGCGCTCGCGGTGCAGACCGACGTGATCGGTGATCCGTGGATCGCCTATTGCATGTGGAGCCTCGGCGGCGCGCTGATGCCTCGGACGCGTCCGAATGAGCGTCTTGCGCGCGCGGACGCACCGGCCGTAGCGTCGTAGCGTGTCGACATACCGGTTCCTCCTCGCCGGTGCGGTCGTCCTCGCGATCCTCGCGCTGGGATTGCGCTTCGCGCACCTGGAGGCCGCGGCCCCCGTCGTCGCCGACCCGGTGCGGACGCCGGGCGTCCTGAACCCCGACGTCACCCAGCAGACGATCGGCGCGACGATCTGTGTCCCGGGATGGACGAAGACCGTCCGTCCCTCGACGGACTACACGAACGCGCTGAAGGTGCGGCAGATGCGTGCGTACGGATTGACCGGTTCGCCGAGTGCGTTCCAGGAAGACCATCTGATCAGCCTCGAGCTCGGCGGGCATCCGACGGATCCGCGCAATCTCTGGCCGGAGCCGTATCCACGTGCGGCTCGCGTCGATCTGTTGGAGAACGAGCTGAACGCGAAGGTGTGCAGCGGCGCGATGTCGCTTGCCGATGCACAGGTTCGCGAGTCGACGATCAAGCACGAGGACGGGTGAGCCCTATGATCGGCGAATGCCCGTCCTGCTGGCGGCGCTCGCGATCGCCTCCGTCCACGTCGGCTCTCAGCCGATCGGGATCGCGTACGGCGCGGGCTCGTTGTGGACGGCGAACTACGGCTCGGCGTCGGTGTCGCGCGTCGATCCGACGACGCATCGTCTCGTCGCGACGATACACCTGGGCGTCGCACCCGTTGCAATCGCCTCCGCCGCAGGCGCCGTATGGGTGGGCGACGCGGAACAGAACTCGGTATTTCGAATCGACCCGTCCACGAATGTGGTCGTCGCCACGATCCCGATCGACACGAATGTCGGTGCCATCTATCCGGCGCGCGACGGCTCGGTGTGGGTGTCCGAGTACAACGCCGGCGTTGTCATACGCATCGACGCCGCGACGAACAGCGTCACCGCACGCGTTCGGGTCGGCGGTCAGGCAGGTGCGATCGCGGAGTCGCGCGGCTCCGTTTGGGTGGCGAACGCGGCGGGCTATGTCTCCGAGATCGATCCGGCGGCCCGGAAGGTCGTCGGGACGGCAATCGTGATCGACGGCGGCCTCGCCGGCCTCGTCGCCACACCTCTCGGGTTGTTCGCCGTCACCTACACGCACGGCGCCCTGATCCGGATCGATCCGCGGACGCATCGGATCGTCGTCCGGACGCCGTTGAAAGGCCGCCTGGCGGCGGTCACGTTCGCCGGCGCCCTGCTCTGGGTGAGCGACGACGCGCACAACCGCGTCACCATGATCGATCCCCGCACGTCGAAGGTGATCGGGCAACGGGGTACGGGCGACGCGCCGCGCCAGGCCGTGCGCGTCGGCGGCTCGATCTGGATCGCGGACCAGGGGTCGAACTCCGTCACCCGTATCCCCCTGAGGTAGCGGTATCGTCGAGCGCATGGAGATCGCGCCGGCGACGCGGATGGGCTCGGTCGAGCTGTCGGTGGCCGACCTCGACCGCACGATCGAGTACTGGCAGCGTGTGATCGGGTTGCGCGTCCTCGAGCGTCAGAACGGGCACGCGTCACTCGGCACGGACACCGAGCTCCTTCGCTTCGTCGAGGAGCCCGGTGCGCAGCCCGATCACGGCCACACCGGTCTCTATCACGTCGCGCTTCTCGTCCCGGACCGGATCAGTCTCGCGCGCTGGCTTGCGCATGTCGCGCGTGAGCAGATCGAGCTGCAGGGGCTCTCCGACCACGCGGTCAGCGAGGCGATCTATCTTCGCGATCCCGACTGGCACGGCATCGAGGTGTACGCAGACCGTCCGCGCTCCGAGTGGGAGGGAAAGGTCTTCGAGTTGATGACGACGATGCCCCTCGACGTTCAGGATCTCTTCGGCGAGCTCGAGGATCCCGCGACCGAGCCATTCGACGGCCTCCCCGACGGCACCGTGATGGGACACGTCCATCTGAGGGTCGCGGACGTCCCCCGGACCGTCGAGTTCTACAACGGCGTCCTCGGGATGGGTGTGACGGCGCAGCTCGGGCCTGCCGCGGCGTTTCTGTCGGCGGGCGGCTATCACCACCACGTCGGTGCGAATGTCTGGGAGAGCCGAGGCGCCTCGCCGGCCCCGCCCGGAGCTGCGACGCTGAGGCAGGCGACGATCGTTCTCCCCGACGCGGACGAGCGCGACCGCGTCGCCGGCCGCGTGGCGGACGCAGGCCAGGAGCCGGAGGCGCGCGAGGGAGGGCTCCTCGTCCGCGATCCATCAGGGAATTCCCTGCTGCTTGCCTCCTAGGTGTCCGCTATACCTGTACCGGGTCACGTGAGCAGTAAGCCGGTCGAACAGCTTTCACAGGTCATCGTCCGTTTCGCGGGCGACTCCGGCGACGGGATGCAGCTCACCGGCTCGCAGTTCACCTCCGAGACGGCGCTTCTCGGCAACGACATCTCGACGCTTCCGGACTTCCCGGCCGAGATTCGCGCGCCGGCCGGCTCGCTGCCGGGCGTCTCGGGCTTCCAGCTCCACTTCGCCGACCACGACATCCTGACGCCGGGCGACGCGCCGAATGTGCTCGTTGCGATGAACCCGGCGGCGTTGAAGACGAACATCAAGGATCTGCCGAAGGGCGGGACATTGATCGTCAACGCCGATGCGTTCAACGAGCGGAACCTCCAGAAGGCGGGCTACGCGGCGAACCCGCTCGAGGACGGCTCGCTCGACGAGTTCCAGCTGCACGCGGTGCCGTTGACGACGCTCACGGTCGGTGCGCTGAAAGAGGTCCAAGGCGTGACGCCGCGCGAGGCGGAGCGCTCGAAGAACATGTTCGCGCTCGGCCTGATGTCGTGGCTGTACGGGCGCCCGGTCGAGGCGACGGAGTCCTTCCTGACCTCGAAGTTCGCGAAGCGCCCCGAGATCGCAGAGGCAAATCTCAAAGCCTTGCGCGCCGGGTACGCGTTCGGCGAGACGACGGAGACCTTCGCCGTGACCTACGAGGTGAAGCCGGCAAAGCTCGCGCCGGGCACCTACCGGAACATCACGGGCAACCAGGCTCTCTCGTACGGCCTGATCGCCGCGTCGCAGCTCTCGAAGCTGCCGCTCTTCCTCGGTGCGTACCCGATCACGCCGGCCTCGGCGATCCTCGAGGAGCTCGCCGGCTACAAGCACTTCGGCGTGCGCACGTTCCAGGCAGAGGACGAGATCGCCGCAGCAGGGGCCGCAGTGGGTGCGGCGTTCGGCGGCGCGCTCGGCGTCACGACATCGGCCGGGCCGGGCGTCGTCTTGAAGGCGGAGACGATCGGTCTCGCGATCATGCTCGAGCTGCCGCTCATCATCTGCGACATCCAGCGCGCCGGTCCGTCGACGGGGATGCCGACGAAGCCGGAGCAGGGCGACCTGCTGATGGTCCTCTTCGGGCGCAACTCCGAGTCGCCGGTGCCGGTGGTCGCGGCGCGCTCGCCGTCGGACTGCTTCGACGCGGCGATCGAGGCCGCGCGCATCGCGCTGAAATACCGCACGCCGGTGTACCTGCTCTCGGACGCGTACCTCGCGAACGGCTCGGAGCCGTGGCTCTTGCCCGACGTGTCGCTGCTTCCGGATATCTCCGTCCGGTTCGCGACCGAGCCGAACTTCGAGAATGAGTTCCTGCCGTACCTCCGCGACGAGCAGACGCTCGCGCGGCCGTGGGCGGTACCGGGCACGAAGGGCCTCGAGCATCGCGTCGGCGGGCTCGAGAAGGCCGACCGGACCGGGAACATCTCCTACGACCCTGAGAACCACGATCTCATGACGCGCCTGCGGGCGCAGAAGGTCGCAGGTATCGCGAGCGACATCCCGGAGCTCGAGGTCGACGACCCCGACGGAGATGCGTCGGTGCTCGTGCTCGGCTGGGGTGGGACGTACGGGCCCGATCGCGGCAGCATGTCGACGTGTACGCGCGGAAGGCCGTTCGGTCGCGCACGCGCACCTCGGCCATCTGAACCCGTTCCCGCGCAACACCGGCGAGGTGCTGCGCCGCTACGACAAGGTGCTCGTGCCGGAGATGAACCTCGGTCAGCTGCTGAAGCTCGTGCGCGCGGAGTTCCTCGTCGACGCCGTCGGCTACAACCGCGTCACCGGGCTGCCGCTGCGCGCGGCAGAGGTCGCGGACGCGATCGAGGCCCTGATCGACACGATAGGCTCGACGGCATGAGCGAGATCAAGCTGACGATGAAGGACTTCCAGACGGACCAGGAGGTCCGCTGGTGCCCGGGCTGCGGCGACTACGCGATCCTCGCCGCGATGCAGTCGTTCATGCCGGAGCTCGGGATCGAGAAGCGAGCGCACCGTCTTCGTCAGCGGCATCGGCTGCGCCGCGCGCTTCCCGTACTACATGAACACGTACGGCATGCACTCGATCCACGGGCGCGCGCCGGCGATCGCGACGGGTCTCGCCGCGTCGCGGCGCGATCTCTCGGTCTGGGTCGTCACGGGCGACGGCGATGCGCTCTCGATCGGCGGCAACCATCTGATCCATGCGCTGCGCCGTAACGTGAACCTGAAGATCCTGCTCTTCAACAACAAGATCTACGGGCTCGACGAAGGGCCAGTACTCGCCGACGAGCGAGCTCGGCATGGTGACGAAGTCGACGCCGATGGGCTCGCTCGACTTCCCGTTCAATCCGCTGTCGCTCGCGATCGGCGCGGAGGCGACGTTCGTCGCCCGCGCGATCGACACGGACAAGGCCGGGATGACCGAGGTGCTCCGCGCCGCGGCCGCGCACCGCGGCAGCGCGTTCGTCGAGATCTTCCAGAACTGCCCGATCTTCAACGACGACGCCTGGGAGTTCGTCCGCGACGACAAGGAAGGCGTCAACCGGATCGTTCTGCATGACGGCTCGCCGATCCTCTGGGGCAAGGATCACGAGAAGGCGCTCCGCCAGCGCACGGACGGCTCGATCGAAGGTCTGCGCGGCGGGCGACGGCGACGTGCTCGTCCACGACGCGACGGCGCGAGGGCCCCGTCGCTCGCGTTCGCGCTCTCGCGCGTGACGCAGGCGACCCACGGCGGCACGCCCGTCGGCATCTTCCGGGACGTCGAGCGGCCGGTCTACGACGAGCTGATGGCCGAGCAGATCGAGACGGCGACCGCGAAGCGCGGCGCCGGCGATCTCGCTGCGCTCCTGCACGAGCGGCGAGACCTGGACGATCGCCTAACCGGCTTCGGCTTCTTGCTCCTCGAGCGAGAAGTGGAAGTGGTCGCCGTGCGCATGCACGTCGAGCGTCATGTCGTCGAGCACGGCTGCGGCTGCTTCGTCGAGGAACACGACCGCGCCGCCCTCCCGGACGACCTGGTCCCCGTCGCGAGCCTCTGAGGCGAGCTCGAACTCGAGCTCGGTGTCGCCGTTCCCCGAGCCGGATCCCGAGATGCGAAGACCGCCGTTCGGGCCGGCCTCACCGTCCTCCATGATCCCGCGGATCGCCTCGACGGCGCCTTCGGTCAAGACCAGCACACCGCCAGCCTATCCGGCCGCCCGCCGGCCAAACCGCACGTGTCGCATTTCTCCGGGCGGGTATCCGACGTGTCCGCCCATCCACGAACGAAAGGGGTCCGCCGAATGTTCGAGACCGTCAAGATCCACAACCCGCAGGAGCTTTTCGCGTTCAAGCTCGGCGCGGCGCTGACCATGGAGAACACCGTTCTCGACATGCTCGGCCAGCTGCAGGAAGAGGCCAACTCCGGCGAGTTGAAGCAGCAGCTTCGCCACCATGCGGAGGAGACGCAGGGGCAGATCCGCAATCTGCAGCAGGCGTTCCAGGCGCTCGGCCAGGAGCCGGAGGAGCAGCCGTGCCCCGCGATCGAAGGCATCGAGAAGGAAGGCCAGTCCAACCTGAAGATGGTCGAGGACGACCTGAAAGATCACGTCATCCTCGCGGGTTGCTCGGAGACGGAGCATCACGAGATCTCGGTGTACGAGAACCTGATCACCCACGCCGATGCGATGGGTCAGGACGACATCGTCGCCCTCCTGCGCGAGAACCTCGAGCAGGAGCAGCACACGCTCGGCGAGGTCATGAAGTCCGCGCTCTCGATGGCGCAGCGCGCCGCGACGACCGCGTAGCGACGAAACGGCGACGCCGGGCGCGTCCCGCCTGGAAGCGCCCGGCGTCGTGCCCTCCGCGAACCTTTAGACCGGCTCCGCCGAGGGGATGAGAGCGTGCTCGAGCGCTCGCTCGAGCTGGCTCCGTCGGAACGGCTTCATGACGTGGGCGGCCGGGCCGAGTGCGATCGTCTCGCCGCTCGGTCCGTCGATGCTCACGCAGAGGATCGGGAGACGCGGGAACCGTCGCCGGACGCCGCGGGCAAGCCGCATGCCCGGACGGGATGCCGGCTCCAGGAGCAGCAGATCAGGCTCCATCCCCTCGGTCCATTCCCGCGGGCCGATCGCCGTGTGACCGAGTCGCTCACAGAGCACCTCGAGGAGCGAACGGGTCGCGGAGTCGGGGTCGACGATGAGGACGGTGGCCACATCGCCAATGTCGACGCAGTCCGTAGGGAACGGCGGATCCTGCTGGTATGAAGACGGTATGAGCGTTCGGCCGACCGAAACTCGCGTGCTCGTCGTGGACGACGACGACGACATCCGGAACCTCGTCCGGACGCTGCTCGAGCGAACGGGTGCGGTCGTGCACGACGCGCCGAACGGCCGCGACGGCCTGCGCGAGTTCCACTCCTGGCGGCCCGACCTCGTGATCCTCGACGTCAACATGCCCGAGCTCGACGGCTGGGCCGTGCTCGAGCGGATCCGCGACATGTCGGAGGTCCCGGTCCTCATGCTCACCGCCCGCGGCGAGGAACTCGAGCGCGTGCGCGGCCTGCAGGCCGGCGCCGACGACTACGTCGTGAAGCCTTTCGGCAAGCAGGAGCTCGTCGCGCGCGTCCAGGCACTCGTACGACGCGCCTCGCGCGGTGGCGCGGAGCAAGAGGCCGATGCCTACTCGGACGCATACCTCTCGATCGACTGGGCGCAGGCGAGAGTCGCCGTCGGCGACCGCGAGGTGCAGCTGACGCCGCTCGAGTTCCGTCTCCTCTCGACGTTCGTCCGCCATCCGCGACAGGTGCTTTCCCGCGACCAACTGCTCGAGCTCGTCTGGGGCGACGCGTTCGGCGTCGGCGGCGACCAGGTGAAGCTCTACGTCGGCTACCTGCGGCGGAAGCTGGAGCCGGACGCACCGGAAAGCGTGCCGATCGAGACAGTGCGCGGCTTCGGGTACCGCTACAAGACGTCGTAGAGATCGAAGCGCCACTCGTTGCAGCGCAGCGGATTGCCCGGCGGGTACTCGAAGGCTCGCTCGCCGAGCAGCTTGAAGCCGGCCTTTCTGCAGATCGCGTTCGACGGTGCATTGTCCACCGAAGGAAACGCGTGCACGTAGCGGAAGCGGCCGTCCTCCTTCGCGCGGTCGAGCGCTGCGCGTGTTGCGGCGGCGGCGATGCCGCGGCCCTGCAGCTCGGGGAGGACGGCCCAGCCGATCTCGAGCTCGCCGTCACGCTCCCACCAACCGACCCAGCCGGCTTCCTCGCCGTCGGCGAGGATCTTGTAGAGCCCGGTCTCCGTCGCCTCGTAGCGTTCCTGGCGCGCGGCGATCTGCGCCCCCGTCTCCGGCCCACCGAGGTGCTCCGTCATCGCGGGGTCGCCAAGCAGCCGGGTGAGAAGATCGAGGTTCCCTTCAGCCCAACGGACGAGCTCCACGCGGGTCATCCGTCGAGCAATGCCTGCACGCGCTGTGAGAGCTCGGACGGCGAAAACGGCTTCTTCACGTACGCGTCGGCTCCCGAGTCGTAGCCGCGCCGCACATCGGACTCCTGGGCCTTCGCCGTCAATAAAAGCACCTTCGTTTGCGCGAGCGACGCGTCGGCGCGAATTGCTGCGAGAACTTCCAGGCCGCCGAGACCGGGCATGCCGACGTCGAGGACGGCGAGGGCCGGCCTGACCTCGCGGGCAAGCGCGAGCGCTGCGTCGCCGCGACTCGCCTGGACGACGTCATGTCCGTCCCGTCGCAGGCGTGTGGTCACGAGCAAGAGGATGTCGTCGTCGTCATCCGCGACGAGAATCACGCGTTCGCTCACGCGGCAATGATGCCGGTCGCGCGCGGAAGCTCCACCCTGAAGACGGCACCGCAGCCCTCGCGCGGCGCGGCGCGGATGGTCCCTCCGTGCGCCTCCGCAATGGCCCGCGCGATGTACAGGCCGAGCCCGGTTCCCTGAATCTGCCCCTCGACCGCCGACTCCGTGCGGAAGAAGCGCTCGAACACCCGCGGCGCCTCCTCGGCGGTCAGGCCGATGCCGGTGTCCCGGATCTCGAGAACAGCGGAGCCGTTCGCGGACACGACCACCTCGACCCGCCCGCCTGCAGGCGTGAACTTGATCGCGTTCGAAACGAGATTGTCGAGCAGCTGGAACATGCGCCCTCTGTCGGCCTCCACCTCGACGGGCGCGTCCCCGACGAAGTCGAGCTCGATGCCCTTCGCCTCGGCACTGCGCTGGGCCTCGAAGGCCGACTGGCGGGCGACCTCGCGCAGATCGAGAGTCGTCGGCGTGAGGTCGAGGCGCCCCGACTGAAGGCGCGCGACGAAGAGCAGGTCGTCGACGAGACGCAGCAGCCGCTGAGACGAGCGTGACACGACGTCGAGGTAGCCGCGCCGTTCAGCGTCGAGCGGCGGCTCGAGGTCGTCGTCGAGTGCGAGCTCGCTGTACCCCATGATCGACGTCAGCGGGGTCCGCAGGTCGTGCGAGATGAGCGCGACGAACTCGTCCTTGACACGATCTGCTTCGACGAGGCGAGCACGCGCCCGCTCGAGTGCGCGCATGATCGCCGTGAGGCGGATCATGACGAGGACGGCGATGACGATCATCGGGACTGCGATCGCCCACGCGTCGTACGGTGCGTTGCGGATGTCCTGGATGAGCAGGACGATCGGGCCGGCGACGAGCGCGCCGGTGAGAACCGCAATGCGGATACGGCTCAGCCGAAGCTCTTCGACGCTCGGCCGGGGCTCGGAGAGCTCGCGCATCGAGGGATGGAGTGCGGCGGCGCCCCACAACACATACGAAAGAAGCCAGCCGGCGTTGACGTAGCTGCCCGTCGTGTAGGAGCTCGACGAGAGCCCGTAGATCTCGTCGGACGCGAGGAGCGGCACGACTCCCGCCACAAGGAGAAGAAACGCAGGCGTGCGCCATGCCGCTGTCGTGAAGAAACCGGCGAGCGCGGCCAGCAGGATGATGTCCATCCCCGGATACGCCGCTTCGACAGCGCGCCTGGTCGACGACCCTCCGCCGTCGACGATCGTGTCCACGATGTATGTCCACTGCACGAGCGAGAAGGCGAGCGTGAAGACGAGCGCCTCACCGATCGCCGCGCGTCGATGGTGACCCCCCGCGCGGACGAGCAGCATGACGAGACCTGCTGCGAGCAGTGGATACCCGGCGAGATACACCCAGTCGGCCGCGGACGGGATCGGTGGATCGTCGAGGATCGTCGACAGGATGTCGGCGGCGGCAAAGCAGGCGATTCCGCAGGCGAACAGGATCCACGCGACCGGCGCGGCGGGGCGGTAGAGACGGACGCCCGTGAGGATCGCCGCGGCGGAGGCGAAACCCACCGCGTCGTAGAGAGCCGACTGGACGCCGCCGTCCCCAACTGCAAAGTAGGCGGCCGTCAATATCAAGCCGACGGTGAGGAAGATCGCGTCGACGCGGTACCTGCGAAGGTCCACTCCGGTTCTTTCACGTCAGAGAACGTCAGCCCTGCATCGGCGAGACGTTCTCGGTCGCGTCAGGCTTCGAGCAGCTCTCGGATCGCAGCCGCGACCTCGTCGGGCTTGTCCTCCTGGAGGAAGTGCGATGCCCCATCGATGAGTACGGGCCCACGCGCCCCGGGGATGAGCTGCACCATCGCGTGCGCGATCCCGATCGGGAGCACGCGGTCGTCGGCGCCCCACACGACGAGCGCGGGTTTGCGCCATTCGCGGAGGGCATCGCGGACGCGGTTCATCGGTGCAGTGTTCGGATGATCGGGATCGGTCGGAACGAGCTCCGGGAACGCGAGCGCGCCGGCCTTCGACGCGGCGGTCGAAAACGGCGCGTCGTAGGCCTCGCGAACCTCGTCCGAGAGTCCCTGCGACGTGCCGGCCTCGACGAGCCGGCCGATGTCGAGCGCGCCTCCGAGCTCGCGCACGGCGGCGCGGAAGCGCAACCATGTCTCGCTCGGAGCCGAGCCGCCGCCGACGCCGGTGTTGAGGATGACGAGCCGCTCGACGCGCTCGGGATGCTCGACGGCGACGCGCAGGCCGATCGGCCCGCCCCAATCGTGGACGACGAGCGTCAACCCGCTCAGGTCGAGCTCGTCGACGAGCGCCGCGACGGATGCGACGTGACGATCGTAGGAGTACCAACCGACCTCCTCCGGCTTGTCCGAGCGCCCGAAGCCGATCAGGTCCGGTGCGACGATCCGTCCCGGGAGCTGCGGGATGATCTTCCGCCAGAGGAACGACGAGGTGGGCTCCCCGTGGAGGAGCAGTACGGGTGCGCCGTGGCCCTCGTCGACGTAGTGCATGCGCACGCCGTCGAGCTCGAGCCAGTGGGAGGTGAAGGGGTAGTCCGGAAGGGAGGCGATGGCCGTATCTTCGCGTGATGCGCTCGGCGACGTGGCAGGAGGTGTATGCCCGGCGGCTCCGTGCCGGCTTCCTCGACCGGCCGGCGGCGCTCGGCGATGTGCTCGAGGTCGCCTCGCGGGTGCTCGGCCTCCACGCGCAACTCGCGACGGGTGCTGAGCTCGCCCTCTCCGCCCGTGTCGAAGGATTGCGACGGGAGCTCGTTCGCGAGCTGCTCTGGGAGAGCCGCGACCTCGTGAAGGCGAACACGCTGCGCGGGACATTGCATCTCCATCCCGCCTCCGAGGTCTCGACCTTCAAGGCTCTGCGGGCTGCGCGTGCGCGTTGGCGCGAGGAGTCGTGGCTGAGGTGGCAGCGTCTGACCCTCGCCGAGGCCGAGTGGCTTCGCGCCGCGATCCTCGAGCTCCTCGACGACGGCAAGCCCCGGACCCGCGAGGAGATCGGCCGAGGGATCGGCGGCCCGCTCGGGGCGCATCTGGCAACCGACTCGTGGGGGCACTACGCCTCGCCGGCGAACGACCTCCTCTGTCACGGGCCGCCGCGCGGGCGAAACGTGACCTTCGTCCGCTGCGACCGGTGGATCCCCGGCTGGCGCGAGCGCCGCCCGGCCGATGCAGTACGGACCGTCGTCTCGCGCTACCTCGAGACCTACGGTCCTGCCCGGCGGGAGGAGATCGAGCACTGGCTCGCGCTAAAGCTTCCCGAGGACGCGCTCGCGGACTTCGAGGAGATCGAGGTCGAAGGTCGTTCGTCGTACGTCGTTCCAGGGACGATCTTCCCTGACGACGAGCCGCGCGGCGTTCGGCTGCTGTGGCACTACGACGTGTACGTGATCGCTTGCCACCCGCGGGATCACCTGATTCCGTTCCACAGAGAGCGCATCTTCCTCCGCGGTGCCGGCCCGAGCCCTGCACTCCTCGTCGACGGTCGCGTCGCCGGAACGTGGCGGCGCACGCAGCGCGGCAGGCGCATGGAGGTCGCCGTCGAGCCGTTTCGCAGGTTGACCCGTGCGGAGCGCTCTGCGCTTGCAGACGATGCGGCCCGTGTCGCGCGGACCTACGGCGCCGACGTGGAGCTCGTCTAGGTCGGGCCTTTTGCGCGCGCGAGCCGGACGGCGTCGCCGGTGCCACCATGCCACGGGTCGCCGTGCCCGAAGACCATGACGTCGGCCTCGAGCTGCTCGAGCTTCGACAACGAATCGAGGATCGTCCAGCTCGACAGGTTGAACGCGCGCGGCATGAGCTGCGGGCCGCGGCGACCGGTGAGAGGGTTCAACGTGCAGAGCAGATCGCCGGCCAGCAGCACCTTCCGCGAGTCGATCGACAGCGCGACGTGGCCGCTCGTATGGATGACGCGGAGCCTTCCGGGGACGTCGAGCTCGTCGCCGTCGCCGAAGGTCACCACTTCCTCGACCGGCTTGGGTCGTCCCGACGTCGCGAGATGAGCGATGAGCTTCCAGGCATGGGGTAGCGGAAGTACGGGACCATCGACGCTTCGTTCTTACCGAACGCTTTCCTCGTGGTCGTCAGCTGCTCGTCAGCGCGGTGGACGTACACCGGGATGCCGAGCTCCTTGCGGACATCCTCGGCGAAGGCCAAGCCCTCGTCCTCGACGAGGTACCAGTTGACGAGGTCGGTGCCGAGGCGGACGACCCCCGCCGCCACCTCCGTGGGTTTCGTCTCGTGGGCGAACATGGACGGAGAATAAAAAGGGGCCGAGACGGGCTGCGGCCCACCGTCTGCGACCCCGTCAGGTAGAGATGCCGGGTCTCCGGGAATCTTGCGGGTTCCGTTTGAGGCATGCTCCCGGGATCGCCGACGAGAACGACATCACCGAGCCCCACCAGCCGCTCGACGACACGCAGGCGCATCCGCCGCTGACACCGCCGCCGGTAGGGGCACCACCGCCCGCGGGCGGTCCGCCGCCCGGGCCGCCACCGCCCGTCCCTCCCGGGAGGGGGGTCTGGCCTTGGCTCGCTGCGCTCGGAATTCTGGCGATCGCCGGGCTCCTGCTCTGGCTCTTCGTCTTCCGCGACACGAGCAAGGGGAAGGTCGTTCCCGCAGTCGTCGGCATGCAGCAGCAGCAGGCCGTCGAGGAGCTCACCCGCGAGGGCTTCGCGGTGGAGGTGGTCGTCGCGCCGTCCGCGAAGTCGGCGGGAATCGTCTTCTCCCAGAAGCCGGGCGGCGGCTCGCGGCTCGACCGAGGCCAGACGGTCGTCATCCACGTCTCGAATGGCCATCCCCTCACAGACACGACGACGACATCCGCAGCGACGACGACCAGCGCGGCGCCGACGACGACGGCACAGCAACCGACGACGACGGCGCAGCAACCGACGACGACGAAGGAGACGACGACAACCGCGCCGCCGACCGCATCGGTCCCCGACGTCACCGGTCAGCAGGCAAGCGATGCGGCGGGCCAGGTCGAAGCGGCCGGCTTCGTTGCGCAGACGGATCCCGTCGGCCAGTCGGGCGCGCCCGGCACGGTCGTGGGCGAGAATCCCGCCGGTAACTCGAAGGCCCCGATCGGGAGCGTCGTCCGTCTCTCGATCGCGACCGGGTCGGACCGGCCGGCGCAGGAGGTGCCGAACGTCGTCGGGCAGAAGGCTGCGGCCGCACGCGCCGCGCTCCTCGAGGCGAAGTTCACCGTCAGGACGGAGTACAAGAAGGCGTCCGCCGGCAGCCGCGGTGCAGTGCTCTCGCAGAGCCCGGCCGCCGGCGACTCGCAGCCTGCCTTCACGCAGGTCACGGTCACGGTCGGCGAGTAGCCGTCAGTTCGACTGCGTGTGCGTGACGGACGCGAGCTGCGAGCGTCCCTGGCCGCCTACCGGTTGCGCGGGCCTGTGCTTCTGTGAGCCCATGTCGCGGAATCGCTGCGCCGCAACCGCGGTTCCGGCGAGGCCGAGGATCCCGGCGACGAAGAACGCGAGCTCCGTGCCTCCGGTCGCGCAGAGCCAGCCGACGAGGAGGCCGCCGAGCGGTCCGGTTCCGTTGAAGGCGTAGAAGTAGATGCCGATGATGCGGCCACGGAGCCGGTCGGGCGCGGCCAGCTGCATCGACGCGTTCGAGTTCGCAGACCAGACGGTGAAGCCCGCGCCGATGACGAAGAGCAGGATGCCGACGACAATCGCGTTCTTCACTGGCGCGAGCAGCAGCTCGCCACCGGCGAAGATGAGCGCACCGATGATCATCGTCCGCGCAGACGCCTTGCTGAGCGACGCAGCCGCGAGGGCACCCGCGAGCGCGCCTGCTCCGAATGCTGCGGAGAGGATCCCGTACACGGCCGCGTGCGTGTGCAGCGTGTTGTAGGCGAGGACCGGAAGCGTGACGTTGAAGTTGAAGCAGAAGGTGCTGAGGATCACGGTGAGGCCGAGCACGATCAGCATGCGCGGCTGACGGCGCACGAAGGCGAGTCCTTCGCGCGTGCCCTTGAGGATCTCGGGCCGTTCGAACTCCTCGACAGGGAAGAACTCGCTCGTCCGCATCGCGAGCACGCCGATCAGCACGGCGAAAAAGGAGACGGCGTTCACGATGAAGCAGACGCCGACGCCGGCGAAGCCGAGGATGATGCCGGCGAGCGAGGGGCCGAAGATGCGCGACGCATTGAAGAGGCTCGAGTTGAGAGCGATCGCGTTCGGCAGCGTCTCGCGGCCCACCATGCGATATGTGAGCTGCTGGCGCGACGGAACGTCGAGCACGAGGATCAGGCCGTTCAGGAAAGCGATCGTGTAGAGCATCCAGGGCTGCGCGACCCCGCTCAGTGCGATCGCGGTCAGTGCGACCGCGGTGACGAGCTGTGCCGCCTGAGTCGAGATGACGAGCCGTCGTGCATCGAGGCGGTCGGTGATGACGCCGGCGAAAAGGCCGAAGAGCGTGAACGGGAGGAACTGCGCGAGCGCCATGATCCCGACCGCGAACGAGTCGCCGTGCGTCAGCTGGAGGACGTACCAGCTGAGAGCGATCCGCTGCATCCACGATCCGGTCTGCGACACGGCCTGTCCGCCGAAGAAGAGCCGGTAGTTGCGGATGCGGAGGCTCGAGAACGTGCGCTTCACGGTCGGTCCCCCACCGCGAGGAGCTGAGAGAGTGGCTCGATCGCCGCCTCGATGCTCGCGAGCTCGGCAGGCGTCAGCTTGCCGAGGCGAGACACGAGCCAGGCGGTCCGCCGAGAGCGGACGCGCCGGAGGAGACGCTGTCCTTCGTCGGTCAGGCTGAGGCCCACCCGTCTCTTGTCGGCAACGCTCGGCGTCCGCGTCGACGAGCCCGTCGCGCTCGAGCCGGTCGACGTGATTGGAGAGCGCGGGCGCGGAGATTTTCTCCTTCGTCGCGAGCTCGCGCACCCCGATCCCCGGTGAGTACTTGATGGCGACGAGGAGCGACACCTGCTCGGGCGAGACCCCGACCTCGCGCGCCTCCCGCCGGAGCTCGCGCCCGACGCGGAGCAGCACGGGCCGAAGGCGGTCGGCCACCGCCAGCGTGTCGATCCGGGTGTCGGCTAGATCGTTAACTCAGTTAACGATAGCAGTAGCCGGTTGGGTGTCCGGCGGAGCCACGGCCGGTGCCAGGCACCAGCCTTGCGTTCCGTACGAGAGTGCAACGCCTTTTGCAGGCGTTTCGTGGGTTTCGTGACGAAGTCGTGACGCGCGCGTAACGGGGCCTGGCACCGGACGTGGCCCTTTGGGACACGCCGCCGCTGTGGCTCAGCGCGGGATCGAGTACACGGTTCGTGGGCCGCGATGCGGTCGCCGACCGAGAGCGTGTACGCCTCGACGACCTGCGACGTCTGCATTCCGACCTTCGGCTTGTCGGTCCAGGCGCCGAGCGCCGCGACGCACGCGACGATGACGACCAACAAAGGGATGGTCCGCAGCCGCACACGGATCTGTCTCGTCCCGAATTGACCCGGCAAGAGACTCAAGATCGGGGTGCAGTTGAGAATTCCCGGAAGGGTTACCGTGTGCGGATCGTCGAGTCGACGATCGCGCCCGCAGCCCGCGGGTTCGCGGCGAGGGCGTTGTCGCGGAGGTCGGCCTCCGACCCGTAGGAGACGAGCACGCCGTAGCCGCCCGTCCAGTCGCTCCCGGGGACGCGTCGCGTCCCGACGACGGTGTTCTTCTCGATCATGCACATCGAGTGGTCGTTGCAGAGAATCCCGATGCCCTTCGCGTCGTGCACCTCGTTCCCCTCGATCATCCCCATCGACATCTCCGTCATCGCGATCCCGCGCAGCGTCGTCCGGCTGACAATGTTGTTCATCAGGTCGACGTTGACGTAGTGTGTCGCAATCCCCTCCTGGCCGCCGACGACCGCACAGCCCATGACGTGGCTCGAGCTCTTGTCGAACGCGTACGAAATGTCGATCCCCTGCGCGTAGCGGTTCCCGAGCGCGTCGATCGAGCAGTTCTTGATCGTCACGGCCGCCCGCCGGACGTGGATGCCGTCGAGCTCGAACCCGGAAACGGTCACGCCGTCGAGGGTGACGTCGTCGACGCCGTCGACCTCGATCCCGTTCTCGCCGCCTACGACGGTGACGTTCTTCACCGTCACGCCGTGCGCCCGCACGATGATCCCGCCGCGGACGACGGCGCCGCGCTCGCCGACGAGCCGCTCGCGTCGATCGATGACGAGCGGCCCCTGGTGCACGCCCGACGACAGGTGCACCACCGGGGGCAGACGCCACCACCAGTAACCGGCTGCCGTCGCGAGCGTCGCGACGACGGCCGCGCCCGAGACGATCCCGAGCCGCCCGAGCTCGCCGCCGTCGGTCGCGTACGACAGCCGCATGACCGGGAAGCCGATGTGCCCGAGCACCTGCGTAACCGTCCACGCCGCCGCGAACAGCACGAGCGCCGGGAAGAGCGGCGCCTCCAGGCCGAGCGCGCGCACGAGCAGCAGCATCGCGCCGAGCTCGACAAGCCCGAGAGGGACTGCGAGCCAGCCCGCCTGGTAGCGCAAGACGTGGTGGTAGACCTGCAGGTCGAGCGCCACGCCGACGCCGGCCATCAAGGCGCAAAGCTCGAGCGGCCACCAGCGCTGCCATGAGGCGCTCAGCAGACAGCACGCCGCGAGCGGCAGCAGCAGCGCGGCGAGCCGCGACTCGACGCGTCCTCTCAGCGTGTACGACATCGAGCGAGCAGACCTCTGGCTGCCACCTTGGCGCCGACGAGCGTGTCGGCCGCGGGAAACGCCCATTGCGCGGCCGCGCCCGCGAGCGCGAGCGTCCGCCGCCCGTCGGTGAGCGACGGCACGGTCGAGTCGGGGTCGAGGACGACCCAGTCCTGATAGGTCTCGACGCCGTGCTCGTCCACGAGCGCGCGGAGCAGGGGGTCGTGCTGGAAGCCGCGGCGGAACCCCGTCGCCGCGATCACCTGCTCGCTCCCGTTGACGCGCGCCTCGACGCGCACACGGGCGAGGGCATCGTCCCACCGTGGCCCCCGCGGGATCGACGGCGCAAGCAGCTGCTTCAGGGTGACCGCGCGCTCCTCCGCCGATGACCGGTGGAACCCGGATAGCGCCCGCCGCGAGAACCATTCCCGCGGAACGTTCAGCGGCAGGCGCGACGGCTCCCGCCGACGTACCGATACGACCGAAGACCCCGCCGCAAGCGCGTTTGCCCATTCCGTCGCCGCCGCGAGGCCTGCACCGACGACCGTCACCGTCGGGGCGTAGTCGTGCGGCTCATAGGAGTGCACGACGCGTGGGTCGCCGCGGAGCTCGTCCGGCACGTTCAGTCCCGGATGGCCGGTCGCGACGAGCACATGCGGCACCTCGACGCCGCCGACGACGAAGAACTCGCTGTCGACATCGATTCGCTCGACGCGAGCTCGATGGAGGCTTGCGTCCCAACCGCTTCTCAGCCGAAGCTCCTCGACGTGCGCGAGGAACTCGCCGACCGTCGGGTTGTACGTGTCGGCGAGCGATCGCAGAACCGGCATCGGCGAACGGCGGCGCAGCGATTCGCGCACGGCGAGCCCGGGAAACGACGTCGGCAGGCAGTGCCCGTCGCTCTCGGAGCGCATGTGGGTCTGCCGGATCGCGCGCCGCGCGGCGCGACCATGCGGCGGCGGGGTCGCCCTCGGGATCGAAGACCGCCATCTCGTCCGGCGCGAACGCGCGGCGCAGCGTCTGGTACGCGGTGAATCCCGCCAGGCCGCCGCCGACGATCGCGACGCGGATCACTTCACGGAACCCGCCAGCAGCCCTTCGGCGAAGTACTTCTGGAAGGCGAAGAAGACCGCAAGCGGGACGATCATCGACAGGAACGCCGCGGGGGCGATCAGGTCGATGTTCGACCCGAACTGCCGCAGCTGCGAGAAGATCGCCACCGTCACCGGCTGCGTGTTACGGGCGAGCGTCAGCGCGACGAGGAGGTCGTTCCACGTCCACAGGAATTGGAAGATCGCAAGTGACGCGATCGCCGGCAGCCCGAGCGGCAGGATGAGCCGCGTGAAGATGCGGAACTCCGACGCGCCGTCGATGCGCGCGGACTCGAGGATGTCCTTCGGTATCCCGATGAAGAAGTTCCGGAGCAGGAAGATCGCGAACGGGAGCGCGAACGCCGTGTGGAAGAGGATCAGCGAGAACACCGTGTCGAAGATCCCGAGCTTGTTGTAGAGCGAGAAGATCGGGATCAGCGCCATCTGCAGTGGCACGACGAGCAGCGCGATCACGCACGACGAAGATCCAGTCGCGCCCGGGGAAGTCGATCCAGGCAAATGCGTATGCGGCGGCGGCCGCGATGAGGATCGGGAGCACGGTGCCCCCGATCGCGATCTCTGCCGTCGTCAGCAGCGAGCTCGGGATATCCGTGTTGTTCCAGAGCTCGCTGTAGTTCTGGAATGTCGCGAGGCTCGGCTTCGAGAACACCTGCCACCAGCCGTGGGTGATGAAGTCACCCGGCGAGAGGAGCGACGTGAAAAGGAGACCGAGGGTCGGGATGAGCCACGCGACGGCGATCGCGAGCAGGAGGATGTTGAGCGGGCCGTGCGTAAAGGCGCGGCTGACTCGCGCGGCGAAGGACTCCGACCGTGGCTGCTCGTCGACCGCGACCGCGGACATCAACCCTCCCGTCTGAATCGTCGGACGTTGAGCATGAGCATCGGAATGACGAGGATGAAGAGGAAGACGGCGATCGCGCTACCGAAGCCGAAGTCGTTGACGCCGCCGAACGACTGCCGCCACATCTGCACGGCGATGACTGACGCGTCCGACTGCGTGGATCCAGGGGCGATCGACACGATGATGTCGAACACCTTGAGGACGTTGATGAGCATCGTGATGAAGACGACGCTCAGCACCGGTGCGAGCAGGGGCACGGTGACGCGGCGGAACACCTGCCACTCCGTCGCCCCGTCGGTGCGTGCCGCCTCGAGGACGTCGCGGGGCATCGCCGCGAGCCCGGCTCCGATCACCACCATGGCGAACCCGGCCCACACCCAGATGTAGGCAACCATGATCGCCGGCGTGATCAACGTTCGAACCGAGCCACGACACGCCTCCGAATGCCGACGAGAATGTCGATGCGGAGACTGAGGCGATGTACCTTCCGGAGCCGACGCCCTCGAACGTGAACGAGCCGTCGTCGCCTGTCGTTGCCGATTCCGTCTTGCCGTCCGATCCTTTCAGCTCCACCTTTGCCCCGGGAATACCGAGCTCGAGGGGCTCGACCTTCCCCGGCTTCCCGCCACCGGGGCTGAAGTCGCGCCACACGACGCCCGTGATCTCCGAGTTGGTCGCCCGCGGCACCTTTGCCTGCTTTGCGTTCGCCGGCAGATCGTCCGGCGGGATGCCGGTGAGCCCGATGAGCGCCGACTGTCCCCCCTTCAGAGGCGTCGTGAGCGTGAAGCCTCTCGACTTCGAGCCGGTCACCTTCGCTGCTGAGGGCTGCGCGTCCTGGATCGGCCCCGACGAGACGAAGAGCGTTCGCACGCCGCCGATTGCAGCGTTCACGGCTCCCTGGTTCGGATCCTTGAGGTACATGACGTGCCAGATGACGCCGGTCGCGAAGAGCGAGATCGCCATCGGCATGAAGAGAATCGTCTTGAACGCGACAGACCAGCGGATCCGCTCGGTGAGCACTGCGAACAACAGGCCGAAGATCGTGATGACGAGCGGCACGATCGCAAGCCACACGAACGTTCGGACGATCGAGTCGCGAACGAGGGTGTTCGTCCACAGCTGCTTGTAGTTGTCGAGGCCGACGAAATCGCCGAAGCCGCTTCGCCCGAAGAGCGAGCGGACGATCGTGTAGATCGTCGGGTAGAGGAGCCATACCCCGAGGAAGAGGATGGCGGGGAGAAGGAACGCGAGTGCGGTGAGGGTCGTCGAGGAACGACGCTGGCCGGCGTCGGGAAGCGGAGCCTGCGCAGACTGCAGGCTCCGCCGTGATGCTGCCGCCGCCGGCCCCGCCGCTCACTGCGAGGCGTACGCCTTTGCGGCCGACGTCTCCAGTGCCTGTGCAACTGCGTCGACATTGGACGGGTTCTTCAGGAAGTCCTGGAAGATCTTGAACTCGCCCTGGCCCACCGTGCCGCCGAATGCCGCCGGCTGCAGGTCTGACATGTCGAAGCGGAACACCTTCGTCGTCGCGAGCGCCGACGCCGTCGTCTTCGTGATCTCGTCCGGATAGACGCTCGTGTCGAGGTTCTTGTTCGGCGACGAGAAGCCGCCGCGCTTCGCCCACGCCTCGGACGCCTCCGGCGTCGCAAGGCACTTGATGATCGCCTCGGACGCGGGAGTGTCGTTGAACATCATGACCGTGTCGCCGCCGCCGACGACGGACTCCGAGGAGCCGTCGACCGACGGGAACGCGAAGACGTTGTAGCCGTCGACCGGCTTCAATGGGTTCGAGCTCGCGACGACGCCGGGCACGAAGTCGCCCTCGGCGACCATCGCTGCCTTCGGGCTGTCGGAGAAGACGTTCGAGACCGAGGTCGGGAAGTCCGTCTGCAGCGCGCCGGACGTGCCGCCGGCGATGTCACCGCTCTGCAGGTATCTGGCCCATCGTCGTTAGCGCCTTCTTCACCGACGGGTCGGTCCACTTGATCGTGTGGTTCGACAGCTTGTCGTACATGTCGCCGCCGGCCTGCCGCAGATAGATGTTCTCGAACAGGTCGGTGAGCGTCCAGCCGTCCGCACCGCCGACCGAGAACGGCGTCGTGCCCGACGCCTTGACCGTGCCGGCGTCCTTGATCAGGTCGTCCCACGTCTTCGGTGGGTCGACGCCGGCGTCGTTCAGGGACTTGACGTTGTACCAAACGGTCGACTTGTTGGCGCCCTTGAAGATGAGGCCGTAGATCTTCCCGTTGATCGTCGTCAACTTGACGAAGTCGGTCGGATAGTTGTCGTTGATATCGCTCTTTGCGAAGTCGAGCGGTTTCAGCGCGCCCTTCTTCTGGAAGTCCTTCATCAGGCCGGGCTGCGACACCGCGGCGAGATCCGGCGGGTTGCCGCCCTGGACCGCCGTCGAGAGGACGGTCGGCGTGTTATCGCCGCTCGAGTTGTACTTCACGGTGACGTTCGGGTACGTCTTCTTGCACACGGCGAGCACGGACTGGAACGACTTCTGCTCGTCGCCGGTCCATACGCCCGTGATGCTCACGTTGCCCTTCACGTCGCTCGATCCCGACGAGCTGCTCTTGCTGCTCCCGCCGCATCCCGCGGCGAGGACGGCGAGCGGAACGGCGAGCACCGCCAGTGCAAACCTCGTTTTCGTCATGCGGCTCCTTTCGTCTTACCCTCATAGATGCCCAGCCCTGAGTCCGGGTCGAAGAAGTGCAATGCGCGCGTGTCGACGGCAGCCTCCACGTCCTGGTCCTCGCGCACGTGGGACCGTGCGCCGAAGCGGCCGACGATGATCGCCCCATGCTCGCCCGACTGCGGTGCGGTCTCGGCTGCCTCGGCCGTGCCGTGAACGTCTTCCTGCAGCTCGCGCGTGTCCTCGGTCTCCGCCGCGCTCGCGTCGACGCGGAAGTGCACCATGATCTCCGAGCCGAGCGCCTCGCGCAGCTCGACATGGCCCGTCAGTCGCCGGTCGGTCGGTGAGTCCGGCAGGAGCGCCGCGTCCTCGATGTCCTCGGGCCGGATGCCGAGGACGACCCGTTTGCCGACGTAGTCGGTGAGTGCGGGCCGCACGCTCAGTGTCTCTTCGTCGAGATGCACCCGCTGCGTGCCGGCGACGGCGGTGAGCGAGCCGTTCGTCTGCTCGAGCGTCGCCTCGAGCATGTTCATGGACGGCGAGCCGATGAAGCCGCCGACGAAGATGTTGACCGGACGGTCGTAGAGCGTCTGCGGCTCGTCGACCTGCTGCAGCTCGCCCTTGCGCATGACGGCGACGCGGTTCCCCATCGTCATTGCCTCGATCTGGTCGTGCGTGACGTAGATCGTCGTGACGCCGAGGTCGTGCTGCAGCTTCGCGATCTCGGCGCGCGTCTGCACGCGAAGCTTCGCGTCCAGGTTCGAGAGCGGCTCGTCCATCAGGAACGCTGCGGGCTCCCGCACGATCGCGCGGCCCATCGCGACACGCTGCCTCTGCCCACCGGAAAGCGCGCGGGGCTTCCGCTTCAGGTACGGCTCGAGCCCGAGGACGTCGGCGGCGCGCTGCACGCGCCGCTCGATCTCGTCCTTCGGCACCTTCTTGATCTTCAGTCCGAAGGCGATGTTGTCGTACACGCTCAGGTGGGGGTAGAGCGCATAGCTCTGGAAGACCATCGCGATATCGCGGTCACGCGACGGGACGTGGTTCACGACCCTGTCGCCGATCAGCAGGCGACCCCTCGAGATCTCCTCGAGGCCGGCGACCATCCGGAGCGCCGTCGTCTTGCCGCAGCCCGATGGACCGACGAGGACCATGAACTCGCCGTCGTCGATCTCGAGGCTCATTGCGTTGACGGCGGTCGTCCCGTCGGGATACGTCTTCGTGACACCGTCGAACGTCACCCCGGCCATCCAAGCCCTCCCGCGTCGGTGGAGAGTGCTTCTTACCAAATGGTGACGGTCTACGACGCCGGGTCGCCGACCGTCGGCTGCGTCGAGTCGGGCGCGTGGATTGAAATGGTCTCGTCCGGGGCAGGCGCGACGTACGGCTTCCGGGCGAAGAACCGCCGCCGGACGTAGAGGGCAGCCATCACCCCGGCGGCGGCGAGCGAGAGGCCGATCGTCCAGTGTGGAAGGCTGACGGCCGTCTCCCGCGGCGAGCTTTTCCCACTCGCCGGGGTCGTACTGGTTCGAGGTCGGGTCGGACGCGGGGATCAGGTCGACCCCGAGCTTGAAGCGCTGCGTGTGGTGCCGCGTCCAGGTGCCGAGCTTCTGCGATGATCGCCACGGCCTCGATGATCCCGGCCAGGCAGACGATGTACCAGCCGCGCGGGATGCGCGTCGCGATCCAGCCGATGAGGACGAGGACGAGCGGCGGCACCAGCGCCCACAGCCAGACTCGCGCCTCGGTGGCGTCGGAGGGGTTGTGCCAGACCGTGATCAGCTTGTGCTTGCCGCCTTCCACTGCACGACCCGCGGCTTCTCGAGCGCGAGCGTCGAGCCATGAGCGACGAGAAGAAGAGCGGGATCGCGATGAAGGCCGCGATCGCGAGCGGCGCCTTTCCCGCGGACGCGCGGCAGATGGAGCCGATCGCTCATGCCAGCTGCTCCGCCTCGAGCACCCGCGCGAGGAACTCACGCGTGCGCGGCTCGCGCGGGTTGCGTGAAGATCTGCTCCGGGCGGGCCCTCCTCGAGGATCCGGCCGGCGTCGAGGAAGCAGACCTTGTCGGCGACTTCGCGCGCGAAGCCCATCTCGTGCGTCGCGAGGATCATCGTCATCCCGCTGTCCGCGAGCTCGCGGACGAGGCTCAGCACGTCGGAGACGAGCTGCGGGTCGAGCGCGCTCGTGATCTCGTCGAGCAGCATCAGCTTCGGCTCCATGGCGAGCGCGCGGACGATCGCAACGCGCTGCTGCTGGCCGCCGCTCAGCCGGTCGGGGAACTCGTCCGCCTTCTCCTCGAGCCCGATCCGCTGGAGGAGCGCGCGCGCACGGCGCTCGCACTCGACGCGCGAGATTCCGCGTGCTTTGCGCGGCGCGAGCATCACGTTCTGCAGCACAGTCATGTGCGGGAACAGGTTGTACGCCTGGAAGACGATCCCGATTTTCCTGCGCAGCTCGTTGACGTCGACCCCGCCCTTCGTGATGCACGTCCCGGCGACCGATGATGTCTCCCTCCTCGACGTGCTCGAGCAGGTTGAGGCAGCGGAGCAGCGTGGACTTGCCGGAGCCCGAGGCTCCGATCAGGCAGACGACGTGGTGCTCGGGGACGTCGAGGTCGATCTTGTCCAGCACCTGCAGGTCGCCGAACCACTTCGAGACGGCGCGGATCTCGACGAACGGTCGGACGCTGCCGTTGGTGCTCAAAACGCCTGCGCGCGCTCGCGGCGCTCGCGCTCGTGCGACGAGGTGATCGGTGAATCGCGCGAGCGGGATCGTGATCAGGATGAAGAACACGGCGGCGACGACGTAGGAGGGAAAGTCGCCGTTCGGTGTCGAGAACTGCTGCGCGAGCGAGGCGGCCTCGGCGACGCCGATGACGCTAGACGATCGCCGTGTCCTTCTGCAGGCCGATGAAGTCGTTGAGGAGCGGCGGGATCACGCGGCGCACCGCCTGCGGGACGACGACGTAGCGCATCGTCTGCATGTACGTTCAGCCCGAGCGACCGAGCAGCCGCCCGCTGGCTCGCATGAACCGACTCGATGCCGGCGCGGTAGACCTCCGTGACGTAGGCCGTGTACACGAGCGTGAGCGTGATCACGCCGTACGTCACGACGGAACGGCTCGAGAGCAGCTGAATCTGCAGGCCCGGGATCCCGAAGCCGATGATGAACGCGACGACGATGATCGGCGTGCCGCGGAAGAAGTCCGTATACGCGATCGCCAGGAGCCGCAGCGGCTTTGCTGCGGGTCCTGGCAGACCGCGGACCAGTGCGATGAAAAGTGCGAGAACGAGGACGAGCGACTCCGCGATGACCATCATCTGCAGGTTCAACTGGAAGCCGGCCCACACGTCCGGCATCGCCAGCGTGTAGCTGTGCGGATTGAAGAACGCGTGGATCGTCTGCTGCGAACGCGTGCATCGCTTTGCTACTTGAGGATCGGCACCTTCGAGAAGTCGAGGTTGAACCACTTCTTCTGCAGCTTCGCGACCGTGCCGTTCTTGATCAGGCCCTTCATCGTCGCGTTCACGATCGACGAGAGCTTCGATCCCTTCTGCAGCACCGCGCCGTACTGCTCGTGCGTGACGATCTGACCCGCAACCGGCCCGAACGCACCCGGCTTCGACTTCGCCTCGAGAGACACGAGCGGCACGTCGAGGATGACGGCCTGGCAGCGGTTCAGCTGCGCCGACTGGTACAGCGCTGTCGTGGTCGGGTACGACGAGCGGCTTCTTCGACGGCTGCAGCGCGTTGTTGATCCAGTCGAGGCCCGTCGTGTTCGGTCTGGGCGCAGGTCTGGAGCTTCTTCAGGTCGGCGAGCAGTGCGGCACCGGCGCCTGCTTGGAGAGCAGCACGCCCTGGTTCGCATTCAGGTACGACGTGGTGAAGTCGACCGTGCGCTTGCGCTGCTGGGTGATCGTCGCCTCCTGGAACGAGACGTCGAACTTCTTCGTGCCGGGGGCGAAGAGGCCCGTCCACGGCGAGTACATCCAGACCGGAGTGACGCCGAGCTTCGTTGCGATCGCCTTCGCGAGATCGACCTCATAGCCCCTCGGGTTGATGAACTTGCTGCCGCGGACGGTGCCGTTGACGAAGCCGGGGTTCGGATCGCCGAACGCGACGATCAGCTTGCCGGACTCGAGCGTCGGGGGCGCCGACTGACGGGCCGTCGCGGCCGGGACGGCGACGAGCGCCGCGACCGCGAGGACCGGGAGAAAAGCCTTCACGATGATGCCTCCTGTGAATGTGGACCCTGGGAACGGAAAATCTAGCGCGGTGCAGCGAATTTCGCCTAGCGCCGTACGGGTCAATGCCTGGAAGTGGCCGATCAGCTGCTCGCTGCGGCCCATGAGGTAGCCGTGCTCGACGCCGCCGCGCGGCCATGCCGCGCTGGACGCCCTCGACGAGCAGCTCGGTCCTCGATCCCCACCTGGTCGTCGAAGGCCATCAGCTCGTCGATCCACGCCTGGTCGACCTCGGGGCCGAAGAAGTAGTCGAGGAACCGGTAGGTGCGGTCGGGCGCGACGCGGGACGATCGGCCCGATCGAGATGTTCGGCCGGCCCGGGAAGATGTTCACGCCCGAGGTTCGGCCAGAGGAAGTGGAACTGGCCCCGCGGCAGCTCGCCGTCGAGGTGCATCCGCGTCCCACCGCCTTCCCGCGTCGGGCCGCGCTGGCTCGACAGGCGGCCGTCGGTCGAGAGCGCGTACGCCTCGGTCGACGTATCGAGCATCGACGCGAGCTGCGGATGCGCGACCTGGCAGTGATAGCACTCGAGGAAGTTCTCGCAGACGACCTTCCAGTTCGCGTCGAGCTCGGTCTCCCACCGCGTATGGAAGACGAGCGAGTCGACGTCGAGCCCGAGCTCTGCGACCTGTGCAGGCATCGAGCCGAGCGGCTGCAGCGAGCGGCTCCGGGTCACGCGTCGGGTTGACGAAGAGAAACGGTCCCCAGGTGTCGACTGCGACCCGGCAGAGCCCGAGCTCATCCCGCTTGAAGTCTGCGATCTCCTCGGAGCGAGGTGCGCTGCGGAGCGATCCGTCGAGCGCCGTAGGTCCACGCGTGGTACGGGCACTGGATCGTCTCGCGGCTGCCGGCGCCGTCAGCGACCGGGAAGCCGCGGTGCCGGCAGACGTTCAGGAACGCGCGCAGCTCGCCGTCGCGGGCGCGCGTCACGAGCACGGGCGTGCCCCCGGCGCGCGTCGTCATGTACGTGCCGGGCTCGGGTAGCTCGCCCGTGTGCCCCGCGTATTGCCACGCGCGGCGGAAGAGGCGCTCCTGCTCGAGACGAAGGATCTCCGGGTCCGAGTACCAGCTGTACGGGAGCGTCTCCTCCACAGAGTGAGCCTATCGCCCTACGATTCGCGAGGTGGACGCCGCACGCAGGGTCTTCGAGTTCCTCAAGAGCCACCCGCGGTGGTTCATCGCGATTCAGGCGGCGGTCCTCGCGATCTTCTTCGCGTTCGTCGGCTACGCGATGCGCGGGTCGTTCGTGGACGCGGGCGATGACCTCCGGAATGCCAACCCGTTCTACTTCATCCTCGCCTGTCTCACGCTCTCCGCCTACTACCTGCTCTTCGTCCTCGGCTGGATGCGGATCCTCGCCGACTGGGACCTGCGGATCTCGTACCCGGCCGCGCTCCGGGCGGAGATGGTGTCGATGCTCGCGAAGTACATTCCGGGCGGCATCTGGACGCCTGCCGCCCGCGTCGTCGCTGCCCGCCGCGCGGGAATCACGGACGCCCCGCTCGTGACGGTGTCGATCCTCCTCGAGGCCGGCATCTCCGCGGTTGCGGGCGTCATCGTCTTCGTCGTCTCGCTTGCGTGGACGGAGGAGGTGAAGGCCCCGATCCTCCCGATCGTGCTGTTCGCGGTGATCGTCACCGTGCTTCTCCACCCGCGCATCTTCTGCCCGCTCGCCTCACGCATTCTCGGGAGATTCGGCCATCCGCCGTTGCGACCGCTCCGCGCGACGACGACGGCTTTCCTCCTTGTCTTCTACTCGTTCACGTGGGTGGTCGGCGGCCTCGCCCTCTGGCTGATGCTCCGGTCCGTCGGCGCCCACCCGCCCATCTCGACGATCGTGTATCTCGGCGGCACCGCAGCCGTGGGCGCGATCGTCGCCGTGGTCTCGATCTTCGCGCCGTCGGGGCTCGGCCCCCGTGATGCGTCGATGTACGGGCTGATGCTGGCGGTCGTTCCGGCAGGCGCCGCGCTCGGCGCAACGGTGCTGAATCGCGTGGCGATCACGCTCGTCGAGCTGTTGCTCCTCGTCGTGGGCGGCGTCGCGCTCCGCCATCTCGAGGCCGACGAGACGGAGCCGGTCGTGCGGGACGCCACGACTGCCTAGGCGGTTTATTCAGATCAGGTGAGATTGCTTGCGCCCGGGCGCGCAATACGCGATCGTATAGTTGTGAGTGCCGCCTCTCTCTCCGATTACCGCTGCGTCGACTGCGGTTATGGGGCGAGAAGGCACGAGGCGCCCGAACGGTGCCCGATGTGCGGGGCCTCATCGTGGGCGCTCGTCGGCCGCGGCGTCTTCGAGGACATGACCGCGCAGCTCGTCGCATCGGCGCGCCGCGCTGCACTCCTTGCCGGCGGCGACGCCGACTCGCCGCTCGTCCGCGAGCTGGACGAGGTCTCGGTCTTTCCGGGCGTCCCGCTGCACTAGGTCCAAACTGGACTAGTCCAACTTGGACTGATAGCGTGCGGGCATGCCGCCCGCCGCCGTTCGCGCACAGACCCTGACGACTACAGAGGGAGCCGTTCTCGCGCTCCTCGCGACGGAGGGCGAGCGGTCGGCATACGACCTCTCGAAGCTCGTCGAGCGCGCGATCGGACACGTCTGGTCGCCGGCCCGCAGCGGCCTCTTCGCCACGTTGCCGCGGCTCGCGAAGGCAGGCCTCAGCGAGTTGCGGGTGCACGGAAAGAAGCAGCTCTATCGGATCACCCCTGAAGGTGAGGACGCCCTGCGCGGGTGGCTCGAGCAGGTCGAGCCCGGCGCGCGCGAGACCTTCTTTCTCAAGCTCTTCGTCGGCAAGCTCACGACGCCGGACGTCCTGCTCGAGCACGTGGCGCAGTTTCGGGCGGACACGGACGCGCGTCTCGCGCTCTATCGCGAGATCGAGCCCACGAACACGAATCGGGGCCACGACTGGCACCACCGGCACCTGCTCGTCCACGCGATCCGTCGCGCCGAGCTCGACCTCGACTGGGCCGACGAGGTAGGCGAAGCCCTCCGGGAGGGCCCCCGTTGAGGCCGCCCCCGGTGAGGTGGTTCTGGGTCGCCCTCGTCATCGCCGCCGCCGCTTCCTGCGGAAACGCCCGTGCGGCGACCGGGATCTGGGTCGGGTCGTTTCGCCTGCCGTCATCCGCGGAGCCCGTCGAGATGCTCGTTCGCGTCGAGGGCGGAAGTGCGAGGGTGTCCATGGGCTACGGGCATCCGGCGCGGGTCGTCGTGCCGGTGAGGGGCGCCCGGTCTCGGCTCCGGTTCACGCTTCCTGCGAACGTCGTCTTCGACGGCCGCGTCAACGGTCGCCTCGTCAGCGGCACGGTGCGTACGGGCGCCGTCCGCGGGACCTTCCGCCTCGCCCGCGGGACCTCGCGGGTTCTCCCGCTCTTCGGGCTCTATCGCAGCACCGCCGGCGAAGCCCTCGCCGTCGTCCGCGCTCGCGGCTATCCGGCCTGGCTCGTCGAGCTCGACTCGGGCCGGGTGCACGGGATCGGGCCGGGCCTCACCGTCGGTGCCCTGCTCGGTGAGACCTCGGGCGACGGCTCGATAGCGGAGCGCCCCTCGGGCATCGCCTGGAAGGGCACGACCTACGATCGAGTGGCCCTCCGCCAACGGGAGGTGAGGGTGGGCGTCAATGCAGCGACGCTCACCCTGCCGCCCGGTGACGGCCCGTTCCCGGCCGTCGTGATGGTGCACGGGTCCGGCGCGACGACCCGCGAGGAGTTCCAGGTCTTCACGGCGTGGTGCGCGTCGCTCGGCATCGCCGTGCTCGCCGACGACAAGCGCGGCGTCGGGCAGTCGACCGGCGCGTATCCCGGTGAGCGGGCGAGCGCGGGGACGCTCGATGTCCTGGCGCGGGACGCGCAGCGAGAAGTGCGATACCTCGCCTCACAGCCGAAGATCGACCGCTCGCGTATCGGTCTCCTCGGTGACAGCCAGGCCGGTTGGATCATCGCGCTCGCCGCGTCGCGGGAGCCGCTCGTACGCTGGGCGGTGCCGCTCGTCGGGCCGACGGTCACGGTCGACGAGACGGACGCCTGGGGCTCGATCGCGGGCAAGAGCCAGGCGCCGCCGGCCGGTGCGCGGCCGGCGATGGTCGCGCAGACGCGCGCGCTCGGCCAAGGGGGCTTCGACCCGCGGCCGCTGCTCGCGAAGCTCTCGATCCCGTTCCTCTGGATCTTCGGCGACGACGACCGGAACGTCCCGACGGAGCTGTGCGTCGACGCGCTTCAGAAGCTGAGAGCGGGTCACGACTTCACATGGACCGTGCTGCCAATGACGCATGCGTTGCTTCTTCTTCCCGACGGCCTCTACACGAGCCTCCCGCGCTCGCCCGGGTTCGCGCCGGGTCTCTACTCGACGGTGGCGGGCTGGTTGCGCAGCCGGGGCATCGCGCGCTGACGCGCGATGCCCCGTTCCCTCCGTCTGCGCTACCCGAGCTGGGCGCGCATCGCGCCCGCGGGATGCTCCGTCGTGTGCACGTTCACGTAGAAGTTCGCCGGGTTCGCGAGGATCTCGTCGATGATCGCCGGCTGTGCCGTTGCGCAGCCGTCGGAGTTCCCGCTTGCAGCCGGTGCCTGGAAGGGCACGACGACCGGTCCGTTCGTGGTCGGCCCGCCGCGATGGATGTGCGCAGCAACTGCCGGCAGGGTGATGCTCTCTGCGTGCAGGCGGTAGCAGACGAGGCCTGCGTCTTTCCGCACCCGCACGACGGCGGTTCCCTTCGCATTCGGCTCCGACGAGCCCTTGAGATCGATCGCGAAGCTGACACCGACGTCACTGGGGCTGCCCGTCAGCTGCCCACGGATCGCTCCGCCTGCGAACTCCTGCGTATGGACGTTCGCGTAGTACCCCGCCGGTGCTCTCAGGATCGCCGCGACCGTCGCCCGCGACGTCGCCGCGCAACCGCTCGACTTCCCGTCGGCGCCCGGCGTTCCCAGGGGCACGACGACAGGCCCGGCGACACTCGAGCCCCCGCGGTGGATGTGCGCCGCGACGGCGGTCGGCAGGTTCGTCGTCGCGAGCGTGTAGCAGACCTGGCCCTGGCCCTTGCGGATATGGAACGTCGCCTGGCCGGTGCCGACCGGATCGCCTGCGGGCGACTCGGCCTCGCCGGTCAGCGTCACGTTGAATGCAGTACCGCCCGCGAGCGCGGTGAGGAGACTCTTCGGACAGCCGCCGCTCGGCACGGGGAAGATGTCCGCCGGCCTGAGCTTCGAGATCTGGCCGCGCGCTCGCACGTACGGCCTCGCCTTCGAGCTCGTCCGCTTGCAGTAGCCCTTCTTTGCTGCGGACGTTTGCGCATCGGCGGCTGCGAGGATCGTGCCGGCGAACGCGAGCACGAGCACGATCGAGGCGACTCGCTTCATGACCTACTCCCTCCCTCGGATGACGTGGGGAAGTACGCCGCCTAGGCGCCTTCGGTTTTGAGGTCGGGCTCGAGAGGCCGCAACCGGTGGCAGCACTCAGCCGTTTCTTCTTGACATGGGCGACCGCGTGCAACGACCGCAACGCGAGCCAAGGCGCTCGGCGTGACCGCGACCGCGGCCGAAGCGGTAGGGGAGCGGCTCGCCGGGGAGACTGTCCCGCGGCGGCGTGCTCTCGTCGCGGCCCTCGTCGCCGGCGCCGCGACCTCCGTGCTCGTCTACCGGATCCTGCGCCCGGCCTCTACCTAGGGCATCCGGCCCCCAACCCTTCGTCCGAACGGCCGGACGGGTCTTCATGCTGTGCGGGCGAACGTCCGAGGCACTGCTCGTGAACGATTGGTGATGGCCCATGTGGGGAGTCGTGCTCGGACTGGGGGTAGCGATGGCCGTGCAACCGTTGCCGGTGCTCGCCGTTGTGGTCTTGCTCTCGGTTCAGCGTGGCATCCGCAAGGCGTTGGCCTTCTTCGTCGGCGAGTTCGTCGTGATGCTCGGCATCGGAGCGGCCACCATCGCTCTGCAACTCGGAACCTCACGGTCGAGCGCGAGCATGGCCGCATCCTTTGTCACACTCGTGGCCGGAGTCGTCCTGCTGGCGTTCGGCGCGTGGTTCATGGCGCGATCGCGTCGCGCCGAAGGAGTGAAAGAACCGGCGTGGATCGCGCGGCTCGACCAGATGGCTCCCTGGCCGGCATTCCTCCTCGGAATGGTTCTCCCGACCTACGCGATCGCGGTCGCCGTGGGCGCACACATCGTCGGGACGCACCCGAGCAGCGCGGCGGCTGTCGCAGGGATGCTCGTCTTCCTCCTCGTCGGCACGAGCACGATCTACATACCGATCCTGCTGGCGCAGCTTGCACCGGAACGGTCACGGCCTGTCCGTACACGGCTGCGCGGCTGGCTCGTGCGGAACTGGAGCGCGGTCGGCGCGCTCCTCCTCCTCGGCATCGGTTCCTTCCTGGTCGGCAAGGCGTTGCTCGCGCTGGTCTAGTTGAGCCGCGAGACGTGAAACGGGAGCGACGGGACTCGAACCGGCGACCTCCGGCGTGAACAGGCAGCTCACGGCGTTTCCGAGCGCACTCGGGTTGTGCGGCTTCTCGACCCATTCCACGAGGTAACGCTGCGCGCCGTCTGGTGGCTCGTCGCCCGCGTCGAGCCGCTCGTCGCGGTAGCGAATGCCGCTGCCGCCGTTCGAGAAGTGCACGAGGTATCTGAGCTTCTTGGTCTTGACTTTGTGTTGACTGCCGCGAGAGAGTAGCGCTCTCCGGCACGTCGAGAGAGGAGAATCGCGACCGTCATCATGCGACTTTATGTTCGCCGGGTCGTCTTGGCCGCAACGCTGGCGACACTTGCGGCGATCGTGGCCGCTGCTCCCGGCCGGTCGCAGCCCATGGCCTTCCAGCTCGATTTCAGCGTCCAGCTCGGATTGGTGGCCGACCCCTCCGCACCGTGCCCACCGGGCTCGCTGGGTTCGGTCTGCCCTTTGCGCACGGTGCACGGCGCCGTGAAGGGACTTGGCGCAGTGAATCACGCCTCCGCCTTCGTGCTTGGGGTTGGTCCGCCATGGTGCAGTGAGGGCAACGCTCATGTCCTGCCCTACGCGGTGCGATGGGTTGTCGCGAACAAGGGCCAGCTCGAGTTCTCGGTCGCAGAGGTGCCCGGATGCTTTGCAGACGAGCCAAGTGGCGTTGGGGCGGTGAAGCAGACGTTCACGATCACCGGTGGCACGGGAGCTTACGCTGGCGCCTCGGGGAGCGGCCACGTCCAGGCGACCGTCTATCTGACACAGGACGGGAAAGTTGCCGGATTCGAGAACTGGACAGGCACGCTGACCGTGCCTGGTCGCGACTTCGACACGAGTCCCCCGACGTTGAGCGGTGCAACGCCAAGGACGGTGCGTGCGCCGAAAGGTGCAAAGAGCGTCCGCGTTACATACAACGTGGCCGCGAAGGACAATGTCGACAGTCAGGTGCCTGTGACCTGCACTCCACACTCGGGTAGCCGATTCCCAATCGGTCGTACGACCGTGAACTGTGAGGCGACTGACTTGAGTGCCAACACAGTCAAAGCAGCATTCAGAATCACGGTCACGCGAACTCGGTAGTTCGTCCACCGGATAGCGCCTCGATACGCTCGCAGCCGCGAGCCACCTCTCGCGTTCGCGCTCGTCTTGACGCACGCGGGGCGCGAAGCGGCGTCGGCGGAAGAAGGCGCGTGAGCCTTGAGACGAAGAAACCGCCCGTTTCCAGACGGAGGGAAGGGGATCGCTCTGTTCGCAAGATTTGAGACAAGCGCCTCGCTGCCGGCTCGCCGCGGTCTCCGGCGCTTCTGTGGTACCGGCGGCGTGGCGAATTACGATCGCGAGACTTTGGCGACGGTGAGTGACGTGCGACGGCATCGGGAAATAGCGGCCTCGCGGCGGCGTCGACCGGGAGGCGGGTCCGGGCGCCGGGTCGTTTCGGGTCTGTTCTTCTTTCCGCGCGGCGGCTCGGCACAGGTGGCGCGCGCGCTTGGACGTGCGTTGCCGCAGGCGGGCTGGGAGGTGACGCAGGCGGCCGGCTCGCTTGGCCGGCCGGGCGAGCAGACGCATGCGCCGAGCTTCTTCGCCGGTCTCGATCTGGTTGCCGTCGACTACTCACCCGGGCGAGGACGGCGTGCCGTTTCAGCCCTCGTACGAGGATCGGCCGGGCGCGCCCGATCGGGTGTTCGCGAGCGTCGGCGACGACGAGTACGAGCGGCTGGTCGAGGTGTGGGTGGACGCGCTCGAGCGTGCCGGCGCGGCGCGGGCGGAGCTGCTGCACCTCCACCACCTCACCCCGGCAAACGAGGCCGCACGGCGCGCCTTCCCCGCGCTGCCGGTGGTGGGGCAGCTGCACGGCACCGAGCTGGCGATGCTGCGCAGGCTCGAGGCGGGCGCCCCGGCCGAGCTGGCGGTTCGCGGAGCGCTGGCGGCAGCGGATGCGCGGCTGGGCGGGCGACTGCGCGCGGCTGATCGTCCCGCCCGCCGCAGGCGACGACGTCGCGCAGTCTGCTCGGAGTCTCGCACCGGGCGATCGTCGAGCTGCCGAGCGGGGTCGAGCTCGACCTCTTCCAGCGCCGGCCGCTCGAGCGCGAGCGGCGGCTTGCCCACTGGCGGCGCTGGCTGGTCGAGCAGCCGCTCGGCTGGGACGAGAGCGGCGTCCCCGGCAGCGTCGCCTACACGCGACGCCGACCTGTGGCCGTTGCGGGAGGCGGAGGCGATCCTGCTCTACGTCGGCCGCTACACCGCCGTCAAGCGGCTGCCGCTGCTGATCCGGGCACACGCGCAGGCGCTCGCGCGGCTCGAGCGGCCGCTGCCGCTGGTGCTGGTCGGCGGCAGCCCGGGCGAATGGGAGGGCGAGCACCCGCTCACCGCCGCCCGCGCCGCCGGCGACGAGCAGGTGTTCCTGGCCGGCTGGCGTCCCCACCAGCAGCTGCCGGAGGCGCTCAACGCCGCCGACCTGCTCGTGCTCCCCTCGGTCGCGGAGGCGTTCGGGCTCGTCCTGGTCGAGGCGATGGCCTGCGGGCTGCCGGTGCTCGCCGCCGACGCGCACGGGCCCGCCCAGATCGTCGCCCCCGGCACCGGCTGGCTCGTCCCCGCCGACGACCAGCACGCGCTGACCGAGGCGCTGCTGCGCGCGGCCTCCGACCCGCAGCAGCGACGACAGCGAGGCGAGCGCGCCCACCGGCACAGCCGCTCCAACTACGGCTGGCCGATGATCGCCGCCCGCATCGCCGACATCTACGACCAGGTCAGCGGCGGCCTCGACGCGCAGCGTGCCGCCCGCGCCTGAGCCGAGGCCCGGCTGCAGTTCACCGAGTTGTCCCCGCACCGTGCCCGAAGCGCAACAGCGCCAGCCTCGAACGCTACGTCCGACGAGTCTGATGATCATCACCCTCGTGAGCAGGCTCCAGCCGATCACAGACATCGCGGCGGAGGGCATCCGGCCGCTCCGCCTCGCGCGGACGTCCGTGCGCGCGCGAGGACCGGCCACCGCAGCCGCCATAGCGTTTGCATCGCGCCGATAGATGGAGCGCGAGGCTGAGCGGCTGGCCGCAGACCGCTCCTCCACGCACCCGGAGAGCCGATCGGCAAGGAGCCGCAGCCCCTGCGGAATCGGCGCTCCCTATGTCGTCACAATACGACCGATCGTGGCGCAGTCCGCGAAGCGACGTGCGCTGCGCGTTGCGTGAGGCGCTCTTGGGTGCCCCCGCAGCGGCGCGGTGGCGTACCCGTGCCTCGCCTCCGCCGAACGCACGCTACGCAGCGAGACGACTGGCGCGTCCGTTAGACGTGACCAGGTACGGCACGCCACTCTTCAACACGATTCGTACGGCCATCCTTACTCGGTTGGACGGCTCCAGGATCGGTTGGTTAGGCACCGCGACGGTTCGCTCAGATCTCGGTCAAAGTCACCGAGTTGTGCCTGAGCGTCTTCGCAAGCAGGTAATTGACGCGCCCGACTGCGTCGACGCCCGACCTCGCGACCACGGGTCACGCTCAACGTGATCCCCATTGAGAAGCGCCGTCGACTTCGAGCCGCGAGTTCGACCGGGCATACACCCACGGAACGAACGCCCAGCTCTGCCAGTTGCCGCGGAGCGCGCACGCGCACGCTCGAGGGCCATGCTCGCGCCTACGCGAATCGCGTTCTTGCACTCTTGAACCAGGGACTCTCGTAAAGGGCGTCGTTCCGCGTTGACACCCCCTCCGTACCGGGCGACGAGGGGCGGGAACCGCCGCTAAACGCGGGACCACGCCGGAGGTCATGTTGTCTGTAGAGACACGGTCACGGGCCTCCTCGCTATGAGCGGGACGTCATCACCCGCAGTCTCGCGTTTGCAGGGATTTTCAGTCTGCGTGCGCCGACAGAGTGCTGCCCGTCTGCTGCCCAAACAGCGTGGTCGAGTCCGTTGAGGCAACGGAACATCCCATTTTGCAGGGCAAACGAAGAGACGGGAGCGACGGGACTCGAACCCGCGACCTCCGGCGTGACAGGCCGGCGTTCTAACCAGCTGAACTACGCCCCCGTGTGACGCGGCATTGTAGCCCGCGGTACGTCGAGCGGGGCTGCGACACTGGCGCGCGTGGCGACCGTCGACTGGATCGCCCTCGCCGTCGTCGCCGTCTCCGCGGTCGCCGGCTGGAGGCGCGGGCTCATCCTGAGCGCGCTCTCGCTCGCGGGGCTCGTCGCCGGCGCCTACCTCGGCTCCCGGCTCGCCGCGCACCTGCTGAGCGGAGGGTCGACGTCGCGCTGGACGGCCCTCGCCGGTCTCATCGGGGCCCTTGCAGGAGCATTCGTCCTGCAGGCCGCGGCCGCGATCGCGGGCTCGTTCGTGCGCGGCGGCTTGCGCTTGACGCCGCTCCGGCTCCTCGACTCGCTGGGCGGGATCGTCTTCGGCACTCTTGCGGGCCTCGCGATGGTCTGGGTATGCGCCGCAGTTGCGCTGCTTCTCCCGGGCCAGGCCGACCTCCGACGAGAAGTCGTGGGCTCGAAGGTCGTCACCCGGCTGAACGAGATCGTGCCGCCCGAGCGGATCCTGAATCTCCTCGCACGCATCGATCCCTTTCCGTCGATCCTCGGGCCGGCAGCGCCGACGACGACCGCGCTTCCGCGCACGCCGGCGGTCCGACGTGCCGCGCGGTCGGTCGTGAAGGTGACGGGCGTCGCCTGCGGCATCGGCATCGAGGGAAGCGGCTGGTTCGTGGCCCGCGACCGCGTGGTCACGAACGCGCACGTCGTCGCCGGCGAAGACGACCCGACCGTGCAGCTTCCGAATGGGCTCAGCTATTCCGCCGAGGTCGTCCGCTTCGACCCTGACAACGATGTCGCCGTCCTGCGCGTCCGCGGCGCGCGCGCCACGCCGCTTCCACTCGCCGAGCCGAGCCGAGGCGCGCCGGTCGCGATCCTCGGTTACCCGGAGGACGGTCCGCTGACCGCAACCGCCGGCCGTATCGGTGGGACGCAGCCGGTCGTCACGCGGAACGCGTACGGCGAGGGGCCGGTCAGGCGGCTCATCACAGCGGTCGCCGGCCGGCTACGTCATGGAAACTCGGGCGGGCCGGCGGTCGACCGGCTCGGACGCGTGCAGGCGACGATCTTCGCGGCGCGCATCGGCTCCAAGAGCGGCTTCGGGATACCTGCCGCGGTCGTGCAAGACGAGGTCGGCAAGGCTCAGACGCGCCGGTGTCGACCGGTGACTGCGCCGCGCCGTGAAGCGCGGGCAGGAAGTCGATGACGTTCAGCGGCTGACGGAACGGCGCGACGACGTACACCCCTGAGGCGAGCTCCCGCGCGCCTTCGATCAGCTCGAGCCCGAGCTGACCGCCGACTTCGCGGGCGTTCGCGCCCGCCGCGCGGTACCGCTCTTGCACGTGCTCCGGGACGACCATCCCCGGCCCCTCGTTGTGCATGCGAATGAGCAGCTCGAGCGTCCGAATCGGCCAGACGCCCACGAGCACCGGGATCGGCCAGTCGCCGCCGAGCCGCGACCGAAACGACTCCAGCGGCTCGAGGTCGAAGAGGATCTGCGTCATCGCGAAGCGCGCACCCGCCTCGACCTTCCGGTGAAAGCGGTCGAGCTCGAGGTCGAGGTCGTCCGCAGTGGGATTGACCGCCACGCCGGGATAGAACGACGTCGGCGCGTCGATCGCGCGGCCGTGGAAGTCCTCTCCGCGGTTGAGCCGCGTCATCAACTCCACGAGCCCGATCGAGTCGACCTCGTAGACGCCGTCCCGGCCGGGGTAGTCGCCCGACTCCGGCGGGTCGCCCGTCACGGCGAGGATGTTCCGGACCCCCTCGGCGTGCGCACCGAGGAGCACGGACTCGAGCCCGTTCACGGTCGTGTCGCGCGGCGTGAGATGCGGGATCGTCTCGATGCCGGTGAGGCGCTCGATCGCGACGCTCGCCATGAGGCCGCTCATACGTGCACGCGCGCGCGGGTTGTCGTTCACGTCGACGAACTGCGCCTTCCCCGATTCGCGGACCGCGCGCGCGGTCGCGAGCAGCGACTCGGGGTTTGCGCCGAGTGGCGGATCGAGCTGCACCGACACGACGAAGTCGCCGCGGTCGAGGAGCTGTTGCAGTCGCGTGGGCTCCTCCACCGAGACGGGTGAGACCTCGATCTCGCGGCCGCGCAGAACGAAGGACGCCGTCGGTTTCGCGTTCTCGTCGACCGCAGACCGGATCGCCGCGATTTGCGCCGGTGTCGTACCGCAGCACCCGCCGATGATCCCGGCACCGAGGGCGCGAGCCTGCGCCGCAAACTCTCCGAAGTACGCGGGCGTCGCATGCGGGAAGACGATCCGGTGCCCCGACATGCTCGCGAGCCCGACGTTGGGCAGCGCAGCGAGCGGAAGGCCCGCCTCCGCCATGTCGGCGATGGCGCCGAGCGCGGCCGCCGGCCCTGCGCCGTGGTTCGCTCCGATCGCGGCCACTCCGAGCTTGCTCAGCCGCTCCGCTGCAGATCTCGCTGCGACGCCGGCGAGCGTCTGCCGCTCCGAGTCGAACGTCATGAGCGCGACGACCGGGAGCTGCGACACCGACTGCACCGCGCGAACCGCCGCCTCGAGGTCGTCGAGATCGAAGAACGTCTCGACCATGAAGAGATCGACGCCGCGGCCCTCGAGAAGACGCGCTTGCTCGGCGTAGAGGGCCGCGGGCTCGCGCGCGTGCAGCTCGGCGTCGCCGAGCGGTCCGATCGAGCCGGCGATGAAGACCTCCCGCCCCGATACCTCGCGCGCCTCGCGTGCGAGCTTCACCGCTGCATTCGTGATCCGCTCGAACTCGTCCTCGAGGAAGAGTTGCGCGAGCTTCGGCCGGTTCGCGCCGAAGGTATTGGTCTCGATCAGGTCGGCGCCGGCGCGGATGTAGCCGAGGTGGACGTCGACGACGCTCTCCGGCGCCCGGAGGTTCGCCTCCTCGGGGCACCGGAGCCCCTGGACGGCGCTCTGAAGCACCGCGCCCATGCCCCCGTCGGCGACGATCGGCGGGCCGGACGCGAGACGTTCGACGAATCGCGACACGCGCTCAAGCATAGGAGCCGAGATCGGAGAGCCCGCCGCTCAAGCTGCGGCCGGTTGTTGCCGATCCTGGGAACGAGCTCCTCCGGGGACTGACGGCAATCATCCTGCGGCGGGAGTCTTGCGGCGCCCTCGGGCGCCGCCTTTCATTCGTGGAGCGTTCTGCCCTCCATGCCGCCGGCGACCGTGACGAGCTCGCCGCTCACGTGCCCGGACAACTCGTCGGAAGCGAGCACGACCACCGCCCGCGCGATGTCGTCTGCGCTTGCGACCTTCCGAAGGGCCATCGTCCGCGAGACGCGCTCGACGACTGCCGGGTCGAGCTCTCCGCGCGTCATCGGCGAGAACGTCCAGCCCGGCGCGACGGCGTTCACGCGGCCGAGCGGTGCGACGCGCACGATCTCGTTCTTCAGCGATAGGAGCAAGCCGACCTGGATCGCCGCCTTCGCAGCCGCATAGTCGGCGTGGCCCGCTTCGCCGAAACGGCCCGCTGTCGAGCCGACGAGCACGAGGTTGCCATGGCCGTTGCGCTCGACCTCGGCAAGGAAGTGCTTTGCGGTGAGGAACGTTGCCGTGAGATTGGCGCGGAGCGTTTCCTCCCACCGCTCGAGCGGGAGCTGCCATGCAGGCTCGTCGGCGCGCGGCCACACCCCGGCATTCGAGACGCAGACGTCGACGCGTCCGAGCTCATCACGCGCGGACTCGAAGAGCTTCGCGACATCCATCTCGTCACGCAGGTCGGCTCCAAGCGCGACGGCACCCTCGAGCTCGCCCGCGATCTCCGCCGCACGACTCCGGTTCGAGCGGTAATGAACGACGACGCGCGCACCCTCGGCAGCGAACGCACGTGCACATGCGGAGCCGATTCCACCGGACGCTCCGGTGACGAGCACGACCTTCCCGGCAAGGCCCGTCTCCACCAAGGGAGCGTAGTAGGCTCGCGCCGTGCGCGTTCACGTCATCAGTGACATCGAAGGCTGCGCCGGCATCGTCAAGTGGGCGCAGACAGGTGGCGACAGCCCGCTGTACCAGGAGGGCCGTCGCATCTACACGGAGGAGATCAACGCGGCGGTACGCGGTGCCAAATCCGCCGGCGCAACCGAGATCGTCGTCATGGACTGCCACGGCGCGGGCGGCGATTACACGTTCAACTCCCTGCTGCCGGAGCTGCTCGATCCCGACTGCGAGTTCGTCGTGCAGAACGAGTGGACCGAGTACACCCAGTTTCTCGAGGACGGCTGCGATGCGGCGCTCTTCGTCGGCATGCACGCAATGGCAGGCACCCCCGACGGGGTGATGTCCCACACGGTCTCCGGTCAGGCGTGGCAGTCGCTGAAATTCAACGGGACTCTCGTCGGCGAGACGGGCATCAACGCAGCGCTCTGCGGAACCTGGGGCTGCCCCGTGCTGCTCGTCACGGGCGACCGTGCGACCTGCCGCGAGGCGACGGCCCTGCTCGATGACGGCCTCACGACCGTCGAGGTGAAGGTCGGGCTCGGCCGCTTCAGCGCGCGCTCGCTTCCGGCGCTGAAGGCGCGCGAGGTGATCGAGGACGGCGCGAAGCGCGCGCTCGGGAACCTCACGGCGGTTCCACCCTACGATCCGGGGAGCCCCTGCGAGATCGAGATCTCGTTCACGACGCCCGACCGCGTCGTCGAATACCGCAACCGCAGAAACGTCGAGCAAACGGGCCCGCTCACGCTCGTCGCCCGGGGCAACACGTGGTGGGAGGCCTGGTCGGGCTTCTATTTCTAAGGTCTGTTGTCCGCCGGGTTCCAGAGCGGGATCGGCGCCGTCTGCTCGTACGCCATCCCCTTCGGGTAGCTGATCAGCTCGACGAAGCCGAAGGGTGTCTTGAAGTAGTTGATCGTCTGCCCTGCGGCGGGGCCGGCAGTGACGGCGAAGGGGCCGAGGAGCTTCGTCACGCCCTGCTGGCGCTGCATGTACTCGACGGCCTTGTCGATGTGCCGGACGTAGAACGCGATGTGGTGGCCGCCCCAGTCGGAGTTGCGGCGGATGTGCGGTCCTGATCGGGAGCGGTGTACTGGAAGAGCTCGACGTTCGGGCCGTTGCCGCCGCGCCCTTCCGTGATCTGCTCGATCACGGCGCGCGGGTCGGTGCCGACGACATCGGCGATGAAGTTTCCCGTCGGGTCGGACAACGGGCCGAACGTCAGCGGCTCGCTGTAGCCGAGAACGTTCTCGAACCACGCGATTGCCTGACGGATGTCCGGGACGGTGATGCCGATGTGGTCGATCCCGAGCAGGCCGGGCACCTTCGTCACTTCGGAGTTCAGGCCGTTTCGCTTCGGCGACCACAGTGGGCGGCTCGGGTCACGCTCGTAGGCCATTCCCCGTGGGTAGCTGATGAGCTCGATGAAGAGGCCGAACGGCGTCCGGAAATAATTGATCGTCTGGCCCGCAGCGGGGCCGTCGGTGATCGGCAGCGGCCCGAGGAACTTCTCGACATTGCGTGACTGCATGTACTCGACCGCGGCCGCGATATCGGTGACGTAGAACGCGATGTGATGGCCCGACCAGTCACTGTTGCGGGGCCACGTATGTCGTTGATCGGGCGCCTCGTACTGGAAGAGCTCGATGTTCGCGCTGTGACCGATTCGAAGCGAGGTGATCTGCCTGATCACGGATGCCTTGTCGACGTCGAGCAGATCGCGCATCAGCGTCCCCGCCGGATCTGAGATTGGCCCGAAGGAGAGCGGCGCGACCGCACCCATCACGTCCTCGAACCATTCGATCGCCTGGTTGATGTCGGGCACCGTCACGCCCACGTGGTCTGTCCCGACGAGGCCGAGCTGACCCGCGCCGTCACCTGCGAGCGCTCGAGCCGGTGAAAGGAGGTACGGCGCCGCCGAACCGGCGAGCGCGAGCTTCGCGCCGCGCGAGAGGAACTCGCGTCTCCGCATTGTGGACTCGTGCGACATGCTCGCCTCCCGCGTCGTAGGGCCTCCCATCGACCTTCTCACAGCGACAACGAGGTGTCTATGCGGGTACGCGCTCGATGATCCCGAGCGCTTCGACGAGCGTGAAGAACGCCTTTGCGAAGGGAGACGCCTCGGTGCGGGCGCGGACGTTCTCCCAATCGATCTGCTCGCGAAGCGCACGCGCCCATTCGAGGACGCTGCTGAAGTCCGGCTCCTGCTCGGTCAGCGCCATCAGCTTCGACACCATCACGTCCTCGAGCGTCGACACGTTGATGCGGAGGGCCATCACCTCGCCGACGGGGGCGCGGTCGATGATCTCGTCCGTGATCGGCCCGCTCGCCGGGTTGAAGATCAGGTCGACGAGCGCGCCGTTCTCGTGCCACGTCTTGTAGAGCCAGCCCTCGGGCGGCCGCTCCGTCTTCCAGCCGGCGCCCTCGAACGCCTCGAGCGCATGCTCCGCGTCTTGGGGCCGCAGGAGGAAGTCGACATCGTGCTCGCTCTTCGGTCCTCCTCGGGCCCACGCGGACAGGCCGCCGCCGAGCACGAACGGGATCTCCGCCTGCTGGAGGATCCCGGCGGAGGCCTTCATCGCCTCGATCAGCTCGTCGAAGGAGGACTCGGGCACGGTCCGCCAGTTTCCGTTTCGGCCCGCAGTGCAACATGGCAGGCGTGATCCGGATTGCAGCAGCCGGCGACCTGCATGCGTCCGAGGCGACGCGGGAGCGGATCGAGCGCGCATTCGCGACCGTCGCCGAAGAGGCCGACGTCATCCTGCTCGCGGGTGACCTGACGACGACCGGTGAGCCGGAACAGGCGCAGGTGGTCGCGCATGCATGCAGCGTGATCGATACTCCCGTCTTCGCAGTGTTCGGGAACCACGACCTGCACGCGAACAGGCCCGACGAGATCCGTCGGGTGCTCGAAGACGCGAACGTGCATCTTCTCGACCGCACGTGGCAGACGTGCGAGATCGCCGGCCTCGTGCTCGGCGTCGTCGGTGCAAAGGGTTTCGTCGGCGGCTTCCCCGGCTCGACGCTGCCGGACTTCGGTGAGCCGATCATGCGCGAGGTGTACGCCGAGACGACGCGTGAGGCGGAGGCGATCGGGCAGGGGCTGCGCGAGATCGTGCACTGCGACCTTCGTGTCGTCCTGCTGCATTACGCGCCGATCCAGGCGACCGTCCAGGGGGAGCCGGAAGGCATTCACGTCATGCTCGGTAGCGACCGGCTCGCGACGCCGATCGCCGAGTACGGCGCCGACCTCGTGCTGCACGGGCACGCACACGCCGGGTCCTTCGAAGGGTGCATCGGGAAGATCCCGGTTTACAACGTCGCCGTTCACGTAACCGGCCGCGACTTCTGGATCTTCGACCTCGAGGGGGCGCGCGGCCGCAGCGAGACCCGGGTCGAAGGCCCTGCTTGACCTGAAGCTGGCGGCGTGACACCCTCGGTCGTCCGCCTTTCGATTGCGCCCGTGAAGTCGCTCGGGCTCCTGCATCCCGACGAGATCGAGCTCGAGCGCAACGGTGTACGCGGGAACCGCCGGTTCTGGCTCGTGGACGAGGACGGGCGCCTCTTCAACAACAAGCGGCACGGGCCGATGGTGCGCATCCGCCCGTCGTGGGACGAGGACACGCGCGTGCTCGCGCTCGACTTCCCCGACGGGACACGCGTCGAGGACACGGTCGCGCTTGGCGAGGCGGTCGCTGCAGAGATGTACGGCCATCCGCATCCTTCGCACCGCGTGCTCGGCCCGTGGGAGCAGGCGATCTCGGATTTCGTCGGGAAGCCGTTGACCCTCCTTTACGCCGACGACCACGCCGTCGACCGCGGCTTCCGGGGCGGCTCCGTCTCGCTCGTCTCCCGCGGGTCGCTCGAGCGGCTGCGTGAGCGAGCCGGGCGCGCCGACCCCGTCGACGGCCGCCGCTTCCGGATGCTGCTCGAGATCGAAGGCGTCCCGGCGCATGCCGAGGACGAATGGCTCGGCACGCAGGTGCGGGTCGGCGAGGCGACGATCCTCCTCAACGGCGACGTCGGCCGCTGCGCGGTCACGAGCCACGACCCCGATACGGGCGTCACCGACTTCGACACCCTGAAGACACTTGCGAGCTATCGGCGCGGCGGGCGGAAGGAGCCTCTCCCGCTCGGTGTCTACGGCGCCGTGGTGGTTCCCGGCCGCGTTCGGGTCGGTGACGCGGTCGAGCCGCTCCAGGAGCGGCTCCTCACCGCGACCTGACCACGGGATATAGCAAGAGTGCTATGCTGCCCGGGATGGCAGCGCGGGTGAGATCGGCGGTCAAGGCCGCCGACAAGAATCTGGACAAGAAGCCGCTCGAGCGCTTGCACGAGCGCATCGTCACCCGCGATCGCGGCTGGTTCTTCGCGAACATCGCGGACAAGGTCGCGGAGCGACGCATCGAGAAGAATCTCTCTCAGCGCCAGCTCGCAGAGCTTTGCGGCACGACGCAGTCGGCGATTGCGAGGCTCGAGCGCGGCGGGCGCCCGCCGCGGATCGACACGCTCCTGCGAATCGCCGATGCGCTCGAGTGCGAGCTCATCGTCGATCTCCGCCCGCGCTAGCGGCTAGACGGCTTCGGAGAGCGACGTCGCAAGCTGGAGGGAGCGCGAGTGTCGGGTCAGCTCGAGGATGTGCAGAAGCCACTGGTTCGCGACCACCGTGATCGGTGCGTCCTCGGCCGCGGAGATGAGGAAGGACTGCACGTCGGCGTCGACGTAGGTCGCATCGATTAGATCGACGACGACGCGTCGGTCGCCGCGTCGTCCTACCTGGTCGGCGAGTCGGCCCGCGCACGAAGCGTCGACGACACCGGAAAACGTGACGAGAAGCGATCGCGCCGCGACATCGTGCACGCGAATCGTTGCGCCTTCGTCCATGGCGCATCACGCTATCGCCTCGCCCGCCGAGAGAATGTGGAGATTCCTTCTCGAACCGTTTACACGGCCATGAGCTTGTAGCCCACGCCGCGCGCGGTGACGAGGCGGCGCGGATGGCGCGGATCGGCCTCGAGCTTGCGACGCAGATTCGAGATGTGGACGTCGATCGCGCGCCGGTCGCCGACGAAGTCGCTCTGCCATAGATGCCGCACGAGCTCGTCACGCGTGAAGACGCGACCCGGCTCGGACGCGAGCAATGTGACGATGCGGAACTCGGAACGGGTGAGCGCCAGCGGCTTGCCGTCGATCGTCGCCGAGTGTCGCGTCACGTCCACCTGCAGCCCACCGACCTGCTGCACTGCCGGGCTTCGGTTGCGGTCGAGCTCACGCCGGCGGAGGAGCGCGCGGACGCGGCTCACGAGCTCGGCGATCGAGAACGGCTTCGTCACATAGTCATCAGCGCCTACCTCCAGCCCGCCGACGCGATCGGCCTCGGCCTCGCGCGCCGTCAGCATGACGATCGGCAGGTCGCTTTCCGAGCGCAGCGTCCGGCACACCTCCATTCCTTGTGTCCCGGGCAGGAGCAGGTCGAGGACCATCAGGTCGTAGCTCGTGTCGCGGGCTTTGGCGATCGCGTCGTCGCCGTCACCGGCGGTGTCGACGTCGTAGCCGGCCTCGGCCAGCGCGTATCCGACCGCATCCGCGATCGCCGGTTCGTCTTCGACAACGAGGATCTTGGCGCTCACGCAATTACCCTTGCCGAGGGAAGCCGAATTGTAAACCGCGTGCCGGGATCGGCGCCTTCCACGACGAGCTCGCCGTGCATGGCAGCGATCGCCTGGGCTGCGATCGCGAGCCCGAGCCCGAAGCCGTGACCGGACGCGGTCGGACGGTAGAAGGGCTCGAAGAGCCGGTCGCGGTGCTCGGGCAGGATCCCCGGTCCCGTGTCTCGCACCTCGACCGTCACCCGGCCCGCAGCCTCGGCGGCGGTCACGTCGATCCGGCCCTCGTGCGTGTGCTCGACGGCGTTGTCGAGGAGCGCCGCAACGGCCTCGTGGAGAAGGTCGCGGTCGGAAAGTGCCGAGATGCCGGGCTCACAGACGACTTCGAGCGCCACGCCTTCCGTCGGGCGCGCTTCGGAGCTCAGCTCGCGCAGCAGCGGCTCGAGCTCGACGAACTCGAGGCGGACGGTCTCGCCCGACTGCGCGCGGGCCAGGACGAGCAGCCCTCTGGCGATCCGGGACAGCCTCGCGGTGTGACGCTCGATGTGCGCAAGAAAGCGGTCGCGATCGTCGGCGTCATCCTTCGCGCCCGATTGCAACACCTGCACGGCGGTCGCGATTCCGGTGAGCGGCGTCCGCAGCTGGTGCGCGGCGTTCCGCAGGAAGTCGCGCGTCACCTCGTCGCGTCGGATTTCCTCCGTGACGTCGTCGATCAGCATCACGGCCGGTTCCCGTCCGGACGCCGCGACTCCCGTCACCCGGAGGCGCCGCCCGTCCCGCAATTCCACAAGCGACGCGGGGACGGGAGCGGCGATCGTCGTCAGCCGTTCGGCAAGAGCCCGCAGCCGGCCCTCCGCCGCACCGTCGACGAACGGACGACCGATGCGGATGAGATCGCGGCCGAGGATGTTGCGTGCGCGCGGATTCGCGAAGACGACCTTCAACGTGCGGTCGACCCCGACGACTGCACGCGGGAAGCGCAGGAAAAATGCGTCGAGCTCCCTCGAGATTGCGCGCCGGCTCGGAGGCTCCACCTCCGCGGGGCGTATGTGCTCCGCACCGGTTGGAACCGCGAGCCTGACAGCAAATCTCGGAGGGGCTCCCTGCTCGATCCGCCGGATGACGGCGCTTGGCTCGCCCGCATCGGAGACGTTGCGAAGCCCTACGGATGCAGAGGCACCGGGCTCGAGCATGGTGAGCGCCCGGCGGAAGGCGCGTCGGCGCTCGAGCGGGAGGAAGACCGCGAATGGTTTGCCGACCACCTGCAGCTTGCCTCGCTCGAGGAGCGTTGCCGCTGCATCGTTGGCATAGATGACGACGCCGTTCTCGTCGAGGGCGAGGATGCCGTCGCGGGAACCGTCGAGCAGCTCACGAAGGAGCTCGCCCTGCGTGGACGTAGCGGTCACTCTTGCTCCACAACCTCCATCATCACGATTGATCCGTGCGGGTCCTGGTCGCCGTTTACGAGCGGAGCAAACCGCACCTGGACTTCCACCGGCCGGCCGCGGCGGTTGACCGCCTCGATCAGCTCTGCTTCGGGCGACGCGCCGCTCATCACGGCACGAAGCGGTGCGCGGAGCCGGTCGACCGGGAAACCGACATCGAGGTTGAGCACGTGCTGGCCGATGACCTCCTGGGAGTGCAGGCCCCATAGCTCGCGCGCCGAGTCGTTCCATGCCTGGACCCGCAGTTCCGAGTCGAGCACGAGGACCGCGGCCGAGAGGCCGCCGAGGACGGCCTCGAGGAATACGTTCACCTCGTTGAGCTCGTCGGTTCTCTGGTGCAGTTCGTCGTTGATCGTCTCGAGCTCTTCGTTTGTCGACTGGAGCTCCTCGTTCATCGTCTCGAGCTCTTCGTTTGTCGACTGGAGCTCCTCATTCGTCGTCTCGAGCTCTTCGTTTGTCGACTGGAGCTCCTCGTTCGTCGTCTCGAGCTCCTCGACTGTGGCCTGCAGCTCCTCGTACGCGGTCTCGACCTCGTTCTTCGACGCCTGGAGCGCCTCCTGCAGGCGCCTGAAGCGGGTGACGTCCGAGAACGTGACACCGATGCCGACCAGCTCGCCGGTCTTGCTCGTGAGCGGTTGCACCGTGACGTCCAGGTAGCGCACGTCCGGGCCGGTGTGCCACTCGACCTCACGGATCGTGATCGTGTGACGCTCGCTGTACGCCTGCTCGATCTTCGAGCGCAGCTCTGCGGGGCGGTACGAGAGCTCGAGATCCTGGAGAAGTGAGCCAATGTCGCGCTGGGCGAGCCCGAACTGGAGCCGCGCCTGCATGTTCGCTGCAGAAAGCCGGCTGTTCCTGTCGATCACGATCTGCGCGAGCGGGGCCGCCTCGAAGGCCGCCTCACGGACGGCAAGACCGTCGTCTCCAACCGAATCGTCCAAGACCCGAGGCGGGCGAGGGACGGCACGATCGCGAGCCGTCGCCGACGGCACCTTGATGAAGACCCGCCGGCGGAGGTCGATCGCGGCGTAGAGGGGCGAGCGTGCCACCAGGACCTCGGACTTGCCGAGGAAGAGGAACCCCTCGTCCTGGAGCGCGTAGTGGAAGTTCGAGAGGATCCGCTCCTGGGTCGACGCGTCGAAGTACATGAGCGTGTTCCGCGAGACGAGGAAGTCGATTCGCGAGATGGGTGGATCCTGGACGAGGTCGTGACGTCCGAAGATCACCGACCGCCGAAGATCGGTTCGGAAGGCGTACGAGCCGTTGACCGGCTCGAAGTAGCGGTCTTTGAAGCTTGCGGGAACGGGCTCGAGCTGCGCCGGCGAGTACGCCGCGTGACGTCCGAGTGCTAGCGCCGAGTCGTCGACATCCGTCGCGTAGATCTTCACGCGGCTGACGAATGCCTCGTCGCCCATCGCCTCCGCGAAGATCATCGCGATCGTGTACGCCTCCTCCCCGGTCGAGCAGCCGGTGCTCCAGATCCGGATGGAGTCGTTGTCGGTACGTTGCGCGAGAATACGCGGCGCGATCTCCTCGCCCACGTATTCCCAGGCGGCCGGGTCACGGAAGAACGAGGTGACGTTGATCAGGATCGTGTCGAAGAGCAGGGCATACTCGGCCGGATCCGTCTCGAGCAGGTGGCGGTACTCGGAGTAGGACGCTGCTCTCTTCTCGTGCATGCGCCTCGTGATTCGACGACCGAGGCTTGCCCGCTTGTAGCCGGTGAAGTCGAAGCCGCGCTCGTCGCGGATGAAAGCAAGGAGCTCCTCGAGCTCCGGGTCGCGCTCCTCGGTCGTCATGCGACTTCCTCGTCTGCGCCGGCCACGAACGACGCGAGAACATCGCGAAGCACGACGGCGTCCTCGGTCGCGTCTGCGGCGCTGCTCTCATACGAGTCCGCCCGCAACCGCTGCCCCCGGGCCCGGGCGCGTGCAGCCATCCGCCGCTGCAACGCTGCGCGTTCCTCGAGTGCCCGCAGGGCAGTCCAGAGTGCGGTCTCGACGCGCGCCGCGTCGGCCGCGGCGAACGACTCCTCGGTGTACGCGTGGCCGACACGACAGCGAAAGCTCTCCGTCCCCGCATCGCTCGCTACCCAGATGGCGCCTTGGCACTCGGGGCACGTAAGCCCGAAGCTCTCTCCGGGTTGCGGATCCCCTGTCGCGCCACGGGTCACTTCCTCGACGTGCTGCTCGTGCATGGCTCCTCTTTCGGACAGCGGGCCTGGCGGCGATGCCTGCGCGAATTCGTCGAGCAGACGCCCGAGCTCCGCGGCGGCTGCGACGTGATCCGGCTGCACGTATTCAATCGCGCTCGCGGGCATCCCGGGGTAGTGGGCGTCCTCGGGATCCTGGGCGAACGTCGTGCCCCCCGCCCGCCTGATCGCGAGGAGGCCGACGGTTCCGTCGTCGAGCACTCCCGAGAGGACGACGCCCGCCGACCGTGAGCCGTACTCCTGCGCGACCGACCGGAAGAGTGCGTCGATTGCCGGACGATGCCCGTTCAGCTTCGGCCCTGGGTCGAGGACGCAGCGGCCGTCGCTGACGACGAGGTGCGCGTTCGGCGGCGCGACATAGATGTGCCCGGGCTCGATCGCCTCAAGGTTCTCCGCGTGTTTTGCCGTGAGGTGCCCGGCGCGCTCGAGGATCTGCGGGAGCGCGCTCGTCGCCGACGGGGAAATGTGGAGGACGACGAGCAGCGCCCCAGGAAAGTCCTCGGGCAGCTCGCGGATCAGGTCACGAAGCGCTTCGACGCCGCCCGCGGACGCACCGATCGCGATCGTGTGGAAGCCGCGTGGATCGCCGGTCTCGGACAGGACGTCCTCCGATCTTCCCTTCTCTGTCGATCGTACGCTTTAAAAGGTCAGCACGTCGCCGTCGGCGGCCCGTTCGATCGCCGGATCGAGCGCGAGCTCGCTCGGGCGGTGGATGACGACGAGCCGCCGCGCTCCTGACTCTTCGAACGCCTGGATCGCCTCGGCGTCGCTCAAGTGCCCGCGCTCGGCCGGCTCGGGCCCCGTGAGGGTGGCCTCGCAGAGGAAGACGTCCGCGTCGAGGGCGAGCTCGACGAGCCGCGGGCTCGGGCCCGTGTCGCCCGAGTACGCCAGCGTGCTCGCGTGATTCGAGACGCGGAGGCCGAACGTGAGCTCGGAGTAGTGGTCGAGCCTGACCGGGCGGATCTCGAAGCCCCCGGCGAGAAACGGCTTTGCGTCTGCGTACTCGCGCACCGTGAACACGCCGTCGATCCGCTCCCCGAATGCCATCTCGCGCCCGAAGTGGCGGAGCCGGTCAGAGCCGTTCGGCGGAAGCCAGAGCTCCGGCTTCGGCACCTCGCGCCCGGGGCCGAAGCTCGCGCCGAAGATCCACGGGACGAGATCGCCCCAGTGGTCGAGGTGAAAGTGCGTGATGACGACGGCATCGACACGAGGCCAGCCGCCGTCGAGGTCCCTCAGGCGTGCGAGGACACCGGGCCCGCAGTCCATGAGCACGCGACCGTCGCCTTCGACGAGATACCCGGACTGTGCCCCGCCGGCGTTCGGCCACGCGGGCGAGCACCCGATCACGGTGAGCTTCATGGGCCTATCCTGCCGATTTCTCACGAACCGTTACACGGTGTATAACTCCGCCGTGGCCCGGGCCTCTGCAGACGTCCTCAAGCGGGTCCCGCTCTTTGCGGGCCTGGACGACCGCGAGCTCGAGCAAATCGCCGCGACGATGCGTGAACGGCGCTTCGCCTCGGGAGACACGGTCACCGAGGAAGGGGCAGGCGGCGCGGGCTTCTTCATCGTCGAGAGCGGCGAGGCCGAGGTCACCGTCGAGGGCCAGCCGCGAGGCACGATCAAGGCCGGCGACTACTTCGGCGAGATCGCGCTCCTGACCGGCTCCGACCGGACGGCGACAATCACCGCGGTTGGCGACATGGTCTGCTGGGGGATGACTCCGTGGGACTTCAGGCCGCTCGTCGAGAGCAACTCCACGATCGCGTGGAAGCTCCTGACCGCCATGGCCGACAAGCTCAAGTAAGCGCTCGCGACGCGGGTCGCCGCAGGTAGCCGGGCACGAACCGATCGTCGGTGAGCAAGAGCCCGATGATCGCGACTGCCGCGCCGGCGAGCGCCACGAAGACGCCACCCGGCCCGGGGACATCGAGCGCGAAGAAGCGCCGCACGCCGGGAGCCGCGAGCGTAAGTGCATAGAGCACGAGCATCAGCCCCGCGAGCGTGCCGACCGCCGCGGCGCGCCGGCGGCTCGTCGCTTCGAGCGCGAGGACGAGGTAGAGCCCGACGAGCACGAGGACCGTGGTCGCAATCGTTCTCGCTTCCGTCAGCGGTAGGCGCGCGACGTTGCGCGAGAAGACGAAGCTCGCCAGCACGCCGAGACCGGCCGCCGTCCCTGCGGGAAACGCGAACCGGCCGACGTCGAAGAGAAAGCGGTCGCTCCGGTAACGGCCTTCGCTCGGGCCCAGCGCAAGGAAGAACGCCGGGATGCCGATCGTGAGAGCCGCGGCGAGCGTGAGATGGCGCGGAAGGAGTGGGTACGGCTGCGGCGTCAGGCCGATGGAGAGGATGAGGAACAACGCAAAGGCCGACTTCGCGACGAAGAGCTTCGCGACACGCTGCAGGTTGCGAAGGACCTTCCTTCCCTCGGCGACGAGCGGCGGCACGCTCGCGAAGTCGCCGCGGACGAGCACGATGTCCGCAACCGCACGCGCCATCTGCGAGCCGCTGCCCTGTGCGATCGCGAGGCGCGCCGTCTTCAGGGCGGGAACGTCATTCACCCCGTCGCCGATCATCGCGACGTAACGCCCCTCGGCCGCGAGCGCCTCGACGACGCGCTTCTTGTCCTCCGGCGCGATTCGGCCGATCACGGAGTGCTCGTGGACGATTCGGCGCAGCTCGGCCGGGTCGTGCGGTAGCTCGCGTCCGTCGAACGGCTCGCCGACCTCGATGCCCGCGTCCGCTGCGACGGCGGCCACCGTCTCGGGCGAGTCGCCCGAGATGACGGTGATGCGGATGCCCTGTGCTCGGAGAAATGCCACGGTCTCTCTCGTGTCGTCGCGCAAGCGCTCGCCGAGGACGATGACGCCGAGCAGTCGCGCGATCGCGAGCGGAGCATCCTCGTCGACCACGCCGTGCGCCGTGCCGAACGCGACGACGCGGCGACCCGAGCGCGCCTCCTCGTCCGTGAGCACCTCGAGCGGGCCGAGGGTGAACAGCTCCGGAGCGCCGAGGACGTACGTCTCCTCGCCGAGGGTGACGCTGCTCCATCGCCGTCGCGAGGAGAACGGCACGGCAGCGCGTGGAGTCTCCGCGGCCCCGCCTGCATGCTCGCCGATCGCGGAGAGCGTTGCGTTCCGCGTCGGCGACGAGGCTGCGAAACGCCCAAGCAGATGGGCGAGCTCTCCCTCGTCGACGCCCGGCGCGGGGACGACCGACTCGACCTCGATGCGCGCGTCGGTCAACGTGCCGGTCTTGTCGATGCACACCGTGTCGACAGAGGCAAGGGACTCGATCGCATTCAGCTGCTGCGCGAGCGCGCCGCGGCGTGCCATGCGCATGCCGGCGACGGCGTAGGTCACGCTCGTCAGCAGGATCAGCCCTTCGGGGACGAGGGTCACGACGGCGGCGACCGTTGTCGGCACTGCGTCGTGGATCGACGTGTGTCGGCGGTAGAGCGCCCATCCGAGTGCAACGCCGAGCGGGACCAGCACGGCGACGAGCACGAGAAGGAGGCGGTTGATCGCGCGCTCGAGCGGTGACCTCGTGTGCCGGAATTCCCGCGCCTCCCCCGCGACGCGCGCCGCGTAGCTTCCCTCGCCAACTGCGGTGACGACATACGCGCCGCCGCCTTCCACGGCGAACGATCCCGACCGCACCTCCTCGCCGGTGGCGCGTCCAACGGGCTCCGCTTCGCCCGTGAGAATCGACTCGTCGAGCGCGAGCCCTTCGCTTCGGCTCAGCGTGCCGTCCGCCACCACCTGGTCACCGGGCTCGAGCAGCACCACATCGCCCTCGACGACGCTGTCGACCTCGACGTGCCGCGGAGACCCGTCGCGGACCACGGTTGCGGTCGGTGCGACGAGTGCGGCGAGCCTGTCGAGCGTCAGCTTGGCGCGGATCTCCTGCCCGATTCCGATGCCCGCGTTCGCCACGAGAATGGCGAGGAAGATCGCGTCCTGCCACTCGCCGAATGCGAGCGTGAGGACTCCTGCCGCGAGCAGGATCAGATTGAAGATCGTGAAGACGTTGGCGACGACGATGCTCTTGTACGAGCGGCTCGTCGCGGGCTCCACCACGGGCTTCGACGCGAGCTTGCGCTCCGCCTCGTGCTGCGTGAGACCCATGGGCGCGGCGGTTGTCGCCACGCCGTCAGCCTACGTCGTGCGCAGGCGCCTGGCGCCGGCAAAGCGCGAGCTGTACCAGCCCGCGAGCGTCTCGACGCGCACGCGCGTCCCCGTGTGCGGTGCGTGGATGAAGTGTCCCCTGCCGACGTACATGCCGACGTGCCCGACACCGTCGAAGAAGACGAGGTCGCCCGGACGGAGCGAACGCCGGCCGATGCGCCGCCCGAGCGAGAACTGCGCGTAGCTCGAATGCGGCAGGGAGACGCCGAAGTGCCCGTACACGTAGCGGACGAGGCCGGAGCAGTCGAACCCGCTCCGCGGCGAGCTGCCGCCGTAGACGTACCGGGTGCCGACGAGCTTTCTTGCGAAGTCGACGACGCGCGTGCCGAACGGAAGATGGAACTGGGGCGTGCGCCTTGCCGCCGGATGGCGCTTGACGACTGGGAGGACCTGGGGTGCGGGCGCCGTGCTCCCCGGGGTCGGCTCCGGTGCAACGGGCGGCTCGTCGGCGCGCGCGGGGAACGGCTTCAGCAACGCGAGGCCGACGGCGCAGACGGCGCACAGCACGGAGAGAAGGAGACGGAGATGAACCATAGGAGGGCCCTTCGGCACGGGTGCGGCCGCTCACCGAGCAGCCGCGTGTCCTTGGGAAGCCCCATTGGACCAGCAGCCGGGGCCGCTGTCTCTGACCCATGCGGGGGGTTCTGTATCTCCTTGATCGGCGGCGTTTGGATCCCAGAACGCGCCGTTCCGCGCTTGACGGGCGCATTAGGGGTAATCTAGGATCCGAAAATGGAGACACTCGAACTGCCGCAAGAGCCCGCAACCCAGGAGGCGCCGGCACCCTGCACGGCCGAATCGGCCGAGTGCACGTGCCCCGACTTCTGCGAGCGGGACCATGCCAACGAATAACGGGAAAACGAGGAGCGGCTAGGCCGCGTCGATCAGCTCGTCCGTCTTCGCCGCGAGCTCACGGTCCCGTTCCGTGATGCCGCCGGCGGAGTGCGTCGTCCACCGGAACGTGACCGTCCGGTAGGAGATCGCGATGTCCGGATGATGGTTCTCCGCCTCCGCGAGCTCCGCGACCTGGTTGACGAGCACCATCGCCTGCCGGAACGATGGGAGCTCGACGCTTCGTTCGAGCGCGCCCCCGGAGTCAATCCAGTCGGCCGAAAACTTCATATAACGATGGATATCTCCTCGAGAAGGGTCTTCTATGCATACCGACTATCTCATCGTTGGCGGCGGCATGACGGCCGCGGCCGCCGCGCGCGGCATCCGTGACGGCGATGCCGACGGCACGATCACCATCGTCTCGGATGAGCCGCATCCGCCGTACAAGCGGCCATGGCTCTCGAAGAAGCTCTGGGCCGGCGGTGACGAGGCGAAGGTTTGGGTCGAGCTCCCGGACGTGAACCTCGTGACCGGGCGGCGAATCGTCTCGCTCGACCTCGGCGCGCAGACCGCGACCGACGACGGCGGTGACGAGTACCGCTACGGCAAGGTGCTCCTCGCGACCGGCGGTGCGCCGCGGCGGCTCTCGGGCGACGACGGCGACGTCATCTACTTCCGAACGCTCGACGATTACCGTCGTCTGCGCGAGCTCGACGAAGGATCGCACGTGCTCGTGATCGGCGGGGGCTTCATCGGCAGCGAGATCGCCGCCGCCCTGACCAGCACCGGCGTCAGGGTGACGATGGTCTTTCCCGAGTCCGCGATCAACTTCCGGCTGCTGCCGCGCGACCTCGCGGATTTCGTCACCGATTACTACCGTGAGAAGGGCGTCGAAGTGCTGGCGGACGAGACCGTTGCCAGCGTCGAGGGAACCCGTGTCACGTTGGGGTCGGGCCGCGTGATCGAAGCCGACGCCGTTGTCGCCGGCCTCGGAATCGTGCCAACACGAGCCTCGCAGAGGCTGCAGGCCTTCCCGTCGACAACGGGATCGTCGTCGACGAGCGTGGACGCGTCGGTGACCGCGACGACGTCTTCGCGGCCGGCGACGTAGCGAACTTCCCGAGCCCGGTTCTCGGCAGGCGCTTCCGCGTCGAGCACGAGGATCACGCAACGACGCACGGGAAGGTCGTCGGCGAGAACATGGCCGGAGCCGATGAGCCGTACGATCACGTTCCCTTCTTCTACTGGACCTCTTCGACCTCGGCTACGAGGCGGTCGGCGAGGTCGACTCGCGCCTCGACACGGTCGAGCAGTGGGAGACGCCGCAGCGAAAGGGGATCGTCACCTACGTCGACCCGGACAAGCATCCGCGCGGGTTCCTTCTCTGGGACACGTGGGGCAAGGTCGACGACGCGAGGGAGCGCATCAAAGCGGGGGAGCCGGTGAAGGGGACGGAGCTTGTCTAGCGCGCTCTCGCGTTCACGCAAGCCGCGGCGCGGCAAAGAGGTGCTCTGCGAGCACGTGTTCCGCCCACTCGCGCACCCGGTGGTGCTCGTCCTCGCGCCGCTTCGGGTGCCGCCGCCGGCCGTCGTTCTCGCCTCGACCGCAAGCGGCATCGTCGGTGCCCTGGCGCTTTCGCGCGGTCACCTCGTCGCGGCAGCGCTCCTCATCCAGCTGAAAACGGTGCTCGACAACGCGGACGGGCAGCTCGCTCGGTTGACGAATCGGGTCACCGCCTTCGGCCGCTACCTCGACTCCGAGTGCGACCTGCTCGTGAACGCTGCGCTCTTCGCTGCGATCGGCTCATACACCGGCCACTGGATCGTGGCCGGCGCGGGGTTCGTCGCGGTCACCGCGATCCTGAGCGTCAACTTCAACCTCGAGCGCCTGGCGCGCGGCGCGGAGGCAACCTGGGACACGTCCGCCCTCGGACGGATGTACGGACTGCTGTACGGCTGGCAGGACCGAGTGATCGGCCGGTTCGTAGAGCGCCGGCTGCGCGGCGCTGACGCAGCAGCGCGCAAGGCCTACCATGATTCGCGGACGATTTCCATCCTTGCGAACCTCGGCATGTCGACGCAGCTCGCCTTGCTCGGCCTCTGCGTCGCAGTCGGTCATCCGCTCGTGTTCACGGCGTTCGGGCTCGCGGGCGTCGTCCTCGTTGCCGGGCTCTTCATCCGGCGTGAGTCGTTCATCAACGCCGAACCGGAGGTTGTCCTTGAGCATCGTTGAGCTGCCGCACCGTTGGAACCCGGAAGAGGGCCGCTCGATCCCACCACAGGATTGGGCGCGCTACGAGTCGCACGTCGCCGAGATCTTCTCTGCCTTCGGGATGGATCTCGCGACCCCGGAACGCGCGACACGCCGCGGCGCTTCCTGCAGGCGATGTTCGACGCGACCGCGGGCTACTGCGGCGATCCGAAGCTGCGGACCGCGTTCCCGTCGGAGCGCCCCGCCGCAGTCGAGGGCCGTCACAGCCAGATCGTCGAGGGCCCGATCTCGTTTTTCTCGCTCTGCGAGCACCATGCCCTGCCCTTCCACGGGACCGCGCACATCGGCTACATCGCAGGCGACGAGATCCTGGGGATCTCCAAGCTGACGCGGCTCGTCCGTCTCTACGCGAGGCGCTTCACCGTGCAGGAGCGACTCGGCGAGCAGATCGCCGACACGATGACTGAGCTCGTGCAGGCACGCGGCGTCGCCGTGCGGCTCGAGGCAGCACATCTCTGCACGCAGATGCGCGGCGTCGAGGAGGAGAGCTCTCGCACCAAGACGACATTCTGGCGCGGTCTCTACGACGAGGACGCCGACCTGCGCCGCGAGTTCCTCACCGAGACGCGTTGACGCTCGAGCTCCTTTGGGAGCGCGACGCCCTACCGCGTGTCGCGCTGCCCGCGGAGCTCGAGTCGTTCTACGACGGGCGGCTCGGGCTCGACGAGCGGTGCGTCTACGCGAACTTCGTCGCGACGATCGACGGCATCGTCTCCATCCCCGAGCTCGAGCACTCGAACGCGCTCGTCGCCGACGGGAGCGAGGACGACAAGCATCTGATGGGCCTCTTGCGCGCCTTCGCGGATTGCGTGCTGATCGGGACCGGGACGATGCTCGCCTCTCCGAAGGGTCGCTGGCGTCCGCAGGGCGTCTATCCCGCTGGCAAAGAGTCGTTCGCCGACCTCCGGGCGAGTCTCGGCAAGCCCGAGAACCCCGCAGTCGGCGTCGTGACCTCCGGTGCATCGCTCGACGTCGAGCATCCCGCGATCGCCGAGGGCGCGATCGTGCTGACGACCGAACGGGCGGCGGCGGAGCTTCGCGGCACGGTGCCCGAGGTCGTCGGCGTCAACGACGGCGATTGGGTCGACCTCCGGCTCGCGCTCGAGGAGCTCCGTCGCCGGGGCTACGAGCAGATCCTCGCGGAGGCGGGCCCGACGACATTCGGCGTGCTGGTCGCCGAGGGTCTCGTCGACGAGCTGTTCCTCACCGTCTCGCCGGTGCTTGCTGGGCGGATGCAGTCGCGTCGCCGCCTCGGGCTCGTCGAAAGCGTCGAGCTGCTCCCCGATGCGAGGGTCGCCGGAGAGCTCACCTCATTGCGCCGTTCGGCGAGCCATCTCTTCCTGCGGTACCGCCTCTAGCGCGCCGCGAGCCGCCCTGCGGCCCGCGGCGCCGACTGCGCTACGGCGTGAAGACGATCCGGGCTGCGACCCGTCCGGCTTCGACGTCGTCCATCGCCTCGTTCACGTCGTCGAGCGGCCGCGTCTCGCGGATCACCTTTGTCCGGCCCTGCGCGTGAAGCTCGAAGACCTCGCGCAGATCCTTCCGCGTACCGACGATCGAGCCGACGACGGTGATCCCGTTCAGGACGGTCTCGAAGATCGGCAACTCGACGTGGTTGTCCTTCGGGAGGGCGACGAAGACCAGCGTCCCCCCACGGCGGAGCGAGCGATACGCCTGCTCGAAGGCGGTGGGCGCCACTGCCAGCGCGATCGCCTGGTCGGCTCCTCCGAGCTCCTGGATCGCCTCGGCCGGATCGCGCAAGCGGGCGTTCACCGCGTGCGTTGCACCCAGCTCGAGCGCCAGCGCGAGCTTCTCGTCGTAGAGGTCGACTGCGACGACCGTGGCACCTGCAATTGCGGCGTACTGGATCGCCAGATGGCCGAGGCCGCCGACGCCGAAGACGGCGACGAGGTCACTCGTCCGGGTTCCGGCAACCTTCACTGCTTTGTACGTCGTGACACCCGCGCAGGTGAGCGGCGCGGCGTCGAGCGGGTCGACCCCGTCCGGGACCCGGACGACGTACGCCGCGTGCGCCTTCACGTACTCCGCAAAGCCTCCGTCGATCGAGTAGCCGGTGTTCTGCTGCTGCAGGCACAGCGTCTCCCACCCGCTGACGCAGTACTCGCAGGTTCCGCACGCGTAGCCGAGCCACGGGACAGCGACGCGATCACCGACCGCGACATCCGTGACGCCCGGGCCGACCGACTCGACGATGCCGACGCCTTCGTGGCCAGGCGTGAACGGCGGGCTGGGCTTCACCGGCCAGTCGCCGTGCGCTGCATGGATATCCGTATGACAGAGCCCGGATGCCTCGATCCGGACGACGACCTCGCCGATGCCGGCGATCGGCTTCGGCACCTCCTCGATCACGAGCGGGGCCGCGAAGCCGTGCACCACGGCCGCCTTCATCGTCGTCGTACCGGCGGGGACATCCCGCTCGGCGAGAGCTTGCGTTGCCATGTCGCCTCCTTTTGAGGTAGCACGACAACCATCCCGCTCCGCGGCGCACCTGGCATCCGGACGGACGCGGAAGCGCGTCCGTGGAAACTACGACGCGAAGGTGTTGCACCGGTTCGGGTCACCGGTCTGCCAACCGGTGCTGAACCAGTGCGTGCGCTCGGCCGACGAGCCGTGCGTCCAGGTGTCGCGGTTCACCTGACCCTGCGTCTGCTGCTGAATCCGGTCGTCGCCGACGGCGGCAGCCGCACTCAGGGCATCCTTCACGTCGGCGCTCGTGACCTTCGTGAGGTAGCGGGTCTGCTCGGCGTGGTTCGCCCACACGCCCGCGAAGCAGTCGGCCTGCAGTTCCGACTTCACCGATGCGCTGTTCTCGCCCTGCCGGTCGTTGCCGATCCGGTCCAGCGTGCCGACGAGATCCTGGACGTGATGCCCGTACTCGTGCGCGAGAACGTACGCCTGCGCGAGCGGCCCGGTGCTTGCCCCGAAGCGGTCGCGAAGCTCCTTGAAGAAGTCGAGATCGATGTACACCTTCTTGTCCACCGGGCAGTAGAACGGACCGGTGTCGGTGGACGCTGTCCCGCAGCCGCTCTGCGTCGCGCCCGTGAAGAAGACCGTCTTCGCCGGGGTGTAGCCCTGCAGAGTCTTCCCCCAGTAGGCCTGGATGCTGTTGATATAGCCGACGATCCGGCAGTCCTCCTTGGCGTTTGCGTCGGCACCCGTCGCGCAGCTGGCGCCGAGCACCTGACCGGGGGGCTGCGAGGAGACGGTCTGCCCGTCGAGCGGGCCGAGCGCGCCGCCGGCCTGTCCACCCGACAGGAGCTGGAGCGCGACGTAGATGAGGACGCCGACGAGGCCGAGACCCCCGCCGCCCACAGCAAGGCCGCCGCCGGGCAGGCCCCCGCCACGGCCGCGTACATCTTCGACCTGGGACGGGTCCAGGCGTGCGTTCGGACGAAAGCGCATGTCTGAGGAGCAACGAGGAAGTGCCCGGTTGAGCTACGGGCGCGGTGAATTCATGCCGATAGCAGCGCGTCGTCTAACCCTCTAGCCTCCGCCGTTCCTCGTCCGTCACCGCGCGCGATCGCCGCTCGTCGCGATCCCACGCCACGAGCACGGACGACGCGGAGGCGGCGACTTCGCCGCCGCCGTCGAGGATGGCCTGTTCGAAGCGCACGCTCGACCTCCCGACTTCCACGATGCGCGTCCGGATGACGACCTCTCGCGTGCCGAGCGGGATCTCTCGCTTGTAGTCGATCGACGCATGCGCGACGACGTTCGGCCAGGTATCGAAGTCGCCGACGGTCCGGCGGAGGGCGTCGTCGCGCGCCTCGTCGAGGTAGACGTGGTAGGCCGCGTGGTTCACATGCCCGAGCGCGTCGAAGTCGGGCCAGCGCGTACGAATCGGAAACTCGAACGCCGTGCTCACGCACCCCACCAGAAGCTCGACGCGATCACGACATAGAGACCGATCAGGATCGCGCCCTCTTCCCACGTCGTCTCTCCGTCGTAGACGACGAGGGCTCCGATGATGCCGGCGAAGAGCAGGGCGATCGCCATCAGCGTCGGGAAGACGAGGGTGAGGTGCGTCGCGAAGGCGAGGCTGACGAAGACGAGCACCGGAACGAGCAGCAATGCGACCTGCAGAGCCGAGTTGACGATGACCGACACGGCGAAGTCCGGTCGGTTCTTGGCTGCGAGCTGCACGCCGACCACGTTCTCGACGGCGTTCCCGGCGATCGCCACGATCACGAAGCCCGCGAACGCCTCGCTCATGTGCATCGCCTGCGTCGCGGGCTCGAGAGCAGAGACGAACCAATCGCTCGCGAATGCCGCGGCGACGCCGGCGCCTCCGAGCATTCCGACGGTGAGCCAGAGCGGCCACTTAGCGCCGCCCTCCTCCTCGAGGCCCTCGTCGCCGCCGCTGAGGAACGTCGGAAGCGTCACAAAGAAGAGCACGAGCAGCACTCCGGCGCAGATGAGGCTCAGCGTTTTCCCATGCGCCGCCGCCGGTGTATGAAATGCGTGCGCCAGTGTCGGGAACGAGAGGATCGCCGCCGCCAGCATTGCGAGCGTCGCGATCAATCGGGCCCTCGGGGAGTTGATGCGCTGCGTCCCGTTGCGGAGCCCTCCGACGAGGAATGCGATGCCGAGGACGAGGACCGAGTTCGCGATTACCGAGCCGACGAGCGCCGCCTGCACGACGTCGACGAGGCCTCGATGCAACGCGAAGAGCGCGATGAAGAGCTCCGGCAGGTTGCCGAGACCCGATTGCACGACCCCGGCCGCCGAGGAGCCGACCATGCCGCCGAGCTGCTCGGTCGCGGCCCCGACGAGCCGTGCGAGGAGGGCGATGGCTGCGGCCGCGACGATGAACGCGAGGACAGGCGTCGCATCGAGGTAGTGCGCGGCGCCGGCCGCGACCACGAGAACTGCCGCGGCGATCGTCTCGTAGAGCGTGCGCCGGGACATGCCGCATCTTCTCCGCTCGCCCGGTTCCGGCGCGCAGGTTGCACGCCGGAGCCGCTATGCGGCGCGATCGTGTCCCCTCCGGCATACATCGCAACGTGACCGGGCCTGTCGATCTTCAGCTCGAAGAAGACGAGGTCACTGGGCTGCAGCTCGTCGGGCTGCAGCTTTGGAGAGAGCGCGAACTGCGAAGCCCTTGTAGTCGGCCGGCGCGGGCCGCGCTCGCGGGCGTCACGGCGATGATGAGTGGTGGGCGAAGCAGCTCGGCGAGAAGCCGCCGCAGGCAGCCTCGTAGCCCGGCTCCCGCAGAGCCCACGACGGGCATCATGGTCGCGTGCCTCCTCTCGACGACCTCGGCCGCGGCCTGCGCGCCCTTCGCGACCGCCTTGCCGTCGGCCCGGGGGCAGAGGCGCTCGAGGTCGTCCGCGAGCAGCTCGCGCGCCCCGAGCCGCCGCGTCCGATGGAGGAGCTGCAGCAGGAGCTCGACTCGCTCGTCGGGCTCGCGACCGTCAAGGAGCAGGTCCACGCGCTCGTCGCGTTCCTCCAGGTTCAGGGGCGTCGGCTCGAGCACGGGCTTCCCGAGGTCGCGACCTCGCAGCATCTCGTCTTCCTCGGAAACCCCGGCACCGGCAAGACGACGGTCGCGCGGCTCCTCGCCCAGATGTACCGCTCGATGGGGCTCCTCGAGCGCGGCCACCTCGTCGAGGTCGATCGCGCCGGGCTCGTCGGCGAGTACGTCGGCTCGACTGCGATCAAGACCGACCGTGCGATTCGGCGCGCACTCGACGGCGTCCTCTTCATAGACGAGGCCTATGCCCTCGCACCGCGAGGCGCGCAGCTCGACTTCGGGCCCGAGGCCATCGAGACCATCCTCAAGCGCATGGAGGACTACCGGCACCGGCTCGTCGTGATCGTCGCGGGCTATCCGACGTTGATGCACCGCTTCCTCGATTCGAACCCCGGCCTGCGCTCGCGCTTCGCGCGCGAGATCACCTTCCCCGATTACACGACCGAAGAGCTGCTCGCGATCACGCGCGACATCGCCGGGCGGAACGAGTACGCGCTCGCCGCCGATGCGGACGTGGAGCTACGGCGGATCTTCGACAATGTGAAGCGCGGCGAGGGCTTCGGCAACGCGCGCTTCGCACGCACGCTCTTCGAGCAGGCGCTGAACTCGCAAGCCCTGCGGCTCGCCGACCAGCTCGATACCGCGGGTGCAGCTGAGCTGATGGAGCTGCACGCACCCGACCTCGCATCCGCGGCCCGGGCGCTCGGTGAGCAGCCGGATGCCGTCCCGCGCCGCCGCTGGGGACGTCAGCGCGGCTGAGCGGCAGTACGTCGCGCCTGCATCATCCGCCAGATCCGCCGGAAGATGAACATCACGATGAGCCGGCGGATGCCGAGGAAGCGCCAGAGAAAGAGCATGGCAGTACAACGCGCGACGGCTGCCTGACGGTTCGCCCCGACGATCCGCGGCACCCGAACGTCTGTAGAACATGAGCCTCCTCGGCAGTGCTCTCCGCACTTTCGCTGACGACGTCCGCGGGAAGCGTCGACATGACCGTGCGCTGCAGCACGAGGGTGGTCGGCACGACGCCGGCGTTCCGTCTCCCGCTTCCGTCGCTCTCCGTCTCGCGAAGGGCTCGGTTCCGCTCGCGTATCTCACGTGGTCGTGGACGCAGGTGACCGCATGGACCTCGCCGCGCTGCGAGGCGACGATGCCGAGCCGGGCGTAGGAGTCAGCGCGCGAGCTTCGAACGCGCGCCGGCGAGTCGCACGGCAGCCGAGAGCGCATCGATGTCGTACGCCCCGTAGTGCCGGCTGCCGTTGACGAAGAAGGTCGGGGTCCCGGAGACGCCGCTCAGGTCGGCGCCGTCGACGTCGTCCGCGATCCTCGGGACGTGCGCATGCGCGCGTAGCTCCGACTCGAAGCGATCGGTGTCGAGGCCCAGCTCGTCCGCGTAGTGCAGGAGATCGGAGAAGCGGAGCGCATCCTGGCGCTCGAGCAGAAGGTCGTGCATCGGCCAGAAGGCACCCTGAGCGGCAGCTGCTTCCGAGGCCTCGGCAGCGAGCTGCGCATACGGGTGCACATCCGACAACGGAAGATGACGCCAGACGTAGCGCACGTCGCCGAAATCGCCGAGGAGCTCTCGGACGACATTCTCCGCCTGCCCGCAGTAAGGACACTGGAAGTCGCCGTACTCGACGAGCGTCACGACGGCGTCCTCGGGTCCACGGATGTAGTCGACGTCCGGATCGACGTCCACGTAGAGGTCGGTGATTCCCCCGTCGGAGCTCAGGAGCGCCCGCGCCCGAAGACGCGCCGGCAGAGCAGCGGTGATGCGGAAGATCGCCCACGAAATGACGGCCGAGACGAGTGCGGCGCTGAGGATCCCCGCCTTTGCCTCCTCGAGGCGCTCGCCGTCGAAGGCAAGCGTCGCGACGAGTAGGGACACGGTGAAGCCGATGCCCGCCAGCTGTCCCGCTCCGAGCAGCGACACTGGCCCGATGGAAGGCCGCAGCCGGCGGCGCGAGACGCGTGACGACGGTGCTCGCGATGACGATGCCCGCCGGCTTGCCGACGACGTAGCCGAGCAGGATGCCGAGCGTGACGGCCGAGGTGAACGCGCGCGAGAGAAACGCGCTGTCGATTGCGATGCCTGCATTTGCGAGTGCGAAGATCGGCACGATCGCGTAGCTCGTAACTGGATGCCACAGTTGCTGGAGCCGGTCGTTCGGTGAGATCGCGGAGTCGAGCTCCGCGCGCGCCGACGCGGCAAGCTCCGCGGTCGGCTGCTCACGGAACTCGCGGAAGCGCTCGCTTGCACGCTCGAGGTCGCTTCGCGCAGCCGTGTACGCGTACGTGAGCAAACCCATCGCGAGGCCGACGACGACCGGGTCGATCCCTGACCGCTCGAGCGCCAGCCAGGTCGCTGCGCCGAGCGCGAAGTACACGATGCCGCGTCGCACCCCACGCGCGCGAACGGCCAGGATCACGCCGAAAAGCGCAAGCGCGACGACGAGCGGGCGGACGGACAGATGCTCGGTGTACACCGTCGCGATGACGACGAGCGCGAGCAGGTCGTCCGAGACGGCGACGCTGAGGATGAACGCTCGAAGCCGGTCGCCATATCGGGGACCGACGAGAGCGAGGACCCCGAGCACGAAAGCGGTGTCGGTCGACATCGCGGCACCCCAGCCCTTCGCTCCTTCGCCGGAGGCGTTGAATGCGAGGTAGATCCCGATCGATCCCGCCATGCCGGCGAGCGTCGCTGCAAGGGGGAGGACCAAGCGGCGGCGTTCGCGAAGCTCGCCCAGGTCGAACTCGCGTCTCGCCTCGAGCCCCACCACGAAGAAGAAGAAGGTCATGAGGCCGCTATTGACCCACTCCCGAAGGGTGAGGTCGATCCCATGGCTCCCGACTTGCAGCGAAGCGTGTGCCGTCCACAGCCGCTCGTACGAGGATGCGTCGACGTTCACCCAGGCGAGCGCCGCGGCCGCAGCCGCGAGCAGGAAGGCGGCGCCTCCGGTCTCCGTCCGGAGAAAGTGGCGAAGCGGGGTCTCGATGCTGCGGGTCCACGCCGTCCGCTCGACGGTGGTCTCCGCGCTCACCTTTCGATCCTAGGCGCCGGACTATCCCCGGGGTCGTGTTGCGGGGCGCCCCCAATGCGAATCGGCCCCTCCGGGACGGAGACTCGAGCCATGATGATCGTCCGCTCCCAGCTCCGCCGGCCCGGTATCCGCCTCGGGCTCCTCGCCGGGTCGACCGTGGGCGCGCTTCTCCTCTTCGTCGCGGTGGCGCACCCCGCGCGACTCCTTTCGGCCCTCGGCTCGCTTCCCGCGAGCTCGATCGTCGCGGCCGTGGGCGCCACGATGGCCGGCGTCATGCTCGGCGCGGTTCGCTGGCGGCTCCTCCTCGGTGCGAGCGGCACGAATGCGCCTGCGTCGAAGCTCTTCGCCGCGCTCACGATCGGCGCCGCAGTCAACAACCTCGTCCCAGCCCGCGGGGGAGACGCAGTCCGCGTCGAGTCGGCCCATCAGCTGACCGGCGCGCCCCGCCTCGCGATCGCGGGAACCATGGTGAGCGAGCGCATGCTCGACGGGTTCGTCCTTGCGCTCCTCGTCATCGTCGGCGCCCTCCTGGCAGGAGCCGGAGGGGTGTTTCTCTGGGCGGGAGCGGGCGTGGCGTTCGCGCTCGTGGCCGGTGCCGTCGTCCTCGGCTCGCAGGGCCGGCGGCTCCTGCGCGGGCGCCTCTCGGCGCTCGGCGACGGCATCGCCGTCTTTCGGGTCGGGCGCGTTGCGGCGCCGGCGCTCGCCGTCACCGCGGGCATCTGGCTCGCCGACGTCGTGATGTACGGCGCGCTCGCCCGCGGCTTCCACCTCGATGTCTCGATCGGGATGATCCTTCTGCTCGTCGGCGCAGGCAACCTCGCGCTCGCGGTGCCGGGAGCTGCAGCCGGCCTCGGGAGCTTCGAGCTCGTCACGCTTGCCGGTGCGCACGGAATCGGCGCAGGCGGCCCGGCCCTCGCAGCGTTCGTGGTCGCGGTCCACGCGGTGATCGTCCTGCCGCCGACCGTGACCGGGCTCCTGCTCGCGCGAACCGCCCTGCCGAAGGCGTTTCGGATCAGAGGGCGGGCGGCGGGAGCCGCCAGCGCGACCCTTCCTCGGTGATGAGGAACTGGTCGGCGTCCGGGTGCTGCAGGGCAACCGTGCGCGAGGCCTGGATGACGCGGTAGATCACGACACCGCGGCGCATGTCGTCGACGGGCTCGATCGTCACCGTCGAGTGCTGGTCGCCCGGCTCGTGCACGGCAAAGTAGTCCTGAAGGAGGCTCGTCAGGAGCTCGGCGGCGTCGTTGTCCGAAACGGTCACGACCACGGGCACGAGTCTCCCTCGCATGGAGTCCATCCTGTCACGATGCGCTCGCCCTCTGCTGCCAGCGCTGGTCCCAGTTCTCGGCGGTGAGGCCCGAGATGACCGCCCGCTGGACGAGTCGACCGGCCGAGTTGCGGCCGAGCAGATGGATGCGCTGCGGGCTGTCGGTCAGCGACAGCTCGAGCGAGGTGCCCTCGAGGTCACGCGTCTCACGCTCGACGTAGTCGGAGCGTGCGTCGGGACGCTCGCTGAGCCGAGCCTCCCAGGCAGCGACGCCCGGGACCGCCTGCCACTCGAGGGTCACTGCATCCCCGGTGGACTTGGCCCGAACGGCCATGTTCGCTGCGATCGTCGGCTTCGCCTTGTACCCCGTACGCCTCGACGGGCGCACGGCCGCGGCCGGAGGCTTCGGCGGCGCGGCGTGGAGCGACCGTCGCGCGCGATCCACCGCGAGCAGCCGCTTCAGCTGCTCGAGCGCACGTTCCGCATCGCTCGTAGGGACTGCGCGGATACGGGCCTCGAGCGCCGAGGCGTCGGGCTCGTCGCCGCGCGCGATCTGCGATCGCGTCTCGTCGAGGATGGCTGTGAGGTCGGGATGCATCGGCCCGCCATTCTGCCGAAGTCTTGTCAGCCGGCGGCGTGCTGGCGCGCGCGCGGGGACGCCTCCCAGAAATCATCGAGCTTCGTCGCGTCGTTCGACTCGGTTTTCGGAGAGACGGCCCAGAGCTCGACGACGTCGTCGCTCTCGTTTCGGTGCGAGCGCGGCGTGTGGGGCGCGACCCGCACGACGGTTCGCGGGCCGAGCGTCTGGATGTCGTCGCCGCAGCGGAAGGTGAGTGTCCCGCTGGCGATGATGTACAGCTCCTCGATCGCATCGTGGTAGTGCCCGGTTCCCTGCTCGAAGTCGGAGTGCGGCGGGATGCGGATCAACGTGACTGCGAGCTGCTCCGTGTCCAGCGCCGGCGTCAGCCGGTGGAACTCTCCGGGAACGTCACTGCCCGCATATGCGTCCTCGACGTCGTCCGCGCAAACGATCGAATAGTCGCTCATCGGGTGATCCTACGCCGTTGGCAGAATGGGGCCATGTCGCCCATCGCTTCGACCCGTGAGACGCTCCCGTCTCCCTGCCCCAACTGCGGGGCCTCCGTCCAGCCGCCCGCGCCGCCTGCATCCGAAGTGACGTGCCCAAGTTGCGGCACGGTTCTCAAGCTCGACAAGAAAGGCAAGCTGGTCAAGGCGTAGCGGTCACCAGGCGACGGGCAGCGCAACGAGGCTCCGGAAGAGCGGCACCGGGCGCCAGCGGAGCTCGTCGGGCGCGACATCGAGGCGCAGGCTCGGCAGGCGCCGGAGGAGTGTCGCTAGCGCGATCTCGGCCTCGAGGCGCGCGAGGGGCGCGCCGAGGCAGTAGTGGCTGCCTCTGCCGAAGGCGACGTGCTTCAGGTCTTGCCGCGTCAGGTCGAGCGTGTCCGGATCCGGGAAGCGGTCCGGGTCGCGGTTTGCCGAGCCGAGCATCGCGATCACCGTTTCGCCGCGGCGGATCGTCTGCCCGCCGAGCTCCACGTCGGTCGCGGCCCAGCGGTTGAGCCCGCGCTCGACGGGGCCGTCGTAGCGCAGGAGCTCCTCGACCGCCTGCGGCACGAGCCCGGGATCGCGTTGGAGTTGCGCGCGCTGCTCCGGCTGTTGCAGCAGCGCGGCGACGGCGTTCCCGATCAGATTCACCGTCGTCTCGTGGCCGGCGACGATCAGCAGCACGACCATGCTGAAGAGCTCCTGCTCGGTGAGGACGTCGCCCGCGTCCTCCGCCTGAAGCAGCGCGCTGACCAGATCGTGACGCGGTTCGGCACGCCGCCGCTCGAACAGGTCGCGCAGATATGCCACGAAGGCGCTCATCTGCTCTCCGAAGGACGCGAGCTCCTCGGCGGTGAGGACAGGGGTAACGATCGGAGTCGACCAGGCACGGAATCGGTCGCGATCCTCGTGCGGGATGCCGAGCAGCTCGGAGATCACCATCATCGGCAGCGGGAACGCGAACTCGTCGACGAGATCCATACATCCGCGCTCCTCCACCGCATCGAGAAGCTCGTCCGCAATTTCCTGGATACGCGGCCGGAGCTGTTCGACCATCCGAGGCGTGAACGCCTTCGTCACGAGCCGACGAAGACGCCTGTGGTCGTCGCCGTCCTTGTTCAGCATGTGATTTTCGATGAACGCGAAGGACTCGGGCATCCGGGTCGCAGACGCCGCAAGCTCTGCCGAGTCGAGAGCGAGCGCCGGATCGCGTACGAAGCGCTCGTCGTCGAGCAGCACGCTCACGACGTCGTCATGCCGCGTGACGAACCAGATCGGCGTCTCGCCGTCGATGCCGGGTTGGCAGAGGACGGGATCGCTCTCGCGCATCTGCGCGAACGTCTCGTACGTTCGTGCGCGGAACCGGTCGCTATAGAGATCGTACTTCCGTGCGGCGGTCATGGCGCTTCATCCTACGACCCGGCGTGGTCTAGCTCGGCACGCGATACGTCTGCAGAACGACGCCGTTGTCGATCGGCCGCGAGGCGATGTGCTCGAGGCGGATCGGCTCGGGCGTGTCGGGGAAGACGCGGATGCCGCTGCCGAGGACGAGCGGGAAGACCTGCAGGTGAACCTCGTCGACGAGACCGGCGGCAAGCAGCGCGTGCACGACCGAGCGGCTGCCGGCGACGATGATCGGGCCGCCGTCCTCCTGCTTGAGTGCGCGGACGGCGTCCTCGAGACCGGACGGGATCACCGTCGTGTTCTCCCAGTCGGATGACCCGAGCGTCGTCGACGCGACGGCCTTTCGCATCGTGTTGATCTTGTCGGCCATCGCGCCTTCGCGGTTCGGCCAGGCGCCGTGGAAGCTCTCGTATGTCTTGCGCCCGAGGAGGAGGACATCCGTGGCCAGCTGCTCCTCCCCTTTGTAGGCGCCGAGGGCATCGCTGAAGAACGGGCCGACCCAGCCGGCGTGGGGATAGCCCGCCTCCCCTCCGGGGGCCTCCATGACGCCGTCGAGGGAGACGAACTCGGTGACGATCAGCGTGCGCATCGGACGTCCTTTCATGGAGTTGTGGTGGTCATCGTGATGTAGGACGGCGGCCGGCGAGGGGAATCATCGGTCGAGAAGCGTTTTGCATTCGCGCGCTTGCGACATCTAGTGACCATGGAGTCGAGGCGGGCGGCACTCGAGATCGAGCAGACGTTCCGGAGCGCGAACAGGACGATCCTGGACGTGGCGGCCGAGCTCGACGTCGGCGGCAGGGTTCCGTTTCTCTGCGAGTGCAGCGACACGAGGTGTCGCGAGCTGATCCGGATGCCGTGGGCGGAGTTTGCGGCTCTTCATCGCCACGGTCAGCTGTACGTGGTCGTTCCCGGGCACGAGCTTCTCGAGGTCGAACAACTCGTCGCCGAGTCGAAGACATACAACGTCGTCGAGAAGTAACCGTGGATGATCACCGCCGCAGGCAGCTCGCCCGTAACGAAGCTCTCTATCGCAGCGTCAACGAAGAGATCGAGTCTCTCACCGAGAGGTTCGCGCCCGCGCCGACACCGATGACCGCCGTGTGCGAGTGCGCAGACGAATCGTGCACTGAGGACATCGAGCTCGCTATCGACGTTTACCAGGCAGTAAGGGCCGATCCGACTCTCTTCATCGCGGTACCAGGCCATGAGAACCTGGAAGTAGAAGAGGTCACGGAACGACACGAGTCCTTCGTCGTCGTCTGCAAGGACAAGAGCGAGGGCAGAGAAGTCGCTATCGCGACCGACCCACGCCGCGGCTGAACGCGGCGATCGTCTCGGCGCGCTCGTGGTCTAGCCGGCTGGAAGAAAGCGTGGCTGCTCACCGCCCGAGAGCAACAACACCTGACCCGACATCGAATCGTCTTCGATCAACTGTCGAATGCCGGTGACCACTTCATCGAGGCGGAGGAGCGTTGCTGGAGGTGGTGCGATCTGCTCGAGCGTGCGGGTCTCGAGTGACCGGAGGACCGATTCGGTCGCAACGGTGTGCGGACTGACGCAGTTGATGCGGACGCCGTCGATCGTCGCGAGCGCCGTCGTCAGCCTGATCATTCCGGCCTTCGCAACCGCATAGTCGACACCGGAGTACGGCTCGTGTCCGAGTGCTGCCGACGAGGCGACATTGACGACACAACCAGGTCGGACAGCGAGCGAGGGAAGCGCACACTCGATCGCCTCCATCACCGAAAGGAGGTTGAGCTCGAGTGTCGACCGCCAGTCGCCTCTATTGGCGGGAAATGCCGGCGAGGAATAGCCGCCGGCATTGTTGATGAGGACATCCAAGCCCGACAGGCGCTCGACCGCTTCGGCGACCATTCGTCGAGCATCTCCGGGACGGCGCAGATCCACGACGATCTGCGAGTTGCCGCGGTCGGCGATCGCCACATGAGCGCCGGCTGCCTCGAGGTCGGCGGCGAGCGCCGCACCGATCCCCGAAGCCGCACCGCTGATGAGAACCGCGCAGCCCGCAACCTCCACAACCCCCGCCCTACCCGCCATGTCGGCGCCCGACGCCTGGGGCGGCAAGACCAGCACTAGAGTGCAGCGGGGATACGAGCATGCATCCGCGAGTGAACCGGCAGGTCAGATTGAAGTCGAGGCCGTCGGGCATTCCCCAGGCGGAGCATTTCGAGATCGTCGAGGGGCCTGTGCCAGACGTTTCGGATGGCCAGGTTCTGGTGCGCAATGTCTACGTGTCGGTGGATCCCGCGATGCGAGGTTGGGTCAGCGCGGTCGCCAACTATTCCGAGCCTGTGGCGCTCGGTGCGGTCATGCGCTCGCTGGCCGTCGGGCGCGTCGAAGAGTCGCGAAGCTCTGACTTCCTCCCGGACGAGTACGTGACCGGCATGTTCGGCTGGCAGGACTACGCCGTGGTGGACGCTGAGGCGATCGAGCGCAAAGTCGACGGCTCAGGCTTGCCCATCTCGACGTCGCTTGGCGTCCTCGGCCTCAATGGTCTAACGGCCTATTTCGCACTCCTGGAGATCGGCCAGCCCAAGGCGGGCGAGACCGCGGTTGTTTCGACGGCAGCGGGAGCGGTCGGGTCATGCGTCGGTCAAATCGCCAAGATCAAGGGGTGCCGTACCGTCGGCATTGCCGGCGGGCCCGACAAGGTGCGTGCGTGTCGCGAGGAGTTCCGCTACGACGCCGCCGTCGATTACAGGGGTGACGATTTCGAGTCGGCCCTCGATGCCGCCTGCCCTGACGGCGTCGACATCTATTTCGACAATACGGGCGGCCCTATCAGCGATTCCGTGATTCGACGTCTCGCGGTTGGAGCGCGGGTGGTCATCTGCGGCACGGCATCCATCGCGAGCTGGGACCCGCCACCCCACGGACCACGGGTAGAGCGCCATCTTCTCGTCAAACGCGCGCGCATGCAGGGGTTCCTCATCTTTGACCACGTTCAGCGCAGTCCCGAGGCGCTGCGGGACCTCGAGAGCTGGGTGCGCAACGGGCAGATCCGCTATCGAGAGGACATCCTCGACGGGATCGACCAGGCGCCGGGCTCGATCGCAGGGCTGTACCGCGGCGAGAATCTCGGCAAGCGTCTGATTCGGATTGCTCCGGATGTCCTGCCTGGAGACCCGTTCCCTCCGCAAACCTAGACTGAACACTGTTTCCATGGGATTTGAGGCGCTCGATCAGTGGGGTGACGATGTCGTCCGGATCGAACCGCTCACCGGCGGAGTCGGCGTCAACGAGGTGTGGAGCGTGCGCGTCAACGGAGAGCTCGCCGTGGGTCGACTCGGCAAGCGCAGCGACGCGGACCTCTCGTGGGAGACGAAACTGTTGCGACACCTCGACCGTGAAGGGATGACGGTGCCGGTGCCGATCCCGACCACGGACGGTCGGGACTTCGCCGACGGTCTGGTCGTGATGACGCACGTGGAGGGCCGACCCCCCGAAACGGAGGCGGATTGGCGCCGCGTCTCCGGCACGCTCCGCGAGCTGCACCGACTGACGCACGGCTGGCTCCAACGTCCGGGCTGGCGATCGTCTACCGATCTCCTGTACGTAGAGACCGGGACGAAGATCGACCTCGGCGCGATGCCGCCTGAGAGTGTCGTTCGATGCCGAGCAGCGTGGGCGCGGATCAGCGGGCGAGCGCAGTGCGTCGTCCACGGCGACCCCAACGCGGGCAACATCCGAATGACCGGCGATCGGGTCGCGCTGATCGACTGGGACGAGTCGCACGTCGACGTCCCCGACCTCGACCTGGTCTTGCCACACAACGCCGCCGGCCTCGACCCCGACACCCACGACATTGCCGCGCAAGCACGAAGCGCATGGGAAGCCGCCGTCTGCTGGGACCCGAGCGGGACCGACGAGTTCGCAGTCAAGCGGCTCGCCGAAGTTCGACCGGTCTGACTGGCAGCCGCGAGTCAACCTCCAACAAAGGCCCGCCTTACGGCGGGCCCTCGAGTAGCTCACAAGCCCATGGTTCGGCGTTCTCGCCGCAGCTCACCCCATGAAATCGTGTAGTTCGTAGACGCGCGTCTCCGGTGGACGGGCACCCTGCTGCATCATCGGCCGCACGATCGGCATCAGCCGGTCGTTCAAGAACGCGTCCCACGCCTCGCGGGACTCCCACACGTCGAAGACCCGGAACACTCCAGCTTCCTCGTCGAATCCGGCGGTGTGGACGAGCCCACCCGCGGGCGGGTTGGCACGCGTATCGAGAGTCTCCTGGACTCGGTCGTAGTTCGCAGTCGTCCGATCGTCACCTTCGATCGGGAACTCCTGAATTACTGCGACGGCCATGCCCTGCCTCCTCGCGTTGGTTACGCCGCAACTCTACGCCCCTCCCTGCGGGGGGCACCGCCGCACAACCGACGGTGCTCAGGTGGCATACGCACGCGCGCGGCGATCGTTCGCGAACACGCTGCGGGGTGGGATGATCCTGCGCATGGAGTCGGGGAAGCGGCGGGTTGCGCTCGTGACCGGTAGCTCGCGAGGGCTTGGCAGTGCCATCGCTCGGCGACTCGCCGGCGACGGCCTGGCAGTCGCGGTCAATGGTGTCCGCGACGATGCGCAGGCGCTCGTCGTGGTCGACGCGATCGAGCGGGACGGTGGCGTTGCTGCAGCCTTCACGGCCGACGTGACCGATGAACGAGCGACCGTCGAACTCGTCGCCGCGGTGACGGAGTCCCTCGGCCCGGTCGATGTCCTCGTGGTCAACGCCACGGGGCCTCAGCCGGAGGCGCCGCTGATCGAGGTCTCATGGAAAGACCACCTCGCGCAGCTCGAGTTCTTCGTCAAGAGCCCGCTGCTACTCGGCCGCGTCGTGCTTCCCGGAATGCAGGCGCGGCGCTGGGGCCGCATCATCCAGATCGACTCCGAGGTGGCCGACCGGCCGCCGCCGGGCAGATCCGCCTACGTGACCGCGAAACTGGCCCAGATCGGCCTCAGCCGGAGCTGGGCTCGCGAGCTTGCTGTCGCCGGAATCACTGTGAATACGGTCGCGCCCGGCTTCGTCCCCGTGGAGCGTCATGCCGACGTCTCGGCCGAGGCGCGAGACGCCTACCTCTCGTCGGTACCTGCGGGTCGGATGGGGACGCCCGACGACATAGCGCATGCGGTCAGCTTCTTCGCCTCGGACGCAGCCGGCTTCGTCACCGGCCAGCGTCTGATCGTCGACGGCGGCCGCGGTCTCGGCTGACCCCCCGATGGCCGCAGACAGCGGCGGTAGGCCGTGAGCGCGTTCATCGATCGCTGCGGATGGTTACGTTGTCGGAGGTGGGCGCCGAGCACATCGTCGTGCGTGAGCCGACCGACGTCATGCTCGTGCGCGTCGCAGATCGCCTGCCCGAGATCCAGCGGGCTTGGGCGTCGTTCGAAGCCGCGGTCGGTTTGCGCGGTCGGAAATTCTACGGAGCGTTCGATCCCGTGTCGGCCACCTACAGCGTGTGCGCGGTATTGCGGCCGGGGGATGATCCCTCGAGGTTCGGGGCCGAGCACGGCGTACTGCCTGGTGGCCGGTACGCCTGCGTCCGTCTCCAGGGTGAACCTCCTGCTCTCTACGACGAGATCGGCCCGACGGCAGACCGACTCGCGCAGCGGCCGGACGTCGATGACACAAGGCCGACGCTCGAGTACTACCGCCGGCGCGACGTCGTAGACGTCCTCGTGCCGGTCATCTAAGAACTCCTTTCACAATCGACGAGCAGGATGTCCTCCGCAGCGGCTGCAGGGCGCCCAGCGCGGCCGGGCGGCACAAGGCTTCATTGTGAAAGGAGTTCTAAGCTCGCGACCGATCGCCCAGGCGAAGGACGTAGCGGCTGAACGCGCGCTCAGACCCGATCCCGTCTCGCTGAAACCCTGCGGCAACCGCGCATCTCTCGGCAGCGACGTTGCCTGCTTCTACTTCGCCGACGAGCTCACGCACCGTCGCGAGCTCGGGAAGCGACGCGATGAGAATCAAGGCACGTCTTCCAATACCCATCCCGCGCTTGGACGGAGCAACTGCAACAGCAACGGCGGCCGCGGCAGGATTGTCGCTATCTCGCTCGACGTCCACCAAGGCGACGCGCTCACCGTCCTCGCTCACCATGAACGCCCACCGGCCGTGCTGCTCGGATGAGAGTCCGAGCAGCAGGGACGGGTAGTTCGAGTCGCCAAGCCATCGCGTCGTGGCGGTATCCCCGAACCACGCGCGAAGATGAACCACGTCTTCCGCCTGCAAGCGGTGCGCTTCCATGACCGTCATCTTGACGAATCGCTCCCGCTCGGACTGATGGCGGTGAGCGCGCGCAAACGGGCGTAGAGTTCGAGAGGCGAGCGGGGTCGTCGAAGGCCGCTTCAGGCTCTGCAGAGAGGAGACGTCATGCTCGAGCGTTTGCGCAGCTTCACGCAAGTGCCGTTGCTGGCGGCGCTTGCGTTCGCATTGCTCTGCCCAGCAGTGACGGCCGCCGCAACGACGGGAGGAACGAGTCGCGTCCCGGTGAAGCTGCTCGGCGTCTGGCACAAGACCATGACGAGCGCTCAGTGGCAGCACGCGGGCGTGGCTCGCGACGTAGGCGTCTACACGTTCGTGATCAAGGAGCCGGGGACCGTCACGATCTACAAGCCTGGCGACTACCAAGCGGGCTGCGGCCTGTGTGAGGACTTCTCGACGACCTTCAGGCCGAACGGCACCCGTCTGACGCTCGGCAACGTCCCCGTGTGCTCGTTCAACGGGGTTTACAGCTGGCGCTTGAGCGGACGGACGCTCGTCCTCACGCCCAAAGCGGACACGAAATGCATTGTCCGCGAGACCTTCTTCGGTGGTCGCTGGAAGCGGTGACTGCTGCTCCAACGAGCATGGAGTTCGCTCGCGGCGCAACCGTGACCGAACTGGAGGACGGCCGTGGATCGGCCTCCCTCCAATTCGGCAGCTTTACTCGCGGTCGCGTCGGGGGGTGAGTCTTTCACGGAGCTCGCGACGTCCGCATCGAATCGGTCGCCGACCCCGAGTCTCCCGCCGCCGGCGCTCTCGTGCTCCGCGTCTTGCGCGCCGCGATCTGCGGCACCGATGCCGCCGAATGGGATCACGGAGCCCCGTGCTGTGCCGCCCCGGTGTCGTCCTCGGTCATGAGTTCGTCGGTTGCGTCGAAGCCGTTGGCGGCGAGGTCGCCGGTATCCGGCCGGGCGATGGGGTCGTCTCCGGCGCCGGCATTTCGTGCGGCCGATGCGCGTGGTGCCTCCGCGGCCGGACGAACCTCTGTGCCGAGTACCGCACCCTGGGGCTTCAGGCTGCGTCCGTCAGACGTCAGCGGAGGAACCTTCACCATCTCGAATCTCGGGATGTTCGGGGTCGACGCATTTCACGCCATCGTCAACACCCCGCAGGCAGCGATCCTCGCGGTGGGCAGGATTCTCGACCGCGTCGTAGCAGTCGACGGTGAACCTGCTGTCAGACCGATGATGACCGTGAGCCTATCGTTCGATCACGCGTCGTCGACGGCGCCGAGGGCGCGCGCTTCCTCGACACGCTCGCTGGGTTCGTCGAGGAGCCCGCCGGGCTCGTGCGTTAGGAGATCAGCGACTCGCGGCTCGCCGCGCTCGTCCACAGCGGGGCCGTCACCTCGTGAGACAGAGATTGGCGAGGTCGAGTTCGAAGTCGAAGGCATCGAGGCGGCGGCAACCGAGCTGTGGCCGCAGCAACAGGCCGATGTGTGGCACGCCATACGGGACGACCGGCACGTCGGCCCTGGCGATGCGCCGAGCCAGTTGGACGGCAGCGCGGTATCGCGCTCGGCCGGCGAGGCGGTCGAGTCCGTCAACGGCGGTGAGGGTCGCGGCGGGGGCCCACGAGCGCGGTACGTCCCGCCCGAGCATCTGCGTCAGAAACGACGCGGGGTCCGGGAACGGGAGCTCGGTCGAGATCGCCGCGAGGTCGATGTGAACCCTGGCCGAGCGCATCGCGGCCGGAACGTTCCCGACCGCGACCGGGACGACTGTGATTCCGAGCAGGCGCAGCTGCGCCGCCACGAGGTCCGCGAGTTGCCGGCACTTCCAGCACGCACTGTCGACCGCCATGCGCAACCTGACACGCGTCGGTGCCGGCGGAGCAGTGGGGGTCGAGGCGGTAACGCCGCTGTCGAGCATGGGGAGGAGCGACGAGGTGGGAGCGTCGCCCTCCTCGTCGGCGGCGAGCGCCGGCCGGTCAAGGGCCGCGGCGACGCGACGCCTGAGTGTGACGTCGCGCAGTGGCCCTCGTTCTGCGTTCAGAGCGAGGTAGTCGAGGTGCAGTTCTGGGAGCGGTCGATACGCAAGCGCACCGCCTGGCTTCGGGTAGCGGCGCGCGACGGTGCTTCCCGCGAGGACGGTGCGGTCGGTGAGGGCGAGGGCCTGCCAATCGCCGCCCTCGACCTCGCCGACCGCCTTCTCGGCGTCGACGCCCTCCCGAATGACGATCGCGTCGAGTGGGGCGGGGTGCGCGCCGCGGTAGTTCGGGTTTCGCTTCAGGATCGTCCAGGCGCCATTCGCACGTGACGCCATGTAGTAGGGGCCGGTGGAGGGCGGCGCGATTGGCTGCACGCCGCCATTCACGATCGGCGTGCCGTCCGGGACGGTGCAGTAGTAGGGGAGCGAGAGGCGTTCGAGGAAGTCGGGCGACGGCGCGCGCAGGGTGAAGCTGATGCGGTCGCCGCGCACGGCAACGCGCGTAAGGTCGCGAAGGTAGTTCGCCGCGGGGCGCGGCGTGCCGAGCTTCGGCGAAAGCGCCCTCTTGATCGAGTACCGCACCGATTCGGCCGTCACCGGTGCTCCTGAGGGCGGCGCGAAGCGAAGGCCGTGCCGGACCGTGAACGTGTATGTGCGCCGGTCCGGCGAGACGGTTGGCAGCGCCGTCGCCAGGTCGGGCTGGACCGCGCCGGTCGCCGGGGAGAAGCGGAGTAGCCCGCCGCACGTCGCGCGCTCGAGTTGAAGGAAGAACGGGTGGGAGTTCAGCGGCGGGTCGGGCGGGTCGAACTGAAAGATCGGAACGATCAACTTCGCGACGCGGCCGTGAAGAGCCTTGAGCTGGTCCTGGACCGTCCCGCCGGCGAGGATGGAGACGATGACGTAGCGCCCGAGCGCGGCCTCGGTTCCGAGCAGATGTCCGAATCGGTATGTCCGCGTCTCGCCGCTCGCGGCGTCGATACTCGTCAGGGTCCCCGCCTCGGCGTTGGAGACCCAAAGCTTGCCGTCGGAGAACGAAGGCTCATGGGCGCCGTCGCCGGTCTGGTAGGTCGCGACGACCTGACCGTTCGGATCGATCTTGTAGACGACACCTTTAGGGGCGTTCGTCGCCCAGGCGAAGCCGCCGCCCACGCGAACCTCGTCGATCGGGTTCGGGACCGGGGCGACGGCCGCAACGGTATTCGTCGCCGGGTCGATCCGTTCCACCCCGTCCACGTCCGATGTCGTCCATAGAGAGCCGCCGCCAAACGCGAGCCAGACGGGGCGGCGGACCCTTATCCGCGCCTCCACCATGCCGTCCGCCGGGTTGACGCGGACGACTTCGTCCTCCTCGTGGCTAGCCACCCAAAGTGACCCGGCGCCGTAGGTGATGCCGGCCAGTCCGAAGCGGTGGTGGCCGCGGACGATACGGAACCGGTTGACCACCTGGCTCTCCTGTTGGACTCGCAGGTCGTATTGCACGACTCCGGAGGGTGTCGTGAAGTAGAAGCTGTGGCCTCGGGCGAGCGCGAGATTGGCGCCATCGGGTGGGAAGAACTGACGGAGGAAGCGCCCCGTGCGCGGGTCGATCTCGGTGCCGGGCCGGTTGAAGCTCGCCATCCAGAAGTGCCCGTCGCCGGTGAGCGCCCACGGGTAGTAGAAGTACCGGCCCGGCCACTCCTTGATCAGCCGGTGCCTCTGCATATCGAGAAGCACGACGCCCGGTTTCAGCGACCTGTACGACACGCTGCCGTCGGTCGCGAGCAGACTCGCCCCGGCGACCGCCGCTGCGGCGATGACCGCACCGGCCAACGCGATCAGCTTCCAGCCGAAGCGCCTGCGGATCGCCGCACGCCGCGCCCGCGCCGTCCGCGGTGCGTCGAGGCTCGCGTCGTGGTTGAGGATCGCCTGCTCGAGCTCCTGGAGCTCCCGCCCGGGCTCCAGACCGAGCTCGGCGCGCAGCCGCGACGTGCCGAGACGGCACCAGTCGAGCGCATCTGCCTGCCGACCGCTGCGGTAGAGGGCGAGCATCAGCCGCTCGAGCAGGTGCTCCCGGTACGGGTGTTTCCTGACCAGCTGCTCGAGCTCGGGAACGACGCTGCGATGCTCACCGAGCTCGAGTTCCGCGTCGATGCGCGTCTCGCGCGCAGCCAGCAAGAGCTCCTCGAGGCGGCCCGCTTCGCGCTCGGCCCACGGCTCTCGGCGAAGGTCCTCGAGCGGCTCGCCGCGAACCGGCCGGAGCGCGTCGCGCAGGATCTCGGCGGCCTTCGCGGGCCGTGCATCCGCTGCGGCGCTGATGGCTGATTCGAGCAGGTCGGCGTCGACCTCGCCCGGCTCGACGCGGAGCGCGTAGCCTCGCTCGAGGGTCTGGATGCGGCCGCCGCCGAGAGCCTCGCGCAGGGCCGACACGTAGCCCTGCACGCTCTTCCGCGCCGTCTCCGGGGCGTCGCCGTTCCAGATCTGCTCGATCAGCGCGTCGGTGGCAACGGGCCGGCCGCGGGCGAGCAAGAGGAGCGCCAAGACGGAGCGTTGCTTCGCACTTCCAAGTGAGATCTGCCGCTCGCCGTCGACGACTTCGAGCGGCCCGAGCAGGCGGAACTCCACGCGCGCCTCCGCGTACGGTTCTGTCGAACATACCAGGGCTTTCACGCCGGTTCTACCGCGCGCCGACCGGTTTTCTCCCGCTGGTCCACCGGTCTCGTTCACGGTCGACGCGTGCCCGCGATTTCCACACTCGCGTTCCGGCTCGTCGTCGCCCTCACGTCGACGACGCCGATCGTCGTCCGGTCCGGCCGCGGCTTCGACTGGACCGCCTCCGTCGTCGGCGCCGTCGCCGGCTTCGGCATCGCGCTCGCCCTCGTCGGCTCGATCGCGCTTGTGCGGGGAAGGCCGGCGAGACCCGACCAACCACGAGGAGGGACACGTTGAACAAGCTCATCCCGCTCACGATCGCCGTCGCTGCGGCAGCCGCCCTGGCCGTCGTTCCGGCTCGGGCAACCTTCAAAGGAGCGAACGGCCTGCTCGTCTACCAGTCGAGCGTCGGTGGTCACCTCCAGCTGTTCAGCGTTCGGGCCGACGGCCTTGGCGTGCGACAACTGACGAACTTCCCGGACAGCGACGCGGTCCAGGCGCTCTGGTCGCCCAACGGAACGAAGATCGTCTTCATGCGCGCCTGGGGCCCGAACAAGACCCGCATCTACACGATGAATGCCGACGGCACGGGCCTGCACGAATTCGATCGCCGTCTACGTCTCGCGTACGGCTGGCTCCCCGACGGGAAGCATCTTGTGCTGCTGCAAAAGTTGCGGTGGACGATCGTTACGGAAGCTGGCACGCAACCGCAGGACGCCGGAATCCCCGGCTTCGGGGGCAGCCCCTGCGTCCTCCCTGGCAGCAAGCGGGTCGCGGTGATGATGGAGCGGTCGGATGGGAGTGCCGCGGTCTTCATCGGACGCATCGGTGGCGGCCCCGGAAGTCTGAGCCGCATCTCTCCGTGGCAGACGATGACGGACAAGATCGACTGCTCCCCGGACGGTTCACACGTTGCGTTCAGCGCGCCTGCAACTGAGGCATCAAGCTCGTCGAACGTCTACAGCGTCCGTGTCGACGGCACCGGCCTGCGGCAACTGACACACAGCGGCGATGGAACAGACAACGGCCTCGACTCCTGGTCTCCCGACGGCAGGGCGATCGCGTTTGCTTCGAACCGTTCGGGCACCTACCAGATCTATTCGATGAGAGCCGACGGGACGGGCATCAAGCAGATTACGCGGGGGCAGGAGGCCCACCTGGCAAGTTGGGGGCCACATCCGTAAGGGGCTCTCTCGATGTCCTCGCCGGAGTGTTGGGCCGGACAGGGCTCGCACCTGTGACCCTGGGATTAACAGCAGGCCGGGAGCTCTCAGGCCCAGGTGACCGTGTCTCGTCGCGTGCAGCGGGTTTGGTTGCCCACCGCTGCCCCGCGTAAGGTCATCGAGGAAGCTACCGTCGGCGAGGTTCGTCCGAGATCTCCTGGATCCGCGGCCGAAGCTGCTCGACCATGCGAGGTGTGAACGATCGGTGTCTCGCCGTCGATGCCTGGTTGGTTGGGGGGCTGGATCACTCTCGCGCATCCGCGCGAACGTCTCGTACGTCCGCGCGCGGAGCTCGTCGCTATAGAGGTTGTACTCCGAGTCGTGGCCACCGAGACTCGTCCTACGATCCAGTCCGGTGACCTGGCTCGATCCCACGGAGCTGCGCGTCGGCCTCGGTTGCATGCGGCTGCCGCTCGACGACACCGGGAGCGCGACGATCGCTGCCGCGGTGGAATCCGGAATTACCGTCTTCGACACGGCGCGGGCGTATGACGGAAACGAGCGGTTCCTCGCTGCGTCGCTTCGCGGCGCGCCGGCACGCATCGTCACGAAAGGCGGAATGTCCCGCGCCGGCGGCGCGTGGATCCCGGACGGACGGGCGAAGACGATCCTCGCCGACTGCGAAGCGAGCCTCGAGGCGCTCGACGGCCTGCCGGTCGACACGTATCTCGTACACACGCCGGACCCACGTACACCGTGGCGGACGACCGTCCGAGCACTCGGCCGACTCGTAGACCGTGGTCTCGTTGCTCGCGTGGGCGTGTGCAACGTCAACCGCACCGAGCTCGACGAGGCGATCGAGCTCGCACCGATCGCCGCGGTGCAGGTCGCGCTCAACCGGTTCGACGACAGAGCAGTGCGCGGCGGCGTCCTCGAACGCTGCGAGGACGAGGGCATCGCTCTCATCGCGCACTCCCCCTTTGGCGGACCCAAGCGAAGCGCACGCGTCGCCGACGCGGAGGCCGCTCTCGCCGAGCTTCTCGCGCTCTCGCCGATCGTCGTCGCGATCCCGGGGGCAAGACGACCCGAGACCGCCCGATCTGCCGCGGCCGCGGCGTCGATACGGCGGAAGGCACCGCGTTCACGCGTACGCGCGCGGGTGCGGTCGCGCACGGAGGTCGTCCTCGTGATCGGTATCCCCGGCGCCGGGAAAAGCCGCGTTGCAGCCGAGTACGTCGGTCGCGGCTACACACGCTTGAATCGCGACGAGCGCGGAGGCTCGCTGCGTAACCTTGCGGGCGCGCTTGACGAAGAGCTCGCACGCGGAGGTCTTCGTGTCGTCCTCGACAACACGTACCTCACCCGCGCGTCTCGGAACTACGTCGTCGAGGCGGCGCAGCGTCATGGTGCCCGCGTGCGCTGCGTGTGGGTCGACACACCTCTCGCCCAGGCACAGGTCAACCTTGTGGAACGCCTGCTCGACCGCTTCGGCGAGCTGCCTATGCCCGAGCAGCTGAAGGAGGTCGTCCGTCGCGAGCCCGGCCTGCTGGCTCCGACATCCCAGATGCGCGCCGCCCGCGAGCTCGAGCCGCCGGCAGCCGACGAGGGCTTCGCGGAGGTCGAGGTCGTGCCGTTCGTGCGCACCCCGCGGGCCGGCCGGCCGGGCATCTTCGTCGCGGCGGCCGCAGCCGGGTCCGTTGAGCCCGGTGCAGAACCGGTGCTCGTTTTCGACTGGCGTCCGGACGGGAGCACGGTCCACGCGCCGGCAGGTGTGACGGAGGTTGCTGTATGCCCGCACGTCGGCGGTCCGCCGGTCTGCTGGTGCCGCCCGCCGCTGCCCGGCCTCGTGCTCGCCTTCGTGCGGCGGCACGGCGTGGATCCGGCGCGCTCCGTCCTCGTCGGTACCTCGTCGGCGCACCGGACGATGGCGAAGACGCTCGGCTGCGCGTTCGACGCGCGTTAGTGGCGTTCGAAGATGACGCCGTACAGCGCGAGGAGGAGGGTGGCGAGCACGAGGCCGGCGATCAGGAGGCGCTTCTTCATGTCCTCGATGATCGCGCGCGCGACGCGTAGCGTCGGTACGGCTAACCCCACCTCGGCCGAGCGGCTTGCCGGTGGATCGCGAGTGGGCCGGACAGGGCTAGGAGCAGCCTGCAAATCGGCTTTCTGGTCAGCCGCCACCGCCCGAGCCTGCGCCAGCTACCGGAATGACCCCGACGAGCGGCTATGGGCAGCGGGTACCCAGGCCAAATCGGAGCGTTGCGTGACGCTGGCCCGCGGCGAAGATGAGCGGCACGCAGGTCGATCTACCCAGGCCGAGGAGGAGCAATCCCGATCCCGATGACATAAGCGCCTTCCCTATCGCGGACCTGAGATTTCTCGGCCTCACAGTGGGGCTACACCGCTCGTCCATCTCCGGCCCCGCGCGACGACACCCCGATGTCAGACGGTTGTACTGCAGTCTGAGCACGGCAGGGAACGCACCTCGACCGCACGGTTTGCTGATCGCGTGTCGCCCTGCCAGCATGGCCAACGATGGCTCGGTTATTGGTGTCGGCTGCCGTTTTGTTCGCCGCAGCGGGAGTCCTCGCCGTCATCAACCCGAGCAGTTGGCCGCTCCTGCTCGCCCGCGTCGTTCTGATCGCCATGGGCGTGGTGCTGGTCGTCGTCGGGCTGCGGCGAAGACGACGAAGGGCGGGGTAATCCGGCCCGTGTTGCGGTTCGGGCGACGTACGTCTCGCCTGGGCCCAGCGTCTCGGGATTCACCCTGGCCTTTGTTGACTCTCTCGCCCGGAGTGCGAGAATCATGCAAGCTCGACTGTTGGGCGAGCCTCCACTGCGGCGGCTCAACTCGTCCGACAAGCAAACGAAAGGGGAGATTATGAGGTTTCGTTTCGCGCTCGGCGCGGTGATGGTGGTGGCGTTGTCTGTGGTTGCGGCAACTGGTATCGCTAATGCTGCCCGGGGCAACAACTACACCTGCAGCGGTGGTGACTTCGCCTCGCAGACCTTCACGAGTATCCCTTCGGGGAACTACGCCAGCATCACGGTGACGGGTGTGTGCAACATCGTGCCTGGTGCTGTGATCAACGTCACCGGCAACATCAACGTCGCTCCCGGTGCCGCGCTCGACGCGCAAAGCGTGACGTCGACGATCACCGTCGGACACAACATCACTGCGGGCGCGGATTCATTCCTCGGTCTTGGCTGCCAGCCGACAAATACGATCGGCCGGTTCGCGGGAGTGCCGTGCGGCGACGACCCGAACGGGCAGACCGTCATCACTGTCGGTGGGAACATCACCGCGACCGAAGCGGACACCGTTCTGATCAGGAAGGTGACGGTCGACGGGAATGTCTCGCTGAGCGGAGGCGGCGGTGAGATCCCTTGGTCGATCAAGGGCAACACGATCGGCAGAAACCTGACGATCAGCGATGTGGCGGCCGATTGGCTCGGCGTGCAGTTCAACCGGATCGGCGGCAACGCGACGCTCACGAACATCACGGCGCTCGACCCGGGCGACCCGGGCCGGACGGTCGCCGTCGTGGAGAACACCGTCGGGAACAACCTCATTTGCATGGGACTCGCCCCAGGCGTCTCCCCGGGTTTCATCCCCGGCGAGGTCAACCACGTCGGTCACAAAGCGCTCGGTCAGTGCGCAGCGATCAGTGAACAGCTCTGACCTGACCTAGTAACACCCGTCCGCCTGCCACCGGTTGCGCTCAAACCGGCGGCAGGCGGACGGCTAAGGAGTGGCGTGGCGGAGCCAGGCCGATGCTCTGATGGCCGACGCGGGCGCCCTTGGCTGGGCCAGCGAGAATGACATCGAGTTCGCGATTGTCCGCTGAGCCCGCGCGAGTCAAGCCGAATCGAACGGCGGTAGGAGCAGATCGAAGCGCTCCGCGAGGGCTTCAACGTCGGCGCAGTGCGCCGCGTCGAGCGCATATCCGGTGCGGTGCGCCAGCATTTGCACCTCCGGCGTCTGGCATGGAACGTCGCGATCAAGGATCTTGCCCGTCGCGGAGAGCGAGCCGGGCGGATACACCCAGTCGACGCAGTTTGCCATTCGGTAGAGCCCATCGCCCGCATGGTTGAACCGCACGGGGTGAACGTCTATCTGATGTCCGTCGGGGTCGGTCAGCTCAAAGCTCAGTGGTGGTGCGCCATGTACACGCACGTAACCGATCTCGGCAAGCGCGTCCTCCAGTTGCCTGACGTCATCAAGGCGAACGATTAGATCGAGATCGTCGTGGGGCCGCGTCTGCGATCCGAGGAGCGCGTCGACTCCCCAACCGCCATCGAGCCACAGCGAAACGCCCGACTCCGTTAAGCGGGCGACGACGGCCAACGCTCGTTCAGCCTCCATGTCGGACTGAGGCTCCCTCCCGCGTCCCCAAACCGGCGCCACCGACCATGAGTCTTGCACGCTCAGCCCGCCGTCGAGAGCGCGTCAAGAGCTGACTGTCGAGTGTGCGAGCGTCCTTCACGCCTGAGAGTGGGGCCAGAACCGAGATGTGATGCCGCGACCAGGCCGTTGTCACTACCGCAGAGTGTCAGCGCGTAGGCGTTCGGATCGCACGCCCCGGCGTCATCGCGGCCGGGTCTTCCGTTGTCGGGCTAGGCGAGATTCGGGGACAGCACCTGGGACAGCACCATCCGCGCCACGGCGACCCCGCCGACACATGCGACCCGCGTAACCAGGCCGTTTTCGCTCAGCTACGCGGGTCGGCATGGGCCGGACAGGGCTCGAACCTGTGACCTTGGGATTAAAAGTCCCCTGCTCTACCAGCTGAGCTACCGGCCCCCTTGTCGAGTGTACGTTCCCATGCGTCGAGTAGCTGGTCGATGTTCCGGCGCTGCGCGTCGGTGAACTCGAACTGCGCGACGAGGCGCCGAGCCTCGGCGGGATCGTCGTTCTCGACCGCTGCCTCCAGATGCTCGCGGAGCGGCGTCGGCTGCGCGAGCTGGCGGCGCAGCCAGCGGAGCAGGCTGACCTGGGCTGCTTCGACCATCGTTCGATCGACGGTACACGCATAGGATCGGCTCGTGGACGTCCTCGAGCGGTACCTCGTTCTGGGCCTGCGGCTCGGCCGCCACATCGACGGCTTCGTCGACGCCTATTACGGCCCGCCCGCGCTCGAGGAGCAGGTCGACGCCGAGGGGCTGACGGACCCGTCGGCCCTCGCCGCCGAGGCCGCCGAGCTCAGCGGCGCGCTCTCATTCGACGAAGCGCACCGCAATGTCTTCCTGCACGCCCAGCTCGCAGGCTGCGAGGCGACTGCCCGGCGTCTTGCCGGCGAGCCGATCTCCTGGGCAGACGAGGTCGAGCGGTGCTACGGCGTGAGGCCGGAGCCGGTCCCGGAGAAGCGTTTTGCGGACGCGCACGAGAAACTCGATGCCGCGCTTCTCGGCAGCGGCAGTCTCGCGGAGCGGTACCGCGGGTGGCTCGAGACGCAGGTCGTCGATCCCGCCGTCGTCGAGCCTGCATCGCACGCCTTCGAAGCTGATCTGCGCGAGCGCACGGGGGCGCGCTTCGGCCTCCCCGACGACGAGTCCGTTCTTTTCGAGACGGTCGAGAACGAACCGTGGGCGGGGTTCAACTACTACCTCGGCGGACGGCGGAGCCGTGTCGTGATCAACACCGACCTTCCGGTCCACTCGTTTCACATCCCTGACCTCGTTGCGCACGAGATGTATCCAGGGCATCACACCGAGCACGTGTGGAAGGAGACGCTGCTCGTCGACGGTGAAAGAAGAGTCGAGGAGGCGATTCTGCTGACGGGCACGCCGCAGGCGATCATCAGCGAGGGGATCGCGAAAATGGCGCTCGAGATGGCGCACGGAGACGAAGCGGATGTAATCGCGACGGAGATCTACGCCACCTTCGATGCGCCCTACGACGCCGAAGTCGTGCCTGCCGTTCGCGCGTTCCGCGCCGGCATCGAGGCGCTCTCGGTGAATACGGCGCACCTGCTGCACGAGGAAGGACGCCCTGCGGCTGAGGCTCGAGCCTATCTGGAGCGGTGGAGCCTCCTCCCGCCCGAGCGGGTCGAGAAGTCGCTCGAGTTCCTAACGCACCCGACCTGGCGTTCGTACGTCAGCGCCTATTCCTGCGGCTACGACCTCTGCAGCTCATTCGTCGACGGCGACCCATCACGATTCCGGACCCTTCTGACCACACAACTGACCACCGCGGATCTCCGAGGAGGCGACGCGTGAAGCTGGGAATGAACATGCTCCTCTGGTCGACCGACGTTTCGGGTCGCGAGTACGACTCCATCTTCGAGATGCTCAGGGACGCCGGATTCGACGGGGTCGAGATCCCGATCTTCGACCAGGAGGTCGAGAAGTACGCCGCGCTCGGAGAGCGGCTCGAAGCGATCGGCCTCGACCGTCTCGCCGTTGCCGCGCGCGGACCGGACGACAACCCGCTCGAGGAGAATCGTTCCGCTGCCGTGACGGCCACACGCGCGAATCTCGAATCCGCGGCCGCGCTCGGCGCACCGATCATCTGCGGTCCGCTCGGCGCTCCGCTCGGCGTCTTCACGGGAAGCGGGCCACTGCCGGAAGAGCTCGACCGTGCGGCGGCGTATCTCGAAGAGGTCGCGCCGTATGCCGACGAGGCAGGGGTGACGATCGCGCTCGAGTATCTGAACCGGTTCGAGATGTACCTCACGAACACAGCTGCCGATCTTGCATCGCTCGTTCGGCGTGTCGGTCACCCACGGATCCGCATGATGTACGACACCTTCCACGCACACATCGAGGAGAAGGACCCCGCGGAGGCGATCCGGGCATGCGCCGACGTCCTCGTCCACGTCCATCTCTCGGAGAACGATCGCTCCACTCCGGGAGCCGGCCAGGTCGCGTGGGGGCAGACATTCGCTGCCCTTCGTGAGATCGGCTACGACGGGTGGCTCGTCATCGAGGCCTTCGGCGATGCGCTGCCCGAGCTCGCCGGCGCGACGAAGGTCTGGCGGCGGATGTTCGAGAGCCCGGAGGCCCTCGCGCGCGACGGGATCGCGTTCATCCGGTCGAACCTCGCCGCTGCATGAGAATCGGGCTCTTTCTCGCCTGCTTCAACGACACGTTCTTTCCCACCACCGGCCGCGCCGTGGTCACGCTCCTCGAGCGCCTGGGGCACGAGGTGGAGTTCCCGCTGGAGCAGACCTGCTGCGGGCAGATGCACGGCAACAGCGGCTACGAGCGCGAGGGTGCAATGCTCGCCGAGCGCTTCGAGTCGATCTTCGCGCCCTACGACGTGATTGTCTCGCCGTCCGCTTCCTGCGTCGGCTTCGTCCGCGAGCACACGGGGATCGGCCCGCACGTGCTGGAGCTCTCCGAGCTTCTCATCGACCGGCTCGGAGTGGAGGACGTCGGCGCAGCGTTCCCGCACCGCGTCACCTACCACCCGACCTGCCACGGGCTTCGGGGCCTCCGGCTCGGCGACCGGCCGATCCGCCTCCTGCGCGCCGTTCGGGGGATCGAGCTGGTCGAGCTGCCGCGCGCCGACGAGTGCTGCGGCTTCGGCGGCACGTTCGCCGTCAAGAACGCGGACGTCTCGGGGGCAATGCTCGCCGACAAGATCGCCTGCGTCCGCGCAACGGGAGCCGAGGTCTGCACCGCGGGCGACAACTCGTGCCTCATGCACATCGGCGGCGGCCTGCGTCGCGCGAACGCACCCGTACGCTCCTTGCATCTCGCACAGATCCTCGCGACCACCGCGTGACCGACTTTCCGCAACGCGCGCGCGTCGCACTTCGCGACACGCAGCTGCGCCGCAATCTCGCGCACGCGACCGACACGATTCGCGACAAGCGGGCGCGCGCTGTCCTGGAAGTGCCGGACTGGGAGGCGCTTCGAAGCGCTGGTGCCGCGCTGAAGGACGAGGCGCTCGCATCGCTCGACGAGCGACTGCTCCAGCTCGAAGAGTGCGTGCAGGCCCGTGGCGGAACGGTCCACTGGGCCCGCGACGCCGCCGAGGCCAACCGGGTAGTCGGGGATCTCGTCGCGGCGACGGGCGCGCATGAGGTCGTGAAGGTCAAGTCGCTGACGACCGACGAGATCCAGCTGAACGACGCGCTCGCGGCGCGGGGCATCGATGCCGTCGAGACCGACCTCGCCGAGTTGATCGTGCAACTCGCCGGCGACGCGCCCTCGCACATTCTCGTCCCGGCGATCCACAAGAACCGCAACCAGATCAGAGAGATCCTCGAGCGTTCGCTCGGCATGGGGCCGCTGGACGACGACCCGCAGGCGCTCACCGAGGCAGCGAGGCTCTACCTGCGCGAGCGCTTCCTCCGCGCTCGTGTCGGCATCAGCGGTGCGAACTTCGCGGTCGCGGAGACAGGCACGGTCTGCGTCGTCGAGTCCGAAGGCAACGGGCGCATGTGTACGACGCTGCCGCAGACGCTGATCACGATCGTCGGCATCGAGAAGGTCGTGTCTCGTCTCGCCGATCTCGGTGTCTTTCTAACGCTCCTGCCGCGCTCGTCGACCGCCGAGCGAATGAATCCGTACACGTCGCTCTGGACTGGGGTACATGACGGCGACGGGCCGCAGGAGTTCCACCTCGTCCTGCTCGACAACGGCCGCACGAGCGCGCTCGCCGACGACATCGGCAGGCAGACCCTCCGCTGCATCCGCTGTTCCGCGTGCCTCAACGTCTGCCCGGTGTACGTGCGAACGGGCGGGCATGCGTACGGATCGGTCTATCCGGGCCCGATTGGCGCGATCGTGACGCCGCTCCTTACCGGCATCGAGCATGCGTCGTCGCTGCCGTATGCATCGTCGCTTTGCGGTGCCTGCGCGGATGTATGCCCGGTGCGCATCGACATCCCTCGCGTGCTCGTTCACCTGCGCGGCGCTGCCGTGGCAAAGAAGCCGCACACGCCCGAGGCCGTGTCGATGCGCATAGCGGCACGCGCGTTTGCCGATCGTCGCCGCTACGAGCGGCTGCAGCGCCTCGCACTTCGCGCCCGCAAGCTGCCGGGCCTCGCATCCCTCCCCGGTCCGCTCCGCGAGTGGGCGCGGTTCCGCGAGCTGCCGGAGGCTCCCGAGGAGACGTTCCGCGAGTGGTGGCGTCGCCGGTGACCGGCGCGCGCGACGAGATCCTCGCCCGTGTCCGAGGGGCGATCGCCAATGCGAAACGGCCGGAGGGCGCGCCGTATTCGGCGGCGCACGAGACCGTCGACCTGACGGCGCTCTTCGTCACGCGCATCGCCGACTATGACGTCGGAGTCCGGCTCGCGTGTGTCGCCGAGCTCGCGGCCTCGCTCTCCGACATCTGCCGGGAGCAGGGCGCGCGACGCGTCGCCGTGCCGCCGGAGTTCCCGGAAGACTGGACGCCGGCCGGTGTCGACCTCGTCCGCGACGATCGCCTCGCCTACGACGAGCTCGACCGCCTCGACGGGGCGCTTACGGGCTCCGCGTTCGCGATCGCCGAGACCGGCACGATCGTGCTCGACCACGGGCCACAGCAGGGCCGCCGGGCGCTGACGCTCGTCCCCGACCTGCACGTCTGCATCGTCGACGCAGGTGCGATCGTCGCCCGCGTGCCCGATGCCTTCGAGCGCATCCGCGCTGACGGGCCGGTGACCTTCGTGTCGGGCCCGTCGGCGACCTCCGACATCGAGCTCAGCCGCGTCCGCGGCGTGCACGGGCCGCGGCGGCTCGAGGTCGTGGTCGCTCAGCGGTAGCGAACCGTCTCGCGCGTTCCCGACTCGGCCGCGCGAAGCACGGCGTCGCACACCTCGGCGGCGCGATAGCCGTCTTCGAATGTCGCGCCGTGCGGCGCAACCTCGCCCTCGCCGGCGATCGCATCCAGCAGATGCCGCAGCTCGTGCACGAAGGTGTGCTCCCAGCCGATCATGTGGCCGTGCGGCCACCACCACTGCCAGAACGGGTGATCGGCCTCCGAGACGAGCACGGTGCGGAAGCCCTTGGTGCCCTCGCTCCAGTGGAGTTCGTTCAGCGACTCGAGGTCGAAGGCGAGCGATCCCTTCGAGCCGTTGATCTCCCACGAGAAGGCGTTCTTGCGGCCCGGCGCGAAGCGTGACGCCTCGATCGTGCCGAGCGCGTCGCTCTCGAAGTCGACCACGGACTCGAAGGCATCGTCGACCTCGCGACCGGGATAAAAAGTGCGCGTCGACGCGGAGACAGTCGCAATCTCACCGACGAGATAGCGGGCGAGATCGATCACGTGCGCGCCCAGGTCGCCGAGCGCCCCGGAGCCGGCGAGTCCCTTGTCGAAGCGCCACACGGCCGCGTCGGTCGTTCCCCACTCCTGGAGGTAGCGGCCGCGGAAGTGGTGGATCTCGCCGAGCTCGCCCGCCTCGATCATCTGGCGCGCGAGGCGCACGGCCGGAACGAAGCGATAGTTGAACGCCGTCATGTGCTGGACTCCCGTCGCCGCGACACGCTGCCAGATCTCGTAGCTCTCGTCGGCGGTGCGGCCGAGCGGCTTCTCGCAGATCACATGCTTGCCCGCCTCGGCGGCGGCGATCGTCGGCTCACCGTGCAGGTTGTTGGGGCCGCTGTTGTCGAACAACTCGACCTCGGGGTCTGCGACGAGCTCACGCCAGTCGGTGACGTGGCGCTCGAATCCGTAGCGCGCTGCGGCGGCGGCAACGGCCTCCGCGTCGCGGCCCGCGATCGAGACGAGCCGTGGTTGCAGCGGTGTCGGATAGGTCATGTACGAGAGTGTGCGATAGCCGTTCACGTGGGCCTTGCCCATGAACGCGTAGCCGAGCATGCCAATGCCGATCGGCCGCGATTCGCCGCCGCCGCCGCGGCCCATCGTCAGGAAGCCGACCTCGTCGCTCACGAGCCCGCCTTCTGCATCGCCGCGTCGAAGGCGATCTCGGACGGCGAGAAGTCTGTCTTCCGGACGTACGCGAGTGCATCCGGCGCGCCCCAGTCGCGGTCCATCCCGCTGTCCTCCCACTCGATCGAGAGAGGGCCGGTGTAGCCGATTCGGTTGAGCGCGCGGAACAGATCCTCGAAGTCGACGTCGCCGTGTCCGGGCGACACGAAGTCCCAGCCGCGTGCCTCCTCGCCGAAGTTCAGGTGCGACGCGAGGATCGACCGTCGTCCGTCGAGGCGCTTCTTCGAGTCCTTGACGTGCACGTGGTAGATCCGATCCGCGAACTCGAGCGCGAACTGCGCGGTGTCGAGGAACTGATGCGCGAAGTGGGAGGGGTCGAGGTTTATCCCGAACGCCTCGCGGTTGTCCACTGCGTCGAGCGTCTTGCGCGTCGTGACGAAGTCATACGCGATCTCCGTCGGGTGCACCTCGAGGCCGAAGCGAACTCCCTCGGCGTCGAACACGTCGAGGATCGGCCCCCACCGCTCCGCGAAGTCGCTGTAACCGCGCTCTACTGCGTCGAAGTCGTTCGGCGGGAACGAGTAGATGAGATGCCAGATCGACGAGCCGGTGAACCCGTTGACCGTTTGCACTTCCAGCCGTGCGGCGGCGCGCGCGGTGTCCATCATCCGCTCGGCCGCGCGCGTGCGCACGCCCTCCGGGTCGCCGTCGCCGTAGACCTCGGGCGGCAGGATCGCGCGATGCCTTTCGTCGATGCGGTCGCAGATCGCCTGGCCGACCAGATGCGCGCCGATCGCCCAGACGTCGAGCCCGTTGCGCTCGAGGAGGTCGCGGTGCGCGCGGCAATAGCTCTCGTCGGCGAGCGCCTTGTCGACCTCGAAGTGATCGCCCCAGCAGGCGAGCTCCAGTCCGTCGAAGCCCCAGCCGCCGGCTTTCGCGGCGAGGTCCTCGAGCGGAAGGTCGGCCCACTGGCCGGTGAACAGGGTGACGGGACGAGGCATTGGTTTCTCCTAGGCAGTCGTCAGGGCAGGAAGCGCGAGCCCGGCGGCGCCGAGCTCGGAGGTCGTGGCGTCGTAGCCCGAGCGCCCGAGCAGCTCGAGGCCGAGACGCGCCCGGCGCACGCGCTCACGGCTCAATGCGACGGTCGTCGCCTCGATGTGCGTGCCTGCCGGATAGACGTCCGGCGCGTTCCGCAGCCCGAACTTGACGTACACCGGTGCTGCGACGCGGATCAGCTCGGGAATCTCGTGATGCCGCACGAATCCGCCGATGTTGTCCGGCGCCTCGACGTAGACGTCGAGAGGTACGTCGACGGTTGCGCGGATCGCTGCGATCTGGGGCAGCGTCAGGTCGGTCGGCAGGTTGATCGTCGAGGCGCCGAGGCGCTCGAGCACGCGCGCGCTCGCGGCATTCGCCGCCGGGAGCATCACCGACACCTTCGCCTGCATGTCCGGCGGGAGCAGCCCGTCGTTCCGTGCGGCGTCGAAGAGCGATAGGACGCCGAGGTCGGCAATAAGCACCGACCGAAAGCCGTGCTCGGCGGCGCGGACGCAGTCGTCGAGATTCGCGGCGACCTGCGCCTGCCCGTGCGCCGTCGCGGCGAAGCCGGCATGCACGCGCGCGGTCGCCGAGACACCCCAGGCGGCGTTCGGGCGCGCGAAGAGGCTTGCCTCGACCCGCGCGTCCGCGGCGAGGCGCGCGAGCTCGTCGAGCTCGGCATCGGTCTGGAGAAAGACGCCCGATCCCTGTGAGACGCGGTGCACGCGGACGTCGAGCCGCTCGGCCTCCTCGAGCACCGCCTCGAGGCAGCGCGGGCCTTCGGTCGACGGGATCTCGACGCGGTACTGCGCTCCATCCGGGAAGCGCTTCGGCGAGTCGGGCAGCGCGTGCAGGTCGTCGGGTGGGAGGCCCTGCGCTGCCATGAACCGGCGGACTCGCTCCATACCCGAGTCTTAACACGACGTAGACTCGAGGGCAGTGAGACCGGGTGCGCTCGACCGCTTCGACGCGGTCACGAGGACGATTCGGGAGCCGGAGCAGCTGCGGACGTACGAGTGCGACGGGCTCACCGGCCGGCGCGTCGTTCCGGCGCTCGTCGCGCTGCCGGACTCGACCGCGGAGGTGCAGGCGGTCGTCCGGATCTGCAACGAGGAGAGCATCCCCTTCGTCGCGCGGGGCGCCGGCACCGGTTTGTCCGGAGGCGCACTGCCGGTCGCCGAAGGCATCGTCGTCTCGCTCGCCCGGCTCGACCGGATCCTCGAGGTCGACCTCGAGCGTGGAGAGATCGTCGTCGAGCCAGGGGTCGCGAACCTCGACGTCACGCGAGCGGTGGCGGCGGACGGGTTCTACTATGCGCCCGACCCGTCTTCGCAGCAGGTGTGCACGATCGGCGGCAACGTCGCCGAGAACTCCGGCGGTGCGCACTGCCTGAAGTACGGCTTCACCGTGAACCACGTCCTCGAGGCGGAGGTCGTCCTCCCCGACGGAGAGCTCGTGCGCCTCTCCGTGTGGGACGGCGGGCCGGACCTGCTCGGCGCGTTCATCGGCTCCGAGGGCACGCTCGGCATCGCAACGCGCTTGCGCTTCGCATTCTGCGGGCACCCGAAGCGACGCGGACGCTGCTCGCCGGGTTCGCGCACACGGACGATGCAGGAGCCGCTGTCTCCGCGATCATCGTGGCGGGATCCTCCCCGCAGCGGTCGAGATGATGGACGCCGTGACGATCGAGGCCGCGGAGGCCGCGGTCGGCGCGGACTACCCGCCGGCTGCGGCGCGGTGCTGATCGTCGACCTCGACGGCCCGCTCGCCCAGGTCGAGGAGGATCTCGCGAAGCGTCGAGGCGCTGTGCCGCGAGACGGCGCGCGTCGAGCTCCGGATCGCGTCCGACCCGCTCGACCGTGCCGCGGTCTGGCGCGGACGCAAGGCTGCGTTCGCGGCGATGGGCCGGATCAGCCCCGACTACTACGTGCAGGACGGCGTCGTGCCGCGGACGAAGCTGCCGCTCGTGCTGCGGCGGATCGACGCGCTCTCGCAGGAGCACGGGCTTCGCGTCGGCAACGTCTTCCACGCCGGCGACGGCAACCTGCATCCGCTCGTGCTCTACGACGGCCGCGTCGAGGGCGAGGCCGCGCGCGCGGAGGAGCTCTCGCAGCAAGATCCTGGAGCTCTGCGTCGACGCAGGCGGTTCGATCACGGGCGAGCACGGCGTCGGCACCGACAAGGCATGCGCGATGCCGCTCATGTTCGGCGAGGACGACCTCGCGGCGATGCAGCGCGCTGCGGAGCGCGTTCGACCCGCACGGGCTTGCGAATCCGGGCAAGCTCTTCCCGACGCCGCGCCTCTGCGGCGAGGTGCCGGGCCCGTACCGCGCGCATCCGCTCGAGAAGGCCGGTCTTGCCGACCGGCTTCTGAGCCCGGATCGTCGAGCACGAGCCCGGCGACCTCACGTGCATCGTCGAGGGCGGCATCCGCCTATCCGCGCTCCATCGCGGCGCTCGCCGGGCACGGCCAGCGCTTCTCGCTCGACCCTCCGGGCGACCCGACGCTCGCCGAGTGCCTGCTGGAGAACCTTTCGGGGCCTCTGAGCCACCGCTTCGGGACGATGCGCGACCTGGTGATCGGCGTCACGGTCGTCCTCCCTGACGGCACACGCGGCGAGCTCCGGCGGCAAGGTCGTGAAGAACGTCGCCGGCTACGACCTCGCGAAGGTCTTCTGCGGCTCGCGCGGCCGGCTCGGCCGCGTCGTGCGGCTTGCGCTCCGCCTGCACCCGCTGCCTGCCGCGCACCGCACCGCCATCGTCGAGGCCGACTGGTCCAGGCTGCACCGCTCGCAGCTCGTGCCGAGCGCTGTCGATATCGCCGAGGGGCGCATGCACGTCCTCTTCGAAGGCTCGCAGCGTGCGGTCGACGAGCAGGTGCGTGCGCTCGGCGGCGAGGAGGCGGAGCCCTGGGAGCAGCTTCGGCAGCTCCAGTCGACGCTCGCCGGCCGCGTGCGCTGGGACGGGCAGGACGCGCCGCTCGTGCGGCCGGGCCGACGCGTCGCCTACGTCGCGGAGGCGCGTGAGGGGCGCTGGAGCCCGCTCGCGGAGCGCGTCGTGGAGGCACTGTGCAGCAAGAGCTGATCGACGACTGCGTCCATTGCGGTTTCTGTCTGCCCACCTGTCCCACCTATGCGTTGTGGCACGAGGAGATGGATTCCCCGCGCGGTCGCATCCAGCTCATGCAGGGACTCCTCGATCGGACGATCCCGCTAACGGACACCGTGGTCGAGCACTTCGACCGCTGCCTCGGCTGCATGGCGTGTGTCACGTCATGTCCATCGGGTGTGCAGTACGACAGGCTGATCGAGACGACCCGCAGTCACGTCGAAGAGCACCATCGCCGCGGCCGGCTCGACCGCGCAGTCCGCGACGCCGTCTTCGCAGTCTTCCCCCACCGGCGGAGGCTGCGCGCCGCCCTGCTCCTGCGACGGCTGCCCGCACCCGGGCCTCTGGCGCCGCTGCGGGCGATCGCGCCGCCTTGGCTCGCGTCGGAGTGGCCGCCCGAACGCCTGCCGAATGACGGGCCGAGCGTCGCGCTCGTCGCCGGCTGCGTCGCAAGCGTCGTCTTCGGCGACGTGAACGCCGCAACCGCGCGTGTCCTGCACGCGGAGGGATACGACGTGCACGTTCCGCGCTCGCAAGGGTGCTGCGGCGCTCTGCACGCACACGCAGGGCGGCTCGGCGAAGGAGTCGCCAGGGCACGCGACCTCGAAGAAGCACTCGCCGGCCACGACTTCATCGTCACGAACGCGGCCGGCTGCGGCTCGCACTTGAAGGATCACGGCAGGGCGAGGGTCGTCGACGTCTCCGAGCTCCTGCAGGAGCCGCGCGCGCCGCGCCATCCGCTGCCGCTCCGCATTGCGTTTCAGGACTCGTGCCACCTCCGGCACGCGCAGGCGCTCGTCGACGCACCTCGCCGGATGCTCGACGCGATCCCCGAGCTCGAGCGGCTCGAGCCGGCCGAGCAGGCGATCTGCTGTGGCAGCGCGGGCATCTACAACATCGTGAAGCCGGAGCCCGCATCGGAGCTCGGCGACCGAAAGGCGGAGCACGTGCTCGCGACCGATCCGGATGCGTACGCGATCCGCGAACCCGGGCTGTCTCGTGCAGGTGACGGCGGCGCTCCGGCGTCGCGAGCGGCCGCTGCCGGCGTTCCACCCGATCGAGCTCGTCGACGCCTCGATCCGCGGCGTCGACGTCGAACGAGCTTGCTGGCCGCGCGCTCGCCAGCTAACGAAGCGACGCCCAGGGCTCCTCGCCCGAGACGTCCTCGAGCCCGTAGCCCGTCTCGCCGCCGAGCGAAGGGCCGATGACGACCTGGAGATGCGCGGTCTCGCTGCCCTCGTTGAACGATGCGTGCACGACGCCCTCGTCGAGATAGACCGAATCGCCGGGGCCGAGCGACTGCGAGTCGCGTTCGATGTACTGCGTGATCGTGCCCTGCTTGACGATGATCATCTCCTCCTGCCCCGGGTGGCGATGGAAGTCGTGCCCTTCGCCCGGCTCGAGCGTGACGTCCATGATCACGAGCTGCTTCGAGCCGCTCGACGGGGTCAGCCGCCAGCCGATCGTGCCCCAGTCGAATGCTTCCTCGCGAACGTCGGCCTTCGTCACGAAGCTGCTCATCGTCTCTCCTTGATCGGAATGGACTTGAACCTGCGCATGTTCTCGGTCATCGCGATCTCCGTCGGCAGACGCTCCATCGAGCTCGCGCCGAAGAAGCCGACGATGCCCTCGGTGTTCGCGAGCACGTAGGCGGCGTCGTCGGGCTCGGCGATCGGGCCGCCGTGGCAGAGAACGAGGATGTCTGGGTTGACGCGCTTCGCCGCGTCGTGCATCGACTGCACGAGCCGCACCGACTCGTCGAGCGTCTTCCCGGTCTCTGCACCGATCGAGCCGCCGGTCGTCAGCCCCATATGCGGCACGAGGACGTCGGCGCCGGCCTCCGCCATCGCCGTCGCCTCGCCGTCGTCGAACACGTACGGGGCAGTGAGGAAGTCGCGCTCGCGCGCGAGCCTGATCATGTCCACCTCGAGCCCGAACCCCATGCCGGTCTCCTCGATCCCGACGCGGAACGTGCCGTCGAAAAGCCCGACAGTCGGGAAGTTCTGCACGCCGCTGAAGCCGATGCGCTTCAGCTCGTCGAGGAAGACCGGCATGAGCCGGAACGGATCCGTGCCGCACACGCCTGCGAGAACGGGCGTCTCCTTCACGACGGGCAGCACTTCGCGTGCCATGTCGACGACGATCGCGTTGGCGTCGCCGTAGGGGAGCATCCCAGCGAGCGAGCCGCGGCCGCCCATGCGGTAGCGGCCGGAGTTGTAGATGATGATCAGGTCCGCTCCGCCGGCCTCGGCGAGCTTCGCCGAGAGACCCGTGCCGGCGCCCGCGCCGATGATCGGCGTGCCGGCATCGACCTGCGCCTGCAGCCGAGCGAGAGCCTCGCCGCGCGTCATCCGATCAGCTCGTGCAGGCGGTCGGCCATCGCGGTCGCGAAGACGGGATCGTTGATGTCCTCCGCGCGCTCGTGCACCTCGACGCCGTCGAGCGTCTCGTGCAGCCCGCGCAGGAGGGCTGAATCCGCCTCGGGGTCGTGGAACGGCTGCCCGTCGACCGCGATCATCGAGACGCCGCCGAGGGGGACGAAGAGCGCGGTCGGCCCGGTCGCGGCGGAGAGCTTGCTCCCGATCTCGCGACCGAGCTGCTCGCACTCTTCGGGCGTCGTGCGCATGAGGGTGACTGTCTGGTTGTGAACGTAGAGGTTCCGGCCTTCGAAGCGCTCGGGCACCGTCTCGCGCGGCCCGAAGTTGACCATGTCGAGCGCGCCGAGGGAGACCACCTGTGGCAGACCGACCTCACCGGCGGCTCGGAGGCGCTCCGGGCCGGCGGAGAGGTTGCCGCCGACGAGCTCGTCGGCAAGCTCGGTCGTCGTGGCGTCGAGCACGCCGGCGAGGAAGCCGCCTCGCACCAGTGCCTCCATCGACTGCCCGCCGGCACCGGTCGCGTGAAAGACGAGCACCTCGTAGCCGAGCGCCTCGAGCCGTTCGCGCGCGCATGTCACGCACGGTGTCGTGACGCCGAACATCGTCGCGGCGACGAGGGGCTTCTCGTCGAGTGCCGGAACCGTTGCGCCCGCCATGCCCGCGATCGCGCCGGCGGCGTTCGACATGATCCTCGCCGAGACGCGGTTCACGCCGGAGATGTCGACGACGGAGTACATCATGGTCACGTCGACGGCGCCGACGTACGGACGCGTATCACCCGACGCGACCGTCGAGACCATGAGCTTCGGCACGCCGACTGGCAGCGCACGCATCGCGCGCGTCGCAATCGAGGATCCGCCGGATCCTCCGAGCGCGAGGATGCCGTCGAGGCGGCCCGCCGCGTGCAACTTCTGCACGACGGCTTCTGCGCCTTCGGCCATCGCCGTGACGGCGGCGCCGCGATCGCCCGCGGCGGCGAGCTGCGCGCTGTCGGCGCCCGAGGCGCGTGCGACCTCTTCTCGTGAGATGTCCGGCTCGATGCGAGGCTCGTTCACGCCTGCATCCACGAGCACGACGTCGACTCCGAGCTCGAGCAGGCGATCGCGGAGAAAGGCATATTCGTCGCCCTTCGTATCGAGCGTTCCGAGGAGGACGACCGTCGCCACGACGTCAGGTGCGTCCGGCAAGAGGCTCGACACCGAGGTAGCGGCGTTGCAGCTCCGCGTCGGAGGAGAGCTCGGTCGCCGTCGTTTCCGCGGCGATCGAGCCGGCGACCATGACGAGCTGCCGGTCGGCGATCGCTGTCGCCATCCCGAGGTTCTGCTCGATCAAGAGGATCGCGAGGCCCTCACGATCGAGCTCGCGGAAGGTGTCGATCAGGTGCTCGATGATCGTCGGTGCGAGTCCCTCGGACGGCTCGTCCATGATCAGGAGCTCGGGATTCGTGAGCAGCGCGCGCCCGATCGCGAGCATCTGCTGCTCGCCGCCGGAGAGCTCCGCGCCGCCGTTCCTGCGGCGTTCGCGCAGGCGGGGGAAGAGCTCGTAGACCTTCGAGGGCGTCCACCGCTTCGAGCGGCCGCGCGACGCGATCATGCGGAGGTGCTCGTCGACCGAGAGCGACGGGAAGAGCCGGCGGCCTTGCGGCACGTAGCCCAGCCCGAGCTTCGCGATCTTGTACGACGGCATGCCGACGAGCTCGCGGCCGTTGTAGCGAATCGATCCGGTGATGCGTGCGGGCGGCACGCCGACGATTGCATTGCACAGCGTCGTCTTTCCCATGCCGTTTCGGCCCACGATCGACGTCGAGCCGCCCGCGATCTCGAAGCTCACGTCCTCGAGTGCGCGCGCACGGCCGTAGAACGCGTCGACGCCCTCGACGGCGAGTAAGGGCTCAGCCATCGCCGTGGTGCCCGCGGCCGAGGTAAAGATCGTGGACGGTCTGGTTCGCGCGAATCTCGTCCGGCGTCCCTTCGACGATGACGCGACCGTCGTGCATCATCGTCACCCTCTGGGCCACGCGGAGCGCGACGTCCATGTCGTGCTCGATCAGGATCAGCGTGATCGAGGGATCGAGTTGCAGCAGGAGATCGGTGAGCGCGACGCGCTCGCCTCTCGAGAGACCTGAGGCCGGCTCGTCGAGCATCATCAGCGTCGGGTCGACGGCGCGCGCCATGCCGACTTCGAGCTGCCGCTGCTCCCCGTGCGAGAGCGAGCCGACAAGCGTCTCCTCGCGGCCGTCGAGGCCCACCTCCGCCGCGACTGCACGCGCTTGCTCGCGGAGAGCGTTGTCCCGCTTCGGGATGACGACGGGACGCAGGTGCCCGTTCTGCACGCCGAGCAGGCCGAGGTAGAGGTTGTCCTCGACGGAGAGGCCGAGGAAGAGGCGCGACTTCTGGTAGGTGCGGCCCATGCCGAGCTTTGCTCGGATACGCGCCGGCAGGTCGGTGATGTCCTGGCCGCCGAACTCGATCGTTCCCGACGACGGCGGGAAGTCGCCCGAGATGACGTTGAAGAGGGTCGTCTTTCCGGCGCCGTTCGGACCGAGGATGGCGCGACGCTCGCCGTAGGCGACGTCGAGGTCGACGTCGCGCACGGCATGGAGGCCGCCGAACCGCCGGCCGATCCCCCGCAGGCGGAGGATCGGCTCGGCGTGCTCGGCTGCTGCTGCTTCGGACACCCTCTGCCTAGGGGGTGACCTTCGGGTGCTGGGTCTTGCCGATCCACGGCAGGTTCCGCTTCACACACGGCGGGAAGGTGCGTCCCGGCGGAGGTGTCTTTGCGGAGAACGTGCCGCCGAACGTCTGGTCGACGTTCGGGATGTAGCCGGTCGTCTTGACCGCCAGCTTGCCGTTCTTCAGGTACAGCTGCTGGTAGTAGACGGGGATGATGCCCTGGTTGTACTTGTCGAGCTTGATCGGGCCATACGCAGTCGGGAGGACGGCCCTCTTGACCGCCGCCTGCAGCTTCTTCTGACCGCCGGAGAGGTCTCCCTTGACGGCCTGCAGGCCCTTGATCAGGCCCCACGTGTTGATGAAGTAGCCGAACGTGAACGTCGACGCCGCCTGCGGCGCCGCTGCGCCGAAGGGCGGAATCGTCTTGAACCACTTGCCGATGATCCGCTGCGAGTAGTGCTTGGCCTTTGCCGTGGCGAGGTCGCCCGCCGTGCCTGCTCCGCCGGCATACGCGCCGGCGACGCGGGACGAGAGCTGCTCGAACTGGCCCGGCGTGCCCCAGAAGAGGTTGCCGATGAACTTCTTGCCGTCGATCGGCCCGTGCGCCGCTTCGTAGGCCTTGAGGAACGGGATCAGGCCCGCGCCACCCACGGCGACGAAGGTGCCGTCGACGTTCGTCGGCATCTGCTGTGCATACGACGAGTAGTCGGTCGTGTTGAGCGGCGGGAAGACGCGCTTCGTCACCTTGCCGCCTACGCCGCAGAACTCGGCGATGAACCCGGCGGCCGACGTCCACGCGAAGCTGTAGTCATCCGCGACGACCGCAGCCGTCCGCCAACCGAGCTTGTTGTAGGCGAGGTCGCCGAGACCGGCGTTCCACATCGCACCGTCGCCGTTGAAGCGGAAGAAGTTCTTCGCCCGCACCTTCAGCGTCGTGTCCTGTGCACCCGCCGCGCCGTCGACGAAGGTCTTCGTCGGATGCTGCTTCGCGTAGTTCGCGACCGCGATCGACTCGTCACCGGAGAGCGGACCGATCATGACATCCGCACCGAGCTGCTCCATGAGCCGCTTTGTCTCCTTGATCGCGGTATCGGCGCGGTCGTTGCTGCAACCGATGCCGACGAGCTTCACCGGATGTCCGCCGATCGAACCACCGGTCCAGCCGGAGCGAGGCTTGTTCGGATCCTTCGGCTTCGCGCCTGCGTACTCGGACATCGCGGCAACAACGCCCGCGAGATCCTGGTTGTCGAAGGCGCCGAAGGCCCCCTGGCAGTCGGACAAGACCGCCACCTTGATCGGCGTCGCCGCCGACGTGCGGGCGGTTGCACTCGACGCGATCGCCGCGGCGCCGAGCACCGCGAGCATCGCGAGCGGGATCAACCGCCTCCTTCCCTGACCAAAACGCATGTGTTGCCCTCCTTTGAGCCTTTCTTGGCTCGTCGTCGAACCGGTCAAGCCGTCTTCCTCCATCCACTCCGCTCCCCTATCCCCTCGCTGGCAGACCCCCTTCCGCGGTGGGCTCCGTACGGCCGACCTCGATGGGGAGCCGGTCGACCGGCCCGCGGCGACGCCCAGAGAGAAGACCGATGAGACGTTCCCAGAGCCCGATCAAGCCGCCCGGCGACACCAGCACGATCACCAGGAAGATCGCGCCGATGAGCGTGTGGAACCGTTCGCCGACGAAGCTGATCCGCTCCGAGTAGTTGTTGATGATCACGAAGAAGAGTGCGCCGACCCACGCGCCTTCCAGGCGGTAGAGGCCGCCGATGACGGCGATCACGAGCACGTCGATCGTCGCTGTCAGGTCGATGGAAGCGGGATCGATATGCCCGTTCCACCAGACGAACAAGACCCCCCCGATCGCTGCGACGAGACCCGCGAAGCCGAAAGCGATCGTGCGGTGCCACGCCACTGCGTAGCCGAGCGACGACATCCGAACCGGGTCGTCGCGGAGCCCTTGCAGGCTCAGCCCGAACGGCGTCCGCAGCACGTACCGCAGCACCGCGTAGACCACGAGCGCGGTGACGAGCGCGATGTAGTAGAGCCGGTTCGGGTGCGCGTCGACGTTGCCCACGAGGCCCGGCGCCGAGATGCCGCTGATGCCTCCGAAGCCGGACACGGAGGTGACCTGGCCGAAGAACAGGTTCGCGATAACCGAGTACGTCAGGGTGATCATCAGGAAATAGATGCCCACGCTCCGGCTGGCGAGCGCGCCGAAGAGCAGTGCGACGAGCGTGGAGATGCCGATCCCGAGCAGCACGCCGAGCCACGGGCTCCAGCCGAGATTCATGCCCTTCGTGTTGCCGTTCGTCGTGACGTTGCCCAGCACGAATCCCGCGATCCCGAAGATCGAGACCTGCGCCAGCGAGACCATCCCGCCGTACGCGTTGAGGAAGATGAGGCTGGCGGCGACGATGCCGAGGAAGAGCATCTGGGTGAGGAGCGCGGACACCCAGTACGTGTTGAGGATCACCGGGGCAAGTGCTGCGAAGATCAGCGCGGCGATGCCGACGACGCGATCGGGTGTCACCGAGACCTTCATGCGGGTCTCCCAAAGAGCCCGTTGGGGCGGACGGCGAGGACGACCGCGACAAGCACGAACGTGAAGATGATCGAGTAATACGTGTAGTTCGCAGGGAGATACGCCGCCGAGAAATTCGTCGTCAAGCCGAGCAGGAGCGAGCCGACCGCCGCCCCTCCGAGAGACCCCATTCCTCCGATGATCACTACGACGAGCGAATAGAGCAACCAGTTGGCGTCGACTCCCGGTGCGAGGCCCGCGAAGGAGCCGCCGATGACCCCGCCGAAGCCCGCGAGAGCCGAGCCGACGATGAAGGCGATCGCGAAGGTCAACTGGATGTTGATCCCGAGAGCCGAGACCATCGCGCGGTCGTCGACGCCGGCGCGGATCACCATGCCGGTCCGAGTGCGTTTGAGCCACACCCACAGGACGAGGCCGATCCCGAGCGCAATCCCGAGGATCCAGAGCCGCGTGGCCGTGTAGTAGATGCCCGAGACGCGGAGGTTCAGGAACTTGTCGAAGTTCCGCGGCCAGGCGATGTCCTGCGCGACGCCGCCGAAGTGCGCGAGCATCTGGTCGGCGAGGATGATCGAGATCGCGATCGTGATCAGCGCCTGCCGTAGTTCCTGGCCCTGGTTCCAGCGCAGGAAGAGCTGCTGCATGATCAGGCCCACTCCGGCGACGAAGGCCGTCCCTGCGAGCGCGGGAACGATCCAGTGCGTGAGATTCACCTGCGCGCTCGTGAGCCCGAAGACGCTGCCTTCGCCGACCATGTGCCGCTGCACCTTGAGGGCGATGTAGCCGCCGAGCAGGAAGAACGCGCCGTGCGCCATGTTGACGACGCGCATCAGGCCGAAGATGAGCGTGAACCCACTTGCGACGATGAAGTAGAGGCCGGCGGCGGTGATCCCGTTCAGGAACGTGATCAGGAAGTCCTTCGGGTCGTGTACCGCGGACCCGAAGGACGTTGCGCCAGAGCCCGTCGTCGGTGCAAGGAAGAGCACCCAGAGGAGCGGGAAGAGCAGGGCGAGGGCGAGGAGGGCGGCTCCCGCGATCCAGAGGGCCTTGATCTGGCGGCGCGTCAGCCGGAAGCCGCTGACGTGCCGCGGCTGGCGAACCGGGGTGTCCATCAGGCGTTCACCAGGTAGAGCTCCGCACCTGCGTTCTCGGGCCCCTGCTCGATGTGCTCGGCGAGGCGGAGGAGCTCGGGGTACTTCGACCGGTCGAGGAGGTCTGCGTCGGGCCAGTTCAGCTCGATCAGGTTGTCGGCGGGATCGCGGAAGTAGAGCTGCACCTGCTTCGACGGCAGCTCGACGAGTTCCCAGCCCCAGCTATCCGAGGCGCGCGCCTTCACCGCATCGTAGGCGGCGTCGAAGTCGTCGATCGTCAGGCCGATGTGGTGACGGCGGGGCGCCGGCGAGTCGTCCAGAAAGAGGTGCAGCTGAAGGTCGCCGACGCGAAGCCACTGGACCGGCGATGCGAAGCGGGGCGTCGGAATGCGCTCCAGGCCGAGGACATCCTCGTAGAACTTCGTCGATTCCTGGAGGTCACGTGCCGCAATGCTCACGTGATTGAGCCCCGTCGCCCTCACCCGGGTGAGTGTTCTCTATTGCGAGTCATAGTTCAAGTAGCCTGATCCATTCGGACTAATAGGATCTACCGATGAACGTTCGCCAACTGGAGTGCTTCGTCGCCGTCGTCGAGGAGCGGTCCTTCACACGAGGAGCGCGCCGCGTCGGCATCTCGCAGCCCTCGCTCTCGGAGCAGGTCCGCGCGCTCGAGCGCTCGCTCGGCGGACAGGTGCTCGAGCGTCACCCGCGCGGTGTGTCGCTGACTCCCGCCGGTCGTGCGCTGCTGCCAGAGGCGCGCGCCGCCGTCCGCGCGGTGGAGCGTGGCCGCCGTGCCGCGCGCGCCGCTCTCGCGCTCGAGACCGGCGAGCTCGAGATCGCCACCGTCCTCTCGATGGCGGTAGGCCTTCTGCCGCACTACATCCGCCTCTGGCACCTGCGTCATCCCGACGTCGGCGTGAGGCTCCAGGAGTTCCGGCACCGCATGCTGCTCGAGGAAGCCGTCGAGCAGGGTGTGGCGGACTTCGCGATCGGCCCGCTCCCCCTTCGGCCGTGGGACGGACTGCTCGAGTCGATCGCCTGGGAGGAGTTCGTCATCGTTGCGCCCCCGGACGACCCGATCGCGCAGCGCTCGCGCGTCGCCCTCGAGGAGCTCGCCGACCGCGAGTGGGTCCTGTATCACCCCGATCACGGGTTGGCCGGCATCCTCGAGGAGGTGTGCCGCCGCGCCGGGTTCAGCCCCCGGGGGACCGTGCGAACCTCGCAGGCAGAAGGCGCAGCGCGTCTCGCCTCGGCGGGAATCGGGCCGGCGCTCGTCCCCGACAACATCGTGCTCCCGGGTATCGACGGGCGCGTCGTGCACCTCGACCCGCCGGTCATCCGCGACGTCGCCGTCTATGCGCGCACGCAACTCTCGCCGAGCGGCGCTGCGTTCGTCGAGACGCTCCGCTCCGAGATTCGGCCGCGCCCTCGCGGAGCCGTGACGATTCACCTCTAGGATTCCGCCGTGCGTGGGGTCGCCGTTCTCTTCGTCGTCGCAGTGCTCGCCGGCTGCGGCGGCTCGTCGAAGCCTGCCGCGCCGGACCCCGCCGACGCGACGGCGGCGACGACCGCCAAGAAGACAGCCCGCTTCACGCTGCTCATCGACGCGAAGGTCGGCGGCAACACGATCCAGACGACCGAGACGGGGCAGCTGTCGTTCGGCGATCGGCTCGCGCACTTCTACAAGCTCGTCCCCGGCAACAACATCCCGCAGGAGATCGTCGTCGTCGGGCCGTGGACGTACACGAACGCGAACATCGACGCGGCACTCCACGACAGCTCGATCCGCCCGTGGACGAAGCTCGACACGCGCAAGCTGACCGAGAAGCAGCGGAGCCATCATCCCGACGAGCTGGCGCACGTGCGCGTCCTCGCGCACCTACCCGACGGTGTGAAGCGAGCAGCGCGCATCGGCAGCATCAAGGTCGCGGGCCAGGAGGTCACGCAATACAACGGCGAGGTGGATCCGGCGCGCGTTGTGGCGAAGGCCAAACCGGAGCTCCGGGACGAGCTTCGCACCGCGTTGGCGAACGACTATCCGTCGAAGCCGTTTCTCACGAGCTACTGGATCGACGACGCGGGACGTGTGCGGCGCGTGCTCGTCGAGTACAAGACGGCCGGCGGAACGCCCATCGCCATCGACGGCCGCTTTTCCGGCTTCGGCGGCGGCGTCGACACGCGGCTTCCGCCCGCCCGCTCGATTCAGAACATCACGCCGTAGACGTTTCGCGTTCCCAGGCTAGGCCTGCGGCGAGGACGACCTCGTCGGTCGGTGCGACGAGCTGCAGGTCGCCGATAGCGAGCCCGGCCCAGCCGAGGACGTTGAACGGCCGCAGGAAGGCCGTGAGCGCCAGACGCACCTCGAGCTCGTCGCAGTCCACCGGCGGCAGCTCCACCCCGAGCACCGGCGCGACGTAGAGGTCGACCGGCGGGACGTACCGCCGCCATTGCGAGACGGCCGTACGCGCCTGCGCGACCTCGGCGGGATCGATCGTCTGCGCATGCTCGAGCTTCGCGCGCACGTTGTCGCCGTACTCGTCCGCGCGTGAAGGGAACGTCGCCCGATGAGACTCGGCAGCTTCGTGGAAGAAGAGCGGCCACGTGTCGGCGGAGGGCTCCGGGATCTCGACCTCCCGCACGCGTGCGCCGAGCGACTCGAGCGTCTCGACGTACTGCTCCGCGGCGCGGTTCTCGGGAAGCGGCGCGCCGCCGACCGACGGCGGCTTCGTGAGGAGGCCGACGGAGAGCCCGTCGAGGCGCGCTTCCGGCACCGGGGCATCTGCGAGCGCCGACCAGGCGAGCGCAACGTCGGCGACCGAGCGCGCGATCGGGCCGACCGTGTCGAAGGTGGGGCAGAGCGGGTAGACGCCGTCGATCGCGATTCGGCCCCACGACGGCTTCAGGCCCACCACACCGCAGCACGCAGCCGGGAGGCGGATCGAGCACCCTGTATCGGTGGCGAGGCCGAGGTCGGCCAGGCCCGCCGCGACGGCCGCAGCGTTGCCGCCGGACGAGCCGCCGGTCGTTCGTCCGGGGTGCGCCGGGTTTTGCACCGTCCCGTACCACGGGTTCTGACTCGTGACGCCCCATGCGAATTCGTGCAGGTTCGCCTTCCCGACGACGACGGCGCCGGCGTCGACGAGGCGCTCGACCGAGCTTGCGGTCCTCTGCGGCACGTGGTCGTGGTAGATGCGCGACCCGTATGTCGTGCGAACGCCTGCGGTATCGATGAGATCCTTGACGAGTAGCCGCTTGCCCCTCAGCGGCCCTGGCCGCGCTGCCCCGGGCGCGACCTCCGTGATGACTGCGTTCCAGTCGTCGGTCACGGCACGCGGGCGACGAGCTCGATCTCGACCTTGGCGCCCGGCAGCAGAAGCCTGCTCACCTCGACGAGCGTGCTTGCGGGACGTGCGTCGCCGAAGAACTCTTCCCGGACGGGGTTGATGCGCGCGCGGTCGTCGACATCGGTCAGGAACACGGTCACCTTCGCGACGTCGGCGAAGCGTGCCCCCGCGGCAGCGAGTATCGCCGCGAGATTCGCGAACACCTGCCGCGTCTGCGCCACGACGTCGTCGCCTCCGACGAGGTTGCCGTCGCCGTCGACTGCGATACAACCCGAGACGAAGAGCAGGTCGCTGATGCGAACCGCGTCCGTGTAGTGGCTGAACGGCGGCGCGAGCGCGTCGACGCGGATCTCGGTGCGCTCGCTCATCGGCCTTCGCGGATCGCCGTCAGGGTCGTGCGCGGCGTAATCGCCTCGGGATCGGTGCGCAGCTCGAGCACGGCCGGGCGGCCGCTGTCGAGCGCCCGCTCGAACGCGTCGGCGAACTGCGACGTCTCTTCGACCAGCTCTCCGTGCGCGCCGAAGGCGCGGGCGTAGGCCGCGAAGTCCGGATTCACGAGCTCGGTGCCGACGACGCGTCCCGGGTAGTGCCGCTCCTGGTGCATGCGGATCGTCCCGTACATGCCGTTGTTGACGACGAGGATGACGATCGCAAGGTCGTACTGCACTGCAGTCGCGAGCTCCTGGCCCGACATGAGGAAGTCGCCGTCGCCGGCGAAGCAGACAACGACGGCATCGCTGCGCACGAGCTTCGCAGCGACGGCCGCAGGGACGCCGTAGCCCATCGCACCGCTCGTCGGCGCGAGTTGGGTGCCGTAGCGGCGAAATCGCCAAAAGCGGTGCACCCATACGGTGAAGTTCCCCGCGCCGTTCGTGACGATCGCGTCCGGCACGCGCTCGCGCAGGTGCGCGATGCACTCGCCGATGTCGACTCCGCCGGGCATCGGGTCGTGGCACCGCCACGCTTCGTAGTCGGCGCGGGCGGACTCTGTCCACTCCTGCCAGCGCGGAGTGACGCGCAGGTCGCGGACTGCGAGCGCAAACTCCTCGACCCCGGAGAGGATCGGCAGCTCAGGCCGGTAGACGCGGCCGAGTTCCTCCGCTCCCGGGTGGACGTGCACGAGCGTCTGGCCGCCGACGAGCGTGTACCCGGACGTCGTCACTTCGCCGAGCCGCGGCCCGACCGCGAGGAGCAGGTCGGCGTCGCGGACCCGCTGCGCGAGCTTCGGGTTGATGCCGATGCCGACGTCGCCGACATAGCTCGGTGAGTCGTTGTCGAGCGCATCCTGCCGCCGGAAGGCAGCCCCGGCCGGAAGCGCGTTCGCCTCGACGAATGTCTGCAGCGCGGTGGCGGTCTCCTGCGTCCAGGCGCCGCCGCCGAGAAGAACGAACGGCCGCTCGGCGCGCTCGAGCAGCGTGCTCAGACGCTCGATGTTGTCCGGCGCGGGATGGGGCTGCACGACGTGAAAGCGCTCGCCCGGCTCTACATCGCTGCTCGAGCTCAGCATGTCTTCCGGCAGCGCGAGGACGACGGGTCCCGGCCGTCCGGCGCAGGCAGTCGTAAACGCGCGGTGCACGTACTCGGGCAGCCTGTCGACGCGGTCGATCTGCGCCACCCACTTCGAGAGCGGCCCGAACATCCGGCGGTAGTCGATCTCCTGGAAGGCCTCGCGTTCTTCCTGATCGGAGGCGACCTGCCCGACGAGGAGAACGAGCGGCGTCGAGTCCTGGAAGGCCGTGTGCACGCCGACGGACGCCTGCGTCGCACCGGGGCCGCGCGTGACGACGCAGACGCCCGGGCGCCCGGTCAGCTTTCCGTACGCGTCCGCCATGTTCGCGGCACCGGCTTCGTGGCGGCACGTGATCAGCCGGATCGGGCTGTCGTAGAGGCCGTCGAGGAAGGCGATGAAGCTCTCTCCCGGCACGCTGAACAGCGTGTCGACGCCCTGCGCCGCGAGCGCCTCTGCGAGGAGCTTCCCTCCGTGTCGGGTCACAGGTCGATGGGCCGGTCGAAGAAGACGGTCGGCCGTTGCAGCTTCGGCTTCTCCTCGTCGGCGGGGTCGACGTAGCTGATCGTCCGCTTCCCTTCCCATTCACGGGGCAACACCATCACGCGGACGAACGCCGACGGCTCGGTCTCGGACGCCGTCGCGAGCACCGGATAGTCGAAGCCCTCGAACCACGCGCCGCCAGGCCCGTACTCCGCGACGTGGTCGGGTCCTTCGATCCTGATCGAGCCGAAGAGGAGCCGCCGGATGCCGGCGCCCGGATGGGTGTGCCGGTAGGCGATGCCGCCCGGCGGGAAGTCGATGCGGTCGCAGCGGACGAGCCACTCCTTGCCGGGGTCGAGCTCGACGTCCGCGGCGAGCACGGCGTCGGGTTCGTTGTCCTCAGAGAGCTCCCAGAGCAGTGCGGGTGCGTCTGTCGCGTGCTCGCCGAAGTGCGCCTCGTTGCGCTCCAGGTCGTAAACGACCCGGATGCCCGGCGCGGCGCGCACGCCGTCCGGACGCTCGTAGAGCGCAAGTCTCAATGGAAGTACTGGCCGCCGTCGATGACGATCGTCTGGCCGGTGACGAAGTCCGACGACGGGCCGCAGAGATAGACGACCGCCCCGACGACGTCTTCCGGCACCTGGTCGCGCTGGATCGTGCGCGCCGCGACGGAGACGTCGCGCAGCTTCTCGACCACCTCGGGATGCGCTTCGACGCCCGCGGTCATCGTGAAACCGGGCGCGACACAGTTGACGCGGACGTTCGCCGGGCCGAGCTCCTTGGCGAGCGCCCGGGTGAAGGCGACGATGGCGCCTTTCGACGTCACGTAGTGGAGGAGGAAGGGGACGCCGCGAAACGGCGTGCCCGATGAGATGTTCACGATCTTGCCGCCGCCGCGCTCACGCAGGTGCGGCACGACGGCGCGGCACGTCAAGAACATCGAGGCGACGTTGATGTCCATGACCCGCCGCCATTCCTCGAGCGGGATCTCCTCGAACGAGCGCATCTCGAGCGATGCATAGAGGCCGGCGTTGTTGACGAGGATGTCGATCCCCCCGCAACTCGACACCGTCTCGTCGACGAGGCGCTGCACGTCGACTTCGTCCGCGACGTCTGCCGTGATCCCGAGACCGCGGTCGTAGGCGGCAGCGGCTTCGTCGGCGCCGCGCAGGTCGGCGACGACGATGCGCGCTCCCTCTGCTGCGAGCCCGTCTGCGATCGCCCGACCGATGCCCTGGGTAGCGCCGGTGACGAGCGCGACCTTACCGTCGAGAGCCGCCATCAGCGAATCGGCGAGAACGAGGTGGGGATGAGAATTCGATTCTGCTGCGTGTGGATCAGCGGCTGGATCTTCCCGAGGAACGCCTTCCACGCATCGTCGGCCTGCAGCTTCGCCCGCCGCTCCTCGCGCTCCTCGTACGAGTCGTAGCCCCACATGCTCGTGTACGTCGAGAGCGCCCCGATGTCGGTCGTGAAGACGCCGAGCAGGTTGCCGAGGTAGCGCTGCTGCAGCTCGATCCCCTCGTCGGCGTACAGCTTCACGAGTTCGTTGAGCTTGCCCGTGAAGACGTGGTAGTCCCGCTGCTCGACGATCACCGGAGGGACACCAGACCTAGACGCCCGCCATGCAGAGGTACTTGATCTCGAGCCACTCCTCGATCCCGTACTTCGATCCCTCGCGGCCGATACCCGACTCCTTGACGCCGCCGAACGGCGCGACCTCGGAGGAGATGAAGCCCGTGTTGATCCCGTGGATGCCGTACTCGAGCGCCTCCGAAAGGCGCCAGATCCGGCCCATGTCGCGCGTGTAGTAGTACGCGGCGAGGCCGTAGGGCGTGTCGTTCGCCTGCCGGACCGCTTCTTCTTCCGTTCTGAACCGCGCGATGCCGGCGACCGGGCCGAAGGTCTCCTCGCAGGACATCGCGGCGTCCGCCGTCACGCCGGTGATCACTGTCGGCGCGTAGAAGAGGCCGCCGAGACCCTCCCCGCCGAGCACGAGCTCGCCGCCCCGTTCGAGGGCGTCTGCGACGTGGCGCTCGACCTTGTGGATCGCGGACTGCTCGATCAGCGGCCCGACCTTCGTGTCGTCCTCGAGGCCGTTGCCGACCTTCAGGCTGCGTGCGCCCTCGACGAGCGCGGCGACGAAGTCGTCGTAGATCCCGTCCTGAACGAGGATGCGGTTCGCCGAGATGCACGTCTGACCGCTGTTCCGGTACTTGCAGAGAAGCGCACCCGCGACCGCCTCGTCGAGGTCGGCGTCGTCGAAGACGATGAACGGCGCATTGCCGCCGAGCTCGAGCGAGACCTTCTTCACGCCGGCCGCGCACTGTGCCATCAGGAGCTTCCCGACCTCGGTCGAGCCGGTGAAGCCGAGCTTTCGCACGAGCGGGTTGCCGGTGAGCTCGCGGCCGATCGTCGGCGCGTCGTCGGCGGCGCCGGTCACGAGCTCGAAGACGCCGTCGGGCAGGCCCGCCTCGCGGCCGAGCTGCGCGACGGCGAGCGCGGTGAGCGGCGTCTGCTCGGCCGGCTTGAGGACCATGGTGCACCCGGCGGCGAGTGCCGGCGCGGCCTTCCGCGTCGGCATGGCGGCCGGGAAGTTCCACGGCGTGATGCCGGCCGTGACGCCGACCGGCTCCTTCGTCACGACGACTCGGCGGTCGGCCGCATAGGTCGGGATCGTGTCGCCGTAGACGCGCTTCGCCTCCTCGCCGAACCACTCGAAGAACGAGGCGCCGTAGTGCACCTCGGCGCGCGACTCGGCGATCGGCTTTCCCTGCTCGAGCGTCAACATCTCGGCGAGCTCGTTCTCGTGCTCGCAGCATCGAGTCGGCCCAGCGACGGAGAATGCGCGCGCGATCCTTCGCGAGGAGCGCGCGCCAGGCGGGGAGCGCGGCAGTCGCACGCTCGATCGCGCGCCGCGTCTCGTCCGTCCCCATCCGTGGCAGGTGCGCGAGCGCCTCGCCGGTTGCCGGATTCTCGACTGCGAACGTCTCGCTCGAGTCGCTCTCGAGCTCGAGGAGGGGAAGCGGCAGCGTCGTCGCCATGCGAGGATTCTAGGCGGAGAGCGCCGAAGTGACCTCGTCGGCGGTCGCCCTGGTCGCGACCGTCGTCAGGGCGTAGTCGAGCGCCGCCCGCTGGAAGTCTTCGGAGATCGTCGCGGTCGCGTCGGTGACGACGACCACCTCGTAGCCGTGATCTGCTGCGTCGCGACACGTGTGCTCGACCGCCCAGTTCGTCCAGGCGCCACAGCAGACGATGGTGGTCGCGCCGAGGCCGCGTAGCTTCGTGTCGAGCGTCGTCGAGTTGAACGAGGACATCCGCTGCTTCTCGACGACGAGGTCGCCCGCCGCCGGCGCTACCACCGGCTCGGCGCCCCAGGTGCCGCGCACGAGCGCGTCCGCTCCGGCGATCGAGCGGTAGAGCTCGGCGTTCCGTGTCGAGTCGACGTGACCCGGCTCGTCGATGTGCCAGACGTGGATCACCGGCGCGCCAGCGGTCCGGAAGGCGTCCGCAAGCCGGGCTGCGCGCTCGACGACCCCATGCTCGAAGGCGAACGCCGCGGCGCCGGAGGACGCGAACGCGCCGTCGGCTCCGACCGTGTCGTTCTGCAGGTCGATGACGAGGAGCGCCGTCGTCGCCGGATCGAGCCTCACGCGCCGAAAGCCGCGGCGATCTCGTCGCAGGTGCCGACGGCCGCCACGTTCGTCATCGCGTACTCGAGCGCAGCGCGCTGCCAGTCGTCGTTCACCGTCGACGTCCCGTCGGAAGCGACGACAGCGCGGTAGCCGGCGTCCGCGGCGTGACGCGCGGTGTGCTCGATCGACATGTTCGTCCACGCGCCGGTGATGATCAGCGTCTCGACGCCGAGGCCGCGCAGGAGGATGTCGAGGCGCGTCTCGTAGAAGCCGTTCATCCGCATCTTCTCGATGATGTGGTCGCCGTCCTGCGGCTCGAGGCCGTCTGCTGATGCGGCGCCCCACGTTCCGCGGACGAGCGCATTCCCGTCCTTCACGCCCTGGAAGAGCGGCGCGTTCTGCTTCAACCCCGGCGCTCCCTCCTCGACGATGTACCACACGTGGATCACCGGCACGCCCGCGGTACGGGCTGCGTGTGCGAGCTTGGCGACGTTCTCGACGACGTTCTGGCTCTTCGCGTGCGCCGGTGCTCCCGAGTCGGCGAATGCGCCGCCGTCGATGATCACGTCGTTCTGCAGGTCCTGGATGATCATCGCAGCGGACTTCGGGTCGATCGGATCCATCGATTCCTCCTAGTGCATGTAGCCGAGACGGTTGCCGGCGACCTTCAGCCGGAGGCGGTAGACCGACGTCGACGCAGGGATGTAGAGGGTTTGCCAGTCGTCGTCGCCCCAGTTGATGTTGCCGACGCTCTCGGGCACCCCGATGACGCCGAGGTGCTCGCCGTCGGGGGCGAAGACCCACACGCCGTCGGGCCCGGTCACGTAGATGTTGCCCTGCCCGTCCGCCTTCATGCCGTCGACGAGGCCGCCCTTCGCGAGGTCGCCGTCGCCGATGCCCTCGGCGAAGACGCGGCCGTTCGAGAGCTGATGGTTTGCCCCGACGTCGAAGACACGGATGTGTGCGCGAACCGTGTCGTTGATGTAGAGGAGGCTCTCGTCGGGGGAAAAGCAGAGCCCGTTCGGCTGCGCGAAGTCATCCACGAGCAGTTCGAGGTCCCCGCCTCCACCGGGCAGGCGGTAGACGCCCTGAAAGTCGAGATCCTGCTCACGTTCGACACCGAAGCCCGGCATCCGGCCGTACGTCGGGTCGGTGAAGATGATCGACCCGTCGCTCGCAACGATCACGTCGTTCGGGCTGTTCAATTCCTTGTCGCCCCAGTGGGTCGCGAGCGTCTCGCGGCCGCCCTCGGGCGATTCGCGCACGACGGAGCTCGTGACGTGCTCGCAGACGACGAGGTTCCCCTCGTTGTCGAGCGTCATGCCGTTGCACTTGTTGCTCGGGTCGCGGAGCACGGTGACACCCTCCTCGGGATGCCAGCGCCGACGCTTGTCGCCCGGCATGTCGCTGAAGTGCAGTGAGCCGTCGCGCATCCAGATCGGGCCCTCGGTGAACGTGAACCCGGTTGCGACCTGTTCCACCTCCGCGTTCTCATCGACGAGCGTGCGGAGCTTCTCGGAGTTGATTGCGATCGCCATGCGCCCTCCTCATCGGGTGAACGTGGCGCCGAACCTAACAGTCTTTAGTTCTCGACGTGAATCCGGTGCGGCACGTCTTCGAGGCGCCCCCCGTTGCGACCGGCCCGGCAGGCGAGCGCCTCCGAGAGGATCGAGACCGCCGTCTCCGCCGGCGTGTCGGCGCCGATGTCGAGACCGGCGGGCCCGTGGACGCGGGCGATCGACTCCTCGTCGAGGCCCGCTGCGACGAGCGCCTCCTGCCGGGCGGCGTGCGTCCGCCGCGAGCCGATGGCCCCGACGTAGAACGCATCGGTCCGGAGCGCAGCCTCGAGCGCGGGAACGTCGAACTTCAGGTCGTGAGTGAGCACCACGATCGCGGTGCCGTGGTCGGGGCGCAGCCGCTCGAGCGCAACGTCAGGCCACTCGACGACGAGCTCGTCTGCGCTCGGGACCCGCTCGGGGGTTGCGAACCGGGCTCGGGCATCCACGCAGATCGTGTGCCAGCCAAGCCTTTTCGCGGCGGCGCACAGGGCCTCGGCGGTGTCGACGGCGCCGACGACGACGAGGCGCGGAGGCGGGCCGTACAGCTCCGCGAAGACGCGCATCCCCTCGTGCTCGACGATGCCGTTCCGGCGGATGCCGGAGGCGAGCCCGGCGAGCGAGGCCGGTGCGTCGCCGATCGTCTCGTCGCGCTCGAGGAGGACGAGGAGCTTCGCGCCCGGAGAGGTGCCGTCAAGGACGGTGAAGAGCACCGCACGCTCGTCCGTGTGCGCGAGCGCGAGGAGCCGTTCGGTCAGGTTCATTCGAGCGGTTCGACGAAGACGTCGATCTCGCCGCCGCACGGAAGCCCGATGCCGAGCGCCTCGTCGTCGGAGATGCCGTAGGTCAGGAGCTCTGGCACGCCGTTGTCGAGCACATCCCTTGCGTGCTCGACGACGTCGCTCTCGACACAGCCGCCGGAGACCGAGCCGCAGATCGCTCCGCTCTCGGAGACGGCGAACTTCGAGCCGACCGGCCGGGGCGCTGACATGCGTGTGGCGACGACCGTCGCGACGGCGACCCGCTCCCCGTTCGCGCGCCAGCGCTCGATCTGGTCGACGATCTCCTTCACGCGTCCTCCTTCAAGCCCCAAGTGGTTCAGGCAGCGTGCCTGTGCTCGATCCCGGCGAGGACTCTACCGAGCGCCTCGAGGCTCGCCACGTCGTGCCCCGCAAGGAAGCGGTCGATGTACGGCAGTGCGGCGCGCATGCCACCGGCGAGCGGCTCGTACAGCGCGTTGCCCTTCAGAGGGTTGACCCAGACGACCGCATACGCTTGCCGGGAGAGTCGCGCCATCTCGAGCGCGATCGGCTCCGGCTCGCCCCGCTCGCACCCGTCGCTCAGGATCACGACGACCGCGCCGCGCGTCAGCGCCCGGCGTCCCCATTCGGCGTTGTACGACCTGAGCGATCCACCGATCCGCGTGCCACCGGACCAGTCCTGCACGCGTGCCGCCGCGGCTTTGAGCGCCGCATCGGGGTCGCGTACGCCGAGCTCGTGCGTGATGCGCGAAAGCCGCGTACCGAACACGAAGGTCTCGACGCCGCGGCCCGAGCCGCGCGCGGCGTGCAGATAGAGCAGGAGGGCTCGCGCATACGCCTCCATCGACCCCGAGACGTCGAGGATGAGAACGAGCTTCCTCGGCGCCGAGCTTCGGCTCCGAAACTCGCGGTGCGCCGGATCGCCGCCGGTCGCGAGCGACGTGCGCACAAGTGCGCGGACGTCGAGCGCCTGTCCGCGTGCGTCGCGGCGCAGACGACGGGTCCGGCGGCGGGGACGGTCGATGCCGATCGCCTCGATCAGCCGCCGGGCGCGCGCGAACTCGTCCGGGGTCATCGCCGCGAAATCCTTCGTCCGCAAGAGCTCGTCGGCGCTCCACGCCCCGAGCCTCGTCTCGCCGCCGTCGATCTCCGGGCCGGGGCCCGGCGGCGCGCCCTTGCGCCGTGGCCCCTGAGCGCTCCCGGGGGCTGCCGCCGGCCGCCGCGGCGCGGCGAGACCCCGGAACCATGCGGCAAAGGCGCGGTCGAAGGCCTCGAGATCCTCCGCGCGCGCGACGAGCGTCTGGCGGAGCGTCCAGTAGACGTCGTCCGAGCGTGAGAGCCCGACCCAGTCGAGCCCGCGGAGTGCATCCGCCAGTCGTCCGGGGCCGACCTCGAGGCCGGCCTCGCGCAGCACGCGGCCGAACGCGACCACGTGCGTGACGAACGGACTAGCGGGCACGTGCGGCCGCGACGAGGTTCGCGAGCGTCTCGTCGCGCACCGCGAGCAGGTCGTCCTGGTACTTGAGAACCGAACCGAGGGTCATCTCGACATGCTCGGCGTCGAGCTCCTCCCTTCCGAGGGCGTGCAGGGCCTCGGCCCAGTCGATCGTCTCCGCGAGCCCGGGCGGTTTTTGCAGGTCGAGCGTGCGAAGCTCGGCAACGAACGCCGCCGCCTGTGCTGCCAGGCGCGGCGGCACTCCCGGCACGCGGAGCTCGACGATCTCGACCTCCCGCTCGAGCGACGGGTGCCCGATCCAGTGGTACAGGCAACGGCGCTTGAGCGCGTCGTGCAGCTCGCGGGTGCGGTTCGACGTCAGGATCACGGACGGCTTCCGCGTCGCGTGGATCGTCCCGAGCTCGGGGATCGTCACCTGGAAGTCCGACAGAACTTCGAGCAGAAAAGCTTCGAATTCCTCGTCGGCCCGGTCGACCTCGTCGATCAGGAGCACGACGGGCTCCTCCGACTCGATCGCCTCGAGAAGCGGCCGACGGACGAGGAACTCCGGCCCGAAGAGCTCCGCCTCGTCGACCGTGCCCTCCTGTGCCGCCCGGATGTGGAGCAGCTGCCGTGCGTAGTTCCACTCGTACACCGCGTGTGCGACGTCGAGCCCCTCGTAGCACTGGAGCCGAATGACCCTGGCCCCGAGCGAGCGGGCGAGCGCCTTTGCCGCCTCGGTCTTGCCGACACCCGCTTCGCCCTCGAGCAGCAGCGGCTTCTCCAGGCGAAGCGAGAGAAAGAGCGCGGTCGCAAGCGATCGGTCGGGCAGGTACGAGGCTCCCGCGAGTGCGGACTCGAGCTCGTCGATCGACTCGAACGGCATGGGCTGAGCGTACCCGCCTTTGCTGCTCTCGTTTGACGCGGCCCGCTCGAGTCGGCATGTTCCGGTGCATGGCTTCCGAGACGCTCGTTCCAACGACCGCCGAGGAGGCGGCCGAGCTTTTCGGCAACGGTGACGGCATCACCGTCCTCGCCGGCGGCACGATCCTGATGCCGCTGATCACCGCGGGCGCGGTGTCGCCGACACGTGCGTTGCTGCTCCACCGAACCGGGATCGACACGATCGAAGGCGATGGCGACGTCATTCGCATCGGCGCCATGACGACGCTCAACGCAATCGCAGCGGGCGACGAGTCGCTGCTCGCTCGCTTCGCACGCGAGATCGCAGATGCAGAGGTACGCAGTGCAGCGACGGTCGGCGGCAATCTCTGCGCGGCCGAGGGACATGCCGTGCAGCGCGGCGATCTCGCCGCGCCGCTCCTGGCGCTCGGCGCACGGGTCCGCTCCACCGGCGCCGGCGGGGAGCGCACCGACTCACTCGAGGACTTCCTCGCCGGGAGTCGTGAGGGACGCCTCGTTCTCTCCATGGAGTACGACTCCGGCGACCGTCGCACAGGCGCGGCAACGATGCGTCGCCGTCACGCTCACTCGTATTCGATCGCGAACGTTGCGGCCTGCGAGCGCGAAAGGACGCTTCGCATCGCAGTGTCCGGCGTCGTCTCGCCTGCTCGACGGTGCCCAACGGTCGAGTCGAGCCGAGACCCGCAGGACGTGTTGCGTGACGTCGATCCCGTTGACGACGCCGTCGCCACTGCCGCCTACCGCCGCGAGATCCTGCCCCTGCTCGTCCGCAGGGCGCTCGACGAACTGGAGAACGCATGAGGCTGATCGTGAACGGCATCGAAGAGGAGCTCTCGAGCGCACCCCTGGCGTCGTTGCTCAGCGTGTTGCGCGAAGAGCTCGAGATCACGAGCCCGAAAGCCGGCTGCCAGCAGGGCGGGTGCGGTACGTGCACCGTGCTGGTCGACGGCGTGCCGCGCAGGTCGTGCCTGACGCCGCTCGCGGCCGTCGACGGCGCGTCGATCACAACGCTCGAAGGGATCGGCGAGCCCGAGCGCATGTCACAGGTTCAGGCGGCGTTCTACAACGGCTACGCGGCCCAGTGCGGTTTCTGCACCCCGGGGATGATCGTTGCCGCGACGGCGCTCATCGAGCGAAGCGCCGGTCCCGTCTCGCGTGACGACGTGATCGAGGCTCTCGGCGGCCACTACTGCCGCTGCACCGGCTATGTGAAGATCGTCGACGCGGTCATGGCCGCGTCGCGCGGGGACGTCCAGCCCGTCGACGACCTGCCGGTGCCGGACGCCAGCGAGCCTGACATCTTGATTCCCGGGAGTCCGGCATGAAGGCCGTCGGTGCACGTCTTCCACGCTATGACGGCATCGGGCATGTCACCGGGCGGACGCAGTACGTCGACGACGTTCGCGTCGGCCGGACCCTCTGGGTGAAGGCGCTTCGCTCGCCGCACCACAGTGCCGCGATCACGAAGCTCGACACGTCGAAGGCGGAATCGATGAAGGGCGTGCACGCGGTGATCACGTCCGCGGATGTCCCGCGCAACGTCTACGGCCACCTCGAGGGGCTCGGCGTCCCCGGCGACGAGCCGCTCCTCGCCGACGGCGAGGTGCGCTACAAGGGCCAGCCGATTGCTGCCGTCGCCGCCGAATCGGAGGAGGCAGCGCGTGCGGCGGTCGAGGCAATCGAGATCGCCTACGAGGAGCGTCCGGCGCTGTTCGACATCCGGCTCGCGCTCGACCCCGACGCGCCGCAGATCCACCAGTGGGGGAACGTCTATCCGCACTACGGGCCGTACAACCACCGCCGCGTCCGCAAGGGCGACATCGAGGGGGCGTTCGAGAACGCCGACGTGATCGTCGAGGGTGTCTATCGCCCCCAGGCGATCGAGCAGATGCCGATGGAGACGCAGGTTGCACTCGCCGTGCCCGAGGCGAGCGGGCGATTGACGATCTACTCGTGCACGCAGGCCATGTACTTCTCCATGGGCGTCGTCGCGGCACACCTGGAGGTGCCGCTGAACAAGCTGAAGTTCGTCGGCGGCACAGTGGGCGGCGGTTTCGGAGGGAAGGTCGACACTGCGGCCGACACCGTCTGCGCGCTGCTCGCGCTCAAGTCGCGCCGCCCCGTCAAGTGGCGATGGACGCGGGAGGAGGAGTTCCTTGCCTCCTCGACGCGCGCGCCCTGGCACATCGAGATAGCGGACGCCGTGACGAGCGACGGCTGGATCCTGGGCCGCCGGACACTGACGTTGCACGACGCAGGTGCCTATGCGCGGTTCTCGCCGTACGGGCTCACGAAGCACGCCTTCCACCACTCGGGTGCGTACACGATCCCGAATCTGCGCTTCGACGGCTTCGTCGCCTTCACGAACCGCGTGCCGACGACGGCGATGCGCGGCTTCGGCGTGACGTCCGTGTCGTTCGCGGTGGAGACGCACATGTCCCGGATCGCGGACGTGATCGGCATGGACCCGTGGGAGTTCCGTCTGAAGAACGCGAATCGGATCGGCGACACGAGCGGCAACGGCGTCGTGCTGAAGGATCCGTCGACCGTGCCGGTCACGCTCGCAGCGGCCGACCGCGTCGGGCTGGAGTTGCCCGCCGGGCTGCGACAGATGACCTCGGGCGCGCGCTCGGACGAGCTTCTGCCCGAGCATCTCGTCGCGCAACAACGTGTGAGCGGAGAGGAGACCTGATGGCGAAGCACCGTGGTCGCGGCTTCGCGACGATCGAGTACCCGACGGGGATGAACCAGAACGGCGATCCGAGCCAGGCGTGGATCAAGCTCAAGCCGGACGGACGAGTCGACGTCTTCTCCGGGACCGTGGACATCGGCCAGGGCTCGAAGACCGTGCACACGCAGATTGTCGCCGAGACGCTCGGCGTGCCATACGACTGGGTGACGATGGACAACACGAATACCGACTCGTCCGCGGTCTGCACCGGGACGTTCGCATCCCGCGGGACATTCATCGGCGGCAATGCCGTCCGCCTCGCGGCCGAGCGCGTGCGCGAGCGGATCCTCGACATCGCGTCGAAGGAGCTCGAGATCGACCCGTCCGACCTCGAGATCAACGACGGCGAGGTCGTGGCGAAGGGAGCGCCGCAGAAGAAGATCAACGTCGCGGACGTCGCAGGCGCGGCGACCTACAACTACGGCGAGCTGATCAGCGGCTCGTCGACGGCCCTGAAGCCCTTTGCCGATGTCGACGACGCCACGGGCCAGGTCGAGATCGAGCCGCACTCTGCAATCTCCTACGCCGCGTGCGTGGCAGAGGTCGAGGTCGACGACGAGACCGGCGAGGTCGTCGTCACGAAGCTCGTCCAGGTGTACGACGTCGGCCGCGCGATCAACCCGACGCTCGTCGAGGGGCAGATCGAGGGCGGCGCAATCATGGGGCTCGGGCTCGGGCTGACCGAGGAGAGCTACCCCCACTACCCGTCCCCCGAGCTACGCGGCGGCGAGTTCGGCGCCTACCTCGGGCCGTCGATGCACGACCTCCCGGAGTTCGACAACGTGATCATCGAGAATCCGTCCGAGGACGGCCCGTTCGGAGCGAAGGCGATCGGCGAGATGGCGAACAACGCGCAGCCGCCGGCGATTGCCGATGCAATCCACAACGCCGTCGGCGTCTGGGTCACCGAGATGCCTGCGACGCCCGAGCGCGTGCTTGCGGCGATCAAGGCCAAGCGCGAGCCGCAGCGCGACGGCAAGCGCGTGCTTTTCGACCAGCACCTCTCGGTCAAGAACGTCTCGTCGAACGGCGGCTCCGGCTTCCTGGGCGTCGATGCCTGACGCGTCCCCTTTCCGTACCTGGAACGGCCGGGACTCGTGGGAGTTCGTCGACGGCGTCCGGTTGCACGCGATCGGGGGTGACCAGGTGCTGCTCTGCCGTGTCACCTACGCGCCCGGCAAGCAGGTGCCGTGGCACGCGCACGAGGACAGCGAGCAGGTGATGCTCATCCTCGACGGCGAGGTCGAGATGACGATCGAAGAGGAGACGACGACGCTGCGTGCCGGCGACGTCGTCGTCGTCAACCGCGGCAAGCACCACAAGCTCTTCTCCGAGAACGGCGTCACGTTCATGGAGGCGCTCGCGCCGGTTCCGCTCGACCATGTTCCCGACAAGAACCTCGACCTCGTGCTCGGCGTCGACGCAGGCGCTATGCACGTTGCTCGCTGATGCCGCTCGTCCGGGTCGAGCTCTTCGAGCGTCGCCTGACGCCCGAGCTCGAGAGCGCGCTGATCGACCGGCTGACGGAGACGCTCCTCGACGTCCTCGAGGCACCGGAGCTGAAAGAGCACACGTGGGTGATCGTCGAAGGGCACGACGCGCACCGCTGGGGCCGAAACGGCAAGCCATGGGACGAAGGAGGAAGCTGAGATGCCGATCGTCGAGGTGAAGATCTACGACAGGCGCGTGACCGAGGAGTCGGTCCCGAAGATCATCGAAGCGATGACCGCCGCGCTCGCGGAGTCGTCAGGTGCCGCGCGCGAGCACATCCAGGTGCTCGTCCACGGCGTCTCCCCGCAGCACTGGGGCATCGCCGGGGAGCCGCAGCAGTAGCTCCTGCGCGGGAGCGCCGCGCACGACCTCGGCGGTCTCCCGCGCATGGAGCAGCGTGGTGCGGACGATGAGCTTCGCGCGCGCAAAGTTGTCGAGCACGGTCGGCACCGGCGCGACGGGCCGGCCGAGCGCATAGCCGGCGGCGTTGCGGCCGATCTGACGGTAGGACGCGAGCGTCAGCGACGGCGCCATCCCGAAGAGCTCGAGATTGTCGAGCGGCTCGAGATCGGCGCGGTGGATCAGCGCAGTGCCCTTGGACTGCAGGCCGACGGATATACCCGAGCCCGAGAGGCGCGCGCCGTCGTGGCCGATGAACGCGACGTCGGATGAGCGTCGCACCCGCACGATGCGCGCGGACGCTCCCTCTTCCTCGATGCCCGCGACGAGCTCTCGCAGCACATCGGCGTGGCCGAGCCCGCCGATCGTCTCCGACAGTGCGTCGCCGAAGGCAGGCCCGACCGCGACGACGACCTCGTCCGTGCGCGTTCCACGTCGCGCGTCGCCGGCGGCCACGACGACGGGCTCGGCGTCGCTCTGCCCGCTGCCGAGCAGGCGTGCGTCGATCGCGTGGGGCAGCCGCTGCAGGTGCTCCCAGCGCTCCCCGTCGAGCCGGTAGCCCGTGCCCGGCCCCGTATACGCGTTCGGGTCGTTGGCCGCGGCGACGACCCGGCCCTCGGCGTCGATGATCGCGGAGGTCTGGAGATAGTCAGCGGCGACACGCTGTCGTTGCATCTCGAAGACGGCTTCGGCGATGTCAGGGAAGCCGCGCTCTTCGAGGGCGCGTGCCACGTGCAGCGCGTTCACCGCCTCCGCGAGCATCCGGTCGCCGGCAGCGACGTCGGCTGCGCGGTCACGATCCGGCAGCGAACGCGAGTCGACGCAAGTCGTCGCGAGACGCACCTCGTCGTCTGTCACCGGCGGGAAGCCGAAGGCGTCGTACACAGCCTGGATGGCACGGCCGGCGCGCTCCCGCAGTGCCAGCGCGCGCTTCTCGTCGAGCGGCTCGATTCCCGCATCGACCTGCCAGTCGCGCTGGATCGTCAGCCACTCGTCGAGGTCGTCGGAGTCGTAGTTGCCGCCGCCGAACATGTTGTCGTAGCGTGGCATGACCGAGTAGCCCGACGTGACGAAGTCCGTCCCGGGCAGAAACTGCCCCATCAGCTTCGCCGTCTTCCGAATCGCAGAGTGGCTCGAGATCGCATCGTTGCCGGCTGCGACCTCGAGACCGAGCCATGCGCCGAGCACGTTCTCGGCGAGGATCTCGCGCGTGCCGCCGGGAACCGCGAGGACGAGCGCGACGCAGGAGATCGAGCCGTTCTGCACTCCCTGGGACCCCGCGGCGCGGATGAGCGCGAGACAGCGCGCCTCGAGGTAGAGCATCGACTTTCCTTCCGACTCGCCCATCAGCGCCTCGGAGCCGCCGCCCGACGTGAAGCGGACCTTGACGCCTCGCGATGCGTAGGCGGACGCGAGAAACGCCTTGGACCACGGCGTGTCGTCGCCGTCGACGAACACGCGCTCCGTCCCGTAGACCGAAAGTGTCTCGGCATAGGTGACGAGGCCCTGGATCGCGAGCCGCAGGTTCAGTCGTTCCTCGACGGCGCACTGCGTCAGGACGCCGGCGCGCACGCTGGCGGCGCCGACGAGGATCGCAAGTGCGTTGAGCGGCGCGTACCGCGAGACCCCGACCGTGGTCTCGATCTCCGCGAATCCGCGTGCCGCCGCCTCTGCAGCATCCGCGGCCAGGAGCGCCGGATTCTCCTTGAGGTTCGTGACATGCGCCTGGTTCGCGGGCGCACGGCGGGCACGCAGCTTCTTCAGCGCGAACATCATCTCTACGGGATCGAGCAGCGAGATCACGCGCGCCAGACGCGCCGGCGTCAGAACCGTGCGAGAGTCGGACGAGGTCGGCGCGCGGCACGTCGACGTCGACGAGCATGCGCGCGATCGCGGCGTCGTCGAGCGCATTTGCCTCGAGCGCGATCTGCGCATCGATGCCGTGGCGGGCGATGAAGTGATCGAGTGCGTCCCACTCGGGCTCGCGCCGACCGTCGATCTCGACGACATGCCCGTCCTCGACGACGAGCGAGGGCTCGGGGTCGTTCGGGACCGTTCGCCGCGACGAGCCCGAGCTCGGCGAGGGGCTCGATGAGTACTTCGCGACGGAGCTCCCGCTCGGCGCGCTTGTCGAAGCGTTCAGACGGCAAGGATCTGCCGTCGCTCGTATACGCCGGCTGCTTCGCGCACGAAGGCCGCCGTTGCCGGCGCGTGCCATTCCTCGAGCCTCTGCGCCCACTCCTCGAGCTCCGCCGCAGTCGAGCGTCCCGGACGGAGCGCGGTGTAGATCGCGAGGATCGTCTCGTCGGGCAACGGCGCAAGCTCCGCGGCACGGATCAGGTTCTGCGCCAGCTGCTCCTGCCCGTTCGCACGCGCGACCTCCCCCTGTAGGCGCAGCGTCTCGGGCGTCGCGCGCAACTCTGCCGCGGTCACCGAGTCGTTGTGCAGATTGAGCTCTGCGAGAGGGATCCCGCCAGGTGTCTGCACGAGCCGCGGCGCGTTCGACCCGAGTGGATAGTCGCGGCTCGGGTCGAAGGCCATGGACAAAACCGTATAGAAATAGCCGATGCCCAACCATTACGACTTCGAGGGCCGCGCCGCTCTCATCACCGGCGGCGCGAGCGGGATCGGTGCGGCTGTCGTCGAGCGACTGGCTGCCGGCGGCGCCGACGTGCACGTGTTCGACCTCGCGAACGGCGACGACGTCCGCGACTCCTCGCAGTTGAACGCGGCCGTCGAGCGGCTGCCTCGCCTCGACATTCTCGTCTGCTGTGCCGGCGTCGGCGGCGACTCACTGCACACCGAGGACGTGAGCGACGAGGAGTGGGAGCGGGTGCACGCGATCAACCTGAACGGCGTCTTTTACGCAAACCGTGCCGCGATCCCGAAGATGAAGGCGAACGGCTACGGCCGAATCGTCAACGTCGCGTCGATAGCCGGTAAGGAGGGTAACCCGATGGCAGGCGCGTACTCGTCGTCCAAGGCGGCGGTGATCGGCATCACGAAGGCGATCGGGAAGGACGTCGCGGGCACGGGCATCCTCGTGAACGCCATCGCTCCGGCGGTGATCAACACGCCGATCCTCGGCCAGATCTCCCAGGAGCACATCGACTACATGACCGCGAGGATCCCACTCGGCCGGGTCGGCGAGCCGACGGAGGTCGCTGCACTGATCTGCTGGCTCGCGAGCGACGAGCTGACGTTCTCGACGGGCGCGGTCTACGACATCTCCGGCGGCAGGGCGACCTATTGAGGCGCTTCGTCCGAGTCGCGACGGCGGAAGGCCCGCGCGTCGCGCGAGACGATGCGGCGCTCGAGGTCCTCGACCACGACGACCCACTCGCCGCGATCCGCGGCGCCGGCGAGGTCAGCTCGCTCGAGCCCGGGCAGCTGCTGCCCCCGATCCATGCGCCGGAGATCTGGTGCGCCGGCGTGACGTACGAGCGGAGCCGCGACGCCCGCCTCGAGGAGGCGCAGACCGACGCGCGCGACGTCTATGCGCTCGTCTACGAGGCCGACCGGCCTGAGCTCTTCATGAAGGACGCGGAGATGCGCCGTACGGTCGGCCACGGCGGCAAGATCCGGCTCAGGAGCGACTCCAGCTGGCTCGTGCCGGAGCCAGAGCTCGGCGTCGTCCTGGGCGAGGAAGGCGAGCCCGTCGCAGTCACGATCGGCAATGACGTCTCGAGTCGCGACATCGAGGGCGCGAACCCGCTCTACATCCCGCAGGCGAAGATCTTCGCGGGTGCGTGCGCCATCGGCCCGTGCCTCGCGGTGCCGGACGACTGGGACGCGCCGTTCGCGATCGAGCTCGAGATCGTCGGCGAGGGCGGAGAGGTGCTCTTCGTGGGGGCCACCTCGACGGCGCGGATGAAGCGCTCGCTGCGCGAGCTCGCGGGGTGGGTCATCGCGAGACAACCCGGTGCCGCCCGGATCGATCCTTCTCACCGGCACCGGGCTCGTGCCGCCGGACGACTACACGCTTCGCCCCGGTCACACCGTGACGATCGCGATCGAGGGGATCGGCGTGCTCATCAACACGGTCGCGGAGTTCTAGGCGATACCGTGGCGGCATGACCGAGACGATGGAAGCACCGAGCCGCGAGGCCGGGCAAAACTACGTCGGCGGAGCCTGGGTCCCGGCCGCGTCCGGCGAGACGTACACGAAGCTGAACCCGATGCGACCCTCGGAGGCCGTCGGCGAGTTCTCGTCGTCGGACGAGAACGACGCAGCTGCGGCGGTCGCCGCGGCGGAAGACGCATTCGGCGATTGGTCGCGCCTTCCGACGGCGAAGCGCGCCGCGTATCTCAACGCGGCCGCCGCCGCGCTCGAGGCGCGCACCGAGGAGATCGCGCGCGACATGAGCACGGAGATGGGCAAGCCGGTGCGCGAGGCGCGCGGTGAGGCTGGGCGCGCAGCGCAGATCCTCCGTTTCGCCGCCGGCGAGGCGTTCCGGTCCGTGGGCGAGCACTACGAGCAGGCGTTGAACGGAAGGCAGGTGTCGACCCGGCGACGGCCTGTCGGAGTCGTCGCGCTGATCACTCCGTGGAACTTCCCGATCGCGATCCCGGTCTGGAAGCTCGCGCCGGCGCTCATCTACGGGAACACGGTCGTCCTGAAGCTCGCGTTCGAGGCGCCCCGCACGGGGCTGTATCTCGCGGAGGCGTTCGCCGAGGCCGAGGTGCCGGCCGGCGTGCTGAACGTCCTCACCGGGCGCGGCTCGACCGTCGGTGCCGCGCTCGTGCACGATCCGCGCGTTCGCGCCGTGTCGTTCACCGGGTCCGTGCCGACGGGCGAATGGGTCCGCGACGAGGCGACGAAGACAGGCAAGCGCGTCCAGCTCGAGCTCGGGGGCCACAACCCGTTGATCGTGCTCGCCGATGCCGATCTCGACCGGGCTGTCGAGGCCGCGTACGCAGGCGCGTTCTGGTCGGCCGGACAGAAGTGCACGGCGACGCGGCGTGTCTACGTCGAGCGGCCGGTGTACGACGACTTCAAGACGCGGCTCCTCTCACGCATCGAGCGCGGCAAGGTCGGCGATCCGCTCGATCCGGAGGTCGAGGTCGGCCCGATCGTGAACGAGAAGCAGTTCGAGGAGATCATGTCGGCCATCGAGCGGGGTCGTTCGCAGGGTGGCACGGTCGCGGCGGGCGGGACGCGCGGCGACGACGAGTCCTACGTGATCGCACCGACGGTATTCGAGAACGTCGCCGACGACGCGTTCCTGTCGTGCGAGGAGGTCTTCGGGCCGGTGACGTCGCTTTACGCCGTCGACTCGTACGAGGAGGCGATGAAGCGCGCGAACGCGACGCCGTTTGGGCTCTCGGCCGCGATCTTCACGTCGAATCTCGCTGCCGCGCTCCGCTTCCAGGACGAGGCGCAGGCGGGGCTCCTGCACGTCAACTCGCAGACCGCGGGCGCCGACGTGCACGTGCCGTTCGGCGGCATCAAGTCCAGCGGGTTCGGGCCGCACGAGCAGGGCCGTGCGGCGATGGAGTTCTACACCGAGACGGTCACGGTCTACGTCGATCCTTGAACCGGCTCGTGCCCGAGACGCGCGCGCCTGACGCGTTCGGGCGAGAGCGATGCGTGCACGAGGAGCAGGCCCGTGCTCATGCCGACGAGCACCCAGAGCACGACGGTGAACCCGTCGGTCGCGTCGCGGATGCCGCCGAGCACGAGCGGTGACAGCGCAGAGAGCGAGTAGCCGCCGCCGAGCATCAGCCCGGTGAACGCTGCAACGTCGGCGGACGTTCGTCCGACGTCGACCGGGAGCGTCATCGTGAGCGCGAAGAGCGGCCCGGTCGACGCGCCGATGAGCGCCGCCCATCCCCAGCCGCCGCCGGGGAAGAGGATGACGCCGAGCAGACCCACGATCTGGGCGGTTGCGAAGCTCATGAGCCACGTGCGCCGCGAGCCGCGCCGGTCGGCGAGCCACGCGACCGTCACTCCGGCGACGATCTGCATCCCGTTGAGGAGGGCGAGGAGGGCGCCGGCGTGGCTCTCGCTCCACCCGTGCTCCACATAGATGTCCGGTAGCCAGGCGTTCAACCCGTAGTACGTGCCGGACATCAGGAAGAAGGCGAGCACGAGCCGCCATGCGAAGGAGCTCCGCCACGGCAGCGTCCTCGGCCGTGGCACGGTGAGCGCGGCGTCGACGCGCTCGGCGCGCGTCATCACGAGCCAGAGCGGCACGAGCGCGATCGTCGCGATCGAGAACACGAGGAGCGGGCCGCGCCAGGAGTCGAGTGCGTGCGCGAGCGGCACGGCCAGTGCCGCGGAGAGCGTCGCGCCGACGTTGATCCCGGCGGCGTAGACGCCGGTCGCGAACACCGGCCGGTCGGCGAATCGCTCCTTCACCGATACCGGTAGGAGCGCGTTGCCGATGCCCATGCCGACCCCGACGGGGAACGTCAGCAGGATAAGCGCCGCCATATTCGGTGACGCGGCGCGCGCGATCCCGAACACACCGATGAGCGCGATGGCGAACGCGAGCGCACGGCGCGACCCGAAGCGCTGCGACAGAAATGCAGCAGGCGGCGCGAAGACGCCCATGCACAGCACCGGGATCGTCCCGAGCAGTCCGGCGATCGCATGCGACGTGTCGAAGGCGCCCTGGATCGACGGGATGAGCGGCCCGATCCCGACGAGCTGCGGACGGAGCGCGAGGGCGGTCAGAAAGAGCGCAGCGAGAAGCGGGCCCCGCCTCAATCCAGGACTGTCTCCCAGAATCTGCGCTCGCGCGACTCCATCAGGCCGAAGAGCTCACCCGCGGCGAGGCGCTGGAAATGCTCGCTCGCTGCGTGCTCGTCGAAGGCCGCCTGGTCGCGGTACTGCTCGTAGAAGAGGTACGCGCGCGGGTTCTCCGGGTCGCGGCACGGGACGTACTGCTCGCAGCCGGGCTCTTCCCGCGACGCCCGTGCGAGCTCGGGGATGATCTCTGCGACACGGTCATCGTTCCCCTCGGCGACCGTCATGTGCACGACAAGGACGTACGACACAGGCTTCTCCTCTCAGCTGGTCACGCAGCGGTGACCGGATTCGTGATCGAGCCGAGACCGTCGATCTCGATCGTGATCTCGTCCCCGGGCTTCAGCCACACCTTCGGGTCGCGGAAAGCACCGACGCCCGCGGGCGTGCCGGTGATGATCAGATCACCCGGCTCGAGCGTGATCGCCTGCGAGACGAACGAGACGACCTCTCGCACGCCGAATATCTGGTTCGACGTGTTCGAGTCCTGCATCACCTGCCCGTTCAAGATTGCCCGGATCGGGAGTGCCTGCGGATTGCGGATCTCGGCTGCCGGCACGAGCTCCGAGACCGGCAGGAAGGTATCGAGCGTCTTGCCGCGCACCCACTGGCCGTCGGAGAACTGCAGGTCGCGGGCGGAGACGTCGTTCGCGACGACGTAGCCGCGGACCACGTCGAGCGCATCGTCCACGGCGATGCGGGATGCGTGCTTGCCAATCACGACGCCGAGCTCTGCCTCGTAGTCGACCTGGTTCGTGATCGACGGGATCCGGATCGGGTCGCCGTCTGCGATGAGCGTGTTCGGCCACTTCGCGAAGAGGAGCGGCCGCTCGGGGAGGTCGACGCCCTGCTCCTCCGCGTGGTCGCGGTAGTTGAGGCCGACACAGACGATTTTCTGCGGGAGATCGATCATCCGCCGACTCTACGCGAGCAGCGTGATCCCTTTCGCCGACAAGCCGTCGATCTCGCCGTCGCTGAGCCCGAGCTCGCGGAGGACTTCGCGCGAGTGCGCGCCGAGGGTCGGCGGCGGTGCCCGATGGGAGACACGCTCCTCGTCGGTCTCGAGCGGGAGCGCCAGTGTCGTCGCGTCGCCGAGCTCCTGGAGGATCCCGGTTGCGCGCGTCTGCTCGTGCTCTGCCGCCCGCGCGACGTCGTGCACGGGAGCGACCGGGATCCCGTCGAGTCGATCGAGCCAGGTGGCCGTCGTCTCGGCGCCGAGCCGCTCGCGGATCGGCGGCAGCAGCTCCTCTCGGTGCTCGAGACGATCGGGATTTGTGCGGAAACGCTCGTCGTCGACGAGCTCCGGGAGGCCGATCCGCTCGCAAAGCTGCGCGAAGAGGCGGTCGTTGGCGGCGGCGATCATCAGCTCTCCATCGGCGGTTGGGAACACCTCGTACGGAGCGATGAGCGGGAACGCGGTGCCGTAGCGCTGCGGCGAGCGGCCGCCTCGCAGCGCGTCGGTCAGCTGGTAGCCGACGAGCGAGAGCCCGGTCTCGAAGAGTGAGACGTCGACTTCGCGCCCTTGGCCCGTCGTCGTGCGTTCGAGCAGCGCGGCGACGATGCCGAGCGCCGCCCAGACCCCGGTGCCGCTGTCGATCAGGGAGGTGCCGACGCGGACACCGGGGCGGTCGCGCTCGCCCGTGACGCTGATGATCCCGGTGAATGCCTGCATGAGCGGGTCATATCCGGGAGCCCCGGCGAGAGGTCCGCGCTTGCCGAACGCGCCGATCGAGCAGTAGACGAGCTGCCCGTTCCGGGCTCGCAGCGCGCCGGCACCGAACCCGAGCCGCGTCGCCGTCCCGGGGCGCATCGACTGCACGAAGACGTCGGCGCCGTCGACGAGCTGCAGCAGGAGGTCCCGCCCCTCAGGCGCCTTCACGTCGAGTGCGAGCGAGCGCTTCGACGCGTTCGCGGCGAAGAACATCACGCTGCCGCCCTCGAAGAACTCGGGTCCCCAGGCTCGTGCCTCGTCGCCGCGTCCGGGATGCTCGACCTTCACGACGTCGGCGCCGAGTGCGGCGAGGATCTGCGTGCACGTCGGCCCGGCGAGCGACGAGGTGAGATCGACCACACGGGTACCCGCGAGCGGAGCAAACGGCACGAGTCGGAACGCTAGCGGCGTCGTCTATCGTTCGGCCGGCCGGTGGAACCAGATCGCATTCGCCACACTGTCGCGTTCACACTCGTGCACCCGCCTGGATCCTCAGAGGAGGAAGCGTTTCTCGATGCGGCGGTTCGACTCGGGTCGATTCCCGGTGTCGAGGCCTTCGAGCTTCTGGCCGAGGTGAGCCCCAAGAACGACTATCGGTTCGGGATCTCGATGGAGTTCGCAGACAAAGGCGCGTACGAGCGGTACAACGATCATCCCGATCATGTCGAGTTCGTGCAGCGACGCTGGGTGAACGAGGTGTCCGACTTTCTCGAGATCGATTACGCGAGCCGCTGATGCGAGGGGAGAGCGCCAGGTGCGGCCGCTCTCACTGGCGGCGTGGGCCAGAAACGGAGCAGCGGTCGGGCGGGTTTGTGAGACTGACGCCGTGCCCGAGGCTCCTGTCCGTATGAGCAAGAACGGACTCGTCGTGGACGGCGAGGGGTGGTTCGTCGTGAACGCCCGCGAGTCTCGCTGGAAAGACGAGGGCCCGCTCGGGTCCTACTGCACCTTCGAGGGCAAGCGGCGGTTCCCGCATTTCGGCATCAACATCAGCGTGCTCGAGCCGGGCGAGGGACTCGGCATGTACCACCGCGAGGACGGACAGGAGGCTTTCCTCGTTCTCGCCGGGGAGTGCACGCTCATCGTGGAGGGGGAGGAGAGGCAGCTCACCGAGTGGGACTTCTTCTATTGCGCGCCCGGCACAGAGCACATCATCGTGACGAGCGGCGAGCAGCGCGCGGTTGTCTTGGCTGTCGGCGCTCGCGGCCGGGGTGTCGGCGGCGGCGTCATCTACAAGGTCTGCAAAGCCGCGGCGCGATACGGAGCGAGTGTCGCGCGCGAAACGACAGACTCTGCAGTCGCGTACGCGAAGGTGCGGGCGAAACTCCCACGTTCGCGATTCGTCAAGTACCGGCGGGGCTGGCTCGAAGATTAGACAGTGAGTCTCCGCGTCCACCGAGCGGGAGTGTCGGGAACACGCTGGCCCTAGGCTTCTCCGGTGTCTGCAGTCGACGCCCTGATCAGGCCCGATCGCTATCCGCTGTCGTCACGCTACGACCCGCGTTGGGTCATTGCGCTCGAAATGGGTCCGCATCCGCTCTGGCAGCTTGAAGACATTCTCCCGGCGCTGTCGCTCGAGCCGGGAAGTCAAGTGCTCGATCTCGGCTGCGGCCGCGGCGCGACCTCCGTCTTCCTCGCCCGTGAGTGTGGGGTGACGGTTACGGCTTGCGACCTATGGGTCGGTGTGAAAGAGCTGGCCGGCGTTTTTCGCGAGGCCGGTGTCGAGCGTTCCGTCACAGCGGTGAACGCGGATGTACGCCAACTCCCGTTTGCGGATAACGAGTTCGACGCGATCGTGAGCATCGATGCGTTCGAGTACTTCGGAACCGATGTTCATCTCTTGCCTGCTCTGCTTCGTGTTCTGAGATCGGGTGGGACGATCGGGATGACCACGCCCGGCCTCGAGCCCGATCCGTACGAGGCTGACGTCCCGGACGCGGTCTGGTCGCTGTGGGCGCACGAGGTCGCGGCGTGGCACACGCCGGAGTGGTGGCGTCGGCACTGGGAATTGAGCGGGCTCCTCGCAAGGATCGAGTCAGCATGGCTCCCCGACGGACGTGAGAACTGGATTCGATGGATCGAAGCCGTTCAGAGCCTGAACGGAGACGCCGAAGCGGGAATGCTCGACCTGCTCGAGGGTGAAACCGGCGCACAGATGGGATTCGTCTCGGTTACCGCGCGCACGCGATAGCGGTCGGCGTCGCTGGAACGCCGAGGCCGTGACGGTCATCGTCAGCAAGCGTCCGGTTAGTCCCGATCGGGCACGCGTGTCAGACCGGTGTCGGCGCAGCCAGGAGCTTCTGCATGACGGCCACCTCGCAGGGCGCTGTGAGAAAGGGAACCGCAGTGGGCTCGACATCTCCGAGATCGAGACGCCCGGTCTCGCGGTATCCGAGTCGGCCGTGGTTCACGAGAGCCGCGATCTCACCGACGAGTTCGTGATCATCGGCTGCTGCCGGACGCAGCACTTCGATCTCGATCACCGACCGACCCTACTCCGCGCTGCAACGCGCAGAACGGGCTTCAGCCGTGCTCCCGTCGCGCTTGCCCATCGACGGTGCCGTCAGCGGGAGCGCCGGAAGAAGATCGGCTGCCGGAGAGCGTCGCAAACGGTCATAGGCCGCAGGCGCGTCGCCATTCGCTCACCGGCTTCTGAGCGAATCCGCAGCACGAAACGGCCGTCGTCGCTGTGGATGAGACTCGTTGGCTTGCTGTACGGACGAGGCCGGAACTGCACCTGTCGAAGTCTAGAACGTGACGTGCGCCAGCGTTTCGGTGGCCCTTGACGAAGTGAACCCGGATCGGCCGGAGCGGCGATGAGTCTTCGGCGGTTTGTCATGCTCTACCGCGGTATGGCGAGGCTGAGATGCGGAGAGAGCAGGCCGCCGAGAGAGGAGTCATGAGATGACGCGGTACCTGATTTCGTTCCCCAGCGGCGCGATGGACCACATCCCCGCTGATGAGCTCCGCGCCGTGGGAGAGGCTGCTCATGCGGTCGTCCAGGAGGCCATGGACGCGGGTGTGTGGGTGTTCGGCGGCGGGTTGGCCGAGGACGTCGATCCCGTCATGGTGGCAGGTGACGGGACGATCACCGCTGCCACGTACCCGCAGACCAAGGACTTCGACGGAGGGTTCACGGTCCTCGACCTGCCCTCCCGAGAGGCAGCGTTGGAGTGGGCCGCGAAGGTCGCGGCCGCCTGCCGCTGTGCTCAAGAGGTCCGCGAGTTCATGCCCGACCCAGCAGTGGGCAACTGAGCGAAGCCCCAAGTCGCCCCTTCAGGCACCTCGTGCACTTCTCGGACGGGGGCAGCCGTTATCCGCTACCGAGACGCGCAGCACGACCCCAAGGCGGTGGACGACGTCGTGGCGCGGCGGGGATGCGCCGCGTCGTCAGACTGGACAGAGAGGGTGGATGTCATTGGGCTCGGCTGCGAAGAGCCCTGGGTCCGGTTGAGGAGCGAGGCTGCAGCCGCGATGCAAGTAGAAGTCGACGGTGTTCTCGGTGGGCGCCGAAGAGATGTAGAGCGCGCTGGCGCCGACATCGCGTGCGCAATTCAAAGCGGCCTCGAATAGCCGAACGCCGACGCCGCGCCCGCTCACGCCTTCAAGGGCCACTCGCGAACCCCTCGGCGTTTGCGGGCGGGCCTCACGATCCGCGCACGCAGTGACCCACAGCCACGCACGCCCGCCCCAACCGTTTTCGCTCAGCTACGCGGGTCTGGATGGGCGGTGACGGGCTCGAACCGCCGACCCCCTGCTTGTAAGGCAGGCTCTTGACGATACTGGGCGGAACCGGGCATCTCAGAGCCCGGTTTCTCCCGGGTTTGCGTTACGCGACGAACCCTCGTGTAGCTGCGAACGTTGACCAATAGTTGACCATGTTGTCGTCTGATCTGACGACATGGCGTCGGGCTATCGATCGCCTGTCGGGCAGGTAGCCCCGCCGAGCCTCTTATTGCCCAAAGCGGGTCTATAGCGGGGGGCGTGTTCTGCCGAGATAAGCGTGTGTCAGGGCGGGTGGAGCCGTCGTCGTTGGTCGCGCTGGTTCGAGTCAACCGGCAGGGAGGCGGCGCGATCCGACAGGAAGCCCGCAATCGGATCTGGTCTTCAGGAGGCCGTTGATGCGCAGAGGTTTGGTCGGTGCTCTTGTCGTTGCGGCGTTGATCGTTCCGGCGTCTGCGGCGGCGAAAGTACGGCTGCTCTCGGTTACGTCACCGGCCTCGCCGGGGAGCCATGCGAGCCTGACGGCCGCAGTGTCGCAGCCTGCCACCTGCAGAATAGTCGTCATGTATCTGTCCGGTTCGTCGCATGCGTCAGGGCTGTATCCCAAGCGCGCGACCGGCGGCAAGGTTTCCTGGACATGGATGGTCGGCACCAACACGACCGGCGGTCGGTGGCCGATCTATGTCTTGTGCGGCTCGGCTGGTGCCCTTCAGACGTCGTTCCTGGTGCGCTAGCACCTGGTTAGGAGGCACCGACGCAGCGATCTCGTCCGAGGGGAAGGCGGATGCCCTAGGGCGAGCATCCGACCGATTCGGGCCGCACGGTCTCGGCGGTTCTATGGCCGTGCGACTGCGAGGAGATGCCCGCTGATTTCCTGCACGCCAGGTTCGAGTTCGAGGAGCCTCGCCGCCCAGAGGAGCCTCCCGCGGGTTGCGGATCGGCCCACGTCTCGTCAATGTCGGCCACGAGGAACGCGGGGCCTTCGATCCCGTAGACGGCCTCCACTGAGAGTTCGGCAGAGGCGACCTCGTCGCGCAGTTCATCGGCCCGATGGCAATAACTCATCGCCAGGAAGCCGTCGTCGAACGGGGCGGTCAGCCCATGAGCGATCACATGCTCGACAGAGCGTTCCTTCGCTTCATCATCGATCCAGCCGTTTCGGATTCCATCTCCGGGCAGTGCGTAACGTGAAATCGCTGCGGCGAAGACAGTCCCTCCCGGCTTGCTCACACGTCGCGCTTCGCGGAGCGCAAGCAGTCGATCGCGCGATTCAAGGAGGTGGTAAAGCGGCCCGAGGAGCAGGACGGCGTCGAACGTCGCGTCCTCGAAGGGAAGCTCGCGTGCGTGCCCGACTTGCGCTTGGAACGCAGGCGGTTCTCCGGCCGCGATGCGGGCGCGCTCAATGTGAAGCGGCACCGGGTCGAGCATTGCGACGTGATGGCCCAGCCCGGCGAGCCACGACGCGTAGTACCCGCCGCCGCCGCCGACGTCGAGGACCGAAAGGGAGCCTGCCGGTAGATGCCGCTCGACCAGTTCCTTCGTTCGCGCCGCTTCGATGCGCCCTCGCCCCGAGAGAAGGCGATCCGGCTCGCCGCCCTGGGCTTCATACCACGACAGGATTGGGCTACTCACTCCTTTCTAGGATCGCACCTCGTCGGGCCTCGCAGGCGAACGGGATTACGTCTTCACGTCGCAGACCGGCAGGCCTCTTGGGCGAGATCGCATCGCGAAACGAGGCGTCCGAACCGCGGCGATGAAAGCGGGCCTAGGGAGTCGCGTCGGGCCGCAAGTCCTACGCCGCTCGGTGGCGACCGCGACCGCCCACGCGAGAATCCCCGTGGTCATCGCGGCGGCGATGACGGGGCACTCGCCCGCCGTCTACAACGAGCACTATGCAAAGCCTTTCCACGACGAGGAGGAGCGCGAGAACCTGCGCCAATCGCTCGCTTCGATCGGCTTCGGGAACACCAAGGTTGACCAGGAGTTGACCAATGAGGTCGCGGAGTAGCTTGCTTCGTCTGAGACGACATCGAAAAGGGCTGCGTTCGCGGCCCTTTCTCGTATGGGCGGTGACGGGCTCGAACCGCCGACCCCCTGCTTGTAAGGCAGGTGCTCTCCCAGCTGAGCTAACCGCCCGGGACGTGCTACACGGTACCCGTGGCGTACCCCGGCGACCAGGAACGGACGGCTGTGCTCGAGCGCCTGCGCCAACTGTGCCTCGCGCTCCCCGAGACGAGCGAACGGCTGAGCCATGGGGCTCCGAGCTTCTTCGTCCGCGAGAAGCGGTGCTTCGTGATGCTTCTCGACAACCATCACGCCGATGGCATCTTCGGCATCTGGTGCGCTGCGCCGGCGGGGAACCAGGAGCTGCTGGTGGCAGCAGATCCGGGTCGGTTCTTCCGACCGCCGTACGTCGGCCACCGGGGCTGGCTCGGCGTGCGCTTCAACGACGGCGTCGATTGGGACGAGCTCGAGGGGATCGTCGAAGACGCCTTCGCCACTGTGGCGCCGAAGAAGCTCCTCGGCTAGGGCGAGAACCAGAAGGTTCCGCCGAGATCCTTCACGTTTGCCTTCGGCGGTTGTTCGCATGCCGTCGTGACGAGCCGCTTCTGGGTCTTCGCTCTCCGGCTTTGCGCACCCGCGGTGCAGGTCTTGAGCGTCGACTTCGTGGCAGTCCGCTGGAACGCGACCGTGGGGTGGTACCCGGGCGGCGGCAGGATCGCGGCTGCACTGGAGGCCCAGACGAGCATGACGGTGACGACTGCAAGCAGGCGCATCGGATCGAATTCTATGCCACGTGGCGACGGTATTCTGAGGCGCCGTGATGCGCTCGATCGTCGGCTTTCGGCGCGACGAGCTCGGCGACTGGGTAGTCGAGCTGTCGTGTGGCCACGCGCAGCACGTTCGCCATCGGCCCCCGTTCGAGCTTCGGCCGTGGGTGCTCGACGAGGCGAGTCGGAGCCAGCGGATCGGCACGGACCGCGACTGCCCGCTGTGTGACCGCGAGCGCGGAGGCGAGCCTGCCTGTTATGCGCATCTCGTGTGTCCCGAGTGCGGCGCGATTCTCGAGGAGGGTGGCCACGTCGCCGGCTGCGGACATCGAGCAAACGGGTGAGGCGTGCGCCTCGATGCGCACGTCCGAGCGGACGGGCTGCCCGTTTCGGACTGAAAGACAACAGCAGGGGCGGGCACCGGTGGGCCGCCACTAACGCTCGCCCCTGCCAGGGCCGTCACAACCTCAAGACGCAGGAGCCAGGCGATTTCTTCCGGCCGTACAGACGAAAGTTTCCGCGAGGAAAGTGAGGGACGCCTCGCCGGCTGCGGCCCGCGGCAGGCGTCCCTCATCGAGCCCGGACCGCAAACCGCCAACGGCCGCCCCCGGGGCACGGGCTCGCATCCAAGTAACGCCGAAAACGCGGGCGAGGGGTGCCGTGGCGCCGTCCGTATTACGTGTTCTTTACGTGGGAGAGCATTTTGGACTTGACCCAGCCGGGCCACCGACGCCGAAGATTGAGCGCCTAGGATCGAGGTGCGTCGGCGTCTCGCCGCGCCGACTGAGAGGTAACCGGGGATAGGGGCTACTGCGGTGATCGACGATCTGGACGAAGTACGGGAAAAACTGGCTTTCCGGCGCGAGGCCTGCTTCGACTGGATCGATGACGCGGTGGCAGAGCTCGTTTCACTGCACTTGGTCGAGACAGACGAGATCCGCGCCCGCGTCGACGCAAGCATCCTTCGAGAGCAGAGGCAGCGCACGGCTGTTCCTTCTCTCCGGCTCGCCGGCGGTCGAGACGCGAGGTACCGGGGCGGATGCTGATCCGCCTGTCCGGCGAGGCGAAGAACGCGCTGAGACAACGATGAGCCGTGCAGGGAAGTGCCTACGGGCCCGCGGTGTCGGCTTCGGTCGCGGGTGAGACGGGGTCACCTGCGCCGGTGGTCGCAGTCGTCGATGTTGAATCGCCGGTTATTCCCTCGGCCGCGCCGGGCGGCGACGTGCTCGTGGTCGGTGGTGCGGTCGTGGTCGTCGGAACGGACGCCGCTTGCTCGGTCGTCGTCGCCGTCGGGGTCGCGGGCGCGGTCGTAGTTCCCGCGGTCGGCGGCGACGCCGTTGAACTGCCGACTGTGGTCGTCGGCGTCGTATTGATCGTGCCGGCGGAGTTGCTTGGCGTCATCGTGGTCGTCATGCCCACCGTGGAAGTCGCCGGCGTCGTCGTGGTCGTCATGCCCACCGTCGTGGGAGACGTCGTCGTGGATGGCACCGCGGAGCCGATCGGCGTTTCCACCGTGCCCGTGTCGACCGTTTCCACCGTGCCCGTGTCGACAGACTCGGTGGCGGTCGACGCGCCTTCGGCGGCAAGCAACATCAGCACGCGGGTGCGAACTGCGACAAGGACCGCGTAGGCCTGCTCGATCGGCATCGACGCGAGTGTCGCACGCGCCTGGACAAGTGCGGCCTCTAGCCGGGTGAGCTCGGCCATCGTCTCGTCGTTCGGCCGGCGGGTCAGCGGCACGACGAGCTGAATGGCGAGCGCGTGCGTGACGCAGTGGTCGCAGCGGTAGCTGGCGGACACCGCCGCGTTCGCCGGCGCGATCACGTCGTTGTAACCGACGACGAAGATGACCTGGAAGGCGATCGCCGTCGAGCGGCAACCGCTGCAACTGGCAAATGCGTAAGCCTCGTTCCGCTGCTCGACATTGCGGTCAGCGGGTGCCCACAGGAAGGACACCTGCACGTCTGTCGCCGTCGAGCCGTCTTCGGTCGTGACTGCGTACGCCCGAGTGTCGCCGTCGTGTGCGGGCAGCGGCGGCGCCCAGGGGAACGGCCAAGTCGGCGCGGCTTCGGCTGCGGAGGGCGGCTCAGCCGGAGGGGCAGGCGGAGCTGCGGGCGGCGCGTCGGGCGGCGTAGCGGGCTCCAGCACGGGTGCACTCAGTGGCTCCGTCGGAGGGACGGGCGGGGTCACAGGCACCTCGTCGGCCGGCGGGTCGGAGTTGGCCGGCGGCTGGTCGGTCGACGGCGCCGGCGGTGCGGGCGGCGGTTCGCTCGGGGAGCCGCGCGGCAAGTCCGTCGACGTTGCCGAGGCCGCCGCGGGCGCGGGCGGCGGCGGGGCGGTGCGAACACCGAGTGTCGTGGGCAGCGCGAGGATTTCGTTGGTCGAGCTGAGCGGCGGCGGCAGCACGGGCAGCAGCGACGCATCCACCACCGCCAGCACTACCGGCCGGGCCGTCGGCTGGGTCGCCTGTACCGGCGTCGGCCGTACCGCCTCGCCGCCGACGTGAAGCTGCGACAGCGGCGGAAGACTGAGCCGCCACGTCTCCTGCGGACCGATCGGCGTGTACTGCGCGCCCGGCCACCACGCATACGCAATGCCCGTGAGCATGAGCAGGCCGACGCCGCCGGCCGTAACCCGTAAGGCCGGACGTCCCGCCGTCGTGAGCCAGACTCGTCGCGTCGTTCGCCGGACGAGGCGGGCGAGAATGTAGATGATTCCGAAGACGGGCAGGCCGAGCATGAGGATCCGAAGCAGCGAGACCGCAACCTCGGCAGCGTCGTCCCGGTTCGCCTCGAGCGCTGCCCACTGGAGGCCGATGCTGTCCGCTGCGGTCCCGGCGATGCGCGGCAACGCGACGACCATCAGAACGAGCATCGACATCAGCAGCGGCACGACAGCAGCCACCCAGGCGACGACAATCGTGCGCGCCCACGGCCGCAGGGCGCTCGCGCCGGCGGTGCGCCGCCGCGACGGAAGCAGCGCGTGCAGTGTCGGCCCGATGTGGTGGAACAGGTCGGGAACGCCTGTGATATCAGCGAGGATGTGGTATCCGTCGAAGCGCACGAACGGCACCAATTGGCGTGCCATCTGGAGGAGTTGCGCGGCGATCACGAGGAGCAGGGCGTCCGCTCCGAGCACCGTCCAGGCGACAAACACTGCGACCCCGAAGATCGCGTTGAAGTAGAGCCCACCGAGGTCGACCCGCAGCCGACCGCCCCGGTTGAGGCGGTACGAGTCGGTGACATCGGTGTAGAACGCGGGCCATACGAGATACAGCCCGACACCGATCGCGCCAGGGGTTGCGCCGCCACGCCGGCAGGCGGCGGCATGACCGAGTTCATGGAACCCGGCCGAGGCGGCTGACAGCGCAAGCACGAGAAGCAGCAGCGACGGTTGGTACAGAGCCTGTCGCGCGGCGGACGCGAGCCCTTTCTCGAATACCAGCCACCAGGTGGACGCTGCGAAGGTCGAGACGAGGGCGAGAACCACTGCGGGGTGGAATAGGACCGCGAACGGCGTAGCGACGCGCTGTGTGATCGCAGGGTTCGAGACCACGCACTTCAGTCGGAGTGCCAGCAGCGGGCTCGCTTTCGCGACGACCGGGTCTGTGCCGTCGGCCTCCTGCAGCAGTCCGAGTGGGCGCAGCCGCTTCTCGAGGAGGAATCGAATGTCGTCCGGTGTGACGAACCGACCCGACCGCACGCCGACATCCGCCGCGATCGCGTCCACGTCGCGGACGCCGTCGATCGCCTCGAGGACGTGGTACAGGAGCGGCGTGAGCTGGACCGTCTGGCCGTCCGGGCGACGCACGAGCGACGGGGCCCGTCGGTAACCCGAGCCGCCGACCTCTCCGAGCAGCGCGAGAGCCCCCGCGCGGGCGGGGATGACTCCCCCGTCGTCTCGCGCCTCCGGCAACCCGCGGGCGGGGGCCGGGACCTTGCGCGCGACGCCGGGGGAGCCGAAGAGCGGCTCCCCCAGACGCTCAAGCCGTGACTTACTGGTTGATGTCGGCCGCTTGATCCACAGTCGCCTGCGCGAGCACCCCGTCCAGCTTCTGCGTGATGATCGCCGTCTGGTCGGCTATCGCGGTCGACTCCGACGAGATCGAGGCGACGTTGGCCGAGACGGCCGCGTCGACCGGTGCCGCGACGTTCGCGTTCAGCGCGACCGCGCCGGCAATCGGCGACGCGAAGTCGGCGTCGACCGTTACTTTCGCATCGACATTCAACAGGCCTGCGTCGAGCGCGGAGCCGAGCTGCTGCGCCAGCGGATCGACGACACCGCCCACGGTGCCGAGAGTGTCGTTCAGCTGGGCGAGCGTCCCGTTGACCGAATCGAGCGTCCCGTTCAGCGAATCCACTGCGCCAGTCACAGTGCCGAGTGTGTCGTTCACGTTCCCGACCGTATCGTTCACCGTGCCGAGTGTGTCATTAACGTTGCCCACCGCGTCGGTGACCGTGCCCAACGTGTCGTTCACGTTGCCGACCGTGTCGTTCACGGCGCCAAGTGTGTTGTCGACGTTGCCGAGTTCGGTGTTGACGTTGCCGAGCGTGTCGTTGATTGCGTTCAGAGTGTCGTCGACCGTCGGTGGAGCGTCGGCGGGCGCCGCTGCGGCCTCCGCTGCCGGCTGGGCGGCGTCTGCGACGGGCTGGGCCGCGTCCACCGCCGGCCCGCTCGCGTCGGCTACCGGTTGCGCCACCTCGGCCCCGGGCTGGGCCGCCGCCACGGCCGCAGGATCGACCGACGTCGTCGCGTCGAGGCTGCCCGTGCTCAACGCGGGCGCCTCCGCGGTTGTCGTCCCCGTGCCGAGCTCGTCGTGCGTCTGATCGACCGCGGAGACCTGATCGCTCTGAGCAACCGCGGCCCCTGAGATGTACTGATCGATCATTGTCGCTTGCTTGGCAAGCGCCGACGACTGCGACTCCAGCGACAAGACGTTGGCCGAGACCGCACCGTCGATCGGCAGCGCAACGTCGAGATTCCCGGCCACCGCGAGGTCGATTGGCGCCGCCAGCGCGAGTGCGAGGTCGACGTCGATATTGAGGTCGAGCAGCGGAACTGACATGACCTCCTTCGCGGGCAGCATCGTCCCGCCCTCCGCCTCGAGCTCCTCGAGAGAGAGCCGTTCCGCATCCACACTCATTGCAGCCTCCTAGGACGTCCGACGACGGTTTGTCCGCAGCAACGACTGTGGAAGTGCCCACGGACGGTGCCGCCCCGTCCGCACGAGACCCGCTGCGTTGAGGCGGTGTCTCCACTGCAAACGGACTTAAACAAACGCGTGTGAGACCGCGATTGCCTCCCGGCTCTAGGAGTCGCGTGCACGCGCGGACACAGCGCGTGTCCCCATCTCCGCCTCGGCTCCGGCGGCGGGATCGGCGATCATCGGCGATTCGGTCGGCGATGCGGGGGCGCACCGGAAATCTCGTCGGCGACCTCGGCGAGCGGCCGAGTCCGCTTATCTGCCTGCCCGTCGCTGCGAGCTCGTGCAGCAGGACGGCTGCCGGCTCATCTGAGGCGGCCGTACGCGGTGAGAGTGCGCAGGGCGTTGAGCGTCACGATCCCGCGCCACTCCAGCCGCGACGCGTCGCTCGGCGGCTCCCACGTCACGGGCCAGCCGCCGTCGGTTTGCTGGTCGCGCTCGAGGCGGTCGAGGTGCCTTTCGATCTGGGCGTCGTCGAATAGCTGCCGCCAGCGGCTTACGGGCGTTGGGGCGAAGGCGAGCGGCGTGAGGCCGTAGCCCTCGGCGTCGGCGTCCGCGAGGTACCACGCCGCAGCCGGAAGCTGCGCGGCGACGGGGCCAGCGAGCGCCTCGGCGCGCTCGCGATCCGGAACATGCTCGAGGAAGCCGAAAGTCACTACGAGCCCATGCGCGTCGTGCGGCACCTCGCGGTCGAGCTCGCGCCAGCAGAAGTCGGTGGCGGTGTCGAGCCAGGGATGATCGACGCCGAGCGCATGGAGCAGCCCAGCGATCGACGCGGTCGGGTTCAGGCCGGGCGGGAACTCGCCATCGCCCCAATGCTCGGCGCGCGGGTAGGCCGCGATCGACGGCAGCACGCACGGGACGCCGCCGTCCGAACCGACGGCGGCGAGGTAGTCGCACGCCCGTTGCAGCATCGGCCCGTCGCTCGTACCAGCAGCGACGAGCGTCTCGAGCGCGACCTGCACGTCAAGCGGCTGGCTTGCCGGGCAGCGCTTGTCCGGCTCGAGCCCGTGGCCGAAGCCGCCGTCCTCGTTCTGGTAGCCGCGCAGCGCCTCGACCACTCCGGCGGCGGGAGCGCCCTCGAACAGCGCCGCGTAGAGCCGCTGCTCGAGCAGGCGCGCCTGGCGCGCAAGGAAGTCGGCCGCTCGGGTGTAGAGGTCGCTCACCCGAGCAAATGCTACGCGGTCAGCGCGGCCCGTCCCCAGCATAAATCCGGCCGGAAGCACGCCGTCGGCCCCGCGCTCGACAAACTCGACCCAGACCTCTTCGGCCGTGTCAGCGTCGCGCGCTTCCCGACTCACCCGAAGACATTCGGCCCCTACGTCTCCGCGCCGGCGACCGGGGTTCGACCCGCTACAAATGCCGCTATTTGTCGCACGGCCGGCGACGAGCTGCGCTTTCTCGGCGCTGACGCGCTGTGTGCCCGTGAGCCACGCGACGCTGGTTCAGGAACGTGGAGCGTCGGCCGCCGGCAGAACATTCGGATGTGTGCGCATCGTGCCGTCTTGGAGCTGAAGCGGGACCCACGCGTCGCCTAGACTTCGCCCTGCCGCTCGGCCTTCTGCGAGAGGAAACCGTGGCGGTGACAGTCGAGCGGAGGTATGACCAGCGGATGGAGCGCTGGTTCGCCCGCCACCCGACGCTGAATGAGCGTCTGCGGCGCATCGCCAATCAAGCCTTTGAGAGGAGCGAGCAATGCCGCAGACCGAGGTAAACGGACTCACCATCAACTACGACGTGCAGGGGAACGGTGAGCCGCTCCTGCTCATCCCGTACTTGTCGGCGGACCACGCTTGCTACGCGTTCCAGCTCCCGGCTTACACCGAGCACTTCAGCTGCATCGCGCTTGACCTACCGGGCACCGGCGAGAGCGATAAGCCCGCCGGGCCGTACTCGACCGAAGCCTATGCCGATCAGGTCGCGGCGTTCCTCAGCGCCATCGGCGTGGAGCGTGTCCATGTAGTAGGCGTCTCACTCGGCGCGGGAGTGGGCATGCACCTCGCGGCCCGTCAGCCCGACCGCGTCCTTTCGCTGTCGCTGCACAGCGCGTGGGATATCACCGATCGCTATCTGCAAACCATCGTCGAGCTCTGGCGGACGCTCGCACCAACGCTTCCGAGTGTCGCGGACATCGTGATCCAGGCGATCTTCCCGCTCTGCTTCACGCCCGAGATGTACGTCGACCGGCCGGAGTTCGCCGACAGCCTCGCCGAGTTCGTGCGCGGCCGCCCTGCCCAGCCGCTCGACGCGTTCCTCGCTCAAACCGAGGCGGCTCTCGCACACGACGCGAGCCAGATTCTCGGCGCCATCAGCGTTCCAACCCTCATCACCGTCGGAGCCCGCGACCTCATTTGCTCACCGCGCTACGCGACGCGGATGAATGCCGGCATCGCGGGCAGCGAGCTAGTCGTCTTCGAGCATCTCTCGCACGGCGGCCTGCACGAGGACGCGGAAACCTTCAACCGCACAACGCTCGACTTCCTGCGACGCCAGCTTACGATCTGACCCGACGGCGTACCGCGAGTGCTTCTTCGGTCGACGGTAAGGCGGAGGTCGACTCACGCGGGTTTGCTTATTGGTGATGCGGATTCGAGTCTGTCGCTGATAGCCGCAGGTCGTCCCGTTTTGCAGCGTCGTGGACCTGGGTGCCAACTCGGCTCGGGTCCCTCAGGACCGACCCGACCGCACCTGTTGAACGACCTGTGTGATGCCGCGACTCGTGATCGCGGCGAAGCGCTTGTCCTCGAGTAGAGCGGCATGGGTTGCGCCGCCACTGCCCGCTGGACGCTGGTGCCGGGCTTTGGCGCGTTGCCGCCGCAGGTTCGGAACGCCGCGAATGCCTTCGGGTCATCACCGCGCGACCTGCGGGCCATCCGTAAATGGAAGCACTGTTCACGGCGCCGACTGACCGACTGCCTCGGGGCTCGATCGCCTTCAAAGCTCAGCCAATGACCTCTCTTTCGTTGCGTGCCGTCGGGTCTCACGTCCGGACCCGTCCAGTTGTTCGCTGACGAACGGTTCGCAGGTGAACGACGCAGCGTTGCGCGACTTTGCCTTGCTAGGCCGACGCTGCCACCACACCCGCTTATGTTGAGCCGACGCGTGCGGGGGCGGCTGGTCGTCCTGAACAGCGAATCAACCCAGAGATCGTGACTCAGGGCCATCCGCGGCGAGTGCTTGGACGCACTCGACAAGCTGGGGTCACCGCACGCATCGGGAGAGTGTCGCTGTGCCGACGGGCGGTGCATCGGCAGCTCGCAGCAACAGCGAGCCAGGGGAATTTCTCGCGGGTTCAATTCCCGCCGCATCCACTAACGCCTTGGTGGGTTGTGATGACCGGACGAAGGCAACGCACCGCCTCATCCCTCTCGGTCGGGGCGATCCTGCAAGATGTGTAGTCCGTGGGTCCGTTCCCGTTTTCGGCCGAAGGGTTCTCTGGCGTCGTGCGCATCGGCGACGAGGCGTGGGCATTTGGCTATGCAGACCGTGCGCATGCGGTCCCGAACACGGTCGATACCCAGTTCGCCATAGCGAGCGGCGCGAAGGGCTTCACCGCGATTGTCGCTGCGACTACGTTGTCGCTCGATCTTCGGGCTCGTGAGCTGCTCGGCGACGACCTGCCGCTCGTTGACGAGCGCGTCACGGTTGAACACTTGCTCCGTCATACGTCCGGGATTGGTGACTACCTCGACGAGGAGGTGCATAACGATCGGGACGCGTACCTGATGCCGGTGCCTGTCCACGAGTTGGCGACGACCGAGGACTATGTGAGGGTGCTCGACGGGCTGCCGCAGAAGTTCCGGCCGGGCGATCGATTCTCGTACTCGAACAGCGGCTTCGTGCTGCTCGCGCTTCTGGCGGAGCGGAAGACCGCGTCATCGTTCTACGACCTCGTGCAGGAGATCGTCTGCGAGCCGAGCGGCATGACAGACACTGCGTTTCCCCGTTCCGATGCTCTGCCGGGTACGGCGGCGGTCGGCTACCTCACAGACGGCCGCACCAATGTCCTGCACCTGCCGGTACGGGGTAGTGGCGACGGCGGCATCTACTCGACCGCTGACGACATGGCGAGGTTCTGGCGGACGGTGCCGGAATGGATGACGCGTGGCGAGCGGTACGGCCTCGGATTCTGGCTTGACCCGCTAAGGCTGGAGGGGAGTGACGCCGGAGTCGGCTTCACGTCCGTTGCCGGCCCGGTGGACGTTGCTGACGAACGATCCCAGTACTGCTGGGCCGGTCGCCCGCGCGCTGCGCGAGCGCGACAGCCGCAGGGTCGGTTGACGTCTTGCGCGCGTTCGATTCCCGCCGCCTCCATGAGAGTTGTTGTCAGAACCGTGTGAGAACGAGGAGGCCGCCCGAGAGTGCGGCTTCCTCGTTCTTGGGGACGAGGGAGGCAGCACGAGACCGCGACGGGAGAACGCTGTCACTCGTCGTCAAGGATGCCGGTTAGCCCGAGCTGGTCGCGGACGCGTTACCGCTGCTAGACGGCGGTCTTGGTATGGGTGTCGATGTCGATTTCGACGGTGAGGTTGCCTTCGTGGTGATAACGGGGGTTGTCCGTCTGAAGGCCGAGTTGGTCGGCGAGGAATGGGCTGAGGTAGCGGCCGACGAGCTTGGCGGGTGGCCACCAGAGGGGCTGGCTTGTTATCTCGGAGCCGGCGCCGGGTTCGCTGCGGAGGAACTGCGGCACGCTGCCAGTAAGGAGTAGCCCTCGCAGGACAGGCCGTGCCGGAGTCGGACGGACGGGCGCGCCGAGTTCGGCGGCAATCGCGCTTGCTACTGCATCGGCCTGTTGGGCGGCGACGCCTCCTTGTTTGATCGAGGCCTGTGTGAGATCGCCGGCGGCAAAGACATCGCAGAGGCCGGTTATACGCCCGAACTCGTCGGTGGCGACGAAGCCTTTTTCGTCCTGCGGTAGCCCGTCGATGTCCCGCCCGCGGAACCTCGGTGAGGCGACCACAGCGTCGGCGGCAAGCCCACCGCCTTCGGCGTGGTGGAGCACTCCATCTCGGTAGATGAGTGGACGGCGATTCGTCTCGATACGGATGCCGCGGATCGAGAGCAACTGTGCGACGGCGTCGCTCGCTCGCTCACCGAAGAGCGCGAGCGGCCGCTCCTCGGCCGTGACAAGACGAGTTCGACGCCGCGCGTGAGGTGTTCGACCAGAAACTCGCCGGTGAGCAATGCCAACTCGTACAGCGGCAGCGGCCACGACACCCCGGCTGGAACCGCGAACACGATCCGTCGCAGCTCGCCGTCGGTTGCGCGTGCGAGCAGCGCCGCGAGTGCAGCTGAATCCTGTTCGCCACGGAACGTCAATGCGCCTGGCACTGCCTCCATCGGCCGGGCGCCGACCGCGACGACGAGCATCCCGTATTCGACGGTATCGCCGGAGTTCAGCCGTACGGACTTCTCGTCGCCCTGAACGGCGACCAATCCGTCATGGCGGAACCGCGCCCCGGCCGCAACGACCAGCCGCTCGAGCGGAAACCGCCGCACCTGACCCTTGTGAAACGGTTCCGCGACCGACGACGGCCGGTAAACAAACGAAGGCTCGGGCGCGACAACCTCCACCGAGACGCGCTCCGCAGCGAGCGCTCGTAACGCCAGCGCGGCCTCGAGTCCCGCAACCCCCGCACCAGCGACAAGCACGCGTTGTGCCATCGACTCACCTCCGATCACCGCAATCGTCGCACCCCCACACTTGGCCGCCATCCGGACCAACTACCGACTGCTCGCCGGAAAGACCGGTACGCGCGACCGACCGGGCTCGCCCGCCGCATGAGTCGCATGCCCCCAACGGGATTCGAACCCGTGCTACGGCCTTGAAAGGGCCGCGACCTGGACCGCTAGTCGATGGGGGCGCCTGCGGGCAGGCTAGCCGAGCCGCGCGGGCGCGACGCGTCCTTCATTCCCGCTGCGCCCGTCGTGAGGCGGCGAAGCGCTGAGCGGCGAGCGCGGTCGAGCCGCCGAGCAACATCATCGCGACGTTGACCAGCAGGACGTTCACGGCCGACTCCGCCTTGTCGAGCTCGCCGATGCCGACCGCGACGCCGAGATAGGCGACGGCGGGGATCGTGGTGACGGAGATCGCGACGCCGACGGCCGAGCCCGCTCTTGTCTCGACCGCGAGCATCCCCGCGACCCCTGCGGCGAACGCGACGATCACGGTTCCGACGCTGACATGGGATTGCGCCGCCGGAATCTCATCGACGGTGAACCCCTTCGGCAGTGAATCGATGACGTCGAGGAATGCCGCGATCAGCGCGGCCGCGATGCCCGCGAGCGCGAATCCTGCGAAGAGCGTCGCCAGACCCCGACCGACGAGGCGATGCTTGCCCATGACGAGCCCCGTGCAGACCGCCGTGATGGGCAAGAGGTCCGGGCTGATCGCCATGGCGCCGACGATGAGGATCGCGCTCTCGTTCACGATGCCGAACGCACCGACGACGCCGGCGACCGACATCGAGACCACGTAGCTCACCGGGGCTTCGGCGCGTGCCGCGCGCCTGGCCGAGGATGTCCGTCCAGACGAGCACGAGCGGCTCGGTCGCGGGTCCGACGGTCTCGAAGCGCACGAGCGTCACGCTGTCGCGAGGAAGCCCGAGAGGCTCGAGCGCCGACAGCACGCGGTCGCCCGCGTCTGCCTGGACGTCGGCGACAAGCACCGCGCTCCCGCCGCCGTTCGTGTCTGCGACGCTCACATGGCGGACACCCGGCACCGGGCCGAGGCTCTCCGCGACGCTCGCCATCGCAGCCGCTCTCGAGCGGCGCTGCGTCACCCGGCCGAGGTGAAAAGGGCGCGAAAGCGACCGGGCGCTAGATGTACATGATCCAACGGGACGTGGCCCCGCAGGAGCAGTCCTTGTGCTTCACGGTGCAGCGGCGGCAGTCCCAGTACTCCCACCAGATCCACTTGAGGTGGTTCACCTCGAGCACGAAGAGGGCGACGATCCAGAGGAGAATCTCGGTGCGCGACACGCTTGTCCAACGTATCGGCTGCGCACGTCGATCGGGCAATGGGCCGGGTGGCCCAACCTCGGCGGCCTGCGGTCCTGAAGGAAGAGGGGCGGAGCAGGCACCTTGGCGCCCGCTCCGGCCCCGCGATTCGTCGTACCTAGAGCGCGCCGCCGCGCGCGGCCGATCCCGCCGGTGAAGAGGCTGATCAGCCAGATCAGCGCGAGCACGGCCGCAACGATGAACAGCCAGTTGATGACGAACCCGGCGCTGAAAGCGATGATCGCCAGGATCGCAAGAATCACGAGAAGCAGCATGATTTCATTTCCTCCTTCGGTCCGCCCGCAGGGGTGGCTTGCGAAGGTGAAACGAGCGAGCCGGGGCCCGGTTACGGGTAGATCTGTGCTACGCCTGGAGCGGCTGCGAGGACGAGCACCGCAATCGCCCTGCTGCGTCTGCGAGAGCCCGAACTTGTAGATCCGCGGCTCCGTCGACACCGTCGATCGCTGCCGCTCGCGTCGGCCGTGATCTGCGTTCGGCAGGGGCGCCTTCGGCTTCAGCGTCTGCGTCAGCGGGACGCCTAGCTGGCTCTTCAGATCGTCCTTCTGCAGATAGACGACGTACGACGGCGGTCGTCCCGGCCGGCGGCGGCATGAAGGCGACGATGTGCTTGACGCCCTTCACGTACTTGAAGGTGTAGAGGGCGAGCTCGAGGATCTCGCGGCGGACGAGCGTCGCGCGCTCGGCCGACGGCTTGCCGGTCGCGATCGAGCATGACTCGCCGAGGCCGCAGAGCGAGAACATCAGATGTCGTTCGAGCCGACCTGGACGACGTTGTCCTGGCTGATCTTCCCCTTCGGGCCGCGGACGGCGATGAGCGGGATCGGGATCGTCTGGCCGCCCGCGCTCACGGAGGGGCCCCGCGCGATCACGTCGACGAGCTGGTTGCCGTCCGGGAAGGCGGTACTTCGGCGCGACGTGCTCTGCGATCTGCTTCGCAGCGCCGAGGCCGCCGCCGCTCGGCTTCCAGGAAGACCAGGACGGGCCGGGATCGATCGAGCGGGTCGCAAAGACGACGAGGCTCGTGAGCCCCGAGATGAGCGCGATCGCGAGCAGGACGTAGACGAAGACGAAGCGGCGCCGGATCGGCGCCGCAGTCTTGAGCGCCGGAGCCTGCGGCTGCTCCGCCTGCACCGGGTCTGCGAGCGGCGTGCCCTCGGTCAGACCTTCGGCCAATTGTCCTCCTTCGTCCAGTCGATCGACGGTTCCTGGAGGCTGACGGAGTCGAGCAGCTGATTCAGGTCGTTGCCGTAGATCTCCTGCTGGTCGAGGACGGCCTGCGCGATCCTGTCGACGGCCTCGCGGTTGTGCCGGATGAAGACGTACGCGATCACGAATGCCTGACCGAGGAACTGCGCGGCGATCGCACGCTTGAACGGGTCCGTCAGCACCGACGGCGACCGGGTCGCCCTGGAAGTCGGCGCCGCCGCGGGTGCGGTTCATCAGCCGCAGCCCGATATGCTCGAAGCGTTGCGCGATGCGCTTGCGCGTCTCCTCCGCCGACTCGTCGTCGAACCGCATGCCGTCCGGGATGTCGAAGCGCGCCGGCGCCATTCCCCACTGGCCGGCCATGATCGCGGCACGCTGCGTCGCCATCTGCAGATCACCGCCGACGCCACGCGAGTTCTCGTCGTAGAAGACGTGCTCGGCCGCCATCGCGCCGACGGTGTGGATGAGGCTCGCGAGATCCTCGCTCTGCCAACGGCTGAAGCGCTCTTCGCGATCGAACGTCTGATGGTGCCCGAGCGAGCCGCCGCGCATCTTGATCGAGATACGGCTCGACTCGATGTTCGGGCGGTACGTGTGCGCCGTCGCGGCGTGGCCGGCCTCGTGGATCGCGACCGCGCGCGACTCGCCCTCCGTGTACTGGACGCCGATGGCCGTACCCGCCTCGATACCCGTCATCGCGTCGACGAGGTGCTGCCAGGTGAACGCGAGCTTCCCCTCGTGATGGGCGTTCGTCAGCGCCATCGAGCAGATCTGCTCGATCATCGCCGGCGAGTAGCCGTTCGTGATCCGTGCGATCTCGTCGCGGCGCTCCTCCGTGTCGAGCTCCGGGTCGTGCGAGACCTTCTCGAGATACAGGTCGAAGATGTCCTTTCGGTCTTCCTTCGTCGGCGTCCGGAACCAGACGTGGCGACCCATGCGTCCCGGCCGCGTGAGCGCCGGATCGAGCCGCTCGATCGGCACATTCGTCGCGCCGATGAAGTAGATCTGCGTTCCGAGCGGCCGCGGCCGTGGCAGGCGCATGCTCACACGTCCGAGCCGCCGGGGGACGATGTAGATCGCATCGAGGAACGAGTTGATGCGGTTCGTCATGAAACGCTTCATGAACGGCGGGTTGTCGATGCCGTCCATCACGATGAGCAGCTGGTTCAACGCGAGCTGGCCGCCGCCGCCCATCATCCCGGGGAAGATCCCCTGGTTGACGATTGAGCCGACCTTCGACATCCATCCCGGGTAGGGGGTTGCGCCGCTCGGGCGCGCGCATGTTGAACAGGTGCTCGCGCCACGCCGCGCTCTCGTGGATCAGGTCGCCGCTCGGGTTCAGCGCGCCCAGCGGGCCGAAGAACTCCTCGCCGTGCGGCTCCCAGACGGGAGTGAAGGTCCGGCCGCCGCCGAGCGCCTGCCGGCGCATGCCGACGGCGTCGATCTCGTCGATGAAGACGATGCATTGACCGCCCCACTTCCGCGCGAGCTTCCTCGCCTTCCGCGCGAGAAAGCGGACGATGACGGCGTCGATGCCGATGAACGCCTGCGCGAACCCCGAGCCGGGGATCGTGACGAAAGGCGAGTTGAAACCCGTTGCGAGCGCCTTCGCAAGCATCGTCTTGCCGGTGCCCGGCGCTCCGAGGAACAGCAGCCCGCGCTCTCGCTTGCCGCCGGCGAGCTCGAAGCCCTCACCTGACTCCCAGAGCTCGACGACGCGCCGCACCTCCTCCTTCGCCTCCGCCTGCCCGCGGACGTTGTCGAGCTTCACGCCCCACTCGGCGTCACCGGGCTCGTAGCCGCGGATCTGCGAGATGCCCATCGCGAGCATCGGCCCGAGGAAGAGCATCATGTTGATCATCAGGAGCAGGAAGCCGAAGAGGAGCTGGATCCAGAGCGTCTTGCTCGTGAAGAGCGCGCCGATGTTCTTCAGGAGGTTCAAGCCCGTCTGCGCCCACGAGAGGTGCGAGTCGTTGAAGAGCACCTGCTTGAAGTAGACGAGCGAGACGATGACGATGAGGAAGATCGCGACGCGGAACGCGAAGCGCCACGTCCAGGCGCGGCGGCGATTGACGATGTCCTCTTCCTGCAGGCGCGCGTCGTTCGTCCCGAAGAGGCTCGGCCACGGGATCAGCCGACGGATGACGAGGTCGACGAGCCCGCGGAAGACGAGGACGGTGCCGATCGTGGCGGCGACGGCCCAGCCGACGCTCAGGTCGTCGTAGTGGCGGAAGAAGAAGTAGACGCCCGGCGAGACGAGGAGCATGACGAGCGTCGCCACACGCGCGAGCCGCCGCAGCTCCGAGGCGAGGAGCGCGGACTCTTCCTTCGCGCGTAGCGTCCCGGTGCTGATCTCAGCCGTGGCAGCCATCGAGGCCCTCAGTGTAGTCGCGGTTCAACGTACTCTCTTTACAAGTTGTCCGGCGATTTAGATTTCTCTCACGAAGACGTCGAGCGGGCCTCGCGGTATCACCGGCCGCTCTACCTCCTCTTCGCGGTGCGGCTTCTCCTCGGAGCCGCGGTGTACTCGATCCTTGCCTGGAGCGCGCTCGGCGACACCTTGTTCGACCTGGTCGACGGGGCCGGCTGGGCGGGGGCGGCGGCGCTCTGGGCGGTGATCGTCGTCGTCGTGTCGTCGCTCGTCGCACTCCCGCTCGACGTCTGGAGCCTCCGGCACGAGCGCCGCTGGGAGTTCTCGCGCGAGTCGAACGGGACGTGGGCCGGCGACAAGCTCAAGGGCCTCGCGGTCTCGCTCGTCCTCACTGCCGGGGTCTGGGTGGGGGCGGTGGGCCTCGGACGCGCATTTCCGGGCTGGTGGGCCCTCCCTGCGGCCGTCGCGCTCGGGCTTCTCACCGTATTCCTCTCGTTCGTCGCGCCTGTCGTCCTCGAGCCGCTCTTCAACCACTTCGAGCCGCTCCGCGACGAGCGGCTTGTCTCGGAGCTGCGAGTGATCGCCGACAGGGCCGGCGTGCCGATCCGGCAGGTGCTCGTCGCAGATGCGAGCAAGCGGACGTCGAAGTCGAACGCCTACGTCTCGGGGCTCGGCGCGACGCGACGCGTCGTCGTCTGGGACACGCTGCTCGAGAAGGCGGGGGAGCCCGAGCTCAAGCTGATCGTCGCGCACGAGCTCGGGCATCGGCGCGAGCGGCATCCGGCGAAGCTGACCGCGATCTTCGTCGTCGCGGGCGCGATCGGGGTGCTGCTTCTCTGGGCGATCGTCGGGACCCCGGAACCGCGCGATCTCGCCGCGGCGCTCCTCCTCTTCACAGGCCTCGAGCTCGTCGGCCTGCCCCCTCTCACCGCGCTCTTCCGTCGCTACGAGCGCCAGGCAGACCGTTGGTCGCTCGACCTGACGGACGATCTCCCCGCGTACGAGCACACACACATCTCGCTCGCCCGAGACAACCTCGGCGACCTCGCGCCGCCGCGCTGGGCGTACCTCTTGCTCTTCACGCACCCGACCGCGCCGGAGCGGCTTGCGTTCGGGCGTGCACTCGCGGAGGCGCGCTGATGCACTCGCATTCGCATTCGCATGCGCATCCGCACTCGCGGGCGCAGGACAGGCGCCTGCTCGCGATCGCGCTTGCGCTGATCCTCGGCCTCATGGTCGTCGAGATCTCGGCCGGGATCGTCGCCGGCTCGCTCGCCCTCCTTGCCGACGCGGGTCACATGCTCACCGACGCGGCGGCGCTCGCTGCGGCTCTCGTCGCTGCGCGGCTTGCCTCGAGGCCGGCTCGCGGGCCGTGGACGTTCGGTCTCGGGCGCGCGGAGATCGTCGCCGCACAGGCGAACGGCATGGCGCTTCTCTTCGTCGGTGTCTGGATCGTCTACGGCGCGGTTCGCAGGCTCGTCTCGCCGCCCGACGTGCACGGCGGCATCGTGCTCGTCGTCGCACTCGGGGGCATCGCCGTCAATCTCGCCGCGACCCTCGTGCTTGCCCGCGCCGACCGCGAGAGCTTGAACGTGCGCGGCGCGTTCCTCCACGTCGCGACCGATCTCGCAGCGTTCGTTGGAACGGCGATCGCGGGAGCACTCATCCTGCTCACGGGCTGGGACCGCGCCGACCCGGTCGCCGGTCTCTTCGTCGCCGCGCTCTGCCTCACCTCGAGCTGGACGCTCCTGCGCGAGTCGAACCGGATCTTCATGGAAGCGTCGCCGACGGGCATCGATCCCGACGAGGTTGCACGCGCGATCGCCGAGGACGACGACGTCGTCGAGGTGCACGACCTGCACGTCTGGACTGTGACGAGCGGCTTCCCTGCGCTTGCCGCGCACGTGCTCGTCTCGCCGGCGTCCGACTGCCATGCCGCGCGGCGCCGCGTGCAGCAACTGCTCGACGACCGCTACGACCTGCACCACGTCACGCTGCAGGTCGACCACGTCGCCCAGCGCGAGCAGGCCGTGCAGATAGCATCGCGGAGTGGCACAGACGTATGACCTGAACGGGAAGACGGCGGTTGTCACCGGCGCGTCGTCGGGTATCGGCAAGGCGACAGCCCGGATGCTCGCCGAGGAGGGCGTGCGCGTCGCGGGCGGTGCGCGCCGCACGGAGCGGCTCGAGACCGACGTGAGGCTCGAGCTCGACGTGCGAGATCCAGCCAGCTGTGAGCAGTTCGTCACGGCGGCCGTCGATGAGCTCGGTGGCATCGACATCCTCTTCAACAACGCGGGCCTTGCGCTCGGCCGCTATCCGTTCGACGAGTCGAACGAAGAGGACGAGGACGCTGTCTTCAACACGAACGTCAACGGGCTCGTGCGGATGACCCGCCTCTGCCTGCCGCACATGCGCGACGGCGGGCACATCGTCAACATGGGCTCTGTTGCGGGGCGCCAGGCCTACGAGAACGGCGCCACCTACGTCACGTCGAAGTTCGCGGTCCGCGGCTTCACGTATGCGCTGCGCGAGGACCTTCTCGGACGGCCGATCCGCATCACGACGGTCGACGGCGGCCTCGTCGAGACGGAGTTCTCCGTCGTCCGGTTCAAAGGCGACGCGGAAAAGGCGAAGGCCGTATACGCGGGAGTCGACCCGCTCACGGCCGATGACATCGCCGACTGCGTGATGTGGGCACTCACGCGGCCGTGGCACGTCAACGTCGACGAGATCGTCGTCAAGGCGCGCAACCAGTCGTCGGGCGCACGGGTCTTCCGCGAGCAATGAGCGCCTGGCGCGTCGTCATCGTGACGCGCGTCTTCCCGGTCGCAGTCGGCTTCCACGCGACGCTTCGCGAGCTGGGGCACGAGCCGGTGGCGCTCCTGACGGTGCGCGACACGAGCGGCCGGTACGGCGGCTTCGAGCTCGGCCCGATGCTGAACGAGCTGCCGGCCGATCTCAGCATCCTCATGCCCGCGACGCGCAGCGCTATTGCCCCGCTTCTCGCCTCGGTGCAGCCCGACCTCGTCGTGTGCATGGGCTTCCCGTGGAAGGTCCCGCGGGAGGCACTCGCAGTGCCGCCGCTCGGCTGGCTGAACTCCCACCCGTCGCTCCTGCCGCGGCACCGCGGGCCGGTTCCGATCGCATGGGCGATCCGCGGAGGTGACGACGAGTTCGGCATCACGTTCCACCGCATGGAGCCCGAGCTCGACACGGGGGCGATCCTCGCGCAGCGCGCCCTGCCGGTCGGGGAGTACTGCGAGCCGGACGACTTCTATGGACGGATGGGGCCCGTCGTGATCGAGCTCTTCCGCGAGGCGCTCGAGGCCCTCTCCGCCGGGGAGGAGGGAACGCCGCAGCTCGAAGGCGGCGAGTACGAAAGCTTCTTTTCGGGCGACGACGCGTACCTCGACCCTGCGCGCAGCGCGCTCGAGCTGCATCGGCTCGTCTGGGCGTGGCGGTACACGATCCCACGGGGTGGGCTTCAGGGCGCCCTGCTCGAACGCGGCGGCGAGACCGTGCGGGTGCTTGCGTCGTCACTCGAGGAGGCAGCGGGCGCCGAGCGGCTCGATTGCGCGGACGGGCCGCTCTGGCTCCTCAGGACGGAACCGGTGCAGGAGCCGAGTCCGGAGACCGCTCTTCGCTGAAGTCGCGCACGCTCGGGTGGTTGACGACCGCGACCGTCGACGCGACGAGCCAGGCCGCGCCGAACAGAAGATACGACCGTAGGCCGACGACCGACGCGATCGGGCCCGCCAGGGCGTAGCCGGCGGGCAGGAAGATCATCGCGCCGAGCCACCCGTATGCACCGACGCGCGCGATCTTCTCCGGCGAGATGACCCGCTGCAGGATCGAGTCGTAGACGATGCCGCCGAACGCGAACCCGAAGCCCGCAAGCGCCGCCGCCGGCGCAAGAATCCACACCGATACGTGGTAGGCGAGGAGAACGCTCTGCAGCGCAGTCGGCAGGAACAGCAGGCCGATCGTGACGAGCGGCCTCCGCTTCAGGCGGAGGCGCAGCCCTGCGACTGCGCCGAGCAGCGAGCCGACGCCCTCTCCGGTGACGACAAGCGCCCAGGACCCGGCGCCGTGCATCGAGTGCTTCGCGACGTACGGTCCGAGCACGAAGAACGGCGCATACGTGATCAGGAAGTAGAGCGCGATCCAGAGCGTCAGGAGCCAGACCCACGTGTGCTCGACGAATGCGCCCCACCCGTCGCGCAGCTCCCGAAGAAGGCCGTTACCGCGACGAGCCTGCGAGACGACGGCGATCATCGCGAGTAGAACTGCGCTTGCCGCATACGTGCCGGCGTCGACGAGGAGCGCCTCGCCCGAGCCGATCGTGGCGACGATGGTGCCTCCCAGTGCCGCGCCGAGCGGGAACGCCGCGTAGCGGGCGATGCCGAGCAGGCTATTCGCCTGCTGCAGCTCCTCTGGGCGGACGATCTCGCGGACGAGCCCGTAGGACGCGGGCGAGTAGAACGCGACGGCGGCGCCGCCGACGGCCTGCAGCGCGATCAGTTCCCACACCTCCGCGTGACCGCTCACGACGAGTACGCCCATGATCGCGCGAACGCCGAAGCTGGCCGTGTCCGACGCGACCATCACGAGGCGGCGCGGGAAACGGTCGCCGACGACGCCGCCGATCGCGAGCGTCGCGACCTGTGCGAGCGTCCACGCGGCGAAGCTCAGTCCGACCTCCGTCGCGCTGCCGCCGAGGTCGAGCACGGCGAACGCCACCGCGATCGGAGCGAGATACGTCCCGAGGTAGGAAATCGCGCGGGCGCAGAAGAGGAGCCGGAAGTTCCGGTCGCGGAGCGTCTCCACGACCGGATGGTGACGCGCTAGCCGGCCGTGGACAAGTCGGCCCAGCGCTTGAGCCCGCGGTACGACTGCCATAGCGGCACCGCCGCGTCGTAGTCGGCGAGCGGCTCGCCCGCGTCGCGGAGGGCCGTCCGGACGTAGGCGACGAACTCGTCCTCGCTCGCGCCGCCGCGCACGTGATCCGCCCAGTCGTAGAGCTCCAGGCGAAGCTCTGCCAGATGGCGCTGAACGTCGTCGAAGACGCCGAAGTGGACGAGCGCGAGCCGCTCCGGCGAACGGCGCTCGAGCTCCTCGATCGTCTGCTGCCAGAGATCGACGTCGATCTCCGGCGGCGGCGTCGGCGGCATCACGTAACGGCCCGGCATGATCCGCACACCGGCTGCGTCGCCCGCGTACAGGGTGCCGTCGCGGTCGAGGTAGCAGACGTGGTGCGAAGCATGGCCGGGGGTGGGGAAGCACTCGAGCCCGAGGACGCGCTCGCCGGCGATGTGGACATTCGCCGAAGGCACGGGAGCGAGCTCGCCCCAGAGCGTGTCGAAGGAGTCGCCGTAGAGGCGGCGCGCGCTCCGCTCGAGGCGCGAGGGATCGACCACGTGCGGTGCGCCGATCTCCGACACGTGCACCTGGAGCGACGGATGCTCGCGCACGAGCACCCCCGCTGCACCGGCGTGGTCGAGGTGGATGTGGCTCAGAAGCAGATGGCGCACGTCGGAGAGAGCGAGTCCCTGACGGGCGAGCCCAGCCTTCAGCGCATCGACCGTCGTCGCCGGGCCGCAGTCGAAGATCGCAGGGCCGTCGTCGGTGTCGAGCACGTACGACGCGATCGTTCGCTTGTGTCCCTGGTGGTGAAGGTCGACCGGCTCCATCAGGCGTGCAGCGTCACGCGATCGACGAGCTCCCAGCTGTACACCTCGTTCTCGCGGCGCACGTCGACGAGCGAGAGCGCCGAGATGTAGACGGCATCCGACGCGTTGACCTCGAGCTCGTCCATCTCGGCCTCGTCGCGCGAGTAGGCGAAGGAGACGTGGGGCCAGAAGTCGCCGCTCCCGCCGATCGCCCGGTAGAGCTCTTCGATCTCTTCCTGCGGCTGCACGATGCCGACGACGCCTTCGTCGATGACGCGCGCCGGCCCTACGAGCGCATCGACGGCCTGCAGTGTCTCGCACCGCTCACGCACCGTCGCGGTGTCATCGCCTTCGCCGAGCGTCATGTGCAGCCACTCCTGGGGCACGGGCGACAGGTACGGACGGTCGAGGATCGGCTCCAGCCAGCAGCGCAGAAAGTCGAGCTGCCCGTCGAAGGTGACGTACCAGAGCCGCCATACGTCGCGATGCTCCCAGAGGTGCGCCGTCTCGGCCCAGTGGTTCCGGAGCTTCACGCCCGGGTGCGCGCTTCGGCGACGATCTGCAGGGCCTCGCTTCGATTTCCCCAGCCGCGCGTCTCGGTCTTCTTCGACGGCTCGAGATCCTTGTAGCGCTGAAAGAAGTGCTCGATCTCGTCACGGAGCTCGCCGTTGACGTCGTAGATGTCGCGCACCCGCTCGAAGAAGGGGTCGCCGAGCGGCACACAGAGGATCTTCTCGTCCGGGCCCTTCTCGTCGCTCATGTGGAAGACGCCGATCGCCCGCACGCGGATCCGGCACCCCGGGAACGTCGGGTCGGAGACGAGGACGAGTGCGTCCAGCGGGTCGCCGTCCTCGCCCAGCGTGCCCTCGACGTAGCCGTAGTCGCCGGGATAGGTCATCGCGGTGAACAGGCGGCGGTCGAGCACGATGCCGCCGAGTGCCGGGTCGTACTCGTACTTGTTCCGCGACCCCGTCGGGATCTCCACAAAGACGACGTTCTCGTCGCTCATGAGCGGACGGCGGCAGGAACGAGCGCGTGCTTGAGATCGGCGATCAGGTCGGTGATCGACTCGATGCCGACGGAAAGACGCACGAGATTCGGCGGCGCGGCAAACGGTGCGGATGCGGTCGACGCATGAGTCATCCGCGCCGGGACCTCGATCAGACTCTCGACGCCGCCGAGCGACTCTGCGAGCTGGAAGATCTTCGTGCGCGCCACGAGCTCGACCGCCTGTTCCTCGGAGTGGGCGAGGAAGGAGACCATCCCGCCGAAGTCGCGCATCTGCCGCGCGGCGAGGGTGTGGTTCGGGTGCGACGGCAGGCCCGGGTAGAGCACGCGCTCGACGAGCTCGTGGCGTTCGAGCCAGAGCGCGACCTGCATCGCGTTCTCGCAATGCTGGCGCATGCGAACGGCGAGTGTCTTCAGCCCGCGGAGGACGAGCCACGAGTCGAAGGGGCCCGGGACGGCGCCGAGCGACTTCTGCAGGAAGTAGAGGCGTTCCGCAATCGTCGGGTCGTTCGTCGCGACGAAGCCGCCGACGACGTCGGAGTGGCCGCCGAGATATTTCGTCGTCGAGTGGACGACGACGTCGGCGCCGAGCTCGAGAGGCTGCTGCAGGTACGGGGTGGCGAAGGTGTTGTCGACGACAAGGATGGCGCCGACCGCATGCGCGGCGTCCGCCGCGGCGCGAATGTCGACGACGTTCAGCAGCGGGTTCGACGGCGACTCGATCCACACGATGCGCGTGGACTCGTCGAGATGGTCGCCCAGCTGCGGGAACTCGTCGGCAGGGACGTAGTCGAAGCGGTACCCCTTTGGCTCGTACACCTGCGATGTCATTCGATAGACGCCGCCGTACACATCGGCAATCAGCACGACGCGCTCGCCCGGATCGACGAGATGCATGAGCGTCGTCGTCGCGCCGAGCCCGGAGGAGAACGCGATTCCGTGATCCGCGCCTTCGAGCGATGCGAGTGCGATCTGCAGTGCGCTTCGCGTCGGGTTCGCGACGCGCGAGTAGTCGTAGCCTTTGTGCTCGCCGACCGCTTCCTGAACGTACGTCGACGTCTGGTAGATCGGCGTGATGATCGCGCCGGTCGCGGGATCGGGCTCCTGCCCCTCGTGGATCGCGCGCGTCTCGAAGTCCATGCGGAGAAGTCTACGAACGTGCGACCGACTCGGCGCCGACGACGCGCGCCAGGCGCGCGAGCGCGGAGTCGAGCACGTCGTCGAGCTTCGCGCGGACGCCGGGCTCGGGATGGAACGCCTTCACGACGAGCCTGCGCTCGGCGCGGTCGTGCTTCAGGTCGGCGCGGCCGACGAGTCGGTCTCGCCGCAGCAATGGGAGCACGTAGTAGCCGTACACACGCTCGGGCTCTCGCTTGTAGACCTCGATCACGTGCCGGAAGCCGAAAACCCGCTCGAGATAGGCGCGGTCCCAGACGATGTTGTCGAACGGGCTGAGAAGGACGGCGGCCGGCAGCGGGCCGTCCGGCTCCGCCCCTGCCGGAACGAGCACCGGAGCCTTCCCGTCCGCAACCTCGAGCCGGTCGAGCTTCCCCTCCCCGATGAGCGCGTCGGCGTGCGGGCGGATGCGGGCGGTGCCGCCCTTGAGCCGGAACATCTCGGCCACCGCGGCTTCGGTCAATGCGCCGCGCGCCTCGACAGCGCGGAGCGTCGCCCAGCGTGCGTACTCCTCGTCGGTCGGAACCGTGCCGTTCAACGCCTCCGCCGGAAGCACGCGCTCGGGAAGGTCGTACAGGCGCTGGAAGTTCTCGCGGCCGGCGATGACGAGGCGCCCCGCCGAGTGCAGCGCTTCGAGGACGATCTTGGCCGGCTTCCAGTTCCACATCCCGCCCCCACCCGATCGACTCGGGCCGGAACCCTCGAAGTGCCTCGAGCCGAGCGGGCCGCGCTCCTCGATCTCGCGCAGCACCTGCTTCGTCAGCTCCGGTTCACGCTCGAACACGTTGCCGCGCCACGGATGCTGGGCGGCATGCTTCGCCATCCGCCAGCGGTGCATCGGGAAGTCCTCGACCGGCACAAGGCAGGCCTCGTGTGCCCAGTACTCGAAGACGAGCCCCTCGCGCATCAGCTCTGCGAGCGCAGACTCCTGGTATGCGCCGACGCGCGATCCGAGCGCGATCCGGTGGCTGCGCTCGACCGTGGAGATCGAGTCGAGCTGGACGCACGCGAGCCGGCGAAGCGTGTCCAGGAGGTCGCTCTTCGTCCCGTTGCGCGCACGCGACGCGTACGCCTGCGCGACCGTGACGCGACGGCGGATCTCTGCGAGGCTGGCGGTCGTGCCCGATTTCGCCACCTTCGTACTAGAGCAATTGTCGCCGCCTCCGGGTCGAGTGGTGGAGATCGGGTGCGGGCGAGACGGCGGGCTCGTCGAGCTGCTGACGGCGCGGGGGTACGACGTGGTAGGCGTCGACCCACAGGCGCCCGACGGAGACCGGTACCTGCGGCAGCCCTTTCAGGAAGTCGAGGGCCGGTGGGATGCCGCCGTTGCCGGGCGTGTGCTCCACCACGTGAACCCTCTCGGCGACGGCATCGAGCACCTTGCATCGCTCGCGCCGCTTCTCCTCGTGGACGAGTTCGCGTCGAACCGGATCGATGCGCCCGCGCAGGACTGGTACGAGTCGCAGCACCGGATACTCCGTGCGACCGGAGCCGATCCGTACGGCCCGCCTTCCCTCGACGACTGGCGTCAGCATCATCCCGGCCTGCACTCCGACGAGCTCATCCTCGCGGCGCTCCGCGAGCACTACGACGAGCTCACGCTCGAACGGGTCCCGTATCTCTACCGGTGGCTCGAAGGGCCGGCGAGCGAAGTGCTCGAGCAGGGACTCGTCGATGCAGGGGCGCTCGAGCCGATCGGCTACCTCTGGGCGGGACGCCGGCGTGCCTGATCAACAGACCCGCACGCGCGATCTCCTTGCGAACGAGCGGACGTTCCTGGCCTGGCTCCGCACCGCTGCGACCGTGATGGTCCTCGGCCTCGCGATCGCGAAGTTCGCCGACGTCCCCGGCGACCGCGAGATCGCGGCGGGCGCGATCCTGATCGTCACGGGCGCCCTCGGCGTGTTCGAGGGTGCGCGTCGCCAGCGGCGCGTTCAGTCCGCGATCGAGAAGACGAGCCGCATGCCGACCGGCGGTGAGCTCGTCGCCGCGGTCGTGCTCGTCGCCGCGGTCTTCGCGGCCCTGCTCCTGTTGGTCCTCTAGGCGGTCGCGAGCACGTCGACGACGCGCTCCTCGGCGCTCTCCCGGTAATCCGGCCCGAGCTTCTCCTCCAGGAGCTTCGCGAGCTCGCCGCTCTCGCCGAGCTCCTGCGTGATGTCTGCGCCGCCGACGAGCTCGCCCTTGACGAAGACCTGCGGGATGGTCGGCCAGCCGGAGATCTCCTGCAGCTCCTGGCGGATGGCCGGGTCGGGGAGGATGTTCACGGCGGTCACCGGAGCGCCGGCCTCGCGCAGCGCCCGCAACGCGCGGTCGGAGTTCCCGCACATGACGAACTGCGGCGTGCCCTTCATGAAGAGCGTGACGGGCTCGTTCTCGATCACCTGCTGGATCGTGTTCTTAAGCTCACTCATCGGTCCCTCTCGTCGTGATTCGCATCTCGTGGATGGTGCCGTCTGCGAACGGCTCTGCGAGCGCCGCATTGACCAGCTTGTGCTGCTCGAGCCGCGAGAGCCCGTTGAAGCGCGGGCGCGGTGACGATCACCTGGAAGTGGTCGCCGCCGCCGGTGCGGTCCTCGACGCGCAGCTCGTCCGCGTCCGGGAACGCGGTCCGGAGCAGCGATTCCAGACGCTCGACAGCCACGCCGTCATGCTACTGACGGCGTGGCTGCGTGCGGGGGAGGGGGACTGCGTGAGCGTTACGCCGTTGCCGGCTCGCGCTGCGCTGCGGGCGCAGGTGCGGCAGACGGTGCGGGCTCATAGGTCGGCGCGTAGCCGGCGAGTCGGCCGATCGCGGCGCCGACGGAGAGGCCCGCCTTCTGCATCCATGCCGGAACGTAGGGGGCACGCGCGTCGCCGAAGGTCGCGTTCGCGATCACCGCGAGCTGGAGCGGGACCCGGCATGCCGCGCTTCCCTAGCTTCCCGTCGGCGCCGAGTGCGCAGATCGTCTGCAGGAACTGCTCGAAGCCGAGCGACGGCGTGACGGTGCAGCGGAAGCGCACGATGCGGTCGGTGTCGTTGCGGAACTTGTGCACCGTGCCGGGGCTGACCGTGACCACGTCGCCCGCCTGGGCGACGAGCTTGTCACGGCCGACCTTCAGTGAGAGCTCGCCCTCGAGCACTTCGAAGGTCTCCGACTGATTCGGGTGGACGTGCGCCATCGGCACGCCGCCTCCCGGGCGGACGGCGCACTCGATCACGGTGTAGTCGCCACCGGTCTCCGCGGCCGTCTCGACGAATGTGATCGTCTCACCCGAGACCGGGTTGACGAGGGTGTCTCCTGCGCGAATCACTGGTGTAACCTCCTGGATGTCCGGTGGGCAGCAAGGGCGCTGGTTTTCGAGTGGCAGCTCATCCAGCGCCCGCCCATCGTCTTCTTTCCACGGAAGGCCCGCGTCGTGGGCACCCCAAAGATCGACCCCAATGTTGGGGGTGGACGTACCCTTGGCCGGTGGCTGAGATCGGTCTCTTTCCCCTCGGCGTCGTCCTGCTCCCCACCGAGCGCGTGCCGCTCCACATCTTCGAGCCGCGTTACCGCGAGCTGATCGAGGAGTGCCTCGAGACCGACAGCGACTTCGGGTTCGTGTACGCCGACGATGACGGCATCCGCGAGATCGGCACGCGCGCCCGCGTGACGGACGTGCTCGAGCGCTTCGACGACGGCCGACTGAACGTCCTCGTCGAAGGCGGCGAGCGCTTCCGGGTCGAGTCGCTCACACGCGGCCGGTCGTTCATGACGGCCGAGGTCGTCGACGTGGACGACGATGCGAACGAGGCGGGGGAAGAGCTCACCGCGCGGGCGATCGGATCCTTCCGCGCCCTTGCTGCGCTTGCCGGCGCCGAGGCCCCCGATCCCGACGAGTCCTCGGCACAGCTTTCGTTCGAGCTCGCCGCGCAAGTCGAGCTTCCCGCAGATGCGAAGCAGCAGCTCCTCGAGTCTCGCCGCGAGGCGGAGCGGCTCGACCTCGTCGCCGAGCTTCTCGACGACGCCCGCGTCGCGCTGCTGCAGAGCGTCGAGCTCGGCGAGCGCGCGAAGCGCAACGGCTCACGGGCCCACTAGCGCAGCGCTACTTGAGGCTTGATGTGAAACTGGGCCGGGCTGCGGGCCACACCAGACGCTGCGCCGAGCAGCTTCGGCGTCTGCGACGCCGAAGCTTCCGCCACGTGCGTCGGGAACGCGTAGCGCCGCTACGCCTTCCCGCCGCCCGCGGCGTTCGGCTTGGTCTGGCGCGCCCGCAGCGGCGGCCGACTTTCACATCGAGCCTCTAGCCGCCGCAGCGGGGGTCGTGCTCGGCGGCGAGCTTCGCGAGGAGCTCGTGCAACGTCCGCCGCTCCTCGGTCGTGAGGGGCGCGAAGAAATCCTTCTCGACCCCCTTCGACACGGTGCGCAGCTCGTCGAGGCAGCGCTTGCCGTCGGGTGTCAAGCGGACGAGATGGCGACGACGGTCGTCCTTGTCGCGCTCGCGCTCTGCGAGCCCGCGCTCCTGGAGGTCGTCGAGGATGCCGACGAGCTGGCTCCGGTCGTAGCCGAGGGCGTCGGCGATCTCGGCCTGCGTCTTGCGCGCGCCCTCGTCGAGCAGGGAGAGGACGCCGTGATGGAAAGGCGTGAAACCCGTCGGCTCGAAGGCCGCGTAGCTCCGCTCCTTGATGTTCATCCCGAGGCGCTTGAGCAGGAAGCCAGTGCTCTGGAGGAGCTCCTTCGGCATCCGCTTCGTGACGATCGTGGCCATCGCGTGAACAGTGTAGCGCGTTCGATGGTCGGGTCTTGCTATCGTGGAATCTATCAACGATCTGGAAGGAGTACGGTTGACGGATTCCGCAATCATCGGGCGCAGGCGCTGGAGTGCCCTCGCTCTCATCGTCACCGCGCAGTTCATGGTCATCCTCGACGTCGCGATCGTGAACGTGGCGCTCCCGTCGATCCAGGGCGACCTCCATTTCTCGGACGCGAGCCTCCAGTGGGTCATCTCCGCGTACGCCATCTTCTTCGGCGGCGCGCTCTTGCTCGGCGGCCGGCTCGCCGACATCCTCGGCCGCCGCCGCCTCTTCGTGGCGGGCCTCGCCGTCTTCGGCCTGAGCTCGCTCCTCTGCGGCATTGCCTGGTCCGAGGCCTCGCTCATCGTCTTCCGGGCGGTTCAGGGCCTCGGCGGCGCACTCATGGCGCCGGCGGCGCTCTCGCTTCTGATGGCGATCTTCGCCGAGGGCCGCGAGCGCAACCTCGCGCTCGGCTTCTACGGGGCGGTGTCGGGTAGCGGCGCCGCGGTCGGCGTCCTTCTCGGCGGCGTGTTCACGTCGTACCTGACGTGGTCGTGGATCTTCTTCATCAACGTTCCGGTGGCACTTGCCGCAGTCGCGCTCGCGTCCTCGCTCCTCCCGGAAGGGCGGACGACGATGCTCGGGCACCGGCACTTCGATGTCGCCGGGGCTGCAACCGCGACCTCGGGGCTGATGCTCCTCGTCTACGCAATGACGCGTGCGACGACGGACGGATGGGGAGACTCCCTCGCGGTCGCGTCGATCGCCGGGTCGATCGCGCTGCTCGGCGGGTTCGTTGCCGTCGAGCTCCGATCGAAGGCACCGCTCCTGCCGCTGCGGATCTTCCGCTCACGCACGCTGTCGGTGGCGAACGGCGCGATGTCGATCATCGGTGCGGTCGCGTTCGGGGAGTTCTTCGTGCTCACCCTCTACCTGCAGGACGTCGTGCATTACTCGCCCGCCCGCGCGGGTGCGGCGTTCACCGGCTTCGCCGGCACCGTGATCGTCACCTCGAACCTCGCCCAGTGGGTCGTGGGCCGCCTCGGCGTTCGCCCGACGCTCGCCCTCGGCCTCATGCTCTCGGCAGCGTCGGTCGGCCTGCTGACGCAGCTCCCGGTGCACGGCACGTACTTCTGGGACATGTTTCCGGCCTTCGTCCTCGGCGGCGCCGGCATGGGTCTCTCGTTCGTCCCCGTGACGATCGCGAGCTTGAGCGGTGTCGCTCGCACCGATGCCGGTATCGCGTCCGGGCTCGTGAACACGAGCCGGCAGATCGGCGGCGCGGTCGGCATCGCCGCCGTGAGCGCGATCGCGGCATCGGCACCGGGGCTCGACGGATTGCACGACACGTTCTACGCGATGCTCGGATTGCTCCTCATCGCCGCGTTCGGTGTTGCGCTGCTGCTCAAGCCGCAGACGCAGCCGAAGCCGGTGGAGCTGCCCGCGCTCGCCGACCTCCAGGAGGCAGCATGACCACATCGGCGGCAAAGCTCCTCGATCCGCAGATCGACGACCTTCTGCTCGAGGCTCGCGGGCTCGCACTCGTCCGCGATCTCCTCGCCGAGCGAGGCGCAAGCGCAGCGGAGCTCGAGGCGCACACGCGTGCGCTCGAGCGCACTCGCGCCGAGCTCGCGGGAAGGATCGCTACGGCCGCCTAGCGGCGGTGCGCGAGGTACTCGAGCAAGTCGGAGCGCGTGAGGACGCCCACCGGGCGTCCTTCGCGCGCGACGACGACGGCGTTCATGCCGCCGGTCAGCGTGCTGAAGACCTCGTCGACCGTGGCCGAGCCGTCGACCGCGCCGAGAGGCGGCTGCATTGCGTTCGCGACGTTCTCGTGCAGGACATCGGGGTTCGTGAAGACCTTCTCGAGGAGCGCCCGATCCTGAAGTGACCCGATCACGTCTGCGAGCGGTCGCCGACTCGCCGTCGCGCGTGACGGGGATCTGGGAGATGCCGTAGCGCTGCATCGTGTCGATGCCCTCGCCGACCTTGGCGTGCGCGGAGATCGTGACGAGCGCAGGAATCTCGCCACCGTGCTTCGCCCGCAGGACCTCCTCGATGGAAGGCAGCGGCGCCTGGCGCTCGAGGAACCCGTGCTCGAGCATCCAGTTGTCGTCGTAGAACTTCGACAGGTAATTGCGGCCCGAGTCGGGAATCATCGTCAGCACGCGCTTGCCTGGACCGAGACGCTGCGCGATCTGCACGGCCGCGTACACGGACGTGCCGCCCGAGCCGCCGGCGAGGATGCCTTCCTCGCGCGCGAGGCGCCGCGCCCACCGGAACGATTCCCGGTCGGAGACGCGGACCCAGTCGTCGACGACCTTCGGATCCATCGTCTTCGGCCAGGTGTCCTTGCCGATCCCTTCGACGAGGTACGGGTGCAGATCGCCGTCGCTTCTCGCCGTGTAGACGGAGCCCTCCGGGTCGGCGCCGACGATCAGCACCTCCGGCTTCCGCTCCTTGAAGTAGCGCCCGAGGCCGCTGATCGTGCCGCCGGTGCCGACGGAGACGACGATCGCGTCGATCTCGCCTCCGGTCTGCTCCCAGATCTCCGGTCCGGTGAGGCGGTAGTGCGCCTCCGGGTTGCTCATGTTCGAGTACTGGTCGGGCTTGAAGCCGCCGGGGATCTCCTCGGCAAGCCGGTCGGAGACGGAGTAGTAGGACTCGGGCGAGTCGTGATCGACCGCGGTCGGCGTGATCACGACCTCTGCGCCGTACGCGCGGAGCAGCGCGATCTTCTCCTGGCTCATCTTGTCGGGCATGACGAAGATGCAGCGGTAGCCCTTGATCGCAGCCCCGATCGCGAGGCCGACGCCCGTGTTGCCGGAGGTCGGCTCGACGATCGTCCCGCCCGGCCTGCAGCTTCCCTTCGCGCTCCGCCGCCTCGATCATCGGCAGCCCGATGCGGTCCTTCACGGAGCCGCCGGGATTCAGGTACTCGAGCTTGGCGAGGATCTCTGCGCCGCCGGAGGGCGCGAGCTTCTGGAGGCGTACGATCGGGGTCGCCCCGACGAGCTCGAGGATGGTCGGGAACTCCCTCGCCACGGAAGGGAAGCGTATGCGACAACCGGAGGTCGGAGGAAGAACATGAACATCACGGTGATCGGTAGGGGCAACGTGGGCGGCGGCCTCGCCGCCCGGTGGGAACGGGCAGGACACGACGTCCAGACCCTGGGCCGCGACGGCGGTGATGCCGGCAACGCGGACGTAATCGTCATCGCAGTCCCCGGCGGCGAGGTCGCCGACGCGCTCGCAAAGGTGAGCGGGATCGAGGGCAAGATCGCGATCGACACCACGAACGTCGTCAGGGGACGAAACTCGCAATTCGAGTCGAACGCGCACTGGGTGAAGTCGCTGACGAACGGGCCGGTGGCGAAGTCGTTCAACCTGAACTTCGCCCGGGTGTACGACGAGATCGACGCCCAACGCGTGCGCCCGAGCAACCTCTATGCCGCGGACGACGAGGCGCGTGAGGTGACCGAGCGGCTGAGCCGCGACGCGGGCTACGACCCCGTCTCGCTCGGTGGATTGGAGTTCGCGCGCGCGATGGAGGATGGGCTGAGAGTGCTCTTCGCGGCGAACCAGGCCGGGCTCGGGCCGTTCTTCTACCGCTTCGCGAAGCCGGGCGAGCTCTAACGGGACAGGTCTAGGGCAAGGGGAGCTTCTCGTCCGCCGCGGGGCGGAGCACCTTCTCGATGTAGTCCGGGATCGCCTTCTCGAGGCCGACGTCCGCTTGGCGCGCCTCCGAGAGGAACCAGCGGTGCTCGAGGAGCTCGTGGAAGAGCTCGGCGGCGGCGCGGCGGCCGCGGAGCTCCGGCGGGATCGCGGCGATCGTCGGCTCGAAGACCTCCGCGAGCCAGCGCCCCGCGGCGGCCGCGTCGGACACCGGCCGCTCGCCTTTCCGCTCGAGAAAAGCGCGGTAGCGGGTGAGGTCGTTCAGCAGCCGACGCGCCTGGTTCTCCTGCGCGTCGAGCCCCGTCAGCCGCAGCAGGCGCCGCCGGTGGTGCCCGGGCTCGACGACCTTGGACTGCAGGCTGAGGCGCACGTCGTCGCCGCCCTCGCTCGACGAGCTCGACCTCTTCGACGTCGAAGCCGAGCTCGTTCAGGCGCGCGAAGCCGCTCCTCGAGCCGATGCCCCTCGCCGATCTTGAACACCTCGTCCCGGGTGAGCTCCGCCCAGAGCTGCTCGTAGCGGCGCGCGGACGTCCTCGGCGAACTCGTACGGATCGTCGACGACGTCGCGTTCGAGCTCGGCCTCGAGATCCATCAGCTCGCCCGCGAGATTCTCCTCGGCGATGTCGAGGTCGTAACTGCCGCTGACCGTCGGAGAGCGCGCTCGTGCATCTCCGCCGTCTCGGCATCGACGAGGTATGCGGAGAGCGCGCCGGCGTCGCGGCGGAAGAGCGCGTTCGAGAGCGAGCAGTCGCCCCAGAAGAACCCGGACGAGGTGGAGGCGCACGAGGAGCTCGGCGAGCGCGGCGCGCATTGCAGGCTGCGGGCGCCGGGCAGCACGCTCCTCGCCGAGCATCAGGCGATACGGCAGCGAGAACTCGAGGTAGCGCGTGATCAGCGATCGCATCGAGCGGCTCGCCGCCGTCGGTCCGCGCGCTCGGTGACGATGCCCTCGGCCTCGACCGACGGGGACGCTCTCGCCGCTCGAGCTCGCCGAGCAGTCGCGTACTCGCGCCGGCGCCGGCCGGACGGGCAGCTCCTTCAGCGCGAACAGCGCCGCCGGGCAGCTGCACGAAGCGGACGACGTGCCGGCTGATCCCGCGCTCGACGTCGACGAGCTGCGACTCCGGCCACTCCTCGAGCGGCAGCGTCCATGGCAGCGCGAGGAGCGCCGCTTGCTCGGAGCGGGCAAGGAGCCGGAAGTGCGATGCGACCACGTGACGACGCTCAGTGACGGAAGTGCCGGCGTCCGGTGAAGACCATCGTCGCGCCCGCCTGCCCGACGGCGTCGATCACGTCGTCGTCGCGTCGCGAGCCGCCCGGCTGCACGAGAGCCCTCGTCCCCGCCTCGAGCGCGAGCTGTGGCCCGTCGGGGAACGGGAAGAAGGCATCCGAGGCGAGCGAGGAGCCCGGTGAGGTCGTGACCGAGCTCGCGCGCCTTCTCGACGGCGATGCGCACGGAGTCGACACGGCTCATCTGCCCGGCGCCGACGCCGATCGTCTGTAGATCCCTGACGAGGACGATCGCGTTCGACGCAACGTGCTTGCAGACGCGCCATGCGAAGACGAGGTCGCCCCACTGCTTCTCGTCGGGCGAGCCGCACACGACCTGCCAGCCCTCACGTTCCTCGATCTCGCCGTCGGGATCCTGGACGAGCATGCCGCCGAGCACGCGCTTGTAGTGGCGGGCGTCGGTGTCGCGGCGCCGTTCCCGGTCGACCAGGATGCGAATGCTTTGCTTCTCGCGAAGCGCATCGAGCGCGCCGTCGCTGTAGCCGGGCGCAAACAGCACCTCGACGAACTGCTCGGCGAGCTGCTCGCCGAGCTCGTCCTCGACGAAGCGGTTCAGCACCACGATCCCGCCATACGCCGAAACCGGGTCGGACGCGAGCGCCTTCTCGTAGGCCTCGTCGAGCGTGGCTCCGATCGCAACGCCGCAGGGATTGGCGTGCTTGACGATGACGCACGCGGGCAGCGCGAACTCGCGTGCGAGGAGGCGCGCGGCCGACAGGTCGTTGAGGTTGTTGAAAGAGAGCGCCTTCCCGTGCAGTTGCTCGACGCGCGAGAGGAGATGTCGGCGCGCTCCGCGCTCTGTGTAGTACGCCGCCCGCTGGTGCGGGTTCTCGCCGTAGGAGAGGTCGAGCACCTTCTCGAGCGAGACGACGAGCGTCTCCGGGAACGTCTCGCGCTCCGAGAACCAGTTTGCGATCGCCGCCTCGTACGCGGCGGTTGTCGCGAACGTCTCGGCGGCGAGCTCGCGCCGCGTCTCGAGGGAGAGCTCGCCGCTCGCGCGCAGCTCGTCGAGCACGAAGCCGTAGCGCTCCGGCCTGCATACGGGCGCGACGTACGCGAAGTTCTTCGCCGCGCCGCGCAGCATCGACGGCCCGCCGACGTCGATCATCTCGACCGCCTGCATCTCCGTCGCGCCCTTGCTCGCCACGACGTTTTCGAACGGGTAGAGATTGATGCAGACAAGATCGAACGGCGCGATGCCATGCTCCTCGAGTGTCGCAACGTCGTCGTCGTTGTCGCGGCGCGCGAGGATGCCCGCGTGCACGCGGGGGTGCAGCGTTTTCACGCGGCCGCCCAGCATCTCCGGGAACTCGGTTAGGGACTCGACATGCTCGACGACGAGCCCCAGGTCTTCGAGGTAGGAGGCCGTTCCGCCGCTTGCCACGAGCTGCCAGCCGAGTGCATCGAGGCCACGCGCGAAGACGTCGAGGCCTGTCTTGTCGTACGTCGAGATCAGCGCGCGCATAGTTCCTCCACAACGCGTGGTAGTAGCCGGTGCTCGAGCTCCTTGATCCGCTCGTGCAGCGACTCGGGCGTGTCGTCGGGCCGAACGGCAACGCGCTCCTGCGCGAGGATCGGCCCGGTGTCGACCCCCTCGTCGACGAGATGAACGGTGGCGCCCGACTCCGCGACGCCTGCGCGGAGCTGTTCCTCGACCGCGTGTGCGCCGGGGAACTCCGGTAGGAGCGAGGGGTGGACGTTGACGACAGCGTCCGGGAAGCGATCGAGGAAGGCCGTCGTCAGCACGTGCATGTACCCGGCGAGGACGACGAGCTCGACTCCCTGCTCCTGGAGCCAATCGGCCATCGCCTCGTCGCGTGCGGCGCGGTCGGGATAGTCCGCGAGTTCGAAGACGCCGCAGGAGAGATGAGCGACGCGTGTGAGCGCCGCCGCGTCGCGCCGGTTGCTCGCGACCGCGCGAACGGGAAGCCCGCCGTCGAGGAGCGCCTGCAGGTTCGTGCCGTTCCCGCTGACGAGGACGCCGATCACCCGAGTCGTCCGATCACGAGCGCCCCGCTCGGTGCCTCCGGCACGATTGCGCAGAGGCCGATTCCGAGGTTGAAGACGCGACGTGCCTCGTCCTCCTCGACCCCCTGTTCCGCGAGCCAGTGGAACACCTGCGGACGCTCCCACGACTCCCAGTCGATCTCGGGTGTGACGCCGTCCGGCAGGACGCGCGAGAGGTTGCCGAGAATGCCGCCGCCCGTCACGTGCGCGAGCGCCTTCACATCCGCCTTCGCGCGCAGCGCCCGCACGTCGTCGAGATAGAGCCGATGTGGGGCCAGAATCAGATCCGCGTCGAAGTCGCTCTCGCCGATGAGAGCGCGCACGAGTGAGAAGCCGTTCGTGTGAAGACCGCTCGACGGGAAGGCGATCACGACATCGCCTGGCTCGCAGCGCGAGCCGTCGATGAGGTCGTTCCGCGAGACGATGCCGACGCACGTGCCTGCGAAGTCGAGCTCGTCGTCGCGATAGATGCCGGGGAGCTCTGCCGTCTCGCCGCCGATCAGGAGGCAGCCGGCGGCGCGACAGACCTCGGCGGCGCCTTCCACGAGCTCCGCGACCTGCTCGAGCTCCACGTGCTCGGCCGCCACGTAGTCGAGGAGGAAGAGCGGCTCGGCGCCGCTGCAGGCGACGTCGTTGATGCAGTGGGCCGCGAGGTCCATCCCGCCCCAGCGGAGCCTGCCCGCGCGGCGCTGCAGCATGAGCTTCGATCCCACGCCGTCGGTCGAGGCCGCGAGGTAGCGGTCGCCGTCCAGCGGGTAGAGCCCGGCGAAGTGGCCGAAGCCCGTCGCTCCGGTCGACTCGACCGCAGCGCGCAGACGATCGACGACCGCATCCGCGGTCGCAAGCGACACGCCGGCGGCCTCGTAGGTGCGGTCGTTCGTCAAGAAGCCCAGTCTACGATCGCTGCCAGATGACCGACCCGACTGCCAGGCTCCGCACGCTCGCGGAACGGATCACCGAGGTGTACCGGCGCCACATGCCGGTCGATGCCGCGCTCCTCGCGGGCTCGGGATCGCGCGGCGACGCCGACGCATATTCCGATCTCGACCTGCTCCTCTACGGGGCGACGGTGCCGCCGTACGAGGCGGCGGTCGCGGCGCAGCGTGAGCTCGGCGCCGGAGAGGCGATCGCGATCCTTCCGCACGGGGAGCAGGGCTTTCTCGATCAGTTCCCGCTCGACGGCGTCGCCTGCCAGGTCGGCTTGCTCTCGCTCGCCGATGTCGAGGCGGATCTCGAGCGGCTGCTCGTCGCCCACGACGGCCTCGGCACACCGCTCCCGAAGATCGCGACCGGCCTGCTCGAAGGCGTGCCGCTGCACGGCGAGCCGGTAATCGAGCGCCTCCGCGAACGGGTCGAGCACTACCCCGAGTCGCTGCGGCGGGCGATGGTCGAGCACTGGTGGCGGTTCTTCCCGCTGTGGCACTTCGAGCCGTCGTTCGCGTCGCGCGACGCGCCCCTCTGGCAGCAGGAGGAGCTCGTGAACGCGGCCTATGCGCTGACCGGGACGCTCGCGGGCGTGAACCGCCAGTACTTCGCGCGCTTCGAGTTCAAGCGCGAGCGTGCGTTCCTCGCGAAGCTAAAGGTCGCTCCCGATCGGTTCGCCGACCGGCTCCTCGGTCTGTTCTCATCGCCCGAGCCCGTGCTCGACCTCGAACGGCTCGTCGCGGAGACGCAGACGATTGTGGAGCGCGAGGTGCCTGGCGTGGACGTCTCGCTACGGCGCCCGCCTGGATCGCGGCAGAAGCCGTGGCCCGCCTAGGTCGTGGCGATGGCGACGTCCGCGAGCGACGCCGGATCCACTTCAGCGAGACGCGGGGGCGGTACGAGGAAGTCGTCGAGCGAGATGCGCACCACGCTGGAAGTCGCTCTGCGATCTCGTCCGCGAGGGTGGTCTTGCCCGAGGCGCTCACGCCGTCGATACCGACGCGGCTGCCGCGCGGAAGGCCCACGATACGTGCGACGAGCGCGTCAGACGAAGAGCTCGGCATGGAGCTCCGGCCGCCCCTGCGGGCCGCCGGGAACGAAGCGGACGAGCGTCTCGCCGATCTCGACGTCGCCGCCGATGCGCGCCCCCCCGAGGACTTCCTCGAGCGCGCGCGCCTTCCCCTCGGGGTCGTCGGCCTTGAGGTGCAGCTCGGACAGGCGGAGCCGATCGCTCTCCTCGATCAGCTCGTCGATCCAGTCGCGCGGCGGATGCAGCTCGAGCCTGTAGCCGGCGTTCGTCGAGACGAACGTCCTCCGGCCGCCGTGCTCCTGGACGCGGAGCTCCGCCTCGTCGGCACGGGCCAGCGCAATCTCGAACTCGTCCTCGTCGAGTGCAAGGCCGAGATGATCGACGCGCGGGAGAGGCCACTGGCCCGGCTGTACGACGACGTTGACCGACCCGAGCTCGAGCTCCGACAGCCGTAGCTTGAAGCCGATCGCATCGAGCTCCGACCACGACACGCCCGGCTCGTACGAGGTGAGGTCTTCGCCGATGCGGCCGTGCCGCGCGATCAGGTCAAAGCCGAGTTTGCCGATGTAGCGAGCCTCGACTTCGCGCACGCGGCTCGTCACAAGGTGGTAGTGAAAGAGATGCACGGCCCGGCATGGTAGGCAGGACCCGGGCGTGTCGCGTCGAAGGCGTGACGCCGGATGGGGATCCATCACGTCGATCTCGTTGTCTCGTCGATCGAGCGAAGCCTGCCGTTCTACCGGGAGCTGCTCGGGCCGCTCGGATGGCACGGCATCAGCGAGGTCGAGGGCGAGCGCGGCGAGACGATCTGGTACCTGAACGGACGTGACAGCTCGATCGGGCTTCGCGAAGCGCAGAGCGCCGGCGCGAGCGACCGCTATCGCGTGGGCCTCCACCACCTCGCAATCGAAGTCATGTCGCGGGCGGTCGTCGACGAGCGCGCGGAATGGTTGCGCCAGAACGGCGCGCTCCTCGAGAGCGAGCCGCAGGAGTACACGTACTCACCCGGTTATTACGCCGTCTTCTTCTACGACCCGGACGGCGTGAAGCTCGAGCTGCTCCATGTCCCGGCCCTCGCGGCCTAGCCCAGCAAAAGGAGAAGCCATGTCGACCACGCCTCCCGAGCAACCGCCCACGCCGCCCCCGCACACGCCGCCCCCGCACACACCGCCACCACACACACCGCCGCCCCCGCCGGCGCCGTACGGCGGGCTCGGCCGCGCTCCCGTGAGCGGCGCGATCCTGCCGGTGCCGGGGAACGCGGAGCTCGCGATCTTCGTGCTCGTCGAGATCATCCTCGCGATCGTCGCGGGTGTCAGCGACGGATTCGACGCACACGGTTGGGCGGTCGCGACCACCTGGATCACCGCTGCCTACATCATCTCGCGCGGCATCGCGAAGGCGAGCCGCGTGCTCGAGCAGTAAGAGCTGATTAGCGGCGCGGCCGACGGCGGCCGCGCCGCGAGCGTCACGGCTCTCCGTCCCTGAGCCACGTCACATCCGGCTCCCAGCTGTCGATGACGGCACCGAGCCCGTGCGCTCGAGCCAGCGCCTCGGCGTCGCGGAAGAGCGCTCGCTGCTCGGCCGGGTCTCCGCTCCGCGCGATTCGCTCGAGCCGCGGAAGGGGCACGTCGACCGGCAGCGGATGTTGCTCGAGCTCCCACTGGAGCCACCGGTTGTAGGGGCGTAGCCGCCCGTGGACGGCGAACACGAACTCGAGGTACCAGGGGATGGACTCCTGGGCATCGAGGAACGCACCGAACGCGATGCCCTTTCGCTCGTTCTTCAGTGACCGGTAGAGCATGTTGACGTATCCGTCGAGCGGCTCGGCGGCGCTTGCCGGATCGACGGCGACTGCATCGCGGAGCGCCTCCGCGACCTCTCCCGTCTTGTCGAGCTGCGGCTCGACCCACGCGAGCGAGTAACGGTTCCACGCAGGTTGGTTGCGCAGCTCGCCGAGCGTCACCTCGACGGTCTCGATGGGATCGCCGTGCCGGAACGGCCGGTCGCCGCGCCGCTCGCGCACGACGACGAAGACGTCCCAGTCGCTTCGCGCCTCGTCGACGAACGCGCCCTTTCCGCGCGAGCCGAAGACGACGAGGCCGATGACGTTCTCGTCCTCGCTTGCGTGCGCGAGAAACTCCTCGAACACGCCCGGATTCAAACGGGAGTTGCTTCGAAGCGGAGCTTCGCGTGCTCTGTGGGAACTGCTGTCGGGTAGTGCCCTGTCAGACACGCGCGGCAGAGCTCCGACTCCGGGCGCCGCGTCGCGGCGACGAGGCCGTCGTGCGAGATGTAGGCGAGCGACGTGGCGCCGATCGCCTCGCGGATCTGCTCGATCGAGTGCGTGCTCCCGATCATCTCCGCCGGGTCGGCCAGGTCGATGCCGTAGAAGCACTGCCCGATCACGGGCGGCGCCGAGACGCGGACGTGTACCTCGGACGCGCCCGCGTCGAACAGCATCTGCACGATTGCGCGCGTGGTGTTGCCGCGGACGATCGAGTCGTCGACGACGACGACGCGCTTGCCGGCCACCTCGGCCAGGGGGTTGAACTTCATGCGGATGCCCTGGCGGCGGAGCTCCTCGTCGGGCTCGATGAACGTGCGGCCGACATAGCGGTTCTTGATCAGGCCTTCGCTGAAGGGGATGCCGAGTGCCCGGGAGAAGCCGATCGCCGCCGGCGTCCCCGAGTCGGGAATCGGCAGCACGAGGTCGGCGTCGACCGGCGCCTCCTGCGCGAGCCGCTCGCCCATGCGAACCCGGGCGCCGTGGACTTCGATGCCGGCGAGCTGCGTATCGGGCCGCGCGAGATAGAAGAACTCGAAGATGCAGAGCGCGCCCGCTTCTGCCGGCTCGACCGCACGCACCGAGCGCAAGCCGTCGTCGTCGATCAGCACAGCCTCGCCGCGGTCGACCTCGCGGACGAATTCCGCGCCGACGAGATCGAGCGCGCAGGTCTCGGATGCGACGACCCAGTCCTCATGAATCTTTCCGAGCACGAGCGGCCGGAAGCCATGAGGGTCGCGGAAGGCGATCAGCGTTCCCTCGGATAGCGCGACGACCGAGTACGCGCCCTCGAGCCGCCGCATCGCGTTCGCGATTGCCTCGTCGAGCGGCGACGGGTCGTTTGCGATCAGCGCTGCGATCACCTCGCTGTCGGTCGTCGCGCGAAGCGTCACGCCCGCCACGGTCAGCTCGTCGCGGAGCGACGTCTCGTTCACGAGGTTCCCGTTGTGCCCGATGGCAATTGTGCGCGTGCTGCCGTGCTGCACGAGCGGCTGCGCGTTCGACCATTGCGACGACCCCGTCGTCGAGTAGCGGGTGTGACCGATTCCCACGGAGCCGCGAAGGCCGTGAAGCTTCTGCTCGTCGAACACCTGTGTGACGAGCCCGAGATCGCGGAGGGCGGTGAGGCGTCCGTTCTCGGAGACGGCGATGCCCGCGGACTCCTGACCGCGATGCTGCAGCGCGAAGAGGCCAAAGTACGCGAGGCGCGCGACGTCCCGGTCGGGGGCGTGAACCCCGAACACGCCGCACATCGCTACCGCACCCGGCCGATCTCGACGAAGCCGCGTGAGCCGAGCTTCGCGACGTCGTCGCGGCGGCACGCGAGGATCGCGGCGCCACGTTCGACCGGAACCGGCTCGACGTCCGCCTCTCTTCCGCTCCAGCGTGCGCATTCGGCGAGCGCGTGCTCGAGGCCGGCGTAGCCGACGTCGTGCGACAGCGTGAGGAGGGGCGCAGCCTTCCAGAGGAACCGGATGAGTGCGGCTTCCGCGGCGAGCGACGCTTCGGGCGCCACGGCGAGCAGGACGACATCGCCCGACTCCCAGCGTCCCGGGACGAGCCGGACGTCCGGAACGAGGCCCACGCAGCCGACGACCGGTGTCGGCGGGATGGAGCGGCCGTCGGTGTCGTTGTAGAGCGACACGTTCCCGGAGACGACCGGCATCTCGAGCGCCTCTGCAGCCTGCGCGATCCCCTCGATCGCCTGAGCGAGCTCGTATGCGATCTCGGGCTTCTCGGGGTTCCCGAAGTTCAGGCAGTCGGTGAGGCCGATCGGCTCGCCGCCGGCGCACGCGACGTTGCGCGCAGCGCCAAGCACGGCGTCGACACCGGCGCGAAACGGGTCGGTCTCACCGGGCCGTGGGCCCTGGAGCGCGACCGCGAGCCCTCGGGTCGAGGGGCGCAGCCGCAGGACGCCGGCGTCGAGCCCGGGCCTCCGCACGGTGCGCGAGCCGACGAGCTGGTCGTACTGCTCGTAGATCCAGGACTTGTCAGCGCGGTTGACCTCGCTCAGAGTCTTCGGCGCGGCGGGCCATGCATCGGGCTTTGCCTGCTCGACGTCGTAGCGCGGGCATTCGTCCGTCAGCAGGGCTGCGGGGATCGAGCCTACGACGTCTTCCTCCCAGAGCGCTCGGAGCTCTCCGTGATCCGTCACCTCGCCGATCGGTGTGCACGGCAGCTCCCAGCGTGCGCAGAGATCGCGCACTGCTTCCAGCATTTGCGGCCGCACGACCGCGACCATCCGCTCCTGCGACTCGGAGATCATGATCTCCCACGGCTCCATGCCGTCCTCCCGCTGCGGGACGCGGTCGAGGTGGACGTCGAGCCCCATGCCGTCGCGCGCCATCTCGGAGAGCGCGGAAGCGAGACCGGCGGCGCCGCAGTCCTGCAACGACTCGACGAGCCCGCCCTCGACGAGCGCGACGGAGACCTCGATCAGCTTCTTGCCCGTGAACGGGTCGCCGACCTGCACCGACGGCCGCTTGTCGGCGTCGTCCTCGCCGAGCTCCTGCGAGGCGAGCACCGAGGCGCCGCCGATCCCGTCGCGGCCGGTCGTCGCGCCGTAGAGGACGACGATGTTGCCGGGGCCTTGCGCCTTCGCCGACTGCAGCCGCGCCGGGTCGAGGATGCCGACGCACATCGCGTTCACCAGGCAGTTGCCGGCGTACGCCTCGTCGAACACCGTCGCGCCGCCGATGTTCGCGACTCCGACCGAGTTGCCATAGCCGCCGATGCCTGCGACGGCGCGCTCGAAGTGGTGGTCCGGTGCGCCGAACCAGAGCCCGTCGAGCAGCGCGATCGGCCGTGCGCCCATCGCGACGATGTCGCGGAGGATCCCGCCGATCCCCGTCGCGGCTCCCTGGAAGGGCTCGACGGCAGAGGGATGGTTGTGCGACTCGACCTTGAAGGTGACGGCGACGCCCTCGCCGAGGTCGAGTACCCCGGCGTTCTCGCCCGGGCCTTGCAGGACGCGGTCCCCGCGCGAAGGGAGTCGCTTCAGCAGGGGCGCCGAATGCTTGTAGCCGCAGTGCTCCGACCAGAGAAGGGAGAAGACCGCGAGCTCGAAGTGGTTCGGGTCGCGGCCCAGGAGCTCCTGGATCCGGGCGGCTTCCCAGTCGGTTAGACCGAGGGCGCGATGCAGCGGCTGTTCCGCGACCTGCGTCAGGTACCCCATCCTAGCCGTGCCCCGGGACAGCAGAATCGAGGGGTGAGGCGCTACTCGGTGATGCTCGGAGTCGTCGCCCTTCTCTGGGGCGCGAGCTTCCTCTTCATCAAGGTCGCCGTGCGCGAGCTCGACCCGGCGACCCTGATTCTCGGCCGGCTCGGCCTTGCGACGCTGGCCCTCGCCGCGTTCGTGGCCGTCCGCATCGGCAGCCGCGAGACATGGAGTCAGATCCGGGATCACGGCGCCTGGCTCGTCGTCGTCGGCGTCGTGAACGTCGCCGTTCCGTTCTGGCTCCTTTCCTGGGGCGAGACGAGGATCGACTCGGGACTCGCGTCGATTCTGCAGGCGTCGGTGCCGATCTTCAACGCCGTGATCGCGTTCGCGTTCTTCCGCGAGGTACGTGTGACCGGGCTGCGGCTCGCCGGTGTCGCGATCGGCTTCGTCGGAGTGGCACTGCTCGTCGGCGCGCAGCCGCACGGGAAGGCGGTCGGGGCGCTCGCCGTCTGCGGGATGGCACTCTGCTATGCAGTCGGCCAGCTGCTTGCCGGCCGACACCTACGGCCGGTCGCCCCGCCGGTTGTCGCGCTCGCCACGACCGGGACGGCTGCGCTTCTTGCCTTGCCGCTCGGCGTCGAGCAGGCACCGGATCAGATGCCCGGCTGGAAGACGATCGGCTCGGTCGTCATGCTCGCGGTGCCGCTCACCGCCTTCGCGTTCCTTCTCTTCTACGCGATCATCGCGGGTGCGGGCGCAGCGTATGCGTCGCTCGTGACGTATCTCGTGCCTCCCATTGCGCTCGCCTACGGCGCGGTTTTCCTCGACGAGCGGCTCGAGGTCTCCGCGTTCGCCGCGCTCGCCCTGATCTTCGCCGGCGTCGTCCTCGGCACAGGGCGGGTGCGCTTGCGACGGCCGGTAGCCTCGCGGGCGTGAGGCATCGGTATGCGGTCTACCTCTTCGTGCTCGGGGCGATCTGGGGATCGTCCTACCTCTTCATCAAGGTCGGCGTCCGCGACCTGTCGCCGGCCGCCCTGATCGAGATCCGTCTCGCCTGTGCGCTGCCGCTCCTCGTCGTGTACGCAATTCGGCGGTACAGCCTCGAGGCGTTGCGTGGCGCATGGCGTGAAGGCATCGTCCTCGGCGTCCTCAATGCCGCGATTCCTTTCACCCTCATCGCCTGGGGCGAGCGCTACGTCGACTCGGGCGTCGCGGCCGTTGCAAACGCTTCGGTCCCGATCTTCGTCGCGGTGCTCGCATTCTGGTTCGTGCCGAGCGAGCGCTCGACGGGGATGCGCCTCGTCGGTGTCGGCCTCGGCCTCGCCGGCGTTGCGATCCTCGCGGGTGTGCATCCGGCGGGTGGGTGGAACGGAGCGATCGGGACCGGTGCGATCGTCCTCGCATCCGTGTCTTACGCGGTCGCCAATCTCTACGCGGGGCGCCGGATGCGTGCAGGCGGGCCGGTGCTCGCTGCGAACTCGATGGCCGTCGCCTTCGTCGTGCTGCTCCCCCTCGCGCTCCTCACGGCTCCCTCGAGTGCTCCGGGCTGGAAGCCGCTCCTCTCGGCGATCGCGCTCGGCGTTCTCGGGACGGCGCTCGCGCAGGTGCTCTCGTATCGCATGATCGGGACCTGGGGATCGTCCCGCTCGGTGCTCGTCGCCTACATGCTTCCGGCATTCGCGCTCTTCTACGGTGCGGTGTTCCTCTCGGAGCCGGTGACCTGGCAGAAGCTCTGCGGCCTGGGACTCATCCTCGTCGGCGTCGGGCTCGGGTCCGGCGCGTTCCGGCTCGTCCGGCGGACGCCGGTGGCGCAGGCTCCATGAGTGTCATCATCCGTCGCGCTCGCGCCGAGGACGCCGAATTTCTCTTCGAGTTGATGACCGACGAGGACACCAAGCCGTTCCTCGGGCGTGCCGCCGAGACGCGCGACGACGTGCTCGCGGAGATCGAACGCTCCGAGCGCGAGCCCGCCGCCTATGGCCGGTTCGTCGTCGAGGAGGACGGCGAGCCGGTCGGGACGGTCGGCTTCACGGTCGAGAACGAGCGGCACCGGATCGCGGAGGTCGGGCGCTTCGCAATCCATCCCCGCTATCGCGGTCGGCGGATCGGGGACGAGGCGGCGCGCGCGTTCCAACGGCACATGCTCGTCGATCTAGATTTCCACCGCATCGAGCTGCAGATCTACGCGTTCAACGAGCGGGCAATCGCGCATGCCGAGCGATCAGGGTTCGTGCGCGAGGGCGTCAAGCGACGCGCCTACTTCCGCGACGGCCGCTGGCAGGACGCAGTGCTGTTCTCGCTGCTCGAAGACGAGCTTGCGTGACTGCGGGCGGCGCGCTACTCGCACGCCGCCCGCAGCGCGCACCTACTTCGCAGGCGGAATCAGGACGCGGTTGATGACGTGAATGACACCGTTCGAGGCCCGAACGTTCGCCTTGATCACCGACGCGCCGCCGACCTTGACCCCGCCCATCGTGCTGACTGCGAGGGGGGCACCTTCGAGCGTCTTCAGCTGCATGCTCGATGCAACCTTCGCGGCGGGATAGGAGCCCTTCACCACGTGATAGAGCAGAACCGCGCGCAGCTTGGTCTTGTTCTTCGCGAGGGCCGCGAGCGTCGACTTCGGCACCTTTGCGAATGCGGCATCGGTCGGCGCGAACACGGTGTACGGGCCGCCGGTTGCGAGCGTCTTCGCGAGGCCGGTCTTCGTCAGCAGCGTCGCGAGCGTCGTGAATTGACCGGCCGACACTGCGGTCTGGACGATGTTCTTCTGTGGTGCGGCGCCCGCCGGTACGGCGAGCATGACGGCGGCGACGAGAGCCGCCAGGAAAGCGATAATGCGCATGATGTGTCCTTTCACGCCGCGTGACCGAGGTCAGGCTCGCGGCTCGTAGGGGGAAACTCGACGACGTCGGGGACGGCAGTCGCGAGCTCGCGGTCGGTGCGGCCGTCGAGGATCGCCGCATAGACGAGGAGCGAGAGCGCCGCGACGGTGAGCAGCGAGACGAAGACGCCCATGAGGAAAAGCCCGACCGTGCTCATCGGGGCGCCACGAATGCGCCGAGCGAGAGGATCGACGGCACCCAGAGGCCGACGAACACGCCCTGCTCGTGGTTGCCCGTGAACCACAGCGTCACGGAGAGGACGAGTGCGACCGCCGAAGCGAGCAGGAAGAGCCCGCGTGAGCCGGCGGTTGCGACGGTGCTGCGACGTGCGATGTGCTCCATGGCTTCCTCCTCGTGGTTCGTGTCGTCCAGGACTGTACAGGTTTTGTCCAGAGTATGTCGAGAGTATGCAAAGGCTCTGTAGAGATACGTCTAGACTCGGCCGATGGCCGGCCTGCTGCGCATCGGGGAGTTGAGCCGGCGAACCGGCGTCCCGCCCGAGGTGCTGCGGGCGTGGGAGAGCCGGTACGGGGTCCTCCGACCGGAGCGGTCGTCCGGCGGATTCCGCCTCTACTCCGAGGACGACGTGCGCAGGATCGAGACGATGCAGCGCCTGATCGGCGGCGGTGTCTCGGCCGGCGAGGCCGCCCGCGCCTCGCTCGCCGAGCAGGCAGCGTCGTCATCTCCGCCGGCCATGCGCATTGCGGAGCTCGCTGCCGCGATCGACGCACTCGACGAGGGGGCGGCGCACGCCGTGCTCGACGCGGCGATCGCCGACCTCTCGACCGACGCGCTCCTGTCCACGCTCGTTCTGCCGCTGCTAGGCGACCTGGGCAGGCGGTGGGAGAGCGGCGACGTCTCCATCGCGCACGAGCACTTCGCCTCGACCCTGCTGCGCGGACGCCTGCTGGGGCTCGCGCGCGGCTGGGGCCGCGGCGGCACGCCGCATGCCCTGCTCGCCTGCGCACCGGACGAGGAGCACGACCTGCCGCTCATCGCCCTCGGCCTCGCCTTGCGCGCGCGCGGCGGGCGCGTCAGCTATCTGGGCGCACGAACCCCGTATGAGTCGCTCGACGATGCCGTCGCCCAGCTGCGGCCGGACATCTGCGTGGTGAGCGCGACACTGCCGCTCGGCGGCCGCGGCGAGAAGCTCCTGCGGTCGATCGCCGGACGGACGCGGCTCGCGTTCGGCGGCCCCGGCGTCGACCCGCGTCTCGCCGCGCGCGTCGGCGGCGAGACGCTCGTGGGGGATCCCGTCGAGGCGGCAGACCTCCTGAGCTAGCCTCCGGCGCATGGCTACTTTTCTCCACACCATGTTCCGGGTCACCGACCCCGAACGCAGCCGCGGCTTCTACGAGGCACTCGGCTTCCGCTTCGAGCGCGAGATGGACATCGTCAGGAACGGCGAGCTCGAGGCGACGAACTACTTCTTCGGCATCGGCGACCAGGAAGCGGTCCTCGAGCTGACGTACAACCACGACGGGCGCGACTACGACCACGGCACCGGGTACGGCCACATCGCGCTGGCAGTCGACGACATGGAGCAGACGCTCGCAGAGCTGAAGGGGCAGGGCATCGAGGCCGAACGCGAGCCATACCGCGTGCGCGAAGGCGGGTCGCTCATCTGCTTCGTGCGCGATCCGGACGGCTACCGCATCGAGCTGATCGATCGCTCCGGGAAGTAGCTGCGAACCGCCTTCCTCGGCCTGCGATTCGATCAGACGTCAAGGACGCTCGCCCAGGCGAGCGAAGGCGCTCCGCAGCGTTCCCAACGCGGGACCGATCCGTGCTTCTTGGACGTAACCTCTGGCGATGAAGTCCCTAGCGATGACGGCAACGCTCGCGTCGCTTCTACTGATCGGCGGCTCGGCGGCGGGCGGCAATCCCTGGAACCTTCGGTGCTCCTCGATGCCGACGGAACGACCGGCCCCAGCCGCGCTTCGGGCCGAGGCTCTGCGATTCTTTCCTTGGGTGCGGCCGGCAGCCAAGGCGCTGCACTCAGGCCCCGTCTACCTGGTTGCGCTGTCGAGCAAGACCGCGATCTCACGGGACGGCGACTCCACCGACAGTTCCGGTTACTACCTCCACCGAGCGCTGATCGCGGTCGCCCCCAGCTATCCGGCGCGACTGACTCTTACCGGCCACAGGCTGGGTAAGAGCAAGCGCCGCGCTCCACTCGGCTTCTCAATCAACGGAGCCGCCGCCTGCACCGTGAACCCGCCCGACGTGTCGTGCGGATCTCGCTCCCTCCGCTTTGGCCGAGCACTCACCATCACCCAGCGCAGCGGCTGGCGGATCGTGAAGACCGAACTCCGGATCGGACGCACAGGCTGTTTCTCGATCACAGCATCCGGCCGCGACGTGCACGCAGTCATACCACTGTCCGTGCCCGGCCCGGACTACGGCACCGCCGGCTGGTAGCGCGCCCTGCGAGGCGCTCCGCCGCGGGGTGTATTGCGGAACGCTGGCTCAGGCAGTGACTCGGTCCGCGACGACGATTCCGTCGCCCACCCTGATCGTGCCCGTGGTGAGGATGTCCGCGCGTAGCCCGCCGCGATGGACGAGCGGTCTCAGTAGTCCCGGCCGCGCAAGCTTCTCGAGGTGCGAACAAGGTTCGGCGAGTCTTGCGCCGACGCAGGTGACCACTCCGATTCGGAACGTTCGGCCTACGAGCGCGTTCAGTTTGATTCCAGTGGTGACGATGTTGCGGCGTGCGTCCTCCCAACAAAGCTCGATCTCGTCCAGCACATCAGCCTCGATGAGCGTGAGGTCGTAGCCGCGTCCCGGCGCGTTGAACGTGCCCATTCCCTTCGCGTAGCGATCGCCGTCCAGCCCCTGACCGGGCAACGCAGTGGCTGACTCGACCCGTCTCAGTTGAGCTTCGGCTGCTGGAGCAACGAGGATGCCTGCTACGACGCCGACGGTTTCGGTAGCGCCGTAAGGCCTGCTTATAGGGAGGTGGAGGTCAAGCGGAGTTACCATCAGACCCGCTTCGATCTCGGTGGCCCCCTCGCGATACGCGCTCCTCGGATCGAGCCACATACCTGACGGCGACCCGAACAAGACGACGGCGTGGACGCGGTCAGCGCCACGTACAAGCGCAATCCACTGCCCGGCCCAGTCAAACGAAGCTGCGTCATCGATCGGTACTAGCCCGAGGTTCCGTTCCGCAAGCCATTGTCGATAGAACCGCTGCGGATCCACGCCGTCGGCAGCTGCGGTGGGCACTGATCCGCCGACAATCTCGGAAAGGCAATCGCGCAGCTCGGAAGCGAACGTCGACATCAGCGCGATCCTAGAGATCGGACTTTGATTGCCGCCGGTCTAGGATCAGCTCGTGCCGGGACGCGTCGTCCTTCTTCACGGTACTTCGAGCTCGGGGAAGACGACTGTGGCTCGCGCGGTGCAAGCGCTCTCGGACGAGCCTTGGCTCCGGCTCGGGATCGACGTCTTTTGGACCGCGATCGACGAGCGGTGGATGGAGCATGGTCAACGCGCCTCGGAGGGATTCCTCTGGCAAGAAGACGCGCGGATCGTCCCCGGCCCCGTGGGGGAGCGGCTTGCCGCAGGGATGCGTGCCGCGATCGCAGCGTGTGCCCGCTGCGGCAATGACCTAGTCGTGGACGACGTTTTCCTCGAGCGGCAGTGGCTCGACGCGTGGCGCGACGAGCTCGGTGACCTCGAGTGGCTACTCGTCGGGGTACTCGCGCCGCTGCCCGTCCTCGAGGAGCGCGAGAGGCTCAGAGGTAACAGGATCACGGGTGAGGCGCGAGTTCAGGTGGGCGCCATCCACGCCGGCATCGAATACGACGTCACAGTCGACACAGCCTCGCAATCGCCCGAGGAGTGCGCCCGCGTGATCTTCGAGGCGCTCGGTCGATAGGGGCTGCCTCGGGGACAATCGCGATCGCTCGCGCAGCCGAGCGGCGTGTCTCACGACCTTGATTCGGTTGCCACTGGACTGTGGCTGAAAAGCTTCCAGTCACCCTCGGAGACGACTTCGACGGTGGCGTCGACCACCTTGATGGCCGTCTGTTCGTCGATGGCGTAGGCCGGAACGCCGATGTCGGCGGCCCACCGCTCTGCGTCAGCCAGGGTGTTCGTCGGGAACGCGTTCAGATGCGGGAAGATCGAGAAGTCGACGACTCCGAGGGTGCGGTCGTCCGGCGCGGACGGCCATTCGACGAAGTACGTCCCGATGCGGGGCGTCATCACCATGCTTCCGGCACTCACTCCCACCCAAACCGTGTGAGGCAGCGTCGGCAGCAGGTCGGCCAGTCCGGACTCCTGCATCCAGTGGCACAGATACGTCGCGTCGCCGCCGTCGACCAGGAGCACGTCCGCCTCTCGGACCCAGGGGACCCATCGCTCCGCGCCGATGGTCGGCAGTGCGGTGAGCTCGAGGACACCGAGCGACGCCCAGCCCAGGCCGGAAAAGTGCTTGAAGGGCGGCTCGGCGGCGACGAGGCCCCGCACCGATCTCGGGCCGCACATCGGGTGCCCCCACTGTGCTGTCGGGACGCAGAGGGCGTGGCAGTCGGCGATCGGCTTACCGAGCATCTGCACGAGCGCCGAGTGGATGCTCGGGTTGGTGACGCCGCCTGATGTGAGAAGAAGTTTCAACGTGCCTCCCGAAGTCGTTTAGGTGCAGGCAAGACGCTCTGGGCTTACGGCCCGTACGCGATAAGACCCACGGTCGAGAGAAAACTCATCGGCTCCGACCAGAAAAGGCCTCGGACGTTCAGGCGACAAGCCCGCACGTCGCCCCGTGGGGAGCATCTCTCCAGGCCAACATCTGGACAGGCAGGTGGGCTTCCTCCGCGGACCGGTCGGGCCGCGACAAGGGGCGACGCTTCGTACTGCAAGTGTCGGCTTCGGCGGTGTCCCGGTCGCTCATCCGAACGCCGGCTCAGCCGAATTCCGCCTCGCTTGCGCGTAGATTGGTGTCGCCATGTCGAGCTTTTACGACGTCTGGGCGGACCGGTACGACTGGTCCACCAGCGTCACTACTGACGTCCCGTTCTACGTCGGGCTTGCCGGTGATGCCGACGGGCCACTGGTCGAGCTTGCAGTTGGCAACGGGCGCGTTGCGATCCCGGTTGCTCTCGCAACGGGCAGGCCTGTAATCGGGATCGACTCTTCGCCGGCGATGCTCGCGCAGGCTCGAGTGCGCGCAGCTGAAGAGGGAGTCGAGCTCGACCTGCGCGAAGGAGACATACGGGAGCTTGAACTCGAGGAGCCCGCGGCCTTGATCTACTGCCCGGGGCGGTCGCTGCTTCATTTGCCCACCTGGGCCGATCGTCGCCGCTGCTTCGAGCGCGTCGCGTCATCGCTTCTGTCTGGCGGCCGCTTCGCCTGGAACGCATTCGCCTTCGACCATCACTTCGCATCGGCCATGGACGGCCGGCACGCCGACACGCCGCTGCCGCACACGAACTACTACAGCGTCGGCGATAACCGAGTCGACATCACCCTGGACGATGGTGGAACCGGTTCGCTCTGGTGGGCAACCAAGAACGAATGGCTGGGGCTCCTCGACGTCTCAGGCCTTCGCCTGGAAGCTCTCTACGGCGGATTCGCCGGGGAACCGCTCGACGACGACAGCCGTGAGTACATCTTCGTGGCCCGTCGGTAACCCTCAGCCTGGCCGTCACGACTGCGCCAATCGCGGCTGCTTGCTCAGCTGCAACGCGCCCTCGAACTACTCCGAATCGCCTCGAGCCGATCGATGCCGCTCAGACGGCTCTCCAGCCCGAAGGCGCGCGCCGAGGATCCTGGACGGCTAGTTGCGGCGTGGCTCCGCCGGACGCATCGTCGCTGCTCCGGCTTCGTCGACTTCGACCACGTACCGGCCGGGGTCCGCGCCGCTCGTGAAGCGTTTGAGGCCTTTGGGGCGCCGCGAGATGATCGCGTGGGTGTCTGTCCGCGTCTCGATCACGTACCCCTCTTCCTGCTTCTGGTCGAGGAACGCGTCGAGGCCGTCCCTCCGAGCACCGGATGCGTCGATCTCGCCCATCGACGCGAGTATCGCAAGATCGGGCGCTCCGCAGGCGCCGCTTCCCGGATAGTCTGCTGGCGATGGGGCCTCGCGAACGTGCTGCAGATACGCGAGACGCAGTCGCCGATGCCCGCGAGGCTGACGCCGACGTGCGTGAGCAAAGCGCAGACGCGCGCGGCGCCGCCGCCGACGTTCGTGACACCCAGGCGGATGCGCGCGAAGCGATCGCCGTCGCGAACGCGGCTGACGCGGACGCGAGCCTCGCGACTGCCGATCTGCGGCTTGCCGAAGCCAACGTCGCGCTGCAATCGGCGAAAGAGCACCTGACTGCGGCGTCCGCGCAGTCGGCCGTCGCAGATCACCGGACCGAAGAGGCGGAGCGTCTGATGAGCTTTGCCGACGAGCAGCTCCTCCTTGCGGCCGCGAAGCTCGCCGAAGCGACGAGCGACAGCGAGGAGTATCAGCGCGCGCTCTACCACTACACGCAGCTTGTCCGGCATCGCATGGCGAACCCGCTGCACATCATCGGCGGCCTCGCTGCCACGCTCACGGCGCAGCCGGATCTCCCTCCCGGCGACAGGCAGAACATGCTCGACGAGATCTACAGGCAGACAAAGATCCTGGAGCGCGTGTGTCTCGAGCCGAAGATCATGCACCCGGCCGAGAACGAGCTCCGGCCGACACCCTCCGTCGGCGCCGGATCGCAGCTCACATAGCGACGGGGCGGCTCAGCCTGCGGCCGACAGCCGGCCGCGGACAGCCTCGACCGCGCGCCAGGGGAGGTCGGGGCGCACGGGTCGGAGCTCGCGTTCGAGGACGTCGAGGAGCGCAGCGCCGCCGGCCGCCGGCTCGAGCCGCACGATCGCCGCCAGCTCGGCGCCGATCTCCGGGTAGGCGCGCTCGAAGCGGCGAAGCGAATCGAACTCGTCGAGGATCGACACCTCGCCGGCCGGTCGCGTCCGAGCGAGCAGGCGGGCGAAGTACGTCGTCGCCGAAGTGAGCGTGAATGCGCCGCTCAGTGTCTCTCCGCGGCGGCCCCGGCCGGCTGCGACGAGCGTGGACACGACGGTCTTCCCGAACAGGAAGAGCTCGTCTCGCGACGGCGCGGGATCGGATGCAACTTGCGCCACGCGCTCCTCGACGCCGCCGCGGTCGAAGAGGACGCGGTACCGGTTCACGGAGGCGAGCCCGATCTCTTCGAGGTCGAAGACGGCGAACTCCAGCATGTGTCCGTCGGCGTAGACGACCGTCACTCCGTGCTCCGTCTCCCTGAACTCGAGTACGACGCGCTCCCGGCGGGGAAGCCAAGACAGATTGGTGCGTAACGCTTCCTGCCGGCCCGGATGTGCGATGACGAAGAAGTCGTGGTCGGACCATTCGTCGGCGGAGTAGTCCCGGTCTGCCATCGAGCCCACGGCGACGAGACCGATCGCCCGGCTCTCATCCCGTACGCACTCGGTGAGCTCGCTCGTGAGGGTGCGGTACTCGTCCGCGTTCATGCCGTGGCGTCGCAGTCGCCGCTCAGCCAGCGACCAAGGCTCGTTAGTGCCTCGTCGAGCCGGGAGGTGTCGCCCCATGCGCGGGCGAGGTTCAGCTCGCCGGTCTTGCGGTCGAACACGGGCTCGGCGCGTCCGACGATGCGGTCACCCACGAGCAGCGGGAGCACGTAATACCCGAATTCCCGCTTTGCCTTGGGCACGTACATCTCGAGGCGGTACCGGAAGTCGAAGAGCGCCTCGGCGCGGTCGCGGTCGTGAATCAGCCTGTCGAAGGGCGAAAGGAGCGTCGCGCGGTCGGCGACCGGACCGTCGTCCACGTCCGGATGCGCATGCCACTCGTCTCCGGCACGCCACACGCCGAGCGAGCGACGGCGATGCTCCTCACGCAGCTGCTCGGCCTCTTTGAGGGTCATCGTCTCTCCTTCGGGGTACCAGCGCTCGGCGAGATCCCAGAGCCGGTGGCTCCCCCGGCGCCCGACGACCGCGACGATGCCCCGGTCCTGCAGCAGCTCGAGCATGATCGAGACGTTGCGGGTGCCCCACCACGGGTGCTTTCCGTCGCGCTTCTGCGTGGAACGATCCTCGAGCTCGCGAGCGAGCAAGGGCCCGCGTCGCTCGAGCTCGCGCAGGACGTAACGCCGGAAGGCGGCATTCTCCTGGAGGAAGGCCATACCGCGCCGCTCCCACTCGTACTTGCCGGTGCGGCGTCTGCGCATGCGCGCGCGGATCATCGGCAGCGATTCGATCGGCCAGATGAACGCACGCCACTCGAAGAGCCTCCGCTCCACCCAGAGCAGACGATCCAGCTCGCCGACGTCGTACGGGCCGAGCCGGCTCCAGAGGACGAGTCGTTGCGGCGGCGCCACCGTCGAGATGGGGTCGATCTGGAGGAAGCCGAGCGTGCGCACCGTGTCGAGGACCCCGCGAGCGCGGCCGTCGAGCAGCTGCGCGTGGAGAGCGATCCTCCGCGCCCGCTCGGGCGTGACGACTCGAGCGCTAACGGGGCGTTTCGGCGTCGAACGCAGTCACCGCGGGAGCCTATCTTTCGGCCGCCGTCAATCTGTACATCGATCCGTCGGTCATCCGCTTCGGCCAGCGCTTGACGAAGTCGTCGGGAAGGCGTCACACCTTCGTGACGCTTTCCCGACTACCGTCGTCTGCATGAGTGAGAAGACGGCGGCGACACCGTGGGGCCAGGCGGAGCTCATCGACGAGCTGGCCGTCCGGCAGCAGGCCGGCGACAAGCGCTTCTCGTCGGTGGTGCAGCTCCTGCAGACACGAAACGGCGAGCGGCTGATCCGCATCGCGTACACGACGGACGGGACTGCGCGGCGCGGCCCGGTCACGTTGCGAGAGCGTGACCTCGTCCGGCTGCGCGAGGGGCTGGCCAAGCATCCCGACCTGGCGGGCGCGCTTGGCGTGTAGGCCTAAACGACAGCCAGGGCCCGATCGCGGGCCGCGTCGACGAGTGATGCCAGGATGAGCGCGCCGTCCGCCGAGCCGAGAAGAGGATCGACCGCATGCTCGGGATGAGGCATGAGGCCCATGACGTTCCCGCGCTCGTTGCAGACGCCCGCGATCTCGTCGACCGACCCGTTGCATGCCTCGGCGTAACGGAGGACGACCTGACCGTTGGCCTCGAGCGAACGGACGAGGTCCGGCGGTGCGAACCATCGCCCGTCGCCGTGCTTCACGGGGATGACGAGCTGCTCCCCCGTGGTGCACCGGCTCGTGAACGGAAGGTCGTCGCGCTCCACGAGCAACGGTACGTCGCGGCAGACGAAGCGAAGCGATTCGTTCCGGAGGAGCACGCCCGGAAGCAGCCCGGCCTCGCAGAGGATCTGGAAGCCGTTGCAGATACCGAGCACGAGACCGCCCGACTCGGCGAACGCGCAAACGGCCTGCGTGGCCGGTGAGAAGCGCGCGATCGCGCCGCAGCGGAGGTAGTCGCCGTACGAGAACCCCCCGGGGAGAACGACGGCGTCGATGTCCGGGAGCTCCGTTTCCTCGTGCCAGACGGGTACGGCTTCCGCGTCAACTGCCGCGAGCGCCCATAGGGCGTCGCGATCATCCTGGGACCGGGGTAGGTGATGACGCCGATCCGCGGCTGGGGGCTAGCCATGGATCTCGACTTCGTACGACTCCATCAGCGGATTTGCGAGCAGCTGCTCGCACATCTGCTCGACCTGCGCGCGCGCCTCGTCAGGGCTCGTCGCCTCGACCTCGATGTCGAGGACCTTGCCCACACGGGCGCTCGTCACCGAGAAGCCGAGGTGCCCGAGTGCCGTGTTGACGGCCTCGCCCTGCGGGTCGAGGATTCCCTGCTTGGGGCGGACGAGGACGGTCGCCCTCATCCGAGCACCACGCGCGGGTCCTCCACGTATGCCGGGAAGGGGATCTTCGTCAGCAGCTCGAACGCCTCGATGTACTTCGATCTCGTGTGCATGACGACGTCCTCCGGCAGCTCGGGGCCTGGATCGGTCTTGTTCCAGCCGGTCGTCTCGCAGTAGTCGCGGACATACTGCTTGTCGAAGCTGTTCTGGCCGCGGCCCGGCTCGTACGAGTCGGCGGGCCAGAAGCGCGAGGAGTCCGGCGTGAGCGCCTCGTCGCCGAGGACGAGGCTGCCGCTCTCGTCGAGCCCGAATTCGAACTTCGTGTCGGCGATGATGATGCCCTGGCCGCGCGCGTAATCCGCGGCCGTCGTGTAGAGCGCGATCGCAACGCGCTCGACCTCGCGCATGCGGTCCTCACCGACGAGCTCGGCGGCGCGGTCGCGGGTGATGTTCTCGTCGTGGCCCTCCTCCGCCTTCGTCGACGGCGTGAAGATCGGTTCCGGCAGCTTGTCCGACTCGCGCAGCCCTTCGGGCAGCCGGTGGCCGGACACCGCGCCGCTCGCTTGATAGTCCTTCCAGCCTGAGCCGGTGATGTAGCCGCGGACGATGACCTCGACCGGCAGCATCTGGAGGCGCGTGCACTCCATCGAGCGGCCGTCGTCGCGGATCGCGAGCATGTGGTTCGGGACGATGTCGTGCAGAAGCGTGAACCAGAACCCCGAGAGGCCTGTGAGGACACGGCCCTTGTCCGGGATCTCGGTTGGCAGGATCACGTCGAAGGTGGAGATCCTGTCGCTTGCGACGAGCAGCAGGCGATCGTCAGCGAGCGCGTAGATCTCGCGCACCTTTCCGGATGCGAGGTGCGTGGCCTCAGACATGAACCGGTTCCTCCTTTACGGCGATTGACGTCAGACGATTGAAGATCGTGTCGATGTGGCGCGTGTACGCGGACAGGTCGAAGACCGCATCGAGATCGATCCGCGACGCGATCTCGTCGTCGGCGGCCGCGAGCTCACGGAAATCGAGCTCCTCGTCCCACGCGCGCATTGCATTGCGCTGCACGAGACGGTAGGCGTCGTCGCGGGGCAGACCCGACTCGACGAGCGCGAGAAGGGCGCGCTGACTGAAGAAGAGGTAGTGGCTCGCCTCGAGGTTGCGACGCATGCGCTCCTCGCGGACGATGAGGCCGTCCATGAGCCAGCTGAACCGGTCAAGCATGTAGTCGACGGCGAGGAATGCATCAGGAATGACGACGCGCTCGGCCGAGGAGTGCGAGATGTCGCGCTCGTGCCACAGGGCGACGTTCTCGAGCCCGACGACTGCAGCAGCGCGCACGACGCGTGCGAGACCGCAGATCCGCTCGGCAACGACCGGGTTCCGTTTGTGCGGCATGGCGGACGACCCTTTCTGCCCGCGGCCGAAAGGCTCTTGCACCTCGGCGACCTCCGTTCGCGCGAGATGCCTGATCTCGAGCGCGAACTTGTCGAGGGACGACGCGACGATCGCGAGTGACGTCAGTAGCTCGGCATGCCGGTCGCGCTGGAGGATCTGCGTCGAGGTCGGGGCAGGCTCGAGACCGAGGCGCTCGCAGGCGATGCGCTCGAGCTCGGGATCGGTCGCCGCGTAGGTGCCGACGGCTCCCGAGAGCTTTCCCACCCGCATCCCCTCGAGGGCCCGCGCGAGCCGGTGCCGGTCGCGGTCGAGCTCGAAAGCCCAGCCGGCGAGCTTTAGGCCGAAGGTCGTCGGCTCGGCATGGACGCCGTGGGTGCGGCCCATCTGGAGGGTCATGCGGTGCTGTTCGGCGCGGGCGACGACGGCGGCGAGCGCGCCGTCGATCCCCTCGAGGAGGAGCATGCCGGCGTCGCGGACCTGCAGTGCGAGCGCGGTGTCGACGACGTCCGAGGAAGTGAGCCCGTAGTGGAACCAGCGGCCTTCCGGGCCGAGCTTCTCCGCGACGGCGTCGACGAAGGCGGCCGTGTCGTGGTGGAGCGTCGCCTCGATCTCCGCCACGCGATCGGCTGTCGGCGGCGACGCGCGCTCGAGGAGCAGGTCGGCGGCCCCGCGCGGCACGATTCCGAGGTCGGCCCAGGCCGCGGTCGCTGCCAGCTCGACGTCGAGCCAGGCCCGCAGCTTGCCCTCGTCCGACCAGATCCTGGCCATCGCGGGACGGGAGTAGCGGGCGATCACTGGCAGGAGTGTAGAGGCCCTCCCAGTCGGCCCCTTCGCTCGGCCGACGGGGGAGGATGCTCCCTCGATCGGGGGAGGGCGGCCGTCCGGATACCGCGATACCTTCGGGCGGCTAATGCTGTCGGAAAATACTAAAGACGCCGTTTTGAAGCGGGGCGGGGTTCTCATCACCCTCCTCGCGTCGGGCCTGCTCGCGATCGGACTCGGGCTGATCGCGCTCGGCCTGCAGCCCGCCGCCCCGGCGTCCGCTGCACCGCTGCACTCGCCGCCAGTCGTCCAGCCGCGGCCGGTGCTCGAAGTGAGCGCCCTCGCTCCCGAGCGTGCCCATCGGGCATCGAGGCACGCCAGCCACCTGCGGGCCGTACGCCTCGCCGCCCGGCACCAGCCGCATTCGAAGCCCCGCTCGACCATCTCGCTCTACGAGCACAGCGTCCGGCGGTCGAGTCTCCGCCGCCAGGGCTGTAGCGCGGCTCAGCGTGGGGTCGGCGGGATCGTCATCCTCGACTTCGGGCAGCCGGCCTACAACGGGCACACGTACGGCACGTATCTCTTCTCGGGACGCTTCGCGGGCAACAAGGCGATCACCCGCGCGATGCTCGCGTACGCGCACGGCTACCGGCTCTGCCTCGCGCATGGATCGAAGCTCCGGATCACGCTTGCGCGTGGGACGAGCAACTATCACCCGCAGGTGCCGAGCGCCTACAAGGCGGGCCGCAAGTGGGCGCGCGAGACGATGACGCTCCAGAAGCTCCTCCGTGCACGCAAGCTGCACTCGCACGTGAGCGCCGCCGCCGCCGATGACGTGGAGCCGGCGTGGGATCGTGCGTTCCATCGCACGCGTGACTTCTTCAGAGGCTTCCGGGACGCGCACACCGGCCATCTGCTCTACAACTTCGGCTCACTCGACGGAGGGGTCGGCAGCGTGTGGAACGCACGGCAGATCTTCTTCGTCACGTCGGGTATGAAGTACGCCCGCGCGATGCCGGAGATCTACAACCATGCCATGGCACGGCAGTGGGCGGATCTCGCGCACATCGCGAAGAAGCGCTACAACCGTCCGCTGAAGTTCGCGGGCGTCATGACGACCCACACGTCCCGCAACCGCGGCATGAAGCCGAACGATGCGCACAAGATTCTCGTGCGGGCGCTCGCAAGCGCGGTGCGTGAGGCGACGCCCGAGGTGCCGCCGACGCTCACCAACATCGTTGCGTCGGCCGAGTAGTTAGACGCGCAGGATTCGGATCGCGAGTGCGGCCGCGTTTCGCGCGTTGTCGACGCCCACCGCGGCGACAGGGACGCCCGGCGGCATCTGCGCGATCGCGAGCAGCGCGTCGAGCCCGTCCAGGACGCTGAGGCTCGACTTCAGCGGTACGCCGATCACCGGCAGATCCGTGTGCGCAGCCACGGCGCCCGGGAGCGCGGCTGCGAGGCCGGCGCCGCAGATCAAGACCTTGAGGCCGCGCTCGCGCGCGGTCCGGGCGTACTCCGCGACGGCATCCGGAGTTCGATGCGCCGACCTCACGTCGAACTCGTAGCCGATGCCTTCCTTGTCGAGGGCGTCGAAGGCTCCCTGCATGCGCTCGCGATCCGACTCGGAGCCGACGAGGATGCCGACGACGGTGTCAGGCATGGGCGATGTCGCGGCGGAACTGCACTCCGGCGAAATCTATGCACGAGGCGGCTTCATATGCGGCGGTTCGCGCGTCCGCGATCGTCGCGCCGAGCGCAGTGACGTTGAGGATCCGGCCGCCGTTCGTCACGAGGCGGCCGTCGTGGAGTGCGGTGCCGGCATGGAAGACGAGTGCGCCGGCCGCCTCCGCGTCGTCGACTCCGTCTATCGGCGTCCCGGTGTCGCTCCGCGCGGGGTAGTCCGCGCCCGCCAGCACGATTGTGACCGCGGCGCGCTCCGAGGCGTGCAGCGCGACGTCGGTGACGCTCCCAGTCGCGCACGCCTGGAGCGCCTCCAGCACGTCGCCTTCGATCCGGGGAAGAATCGACTGCGTCTCCGGGTCGCCGAACCGGCAGTTGAACTCGAGCACGCGCGGCCCGTCGTGCGTCAGCATCACGCCGGCGAACAGGCAGCCGGTGAAGGGCGCACCCCGCTCACGGAGCTCGCGGAGCACGGGCACGTGGACTGCGGCGACGAGCTCGTCGAGTTGCGCGTCGGTGAGCTGCGGTACCGGCGAGAACGAGCCCATGCCGCCGGTGTTCGGCCCCTCGTCGCCGTCGCCGATTCGCTTGTAATCCTGCGCGACAGGTAACGGCAGGGCGCCGGTGCCGTCGCAGAGCGCGAAGACCGACACCTCGTCGCCCTCGAGAAGCTCCTCGACATGGAACGGCTGACCCAGCCTCTCGGCGGCGCTGAGCCCGTCGTCGAGCTCTTCCTGGGTGTGGCATACCCAGACGCCCTTGCCGGCGGCAAGACCGTCCGCCTTGATCACGCACGGCGGCCGCGCGACGGCGAGTGTCTGCGCCGACGGCACCCCGGCGGACTCCATCACGTCTTTCGCGAAGGCCTTCGACCCCTCGATCTGCGCCGCGGCGGCGCCCGGCCCGAAGACGGCGATCCCGCGGTGGCGGAGCTCGTCGGCGAGACCGGCGACGAGCGGGTCCTCCGGGCCTACGACGACCAGGTCGACGCGCAGCTCCGTTGCCAGGGGCACGAGTGAGGCCGGATCGTCGGCACGGATGGGATGGCAGCTCGCGAGCTCGGCGATCCCCGGGTTCCCCGGGGCCGCATGGAGCTCCGAGAGGCGTGGGCTCCGGGTGAGAGCCCAGGCCAGCGCGTGCTCCCGGCCACCGGACCCGACGACGAGGACTTTCACGCGACGAGCATATGGGTGTTTCAGGTCGGCGCTGCCGGTGCAGATCGAGGTTCATGTGGGAACCAGGGCTTGATCGCCACGAGTGGGAGAGCGAGATGCAGGCGCTCGAGGACGAAATGCGGGAGAACCCCGCCGAGGCGCTCCCCGAGCTCGATGCGCTCGTCCTGCGCATGCTCGAGGAGACGGGGTATGACCTCGGCGATCCGGTCGCTCGCGAGGGGGAGGAGCGCGAGATCGTTGCGGAGTACCTCGCGGCGAGGGAGATCACGCAGGCTTCCGAGCGCGGCTCGGACGAGATCTCGCCGGGCGACATCGCGGCGGCGATCAACGGCTATCGCGCGGTGTACGACTACATCGTCGCCAATCGCTCTGCCGTCGACGCCGACATCGCGCTCAGCGGCGAAGTAGAAGAGTAAGTTTCTTCGTCATGGAGGCTCCGCCGTACTCGGCAGCGGCGGTCGACGTCGTCCGCCTGCCGGGCGGTACGAGCGAACGCGATCGAGTCGCTGTCGAGGAGCCACTCGAGATTCGCATCGGCAGCCGTCCGATAGCGGTCACGATGCGCACGCCGGGGAACGACGAGGAGCTCGCGATCGGCTTCTGCATCTCGGAGGGCCTGAAGCCTGCAGGCGTACGTATCCCGGACGATCTCGCCGTGAACACGATCGAGATCGACGCGCCCTCGTTCGATGCGGCGCGACTGCAGCGGAGCTTCTACACGACCTCCTCGTGCGGCGTCTGCGGCAAAGGCGCGCTCGAGGCGATCGCGGTCGAAGCGCCGGTGGTGAGATCGACCCTGCGGATTCCTCTCGACGTCGTCGTCGCGCTTCCCGATCGACTGCGTGCGGCGCAGGCTGCCTTCGAGGTGACCGGCGGCTTGCACGCGACGGGGCTTTTCGACGCGGCGGGGCAGCTGCTCGTGGCGCGCGAGGACGTGGGACGGCACAACGCGATGGACAAGGTCGTCGGCCGCGCGTTTCTCGACGGCGGCCTGCCGCTCGCCGACCGGGTCATGTGCGTCAGCGGCCGGCTCTCCTTCGAGCTCGTCCAGAAGGCGGCCGTCGCAGGCTGCCCTGTGCTCGTAGCGGTCGGCGCACCGTCGAGCCTCGCGGTCGATCTCGCCCGAGACCGGCGCATCACGCTCTGCGGGTTCGTGCGCGGTGGAAGCGCCAATGTCTACACCGAGGCGTGGCGCGTCGCGAGCTGACGGGCGTCCTGCTCGTCGGCGGTGCGAGCACACGCTTCGGATCGCCGAAGGCGCTCGCGCGCTACGAAGGGGAGACGCTCGCGGAACGTGCATGGCGGCTTCTCGGCGAGACGTGCGACGAGCGTATCGCCGTCGGGAAGGCCGAACATGCGTTGCCGTTCGACGTCGTCGACCGACGGCACGGACATCCGCGCGCCGATCGCCGGTGTCGTCGCCGGACTCCGCGCCGCGCGTCACGAGCTCGCGGTCGTCATCCCCGTCGACATGCCGTTGCTCACGGCTGCGGCGCTGCGCGAGCTCGCCGATCAGTGCCTGGACGCCGCGTATCCGCAGACAGGGCCGCTGCCCGGCGCCTACCGGCGGACTGCGCTCGCCTCGCTCGAGGAAGCGCTCGACCGAGGCGAGCTCTCGCTCCGTCGCGCGGTGTCCGGCCTCGACGCTGCTGTCGTCACGCTCGAGGAGCGGATCCTCCTGAACGTGAACGAACCGGCCGACCTCGACAAGTTAGGCTGACGCGATGTCGTTCTTCCAGTCCGATACCGCGTACGACAACTTCATGGGCCGCTACTCGATGCGGCTCGCGCCGAAATTCGCGGACTTTGCGGGAATCGAGCCGAGGATGTCCGTCATCGACGTCGGTGCCGGGCACAGGCGCGCTCGCAGCCGAGCTCGTTCGCCGCGGCGTGAACGTCGTCGCGGTCGATCCGGCGCCGCCCTTCGTTACATCGCTGCAGCAGCGGCTGCCCTTCGATCGCCGTTCACGCGGCCCCGGCCGAGAACCTTCCGTGGCCTGACGAGCGATTCGATGCCGCGCTTGCGCAGCTTGTCGTCACCTTCATGGACGACGCCCCCGCGGGCATCGCGGAGATGCGCCGCGTCGTCCGTCCCGGCGGCGTCGTCGCCGTGTGCATGTGGGATCGCGACGGGATGGAGATGCTCGCCGCCGTGCAACCGGACGCAGGCGGCACTCTCGGCCGATGCGCCGACGACCGAGGGGCGGACGCGGTACCGGACACGCGATGAGATCGAGAGCCTGTTCGGCGAGGGCTTCGAGGGATTGACGACGGAGCTCGCTCGAGGTGGAGTCGCGAGTACAGCGGCTTCGAGGAGTTCTGGGCTGCGCTCAACGGCGGTGCCGGGCCGGCGGGAGTGTGGGTTCTCGTCGCTCGACGACGACAGCTCGCGACCGTGCGCGCGAGGAGCTCTACCGCCAGGTCGGCGAGCCGACCGGTCCGTTCGCCCTCGTCGGCCGTGCCTGGGCGACGCGCGCTACGCGCGTGTGAGGACGCTCATGCGCTCGGCGCCGGTGCCGACGAGCGTGACCTCGACGTCGAGCTCGCGTTCGACGAACTCGACGTAGCGGCGCGCGGCCGCGGGCAGCTCCTCGACCGACGCGCAGCCCGTCGAGCGACTCGTCGCCCCAGCCCGGCAGTGTCTCGTACACGGGCCGAGCCGCGTGGAAGTCGCTCTGATGCGCCGGGAAGTCCCGCGTGCGCTCGCCGCCGCGAAGCTCGTACTGCGTGCAAACGGGTAGGTCGCAGAAGTGCGAGAGCACGTCGAGCTTCGTCAGCGCGAGCTTGTCGATGCCGTTCACACGGACTGCGTAGCGAAGAGCGACGAGGTCGAGCCAGCCGCAGCGGCGGTTCCGGCCGGTGACCGTGCCGTACTCGTGGCCGAGCTCGCGCATCCGATCCTGGTCTGGCCCTTCGATCTCCGACGGGAACGGGCCTTCGCCGACGCGCGTCACGTATGCCTTCGCGACGCCGATCACGTGTCGATCCGCTTCGGCCCGATGCCGACGCCCGTAGCGGCGCTCGACGCGACGGGGTTCGACGACGTGACGAATGGATACGTCCCGTGGTCGAGATCGAGAAGGGTCGCCTGCGCGCCCTCGAAGAGGACGCTCTTCCCGTCGCGCAGCGCGTTGTCGACGTAGAGCGACGTGTCGGTGACATACGGACGGAGACGCTGCGCGTACGCACTCGTATTGCGCCGCGACCGTCTCGAGGTCGAACGGCTCGCTCTCGTACACGCGCTCGAGCCAGAGGTTCTTCTCGGCGAGCGCGACCTCGATCTTCTGGCGCAGGATCTTCGGGTCGAGGATGTCCTGCACGCGGATCCCGAGTCGCATCGCCTTGTCTGCGTACGCAGGCCCGATACCGCGCTTGCGTCGTCCCGATCGCGAGCTTCCCGAGGCGGCGCTCGCTCGCCTGGTCGATCGCGAGGTGCCACGGCATGATCAGGTGCGCATTCCCCGACACGTAGACCTCGGCGGTCGAGTGGCCGCGCGACTCGAAGTCGTCGAGCTCGCCGATCAGCACCTCGAGGTCGACGACGCAGCCGTTCCCGATCACGCACGGCTTGCCGCGGACGATCCCGCTCGGCAGCGCGCGGATCTTGTACGTCTCGTCGCCGACGACGATCGTGTGCCCCGCATTCGGCCCGCCCTGGTACCGGCAGACGATGTCCGAGTCCTGCGCGAGCAGGTCGACGATCTTGCCCTTCCCCTCGTCACCCCACTGCGCGCCGACGATCACAGTCGCAGGCACCGGAGCAGTGTAGTCCGGCGGATCGGACACGTCCGGTGCCAGGCCCTGTTACGTCTCCTTCACGAGCGTGTGACGCCCGGTGCACGACGTTCGAGTGTTCCGTGAGCCCGTCGTGACGCTTACGTCACAGGGCCTGGCCCCGGCCTTGTCCTTTGGAGCCGCCCGTCGCACGGCTTCCGCCGGGCACGCGTCCGTCAGGCCGCTTCGGTCGTCTCGACGGGACTCGCCTGGCGGACGATCTCCGTCGCGTGACCCTCGCGACAGAGGAACGTGCCTTGCTCGAGGTCGGGGTCGAGACGCCCGGCGAACGACGCACCACACTCGACGCAGACGGCAGTGAACGTCGTCGCAGACCCCTCGATCCGCACGACGCTCCCGTCACGCGGTCGAGCCTCATGCCGCCGCGAGATCCGCGAACTTTGCGTAGCGCTTGAGGAACGACAGCTTCATCGCGTCGGTCGGCCCGTTTCGGTGCTTCGCGAGGATCACCTCGGCGAGGCCCTGGCTGTCCGACTCCTCGTTGTAGTACTCGTCGCGGTAGATGAACGCGACGAGATCGGCGTCCTGCTCGATCGACCCCGACTCGCGCAGGTCGGAGAGGATCGGGCGCTTGTCCGTGCGCTGCTCGACGGCACGCGAGAGCTGCGACAGCGCGATGATCGGCACGTCGAGGTCGCGCGCGAGGATCTTCAGCGAACGGGAGATCTGCGACACCTCCTGCACGCGGTTCTCCGCCGAGCCCGCCGACGACATCAGCTGCAGGTAGTCGACGATGATCAGTCCGAGATCCGGATGACGCGACTTCAACCGCCGCGACTTCGACCGGATCTCCATCATGTTGATCGAGCCGGTGTCGTCGACGTAGATCGGCGCCTTCGCGAGCTTGTCGCACGCTGCGGTGAGCCGCGGCCAGTCGTCCGGCGCGAGCTTGCCCGTTCGTAAACGCTGCGACTCGACCTTTGCCTCGCTGCACATCAGCCGCTGCGTGACCTCGGCCTTCGACATCTCGAGCGTGAACATCCCGACGGGGATGTTCTGCCGCACCGCGATGTTCGCGGCGATGCAGAGCGCGAGCGCGGACTTCCCCATCGACGGGCGCGCCGCGAGGATGATCAGGTTCCCGGGCTGAAATCCCGACGTCAGGCGGTCGAGGTCGCGATAGCCGGACGGCGTGCCGGTCACGTCGGCGCCCGCTTCGTACAGCGACGTGATCCGCTCGAAGCTCTCCTTCAGAAGCGCGTCGATGTGCGTGAACTCGCCGCTCACGCGCTGCTGCGAGAGGTCGAAGATCACCTGCTCGGCACGGTCGACGAGATCACCCGCCTCGCCGGGACGTTCCCAGCCGAGGCGGGCGATCTCACCGCCGGCACGGATGAGGCCGCGCAGCGTTGCCGTTTCCCGCACGATCCTCGCGTAGTGCGAGGCGTTCGCGGTCGCGGGGACGAGGGCCGCGAGCTCGTGCAGGCGGACGCGACCCCCGACGTCCTCCAGCTCGCTGCGCTCCTCCAGCTCGTCGGTGAGCGTGATCGCGTCCACCGGCTCGCCCTTCGCGTAGAGCGCGAGGGCCGACCGGTAGATCTTCGCGTGCGACTCCCGATAGAAGTCCGACGCGTCGAGGATCTCGCTCACAGCCCCGATCGCGCCCGGGGAGAGCATCATCGCCCCGAGAACCGATTCCTCGGCTTCGAGGTTCTGGGGCGGGATGCCAGCCCAGCGCTATGGGTGCCGAGGACGGATGCGAGCTGAGCCATGCGGCCCGATTCGACCACACGGCGACCGGTGCTGCCACCTGTCGAAACGTCCGTTGTAAACACGTCTTTTTGCGCCATTTGCAGGGGAATCCAACACTCTCGCAGGGGCGTCGGACGGTGCGGCTGTGGACAGATACGGCGCTGGGAGCGGGACTTTCCTGCCGCGATCCACAGGGAGTGGACGCGCCTGTGGAGAGACGAGTCCCGGAGAGACGAGTCGGGGAGAGACGAAACGGCGAGGGGCGCCTTGCGGCGCCCCTCGTTTGCTCACTCCTCCGCGAGTGCCGCGTCGGCGTCGGCGCGCCAGTCCGGCTCGGGCTCCGCGTCCGGCGCGGGCTCGGCGGCCACCGCTGCGACGGGCTCCGGCTCCTCGGCCTCGAGCTCCTCCATCGACGGGCCCTCGTGCTCGGGCTCGGCCTCCACCGGCCCGCGCTCGGCGGCCTCCATCGCCTCGAGCTCGTCGTCGGAGGGCAGCTCGCCGCCCTCGGGAACGACGAGTGTGCGCACCTCGACGGTCACGCCCTGGAAGAGGTCGATCGGCACCTGGTAGCGGCCGATTCGCTTGATCATGTCGACGCCGATCTTGCGGCGGTCGACGCGGATCTTCTCCTTCGCCCAGAGCTCGTCCGCGATGTCCGTCGGCGTTACCGAGCCGAAGAGCGACCCCGTCGGGCCGGCCTTGACGTCGAAGCGGAGCTCTGCCTTGCCGAGCTTCGCGGCGATCGCCTGCGCCTCGCCCGCGGACTTCGCCTCGTGCCGCGCGCGAAGCGTGTCGCGCTTCTGGATCTCGGCGACCTTCGCAGGCGTTGCCTCCTCCGCGAGGTTCCGCGGGATGAGGAAGTTGCGCGCGTATCCGCGCGCCACCGAGACGACGTCGCCGCGGAGACCTACCTTCTCGACGTCCTTCTTCAGGATGACTTCCATCAGCGGTCCTCGCGGTCGCGCCTGCCGCGGCCTCCGCCGCGCTCACGATCGTCCTGCCCCTCTGCCACGTACGGCAGAAGCGCCATCTCGCGGGCGCGCTTTACCGCCTGCGCGACCTGCACCTGATGGCGCCGGCACGCGCCGGTGATGCGGCGGCTGCGGATCTTGCCCTTCTCCGAGATGTAGCGCCGGAGCTGGTTCACGTTCTTGTAGTCGATCTCGTCGATCTTGTCCTTGCAGAAGAAGCAGTTGCGGCGCTTGATCGCGCCGGCGGGACCGCCGGGCCGTTTCCGTTGCTGTGTTCTCTCGCGTGGTGCCATGTCTCTCCTAGAACGGGATGTCGTCGTCGGCCGCGGCCGGGAAGTCGGCACCGCTCTCGGAGCCGGCACCCGCAGGCACGTACTGGTTGCCGCCGGCAGCGCCGCCGAAGCTGCCCTCGCCGTCGGCGCGACCACCGAGGAACTGGACGGACTCGGCGACGATCTCCACCGACTCGCGCTTGCCGCCGTCCTGCGCCTGCCACTCACGCCAATCGAGGCGGCCGTCGACTGCAACGGGCCGGCCCTTCGAGAGGTACTGCGCACAGCTCTCGGCCTGATTGCCGAAGACGGAGATGCTGAAGTAGTTCGGCTTGTCGATCCACTGGCCGGACTCGTCCCGGCGGCGGCTGTTCACCGCGATGCGCAAGCTGCAGACCGGTGTGCCGCCCGGCGTGTGCCGGAGCTCGGGATCGCGCGTCAAGTTGCCGACGAGGACGACCCGGTTGATGTTCGCTGCCATTACTCCTCCTCGCCCCCAGTAGTAGTCGTATCTGCAGAAGTGTCCGTCTCTTCGACATCTTCCTCGACGGCAGCCGGAACCTCGACGGGCACCGGTACCGCCTGCGGCGCACTGCTTGCCGCGCGGCGGCGGCGTGTCGTCCCGCGGCGCGCTCGTCCGCGAGCCCTCGATGTGCTTCGTCGCCAGGTGGCGCATGACGGCGTCGTCGATCTTCAACACGCGGCTGATCTCGTCGAGCGTCGCGGGTTCGGCTTCGAAGACGACGAGGTGATAGATCCCCTCGGCCTTCTTGCCGATCTCGTAGGCGAGGCGCCTTCGGCCCCACGCGTCATGGCTCCGCCACGTGCCGCCGCCTGTCTCGACGAGCTCGCGCACACGTGCGACCAGCTCGTCCTGGTGGGACTCCGCACCTTCGGGGTCCAGCATCAAAAGGATCTCGTATGTCGTCAAAGTCCCGATGACCTCCTACTCCGTGCGTTTTCTTCCCATGGTCTGAATCGGCTCCGACTGCCTGTGTCGCTCGGGACGGAGACGGCACGATGACGGAGCGGGAAGCTCGCGCCACTGTAGCATCGAGCACGTGAAACGCCTGACCGCGTGGCTTGCCGGCGCTCTCGGCAGCGCCGCCGTCTACCGCGTGTTGAAGCGGAAGCCGGCTCTCGCGCCCGTTGAACTCGACACCGTTGAGCTCGACACCGCCGGCCTCGGCCCTGCAGACGAGCTGAAGGCGAAGCTCGCCGAGGCGCGTGCGGCGGGCGACGATCGAGCCGAGTTCGAGTCAGGCGAGACGCCGGTGGATGCGGTCCCGGACGTCGATGCTCGTCGACAGTCCGTGCACGAGCAGGCGCGCGCGGCGATCGACGAGATGACCGGCGAGTAGCGCAACGGCGTATCCGCCGAGGAGACTTTGACGTTTTCTCGACGGACAATGGCTAGACCCCTGCCCACAGACCTCGAGGATGCGCTTGCCGCGAACCCTGCCGCACGCGACCATTTCTGGGCGCTGCCGCCGGAAGGCAAGGATCAGTGGGTCTCGTATGTCGAGCGCGCGCGCTTCCCCGGCGCACGCCGGCGCCGTATCGGCGAGACGGTCAGGCGCCTCGGCGGCGCTCCCCGCCGTGGTGGCGTCGTCGAGGAGCGGGGCGGACCGGTTGCGGTCCCCCGCGACGACTGGTCTGCGTGGTTCATCGGGCTCGCGCTCCTCGCCGGCCTCGCGGCGTTTCTCGTGTGGCTGACGGTCTTTCACAACAAGGACAACGCGGCGAAGCCGTCGGCCGTCGTCGTCACGCAGCGTTCGACTGTGCCGAAGGTGACCGGCATCCGCTACCAGTCGGCGCAGTTCCAGATGAGGGAGGCGAAGCTCACCTCCGCGCTGACGCGGAAGAGCTCGAGCAAGCCGAAGGGCATCGTCATCGACCAGAAGCCCGATTCGGGCAAGTCGGTGCTCCAGGGGACGAAGGTCACGCTCGTCGTCTCGAAGGGGCCGCCCGGCGTCGCGATGCCAGACGTCACCGGCATGGCCGCCGCCGATGCGGTGAAGGCGCTCGCGGCCCGCAAGCTCGTTCCGACCTTGCAGCAGGTCGACTCGCAGGAGGCGCCGGGGACCGTGCTTGCACAGAGCCCGGCTCCGAGAAAGCGGGCGAAGCCGGGCACGAGCGTGACGTTGCAGGTCGCGAAGGGCCACGCATCGGTGGCGGTCCCGGACGTCACGGGGCACTCCGCCGAGGACGCCGCCAACGATCTGAAGAATGCTGGCCTCTCCGCGAAACTGGCGCGCGTGCCCTCGTCGCAACCCGCGGGGACGGTCGTCGCACAGAGCCCGCCGGCCGGCACGAAGCTCGCCCGCGGGTCCGCCGTGCGCCTGAACGTCGCGGCGGCACGGCCGACCACGACGACAACGACGACAACGACGACGCAGCAGACGACAACGACCGCCACCACGACCACCACGAAGGCGACGACGACGAAGCCGCCGGCCTCGGGCAACGACTACACCGGCATGAAGCTCAATGCCGCCGTCCAGCAGATCGCCGCAGGCCGCCAACAGGTGATCGTCGAGTACGCGACGTCCTCGGAGCCCGCCGGCGTCGTCGTCTCGAACTCCCGCTCCGGCTCGAAGGAACGGCTGCAGGTTTCCACTGGGCCGAAGCCGAAGCCGGCGCGGTCGGTGCCCGACACCACGGGCGAGGATGCGCAGACCGCACAACAGGATCTCCAGTCTGCGGGCTTCACCGTCATCGAGGTCACGTGGCCCGTGAGCGATGCAGCAAGCGACGGCACGGTCGTGTACCAGACGCCGGGCGCATCGGCTCCGCAAGGCTCGGCGATCGTCGTCTACGTAGGCTCCGCGTCCGGCGGATAGCGCTAGGCTGGGCGCTCTGCGGCTGTGGGAGCCGGGGACGTGGCGTGGGAGCCGCAGCCCTGCCCGCCCCGGCTCCTTTTTTACCGGCGTTTTACGCGATCACGTGCGGTCCGGCACGTGATCGCGCATGGATCGAAGTCGATCGAAAACCCCTCTCGTATTCGAAGTCGGCGTCGTTCACGCTCGCGAGCAGGAGTCAGTGCCAGGGCGGCTCGCCGCGCTTCGACATCGTCACGACGACCGGAACGTTCTTCCTCGGTTGCAACAACGTCACGCCGACCGTCAAGGCAGACGGCACCGCCACCTACGTGTTCACGGCCGCAACGATCGCCGCCGCAGGGAACCAGGTTGGGGTTCCGACCGGGACCATCACCTCGGCCGATGTGCTGGTTGACGTGCAGGGCACGGCGGATAGACGAACATCACGCTGAGCGGGGTGAAGCAGGTCACGCCGGTGAAGGCAGAGGACAAGTGCAAGCACGGCAAGTGGCGCGACCGCCACTTCAAGAACCAGGGCCAGTGCGTCTCGCACGACCGGCACGAACTGAACCACGCCCGCCAGGAGATCAAGCAGCACAAGCAGCACTCGCACCACTAGGCATGTGCATCGCTGCGCGCGGCGTCAGGCTGCGCGCAGCGATTCCAACTCGGCGTACGCCGACCAGAGCCTCGCTGTGATGTCGACGGCGTGGCGGTGGAGCACTGCTCCCTCCGGAGTCAGGCAGACGCTCCGCGCGCCCCGGACACGATCGACGAGACGCGCACCGACGGCCCGCTCGAGGGCGCTGATCTGGCCGCTCACCGCGGATTGCGTGTACCCGAGCTCCACCGCCGCACGGCTGAAAGAGCCCGTGCTTCCGACACGCTCGAGTGCGATGAGGAGGCGGATCTCGACCCCGGGCCACGGTGTCATCGGCGCCTCCGGTAATCGATGCGCCACCGTTCTTCCCAGGTGCCGTTCGGCTTGCTCTCCCACAGCCAGACGAACGAGTCGTCGCGGATCTCGGTGAAGCGCATTCTGAACGGGATGCCGCCCCGTTCGTGACGGAGCTCGAGGACGTCGTCCTTGTAGCCGCCGCGCAGCTCGATGTATCCGTGCTGCGAATCGACCCAGGTTTGACGCCATTCGGCTCCGTCGTGGACGGTGACGCTGATGCCCTGCAGGTCGGTGCCGGGGCGGCCGTCGAAGCGCTCCAGGATGACGGTCCCGCCGAGCTCCGACGTCACGACATTCGTGCCGCGGCCACCGTCCCAGTGCGCTTCCCATTCGCCGACCCAGAAGTCGAAGTCGTCCATGCACTGACGGTAAGCCGGGACGACGTATGCCGCTTCCGCATTCGTGCTCGGTCAGGCAACGGCCGACGGCGCGACGCCGAAGGCGCGGCGGAACGTGTCCGTGAAGTGGCTGTGGCTCGCGAAGCCAAGCTCGAGAGCAAGGCCCGTGAAGTTGCCGCGGCTCTCCGGCAGGCGTACGAGCGCCTGGCGAAGGCGCAGGTGGATCCGATACGCGTGCAGCGAGTATCCCGTCTCTCGTCGGAACACCCGCGCGAGGTGGAACGGGGAGACCGAGAGGCGTGCGGCGAGCTCGTGAAGCGACAGCGGTTCCGTCAGCGTCGAGACCAGCAGCTCCTTCGCGTCCTCGGCGAGAGCCCGGTGAGCATCGCGCGCCGCGCGCGCCGCATCACGTCGCAGCACGGTGCGCAGCAATTGCAAGCCCGTCTCCTCGACGAAGAGCGCATCGTGCCTCGCGCCGGCAAGGTGACGCGCGATCAGATGCTGTTGCAGATAGGCCGTGCGATCGACGGGCACGTGCGTCGCGATGAGCTCACCCTCGCGGACTGCACAGGCTTCACGCTCGAGCGACTCGAGGGCCGGTCCTTCGAGCACGATGTAGATGCACGAGTCGCCGCGTGCGTCGACCAGGCGCCGTTCGTACTCCTGCCCCGGGTTGTAGAGCATGGCGAGGTTCGGGGTCGCGAGCACGGGGGACGACCCGATCGGCCGAACCCCGACCGGTAGCTGCGGAAAGGCGACGAGCGGAGCAGGACTGTCGATCACGTTGGTCGTCACCCATCGCGCGTCGTGGGCCGGGCAGCGAAACGAGGCGACTTGGAGAAGCGGGCTCGCATAGAGCACCCTGTCGTCGCTCATGCCGACTCTGACGTAGCGGGCCGCAGTCGGTTAGCCGGAACGCCACATGGTGAGCACGCCGGCGTGCTCGAAGCCGAGCTGGCGGTACAGGCCTTCCGCCATTGCGCTCGGGCTCAGTGACGCGTATGCATACGGGTCGATGAGGGCCGCCGTCAGCGAGGTCCCGTAGCCGCGGCGCCGCGCGGAGGGGAGGGTCGTTACGCCGTAGATCCCGACCATGTCGTCGATGCGGTAGCTCATGGCAGCGGCGACCGGTTGTCCGCCCACGCGGCCCGTCAGCATGGTCATCCGCCCGTCGGCGAGGATTGAAGCGGGGTGGATCGAGCCCGTCTCGACCTCACGGGCCTCGTCGTCTGCGAAGCCGCGCAGGCTCGTGCGCTCGAACTCCTCGACCTCGGCCGGCGTCCGCACGCAGACGATCTCGAAATCCGGCGGAATCGACGGGCCGAGAGGCCCCGGCGGGCGGACAAACCAGGGATCGCGCGCCGTCGCTGCGTATCCGTGCGGCTGGAGGTCGATCGCGCACCAGGAGTCGCACACAGTGCCGGGTGTGCCGACGAGATCGTCGGCATTCGCCGACTCGGCGAGCGTGATGGCTGTCCAGTAGATGAACGGGGGCTGGTCGAGCGCACGCCAGACTCGGCTGTCCTGCTCGAACCTGAGCCCGAGCGCGGTGAGCCACGCGCTGTGCCACGCTGCAGCGACCTCGGCGCTCCGCGCGATCGCGTTCAGCTGAGTACGGGCTCGAACACGTCGTGGACGAGCCTGTCGACGGTGTGCGGAAGCGCGCCGCTGATGTCTGCAATGTCGCGCAGAGAGATGAATTTCCAGCGCCATTCGTCGACCCGGCTCATGATCTCTGCGGCTTCTGCCACGGTCCGCGCGTCGTAGCCGCCAGGCGGATGCGGGCTTGGGGGCGGAGCAAGCGAGACGACCGGTTCCGCAGCAGGCTTGGCACGGCGTGCGATGACCCGCTCACTATCGGCACACCGGTCGGACGACTTGGTTACGCAGAGAGGTGTTCGTCCGGCGCGATTGCGCCGAAGCCCAGCGTCGGCTTGAACCCGGCGGCGCGGAACTGGCCGATGACGCGCGTCCATGATGTCTGCACGTGCGCCAGCGGGTATGCGGCGATCGACACGGCGTTACATGCGCGCTTGCCGTCGCCATTCGCGAGGTGCGCCTTCGCCAGCTCCGCGTGCGTAATCGCTTTCTCGGCCTCGGCTATGAACTCGTCGAGCTCGGCGGCGATGTCGTCCAACGCTGCGATGGGTGCCTCCTCCTCGTCGTCGCACCGCACGCTACGCCGACAACAGGTCATCTTCAAGAATGCGACGGCGGCTCGAGGCCGAGCGACACCGCCAAGCGTGCGCGGACCTCGTCGTTCTGTTCTGCGAGGACACGAAGCTGTGCTCGGATCGCCCCGAGCTCGGCTCCGATGGTCTCGGAGTCGCTTCCCTCGGATGCAAGGGCCGCAAGCTGCGCGCCGATGCGGGCAAGCTCGTCCGCGAGCGCAACTTCGGAGATCGGCGGCACGTTCATCGCAGGCTGACCACTCCCTGAACGCTCGAAACGGCTAAGCAGGTGCGGCTCGACGGCTCAGGGCCGATCGTCTCCAAGAAGGCGAACGGCCCGGTGGAGATGCCGGGCCGTCGCAGCAGGAGTCGGCAGCTTGGCGAGCACTGATCGCGTCGGGCTGCGGCACCCTGGCGCGTCTCCGACGTCCCATTGCCATATGTCGGTAACTAGGCCGGACGGCCTACCCCCTTTGGGGTGATTTCCCCTCGCCGGAGGCGTGGCGATCAGCGCTTCGCGAGATAGCTCTTCCCGCTCCGTACGAGGACGGTCTTCCGTTTCACGAGGTCGGCCACCTGGACGATTCCCTGCCTGACCTGGACGAGAGTGCCGTCGCAGCGGTCGCGCGTGAGCCAGACGGTGCCGCGAACGGTCGCGGAGGCGAATCGTCCCTTCGTCCGGAACCGACCCTTCGCCTTGCTCCAGAGCTGGCGGATCGTCTTCGCCGGCGCTGCTCCCGACTCTGCACCGCTCGTCGAGCGTTTCGTGCAGCTCCCGAACCTACCGCCCGTGAGGCGAAGCTCGACGACCGGCTTCTTGTTCTCGGTGCCGCGTCCGAGGACGAAGCTCGCAGCGATCCCCGCGCCGTACGCGAGCACGCTGCCCGTATCCGTCCCGAGCGACACGGTGCCGTTCGTGACATCGACGGTCGCTCCGTACGGAATCGTTCCGCTTGTGAACGGGCTGCCGTTCACGAGCACGGTTCCCGTCGCGGTGCCAGTCGCGGGGGGCGCGGCTCCGGGTGTTGCCGCGAGGGAGAACGATGCAGCGGAACGCGCGAGCGGGTCCCCTCCGGCGTTACTGAAGTTGCCGCCTGCGTACAGCTCGTCCCCGAGCACGGCCAGTGCGTTCGTCGTCGCGTTCAACGGCCCGTCTCCGGCTCCATTCGATCCCACGGGGCTCCAGCTCGTCCCGTCGAAGGATGCGATGCCGTCGGCACGCGCATCGCCTCCTGCGTTCTGGAACGAGCCGGCAGCGACGACACGAGAGCGCGTGGTCGTGATCGCGTAGATGAAGGCGGTCGCGGGAAGCCAGCCGTCCGAACCGGACGCATTCGAGCCGAGGGCACTCCATGCGGAGCCGTTCCAGCGCGCAATGTGGTCAGCCTGCGGGATGCCCGCGATGTTCACGGAGTCGGTACCGACGAAGACATCGGTGCCGCGGGCCGCGAGACTGCGGACGAAGCTGTCGACGGCGCCGCCGCCTGGTCCTGTCCCGGTGCCGAGGGCGTGCCATCCGCCGCCGTCGAGATAGGCCACGTCGTCTGCGGCCGCGATGCGGTCGAGGTTCGAGAAGCCGCCGCCCGCGTACAGCACTCCGCGGCTGTCGGCGGTGAGCGCATAGACCGCTCCGCTGAAGTCACCGTCGGTATCGACGGTCGAGCGGGCCGCTCCGGTGTTGAGGTCGCACGCGAGTAGGTAGTCAGCGGACGCGATGCCTGCACCGTTCTGGAACGCGCCGCCGACGTACAGCGTCGACCCGATGATCTGCAGTGCGAGAACCGTGCCGTTGATCGCGGAACCGGACGCGTTGCAGACCGGTGACCAGCGGGCTCCGTCCCACACCGCCAGGAAGTCGGCGTTCGGGTTGCCGCCGGCATTGACGAAGACGCCGCCGGCGTACACCTTTCCGTCCCGGTAGGCGATCGAGGTGACGCCGCCGCTCAGTGGCGATGCGCCGAGCGCCTTCCAGGCCCCGTCGCTCCAGCTCGCGATGAAATCGGCGTTGGGGTCGCCGCCGGCGTCGGTGAACGCTCCTCCGACGTAGAGAACGCCGGGCGCGTCGGCATTGAACGCCGAGACCGTCCCGTTCAACGACGGCGTCGTTGCGGTCGAGCCGTGGCCGAGGTGGTTCCAACCGCCCGGTCCCGCCGTCGCCGAGGCACCCGTCGCCAGCGTCGTGAGGGCGATCGAGGCCGTGACGGCGACGATGAATGGCTTGATGAGTGCTGCTCGGGCGCGGGATCCGTGGAGGATCCCTTCGCAACACCCTACCGCCGGGATCCGGGCGGGCTCACTTCATCGGTGGAGCGGCGCCGCTGCGTCAGGCCCGGTCGGGGACTCGCGGCAGTCCAAGTGCGTCGCACTGCACCCGAAGCCGTACGCCGGACGCGAACTCGATGAGGCACGTGAAGTCGGTGCCCCGTTCGATGACTGTCGCCACCGTCCCCGACGGGAATCCGCCGAGCGGCGACAAGAGGCTCACCTGCGTTCCGGGATCGAACACCCGCGAATCGTCTCACGCCCGATGGAGCCTGGTCTAGTCGAACTGTGCGGAGGTCTAGGCCGGCGACGCCCGCGATGACGTCCGCCATGCCACGCCGGTTGCCGCACGTCGTGAGCCCGCTGGTGCCCCGTCGTCGAGCACGATGGTGTGACCGTCGTGCTCGTCAGCGTCGAAGTGTGAAGCGATAGCTGTCGGCGGCCAGTCGCCCCGACGCTCGCGCTCGCCCCGCGCCGCCCGGCGCTGACGCCCGCACGGTGCAGGCACCGCCCCTGCCGGACCAGCGGTTTGCCCCGAGCACGACCGCGCTCGCGCAGGCCAGCGCGGCGGCACGCCTGCTGCGTGCTCATCACAACTCGGGCAGAACCAGACCGGGTCGTCGTCAATGTCGAGACGGAGCCGCCACCGTCCCGGATCGTCGGGCAAGTCTTGGGGCTGCGGATTTCGAAGTCGAGAGGTCTCACGGATCTGCGCCTGGTCTTGACGAGCAGGTCGACGCGTTCCGGAACCGGCCGCTCGAGGGCCGTTACCCCTACCTGTGGCTCGATGCGAAGGTCGAGAAGGTCCGTGACGGCGGCCGCGTCGTGCGCAAAGCGTTGGTGCTCGCCTACGCGGTGCACGAGAGCGGCTACCGGGAGGTGATCGGCCTCGACGTCGGCGAAGCCGAGACGGAAGCGTTCTGGCGCGCCTTCCTGCGTGGCCTGGTCGAGCGTGGCCTGACCGGGGTGCAGCTGGTCGTCTCCGACGCGCACGCCGGATTGAAGAAGGCGATCGCGCAGGTGCTCGGCTGTCCCTGGCAGCGCTGCAGCGTCCACTTCCTCCGCGAAGCGCTCGGGCAGCCCGCCGTGAGCAGCAGCCGATGCTGGCCGCGTTGATCCGGCCGATCTTCAACGCCGACGACGGCGAGCAGGTGCGCGCGCTCGTATCGGGCAGCCAGGCCGCGCCGCACTCGGCGCACGTAGGAATTCCGGCCACATCCGCCATCACAGAGCGATGGCTACGCCCGAGCAACGATTCTCTGTGTCTGGTGAACAAGCGGTTGTCTCAGCCGAATGATCATTTTCGGCCGCCCCGTCCGTCTAACGGGTATGGAACGCGAGAAGACCGGAGCGGAGCTGCTGCTCAGTGAGCCCGAGATCGTCGCGTGGCTCGGGCTCGACGACAAGCACGGGGCATCGGCGTGGCAGGCTCAGTGGCAAGCCAGGAAGAGACCGTCCGCCTCTGCTGCGACGAGCTCCGTGCCACGCCGGGCGCCCGCACGGGCCCCGACGGTGCGCGCCCAGGGATTCGGGATGGCGTTGTGAAGGCACGGCTGCTGTAACCGGCACTCGTGCTGGCGGCGCTGGTCCTCGCGCTCTACGGCGTTCTGGTTGAAACGCGCCAGCGGCCGGTGCCGTAATTTACGCGCCGCTTACATCACCACGTTCGACATTCCGGTTCAGGAGTTGCCGCTTCCGGAAACCATCGAAGTGCGGGCGGGGAACCGTCGACACCAGAAGGGGTGAGACCTGATATGCGACGTATGACTATTTCTATCGCGATTCTCGCGCTCGTAGCGATCGGCGCAGCCGGGACGGCAAGTGCAAGAAACGGCGGCACGATGTGCGTCCTGAACACGCAGCTCAGTGCAAAGAATGAGACAACAGGGTCAACCTCCACGGCAACAGGGCACGCGCAAGTCAAGGTCTGGAACGACGGAACGATCACGTTCAAGGCTCAGATCTTCAACCCGAGCCACGAGACGTTCGTCGCCGGCCATATCCATCAAGCTCCGGTTGGCGTCGCTGGCCCGATCGTCGTGCCGCTCTTCGCCGGCCCGGCGACGACCCAGAGCCACATCGAGCTGAGCGGCGTCGCAACGCCAAACGCCGGCACCACAGGTGCGGCGCTCTGCAACAACACGAGTACCTACTACGTCAACTTCCACACGACTGCATTCCCGGCGGGTGCAATTCGCGGCCAGCTCCACTGACAAGCTCGCGCTTCGTGCCCCGACACGACGCCGGGGCACGGAACGCTGCTTGGCCTTTTGACGGAGCGGCGCCAGAGTCGAACTGACCTACGCGTGGGTTACACGCGCGTACCGGTTTTGAAGACCGGCTGGGCCACCGGGCCCTGCCGCTCCGGCCGACACGCTAGACCATGTGCACGTCCGCCTCGTAGTGGCGCACCTCGAGATCTCGTTCGACCAGGTACTTGTCGTCCGCCTCGAAGAACACGGCGAGGTCGAGATCGTCGCCGGCGAACGCCTTGATGTCGTCGAGCGAGTCGAAGAGCAGGATCGTCTCGAACTCGGCGTAGCCGGCACGCGCGCGCCACAGCACGAGCGTGCCGCGTGCGCCTGGAAGCTCGCGTGCGCCCCGCATGCCGGTTTCTTCGAGATAGGCGGCGTACTCGTCTGCGTGCTCGGCGAGGGTCGCGCCGCGCCAGATGCGCGCGATCACGTGCCCTCGAGGTACGACGTGTCCCAGCCCGCAGGTGAAAACGCCTCACCCTTCGCACCTGCGGCGATCGAGAGGACGACCGTCCCGTCCATCTTTGCGAATGCGACACGCTCAGCCGAGGGATCCTCGATCCAGACGCACGTGCCGGACGGGGCATCGATCTCCGCGCCGTTCACCTCGAAGCTCGCGCGTCCGCTCATCACGATGTAGAGCTCCGGCGCGCCGCTCTCCTGCTCGGCGTGGCGCTTGATCACCTCGTCGCCGTCGGTTCCGCGCCAGGCGTTGATGCCAAAGGTCTCGATCCCGAAGTGGTGGCGAATCGGGGCCCAGTAGGGCCATTGCTCGGCGGCGATGTCGTCCAGCTGTGTTGCCCGGTACGCGCTCATTGGGGCCTCCCGAGGGTAGTAACCGATGTTAACCTAACACAGGTTATGGAGACAGTGGAGCTGATCCGCGAGTTCGTCAACACCGCCGACCTGGAAGAGGGAAGCGACAAGCTCGTCGACGCGCGGGGCCTCCAGCACTGGCTCGTCTTCCATGGTCTCGCACAACTCCGCCATCGCGCAACCGACGCAGACGCGGCGGAGGCGCGCGCCGTCCGCGAGGCCCTCCGCGACCTGCTGAGCGCCCACACGGGAGTGGAGGTCGACCGTGACGTCGCAAGCCACACGCTCGACATCGCCGCACGGAATGCCGGGCTTTCCGTCCGTTTTATCAACGGCGCGATCGCCTTCGTTCCCGAGGCGCACGGCACGACGGGGGGCCTCGGCCGCCTCCTTGCCGCCGTCGGCGAAGCGATGGCGGACGGATCGTGGCAACGCCTCAAGGCGTGCCGCTCGGAGTCTTGCCGCTGGGCCTTCATCGACAACGCGCGCAACCGTTCGCGTCAATGGTGCGACATGGCGATCTGCGGCAATCGCGAGAAAGCGCGGAACTTCCGGCAGAAGCATGCGTAGGGGTGCGCGGGTCGCCGCGCCCTTGCTCCCCCCTCGTGGCGATCGTGCTCCGCGCGCCGATCTGGCTCGTCGTCGTCGCGGGCGGCGTCGCGACCGCACTTGCGCGGCTCGTCAGCTGAAGCGCGCCACGAGCTCGTCGGGCGGCAGGTCGGCGAGCGAGTCGAGGACGAGATCTGCATCGTCGAGACCGAAGTCGCGCGTGACGTCGTTCGGGATCGCGACGACGAAGATCCCGGCCGTCTTCGCTGCGGCGACGCCGTTCGGCGAGTCCTCGAAGACGACCGCCTCGTCGGCGGCGACGCCGAGCACGTCGAGCGCCTCGAGATACATGAGCGGATTCGGCTTTGCGCGCGAGTGGTCGCGGTCTGCCGTGATGATCGCGTCCCAGCCGACGGCTCGCTCGAGGCGGCCGAGGTGGAGGTCGATCCACTGGCGCGACGCGCTCGAGACGATCGCGCGCTTCAGCCCGAGACGTTCGGCCGCGGCGAGGTAGTCCGCAATACCGGGACGGAGCTCCTCCGCCTCGATGAGCGTGATCTCGTGCTCGTATCGGCGCTCGTTCAGGGCCTCGCGGTCGAGCGGCTCGCCGACGAGCTCCTCGAGGTGCGTCATCGGGTTCCAGGCGCCGGTCGTGCCGACGACCGTCCGCCACTTCGCGTCCGGCAGCTCGTGCCCGTGCTGCTCGTAGAGCCACGCCCAGCCGGCGCGAGAGGCTGTCTCGGTGTCGATGATCAGCCCGTCGAAGTCGAAGAGGAAAGCGCGAAGGGCCATGGCGATGCAGAGTACGCACGTGGCGATCCTCGGCGTCGATGTCGGCGGCACGTTCACCGACGCCGTGCTCGTCGACGAAACGCAGGTCCGCACGGCGAAGGTGCCGACGGCGGCCCGGCAGGAAGAGTCGGTGCTGGCGGCCGTGCGTGCGGTCGGTGCGTCCGGGATCACCCGCTTCGCGCACGGCACGACGGTGGCGACGAATGCGCTCCTCGAACGCCGCGGCGCGCGTACTGCATTCGTCTCGAACCACGGCTTCGAGCAGCTCCTGCATCTCCGCCGCCAGACACGGGCGCACCTCTACCGGTTGTGCGAGGAGCATCCTGCGCCGCTCGTCCCGCTCGAGCGTTGTCACGGCGTACGCGGCCGCCTCGGCCCGGACGGCGAGCTCGAGCCGCTCGACCTCTCCTCGTTGCCGGATCTGGCCGGGGTCGATTCGATCGCCGTCTGCCAGCTCTTCTCGTTTCGCGACCCCTCCCATGAGCGCGCACTCGCCGGGGAGCTGCGCCGCAGGTATCCCGACGCGCACGTCGTCGCATCGCACGAGGTCGCACCGGAGTTTCGCGAGTATGAACGCGCGTCGACGACGGTCGCGGACGCGTATCTCGCGCCTGTCGCGTCGCGCTATCTGCACGCGCTCGCGGAGGGCGCACGCGAGGCGGGCCTCCCCGAGCCGCTCGTGATGCTCTCGTCCGGCGGCGTCGCCTCGATTGCCGAGGCGGCGGCACACCCGGCGACGATCCTCGTCTCCGGTCCTGCGGGCGGGGTCGTCGGGGCGGGGCTCCTCGCGCGCCGGGCGGGGTTCGAGAACGCGATCGCCTTCGACATGGGCGGCACCTCGACGGATGTCTGCCTGCTCCCCGGCGGCGCGGCAGCGCGTGTCGCCGAGCGCGAGGTCGGCGGCTTCCCGATCCGTCTTCCGACGGTCGACCTGCACACGGTCGGCGCGGGGGGCGGCTCGCTCGTGCGCCGGGACGCAGGCGGAGCGATCCGGGTCGGCCCCGAGTCGGCCGGCGCGCACCCCGGGCCGGCGTCCTACGGCAACGGAGGCGGTGCAACCGTCACCGACGCGAATCTCCTGCTCGGTCGGCTGCCGACCGAGCTTCCGGGCGGACTCGTCCTCGACCGCGACGCGGCGGCCCGCGCGCTCGAGGGCATCGACCCCGAGGCGGTAGTCGACGTCGTCAACGCCGAGATGCTCCGCGCCCTCCGGGTTGTCTCCGTCGAGCGGGGACACGACCCGCGCGACTTCGCGCTCGTCGCCTTCGGCGGTGCGGGGCCGCTGCATGCGTGCGCCCTTGCGGAGGAGCTCGGCGTCGAGGCGGTGCTCGTGCCGCAGGCCGCCGGTGTCCTGTCGGCGCTCGGGCTCGTCGCCGGCGACGAGCGGCGCGACCGCGTCGTCTCGTATGTGCGCCCGCTTGCCGACGCCGGTGAGCTCCCGGGCGAGGGCCACGCCGATCTGCGGTACGCGGGCCAGTCGTTCGAGCTGACGGTGCCGCTGCAGGACGATCTTGCCGGTGCATTCCATCGCGCGCACGAGGATCGGTATGGCTATGCGGACGGGAACCGCGCGATCGAGCTCGTCGCGGTTCGCACCGCAGAGGTGACGCCCGGGCCGGAGATCTCCTTCGAGACGACAACTGCATACTCGACCGCAGGGCCGGCGCTCCTCGAGCTCCCCGGCGCCACCTGCTGGGTCCCCGCAGGTTGGAGCGGCGAGACGAACGACGAGGGCACGCTCGTCCTACGACGATGATGGACGTCGAGCTGCAGGTGCTCGGGAGCGCACTGCGCGCGGTCGCAGAGGAGATGGGTGCGGTGCTCATCCGCTCGGCCTTCTCGGCCAACATCAAGGAACGCCGCGACTGCTCGACGGCCATCTTCGACGAGAGCGGCCGCATGGTCGCGCAGGCGGAGCACATCCCCGTCCACCTCGGTGCGATGCCCGACGCAGTCGCCGCAGCGATCGAGCTCGGACTCGACGAGGGCCAGACGTGCATCCTCAACGACCCCTACACCGGCGGCACGCATCTGCCCGACGTGACTCTCGTCTCGCGCACGAGACTCGGCTACGCGGTCTCGCGCGCGCACCATGCGGACGTGGGCGGTATGGAGCCCGCATCGCTTCCGGCGTTCTCGCGCGAGCTCTACCAGGAGGGGCTGATCATCCCGCCGACGCGTTTGACCGATGAGGTCGTGCGCCTGTTCGTCGCGAACGCACGCAACCCGGATGAGCGCCGCGGCGACCTCCGTGCACAGATCGCTGCGCATCGTCTCGCCGAGCGTCGCATCGCGGAGCTCTGCGAGCGCCGCAGCCGCGAGCGGATCTCCGCCGCCATGGACGAGCTGTACGCGTACTCCGAGCGGATGGTCCGCGCTGCGATCGCGCGTCTTCCGGACGGAGAGTTCACTGCGGAGGACGTGGTCGAAGGCGTGGACCGCGAGCTGACGATCGCGGTGACCGCGACGGTGGAGGGTGACGAGATCCGGATCGACTTCGACGGCACGTCGGGCCAGGACGCATACAACCTCAACTGCCCTCTGTCGGTGACGAAGTCCGCGTGCTACTTCGTCGTCCGGTGCCTCACCGAGCCCGATCTTCCTGCGTCCGGCGGCGCGTTCGCGCCGGTCACAGTCACCGCGCCAGACGGCTGCCTCGTGAACGCCCGCCCTCCCGCTGCCGTCGTCGCGGGCAACACGGAGACATCGTCACGCATCGTCGACGTCGTCTTCTCCGCGCTTGCCGGGCGCGCGAACGGCCAGGGAACCATGAACAACGTCGCCCTCGGGAACGACCGTTTCACCTACTACGAGACGATCGGCGGCGGGCAGGGTGCGTGCGAGGACGCCGACGGGCCGTCGGCGGTTCACGTCGCGATGTCGAACACGCTGATCACGCCGGTCGAGGCGCTCGAGCTGTCGTATCCGCTGCGCGTCGAGCGTTGGCACCTCCGCGAGGGATCCGGCGGTGCAGGCATCCATCGCGGGGGCGACGGCGTCGTGCGCGAGCTGCGGGTGCTCGAGGACTGCCGCCTGTCGGTGCTCGCAGAGCGGCGGGCGCACGGCCCGCGCGGTGCGTCGGGCGGAAGCGACGGGGCGCCCGGGCGTACGCTCGTCAACGGGGAGAAGCAGGCTGCGAAGGTGACGCGTGCGCTACGAGCGGGCGACGTCGTCCGGATCGAGACGCCCGGCGGCGGCGGTCACGGCGGGTAGCCCGTCGATGCTGAGCGTGTTCTTCTCGGCGACGTAGTCGTCGAGACCCCGTCACGGACCTTCTTCTCGACCCACGCGTCGTACTGGGTGCGCTTGGCCTCGAAGCGCATGAGCGGCACGCCGTAGCCGCACGAGTCGGCGACCCGCTCGATGTCGACGCGGATGATCGAGCGGACCGCGTGCTCGGGCGGGATCGAAGACGGCCGCCAGATCGTCGTCCGGCGGCAGTACCGTCGCACGGCCGTGCAGGCGCACGATGTTCGGCGGCCCGTCGAACGCACAGAACATAACGACGATGCGGCCGTTCTCCCGCGCATGCGCGATCGTCTCGGCGCCGCTGCCGACGAAGTCGAGATACGCGACCGCCGTCGAGTCGAGGATGCGGAACCAGCGGAGGTCGCCCTTCGGGGAGATGTTGACGTGGCCGTCCTCTGCGAGTGGTGCCGTTCCCACGAAGAAGACGTGCTGCTTTGCGATCCATGCAGCCTGCTTGTCGCTGATCGAGTCGGAGACCTTGCCCATCAGCGCTCCCGCGGCCGGTGCGAGGCCGAGTAGACGTCCTTGCGCGCGATCCGCCCGTCGGCGATCGGGAAGACATCGACTCCGTCCCACTCGAGCGTCCGACCATCACGCTCGACGGTCGCCGTCCACTCGCACACGGCGAAGTCGTCGCCGGCGCTCAGCGATCGCGTCGAGAAGCGGAGCGTCGGGTTGTTTCGGAAGATCTGGGCGATGTGCTCGCGGACTGCGTCCGCGCCTTCGGCGCGTTCGTCGGCGGTGTGGTTGTGGAAGACGATCTCCGGATGATGCTCGGCGTGGATCGCATCGAGATCCTGGCGGTTCCAGGCGTCGTTGTACCGCTCGATCAGCTCAAGCACGTTCACGTGGAGATTGTCCCACGCCGACGAAGGACGCGCTCGTCGCCGACACGCCGCGTGATGCCGTCCGCGTCGAAACGCTCGAGGAGGAGCTGCGCGGTCTTGCGCCCGACGCCGAGCAGGTCGCGGAAGCGCGCGAGCGAGATGCGCCCGGCGGTCTCGCATTCGTCGACGAGCGCATCCCGCGCCGCCTCGTACGCCTGCCTCGAGACGGCCAGGCCGTCGCCGACGCGGACGAGGCGGCCCTCTTCCTCGAGGAACCGCGCGAGAGCCGGGTCCTCGACTCTCACAGGGTCGAGCCCGAGCTGCGCTTCGAGGGCAGACGCGGCAGCCTCGCGTGCGCCGAGTGCGGCCATGGCGCCGGGGCGGTAGAGCTTCGCGCCGCGCCGCTCGTAACCGAGGAGGGGCACGACCGCCGCGGCCCACGGCTCCGGCGGCGGCGCGATCCCGGGATCGAGCGGATCGGCCTGCTCGAGGCGACCCTCCATCTCCTCGCGAAGCTCGTCCAGCCAGGACCGTGCGAAGACCCAGCCGTCCGCGCGCTCGAGGCCGTCGAGCGCGCCGAGCCGGGAGACCTCCTCCGCGCGAACCGGCTCGTAGACGGTCGCCGCAATCTCGCCGCGTGCGACGAGCTCCATGCGCTCCTCGCTCGCGTGACGCGGCGGCTGCGGATCGATGACGGTGCCGCCGCCGACGGTCGTGTCGGCTCGCAGCACGACGTGGTCGCCGCGCGCAGCAACGAGCGGCTCGGCGAGGCGCAGCTGCGCGAAGCGCTCGCCGACGCGGACGACGCGCGCGAGCGCGGCGGTCGTCCCGTGATGGACGTTCGCGCGCACTGGGATCTCCGCGGGCGCTGCGAGCTCGATGTCGAGCCGATAGCTCGACAGCGTATGCGCCCGGGCTGACGAGCGCGTCGCCGCGGCGGAGCTCGGTCCGCTCGACGCCCGGAAGGGCGACCGCCACGCGCTGCCCGGCTTCTGCGCGCTCGACGGCGCGATCGTGCACCTGAACGCTTCGCACGCGGACCGCACGGCCCTCGGGCTCGGCGCGGAGCTCGTCGCCTTCGCCGATCGAGCCCGACCAGAGCGTCCCGGTCGCGACCGTCCCGATGCCGCGGAGCGAGAACACCCGGTCGACGTAGAGGCGCGTCGGCGCCTCGACGGGCTCACGCTCGACGGCCGCAGCGGCGAGCGCCGCACGCAGATCGTCGAGCCCCTCGCCCGTACGCGCGCTCACCGCGATGACCGGCGCACCGGGCAGGAGCTCCTCCGCCTCGGCGCGAGCGAGCATGACCGTCTCCTCGTCGGAGGCGTCGATCTTCGTAAGCGCAACGACGCCGTTCTCGATACCGAGCAGGCGGAGAATCGCGAGGTGCTCGTGGGTCTGCGGTCTCGCCCCCTCGTTCGCGTCGATGACGAGAAGAAAGAGGTCGATCCCGCTCGCACCCGCGACCATCGTTCGGACGAAGCGCTCGTGCCCGGGGACATCGACGACCGAGAGCCGGCGCCCGTCGGGAAGCTCGAGCGGCGCGTACCCGAGGTCGATCGAGATGCCGCGCTCTCGCTCCTGCGGAAGCCGGTCCGTGTTCTTCCCGGTGAGGGCCTCCACGAGCGTCGTCTTGCCGTGGTCGATGTGCCCTGCTGTGCCGACCGTCAGTGGCATCGCGACACTGCGCCGGCGACCTCGTCGATCTCGTCGTCGCGAAGCGTGCGGCAATCGAGCAGAAGTCTGCCGTCGCGGACGATCCCGACGACGGGCGGCTCGCCCTCGCGGAGCCGTGCGGCGAGCGACTCGTCCACTGCGCACGCGAAGCTCGGCAGCTCGGCGAGAGGGAGCGCGCCGCCGCCGACCCGCGCAATCGTCTCCTCCACGGCTCCGCCGACGAGCGCAGCCAGCCGCTCCGCGCGCGCACGCACGACGTCGATCGGCTCGCCGAGCATCCGGACGACCGGGATCCGCTCGGGCGCCTCGAGGTAGACCCGGAGCGTCCCCTCGAGTGCGGCGAGCGTGAGCTTGTCCGCCCGAACCGCTCGATGCAGCGGATGGCGCCGCAGCTTCTCGATCAGCTCGCCTTGTCCGACGACGATCCCCGCCTGGGGGCCGCCGAGCAGCTTGTCGCCCGAGAAGCACACGATGTCGGACCCGGCGGCGAGCGACTCGCGCACCGACGGCTCGCCGGGCAGCTCGTCAAGGACACCCGAGCCGAGGTCGTCGAGTAGCGGCACGCCGTGGCGGTCCGCGACTGCAGCTAGCTCCTCGACGCGCGGGAGCTCCGTAAAGCCGACGACGCGGAAGTTCGACTGGTGGACGCGAAGCAGCAGCGCGGTGTCGCCGGTCACGGCGCGGTCGTAATCCTTTGCGCGCGTCCGGTTGGTCGTCCCGACCTCGACGAGGCGCGCTCCCGAGCGCGCGAGGACGTCGGGAATGCGAAAGCCGTCGCCGATCTCGATCAGCTCCCCACGCGAGACGATCACCTCACGCCCCTCTGCAAGTGCCGCGAGCGCGAGCAGCATTGCGGCCGCATTGTTGTTCACGACGAGCGCAGCCTCGGCCCCGGTGAGCCGGCGAAGGAGCGCGGCGACGTGATCCTGCCGCGAGCCGCGCGTCCCGTCCCGGAGATCGAGCTCGAGATTCGAGTAGCCGCGGGCTGTCGCGACGACCTGCTCGAGGGCGGCATCGGCGAGCGGGGCGCGTCCGAGATTCGTGTGGACGATGACGCCCGTCGCGTTGAGCACCCGTCGGAGACTCGGCCTGCGAAGCGCGTCGAGCTCTTCGCGCAGCCGCGCGCCGAGGTCGCCGGGGTCGGCGCCTGCGCGGATCTCGTCACGCGCGCGGTCGATGACGACGCGTGCCGCGCTCACGGCGAGGGGATCGTCGACCCCGCGTGCAAGCTCGTCGACCGATGGGAGATCGCGCAGCTCCACCGACGGAAAGGCTACTCGTCTATTGGGCGTCGGCCTTGCGCGGCTCGGCCGGCACGTCCGCGCACCGCCGCTCGAAGCACTCGAGCACGTGCTGCAGTGCGTGCTCGGGCGAGTCGGTGAGCGACAGAAGCTCCATGTCCTCCTTCGACACGAGGCCGTTCGTCAGCATCGAGCCGTACACCCAGTCGAGGGCGGCCGCCAGAAGGCCGAGTCGAAGAGGACGACCGGGAAGTGGAGCACCTTTCCGGTCTGGATCAGCGTCAGCGACTCGAAGAGCTCGTCGGCTGTGCCGAAGCCGCCGGGGAAGACGACGAAGCCCTCGGCGGGCTTCACGAACATCGTCTTCCGGACGTAGAAGTGGCGGAAGGTAAGCGAGAGGTCGAGATACGGATTCGCCGTCTGTTCGTGCGGCAGCTCGATGTTGAAGCCGACGCTCAGGCCGCCGCCCTCCTGGCAGCCGCGGTTCGCCGCCTCCATCACACCGGGGCCGCCGCCCGTGATCACGGCCCAGCCTGCCTCGCCGAAGAGCTTCGCCGTTGCCCGGGCGGCGTCGTAGGCACGACTGCCCTCGCGCACGCGCGCCGAGCCGAACATCGTGACTGCCGGACGGTCGATCCGCTCGACCGCCGGTGAACCCCTCGTAGAACTCGTCGGCGATGCTCGTTGTGTGGTCGCGCAGCGCGTCGGCCGACTCGTGCGGCATGTCGAGCAGGCGGACATCGGGCGTGCTCACAAGCCACCGGTGGGGTGGGTCGCGAGCATCCCGATCACGAGCAGCGCGCCGAGCCCGAGGTAGAGCGCGACGATCGTCACCGCCCGGGTCCGGTCGGGCGCGAGAGCCTGCACCGGGACGGCGCCCTCGAAGCGGATCACCGGCATGCGCCACGACTCGCGCGCCGCGCGGACGACCTGCCCGCCGTCGAGGAAGCCGATCGGGATCATGTTGAACGCGTTCAGCAGGAAGGCGATGTTCGCGAGCACGAGCAGCAGATCCGACTGCTGCGCCGACGAGATCGCCCACACGACCGCTGCAGCGGCGCCGCCGAAGAGCGGCCCGGCAAGCGAGATGAGCGCGTTCTTCCACGGCGTCAGTCCTGCGCGCTCGATCGTCACGTAGGCGCCGAAGAACGGGATGAACGTCGGCCACGACACCTTCAGGCCCTGCCGCCGCGCCTCGACGATGTGCCCGAGCTCGTGGACGAAGATCATGAGCATGAAGCCGAGCGCGAACGTCCAGCTGTGGAAGAAGAGCGAGTACGCCGCGACAGAGAAGAAGAAGCCGAAGAACTTGACGAAGATGAAGCCGAACTTGAGCTGCGGCTCCGACGATCGCGATCGCGAGCCGCGCCGATGCGCTCGAGCGTTCGGCGCAGCGCCGCCGGTGCGGATGGATCGGCCGGCCGTCGCGGAAGTCGTCCATCAGGAGCCTCTCCCGATCCATTCCTCGCCGCCGGCGTAGAACTCCTTCTTCCAGAGCGGGATCGTCTCCTTCAACGTGTCGATCGCCTCGCGGCAGGCGTCGAGCGCGGCCGCGCGATGCGGCGCCGAGACGGCGATGACGACACTCGGCCTCTCCGATCTCCACGCGGCCGACGCGGTGATGGATCGCGACCTTCGACAGGCGGTGCTTCGACGTGAGCTCGTCTCCGAGGCGGACGAGCATCGGCTCCGCCATCTCCTCGAACGCCTCGTACTCCAGATACAGCACGTCTCGGTCGCGTGAACGGCGCCGCACGGTGCCGACGAACGACGCGACTGCGCCCGCATCGTGGCTCTCCGCCTCGCCGATCGCCGCAGCGATGTCGAGCGGCCCGTCGACGATGCGGAAGGCGCCGCCGGAGACCGGCGGAATCAGCGCGATCTCGTCGCCGTCGCGAACGCGCCGCGTCGCGCTCGACGTACGCCCGGTTCAGCGCGTAGAGGAGCCCGCCGGGCTCCTCGCCGAGATCGAGCTTGGCCCAGACGTCGCTCACGCGCTCGACCCCGTCGATCTCCATACGCGAGACGCCCGCGCGCTCGCGCAGCCCGGCGAAGAGGCGGACGGTGACGGCCATGGCCGCAGTATTGCTACGGCGCTCGTGCGTCAGGGCGCGGCGATCGCCCCGGTTGCGTCGATCCTCGGGGCGCCGGCGCCGAAGTCCGAGGTCGAGAGCCTGCGGATCGCGGCGAGGCCCCTGCGGGAGGAGTCGAGGGAGGGCACGCCCCAGGCGTCGAGCTGCAGCGGGACGAGCGACCCCGAGACGAAACGGCCGCGTGCGTCGAGCGTCAATCGGAGCATCGCGCTCTGACCGAGCGCGCCGGCGGTCGACAGCGTGTGGCTCGTCGCGAGGTTACCCAGGCTGTACGCGATCAGCCGATGCCGGTACCACTCCATGCCGCGCAGAACGTGCGGCCCGGAGGCGAAGACGAGATCCGCACCGGCGGCGATCATCGCGCGCGCGAATACCCGCACGTTCCCGCGAGGCTCGCCTCGGTAGGTCTCGTCCGCCCCCGAGACATGTGCTGCACCTGCACCCTCTGCGCCTGCGTGCACGTAGACGAGAACCAGGTTCGCGCGTCGTGCGGCAGTGCGGACGAGCGCTTGAGCCCCTTCCGGGTCGAGCAAGCTCTGAGCCCATCTGTAGGGCGCCGCGCCGATGAAGGCGACCCTGATGCCGGAGGCGCGCACGTACGCGATCTGGCCGGGTAAGCCGCTTGCGGCAATTCCCGCCGACTTCAGAGCTGTTAGCGTCTCCGTCTGCGCTTCGCTCCCGAAGTCGAGTGCGTGGTTATTGGCGACGCTGAACGCCGTGAAGCCCGCCGCTCTCAGCGTTCGGGCCCAGCGAGGAGACGCGCGAAAGACGAAACACCCGTGCTTCGCGCTCGCGGCGCACCGCGCTGCGCCACCGCTCGCAAGCGTCCCCTCGAGATTCGCGACGGCGAGGTCTGCGTGGCGCAGGTACACACTCGTGCCTGCAAAGAGCGCGCTCCGCGGTTCGCCCGCGAGAGAGACGTCGCCGCCGGCGACGAGCGTGAGTGTCCGTGGTGGCGCAGAGTGAGCCGGAGCCAGTCGCGCCTCGACCGCGGCCAGCGCGTCGGGCGGCGCCGCCCGGCCGGCGAGGAGCACGCCGAGCGCCGCGCCTTCCAGGACGCACACGAGCAGGACGACGAAGAACGCACGCATCGTCCACGTTGGCTACGGCGTGCGCGAGCCCGATCCTGCGCGCGGCGACCTGGCATGCGTGGTGCGGCGTACCCTGCTCCTATGCCGGGTCGCCGTTGGCAGATGCAGCTCGAGGATCCGCCGGAGCGCCCGGCGGACCCCGCCGTCCGCCGCGCCAACCTGCGTCGCGTCGCGGGGCTCTTCCGGCCCTACCGCGGCCGGCTCTCCGCCGTCCTCGGCCTCATCGTCTTCTCGGCGGCGCTCGGCGTCATCCCCGCGTTCCTGCTGAAGGAGATCCTCAATACCGCGATCCCCGAGCAGGACATGCGGCTCCTCTCGCTCCTCGCCGGCGGGATGATCCTCATCGCCATCGCGAGCGGCGTGATCGGCGTCGTGCAGACACTCCTCTCGAACCAGGTGGGCCAGAGCGTGATGCACGATCTGCGGGCGGCAGTCTTCCGCCACCTGCAGCGTCTCTCGCTCGCGTTCTTCACGCGTACGCGCACCGGCGAGGTGCAGTCGCGCATCTCGAACGACATCGGCGGCGTGCAGGGCGTCGTCACGAGCACGGCGACGTCCATCGCCTCGAACGTCACCACGGTCATCGCGACGATGATCGCGATGCTCGCGCTCTCATGGGAGCTTGCGCTCTTCGCGTTCGCGCTCATCCCGATCTTCGTCCTGCTCACCCGGCGCGTCGGCAACGAGCGGCGCGAGATCGCGAAGACGACCCAGGAGACGCTCGCGGACATCTCGAGTCTCGTGCAGGAGTCGCTCTCGGTCAGCGGCATCCTGCTCGGGAAGACGATGGGACGCACGAACGAGCTGGCGGATCGCTTCGAAGGAGACTCGAAGCGGCTCGCGGATCTCGAGGTGCGTCAGCGCATGGCGGGCCGCTGGGTGATGGCGACGATCCAGATGAGCTTCTCGATCATGCCGGCCGCCGTGTACTGGTTCGGCGGCTGGTGGATGTCGAGCGGCCATGCGATCTCGATCGGGACTCTCGTCTCGTTCACGACCTTGCAGTCGCGCCTGTTCTTCCCGGTCGGCGGCCTCCTCGGCGTCGGGCTCGACGTCCAGACCTCGCTCGCGCTCTTCGACCGCATCTTCGAGTACCTCGACGAGCCGATCGACATCGTCGAGAAGCCCGAGGCGCGGCGCGTGGCCTCCGCCGGCGACGTTGCGTTCGACCATGTGTGGTTCCGCTACGGCGACGAGCAGTGGACGCTCGACGACGTCACCTTCACGGTGCCCGCCGGGACGACCACCGCACTCGTCGGGGAGACAGGCTCCGGCAAGACGACACTCGGCTATCTCACTGCGCGGCTCTACGACGTCAATCGAGGAAGCGTCTCCGTCGACGGGATCGACATCCGCGACCTTTCGTTCGAGGCCCTTGCGAATCTTGTGGGCGTCGTCTCGCAGGAGACGTATCTCTTCCACGCGACCGTTCGCGAGAATCTGCGGTTCGCGAAGCCCGACGCGACTGACGAGGAGGTCGAAGCGGCCGCGGCGGCAGCGCGAATCCATCATGTGATCGCCGCGCTCCCCGAAGGCTACGACACCGTCGTCGGCGAGCGCGGCTACCGGTTCTCCGGCGGCGAGAAGCAGCGGATCGCCATCGCACGGACCGTGCTCCGCAATCCGCCGATCCTCGTCCTCGACGAGGCGACGAGCTCACTCGACACGGAGACGGAGCGACTCGTGCAGGAGGCGCTCGACCGTCTCTCGGAAGGGCGCACGACGATCGCGATCGCGCACCGCCTTTCGACCGTCCGGGATGCAGACCAGATCGTCGTCCTCGACCACGGCCGTGTCGTCGAGATCGGCACGCACGACGAGCTGATCGTCGCGGGCGGCCGCTACAGCGTGCTTGCGACGCGCGACGCCGAGACGGAGCTCCTGACGAGCTAACCCGTACGATTCCCGCGTGGCCGCCGCGGAGGACGAGAAGAGCGAGTCCGGGATCGATCTCAAGCCGGTCTACACGGCGGCAGATGCGCCGGGAGAACGCGAGCAGCCGGGCGAGTATCCCTTCACACGCGGCCCCTATCCGGACATGTACCGGGGGCGGCCGTGGACGATTCGGCAGTACGCGGGGTTCGCGTCAGCGGAGGAGTCGAACGCGCGCTACCGGTATCTGCTCGAACGCGGCCAGACCGGGCTTTCGGTCGCGTTCGATCTGCCGACGCAGCTCGGCTACGACTCGGATGACCCGCGCGCCCTCGGCGAGGTGGGTCGCACCGGTGTCGCGATCGACTCGATCGCCGACATGGAGGTGCTGCTCGACGGGATCCCCCTCGGCGAGGTGTCGACGTCGATGACGATCAACGCGCCGGCGTCGCTCCTGCTTCTCCTCTACGAGCTCGTGGCCGAGGCGCAGGGTGTCCCCTCGACGGCGCTGCGCGGCACGGTGCAGAACGACATCCTCAAGGAGTACGTCGCGCGCGGGAACTACATCTTCCCGCCGAAGCCGTCGATGCGGCTGACAACCGATCTCTTCGCCTATTGCGCGGAGCGTGTCCCGAGCTGGAACACCATCTCGATCTCCGGCTACCACATTCGCGAGGCGGGCTCGACCGCGGTGCAGGAGCTTGCGTTCACCCTCTCGAACGGGATCGCCTACTGCCGTGCCGCCGTCGACGCCGGTCTCTCGCCCGACGACTTCGGCGCCCGGCTCTCGTTCTTTTTCAACGCGCACAACGATTTCTTCATTGAGGTGGCGAAGTTCAGGGCGGCGCGGAGGCTCTGGGCGCGGATCATGCGCGAGCGCTTCGGCGTCACGAACCCGAAGGCCCAGGCGCTCCGGTTTCACGCCCAGACGGGCGGGTCGACGTTGACTGCGCAGCAGCCGGAGAACAACATCGTGCGCGTCGCGCTGCAGGCGTTTGCGGCTGTCTGCGGCGGCACGCAGTCGCTCCACACGAACGGCTTCGACGAGGCGCTCGCGCTGCCGACCGAGCGCTCGGCCCGGATCGCGCTTCGCACGCAGCAGGTGATCGCCGCGGAGGGTGGCGCGCTCGACACCGTCGACCCGCTCGGCGGGTCATGGTTCATCGAGTCGCTGACGGACGAGCTCGAGGCGCGTGCGTTGGAGCTGATCGAGCGCGTCGACGAGCTCGGCGGCGCCGTCGAGGCGATCGAGCTCGGCTTCGTCCAGGACGAGATCGATCAGTCGGCGTTCCTCTGGCAGCAGGAGGTCGAACGCACCGAACGGGTGATCGTCGGCGTCAACCGGTTCGTGGAGGCCGAGGAGGAGCGCGTAGAGCTGCAGTCGATCGATCCGGCGGCGGAGCGCCGTCAGCTCGAGCGGACGGCGCGCGTGCGCGCTGAGAGAAATAGCGACGAGGCAGAGCGCGCGGTCGCCGCCGTCCGCGCCGCGGCTCGGGGAGACGAGAACCTCCTGCCGCCGATGCGCGACGCCCTCCGGGCCTGCTGCACGATCGGGGAGATCTGCGAGATTCTCCGAGCCGAGTGGGGCATGTATGACCAGCTTCGCGCCAGAGCCTAGGAGTGCGATACTCCCCCGTCGTACCCGAAGGGGAGAGGAGAAAGTCAATGCGGAGAATCCGGCGCATCCTGTTCGCCGGCTTCGTCGCGGCGCTCGTCGGCGCCCTCGCAGCCTCCGCTGCGAGCGGTGACCGAGGCGGCCACGACGACCACGGCAAGAAGCTAGGTCACTTCAAGCACATTGTCGTCGTCTACGAAGAGAACCACAGCTTCGACAATCTGTACGGCGGCTGGGAGGGCGTGAACGGACGTTCCGACGCCCCCGCCTCGAAGACGCGCCAGGTCGATCAGAACGGCGTCGCCTACACCTGCCTGAAGCAGCTCGACGTCAACCTGACGTCGCCGCCGCTCGCCGCGACGTGCACCGACGGCGTCCACGGGTTCACGAGCGCGTTCCTCAACACGTGGTTCACGATCGACGACTTCATCCCGGCGACCGCGACGACCTGTCCCGGTGCCGCGGATGCGTTCGCGCATCCGAACGGGATCCCGAACGGTCAAGGATTGCCCGGAGGCTGCACCCGGGACCTCGTTCACGAGTTCTACCAGGAGCAGTACCAGCTGAATCACGGCGCGCAGAACCGCTACATGAGCGGCAGCGACTCGGCCGGCACGACGATGGGCGTTTACGACACGAAGCAGCTACCCATCTACAAGTACCTGCACTCGGGCCACCATCCCTCGTACGCGATCCTGGACGACTTCTTCCAGGCCGCGTTCGGCGGATCGTTCCTGAACCACCAGTGGCTGATCGCGGCGGCGACGCCGACGTTCCCGAATCCGCCGGCCGACGTCCTGCACTCGATCATCGACTCGAATGGGATGCCGACGGCATACCCGCTCTACACGCCGACCGGCCCGGTGAGGCGTGGGCCGCTCACGGTCGCGTGCCCATCGCCGCTTCCCGATCGCGCGTGCGGCGACTACGCGGTGAACACGATGCGCCCGGCGTACATCCCGCAGGGGGCGTTCCCGCCGATCACGCCGCTGCCGCCGCAGACGAACCCGACGATCGGCGACCGGCTGACCGCGGCCGGCGTCTCGTGGGCGTGGTATTCGGGCGGCTGGTCGAACGCGAACGGCGACGTTGGCGGTCCGGGCTGGACGAACGGAGACACGCCGGGCACCTGCACGGATCCGGACTCGGCTCCGACGCCGACGTATCCGTACTGCGCAAACAAGGTGTTCCAGTTCCACCACCAACCGTTCAACTTCTACGCGAACTACGCACCCGGCACGCCGGGTCGGACGCACCTGCGCGACGAGGCGGAGTTCATCGCCAAGACGGATGCGTCCGATCACCGCTGCGAGCTCCCGGCGGTCAGCTTCGTGAAGCCGCTCGGGCAGGAGAACGAGCATCCGGGTTACGCGAGCGAGCCGAACGGCAGCGACCATCTCGTCTCGCTGTTGCAGGGCCTCGAGTCGAGCGCGTGCGCGAAGGACACGCTGATCGTCGTCACCTATGACGAGTTCGGCGGCCAGTGGGATCACGTGTCGCCGCCTGGACAGGGCGGGACGGCAGGCCCGCACGACATCTGGGGCCCGGGGACGCGCATCCCGGCGCTCGTGCTCTCGGACGACCTCGACCGTTCGTTCACGGTCGACCACACGCAATACGACACGACGTCGATCCTCGCGACGATCGAGTCGCGCTGGCGCCTCGCTCCGCTCTCGAGCCGCGACGCGGCCGTGAACGATCTCTGGGGCGTTTTCGACGACCATCACTAGAGCCGCCTGCTCCGGCGCGTCGGTTTCCTAGGCCGACGCGCCGGAGTACCTCCGGAGCCCGAAGCGCCAGAACCAGCGCGCGAGCACCGCGGCAATCGCGGCGAACGCGAAGGCGGCGAGCGCCGTCTGCCAGTGGAGCCGGTCCGTGACCGCCTGCGCGGGCACGGTGACCGCGAACCCGATCGGCACGAGGTACGACATCGAGTAGCGCAGCCAGCCGGGATAGATCCCGATCGGCCAGCGGCCGACCTGGTAGATGCCCTCGAACATCTCCGAGAGGAACCAGGTGTTCACGAGCCAGAACGCACCCGTCGCGAGCACGAGCCAGAAGCAGTAGATGAGGAGGGCGCCGATCACCAGCAGGAAGAGGAACGCGACCGCGTGCGCGACGTCGACCGAGCCTTCGAGGCGCGACACGCCGACGCCGATCACGCAGGCCCCGGAGATGACCTCGGTCAGCTGCCAGAGGCGCAGCGAGCGGAACGAGACGATCACCTGCGCGTCCTCCGGCTTCGTCAGGGCGAAATCGAGCTTGCCGTCGCGCACCTCGTCCATCACCTGCTGCATGTTCGGCTGGATCACCGCATGGATGACGCCGCCGAGCAGGATCTGCACGCCGAGCACGACCATCAGCTCGGAGTGCGTCCAGCCGTTGAGCGTCGGTGTGTGCGAGTACACGAGCGCAAGAACCGCAAGCCCGACCGCGACCGCGAGGCAAGCCTGGAAGACCGCGACGAAGAAGTTCGCGCGGTATTGCAGCTCGTTCAGCGCGCCGAGACGGAGATAGAGCGCGACGAGACGGAGTGTGCGCATCAGTTGCCGACCGCCGTGTAATGGCGTGCGGCAAGACGCCAGACGAGGCGCATCGTGAGCGCGCAGATGCCGATCCAGAGAAGCTGGACGCCGAGTCCCTGCAGGAGCTCCTCGTCCGAGAGTCCCCCCGCGAGGCACTGGATGGGGAAGTAGAACGTCCATTTGAACGGGAACCACGAGGTGAGCGACTGCACCCAGTCCGGCATGAGCTGCAGCGGCAGCAGGCGGCCCGAGAGAAGGAGCTCGCTCAGGAACCAGAGCTCGAAGATCGCCGCGGCACGCGTCGTCCAGATCGTGATCATCCCGAGGATGAAGTTGTTGATCGTGCGGATGACGTACGCGCCCCAGATCGCGAAGAAGAAGACGACGAGCTCGAGCGCGTTCGGATGGAGATCGGGGTTGAAGACGAGCACGAGGATCACGAACACCGGCGCGTAGAAGACGATCCACACGAGCTTCTGGCCGGCCCACCATGCGAGCTCGAAGTGGATCGGGTGCTGTGGACGAAGGAGCGCGGTCGAGAACTCGCCCTCGCGGATCCGCCACTCCCAGCCGAACGGCGTGAAAACGACGTTCCAGCCGCGGACGAGCGTCCAGACGACGTAGTAGGCGGCGAACTCGCCCACGGTGATCCCCTGCACGCTCCCGCCCTGCGACTTCGCGATCGTCGTCCAGACGACGAGATAGATCACCGGCTCGACGACGAGCGCCGCCATGTACGCGTACACGGCAGCGCGATACTGGAACTGCGACTGGATTTGCGTGCGGATCGTCGTCGCGTAGTAGTCCCACGTCGCGCGCCACCACGACTCGCGCGTGCGGACGATCTCCGCGGTACTCACGAGGGAGCCTCCGTCGCGAAGACCTGCTCGATCACATCCTCGATCGACGGATCCTCGACCGTGAGGTCGTGCACCTCGTGCTCGGCGAGGAGCTCTGCAGTTGCGCGCGAGGTGTCGGCGCGAGGCACCTGCAGCGTGATCCTTTCCCCGTCGGCGAGCACGGCCTCGATCGTCTTGTACGCGCCGAAGCGGTCGCCGAGCGTCGAGAGATCGCCGTCGAACAGGATCCGCCCGTGGTGGATGACGATCACGCGCTTGCACAGCGCTTCGACGTCCGCCATGTAATGGCTCGTCAGGAGAACGGTGGCCCCGTGACGGCGGTTGTACTCGGCGACGAACGACCGGATGCGCTTCTGCATCGTAATGTCCAGGCCGATCGTCGGCTCGTCGAGGAAGAGGACCTGCGGCAGGTGCAGGAGTGAGCCGACGACCTCCACCTTCATGCGCTCGCCGAGCGAGAGGTTGCGCACCGGCTTGCGCACGAGGTCGCCGACGTCGAGGAGCTCGATCAGCTCGTCGCGCGTCTGGATGAACGTGTCCCGCGGCAGGCGGTAGATCGCGCGGTTCAGCTCATAGGAGTCGAGGGCAGGGAGGTCCCACTGCAGCTGGTTGCGGTTGCCCATCACGAGGGTCATCCGGCGCAGGTACTCCCGCTCCCGCTTCGACGGGACGTGGTCGAGGACGCGGATCTCGCCCGACGTTGGGAAGAGCAGGCCGGACAGCATCTTCAGGGTCGTGGTCTTGCCGGCGCCGTTCGGCCCCAGAAACCCGACGATCTCGCCGGCCTCGATCTCGAACGAGATGCCGTCGACGGCCCGCACGTCGCGCCACTTCCGGTTGACGAGGCTCTTCATGGACGCGCGGAGCCCAGCCTCGCGCTCGGGCACGCGGAACACCTTCGTCAAGCCCTCGACGTGAACGACCCCGGCCACCGCGCGTGAGCATACGCTCCGCCCGTGCGGATCCTCCTCGTGTCGCAGATGTATCCCGGGCCTGACGCGCCTGATCTCGGAACGTTCGTCGCACAGGTCGAGCGTGAGCTCACGCGGCGGGGACACGAGATCGTGAAGGCGGTGCTCGACACGCGCGCGGGGGGCAAGCTTCGCTATCTCGAGCTCGCGCGTCGCGCGCGTCGCGCTCCCGACGACGTCGACGTCGTCTACGCACACTTCCTCGTTCCGAGTGGGCTCGTCGCGGCGCTTGCCGCCCGCGCGCCGCTCGTCGTCACCGCGCATGGCCGCGATGTCCGCAACATCGATGCGATCCCCGGCATCCGTTCGGCGACGCGACTCGTCGTCCGTCGCGCCTCCGCGGTCGTCTGTGTATCCGAGTACCTCCGGCGCGAGCTCGAGATGAAGCTGCCCGAAGCAGCTGGAAAGACCGAGGTCGTCTCGAGCGGCGTCGATCTCGAGCGGTTCTCGGTTGCACCCCCACCGGAGGGGCCGCCGCGGTTTCTCTGTGTCGGCGCGCTCGAGGCGCGAAAGAATGTCATCCGGCTCGCAGACGCTTTTGCGCGACTTCGTGACGGCACGTTGACCTTTGCGGGAGACGGCTCGCTCCGTCCCGCGCTCGAGGGACGTGCGCGTGTCCGACTTGTCGGCCGCGTGCCGCACGACGAAGTCCCGATGCTCCTCGCAGACGCCCACGTCCTCTGCCAGCCGAGCCTCCTCGAGCCGCTCGGGCAGGCGCTTCTCGAGGGGATGGCCACCGGGCGCTCCGTGGTCGCAACCCGGATCGGCGGGCCGCCCGAATTCGTGCCGCCCGGGGCGGGGATCCTCGTCGACCCGCTCGACGTCGCCGCGCTCTCACGTGCGCTCGAGGCTGCCGCTGCGCTCCCGCGGCCGAACGCGGCTGCCCGCGAGGCGGCCTCGGCCCACGACGTTCGCCGTCAGGCCGAACGGCTCGAGGAGATCCTCAGGGGCGCGGCGGCAAGTCGGCGAGCCTGACCTCGACGAGCGGCCGGATCCGCTCCTCGAGCCCCGCCTCCCGGGCCACCGCGAGCGCCTCTTCCCAGCTCGCGCGGGCCTTCTCGGGGTCGACGCCCTGCTTCAGGCGGTTGTCGCCGGTGACGAGAAGCTTCTGTATGCGCTCACGCGCGTCACCTTCACCCTTCACAACCGGACCCTAACAAGGCAACATTTCGCTCGGTCTTTTCACGGGGGTACGGTCCAGCGGGTGCAGATCGGAGGGCCGGAGGCATCGCGTCTATTCGTGTGCTGATAGCGGACGATCACCGTCTCTTCGCCGAGGCGCTCGAGGCGATCCTTGCCGACGACGCCCGGATCTCGGTCGTCGGCCACGCGGGCGACGGATCGGAGGCCGTGCGGCTTGCGAACGAGCTCCACCCCGATGTCGTGCTGATGGACATCTCGATGCCCGTGATGGACGGCATCCAGGCCGTGCGCGCCATCCGGGAGACCGATGGGGACGCCTCGATCCTGATGCTCACGGGCTCGAACGCGCGGGCCGACGTCGACCGGGCCCGCCAGGCTGGGGCCGCCGGCTACGTGACGAAGGACCGGATCGCGGCGGAGCTCATCGACGCGATCATCGAGATCGCGGGCCGCTAGCTACCCTTCGCGGGCTTTGGTCAGCTTTCTCGCCGTCCTCCAGGTCCTGATCGTGTTCGTGCTCATCGGGCTCGTGCTCATGCACAGCGGCCGCGACGCGGGCATGGGCGGCATGGGCTTCACGCCCGCCTCGCAGGGCGGGACGCACATCGTCGAGCGGAACCTGACGCGCTTCACGGTGGTTCTCGGCGTGCTGTTCTTCATCAACAGCATCGCGCTCTTCCACTACCTCAAGTAGCGCCGCGGTCGTCCCGGGAGCCGAGGCGGCGCTCGAACGCCCGCCGCACCATCTCCCCGGTCACCTGCTTGCGTTCGGGCTTCGGTGCGGGCGGCGGCATCGGTTCGACGCGGAGGATCTCCGCGCCACGGTGACCGTGCAGGCGGGCATACGCCTCGGCCTCGCCGATCGGCGGCGGTGCGGCGCGGCGGCGGAAGAAGCGCATGAACCGGTCATACCAAGACGGGCTACAATGCGTCGCCCTTGCGCTGGTGGCGGAATTGGTAGACGCGCTAGGTTGAGGGCCTAGTGGCCGCATAGGCCGTGGAGGTTCAAGTCCTCTCCAGCGCATCGAGAAGGGTCGCCTCAGAGCGGCCCTTTTCTTCGGGAGAGCTCCGATATTCGACTGTGTCGTCGGCTTCCTCGCGGCCGGCGACGCTACACGGAATTGGTCGGGAGGGTCGGATAGTCCGTGGGGTAGACCCCTACCGCAAGCCCGTACATCGTGTCGCCGGACCGTGGGAGCCGGTCGAATTCCTCCACCAACTCGGCGATCCGCTCCCAGAACGCGGACGCCTGCGACTCGGTGATGCGCGCGTGCCGGATGAAGCCCCAGAGTTTCCCGTCACGGTAGGCGCCGAGGGATTCCCGAGCCGCGACCTCGAAGTCGTTGAAGTCCCGAGGCAGCGGCGCGCTATCTGGGCCGCGCTCGACTGCCACATAGAACATCCGGGCCGTTCGGCCGTAGAACCGCTCGTCGATCGCCCGTACCCGTCGCGTCCGCACGACCTGCAGGAGACCGGCCTCCATGAGCACATTCACGTGGTGGGCGACGGTGCTCTTCGGCCTCCCGAGTGCTATCGCCAGCTCCTGCACTGTTGCGGCTCGCTCGTGGAGCAGGCTCAGGATCGCGTTGCGGAGCGGATAACTGAGCGCTTTCACCTGAGACGGCTCGGTGAGCGCCAAGCGGTCGGCGAGCTCGTAATCCGGAGGAACCCCTGCGGCGGCCATCGCACGAATACGCTAACATCGTCGAACGTTCCAAGTTATGGATCAATCACGAGGGGGTTTTCCGATGACCGAAGTCGTGCTGTACCACCACGTTCAGGGGCTGACCGAGGGAGTGCGGTCGTTCGCCGCCCAGTTGGGGCAGGCGGGGCACACGGTGCATACGCCCGATCTGTTCGACGGGCGGACGTTCGGGACGCTGGAAGAGGGCATGGCATACGCGCGCGAGGCGGGGTTCGACGCGCTGGCCGAACGTGGCCTCGCTGCCGCCGAGGCCTTCGGCACCAATGTCGTCTACGCCGGTTTCTCGTTCGGGGTGATGATGGCGCAACAGCTCGCCCAGACCCGCACCGATGCGCGCGGTGCCCTGCTCATGTACTCGTGCCTTCCGATATCCGAGTTCGGCGAGGGCTGGCCCGACAATGTCCCCGTGCAGGTCCACGGCAAGGAGGGCGACGAGTTCTTCCTCGAGGACATCGAGGCCGCCCGTGCTCTCGTCGAGTCGAGCGACGCGGCAGAGCTGTTCCTCTATCCGGGCACGGAGCATCTGTTTGCCGACACCTCGCTTCCGCAGTACGACGCCGCTGCCGCCGTGTTGCTGACCCAGCGGGTGGTTGCTTTCCTGGACAAGGTCGAGGCCGGCGCGGAGGGCTGAACCATCGCGCGTGCCCATCGTCGAGGGGAGCCCCAGGGCCGGTGCCCGCGAGTACCCCAAATCACGGGTCGCCCGTCGAGGCGGCCCGTCGTCGTTCTTGACGCCGTCCGAAGGACTCTCTACTCTCTTGGCGAACACACGTTCGACCCCGAAGCCAACGACAGGGAGCGAGAGCATCGTGGAACTGACCGGCCGCCAGCAGGAAATCTGGGCTTTCCTCGTCGACTACGTCGACCTCCACGGCTATCCACCGACCGTCCGGGAGATCGGCGAGGCCGTCGGCCTCGCGTCGCCCTCCACGGTGCACGCGCACCTTGCGAATCTCGAGCGGGCCGGACTGCTCAAGCGCGACCCGACGAAGCCGCGCGCACTCGAGCTTACGGGCCGCGTGCAGCAGGCTGCGCAGTCGAAAGGCACGGTGCAGTCCAAAGGCACGGTCGCCATGCCGAAGCTGCCCCTGCTCGGGCAGATCGCGGCCGGTGGGCCGCTCCTTGCCGACCAGAACGTCGAGGACGAGCTGGCCGTGCCCGAGACGCTGCGCGGCGACTTCCTGCTCCGCGTGAAGGGCGACTCGATGATCGAGGCCGGGATCCTCGACGGCGACATCGTCGTCGTGCGCCGCGCGCAGGATGCGCGCAACGGCGAGATCGTCGTCGCGCTGGCAGGCGACGACGAGACCGCTGAGGACGCGACCGTCAAGACGTTCTACAAGGAGAAGGGCCGGATCCGGCTGCAGCCCGAGAACAGCTCGCTCGAGCCGATCTATGCGCAGTACGTCCAGATCCTCGGCAAGGTCGTGGGGGTGTTCCGGGAGCTCGGATGAGCGTCGCGTCTTTGCATCGGACGCTGGAACAGGAGCTCTTCGCGGTGCTGCGCGGAGCTTCGCTCGAGTGCCCGGTGTGCGGCGAGTTCGTGCTGCACGAGGGGGCCGCGCGTCGCCTGCCCGGAATGCGGGATGCGCCTGCACGGGAGAGGCGACGCCGCCGGCAGTGGCGTAGAATTGAACGTGCAGGCCGGGTGACCGCGGGCGCGCTTGCGTGCTCGAGGAAAGTCCGGACACCGCAGGGCAGGATGCTCTCGGCAGTGTCGTTCAACTGTTAGGGAGGCGGCGAAAGCCGACGGAAAGTGGCACAGAAAGGAAACCGCCTGCGACGCATCTCCGGAGACGTCGCAGGTAAGGGTGAAACGGTGGGGTAAGAGCCCACCAGCGTCGTGGCGACACGGCGGCTAGCCAAACCCCGTCCGGTGCAAGGCGAACAGGTTCCGTTGAGGCGGCCCGCCGAGGAACCGGGTAGCTGCAGAGATGGATGGTCACCCACGACAGAATCCGGCTTACAGGCCTGCTACGGAAAAAGCCCTGGCAACGGGGCTTTTTCTATTGTGGCGTGTTACTCGGAACTCGTCGTGGTTTCAGTCAGGCAGCCTTCGGCGGTCTCTCTGGAACCGCTCGGCGCGGGCGCCCGACGGTTCGCCTATGGCTTGTCGGCGTCGCTCCGCCCCGCAACCGTCACGGTAGCAGTGGAGGCTTCCGGTTCCAATGAGGTCGACCTTGCGTTTAACTTGCGCTTGCGTTTCGCTTGCGCTACGCTGTGGAGCGCGGCTTATGGCGTACCGGTCTCCACTCCTTTCTGCGGATCCCGAGAGGGTTCGGCGTGCACTGCACGACCTCGACGGCGGGACCCTTCTGCCCTCCATAAGCGACCAGCTCGAACGGGCCCTGGATGGCTCCGATGAGGCGACGCGCGAGTATGTGCGCTGCTTCCGCGTGCTCGCACTTCGCGTGCTCGACGAGGCGCATCACGCTCGCCCCGACATCGTCGTTCGCACCGAGGAGGGCGACCTCGCGATCATCGACGTGAAGGGAACGGCCCGGCGCGCGCCGGTCGAGGCGCTTGAGAGTGCATCGGCGGAGGCTCCGTTCGGCCCGTGGAGCGGCCGATTTCCCCTCGAGGAGGCAGTCGCGCTCGAGCTCACCAGCCGCGTGCGGCAGCTGATCGGGTTGAGCGGCCTGCGTCTCGCGCAGGCCGACGTGGGCGTGGGGGACGTGGTTGATGATCTCGCCGCGTGGCGCTTCCTGCGTCGCGTTCGCTTCTACCTCAACCATCCGGACGGGGAGCACCCGCTCCGGCGGTTGATGGACGAGTTCGAACTGTCGAAGACGGAGCTCGGCTCGCTCTTTGGCGTGCGCCGGCAGGCGGTCGACCAGTGGCTCGAACGAGGTGTTCCCGCAGAACGGCAGGAGAAGGTTCAGACGCTGCTCGCCATCACCGACCTGCTGGAGCGCAAGCTGAAGCCGGGACGTCTCGCCGGAGCCGCGCGCCGCCCCGCCGACGCCTACGGCGGAAAGACCATGCTCGAGCTGATCACCGAGGATCGGCACCGCGAGCTATTGGACCTCGTGCGCGACAGCTTCGACTGGGCCTCGGCCGCCTGAGCGGATGGCCTACGGACGCGCCATCCGCCGCGGCGGCTCATACAACCGGCTCGCCGAGCCCTCCTGGGCGGATCCCCTCGACACCAGCTACTCGAAGCAGCGCGGCGGACGGTGGAATCCGCCCGGTCGCTTCGGCGTGCTCTATCTCAACCGCGACCTACGTATGGCGCGACTTCAGGTTCAGCACAAGCTCCGCGGGCACCCCTACGGGGTCGAGGATCTCGAGGAGTCCGAACAGCACGACTTGGTCGCGGTCGAGGTCGCCGAGCGCGACTGGCTCGACTGCCTGACCGGCTCAGGGCTCGAGGCGGTCAGACTGCCCGCGACGTACCCCCGCCACGCGAACGGCCGGCCCGTGCGGCACGAGACCTGCCGTCCCATCGGCCAGGCGGCCTTCGATGATGGTCACCCGGGCATCGCCTGCCGCTCCGCGGCCGTCGACGCGACCTCGAGCGACGAAGAGCTAGCCGTTTTCGACCGCGCCGCGGCAGCCGTGCGCATGACCGATAGGCGCCCCTTCGTCGAGTGGTTCTGGGGCTCCCCAGCGTGACGTCAGACCTGCTGCCCCTCTGCGTCAACCCTCGTCCACGAACTCATGCTCGCCCTGTTCGCCTACGCAGGCCTGCGCAAGAGCGATTTGCTCGCTGCCAGACGTCGTCGCGCTCGACCACGCGCAGCACGCGGACCAGCTCGCGCGAGTCGAGCACGTCGGGCAGCGCCTCGCGCTTCTTCGGCGTGCGCAGCACGAGCGCCGGGTCGCGCTCCAGGTAGTCGTTCTCGACGCAGAAGCGAAAGAACACCTTCAGCGCCGCCACCGTGCGCGCCTGGCTCCCGAGCGCCTCGGCGGCGAGGAAGCGGCGCAGGTCGGGCGGGCGCACCGCCGCCCAGGCCGTGAACCCATCCGTTGCAGGAAGCGCAGGCAGGCCTTGACGTCGCGCTCGTAAGCCTTGCAGGTCACCTCGGCGAGGCACCGCTCGACCTGGCGGTAGTGCAGGAAATCGGCGAGCTCGTTCTCCATCGGACCCTCCTTCGGGCAGCCTCAGGAGAGCCATCGAGCTTCGTATGAATATTTTCCGGCTTACAGGCCTGCTACCGCGAAGCCCCCACAAGGGGGCTTCGTCACTTCGGCAGCCGCTTCTGGAACCAGTGGTGTGCGTAGGGCTCGTCGTTGAACGGCTCGACCTCTCGATATCCCGCGGCGCGATAGAGCGCGATCGCCTCGACGAGTGCGCGGTTCGTCTCGAGCTGTACGGCTCTCGCGCCGTTCACGCGTGCGAGATCCTCTAGCTCCTGGAGCAGCCGTCTCCCGAGACCGACGCCGCGGAGCTCCGCCGAGACCCACATGCGCTTCAGGTACGCGGGTGCGCGCACCTGAAGCTTGAGGCCGCCGCAACCGACGGGCCTCCCCCGCAGTCGTGCGACGAGGAACACATCGAGCGAGTCCGCGGGCATGGAGCGGGCCGGGTCGAAACCGGTGTCGAAGCGCGCATTCAGCTCGAGGAAGTACTCGTTGATGCAGTAGCGCGCGTCGGCGCTCCGACTGCTCACGACCTCGGTGGCGATCATCGAAGCGGTCAGAAGACGCTCGACCGTCACCATCGCATCGACGAGTTGGCCGCGCTGTCGGTCGTTGAGCGGCGCGAGCACGGATGAAGCGAGTTCGTCCGACCGCGACTCGAGCTCGCGCCACTCGCGCCGGCCGCGCGCAGTGAGCGCAACGCGGCGGACGCGCGCGTCACCCGCGCCCACCTCAACGGTGACCAGGCCGTCGTCTTCCAGAGCGCGGAGGAGCCGGCTCGCGTAGCCGGAGTCGAGCCCGAGTCGCGCCCGCAGATCCCGGACGTCGCCGCCGTCGAGGCCGACCTCCCACAGCAGACGTGCTTCTCCGATCGGCCGCCGCAGACCGAGGAAATCGCCCTGCAGCGCACCGATGCGCTCGCCGGCAATGCGGTTGAAGCGCCGGACCTGTGCGATCTGCGTGTCGCTCAATTCTCTGACTTTAGTCAGAGATCAGCCGTCGGTCAACGTCAGAGGAGGAGGTCGCGTGCCGCGTCCTGCAGATGCGCCGTGACCTGCCTGTCCGTGAGGCCGGTCGCGCGCAGCTCGCGATAGGTGTCGTAGCTCGACAGGACGAGGAGTAGCGCGACGGCGCGCTGCGACGTCAGCCGCTTGCGAAGGCGGCCCGCACCTCGAAGCGTCTCGACGAGCCGGCCGAACTCCGTGCGCCGGTCGGCGCGCTGGCGCTCGATGAGATCGCGCGCTGCGGGGTCCAAAGCGGCGACACCGTACAGCTGACCGAGAACCGCGTCCTCCGATGACCAGAACTGAACGGTCAAGGCGAGGGTCTCGTCGAGCGCCTTGTCCGCGTCGTCTCCGGTGACGGCCTCCCGTAGCTGAAGGAGCGCGGGGTTCGCGTCGAAGGTCTCGCACATCACGTCGACGAGGTCGAGACGCGAGCGGAAATGCTGGTAGACGGTGGCGCGCGCGACTCCGGCCCGCTCGGCGATCTCCTCGACCGTCGAGGTGTGGAACGTCCCTTCGGAAAGGAGCTCCCGCACGGCGCCGATGATCCGGTCGCGCGTCGCGGTTGTGCCCGGCCGGCGGCCCGGGCGATAGGCGCGTGCTGACATAGACGCAGAGTCTAGACAGCGCGACCGGTGATGTGGTAGCGTCGGCTTTCGTTTAGACACAGTGTCTAGATCGAATGTCCGAAAGGAGCGTGCCATGCCGAAGTCGTCGAAGGCGACCGCCTCGCGGGTCGAGGACCTCGGGATCCTCGAGACGCGCACGGAGGAGCTCGGCGACGGGTATCTCGTCGAGTTCTCGGAGTTCCGCGAAGACGCCGATGCGACCCCGTTCTTCAAGGGCCTCCCGGACGATCGCTGCCAGAGCCATCACTGGGGCTACGTCGTCGCCGGAAAGGTGACGTTCCGGTACGCCGATCACGACGAGGTGTACGAGGCGGGTGACGCGTACTACGCGCCACCGGGTCACATCCCGATCGTCACGAGCGGGACCGAGATGGTCGAGTTCAGCCCGAGCGAGGAGTACGCCCGGACGGTCGAGGTGCTCGGCCGGAATCTCGCAGCGGCACAGCCGGCGTAATCACAGGAACGGGTGAGCCCCGCGGCCGGCGGGGCTCACCGGATCAGTACGCGTGCCCGGTGATCGCCTTCGAGAGCACGAAGCTGACGGCGATCAGGACGACCGCGAGAAGAACGATTACCCCGAGCGCGGCCGGGAGCATTCGCCACGGATGGTGGTCGAAGTCCGCGTGCGGAGCGTGCGGGTGGGGCAGATGTGGAGCCGACACGGCGCCACCTCCTTGTCGTTGCCGCAAGGATACGCCCGTGCGGACGTTCTTCGCGCCCGGCCGGGTCAACCTCATCGGCGAGTACACCGACCTCGTCGGAGGCCTCGTCCTGCCCGTGGCGATCGAGCCGGGGATCACACTGCGCTGCGAGCCGGCGTCGGACATGCACCTCTCGTCGCGGGACGCGCCGCCAGAGTGGCGGCGCTACGTCGACGCCGTCGAGCACGAGCTCGGTGAGCTCGGCCGGCCCGCACGTGGCATCCGGGGCGAGCTCACGTCGACTCTGCCGATCGGCGCAGGACTCTCGTCGTCGGCGGCGCTCGAGGTCGTCGTCGGTATCGCGCTCTGCGCTGTGGCCGAGTTCGAGGTCGAGCCGCTCGAGCTCGCGCAGGCGCTCCGCCGCGCGGAGCATCGAGCGGTGGGGGTGCCGTCCGGGATCATGGATCAGGCCGCGTCGCTCCTCGGCCGGCGGCAGCATGCGCTCCTCCTCGACACCGGCACGCTCGAGTACGAGCACGTTCGCCTGCCGCAGGATCTCGCAATCGTGGTCATCGACTCGGGTGTCAAGCGGACGCTCGAGAGCACGGGCTACGCGACGCGCAAGCGCGAGCTCGAGCAGGGCCATCCCAAGCGTAGGCGCCACGTCGAGACCGAGAACGAGCGGGTCCGTGCAGCTGCTGCGGCACTCCGGAGCGGCGATCGCGCCGCGCTCGGCGAGCTCTTCCGCGCCAGCCACGACAGCCTCCGTGACGATCTCGAGGTCTCGACGCCCAGGCTCGACGAGATCGTTGATCGCGCGTACGCGGTCGGCGCCGTCGCCGCCCGCATGACGGGCGGAGGCTTCGGCGGCGCTGCCGTTGCTCTCGTCGCGCGCGAGGGCGTCGACACCTTCGTTGCGCGCTTCGAGCGCGCATTTGCGACGACGGCGGCGGATGGAGCTAGAGAGACCGGTACTCGATCGTGACGCGCTCGCCGCGCTCACCGCTTCGCACGATCGCGTCACAGATCTCAGCCGCTCGGTAGCCGTCCTCGAATGTCGCCCCGTACGGCGCGACGTCGGTGCCGTTCGCGATCGCTCCGAGGAAGTGATGCAGCTCGTGCACGAATGTCTCGCCCCAGCCGATGATGTGTCCCGGCGGCCACCAGTGCTCCCACCACGGGTGACTCGTCTCGGAGACGAGGACGGTCTTGAAGCCGCGTGCGCGATCGCCGTCGTCCCGAAAGACTTGGAGCTCGTTCAAGCGCTCCACGTCGAACACGAGCGACCCCTTCGAGCCGTTGATCTCCCACTGGAAGGCATTGCGATGGCCCAACGCAAGCCGCGTCGCCTCGATCGTCCCGATCGCCCCGCTGTCGAACTCCACGGCGGCCTCGACCGCGTCGTCGACCTTGCGATTCGGCAGAAACGTCTTCGCGAAGCCGCTGACAGTCGCGATCTCGCCGCAGAGGTACCGCGCGAGATCGACGACATGCGCGCCGAGATCCCCCAGGGCGCCCGAGCCCGCCTCGTCGGGATGGAAGCGCCAGGTGTCGAGCGACGCGTCGTCGCCCCAGTCCTGCAGATAGCGGCCGCGGAAGTGCCGGATCTCGCCCAGCTCCCCCGCTTCGAGCATCTCCCGTGCCAGGCGGACCGCCGGCACGAAGCGGTAGTTGAACGCGCAGAGGTGCTTGACACCTGTCGCCGCAACCTGGCGCCAGATCTCGAAGCTCTCGTCGGAATCGCGGCCGAGCGGCTTCTCGCACACGACGTGCTTGCCGGCCTGCGCCGCAGCGATCGTCGGCTCTGCATGGAGGGAGTTCGGCCCACCGTTGTCGAAGACGCCGATGCGGTCGTCGGTGACGAGCTCGCGCCAGTCGGTCGTCGCGTAGTCGTAGCCGTAGCGCGCTGCCGCGCCCCGCACGGCTTCCTCGTTCCGGCCGGCGATTCCGATCAGCCGTGGAACGAGCGGCGGCGGCCATGTCATGTACTCGATTTTCCGGAACGCGTTCGAGTGCGCTTTGCCCATGAACGCGTACCCGAGCATCCCAACACCGATCTCCGTCATTGCGCGATAGTACGCAGCTCTGGTTGAACGAGTGAAAGGACAGGTGCGTGGCGGATCCGGTTCGGTGGGGCATCGTCTCGACTGCGGACATCAATCGGAAGGTGATCCCCGGAGCGAAGGAATCGCCGAAGGTCGAGCTCATGGCGGTCGCGAGCCGCACTCCGGAACGCGCCGACGAGTATGCGAGGGAGTGGGGGATCGAGCGCGCCTACGGGTCCTACGAAGAGCTGCTCGAAGACCCCGAGATCGAGGCGGTCTACATCTCCCTCCCGAACACGATGCACGTCGAGTGGTCGATCCGCGCGCTCGAGGCAGGCAAGCACGTGCTCTGCGAGAAGCCGCTCTCGCGCCACCCCGACGATGTCGCCGCCGCCTTCGACGCGGCCGACCGGACCGGGCGTTTGCTCACCGAGGCCTTCATGTACCGCCACAACCCGCAGACGAAGCGGTTGAAGGAGCTCGTCGCCGACGGCGCCGTGGGTGAGCTTCGCCTCATCCGCTCGACGTTCAGCTACGGGCTCTTTGACGAGGACAACATCCGCCTGCGCACCGAAGTCGAAGGCGGTGCCCTCATGGACGTCGGCTGTTACAACGTCAGCGGCTCGCGCCTGCTCGGCGGCGAGCCGGAGCGCGTCCTCGGCGAGGCGTGGTACGGGCCGACCGGGACGGACTGGGTCTTCACGGCGACGATGCGCTTCCCGAACGACGTGCTCGCGCTCTTCGACTGCGGCACTGCGCTCTCGAACCGCGACGAGCTCGAGGCGATCGGCAGCGAGGGCTCGCTCTTCCTCGACGACCCGTGGCACTGCAACAACCCGGTCATCGAGGTGCGCCGTGCGGACGGCGTCGAGCGGATCGAGCTCGAGCGAGAGGACTCGTATCGCCTCGAGCTCGAGAACCTGAGCGACGCGATCCGCGGTGACGCCGAGCTCCTTCTCGGCCGCGACGACGCGATGGGTCAGGCGCGCGCACTCGAGGCGCTCCACCAGTCGGCCATGTCGTCGAAGGCGGTCAGCCCGTCGCGCTGATCGCGTCGAGCACGAGCCGCTCGTCGACCTCGCCGGGCAAGCCGCTCACACCCACTGCACCGATACACCGGTCGCCGTCGTAGACCGCGACGCCGCCGAGGAAGAACGTGAAGAACGGATCGAAGCTCGCCCGCTCGACCGGATCGTCTTTGACCTTCTCCGCGAGGCGCCGCGTGGACGGCGCGTCGCTTCGAGCGGCCGTGTACGCCTTCCGCTGGGCGTTCAGCCTCGTATCGGGAGCGGCGCCGTCCATCGTTGCCGCAGCCACGAGCTCGCCGTGGTCGTCGGCGACGTAGACGGATACCGGGCCGGGCGCATTCGCCACCACGTGGTCGACGATCGCCCGTGCTCGCTCCAGTTCCATAGTGCGATAGTAATTCGCCCGGGACCGGGCTAGATTGCCGAGGACGATGGCCGAGGTCGTGATCCGGGGCACCCCCTATCCGGTGCTGCTCCCGAAGCTCCGGGATCCTCGCCTTCATCTCGCAGCGACGATCACGTCGCTCCAGGTGATCGGGCAGGTCGGATTCCACTTCGACGTGTCGATCGCGCAGATTCTGCTCGCGATCGGGACGTGCGCGCTGCTCGAGTTCGGGATCGCATTCCGCTCACAGCACGTGCTCATGTGGCCGGCGAGCGCGATGCTGACGGGGAACGGGGTCGCCTTCGTCCTCCGCGTGCCGGGCACGCAGCACGGCGACTGGTGGAGTCTCCGCGGCTGGTGGATCTTCGTCGGCACGGCCGCGGTCGCGCTGCTCTCGAAGTACCTGATTCGCTGGCGCGGCGAGCACGTCTTCAACCCGTCCAACATCGGCCTCGTCCTCTGCTTCCTCATCCTCGGGCGCGGGCGCGCGACCCCCCTCGATTTCTGGTGGGGGCCGATGTCGTGGTGGCTCGCGGTTGCGCTTGCAGTGATCGTCACGGGCGGCTTCGCGATCCTTCGACGGCTCGGGCTCCTGCGTGTCGCGCTCGGCTTCTGGGCGTCGTTTGCCGTCGGGATCGGCCTCGTTGCGCTCGCGGGGCATGCGATGGTCGCCCGCTGGCATCTCGGCCCCGTCGAGGGCTTCCACTTCTGGTGGGTGCTCGTCACCTCGCCCGAGGTTCTCGTCTTCCTCTTCTTCATGATCACCGACCCGAAGACCGCGCCGCGCTCGCCGCGCGCGCGCGTCGTCTACGCGGTGACGCTCGGGCTCCTGGCCTCCGCGCTGATCGCGCCGACGACGACGGAGTACGCCGCAAAGGTCGCGCTGCTCGGCACCCTCTCGATCGTCTGCCTCGGTCTCGCGGCTCTGCGAAGCGTCACCGTGCCCCGTGACAGGCGCGTCGCGGTCGTCGCGGTACCGGTGCTCGCCGCGGCATTCGCGGCCGTCGTCGTGATGAACGGCTCCGCGCATGCGACACCGTTCCGCGCGCTGCCGGCGGGCTCGCTCCCGCCGATCTCGATCCTTCCCTCGAAGGGCGTGCAGACTCGCCTCGACCGTCACAACGCCGAGCTGATCGCGTACGACCTGCTCGGCGGACGGTCGGCAAGCGCAGAGGACGCGATGCGGATCTGGCTCGAAGCCGGCGAGGGCCAGGGCCCGCCGGTCGCCGTGGCGGAGCTCGGCAGGCGCACCTACCGGCTCGAGACGGACGGGACACGCTGGCGGCTGCTCGGTCGGACAAAGGTTCCGACGACGCTTGCCGCAGTGCCGGTTGTGCGGGGCTACAGGTTCAAGCCCATCACGCTGCCCTTCCGCGAGGGGGCGTTCCGCTACGGCGTGACGAACGACCCGCCGGCGATGATGGGCGGCGGCCTCTGCTGGCTCGACTACGACAACGACGGCTGGCTCGATCTCTTCGTCGTGTCGAGCTACGGCGAGGGCGACATCGGCGCGTACTCCTCACACGGCGGAATGCCGCCGCACGGCGCTCTTCCGGAACGACCACGGCCACTTCGTGGACGTCACGCGCGCGCACTCACGCCGGCCGGGCTGTCCGCGGCGAGGGCTGTGTTGCGGCGGATCTCGACGGCGACGGCCACACGGATCTCTTCGTCACGACCGCCCAGTCCGACGAGCTGTTGTGGAACAACGGCAACGGCACGTTCGCCGAGGGCGCCCGGTCACACGGTGTCGTGTCCTTCGGCTGGCACTCCGGCGCGGCGGTCACCGACGTGAACGGCGACGGTCGGCCTGACCTCTTCGTCGCGGGTTACACGGAGCAGAACGGCCCGATCCCGGGCTCGATGGCCGGCTACCCGACGAACCATCTGGGCGTGCGCGACGAGCTGTTCCTCAATCTCGGTCACCGGCGCTTCCGAGAGGTGGGCGCGCGGGCCGGTCTCGATCGCGCGCCGTACGACCATTCGCTCGGCGCGCTCTTCACCGACGTGAACGGGGACGGAAGGCCGGATCTCTACGTCGCAAACGACGAGGACCCGAACCGGCTCTACATCAACGAGCCGGGCGGGCCGCTCGGCTTCCACTTCGTCGACCGTGCAACGGCGGACGGGGTCGCCGACACGAACGCCGGGATGGGGATCGCCGCCCAGAACGGAGCGCTCTTCGTGACGAACTCGCGGCGGCAGACGCATGCGTCCTTCCAGAAGACGCCGACCGACCGCTTCGTCCGGAGCGGCCTGCAGCTGCCGCCGAACTCGACCGCCGGCTGGGGTGCGAGCTGGATCGACGTCAGGAACTCGGGCGCCCCCGGTCTCGTCGTCGCGAACGGCTCGATCCCGATGACGTCGCTCCGGAAGGACGCGCAGCGCCTGCAGCTCTTCGTCCAGCGCTCCGACTCCCTCGTCGACGCCGGCATCCTGCAGCGGCTACACGTGAACGGGCGCGGGCTCGCGGCGGCCGACTTCGACAACGACGGACGCGTCGACCTCGCGGTGAACAGCATCGGTGGCCCGGCGCTCGTGCTGCAGAACGAGTCACCGTCGGGGCACTGGCTCGGCGTCGAGCTCGACCGCTTCGCACCGGGTACGCGCGTGACGGCCGACGGCGTGACGCGCGAGGTGCAGGCCGGCTCGAGCTACCTCTCGTCGGAGGATCCGCGCCTGCACTTCGGGCTGGGCCGCGAGCCGCGCGTCCGCTCGCTCGTCGTCCGCTATCCGAACGGCACGACGGTCACGCTCCACAACGTGCGCGCGGATCGCTACATCCGCGTGCAGTACCCGCGCTAATTCCGTATCGCTCTCGTAACAGGGCCTGGCACCGGGCGCGCGTCGCATGCAGGCGTTTTGACGCGTACGGACACGTCCGGGGCCAGACCCCGTTACGTCTCCGTTACGAGAGTGTGACGGCTAGCGGCCGGAGCGAACCTGGAGCCGGCGGACGACCGTGTCGAACGTGACCGCGAGCAGGAGGACGGCGCCGGTGACGATGAAGATGATCCCCGTCGTGTAGCCGAGGATGAACATGCCGTTCGAGATCGTCGAGATCATCGCCGCGCCGATGAGGGCGTCTTTGATCTCGCCGCGGCCGCCGAAGAGGCTCGTGCCGCCGATGACCGCCGCTGCGATCGCGTCGATCAGCAGTGTGCCGCCGCCGGCGTTCAGGTCGACGCTGTTCAGGCGCGCTGCGAGGACGATGCCGCCGAGGCCGGCCATGCCGCCGGCGATCGCGAAGACGAGGATGCGGATGCGCGCGACGTTGATGCCGGCACGCCGTGCGGCCTCTGCGTTGCCGCCGACCGCGTAGACGTGGCGGCCGAACGTCGTCCGTTTCGTGACGAACGTCCAGACGAGCAGGCCGCCGACCATCAGGAGGAGGCCGAGCGGAACGCCCCGGTCCTTGTTGAGGATCCACACGGTCACGTACGAGATCGCGACGACCGCGACGACCTTCAGCACGACCATCAACGGACTCCGGATCACGATCCCGTGTCGACGCTGGTTGTACGCGTTCCAGCCGACGCCACCCGCGTAGGCCACGCTGACGACCGTCGCCATGATCCAGCCGGCGCTCGTCCCGAACAGATAGTTCGAGAAGTCGTTGATCTTGTTGTCCTGGATCACGATCACGCCCTGCGTGAGCGAGCGCAGGATCACCCCCTGCCAGATCTCATAGCCGGCGAGCGTCACCACGAACGACGGCACGCCGACGAGGGCGATGATCGAGCCCTGAAAGACGCCGATCGCGGTCGTTGCGAGGAGAGCGAGGAACACGCACAGGTACCACGGCAGGTTGAGACCGGTCGGGAGCTGCGCCTCGGCGACGACGACGCCTGCGACGCCGCTGAGGAACGCAACCGAAAGATCGATCTCGCCGATCAGGAGCACGAAGACGACGCCGTACGCGATCAGGCACGTGCCGGCCATCTGCGTGATGATGTTCGTGAAGTTCGCGGGAGACCAGAAATTCTGCGCGGTCTGGCTGAAGACGAGGATGACCAGCGCAAGAGCGATCAGCACCGGCCAGCTGCCGAGGTCTCCGGAGCGAACGCGCTCGCCGATCTTGCCGGTCCAACGCTGGTCGAACTCCTCCTGCTTCTCGCCCTGGAGCGTCCCGGTTCCCTCGGTCACGCCGTTCCTCCGGTGCCGGAGATCCCCGCCACCTTTGTCGGCTGGCCCGCCGTGATCGCGTGCACAACCGCCTCTTGCGACACCTGTTCGCGGTCGAAGAGACCCGCGTTCCGCCCGAGACGAAGCACCGTGATGCGGTGCGCTGTCTCGAAGATGTCGTGAAGGTTGTGCGAGATGAGGAGGACGCTCAGGCCCTGCTCCGCAAGCCGCCGCACGAGCGCGAGCACCTGCTCGGTCTGGGCAACGCCGAGGGCAGCAGTGGGCTCGTCGAGGATCACGAGCCGCGAGTTCCACATGACGGCACGCGCAACTGCGACCGACTGCCGCTGACCGCCGGAGAGCGTCGCCACGGGCTGGCGGATCGAGCGAATCGTCGTCACGCGCAGACTCGCAAGAGTCTCCTGCGTCTTCGCCTCCATGGGCGACTCGGTCATGACCTGCCACCGGTTCGCCTCGCGGCCCAGGTACATGTTCTGGACGACGTCGAGGTTGTCGCAGAGCGCGAGATCCTGGTAGACGACCTCGATCCCGAGCTTCGCCGCCTCCTTCGGGCTCGAGATCGAGACGTGCTGCCCGTCGTAGATCAGCTCACCCTCGTCCATCGGGTGGATCCCCGCGATGCACTTGATGAGGGTCGACTTCCCGGCGCCGTTGTCGCCGACGAGCGCCATCACCTCGCCTTCGCGCACCTCGAGATCGACGTCGGTCAGTGCCTGCACCGATCCGAACGACTTGAAGACTCCGCGTAGCTCGAGAAGAAGTTTGTCGCTCACGCCGCGTTTATCTCATACGGAGACGACGAAGGCGACCCCCTGGGCCGCCTTCGTCGCATGACTCCTGCTTCTACTTGCAGTACTGCGTGTAGTCGCCGTTGCAGACGTCGCCCCTCTTGAGGAAGCCCGACGTGAACAGCAGCTTGTAGTTCGCCTTCGTGATCGACTGCGGCGGGATCAGGTAGGCCTTCTCGATGCCGCGGCCCTTGGTGTGCACGACGCCCGTCGTCGGGATGGTCTTGCCCTTGACGATCGCCACTGCCGCCTTCGCTGCTGCGGAGGCGAGCTTCCGGACGTCCTTGAACACCGTCATCGTCTGCCAGCCCGAGATGATGTTCTGCACGCCCTGCGTCGTTGCATCCTGCCCGCTCAGCGGGATCGGGTCCAGCTTGTGCGCCTTGAGCGCGACGACCACTGCGTTCGCGATGCCGTCGTTCGCCGCGGCGACGCCGTCGATCTTGTTGCCCGTCCTTGATGAGCATCTGCTCGAAGATCGTGCCGGCCTTCTGGTTATCCCAGCCGGGGACGAACTGGTCCGGGCCGGCCGTGAGCGCGCCGGTCTTGTACAGCGGCTTCAGGATCGAGTCGTAGCCGCCCTTGAATAGGAATGCAGTTCGCATCCTCCTGGCCGCCGTTCAGCTCGGCGACGACCGCGCCCTTCTTGCTCTTCAGCGCGTTCGCGACGGCCTTGCCCTGCAGGACGCCGACCGTGTGGCCGTTGAACGAGGCATAGAGCACGGCCGAGCCGCCCTCGACCTGGCGGTCGTAGTCGATCGACTTGACGCCCTTCTTCTTCGCGGCCTTCTCGATCGACGCGGCGGAGCCGGAGTCGATCGGTGCGATGATGAGGACCTTCGCGCCGTCCGAGATGCACTGGTCGGCCTGCGTCTTCTGCTTCTGCGGGTCGCCCTGCGCGTTGACGACGCGCGCGGAGATGTGCGCGGCCTTGAATGCCTTGATCAGCGCAGGCTTGTCGAACTGCTCCCACCGCACCGAGGTCTTCGTGTCCGGCATGAGGCCGCACACCTGAATACCGGCGGACTTCTTGGCGCTGCTCGCCGCCGCGCCGGAGACCGCCATGGCGGCGATCACGGCGACTACGCCGAGGACCGCCACCGACATACCTGCAAACTTCTTCACCCTCGTTGCCTCCGTTCTGGATGGGCGTGCACCGTTGCGCGCCCAGGGGGACCTCCAGTCGCCCGCCGGCCGCCGTCGGCCGAAGGCAGGCGCAATCGCTACTCCCCTAGGGGAATAGTTCAAGACCCCCGCGCAGGTCAGGAGATGGGGTATTTGTCGAGCTGCGAGCTGCCCTCGAAGCGGGTCCGCGTCGTCAGGTAACTGCGTGACATTCGCGCGCGTGACGAAGTTCAGCCCGGTATTCGTGTCGGCCGGGACGACGAGCCCGCCGCTGTAGCGGTCGCAGGAAGAGCTCCATCACGGGCTGGAAGCCCTGCAGGTAGGGCTGCTGGTCGATCGTGAAGTCCATGTGGCCGTCGTTGATCGCCCGGAGAGTCGCGCGTAGGAGGTCGTAGCCGCCTGCCCTCACGCCACGGGCGTGCAGCCGGTGCTTCCGCATGACCGCACCGACGCCCGCCGTCGATCCCGCGTCGACGGCGAAGAGGCCGCGGAGGCCGGGATGCTCGCGCACCGTCGCCTCGATGCGCTTGAGCTCGGTCGCGATGTCGACGCCGCTCGCGACCACATGAGCGCGGATCGGCCGGCCGGAGTCGCGGATCGCATCGAGGGCACCGTCGATTCGCGGCTGGATGTTCTGCTGCCGCGGCGTGGCGATGAAGAGGTAGACGTCGCCGCTCTTCACGAGCCCCGAGAGGCGCGCACCGAGCTCGAGGCCGGACTGGTAGTTGTCCTGCCCGACGTAGGCAAGCCGTTTGTTCGCCTTCCCGCCGTCGGCGTTGTAGGCGACGACCGGGATGTCCTTCGAGAGGGCGAGCGCCGTCGGTGCGTCGAAGGCCGTCGGGTCGATGATCGAGACCGCGATACCGTCGACTTCGCGGCCGATCGCCTTCCGCATCGCCCGGACCATCTCTCCGACGTCGCTCGACACCGAGCCTGTCCACTCGACCGACGCGTTGATCAGCCCTGCTGCGTCGTACGAGCCGTTCTTCGCCGGCACGAAAAACGGGTTGGTCAGCGCGTGGTTCACGAACACGAACCGCCAGCGTGGGTGGACCTGCGGAAAACGCACGCCGACCGCGGATGCCGCCGCCGCGCGAAGAAGCTCCGCCCTATTCACGACGGCGTGCGCCGGATGAGCCAGATTGCGACGAGCACGATCGCCACCGCGAGCGCCGTGAAGAGGCCGGCCTCGATCAGCTGGAACTCCCAGAAGCGGCCGGCGGGCTGATACGAGATTGCGCGCTTCCAGCCGACGCTGACGAGGTAGGAGTGCGGGTCGATCCCCGCCTGCTGTGCGTGCAGGACTGCGAGGTCCTCGCGTCCGGCCGTGATCGGCCGCCCCGCGGCATCGACGAGCGTGTCGCTGAGAATCCAGTCACCCGCCTGACGTCCCGTGTCCGACGCGACCGCGGTTCGGTGGAGCGGCTCGAGAAAGTGCGGCCGAAGGAACGCGAGGACGACGAGGCGAGTCGAGACGAACACGATCAACGTGGCGGTCATCGCAGGCACCGTCCGCCGGAACAGGAGCCCAGCAAGGACGCCGACCGCCAATGCGAAAAGGGCGTACGCCGGTACGACGACGCCTTCGATGTCGAAGCCGCTCGGGGAGATCCTCCCTGCAAGCGTGTCGAACGGGCTGCGCCACCACATGACGAGCGCGCTCGCGAGCGTCGCGGCCGCAACGGTCGCCGCCGCGAGGAGCGTCGTCTTCGAGAGAAGCCAGCGCCGGCGCGTGACTCCCTGCGTCCACGCGAACCGGTGCGTACCGTGCTCGAGCTCGCGGGCGAGGAGTGGTGCGCCGATGAAGACGCCGACGAGGGCGGGCAGGACGGCGAGGCCGCGAAGCGCGGTGACCCAGCCGTCGAACTGGCCGAGGAAGTGTCGCACGATGATGTCGCATCCCGCGCGCGAGGTCGGCGGCAGGCACTCCGACAGCGTGTCGCGGTGGTACGCCGCGCGAATCGGTAGATCAGTGCCGACGATCGCCGCGGCGAGCGCCACGAGCAGCGCACCCATCGCGATGACCTGCGAGCGGTGCTGGCGCCACGTCACCCATGCCATCGCAGCGCAGCCCTTTCGGCAGGCCGGGGCGCCGGCAGGCGCTCCGGTGCCATGTAGGCAAGGAGCAGCTCCTCGAGCCCGACGTGCTCCACCGTCCACGACGGGTCGCGGATCACGCCGTCGCTCTTCACGAGCAGCGTCGCCTGCCGGCCGCTGTAGCGCTCGCGGACGATCTCGCTGACCCCGTGGATCGTGCCCAACGGGCGGCGCGGGCCCATGAGGATCCGATGCGTGTCGAGGAGCTCCTCGACGTTGCCGGCGAGGCGCACGGCACCGCCGGCAAGCAGGACGATGTGGTCGCAGACACGCTCGATGTCGGCGATCACGTGAGAGGCGATGACGACCGTGGCAGAGGTCGCCGCGACGCCGTCCATCAGGAGCTTCAGGAACTCGCGGCCCGCGAGCGGGTCGAGGCCGGCGAAGGGCTCGTCGAGCAGAAGGATCCGCGGCCGCTTGCCGAGCGCCAGCGCAAGGGCGAGGAGCGCCCGCTCGCCGGCCGAGAGCGCCCCGACCTTCGCCGTCAGGCTGGCGCCGCTACATGCGTGCGAAACGAGCTCGTCGTCCCAGCGGGAGTTCGTGCGCCGTCCGAGCTCGACGATCTCGCCCACCGTGAACCCGCGGTAGAGCGGCGCGCCCTGTGCGACATAGCCGACCTCCGCGAGAACGCTCGGCTCGCGAAGCGGGTCGTGACCGAGAACGGCCACGGAGCCCTCGCTCGGGGCGAGGAGCCCTGCAGCGAGCGCGAGCAGAGTCGATTTGCCGGCGGAGTTCGGACCGGCGAGCCCGACGATGGCGCCCTCCGGGATCGTCAGCGTGCAGTCGCGCAGCCCCCACTCGCGACGGAAGCGCTTGCTTAGCGCCCGTGCGTCGAGCGGCGGCGCACTCATGCCACGCGGCGCGCCAGCGTCTCGCGGAGCGTCGACGAGATGAGCGCGCGGATGCTCTCCTCGTCCAGGCCCGCGTTCTGCGCGGCCTCGAGCCAGCGCTCGAGGCTCTCGCGCAGCGCGTCGTGGTGGCGGATCGTTCCGCGCGCGAGCGTGTTCGAGATGAACGTTCCCCGGCCCTGGCGCGCAACGACGAGCCCCTCGCGCTCGAGCTCCCGGTACGCCTTCGCGACCGTGTTCGGGTTGATCGCGAGATCTGCGACGACCTCGCGCACGGTCGGCAGCTGGTCGCCGACCGCGATCGTCCCGAGGCGGAGCGCCTCCTTCACCTGCTGGACGATCTGCAGGTAGGTGGCGACGCCGGAGCGGGGGTCGAGGTGGAACTCGATCACGGGGTCAAGGCTATAGGGTCGCCCCATGACCCTCAACGGAAAAACGGCGGTGATCACCGGCGCAAGCGGCGGAATCGGCGCTGCGGTCGCCCGCATGCTGCACGAGCGGGGCGTCAACCTGGGCCTCGCCTCCCGGCGCGGCTCGGATCTCGGGCTCCCGGACGCGGTCGCGAGCCCGTGCGACGTTCGCGATCTCGATGCGCTTACCGCGCTCTGTGCGCAGACGGCCGAGCGGTTCGGCGGCATCGACATCGTCGTCGCGAACGCCGGCGTCGGCGCCTACGGGCCGTTTCTCGAGCTCTCGCGGGAGCACCTCGACGAGATGCTCGACGTGAATCTGAAGGGAACCGTCTACGCGATTCGCGCAGCGCTCCCGCACATGCTCGGTCGCGAGGGCGACGTGATCACCCTTGCCTCGGAGGCCGGCCGGCGCGGGCTGCCGTATGAAGCGGTCTACTGCGCATCGAAGTTCGGGCAGGTCGGGTTGACGCGCGCGCTCGACCACGAGCTGCGCGAGCACGGCATCCGCTGCACCAACATCTGCCCGGGCGGCGTCGCAACCGACTTCGCGCTCGAAGAGGGCCGCGGGCGGAGCGAGGACGTTCTCCCGGGGATGATGACCGCCGAGGATGTCGCAGAGGTCGTCGTCTTCGCGCTCGAGCGTCCGCGCCACTTCCGGATCCTCGAGACCGCGCTGCGGCCGATGACCGAGCAGAGCTGGGGTTAGCGCTTCCCCATCGCGGAGATCGCGTAGCCGCCGTCGAGCATCGCCGGCGCACGCGCCTGCAGCCTGTCCCACGCGGGGACGTCCCAGCCGAGTGAGTCGGCGAGCCGCACGATCATCGAGAAGAGGGAGCACACCTTCGCCGCGTCGCGCAGCGCCTCGCGTGAGACACCGGCGGCGTAGGCGGCCTCGGCATCGTCCGGTTCGAGCGCGTCGGGACGAAGCGTGAGCACCTCGAGGAACGCGAGCGTTGCCTTCAACTCCGGCCGAAGAGGAGCCGCGCGCCAATCGTCGACGACCGCCTGCCAGACCTCCTCACCAAGCGCATACGACGCGACCGCGCCGTGGGAGCCCGTTCAGAAGGGGCATTGATTGAGCAGCGACGTGAAGCCGGCGAAGAGCTCGCGCTCGCCCGGCGTCCACTCGGAAGGGCCGCGCATCGCGGTCTCGAGCGCGTCGGAGAAAGGCCGCCCGAAGAGCTCGGGACGGTAGAGCAGCGTCTTGACGACGCCGAGCGGCTCGTTTCCCGTGCGCTCGCGAATCATCGCGAGCATCGCGGCTTCATCGGATGCGTGGCCGGTGTCGACGACGGCAAGCCTCATCCGATCACCTCGGCCGCGCGATCGAGGCGCCGCAGCCCTTCGCCGATCGCCGCCGCGACCGTCTGCTCGAAGATCACGTCCTCGTCGAACTGCTCCTTGAGGGACGCCACGTCTCCGTCGGTGACCGTGTAGGCCCGCTCGCGGACCTTCCTGAGATAGGCGGCGAGCTCGCCGGGTGGGGGCGGCGTCGCCGCAACGGTCGCGCGGAGCTCGTCGATCGGGTCTGACACGGCCCCAGTCTTAGCACTCCGAGAGCATCCGGAAGGCGGGCAGCCGCGTTTCACGATGGTCATGCGGCGCCTCCTCCTGTTTGTCATCTGCTCGCTCGTTCTCGCAGCGCCCGCCGGCGCAACGACGCGAGAGCCGTCACCGAGCGCAGCCGACTTCGGGAGCGGCTTCGTCACGACCGCAAACCAGTACGCGGCCGCGCATCATCAGTCCGCACGCCTGAAGAACCCCGACTGCGTGCAGGCGGCGCCCGGCAAGTACATGTGCTCCTACGGGATCACCCGTCCGGGCAGGCCGCTCGAGTGTCACATCATGCAGGCGGCATGGACGCCGTACGGGCCGTCGACGTACACGGTCACCCTCGCCGGGCGGGTGAGGCGCTGCGCGTCCCTTCGCGCCGCGATCGACTCGCTCTAGTTCTTAGGTTCTCAACACCACTTCCAGCGCCGTCCCGCGGCCGGGCGTCGACCGGAGCGAGAACCCGGCCTCGATCGACTCCGACCGCGCTCGCATGTTCCGAAGCCCCTGGCCTCCCGCCGGCTCGTCCTCGCCGTCGAAGCCGTCGCCGTCGTCGGTGATCGTCACGAACCGCTCGCCGTACGGGCGCAGCCCGATCGTGACCTCGGCCATCGTTGCGTTCGCGTGCTTGCGGACGTTGGCGAGCCCTTCCTGCACGATGCGGAAGATCTCGATCTGCTCGTCAGGCGCGAGCCGAATCGTCGAGTCCACCTCCAGCTCGACCTCGAGGCCGCCGTCCGCCGTGAGCACGTCGACGTAGCGCCGAAGGGCTGCGTCGAACGGTGCCGTTCCGCTTGCGGACGAGAGCGCGAGGACCGCGAAGCGTGCTTCCTGCTGCGCGAGCACCGCCGCCTGCTTCAACGGCGGCATGGCTTCCTCGACAGGCGCTCCGTTCTCGAGCATCGACGCATGCGTCAACACGGCGAAGAGATACTGCGCGAGGCCGTCGTGAATCTCGCGTGCAACGCGCGCGCGCTCCTCGGCGACGGCGCGCCCGAACTCTGCGTGCTGGATCGCGCGCCAGGCGCCGACGAGGAAGACGACGAACGCGACCGTCCGCAGGAAGTCCCCTTGCGAAACGAGCGAGCTCGCGAGCCGTGGCTGGAACACGAGATGCAGCGCGGCGAAGAGCATGAGGGTGAAGCCGAGTGCAAGCCAGCGCGCCAGGTCGTCGCCGCGCCGGACGAAGCGCGCGCCCCAGCCGACCACGGCGATGAGCGTCACGAGCGCCTCTAGCGCGACTGCGCCCGTCAGGTAGAACGGCTGCGGCTGCCCGTTCGGCGGGTCGAGGCTCGGCAGCGTTGCTCCCGCTGAGCGCAGAAGCGACCATGCGACGAAGAGCATGATCGCCGCCATCCCGACGGCGTTCAGGATCGACCAGTCGCGGTACTTCGAGCGTCCACGCGTGAAGGGCGCGAGAGCGATGAGCGTCATGCCTAGGATCGCGCCGATGAGCGCCGACCAGCTTTCGGCCGGGGCAACCTCGTCGCCCGCCAGGCGCGGTCCCATCGCGAAGACCACCGACGAGAGCGACGTGACGAAGAAGCCGGTCGCGAGGAGAAGGTCGACACGCCGTCCCTCGGTCGCGTACCGGGCTGCGGCGAGAACGGCGACGAGCAGGCCCGCGAGCGCCATCGTCGTCTGGAGCACGAGCCGAAGCTCGGGGAGGTCGTACGAGGTGCGGAGTACCGGGTAGCTCAGGAAGAGCGCGAGCATCGCGCCCAGGAGCCCGGCGAGGAGAATCTCGCCCCACAGCCAGTTCTGGTACGCGGTCCGTCCGTCGGTTCGCCGCACCTGCCTCTAATCGGCAGAAGCCCTCCTGCCGATGAGGGAACGAGATGGCCTCCCGGATCCTCATCGTCGACGACCACCCGCTGACGCGGGAGGCGCTGTCCTCGCTCCTGCGCGCACACGGCTTCGACGTCGTGGGCTGCGCCTCGGACGGCCGCCAGGCGATCACGGAAGTGGCGCGTTTGCAGCCAGATCTGCTTCTGCTCGACCTGTCGATGCCCGGCATGGACGGCCTCACGGCCTTGCCGCGCCTTCGCGAGGCCGCCCCCGACACCGAGGTCGTCGTCCTCACCGCATCCGGAACGGAGGAGAACCTGCTCGCGGCGATCAGGGCGGGAGCGGCGGGTTATCTGCTGAAGACCGAGCCGCCGGAGAAGATCGCCTCGTTCCTCGACGGCGTCGTGGACGGCGAGGCCGCGCTCTCGGGCTCGATCGCCCGGCGCCTCCTGGACCAGGTGCGCGACGGCAACCTGGATGCGGGCGTTCCCGATGCGATTGCGGCAACGCTCTCGGCACGCGAGCTCGAGGTACTCCTCCTTCTCGACGAGCATCTCGGAACCGACGAGATCGCCAAGCGGCTCTTCATCTCGGAGCACACCGTCCGTTCGCACGTGAAGAGCTTGCTGCGCAAGCTCGGTGTCTCCTCGCGGCGCGAAGCGCTCGAGCGGCTCTCGAACGCCCGCGCGGCGTAAACGCTTCGGCAGATCCCTCACGGTGAGGGATGCCGTTCACCAGCCCGGGGTCACGAGCGGTGCGGCGGGCCGGTCGATCAAGCATCGGGACACAGACCTTCCCTCGAGCGAGCGAGGGAACCAGGCGGAACCACACGGCAGTGAAAAGGCCCCCGGTCACGGGGGTCTTTTCACGTCAACGCGAGAAGCCCTCGAGCGCGGCTTCGACGAGCCGGGGCAGCGTCTCGACCTCGTAGCCGCCTTCGAGCACCGCAGCCACGCGGGGCGCCATTGCTGCGCACCGTTGCGCCAGCTCGCGGAAGCCGTCCTCGGTCACCCGCATCTCGGCGAGGGGGTCGTCGTGATGCGCGTCGAAGCCCGCGGAGACCAGCACGAGCTCGGGCTCGAAGGCCGCCACCGCAGGCTCGACCTGCTCGCCGAACGCCTGCCGGTACTCCGCGTCGCCCGAGCCTGCGCGCAGCGGGATGTTCAGCGTCGTCTCGGCCTGGTCGTCCGGACCGCCTGTCCCGGGATAGAAGGGCCACTGGTGCAGCGACACGGAGAGGACGGAGTCGTCCTCTCGGAAGATCGCGTCTGTGCCGTTGCCGTGGTGCACGTCCCAGTCGACGATTGCAACGCGTTCGAGGCCAAGCTCGCGCTGGGCGACCCGCGCCGCGATCGCCACGTTGTTGAAGATGCAAAAGCCCATTGCACGCTCGCGGAGCGCGTGGTGGCCGGGCGGCCTCACGAGTGCGAACGCGCCGTCGAGCGCGGCCTGCGACGCGATGCCCGCGGCAAGCATCGCCGCCTCGTACGTCGTCTCTGTCGCGACCGTGTCGTAGTCGAGCCACTGAACCCCCTCGACGCCACGCACCTGCATGAGGTGATCGGGGGTGTGGCAGAGCAGGACGTCCTGCTCCCCGGCCGGCGTCCCCTCGCGGGCGTCGCTGAAGTGGCGAAGGAGAACGGAGAGGCGCTCGGGCGTCTCGGGATGGTGGCCGGTGGGATGGAGGCGCGCGAGCGCCGGGTGCGTCAGGACGTCGATCGGACGATCTCGGCCAACTCGTCCAGCGCGGCGACGCCGGGCCGTGCGCGACCGAGCAGGTAGCAGAGGAGCGGCGCGTTCGTCCGCGTACCGCTCGCGTGCGCAGCGTCGCCTGCCAGTTGAAGGAGCGTCCCGATCTCGTCCGGCGAGAGCTCGAACGCGTTCCGGTCGATGCCGGTCGCCCCGGCGAGGGCGTCGGCCTGTTTCGCGAGCCAGTCGTTCACGCGATGCTCCTATGTCAAGCCGACGGCCGTGAGTGGCGCGTGCGGCGGGTTCGGGGATGGGGAGTTGCGTGTTCTGATCGTGTGCAGGGTGCGGAAGACGACGCGGGCGAGGTGGCGTTTGAGGCAGCGGAGCGCTTCGCGGCGGCTTTTGCCTTCGGCCTGTTTGCGTTCCAGGTAGGTGCGGGCTGCTGGATGGATTCGTGCCTGCGTGACTGCGATCCGGTGCAGGGCGCAGTTGAGCTGGCGGTTGCCTTTGCGGTTGAGTCGGTGGCGTTGCCGCTGTCCCGAGGAGGCTGGCAGCGGTGCGGCACCTGCGTGCTTGGCCAGCTTCGCGTCGCTGGCGAAGCGGTCTATGCCGGCGATCTGGCCGAGCAACTGCGCGGCAGTGAGCGTGCCGCAGCCGGGCAGTTCGAGCAGTTCGGGCGCCTGGACGCGGATCAGGATCGCGAGTTCGCGTTCGAGCTGATCGACGCGGCGTGAGAGCTCGCGGCAACGACCGACCAGCTCACGGGCGATCCGTACCTGCGCTGTCTGCTCGAAGCGGGCGAGCCGGCGGCCCAGCCGCTCGAGCCAGAGCCGGCGGTCGAGGCCGCTCTTGGGGATCGCAAGCTCCGGATCAAGGTCATGCAGATGCCAGCGCAACCGATTCTGGATCCGTGTCCGCTCGCCCACCAGGTCGGCGCGGTGGTCGTGCAAGAGCCGGATCTCCCGCTCGGGCCCGGCCAGCTGCGCGGCAGGCAGCCCCGACTCGCGCAGGCCGGCGCGCGCAACCGCGAGCGCATCGACGCTGTCGGACTTCCCGCGCTCCCGGCCTGCCCGGCGAGCCTCAGCCATCAAGTGAGGCGGCACCCGCACCAGCCGCTCACCACGCCCGAGCAGGAAGCGCTCGAGCGAGCCGGAGACGTGGCGGCAGTCCTCGAGCGCCCATAGCCGCTCATCGTCGAGGGAGCGCGCCCAGGCGAGCAGCTGCTCGTGCCCACGCTGCCGCGCGATCACGGTCCGCTCACCACACACGCGACCGACGTCCACCTCGACGGCGGCCGCTGTGTGTGTCTGCTTATGCGGATCAACTCCGATTACGATCACTCCCGGTCCCCTTTCCACAGAGGTGGCCAACGACAGACGGAGCCGCCAGTGGACAGGCCTCAGTGGGGGCGTCATGCCACGCTCCTATCAGGTCACACCGGCGCTCCTCGGACGGCGGCGGGCGACAGATCGCGTGCAAGTCAGAGCGCGAAGGCCGACAGCGAGGCTATGGGTCAGCCCGCCGCCAACTCCGAGCCTAACCAGCCCATCGGTCACGAGCCGGTCCGTGAAGACCAGGATGACACTGAGGCGGAGGCTAGAGGCTCGGTGGGGAATTTGCGCGCCCAAGGGGGTGCTGCAGACCAAGCGGGGCACCGCGGACGTGATGATCCCGCGCCGCGTCTGCAGTGTCATCCTTCCCGCGGAAATTTCACGCCGCGCCTCGGAGCCGGTCGGCGACGCCGTTCAGCCCGAGCTCGTCCCTGAAGTAGGAGGACGCCCCCGCCCAGTTGGGAGTCAGTGGTCTGAGGGGAGGAAGGGGGGCAGAGGCGTCCATCTGGGCGATTCGACGGAAGAGCCGCAAGTCCTCCGCCTCGGCCGCAAACCGGCCCGCGGCGAGCGCATCCTCGAGCGAGCCGTACTGGTGCAGGAGCTCCGCGGCTTTCTTCGGCCCGATCCCGCGGGCGCCGGGAAGCTTGTCGGACGGATCGCCGCGGAGGGCGATCAGGTCCGGCACCTGCTCGGGCTCGACGCCGTAGATCTCACGCACCTCGCCCGGGCCGATCCGGCGGAGCTCGGAGACGCCGCGCGTCGGCGAGAGGATCGTGACCCGGTCGCTCGCGAGTTGGTACGCGTCGCGGTCCGAGGTCGCGACGAGCACAGGCCCCGGCCAGTCGCGCGCGGCTGCGGCGAGGAAGTCGTCCGCCTCGTAGCCCGCGCCCTTCGCGGTGAGGAAGCCGAGCTCGTCGGTCACTTTGGGTAGGAGTGTGAGCTGCTCGAGGATCGAGTCCTCGAAGACGCGGCCCGACTGATAAGCGTCGAATGCTGTGTGCCGGTAGGTCGGCACCTCGAGCGTGTCCCAGCCGACGAGGACGGCGTCCGGCCGCTCGGCCTGCCAGAGGCGCAGCATCATGTTGGTGAAGCCCACGATTGCGTTCAGTCGGACGGACTTCGGCATCGAGTGATAGGCGCGGTGGGCGAAGGAATCGCCGTCGACGGCGAGGAGCGTTCCGGTCACAGCGACGCCTCGAGCTCGTAGATCTTCGCCATCAGGCGCTCGGTCGCGATACGCGCGGACTCGGTGAGCTCTCCGCTGCGGAGATCGTCGATGTCGACCGGCGGCCCGTATGCGACGCTGAGCTTGCCGAGCCGAAGGAGCTTGTCCGTCCCCTTCAGCGCCGCCGGCACGAGCGGGACACCCGCCTCGAGGGCGATCCGGGCGGCACCTGAGCGCGGACGGGCCTCGAACCGCTTCACGAGGCCCTTCTTCCGGCGCGTTCCCTCCGGGAACATCGTCACGGCGTGGCCTTCTCGCGCGAGCGCGATCGCGGTTTCGATCGCCTGCGTATCGCCCTGCCCGCGGTGCACGGGAAAGGCGCCGCCGCCGTTCAGCACGTAGGTGAGCGGCCACCAGTAGAGCTCCGACTTCGCCATGAAGCGGAGGAAGTAGCGCGGCCAGAGCGGCATGCCGAGCGGCCACGGGTCGAAGCTCGAGAGGTGGTTGCAGGCGAGGACGAACCCGCCCTCCGCCGGGACGTTCTCGACCCCGCGGTCGGTGAGGCGGTAAAGGCCTCGTAACACCGGCCACGTGATCGCGGCAATCGTCGTGTAGAGGGGCGCCGGCCGCATTGGCCGTATTCAACCGTTTGACGGGCCTCTGTATCGTGACCCGCCGGTGGCTGACAACAAAAAGGACAGGCGGCTCGTCATCGTCGAGTCGCCGGCCAAGGCCCGGACGATCAAGGGCTACCTCGGCGACGGGTTCGTCGTGGAGTCGAGCGTCGGCCATATCCGCGACCTCCCGGAACGCGCCGCGGACATCCCGGAGGCATATAAGAAGGAGAAGTGGGCCCGACTCGGCGTCGACGTCGACCATGACTTCGAGCCCCTCTACATCGTCGATCCGGACAAGAAGAAGAAGGTCAGCGAGCTCAAGAAGCTCCTGAAGGAATCGGACGAGCTTCTGCTCGCGACGGACGAAGACCGCGAGGGCGAGGCGATCGCCTGGCACCTGATGGAGGTGCTGCAGCCGAAGGTTCCGGTCAAGCGGATGGTCTTCCACGAGATCACGAAGGACGCGATCAACCGGGCGCTCGACCAGACGCGCGCGATCGACGCGCGGCTCGTCGACGCGCAGGAGACGCGCCGGATCCTCGACCGCCTCTACGGCTACGAGGTGTCGCCTGTCCTCTGGAAGAAGATCATGCGCGGCCTTTCGGCAGGGCGCGTGCAGTCGGTCGCCACGCGGCTCGTCGTCGAGCGCGAGGAGGAGCGGCGACGGTTCCGAGCGGCAGCATGGTGGGACCTCGCCGCGACGTTCGACGCTGCTCGGTCGGAGGAGGGCACGTTCGAGGCCCGCCTCGTCTCTGTCGACGGGCACCGGGTTGCGCAAGGACGTGACTTCGACAACGAGGGAAAGCCGCGGTCTGCCGACGTCTTGCAGTTGGACGAAGCAGGGGCGCGCGGGCTTGCGGAGCGGCTGCAGCAGGTGGCGTTCGCCGTCTCGCGCCGCGAGCAGAAGCCGTACTCGCGCCGGCCGTCCGCGCCGTTCATGACCTCGACGCTGCAGCAGGAGGCAAGCCGCAAGCTGCGCTACTCCGCGCAGACGACGATGCGCATTGCCCAGCGCCTCTACGAGAACGGCTACATCACGTACATGCGAACCGACTCGACGACGTTGTCGGAATCGGCTCTCGGCGCAGCTCGCAGTCAGGCGACCGACCTCTACGGCGCCGACTACGTGCCGGAGAAGCCGCGACAGTACGAGCGAAAGGTGAAGAACGCGCAGGAGGCGCACGAGGCGATTCGGCCTGCCGGCGACGAGTTCCGTCTGCCGCGCGACATCCAGAAGGAGGTCACGCGCGACGAGTATCTGCTCTACGAGCTCATCTGGATGCGGACGATCGCCTCGCAGATGAAGGACGCGGCGGGACAGACCGTTTCGCTCCGTATTGCGGGAACCTCCACGAACGGGGAGCGCGCCGAATTCGGTGCCTCGGGCACGGTGATCACCTTCCGCGGCTTTCTCGCCGCCTACGAGGAAGGCCGCGACACGGATGAGTCCTCGGACGACGACGAGCGCCGCCTGCCGAACGTAAACGAGGGTGACGCGCTCGAGCTCGTGACCCTCGAGCCGCAGGGCCACGAGACGAACCCGCCCGCGCGCTTCACCGAGGCGACGCTCGTCCGGACGCTCGAGGAGCTCGGGATCGGCCGACCCTCGACGTACGCGTCGATCATCGGCACGATCCTCGACCGCGGTTACGTGTTCAAGAAGGGGACGGCCCTCGTGCCGTCGTTCCTCGCGTTCTCGGTCATCAACCTGCTTACGAGCCATTTCGAGCGGCTCGTCGACTACGGGTTCACCGCCGCGATGGAAGACGATCTCGATCGGATCGCCTCGGGAGAGGAGAACCGCAACGAATGGCTGCGCCGCTTCTACTTCGGCGACGGAGACCCCGGGCTCCGCGACCTCGTCTCCGACCTCGGCGCGATCGACGCGCGCGAGATCAACTCGTTCGACATCGGCAACGGCATTCAGCTGCGCGTGGGCCGCTACGGGCCTTATCTCGAGCGGGGCGACCAGCGCGCCAATCTGCCGGACGACCTCGTGCCCGACGAGCTCACGGCCGAGAAGGCGGAGGAGATCCTCGCAATGCCGTCCGGAGACCGCGATCTCGGCGTCCACCCCGAGACGGGCCGTGCGATCATCGCGCGGACCGGGCGCTACGGCCCGTACGTCACCGAGGTCGTCGAGGAAGGGTCGAAGGACAAGCCGCACACCGCGTCGCTCTTCCAGTCGATGTCGCTCGACACGGTCACCTTCGACGAGGCGCTTCGGCTTCTATCGCTCCCGCGCGTGCTCGGGATCGGGGAGGACGGTGAGGAGATCACTGCGCGGAACGGCCGCTACGGGCCGTACGTGCAGCAGGGGAAGGAGACGCGCTCGCTCGAGACCGAGGAGCAGCTCCTGACGATCTCCATCGACGATGCGAAGGCGCTCCTCGCGCAGCCCCGGCAGCGGCGCGGGCGAGGGCAGGCGAAGCCGCCGCTCAAGGAGCTCGGCCCTGACCCCTCGAGCGGCAAGCCGATGGTCGTGAAGGAGGGCCGCTTCGGCCCGTACGTGACGGACGGCGAGACGAACGCGAGCCTCCGGCAGGGGGACGATCCCGAGACGCTCACGGTCGAGCGGGCCCAGGAACTCCTCGCGGACAGGCGTGCGCGGGGCCCGGCGAAGAAGCCCGCGGCCCGGTCGGCGCAGCCTCGTAAACGCAAGACTTAATGAGGCAACTTTCGCTGTCGTCCTGCCGTCGTAGGATGTGTAGGGACGGACTCGTTCGCGCGCGCCCAACACCGCAATTCCGGCTATCCGGAATACACAGAGGCGCGACGCACGTTTCCCCGATAGGTAGGCCCTGGCAGGCGGAGGATTGTCCTCCTAGAGTGAGAAGGCTTTCGAACGGTCTACGACGCAGGACCGAAAGGACTGACTGAGCCCTGACGCAGAACCAGCTGCACGAGTTGCTCGAGACGGATCAGGCCCGGACGATGGTCGAGACCGCGCAGGAGCGCGGCTATCTCGACCCGGCCGAGCTCGAGGCGTTCGCGGTCGAGCTCGATCTCGCGGACGACGAGATCGAGGAGCTCACGGCCGAGCTCGAGAAGATCGGCCTCGAGATCGCAACGCCGGCCGCGGCTGCCGCGGCGGAGGAACAGAAAGAGAAGGAGAAGGAAGCGGAGCTCGCCGCCGCCGAGGCCGCAGCCGCGATGAGCGGCGCCGCCGACAGCCTGCAGCTCTTCCTCGCGGACGTCGGCCGGCACAAGCTGCTGACCGCGGCCGACGAGGTCATCCTCGCGAAGATGATCGAGCGCGGCGACCCGACCGCCAAGCGGCGCATGATCGAGTCGAACCTGCGTCTCGTCGTCTCGATCGCCAAGGGATACCGGGGGCTCGGGGTCCCGTTCCTCGACCTGATCCAGGAAGGGACGCTCGGGCTGAACCGCGCTGTCGAGAAGTTCGACTGGCGCCGCGGCTTCAAGTTCTCGACCTACGCCACCTGGTGGATCCGCCAGTCGGTGCAGCGCGCGGTTGCAAATCACGCACGCACGATTCGGGTTCCCGTGCACGTCGTCGAGCGCCAGCAGAAGCTGTCGCGCGCGGCGCGACGCCTCGAGGTCGAGCTCGGCCGCGAAGCGACGAAGGAGGAGCTCGCCGAGGCCACCGGTCTTCCGATGCAGCACGTCGACGAGGCGCTCGGTGCCGCACATGCATCCGTCTCGCTGAACCAGACGGTCGGCGCCGACGACGAGGGCGAGCTCGGCGATCTCTTCGCAGACCGCGAAGCAGCCGATCCGTTCGAGGAGGCCGAGGAGTCGCTCCGCCGGCAGGGCGTGCGGCGCGCACTCGACGCGCTTCCAGAGCGCGAGCGACGCATCCTCGAGCTGCGGTTCGGCTTCGACGGCGAGCCGTGGACGCTCGAGGCGATCGGGCACGAGCTCGACCTCACGCGCGAGCGCGTGCGGCAGCTCGAGGGACAGGCACTTGCGCGGCTGGGCGCGCTGCGCGATCTCATCCACGTCGCGGCCTAACAAAGACCACCTATCTGCCAACGGAATTAGGGGCCGCCGAAACGGCCCCTTGCCCGTTCGGCCATTCGTGCCCATACTCCCGCCCAGGCTCGGAGGTCTAACGGGAGGGAAAAGTGCAAAGGATTCGTTCGAAGTTGCTGCTGTTCGCAGCGGTAGTCGGTGTGGTCGTCCTGGTGCCGGCGGCCGGCATGGCATCGCACCGAGGCGGCGCTGCCACGCCGTCGGCGTTGATCTACGCCGGCGCGGCCGACCCCACCTACCTCGATCCGGCGATCGTCTCCGATGGCGAGTCGTTCCGGGTGACGTCGCAGATCATGGAGGGCCTCGTCGGCCTCAAGCCTGGCACGACGACGGTCATCCCGATGCTCGCGACGTCGTGGAAGGCAGACAAGTCGGGCAAGGTCTGGACGTTCAAGCTCCGCAAGGGCGTGAAGTTCCACGACGGCAGCGCGTTCAACGCGGCCGCCGTGTGCTTCAACTTCAACCGGTGGTACAACTTCAAGGGCGCCTTCCAGGACGCCGGTGCGACGTTCTACTACCAGGCGATCTTCTCGGGTTTCGCGCACAACGAGAGCTCGTCCCTGGGAGCGCCGCTCTACCGGAGCTGCAAGGTGAAGAACGCGAACACGGCGGTCATCACGCTGGCCAAGCGGAACGGCCCGTTTATTCCGTCGCTCGCGCTTCAGTCCTTCGCGATGCAGTCGCCGAAGGCGCTCAGGCAGTACGACGCCGATTCGGGCACGATCTCGAACGGTGCGTTCCGGCCGACGGGGTCGTATGCGTTCTCGCATCCGACCGGCACCGGCCCGTACATGTTCGGTGGATGGACGGTGAAGGAGAAGGTCGTCCTGAATCGGAACCCCAAGTACTGGGGTAAGAAGGCGAAGCTGGCGCAGATCGTCATTCGCCCGATCGCCGACAACACTGCACGCGTGCAGGCGCTGCAGACCGGTGAGATCAACGGCATGGACCTGCTCCAGCCGCAGGACGTCCCGACGGTCAACAACAGCTCCTCGCTGAAGGTGCTGAGCCGGCCGTCGTTCAACGTCGCCTACGTCGGCATGAACCTGTCGAAGCCGCCGACGAACAACCTGCTCGTGCGCAAGGCGATCGCCTACGGTCTCGACCGGCAGACGGTCGTGAACGCGTTCTACGGCGGGCGCGGCGTGGTTGCGACGCAGTTCCAGCCGCCGCAGCTGTTCGGCTGGTCGCCGAGGGTCGTGAAGTACCCGTACGACCCGGCCAAGGCGAAGCAGCTGCTCCAGCAGGCGGGCCTGACCCTGCCGGTGTCGATCGACTTCTGGTATCCGACGGGCGTCTCTCGCCCGTACATGCCGGACCCGCAGCGCAACTTCGAGGCGTTCTCCGCGAGCCTCGAGAAGTCGGGCTTCAAGGTCATCGCCCACAGCGCGCCCTGGCGGCCGGATTACGTCGCCAAGGTCAATGCAGGCGACGCCGGGAACCTGAACATGATCGGCTGGTCCGGTGACTACGGCGATCCGGACAACTTCATCGGCACGTTCTTCCAGGGAGACAGCCCGCAGTTCGGCTTCCACAACAACAAGCTGACCGCGCTCCTGAACAAGGCAGAGCAGGAAGTGAACCTCGAGGTTCGCATCAAGCTCTACCAGCAGGCGAACGAGATGATCATGCGCGACATCCTCCCGGGTGTCCCGTATGCGCACTCGGTTCCCGCGCTCGGCATGCAGAAGTCGATCTCGGGTTACATCGCAAGCCCGATCGGGACGGATCTCTTCGCTCCGGTCAGCTTCGGCGGCCAGTAAGACGAGTCGGCCGGCGGACGACGACAACGGATGCTTCGTTTCGTCGTCCGCCGGCTCCTCTTGCTCGTCCCGATCCTGCTCGGGCTCTCGATTCTCATCTTCTGCTGGATCCGGGCGCTGCCCGGTAGCCCGGCGTACTCACTGCTCGGCGAGCGCGCGACGCCGCAGCTCGTGCAGGCCTACCAGGAGAAGTACGGGTTCAACAAGCCGCTGCCGGTCCAGTACTGGGACTACCTGAAGTCGACGGTCAGCGGCGACCTCGGCACCAGCATCGCCACGCATCGCGCGGTCATCGGCGAATTCGCGAACCGCTTCCCGTCGACGATCGAGCTTGCGGTGTTCGCGTTGATCTTCGCGATTACCTTCGGCATACCCCTTGGGTTCTTCGCCGCGAAGCGATACGGGACGGTCTTCGACCACGGTAGCCTCGTGGTCTCGCTGATCGGCATCTCGACGCCGATCTTCTTCCTCGCGCTCGTCCTCAAGTACATCTTCGCCGTGCGGCTCGCATGGCTGCCGAGCGTCGGCCGCATCGACATCCTCGACACGACGAGACACCCGACGAATTTCTATCTTCTCGATGCGATCATCGAGCGGGAGTGGGGGACGCTCTGGGACGTGATCAAGCACCTGATCCTCCCGGCGATCGCGCTCGGATCGATCCCGCTCGCGATCATCGCGCGCATCACGCGCGCCTCGGTCCTCGATGTGCAGAACGAGGATTACGTGCGGACGGCGCGCGCGAAGGGGCTTCCGCCACGAACGGTGAACGGGCAGCACATCCTGCGTAACGCGATGCTGCCGGTCGTGACAGTGATCGGCCTGCAGACCGGCCTGCTGCTGTCAGGCGCGATCCTGACCGAAACGGTGTTCGCGCGGCCGGGGGTCGGAACATGGTTGTCCGAGGCGATCTTCAACCGCGACTATCCGGTGCTCCAGGGCGGGATCCTCATGGTCGCCGTCGTGTTCGTGATGGTGAACCTGCTCGTCGACCTCTCGTACGGGCTCATCAACCCCCGCATCCGGGTCTCGTGAGCAGCGAGCGTAGACTCGGCGGAGCTCCGATGGAGCGGCGATGAGCGTCGCGGAGCTTGAACTCACTGAGATCGCGCTCGAGGGCCAGCCGGTCGGGCTCTGGTCCGACGCGTGGTACCGGCTGCGCCGCAACCCGGGTGCGATCATCGGCTTCATCCTCGTCGGCGTTTTCGTGATGTGCGCGATCTTCGCGCCATGGATCGCGCCGCACAAGCCGCTCGATCAGGACCTCACACTCCTGAAGGCCGGGATCCCGCCCGGGCCGTCCGCCGATCACTGGTTTGGTGTCGACACCCTCGGCCGCGACGAGTTCTCGCGCATCGTCTACGGAGCCCGGCTGTCGCTCATCGTCGGCGTCGTCTCTGTCGCTGTCGGTCTCTCCGTCGGGATGATCTTCGGCGCCATCGCCGGCTATGTCGGAGGCGTCGTCGACAACGTGATCATGCGCGTGATGGACATCGTCCTCGCGATCCCGGGTCTGCTCTTCGCCATCGGCGTCGTCGCGCTCCTAGGCCCCGGCCTCTTCAACATCATGATCGCGGTCGGGGTGACCCAGGTGCCGATCTTCGCGCGGCTCCTGCGCGGCTCGATCCTCGCCCAGAAGGAGAACGACTTCGTGCTCGCAGCGCGCTCGGTCGGCGTGCCCGGCCGCACGATCCTCGTCTCGCACATCGTCCCGAATGCGATCTCTCCCGTGATCGTGCAGGGGACGCTCGCGCTCGCGACGGCGATCATCGAAGTCGCGGCGCTGAGCTTCCTCGGACTCGGCGACCAGAATCCGGCCCGGCCGGAGTGGGGCGCAATGCTCACCGAGGCGAACTCGTACCTCCAGTCCGCACCGTTTCTCGCGGTCATTCCCGGCTGCGCGATCATCGTGTCGGCACTCGGGTTCAACCTGATCGGCGACGCGCTCCGGGAGGCGCTCGACCCCAAGCTGCGGGGACGCTGAAATGAGCCTGTTGTCGGTGAACGACCTGCGCGTCCAGTTCTGGACCCGAGCGCGGCACGGTGCACGCGGTCAACGGCGTCTCGTTCGACGTCGCCCCCGGCGAGACGCTCGGCATCGTGGGCGAGTCCGGCTGCGGCAAGAGCGTCACCTCGCTCGCGATCCTCGGCATTCTCCCGCGGGCCGGACGCGTCACGAGCGGGCAGGCGATCTTCGAGGGCCGTGACCTCCTCGGTCGCTCGGACGCCGAGCTGCGGAGGATCCGCGGTCGTGACATCGCGATGATCTTCCAGGACCCGATGACCTCGCTGAATCCGGTGCTGACGATCGGCCGGCAGATCCGCGAGGCGCTCGAGACGCACATGGGCATGTCGCGGAAGGAGGCGCAGGCGCGTGCGGTCGAGCTGCTCGTCCAGGTCGGCATCCCGGAGGCGCAGCGGCGCACCGGCGACTACCCGCACCAGTTCTCCGGCGGGATGCGCCAGCGCGCGATGATCGCAATGGCGCTCGCCTGCGAGCCGAAGGTCCTGATTGCGGACGAGCCGACCACCGCGCTCGACGTGACGATCCAGGCCCAGATCCTCGATCTGCTCCGCAAGCTCGTCGCCGAGCGCAACACGGCGCTGCTCATGATCACGCACGACCTCGGCGTCGTCGCCGGCATGTGCGACCGCGTGAACGTGATGTACGGCGGGATGATCATGGAGACCGGTAGCGCGGAGGACGTCTTCCGCTCGCCGCGGCATCCGTACACGCTCGGCCTGTTGCAGAGCGTGCCGCGCCTCGACACGCCGCGCGGCCGCAAGCTGCACCCGATCGAGGGCGCGCCGCGCGACATGCTTCGGCCGCCTGCTGCCTGCCCGTTTGCGCCGCGCTGCGCGTACGAGGTCGACCAGTCGCGGCAGGAGGTCCCGACGCTCGTGGAGGTCGCACCGGGCCACCGCGTCGCGTGTTTCAACCCGGTGCCCGAGGACGCGTGGCTGCGCGAGGTCCTGGTGTGACGCAGCCGCTCGTCGAGCTCGACGACGTCCGCGTCTGGTTTCCGATCAAGAGTGGGGTCTTCCTCGATCGCCACATCGGCGACGTGAAGGCAGTGGACGGGGTGACGCTCTCGATCGAGCGCGGCGAGACGCTCGGCCTCGTAGGCGAGTCCGGCTGCGGGAAGTCGACGCTCGGACGCGCGGTCCTCCGGCTGTACGAGCCGACCGGCGGGCAGATCCGCTTCGACGGCAAGGACATCACACACATCGGGCAAGCGGACATGCGGTCACTCCGGCGGCGGATGCAGATGGTCTTCCAGGACCCGTTTGCGTCGCTGAACCCGCGACACAGTGTCGGCCGCATCATCGGGGAGCCCCTCCGCGCACACTCGCTCGGATCGCGCGGCGACGTGACGAAGCGCGTCCGCGAGCTGCTCGAGATCGTCGGCCTGCCGCCGGACGCGATGGGCCGGTATCCGCACGAGTTCTCCGGGGGGCAGCGACAGCGCATCGGCGTCGCGCGAGCGCTCGCCGTGAACCCAGACTTCATCGTCGCGGACGAGCCCGTGTCGGCGCTCGACGTATCGATCCAGGCGCAGATCCTGAATCTGCTCGAGTCGCTCCAGGACGACTTCGAGCTGACCTATCTCTTCATCGCCCACGACCTCGCGGTCGTTCGGCACATCTCCGACCGGATCGCCGTCATGTACCTCGGCTCGATCGTCGAGGTGTCGCCTGCGGACGAGCTCTACGCGAGCCCGCTCCACCCTTACACGATCTCGCTCCTGTCGGCGGTGCCAATCCCGGATCCCGTCGTCGAGCGTCAGCGCGAGACGATCCTCTTGCAGGGCGACCTACCGAGCCCTGCGAACCCGCCGGCCGGTTGCCGGTTCCACACCCGCTGCCCTTACATCCAGCCGAGTCGCTGCCGCGACGAGGTGCCGCCGCTCCGGCCGCTCGACGGCCAGCTCGTTGCGTGCCACTGGGCGGAGGAGATCAGAACAGGCGCGCTTCGTCCCCACGAGCGGGAGCCGGTGTTCGACCCCGGGCTGCCGGAGCCGGTGGCTGAGCCGCCGCCGACGTAGCGGCGCGCAGGATCGCTTCCTTGTCGAGCGGCACGATCCGCAGCTCCGGCGGGGGCTTGCGAAGGAACGTGCCGACGAGGAAGAGCTCGTCGAGGTCGCCGTGCTCCTCCGCTTCCCGGGCGCGGCGACAGGCAGCGAGCCCGGCTTCGATCTCGAGGTGTGCGCCGCCGCCCGGGGGTAGAGGACGCTCGGCCGCAACGCGACCGCCGGCGATGAAGAACGCGCGCGCATGTCCGCGCTCCGCCGCCGGCGCGACGACGCATCGTTCAACCGCCCGCAGCCTGTGCAGCCTGTCGAGCTCGCGGCACACGCGCTCGAGCGCCTGCAAGCGGTCGCGAACGCGCGCGGCATCCTCGTAGCGCCGAGCGTCCGCGAGCTCGACGAGCCGTTTCCGAAGCCGAGGCAATGCCGCATGCGGGTGTTGGATCTCCTCGACCGTCAACGCGCGGGCCGCGAGCTGCGCTTGTCTCCGCGAACGGATCGGCCCGATCGGCGTCTTCTGAGACGACGCGCACACACCGTCACCGCGCTTGCGGAGGTAGACGTAGCGCTCGGGACGAGCCACGCGCGCGTTCGCAGGAGGACGGAGCTCGCGGATCATCCGCAGCTCCTGGAGCGCGGCCTCGAGCTCCGAGCCGAGGACCCGCCACTCGATCCGCTCGACGGCGCCGAGCGCAGCCTCCACCGCCGGACGCTGGCGGTCGCTGCGGAAGTACGAGCGGAGCCGGGCTCGCAGATCGCGCGCGCGACCAACGTAGAGAAGCTGGTCGTTGCGGTCGTAGAACGAGTAGACGCCGGGCCGCGGCGGTGCGCCGTGCGCGAGGTGCCGCTTGTCGAAAACGCGCCGGGTGCGTGTCGCAGACAATGCGACGAGGTCGGCGACGGTGCGGGCTCCGCGCTCCTGCGCGAGCCCGATGAGCGCAAGCAGCACTTCAGCCGTGGCCTGCGCGTCGGGCAACGCGCGGTGGCACGGTGTGACCGACGTCCCGAAGAAGTACGAAAGCTGCGCGAGGCTCGCACGTGGTACGCGACCTGCAAGCACACGCCGCGCGAGCGAGACGGTGTCGATCACAGGCGCTGCAATACGCGAGCCGGTGAGCCGCTCCGTCTCGCGGTCGAGGAACGCGAGGTCGAAGCGCGCGTTGTGCGCGGCGAGAACTGCATCGTCTGCGAAGGTCAGGAAGCGGCGGACGGCTACCGGCGGATGCGGAGCGCCGCGAAGCTGCCGGTTCGTGATGCCGGTGATCGACGTGATCGTCGGGCTGAGCGGCTCGCGCGGATCGACGAGCGTCTCGAACTCGTCGACCATCTCGAAGCCGACGATCTTCACCGCGCCGATCTCGCAGATCTGCGAGGAGCCGGGACGAAGGCCTGTCGTCTCGAGGTCGACGACGACATAGGTTGCCTCCTCGAGGAGGAGACCGGCACCGAGCGGTGCTGCCAGCGCGACGGCATCGCCGTTCCAGGCCAGCCGCGCGTCCGCCTCGACGACCTCTGCGAGCAGAGCACGCGCGAGCGCAACCGGCGCCTGCCGGAGCGCGAAGAGGCGGCGCGCTGCCTCGTCCGCGACCACCGGGCCTCGTCGCTCCTCCACGAGCTCCACGAGGCGGTCGGCTGCATCTAGCCTCAGCTGCATGGCCGGGAGGATAGGCGAACATATGTTCGTTTTCCAGCTGACGCCGGTCCGCGCGCAGCCCGACGAGACCGCCGAGCAGGTGACGCAGGTGCTGCCCGGCGAGCCGGTCGCCGTTCAGGAGCGGCGGGACGGGTGGGCCTGGGTGCAAACGGCCTACGACTATCCCGGCTGGCTCCCTGAAGCGGCATTGGGCGGAGAAGCGGATCCGGCGTGGCTCGAGCCCCGCGCTGCAGCGCCCCTCGAGTTCGCGCGGACATTGCTCGGTGCGCCGTATCTCTGGGGCGGGATGACGATCCAGGGCATCGACTGCTCCGGCCTCGTGCACATGAGCTACCGGGCAGCCGGACGGCTCGTCCCGAGGGATGCCGACCAGCAGGAGAGTGCCGGGACACCGGTGGCCGAGCCCGAGCCGGGCGACCTTGTGACGTACGGAGACGAGACGGCCGACCACGTTGCGTTCTGGGTCGGCGACGGGCGGATTCTGCACGCGACCCAGCGTGACGGGGTGAGCCGGGTTCTGGAGGAACCTGAGCCCCCGGAGCTTCGGGCGCGCCGCCGGGGCGCGATCAGGCTCTGACGGTAGAACCGGTTGAACTAGCTTTGCCTAGAACTGAACAGGGAGAATGCTCCGTCGCCCAGGTGGGGCGGTCTTCGTATGTGTAGACCAAGACCGGGAGGTAGATACGTGACGCGCAGGAACCGCTGGAAGATGCTCTTCCCTCTTGCTGCACTCGCTGTGGGCGTTGCTCTCGTGGCGGCGGGCTGCGGTGGGGGCAGCAAGAGTTCGTCCACGACGTCGAGCTCGGCCGGCGGCGGCAGCACGACGGCATCGGGTGGCAAGACGTTCCCGAATTTCAGAATTGCCTATGACACCGGCACCGACTATCTCGACCCGGGTCTGTCGTACACGGTAGAGGGTTGGCAGATCATGTGGAACGTCTACCTGCCGCTCATCGGCTACAAGCATGTGAACGGCCCCGACGGCGCGACGATCGTGCCGTACCTCGCGCAGGACGTGCCCAAGGTCACCGACGGCGGCAAGACGTACACGATGACTCTTCGGAAGGGCCTGAAGTACTCGGACGGCACGCCGGTCAAGGCGAGCGACTTTGCCGCGACGATCGAGCGCGACTTCAAGGTCGACTCACCGGGCGTGGGATTCTTCGGGAACATCGTGGGCGCGGACGCGTTCTCGAAGAATCCGAACTCGGGCCACATCTCCGGCATCACGACGAACGACAAGACGGGCGTGATCACGATCAAGCTCAACGCGCCGCAGGGTGACTTCACGAACATCCTTGCGACAACGTTCGCAGCGCCGGTCCCGGCCAACGCCCCGGCGAAGGACACGTCGACGAACCCGCTGCCGTCGACCGGTCCGTACATGATCCAAAGCTACAAGCCGAACAAGCAGGCGATCGTCGTCCGGAATCCGAACTTCGACGCGGCAATGTTCGACGGCAACGTGCCCTCCGGGAATCCGGACAAGATGACGGTCGACATCGTCGGCGACGACACGGTTGCCTTGCAGCGTGTCATCTCGGGCCAGGACGACTACGACTTCCACCAGATCCCGACCGACCGTCTTGCCACGACGCAGCAGAAGTACCCGGATCAGATCAAGGTCTATACGCCGGCGAACAACTACTACTTCTTCATGAACAACCGGGTCGCGCCGTTCGACAACCCGAAGGTGCGGCAGGCGGTCAACTACGCGATCAACCGCGATGCGCTCGTGCGCATCTACGGCGGCCTCGCGCAGCCCACGGAGAACATCCTCCCGCCGACGTATCCGCAGTACAAGAAGCACGACCTCTACCCGTACAACCTCGCGAAGGCGAAGAAGCTGATCGCGGACTCCGGGCAGAAGGGCGCCTCCGTGACGGTGTGGAACCATGACCGAGGAAACGATCCGAAGGCGACGGCGTATCTCACCGATGTCCTGAACTCGATCGGTCTGAAGGCGAAGGAGAAGATCATCAACGCCGGTGTCTATTGGTCGACGGTCGGAAACCAGGCGACGAAGGCTCAGATCGGCTTCGCCGACTGGTTCCAGGACTATCCGCATCCCCTCGACTGGATGGACGTCCTCCTGAACGGGGATCGGATCACGCAGACGCACAACAACAACTACGCGAACTACGACAATCCGACCGTGAATGCCAAGATCGCCGATCTCAAGAAGGAGCCGACTCTGACGGATTCCGTCAATTCGGAGTGGGCGACCCTCGACAACACGATCATGAAGGACGCACCCTGGGCGCCGTTCCTCAACCGGCAGTTCACGGACTTCTTCAACGAGGGCATGGATCTCAGTTGCTACGTGAACCATGTCCTCTACCAGTTCGACTTCGCACTGATCTGCAAGAAGTAGCTCGCTCCGCCGTGGAGCCGCCCGGAAGGGCGGCTCCACGCTTCTTTGTCGTTCCGGAGGTGAAGTGGCTCAGCGCGCCGAATCGGAGTTCACGCTCGACACCGCGTCCGAGCTAGCGGCGGCCGAGCGCGGCAGCGAGATCCGCGGCCGCAGCCCGTGGTATCTGGCGTGGCGGCGGCTGCGGAGGAACTGGGTCGCGCTCGGCTCGTTGTGCCTCTTCTTCGTGATCGTCATCGCGTGCTTGCTGGCGCCTGTCTATGCGAAGCACGTCGCGCATACGGGCCCGAACGCGCAGCATGTCCTCGAGCAGATCACCGTCAACGGCGAGTCCAGGCAGGTCGTTTCTTCGGGCGGCTATATCGACAAGAAGACCGGAAAGCCCTGCGTGGTCTCGGGACCGGACTGCACGCTCATCTCGGCGATCCCGATCGGCCCCCAGTGGTTCTCCGCCGGCGGCAGGTTCGTCCTCGGCGCCGACGCGATCGGGCGCGACGTTGCCGTCCGCCTGCTGTACGGCGGCAGGACGTCGCTCTTCGTCGGGATCGTCTCGTCGGCGATCTGCACGTTCTTCGCGATCGTCCTCGCGCTGCTCGCGGGGTACTTCGGAGGATCGACGGACTTCGTGATCACGCGCTTCTTCGATCTCTTTTTCGCGTTTCCGGTCGTCCTCCTCGGTATCGCGCTCGGCGCAGCTCTCGCGGTGAACGGCCTGCACTGGGGGCCGATCCAGCTCGAGGGATCGAACATCTGGATTCCGACGCTGATCATCTCGTACGTGCTGATTCCGTACGTGGGCCGGCCTCTGCGCGGGCAGGTGCTGTCGCTGCGCGAGAAGGAGTTCATCGAGGCTTCGACGGCGCAAGGCGCGCGGCCGTGGCGGATCATGTTCGTCGAGTTGCTCCCGAACATCGCAAGCTCGGTGCTCGTGTTCTTCACGCTGATCATCGCGAACAACATCGTCCTCGAGTCGGCTCTTTCGTTCCTCGGCGCCGGGGTGCAGCCCCCGACCGCCTCATGGGGCACGATGATCGCCGACGGACAGCAGCTCATCGTCACGCGCCCGTGGCTCGCGCTCGCACCAGGGATCGCAATCGTGCTCACCGTGCTGTCGCTCAACGTCTTCGGCGACGGCCTGCGGGATGCGCTCGACCCGCGCGCCAAAGTGAAGATCGAGCACTGATGCTCTCGTTCCTCGTCAGACGCCTGATCGGCGCAGTCCTCGTCTGCATCGCGGTGACGTTCATCGTCTTCGTGATCTTCATCGTCATCCCCGGCGGCGACCCCGCCGAGCGAATCGCGGGCAAGAACGCGACCCCGCAAAACATCATCAACATCCGGCACGACTGGGGGTTCGACCGGCCCTTCTATGTCCAGTACGGCGTGATGATGCAGAAGATGCTGGGCGGGGACCTCGTCTCGTACACGAAGGGGCAGAACGTCGCCGATCAGATCATCCAGGGGATCCCCGCGACGTTCTCGCTCACGATCGGCGCCAGCATGATCTGGCTCTTCTTCGGGATCCTGGTGGGGGTGATATCCGCCGTGAAGGCGGGGAAGCTGTCAGACCGAGTCATCACGGTGCTCGCGCTCGTCGGCATCTCGATGCCGGTGTTCTGGCTCGGCATCGTCGCGCGCTACTACCTCGCCGAGGGCGGCCTCGTCACGTGGTTTCCGGACGGCGGTTACGTCGCCTTCCTGACGAATCCGTTCTCGTGGTTCTACCACATGATTCTGCCGTGGGTCGTCCTCGCAGTGCTCTACATCGGGTTCTACGGCCGAGTGCTGCGCGGCAACGTGCTCGACACGGTCAACGAGGACTACGTGCGCACGGCGAAGGCGAAGGGGCTCGCGCCGCGCCGGATCATGGTCAAGCACGTGCTTCGTACATCGCTGATTCCCATTGTCACGCTGTTCGGTCTCGACTTCGCGGCAGTGCTCGGCGGCGGCGCGATCCTGACCGAGACCGTTTTCGACCTCCACGGTGTCGGCCAGTACGCCGCGCAGTCGATCAACGACTTCGACTTGCCGCCGATCATGGGTGTGACGCTCTACGGCGCGTTCTTCATCGTCGTCTTCAGCGTCATCGTCGATCTGCTGTACGCGTATCTCGACCCGCGGATCAGGCCGACGTAATGGCCCCGCTTCTCGAGGTTGACGGCCTGGGCGTAAGTTTCGCGACCGAGGACGGCATAGTCCGCGCGGTGGACGGAGTGTCGTTCCAGCTCGAGCGCGGGAAGGTGCTCGGCATCGTCGGGGAGTCCGGCTCCGGCAAGAGCGTGACGGCGATGACGATCATGGGCCTCACGCGGGGGATCAACGCGCAGTTCCGCGGCTCGGTGAACTACGACGGCCGCGATCTCCTCGAGCTCTCCGACACCGAGATGCAGAACTACCGAGGTAACGAGATCGGGATGATCTTCCAGGACCCGATGACGTCGCTCAATCCCGTCTATCGGATCGGCGAGCAGATCGCGGAGGCGATCAGGACGCACGAGAAGGTCGACACCCGTACGGCGCAGAAGCGTTCGGTCGAGCTTCTCCGCCAGGTCGGGATCCCGAACCCCGAGTCGCGTGTCGACGATTTCCCGCACCAGTTCTCGGGCGGCATGAGGCAGCGAGCGATGATCGCGATGGCGCTCGCGTGCAATCCTTCCGTGCTGATCGCGGACGAGCCGACGACGGCGCTCGACGTCACGATTCAGGCGCAGATCATCGAGCTGATCGGGAAGCTGAAGAACGATTTCAACTCCGCCGTCATCATGATCACGCACGACCTCGGCGTGGTGGCCGATATCGCGGACGAGATCATCGTCATGTATGCAGGGCGTGTCGTCGAGCGCGCGCCGAAACGCCAGCTGTTCTACGACCCTCAGATGCCGTACACGTGGGGGCTGCTCGGCTCGATTCCGCGGCTCGACCGCCCCCGTCCCAAGCGCCTTCACACGATCGAAGGGTCGCCGCCGTCACTCATCAATCCGCCGCCGGGCTGCAAGTTCCGTCCACGTTGCCCGCACGCGTTCGAGAAGTGCGTGGAGGAGCCGGCGCTCGAGAGTCGCGTCGAGGACCCGGGTCATCTCGACCGCTGCTGGCTCGAAGTCGAGTACAAGCGGTCGGTGCGCGGAACGACGATCTCGGGTGGGGAGACGGAGGCGGCGTGAGCGCTGAGACGCCGCTGATCGAGATCCGGCACGTCCGAAAGTATTTCCCGATCCGGAAGGGGCTGCTCCAGCGAGAGGTCGCGAGAGTCCACGCAGTCGACGACGTCTCGTTCGCGGTGCGCGAGGGGGAGACCCTCGGCCTCGTGGGAGAGTCCGGGTGCGGAAAGTCGACGCTCGGCCGGACGATCGTGCGGCTGCTCGAGCCGACCGCCGGCGAGATCCTCTTCGAGGGGAAGCATCTCGAGTCGCTCGGCGCCGGGGCACTGCGTCCGCTTCGACGGCAGATGCAGATGGTCTTTCAGGATCCCTACGCGTCCCTCAACCCGCGGAAGCGCGTCGGCTCGATCATCGGCGACCCGCTGAAGATCCACAAGATCGGGGACAAGAAGGAGCGGAAGGTGCAGGTCGAGCAGCTTCTCGAGACGGTCGGCCTGTCCCCGGAGCACTACAACCGGTTCCCGCACGAGTTCTCGGGCGGGCAGCGGCAGCGGATCGGCATCGCGCGCGCTCTCGCGCTGCGGCCGAAGCTCGTCATCGCGGACGAGCCCGTGTCCGCGCTCGACGTCTCGATCCAGTCCCAGATGCTGAACCTGCTGGAGGATCTCCAGGACGAGTTCCGGCTGACCTACATCTTCATCGCGCACGACCTCGGGGTCGTGCGGCATGTGAGCGATCGGATCGCAGTGATGTATCTCGGAAAGCTCGTCGAGCTTTCGCCCGCGGAGGAGCTCTATCAGCGGCCGATCATGCCGTACACCGAAGCGCTCCTTTCGGCCGTGCCGATCCCCGACCCGGATCTCGCGGCCAAGCGCGAGCGGATCGTGCTCGAGGGGGACGTGCCCTCCCCGATCAACCCGCCGTCAGGCTGCAGATTCCATCCCCGGTGCCGGTATGCGTCCTCGATCTGCCGGGAGGTCGAGCCGCCGCTCGTCGACTACGGAAACGGCCATCTGGCCGCCTGCCATCACCCGTTGAATGTGGACCAGGCCATGCTGGCGGCCGTCTCCGCCTCGCCGGAGACGCCTACCGACGCCGACCCGGGCGCACTCCCTCACGACAGCTCAGGCGAGTCCCACCCTGTCGAGGGCGAGGGCGGTCACCGGCGGCGGGCGTGATCTCCCGGGCGGAATCCCTGGATTGGGGTACCACGTACCGCTAAAGGGGGCCCTCGGGCGGGCCGATACCCCTGGCGTGGACGCTGCTGAACGCAAAGAGATCCTCGACCGCTACGCGAACCATTCGCGGCGGTTCGAAGAAGTCGCATCCCGCCGCCGGTCGGTCAACGGCGCCGAGGTCATCCCCTTCCAGGGGCCGCTCCGCGAGCTGGAGCAGGAGCCCACGATGCGGGAGATCGAGGTCCTCCAACTGATCTCGGACGGCCTGGTCAATCGCGAGATCGGCGTCCGGCTCTTCCTCTCCGAGGAGACGGTCAAGAGCCATGTCCGCCACCTCCTTGCGAAGCTGCAGGCGCGCTCCCGCGCCCACGCGGTCGCCGTCGGCTTCCGCCGCGGCATCATCGGCTAGGGCTTTTCGCGCCCTTCAGGGCGCGCGAGGCCAGGCCCTGTGGATAGTCCTGTCGACGACACCGGCTCAGCCGACAGCGCGGACTCGCTGCAACAGCCCGCGCTGAAGGTTGTCAACCTGCTCAAGTTTTCCACTTCCTGTGGAAATCCACCCTTTTGAGGGATGCCCACTTTGTTGCGGAAAATGGAGAGTGTGACCGGCTTTACCAGGCTTTTGTGGAACCGCGCACGGCGCCAAGCGCCATGACTGCTGCAATACGGATTTGCACCGGGGTCTCCTCCGGTCGGGAACTGACGGCACGGCGAGCGTATACCCCTTCTGGGGGAGATTTCAAGAGCTTGTGAAAACTCTGCTTAACATTTATTCCCTCAAACTCACCCGCCGCTATTCCCTGACCTTCAACCGGGACCGGCTGCTACTTGGGTGGATCGGGCTTCTAATCGCGGCAACTATCGCGATGTGCCTGACGTTTGCAGCCCTTGGTTATGGGCTCGGGCAGCCGATCGCCGTACTAGTCATGGGAGTCCTGCGGTCGCCGCCGAGCGGGAAAGTATTCGGCTCAAGCCAGGGGTCGAAGTCTCTATCGCCTCTCTGGTCTACGTCTTCGCTGCTGTCGTCTTGGGCCACTCGCCGGCGCATTAGTGGCGGGCGCCGGGCTTCTCGCTGACTTACCCCGTCGTGATGCAGCGCAACCCCTTCTGAGATGGGCAACGTGGACATCAAGTCGGATGCTCGTCGCCGGGCTTGCAGGACTTCGGCGATGGGCGTTCTCGCCGTTTTGAACGGCGGGTTTCTTGCGACCTTTGCAGCTGTCTCGGCAGCTTTGGCCATTGACTCCGTCTTGGACATCGCGTTCGCGTCAACGACGACTGCGATCCGGGGCACGGCGTCGTGGCTCGAGACGGCGAGCTCGGTTGCACCTGCGGCAATCGTCAGCGTGCCGATGTATGCACCGATGGTTTCCGTGCTCGCGTACTGCTACATGCAGTTGTCGCCGTGGAGTGTCGCGCTCTTCGCAGCACCCGCATTTGCCGCTCAGCGCCTCCTGTTGTTGTATCGAAAGCAGCGCCAGGACACTGAGGCCCTCGGGGTCGCAAACGCGCGCCTCGAAAGGGCGAACCTGAGTTTCGCGACGGCTCTCGTCGCAACGCTGGACGCCAGGGACCGCTATACGGCCGGCCATTCCGCCGCCGTCGCTATATAGCGCGTGATATAGCCGAGCGTCTCGGACTGGCCGAAGAACAGCAGGATCTCGCACATCTATGCGGGCTCGTGCATGACGTTGGAAAGATCGGCCTCCCTGCAGGCCTGCTTGAGAAGCCGGGCGCGCTTTCATTGGATGAGCGGCGGCAGATGGAGCAGCATTCGGTCATTGGAGAGCGGATCCTAGAACGTAGAGGACTACGCGGAGATTGCGTCGGTGGTGCGCCATCATCACGAGCGTGTCGATGGCAACGGCTACCCAGACCGGCTGCTTGCCGATGAAATTCCACTCCTCGCGCGGATCATGGCTGTCGCGGATGCGTACAACGCTATGACTTCAGATCGCCCGTACCGTGACGCCATGCCCAGCCGGGTCGCTCGACTTCGGCTCGCTCAAGCAGTTGAGAGCCAGTTCGACACGACTGTTGTCGCCGCGTTCGAAGCCATACTCGCGGCCGCGACCGAGGATTACCGGATGGGCCGCGGTGAGGGTTTCTCCCTCACATCGGAAGATCAGCAACGTTTCAGCGAACCGAATAGTGCAGCGCCTCTTGTCGGAGTCGCCGCCGCATTTGCCTAACCAGCTTTCGCGGCTGCTGCAATCGCTTCTGCTCGATTTCGTACGCCGAGCTTCTCGAAGATGTGATGAACGTGAACCTTGGTAGTGGAGGGGCTGATGTACAGAGCCCGCGCAATCTCTGGATTCGTTCGGCCCTGAAGGATGAGTTCGTAGACTTCGCGCTCTCGGTCAGATAAGCCCTCGCCGCGACGAAACTCGCGAAGCATGGGGAGGCCAAACTGACGCCCAAGATTGAAGTCGCGCGATGCTGAGAGGACTTTTGCGAGTCTGCGCCCGATTTCTGGGGACGAACTGAGCGCACGGATGATCGGTGGATACGCGCGACATGCGAGCACAACGGCGTCAAAGTGGCCTGCGTCGAGCAGCCGTTCGAAGAGCTCCCTGAACATAACTCTCGGCAGAGGGGGCACCCTCGGACGCACGCGCGATTGCCTCGGCGAGCCGAGCCAGGTTGGCGGCATCGAGGTACGACGAAGTCGAGAAGGTCTCGGCCACACACCCGCGCGCTTCCGCGATGTGCCCAGCAGCGGCAAGGATCAATGCCCGAGCGCCAAGCCATTCGCCGACAGCAGATGCCGGGTAGCTTGCCGGTGAGTCATCTCTGAGAATGCGCTCTGCGGCGCTTAGATTCGCTGCCGCCGCTTTCAGATATGCGGACTTAAGCGCGGCTTGGCCCAACACAAACGTTGAGGCCGTCGATGAACGCGCGCCCAACTCCTGGAGCGTTCGCTGGGCGGCCGCAAATCGTCGGAGACCTGTCTGAGCCGCGGCGCGTGTGACCATCGCATGGTCTACGACGAATTCTATGCCGGCCTCACTAGCTTCCACTAGGAGCTGCGCGACGACGTCTAGCGACCGTTCGTACTCGGATCGATAGCAGCAGAGCGTCGCGAGCAGGTTTAGATAGTTCGTCCGCAGCATGGGATCCTGTACGCCACCCAATAAGGGGTGCGCAAGATCCATCTCAGACAGCGCGCCGCTTACGTCCCCATCGATCTCGAACGCGAAGTAGGCGCGCGCCAGGTGTATTCGTAGAACGTGTGCTGAATCGACAGATTTCATGGCGAGCATGTGCTCGATCGCCTGAGTCGCTGCGACGCGGTCGTCGGCCTCGTAGGCATAGACGAAGCGGAGCCAAAGAGCCACAGACTTGGTGGCGGGGTCGGTAGAAAGAGGCCGGGCGTTATCGAGGTTCCGTGCGGCAGCTCTTTTATCCCCTCGAAGATGCGCGGCCCTCGCGGCGGTGATGAAGCCGCGGGCCGCGTAACGATGCTTCCGAAGCGTTCTACCGGCGTGCTCCCCGAGCGTTTGGGCCCTCTCATTGTCCCCTTCCCAGAGCGCGAGCTCAGCCTCACCTAGCATGTGTAAGGGGGAAGTGTCTTCCTCGCAGGATCCCGATAAACGCAGCCATCGGCTTACCGTCGCAACGCGTCCGGTTCGGAGCAGTTCTGGAACTGCGTCGATCACAAGCTCGACGGTAAGAGGTAAGAGGCCTAACCGCTCCGCCGCATCCAGGCAGTCGTCCCAGCGAGACGCACTCGCAAGCTCTCGAACGACCTTCTTGCCGATTGCCCGTGCGGATGCTGGGTCGTCAATCAGCAATTTGCTTATGACCAGCTCCCGGATGAGAGGATGCACCTCGAGCGCTCCGCCTCGCCGCACCGAGAGTAAGCCACGACGGCTTGCGTCGCGGGCTTTTTCGCGATGGTTGGGAATGATCTCTGCGCTACCACGTCATCTGTGCGACCGCCGCATAGAGCAGCCACGAACACAAGTTCTCTGACAGCTCGCTCCACACTGTCGACAAGATCGCTCGCTAAGTAATCGAAGAGTTCATCGGACAAAACGTCTCCAGCAACGGGAGGTCTCGGCTGCCGTTGTAGTGCGGCCAGCCCGACGACTGCAGGCCAACCCTGCGCCACCTCGAGGAGTCCTGAAGTCGCATCGGTCTCCGAGGTCTCTAACACTGAGATTGCTTCCTCATCAGTGAACGCGAGTGCGTTCGACCCCGATCACCAGCGCATTCCCGTAGACCTGCTCTCGAGCAGTCAGCCAGCTCGGGCGAAGTCGGCTCGTGACCAGGAGACTCAGATGACTTTCGGACGCCAGTCCTTCGATGATTTGCTCCGAGTGTTCGGACTCGCAGGCGTAGTGATAGTCGTCTATGACGAGAAGGCCGCCTTTTCGAGCTGAAAGGGCCCCCACGATCGCACGCACCAGAGACATGGGGCGTTGTGTTCTTCCCGCCAGACCCGCGACTTCGTCCGCGCCGGTCAGTAGTCCCGCATCCTGCAAGCTCTCGGCAATCCCCACGGTGAGGGAAGCGGCGTCAAGCATCTCACTACCACCCGAGTACCAGGCCACGGGCAGGTTCTTCGAAGCCACCCACTCGCGAGCCAACGTCGTCTTCCCGTACCCAGCGGGCGCGCAGAGCAGGATGATGCGCGCCTCCGACTCGTCGAGGAGCCGTGTCAGGCGGGGTCGCTTGATGATGTAGCTATGTGCGTTTGGCCGCGTCGTGACCATGTCCTTGGTTCTCCGGACGTCGGGGCCGACGCCAGCCCGTGGTGTGCCGCAGTCCCTTCTTCCCTGATTCTGCACGGCGTCCCGAGTTCTGGAAAGGGGGACCCGCGCCCGGGGCACGCGCGCCGGGCGCGGGCTGCCGTCAGCCCCCAGCTCCGGCTGTCGCCGGTGCGGGCTCACGGGAAGGGGGTCTTCCCCCGTGAGCGTCCTGAATGCAGCGGGGATCTGCCGCCGCCTCGGCACGCCGAGCTTCTGCCGAAGCACGTCGCAGTGGGCTTTTGCCGTCCGCGCCGAGATACCGAGCCGCTCGCCGACCTCCTCGTTCGAGCAGCCGAGCGCGATGAGCACAACGACCTGGCGCTGCCGATCGGTCAGGGAAAACTCGGCGCCGTTCGAGCTCTTCTTCATGCCGACGACGCTACGCCCGTCGAACGGGCGCAACCATCGGCCGATGGGAGTATTCGGCGCTAGACGCGTGCGGCGCGAGAGGTGCCGCGCACGAAGCTCGCCTCGTGCCCGCGGCGGTTCGCCTCGTCGAGCTCATCCTGCGTCAGCGCGCCGATGCGCTCGAGCAGCTCGAACTCGTCGCGAAGGTGCGTACGCATCATCTCCGGCCCATCGGTGGCGATCGTGAACCGGACGCCCCGGTCGACGAACATGCGGAACACGTCGCGCACGGCGCCTTCGTCCGGAAGCGCCTTCGTCAGGAGGTTCGAGGTGGGACAGATCTCGAGCACCACCTCCGTGTCGCGCAGCTCGAGCATCAGCTCTTCGTCGCCGGCAGCGAGGATGCCGTGGCCGATGCGATCGGGGCGTAGCACCTCGAGCACCTCGCCGATCTCTTCGCGCCCCATGTCGCCGCCTTCCTCTCCGACATGGATCGTCACGCCGAGGCCTGCCTCGCGCGCCGTGTCCACCATCGGCTGAACCTCGCGGTAGTCGTACCGCGCGCCTCCCGGTCGCGGCCCTGCGATGTCCACCCCGACGATCCCGCGCGCCGCCCACCCGATCGCCTTCTCGACGATGATCTCGTTCTGCCGGGACGTGAACGTGCGATCCATCATCAGAATGAGCCCGGCGCGCACCTGCGGGTATTCGAGGCTCGCGCGATCGAGCCCGCGGATCGCAGCGAGGATGATGTGGTCGAGGTCACGTTCTCCGCCGCGATTCCGCTTCATCGGGTTGAACCGGAGCTCGAGCGTCGTGATCCCCTGGGAGCGATACGCCCCGCCGATGGCGGCGTGTACCGACACCTCTACGGCGAGGGGGCTCGATTGAATGAGCTCCGTCCAGTGGTAGATCTGGTCGAGCGCGTCGAGGTTCGCCACGCCGCGGGGGTCGCTCACCGTGACGAGCCGGTCGAAGTCCCAGTAGTCCTTGACGGGCAAGGCAATGCCCTGCTCGTGCGCGAGCGTCCACAGGATGTCGGAGGAAACGGAGCCGCCGAGATGGGTGTGCAGCTCGGCGAGGCCGTCCATCGAGCAATCCTATCCCCAGCCGACGACGGCCCAGCGTCGGCTCCGGAAGCGAACGCCGAGCAGTACGAGACGCATCAAGATCAGCATGTCGAGCGAGATCCAGACGCCGACGATGCCCCAACCGGCACGAAACGCGATGACGGCAAGTACGACGAACACGATCGCCGCGGCGACCATCGACCACATGAGGTATTGGGTGTCGCTAGCACCGATCAGGATGCCATCGAGCGCGAAGACTGCGCCGCCGAGTGGCTGCATCAGCGCGAAGAAGGGCCAGAGCGCGGCGGCCTCGTGTAGCGTCGCCGGGTCACTCGTGAATGCGCGTGGCACCGCATGCAGGAGCGGCAGCAAGACGATCGCGAACACGCCGCCCACGACGACACGCCCACCCGATCATGCGCACCGCTGCGCCATACGCTCCTTCGGCATCGCCGGCGCCGAGCAGCCTCCCGACGATCACCTGGCCCGCGATCGCCACGGCGTCGAGCAGCAGCGCGAGGAACACGAACAGTTCAAACGCGATCTGGTGCGCGCCGATCTGGGCATCTCCGATCCGCGCGCAGATCGATGCCGCAACCAAAAACGATGTATAGAGCGCAACGGTCCGCACGAAGATCTGGCGCCCGACTCGCACCATCGGTCGCATCTCCCGCGCGCTTGGCCGCCGCGAGTCAGCTCGCGGTCTCAGCAGCTCGACCGCGAACGCGATCCCCATACCGGCCTGGGCCACTGCTGTTCCAGCCGCCGATCCCGCCACGCCCCAGTGGAAGACGTACACGAAGAGCAGCTCGAGGACGACGTTCGCCGCATTCGCGACGGCAACGATGACGAGCGGACGCCGAAGATTCGAGACGCCCCGGAGATAACCCTGCCCGGCGAGCGCGATGAGCGCCGCGGGCAGGCCGAGGGCCCCGATGCGGAGGTAAAGGAGAGCCAGCTCGCCCGATCTCCCATCGGCCCCCAGCGCATCCAGGAGCGGCCCGCCGGCGGCCTCGCACATGACGACGAGCGCGACCCCGATTCCCAGTGCAAGCCACAGCGCCTGGGCAGCGAGTCGAGCTGCCCGTTCGGGCTGGCCGGCGCCCGAGGCCCGCGCGACGACGGCGGTCGTCCCGTAGGTGAGGAAGTTGAAGATCGTGAACGCACCCGCCAGAAGACTCCCGGCGAGCCCGAGCGCCGCGAGCTGCGGCCGGCCGAGGTGGCCGACGATCGCGGTGTCGACGAGGACGTAGAGCGGCTCCGCGGCCAGCGCGCCGAGCGCCGGCAGCGCGAGCCTCAGGATCTCGCGATCATGCGGGGAGCGAAGGCGCACGCCGCGCCGACGATAATGGCGCGGATGAAGATCGGGATCGTCGTTCCGTACTCGTGGTCCTTCTGGGGCGGCGTCGTCGAGCATGCCGAACTGCAGGCCGACGCTTTGAAGACGCTTGGGCACGAGGTGAAGACGATCATGGGCAACGACCCGCCCGGCCAGTTCACTCGAGTGCTCCATCCGCGTCACGGCCGGCATGGTCAGCCGCCGCCCGACGTGATCCCGATTGGCCGGTCGGTGATCGTCCCCGCCAACGGATCGCTGCCGAACATCATCCTCAGTCCACGGTCGGTCTTCCGCATCAAGCAGGCACTCGACCGTGAGCGGTTCGACGTCGTCCATCTGCACGAGCCGATGACGCCGACGCCGTGCATTGCCACGCTTGCCTGGTGCACCGCGCCGATGGTCGCCACCTTCCACGCGAACGGCGACCTCGGCTGGATGAAGTTCGGGAAGGTGGCGTGGGGATTTCTCGCCGATCGGCTCGACTATCGCATCGCGGTCTCCGAGCGTGCGCTCGAGTCCGCGCAGCGCTGGCTGCCGGGTGAGTACGAGATCGTCCCGAACGGCGTCCTCATCCCGCCGGATGCCGACCCCACAAATCGCGAGCACCGCGTCGTCTTCGCAGGGAGACACGAGAACCGTAAGGGCCTCCACGTCCTCCTACAGGCGTGGCCCGAGATCCGCCGACGGACGGGCGCGACCCTCAGCATCTGCGGCGCCGATCCGCTGCGTGTGCGACTGCTGATGACCCGGATGCGCATCCCCGAAGAGGGGGTCGAGATCCGGGGGTTCCTCCCGCAGGATGAGTTCACCAGAGAGTTGCTGCGCTCGAAGGCGCTGATTGCTCCGTCGCTCGGTGGGGAGAGCTTCGGCATCGTCCTGACTCGCGCCCTCGCCTGCTCCACGCCTGTCGTTGCGTCCGACATCGAGGGCTACCGCGATGTCGTGAACCCCGAGGTCGGCGTGGCGTTCCCGCCGGGAGACGTCACCGCGCTCGCGGCCGCCGTGGAGGATCTCCTCGCGGACGAGCAGCGACGTCAGCGCATGGGTGTCGCGGGCCGCCGCCTCGCGCAGGAGCGCTACTCGTGGGGAGCGATCGGCCGCAAGCTCACTGAGATCTACGAATCGATAGCGACGCCCCGCGCAGCATGAAGCTCGAGCAGCTTCGCCTCCCACGGTCCAATCTCGTCCGGGTTTCGGTCTCGCTCGTCTTCATGGCGGGCGTCTTCGCGCTCCTCTGGTGGCGGGGCCCGAGCTGGCACGCAGTCGGGGACGCGTTCCGGACGGTGCAGTGGGAGTGGGTCGCAGTCGCGATCGCATTGAACCTCGCCTCCGTCGTCGCGCGCGCACTCGCATGGCGCACGGTGATCAACCAGGCGATGGACCCGCCGCATCCGTCGGGCATGCTCGTCTTCTCCGCATTCTCTATCGGCCTCTTCGCGAACGCGGTGCTACCCGGCAGGATCGGCGAGCTTGCGCGCGTCGCCGTGCTCAACCGCAAGATGCCGCGCCGGCCGGGGCTCTGGGCCACGCTCGTCGGCACGGTGTTCGCGCATCGGGTGTTCGACCTCGTGCCGGTGCTCCTCCTCATCCTCTACGTCGTTCGGACGGCGAAGATCCCCGCCTGGGCGATCACGAGCTTGCTCGTGTTCGTCGGCGTCGGAGCGGGACTCTTCGCGTTCGCGTTCGCAAGCGCGCGGCGGCCGGACAATACTGCTGTCGACAGCGTCGGCGCAGCGCGCCGCCTGGTGACGATGGCGCGGCAAGGGCTCGGCGTGATGCGCTCGCCGATCGGAGCGACGATCGCGATCCTGTTGCAGATCATCGGCTGGATCTGCCAGCTGCTTGCGGTGTGGACGACGATGCGCGCGTTCCACATCCACGCGCCCTTGCCGGCGGCGGCGGTGGTCCTGCTCCTCATGAACGTTGCGATGGTGTTTCCCCTCTGGCCCGGGAACGTCGGCCTTGTCCAGGTCGCGATCGCGACGCCGCTTGCGGCGAGCTACGGAGTCGCATACGCGCATGGCGTCGCGTTCGGCTTCGGTCTGCAGGCAATCGAGGCATCGGTCGGCATCGGCGTCGGGCTTCTCTTCCTCGCGCACGAAGGGCTCTCGTTCGCGATGCTGCGCGTGATGCCCTCCGCAGCCGAAGCCGAGATGCGTGACGAGGCCGAGGAGGTGCGGGACGCTGCCCGACCCGAGCGTGCTCGCATGTCCGGCTAGCCTCAAGTCCGTCCTCTCGGCACGCGAGGCCGCCGCTGCGCTCGTCGACGGGTTCGCCGACGCGGGTGTCGCCTGCGCTGCCTTGCCGCTTGCCGACGGTGGTGAAGGGACGGTGGATGCGCTTTGCGATCTCTTCGCGTTCGTCGAGGTGCATGACGCGTATGGGCGTCCGAGGAGCGCTCGCGTCGGCCAGCGAGATGGGACGACATTCATCGAAGCTGCGGAGGTGATCCCGTTCGACCCGGCCCGCCTGGACGTCGAAGCGGCGTCGAGCCGGGGCTTCGGCGAGCTGATCCGCAGCCTCAGCCCTGAGCGGCTCGTGATCGCGCTAGGGGGGACAGCGAACATGGATGCCGGGAGCGGGCTACTCGAGGTGCTGCACGAGCTTCCCGCGCCGACGACCGTTCTTTGCGACGTACGCACCGCGCTCGAGGACGCACCGCGGCTCTTCGGGCCGCAGAAGGGCGCAACTCCGGAACAAGTCCTCGACCTGGAGGACCGGTTTCGTGCGATCGAACGGCTGAGGCCGTACGCGGCCGTGCCCGGATCCGGTGCCGCAGGCGGGCTCGGCGCGGCGCTCGCCTCGCTCGGCGCCGAGCTCGTCGTCGGCGCGGCCGCCGTCCTCGACCTCGTCGGCTTCGACCCCGCGGGCTACGCACTCGTCGTGACGGGAGAGGGCCGTGTCGACGAGACAACCACCGAGGGGAAGGCTCCCGCCGAGGTGGCGCGCCGCTCAATCGAGGCCGGCGTCGACTGCGTCGTCTTCGGCGGCGTCGTCACTGCACCGATCGATGCCGTCGAGACGGTCTCGCTGTCGGGCGATCCCGGTGCAGCGGCGGACGACCTGCTCGAGCTAGGTCTTCGGCTCGGGACGCGCCTGCTCGACGCGGCGCGCTAGCTCTTCGACCTTCCCCTGCGCGCTGTCGAGCTTCGCGCGGCAGAACGCGTACAGCTCCTCGCCGCGTTCCCACAGGGCGATCGCCTCGTCGAGCGACGCCTGCCCCTGCTCGAGTCGCGCGACGATCTGCTCGAGCTCGGCCTGGGCCTGCTCGAAGGTCAGCTCGGCGCTGCTCATCTCGCGTCCTCGTCGACGGTGGCCGCGAACGACCCGTCTGCGACGCGCACGTCCAACCGTGTCCCGCCCGCGACGGACGATCGCGACGTGACGACGCCGGTGTCCGTCCGAACGATCGCATATCCTCGCTCGAGTGTTTTCAAGGGTGACAACACACGCAGCTTTCCGGCGACGGACTCGAGCGCCGCCCGCTTGCGCTCGACTGCGAGCGTCGGCGCGGTGCGGAGCCGCTCGTGTGCACGCTCGACGCGCTGCGCCTCCCGCTCGAGCCCGATCCGTGGAGCGGCACGGAGTCGATCCTTCGAGCGCTCGAGGCGCTGCGTGTGCTGCTCGAGGGTGCGTTGAGCGTTCCTCGCGAGCGCGGCGCGCGCATGGTCGAGCTTTCCGAACAACTGAGAGAGCTCCGGGACGACGAGCTTGCCGGCCATCGTGGGGGTCGAAGCCCGCATGTCGGCAGCGAGATCGCAGAGCGGAGTGTCCTGCTCGTGCCCCACGGCGGAGACGACCGGCACCGGGGAGGCGGCCACCGCGCGGACCAGCCGCTCGTCGCTGAACGCAAGCAGGTCTTCGAAGCTTCCGCCGCCGCGGGCGAGCACGATGACGTCGACGTCCGGTTGCGACGAAAGGCCGCGGAGCGCGTCGATCATCCCCTGTGCGGCGCGCGGGCCCTGGACGTAGGTCTCCGCGACGACGATCGTCGCCGCAGGGAACCGCGCGTGGATCGTCGTGACGACATCGCGCTTCGCCGCAGCGTCGTTTCCCGTGACGAGGCCGACGGCACGAGGGAGAAGCGGCAACGGGCGCTTCCGCCCCGCCGCGAAAAGCCCCTCTCCGGCAAGCTTCGTCTTCAGGCGCTCGAGGGCCGCGAGATGCGCCCCGACCCCGAACCGCTCGATGCTGAGAGCCCGCATCCGGTAGTCGCCGCGCTGCTCGAAGAGCTCGGGCCGGCCGAAGACGTGCACACGCTCGCCGTCGAGCAGATCGAGTCGGAGCGCGTCGAACCGGCCGCGTTGCATCGTCACGCCGACGCAGGCGCCGTCACCGGGATCCTTGAGCGTGAAGAAGACGGTAGCCCAGCGGTCGTGCCGCTTCAGCTCGGTCACTTCGCCCTCGACCCAGAGCGTCGGCAGCTTCGTCAGCCATTGTGCGACGCCGCGATTGAAGCTCGAGACCGAGTAGACCGTGCGGTCGTCGTAGGGAAGCGGAGCGACCTTGCCCACGCCGCCAATCTAGTCGGCGCCGCGCGCGCCGTTTCGGACGCGGCCGCTAGAGGAGAATCTCGGCGGCGGTCTCGGGCGAGCAGCCCTGCCCGAGGAGCTCGACCGCCTGGTGGAGGTCAGCTTCGCTCACGGCGACCCGTTCGGCGAGCGACAGCGGATACCCGGCCTCGATCAGCACGTGGAGGCGCCAGCTCTCGACTTTGGAGCGTTCACTCGTCTCTGGCTCGGCAATTTCGGTCATCTCGCTCATGGCTCCGTAGGTTCGTTCTCGCTACGACGAACCCTGCACGAGTTTGTTGGCGCCGAAATCGTTCGGAAAGGGTGATCAGCGGCGCTGGACGACGTCCGCACTGCCCGCGCGGCGGAGAAGATCCTGGAGCCTCGCCTCGATCACGGCGCGCTGCGCCTCGGCGTCGGCCCCGAGCTCCTCGATTCGGCGGCGGATGTCCGCCTCGAGCTCTGCCATGCGGCCGTCGAGCGCCCCGAGACGCTCGTCCCGGCTCGCCTCGAGCGCGGCAGTCGCTTCGGCCAGGCGGCGCTCGAGCCGCTGCGCGCCGGCGTCCCCGACATGCGCAAGCCGCTCCGCAAGCACGGACTCGGCCTCGCGTGCGAACACCTCCACCGACCGGTCGAGCTCGCGGGCCAGTCGTCGGGCCGCGTCCTCGCGACTCGCCTTCACGAGCGTCGCGAACTGCTGCGCTGCTTCGTCGCTGTAGGTCGTCGCGCTCCGCTCGACCACGCGCGACATCTGCTCGATCTGCCGCCGCTGGACATCCTCGAAGCCGGCACGAATGCGTGCAACGGCCTCGGCCTCCTCACGCTGAACGAGCTCGAGCAGCTCGCGCTCCCTGCGGCGCAGGCGCTCGTCGAGCTCGTGTAACGCGCGACGCCGCTCGACCGCGTGAGCCTCGACTTCCGCGTGGGCTGCCGCGAGCGTCTCCTCCAAAGCACGTTCGACCTCGACTCGCATGCGCTGCACCGCGGCGCGCTGTTCCTCACTTTCCGCTGAGAGTCGCTCCGCGTCGGCAACCATTCGCATCTCGACGTCCGAAAGCAACTGCTTCTGGCGCGCGGCGAGCTCCGCGATGCGCGCCTTCGTCACCTCCGCGGCGCGGTCGAGATCGTGCGCCCACCCTGCGAGACGCTGCTCGACCTGCGCCTGGGTCGCGGTCAGCGACTCCGTGAGCGACGAGGCGAAGGCACGCTCGCGCTCCGCGAAATCCCGGCGACGCTCGTCCGCGATCTTCCGTTCTTGCTCGCTGAGGAGCGACGCGGACTCGGCCCGCGCACGAGCAAGCGTGCGTTCGAGCTCGGCGGCTCGCGCCGCGGCCTCGTCGTCGACGAGTGCGCGGAGCCGCAACTGCGCGTCTGTGAAGTGCGCGTCGACTATCTGGGCCCGCTCGTGGGCGCGCCGCAGGACCTCCGCGGCTGCGGCGACGAGCGTGCAGGCCGTCAGACCCCCTGCGGCGATCGCGAGCTCGCGGTCGTGGTCGTGCGAGACGGCAAACGCGACCCACGCGGCGAGGGCGGCAACGAGCTCGAGCCCGACGACGATTCGGAGCGTCTGGGCGCTCGCGCGGTCGACGGCTGCGGCCACGAGGGCGGCAGCGGCGACGACGATGCCCAGGGCGAAGACGAGGTCGAAGACGGTCGTCAGCGGCACTCGCCACATGGTACGGGGTCAGCCGGACCTGGCCAGGAGCAGGGCTAATGCGAGAAGCGGCATGGCCGCGGCAAGGAGCTTCAACGCGACTTCCGCAGGCCGGACCGCGGCCGGATCGCCGGCGGAGCTGCGCCGGGCCGCGCGCACCGGGGTCGAGAGCGTCCGCTGTGCGAGGCTCGTCACAAGGGCGAACGCGGCGGCGGCGACCGCGGCCGGACGAACGTCCTCAGCGGCCGCGAAGTAGGCAGTGATGACCGGGAACGCGCCCCAGGACGCGGCAAACCAGACATCGCCGTGGAACGCGCCCCTGAAGAGCTCGAGGTTGTAGGCGACGGTGATGAATGCGCCGACGGCGATAAACGCGAGAAGCCAGAGCGTCCGCTGAACGGCAACGACGACACCGATCGCGCACGCGCCAGCCAGGGTCGCTACCGCAAGGCCGACGAGTATCCGCGAGGGGATTCGCGTTCGGAGTGGACGGCCGTGCAGCTCGTCGAGTGCATGCGCTGCGATGCCCATGGCGAGGAAGAACGCCAGCGCGGTCCAGCCGAGCAACGCCCAGTTCATGTGCGGAACGAGTGCGGCGCCGATCGCGACGTACGACAGGTGCCACAGCGTGTACGGCGGATGCAGCAGCGTCACGTAGTCCCGCCAGCCCCCCGACGAGAGGGCATAGAACGCGGGACGCACATCGCTGCTCACGCGCGCACACCCCAGACGACGATTCCGCCGCCGACGCTCATCGTCCGTGCCTGCACGTCCCGCAGGCCTGCATCTCGCCAGAGCTGGAGGAGCGCCGGGACCGGCACGTTCTCGTAGAACCCGCGGATGCTGGGACCAAGGAACTCGCCGACCTCGCGCCAGCCGGGCGAGGCGAGACGGCCTGCTGCCGGAAGGCCGACGCGGACGTACATCTCCCACAGCGGCCGCCAGATGCCTCGCGGCACCGCGAACTCCAGCATCGCAATCACGCCGCCGGGGCGAACGACGCGCGAGAGCTCTCGCATCTGCGCAGCCGGATCGTCGACGTAGCGCAAGAGATAGGTGAACGTGAGCGCATCGAATGCGCCGGCGTCGAACGGTAGGGACTCGGCACTACCCCTTTGCAGCTCGACGCGCGAGCTGAGTCCGGCACGGGCGATCCGCGCCTCGCCGGCAGCGAGCATCTCCGGGCTCTGGTCGATGCCGACAACCGTCCGTAGCGCCGAGGCGCGGGCAAGCTCGATGGCGACGGCGGCGGTTCCCGAGGCGACGTCGAGCACACGTGTCGCATCCGTCGGGATGCGCGAGACGAGGAACCGACGCCAACGGGGGTCCTGCCCGAAGGAGAGGAGGTTCGCGTAACGGTCGTACGTCGGGCCGAGCGGCGCAAAGAGCTCGCGGGCGTGCCGTGTCCTCGCCGATGCCTCGCTCAACAGCTCGAGTCTACGATCCGGCGATGGCGCTGAGCGACGAGCTCGAGCGGATGGCGCACGCGGCGCGGGGCTATGCGGCCGACGGCGAGGAGCTCGCCGGCATTCTCCCGACCGAGTCGCTCTCCGCCGGACGCGTCTATCTCTGCGCCTACGAGTCGCCTGCGGGTCATTCGTGGCTTGCACTCGACGGCGCGGGAGCCCCTCTCGCCGACCGCCATGCCGTGCGGGAGGCCGCTCAAATCGCCGGGCTGTGCGAGATCGCGGAGGAGAGCGCGGGCGGAGGCGACCTGCCGCGGCTCATCGCGCGGCTCGAGGAGATCCGGCACGCGGACGCTCGGCAGGGGATCGAGGAGGCGGAGGCGGCCGCCCGCGCTCTCGCCGCCGTCATCGAGCCGGAGCCTCGCCTCGCGACGCCGGGATATCTCGACCGGATCGGCGCCGCGTCACGCCGGCTGGAGCAGGCGCTCGGTGACGACGGAGGTTCCCCGTTCGCCGCGGCGATGCAGTCTGCGATCCCGGCGGTCGACGAGCTCGCGGCCGAGGTCGAGCGGACATACAAGGGACCGCTAGCCTGACACCCATGGAAGGCGGCGGCTTCAACCTGTTCGGCGGCGGGGATCCGGAAGAGATCATGCGCGCCTTCCAGGAGATGATGCAGCAGCAGGGCGAGGCAGCCCAGGAAGTCCAGACGAAGCACTTCGCCCAGGAGACGCTCGACACCGCCGTCGAGCTCACCTCGGCTGCGCTCGGCCAGGTGCAGCCGCAGGGCCCCGTCGACGAGCAGGCGCTCGCACTTCGCGACGCCATGCGCGTGCTCTTCCCCGAGGCAGTTGCGCTCGTGAGCGCAGCGCGCCAGGGCCTCATGCGCGATTCGTAGAATCGCGCGGTCGTGACCCTGCTCGACAAGACGCTCGTCCGCCTTCTGCCCGCGGTCCCGAAACCGGTCGTACAGCTCTTCTCCTCGCGCTACATCGCCGGTTCGACGATCGGCGACGCCGTCGACACGGTCCGCCACCTGAACGGGGAGGGGAAGCAGGCGACGATCGACGTGCTCGGCGAGGAGATCACGAGGGAAGAAGAGGCGCGCGCAATCGCACAGGCGTACCGCGACGTGTTCGCCGCGATCGAGCGCGAGCAGCTCGACTCGAACGTCAGCGTGAAGCTCACCGGGCTCGGCCTCGACCTGTCGCACGATCTCTGCCGCGAGAATCTCGTCTCGATCATCGACGAAGCGCAAGAAGATCGGCCGCTTCGTGCGAATCGACATGGAGGACTCGTCGACCACGTCGACGGACGCTCGACCTCTACCGAGAGCTGCGCGTGGACGGATACGACAACGTTGGAGTCGTGCTCCAGGCGTACCTTCGGCGCACGGTCGCCGACATCCGCGCGCTTGCAGACCTGAAGCCGAACGTCCGCCTGTGCAAGGGCATCTACATCGAGTCGTCGTCGATCGCCTTTCACGACTACGAGGCGGTGCGCGCGAACTTCGTCCGCGCACTGGACGAGCTCAAGCAGGCCGCAGGCACGGTTGCGATCGCGACGCACGACGAGTGGCTCATTCAGCAGGCACTCGCGCGCATTCCGGACTACGAGCGCTACGAGTTCCAGATGCTGCTCGGCGTTCGTGAGGATCGCGCCTCGGAGCTCGTCCGCATGGGTCATCCGCTCCGCGTCTACGTGCCCTTCGGCGAGCAGTGGTACGAGTACTCGATCCGCCGGTTGCAGGAGAATCCGGCGATGGCCGGGACGATTGCGAAGTCGACGGTCGGCCGCGTCTTCTCACGCCGGTGATCTGGACGCGCGCGCATGGTTGTCGAGTCACGCTCGACGACGGCCGCGAGCTCCTCGATCTCACCGGCGGCTTCGGGGTGGCTGCACTCGGCCACGGCAACGAGCGGATCCGTGCGGCATGGCGCGAGCAGGAGGTCGTGCACGCACTCGGCGATCTCGCCGAGGCGGCGGTCACGGCCGAGTTGCGTAACACGCTGCCGTGGGAGGCGAAGCTCGGCATCACCGGCGAGGACGCCGTCGAAATTGCGCTGCGCACCGCGCATCTCGCGAACGGCAGGCTCGGGATCGTCGCCTTCGACGGCGCCTACCACGGCACCGGGTTGCTCGCGCTCGCCGCCTCCGGGTTCGACCGTTTCCGTATTCCGTGGGAGCCGTGGCTCCCCGGCCCCGTGCACCGACGCACGTACGGTGCGGACACCGGCCCGCTTCCGGATGACACGACTGCTGTCATCGTCGAGCCCGTTCAGGGACGCGGGGGCTCGCGCGTTCCGCCCCAGGGCTTTCTCGCGACGCTACGCCGGCGCTGCGACGAGATCGGAGCACTCCTCGTCGTCGACGCGATCTACGCCGGCCTTGGGCGCGTCGGGCAGATGTGGCCTGGAGTCGAGCATGCAGATGTCCTCTGCATCGGGAAAGCGCTCGGCGGCGGCCTCCCCCTATCCGCCGCACTCTTCGTCGCCGACGGTCTCGCCGGCTTGTGGGATCTCGGCCCGGAGGACGCGTACACGCACACACACGTCGGCAACCCCCTCGCCTGTGCAGCGGCGCTCGTCGTGCTCGACGAGGTGCCGCGCCTGCTTGACCATGTCGCGGCGATGGGTGAGCGCTTCGAGCGGGCCGGCTGGCACGGGCAGGGGCTTCTTCGCGCCCGGGCGGGGAACGCCGAAGACGCGCTTGCGCGCGGGGTGCTCGTCGTCCCGGCCGGCCTCGACGGGTCGCTCATCCAGGCCACGCCGCCGCTCTCGATCACGCAGGCAGAGGTCGACGAGGCGCTCGAGCGGCTGGCCTAGCTCAATGCGGCGTCCGTAGAGCAAGAAGGTGCCGGGCACGCGTCGCTCGCCGGGGTACTCCTCGAGCGCCTCGATCCGGAAGCCCGCGCGTGCGAGCGTCGTCACGATCCGGCCGAGCCGCCAGAGGCCCTCGTCGAAGTAGTCGTAGTGCCACCGCTGCAGCCCGTCGATGCAGAGCGCAACGGGATGGTCGTCGTAGACGAGGAGCTCTCCGCGCGACGTGGAGCGCATCCGCGATCCCACGCGCCCAGCCGTCAAGGTCGGCGAGCGTCTGGATCACGCCTTCCGGCGAGTACACGAGATCGAAGCGGCTGCGCTGAAGCTCTGCCGGGAAGCGCATCCGCGCTCGGCCTGGATCCAGAGGATCTTCGGCCACTGGGCACGTGCATCGTCGAGCAGCCGCTCTGAGGGGTCGACCGCGGTGACGATGGCGCCCTGCGCTCCGAGGTCGGCGGAGGCTTCTCCGCTCCCGCAGTGGAGGTGCAGCACCTTCTTGCCGGTGAGGTCGCCGAGCGTCGCTTTCACGATCGGCGGCAGGCCGGGCCGCGCGAGCCGGCGCGTGGCGGTGCATCGCGTCGAACGCGTGCCGGTTGTGCTCGGTCGGTTCCATGTCAGGCCGGGAGCGAGAAGCCGCCGTCGACGACGAGCGTCTGCCCACGGATCATGGACGCGTCCGGCGAACAAAGAAAGGACACGGCGGCCGCAATGTCCTCGGGCTCGACGAGGCGGCCGGCCGGGCGTCCGCTCGACCGAACGGAGCATCTCGTCCTTGTTCGGGAAGTGCTCGAGCGCGCCGGTGTCGACGACGCCCCCCGAAACGGCGTTCACGCGTATCCCGGGCGAGAGCTCGACTGCGAGGTAGCGGACGATGGATTCGAGCGCGGCTTTCGATGTCCCGATGAGGACGTAGTTCTCGAGCACGCGCGTCGACCCGAGCGAGGAGATCGCGACGATCGACGAGCCCTCCTCCATCTGCGGCGCCGTCGCGCGCGCGAGCGAGAGCAATGCCCGCGCGTTGGCGTTCAGCGTCCAGTCCCAGTGCTTGTCCTCGGTCTCGAGGGCCGGGCGGACGACTCCGGTAGCCGCGTTGTGAACGACGACGCGGTACGGGCCGTGCGAGGCGAGCTCCTCGACGACCGCGGGCTTCGAGACCTCGCCGCGGACGAGCACGGGCTCCGCGCCTGCCGCGCGAATCGCCTCCGCTGCGCTTTTCGGCCGCGGTGTCGTTGCGCATGTAGCCGAGCACCGCGCGCACAGCGCCGTCACGCACGAGGCGGAGCGCGATCGCAAGGCCGATCCCGCGCGTGCCGCCGGTCACGAGGACCGACGAGCCCTCGAGGGTCATCGCCTGGGCAGCGGCTCGTCCGCGGGCGCCGAGCTCGGAAGACCATTCCAGCCGGGCCGCGAACGCGGCTCGCGCCCGCCCTCGGCGGCCTTCGTCGAGGCGTGGCCGAGCCGGTCGAGGAGTTCCATCTGCTCCTCACCGTACCGGCGGACGGGGTCGTCTTCAGCAAGGTCCATGACGAGCTCGCGGACACGCGCGCGCAACTGGTACGCGAACTGGGGCGTCGCGGGCCCGACGAGCGCGTCGATGTCGGCGGTGGTCGGCTCGGGCATCGCTCGAAGCCTAATCGGTAGGTTCAACCGGTGACGCGGCGAGCCTCACCGGTGGACGCGATGCTCTTCGGCACAGTCCTCCTCTGGGCGCTCAACATCACGGTCACGAAGTACATGTTCGAGCACGGATGGCGCCCGCTCGCGTACGGGACGATTCGCTACTTCCTCGCAATCTCGCTCTTCTGGGGCTTCACGTACTGGCGCGAGCGCTCGTTCCGGATCGCCCGTGCCGACGTCAAGCTCGTAGCAGCAGCAGCGTTGATGATCTTCCTGAACCAGCTCTGCTTCGTCTACAGCGTCAAGCTCGCACACGCGTCGACGGTCGCGCTTCTGCTCGGCACGACGCCGATCTTCATCGGAGTGATCTCGCTGGCACTGGGCCTCGAGCATCTGCCGGGCGCGTTCTGGATCGGGGCGCTCATCACCTTCTCGGGTGTCGCACTCATTGCGCTCGCCAACGGCACCGTCGGCTCGAGCCTCAAGGGAACGCTGATCGCGATCGCCACCGCGTTGACGTGGGCCTTCTACACCGTGTCGATCGCGCCGCTGATGCGCCGCTATTCGCCGTTCCGTATCAGCGCGCTCGTCCTCGCGATCGGCTGGGTGCCACTCGCACTCGTCAGCATCCCGCAGCTCGGCGAGCAGACGTTCTCGTTCGGTTGGAAGCCCTGGCTCGGCTTCGCGTACGCCGTGATCGGCCCTCTCTTCCTCACGAACATCCTCTGGTTCACAGCGATCGACCGCGTCGGCGCGTCACGCGCCTCGCTCTTCGCGAACCTCCAGCCCTTCTTCGCCGTCTTCTTCGCGTTGATCCTTCTCTCCGAGTCGTTGCACACGCTCGAGATCGCGGGCGGCGTCCTCATATTTGCCGGGATCGCGTTCGAGCGGCTCGTCCGGCGCCCGTCAGCGGAGGTGACGCGCGGACGCGACGAAGCGGAGGAGCGCCGGCTGCGCGAGGCGCTCGGCCGGGAATAGCTCGGCCCACGGGGAGAAGCGCTAGCCCGACGGGAGGGTGCTCGGCGCGTAGGCAAGAACGGGCGCCTGGGCCACGATCTGCTGCTGAACCGGGACGGGAACGAGCATCGCCCCTAGAATCGGCAGGTATGAGCGACGATTTCATGCCTCTCTTGGGGTGGGACTACGTCGAGCTCTGGGTCGGCAACGCGAAGCAGGCGGCGTACTTCTACGAGCACGCAATGGGGTTTGCGCGTACCGCGTACGCAGGCCCCGAGACCGGCGTGCGCGACCGCGCGTCGTACGTGCTGGAGCAGGGGGACATTCGCTTCGTCGTCACGACCGCGATCCGCGAGGACCACGAGATCACGAAGCATCAAACCCGCCACGGGGACGGCGTCCGCGATATCGCGCTTACCGTTCCGGACGCCACCGAGGCCTACCGGCAAGCGGTTCAGCGCGGCGCTCGCGGTGTCGTCGAGCCGATCCGTCTCGACGACGAGTTCGGCTCGCTCGAGATGTCCGCGATCGCGACCTACGGCGACACGATCCACACGTTCGTCAACCGCAGCGACTATGCCGGCCCGTTCAAGCCCGGCTACGTATCCGTCGCGCAGAACGGGAACGCGCAGGGCGGTGTCGGGCTCACGAACATCGACCACATCGTCGGCAACGTCGAGCTCGGCCGCATGGATCACTGGGTCGAGTTCTACGAGCGTGTCTTCGGGATGACGAACATCCTCCACTTCGGGGACGATCAGATCCAGACTGAGTACTCGGCGCTCATGTCGAAGGTGATGTCGGACGGCGCCGGGAAGATCAAGTTCCCGATCAACGAGCCTGCCGAGGGAAAGCGCAAGAGCCAGATCGAGGAATACATCGAGTTCTACAACGGCGCAGGTGCGCAGCACATCGCGCTTGCCTCGTCGAACATCGTGCACTCGGTCGAGCAGCTGAAGGAGCGCGGCATTCTCTTCCTCGACACGCCCGACACCTATTACGACGAGGTGCCGACACGCGTCGGCGAGATCGACGAGGACTACGCAGTGCTGCAGAACCACAAGATCCTCGTCGACCGCGACGACGACGGCTATCTGCTGCAGATCTTCACGAAGACCGCGCAGGACCGGCCGACCGTGTTCTTCGAGGTGATCGAGCGGCACGGCGCCACGAGCTTCGGCGACGGCAACTTCAAGGCGCTCTTCGAGGCGATCGAGCGCGAGCAAGCTCTCCGCGGGAATCTGTAGTAGTAGTCCCTCGCACCGCTCCGCTTCGCTTCGCTTTCCCGCTCGGGGGGTGTGCGCGCTGTGCGCGCACCTGATGCGAGCAAACGTGGTCGTGCCGCGCCCGCCATGTCGGTCGCGGCGACGAGCCGCTAGTTTCTCGCTGATGTCTGCGGGGACGGCGATGTGATGCTCCAGCTGGACGCGGCCATTCGTCAGAACCGCTCGCTCGAGCAGCTCGAGCACCGCCCATGGGCGCTGCCGAAACGCGGCTGGACGATGGGGCAGACCTGGGAGGAGCTCCTGTTCGCGCACTGGCGCGTCCCCGTCGAGGCGCTTCGGGCGCACGTCCCGCCCGAGCTCGAGGTCGAGACGCACGACGACTCGGCGTGGGTCGGAGTGACACCCTTCCGCCTGACGGGCCTCCGGGCGCGCGGGCTTCTGCCGATCCCGGGCGCCTCGTCGTTTCTCGAGCTCAACGTCCGGACGTACGTGAACGCAGGGGGCGGCGAGAAGCCGGGCATCTGGTTCTTCAGCCTCGATGCAAGCTCGCGTCTCGCAGTCGAGGCGGCCCGCCGCACCTACAAGCTGCCGTACTTTCACGCGCGCATGTCGGCAGACCACCGCGGCGAGTGGATCGACTACGAGTGCGCACGGATGAACGAAGCCGGCCGCGTGTTCAGCGGCCGCTACCGCCCGAGCGGTTCCGTGTTCCGCGCCGTCCCGGGGTCGCTCGAATGGTTCCTCGCCGAGCGCTACTGCCTCTACACGACCGATCGCGACAAGGTTCACCGGGCCGAGATCCATCACGAGCTCTGGGACTTGCAACCCGCAGAGGCCGAGATCGAGCTCGCCTCGATCGCACCGTTCGATCTCGCGGGTGAGCCGCTCTGCCACTTCGCGCGGAGGCAGGACGTCGTGATCTGGCCCCTCGAGCAGCTCGCCTGAATACAGTTCGCGGGTGACTCCGCAGCGCCGGACTGCGCTCGTCTCGGTGGTTGCAGCTGTGGCGCTCATCGCGCTCAAGCTGGGCACGGGGCTCGCCACGCACAGCCTCGGCCTCCTATCGGAGGCGGCCCATTCGGGCACCGATCTGATCGCAGCGCTCCTGACCTTCTTCGCCGTCGGCGTCGCCGCGCGCCCTGCGGACACGGGCCATCAGTACGGGCACGGTAAGGCGGAGCATCTGTCGGCGCTCGCGGAGGGGGCGATTCTCGTCCTTGCGAGCTTCGCCATCATGTGGCAGGCGATCAATCGCCTCGCCGGCAACTCGCATTCACACGTGAACGCTGCCTGGTACGCGATCCTCGTCATCGTGCTCGTAATGGCGATCGACGTCGCGCGAACGACCGCATCGCTCCGCGCCGCTCGCCAGTACGAGAGCGCTGCGCTCGCCTCGAACGCGCTCCACTTCGGGAGCGACCTCGGCGGCTCGACCGCCGTGCTCGTCGGTCTGCTGTTCGTGCGCGCCGGCTACGACGAGGCGGACTCGATCGCGGCTCTCTTCGTCGCCTGCATCGTGCTGCTCGCCGCGTTCCGGCTGATGCGCCGCAACGTCGACGTGCTGATGGACATCGCGCCTGCTGACGCCGAGGAGGCGGCGCGGCTCGCGATCACCGACATTCGCCCGGCAGTCGAGCTGCGGCGGCTCCGCATGCGGCAGGCGGCAGGACGGTACTTTGCAGACGTCGTGATCGGGGTCAACTTCGACGCGGCGGTGGGGCAGGGTCATGCCGTCGCCGACGCAGTAGAACGCGCCGTGCAATCCGCGCTGCCGGAGGCTGACGTCGTCGTCCACGTCGAGCCCCGCGACGAAGCCGCAGTGCGCGAGCGTGCACACGCCGCGGCGCTCGGGGTGAGGCGCGTGCGGGAGGTGCACAACGTGAGCGTCTTTGCCGTCGGTGGCGGCACCGAATTGTCGCTCCACATCAAGTTGCCCGGCGATCTCTCGCTCGACGACGCCCACGAGATCGCGGAGGAAGTCGAGCGCGCGATCCGTGAGGCAGTGCCGGAGATCGACGCCGTGCAAACGCACCTCGAACCGCTCGCAGAAGAAGGGTCGGGCACCCGCCCGGGCGAGCAGGAGGTCGCAGACGATCACGACGTAGTCACCCGCATCGTGCGCGAGACGACGGGTCAGGAGCCGGCAGAGCTGCACTTCCTCCACACCGACGAAGGGCTCGTCGCGTATCTGACCCTGCACCTCACGAGCGGGACCGCACTCGCCGACGCGCACGCGCAGGCGAGTCACATCGAGGAGCAGATCCGACGCGAGCGACCGGATATCGCCGACGTCCTCGTGCACACCGAGCCGTCGTAGTGAAGCTCTGCATGTTCACGCCACGTGAGCGCGACCTCGAACGCGGCTGGCCGGGACGGCTTGACGGCGACCGCGTGATCCAGCTCGCCGCGCAGACACTTCAGGCCTTCTTCACCGGCGGCGGCGACGCGCGCGAGCACGATATTCACCAACTCGAAGACGTCGTCCTGCGCGCGCCCGTCCTTCATCCCGGCGCAGTCCGCATGTTCGACGGCGACGACTTCCGCTTCGCGAATCCCGCATCCATCCTCGGCCCGGACGAGGAGCTGCGGCTGCCCGCCGGCGCCGACCACGTCGAGACGCAGATGCGGCTCGCAGTCGTCATCGGCGCCGGTGTGATCGGCGGCTTCACGCTCCTCAACGACTTGCTCGCACCACAACTCCACGGCGCGAAAGCGAGCGACTTCGGGACGTCGATGGGCCCGGTCGTCGTGACGCCGGACGAGTTCGACGGCGGCGGGCTCGACTGGCACGACCTGCTCGACCGGGCCGAGCAGAACACACGCTTCTATCCGGGTGACATCGTCGCCGGCCCAGTCATCGCCCGGAGCGGACCCCACAGCGCGGGCGACACGGTCGAGGTCGAGCTCGACGGCATCGGGGTCTTGCGGAACTACCTCGCAGCGCCGTCGTAGGCTGCGCGCAGCCAGCTCGTGAGCTCGGCATCGATCTCGTCCTCGTGGGCGAGGGAAAGTCGGTGGGTCGCCCCGGCGCGATCGGTGGGACGCAGCCGCTCGGTGGGCGGTACGCCGGGAAGCACGAGCGCGACGTCGAGGCGGGTGGGCGACGCCGGCTCGAGCATCGCGAACCGGGCGCCGCGGGTGAACTGTGCGCCGGTGTCGGTCTGCTCTACCGCGACGTCGTCCCCCAGCTCCTCGATCAGAGAGCTCAGGCGGAGGTAGGCCGGATGGATCGGCTCGGTCCCGCGAAGCACGTGCATAGGGTACGGCCGTGACGCGGGTGGCGGTCGTCGGAGCGGGCATCATGGGCTGTGCGACGGCCTGGGCACTGCAAGAGTGCGGCGCCGACGTGTCGCTGTACGAGCAGTTCGAGCTCGACCACACGCGCGGCTCGAGTCACGGGCGAACGCGCATCTTCCGCCTCGCCTATCCGGAGCCGGAGTGGGTCGAGCTCGCGGAAGAGGCACTTCAGGCGTGGCGCGAGCTCGAGCAGGCGGCAGGAGTCGAGATCCTCTCGCTGCACGGCCTCGTGGAGATCTGCAACGACGTCGAAAGCACTTCGCGCGAGGTGCTGGAAGCTCGAGGGGTCGACCATCTGCTGCTCGACCCGCGCGAGGCGCGTGCGTACGGCGTCGAGGTGCCGGAGGGATGGGCGGCCTTGTGGCAGCCTGAGGCGGGCGTCGTCTTCGCCGACATCGCACGGAACGCGCTTCTCGCTGCCTCGGGCGCTCAGATCGTGCGCCGGCAAGTCGAGTCGCTCGAGGACGTCGACGCGGACGTCGTCGTCGTGACCGCAGGTGCATGGGTGACGAAGCTCGTGCCTGACGTCCCGGTGACCGTCACGCGAGAGACGGTGGCGTATTTCTCCTGGAGTGGACAGCCCGCCGTCTCGGTCGTCGAGCTCGACCCCAAGACTCGCCACCACGCGATGTATGCGCTGCACGATCCGCGCTACGGACTGAAGGCCGGTGCGCACAACGCGGGGCACGTCGCCGACCCCGACGTCGACGAGCCGCCGAATCACGAGCTGGTCGAAGCCATTGCGGCCTGGGTTCGGGAGCGGATCCCGGCTGCGACTCCCGTTCCCGAGACGGCCGAGACGTGCCTCTACACCTCGACCGTCGACGAGCGGTTCGTGCTCGAACGACGCGGCCGGATCGTCGTCGGCTCCCCGTGCTCGGGACACGGATTCAAGTTCGCACCGGCCGTCGGGCGGCGGCTGGCGGCCCTCGCGCTCAACGCGTGAGCGGCCGGTAGTAGCGGCGAAGCCAGGCTTCGTACTCGGCGGGAGAGAGCCCCGCCTTGCCGGTGAGCGTCCGGTAGACGCCCCAGTCGACGGATATCCTCCCCCACATGCCGTTCTACCAGCGCCTCGGCGACATCCCGCGGAAGCGGCACATCCAGTTCCGCGAGAACGGCACGCTTCTCGTCGAGGAGGTGATGGGCCTCGAGGGCTTCACGGGCAACGAGTCGATCCTCTACCACCTGCAGTCGCCGTGCCGCGTGATGAAGCTCGACGGGTTCGAGTCGATCGAGCGCAAGGAGTGGGTGCCGGACCAGCATGCGCACCGGCACTTCAAGACGGCCGATGTCAAGCCGGGTGGAGACGAGATCAGCGGCAGGCGCCTCCTGATGTGGAACAACGACGTCGAGATCTCGCTCTGCAGGCCGAGTGAGTCGATGGAGTACTTCTTCCGAAACGGCGAGGGCGACGAGGTCGTCTTCGTCCACGAAGGGAGCGGCACGCTCGAGACGATCTTCGGTGACGTTCCGTACACGGACGGCGACTACATCGTCATCCCGCGTGGCACGACCTACCGCTTTGTCCCGCAGGGGCCGCAGCGGTATCTCGTGTTCGAGACGCCGGGGCTGATCGAGATCCCGCGCCGCTACCGCAACCAGTACGGGCAGATCATGGAGGGCGCGCCGTACTACCACCGCGACATCCACCCACCGGCGGAGCTGAAGACGGTCAGGGAGAAGGGCGAGTTTCCGGTCAAGGTGCGCGTGCGCGACGGCTACCAGACGTATGTCCTCGACTACCACCCCTTCGACGTCGTCGGCTGGGACGGCTACCTCTTCCCGTGGACGTTCTCGATCCACGACTTCGAGCCGATCACCGGGCGGATCCACCAGCCGCCGCCGTCGCATCAGACGTTCGCGGGTCAGAACTTCGTCATCTGCTCGTTCTGTCCGCGCAAGCTCGACTTCGATCCGCTCGCCGTGCCTATCCCGTACCACCACTCCAACCTGCAGTCGGAGGAGATGATCTATTACGTCTCCGGCAACTTCGGCTCGCGGAAGGGCGTCGAGGTCGGCTCGATCACCCTCCACCCGTCAGGCCTGCCGCACGGCCCGCAGCCCGGTCTCGCGGAGAAGTCGATCGGCGTGCAGGAGACGCACGAGCTCGCGGTCATGTGCGACACCTTCAATCCGCTGAAGCTGACGCGCTTCGCAAAGGACCTCGACGACGGTAAGTACGCGTACAGCTGGTACGAGAACTCGCTCGAGGGCGCAGCGGTGGACGGTGACGCCACGGGCGCCGGCCTGACCTCGCATCTCTGAGCTCGATCCCGAGACAGTCCTTCTCGGCTATCTGCAGGGCCTCTTCCCGATGCCCGGCGACGACGGCGAGATCTGGTGGTACTCGCCGGACCCGCGCGGCGTGCTGCCGCTCGACGCGCTCCACGTGAGCCGCTCGCTGCGCCGCGTCGTGCCGCGCTTCGAGGTCACGGTCGACGAGGCCTTCGCTGACGTGATCGCAGGCTGCAGCAACCGCGGCGAGGGCGACTGGATCGACGGCACGATCACTGCGGTGTACACCGAGCTGCACCAGCTGGGCTTCGTGCACAGCGTCGAGGTGTGGACCCGCGAGCCGCGCAGACTTGCCGGCGGCCTCTACGGCGTCGCGATCGGCGGCCTCTTCGCCGCCGAGTCGAAGTTCCACGTCGTGCGCGACGCATCGAAGGTCGCCGTTGTCGCGCTCGTCGAGCTTCTCCGCGCGGGTGGCGATCCCGCTGCCCGCCTCCTCGACGCGCAATGGCTGACGCCGCACCTCGCGACCCTCGGCTTCGTCGAGATCTCGCGCGACGAGTACCACGCCCGGCTCGAGCGCGCGCTCGAGCTTCCGTTGCCGCCGGCGTTCGCCTAGACCCGTACGCGGGCAGGCCCCGATGACGCGCGCGTCTTCAAAGCCGGGCGGAAGTACGAGTTCGGGAGCTTCCGGCCGGGATCGGCGATCAGCGTCTGCAGCGTCTCGACCGCGGTGTCTGCGATCTGCGCAATCGGCTGCTCGACGGTCGTCAGCTCTGGCACCGACCACTTTGCGGCATCGATCCCGTCGAAGCCGACGATCGAGAGGTCGTCCGGCACCCGCAAACCGCGGCGTGCCGCCTCGTGAAGGGCGCCGATCGCCATCACGTCGCTCGAGCAGATGACGCCCGTCGGCGGGTCGTCGCGCTCGAGAAGGTCCGCGAGTGCGCGCCCGCCGCCCTCGATGCCGAAGTCCGCGTAGGAGATGAGCCCGTCGGCATCCATGTCCGCCGCGGCGAGTGCGCTGAGTCGCCCGGCCGCCTTGAGCTGCGTCGGCAGGTAGTGCTCGGGCCCGGCGACGAAGCCGATCCGCTCGTGGCCGAGCTCGATCAGATGCTGCGTGGCGATCTCGCCGGCCGCGCGCTCGTCGACGCCGACGGACGGAACGTCGAGTGTGTGCATCGCGCCGTTCACGAAGACGATCCGTGCGCCCTCGCCGACGAGGTGCGCGTAGTGCGAGTGGTCGCCGCGGAGATTCGTCATCTCGCACGAGATGAAGATCATTCCCTGGACGCGGCGGTCGAGCAACATGTGGACGTAATCGACCTCCCGGAAGGCGGCGCCGGTCGTGTTGCAGAGGATCGAGGCGAGCCCGCTCGGGGCGGCCCGGGTCTCGATCGCCTGGGCGAGCGCCGGGAAGATCGGGTTCGCGAGCTCGGGCACGAGCACGCCGATCAGGCCCGTCACGTCGCGCCGTCCGGGCGGGACGTAGAGGAGCTCACGCATCGCGCGCTCGACGCGGTCGCGCGTGCCGGGCCGCACCGCATCGCCGCCGTTGGCGACACGCGATGCGGTTGCGACACTCACCCCTGCCCGCCGAGCGACCTCTCGTAAGGTCGACATGTTCACAAACCATGTAACACGTTTCCACGGCGGAATGCCAACTTTTCCTAGCAAAACCCGTCGAACTTCTTGACAACCTCAGGGGAGGGGCGTAGGTTCCCGCACGCTGTTACAGGCTCTCTAGAACCTGTTTCAGCGCTGTGGCCCTCCGCGCTTCCCTGCGGGGGGAATTCGGAGCAACAGGAGGGTCAGGCAATGAGAACGAAGCGCACGACCGCGCTTCTCGTCGGCGTCATCGCCGCCGTGGCGGCCGCATTTGCGGCGAACGTGCACGCGGCAGCGAAGGCCTCGTCGATCACGATCTGGGCGGACAACGACCGCAAGGCCGCGGTCACCCAGCTCGCGAACCAGTGGGCACAAGCCCGCGGCGCCACCGCGAACGTCGTCTTCCACGACTTCGGCAAGATCCGCGACGACCTCGCCACGGTGGCGGCCGGCGAAGCACCCGACGTCATCATGGGCGCGCACGACTGGACCGGCCAGCTCGCGGCCAACGGCCTCGTCCAGCCGCTCGTCCTGAGCGCGGCTGCGCGGAAGCAGTTCCCCGCCTACACGCTGAACGCGTTCTCGTACGGCACCGCCGTGAAGCGCCTCTACGGGGTCCCGACGCAGATCGAGAACATCGGCCTCGTCGTCAACACGGGCCTCGTCAAGGTGCCGAAGACGTTCAAGCAGCTCGAGGCAGAGGCGCTCGCCTTCAAGAAGAAGAAGTCGGGCAACCTCGCAATCGCCGTCCAGCAGGGCACGAACGGTGACGCGTACCACATGTATCCGTTCTTCTCGGGCCTCGGCGGATACATCTTCGGCACGAACAAGGCCGGGAACCTCGATCCGTCCGACATCGGCGTGGCGAATCCCAAGTTCCTCAAGAACGCCTCGCTGATCGACAAGTGGAACAAGGAAGGCCTCATCAACTCGAAGATCGACGGCTCGACCGCCCAGAATGCGTTCCTGAAGAAGCAGGCAGCGTTCTGGATCACGGGCCCGTGGAACTCGGACACGTTGAAGAAGAGCGGTCTCAAGTTCACAATCATCCAGCTCCCGAAGATCTCCTACGCGTCGGTGCCGTTCCTCGGCGTGCAGGGCTTCCTCGTGACGAAGTACGCCGATGCGCACGGTGTCGGCTCGCTCGCACAGGACTTCGTCACGAACTTCATGACGACGCCTGCGGCGCAGACGGCGCTCGCGAATGCCTCCGGCCGCTGGCCGGCGAACCTGAAGGCCGGCGCCGGCTTCTCGGACCCGGTCCTCGCGCAGTTCGGCCGCGCGTCGAAGGGCGGCGTGCCGATGCCGAACATCCCGCAGATGAACAACGTCTGGACCGACCTCGGCCAGGCGTGGGTTCGCTCGACGAAGGGCGCCGGTGCCACCAAGGCCAAGGCCTCGTTCGTCGCAGCGCAGCGGGCGATCGCCGACAAGATCGGCTAGCACCAAGCACACACGCGGGCGTCCCAGAGCTCTCGAGCGCTGGGACGCCCGCCTGTCTTCGACCTGCTGCGAGGAGGAATGAGCACGACGACAGCATCAAGCGCCGGCGTCACGCCCGGCGTCCCGAGGGTCGCATGGATGCCGCGGCTGATCTCGGCGTTCTCCGGCACGGTCGGGTTCGGCGTCAAGGTCGGCTTGCTCTCGATCCTGAACGCGCTCGCTGCATGGGCTGCATACGTCCTGATCGACCGGCAGCACTACATCGCGCTCGCGGTGCTCGTCCTCGCAACGATCGGCATCGACGCGATCTATTTCGCGAAGCGAACGCTGCCGCTGAAGTTCCTCGTCCCGGGCGTCGTCTTCATGCTCACTTTTCAGGTCGTCCCGATCATCTACACAATCAACGTCGCCTTCACGAACTACTCGATCGGTCACGTCCTTTCGAAGAGCGACGCGATCACACAGATCCAGCTGCAATCGCTCGAAGCGCCGCCCGACGCGAGGACGTACAACATGTCGCCCGCGCGCGACAAGGACGGCAACCTCGTCCTCCTGCTGCAGGACCAGGTGAGCCAGAAGACCTTCGTCGGCGACGAGGACGGGCTGAAGCCGATCTCGGGCGTGAAGGCGAACGCCTTCGGGATCGTGGCCGCGAGCGGCTATTCGGTGATCAAGGGCGCGCAGCTCTTCGCGATGGACAGGGAGCTCCGCGCGCTGCACGTGCCGGTCGGGAAGTCGCGTGAGATCCAGCCGCAGACGATCTCGAGCGCGGCGGAGCTCGAGCCGACGCTGCGCTACAACGCGCGGACGGACACGTTCACGAGGATCAGCGACGGAAGGGTGTTCCGCGACAACGACGTCGGCTCGTTCACGCACGGTGCGCAGGAGCTCGAGCCGGGGTGGAAGGCGACGATCGGGTTCAGCAACTTCAAGAAGATCCTGACGAACAAGCAGTTCCGCGGGCCGTTCTTCCAGATCTTCCTCTGGACGGTCGTCTTCGCCGGATCGCGTCGTCTTCCTCTCGTTCTTCGTTGGCCTTTTCCTCGCGATCGTCCTGAACAAGAAGGGACTCCGCTTCCAGCGCACCTACCGGTCGCTCATCCTCATCCCGTGGGCCGTGCCGGGGTTCCTCTCGCTCCTCGTGTGGCAGGGGCTACTGAACGACGACTTCGGCGTCGTCAACCGGATGCTGCACCTGAACATCCCATGGCTCTTCGACGCGAACTGGGCGAAGGTGTCGTGCATCCTCGTCAGCTTCTGGCTGACGGTGCCCTACTTCTTCCTCGTCTCGATGGGCGCGTTGCAGTCGATTCCCGAGGAGCTGAACGAGGCGGCCCATGTCGACGGCGGCAGCCCGTGGCAGATCTTCCGGCGCGTGACCTTGCCGCTCGTCCTCGTCGCGACGTCGCCGCTCCTCATCGCCTCGTTCGCGTTCAACTTCAACAACTTCAACAACATCTATCTGCTGACGCAGGGCGGCCCGACGCAGCCGGACCAGCCGATCGCGGGCTCGACCGACATCCTGATCTCGTACACGTACAAGCTCGCGCTCGCGACCGGCAAGGGAAACGACTACGGCCTCGCGAGCGCGGTCTCGATCGTCATCTTCGTCATCGTGGCGACGATCTCCGCCGTCTCGTTCTCGAAGACGAAAGCACTGGAGAACATCAATTGAGCGCGATCTCACGCAGCAGTCGACCGCGTCCGCTCGCGCGAGCGGCGCGCCCCCACCCCTAAGGCCTCCTGGGGCGACACGTGGTGGCGCCACGCCGTCGGGATCATCGCCGCCGCATTCGCGCTCTTCCCGGTGTGGTTCGTCGTCTCGGCGGCCTTCAGCGCGCGACGACTCGGTCTCCGGCACGACCTTCCTGCCGGCCCACCTGACGCACGGAGAACTTCAAGCAGATTCTCACGAACACACGTTCCCGATCAGGGAACCCAGAGCTACGTCGACTCGCACTTCCTGCGCTGGGTCCTGAACACCGTCGGGATCGCCGTCGTCACCGCGCTCGGCACCGTCATCCTCGGCGCGCTCGCCGCCTACGCATTCAGCCGCTTCCGATTCCGTGGTCGCCGCTTCGGGATGCTGTTCCTGCTGCTGATCCAGATGTTCCCGCAGCTGCTGCTCGTCGTCTCGATCTACCTGATCGTCCTGAACGTCGGCGACATCTTCCCCGTCATGAGCCTGAATACGTACACGGCGTTGATCGTCGTGTACCTCGGCGGCTCGCTCGGGGTGAACGCCTGGCTCCTGAAGGGCTTCTTCGACACGATCCCATCCGAGCTCGACGAGTCGGCGCGCGTCGACGGGGCGACGCCTGCACAGGTCTTCTGGGGCGTCGTGCTGCCGCTCGCGGCGCCGGTGCTCGTCGTCGTCGGGTTGATCTCGTTCATCTCGACCCTGAACGAGTTCGTGATCGCGAGCGCGATCATGCAGTCGCAGGATCACCTGACGCTTGCCGTCGGCATGAACGGCTTCATCGACCAGAAGTACGGCCAGCGCTGGGGGCCGTTCGCTGCGGGAGTGCTCCTCGCCGCGATCCCGGCGGCAGCGCTCTTCATGTCGCTTCAGAAGTGGCTTGTCGGCGGCCTCACGCAGGGAGCGGTCAAGGGATGAGCGCGACGGAGGCACTGCGCGGCTCCGCGGTCACCGGCCCGCACCACGACGGCTCGGACCTGTACGTCTCCGACCGGCCGACCGATCTCGGCGGCGACGCGGTCCTGCGCGTGCGCGTCCCGAACGGCGCCGCCGACCGCGTGCTCCTTCGCTGCACGATCGAGAGGAGAGCCGCGGACGATCGAGGCGGTCGTCGACGAGCAGTCGGGCGGCGAGACGTGGTGGCGTGCGTCGCTTCCCGGTCGAGACACCGGTCGTTCGCTACCGCTGGCTCCTCGCGGGCGGCGACACGGGGTACGGCTGGCTCGACGGCCGCGGGATCTCGGGCACCGAGGTCTCGGGCGGGGACGACTTCGCATTCCTCCTCGATCCGGGCGCCCCGGCCTGGCACGCATCGTCGGTCGTGTACGAGATCTATCCCGGACCGGTTCGCCTCGAGCGGCGCGCAGTACGACCCGCCCGAGTGGGCGGTGCCGCGGCCGATGGGACCAGCTGCCGGAGGGGCGCGGCCGGAACACGTCACGCGAGTGGTACGGGGGCGATCTCCCAGGGATCGAGCAACACCTCGACCACGTCGAGAGTATCGGGGCGAACGTCATCTACATGACGCCGTTCTTCCCGGCCGGCAGCACGCACCGGTACGACGCGTCGTCATTCGACCGCGTCGATCCTCTGCTCGGCGGCGACGAGGCGCTTGCGCTCGCTCGTCCGTGCGGCGCATGCACGCGGCATGAAGCTCGTCGGCGACCTCACGATGAACCACGTCGGGGTGACGCACGAGTGGTTCGAGCGGCGCAGTGTGCAGCGACCGAGCGCGGGAGCGCGAGCTCTTCTACTTCGACAAGTCGCTCCCGCACGGATACGCGGCGTGGCTCGGCGTCCGCACGCTGCCGAAGCTCGACTGGCGCTCGCGAAGATCTCCACGATCGCATGCGCGCGTGTCCTACGGCGCTGGCTCGACGCCGGTCTCGACGGATGGCGTATCGATGTCGCGAACATGATCGCGCGCTACCGAGACTTCGACCGAAATCACGATGTCGCTGCGTTCGCGCGCGAGGTCGTCGCGGGATCTCTCCTGATCGGCGAGCACGGCCACGACTTCCGCCCCGACCTGGACGGACGCGGGGTGGCACGGAGTGATGAACTACTCCGGCTTCCTGCGGCCGGTGTCGTGGTGGCTACGCGGAGACCACGTCAGCGAGGACGTGTTCACGGTCGCGCCGGCGCCGTCCTACGACGGCGGCGAGATGGTGAGCGTCATGCGCACCTATCGCGGCGGCGTCCCGTGGGATGCGGTCGCGAACTCGTGGACGCTCCTCGACAGCCACGACACGCCGCGCTTCAGCTGGGTCAGCGGCTCGCGCGACCGCCACCTCGTGGGTCTAGGCCTCCAGTTCACGAGCCCCGGCGTGCCGATGCTCTGGATGGGCGACGAGCTCGGGCTTTCCGGGAAGTGGGGCGAGGACGGACGACGCACCATCCCCTGGGATCGCCGTGACGAGTGGGACACGGATCTCCTCGGCGCGGTGACGGCGCTCGCGGGGCTGCGCCGCTCGAGCGACGCGCTCGCGCACGGGGGCATTCGCTATCTCCACGTCTCGGACGATGCGGTCGCGTACCTGCGCGAGTCTCGTGCCGAGCGACTCCTCTGCCTCGCGGCGCGTGCGCCGCACGACCCGATCATCACCCCGTACGCGGAGCTCGAGACGCTCTACGGCGAGGACGCGCGCGACGGCGTCCTCCCTGCCGACGGCCCCGCCTTCCACGTCTGGAGGATCAATGGCTGACGTCGTCTTCAACGATGTCGACAAGGTCTACGACAACGGCTTCCACGCCGTGCAGGATCTGTCGCTCGACATCAAGGATGGAGAGTTCCTCGTGCTCGTCGGTCCGTCCGGGTGCGGGAAGACGACGGCGCTCAGGATGGTCGCCGGCCTCGAGGAGATCTCAGACGGCGAGCTCTTCATCGGCGACCGCGTCGTGAACCAGCTGACGCCAAAAGAGCGGGACGTGGCGATGGTCTTCCAGAACTACGCGCTCTATCCGCACTTGTCGGTCTACGAGAACATCGCATTCGGACTGCGGCTGCGGAAGGAGTCGAAGGAAGAGGTGCATCGACGCGTCAGCTGGGCGGCGAAGATGCTCGACCTGACGCCGTACCTCGACCGCAAGCCGAAGCAGCTCTCCGGCGGCCAGCGGCAGCGCGTCGCGATGGGCCGCGCGATCGTCCGGCAGCCGCAGGTGTTCCTGATGGACGAGCCGCTCTCGAACCTCGACGCGAAGCTGCGCGTCCAGATGCGCGCGGACATCGCGCAGCTCCAGCACGATCTCGAGACGACGACGATCTACGTCACACATGACCAGGTCGAGGCCATGACGATGGGCGACCGCGTCGCCGTCATGCGAAACGGCGTGCTTCAGCAGGTTGCCGATCCACAGTCGCTCTACGACCTCCCTGCGAACCTGTTCGTCGCCGGCTTCATCGGCACGCCGCCGATGAACCTGCTCGAGGCACGCGTGTCGGTGAATGGCGGCGTGACCATCTCGTTCGCCGAGTCGACCTTCGAGGTGCCGGATCGCGCGCTCGCCGCCTACCCGCAGCTTCGCGCCGCGCACGGGAAGATGGTCGTGGCGGGCATCCGCAGCCAGTTCCTCCATCCCGCGGGAGAGCGGCCCGACCTGCCGACGATCGACGCGCGCGTCGACCTCGTCGAGGCGCTCGGCGGTGAGTCGATCGTCTACTTCCACATCGACGCGGTCGCCGTTCGCGAAGGGCAGCACGACGACGAGGAAGAGGAGGAGCCGACGAGCGACGAGGGTGTCGTCGCGTCGCGGCCGAACCTCGTCGCGCAGTTCCCGGCGCACATCCAGTTGCAGCTGAAGACGGAGACCCACGTCGGCATCGACGTCGGCCGGATGCACTTCTTCGATGCCGAGACCGGCGAGCCGCTTCGCTAGGGCCGCAGGTGCGGCGCTCGCCGCACTTGCGCTCGGCACGGCCGCCGGCGCGTCCGCGCAGACCGCCGCGGGGCCGCCGGCTGCGTTCGCCGTGCCCGGCGCGCCATCTGCCCTCGCGAGCGACCGGATCTACTTCGTCATGCCCGACCGCTACGCGAACGGGGACCCGTCGAACGACACGGGCGGCGTCACGGGCAACCGCTCCGTGACGGGCTATGACCCCGACGTCGAGCGGCTGGTTCCACGGAGGCGACCTGAAGGGCCTCACGGGCACGTGCACGGACGCGGTTCACGGCCTCGCGCGCATCAAGAGCCTCGGCTTCAACGCGATCTGGGTGACGCCCGCCGTCGTCAACCAGGTCTCGCAGGGCGACTCCGCGGGCTATCACGGCTACTGGGGCGTCGACTTCACCCGTGTCGACCCGCATCTCGGGACGAACGACGACTTTGCCGCGTTCGCGAACTGCGCGCACTCGCTCGGCATGAAGGTGATCCTCGACGTCGTCGTCAACCACACCGGCGACCTGATCCAACCGAGCGGCGGCTCGTCGTACAGCGATATCCCGTATCGCGACTGCAACGGCAAGACGTTCAACCCGTCGTCCTTCGTCGGCAAGGCGACGTTCCCGTGCCTGAAGGCGCAGACGATGCCGCGGCCGCCGTTCCTCTTTCCGGGCCAGCCGCAGATGAAGAAGCCGGACTGGCTGAACGATCTGACGAACTACCACAATCGCGGCGACATCGACTTCAACTCCTGCAGCGAGACCTGCTACCAGCAGGGCGATCTCTTCGGGCTCGACGACCTCTTCACCGAGAAGCCGGTGGTCGTCAACGGTCTCGTGCAGATCTATGCCGACTGGATCACGCGATACAAGCTCGACGGTTTCCGTGTCGACACCGCGCGCCACGTGAATCCTGGGTTCTGGCGCCTCTGGGTGCCGAAGATGAAAGCGGCGGCGAAATCGGTCGGTGTCGACGACTTCGTGATCTTCGGGGAGGCGCCTGTCAGCGACAGCGTCGAGCTCTCGAGCTACGTGCGCGACCGCGGCCTCCCGAGCATGCTCGACTTCACCTTCCGTGACGTCGCCGACGCATATGCGTCCGGGTCGACGAGCGCCCTCGCGATCCTGCACCGGCTGCAGGACGACGACTACTTCCGGACGCCGGACGGCTCCGAGCCCGTGACGGCGACGTTTCTCGGGAACCACGACCAGGGACGCGCGGCGTTCCAGATCCGCCAGGCCGGGGGCGGGCTCTCCGGCGACGCCCTGCTGAAGCGCGTCCTTTTCGGCTACGACGTGCTGTATCTCCTCCGCGGTGCGCCGACCGTCTACTACGGCGACGAGGTCGGCATGATCGGCAGCGGCGGTGACAAGGCCGCGCGCGAGGACATGTTCGCGACGCAGGTGCCCGACTGGCAGACGGAGCCTCGTGTCGGCTCGCCGCCGATCGGCAAGGGCTCGTCGTTCGACGTCACCGGGAATCCGATCGAGGCCGAGCTGAGGGAGCTTGCCTCGCTTCGCGAAGATCACTCGCAGCTCTCGCTCGGCTGGTCGATCGTTCGCTACGCGAAGGGCGCGGTCGTGGCAGTGAGCCGTGTTGACCCGGCGACGAAGCGGGAGCTCGTCGTCGTCCTGAACAACGGCGCCGGCTCCACGAGCGTCACCTTCCCGACGGCGACGCCGTCATCGCGCTGGAGCCAGCTCTACGGGACGCCGGTGCCGTTCGCGCCGCCGTCGAGCGCGGCAAACCGGAGCCTCACGGTGCCTGTCGCCGGGACGACAGCCGTCGTGCTCGAGGCAGAGAAGCCGATCGCGGCGTCCAGCCCGCCGAAGCCGAAGCTGCGCGTGAAGGCGGACGCCCTGACGAACCTCTGGGCCGCCTCCGCCACCGTGGGCGGGGCTGCGCCGGTCAGCGTCGCGTTCGTCGTCCGGCGCGCGTCCGGAGCGTGGCAGCGGCTCGACGTCGACACGTCGCCGCCGTTTCGGGGGTTCATCGATCCCGCGAAGTTCAAGCGCAACGAGCACATCAAGGTCGTCGCGATCGCACGCGGCCTGGACGCGAGGACGGCGAGCTCCGCCGTGGTGGCGTTCCGCGTGCGGAGCAGATAACGAAGGAGGACAGGGGAGATGAGGGCCAAGGGGATCGGGATGCTCGCCGCCGTACTGGCGGGCGGATTGCTCATCGTCACGAGCGGGTCGGCGTCGACGGCGCCGAGTGCAGTGACACTCGTCGGCGACCTCCAGAGCGAGGTCGGCTGTCCGGGTGACTGGGATCCCGGCTGCGGTGCATCCCACATGACCGCGCCGGCGAAGGACGGCGTCTACCGCTTCAGCGCGAATCTCCCCGCCGGCACGTTCCAGTACAAGGTCGCGATCGACGACTCGTGGAACGAGAACTACGGTGCGCACGCCGCAGCGGGCGGCGACAACATCTCGCTCACGCTTCCATCGCCGCGCGCGGTTCACTTCTACTACGACCCCGTGTCGCACTGGATCACGGATGACGTGACGTCGCGCATCGTCACAGCTCCCGGCAGCTATCAGAGCGAGCTCGGCTGCCCCGGCGACTGGGATCCAGGCTGTCTCAGAAGCTGGCTCGAGGACATCGACGGCGACGGGACGTACACGCTGACCACGAGCGCCCTGCCGGCCGATCGGTACGAGTTCAAGGTCGCGCTGAACGGGAGCTGGGACGAGAACTACGGCGCGGGCGGGGTGCCCGGCGGGGCGAACGTGGGCTTCTCGGTGCCGACCGCGAACGCGAAGGTCACCCTCTCGTGGAACGCCGTCTCGCACGTCCCGACCGCGCTCTCCGGCCACGGCCACGACGACAATGTCGAGTGGGACGGCCTCGCCTTCGACTCGCGCTCCACGCTGTACCGCAGCCCGGGCGGGGCGGTACCGGCAGGGACGCCGGTACTCCTCCGCTTCCGCACCTTCCATGACGACGTGACCTCGGTGCGCGTCCGGCTCTGGGATGTGAATGCAAACGCATCGTCCGTCCGTTCGATGACCCGCGTTGCGTCGGGGATCCCGTGCCTCCACGACGAGCGGTGCGACTACTGGCAGACGTCGGTTGCGACCTCGCAACGCCGACGTCTACTGGTACCGGTTCATCGTCCAGGACGGCACGTCGACGGCGTTCTACGGCGACGACGCGGCCCTCGACGGCGGCACCGGCCGCACGACCTCCGGCGAAGTCGACAACTCGTTCGCCCTCACGGCGTACGATCCGGCGTTCAAGGTGCCGGCGTGGGCATCGACTGCCGTCGTGTATCAGATCTTCCCTGATCGGTTCGCGAACGGCGACAAGAAGAACGACCCGAAGGCGACCGATTCCCTCTACGACATGCACCCGGCTCTCAAGGCCTGGGGCGACAAGCCGGAGGGCTACTGCCGGAGCTACACGACGCCGTGTGCGGAAGGCCCTCGCGGCATCGACTACTTCGGCGGCGATCTCAAGGGAATCCGCCAGAAGCTCGAGTGGATCAAGTCGAACGGCTTCAACACGCTCTACCTGAACCCGATCTTCTGGGCGAAGTCGAACCACCGCTACGACACCGCCGACTACTTGAAGATCGATCCGTACCTCGGCGACGAGAAGGACTTCGCGCAGCTGGTGCAACAGGCGCACGAGCTGCACATGCACATCATCCTCGACGGTGTCTTCAACCACATGTCGTCGGACAGCCCGTTCTTCGACCGCTACCACCACTCGACGACGCTCGGCGCGTGCGAGTCGCAGGCGTCGCAATACCGCGCCTGGTTCACCTTCACCGGCGGTACTGGGCCGTGCGACGGCGGCAACTACACGGGATGGTTCGGCTTCGACACGATCCCTGTGCTGACGAAGTCGCTCCCCGCGGTGCAGTCGTACTTCCTGACAGGCCCCGATTCGGTCACGAAGCATTGGCTCCACGCCGGCTCCGACGGGTGGCGGCTCGACGTGATGGGCGATCCGTCGTTCCCGCCCGGCTACTGGGAGACGTTCCGCGACGTCGTGAAGTCGACCGACCCCGACGCGCTCATCGTCGGTGAGCTGTGGCAGAAAGACTCCACACTCCTGCGCCTGCTCGACGGGAGCGCCGCCGACTCGACGATGAACTACCGGCTGAGGGATGCGGCGCTCGGGCTGCTCGCGCCCGGCGGCTACGACGGAAAGGGCTTCCCGGACAGCGGCCGGCGGCTGACGCCGTCGGAGTTCTCGGCACGGATGCTCTCGCAGCAGGAGGACTACGCGCCGCAGGTCTATACGGCGCTCATGAACCTCGTCGACTCGCACGACACCGCCCGCGCGCTGTGGGACCTGACCCCGGGCGCCGCGAATGCAGCCGAGAAGGAGCAGAACGCAGCGAACGTCGCGGAGGGCAAGAAGCGGCTGAAGCTCGCCGCCCTCCTGCAGTACACGCTCCCCGGAATGCCGACGGTGTACTACGGCGACGAGGTCGGCGTCACGGGCGGCGACGACCCGGACAACCGGCGGACGATGCCGTGGCCGGAGACCGGAGGCAAGCAGGACGCGACGCTCCAGGCCTACTATCGGCAGCTCGGAACGCTTCGCGCGTCACGGCCGGAGCTCACGGGTGGCAACTTACGCGTGCTTCTCGCGAGCGATAGCGACGGCGTCGTCGCCTACGGGCGCAAGGATGCGTTGCACGCGACACTGCTCGCGCTCAACTCCGGCTCGAGTGACCAAAGCGTCGCGATCCCTGTCGCCGGCTACGTCCCGGACGGCACGCAATTCGCGTACGCGGGGGTCAGCGGCCAGACCGGCACGGCCGTAGCCTCGAACGGGACCGTCTCCGTCGCGCTCCCGGCTCTCAGCGGAGCCGTTCTCGTCTCACTCGGCGGGGACTTCGATCCGCCGCCGGCGCCTGCAGGGCTCGTTGTCGGCGGGGTGCAGCCCGGCACGGTCGCGCTCAATTGGAGCGCGGTCTCGGGCGCAGCTTCCTACGCGGTGTACCGGAGCCCCGTCACGCGTGGCGGATACACGCGGGTCGGCACCGCCACCGGCACGTCCTACACGGACGCGACGGCGCAGAACGGCGTCCGCTCGTATTACGTCGTTCGCGCTCTCGACGCCGCCGGGAACGAGAGCGGCGACTCGAACGAGGTCGGCGCGCTGCCGAGCCTGCCGGTCGGGTGGGCGAACGTGCAATGGCCGCCGGCGATCGACGCGCCGCTGCAGGCCGGCGGCTGGACGATCTTCGGCCAGGTGTACGTCGCAGGGATCACGGACTCGCCCGCGGGTGCGCCGGACATGATCGAGGCGCAGCTCGGGTGGGGCAGTGCCCAGGATCGCGGCTCCTGGGAATGGCACGACGCCACGATCAACACCGGTCACTCCGGCGACAACAACTACGAGTACATGGCGCAGTTCACCCCGTCGTCGGCGGGCACCTATTACTACGGCTACCGGTACTCGACCGACGGCGGCGCATCGTGGACGAATGCCGGTGTCGGTGGCCCGAACACGGCGCCCGGTGTCGCACATATCGCACCGCCGGCGGACACGACGCCGCCGGCGCCTCCGTCCGGCCTGACGGTCGCGTCCAGCGGGCCGACCGAGATCGACCTGACTTGGACGCCGAACTCGGAGCCGGACATCTTCGGCTACGAGATCGATCGTTCGAGCGGGGGCGCGTTCACCACCGTCGGAACGTCGACGACCGCGTCGTTCGCCGACACGAGCGTCGTCAGCGGCACGACGTACACGTACGTCGTCAGGGCGATCGATACCTCGACGAACGCGTCATCCGCCTCCGCCTCGGTCACGGCGACGGCTGCGCTTCGCAGCGTGCATGTCGTCTTCACCGTCACGGTCCCGCCGGGAACGACCGGCGCGGTGCACATCGCCGGGAGCTTCCACGCGCTCGACGCGGCGTACCCGGACTGGGATCCCGGTGCGCTGCCGATGACCCAGGTCGACGCGACGCACTGGCGGATCACGCTGACGGGCCTCGAGTCCCAGAGCGTCGAGTACAAGTACACGCTCGGCGACTGGGATCACGTGGAGAAGGGGGCTGCGTGCAACGAGATCGGCAACCGCACGTTGAACCTCACCTACGGATCGACAGGAACGCAGGCGGTCGGCGACACAGTCGCCAACTGGCGGACCATCGCCCCCTGCGGCAGCTGACGAGAAGAAAGAGGGAGGCGGCCGCGCTCCGACGGCCGCCTTCCTCTCTCGTCTTCCTCGGTCGCTCCCCCGAATAGGGTCCGCGCGTGGCGTACCTCGCCGTGTCCGGGCCATTCGATCTCGAGCTCACGACGGAGCGGTTCCGCGCGTTCGGAGTCGACAACGCGACGGTGTGGCACGAGGGCCGGCTCCACCGGGTGGTCGGCGGGCGCGAGGTACGGATCGAGGCCGCGCCGGGCGGGTTGGACGTCGAGCCGCTCGACGGTGAGATTGAGCCCGTCGTGGGTGTTCTTCTCGGCTTGGGCTTCGACCTCGACGCGTTCTACGCGTGGGCCGTCGGCGACGAGGTGCTCGGTCGGGCGACGCGCCGGCTCGCAGGCTTTCGGCCGACGCTCGCACCGGATCCGTTCGAGATGCTCGTCGGCGCGATAACCGCGCAGCAAGTCTCTCTCTTCGCTGCGGTCGCGATCCGCAACCGCATGATCGAGCGCTTCGGCCGCAAGATCGGGAACGTCTGGGAGTTCCCGTCACGCTCCGTCCTCGCAGGCGCAGAGGAGGCAGATCTCGTCGCGGTCGGCTTCTCGCGCCGGAAGGCGGAGTACACGGTCTCGCTCGCGCGGTCCGAGCTCGATCTCGACTCGCTCGCGGCGCTTCCGGACGAGGAGGTCAAACGCGCGATCGTGTCGCAGCGAGGGCTCGGAGAGTGGACGGCCGAGTGGTTCCTGGCTCGGCACCTCGCGCGCCCGCACGCGTGGCCCTGGGGCGACCTCGCCCTGCGCAAAGCGGTCGCGGATCTCTATGGTGGCCTGGACGTCAAGGAGGCGCGCGAGCGCTTCCACCCGTACGAGAACCTCTCCGCCCACTACCTCCTCCTCGCACACCGGACCCCATGATTCGTACAGCCACCGTCGACGATCTCCCACTCGCCCACGAGCTGTACCGTGGGTTCACCGGCGAGGTTGCGGACGCGCCGTGGCGCGATGACGACAGCGACGAGGAGATCGCCGATCTGGAGCAGGCGCTCCGCGCAGGCGGGGTTTTCCTTGCCGACGACGACGGCCTCGCCGTGGCGCGGATGATCGGCACGCGGGTCGGCGAGCTGGAGTTCCTCTACGTGCGACCAGCGGCCCGACGCTCCGGGCTCGCCGCGGAGCTCATCCGGCACGCATCGGCGTGGCTGCGCGAACAGGGAGCGGAGGTACTGGAGCTCGACGTCCTCGCGGGAAACCAGGCTGCCCGCACGACCTACGACCGCCTCGGCTTCACACCGGTCGAACTGCGGCTCGCCGCGCCGGTCGACGCCCTGCTCGCAGAGCGGACAGAAGGCCCGACCTTCGGCGCGGTCCACGTGCAGACCGACGACTCCGGAGCCGTCGAGCGCGAGGCCCACAAGGCCCTTCCGCGGCTCGGGCGCTCGGAGCGCACCGAGGTCACCGGCCCGGCGAACGGCTGGGTGACCGTGCGCGACGCGCTCTGCGACCGCGACCCGACCGCGTTGAAAGCACTCGGCAAGGAGCTTTCCTACACGAACGGCGGCGTCGTGCTCGCGATGGGCGTCGAGGACGGCGCCGTCGTGCACTACACGCTCTACGACCGCGGCTCGCTCGTCGATGAGTACGTGTCGGTTCCCGAGTACCACGGCTCGCTGCCGCCCGGCGACGTCATCGCACTCGGATCGAATCCCACGGTTGTCGCGCGGCTGACGGGAGCGCAGCCGGCACGCGTGCGCGAGATTGCACGCACCGCAGCATCGCCGGCAGAGCTTCCGCCGTGGAACGAGCTCTACATGCAGATCTCCGAGCTGATGGGAGTGAAGGCCGATGCTCACCCTCTATGACGCAGCACGTTGCCCGTATTGCGCGCGCGTTCGCATCGCGCTCGCCGAGAAGGGCGTCGAGTACGAGCCGGTCGAGATCGACCTGCAGAACCGGCCCGCGTGGATCTACGAGAAGAACGAGACGGGCCGGGTTCCCGTCGTCGAGGAGGATGCGTGGATCCTGCCCGAGTCGGCCGTGATCATGGAGTACCTCGAGGAGCGCTACCCCGAGCCCGCACTCCTGCCGGCCGATCCCGCTGAGCGAGCGCTCGCGCGGCTCTGGATCTTCCGGCACGACGACTTCACGCGCCCTTATTACGCGTTGCGGCGTGGCGAGGAAGACGCGCCCGCGCTGCTCGACGCCGAGCTCGGGAAGCTCGACGCTGCACTCTCGGAGCGGGAGTTCCTCGCCGGCGAGTTCGGTCTCGCGGACATCGCCTACGTGCCGTGGGTCCTGCGGGCGAGAGACACGCTCGGCGTCTCGCTCGACGCCTTCCCCGCGCTCGATGCGTGGCTCGACCGGCTGTCCGGGCGCGCGTCCATCGCGATGGAGGTCGATGTCGTCGCCGCGCTCTGATCTTCCGAGCGTCGTCGACTCCGCCTGGCTCGCGACGCATCTCGACGAGCCGGATCTCGTCGTCGGGGACGTCCGTGGCCCGAACGCCCACATGCGCGGCCACATCCCGGGCTCACGCCCACTCGTTCTCGGCTCGCCTCCCCCCGGGGCAGACGGGCCCGCGGTGGCCGAGCTCGCGAAGGAAGTGACGCTGCGCCTCCGCCGTCACGGGATCACCGGGAACGAGCGGCTCGTGCTCGTCGATCGCGGCGACGGCGTCGGCGCGATGCCGGCCGCGCAGATGGCGGAGCTCGCCGGCCACCAGAAAGTCGCGATCCTGCTCGGCGGGATCGCCGGCTGGGAGGGCGAGCTCACGGAAGGACCGGTCGAGCTCGAGCCGGTGCGAGAGGCGTCGCTCGAGCCGAACCCCCGGGCGTACCCGACGCGCCACGAGCTCGCATCGCGGCTGGACGACCCCTCGCTCGTCCTCCTCGACGTCCGCCGTGAGGACGAGTACAACGGAAAGGGCGGAAGCGCGTGCGACCCGCGGCAGGGGCACATCCCCGGCGCAAGGCGCGTGCAGGTCGACACGCTCTTCGGCGACGACGGACGCCCGCTTTCCGCCGACCAGATCCGCGGGCTCGTCGGCGCGCCAGACGGTGCCGAAGTGGTCGCGTACTGCCATTCGGGCTCGCGCTCCGCGCTTGCGACGCTTGCGCTGCGCGCGGCCGGCTACGACGCGCGGAACTACGCCGGGTCGTGGCACGAGTGGAGCCGCTACCCAGAGTTGCCGCTCGAGCGCTAACGCGCATGTAGGTCGCGGCCGACGAGCGTACTACGCGGCCCGCGCGAGCAGGCCTTCGGCCTCGCGGAGGAACGCCGCGCACAGGTCACGCCCGAGCTCGTTCCACCGCGCGATCTTCACCCGCGTCTCGTTGCGTAGCCGAGCGGGGTTCGGCGGCGGATCGTCGGGATCCGCCATCCAGGCCTCCAGCTGGGCGGCGGTCACCTCAGGGTGGAACTGCACGCCCCAGCAGGTCTCGCCGAGGCGGAAAGCCTGCGTGCAGGCCGGGCTCTTCGCGAGCTCGACCGCTCCCTTCGGCAGGCCGTAGGTGTAGTGGTGCCACTGGAGCGCCTCGAACATGCGCGGCATCGCCCCGAGCACCGGGTCGAGCGCGCCCGCCTCTGTCAGCTCCACGTGGCACCAGCCGATCTCGGGCCCGTCCGGCATCCGCCGCACCCACGAGCCGGTCGCACGCGCGAGAAGCTGAACGCCGAGGCAGACCCCGAGCACCGGCGTCCTCGTTCGCAGCAGCTCGGCGAGCCATTCTGTCTCGTGCCCGAGCCAGGGGTGGTGCTCGTCCTGGTCCGCGTGCATCGCCCCGCCGAAGACGAAGACGGCGTCGTAGGAACCGAGCGGCCGGGGCGGCGGCGTTCCCCAGGCGAAGCTCCACTCGTCGAGCGAGTGCCCCGCGTCCGTCACGACCGGGGCGAAGAGCTCCGTTCGTGCCTCGGTGCCGTGGATGACCGAAATGCAGTGCACGGTCCGAGCCTACGCGCCCCCGGTTGCCGGGATGCCGTTCATGTCGAGCAAGCGGCGAAGCTGCCGTGCGTTCGCCGCAGCCTGCGAGATGCGCCCAAGAGGGTTCTCGGGATCCTCCGAGGACGCGTTGTTGTTGAAGAACGCGAATGCCTTCTCCGACGAGCCTGCAAGCTCTTTCAGCGTCGGTGCCATCTCCTGCAACTCATCGTCGGAATAGAGGTAATCGAAACGCTCGGCGGCCGAGCCGCCGCGCTTGTTCCACGTTGCGAGGTTGCGTCCGTGGAAACGGAAGTACGCCGTTTTCGACGTCACCGCCGCGACGGTGGGGATGAGGTTCTTCGCGGTATCCGACTTCGGCGCGTCGACCGTGACGTAGGCAGCAGCGATGCTCTCGAGAAATGCGAGCGTCTCTGCGCGGTTCTCCTCGTCGAGCCAGGAGCGGTGCCGGAACTCGACGAGCATCTCGTCGCCGGCGAGCTGCTCGCGCGCCCAGGCCAGGTAATCGAGCGAGTGATCCTTGTAGACGACGTACGGCGGCAGCTGAAAGAGGATGCCGCCGAGCTTCCCGCTCGAGCGCAGAGGCGCGAGCGCCTCGAGGAACCGGCGGAAGATCTCGCCGCGGAGCTCGCGCGGCGGTCTGTCGACACGGCCACGCTCGTCGACCGGCATGACGTCGCGAAGATCGTCCGGGAGAACCTCCACCTTCACCGGATGGCGCGTCATCAGCCCGAACGCCTTCACGTGCATCGTGAACCCGTCGGGAGTGCGCTCGGCCCACCCCTGCACCATCGACTCGCTCGGTAGGCGGTAGTACGTCGAGTCGACCTCGACAGTGTCGAAGTGATCCGCGTAGTACGCGAGCCGCTCCTTCGCAGGCAGCTTCGGTGGATAGAAGTACTTCGAGAGGGCCTCGTCGGCCCACGAGCACGTGCCGATGCGAATCGGGGTCGGGCCCGCCACGTCTACCGGACCTCCAGGCTGCGCCGCAAGTGCTGCACGTCAGACCAAGCCTAGACGGGCGCCACCGCAGTCAAGGGATGGTCGTCCCTGTCTGCCGACCGCAACCCTCATTGATGGGTTGCGGCCGGCAGACAGAGTTCGTGGAGGCAGACCTCCCGGAAGCGCTACTTGTTGAGCCTGACGACGGCGCTCTTCGCGGTCCAGGGGGCGAGCGTCGCCTTGACGCAGCCTGCCGGGGCGAGTGCGCTTGGGCTCGCACAGCCGGTCGTCGTGTAATCCCGCTCGCCGGCCGCCCCGCTGACCTGGAAGTACGTCGTTGCCTTCTTCTTCAGCTTGCCGCTCGTCGCGTAGGCGCCGGACGAGCTTGTCGTCGCTGTGCCGACTCTGGTGAGGCTCTTTGCGGACGAGCCGCGTGTGACGGTGAGCTTGAGGCCCGGTACCGCCGAGCCGCCTTCCGTTGCCTTGCCGGCTGCGATGTAGGTTCGCGCCTTCTTGTTCTTGTACTTGACCTGCAGGCCGAGGATGATCGGCATCGGCACGAACGCCCGCGCTTCGAAGGTGCCGGCGCGATTCGGGGTGCCCTTGCCGGGGTTGTACGGCGTGAAGAGGCTCTCCCACTTGACGAGGCCGCCGCCGGTCGGCGTCGTGAAGATGCCGTTGAGCGTCAGCTTCGCGAAGAGGAGCTGTGCACCCTGGAACGCGCGGCCGGGAGTACCGACCGGCACGTCCGGCGGCGGCAGGCAGATGCTCTGGCGGTAGCCGCCGAGCGCCTGGTCGGGCGCACCGTCGGTCGGGTTCACGTAGATCGGGATCGCGAGGGTGTTCCCCGCGACACTCAGGTTCATGACCCAGACAGCCGCGCTCTGTAGCAGCCCGGTGCACTGCGCGGAGCCGACCCTGTTCGCCGCGGACGCCGCGTTGTCGACCGTGACGTCGCCGGTCAGCGGCAGGGTCAGGTTGTTGTCGCGCGAGAGGGCGGTTGCGTCGACCGTACCGATCTTCGTGCCGGCGGCCTGGTCGAGCTTCGCGGTGTAGCCGGTGCCGCTGTAGATGTTGACCGCGGCGGTCGGGTCGGTCGATTGCGGCACGCTGACCTGGATCGTCGTCGATCCCGTGCTCGCGAGCGTCATCGGCGAGTGGTACACGGTGAGCGAACCGGTGTTGGCGGCGAAGGCGCCGTTCGCGAACGCCAGGGTCGCGACTGCAGCTGCGGCCACCAGCACCGCGCGGAACCGTCTTGTCATGTCGTTCCTTTCCGGTTCATTTTGATTCCTCTGATGAATCTAGAGTCCCCGCGCGCGGCGCCTTCACAAACCGACGATCCGTTAGGAAGTCGTAAGCGGCTTCCCGAGAACGTTCCAGAAGCCGTTCTTGAACTTCACGAGATACGTCCGGCCGAGCGGGAAGTAGTTCGTGGGCGACGTCTTGACGTGCAGCCCGGGTAGGAGGAACGGGTTCGCGATGTCGAGGTGCTGCGCCGCCTTGAGAAGGCTCGCCCGCGTCGGGCTCTTCCCTGCGCCCTTCAGCGTCGCGACCATCGTGTACGCCGCCATCATCCCGTAGATGTGCGCGACCGCCTTCGGATCCTCGCCCGGCAGGTAGCGCTTCATGATCTGCAGGTAGAGCTTCACGCCTGCCGAGCGCTTCTGCGTCGGGTTCGTCGGGTCGTGCAGGAACGCGGTCGAGGTCGCGCCGGCTCCGGCCTGGGGGCCTGCGTTGAGCCGCACGATCTGCATCACGGCGGGGTCGATCGAGACCGACGTGACGTACTCGTACGGCTTCCAGCCGAGGCGCTCCGCTGAGACGAACGCCTGGATCGCCTGCGTGGGCAGGGCGAAGATCACGAACGTGTCGGCACCGGCGGCCTTGAGCGTCGTCACCTGCTGGACGACCTGCTGGGCGTTCAGCGGGTACGACTGCGTCGCGACGATCTGCTTCGCCTTCGAGCCGAGTCCCTTCTTCAGGCCGCCGAGCAGCTCGCTGCCGTACTCGTCATCCTCGTAGAGGACGCCGATCTTCGCGTTCGGGTGCTCCTTCGCGATCAGCCGCCCGTAGATCGCGCCCTCGCCGCCGAAGCTCGGCAGGAGCGGGATCGACCACGGCCAGCGCGCATGCTCGTTCGCGAGCGTGGCCGCGCCGCTCCCGACGAAGAGCTGCGGCACCTTCTTCTGGTTCAGGTACTCGCGGACCGCGAGCGCGTGCTCGGTGCCGACGGAGTTGAAGATCGCGAAGACATTGTCCTGCTCGACGAGCTTGCTCGTGAGCGACGCTGTTCTCGAAGGGTCGTACCCGTCGTCGTCGATCTTGTAGACGATCTTCCGCCCGTTGACACCGCCGTGCGCATTCACGTAGTCGAAGTACGCCTTGGCCCCGGTCAGCACCGGCTTGTACTGCGCGGCGGGGCCGGTGAGCGGTCCGGTTGCGCCGAGCACGATCTGCGTCGGGGTGACGCCGGGCGTTACCGTTCGGCCGGCAAGCGCAGCCGGCGCTGCGAGTGCGAGCGCCGTGACGACGAGGGCCGTGGCGCGGATCACCTCGACACCGCCTTCTTCAGGACGGAGAGGTTGAGCGTGACGCGCCCGATCGTGATCTTTGCCTCCGGCGACACGGATGCGAGATAGAGGGCGTTCGCCGGGCTCTGGGTGAGCGACGTCGGGCCCAGGTAGAGGACGAGCCGCTTTCCCGCCGCGAACCGGACGGACTCGTTCATCAGCTTGATCGTCACCTTGCCGCTCGGAGCGTTGAGCTTCACGCCGCCGGCGGTGATCGGCGTCGCGCTCCCCTGAACAGCAAGGACGGCGACGAGACGATCCCAGCTCTGTGCGTTCGAGTAGCGGACGACGACGGTCGAGTCGCCAAAGGTCTCATGAGGGCCGCCGGTGACGCGCACGGAGCGGACGGTCTTCCCGCCCGCGCCGGACAGGGCGCTCGTGCCGGGAAGCGTGACGGAAATCGTCTTTGTCGCGGGAAGGCTCTTGAACGCCGTCGGCTTACCGTCCCACGGGTCATGTGCGAGGACGATCCGCGGTTGTCTCTCGATCCCGTTCGGCGTGCCTTTCACGTAGCGGTCGAGCCAGCGCACTGCCTCGCCGTAGATCGTGGTGCTCTCCGCCGCTGGGTTCGCCGCCGGCGAGTGACCGAGGTCACCGAGGTAGAGGCGCTTCGGTCCTTTGAGCGCGCGGTACGCCGCGAGCGCCTGGTCGATGTCGAACAGGAAGTCGTGACGGCCCTGGATCAGCAGCGTCGGCGTCGTGATCGATCCAAGCCTCGACGCGGCCGAGCGCGAGGAGGAGAGCGCCGCCGCCGCGCCGAGGTCGGCGCTCGTCGTCAGGCCCGGGGAGGCCGCCAGGAGCTGCGGGTCCCACCTGCTCGTCGGCACGAGGCCCGCGAGGTATTGCACGAGCCCTGACTTCGAAAGACCCTGCGGCGCAAGGGCCGTGAGGAGGCTCGTCCAGGTGATGACCGGGACAACCGCCTTGAACGGAACACCGCTCGTGACGGCATTCCAGACCGCCCCGCCGCCGAGGGAGATGCCGAGGGCGCCGATCGCCGCGTTGCCCGTCTGCGACTGGAGGAAGGCGAAGAGCTCTTTCGTGTCCTGGACGTCTCGTGCGCCGTCGAGGCCGAAGAGCCCCTCCGACGCGCCGTGGCCCCGCGCGTCGCACTCGAGCGACTCGTAGCCGGCCGGAGCGAAGAACTGCGTCGCGAGCGGCTCCATGTCCTGATGCTTGCCGCCGAGCCCGTGAAAGAGGATGAGCCCGGGGTAACCGCCGGCGGGCTTCGCGGTGTCCGGGACGACGAGCGAGCAGGCGAGCTTGGCGCCGTCGGAGGCCGCCACGGTCAGCTGCTGCGGGGCCGCCGCGAGGGCGGAGCTGCTCCAGGCGAGCATGGCCGAGACGGCCGTCGAGAAGAAACAAAGGGCGCCCCGAAGACGGACGACAGGGTAGCCCTGTTCTAGGATCGGCCGCGATGGATGCACGGCCCGTCGGTGTGTTCGACTCGGGAGTCGGTGGTCTCACCGTTCTCCACGAGTGCCTCGTGACGCTGCCGCACGAGGACTTCGTCTATCTCGGTGACCACGCGCGTCTTCCCTACGGGCCCCGGCCGCTCCTGGAGATCCGCGGGTTCGCGCAGGAGATCGGGCACTTCCTCGAGGATCAGGATGTGAAGCTGATCGTCGTTGCCTGCAACGCGGCGACGTCCGCGGCGCTCCCACAGCTGCAGGAAGAGCTTCGCGTGCCGGTGATCGGCGTGATCACCCCGGAAGCTCACGCGGCGGTGCAGGCGACGCGCAACCGGAAGGTCGGGCTCCTCGCGACCCAGGCAACGGTCGATGCAGGGCGTTACGCGTCGCTCATCCACACGCTCGATGCCGGTGTCTCGTTCCATGCAGTTGCGTGCCCGCGACTCGTGCCGCTGATCGAAGGGGACGATCCCTATGGTGAAGAGACGGAGAAGGCGGTGCGCGAGTATGCGGCGCCGCTGAAGGACACGCGCGTCGACACCGTCATCCTCGGCTGCACGCACTACCCATTGATCCGTCCCGTCCTGCAGCGCGTGTTCGGCCGCGACGTGACGCTCGTCTTCTCCGCCGAGGAGACGGCGCGCGAGGTCGCGGAGACGCTCACGCGCAAGGGCATCGAGAACGACACCTCGCGGACGGGGGCGTACCGCTTCCTCACAACCGGCGATCCGCTCGCCTTCCGCGAGATGGGGCGCCGTTTCCTCCAGCTGCCGATCGGCGAGGTCGAGCACGTGACCCTCGAACGACTCGGAGCAGCCGCATGAGCAGGGAGGGAGGACGCCGGCCCGACCAGATCCGGGCGCTGACGATCGAGCCGGACTATCTCGAGAACCCGCACGGGTCGGCGCTCATCACGCAGGGCAGGACGAAGGTGCTCTGCACGGCGATGGTGCAGGAGGAAGTCCCGCGCTGGCTGCGGAACCAGGGGCGCGGGTGGATGACGGCCGAGTACTCGTTGTTGCCGGCGTCGACCGGCGATCGGGTCGAGCGCGAGGCGGCCCGCGGCAAGCAGCAGGGGCGCACGATCGAGATCCAGCGGCTCATCGGCCGCGCGATGCGAGGCGTCGTCGACTTCCGGGCGCTCGGCGAGCGGACGCTCTGGCTCGACTGCGATGTCCTGCAGGCCGACGGCGGCACCCGCTGCGCCGCGATCTGCGGCGCGTACGTCGCGGCGCGCCGCGCGCTCGACCGCTTCGGCCTGTCGAAGGCGTTCGTCGACTCGGTGGCCGCGGTGTCAGTCGGTGTCGTCGACGGCGTGCCGCTGCTCGACCTCGACTACTCCGAGGACTCGAATGCCGACACGGACATGAACGTCGTCATGACCGGCGACGGCCGCCTGATCGAGGTGCAGGCAACGGCCGAGCAGGACCCGTTCACGCGCGCGACGCTCGACGAGCTGGTCGACCTCGCAGAGAAGGGCATCTCGCGGATCGGCGAGATCCAGGCGGAAGCCGTCGCCGTTGCACTTCCTTAGTTCCGTCCCGACCATCGAGTGGCCGCACGTCCTCCTGCGGCTCCTGATCGCTGCGCTTCTCGGTGGGGCGATCGGTTTCGAGCGCGAGCTGCGAGAGCGTCAGGCCGGTCTCCGAACGCACCTCGTCGTCTCCGTCGGCTCGGCGCTCTTCACGCTCGTGTCCGCGTACGGGTTCAGCGAGTTCCTGACGAACGGCGGCGCGCTCGTGCGCACCGACCCGACGCGGATCGCGGCGCAGATCGTCAGCGGCATCGGCTTCCTCGGTGCGGGGGCGATCATCCGTCAGGGCTTGTCGGTCCGCGGCCTCACGACGGCTGCGACCCTCTGGCTCGTCGCCGGTATCGGCATGGCCTGCGGAGCGGGCTTCTACAGCGCGGCGATCATCGCGACGGCAGGTGCGATCCTGACGCTCGGGCCGCTCCGCGGCGCCGCCTATCGCCTCGTCAGCCGCTTCCGGCCGCAGATCGACCGGCTCCTCGTCGACATCCCGGCAGGCGGCAGCCCGGGCGCGGTGATCGAGGCGATCGAGCGGAACGGCGCACGCGTCGTCGGCCTCGAGATCGAGCAGGAAGGCGACCGGCGCGCGATCGCCGCCGACGTCGAGCTGCACGGCCTCGCGGCTCCGAAGGTCGTCGCCGATGTGGGCGAGATCGACGGCGTGCTCGGAGTGCGTTGGAGCGAGTGACTCGCCTCACGCTCGCGTCGCGGAATGCGCACAAGGCGCGCGAGCTCGAGCTGCTGCTTCCCGGCTGGACGATCGAGCCGCTCGACGCCGAGGGCTGGCCCGAGGAGACCGGCGAGACGTACTACGAGAACGCGCTCATCAAGGCGCGCTTCGCGCACGAGGTGGCCGGCGGCTGGACGATCGGCGAAGACTCCGGGATCGAGGTGGCGGCGCTCGGCGGCCGCCCCGGCCAGCACTCCGCGCGTTACGCGCCCGAAGGCGCACCCGCGATCGCGAAGCTCCTGGGCGAGCTCGGCGACGAGCCCGACCGGCGCGCCCGTTACGTGAGCGAGCTCGTTGCCATCGCGCCCGACGGCACCGTGACGCGCGGCACCGGCGTCGTCGAGGGCCGGATCGCGGACGCGCCGCGCGGTGACGGAGGGTTCGGCTACGACCCGGTGTTCGTCCCGGACGGCGAGGAGCGGACGGTCGGCGAGCTCGGGGACGGCTGGAAGGCGCAGCAGTCGCACCGCGCGCGCTCTGCGCGGGCTCTACGCGAGGCTCTCGACCGGAGCGGCCTCGCCGTGCTGCCGTAACGCGCGCCGCTCGCTGTTCCACCAGTTGAGCTCTGCGCCGAAGACGATGACGTTCGCCATCAGGTAGAGCCAGAGGAGCAGAATCACGGGGCCGCCGAGGACGCGCAGGACTGGGTTCACGTCCGCGAGCTTCACGAAGGTCGGCACGATCTGAAACGACGCCTCGAGCACGACTGCGGCCAGGACGGCGCCGGGAAGCACGTCGCGCACGGTGACCTCCGCGTTCGTAAGGAGCCGGTACGCCGCGAGCACGAAGAGGAAGACGCCCACGAGCGAGACCGCGATCGACAGGATGTACGCGGAGACGCTGTTCGCAATGAAGCCCGGCGCATAGCGCTTCACGACCTCGACGCCGAGTGCGCCGACGACGAGGGCCGCAAATAGCGTCGTCACCGTCGCGACCATCACGACCGCCGCGACACCCTTGCCGCGGAGAAACGAGCGGTTCGGCCGCCCGTAGACGATGTTGAATGCGGACTCGAGCGCGCTGAAGAGCGAGAGCGAGGACCAGAGAAGCGCGACCCCGCCGACGATCCCGAGCGTTGCCGCGTTGTCCTGAACGCGATGCACGAGGGTCAGGATGCTCTGCAACGAGGTCGTCGGGAACGCGCGCGACATCTCCTTCACGAGGAAGTCCGACGCATCCGCCCGATGAACGAGACCGAGAAGCGAGAGCGCGAGGAACGTCGAGCGGGACGAAGGAGAGAAGCGCGAAATAGGCGACCATCGCCGCGAGGTGGGTCCCACGGTCTGCGAAGAACTTCGCGACGACGGTCCGCTTGCGAAGGCGCACGGGGCCAGTTTCGCAGGCTGTTAGCCTGCCCCTTCATGGACGCCGAGCAGGCACTCGCCGATCTCACCGAGATCTCGTCGCAGATCCAGGCCGCCGTGCTCTTCGACGAGAGCGGCGCGGTTCACGGCTCGACCCTCGGTGACGAGGCGGCTGCGGGAGCTCTTGCGGCCGCAGCGGCCCAGCTGCTCGCGCGGGTCGACGCGCTCGCGCCCGACGCCGCAGGCGTGACCCAGCTCGAGGCGGCGACCGGCGACGGCAGCGTTTTCGTCGTGCGGGACGGCGCCCGGAGAATCGCCGCGACCACCGCACCGACCCCCACGGTCGGCCTCGTCTTCTACGACCTGAAGAGCTGCCTCCGCGGCGCGGCGGATGAACCCGCGAAGCCGAGGCGGACGAGGCGGAAGAAGGCGGACGATGAGACGTAGGCTCATCGTCCTCGTCGGCTTCGTCATGGGTGCGTTGGCGGGCAGCGTGCTCTACCGGCGCTCGTTCGCGCGCCGGCCGGAGCGGATCGACGTGTACTTCGACGACGGCTCGATGGTCTCGTATGTGGACGGCTCGATCGAGGCCGACGGCCTCCTTCCCACTGCCCGCGACGCGCTCGCCGCAGCGCGCCGATGAGCCCCGACCCGGTGTTGCCCGACTCGCTCGCCGCGTCGCTCGTCGAGCACGCGTATCTCGAGGGCGATTTCCTCCTCCGATCGGGCAAGCGCTCGCGCTACTACCTCGACAAGTATCGCTTCGAGACTCGCCCGGAGATCCTCCGGCCGCTCGGTGAGCGCATTGCCACGACGGTGCGCGAGCACGCTCCGGATGCGACGCGCCTCGCCGCGCCCGAGCTCGGCGCAGTCGCCCTCGTCGCTGCGGCCTCGCTCGAATCGGATCTGCCGTTCGTGATCGTGCGCAAGGAGGCGAAGGAGTACGGCACCGGCAATCGTCTCGAGGGGCCCTACGAGAGCGGCGAGTGCGTGTGTCTCGTCGAGGATGTCGTGACCTCCGGCGGAGCGCTCCTCGACTCGCTCGAGGCACTGCGAGGCGCGGGCCTCGTGGTGCACACGGCTGTCTGCGTCGTCGATCGCGAGGAGGGCGGCGCCGACGCCCTCGCGCGACATGCCGTGCGCCTGCGGCCGCTCTTTCGTGCGAGCGAGCTGCTCGCACAGCGCAAATAGCAGTGTTAGGGTCGAGCTTCCCGTTGCACCCGAGCGGCAGGAGGGGTACGTGAACAAGCAGGAGTTCGTCGCAGAGGTCGCGCGACGCAGCGAGCTGACCGCGCGCGACGCGGGCCGGGCGGTCGACGCTTTCCTGGAAGCGGTAACCGACACGCTTCGCTCGGGCGGTGACGTCACGTTCACGGGCTTCGGCAAGTTCCAGACTCAGGTGCGCGCGGCGCGTACCGGCGTGAACCCGCGAAACCCGGAGCAGAAAGTGGAGATCCCGGCGGCGCGCGTGCCGAAATTCTCGGCCGGGAGCGCGTTGAAGTCCGCCGTCAAGAACGGCTGAGACAATTCGGGCGAGATGGCGATTGCCCTGACCCATTTCGCCGACCGGTTGGCCGACCTCGTCGAGCGAAGGCGGACACAGCTCGTCGTCGGTCTCGACCCGATCCCGGAGCGGATGCCCGCCTCCCTCGACGGTGACATTCGCGCCTTTTGCGAGGGCATCGTCGACGCGGTGGCCGAGCACGTGGTCGCCGTGAAGCCACAGTCCGCCTTTTTCGAGGCGCATGGGCCCGACGGGGTCCGCGCGTTCTTCGAGGTGTGCGCATATGCGCGGGAGGCCGGGCTTCTCGTGATCGCGGACGTGAAGCGCGGCGACATCGGCTCGACCGCGACCGCCTACGCCGCGGCGTACGCGCGGGTCGCCGACGCGGTCACCGTGAACCCATATCTCGGGCGCGACTCCCTCGAGCCTTTCGTCGATGCCTGCCGGGCGGAGGGCACCGGCATGTTCTGCCTCGTCAAGACCTCGAACCCGGGTAGCGCGGACGTCCAGGACGTTCGACTTCACGACGGGCGGGTGCTCTGGGAGCACGTCGCCGGACTCGTCGGCGAGGTAGGCGCCGGCCTCGTCGGCGAGAGCGGCCTCTCCTCGGTCGGAGCGGTGGTCGGCGCGACCTTCCCCGCGGAGATTGCAGCCGTACGGAGGCTGTTGCCCCGGGCGCCCTTCCTCCTCCCGGGCATCGGTGTTCAGGGCGGCTCGCCGGACGACGTCGCGCCCGCCTTCGCGGCCGGCCCCGCCGGCGGACTCGTCTCTGCGTCGCGTGCGGTCATCTATGCGTCTGCAGGTGACGACTGGCGGGACGCGGCGGCGGCCTCCGCGGAAGCGCTCGCGCGCGAGGCATGGCATGTCGCGACCGCGGCGTAGACGGAAGCAGCGCGCGGGCGCAGCACGCTATGCGGCCCCGGCGGCATTCCTCCTCGCGGTCACGATCGCCGTCCTCCTGGTCCGCGCCGGCCTGAACGGCGACAACACCCCGACGACGACCGGGTCGACGACGACGGCCCCGACGACGACGGCCCCGACGACGTCGACCGCGAAGGGAACGACGACCGCGCACACGAAGACGACTGCCGCGCAGTACTACACCGTGCAATCGGGAGACACCTACGGCTCGATCTCCGCGAAGACCGGCGTCCCCGTCTCGCAGCTGCAGAGCCTGAATCCCGACGTCAGCCCGAACAGCCTGCAGGTCGGGCAGCGGGTCCGCGTGAAGTAGCCTTGCCTCGGCCATGCGCCGGGTCACACTCGCCATCGCCGCGGCACTCGTTCTTTGCGGGAGTGCGCACGCCGCCGTACCAAAACCCGACGCGACCGCGTTCATGGTGCTCAACGCATCGAACGGCGAGATCCTCGCGGCGCACAACGCGCACGCGAGGCTGCCGATCGCGAGCATCACGAAATTGATGACGGTGATCGTCGCGCTCGATCACCTGAAGCCCGACGACGTGGTCACGGTGTCCAGCGGCGCGGCGCAGGTGGGCGAGTCGAAGATCCCGCTCTCGTCGGGCCAGCGCATCAGCGTGCGCGATCTGCTCAAGGGCGCATTGATCCAGAGCGCGAACAACGCCGCTGATGCCCTCGCGGCGGCTGCGTCGGGCGGTGATGTCCCGCGCTTTGTCGGGTGGATGAATGCACGTGCGCGAAAGCTCGGGCTCGACGACACGCACTTCGTGCGCCCTGACGGCCTCGACGCTCCCGGGCATCTATCGAGCGCTCGCGATGTCGCCGTACTGGCACAAGTCGCGATGCATCGGCGCGTCGTGCGCGATCTGGTGCGAGTGCGGAGCTCGCCGATCGAAGGCGGCGAGTTCACAGTCCATACCTGGAACGATCTGCTCGGGGTCGTTCCGGGCGTCGTCGGCGTGAAGACCGGGCACACGGACGACGCGGGCTGGTGCGAGGTGGCAGCCGTCCGGCGGAACGGATTCACGGTTTACGCGGTCATCCTGGGGAGCCCGACGCGCGCGCAGCGCAACGACGATCTGCAGCGGCTCCTCGCCTGGGGCACCTCGCAGTACCGCACACTCACGCTCGTCGGCAAGCAGGCGTATGCCTGGGCGGCGGCACCCTACGGCCGTACCCGCCTCGCCCTCGTCGCGCGCCGGCCGCTCGTCCGGGTCGTTCGAGTCGGTCACCCGGTGGTCGAGCGGATCGTCGCCCCTGCGGCGGTATCGCTGCCCGTCGCCCGCGGCCAGCAGCTCGGCCGGATCGAGATCTGGTCCCGCGGGACGCGCCTCGGCTCCAGGCCGCTCCTTGCCGCCCGGTCGATCGACCGACCCGGATTCGCAGGACGGCTACGGTGGTACGGCACGCGGAGCGTGCATCATCTGATCGGCCTCTTCTCGTGATCGTCACCGTCACCCTCAACGCGGCAGTCGATCGCACGCTCACGGTGCCGAACTTCCAGCTTGGCCACCGGCACAGGGCGAGCACCAGCCTGACGTCCGCAGGGGGCAAGGGCATCAACGTTGCACGTGCGCTGAAGCGACTCGGCTCCCCGGCAATCGCGAGCGGCCTCGCCGGTGGCCGGACGGGTGACCGCATTCTCGACGAGCTCGCGACCGAGGCGATCCTGAGCGACTTCGTGCGCATCGACGACGAGTCGCGCACCTCGACCGCCGTCGTCGATCCCACAGCCGGGACGTTGACCGAGATCTACGAGTGGGGGCCCGCCGTGCGGCGCGAAGAGCTCGACACGCTGCTCGACAAGCTCCACTACCTCTCGCAGGTCGCGACCTTCGTCGTCTTCTCCGGGTCGCTTCCGCGCGACGTCGACGACAACTTCTACGCAGAGGCGATTCGCGATCTGAGCCGCCGCGGCGTCCAGTGCGTCCTCGACACCGAAGGCGAGCCGCTTCGCTACGGCGTCGACGCGGAGCCGTTTCTCGTCTCGCCGAACCAGCGTGAGGCCGAGAGCCTCGTCGGACAGGAATTCTCGGACGACGAGGACTTCCTCATGGCTCTCGACGCAATCGCCGACCTCGGGGCCCGCAACGTGCTGATCACGCAGGAGACGTCGTGCTTCGGCCTCTTCCGGGAGGAGCGGAACCTGCGTCGCTTCAGGGGGTCGATCGCACGGATCGAGCCGGTTGCATCGGTTGGCGCCGGCGACGTGCTTCTCGCTGGATTCCTCGCGGCGCGATTCGAGGGACGCCCGCTCAACGACTCGCTCCGGCAGGGCGTGGGCTGTGCCGCCGCGTCCGTGCTCGAGCTCGGCCCTGGACGGTTCGACCCTCGGGAGGCTGGCCGGCTCGCCTCGAGCGTCGAGATCGAGGAGCTTCAGCCGATCACGGCGTGAGCGTCAGCGCGCGGATGCGTGCCGTGCTCTTCAGGTTCTCCGCCCACGCAACCCGCCGGCCCTCGACGGAGAGGCCGATCGGGACCGCCCCGGCTCGCACGAGGGTGCGAGCCTTCGCAGCGCCGCGCGCGACGGTGCGAATAGAGCGGCCTACGTGGAAGACGGCGACGCGGTCCGTGGAGGAGAGATCGGGGCTCGTGGACGCCGGTACGGGAGTCGAGCCGCGCGCGAGGCCGGTTTCGCGGTCGTACCAGGCGATGCGAGGGCCCGAGGCCGTGCGCTCGAGTGTCGTGAGATACGTCGGCGTCAGCGCGATGGCAAGCGGGACGCCTTCGGGGACGACGCGCGCGATGGAGGCGCCGGTCGCGGCGTCGACGATCTCGATCGGCAGGTCGGCGCCCGCCGTAGGCCGTCCGTCTCTCGCGACCGACGCGCTCGGGACGTAGGCGACCGCTCCGTTGGACGCGGCGACGTCGACCGCTCCGGCCGCGTCGGTGCCGGGGATCAGCTTCGGGAGCTGGCGGCCCGAGAGGCGGTAGACGCCGCCGCCCGCAGTGTCGAGCTCGCAGCTGCCGGTGCCGGACACACAGCCTGCCTCGTCCACGTAGTCGACGTTCGCGATTCCGTAGACGAGGGTCGACCGGTCACCGGAGATGCCTCCGAGCCAGATCCCGACCCCGCGCTTCGTGTGCGCGAGCTCCTGGAAGCGGCGCTCCTTCCGGTTACCGACAGAGGCGCCGAGCAGCCAGTCGAACGGGATCGGAGACTCCTGGTGGAGCGTCCAGGCGACAGTCGTCCCGGCAAGCGCAAGCGTCACCGGGGTGCCGGCGACACGCCACGTGCACGTGACGTTCTGGGCGGATCCCTGCTGCGGCAGCTGCACCTTGATCGGGTTCGCAGCCGAGGCGACGGTGACGTTGTTGCAGCGCGTTCCGACTCCGGGCGCGAACCAGGCGAGGACGTCGCCGTCCTGCGCGAACGCCGCAACGTGCCCGCGCACGGTGTTGAGTGTCTCGACCTGTGGTGTTGCTGTGGCCGAGTGGAACACGGCGGCCGCGATCCAAAGGGCTGCGGCGAGCAGCGTGCGCATCGCGGCCACGGTATCCGCCTCCTGTTAGGAGGCTGTCAGGACCGGGTGATACCCTGGCAATCCCTTGGAATTCGAACTCCGTCAGGACGAGCTGCAGCGGCTCGTCGCACTGGACCGGAAGTTCGCCAAGGAGGGCCTTACCTTCGACGACGTCCTCCTCGTGCCGGCGGAGTCCCACGTTCTCCCCAATGACGTCTCGGTGCGGACGAAGCTGACGCGCTCGATCGGGCTCAGCATCCCGATCGTCTCCGCGGCGATGGACACCGTGACGGAGGCCCGCCTCGCGATCGCGCTCGCGCGCGAGGGCGGGATCGGCATCGTCCATCGGAACCTCTCGATCGAGGATCAGGTCGCGGAAGTCGACAAGGTGAAACGGTCCGAGGCCGGGATGATCGTCGAGCCGGTGACGCTGCCGCCCGACGCGCTCGTTCGCGATGCGCTCGACCTCATGGCGCACTACAAGGTCTCGGGCGTCCCGATCACCGACGAGCGCGGCGTGCTCGTCGGGATCCTGACGAACCGCGACCTCCGCTTCGAGATCGACGTCGAGCAGACGGTGTCGGCGCTCATGACCTCGCGCGATCTCGTGACGGCGCCGGTCGGCACCACGCTGCACGAGGCCGAGGCGATTCTCGGCCGCAACAAGATCGAGAAGCTCCCCGTCGTCGACGAGAACGGCGTCCTGCGCGGCCTCATCACCGTCAAGGACATCCAGAAGAAGATCCAGTACCCGGACGCGACGAAGGACGAGCGCGGGCGGCTCCGTGTCGGCGCTGCGGTGGGCGTCGGCCCGGATGCGGTCGAGCGGGCGCAGGCGCTCGTGGGCGCCGGCGTGGACGTCCTCGTCGTCGATACCGCGCACGGACACTCGGCCGGCGTCCTCGAGATGGTCGCGCGCATCAAGGGCTCCGTCCCGGTCGAGGTCATCGCGGGGAACGTCGCGACCGGAGAGGGTGCGGAAGCGCTGATCGACGTAGGCGTAGATGCCGTGAAGTGTGGTGTCGGCCCCGGCGCCGCGTGCACTACCCGTATTGTCGCGGGGGTCGGGGTGCCTCAGATCACGGCCGTCTACGACGTTGCTAACGCTGCTTCTGCCGCCGGCGTCCCGGTCGTCGCCGATGGTGGGATTAGTTCCTCGGGAGATGTTGCGAAGGCAATCGCCGCCGGCGCGGACACAGTCATGGCCGGGTCCTGCTTGCCGGTACCGACGAAGCGCCCGGTGAAGTCATCGTGCATCAGGGCGAGCGGTTCAAGGAGTACCGCGGAATGGGATCTATCGGCGCCATGAAGGCACGGTCGTTCTCAAAGGACCGCTACTTCCAGGGCGATGTAGAGGACGTCGACAAGCTCGTCCCCGAGGGCATCGAGGGACGCGTGCCTTACAAAGGCCCCGTCGCACCCGTGATCTACCAGTTGATCGGAGGTCTGCGGCAATCGATGGGTTACTGCGGGGCTCCGACCATCGGCGACATGAAGAACAGCCAGTTCGTCCGCATAACGGGTGCGGGTCTGCGGGAGTCACATCCGCACGACATGACAATCACGGCAGAGGCGCCGAACTATCGTCGCTGAGCGATCGAACGTCGTCGAGCTCCCGGTCGCCAGACGACCGGCCGGTGCTCGTCCTCGATTTCGGGGGCCAGTACGCCCAGCTGATCGCCCGCCGCGTGCGCGAGTGCCGCGTCTACTCGGAGCTCGTCGGCCACACGATCTCGCCGGAGGCGATCCGCGCCCGGAACCCGCACGCGATCATCCTCAGCGGGGGGCCGTCATCCGTCTACTCCGAGGGCGCACCGCGCGTCGACCCGCGCATCTTCGAGCTCGGCATCCCGACGCTCGGCATCTGTTACGGGGCGCAGCTGATGGCGCTCGACCTCGGCGGCCGCGTCGACCACACCGGCGTCTCCGAGTTCGGCAAGACGCAGGTGGAAGCGCGTGAGTCGGCGCTTCTGAAGGACACACCGGCCGATCAGACCGTGTGGATGTCGCACCGCGACACGGTCGTCGCACCGCCGCAGGGCGCGGATGTCGTCGCGAGCTCTTCCGCGACACCGGTTGCCGCGTTCGAGGCGCGGGCGCGCCGGCTCTACGGCGTGCAGTTCCACCCCGAGGTCGTGCACACGCCGCACGGGATGAACGTCTTGAAGAACTTCCTGTACGACATCGCGGATGCCCCGCCGGCGTGGACGCCCGCCGCGGTGATCGAAGAGCAGGTCGAGCGCATCCGCGCGCAGGTCGGCAGAGAGCGCGTGCTGTGTGCGCTCTCCGGCGGGGTCGACTCCGCCGTCGCAGCCCTCCTCGTGCACAAGGCGGTCGGCGACCAGCTCACGTGCGTATTCGTCGATCACGGGATGCTCCGCAAGAACGAGGCGGACCAGGTGGTCGAGACATTCGGCGACCACTTCCATGTCCCGCTCGTGCACGTTCAGGCACAGGATCGCTTCCTCGAGCTGCTCGACGGCGTCGAGGACCCTGAGCAGAAACGGAAGATCATCGGCCGGGAGTTCATCCGGGTCTTCGAGGACGAGGCGCGTCATCTGGGCGATGTGCGCTGGCTCGTCCAGGGGACGCTCTACAGCGACGTGATCGAGTCGGGCGGGACCGAAGGCGTCGCGGCGACGATCAAGTCGCATCACAACGTCGGCGGGTTGCCCGACGACATGAAGATGAAGCTCGTCGAGCCCTTGCGGCTCCTCTTCAAGGACGAGGTGCGGCGTGTCGGCGAGGAGCTCGGCATGCCCGAGCGGATGGTCTGGCGGCAGCCCTTCCCGGGGCCCGGCCTCGCGATCCGGATCATCGGCGCGGTCACACGAGAGCGGCTCGAGATCCTGCGTAGCGCAGATTCGATCCTTCAGGAGGAGGTCCGCAAGGCCGGCATGTACCGCGATCTGTGGCAATCCTTCGCCGTTCTCCCGGCGATCCGGTCTGTCGGCGTCCAGGGCGACGAGCGCACCTACGGCTACCCGATCGTCATCCGCGCGGTGACGAGCGACGACGCGATGACGGCCGACTGGGCGCGGCTTCCGTACGACCTGATCGAAACGGTCTCGAGCCGGATCGTCAACGAGATCCCCGGTGTGAACCGCGTGGTGCTCGACGTGACGTCGAAGCCACCGGCGACCATCGAATGGGAATAGCCGGTTGACTCCGCGTTCAACGCGGGAGTAGCGTCAACGGGGTCCGATTCGCCCTGGGGGGAGAAATGAGGAATCCATGCGCGCCGTTCTTCGTGCTCTGCTCGTCGTAGCTGCGCTTGCGTTCCCGGGCGCGGCCTTCGCGACGAGCGTGGGGCAGCCGTTCCCGACCAACCTCGACACGACGCCCGATGCCGCGCAGGTCACCGGCCTCCGCGTCGACCTGCCGACCGCGGGCTGCAGCGGTTCCGACTGCGGCGAGCTTGCGGTGATCGACAAGCTCGACGGCTTCAACATTCAACCCCGCATCTCGATCCCGTTCTCGGCGCCGATCGATCTCTCGACCGTGTCGAGCGCGAACATCTTCCTCGTGGGGCCGGGCGGGCACGTGGTCGGGATCAACCAGGCCGAGTGGGAGCCCGCGGCGAACACGCTCCACGCCGAGAGCGATCAGCAGCTCGCGCAATCGACGACGTACCTGCTCGTTGTCTCGCGCGGCGTTCATGATGCGAACGGCCGGCCGCTCGACGCGACGACGTTCCGGCACGACCTGAACTTCGGGCAGACGAAGGATCCGGCGAAGAAGGCGTATCGCAAGGCGCTCATCGACGCGCTTCCCGCCGCGATGGCAGGCGGCGTCGAAGACGACGACATCGCGGCGGCGAGCCTCTTCACGACCCAGAGCATTACGCCGACCGCAGACAAGATCCGAGCCTCCCTGACAGGCGGCCCGGTCGACTTCAACCTCGGGACAGCCGGCGAGCGCACGGTGTTCCCGCTCGCGACCGTGACGTCAGTCGTCACGCAACGCCAGATCGGCACGGCGTCCTTCGAGACGGGCGGCTGGTTCCTGCCGCTCTTCGCCGGCGTCGGCACCGTCGCCTTCGGGAGCTACGCGTCGCCGAACTACGAGACGGCGGCGCAGGAGATCCCGGCGACCGGTACTCGGACCGGCGTGCCGGTCGTGCAGTCACGGCCGCAGCTTGAGTTCACGCTCTGGCTTCCGGCCGGCGTAGAGCCCGCCGGCGGCTGGCCCGTCGCCATCTTCGGGCATGGGTTCACCGACAACAAGGACGGCGCTCCCACGGTCGTCGCGGGAGCCTTCGCGCGGAACGGCATCGCGACAATCGCGATCAACGTCGTCGGGCACGGCGGCGGCCCGAAGGGGAGCTATCTCGTCAATCGGGCAGGAGCACCATCGGTCATGCTGCCGCTCGGCGGCCGCGGCTTCGACCAGAACGGCGACGGCACGATCGACTCGACTGAAGGCGTGAACGCGACGACGCCGCTCGTTGCGACGCGCGATTCCCTGCGTCAGACAACGATCGACTTGATGCAGCTCGTGAAGGTGATCGAAGGCGGCGTTGACGTCGTCGGCGACGCAGGCCCCGATCTGAGCAGGACGCGCATCTACTACGCCGGTCAGTCGTTCGGCGGTATCTACGGCGTGCAGTTGCTCGGTCTCGAGCACGACATCCGCGCCGGTGTGCCGAACGTGCCCGGCGGTCCGATCATCGAGATCGCGCGGCTCAGCCCGAACTTCCGGTTGCTCGTCACGCAGGCGCTCGCGTTGCACATGCCGAGCCTGCTGAACGCGCCGTTCGTCCCGCCGCTCCTGGGCTTCAACGAGAACATCCCGCTGCGGAACCTGCCGACCCGCGTCGATACCGTGCCGGGCGCCTCGGCGATCCAGGAGGAGATCGAACGCAATGAGTGGGTGCAGCAGTCCGGGAACCCGGCTGCGTACGCGCCCTACATCACGCGTCCGGTGATCATCCAGTTTGCGCGGGGCGACGAGACCGTTCCCAATCCGACGACGTCCGCGATTCTGCGGGCCGGTCATCTTGCGGGGCGCGCGACGCTCTTCCGCAACGATCTCGCGTTCGCGTTGAACCCGGCGATTCAGAAGAACCCGCACACGTTCCTCACCAACCTGTTCGATGCGGCGGGCGCTCCGTATGCGGCGGCTGCCCAGCAGCAGATGGCGACGTTCCTCGCGAGCGACGGAGCCACGGTCGTCGACCCTGACGGGCCCGGCCCGATCTTCGAGACGCCGACGTCGATGGTGCCCGAAGACCTCGCTTTCCTTCCGTAGCGGCACCGGGGCGGCACGGCCTCGGCCGCGCCGCCCCCGAAAAGCCTCTGAAAACTGCCCCAGTGTTTGGGGAACTGCGCATCGGGCGATCTTGTGTCGAGACAAGGGCGAACCTCTGCGGAACCTGTCGAGCGGTCGACGGGTTGGTTCGACGAAAAACGAACCGAACGGGGTGTCGCGATGGCGAACGAGGACGACAACGCGCGCGAGGGCGGCGGTGAGGGCGACCAGAATTCGAACGGCGCCGGAAACGGCGCGCTTTCGGTGCTGACGAGCAAAGAGATATTGATTCCTGCGGCTGTGAGTGCGGTGGGCGCGCTTGCGGCGTCTGCAGGACCGAGCCTTCTCCGCAAGGTGAGCTCGACCGCCGAGGAAAAGGGCGAGGACCAGGCCGAGAATCTCGGGCGTCGCGCAGCCGAGGGCGCGAAGAACAGCCTCAGCGGCGGCGGGGGAGTCGTCGGCAAGGCCATGAGCAAGGCGCTCGGCGGTGGAAGCGGAGGCGGAGGCGGGAGCGGCGGGAAGAAGACGCGCCGCCTGCCGATCCAGCGCTGGACCGACGTCGCGGTTCCCGTCGATCGCGCGTACGAGGCGTGGCTCGAGTTCGACAAGTACCCGAAGTTCATGCACCGCGTGCTGAGTGTCGAGACCAAGGGCCGGGACCGCGTGCAATGGCAGGAGAAGATCTGGTTCAGCAAGCGCCAGTGGGAAGGCCGCGTCACCGAGAAGCGCGAGAACGACCGCATCGTGTGGAAGACGACGAGCGGGATGTCGCACAAGGGCGTCGTGACGTTCCACCGGCTCTCGGACAACCTCACGCGAGTGATGGTCGACATGGAGTTCGAGCCCAACGGGATCATGGAGAAGATGGCGTCGGGCCTGCGCTTCGTGAAGCGGGCAGTGCAGGCCGACCTCGCGCGCTACAAGGCGTACGTCGAGATGGAGGACGCGAAGGGCATCGAGTACCGCTCCGTCCGCGAAGACGACGAGGACAAGCAAGACACACAGGACAACGGCAGGAACGGAAGCGGGCGGGGCGACGACGACACGGACGACGCGGAGCGGGAGAACGAGCGGCGCGAGCGTGAAAGCCGACGAGACGAGCGACGGCGAGAGACGGCCGACGCAGGATGAGAATGCTCATGCCACCCGGACGCAGCCGTGGTCGTCGCGCCTAGCGGAACCGCGAGCAACTACCTGCAGCGTGCGCCGAGCCCGAGCGGGCTGGCGGACGTGCTCGATCTGATCCTCGACAAGGGGCTCGTGATCGACGTCTACCTGCGGGTGGCTGTGATCGGGATCGAGCTGATCACGATCGACGCTCGCGTCGTCATTGCGAGCATCGACACGTACCTCCGCTTCGCCGAGGCGGTCCAACGGCTCGACCTGACCCAGACCGAGATCGCGGGACTGCCGGAGCTCCGCGAGGACGTCACCGAAGAGGTCGTCGAGGACAAGGTCGAAGCCGGCGAAGAAAAGGTCACCGGCGGTCTCGCGAAGGCAGCGAAGGGAGCTGCGGCCGCTGCGGCGGTCGCAGCTGCAGCCGCGGCTGCGCGCGAGGTCGCCGGCCGGAAAAACGACGCGGACTGAGGGAGGTGGGCATGGCCGACGACACGAAGACGAGGGGCGCGCCGAAGCCGAAGGATGTTGCGGGGCGGTTGATCGTCAAGCTCCTGATGCCGCTCGTCGCGACGGCAGCGAGCGCTGCTGCCGGTTACGCGGTGAAGAAAGCGCCCGAGCTCCTCGAGGAGCACATCGGTCCGCGCCTGCGCGGCGCGAAGGACGATGCTGCGGACCTCCCGGGTCGTGCGAAGGCGGCCGCGGGAAGCGCAGGTGACCTCGCGACGGGTCTCACCGATCGCGCGCGTGCCGTCGCCGGCGGAGCGGTGCAATGGGGCGATGACGACGCGGGCGGCGAGAACGGCGGCACGAGCGCCGGCGCCCCGCCTCGCTCACAGGAGGAATTGACTCGGCGCCGCGCAGAGCGCGCGGAGCGGCGGAACGACCGACGACGGAACAGATCGAGGACCTAGGAGGCTCCATGGCGATCGCAACACACGGAACCGCGAGCAACTACCTGCAGCGTGCGCCGAGCCCGAGCGGGCTGGCGGACGTGCTCGATCTGATCCTCGACAAGGGGCTCGTGATCGACGTGTACCTGCGGGTGGCTGTGATCGGGATCGAGCTGATCACGATCGACGCTCGCGTCGTCATTGCGAGCATCGACACGTACCTCCGCTTCGCCGAAGCGGTCAACCGACTCGACCTCACGCAGACCGAAGCAGCCGGGCTCGCCGAGCTGCGGGACGGCGGCTCTCGCGAGAAGACGAAAGGTGCGCTCGAGGGCGCGAAGGACGCGGTCACCGGGAACGGGAAGCGCGACAAGTCGAGGAGCAACTGAGCTTGGCGGTCGAGACGGCATCCCGCGTGGCCTCGTACGTCTACGGCGTGACGCGAAGCGACGCAGCTCCGTCGGTCGGAGCGGGCGTCGCAGGTGCCGACGTGCGGCTCGTGCGGCATCGTGGCCTCGCTGCGCTCGTCAGCGACGTGCCGTCTGCCGGCGTGCGCGCGCGACGCCGCGATCTCCTCGCGCACTCCGACGTGCTTCAGTCGGCATTCGCCGCAGGGGCCGTCCTGCCGCTGCGCTTCGGGACGGTGTTCGACGACGACGACTCGGTCGCACACGACCTGCTCCGCGATCGCCACGACGCGCTCGAGCGCCTTCTGAAAGAGCTCGACGGCGCCGCTGAGCTCTCCGTACGCGCGACCTATGCCGAGGAGGCTGTGCTCGGCGAGATCGTGCGTGACGACGCGCGCGTCGCACGGCTGCGCGCCGCTTCGCGCAACGTCGAGCTCGGCGAGGCCGTGGCTGCCGCACTTGCGGCGAAACGCGAGCGCGACACGTCGGCCATCGTCGCGGCCGTCGAGCCGCTCGTGCGAGACCTCGTGATCGAGGAGCTACGTGAGCCGTACGAGGTCGTACGCGCGTCGTTTCTCGTCGATCGGCAGCAGCTTTCTTCATTCGACCGTGCGATCGAAGCCGTCGCGCGCGATCGGGCAAGCGTCATGGTCGTTCGGTGCGTCGGCCCGCTTCCCCCGCACAGCTTCGTCCATCTCGGAGAGTATTGACGGTGGGGATCTTCACGGGCCTACTCCTGCTGCCGCTCGCGCCGCTGCGCGGGACGATCTGGCTGGCGGAGCAGCTCGCCGCAATCGCCGAGCAGGAGCTCGGGGACGAGCAGGCGCTCCGGCGTCTGCTGCTCGACGCCGAGGAGGCGCTCGACGCGGGTGAGCTGACGCTTGCCGAGTACGAGCAGGTCGAGGAGGAGCTCCTCGATCGCATCGACGCGCTTCGTGCGCAGACGGAGGCGGTGCAATGACCTCGGACGGAGCTGCACGCCGAGCCGCGGCGCGCGAACGCCGGCGCTCGGGCGGCGAGGAGCAGGAGACCCCTCGCGAGCCCGACGACGGGGCCGTCGGCGCCGCGCTGAAGACGGCCGCTGCCGCCGCCGCAGTCGGCGCTGCCGTCGGCGCGGTCCGGGCGGTCGCGTCGCGTAACGACGAGCACGAGGGAGATAGCAAGGCAGGCTCGGCACCCGAGGAGGAGGAGCCCGAGGTCGAGCTGGACGAAGGCGACGAAGAGCCGGAAGCCGAGCCGGACGGGCGTCAAGAGCCGCAAGCGGAGAAGCATGAGGCTGACGCGCAGCCGCAGGAGGAGAAGAACAAGCCCGCCCCGCGGAATCTGCAGGGCGCAACCCGCAACGAGGTCCGGTCGATCGCTCAGGCTGCCCGCGACCAGTTGCGCGAGCTGAACGGCTCCGAGGCCGAGTCGCTGACTTCGCTCGAGCGCTTCGGTAACGGCTGGCGCGCCACGCTCGAGCTCGTTGAAGTGAAGCGTGTCCCCGAGTCGACCGACGTGCTCGCAACCTACGCAGTCGAGCTCGACGGCGATGGACGCCTCGTCCGGTACGAGCGCCTTCGCAGGTATTACCGCGCACAGGCCGACATGGGGGTCGACGCATGAGCGCGCGCGACCTCGCGAGAAACGGGAGCAGCCACCCGGCGCAGCTCGCCGACGTGCTCGAGCGCGTGCTCGACAAGGGGATCGTGATCGCCGGCGACATCCAGATCAACCTGCTCGACATCGAGCTCCTCACCGTGAAGCTGCGCCTCCTGATTGCGTCCGCCGACAAGGCGCGTGAGATGGGCATCGACTGGTGGGAGGGCGATCCATTCCTGTCGCGGCGCGCCGGCGGCGACGCGCTCGAGGATCGGCTCAAGAGGCTCGAGGCGGCTGCCGGTCTCGAGTCGGGCAAGAAGGACGAATCGTGATCTCTGCTGTCCAGGGCACCGCCGTCTACGTCTACGGCGTCCTCGATCCGGATGCGCCCGTGCCGCCCGCCGTCGAGACGGTCGAGCACGGCGGCCTCGTCGCCCTCGTTCGCGAGGTGTCGCTCGACGAATTCGGCGAGGAGGCCCTGCCCACGAACCTGAACGACCGCGAGTGGCTCGAGCGGCAGGTCCGTGCGCACGAGGACGTGCTTGCGGCCGCAGCGGAGGCCGCAACGGTCGTCCCGTTTCGGTTCGGCGTGATCTGTCACGACCGCGGCGACGTCGCACGGCTACTGGACGAGCACGCCGAACTGCTGCAGCGGGATCTCCTCCGGGTGCGCGGCTGCGACGAGCTCGGTGTCAAGGTCTGGTACGACGAACCCGAAGCCCCCGCTTCCGGCGAAGAGCCTTCGGTGGACGCGCCTACCTCGAGCGGCGGCGCGACGATCGTCGCAAGGCGCTCGAGCTTGCGGCCGAGCGCGAAGCGCTCGTGGCGGACGCGCACGACCGGCTCGCTCGGCACGCGGTTGCATCCGTCGTCAATCGTCCGCAACCGAAGGAGCTCAGCGGCCGTGACGAGCTGATGCTCCTGAACGCCGCCTACCTCGTCCGCAGGGGCGACGAAGGACTCGCCCGCGAGGTCGCGTCACTCCATGCCGAGCACGCAACGAACGGGTACGCCTTCGAGCTGACAGGCCCCTGGCCCCCGCACAACTTCGTCGGCGAGGACGCATGACCGCACTGGCAGCCGAAGACATCACGCTCGTCGATCTCGTCGACCGGGTTCTGAACAAGGGCGTGGTGTTAACGGGCGACGTGACGCTCTCCGTGGCCGACGTGGATCTCGTGTACGTCGGTCTCCGCGTGCTCCTCGCGTCCGCGGGGACCCTCGACCGGCTGGAGCGTGAACGATGATCAGGCTCTACGCGTTCGCGGACGGGCTCCGCGTCGCCCCGCACGGGCTTCGCGTCATGCGTACGAACGGGCTCGACGCCGTCGTGGGGGAGGCGCGCGACAGCGACGACCGGGTGCAGGCAGCGCTCGTTCAGGGACGAGTCGTCGAGTCGCTTCGCGAGCAGGCTGACGCTGTGCTTCCCGTTCGACTCGGTGAGGACTTCGTCGATGGGGCAGCGCTCTCCGCCGCCGTCGCGCCGCGTGCAGACGGGCTCCGGGCGAGGCTCGAAGACGTTCGCGGCTGTGTGGAGGTCGGAGTGCGTGTGGTCGGCGACGTCTCGTCATGCGAACCGGAAGCCGCGCGACGGTGCGTCCTATATGCGGATGCGTCTCGAGCCGCTGCGGCTGCGGAACGCGCTCGAGGAGTCGCTGCACGCTCCGCTCGAGCGTCGCGCCAAGGCCGCACGCGTAGCGCCGTTCGGCGCCGCGCCCGTCATGCTCGAAGCGTCGTATCTCGTCTCCGCGGGCTCCGTCGACGACTTTGCCGGCGAAGCCGTCGAGCTCGCATCCGCCTGGCCCGAGCTCTCCGTCACCTGTACGGGCCCGTGGGCGCCGTACTCCTTCGCCGAGGGAGAGGCGTGAGAGACGACCCGGTGCTGACGAAGCTCCTCGGGTCGACCGGCGACCTCGACGGCCTCGCGCGCCGCACTGGCGGCTCGGTCAATGCGTTCCCGTCGCGCATCGGCGCCGACCCGGAGACCGTAGAGCGTGGACTCGCACAGCTCGTCCTGACGCTCGTCGAGCTCCTGCGACAGTTGATGGAGCGCCAGGCGCTGCGGCGGATGGACGAAGGAGTGCTCACCGACGACGAGATCGAGCGGATGGGCGAGACCTTCATGAAGCTCGCGGAGCGCATGGACGAGTTGAAAGCGGAGTTCGGCCTCGAGGACGAGGACCTCAACCTGCAGTTGGGGCCGCTCGGGAGCCTGTTGTGACGAAACGACAGAAAGGGGTGGATGAATGGCATCGATAAAGGACGTCGAGCAGGTTGCGGACGATCTCGAGAGCCTGGTCGGCAACCTGCGGTCGGAGATGCAGAACGGTCCCGACTTCGAGCGGCTCGTGCAGATCGCCGACGAGATCAGCGAGCACGCGGACCAGGCGGCCGAGACGTTCAGCTCGGTGAACGAGACGCTCGTCTCGCGCATCGGAGAGCTCACGGGCGGCCGGCGTGGGCAGAAGTCGGGCGGACAATCCAAGGCGAAGGCTCAGGCATCGTCCTGACCGGAAAGGGGTCATGAATGGCAGTGGCAGAAGATCAGGAGCAACAGAACGGAGCGAGCGGTCACGGAACCGCGTTGAAGGCGGCCGCCGCAGCCGCGGCCACGGGCGCAGCGACACTCGCCGTCCGGAAGGTCATGTCGGGCGGCAGCTCGTCGGGCGGTGCCGACGACGAGGAAGGCGGCGAGGATCGCGGCCGGAAGTCCCGCTCGTCGGGCAGCGCGTCCGGTGCCTCGGCCCTGCTCGCATCGGCCGGATCGAGTGCGTGGGAGGCGGCCTCTTCGGCTCTCCTTCCCCTCGCAGAGGACGCTGCCGAGTCGGCGGGCAAGTACCTCGCCGAGAAGGCACCCGACGTCGTCCGTGAGCGAATCGTGCCTCGCTTCATCGAGGCGTTCAACGAGGCGAGCTGAGGAGGCGGAGATGGACATGCGAACACGATGAGTCAGATTCGGAAGGCATGTCGATGCCGAAGAGGGTCGCGGCAAGCGCGGCCCTCGGCGTCGCGGTCCCCGCTGCCGTCCATGTAGCGAAGAAGCTGATGGGAAACGGGGACGACGAGGGACGCGATGAGGATCAGGCGCTCGCACGGGACTCCGACGAATCCGATGCGGACGAGCAGGACGACGAGCAGAGTCGGCAGCGGCCGAAGACCACCACGTCGAGCAGCAGTCGCTCGCGGTCTGCAGGCTCCTCGTCGACCTCGCGGAAGAAGTCCTCGTCGACCTCGTCTTCGCGGAAGAAGTCCTCGTCTTCGCGCAAGAAGTCCTCGTCCTCGCGGAAGAAGTCCTCGTCGTCCGCGACGAAGCGTGCGTCCTCGGCGACGAAGAGCTCCGGACGGACACGCACCCGCGAGCAGCTCTACAAGCAGGCGACGCGGCTGAAGATCGAAGGCCGCTCGTCGATGAACAAGGACCAGCTCGAACGTGCGGTCGAGCGTGCGAAGAAGCGGTGACGCTATACGCGGGGCGGTACGGTCTCGGCCGTGTCGCCCCGCTTCGACCTCGTCGACCGCCTTGCGAGCGCGAGCATCGGCGCAACGCACAACCAGTATTCGCAGTCGGAGTTGTGCCGTGAGCGGCTCCGCACCTATCTAGCCGCCCGAGCCCACGCGTCGACGATCCTCGTCGGCGAGGCAGCCGGCTACCGCGGTGCGCGCGTCAGCGGCATCGCCTTCACCTCCGAGCGGCAGTTGACCGGAGCAGGCCCGGCGGAAGCAAGCGCAACGATCGTCCATCGTGTGCTCGCCGAGCTCGCCGTCGAAGAGGACGTGCTGCTCTGGAACGTCGTCCCGACCCATCCGGGGACTGCGTCCTCGAACCGCAGACCGAGGCGCGACGAGGTCGCGGCGGCGAGGCCGTTCCTGGACGAGCTCATCCGCGGACGGCGCGTCATTGCGGTCGGACGGCTCGCCGCAACAGAGCTCGGCTCGCAATATGTCCGTCACCCCTCGTACGGCGGCGCGCTTGCGTTCGCCCAGGGAGTGCGGCGTAGACTCGAGCGGTGAAGAGCGACGTCCGTCGCAACGCGTTTCTGCTCGCCGGCTGTCTCGTCGTGAACAGCGCGGCATTCCAGCTCGCCGCGGCGCTCAGCTCCGTGACGCTCGTCGCCGTGACCGGGGTCAAGGGCATCCTCGGGCTGGGCCCGGCCATCTTCCTCGCCTCGGGCGCGCTCGCTGTGGGACCCGCCGGCCGCCTGTCCGACCGAACCGGGCGTATGCCGGTGATCAGAGCGGCGTTCGTTCTCGGCATGGCCGGCTGCGCGTCGATCGCGGGTGGCTGCCGGTGGTCGTCCGCGACGCTCACCTGCTTCGGCCTTGCGATCCTCGGCGCGTCCGGCGCGGTGATCCTGCTCTCGCGCGCGGCTGCAGCGGAGATGTTCCCGCCGGAGCGTCGTGCCCGTGGCATGTCGTTCGTCCTCTTCGGCGCAGTGAGTGGCGCGGTCTGGGGGCCGCTCGTCTTCGGCCCGGTATTCGCGAACCGCTCGACCGACGCACACGCGCTTGCAGCGCCGTGGCTCATCGGCGTGCCGTTCCTCGCCGCCGGATTCGTCATCGCCTCGCTCGTGAAGCCTGACCCGCAGAGGATCGCGGCGCGGTACGGCTCCGACGACGCGGCCACCGAGACCGCTGCACCGCTTCGCGAGATCCTCGCCCGCCCGGGCGTGCTGTCCGCCGTCGTCGCCGTCGTCGCGAGCTTCGCCGTCATGGCATCCGTGATGAATCTCGCGGGGTACGTCGCCTTCGGCCGCGGCCATCACCAGGACGACGTCTTCACGATGATCAGCATCCACATCCTCGGCATGTACGGCCTCGTCCTCGTCGTCGGCGACCTGGTCGACCGGTTCGGGCGCCGCCGGGCGCTCGTCGGCGGCCTCGGCCTCATGACCCTCTCGAACGCGTCCCTCGTCTGGCTCGGCGGCGTGGGCGGAATGAGCCTCGCCCTGCTCGGTCTGGGGCTGGGTTGGTCCTTCTCCTACGTGGCTGCGACGACCGAGCTCGTCCAGCTGAGCTCGGCTGTCGAGCGCGGCGGCCTCGTCGGCTTCTCCGACCTCTGCGCCGGCCTCACCGCGGCTGCCCTCGCCCTCCTCGGCGGCCTCGTCTACACCGGGGGCGGGGTCGTCGCCCTGGCCCTCTCGGCCGCCGCCCTTGCAGCCGTCCCGGCCCTCTGGCTGATGGCGCGACCGGCCCCGACCGCGGTTCCCGCCCCTCAGTGAATGCGACCCGGGACGAAGCTTGAGCCGCCGGGCGCGCTGCGCGGCACGTTCGCCGCGTCCTCGGTCGCCCCGATAGCGGGCTATCGAGGCTCCCTGCGTCCTTGCGCCCGCACCACCCAGCGCGCCCCGGCAACGAAGAGTCGTCCCGGGCCTCATTCCGAATTCGCTACAATCGTCGCCCGGCGGACGCCTCGTCCGCCTCTTTTCTCGTATGAAGACCTATTCCGCCAAGCCGGGTGAGATCACGCGCGAGTGGTACCTCGTCGATGCCGACGGGCAGACCCTCGGGCGCCTCGCCACGCTCATCGCCGACACGCTCCGCGGCAAGCGGAAGCCGGTGTACACGCCTCACGTCGACACCGGCGACTTCGTCGTCGTCGTGAACGCGGAGAAGGTCGTCGTGACGGGGAACAAGCTCGACCAGAAGATGTATTACCGCCATTCCGGCTATCCCGGCGGCCTCAAGAGCCGCTCCCTCCGCGAGCAGCTCGAGCGCCGACCGACGGAAGTCCTCCGGACGGCCGTCAAGGGGATGCTCCCGAAGAACCGTCTGGCGCGGCAGCAGATCACGAAGCTGAAGATCTACGCCGGCCCGGAGCACCCGCACGAGTCGCAGAATCCCCAACCATTGAATTTGGAGCAGTGACGTGAGTCAGATCGCCCAGTACCGCGGCACCGGCAAGCGCAAGACGTCCGTTGCACGTGTCATCCTCCGCCCCGGCGACGGGACGACGTGGGTCAACGGCCGCACCCTCGACGAGTACTTCCCTCGCAACATCTGGCGCACGATCGCGACGGCGCCGCTGAAGGTCGCGGGCGTCGAGGGCCAGTACGACCTGCGCGTTCGCGTCCACGGGGGCGGGCTGACCGGTCAGGCCGGCGCTGTTCGTCACGGAGTCGCACGCGCACTCGTCGAGGCCAATCCCGAGCTGCGGGTGCCGCTCAAGCGCGAGGGCTTCCTCACGCGCGATGCGCGTCAGGTCGAGCGCAAGAAGGCCGGACTGCACAAGGCGCGCAAGGCGCCCCAGTTCAGCAAGCGCTAGCTCGCCACGCGCAAGCTCACCAGGACCTAGCTCTGGGCCCGTAACCCAGCGATTTTCCGACGTTTCCGGGGTCGCTCCGGGAGCGATACGGTCCCGATCGTGCACATGGAAGGCCAGCTAGGGTCCCGCGCCGTGCCTCGTCAATACTTCGGGACCGACGGCGTCCGCGGGATCGTCGGCGACTTCATCACCGCCGATCTCGTTGAGCGTCTCGGCAGGGCGTCAGCGCTCTGGTCGGGTCGCGGTCGCGTCTTCGTCGGCCGTGATACGCGTGCGTCCGGCGAAGAGCTCGAGGAGGCGTTCGCGCGCGGCGTCGCGTCAGCGGGAGGCTCCGCCGTGCTCGCCGGGGTCGTCCCGACTCCGGCCGTGGCGCTCCTCCGTCTCGACCTCGGTGTTGTCATCTCCGCGTCGCACAACCCACCCGAGTACAACGGCGTCAAGTTCTTCGATCGCAACGGTCACAAGTTGAGTGACGCCGCCGAAGAGGAGATCGAAACGCTTCTCGACGCCGCGCCGCGCGGCGGAGGCGAGATCGCTCGCGTCGACGTGGCGGTCGACAGCTATCTCGAGCATGTACTCGAGCGGTTCGGTGCCGACCTCAGTGGCCTTCGCATCGCGGTCGATTGCGCGAACGGCGCGTACGCGAACATCGCTCCGCAGGCGTTCGTGCAACTCGGCGCCGAGATCGAGACGATCGGCGACGAGCCTAACGGCCACAACATCAACATCGGCTGCGGGGCTACCGATCTCGCCGCGCTGCAAGAGCTCGTGACGCGGGGCAAGTTCCATCTGGGCGTCGCATTCGACGGCGACGGCGACCGCATGCTCGCCGTCGACGAGCAGGGCAACGTCGTCGACGGCGATCAGATCGTCGCGATTCTCGCGCTGCATCTCGGTGTCGACCTCGTCGCGGTGACGACGATGACAAACCTCGGTTTCCACCGGCTGATGGAGGAACGCGGCGTGCGCGTCATCACGACCGATGTCGGCGACCGCTACGTGCTCGAGGCGCTCTATCGCGAGGGCGGGATTCTCGGCGGCGAGCAGTCGGGCCACATCATCTGCCTCCGCGACCACGTGACGGGTGACGGGCTTGCATCTGCGCTCCTGCTCTGCGCGGCGCTCCGCGGCCGGCCACTGTCTGAAGCCGCCGCGGTGATGGAGCGCTATCCGCAGGTCAAGCAAAACCTCCCCCGGAGTGGGCGCGGACCGCTACCGCAGGGCCTGCTCGACCGCATCGAAGAGGTCAACGACGACCTGGATGGGGAGGGTCGCGTGCTCGTCCGGCCCTCCGGTACCGAGCCGCTCGTACGGGTTCTCGCCGAGGCAAAAACTGGACCAGAGGCGGAATTCCTCTGTGCTAGGATCGCCGCGCTCGTAGTCCAAGAGCTCGGCTGACCCGCCGCGACGCAGCGTCGGGCCGATGTAGCCGGGCTCGACGTGTTTCCGGACAGGATTTCGACCGGCCGGGGCGGAGAAAAGGGGCGGAAGACATGTGCGGGATCATCGGATACGTCGGAAAGCGTGAGGCGAAGCCGCTCCTGCTGAGCGGGTTGCGCCGCCTCGAGTACCGGGGCTATGACTCTGCGGGCATCGCGCTGCGCGAAGAAGAAGGGCTCGACTATGTGCGCGCCGTCGGCAAGCTGCAGATGCTCGTCGACGCCGCCGGGCCGAACGGGTCAACGGCGCGTCACGGCATTGGCCACACCCGTTGGGCGACGCACGGCGCAGTGACCGAGCAGAACGCGCATCCACTCGTCGGCTGCGACGCGAGCAAGATCGCGATCGTTCTCAACGGCATCGTCGAGAATTACCGCGAGCTCCGCGAGCAGCTCATCGCCGACGGACACACATTCACGTCCGAGACCGATGCCGAGGTCGTCGTGCATCTCCTCGAGCGCGAGTACGACGGCGATCTCGCACAAGCGCTCGCACGTGTCTACCCGCTGCTCGAAGGACACTTCACGATCGTCGCGATCCACCACGACAATCCGGATCTGCTCGTAGGGATGCGGCAACAGACGCCGCTCGTCGTCGGTCTCGGCGACGGCGAGAACTTCCTCGCGTCGAACGTCGCTGCGTTCCTCAGCGAGACACGCCGCGCGGTATTCCCCGCGGACGGCGAGATCGTCGAGATCACGCCTACGTCGGCGCGGTTCTTCCGCGACGGCGAGGAGGTGGAGCATCCCGAGGTCGAAGAGCTGCAGTGGGACGACGAGGCTGCGGAGAAGGGCGGCTACGAGACGTTCATGCTGAAGGAGATCTACGAGCAGCCCGAGGCAGTGCGGGAGACGATCGGCGACCGCGTCCGCGGGCACGAGCTGGTCCTCGAGGCGCTCGGGCTCGACGAGCTCGAGGTACGCAACCTGCGCCGCATCGTCATCGTGGCGGCGGGCTCGTCGTACCACGCCGGCGTCGTCGGCCGGTACATCATCGAGGAGTGGGCACGCATCCCCGTCGAGCCCGACATCGCCAGCGAATGGATCTACCGGAATCCCGTCCTTTCCAGGGACACCCTCGTCATCGGCATCTCGCAGTCCGGTGAATCGCGCGACACGGTCAATGCCGTCAAGCTCGCGCGTGAGCGCGGCGCGCGAACCCTCGCAATCACGAACATGATGGGTACCCAGATCACGCGAGAGGTCGACGCGACGCTCTACACACGCTGCGGCATCGAGATCGGCGTCGCCGCCTCGAAGACGTTCACCGCACAGGTCGCGCTGCTCAGCCTGCTCGCTCTCAAGCTCGCGTCGATCCGGCGCACGTTGCCGCAGGACGAGAACGACTTCATTCTCGATCAGCTGCACGAGCTTCCCGAGCGGCTGCAGGAGTTCCTCGACGACGTCGACAACGGCCGCCACCGCATCGAAGAGATCGCAAAGCGATTTTACGAGGAGCCGTTCTTCCTCTACCTGGGCCGCCACATCGGTCTGCCCGTCGCGCTGGAGGGGGCGCTGAAGCTCAAGGAGATCTCGTACATCCCGACCGACGCGTATTCCGCCGGCGAGATGAAGCACGGCCCGATCGCGATGCTCAACGAAGGAACGCCAGTCGTCGTCGTCGCGACGAACATCCACACGTACGACAAGATCGTCTCCAACATCCAGGAGACTCGCGCGCGCGGCGCGCACGTGATCGCGATCGCGACCGACGGCAACGAAGACATCCAGCACCATGCAAACGACGTGATTTACGTGCCGTCCACACCCGCGTTCCTGCAGGCAGCGCTTGCAGTCGTGCCGCTGCAACTCCTCGCCTACCGCATCGCCCGTCTGCGCGGGCTGAACGTGGATCAGCCGCGGAACCTCGCGAAGACCGTCACGGTTGAATAGACGCATCGGCGCCGATGTGCGCGATGAGACGCGCGCTTTCAACGAGCAGCTGCGGGGGCTCATGTTGCAGCTTCCCGGCGTCGAGACGGCTCCCGTCAAGGACACGCGCCGCGGGCGCTACGACGGACGCGGGATCTTCCCGGCGCCGACGTACGTCGACGAAGCGGAGTGGTTCGACGCCGACGGCGTCCGCGTCCGCGTCATCTCCGTCGGCGAGCCCCGCGGCGTCTATCTCCACCTGCACGGCGGGGGTTGGACGCTCGGCGCAGCAGACCTTCAGGACGTCGCGCTGCGGCAGCTCGCGCGCGACACCGGCCTCGCCGTTGCGAGCGTCGACTATCGCCTGGCCCCCGAGAACCCGTTCCCGGCGGGCCGCGACGATTGCATCCGAGCGGCCCGCTGGCTCGCCGAGCGCGGTGCCGCCGAGATCGGTGCGCCTTCGAGCTTCGCGATCGGCGGCGAGTCCGCCGGCGCGCACCTTTCCGTGCTCACCCTGCTCGCGCTGCGCGGCGAGATCGAGTTCGCCGCTGCGAACCTCGCCTACGGGGCTTTCGACCTGAGCGGCACGCCGAGCAGACGCGCCTACGACGACGTGCTCGTGCTGACCGATTCGGCGATGACCTGGTTCACCGAGAACGTGCTACCCGGCCTCGACGACGAGGCGCGTCGCGATCCGGCGATCTCGCCGCTCTACGCAGACCTGCACGGGCTGCCTCCGGCCCTCTTCGTCATCGGGACACGTGACCCGCTCTATGACGACTCGACGTTCATGGCCGCCCGCTGGGAAGCGGCCGGGAACGAGACAGAGCTTCTCGTCTGCGAGGAAGGTGTGCACGGGTTCAACGCGTTCCCGATCACGCTCGCGCGGCTCGCGAACGAGGCACAGACCGAGTTCCTCAGTCGGGTGGCAGTCGCCGCAGCCGTTTGATCTGGCCGCGACGGCGCTTCTCGTCGAGCCTGCGCTCCTTCGACGCCGCCGACGGCTTCGTGGGGACGCGCGTGCGCGGCACGCGGAGCGCCTCGCGCAAGGCCGCTGTCAGCCGCTCGATCGCAAGCTCGCGGTTTCGGAGCTGACTTCGCTCGTCCTGAGCGATTGCCCGTATCACCGGCCCGGCTTTTCCGATCACCCGCCGCTTCTGTGCTTCCGTCAACGCGTTCGACGTCTCGACGTCGAAAACCGCCTCGACGCGTGTCTCCGATTTCTGGGCGTGCTGACCGCCCGGCCCACTCGAACGCGACGTGCGCAACTCGATCTCCGAGAGGGGGACGGCGACGCTTCTCGTGACGCGAATAGACTCGGAGCCGGTCATGGCTGCGATTCTGCTCGACATCGATGGGGTGATGCACGTCTCAGGCGAGCCGATCTCCGGAGCGGCGGCCGCGGTTCAGCAGCTTCGGGCAAATGGCCACCGGATCCGCTTCGTGACGAACACGACCACACGCTCGCGCACTCAGCTCGCGGAAGAGCTCCGTGCGAACGGTGTCGAGGTGGGGGACGACGAGATCCAGACGGCGGCGGAGACGGCGGCCAGGCTCCTCCGCGGCAAGCGGGTCCTCGCGCTGACCATGCACGCCCTCGTGCACGACCTCGAGGGCCTCGAGCTCGTCGGGGAGGGTGCGCAGGCCGTCCTCCTCGGCGGGGCGGATGAGACGCCCGAGACGAATCTCGTCTTCTCCTACATGAACCTCGCCCGAGCGTTCGCAGAGCTCGAGGCCGGCGCGGATCTCTACTGCCTCCACCGCAACCGCTGGTGGCAGACGAAGCACGGTCCGATGCTCGATGCCGGCGCGTTCGTGGCAGGTCTCGAGTACGCGGCGCAGACGGAGGCGATCGTGCTCGGCAAGCCGACCCCTGCATACTTCCAGGCGGCCTGCGATGCCCTCGACGCGGACCCGGATCGCACGTGGATGATCGGCGACGACCTCGAGACCGACGTGCTCGGCGCGCAGCGCCTCGGCATGCGGACCGTGCTCGTCCGCACGGGAAAGTTTCGGCCCGACACCGTAGAGCGGTCGGGCGCGCAGCCGGATGGGATCGTCTCGTCCCTTGCCCATCTTCCGGCGTGGCTCGAGGATCATCTGTGATCAGCGTCGGCACCGACCTGATCGAGATCGCCCGGATCCGACGCTCGCTCGCTCGCTATGCGGGCTTCCGCGATCGCTGCTTCACCGCCGCCGAGCAGGCGTATTGCGAGTCGCGGCCGAATCCCGCCGAGAGCTATGCCGGCCGCTTCGCCGGCAAGGAGGCCGTCGGGAAGGCACTGGGCTTCGGAGTTGCGCGGGCATTCGCGTGGAAGGAGATCGAGATCGTCGGCCGCCCGAAGCCTTCGGTCCGGCTCAGCGGCCGCGTTGGCGCGTGGGCCGAGAGGCGCGGCGTGCACGAGGTCGACCTCTCGATGACGCACTCGCGCGAGCTCGCACAGGCGGTCGCGGTCGCGACCGATGCTTGAGCCGCTCTACACGGCGGACGAGATGCGCAGTGCCGAGGCGCGGTACCCGGGCTTCCCCGACACCGCTCCCGAGTTGATGGAGCGCGCAGGGGAGCGTGCCGCTGCGGTTGCGCTCGAGGAGTTCCACGAGGCACGCGACTGGGCCGTCGTCTGCGGCGGCGGCTCGAATGGTGGCGACGGCCGTATCGTTGCCCGCCGCCTGGAGGAGGCGGGTCGGAGCGTGCGGGTGATCGACGCAAAGGCCGGGGAGATGGATCTCGGCGACCCTGACGTGATCGTGGACGCGCTCTTCGGCACGGGCTTCACCGGCCCGCCGCGCGACGATGCGCGCGCGCTGATCGAGGCCGTCAACGCCAACCGCGCCCCGGTCTTCTCGATCGACCTTCCGTCCGGTGTCGACGCGTCGACGGGGGAGATCGCCGGCGTCGCCGTCCAGGCAGAGATGACGGTCACGTTCCACGCGCGCAAGGTCGGCCTCGTCGTTGCGCCCGGGCGTTTTCACGCCGGCCGTGTGCGGGTCGCAGACATCGGGCTCGAGCAGGGGCCGACGCATGTACGCACCGCGACACCGGCCCTGCTCGATGTCGTGCCGCGCCGAAGCGAAGGCGACAACAAGTACACATCGGGCCACGTGCTCGTCGTCGGAGGCTCGCGAGGCCTGACCGGAGCGCCGCAGCTCACTGCCCTTGCAGCAATGCGTGCCGACGCAGGCTACGTCACGGTCGCAGCACCTCGGTCGACGGTCGCGACGCTCGAGCAGCGTCTGCTCGAGGCGGTCAAGCGCGGGCTCCCGGAAGGCGACGACGGCACGCTTGCAGCGAACGCCGCCGAAGACATCCTCGAGCTCGCCGAAAGGGCCTCGGCGATTGCGATCGGCCCGGGGCTCGGCCGGGGCGACGGCCCCGCGGCCGTCGTTCGGCGCGTGCTCGCCGAGGCGGAGCTGCCGGTGGTCGTCGATGCCGACGCGCTGTATGCCCTCGAGCCGGCCGATTGGCCGGCGGCGCGCGTCCTCACCCCGCACGAGGGGGAGCTCGGCCGCCTTCTCGGCTGCGAGTCGAAGGAGATCGCAGCCCACCGGCTTGCGTCGGTACGAGCGGCCGTCGAGCGCTTTCGCTGCTGCGTGCTCCTCAAAGGCCCCGACACGATCGTCGCGGCCCCGGGCACCGGGGAGATCGTCGTCTCGCTCGGGCGTCCGTCACTCGCGACCGCGGGCACGGGCGACGTCCTCACGGGCATCGTCGGCGGCATTCCTCGCGAAAGGCGTCGAGCCGCAGCTCGCAGCTGCGGGTGCCGCTGTCGCGCAGCAGCTGGCGTCGGTCGAGGCGCCGCAGCATTCGGGCCTCGTCGCGGGCGACCTCATCGACGTGCTGCCGCAGGTCCTCGGCTGATGCACCGCTCGGAGCTCACGATCGACCTCGCGGCGCTGCGCCGGAACGTCGGAACGTTGCTGCGGGCGCTCGACGGATCCGAGCTCTGGGCCGTCGTCAAGGCGAACGGCTACGGCCACGGCGCCCGAGACGTGTCAGGTGCCGCGCTCGGCGCCGGCGCCGCCGGGCTCTGCGTGGCGACGGTCGCCGAGGCGGTCGACCTTCGACGCGAGTTCCCGACCGCGCGCATCATCGTCATGGGGCCCGTCGCGGGTCGGGACATCGCGCCCGCGCGCGACGCGCGGCTCGAGCTCGTCGTGTCCGACCCGGCGCTGCCCACCGGCGTGCCCGTGCACCTGAAGCTCGACACGGGTATGGGTCGCTGGGGGCTGTCGGAGCTGCCCGTACCGCCGGTCGAGGTCGTCGGGCTGATGAGCCACCTTGCAACGGCGGATACCGACGCCGCCTACGCCGAATGGCAGATCGAGCGCTTCCGCGTCGCGACCTCCGCGTATACCCATCTCACGCGCCACATCGCCAACAGTGCCGCCGCTCTCCGGTATCCCTCGTCTCGATTCGACGCAGCCCGCTGCGGCATCGCGCTCTATGGGTTGTCGCCGTTCGGCACCGACCCGGCTGAGGACGGGCTCGAGCCGGTGCTGACGTGGACGAGCCACGTCTCGCAGACTCGGCTGCTGCGCGCAGGCGAGAGCACGGGATACGGCCGTCGCTTCATCGCCGAGCGCGACACGTGGATCGGCATCGTGCCGGTCGGCTACGCGGACGGGTTCCGGCGTGACCTGACCGGGACGCAGGTGCGGGTGGCGGGAGAGCTGCGACGCGTCGTCGGAACTGTCTCGATGGATGCACTTGCGGTCGAGATCCAGGACGACACCGCGGTCGGGTCACCGGTCGTGCTCGTCGGGCGTGGTGTTCTCGCTGAGGAGCACGCACGCGTCGCCGGCACCATCACCTATGAGCTCGTTTGCGGAATCGCGAGCGTCCCCACACGCGCCCATCGGGTGGTCGTCGATGGCTGAGGACCGCTTCGCCCGTGCAGCTCCATTGATCGCAGCGCAGCAGGATGCGCGCGCGGCCGATCTCGCAGCGCGCGTGCAGTCGTTCGTTCTGTCGCGCGGGGACGAGCGTGCAGTCGATGTCGGCTGCGGCGCCGGTGCTCTCGCTCTCGCGCTTGCGCCGCACGTGCAACACGTCGTCGGCGTCGACCGCGTGCCTGAGCTCCTCGCACTCGCCCGCGAACGTGCACCGACGAACGTCGACTTCGTCGAGGGCGATGCCACCCGCCTCGACTTCGAGGACTACTCCTTCGATCTCGGCGGGACGCTTCGGACGCTGCATCACGTGGCCCGCCCCGAGCTCGTCATCGCGGAGCTCACGCGCGTCACGCGCCTCGGAGGGCGCCTCCTCATCGTCGATCAACTTGCCCCCGCAGACCCGCTCGAAGCCTTTGCGCTCGATGCATTCGAGCGCGCCAGGGACGACTCGCACACGCGGCTCCTCTCCGAAAGCGACCTGCGCCAGCTCTTCGAGGCGAACGGACTCGTGCTCATCCGCGAGCACAGGGACGTCGAAGACCGCGACCTCGAGCACTACCTCGATCTGGCGCTCTGCGAGGGCGACCGGCGCGCCTACGCGGCCGCTTTGTCACCGAATGGATCCAAACGGGTCAGTGCCGTCCTCGGTTGGTTCCTGCTGGAGCGGCGGGTAGGCGCTGGCAGACCGGCCCGTGTCATCGGTACAACACACGGGTGCACCGCCTCCTCAGGAGCGCTCTCATCGCATTTGCGGCGTGCGCGACCGCTCTCATCCCGCTCTCCTCGGCGGCCGGCGGCGCCTTTCCGGGGAACAACGGGCCGATCGCGTACACCTGCGGCGCGAACATCTGCCAGGTCAATCCAGACGGCTCGAGCCAGCGGACGCTGATCTCGAACGGGGTCGATCCGACGTGGTCGTCGGACGAGACGGCGATCGCCTACGTCACGACGTCCGGCATCACGATCGCCGATGCGGACGGCTCGTTCCCGGCGCTCCTTCCGACCGGGCCGGCCGCGACGCAGCCAACGCTCTCCTTCAGCGGCTCGCTTCTCGCGTATGTGCAGGGTGGCGACATCTGGACGATCCCGACGACGACGGGGAGCGCCGGGACGAACCGGACGAGCACACCGGGGACGACCGAGAGCGACCCCCAGTACTCGCCGGACGGGACGCGGATCGCGTATGTCGCGAACGGCCAGGTGAACATCCTGAACGCGGCGTTCGGGTACGCGACGCGCGCCGTCACGACTACTGCGGTCGCCGCACGTAATCCCACGTGGTCCCCGGACGGCGCGACGATCGCGTACTCGGACGGCGGCCAGGTCTACAGGATCTCGTCGACGGCGACGAGCGGCGCCGGCACGGCTATCGCGACGGGCACGCAACCCGCGTTCTCTCCGGACGGGTCGAAGATCGCACTCATCAACGCGACCGGCCATCTCGCCGTCGTGGCGGCGTCCGGGGGCACTCCGACGGCGATCACGTCGACCGCCGACGCAGGCCCTGACTGGGAGTCGATCGACTCCGCGAACGGGCCTCCGGTCAACGCCGCCTATCCGACGATCACGCTGGCAAGCGGTGACACGCAGCCGGTCGTCGGCCACTTCCTGACGGCCGGTGTCGGATCGTGGAACGGCGCGTTCCCGATCACGTACAAGTTTCAGTGGAAACGCTGCGAGGCGAACGACCGCCTCAACGGGACGTGCGTCGACATCGCGGGCGCGACGGCGAGCTTCTACACGCCGACGAGCGGCGACCTCGGCTGGCGGCTGCGCGTGCAGGTGACTGCGACCAACGGGTTCGGCTCTGCGTCGCAGAACTCCGAGCCGACCGAAGTCGTGATCGCGATCGCGCCGAAGGTCCGCTCGACGCCGCAGATCAACGGGGACAACGTCGTCGACTCGCAGCTGACCCTGACGGCCGGGCTCTGGGACGGTTCGCTTCCGATCACGTTCACCTACTCGTGGCGCCGCTGCAATCCGGTGGGCGATCTCGCCACGTGCACGCCGATCCCGGGCGGGACGGCGTCGACGTACACCCCGACGGTGGGGGACATCGGCTTCAGCATCCGCGTCTGGATCACGGGCACGAACCCTCAGGGCTCCGACACGGCAATCACCAATCACACATATCCGGTTGTCGACAAGCCGCATTTCGCCCCGACGGCCGACACGACGCCGGCGATTGTCGGAACGGCGGCCATCGGCCACCAGTTGACGGCGAACGTCCCCACGTTCAGCGGCGACGCGCCGATCAAGACAGGCTTCACGTGGCAGCGGTGCGATGCGACGGGCACGGCATGTCGTGTCATCAGCAACGCCACAAAAGTCGTGTACTTCCCGACCGCCTCCGACGTCGGCTACACCCTGCGTATCGCAGTCACGTCGACGAACGCGTACGGTCAGTCAGCCGACAAGTCGCCGCCGACCGAGCCGGTGGCCCAGCAGCCGCCGCACGTCAAAGGCCGCACGATCGTCGGCACGGCGAAGGCCGACTACAAGGCCGGCGGCGGGCACGACGACACGATCTCGGGTCTGGGCGGCAACGACACGCTGCTCGGCGGTGCCGGCGACGACAAGATCGAGGGCGGCTCGGGGAACGACATCATCACGGGCGGCGCCGGAGCGGACAAGCTCTACGGCGGGGACGGCTCCGACACCGTGTATGCGGCGGACGGCGAGCGCGACACGATCGATTGCGGCGCAGGCAAGGATCGTGTCGTCGCGGACAGCTTCGACAAGACGGTGAACTGCGAGGTCGTCGACGGGCCGCCGGCCTCGACGGCGCCGCCGCGACGGTAGCTCTTTCCTAGATCAACGCCTCGAGGTGAGAGAAGGCGTCGCGGACATGCGCGCGCTCAGTCGAGAGCGCGGTGAACGCGAGCTCGAGGCGCCGCTCTCCCTCGGCAGTGAGCTGCAGGTGGGCGACGCGCGCGTCGTCGCGCGACTGCTCGCGTCCGATGAGGCCGGCCTCCTCGGCGCGGCTCACGAGCTCGGTTACGGTGCTTTGCGCAAGCTGCATCCGCTCGGCGAGCTCGGTCACCGTCGATCGTTCCGATCCGTCTGGGGCGCCCTTGACCATCAGAAGCAGCAGGTAACGCTGCGGGGTCAGCCCGGATTGACGCGCGATTCGCTCCGTGCGGCGCAGGAACGCGCGCAATGCGGCGCGAAACTCCGCGACCGCGACGGCATCCGAGGTCGCTATTCCGGTCATTAGCGCCGCATTGTAATGCGGCTTCCCGGACGGCCCAGCGCACGCGCGACGACATTCGGGATTGTTGCCTGGAGAAAGCCCGCAATGCCGTAGTAGCGCGGCACGGTCGTCTCCCCGCGCTCACGGTCGATCGACCACAGGACATGGGCGGCGACGGCTTTGGGGCCGAGCACGAGCCGCTGAGCGGGCGCAGGCAACCAGGACTGCGGAAAGCCCTCGGTCTCGACGAAGCCCGGCTTGACGGTATGTACGCGGATTCGCCGCGCGCGGAGCTCGGCCGCTGTCGCCCGCGAGAAGGCGAGCTGGGCATGCTTCGACGCGGCATACGGGCCCGATACAGGGAGTGCGAACGGTGCCGGCGACCGACACGATGTTGACCACGTCGGAGGGGGCAGCGGCCTCGAGCGCAGGGAGGAACGCACGCAAGCACCAGACGCTCCCGAGATAGTTCGTCCGCATGACATTCTCGATCGCCGCAGGATCGCCCTGGAGGAAGCTCGCGCGGCCCGGGATGCCGGCGTTGTTCGCGAGCAGCGCGATCGCGGGATGTCGCTCGAGCACTCGCGCGGCGGCCTGGTCGACGGAGTCCCGGTCGGAGACATCGCACACCTCGGCCTCTCCGCCGATCTCATCGGCAAGCACGCGCAGCCGATCCTCACGCCGGGCGAGGAGAACGCAGAGCCAACCGCGGTTCGCAAGCCCGCGCGCGAGCTCGGCCCCGATGCCCGAGGATGCGCCGGTGACGACGGCTACGCGCTGCATGCGCGAAGCGTGATCGCGGCTCGCGCCGAGCGGCCCCTGCGGTCGGTCGCCAGGGCGACCAGGAGGTGCTTGCCGCCGGGAATCCTGCGGCCGATCGCGGCCGACCAGATGCCCTGGTCGTCACTGCGGTCGGTGGCGAAAGCCTTGCCGTCGAGCAAGAAGCGGACGCGTGCGAGCGGGGCCGGCCCACCGGCGGCGACCATTGCTCGTGCTCCCCGCCTGAGGCAGCCTGCGGGTGCGAGCCAGTCGACCGCGACACCTGCGACGACCCGCATCCGGGCCGACGCAGTGCGGGTGTTCGGCATGATCTTGTCGCCGAGCGTGTCGACGTTCTTCGACTCCTGGAAGTCGGACGCGACCATTCTCGTGCGCACGGTTGTCGCGGGCTTCAGTGCGGGCACCGAGCCCGGCAGCGGGAACGTGGCGATGCCCGTGTGCCAGTCGTACGAGCCGACCGCGACGAGCGCGCCCTTGTAGCCGATCGTCAGCGATGCAGGGTCGACACCTGATTGGGCATCGACAGCGCGAAAGACGAGTGTCGGCCGGCCTGCCCACACCCGTGTCGTCAACAGCTCGAGCGCGGGCGGCTTCAGGTCGTTCACCCATGACCGGAGGACGTAACTGCCGGAGAGGCGCCGGTCGTTGAACTCACCGCGACCAGAGTCGACGGCGACGTAGTACGTACCCGCGCGCGGGAACGACGCTCCCGCGGCGCCGACGCGAGCGAGGTAGTTGTACGTGAGGCTGTTCACGTCGACCGGTGTTCCTGCGAATCCCTGCACGGCGCTCTCGTCGAGGGCGCCGAGGAAGAACGGGTCTATCTGGGCGCCGCTCGAGGTCTGGAGGATCGAGACTCCCGCGTTGACGGCCTTCGTCGAAAGCGTCAGGCGGTAGACCTTCTCGGCTCCGTCCTCCACCATCGGCGGCCGGTCGGGTTGGTTGCCGAAGGGCGCGACCGGATAGCGGTACTGCTGCACGCGGCCGGCGCCGGTGCGTGTCGTGCCGCTCTGCTGGCGCCGGAGCGGGATGACCTGCGCGCCCGCAAGTCTCGCGTTGTTCGGCAGGAAGAGGTACGGGATCCTGCGCGTCACGGCGTCTTTCTGCAGGACGACGAAGCCGTAGTCCTCGCCGCTCGGAGTCCCTGCCGCCGCGTGAACGGTGACGGTCAGCATCGCTTCGCCGCCGGGAGGCACCGTGACGGAGCCGGGAAGGTCGAGCGCCGTCCCGACCTGCGCCGACTGCGACTGAAGCCCCACCGTCCACGTGCCCTCCCCGCCGCCCGCGTCCGCGATCCGGACGAGGAGTGTGCCGCTTCCGGCTGCCTCCGCCGTGTCGAGGTCGCCGAAGGAGAGCGACGAGGGGAACGTGAAGATCCGCGGCGCCGCAGCGTTCGGCGCGGAGACGAGGCCGCCTCCCTCCAGGGTGACGGGCGCTTCCGTCGTCATCGCGGTATCCGCCCATGCGGGACCGGCCGTCGCGACGAGCGCCGACTTCACCTGTTGCGGAGTCCAGGTCGGATGCAGCTGCAGCAATTGCGCGACGACGCCCGTCACGTGCGGCGCTGCCATCGACGTTCCGTCGAAGACCGCGAACCGTGAGGCGTCGATGTTCGGCAAGGTCGACGAGAGCACCTGACCGCCGGGAGCCGATACGTCGGGGTTCAGTGCGTGGCCGAATGCAGTCGGCCCGGCCGATGAAAAGCTCGTCATCGTGCTCGCCCGCGACTGGTCGATCTCCTGGTGCTCCCGTCCAATGCGGATCACCGTACGGCCGCCGTGCGATGCCAGGTACTGGCGCATGCGCACGGCATCGAGGTTCGCGATCGAGCCGCCCGGGATCGTCGGCGCGAACGACAGGACGTTCGCCTCTCCCTCGCGATTGTCGGCGTAGACGATTCCTACCGCTCCCGCGAGCTTTGCCTGCTGGGCCTTTCCCGCCAACGGACAGAGGCCACGTTCGACGAGGGCGATGTCGCCCTTCAGCGACCCGGGAGGCAGCGTGCCCACCGGGCTGTCGAGCCGGCCCGGAGGCCCGCAGAGATGGCGTTCGACCGGTTTGCCGTCGCTACCGCTGATCGTGCCGACGTCGACGAGCCTCTGGTCGACGCTCGACCAGCCTGCCGGCGGCTCGGCACTGTTCGCGCCCTGGAAGGGCACATGCCGGAGGATGGCTGGGGCGTCGCCCGCGGTCACGGATAGCGGAAAGGCGAAGACGTGCGCATTCGAGGTTGCGGCCACCGCGATCGCGTCCGGCGCAGTGCCCGGCGAGCCGGTGGAGCCGGCTCCGAAGTCGTCCCGGTCGTTGCCTGCGGAGATGACCGGCACGACGCCGGCTGCGGCGAGGTTGTGAACGGCGGCGATCAGCGCGTCGCCTTGGGGGTCGATCTGCGGCCCGCCACCGGAGAAGTTCACGACGTTCATGCCGTCCTTCACCGCCGACTCGAAGGCGGCGATGATCTCCGGTGTGTTCGCGACGTGCCCGATCGGAGTGGGAACCGTGAAGACGCGGTAGTTGCCGAGCCAGGCGCGCGGCGCGACACCGCTCAGCCCTGTCGTCCGCGGGTGGTCGGCGCCCGCAGGGGCGGTTGTGCCGGAGACACCCGCGGCGATGCCGGCGACGTGGGTGCCGTGGAACGACGAGTTCGGGTCGACGGCGAGTCGCCCGGCTGCACCGGCGTTGGGGCCGGGGAACACGCGCGCGACGATCACCTTGGGCGTCGTCCAGCGCGTGCTGCCGCGCGGGAAGCCCGCCGGGTACGCGAACCCGGCGGGGTTGAAGAACGGATTCGACTGGTCAATGCCGTCGTCGACGACGGCGATCCTCACGCCGCTCCCGTTTGCGCCTGCGCTCGCGCGCAGCACGTCGGCGCCGATGAGGGCGGGGGAGCGGTTCGTCGCCAGGTGGTATGCGACGCTCGGATAGACCGTCTCGACCGACGGGCTCGCAACGAGCGTCGGCAGCTCGGCGACGGGCAAGGTCACTGTGAGTGCGTCGAGAACGATGGTGAACCGGCGCCCGATTGCCGCGGCCGGTATCGCGGTTCGGATCTGAGCCGCGACGACGTCTTGACGATGCTCGAGAGCTCGAACGTACGCGCGCGACGACTGCGTGTGGACGTCGAGATGTCGCATGGAGCCTGCCTGCGCGAGACCGCGCTCGCCGTGCGCGGCGAGAGGGGCGTACGGAAGCTCGACGACGACGCGAACGCGCTGCACGGCCGCGTTCGCGGGCAGTGCGCATACGAGCGCCGCGAGACCTGCCAGGAGCGGGATGGCCCGGCGCAAGGGGGCGGAGGGTACCGTAGGATCGCGCCGGATGGCCGGAGAATTCGAGGGCAAGAAAGGGCTCATCCTCGGCGTCGCCAACAAGCGCTCGATCGCCTGGGCGATCGCGCAGGTGCTTGCCGAGGGAGGAGCACAGCTTGCGTTCACGTTCCAGGGCGAGCGCATCGAGAAGAACGTGAGAGACCTCGCGGCGACGGTTGATGCGCCGCTCGTCACCGAGTGCGATGTGCGCTCGGATGACGACATTGCGCGCGTGTTCGACGAGACCGGCGAGGCGTTCGGCGGCGGGTTGGATCTGCTCGTGCACTCGGTCGCCTTCGCGGCGGCGGAGGATCTCGAGGGACGCTTCACGGACACGCCGCGGGACCGGTTCTGGATGGCGATCGACATCAGCGCGTATTCGCTCGTCGCGTGCGCGCGCGCGGCGCAGCCGTTAATGGAGAAGTCCGGCGGCGGCTCGATCGTGACGATGACCTATCTCGGCGGAGAGCGTGCAGTGCCGCACTACAACGTGATGGGCGTTGCGAAGGCGACGCTCGATTCGGCGGTCAAGTACCTCGCCTGGGACCTCGGCGAGAAGAACATCCGCGTGAACGCGGTCTCGGCAGGCCCGGTACGCACGCTCGCTGCGCGTTCGATCGCCGGCTTTCCGACGATGGAGGCGATCGTCGAGGAGCGTGCGCCGCTCCACCGCCACGTCGAGGCGGAGGACGTCGGCGCGGCGGCCGGTTACCTCCTGAGCGACGCAGCTCGGAACGTCACGGGTACGACGCTGTACGTCGACGGCGGGTACCACGCGATGGGAATGTAGAAACTGCGGCGCCGCCGATGAGCACGGGGCCCGTTCGGCCGGGCCGAACGCGGGATACTCGCTTCATGCCGGATCGGCACAACCAGCAGCGCGGGAGGCGAGCAGAGATGCCGGTCGATTACGCGATCCTCGGCCCCCTCGAGGCGCGCGTCGATGGCCGTCGCGTCCAACTCGGTGGCGCACGGCAGCGGGCCGTCCTCGTCTGCCTTCTCGTTCGCCCGAACACCGTCGTGCCCGCGACGCGGATCGTCGACGAGGTCTGGCCGGACGACCCGCCCGCGACCGCGGTGAATCTCGTGCAGGGCTACGTCTCGAACCTCCGCAAGACGCTCGGACGGTCCGCGATCGAGACCGACGGCGCCGGGTATCGCGTCCGGGCGGAGTCGCTCGACCTGGTGGAGTTCGAGCGGCTCACCGAGTCCGGCGCCCGCGCGCTCGACGACGAGCGCGCTGACGAGGCGCGCGTGACGCTCCGAGCAGCGCTCGAACTCTGGCGGGGCCCGGCTCTCGGTGATCTCTCCGACGAGCGCGTCCTGCAGCCGTTCGTCGCCCGGCTCGAGGAGCTGCGACTGCTCGCCCGCCAGCGCCTCCTCGAGGCTGAGCTCGCCTGCGGCCGCGACGACGAGGCCGTGGCCGAGGCAGCGTCCCTCTTGCACGAGCACCCGCTCCGCGAGCGCCCGCGCGCTCTGCTGATGCTCGCGCTCTATAGATGCGGCCGACAGGCCGAGGCGCTCCGCGTCTATCGAGAGGGGCGTGATCTGCTCGTCGCCGAGCTCGGTATCGAGCCGGGCGAGGAGCTCCGGGAGCTCGAGCGGGCGATCCTCCAGCAGGACGCGAGCCTCGACGGACGGGCCGGCGCGGCCGAAGATCTCGGCCGGGGCCCGACGATCGTCGTCGGCGCCTTCGACTCCGCGGCGATCGCCGGACTGATGACCGCGACCGCGCCGCTCGCCCGCGATGCCGATGCCGACGTCGTCGTCGCGCTGACCGTTGCCGACGCCGCTCTGCTCGGCGACGCGGCGCGCCGGCTCGAGCGGTGCCGGAACGAGTTCGCTTCAGACTTCTCAGTGCGCGCTGCGGCGTTCACGTCGCTCACGCCGGGCGCCGACCTTGCACGCGTCGCCGCCGAGCAGCACGCCGATCTCGTACTCGTCGCCGCACCGGATCGGACGCTCGAGGATGCTCGGCTGATCGCGCTGCTCGATGATGCGCCGTGCGACGTCGCAGTGCTCGTGGGCGGTGCGATGCGCGAAGGCCCCGTCGTCGTCCCTTTCACCGGAGCAGACCATGACTGGGCGGCGATCGAGCTCGGCGGCTGGCTCGCCCGTGGCACGGGCTCAAAGCTCCAGATTGTCGGTGCCGTCGCCGTCGACGGTGCCCGCGACGCGAGCATGCTCCTCGGGAACGCGTCGCTCGCCGTGCAGCGGACGCTCGGTGTGGCGGCTGAGCCGGTGCTCGTCGATCCAGCGGGCGACGCGCTCATCGAGGCGACGCGCGAGGCAGGTGTGGTGGTGGTCGGCTTGACCGAGCGCTGGCGACGCGAAGGCCTCGGCCGTGCACGCTCCGCTCTGGCGGCTCAGGGCGAGCGGCCGACGCTGCTCGTGCGTCGTGGCCTACGACCGAGCGCGCTCGCACCGACACGGTCCGCGACGCGGTTCACTTGGACGGTCATCGCCGGCTGACGAGGGAGTGTGCATAGGCAGGAGTCGGCGCGCGGCGACACGGAGCCGGCGCGCGCGACGGTGGCGACGAGCGCGAGAGCAGGCCGCCGAGCAGCGGCGGCACGGCCTCGAGGTGCGCGACGGCGTGCGGACCCGCGGGCGCCGTTCCGGACGAGCGTCACCGGTAGGACCGCTTGCCCGTCGCGGTCGATGCGCAGCGCGCCGTCCGGAGGACGGAGCTCGAGCTGCCCGAGCGACGTACGCAGGTCGCCGTCGTGCGCGGCCGCCCGAAGCACCGCCTCGACGGTAGCGGCGAAGTCGACCGTGAAGGCGGACTCGGCGGAGTCCGCGGGCAAGCCCGGAAATACCGCGGCAAGCCGCTCTGCGAACGAGGGTGTGGGCGGCGAGACCCTTGCCGGCGAGACGATTCCGGGCAGCAGCAGTGCGGCGCGTTGATCCGACGAGACCCCGAGCCCGACGATCACGCGATTCTCCCCGAACGAGTTGCGGAGGGCCGGCAGCACCACGGCAGGGTCCGTGACGCCGGCGGCGAAGACGGCGACGCCGTCAACGTTCCGCGCAAGCTGCTGGGCGGTCGCCGCCTTCAGCGCGAGCGGGAAACCCAGCCGGCGGTCGACGCGGCCGCCGGCGGCGCAGAACTCCGCGGCGAACGCGGCCGACTCGTCCCAGCCTTCCTCGTCGTCCTCCACGAGGACGGTTGCACGGCGCCAACCGAGGTCGTGGTAGGCATAGAAGCCGAGTCCAGCCGCCTGCTGCGCGTAGCTCGGCCGGACGCGAAAGAGGTTCGGGCTCTGTCGCTCGAGTGTGACCTCGTCAGGACCCGTCATCGCGGCGACGAATGCGACTCGTGGATACCGCTGCGCAACCTGACCGAGCACGACGCCGTCGCCGGGCCAGGTGCCGCCGACGACGACGTCCGCGTGCTCTTTCTCGACAAGCCGGCGCGCGGCTGCGATCTCGGTCGTGAACTCACCGCCCTCGTCGCACCCGATCACGAGGCGTGCGCGCCGGCCGCCGGGCAGCGTCACGTCGGTGACCCCGTCCGATAGATCCGCCGAGCGAAGATGTGCGCCGCGTTCGATGAACGGCAACTCGGAGCCGGCAAGCATGAGGTCCTCGTACCCGCGAAAGAAGCCGACGCAGTTGACCATCACGCCGACACGGAGCGGCGCGGGGTCGCGGACGGCGGCGAACGTCGCGGCTGCGGCGCCACAGGCGGCGACGGCCGCCGCGCCAAGGAGGAGGATGGTTCTACCGCGCATCGGACGTCACCCACACACCGTCATGGTCGGCCGCAACCTCGATGGGGCTGCCGGGCACGCGCACCGTCTGCAGGACGCGCTGCGACCGTGCATCGACCCGGTCGACGGCGCCGCCGAGCGAGCACGGAATCCACAGCGATCCGGCCGAGGCGGCGATGCCGGCCGCGCCCCGGCAGACATGGATGCGCGCCGTCACGACGTGCGTGCGCGCGTCGATGGCGATCAGCCGATCGTCGAGCGGATCGGTGATCCAAAGGCGCCCCGCGGCGTACGCGAGCGAGCGCGGTGAGAAGTCGAGCCGCGTTGTGCTGCGAGTAGCGCCGCTTCGTGGGTCGAGCTCCCACAGCCTTCGGTCGAGCGCGTCGCCGAGGACCCAGAGCGACCCGCCCCCGAGTGCAAGCGCGCGAAACTGGACGCGGTCGTTGGTTGCCGTCAGCGGCTCCGCCGAGGGAATGAAGACGTGCCGGATGAGACGGAGCGGCCGCTCGTCGGTGCTGAGACGGTTGACGAACGGGCAGCCGGCGACCCAGACGACGCCCTCCCCGGAGCCGATCGTGCAGGCCGTCGACGTGACGGCCCCGTCGCGCTGCCCCGTCGCGGCGTCGTACCGGACGACGGTGCCCGAGAACGTCTTCGGCCCGTCGTAGGCGACGTACACCTTTCGTCCGAGCACGGCGAGTGCGCGAGGCTCGCCGGACGTGACAACAGGTTTGAAGACGCCGGTTCGGGGTGTGTAGCGCCAGAGCGCCTGGGTGCGGGCGTCACCCACCCACACGCTGTCGCCGGCGACGGCGACAGCCGCCGGATGCCCCGGAACCGCGGAATGCGCCGACACGCGTGAGCTGGCGGGGTCGATCCGGACGAGCAGACCGTCGGCGGCAGCGGCCGGCCCGCCGCCCCGCGTCAGGAGCGCCACCGCGACCACCGCCGCCACCGCGACGAGGGCTGCCCCGGCCAACGCTCCCGGAAGCCGGCGTGCCCGCCACTCGCGCGCGGTGACGCCGAGCGCCGGCGCGGCCGCATCGACGAGCGCGCGGCAGCTCTCGTACCGCTCTGCGGGGTCTTTCGCAAGTCCTCGCTGCAGTACGCCGTCGATCGCGGCGGGGAGACTCGCGTTGCGCACGGTCGCGCGCGGCGGCGGCTCCTGCAGGTGCGCGAAGACAGTGGCTACCTCGGAGCCAGGCGTGAACGGCAGGGTGCCGGTCAACAGTTCGAACAAGAGGCAGGAGAGCGCGTACTGGTCGGCGCGACCGTCGAGGTCGTCGCCTCGGATCTGCTCCGGCGCAACGTAATCGAGGGTGCCCATGAACTGGCCGTCCGTCGGCCCCGTGTCCGACGTGCTCTGCGTAAGCCCGAAGTCCGCGAGATAACAGTGCTCGCGCGGCCCAGGGTGGTCGACGAGCACGTTGCTCGCCTTGACGTCGCGATGAACGAGCCCGCGCTCGTGCGCTGCATCGAGCGCGTCCGCAACCTGGGTTGCGATCCGCACCGCGCGGGACGGATCGAGCCGGCCCTCGCGGCGCACGAGCGTCCTCAGATCGGCGCCGTCGACGTAACGCATGGCGATGAACAGGCGCCCGTCCGCCTCGCCTGCCTCGTAGATAGGGATGACATTCGGGTGGTCGAGCGCCGCTGCGAGCCGGGACTCGCGGAGCATCCGCTCGCGAAACCGCCCGTCGGCGCACAGTTCCACCCGGAGCAGCTTGAGTGCGACCGGCCGGGCGAGGGCGAGGTCGAGGGCACGGTAAACCTCGCCCATGCCGCCGCGGCCGATCCGCCGCTCGATCCGATAGCCCGCGACGCCGACCGGCGCCGCACCTTCCACTGTCATGGTTCCTCCTCCGCGTCAGCCTGCACGATCCGGAGGGGCGAGGCAACGGCCGAGCCGTCGCCTCGCCCCCTCGGCGCTACGGCAGGTCGAGATGGCCGCGGTAGTAGGCGCAGCCGGTGACGGGATCGTCCTTGAAGTCCAGCACTCCGGTCACCCCCGTGAAGTCGCCCGTTCCGCCGACGACCGGGTGGTGGCAACGGCCGCGCAGTTCGGTCGTGAAGGAGGGATCGTATTTCGCTGTGAAGGTGAACGCGAAGTCGATCGTCCCTCTCGCATCGCCGGTGTCGCACGTTCCGCTCCCGTTCGCGTCGAGGCATCCCACGAACGTCTCGGTCCCGCCGCCCCTACCGGTTCCCGACGGCTCGAACCCGCTCACGTAGAACGACGTCGTCCACCAGAGGCCGATCAGGCTTCCACTCATCAGTTTCGAGCCGTCCGGCTGCGAGGCCGACTGCACCCCGTTCACCTGGATCGTTCCCGCCTGCGCCGCCGAGGCGAGCACCACTGCGGCGAGAGCTACAACCACCACTACGAGTGCCTTTCGCATCTTGAACCTCCTGAGTCGAGTGACCGCCCAACGGTCGCCCGCATCGCTGGAGGAACGCTGGAGCTTCACCGGCAGAGCGTCGGAGCGCATTGGGCTCCTGCCGCCGGACGCGGTCAGACGCCCGGCTTGAGCACCATGTCCATCGCGACGAGCGCGATGAGGATCATCTCGACGCGCGAGAACAGCAGTACTCGCTCGATCCGAGACTGAATCTCGGCATCGATCCCGCGGCGCTCTGCAGTCAGCTTCCCGATCCGTCCCGTCTCCGGGCCGAGGAACGCGATGCCTGCAACGAACGAGATCGCCCAGATCACAATGGCGAATACCGCCCAGAACTGCCAGTCCCAGCCGCCCTGGTGCATCAGGACGAAGCCGAGGACGACGAGGATGAGCGAGGCGGGCGCGAACGTCCGCAGGGCGATGAACTCCACGTCTTTCGCGAACTCCGCGATCCGCCGCGGGTCGCTCTCCCTGAGGATGCGAAACGCGAAGAGCTGGATCATGAGCGCTCCGCCGATCCAGACGATGGCCATCAGGACGTGGAGCGCTTTCCACGTCGAGTACCAGCTTCCGCTCCACGCTGCGAAGGCGATGAATGCCGCGGCGAACACTCCGAGGATCGCAGCGTTCGTGGCGTTGCTCGTATAGGCGGAACGCGTCCGCGACGGGGCGTTGCTCGTGGTCTCCATGGGCGCGGAAGCTATAACGCCGCGCGGACGGCTTCAAGGAGCTCGTCGAGGTCGGGCACCTCGCTCGTTCCGTAGAGCCGATTCGCCCGGACGATCCCGGCGCTGTCGATCAGGAATGCGGAGCGATGGGCGACGTCGCGGAGCCCGCGGAAGTCGAAGCTGACGTCGAAGCCGCGCGTCGCGTCGCCGTTGAAGTCGGCGAGCAACGGAAAGTTCAGGTCGAGCGCTTGCATCCAGGCGACGTGCGTCCACGGCTGGTCGCGCGAGATCGCGTAGATCTGTACGCCGGCCGCCCGGAACTCCTCGCCCCTGTCACGCAGGAGCTCCATCTCGTTCGTTCAGGTCGACGACCAATCGAACAGATAGAAGAGGAGAAGGATCGGCCCTCCCGCGACGATCTCGCGGAGCGATGCGCTCTCCTGCGGCGTCGTCCAGACGACCGCCTCCGGGATCTGATCGCCGACAGCGATCAAGCGGCTGCCTGCTCGGCGGCGACCTCGGTCGTCTCGGCGATCTCGCGCGCGACCTCGACGATGTCGCGGTTCGCGTTGAAGACGCGCTGCTGGCGGTCGGCGCCGTTACCGCGGCGGAGGATCTCCTCGATTCCGGCAAGCTCGGCCTCGGAGCCGAGCTCCCGCGCATGCGGCGCGACGATCTTCAACGTCCGGCGGATCATCTGCGCCACAGGTTGACGGTTGCGTCGGCCGGTGACGAGATCCATGACGGGCGCCTCGAGCCCGTAGCGCGCCGCGAGCCACTTGTTCTCGGTCGTGAGGATGCGGTGGTAGCTCGGGATCTCCTCGCCGGCGTCGAACCGCTCCGAATAGTGCTTGACGAGTGCCTGGCAGAGCGCGACGAGCGCGACCACGTCGTCGAGCTCCGACACCGCGTCGCAGATCCGGATCTCGATCGTCCCGAGCCGGGGATGGAGGCGGATGTCCCACCAGATGTGCGTGTAGTCCGCGATGCAGCCCGTGCGCTCGAGCTGCCCGACGACCTCCGCGTAATCGGCGTAGTTTCGGAAGCGCGGCGGCGGGCCGGAGCGTGGGAGCGCCGCGTAGACCATGTGCCGTGACGAAGCGAGGCCGGTCGGCTCGCCGCGCCAGAACGGCGAGTTCGCGGAGAGCGCGACGAGCTCGGCGAGGTGGCTGATGAGGCCGTTGACGACCTGGATCGCCTTCTCCTCGTTGTCCACCGCGACGTGCACGTGGAGGCCGAAGATCAGCTCGCGCCGCGCGATGTACTGCATCCGGTCGACCATCGCGCGGTACCGGTCTTTCGCGGTGATGCGCTGACGCTCGAAGAGCGAGAACGGATGCGTGCCTGCCGAGCCGAACCGCATCTCGCGCTCGCGCGCGATGCCTCCGACATAGCTTCGCAGCCTCAGCAGCTGCTCGCGGACGTCTGCCGGCGTATGGCACACCGGTGTCGCGACCTCGAGGACGGACTGCATCAACTCGGGGTTGATGCGCGGCTCGAGCTCGTGACCGCTCACGGCGGCGAGCACGGTGTCGATGTGCTGAACCAGGTCGTATGTCTCAGCGTCGAGGAGCATGTATTCCTCCTCCGCACCGAGTGTGTACGGGTCGCTCTTGCCGAACGCGTGGTCGAGGACGCTGCCGCCCTCGGCGAAGCGGCTGCCCTTCCCGGTGATCGACGCCGGATAGATCTGCTTCACGGGAGAACCGCCTCGACCTCGATCTCGACGAGCCAGCGGTCGTCGAAGAGCCGCGCAGATGATCCCCGTGCACGCGGGGCGCGTATCGGCGAAAGCCTCGCCGTGCGCCCGCATCGCGTCAGGTACGTGTGCCGGGTCGACGACGAAGACCCGGGTGCGAACGACGTTGGAGAGGCTCGCCCCGGCTTCGCGCAGCGCGTTCTCGACGATCTCGAGGCAGCGCTTCATCTGCGCGTACGCGCCCGCCGGAGGATCACTGCCGTCGGCCATGATCGGAGCGGTTCCCGCGACGTGGACGTTCGAACCCGCGACGACGGCTCGGCTGTACCCCCACCGCTGCTCGAATTCCGAGCCCGACGAGATGAGGCGCCGTTCCACGGGCCTAGTATCACCCGCCGTGGAGGCATTGGTCGCGATCGAGGCCTGGGGCGCACGCCACGCGGCCGCGGGAGTCGCGCGTGTCGACGGTTCGTCTGCGGTTCACGGCGACCTCGGTGTGCCGCTGCGCTGGGCGTCCGTCTCGAAGCTCCTCACCGGGCTCGCGGTGCTCGTCGCGGTCGAGGAGGGGACGGTCGATCTCGACGAGCCGGCAGGCCCCGACGGCTCCACCGTCAGGCACCTCCTCGCCCATGCGTCCGGGCTGCCGCCGGACGAAGGGCCGCCCCTGATGGCGCCCGAGCGGCGCCGCATCTACTCGAACTACGGGATCGAGCTCGCGGCAGCGCGGGTCGCCGAGCGGGCCGGCATGCCCTTCGAGACCTACTTTCGGACGGCGGTCGTAGAGCCGCTCGGGCTACAGGGCGTGCTCGCAGGCTCGGCCGCGTGGGGCTTCCGCGGGCCGCTCTACGACCTCCTCGCGCTCGGCCGCGAGCTGCTGTCACCGACTCTCGTTGCCCCGGAGACGCTCGACGAGGCGACGAGTCGTGCAGTTTCCCGGGCCTCGACGGCGTGCTGCCGAGCTGGGGGCGAATGGAGCCGAACGACTGGGGGCTTGCCTTCGAGCTCCGCGACCACAAGTCGCCGCACTGGACGGGCGCTGCCAACTCGCCGCGAGCCTTCGGCCACTTCGGCGCGGCGGGCACGTTCCTCTGGGTCGACCCGGAGCTCGGCGTCGCCTGCGGAGTACTGACCGACAAGGAGTTCGGCGACTGGGCGATCGAAGCGTGGCCCCGCTTCAGCGACGAAATGATCGCCTCGCTCTGATCAATACGTTCGTGGCCGCGACCGACCTGGCGGGCGCGGCCCGACCTCGTCAAAGGTCACCCGCGGATGGCACCGCAGATCCCCGAGCGAGCAAAGCGAAGCGGTCGCGAGGGGTTGACTAATCGTCCGCGAAGAGCGGGCGGAGGAACTCGTCGAACGTCTCTCGGTCGCAGATGCGACCACAGCCGGCGTGATCGTGGTGACCGTCGCGGTGCGCGGCATCGGCATCGCCAGCGAGACCTCGCCGAAGTAATCGCCCGGCCGCAGCAGATCGCGCTTCCCCATGGCCTTGTTCGATACCGAGAGCATGCCGGCGAAGACGACATAGAAGCGATCGCCCTCGTCGCCCTCCCGGATGATCGCGGTGCCCGGCGCGGACCTCCTGCCGCTCCATGCGCTTTCCGAGCTGCGCGAGCACCTCGCCGGGCAGCCCGGCGAGGAGCTCGACGCGCGAAAGCTCGTGCTGCGTCGCGGACTGGCGGGGCAGCTAGTCGTCCCCTTCTTCGTGCGCGCGGCGTGTCTGCTCGGCCGGATCGTCGTGCTCCGGGTAGCGCATCGACTCCTCTTCCTGCTGGCGCCCCTCGTGCGCCTCCTCCTGTTCGCGCTCGGTCGGTGCAGGCTGATCGTGCATCGTTCCCTCCTCGTGATTGCGGACTGGAGGTTCTGCCCGCGCTGCGCTGCCGCAATCAAAGCGGACGCGGGGCGTGCGTCGTGCGAGGTCTGCGGCTTCGTCGCCTATGCGAACCCTGCCCCGACCGCCTCCGCCCTCGTCACCGACGACGCCGGCCGCGTCCTTCTCGTCAGGCGTGCGGGGCCGCCGTTCGAGGGCGCGTGGGATCTTCCCGGCGGCTTCGTCGAGGAGCGCGAGCATCCACTCGAGACGCTACGGCGCGAGCTGCTCGAAGAGACCGGGCTCGAGGTGGACCCCGATGTCTTTCTGGGGATCTGGATGGACGCGTACTCCGACGACGAGTCCGGCCCGTCGACGCTCAATCTCTACTGGACGGCGCACATCGTCGGCGGCGAGGAGCGCCCCGACGACGACGTGGCAGAGCTGCGGTGGTTCGAGCCCGAGGGTCTGCCGGCGAACGTCGCGTTCAGAAACGTGCCGCTAGTCCTCGCGGTCTGGCGGGAGCAACACGCGTAGCGCACGCGGCTCCGAGCGAGGTCGAGCGGCGTCTCGAGGACGAGCGGCTCGCCGTCGACCGCTGCGCGGACGCGCGCCTCGGCCAGGTCGACCGTGAAGTGCGTCTGCGGTGCGCTCCTCCCACGCGGTCGGCAGGACTCCTTCGGCCGCTCCAGAGATGGAGTCGCCCTCGTCGAGACGCTCGCGCTCGCCGAGCGTGAAGAGCGAGAGCTCGTAGCGGTTGTTTCCGACGAAGATGACGCGCGCGGCGAACGCCTCGCCGTTGACGCGCGCATGGAGCCGGTGGCGGTGACGCGCGACGGCGAGCAGGCCCCGCGCGCGCGCGAGCGCCTCGCCGCGCCGGCGGTGGTGCTCGCGCCGGTGCACGAGCCCGGCGTAGACGCCGAGCGAGACGTTGTTCAGGAAGACGCGGTCGGCGACGCGGCCGACGTCGACGCGCCGCTCGACGCCGCCGTCGAAAGCGCGCGAGCGCGCCGAGCGGGTCGTCGCGGTCGAGGCCGAGGTCGCGGGCGAAGTGGTTGCGCGTCCCGAACGGGACGCAGACGAAGGCGGCACCCGTCTCGAGCGCGACCGCTGCGACGGCGCCGAGCGACCCGTCGCCGCCCGCCATGCCGAGGATCTCGGCGCCCGACGGCGCGGCGACCTCGCCCGGGTCCTCGCCCTGGTCCAGGAGCAGTGCGTCTCGACGCCGCGGCCGCTGCCGCCTCGGCGACGAGCTCGTCGGCGCTCGGCGAGCCGTCCCCCGAGCGAGGGTTGATCGATGAGGAAGGCGCTGGGTCCTCATGGCGCCCAAGTTGAGCCGAACGGCCCATGGCGGGCGTCCGGTGCGTGTCGATCATGCCCGCATGAGCGAACGCGGCCTTCATCGCATCGAGGACGACCTCGCCGAGACCTGGCTCGAAGACTGGGCCGGGGCCGGCGTGGCCGAGATCGAGGACTTCCTCGCCAAGCACGCGGCTTTCCTGCGCTTCATCGAAGCGCAGGACGCCTAGGCTCCGTCGAGCCAGAGGCGTAGGCAGAGGGCCGCGTCGAGCCCCCTGCCCGTCAGTCCTCACTCGCCGAGGCCGAGCGAGCGCTCGAGCATCCCCTTCGGCATAGCGCCGACGGCGTTCGCCTTCGGCTGGCCCGCCTTCGAAGAGGATCATGTTCGGGATCGACTGGATCCCGTAGCGCATCGCGAGATCCTGGTTCTCGTCGATGTTGACCTTGACGAGCTTCAGGTTCTTCTCCTCGGCGATCCGCTCGAGCACGGGCGCGACGGCGTGGCACGGGCCGCACCACTCGGCCCAGAAGTCGACGAGCACGGGCTCGCCGCTCTGGAGCACCTCGCTCTCGAACGTCTCGTCGGTGACGTCGGTTGCCATTCGCTTCCTTTCGGTTTCTACTGCGGGGACCGGTGCGTACCCGATCCTCCAAAGGTAAGAACGCTCGGCTCTACACTTCGCTTCCCGATGGCCGAGGCAAGTCTTCCAGCCGCTGCCGACGGTGCCCGACCACCCCGCCCTCGAGGAGGAGATCCTCGGCTGGTGGGAGGCGGAGGGGATCTTCGAGAAGCTCCGCGAGCGGAACCGCGGCGGCCCGCCGTTCTCGTTCTTCGACGGCCCGGTGACGGCGAACAGGTTCTCGCTCGGCGTCCACACCGCCTGGGGCCGGACGCTGAAGGACGTCTTCCAGCGCTACAAGGCGCTCCGCGGCTTCGACCAGCGCTACCAGAACGGCTTCGACTGCCAGGGGCTCTGGATCGAGGTCGGCGTCGAGCACGAGCTCGGGCTCAACTCGAAGCGCGAGATCGAGGAGTACGGCCTCGAGGCGTTCGCGCGCAAGTGCCGCGACGTCGTCGTCAGGTCGTCGGAGGAGCTGACGCCGGGCTCGATCCGGCTCGGCCAGTGGATGGACTGGGGCAACGACTACTTCACCTTCAGCGACACGAACATCGAGTACGTCTGGCGGATGCTGAAGCGTCGTGCACGAGCGCGACTGGCTCTACATGGGCCACCGCTCGACCGAGTGGTGCCCGCGCTGCGGCACGTCGATCTCGCAGCACGAGCTGCATCGGCGTCGTACGTCGACCGCGCCGACCCGTCGCTCTACGTCCGCTTCCCGCTCGTCGACCGGCCCGGGCGAGTCGGTCGTCATCTGGACGACGACGCCGTGGACGCTGCCGGCGAACGTCGCCGCCGCCGTGAACCCCGAGGCGCAGTACGGCCGCCGCGCGAACGGCGAGTGGGTCGCCGTCGCGCGCTATCCCGACGAGACGTTCGAGGAGCAGCAAGCCCGGCTCCGAGCTCGTCGGCTGGCGCTACCGCGGGCCGTTCGACGAGCTCCGCCGGCCGCGAGGTCGAGCACCGCGTCATCCCGTGGGACGAGGTCTCGCTCGACGACGGCACCGGCATCGTCCACATCGCGCCGGGCTGCGGCTCCGAGGACTTCGAGCTCGGCACGCGTCGCACGACCTGCCGGTGCTGATGCCCGTCGACGAGGCCGGGCCGCTTCTACGACGAGTACGGCTGGCTGCACGGGCTCTCGACGGTCGAGGCGGCCGAGCAGATCATCGGCAACCTCGAGGAGAAGGGGATCCTCGTCGAGGCCGGCCTGTACGAGCACCGCTATCCCGAGTGCTGGCGCTGCCACACGCCGCTCATCTTCCGCATCGCCGACGACTGGTTCATCTCCGTGCGCGACCTGCGGCAGCAGATGCTCGACGCGAACGCGACGGTCGAGTGGACGCCGGAGTACATGGGCAAGCGCATGGACGACTGGCTGCACAACATGGGCGACTGGAACATCTCGCGCCGCCGCTACTACGGGCTGCCGCTGCCGTTCTATCCGTGCGCGTGCGGGCACCTGAACGTGATCGGCTCGAAGCGCCGAGCTCGAGGCGCGCGCGCGTCGCCGGTCTCGACCAGCTCGAGGAGCTGCGCCGTCCGTGGATCGACCGCGTGCCCGATCCGCTGCGAGGAGTGCGGCGAGCCGGTCGAGCGCGATCAAGGAGGTCGGCGACGTCTGGCTCGACGCGGGCATCGTCCCGTTCTCGACGCTCGGCTGGCAGAACGACGAGTGGGTGCCGCAGGGCTACGCGACCGGCGCCGCACGCGGGCTGACGACGGCCGACCTGCCCGACCACGCGTACTGGGAGAAGTGGTTCCCCGCCGACTGGGTCTCGGAGATGCGCGAGCAGATCCGGCTGTGGTTCTACTCGCAGCTCTTCATGTCCGTCGTGCTGACCGGCCGCGCGCCGTTCCGGCAGGTGCTCGGCTACGAGAAGATGCTCGACGAGGCGGGTCGGGAGATGCACGCGCTCCTGGGGGAACACGATCCCGGCTGAGGACGCGTTCGCGCGCATGGGCGCCGACGTGATGCGCTGGCAGTACTGCGCGCAGCCGCCGAACCAGAATCTCCTCTTCGGCTTCGGCCCGGCGGAGCAGATCAAGCGCGAGCTGCTGACGCTCTGGAACTCGGTCTCGTTCTTCGTGGCGTACGCGAACATCGCACGGCTTCCGTCCCTCGTTCGACGAGCTCGAGCCGTCGGGCGACCTGAAGCCGCTCGACCGGTGGCTCATCGAGCGGACGCGCGCGTTCGTCCGCGAGGCCGAGCAGGGCTACGAGGCGATACATGACGGTCGAGGTGATGCGCGCGTACGACGGAGTACGTCGACGATCTCTCGAACTGGTACATCCGCCGCTCGCGCCGGCGCTTCTGGGACGGCGAGCACGAGGCGCTCGCGACGCTCTGGTACGCGCTCGTGCAGACGCTTGCGCGTCGATCGCGCCGATCATGCCGTTCCTCACCGATCATCTTTGGCGGAACCTCGTGCCCGACGGGCCCGAGTCGGTGCATCTCGCGCCGTGGCCGGAGGTCGACGAGCCGGATCGCGATCTGCTCGCGGAGATCGCCGACGTCCGCCGCGTCGTCACGCTCGCGCACCAGGCGCGCGCGACGTCCGGGCTGAAGCTGCGCCAGCCGCTGCGGCAGCTCGTCGTCGAGGGCGCGAACGGCGCGAGCGCGCACGCGGAGGAGATCGCCGACGAGGTCCGCGTGAAGAACGTCGCGTTCGACACGGTCGAGGCCGAGCTGCGCGTGAAGCCGAACCTGCCCGTTCTCGGGCCACGCCTCGGGAAGGAGCTGCCGACGATTCAGCAGGCGCTGCAGGCAGGGCGAGTTCGAGGAGCTCGGCGGCGGGCGCTTCCGCGCCGCGGGGCACGAGCTCGAGCCGGACGAGGTGCTCGTCGAGCGCGCGGGCCGCGAGGGCTGTCGCCGTCGCCTCGGCCGAGGGAATGACGGTTGCGCTCGAGCTTGCGCTCGACGACGAGCTGCTGCTCGAGGGACGCGGGTACGACCTGATCCGCCAGGTGAACCGCTGCGGAAGGACAAGGGCCTCGAGATCGCCGACCGCATCGTCCTGACCGTCCCCGAGAGCGAGCGGGAGCTCGTCGAGCGGCACGGCGACTGGATCAAGCGCGAGGTGCTCGCGACCGAGATCGGCGTCGGGCACCGAATTGCGGATCGAAAAGTCGTCGAACGGGGCATAAGCTCGGACGTATGCCCGCCTGCTCCGGCTGTGGCAATGACGTCGAGGCGCGCTTCCGCTTCTGTCCCTGGTGCGGCGTCGTGCAGCGCGGAAGATCGTCGAGTTCTTCTGGCCGCATGCGACTAGCGCCGGGCGAGCGTTACGGGTCTCCCGCTATGTCGGCGAGGAGCCGCACGTGCGCTTCAGCGTCTGGGAGGACGGCGTTGCGCGCGCCGCCGTGTCCCTCGACGAGGACGAAGCGCTTCGCGTCGCGCGGTTCCTCGAGGAGACGCGGAGCGAGGCGCCGACGCTGCACTAACCGAGCGCAGCGCGCAGGCGCTCGAGCCCGAGGTCGAGCGCCTCGTCGGCAGTCGCGAGCGAGAGGCGCGCCCAGCCGCGGCCGCGCTCGCCGAAGCCCTCGCCCGGCGCGATCGCGACGCGATGCTCCTCGAGCAGCCGCTCGGGCGTCAGGCCGTCCGGGAGCCTGAACCAGACGAAGAACGTGCCCTCGCCGCGCGGCGGCGATGTCCTTCGAGCGCTGCGACTGCTCGGTTGCGGCGCGCCTCGTACCGCGCGCGGCGCTCCTCGACGGATTCCTGCGGGCCCGGTGAGCGCCGCGATGCCCGCTTCCTGCACCGGCATGAAGATGCCGGCGAACTGGTGGCTCTGCAGATTCTCGACGCGTGCGACGATCTCTGCGTTTCCGACGATGAAGCCGAGCCGCCAGCCCGGCCATGCCGTACGGACTTCGACATCGAGAAGAGCTCGATGCCGACCTCGCGCGCGCCGTCCGCGACGAGAAAGCTCTGCGGCTTGCGCCCGTCGAAGACGAGGTCGCCGTACGCGAAGTCGTGGAGCACCCACGTGTCGTGCTCGCGCGCCCATGCGATCGCCTCCTCGAACACGCCGTCGGGAACGCACGCCGCGACCGGGTTCGACGGGTAGTTCAGATAGAGGGCCGCAGCCGAAGGCGGGTGCCGCTTCCCAGTCGGGCCGCCCGTCGTCGAGGAGCGGCAGCGTTCCGAGCGACGCGCCCGCGAGCGCCACCGCCGAGCGGTAGTCGGGATAGCCGGGATCCGGGAGGACGATCGTGTCGCCGCGCTCGACGCAGACCTGCGCGAACTCCATCAACCCGGTCTTCGAGCCGGGCAGGACGGCGACCTCGCGTGACGGATCGAGTGCGACGCCGTAGACATCGCGATAGCGCGCAGCGATCGCCTCCTTCAGCGCGGCCAGCCCGGCGAAGGGCGCATAGCCGTGCGTGTCGGGTCGTCGCGCCGAACGGTCGAGTGCTTCTGCCACGTGCGGCGGCGGGCCGACATCCGGGTTGCCGCGTCCCAGGTCGACGAGCGGCTCACCGTCGAGCGCCGCGGCGGCAGCAACACGCGCGAGGAGGGCGGCGAAGTACTGCTCAGGGAGCCGCTCGAGCCGTTCGGGACGCGCGCGCATCGCGCGCAGACACTACGCGGCGGAGCGCTCGGCGCGACGCAGCTCGACGGGCAGCTTGAACACGACGTCCTCGGACACCCGGTGGTGCTCGACGATGTCGTCGACGCCGCGTTCCCGGAACCAGTCGCAGACATCGGTGACGAGTGTCTCCGGCGCGGAAGCGCCGGAGGTGAGCCCGACGATGTCGACGCCTTCGAGCCACGACTCCTCGATCTCGCGAGACGTCATCGACGAGATGCGCCTCGACGCCGGCCGCGCGCGCCACCTCGACGAGTCGAACCGAGTTCGAGGAGTTACGCGAGCCGACGACGAGCAGAAGCTCGACCTCGTCGAGCAGTTCCTTGACGGCGCGCTGGCGGTTCGTCGTCGCATAACAGATGTCCTCCCGAGCCGGCCCGGCGATCTGCGGGAACCGCCGACGAAGGACGTCGATGATCTCCCGCGTCTCGTCGACGGACAGCGTCGTCTGCGTGATGTACGCGACCCGCGCGTCGGGCGGCAGCTGAAGCGACTCGGCATCGGCGATCGACTCGACAAGCACGGTCGCCTCCGGCGCTTCTCCCATCGTGCCCTCGACCTCCTCGTGCCCTGCGTGACCGATCAGCACGATCGTGTAGCCGGCGTCAGCGAAGCGGCGCGCCTGTGTGTGCACCTTCGTCACGAGCGGGCAGGTCGCGTCGATCGAGGTGAGCTCTCGCTCGTCCGCAGCCGACCGCACCGCCGGTGAGATGCCGTGTGCCGAGAAGACGACCGTCGATCCTTCAGGGATCTCGTCGACCGAGTCGACGAAGATCGCTCCAAGGCTCTCGAGCTCGCGGACGACGTGCGAGTTGTGGACGATCTGCTTGCGGACGTAGACCGGCTCCCCGTAGTGGCGAAGCGCCCGCTCGACCGTGTCGACGGCCCGCTCGACCCCGGCGCAATAGCCCCGAGGCGACGCCAGAAGAACGCGGCGAACCAAACCGCAACCAGGATAGCCCCGCCCCATGAACCCCGTGTGAAGGGGCGGTCTCCGCTCTCGGCCGCGACCGACCAGCGCGGGCGCGGCCCGACCAGGCCGGGTTACCAGGCCCGCGCGACAGCGCGGGCGCCCACGAAGAGGAAAGCGCAGCGAAGCGGAGCGGTCGGAGTGGAAATACGCGCGAGGGATATGAGAAAGCCCGCCGCTCGGGGGGGTCGGCGCGGCGGGCTCTCCCAAGTTGCTCACCGCGTATGCGGCCGGAAACGGCCGCCGCGGTTCGCATCGCCCAGTGGCTGGGACGCTAACCCGGTCGCGCCGCACTCACAATGGGCCGTCCGGCCCATCTTTTGAACGTGGAGGGATCAGGCGGCCCGGCCGGAAAGCTCGCTTGCGGGGGCGGCCGCCTCCGTAGAATCTCGCGCGCCCAGTATGAGCCCAACCGAGACGCCCATCCTCGGCCTCAACGGCCTCGCGCTCGCCTGGGAGAGCGTCGCTGTCGTTCTCGGCGCGCTCGTCCTCGGCTTGCTGATCGGGCTCGCCGTCCGCGCCCGGACTGCGCGCCGCCCGGCGGCGGCTCGCTCGCCGGAGCGGGAGCGCGAGCTCGAGAGCCTTCGCCGCATCGCGGCCGAGCTCGCCCGCACGTCGGACGTGGAGGGTGTCGCGCGCGCCCTGCTCGACGAGATCGGCGTGCTCTTCGAGGTCGGGTTCGCCGCGTTTGGCGTTCGTCTCCGAGGATGCGCGCGAGGCGTCGGGCTTCCTCGCCCGCGCGAAGGGCGAGGACATCACGTGGTGGCCGGAGGTTCGTGTCGACCTCACGCGTGAGCCGTCGGGGATCGCGAGCGCAGCGTTCGAGGCCGTGAGCTTCGCCGTCTACGACGTCGAGAGCTCGAGCCGCGTCAGCTCGAGGCTCGCGCGCGACGTCGGCGCGAAGAGCGCTGCTTTCGTCCCGCTCATCAGCGACGGGCGCGTCATCGCCGTCATCTCGGTCGCGACGACGGACGAACGGCGTGCATTCTCGAAGGAGGATCTCTCGCTCATGCAGACGCTTGCGTCGGAGGCGACGATCGCGCTCGAGCGCACGCGGTGGAGCGATCGCGCTCGCCGAGGCGCTCGAGCGCGACCGCCTCCTCGCGTCGATCGGGCGCCGCCTGCGCACCGATCTCGATCTCGAGCCCGTCCTCGGCGCGACCGTGGAAGAAACCGGTCGCGCCCTGAGCGCGCTGCGGTGCTTCGTGCGGATCGACGGTCACGTCGTCGCGCACTGGTCGTCCGACGGCTCCGAGCTGCACGACGACGTCGCCCGGGGCCTTCCCGTCTCGAACCTCGCATTCACGGAGTCGCGCACGGTTGCCGTATCGCGACATCCAGAACGACCCCGAATTCGCCGAGCCCGCACTCGAGCCGCTCGACCCGGATCGCGCATTGCACGCGCGCGCCGTCGCCGTCGACGCCGATCGCGTCGGCGAGGAGATCGGTCGGTGTTCTCGCAGTGCACTCGAACACAGCCACGGGCATGGAGTCAGGGCGATATGACCTTGCTCGAGGCTGTCGCTGCCGAGGTGGGCCTCTCGCTTCGGCTCGGGCGGCTTTTGACCGAGAACCGCGACCGGCTCGTGCAGCAGACTGCCCTCCTCCGCGCCGCCCAGGCATTGAGCGGGAGCCTCGAGCTGAACACGGTGCTCGAGCGTCTCGTCGCAGGAGGTCGCGGAGCTCTTGGACGCGGATGCCTCCGACTGCTACCTCTTCGACCAGCAGCGCGGCGTGCTTGCGCTGCGTCGCGGTGCAGGGCTTCGACTCACGACGCTCGTCGGCTTCGAGTTCCCCGCGACGCACGGGCTCGCGGGGGTGGCGATCCGCGACGGGCGTCCGGTTACGGGGAGCCGCTACGACGAGCTCGCCGAGGCGGTGCCGAGCGATGCATACGCTGGTTTCACCGACGCTCTCGTCGCGCCGATGCGGTGGAGCGACGAGGTGCAGGGCGTGCTCGGTGTCGGGCGTCGCAGCAGCCGCCCGTTCACGAGCGCGACGCAGAGGTGCTCGAGGCCTTCGCGGGCCTCGCGTCGCTCGCGCTTCGGAACGCCGAGACGTTCACGCGGAGCTCACGGCAGGCGCGAGTGCAGCGCGGCTTCTATCGCATCGCCTCCGTGCTCGGGCAATCGCTCTCGCGCGCCGCGACGCTCGACGCGATCGCGCAGGCTGCGGCGGACGCGCTCGGCGGCGCCGCGGCGGCGGTTCTGATGCCGACGGGACGGCGGCTCGCGCTCGCCGGCTCGTATCAGCTCTCCGACCGGTTCGCAGCCGTGCTTCGGGACGGGATCGAGCGCGGCGACGGCCCCCTCGTGCGCGCCGCGGAGCAGGGCCGCGTCCTCGCGGCCCCGACGTTCACCGACGACGAGCGGTTGCCGGAGGTATGGCGCGGAGCCGCGGGCTCGGGCGGATATCAGGCGCTCCTCGCCGTTCCAGTCGAGTCACCGCGGGATGAGGGCGGCGGCATGGTCGCCGTGCTCTTCGCAGAGGAGCGCGTCGTTCTCCGACGAGGATCTCGAGCTTGCGCGGCACCTCGCGGATGCGACGCGCGGCGCCCTCGAGCGCTCGCGAGCTCTTCGAAGCCGAGCGGAGCGCGCGTGCGCTCGCGCAGCAGCTGACTCGTACGGGCCGGCTGCTCACGACCGAGCTCGATCCGGCGGCCGTCCTCGACGAGGTCGTCCAGCAGGCGCCGGAGCTCGTGAACGCCGACGCCTGCGCGATCAGAGTGCTCGAGGACGACGATCTCGTCGTGAATGCCGCGGTCGGGCTCGGGCGCGGACGACGCCATCGGGACGCGCGTCGCAGCGTCGTCGCTGCTCTCCGGCGACGTCGTGCAATCGCGAGCGCCGGTCGCGCTCGAGGATGCCGGCGTCCGATCGCGCGGCTGCGTGCGCTCGACCCGATGCTCGCGGCCGGTCACACCGCGTACCTCGGCGTCCCGCTCGCCGGTCCGGAGGGCGCTCCGCTCGGCGTGCTCGCCGTGTACGCACGCGAGCCGCGCCTGTGGCGGCAAGAGGAGATCGAGGCGATGCTCGCGCTTGCCGCGAGCACATCGGCGGCGCTCGTCGAACGCCGAGCTGTACCAGCGCGTCGCGCTCGAGAAGGAACGCAGCTTCGCGATCCTCGCCAACATCGCCGACGGCATCGTCGCGGTCGATCGCGACGGGCGCGTCGTCCTGTGGAACGAGGCGGCCGAGAAGATCACCGGCGTCCCGGCCGACGACGCGCTCGGCCGGCCGGCCGACGAGGTGCTCAGGGCCCGCTCGAGTCGGGCAGCGAGACGCCGCTCGGCGACCGCTCGTCTCGATCATGCGCGGCCGCGAGGAGGTGTGGCTCTCGGTGACGGAGGCAGTGATGCGCGATCCGGCCGGCGCCGTCGCCGGCCGCATCTTCGCGTTCCGCGACATCTCGGCCGACCGGCTCGTCGAGCAGATGAAGTCGGACTTCGTCTCGACGGTCTCGCACGAGCTCCGCACGCCGCTCACCTCGATCTACGGCTTCGCGGAGACGCTGCTCCGCCAGGACGTGCTCTTCGGCGAGAGCCGAGCGCCAGACGTTCCTCGGCTACATCGCGTCGGAGTCGCAGCGCCTGACGCGGATCGTCGACGCGCTGCTGAACGTCGCGCGTCTCGACACGGGCGACCTGCAGGTGCACCTCGCCCCGACCGACGTGCGCGGCGTCGTCGACGAGGTCGTGCAGACCGCGCAGGAGGCGGGGACGAACGGGCACCGCTTCGTGCTCGACGTCGCCGGCGGAGCCGCTCGCCGCGACGCGCCGACCGCGACAAGCTCCGCCAGGTCTTCTCGATCCTCGCTCGACAACGCGCTGCAAGTACTCGCCCGACGGCGGCACCGTCACGGTCGGCGTCGAGCGGAAGGAAGAGGACGCGTCGAGGTCAGCGTCGCCGACGAGGGGATCGGGATCCCGCAGGCAGACCAGGAGCAGATCTTCCGGAAGTTCTATCGCGGCGCCGACGCCGAGACGCGCGCTCGGGGCCGGGCGGCACCGGGCTCGGCCTCTTCATCGCGCGAGGCCTCGTGACGGCGATGGGCGGCAGGATCTGGGTCGAATCGCGCGAAGGCGAGGGATCGACATTCGCGTTCGAGTTGCCTGCTGCGCGAGTGGCGGCAGGTTCGACTAGGGATATAGGAGAGAACGTGACGAAAGTGCTGGTCATCGACGACGAGGCGCCGATCCGCCTTCTCTGCCGCGTGAACCTCGAGGCCGAGGGGATGGATGTGATCGAGGCGGCCGACGGCCCGAGCGGGCTCGAGCGGGCGCGGGAGCACCGGCCCGACGTCGTCCTCCTCGACGTGATGATGCCCGGCCTCGACGGCTGGCGCGTCGCCGAGCACCTGCTCGAGGACGAGCGGACGAGCGAGATCCCGATCATCTTCCTGACGGCGCGCGCCGAGTTCCGCGATCGCGCGCGCGGCCTCGACATCGGCGGCGTCGACTACGTGACGAAGCCGTTCAACCCCCTCGAGCTGGCTCCGCTCGTGCGGGAGCTCCTCGCCCGGATCGAGCGCGGCGAGCGGGACGAGCTGCGCGGGCGAGAAGCTCGCCGAGCTCCGCTCGCTGATGGAGACCGACTAGTCCGAACGATCGAAGGGACGCCCTCGCCGGCGCCCCTCGACCTCCCGACGATCTCCCCCGAGCTAGCCGCCGAAGTCGGCGGTGACGATCGAGGCGCCAGGGTTCCCCTGGAAGGTGCCGCGCGCGATGCCGATGCCGATCCGGCGGAAGACGGGCTCAGCAGGTTCGCGCGGTGCCGGGGCTCGCGAGCCACATCGCGATGACGATCCTGGCGTTCGCGTAGGAGCCCGTGCCCCAGGCGAGATTCTCGCCGGAGAGGCCGAAGACGTGGAAGCGCCCATCCGCCCGGCGAAGTCGCCATGGGTGAAGGCGTTGGCGCGGAGGAGGCTGCCGACCACGAGCGCGCCGCCGCCCGGAGGCGAGAATCGAGGTGGAGCGGCTGAAGCCCGTGTGCCGGCGCGGTCGCGTTGACCGCCTGGAGGAGCGTCGCCTCGCTCGATGCCTTCGGGGCCGCGCCCGCCGCCGGCACGAGCAGGATTGCGAGCAAAGCAGCGGTCAAGAGCGACACAAATGTTGCTCTTCCGCAACACGCGGACGAGTTTGGCGACGATGTCCGGGGCCGTCAATCCCTCGAAAGGGGGATGCGGCTCGCCCGAAGCGCTAGCGGGCCGTCTGAGCGACGAGGATCCCGGCGAGGACGACCGCCGCGCCGGCGAGCTGGACGGGTGAGAGCGACTCCTGGAGCCAGGCCCACGCGACGATCGTCGCGACCACCGGCTCGAGCATCGCGGCGATCGCCGACGCGCGTGGCGCTCACGTGCTTGAGGCCCCCGACGATGAGCGAGAACGGGACGATCGAGCCGAGGACGATCACCCAGAGGACGAGCGCCCAGACCGGCAGGTGCGGTCGAGGCCAGGCGCCCCTGGAGGGTGACCGAGTCGTCGACGCGGGAGGCCGGGAAGCTCCACCACGGCTGCGCGAGCGTCCAGAACACGGTCGCGAAGAAGAAGCCCCAGGCCATGAGCGAGATCGAGTCCCGCTCCTTGACCTCGCGCTCCGCCATGAGCAGATAGACGGCGAAGATGACGGCCGAGATCAGGGCGTAGACGACGCCGAGGCCGTCGAGCGCGATCCCGCTCCAGAGCTGCACCATGAGTGCGAGCCCGGTGATCGACAAGCGCGAGCGCGAGCCAGATACGCCGGCGAACGTGCTCGTGGGCGAATGTGCGTGCATAGATCGCCACGAGCAACGGGCCGAGGTACTGGATGAGCAGGGCGATCCCGATCGCGAGCCGGTGGATCGAGAGGAAGTAGAAGAGCTGCACGAGCGCGACGCCCGCAATGCCGAAGACGGCGAGGCGCAGGAGCTCGCGCGGCGTCGACGCGAACGCTCGACGGGTTTCGGAAGATCGCGACAGCACGCGAGCCCGATAAAGGCGCCCGCGCAACGGGCTTCCGTGAGTCGCAGCGACGAGAGCCCGGACGAGAGAGCGACCTTCGCGACCGATCCGTTGATGCCGAAGAGCGTCGCCGCAACGAGCACCATGACGTAGCCGACAACGGGTCTGCGCGCCGGCGTGACGGCGCCGCCGCCGACGACGAGGGGGCCTTCCACGAAAGCGGACGCTACGTGGGTGCGCCGAGTGCGTCGGGAAGCTGTGCCCGCGAGGAGATCTCGAGCTTGCGATAGACGCTGGAGAGGTGAACCTCGACCGTCTTCGGCGTCACGAAGAGCGCCTGCGCGATGTCCTTGTTCGTCATGTTCTCGGCCGCCATCTCGGCGACGCGACGCTCGCTCGGCGTCAGCGACTCGAGCCCGCTCAACATCAGCCGGCGCGGGCGCGCGCCGGTCGCGGCGAGCTCGGTCTGTGCGCGCTCCTCGAGCGCCGTCGCGCCGAGCTTGTGCGCGAGCTCGAGACCCTGTCGAAGGAACTCGCGAGAGTCGGAGCGCTTGTTGCCGCGGCGCAGGGCGGCGCCGAGCTCGACGAGCGCCTTCGCGTGCTCGAGCCGCCACTGCGACTCGGCGAGGATCTCGACCGCCTCGTGCAGCAGCTTCTCGCCGGACGAGCCGCCTTCGACGAGGCCGAGCGTGCGAAGCGCGACGCCGATCGACTGCGGCGCGCCCCAGGCGCGTGCGCGGTCGACGCTCTCGAGCGCCAACGGGCAGCGCCTCCGTCGCGCGGCCGGCTGCGTGCAGCGCGAGCGCGAGGTGCGGGCGCCAGTCGTAGAAGGCGCTGTTCGTCGATCTGAGCGCCTCGAGTTCTCCCCGAGCGAGCGGAGCTCGCGGATCGCGTCATCGTGGCGGTGCTGCTCGAGCCAGAGGCGGCCGCGCGCGAGCTGGAAGAACGTGAGATGGCCGTTCGGCGAGATCTTGTCGGGCAGGTTGCTCTCGGCGATGCACGCCGCCGCGTGGCTCAGGTCGCCGCGCTCCATCGCGAGCTCGGCCTCGAACGCGTGGCTGTAGCAGACGGGTCGTCTGGTAGGCGGTCAGCTCCGAGAAGCGCGCGAGGTCGGCCTCGACGGCCTGGAGGTCGCCTCGGCGGAGCTGCGTGTACGCGCGGAAGAGCGCGCTCGACGACGCGAGCACGTTGTCGCCGCGCGCGTACGCAGCGCGAAGCACGCGGTCGTACACCGCGAGGCCTCGTCCGGGTAGCCGCACATCGACGAGCGTGTACGTCGTCGAGGTGCAGCCCGCGCGTCCCGAGCAGGTCGATCCGCTGCGGCGCGATTGCGCGCGCGCGCGAGCTCGAGTGCGCGCTCGCGGTCGTGGCCGCGCCGCGTCTCCCAGTAACCGAGCGTCGCGCGCAGCAGGTCGGTGCCGACGCCGCCGTGGAGACTCTGCTCGTCGACGAGCTCGAGCTCGCACTTCCGCGATCGGAACATGCTCCGGATACCACCAGCCGGCGTTGATCAGCTCCGACGAGATCGGACTCGCGCGAGATCGGCGTCCGCGTCGCCGAGGACGTCGCGTGCGCGCGCGGAAGGCGTCGATCGCCTTCTCGTGCTCGTTTGCGCGCAGCAAGCTGCGGCCGAGCTCGATGCCGATGCGCGTGCGGCGTCGCGGCTCCTCGATGAGATCGAACGCCTGCGAGAGCAGACGGATCGCCTCCGGCGTTGTCGAGGAGGCGCTCGCGCCATGCCGAGTGCGCGGACGATCTCGCCGTACTGCTCCGGCGGCGGCGGCTCCTCGAGCGCGCGGCGTGAGGAGCGAGACGGCGACGTCGCTCGAGCCGCGTTGCAGCGCGCGCTGCGCTGCAATCTGGAGCGTCTCGACGACGAACGGGTCGCCGTTCGGGATCGACTGCTCGAGGTGCACGGCGATCTGCTCGGGCTCGGCGCCGGCGTCGGAGAGGATCTGCGCCGCCCGGCGATGCGCGGCGATGCGCTCCGCGATCGACATGTCTTCGTACACCGCGGTGCGCACCACGGGGTGCGTGAACTCGAGCGGCATCTCGTAGTTCAAGAGGTCGGCGCGAGCGAGCGTCGTCGCCGCATGGCTCGCAAGCTCGCGATCGAGGCCGGCGAGCTCCGCGGCGTGGCGAAGCTCGGCGCGTCCGCCGAGCACGGCGACAGCCCGCACGAGCACGGTCGCCTCCGCGGGTAGCCGGGAGAGGCGGAGGGACACGGCGCGGGCGACCGGCGCCGGGCCGATCTCGGGCACGCGCTCGGCGTTCTCGGCCAGCGGCTCGAGGCCCTCCTGCTTCAGCGTGTCGAGCAGCGCCTGGACGAAGAGCGGCGTTCCTCGCGTCGCAGCCCAGACGGCTTCGATGAACTGCTCTGCGGCTGCGTGGCCGAACACCTCTCGCGCGAGCGGCGCGACAGAGGCGAAGCCGAGCGCCGTGGGCCGGACGACGGCTGCGGCGGGGTCGGCGAGGACCTCGGTGACACGCGGCCTCGGCGATAGCCTGGTCGGGCGGCCGCGTCGCGACGGCGACGAGGAGCGGGAGGCCGTCGAGTCGGCGCTGTAGATGAGCGAGCCAGCGGAGCGACGAGCCGTCCGCCCAGTGCAGGTCGTCGATCGCGATCATCACCGGCTTGCGGAGCGCGACGTTCGCCGCGAGCCAGTACAGCCCGTGGAGCATCGCGAACGAGACGTCGGTCTCGTCCTCGTCGGCGCCGAGTGGTTACATCGTCGAAGAGCGCGCCCGCGAGTGAAGCCGCGCCGCTCAGCAGCTCGGTGCGCTCGTCGCTCGTCGCCGACGCGAGCACCGGCTCGAAGAGCTGGCGCACGATGCCGTAGGCGAACTCCTGCTCCAGCTCGCCGCCGCGCGCGTACAGGACGGTGACGCCCGGCCTTCGTCGCGATCGCCCGCGCCTCGGCGAGCAGCCGCGTCTTGCCGATGCCGGCGCGCCCTTCGATCGCGATGAGGCGGCCCGCGCCGGAGGCGGCGGAGTCGACATAGGCATGGAGGGCGGCGAGCTCGCCCTCGCGCTCGAGCAGGGTCGGGCCTTCGGGCGCGCTGGGCGCGCCGCTCGGCCGGCGGGCGCCGAGCGGCGGGAAGCGGTCGGGCAGGCCGTCGCAGACGAGCTGGAAGATCGGCTCGGGCCGGTCGAGGCCGGGGACGCGCGTCTCGCCGAGGTCGCGGAGCCGGATGTCGGCGGCGAGATCGTGCTCGACGAGCGCCGCCGTCGTCCGGGAGACGAGGATCTGGCCGCCGTGCCCGAGGTCGCCGATGCGGGCCGCCTGGTGAACGGCGAAGCCGACGTACCCCTCGCCGCTCACCGACGCCTCGCCGGTGTGCACGCCGATCCGGACGCGGACGGCGCCGTCCTCGGGCCACTCGTGCGCCGACCATCGCCCGCTGCGCGGCCGCCGCCGCGGCGACCGCGGTGCCCGCGCTCCGGAAGACGAAGAAGAACGCGTCGCCCTGACGGTCGATCTCGATCCCGCCGTTCGCCGTGAACGCCTCACGGAGGAGCGCGTTGTGCGCCGAGAGGAGCTCGCCGTACCGGTCGCGGCCGAGCTGCTTCAGGAGGCGCGTCGAGCCCTCCATGTCGGAGAAGAGAAAAGTGACCGTCCCGGAGGGGAGGTCTCGTTTTCCTGTCATGTCGCCCTTCTAGACCCCTTCGGAACCGGCTCGTTTGACTTGGCGAGGATGGTACTTCGGCTCGGGCAAACCCGGAAGTGCGACCCCGCACGACCCGGGAATCTTTGGGGGAAACCTTGGGGTGATCCCCGATTGCCGGTGCCGGGCGCCCAGACGAGAGTGGCAGTGCAACCCGACAGAAAGGCACCCGCTCACCATGTCTGCAATCGCACTTCCCTCCGATCTCGCCGCCGAGGACGCCCCCGCGTCTCGCGGCGCCGTCGTCTCCGCGACCGGGCTCGTCCGCCGCTACGGCGCAGGCGACACCGCCGTCGAGGCCCTCCGGAACGTCTCCCTCGACATCGAGGCAGGCCGGATGACGGCGATCATGGGGCCGTCCGGCTCCGGCAAGTCGACGCTCATGCACCTCCTCGCGGGTCTCGATACCCCGACGGAGGGCTCGATCGTCCTCGCCGGCACCGAGATCACGGGTCTCAACGAGAAGAAACTGACCCTTCTCCGCCGCGAGACGATCGGCTTCGTGTTCCAGTTCTTCAACCTCCTGCCGATGCTCACGGCGGAGGAGAACGTCACGCTGCCGCTCGCGATCGCCGGCGAGAAGCCCGACCCGGCATGGCTCGAGGAGCTCCTCGACGCCGTCGGGATCACCGACCGCCGCGACCACCGTCCCGCCGAGCTCTCGGGCGGCCAGCAGCAGCGCGTCGCCGTCGCGCGGGCCCTCGTCACGCGGCCGAAGGTGCTCTTCGCAGACGAGCCGACCGGCAACCTCGACTCGGCGTCGTCCCGTGAGGTTCTCTGCCTCCTGCGGCGCGCAGTGGACGACTGGGGCCAGACGATCGTCATGGTCACCCACGACGCCGGCGCGGCCGCGATGGCCGACCGCATCCTCTTCATCGCCGACGGTCGGATCGTGCGCGATCTCGACGAGTCGACGGCCGCCGAGGTGCTGGCCGCGATGCAGGAAGTGAGCTCCCGATGACGCGCGTCGCGCTCGAAGGGTCTCCTCGGCCGGAAGGTCCGGGCGTTCCTGACCGCGCTTGCGATCGTCCTCGGCGTCGCGATGGTGAGCGGCTCGTTCGTCCTCACCGACACGATCTCGAAGGCGTTCACATCGATCTTCTCGTCGGCGTACGACCACACCGACGCGATCGTGAGCGGCAAGAAGCTCGTCGACTACTCCTCGAGCGGCAACGCGACGGTGTCGCCTGCACTGCTCGAGCGGATTCGCAAGCAGCCCTATGTCGAGGCAGCTGCACCCGCGATCGCCGACATGAACGGCGACTCGACACGGGCCAAGCTGATCGGCAAGGACGGCAAGGCGATCGACCACAACGGCGCGCCGACTTTCGGCTTCGGCGTCGACACCTCGCAGCCGCGTTTCAACCCGCTCAAGCTCGAGGAAGGCCGTTGGGCTGCAGGGCCGGACGAGGTCGTCATCGACCCCGACACGGCGAAGAACGAGCATTTCGACGTCGGCGACACCATCCGCGTTGCCGCGAACGGCCCGGTTCGGGCCTTCAAGGTCGTCGGCGTCGCGAAGTACGGCGACGTCGAATCGCTCGGCGGCGCGACGTTCGCGGTATTCACGATCCCGACTGCCCAGAAGCTGCTGCACATGCACGGCTACACCTCCGTGCTCGTGGCGGGCAAGGGCGTCGGATCAGGACCAGCTCGCCGGCAGGCTGCAGACGATGCTGCCGGGTACCGCGCAGGTGAAGACGGCCGACGAACAGGCGAGCTCCGACAAGAAGAGCATCGGCGGATTCATCACGTTCATCCGCGGCTTCCTGCTCGGTTTCGGCGGGATCGCGCTCTTCGTCGGTGCGTTCGTCATCTTCAACACCCTGTCGATCACGGTCGCCCAGCGAACACGCGAGCTCGCGACGCTTCGCACTCTGGGAGCGACGCGGCGGCAGGTGCTTCGCTCGGTCATGCTGGAGTCGGCGGCGCTCGGCGCTCTCGCGTCCGTCGTCGGTCTCTTCCTCGGCTTCGGGCTCGCGAAAGGGCTCAGCTCGCTCTTCAGCGCGCTCGGGCTCGGTCTGCCCGAGGCGGCGCCCGTGTATGCAACGCGCACGTTCGTCGTCTCGCTGCTCCTCGGCGTGGTCGTGACCGTCGTCGCGGGGATCATCCCGGCTCGCCGGGCGACGCGCGTCGCGCCGATCGCAGCCGCTCGCGGCGGCCTGCCTCCGCGGACCCGCGGCCGGCGGGGCACGATCGTCGGCGCCGCGCTGCTCGTTGCGGCGGCGATCCTGCTCGGCTACGCGGTGACCGGCAACCGGCTCGGTTCGGGCAGTTCGCTGCTCGCGCTCGCCGTCGGCGCCCTCGCGCTGATCTCCGGCACGGCAGGCGTCGCGTCGCGGCTCGTCGCGGGTCTCGCCATGGTGCTCGGCTGGCCCGCACGGCGGTTCGGAGGCGCGGCGGGGCGGATTGCCTCCGAGAACGCTGTCCGCAACCCGCAGCGGACGGCCTCGACGGCCGCCGCGCTCATGATCGGCATCGCGCTCGTGTCGTTCGTCGCGGTTCTCGGTAAGGGCGTGCACGACTCGATGAACAACGCGATCGAGAAGCAGTTCCCCGCGCAGTGGATCGTCACGTCGAAGAACGGCTGGTCGGGCTTCCCGATCGCAGCCGGCGACGCGGCGGTCGAAAGCGCCGGGCGTCGTCCGCTCGACGTCGATCCGCGGTGATCGCGGGCTGATCGGGAAGACGCAGGTGAACGTCGACGGCGTCGATCCGAAGACCGTGTCGGGCCTCTACCACTTCGAGTGGAAGCGCGGCTCTTCCGACGCGACGCTCGCCGAGCTCTCGAGCGGCGGCGCTCTCGTCAAGGAGTCGTTCGCGAAGAAGAACGGCCTCCGGCTCGGCGAGCAGTTCATCCTCGTCGGCTCCGGCGGCGACCCGGTCTCGCTGCACGTCGCGGGCTTCTATCAGCCTCCGCGCGTCGCCGAGCTCCTCGGCGGAGTCATCGTCAGCCAGAGCGCATTCGAGACCGCGTTCCCGCGGGCGCAGAACTCGTTCACGCTGATCGACGGCTCGCCGACGCAGGCCGGGCTCGAGAAGGCGGTCGCGGGCTTCCCGGACACGAAGGTGCAGACGCATGCCGAGTTCGTGAAGAACCAGACCTCCTTCATGAACTCGCTCCTGAACCTGCTCTATGTGCTCCTCGCGCTCTCTGTCGTGATCAGCCTGTTCGGGATGATCAACACGCTCGTGCTCTCCGTCTGGGAGCGCACACGCGAGATCGGCATGCTCCGCGCCGTCGGCATGACCCGCCGGCAGACGCGCCGCATGGTGCGCCACGAGAGCGTGATCACGGGCCTGATCGGCGCAGGGCTCGGGATGCCGGTGGGCGTGCTCCTCGCCTACGCAGTGACGCATGCCCTCTCGCGCTTCGGCGTCGAGTTCGAGGTGTCGGCCGTCACCCTCGTCCGGTTCGTCCTCGTCGGCGTGACCGCGGGCACGATCGCGGCCATCGCCCCGGCCAGGCGCGCGTCCAGGCTGAACGTGCTCGAGGCGCTGCAGTACGACTGAGAGGTCGAGCTCTCAGAGCCGCGGAGCCTGTCGGGTTCGCGGTGCGGGGGCGGCCGAAAGCCGCCCCCACACCTATTCTTGGGGCAGACGGGGTGTAGCTCAGCCTGGTAGAGCGCCGCTTTTGGGGAGCGGAAGTCGCGAGTTCGAATCTCGCCGCCCCGATCGAACGAGCTACGGATTCGCAGCCGGGATTCACCCCGGCTGCGTTTCTGGAGCGATGAGTTCCGCGGCTCCCCGCCGTCCCATGGGCATGACGTGCGGGTTTCCAAGGACTAGGGACGATCTTGGGGGTGCCCCACGAGGCGACGCACCCCCGCTCCGGCAGAAGATGCAGACATGAAAAAGCTGCTGCTCATCTCCCTGGCCGTCATCGCCATCCTCGTCCTCGCCCTCGGTGGCTGGGTCGTCGGTGCGGTACGGCGAAGCTCTCCTTCTCCCGCGTACGCCTAGAACGAAAGGACGCTACTGCCATGGCTGCGATCGAGATCCGCCCCCTCCGCGATGACGCTCCGCCGAAGGTCTCCGACCGGTTCGTCCTCGAGCTGCGCACGAACGCAGCCCGGGTGCCCGCGATCCCGGTCAGGCCGCTCACCGGTCTCGAGGTCGCCGTCGCCGTCCGCTACGCGCAGGACGAGGGCGGTCAGGATCTCCCGATCGACGTCTCGGGCATGAAGCGGATCGTCGTCGACCCGCGCGAGAAGACGGCATGCGTCCAGCCGGGCGTGACGCCTGCGGAGCTCGAGCGGGCGGCGGCGTACTGGGGCTCGCACCCCTCGTCGATCGGAGCGGCTTCGTGCTCGCGAATCTCCTCGCGGCGCGCGTCGTCACTCCGGACGGTGACCTCGTCGAGGCCGATGCCGACGCGCTGCGCGCGATCCGCACCGGCGACTTCGTCGGGATCGTCGTCGACGCGACCTATCGGCTGCACTCGGCCGCTGAGCTGCGCCGATAGGCCCTGAGGGTCTGGTGGAACGGTGTTCGCACAACCACTGTTTGGCCAGACCCTCCTAACGCGCGGGCGTGGCGGCGGTCGCCCTCCTGTCATCCGCCGCCACGCTCTGCGCGACCTTGCGCGCTGCAAGCGAGCCCTCTCGCAGCTGACCGCCGAGCGTCGGCGTGAAGCCGACGAACCACAGGCCCGGTAACGCCGGCTCGCCGTCCGTCTTCACGGGGAGCCCGCGCGGGCCGAGGATCTCGAGATGGCCGACGAGCGCGTCGAGCCCCGCGCGGAAGCCGGTCGCAGCGATGACGGCGTCCGGTTGGATGCGAGAGCCGTCGGCGAGCACCACATCGGGGCCTTCGAGCCCTTCGACCGCGGCGACCACCTCCACGCGGCCGTGCTTCACGGCACTCGACGATCCCGACGTCGAGGATCGGGGTCGTCCCCGTCGTGATGAACGCGGTCCGAACGCCGTGCTCGGGCCGCGGCAGGCCCTGTGCGCTCAGATCGGGGATAGCGACCTTGCGCTGCCAGATCGTGAAGGGGTCGACCCAGTTCGGCGGCATCCTTCGGATCGCCATCCCGAGAAGCTGCGCCGGGATCCCGGCCGTCGCACGGCGCACGATCTGTGGGGGTGTTCGCACCGAGAGCCGGGACCGCGTGGCGCCGCCGTCGGCGACATCGTGGGCGATCTCGGCGCCCGAGTTCCCGGCGCCGACGACGAGGACGTCGCGGCCGGCGAAGCGCGCGGGATTTCGGTACTCGGACGAGTGGATGAGCTCGCCGGCGTATGAGTCGCGTCCCGGCCAGTCGGGGATGAACGGTGCACCGTTGTAGCCCGTCGCGACGATCACCCGGTCGGCGTGGACCGGCTCGCCGGTCGGTCTCGAGCCGCCAGCCGTCGCCGTCGCGGTCGATCCGCGTGACGCTCGTGCTCGTGCGGACGTCGAGGCCGTGCGCCTCGACGTAGGCGCGGAAGTACTCGATCAGGTCGTCGCGCGCGACCCAACGGCCGTACCGGCGAGGGATTCGCAGCCCGGGCAGGCCGCTGAGGAGGCGCGGCGTATGCAGCCGCAGCCGGTCGTAGCGCCCACGCCAGGCCGCGCCCGGCTCCGGCCCGGCCTCGAGGACGACCGCTTCGAGCCCGCTCTCCTTCAGGAGTGCGGCGGTGGCGAGGCCGGCGGAGCCGCCGCCGACGATCGCGATCTTCGGGCTCTCCACAGGCGGGTCATACCACCGGGCGCATCCGCATCGCCGGGTCGTCCGTTGCACCACTATGCGGATGCGACAGAAGCCGGAAGGGCCGCGCCAGGGCCCGACTCGCAGGGCGGGGCGCGACATGGAGCGGCCCGTCCCCGACGAGGCCGTTCTCGACGACTCGCCACACAGCGTCTCGCCGCAGCCCGAGCGCCGTGAGCCCTCGGTGCCCGACCCCGGCCTGCGCGACCTGACCTTCGCCGACTGGAAGGCGATCGTGATTCGCGCGTCCAAGGAGTTCATGGCAGACAACGCGATGATGCTCGCGTCGGCGCTCGCCTACAGCACGTTCTTCGCGATCCCGGCCGTGCTGATCGTCGCCACCGGCCTCTTCACGCTGATCGCAAGTCCGCAGGACGATCACGAACTTCATGCACCACGTGCACGTTCATCCCTGCGGATGCGAAGAGCCTCCTGGAGAGCTCGCTCACACGCGCGTCGAACAACCAAGGCTCGAGCCTTACCTTCACGATCATCGGCTTCGTGATCGCGGTGTGGTCTATCACGGGTGCGATGAACTCCTACATGACGCGCACTCAACCTCGCGTACGACCGCCAGGACAGACGCTCGTTCATCACGAAGCGTGTCGTCGCGCTGAAGATGGCAGTCGTCATCGGCGTCGCGTTCGTTCTCGTCGCGGTGCTGACGATCTTCGGGCCGGTCATCGAAGGCGCAATCGCGTCGCGAGTCGGGCTCGGCCGGCATCGTCGTCACCATCCTCTGGTGGGTCGCGCAGTGGCCGATCCTCCTCGCAGGCCTGCTCGTCGCGTTCGCGACGTTGCTCTATCTCGGACCGGACGTCGATCACCGGAAATGGCAGTTCCTGACGCCGGGCTCGTTCGTCGCCGCCGTGCTGTGGATCGCCGCGTCCGCGCTCTTCGCGGTCTACACGGCGACGTTCGCGTCGTACAACAAGACGTGGGGGAGCCTCGCCGCCGTGATCGTGATGCTCACCTGGCTCTGGATCACGGGCATGGCCCTGCTGCTCGGCGCCGAGATCAACGCCGAGACCGAGCGCAGCCGCCAGCTTCGGGCTTCCTAGCCCAGCCACTCGGGGCGGTCGAAGCCGCCGTACTCCTGGATCGAGCCGTAGATCGTCTGCACGATCCGGGTCGAGTGAACTGAGAACTTTGCCGTGCCGTACGGCAGCTTTCCGTTCCGCTTCTTCTGGCTGTACTTCGAGTACACGTTCACCTGCGTCTTCGTCAGTGCCGTACGAGTGAGGCCGAGCTGATCGAGCCAGAACGTCTCGATTTCGGCCTGGGCGTCGATGTGGTCGGCGAAGAGATTCAGTGCAAGCCGCATCGACTCGCGTTCAACATCGAATTGCACACGCAGGAACTCCGCAAAGAACACGATGAGCGCAGGGTCTGAGTTGCAGATCTGAACGGAGTTTCGCGCCTTGCTCCCTTCTGCCCAGTAGAGCATGCAACCTGCGGCGTACGAACCGTCTCGCTCTCGTGCGAGGCATCGCCCCTCGTCCTGGTAGGTCAAGCGGAGATCGCGCGCCCGGGCCGCCTTCTTCTGTCCGGCGACGAAGGGGCCCAAGCGGATGCGGCTGATGAGACGTTCGCGCTGCTCGGGGCCGAGCTCGATGTCTCGTACCCACAGGCTCACCGACGAACGCGCGACTCCGAGCTCGCGCTCGATCTCCTTTACGGACCAGCCCAGTTCCCGCAGGCGGCGCGCCTCTCGGCGTTCGACTGTTTTCACAACAGACAACGTACCGACGTGGGCGGACGGTGTTCTCACGAACCCACCTCGTGAGCTACCCAGAGCGCCCGACCGGGTTCGAACCGGTGACTCAGCCTTGGAAGGGCCGCATGTTTCCACTACACCACGGGCGCGCGGGGCTAGCGTAGCGCCATGGTCTTTTCGGTGGAGGCCGCGATCGGCGTCCCGCTCCTCGCCCTGGCATACGCCGCGATCACGCGGCGCGAGCGCCCGTCGAATGCTCGCATCCTCGCCGCAGCAAGCGCGTTCGCCCTGATCGCCGTCGCGTTCACGACGCCGCTCCAGACGTACGCGCTCCACACCTTCCTGTGGGCGCACCTGCTGCAGAACGTCGTCCTCGCGGAGTGGGCGCCCGCGCTCCTCGTGCTCGCCATGCCGCCTGCCATGGGCGCCCGCCTTGCCGGCAAGCCGATCCTCCATCCGCTCGTCGTGCTGCCGGTCTGGGTCGCCACGTACATGATCTGGCACCTCCCGTGGATCTACGACGCGGCCCTCGAGCGTCCGCACTGGCTGCTCCTGCTCGAGCATCTGACGTACCTCGTCGCAGGGATCGGCGTGTGGTGGCCGGTCGTCCACGGCCGCTACAGCCCGGGCGCGAAGGCGGCCTATCTCTTCGCCGCGTTCGTCCTCGCCTCGCCGATCGGCTTGCTTCTCGCGCTCGTCGGCAGGCCCGTCTACGACTTCTATGCGAACGCGCCACGCACCTGGGGGCCGAGCCCGCTCTTCGACCAGCAGCTCGCGGGGATGACGATGGCGTTCGAGCAGGCCGTCGTCTTCTTCGGCGCCTTCGTCCTCTACTTCTTTCGCTTCGTGCGGGAGGAGCAGCGGGAGCCGCACCTCTTCGACGGGCTCGGATCTAGGGGAGCGTCGCGAGCGGAGTGATCAGCGCTCGGTAGGCGGCGCGCGACTGCGGCTTCGTCGCAAGGTCGAAGACGGAGCCGGGCCGGCCCGAGTAGTACGCGATGAACTCGGTCCGACCATGTTGCCGGACGAACTTCGCCATCGCGCGGACGAACTGTGGGTCGTCGAAGCCCCAGACGCCCCACTCGGCGAAGGCGAACGGCTTCGACGGGTGCGCCTTGTACAGCGCATCGGCAGCGCCCCAGGTCGCGCCGTGGCCCCGAAGGTCGTAGAGGTCGTCGCCGATCACATCGACGTACGCGTCGCCGGGGTAGTACGCCTGTGCCGAGTTCCCGGGCAGGTTCGGCGAGCCGAATCCCTGCGGGTTCCAGACGATGCGCAGCTTCGGGGTCGTGACCGCGAGGTCGTGGTCGATCGTCGGCAGGCCGAGCTTCGCAAGCTTGGGGTTCACGACATCTGCTGTCCCGCCGCGCAGCAGGACGGCGATGCGTGCGAGCGCTCTGCGGTTCCACGCCGTCGAATGCGCGGGGTCGCGCCGGGTGCCGTTCGCGTTGTACGCGCTGGTGCCGGTCCAGTGCGCGTTCATCTCGGGGAACGGCCGAACGTAGAAGCGGTCGCCCTGCCAGTTGGCGACGACCGAGTTCAGCTGGAAGAGGAAGCCGTCGTTCTGTCCGAGTGCGAGCCCGCGCGGTGTGGCCGTCTGCGCTTGACCGTACGAGCCCGAGTTCAAGGCGAGCATCGGTACCGGCCCGGCCGAGGCGGCGATGCGCGTCAGCGCGTTCCCTTGCCCGAAGCTCACGAAGATGTGCTGGATCTGCGACGCCTGGCCGGTCTGCGATGCAAAGCGCGCAGAGTTTCCGTGGACGCCGAGCAACACCGCAGCGTTCGCTGCGGGCACGAGAACGAGCGAGGCGAGTGCGACGGCGGCAGTACGCACGGCGCGCGCCAGACTAGCCCGAATACGCTCCCCCGGGATGGGTGATCTGGACGACCGTGGGGCGGAGCCGGGCGAGAGCCCCAAGCAGCGCCACGACCGCGAGCTCATCGAGCTTCTGAACGAGTTGCGCGTCGCGCTTCCGGGCGTGCAGGTGCTCTTTGCGTTTCTGCTCGCCGTGCCGTTCGCGCAGGGCTGGAAGAAGGCGACCGATTTTCAGAAGGATGTCTTCTTCGTCGCCTTCCTCGCGACCGCCATCGCTTCGGCGCTGCTGATCGCGCCGAGTTCGTACCACCGACTGCGGTGGCGGGTCGAGGACAAGGGCAGGATCGTCCGCATCTCGAACCGGCTACGATCGCCGGCCTCTTTTTCCTTGCCGTGTCGATCCTGTCGTGCGTCCTGCTCGTGACGGACTACATCTTCGACAAGACGGTCGCAATTGCCACGACCGCGGCGCTTGCTGTCGTCTTCGCGGTGCTCTGGTACGGGCTCGCGGCGTGGGGATACCTGCGGCGCGGCGCCGACTAGGCCACGTCGACGCGCTCGATCACGACGTCCTCGTGCGGCTTGTCGCGCGCATCCGTCTCGAGCGCGGAGATCGCGTCGACGACGTCCATGCCGTCGGTCACGCGGCCGAACACGGTGTGCTTGCCGTCGAGCCACGGTGCTGCTTCGGTCGTCACGATGAAGAACTGGCTGCCGTTCGTGTTCGGGCCCGCGTTCGCCATCGCGAGCGCGCCGCGCTCGACCTTGTGGTCGTTGAACTCGTCCTCGAACTGATAGCCCGGGGCCGCCGGTGCCGGTGCCGGTCGGGTCGCCGCCCTGGATCATGAAGTCCGGAATCACGCGGTGGAAGATGACGCCGTCGTAGAACCCGTCGCGCGCGAGCTTCAGGAAGTTGTCGACCGTCTTCGGCGCGTCGTCGTCGAACAGCTCGATCGCGATCGCGCCGTGGTTCGTGTGGAGGGTGGCGGAGGTCATCTAGCGGAGCGTATCGGCAAGCGGTTCGAGTGAGCCGGCGGTGGGCTCGAGGGTTCCGGACTCGAGACCGCTCGACGACCTCCTGCACGAGCGCCCGAGCCTCGCTCGCCTGGTCGGCGTCGAGGACGGTGGACACGGCGGCCAGATGCTCGCCGTTGCCGATCAGCTCGAGGGTCACGGTGTCGAGCTCGCTCTTCGAGATGTAGGAGTCGTCGGCGATGGCGACGCGGACTCGGACGACGCGCCCGTCGGGGAGGGTCGCGTCGCGTTCGACGGGGTTTGCCGCAGGGTCATGGCGGGAGTCTGCCAGAGGAGCCGCGGCCCGCAGGCGGAATGTGACGCCGTGGGATCACTCGACCGCATCGTCCACTTCCGTGCCCGGACGATCTTCTCGATCCTCGGCATCCTTCTCGCCGTCGGCGTCGTGCTCTACGTGCTCTGGGTCGCGCGTCACGTGCTGAGCTGGCTACTGATCGCGCTCTTCCTCGCGCTCGCGCTCAACCCGGCGGTCGAGTGGCTGCAGCGTCACGGCTCAAGCGCCGCGGCGCAGCCGCGGGATGACCTTCCTCGTCGCGATCGCAGTCGTCGTCGGCTTCGGCTTCCTGTTCATCCCGACGCTCGTCGACCAGGTGAACAGCTTCGCGAACAACGTGCCCGACTATGTCCGCGACCTGACGAAGGGACGCGGACGATTCGGTTTCCTCGAGACGAAGTACCACATCGTCGAGCGCGTCAAGGACGCGGTGTCGAACGGCGGCGTCTCGAAGTTCGCCGTCGGCGCGGGCGCGGCGGTCAGCGTCACGAAGAGCGTGCTGACCGCGATTGTCGCGACGCTGACGATCGTGTTCATGACCTTCTTCATGCTCCTCGAGGGCCGAGACTGGATGGAGCGGATCTACGGCCTCGCACCGGAGGAACAGCGAGTCCGCGTGGCGGACGGTCGGCCGCGACATCTACCGCACCGTTGGCGGCTACGTCACGGGCAACCTCCTGATCAGCCTGGTCGCCGGCGTCTCGTCCGGGCTCGTGCTGTGGATCGTGGGCGTGCCCTACGCCGTCGCTCTCGGGCTGCTCGTCGGGATCCTCGATCTCATACCGCTCGCGGGCGCGACGATCGCAGCTGTGCTCGTCGTCCTCGTCGCGATCGCAGCCTCCGGTGCCACCGCGGCGATCATCGTCGCCGTGTTCTTCCTCGCGTACCAGCAGCTCGAGAACCACGTGATCCAGCCGCTCGTCTACGGGAGAACCGTGCAGCTCTCGCCGCTCGCCGTCCTCGTCTCGGTGCTCATCGGGGCGCAGATAGCCGGCGTCCTCGGCGCCCTGGCCGCGATCCCCGTCGCGGGAGCGCTCCAGGTCATTCTCGTGGACTACCGCAAGAATCGCGCTCGCCAGGCCGTCGTGCCGGCGACGCCGACCCTCTGACCCTGCCCGGGCACTGGGACCCTCGGGCCGCAGAAATCCTCCCTTCGGCCGATGTGGATCCGGGCCGAGATGCCGATTCTCGAGGCAGATGATCCTCGGGAATGCCGCCTCCCGCAGCCTCATGCTGCTCGCAGCCGCGCTCGCCGCGGCCGTTGCGGCCGCGTCGGCGACCGCGGCGCCGCGAGCCCGCCGCGGCCCTCTCACCCCTCGAGTCGGGAGTGCTCGTCGACATCAACGCCTTCCGCGCGCAGCACGGCCTCGCTGAAGCTCCGCCTGAACACGCGGCTCACCGCCGCGGCCCGCGCACACTCGTCGCAGATGGCGGCGGACGGCTACTTCGCGCACGAGTCCGCCGACGGCTCGCCGTTCTGGGAGCGCGTTCAGAGCTTCTACGCCTCGTCGCCGTGGCGCTTCTGGTCGGTCGGCGAGAACCTGCTCTGGTCGTCGCCGATCGATCGACCCGAACCGCGCGCTCAAGCTCTGGCTCGCGAGCCCGGAGCACCGTAAGAACCTCATGAACCCGCGCTGGCGTGAGATCGGCGTCTCCGCCGTGCACGCCGCGTCCGCACCGGGCACCTACAAGGGCATGGACGTCACGATCGTGACGACCGACTTCGGCGTCAGGCGCTAGCAGCAGCCGCTCTTCGCCCCTCTGCTGCGACCGACACGGGCGGGCGCGGCCCGACCAGTGCCCGACGCTCGCAGGTGCGCCGAAGGCGCACATCCCCCCGAGCACGAAGCGGCGCCGCGCGCAGCGCGGCAGAGCGGTACGAGGGACGACGCGCCCGAAGGTACACATTCGCTGCAAATCATGGGTTCGTGACTCACTCCGTGACTCACCGGCCACTTGAGTTCAGCGGCTCGGCCTGCGAGCCGCGATAACTTCGAGTGGTGACGGATGGCGAACTGAAGCTCGTGGGAGGGCGGCAGTCGGTCGGCATCGTGCGCGTCGGTGACACGGTTCGGCGTCCGCTTCACCGGAACTCCGAGTTCGTCCACGCTCTTCTTCGGCACTTCGAGGCTGTTGGCTTTGACGAGCCCCGCGCCTTCTCGGGATTGACGAGCAAGGGCGCGAGGTTCTCTCTACGTCGACGGGCAGGTGTTCGTTGGCCCTGAGGAAGATGGCGACACGGTGGAGATCCTCGCCGACGAGCAGCTCGTCAGCGCGGGTCGACTGATCCGCCGCTTCCACGACGCGACGGCGGGCACGCCCTTCGCCCGCGATGCGGAGGTGGTCTGTCATCCCGACCTGGGCCAGCACAACATCGTCTTCCAAGGCGACAGGGCAGTGGCGATCATCGAGTCGGGATGAGGATGTTGCACCGGGCGCTCGCATCTTCGACTTCGCGCATGCGGTTTGGTGCCTCGCCGAGATCGGCGAGCAGGGCGGCGCAGTCGCAGATCAAGCGCATCGGGTATGCATCGTCAGCGACGCCTACGGCTGGCAAGATCGCGCGGCGTTGATCGCCGAGATCGAGGCGCGCTTCCGACGCGCGCTCGCGCACGCAGAAGAGAACCAGCTACATGGGGCTGTGGTCATCTGGGCGAGGATGCTCGACTGGATCGTCGAGCACGGCCCAGCCCTCAAGGCCCACTGTGACGCCACGCGGACGTCGCCGACGTGAAGGCGGCCAGCGGCGAGACGGCGACCGCACACCTCAGTGAGGCGGGCGCGCTCGTTCCAGCCGACACGCCGCAGGGCCGCTCAATGAATTGCGCAGGCTCCTCCTTGGGAGGACGCGATGCAGAACGTTGCAGCTTGGGCGCGCGAGCACATCGCCGACCGAAGCTTCCGGTCGCTCGACGCGGGCGCACGGTGGCTGCGGCGGGGGTCGCCGCGATGTTCGTCGCCCTTTCTCAGCCGAGGACGAGCGCAGGCGGCTCGATCCAAAGGAATGGCGGGTGTTGATAGCCGACGAGTCTGAGCAGGCGAGCATGTTCGACCGCTCTTGCTACGCCGCAACAAGGTCCTCGCGCACGCAGACACTAACGCGACGGTCCTGAACGTTACGAACACGTACCGGATGTCCCAACCCCGCGAGCATGACGATCCGATCGATGCTCCGCGTGTACGACGTCGGAGCGGATGGCGGGTGCTCGAACGGATTCGCTAAGGTGACGCCACGCTCGTCGGACCGTCTCGCGCTCCTAAGTCGTACCGAATGGTCGCTCTCGGAGCGAAGAGACGTCCCGAGCTGATGCAGCCGCTGCCCTCGCAGCCTCAAGTCTACGGCCGGAACGAGCGTCAGCGCGGCATTCGGATCAGGCGTTGGCAAACGCCCCCGCGACACAGCACACGTCCTGGGGCATGGCGACGAGCAGCCCCAAGTCGCGCGCGCATCGTGACCGACGATGACGACGCGTCGCCGCAGTCGTGAGACACGGACCCGTCGTGACTCAGCCGCGTGACTCAGAGCTGCTGGAACAGCTCTCCGACGCGTCCTCGTGACTCCTGAGACTCAGCCGTCGACGGCGAGCGAAGGCGCTGCACCCCGCCAGATCTGAGCCGTCCTGGACCCGTCTGAGCCGACGCGAGCCAAACAGCGGTTCTATGCGCCCGGGAGGATTCGAACCTCCGACCTTCGGATTAGAAGTCCGCTGCTCTGTCCACTGAGCTACGGGCGCACGGGAAGTGAGGGTACCGCCGGACCCGGCGTCCGTAGACTGCGCCGATGCGCTCCAAGCACCCGTGCCTCGAGCCGCCCCCGCACCTCAAGCGCGTCGAGCGCCCCGAGCAGATCGTCCGGGAGCCGCTCACCCTCCGGCGGCTTCTCAGCCGCCTTCCCCGTTTTCGGTAGGGCCGAGCGGGATACCCCTCGGTGGAAAGCACCCGAGGAGGCTCAATGGCTGAGCAGAAGCTGCAAGGCAAGAAGGTCGCGATCCTCGCCGCCGACATGTTCGAGCGCGTCGAGCTCGAGGAGCCGCGGAAGGCGCTCGAGGAGGCCGGCGCGAGGACCGAGATCGTCTCGATCCACGACGGCGAGATCAAGGGCTTCGACCACTTCGACCCGGCGAGCACGCTGAAGGTCGACAAGACCGTCGAAGAGGTGAGCGCCGGCGACTACGACGCGCTGCTCGTGCCCGGCGGCGTCGGCAATCCCGACCAGCTTCGCGCCGACGAGAACGCCGTCAACTTCGTGCGCGAGTTCGCCGAGTCAAGAAGCCGATGGCCGTCGATCTGCCACGGGCCGTGGGTGCTCGTCGAAGCAGGCGTCGCGCGCGGCCGCACGCTGACGTCCTGGCCGTCGCTGCAGACCGACATCCGCAATGCCGGCGGTAACTGGGTCGACGAGGAAGTCGTCGTCGACGACGGTCTCGTCACGAGCCGTAACCCGGACGACATCCCCGCCTTCAACAAGAAGATGATCGAGGAGTTCTGTGAAGGGAGACACGAGGAGCCGCGACGTGTCGTCGATGAACACACAGGCGACCGCGAGCTGAGGCAGACCGGCGGCCGTCCTCGACCTCGACGGCACGCTCGTCGACACGAACTACCACCACGCGCTCTCGTGGTATCGCGCGTTCAGGCGCTACGACGATCACGGTCCCGGTGTGGCGGCTCCACCGCCACACCGGCATGGGCGGCGACAAGTTCGTCGCCGCCGTTGCGGGCGACGAGGTCGAAGAGCGCACGGTGACGACTTGCGCGACGCGTGGGAGCAGCTCTTCGACCAGGTGATCGACGAGGTCGCGCCGCTCGAGGGCGTGCGCGATCTCGTCGTCGCGCTCAAGGAGCGCGGGCACGAGGTCGTGCTCGCGAGCTCGTCGGTGCAAAAGCACTTCGACCATTTCATCGACCTGCTCGAGATCCGCGACGACGTCGACGGCTGGACGACGAAGGACGACGTCGAGGCGTCGAAGCCGGAGCCCGATCTCGTGCAGGCCGCGATGGGAAGGTGCGAGCGACCGGCGCGGTCATGCTCGGCGATACCCCGTGGGACGTCGACGCCGCGCGGAAGGCCGGCGTCGAGACGGTGTGTCTCCTCACCGGCGGCTTCTCGGAGCAGGAGCTCTACGAAGCGGGTGCGGCCGCCGTCTTCGAGTCCCTCGACGAGCTGCGCGCAGCACCTCGACGAGACGCCGTTCTGCGGCGGCTGAGCTACGCTTACCGCTCTTCGCGGTGGCGGTAGCTCAGTTGGTAGAGCCCCGGGTTGTGGTCCCGGTGGTCGCGGGTTCGAGTCCCGTTCGCCACCCTTTTCTCCGTCGCGGACGTCTCATAGGATCGAAGCGGGGCGTCCTTTTGGAAGCGCACGTCGACACCGCGGTCGGATACGAGCTCGTGGAGGCGAGTGTGCGCCGCCGTGGTCCGTGGCGGCAGGCGGCCGCCCGCTATCGCCGACGTCCGCTCGGCATCGTCGCCCTTCTCGTTCCTCTGCGTCCTCTTCGTCGTCGGCCTACTCGCGTCGATGCTCGCGCCGTACCCGGCGGGCGAGGAGTTCCTCGAGTACATCAACAGGCCGCAGCACCCCTTCACGACGCCGCACCACCTTCTCGGCACGGATGTCATCGGCCACGACTTCCTGACGCAGCTCCTCTTCGGCTTGCGCGAGTCGGTCTTCTCGTCGATCGTCTGCGCGGCGGGCGCCACGCTTGATCGGCGTGATCGTCGGCGCGCTCGCCGGCTACTACGGCGGCTGGTTCGACGCCTTCGTCACCTGGGTGACCGGATCGGTCGTCTCGCTGCCCGCCGTCGCGTTTCTGCTCATCGTCGTGATCTTCCGCTGGCCCGTGACGCCGTTCGAGTTCGGGCTCTGGCTGATGATCTATCTCTGGACCGGGGTTGCCCGGGTCGTGCGGGGCACGATCGTCGTGCTGAAGGAGCGCGAGTTCATCGAGGCGGCGAACGCGGCAGGTGCATCGAGCCCGCGCCTCATCGTGCGCCACCTGCTCCCGAACGCGAGCGGGCCGCTCATCGTCGCGGGCACGTCGCTCATCGGCCAGTCGATCATCATCGTCGCCACCGTGACGTTCCTCGGCCTCGGCACGGTGCAGGCGGAGAAGCCTTCGCTCGGCACGCTCATCGCGGATGCTGCACGCGGCACGGGCGGGTCCGCCGGAGGAGTGGTGCCGTCGCCTTGGTGGCTGTACGTGTTCCCGGGCCTCCTGCTCGTCGTCGTGCTCGTCTGCGTGAATCTCGTCGGCGACACGCTCGACGAGGCGCTCAACCCCGCGTCGGAGCGCGCCTGATGGCCGCGTACCTCGTCCGCCGCGTCCTTCTGACCATCGTCACGCTCGTGACGGTCTCGTTCTTCGCGTTCATCTGCTTCGGGAAGGCGCTCGACCCCTCGTACCCTCTCGTCGTCGCGCAGGATCAAACGCCGCGCCACCTCGTGCAGGCCCATTACCACCTGACCGATCCGATCCTCGAGCGGTACTGGCTCTGGGTGAAGACGTTCGTACACGAGGGGTTCGGCCGCCCGGCGTCGACCACGGTCGTCGACGACCAGGTCGTCGAGAGCGATCAGAAGATCGCACCAGAGCTCTGGGACGCAGGGTGGACGACCGTGCAGCTCGTCTTCTACGCGCTCGTGATTACGATCGTGCTCAGCCTGGGGCTCGGCACGATCTCTGCTCGCTGGCGCGGCGGGGGCACCGACATCGTGATCCGCGTTCTCACGTACATCTCGTGGTCTGTTCCCGCATTCCTGATCGCGTTCTTCTTCCGGCGCTGGTTTGCGGGCTCGCAGACCGCGACGTCATTCGTCTACGGCCCGCAGACCGTCGACACGCACGGCGCGAGCATCTTTCTGATCGGCGCGCCGACCGGCGGCTTGGTCGACTGGTTCCAGCACATGACACTGCCGGCGCTCGCGCTCGCGCTCGGTCTCGTCGGCGTGTACAGCCGCTACGTCCGCTCGTCCATGCTCGTCGCGCTCAGTCAGCCGTTCGCCGTCGTTGCGCGCGCAAAGGGGCTGTCCGAGAGCCGGGTCGTCGTCCGGCACGCGCTTCGCACCGCGCTCATTCCGTTCGTCAGCGCGCTCGCGCTCGAGATCGGGGCGGTCGTGGGCGCATCGATGGCGGCCGACTGGATCTTCTCGCTCGGCGGGATCGCGTCGCTGACGATCGGTGCGCTCGGGCGCGCCGACCCGTTCGAGATGACAGCGGTCGTGATCACGCTCTCGGCCATCGTCCTCATCTTCATGACCCTCGCCGATCTCGCAGTCGGCTGGCTCGACCCGCGCGCGCGCATTACGGCGAAAAGCTAGGCTCCGGCCGATGGCGGACGCCCTCGAGCAGCTCACCGCTCGCCTGGCCGATCACCAGGCGTGCGACGACCTCGTCTACCTGCTCCACTGGGATCAGCGCACGACGATGCCGCCGGCGGGATTCAGGCATCGGGGCGCGCATCTCGCGTTTCTCGAGCGGACGGGGCACGCGGCGCTCACCGATCCGGAGGTCGGCCGGCTGATCGAGGAGCTCGAGCCCCGGCTCGACTCGCTCGACCCGGACTCGTGGGAGGCGGCGATCATCCGCACCGCGCGCCGCGACTACCGGAAGGCGGTGCAGGTGCCCACGGAGCTGCGCGCCGAGATGGTGCGCGCAGCGTCCGAGGCAGCGCCAACGTGGATCGAGGCGAAGTCGACGTCGAACTTCGGGCTCTTCCTGCCGCTCCTCGAGCGCAATCTCGAGCTCCGGCGGCGGTACGTCGACTGCTTCGAGAAGACGGACGAGCCCTACGACATCCTCCTCGACGACTTCGAGCCGGAGATGAAGACGGCGGAGGTGACGCGGATCTTCGCCGAGATCAAGCCAGAGCTCGTCCAGCTCATCTCCGATCTCCGCGACCGCGACGTCGACGACTCGTTCCTGCGGAGCCGGTTCCCGATCGACGAGCAGGTCGAGCTCGATTACGAGGTCGTCGATCTCTTCGGGCACCGGCCGAACTCGTGGCGGATCGACCCGACCGAGCATCCGTTCGCATCGGGCGCGGGCATCGACGACATTCGCATCACGACGCACTACTACGAGGAGGAGCTCAAGTCGCTCTTCTCGACGATGCACGAGTACGGCCACGGCCTCTACGCGCATCAACTGCCGCGCGAGTACGCGCATCTCCCCGTCGGGCAACACGCGTCGCTCGGGATCCACGAGTCGCAAAGCCGCTTGTGGGAGAACCTCGTCGGCCGCGGGCTTCCGTTCTGGCGCTTCTTCTACCCGCGGCTGCAGGCGCGCTTCCCCGAGCAGTTCCGAGCTGTCGAGGTCGAGCAGTTCTACGCCGCGATCAACAAGGCGCAGCCGTCGCTCATCCGCATCGAAGCCGACGAGGTCACGTACGGCATGCACGTGATCCTTCGCTTCGAGCTCGAGCAGGACATGATCAACGGCCGCCTCGAGCTCAACGAGCTGCCCGAGCGGTGGGCCGAGAAGATGGATTCCTATCTCGGCATCGGCGTGCCCGACGACGCGCGCGGGGTGCTGCAGGACATGCACTGGTCATCGGGGCTCATCGGCTACTTCTCGACGTACCTTCTCGGCACCGTCATGTCCGTGCAGATCTGGGAGAAGGCCGACGAGGAGCTCGGCGGGCTCGACGAGCAGATCGAGCGCGGAGAGTTCGCACCGCTCCGCGAGTGGCTCGGCGAGAAGATTCACTCGCAGGGGCGGAAGTACGCGCCGCAGGAGCTCCTGCGGCATGCGACGGGCTCGACGATCGACGCCAAGCCGTACCTCGCGTATCTGAAGCGCAAGTTCGGCGCGGCCGTCGCCGCCTAGCCCGACCTCAGTAGCTGAACACGGTCGGTAGTCGCCCGCCCACTGCCACATGGGCGTCGCGCCGACGTTGCTCACGTTGTCGACCATCTCCGCGTCTGCGAGCTTGCGGGCGTTCACGCAGATCGGGCAGAGCCAGAGCTTCCCGTCTCCGTCGTGAAACTGCTGGAACAGGCGCTCCAACCCTTGCCCTGCTCGAGCGCCGCGCCGGCGACGAGAAAGGCGAGCGTCACCTGTTCCGGATCTTCCATGCCGGTGGTGAGGTTGACGAGCACTTTGCCGGCCATGGCACCCCTCCCTCGACGAGATCGACCGGGTCAACCGATCGAATGCGGTTTCGCGCGCAAAGCGCCGTCAGTTCACCCGAACGGGGTGATTCGTCGCGCAGCCGGTCGCCGGAAGCTCCGCGCGTCAGTGAATCGAGCGAGCTCAGGAGGAGCAATGCAACCGCGCAGTCGCTGGACCGGATGGATCGGCTTTGCCGGGTGGTTGATGCTCGTGATCGGCGTCATCGACTTCTTCGAGGGCCTGATCGCGGTCATCAGGGGCAAGTACTTCGTGCTGACCGCCAACCAGATCATCGTCTTCGATCTGCGGACGTGGGGCTGGATCACGTTGGTCTGGGGAATCATCGTGGCCTTCGCCGGGTGGAGCCTGCTCTCGGGCGCGAGCTGGGCACGCTGGTTCGCGATCGTCGCGGGCAGCCTCAACGTGATCGCTCAGCTCGGCTTCGTCGGCAGCGCGCAGTACCCGCTCTGGGCGCTGACGGTCATCGCGTTCAGCCTCGTCGTCATCTACGCGCTCATCGTCCGCTGGGACGAGGTGGTCGTCACACCGGGGAGGGCAGACACGTAGGAGCCACGGCCCCGGGTGGAATCGAACCACCGCACGCAGCTTCGAAGGCTGCCGCTCTATCCGCTGAGCTACGGGGCCTCGCGCGCCTAGGGTATCCGGCGCCCTGGGACGGGCGCCGGTCGCCGAGGACGTAGGATCGGCTCACGTGCGTCTCGATCTGACCCCGGACGAGCTCCTCTCGACGACCCGCGCCGTTCGGAAGCGCCTCGACCTCACGCGGCCGGTCGAGCGCGAGGTGCTCGAGGAGTGCCTCGGCCTCGCCCAGCAGGCCCCGACCGCGAGCTACAGCCAGAACTGGCACTTCGTCGTCGTCACCGACGCCGACAAGCGCGCGGCGCTCGGTGAGATCTGGCGCGAGGTCGCCTACCCGTATCTCGAGCGGGGCGGCGGCCCGCGCGAGGGGCAGATGGTGAGGATCGGGGACGCGGTCGTGCATCTCGCGGAGCACATCCACGAGGTCCCGGTGCACGTCATCCCGTGCGTGAACGGACGCTACGAGGGCAAGGCGAACCCACTCGTCGCATCGATGTTCGGCTCGATCATCCCCGCTGCGTGGTCGTTCATGCTCGCCGCGCGGTCGCGCGGCCTCGGCACCGTGTGGACGACGTTCCATCTGATGCACGAAGAGCGCGCGGCGGAGATCCTCGGCATCCCTTACGACGAAGTGACGCAGGTCGCGCTCATCCCGGTCGCGTACACCATCGGCACCGACTTCAAGCCGGGTACGCGCAAGCCGCTCGACACGATGGTGCATTGGGACAACTGGTAGCCGCGACGCTCGCGGCGCTGGCGTTCTGGCCGCAAGGCGGCCTTCTCGGTCAAGATCTCTACTTCGCCAACTCGGTCGATCTCGACGCGTCTGCAGGCGCGACTCTCGATCCCTGGTGCGGCCATCGAACCTACGACACGCACACGGGCGACGACGTCGTCGTGCGGAGCTTTCGCGAGGTGAAGATCGGCGTACCCGTGTTCTCGGCGACCGACGGGACGATCACCGAGGTGCAGGACGGGATGTACGACTTTCGCTTCGGGCCGACGGTCTCGACCTTCGACAACCACCTGATCGTGCGATCGGCAGACGGGAGATTCTTCGTCTACGGCCACCTCCGGCACGGGCTGAAGTGGAAGCGCGGCGATCCCGTGCACGCGGGGCAACAGCTCGCGTGGGGAGCGTCGAGCGGCAACAGCTCGTGGCCGCATCTGCACTTCACGGAGCTCGTGGGAGACGCTCCCGTCGACCCGTTCGCAGGGCCGTGCAACGGCGGAACGAGCGGGTTCGTCCAACAGCCTCGAGCTTTCCGCGCCGAGACGTACGTGCGGAATGTCGTCGTCAGCCCGAAGCCTTTCAGGGGCAACGCGCGGCTGCCGTGGGACGATGCGACTCGCACGGGGACCTTCGTGCGCGGCTTGCGTGACGTGTTCGTTCGCTTCGAGCTCGGCGAGTATCGCGGCGGTGCCGAGCGCGTGCAGGTCGTGCGGCCGGACGGTTCGCTGGCGCTCGACGACGGCGACCCGGCGAAGACCGTTGATCCCGGCGGAGGGCCGCCGTCCTTCTCCGTCCGGGAGCGTGTGCAGTTCGACGCGCTCGGCGGTTGGCGTCTCCGCTACATCCTCGACGGCACAACCCTTTCCGATACTCCAATTCGAGTCGTGTCGAGCGCCGCGCAGGTGCGCAACCGGCCGCCGGATCGCGTCGCGGTCTCGCTCTCTGTCCGACAGGGAATCGCCGAGTGCGACGTGCAGACGACGCTTGCGGCGCGCGATCCCGATTACGACGTCGTCCGCTACCGGTACCGCTGGACGAGCGGCGGGAAGGCACTTCGCACGGTGACGAGCGCGATGCTCTCCGACTACGTCGCGGCGGCCGGGCCGGTGCGCTGCACCGTGACGCCGTCGGACGGCCGCGTGGCCGCGCCGCCGGCCTCCGCTGTTAGCCCTTGAGGTAGCGGTCGAACCAGCCGAGAACCGCTTCGAACCGCGTCACGCGGTGGAAGGGCGACCCTGCGCGCGTGAGCTCGTGCGACTCGCTCGGGAAGCGAAGGAGCTCGACCTCCTTGCCCATCAGGCGCAGCAGCGTGAACAGGTGCTCCCCCTGCTCGATGTTGCATCGGAGGTCCTGCTCTGAGTGCAGAACGAGGACGGGTGTCTCGATCTGCTGCGCGTACGTCGACGGCGACTTCTCGAGATACGCATTGACGTCCTCCCACAGCGGGCCGCCGAACTGGCGCTCGAAGACCCAGAACAGGTCGCTGGAGCCGAACATGCTGACGAGGTTGTTGACGGCACGCTCGGAGATCGCGCACTTGAAACGGTTCGTATGGCCGACGATCCAGGACGTCATGTACCCGCCGTATGAGCCGCCGATCACTCCGAGCCGTTCGGAGTCGATGAAGTCGAAACTCTCGATCGCCGTGTCGACGACGGCCATCACGTCCTCGTAGTCGCGCGTGCCCCAGCCGGGTCCTGCGTCGTTCAGCGGACCGCGGATTGCGCGACCGTGCTCCTCGGAATAGCCGGAGCCCCCGCGCGGATTGGAGAAGAGGACGACGTAGCCGCCGGAGGCCATCACCTGGAACTCGTCGAAGAACGCGGTGCCGTACTGCGTGAACGGACCGCCGTGGATCGTCAGGATGGCCGGGTAGCGCTTGGACGGATCGAAGTCAGGCGGCCTCACGACCCACGCGTCGACCTCGTAGCCGTCCTGCGACACGGCGGTGAAACGCTCCGGCTCGAGCAGCTCGCGCCCGTCGACGAAATCCTTGCCGACCTCCGTCCGCTGCTCGGCGTCGACGAACAGCTCGCGCATCGCCGTATGCATTCCGGCCGTGTGGACGACGCGTCCGTCTCGCACGTCGACACCGCCGACGACGAGCTCGCCGCCGATCACCTGCTCGGGCGCACCGGAGCCGTCGGCCGCAACCGCGTACGCGTGCACGTTGCCTCCGTCCTCGACGGTGAAGACGATCCGGTCGCCGTCCCAGACCGGCTCTCTCGAGTCCGGATACGGCGCGCACTGGCGGTCGAGCGACGTCGTGAGCAGGGTGCCGCCGCTGCCGTCGGCACTCATCACGCCGATCTGGGTGTGATGCGGGTACGTGCCGTCCTCGGGACTGAAGTGATACGCGATGCGGGAGCCGTCGGGCGAGAAGGAGGGCGACGAGTAGGAGCCGTCTTCGCCGCTCAGCGCCCGAGGCTCCCCGCCGCCGTCTGCGGGCACGGCGTAGAGGCGGTTCACGAGCTTCGTGTCCCAGTCGTCGTCGCGAAGGCCGTCGAACACGATCGTCTTGCCGTCCGCAGACCACGTCGGGCTGTCGTTCTCGAAGTCGCCGTGCGTCAGCTGCGTCGCCTCGCCGCTCTCGACGTCGACGACGTAGAGCTGCTTGCGGCGGTCGCCGGTCCAGCCGACGGAGTCGAGCTTGTGGAAGGCGCGGGAGAACCGCCGCGGCGCGCGCTTGCGCTCGTCTTCCTCCTCGTACGCCTCGTCGCGCACCCGCATCGAGTAGGCGATCCGCGTGGAGTCGGGCGACCAGACGATCGACTCGACGCTCTCCTTGCCGTTCGTGAGCTTCCGCGCCTCGCCGCCCTCCGCGGGGATGACGTAGACGGCCGACGGCGCCTTGTCCTCACCGCGGTTCGAAGCGAACGCGAGCTGCCTTCCGTCCGGCGACCAGCGCGGTGTCGTGTCGCGCTTCTCGCCGCTCGTGAACTGCCGCGCCTCTAAGGAGCCGTCGAGCGGCATCACCCAGATCGACGAGCGGTAGTCATTCGCCTCACGGTCGACGCGCGTCACGACGTACGCGACGCGCTTCCCGTCCGGGCTGATCCTGGGATCGGACACGTTGACGAGCTCGTAGACGTCCTCTGGCCGCATCCCGGGCACGGGGCGGGACTCTAACCGAACAACATGCCTCGCGTTTGCCGGAAGGCAGCGAGCGGGAGGGCTAGCGCGTCAGCCCGTAGACAAGCGAGAGGGCTGCGCCGGCGAGCGAGGAGACGACGAGGACGACGGCCCAGAGCACGAATGCGTCATCCCCGGCCCTCGCACGAGAAAACGCTCGGGATGAACGCACCGGGGAAACGCACCTCTATCCTGCGGGGCGAGCGGGTGTGGCGGAACTGGCAGACGCGGCGGGTTTAGGTCCCGTTGGGCCTTGCGCCCTTGGAGGTTCGAGTCCTCTCACCCGCACTAGCTCTGAGCGCGGGCGCGGACGGCATACGCGACGCCCGAGAGCATCGCGACCCAGATTGTCGCGACACCGGTCATGAGGATTGCGGCCCAGAAATTCATCGCCTGGAATGTCGACATTCGCCGGAGATCCCTTGCGCCCTCCTACCTCGAACGAGTGATTCGCTCGATCCCTTCGACGGCCCGGCCGAGGCCCGCCTCGTCGAAGAGATAGGGCGTCGCGTTCCCGATCGAGTGCTCCGGGCCGTCGAGGTCCTCGGAGCCGTCGGCCGCGTTGAGCGCGTACCGGATCGGGATCTCGTGGGTGACGACGAGCACCGTCCGCTCGGGCCGCGCGAGGAGCCGGCGAAACCCTCGCGCGTAGCGCCGCGCGGCGTCGTCGAGGCTCTCGCCGCGGGGAAACGCCTCGTCCCGCCGATGCTGCTTCTTCCAGGCGCGGTACTCGGCGACCGGCACGCCATCGAGCTCTCCGACGTCGACATCGTCGAGGAGCGGCTCGACGACCCGCGGGACTTCCCGGCCGGCCAGCGCGAGGTCGACCGTCTCGAGCGTGCGCTGGAAGCGCGTATGGACGCAGAGGTCGATCGGGAGTTGGCGAAGCTCGTCGCCGAGCCGGTCTGCCTGGACTCTCCCCTCCTCGGAGAGCGGAGCCGGCACCGTCGGATCGCCGTTCACCCGTCCCTGGCGGTTGAGTTCCGAGTGGGCATGTCGACTCAGCACGTAGAGGCGCACCGCCGGCCGAGCCTACGCGACCGGCCCACCTTCGACCCAGCCCGAAGGGGGTCTGCTTGAATGATCGGATGCAAGCCGAGGTCGAGGAACTGCCGGAAAACCGCGTTCGATTGAAGGTTCAGGTGCCGTCACACGACGTGCACCACGCCTTCGAGCACGCGACGTCCGACCTCGCAGAGCGCGTCAAGGTCCCCGGCTTCCGCAAGGGCAAGGTCCCGCATCAGGTGCTCGTGCAGAAGATCGGTCGCGATCGGATCGCGACCGAGGCGGTGGAGAGTCACATCGGCGGCTGGTTCTGGAACGCCGCCTCGCAGACGCGCGTGCGTCCGGTGGCGCAGCCCGAATACGACTTCGAGCTTCCGGCCTCCGAGGACGAGGACTGGCACTTCACCGCGACATTCCCGGTGCAGGCGAAGCCGGTGCTCCCGGACTGGACCGAGCTCGAGGTCGGAGCCGTCGAGGCGGAGGTTCCGGAGGAACTCGTTCAAGGCGAGCTCGACGCACTCCGAACGACCGTCGCCGAGCTCGTTCCCGTCGAGGGGCGCCCCGTGGGGCCCGAGGACACCGTCGTCGTCGACCTCGTCTCCGCGGTCGGCGAGACGCGGCGCGACTACGTCGTCGAGCTCGGCCGCGGCGCGGTTGTCGACGAGATCGAGCAGAACGTCGTGGGCATGGAGGCGGGCGAGACGAAGAACATCGAGTTCGAGCTCGCAGACGATTCCCGGCAGGCCGTCGCGGTGACCGTGAAGGAGATCAAGGAGCGCGTCCTCCCCGAGCTCGATGACGAGCTCGCGCGCTCGTCGAGCGAGTTCGACACGCTCGACGAGCTCAAGGGCGACATCGAGGAGCGCCTCCGCTCGCAGATCGCCGAGGAGGTCGAGGCGCAGTTCCGTGCCGAGGTCGTCGATGCGCTCGTGCAGGCCTCCCACGCCGAAGCTTCAGGCCCTCTCGTCGATGCTCGCATGCGCGAGCTGCTGCGCGGGTTGCAGCGGCAGGTAGAGGCGCGCGGCATCAAGCTCGAGACCTATCTCGCGATGACGGGCCAGCGGCCGGAGGATCTCGTCGGCCGGCTCATGGAGGAGGCGTCGCGCTCGGTTGCGCGCGAGCTCGTCCTCGAGGCGGCGGCCGACCAGCTCGGCCTCACCGTCGACGACGCGGAGATCGAGGAGCTCGTGCGCGAGCAGGCAGAGCTCGCCGGCGACGATGTCGAAGAGACGCTCGTACGGCTCCGCGAGATCAGGCCGGTTCGAGCAGCTCCGCGAGGACATCCGCCTCCGCAACGCGCTCGACCGCGTCGCCGCCGAGGTGAAGCGCATCCCGCGCGAGGTCGCCGATGCGCGCGAGCAGATTTGGACGCCCGACAAGGAAAAGCAGACGACCGAGACGAAACTCTGGACGCCGAACAGTTAGGAAGGGAAAGTTGAGGAGCCACATGAATCCGTCGAATCTCGTCATCCCATCCGTCATCGAGCAGACCTCGCGCGGCGAGCGGTTCTTCGACATCTACTCGAGGCTCCTGAACGAGCGCATCATCTTCCTCGGGACGCCGATCGACGACCAGGTCGCGAACCTGATCGTCGCGCAGATGATCCACCTCGAGTCCGAGGACCCGGACAAGGACATCAACGTCTACATCAACTCGCCGGGCGGCTCGGTATACGCGGGCCTCGCGATCTACGACACGATGCAGCTTCATCAAGCCGGACGTCGCGACGACGTGCGTCGGCATCGCGATGTCGATGGGCGCGCTCCTTCTTGCGGCGGGCACGGAGGGAAAGCGCACCGCGCTGCCGAACTCGAAGATCCTCATCCACCAGGTGTCCGGCGGCTTCCAGGGCCAGGGCACCGACATCGAGATCCAGGCGCGCGAGACGATCAACCTCAAGCGCAGCCTGGAGGAGATCATCGCCGAGCACACGAATCAGCCGATGGAGAAGGTCTCGAAGGACATGGAGCGCGACTACTACATGAACGCCGAAGAGGCCAAGGAGTACGGGATCGTCGACAACGTCGATCGCGCACCGGTAGACGAAACCGTCTGAACCGGGGTACAAGGAGACTAGGGTGGCCAGGGCCAGCGAAGGAAACGAGCAGCTTCTCTGCAGCTTCTGCGGGAAGAGCCAGCGGCAGGTCAAAAAGCTGATCGCCGGCCCCGGCGTGTACATCTGCGACGAGTGCATCGATCTCTGCAACGAGATCATCGACGAGGAGCTCACCACTCCGACCCAGCTCGACCTCGACAACCTCCCTCGCCCGAAGGACATCTACGCGGTCCTCAACGACTACGTCGTCTCGCAGGAAGAGGCGAAGCGGACGCTCTCGGTGGCGGTCTACAACCACTACAAGCGCGTCCAGATGGGGACGGACGACGGCGAGGTCGAGCTCCAGAAGTCGAACATCCTGCTGCTCGGCCCGACGGGCTGCGGCAAGACGCTGCTCGCGCAGACGCTCGCGCGGATCCTCAACGTCCCGTTCGCGATCGCCGACGCGACCGCGCTCACCGAGGCCGGCTACGTCGGCGAGGACGTCGAGAACATCCTCCTGAAGCTGATCCAGGCCGCGGACTTCGACATCAAGAAGGCCGAGACCGGGATCATCTACATCGACGAGGTCGACAAGATCGCGCGCAAGGCGGACAACCCGTCGATCACGCGCGACGTGTCGGGTGAGGGCGTCCAGCAGGCGCTGCTGAAGATCCTCGAGGGGACGGTCGCGTCGGTGCCGCCGCAGGGCGGCCGCAAGCACCCGCACCAGGAGTTCCTCTCGATCGACACGACGAACATCCTCTTCATCTGCGGCGGCGCGTTCGCCGGCCTCGACAAGATCATCGCGCCGCCGCATCGGCAAGAACGCCGTCGGCTTCGGCGCCGAGGTTCGCTCGAAGCACTCCGTCGAGGCGAGCGAGCTGCTCGCCGAGGTGATGCCGGAGGATCTCCTGAACTTCGGCCTGATCCCCGAGTTCATCGGCCGCCTGCCGGTCATCTCCGCCGTGCACCAGCTGCGGCGCGAGGATCTCGTCCAGATCCTCACCGAGCCGAAGAACGCGCTCGTCGAAGCAGTACGACCGCTTCTTCGGCTACGACGGCATCGAGCTCGTCTTCACCGAGGACGCGCTCTGGGAGATCGCCGACAAGGCGCTCGAGCGCGAGACCGGCGCCCGCGGCCTCCGCTCGATCATCGAGACCGCGCTCCTCGACGTGATGTTCGAGCTGCCGTCCCGCCGCGACGTGACGAAGTGCGTGATCACGAAGGAGACGATCTCGCAGGGGATCCGGCCGACGCTCGTGACGACCGGCGGCGCCTCGCCGACGACGAGCCCGAAGAGCCCGTCGAGCAGACCGCCTAGTCCCTCGCGACCGCTTCGCTTTGCTCGCTCGGGGTGTGCGCGCTTCGCGCGCACCTGCTGACGGCTAGCCGGGTCGGGCCGCGCCCGCGCATGTCGGTCGCGGCAACGACCAGAATCGAGCTTCAGCCCAAGAGACCTAAGTCAGCCTGAAGCGTGGCCCTCAGCGCTTGCGGGCGAGGTAGCTCTGGCCCGGGCCGACGAGGACGGTCTTGCCCTTGACGAAGTCGCGGACCGCGACGCGGCCCTCGCGAACCTGGGTCAGCGTGCCGTCACAGCGATCGACGGTCAGCCAGCGCGTACCGCGCACGGTCGCCGAGGCATAGCGGCCACGAGTCCGGAAGTGCCCCTTGGCAGTGCCCCACAGCTGACGGATCTTCTTCGAGCTTCCGGTCGCAGCCAGCTTCCGCTGGCATGACGCGAAGTCACCGCCCGTGAGGCGGAGCTCGACGACTGTCTGGCCTGCGTCGCTCGACCGGACGATCTGGAACGCTGCGACGAGCCCGCCGGCGCCAGTGACGGTCAACTCTCCCGCCTCGGTCGTCATCGTGAGCGCTCCCTTCGTGACGTCGACCCGGGAGTTGTAGGCGACCGTCCCGCCGGTGAAGGGCGCGCCGTTGACGGTGACGGTGCCCGTTGCCGTTGCCTGCGGCGGCTGACCCGGACCGCCGAGCGGGGTGCCGAGGACGACGAAGCTGCCGCCCCATTCGGCGTAGCTCTGGGTTGTGATGCCGTTTCGGGTCGAGCCCGTATATGACTGCTGCCCGTCGCGCATCTCGATCGTCACCGTGCCGCCCGTGGCCTGCCGGATCACACCTACGTGCACCGCTGCGGTACAGACCGAGCTGTCGTCCGTGTAGACGTCGGTGCCCCATACCGTGTCCGCCGTTCCGCCGGCCGGGCACGTGTACGCGAATCGCGCACCGACGAATGTCCGGAAAGCCGCCGCCGTCGCATTCCAGTCCGACCCGCCCGTCCCGACCCCGGGATCGCCGCGCGTCGCACCGATGAGGACGTAGCTCCCGAGCCAGGACGGATAGCTCGAGCTCGTGATCCGGTTCCGTGTCGAGCCCGTATACGAGTCCTGACCGGGACGGATCTCGATCGTCACGCTCCCGCCGCCCGCGAGCGTGATCAACCCGGCGTGCACCGCCGCGGTGCAAACCGAGCTGTCGTCGGTGTAGACGTCCGTGCCCCAGATCGAGCCGGCGACGCCGTAGACCGGGCACGTGAAGACATAGTGCGCGCCGTTCTGGCCGCGGTAGGCCGTCGCCGTGGCGCTCCAGCCGCTACCGCCCGGCGGGTCGGCGGCAGGCCGTGCGCCGCCGCCGCCGGCGAGCGTAAGCGCGGCGCCTGCCGACGCAGCGAGGAGGAGCACCCAGCGACCCACAGCTCGATCATTAGCAGAGTCTGCGGCGGGTGAGGGCTACCGGTTGTGGTGAACGCGCTCGATGTTGTTGCCGTCGGGGTCGAGCACGAACGCCCCGTAGTACCCCTCGTGGTACACCGGACGAAGGCCCGGAGCGCCGTTGTCGCGGTAGCCGCCGTCCATCATCCGCGCGTGGAACGCGTCGACGACGCCGTCGTTTGCTGCGGGGAACGCGAGGTGCACGTTCCGTGCGGGCTCGCCGTCGTCGACGATCGAGAACGAGCCGTTCCCATCCGAGAAGAGGACGCGCGGCGGATCGTCCAACCGACGCTCCTCGTCGAACTCGACGAGCGAGTAGAAGCGCCGCGAGGCCTCGAGGTCCGAGACCCGGATCCAGAGATGGTCGATCGTCCCGCCCTGCCGGAGCCCCCCATGGTGCACGGCTTCGACGCTGTTCCCGTCGTGGTCGAGCAGGAAGGCGCCGTAGTAGTCGTCCCGGTACTGCGTCCGCATCCCGGGCTCACCGTCGCTCCGGTGGCCGTTCTCGGTCCCTGACCGCCAGAACGCCTCCACGAGCTCACGCGAGGCGGCGGCAAAGCCGATGTGCAGGCCGGTCGTCGGCGGGTTTCCAGCGTCCGCCTGCAGGACGCCGAAGTCGTCCCACTCGATGTACTCCGGGCTCTCGTGGGTGGGCGAGTAGCCGAGCTCGGCGAGCACCAGGCGGTAGAACTCACCGGATGCGTCCCGATCGGAGACGCGGAGCGTGAGGTGGTCGAACATCGCGCGGATGCTGCCAGAAGCCTTGACAGCCCTGCCAGGCCCGTGAAATAAGACACCTGAATCGGGTCTCATGTTCGGGACTCGCTGACGCTCGGAGGGTTGAACATGACAGGACGCAGGACCCGCGGCGGGGTCGCGCTCGCGATTGCCGCTTTCGTGTGCGCGTGCCTTGCCGGCACGGCGGCAGCGCATGTGGATGCGCAGGGCGCGAAGGCCGCGAAGTCGGTCAACGTCGCCTTCATCTATCCGAAGACCGGCGGTCTCTCCGCCTTCGGCCAGGAGGAGTACGACGGCTTCCGCGCCGGCCTTGCCTACGTGAACGGCAAGTGCGGCGGCTACACGATCAATCCGACCTATGTCGACGACGCCACCGATCCTGCGACGGCCATCTCGGCCTTCAAGAACGCGGTCGGCTCGGGCACGAAGATCATCGCGGGCACCGGGTCATCCGGTATTGCCTTGCAGCTCGGGCCGCTCGCCGCACAGAACAACGTGCTCTACATCGCGGGCGCCGCAGCGTCCGACGCGATCACGGGCCTCAACCGGAACACGTTCCGTGCCGGCCGGCAGACGCTGCAGGACGTCGAAGATGCGGCCAACATCTTCCCGCCGAAGTCGGCGGGCAAGAAGGTCGTCGTCTTCGGCGAGGACACCGCCTTCGGCGCGGGCAACTTCGCCGCAGTCTCGGCGATCTTCGGCAGCAAGGGACACACCGTCTCCAAGATCCTGTCGCCGTTCGGCGCCGCGGATCTGACGCCGTATGCGCAGCAACTGAAGAACTCGGGCGCAGATGCGGCGTTCGTCGCCTGGGCCAACACGACGAACTCGGCGGCGATGTGGCAGTCCCTGCAGCAGCAGGGCGTGCCCTCGAAGATGGACATCATCACCGGCCTCGCGAACCGCGAGTCGTACGACGCGCTCGGCCCGTTGGTTCAGGGCATCACCCTGCTCTCGCACTACGTCTACCAGGCGCCGAAGAACGCGGTGAACACGTACATGACGAGGTGGCTCGCGAAGAACAAGCTCGGCGTGCCGAACCTCTTCACGCCGGACGGGTTCGTCACTGCGGAGATGATCTGCCAGGCGCTCAAGAAGGGCGGCACGGACACTGCGAAGCAGATCTCCGCGCTCGAGGGCTACCAGTTCCTCGCGCCGAAGGGCAAGCAGCGGATCCGCCCGCAGGACCACGCGATGCTGCAGCCCATGTTCCAGGTGCAGCTCGTCCCCGGTAAGGGTGGTCACTTCAACGTCAAGGTGAAGAAGACCATTACCGCCGGCAACGTCCAGCCTCCGATTACCCCGTTCAAGTAGGAGTGGCGACGGCGTAAGCGGATGAACCCTCCGATCCTCGCCACGCGCAACCTCGGGCTCGACATCGGCGGCGCGCGAATCGTCGCCGATGTGAGCCTCGAGGTTGCCGATGGCGAGCTCCTCGGGATCATCGGCCCGAACGGGGCCGGGAAGACCTCGCTCTTCAACCTCTTCTCCGGCCTCTACCGGCCGACGTCTGGCTCGATCGAGCTGAACGGCGTCGACATCACGCACCAGGCCACGTTCCGCCGGACCCGCGAGGGCGTTGGCCGCACGTTCCAGGTCTCGAGCGTCTTCCCGTTGCTCACGACGTTCGAGAACGCCCGGCTCGCCGCGGAGGCCGCGATCGGCGGCACGCTCCGCCTCTGGCGCCGCGCGGGGGGAGTGAGAGATGCGCTGGAGCGCGCCTCGGCGGCACTCGCGCGCGTCGGCCTCGAGAGCAAGTCCGCGGTCACCGCCGGTGGGCTCTCGCACGGTGACAAGCGGCGCCTCGAGATCGCGATGCTGCTCGCGGCCGACAAGCCCGTCCTCCTGCTCGACGAGCCCATGGCCGGTCTCTCCGCCGAGCATGTGCCGCAGCTCGTGGAGCTCATTCGCTCGGTGCACGAGCAGGAGCGGAAGACCGTGCTGATGGTCGAGCACCACATCGATGTCGTCACAGGCCTCGCGCAGAGGATCGCCGTGATGCACCACGGCGCGCTCCTCGCAGTCGACACCCCGGAGGCCGTCATGGCGAACGAGACCGTCCAGTCGGCGTATCTCGGAGAAGAGCTGTGAGTGCCGGCGTAGGCTCGACGGAGCCGGCCATGAGCGGAGGTGCCGGCTTTGCCGGCGCCGGAGCGGGCACTGTCGCCACTCGCACGCTGCTCGGCGTTCGCGACCTGCACGTCTATCTCGGGCAGTCGCATGTTCTGCAGGGCGTGAGCTTCGACGTCCGCGAGGGCGGCGTCACCGCGCTCCTCGGCCGAAACGGCGTCGGCAAGACGACGACGCTCCGCGCGATTCTCGGCCTCGTGCCCCGCCGCGGCTCGGTCGAGCTCGAGGGACGGGAGCTGACGGGGTTGCCGACGCATCGCATCATCCGGCAGTCGATCGGCTACGTCCCCGAGGATCGCGACGTCTTCACCGGGCTCACGGTCGCCGAGAACCTCCGCCTCGCGGAGCGCGACTCGAATCCGCGCTACGAGCTCGTCTATGAGCTCTTCCCCGAGCTCGAAGAGCGCGCGCAGCAGCGGGCGGGAACGCTCTCCGGCGGCCAGCAGCAGATGGTCGCCATCGCACGTGCGCTGCTGAACGACAACAGGATGCTGCTCGTCGACGAGCCCACGAAGGGTCTCGCGCCGGCGCTCGTCGCGGACGTCGCACGCGCGCTCGAGCGGCTCGCCGAGCTGACGACGGTGCTGCTCGTCGAGCAGAACCTCGGTGTCGTCCGCCGCCTCGCGCACGACGCGATCGTGCTCGACCAGGGCCGCGTCGTGCACCGGAGCGACGCGAAGGAGCTCCTCGAGCAGCCCGATCTCGTCAAGCGGCTGCTCAGCGTCGGAGCGAAGACATGAGCACGTTCCTGCTGCTCACGATCACGGGCTTCGGGCTCGGCGCGATGTACTTCCTGATCGCGTCGGGGCTGTCGCTCATCTACGGGCTGATGGGCGTTCTCAACTTCGCCCACGGCGCGTTCATCACGGTCGGCAGCTACGGCACCTGGTGGTTCTCGACGAACGTCTTCGACGGCATCGACTCGCTCCTCTGGCGGTGGATCCTCTCGAGCCTCGTCGGGCTCGCGATCGGGGGAGTCTTCGCCGCTCTCGTCGAGCTGGTCCTGATCCGCCCGCTCTACGCGCGCCACATCGAGCAGGTGCTCGTCACGGTCGGCCTGCAGCTCGCGTTCGTCGCGCTGATCACCGGCATCTGGGGCCCGGATGCGAAGCCGTTCCTCGTGCCGCCGTGGCTGCACGAGACGACGACCGTCGGCGGAGCGCACATCCCGAACGACCGCTGGGTCGAGATCGGGACAGCGGTCGTCGTGCTCGCGCTTCTACAGCTCTTCCTGCGCAAGACGCGCTACGGACTGATCATCCGCGCCGGTGTCGAGAACCGGGCGATGGTGCAGGCACTCGGGATCGACGTGCGCAAGGCATTCACCCTCGTTTTCGCGATCGGCGGCGTCGCGGCCGCGATCGCCGGCGTGCTGAGCGGCGTGTACTTCAACGTCGTCGGGCCCGAGCAGGGGACGAGCCTGCTGATCTTCGCGTTCATCGTCGTCGTCATCGGCGGTCTCGGCTCGATCGGCGGGTCGGCGGTAGCCGCGCTCGTCGTCGCGTTGACGCAGCAGTACACGAACTACTACGCGTCGGCCGGGATCGGCGACATGGTCGTCGTGCTCCTGCTCGGCCTCGTGCTGCTCGCGCGCCCGCGCGGATTCGCCGGCGCCGTAGTCGGAGCGCGGGCATGAGCGTCCGGACGCGCCAGCTCACACTCGACTGGTTCTGGCCGCTCGCGGTCTTCGTCCTGCTGGCGTTCGTCCCGAAGCTGAACGTCTCGATCCCGAAGCTCTTCGATCAGCCGATCTCGAGCCCTGGCACGCTCGCGCTCCTCGCCGCGTGCCTCGTCTACGGCGGGCTCGCGCTCACCTACGACATCCAGTTCGGCTACACCGGCCTGCTCTCGTTCGGGCACGCGCTCTACGTCGCGGTCGGCGTGTACCTCTCGAACATCGCGATCACCGAGTGGCACTGGCAGTTCTGGCAGGGCGTCCTCTTCACGATGGTGGCGGCGTTCGTGCTCTCCGTCGTGCTCGGCTTCGTCAGCCTGCGCGCGAGCGGGATCGCGTTCGCGATGGTGACGCTCGCGTTCGCCCAGGCGGGCGCCGTGCTCGCGCTGAAGGACCCGCACCACTGGACGCACGGCGAAGAGGGGCTTGGCGCGGATTACACAAAGCTCCCGCAGGCGTTCGTGGGGATCCTCAACACGAAGAACCTCTACTGGCTGACATTGGCGTTTCTCGCCGTCGTGTTCTTCACCGTCCGCTGGAGCGTCGAGTCGTCGCCGGGACGCGTGTGGCAGGCGATTCGCGAGAACGAGCAGCGCGTCGAGGTGCTCGGCATGCGCCCGCGTGCCTACAAGCTCCAGGCATTCGTCCTCTCCTCGACGCTCGCGGCTGCAGGCGGGATCGTCTACATGCTCCTCTACAACGGCTCGACGCTTGCGGTCACCGCGCCGAACTTCACGCTGACGCTGCTGCTGATGGTCGTGATCGGCGGCGCCGGCTCGCGCTGGGGCGCCGTCCTCGGCGGGATCCTCTACACCTACCTCGACAACCGACTCGTCTCGATCGGGTCGTCGTCGGCGGTCGAGGGGTTGCCGAAGGCGCTCCGCACGCCGCTCGAGCAGCCGCTCTTCCTGCTCGGCATCGCCTTCATCCTGATCGTCGTCTTCCTGCCCGGCGGGCTCGCAGGGATCGTCCGCCGCGGCAAGCTGACCGGGCTTCGTCGCCTGGACGCCGAGGCCGCGATCGCCGGCGAGAACCCGATCGCAGAGGAGGGGATATGAGCGTCGCGAGGTCAGGCGAGGTGAAGATCGCGTACGAGGCGCGCGGCGAGGGCGAGCCGCTCGTGATGATCCACGGGCTCGGCTACGACCGCCACGGCTGGGGCCCGCTCCCGGACCTGCTGGCGGAGGACTTCCGTGTCGTGCTGATCGACAACCGCGGCGTGGGCGAGAGCGACGTGCCGGATGGGCCGTATGCCGTCTCGCAGATGGCGGCGGACGTCGCCGCCGTGCTCGACGATGCGGGAGTCGCCGAGACGAACGTGCTCGGCGTCTCGCTCGGCGGCTACATCGCGCAGGAATTCACGCTCACGTACCCGGAGCGCGTCCGCAAGCTCGTGCTGGCCTCGACCGCTCCGGGCGGGCCGCGGTCGCACCCGATGCCGGCGGCCGGCATGGAGGCGTTCGGGCGCTTCCCGACGATGGAGCGCGAGGCCGGCCTGCGGCTGATGGTCGAGAACTCGCTCGGCGACCACGGGGTGCGCGAACGGCCGGAGCTCGTCGAGGAGATCTTCCGCTACCGGCTCGAGCGTGCGCCGTCGATCGCGGGCTGGCAGGCGCAGGCCTACGCGGGCGCGACCTTCGACGCGTACGACCGGATCGGCGCGATCGACGTTCCGACACTCGTGCTGCAGGGCGGCGCTGACACGGTCGTCGATCCTCGGAATGCGGAGTTGCTCGTCGAGCTCATCCCGAAGGCGCGCGCCGAGCTCGTTCCGGACAGGGGCCACCTGATGTTGTGGCAAGAGGGCGAGCAGGTCGCGCCCATCGTGAGAGAGTTCCTGCAGTCGTGAGCGACGCCTCTCACACGATCGGCCGTTGGCTGAGCGATCGCGCGCGCTCGACACCCGAGCGGGTCGCCGTCGACTACGACGGACGGCTCGTCACCTACCGCGAGCTCGACGAGGCCGCCGACGCATTCGCGGCGGCGTTCGCCGACGCCGGCGTGAGCAGGGGCGACCGCCTCGCGACGCTCACCGGCAACACGCCGGAGCACATCGCAGTGCTCTTCGCCTGCGCGCGCACCGGCGCAATGCTGCTGCCGCTCTCGTGGCGACTCTCGCCGCCGGAGCTTGCCTACCAGCTCGACGACGCTGAGCCCTCGCTCTTCCTCGTCGAGCCCGAGTACGACGAGCTCGCGGCCGCAACCGGGAAGCGCTTCGAACGGCTCGCCGTCCCGGCGCCAGGGAGGCCGCGCGACGTCGCCGTCGACTCCGACGGCCTGCTCCTCATCTACACCTCCGGTACCACCGGCAAGCCGAAGGGCGCCATCCTCACGCACGCGAACTGCTTCTGGACGAACACGTCGTTCGACCTCATGACGGGCGTTCACGGCGACGACGTCGTCCTCCAGGTTCTTCCGCAGTTCCACGTCGGCGGCTGGAACGTCCAGGCGCTGCTCGCGGTGGTCAAAGGAGCGCGGATCGTCCTCGAACGGCAGTTCGAGGCGGAGCGCGTGCTCCGGCTGATCGAGGAAAAGCGCGTGACGACGATGATGGGCGTCCCGCCGGTCTACCTCTTCCTTGCACAGGTGCCGGGCTTCGAACAGGCCGACCTCTCGAGCCTCGAGCGCGCCGTCGTCGGCGGCGCGCCGATGCCCGAGCCTCTGCTCGAGACGTGGGCTGCGCGCGGCACGGCGATCGTCCAGGGGTACGGGCTCACCGAGGCCGCGCCGAACGTCCTCTGCCTCCCGGCCGAGGATGCAGTGCGGAAGATCGGCTTCGCCGGCAAGCCGTATCCGTTCGTCGACGTGCGGATCTCTGGAGAGGACGAGCTGCAGGTGCGCGGGCCGAACGTGTTCGCCGGGTACTGGCGGAACGAGCAGGCGACGACCGAGGCGTTCACCGAGGACGGGTGGCTTCGCACGGGAGACATCGCCGAAGCCGACGTCGAGGGCTTCTACCGGATCAAGGGTCGGCTCAAGGAGATGTACATCTCCGGCGGCGAGAACGTCTACCCCGCCGAGGTGGAGGCGGTCCTCCACGAGCATCCGCGCGTCACCGATGCGGCCGTCGTCGGTGTCCCGCACGAGCGCTGGGGAGAGGTCGGCATGGCCTTCGTCGTCGCGGACGGCGTGACCGACGAGGAGCTCTTCGATCACTGCGCAGCGCGGCTCGCCCGCTTCAAGGTGCCGCATTCGGTCCGCTTCGTCGACGAGATCCCGCGGAACGGCCTCGGGAAGATCCAGAGACAGCTTCTAGCGGTGGAGCTGATGACGTGAGCGAGATCGTGACAGGCGCCGGCGGCCGCGCGCTCTCGGCACGCGGCGAGAAGACGAGGCAGAAGCTGATCTCCGCCGCGGAGCAGGTCTTCGGCGACCTCGGCTATCACGACGCGTCGATCGTCAAGATCACCGAGGCCGCGGGCATCGGGCAGGGAACCTTCTATCTCTACTTCGCATCGAAGAAGGAGATCTTCGACGAGCTCGTCCGCGACCTGAACCGGCGCATCCGCCACGCGATGGCAGAGCAGGCGCAGCACGGGACGAGTCGGATCGAGCAGGAGATCCTCGGGTTCAAGGGCTACCTCGACTTCGCGGCGCAGCACCAGGGCCTCTATCGCATCATCCGCCAGTCGGCATTCGTCTCGCCCGAGATCTTCAAGTGGCACTACGACCGCGTGTCCGAGCGCTACGTCGCCGCGCTTCAGGAGGCGATCGACCGACGTGAGCTCGGTCCCATCGATCCCGAAGTCGCGGCGTGGGCTTTGATGGCGCTCGGCGAGACCATCGGCCTTCGCTGGATCGTGTGGGGTGACGGCGACGTGCCCCCGCACGTGGTCGCGGAGCTCGGTCGCATCGTCCGGGCCGTGCTGGACCCCGCGCAATGACGCAGATCTCGCTCGCCGCAACGGCGGCATATCTTCCCGAGCGCGTGATGACGGCCGCAGAGGTGGCCGAGCGCAGCGGCATCCCGGAGACGGTGATCGTGGACAAGTTCGGCCTGCGCGGCAAGCACATCGCGGGCGTGGACGAGCATGTGAGCGATCTCTCCGTCCGCGCAGCCGAGACGCTGCTCGAGGACTCGGGCGTCGATCCGGAGTCGATCGACGTCGTCATGTACTACGGCTCGATGTGGAAGGACTACGCCGTCTGGCAGGCGGCACCGTGGATCGCGCATCGCATCGGCGCATCGCGCGCCTATGCGGTCGAGTACGACAACGTGTCCTGCGGGACGCCCGTCGCTCTGCGCATCGCGCGCGACATGCTGCGCGCCGAGGACGAGCTGCAGACGATCCTCGTCGTCGCCGGGTGCCGCGAGTCGTATCTGCTCGACTATGGCAACGAGCGCTCGCGCTTCATGTTCAACTTCGGCGACGGCGCAGTCGCCGGTTTGCTGACGAAGGACGGCGGCCGTAACGAGCTGCTCGGCTGCTACGGGCTCACGGACGGCTCGTTCTCGCTGCAGGTGAAGGTGCCTTCGGGCGGGAGCGTGTCGCCGAACGGTGGCTATCGCTTCCTCGACGTCGCCGATCCGTCGCAGATGAAGCAGGGGCTCGACGAGGTGAGCCTGAGGAACTTCGTCGCCGCGGCCCAGGGAGCCCTGGAGCGGAGCGGCGCCACGCTCGACGACATCGGCTACCTGTGCGGGATCCACATGAAGCCGTCGATGCATCGCGCGCTTCTCAGCGAGCTCGGGCTCGACGAGTCGCGCGCCGCGTATCTGGACGACACCGGCCACATGAGCGGTGTCGACCCGCTGCTCGCGCTCGATCGTGCGGCGCGCGCGGGCGAACTGCGCGACGGTGAGCTCGTGCTGCTCCTCGCGGCCGGAACCGGCTACACGTGGGCTGCAAGTGTCGTACGGTGGGGCGATGGCTGAGCTGACACCGGGCACACAGTTCGGGCCCTCGAGCTGGATCGAGATCCCGCAGGAGAAGATCAACGCGTTCGCAGAGGCGACCGGAGACCACCAGTGGATCCATGTCGACCCGGAGCGCGCTGCGCAAGGGCCGTTCGGCACGACGATCGGCCACGGCTATCTGACGCTCTCGCTGCTCCCCGTGATGTCCTACGAGGTCGTTCCCCGTCAGGAAGGCGGCATGGCCGTCAACTACGGGCTCAACAAGGTGCGCTTCCCGGCGCCCGTGCCGGTCGGCTCCCGCGTGCGCGGCACCTTCCACGTCGACTCGGTCGACGAGCAGGAGTGGGGCTTTCAGGCGCAGATGACGGCGACGGTCGAGCGGGAGGGCGGCGACAAGCCCGTCTGCGTCGCCGAGCTCATCTTCCGCTACTACAAGTAGATGCCTTCCGCGCTCGTCACGGGCGCTGCGGCGCGGCATCGGCGCCGCGATCGCGCAGCGGCTCCGCGACGACGGCTGGCAGGTGCATGCCGTCGACCTCGTGGACGGCGACCTCTCGACGCGCGAAGGAAATCGCGCGGTTGTGGATGCCGCGCTCGACCGCTTCGACGGGAGGCTCGACGCTGTCGTCGCGAACGCGGGCTTCCAGCACGTCGAGGCGGTGCGCGACTTCCCGGAGGAGCAGTGGGACCGACTGCAGGCGCTGCTGCTCACGAGCCCGTTCCTGCTCGCGAAATATGCCTGGGATGCGCTCGCGCAGTCGGGTGACGGCCGCTTCCTCGCGGTCGCGTCTGTGCACGGGCTTGTGGCTTCCCCCTTCAAGGCCGGCTACGTCGCGGCGAAGCACGGCGTCATCGGGCTCGTGAAGGTGCTCGCCCTCGAGGGTGCCGAAGTCGGCATTTCCGCGTCGGCACTCTGCCCCGCGTACGTGCGCACGGCGATCGTCGAGGGACAGCTCGAGGAGCGTTCGCTCGACGACCTGCTCGCGCCGCAGGCGGTCAAGCGCCTGCTCGAGCCGGAGGAGGTTGCGGCCGCGGCGGCGTTCCTCCTCGGCCCCGACGGCCGGGCAGTCACGGGGACGCCGTTCCTGATGGACCTCGGCTGGACCGCTCGATAGCGGAACAGCAGGTAACCCGATCGGCCGCTCGGCCGTTCCACCTCTGGACACGCGGGCGGCTGACCAAGTAACCGAAAAGGGAGGACCCAGATGCCTGGTTGGGCATGGGCGATCATTGTTGTGGCTGCGGTCGTGATTGTCGCGATCGTGGTGTGGCGCGCGGTGGCTGCGAAGAAAACACGTGCGCTGCAGGGGCGCTTCGGCCCCGAATACGACCGGGCGCTCGACAGCTCCGACAACCGGCGTCAGGCCGAGGCCGATCTCAAGGCGCGCGCCGAGCGCCGTGACGAGCTCGACATCCGGCCGCTGGCGCCGGGCGCACGTGAGCGCTATCTCGGCGAGTGGCAGCACGTGCAGGCGCGCTTCGTGGACGATCCCGACGGGGCCGTCCGCGAGTCGGACATGCTGATCCAGCGGGTGATGTCTGACCGCGGCTACCCGATGGACGACTTCGAACAGCGGGCCGCCGACATCTCCGTCGACCACCCTGAGGTGGTCGAGAACTACCGCGAAGGCCACCGGCTCACCCGAGCAGCGGCCACGGGCGACGGCACGACTGAAGATCTGCGGCAGGCGATGGTGCACTACCGGGCCCTCTTCGACGAGCTCCTCGAGGAAGGGAGCGACGCACCCCTCGATCGCGACCGCTCAGGCGTCGACGGCTCCGCCGTCCGCCGCTAGCACCCCCGGGACGGGGCCCTGCAGCACCGGGGCCCTGTCCCGGATCCGAAAAACCGGCCAAAAGGAGTTGGCGGCGTCCAATCCGCCCATCTAGGATCCGAGATCGACGTAATCGATCCCGGGAGACGCATGACTCCGCACGCTCTGATCCAGGCCCAGGCAGACCAGCTCGATGCCCGCTGGCGCGACGAGGCCCGCTGGCAGGACATCGACCGCACGTACACGGCGGCCGACGTCGTACGCCTCCGAGGGTCCGTGCAGCCCGAGGCGACGCTCGCCCGGCTCGGGGCGGAGCGGCTCTGGGAGCTGCTACAGCAGCCGGAGCCCGTTCGTGCCCTCGGAGCCCTCACCGGCGGACAGGCCGTGCAGATGGTGAAGGCGGGGCTCGACGCGATCTACCTCTCCGGCTGGCAGGTCGCCGCAGATGCGAACCTCGCCGGCTCGACCTACCCCGACCAGAGCCTCTATCCGGCGAACAGCGTCCCGGCGCTCGTGAAGCGGTTGAACAACGCGCTGATGCGCGCCGACCAGATCGACTGGTCGGAGGGCCGCAACGGCACGTACTGGCTCGCGCCGATCGTCGCCGACGCCGAAGCCGGCTTCGGTGGGCCGCTGAACGCGTACGAGTTGATGCGCGCCATGATCGAGGCCGGCGCCTCGGGCGTGCACTACGAGGATCAGCTCGCGTCGGAGAAAAAGTGCGGCCACCTAGGCGGCAAGGTGCTCGTACCGACGGCGCAGTTTGTCCGCACGCTGAACGCGGCGCGCCTCGCCGCCGATGTCCTCAACGTGCCCACCGTGCTCGTCGCGCGCACCGATGCGCTCTCCGCTGCCCTGCTGACGAGCGACATCGACGAGTACGACCGCGAGTTCGTCAGCGGCGAGCGGACGGCCGAAGGCTTCTATCGCGTGCGAGACGGCATCGACGCCGCGATCTCGCGCGGGCTCGCCTACGCGCCCTACGCCGATCTCGTGTGGTTCGAGACGTCGACACCCGATCTCGGCGAGGCGCGCGACTTTGCGCAGGCGATGCACGAGAAGTTCCCGGGCAAGCTGCTCGCCTACAACTGCTCGCCGTCGTTCAACTGGCGCAAGCACCTGGACGACCCGACGATCGCGTCCTTCCAGCAGACGCTCGGCGAATGGGGCTACCGGTTCCAGTTCATCACGCTCGCGGGCTTCCACTCACTGAACGCCGGCATGTTCGACCTCGCGCGTGGTTATGCCACGGAGGGGATGACCGCGTACGTCGAGCTGCAGGAGCACGAGTTCGCGATGGAGGAGCACGGCTACACCGCGACGCGTCACCAACGCGAGGTCGGTGCCGGCTACTTCGACCTCGTCACGCAGGCCGTGTCGCCGGACGCGTCGACGCTCGCGCTCAAGGGCTCGACCGAAGAGGCGCAGTTCGCCTCATGATCAGCCCGATGCAGGAGAAGACCGTCCCGCGGGAGGCGCTCGCGTTCGCCGAGCGCCTCCATCGCGAGCTCAACCCCCGGCGGCTCGAGCTGCTCGAGCGGCGTGCCGAGCGGCAGCTTGATCTCGACGCGGGCGCGAATCCATCGTTTCTGCCCGACACGCGCGAGATCCGCGAAAGCGACTGGCGCGTCGCGCCGGCACCGGCCGACCTGCAGGACCGCCGCTGCGAGATCACCGGGCCGGTCGACCGCAAGATGATGATCAACGCGCTCAACTCCGGCGCGCGCTGCTTCATGGCGGATTTCGAGGACGCGAACTCGCCGACCTGGGAGAACGTCGTGCAGGGGCATCTCAACGTCCGCGACGCCCTGCGCGGCAAGCTCTCGCTCGACACCGCAGAGAAGAGCTACCGGCTGAACGACGAGATCGCAACGCTCCTGATCCGGCCCCGCGGCTGGCATCTTCCGGAGCGGCATCATCTCGTCGACGGCGAACCGATCTCCGGCAGCCTCTTCGACTTCGGCGTCGCGTTCTTCCACGGCGCGCGCTATTTCTATCTTCCGAAGCTCGAGTCGCATCTCGAGGCGCGCCTGTGGGCCGACGCGTTCGCGCTTGCCGAGGAGGAGCTCGGCGTCGGCCAGCGGGTCGATCCGGTGCACCGTGCTGATCGAGACGATCCTCGCGGCCTTCGAGATGGACGAGATCCTCTACGAGCTCAGGGACTACGGTTGCGCGCTGAACGCCGGCCGCTGGGACTACATCTTCAGCGCGATCAAGAAGTTCAGGACGCGCGGCTGGGTGCTGCCCGATCGCGTGCAAGTGACGATGACCGTGCCGTTCATGCGCGCGTACACGGAACTGCTCGTCCGCACCTGCCACCGCCGCGGCGCGCACGCGATCGGCGGCATGGCTGCGTTCATCCCGTCGCGCAAGGATCCCGAGGTCAACGGCATCGCGCTCGCGAAGGTGCGCGAGGACAAGGAGCGCGAGGCGGGCCAGGGCTTCGACGGGACGTGGGTCGCGCACCCGGACCTCGTGCCGGTCGCGACGGAGTGCTTCGACGCAGTGCTCGGCGGCAGTCCGAACCAGCTCGACCGGCAGCGCGACGACGTCGTGCCCGACGAGACGGCATTGCTCTCGATCCCGGACACGCCGGGCGAGGTCACCGAGCAGGGCCTACGGACGAATGTCTCCGTCGGGATCCGCTACCTCGATGCCTGGCTCCAGGGAGTCGGCGCGGCCGCGATCGACAACCTGATGGAGGACGCCGCGACGGCCGAGATCTCCCGGTCCCAGGTCTGGCAGTGGGTGCGGGCGGGGCGGTTCACTCCCGAGCGGGTGCGGCACGAGGCGGCAAGCGTCGAGGCCGGCGACGAGGCGAAGGAGCTCTTCCTGAGCCTCGCGCTGGCCGACGAGCTGGTCGAGTTCCTCACGCTTCCCGCGTACACTCATCTCGAGTGAGCGTAGGCTTGACGGAGCTCAGCAAGGAGCGGAGGCGCCGGCTTTGCCGGCGCCGAGAGCGGGTATGAGCCTCGACTCCACGAAGGCCGACGACATCGCGCTCGTGATCGAGGAGGCGATCGTCTCGGGCGAGCTCGCGCCCGGGACCGTCCTCCGCCAGGAGCAGCTCTCCGAGCAGTTCAACGTCTCGAGGACGCCCGTCCGTGAGGCGCTCCGGCGGCTCGCGGCGCTCGGTCTCGTCTCGTTCGTCCCGAATCGAGGCGTGCGCGTGCGGACGATCTCCCGCGACGACCTGCACGAGGCGTTCATGGTGCGCGCGGAGCTCGAAGGGCTCGCGACCGAGGTCGCCGCGACGAAGATGACGGCCGAGGATCTCGCCGAGCTCGACGCGGCAGAGAAGCGCTTTTCCGAGATCTCGCGTGAGCTGCGGGCGAAGGAGCCGGGCGAGGAACGTCGCGCGATCATGGGCGAGTGGGTGCGGCGGAACCATGCATTCCACGACGTCATCTATCGCGCCGCGGGCCTCCCGCTCGTCGAGCAGCTCGCGAAGAGTGCGCGGCGGACCTTCTCCGGGCCCGCCGTGTGGGCGCCCGGGGATCACTCGCTCGACGAGCTCTACGTCAAGAACGCCGAGCAGCACCGTGCGATCAAGCAGTCCCTCATCGCCGGCAGCGCCGCGGGTGCGCGGGCGCTCGCGCGCGAGCACGTGATGTCGAGCTTCAGCCTCCTCGAGACGATCCTCGAGCAGGTCGGTGCACAGCCGCGCGACTGGCAGCGTGGCCGCGCGGCGAGTCGCTAGACCTGCGCCACGGCTGCCGCTGCTTCCTCGAGCTGCTCGTCCGAGACGAAATAGTGCGGCGATGCGCGCACGAGCGAGTCGATGCCGCGGGCGTCCATGTCGAGGAGCGTCGACGTGCGTCCGCTCACGGTGACGGTGATGTCGCGTGCGGCGAGCGCCTCGCGGACGCGCGCGGCGTCAATGCCGTCGACGGCGAACGAGACGATCCCGGAGCGCTCGCGGCCGAGGTCGCGGACGCGATCTCCGAGCAGCTCGCGAAGCCGCGCGGCGCGGTCTCGCACGGCGGCCGCGACAGCGTCGATCCCGAGCTCGAGCAGGTAGTCGACGGCCGCCTTCAGTCCGAGCCTCGCGGCGACGTCGGCTTCCCACTGCTCGAAGCGCGCGGCATCCGCGCGAAGCTCGTAGCGGTCAGCCGACGTCCAGGTCGCCGAGTGCAGGTCGATCGCGGGCGGCTCGAGCGTCTCGACGAGGCCGGGGCGGACGTAGAGGAAGCCGGTGCCGCGCGGCCCTCGCAGCCATTTACGCCCGGTGGCCGAGAGCGCATCGACATCGAGCGACGACACGTCGACGTCGAGCTGGCCGACCGACTGGCACGCGTCGAGCAACACGAGCGCCCCCGCCTCGCGGGCAAGCGCGGTCGCCTCGGCGACAGGGTTCACGAGCCCACCGTTCGTCGGCACGTGCACGAGCGAGACGATGCGGACGCGCTCGTCGAGCATCGAGCGGAGCGCGTCGAGGTCGAGCGCGCCCGTGTCGTCGGACGGGACGATCTCCACGACGGCGTCGTGCACACGCGCGCGCTGGAGCGCGGCAATCGCGTTGCTCGCGTACTCCGCCCGGGTCAGCAGGATGCGGTCCCCCGCCTCGAGCGGTACGGCGTAGAAGAACTGCGTCCACGCGCGGGTCGCGCTGTCGAGGATCGCGAGTGCGTCGGGCGGGCACCGGAGCAGGCGCCCCAGCGAGGCGCGAAGCCCTTCGAGGTCGGCCGCCCGCTCATCGGCGGCCACGTAGCCGCCGACTTCCGCCTCCCTGCGAAGATGCCCGATCACCGTGTCGAGCACCTGCTGCGGCGGGAGCGACGAGCCCGCGCTGTCGAGGAAGACGCGGTCGCGGCAGCCGGGTGTGTCGGCACGAACGCGGTCGAGGTCGAGCATCCCCGGATCCTCGCAGCTATGATTCCGCGCATAGTCGCTGCCTGACGACATCCGCTTCCGCCTCTCCGAGCGCACGGTCGGCAGCCTTCGCCTGAGTAGGATCGGCCGCTGATGGATCCCCTGTACAAGCCCCACGGCGTCGAAGAGCGCTGGCAGCAGACGTGGGAGGCAGAGCGCCTCTACCGCGCGGACGTCGACGCCCCGGGCGAGACGTTCGTCATCGCTGTGCCGCCGCCGAACGTGACGGGCGCGCTGCACATGGGGCACGCGCTGAACGGGTCGATCCAGGATGCGCTCGTCCGCTGGAAACGGATGCAGGGCTACAACGCGCTCTGGCAGCCCGGCTTCGACCATGCGGGCATCGCCACGCAGGCGGTCGTCGAGAAGGAGCTCCGCCGGCAGGGGACATCGCGCCAAGACCTCGGCCGCGAGGCATTCGTCGCGCGCGTCTGGGAGTGGCTGCACGAATACGGCGGCGTGATCATGAGCCAGTTTCGCCGGCTCGGGTTCTCCCTCGACTACGAGCGCGAGCGCTTCACGATGGATGACGACTACATCCGCGCGGTCATGCGCTTCTTCGTGCACCTGTACGGCCGCGGCTGGATGTTCCGCGACAACCGGATCATCAACTGGTGCAGCGACTGCCGAACCTCGATCTCGGATCTCGAGGTCGAGCACATCGACGTCGACGATGCGCTGACCTACGCGCGGTACCCGCTCGCGAACGGCGAGGGCTCGGTCACGATCGCAACCGTGCGCCCCGCGACGATCCTCGCCGACGTCGCAGTGGCGGTGCATCCCGACGACGATCGCTACACGAGCCTGATCGGCAAGGACGTGCTCGTCCCTGTCGTGAACCGGGCGGTGCCCGTGATCGCGGACGAGCGTGTCGACCCCGCGTTCGGGACCGGAGCGCTCAAGATTACGCCGGGTCACGATCCGACCGACTTCGAGATCGGCCGTGACCACGGCCTCCCCGAGCTGACGGTGATCGGCTTCGACGGGCGGATGACGGGCGACGTGCCCGATCTGCTCGTGGGCCTGACCGAGGAGGAGGCGGCGGACTACGTCGTCGAGTGGCTGCGCGAGGAAGGGCTGCTCGAGAAGCGAGAGAGCTACCGGCATTCGGTGGGCCATTGCGAGCGGTCGGGAACGAGGATTCAGCCGCTCGTCTCGCTGCAGTGGTGGTGCGAGATGGGGCAGATGGCCGCGCCGGCGATCGAGGCGATCGAGTCGGGCCGCGTGACGTTCCACCCGCCCGTGCACAACAAGGTCGCGCTCGACTGGCTGAAGGCCATCCGGCCGTGGAACGTGTCACGCCAGCTCTGGTGGGGGCACCAGCTTCCCGATCTGGTACTGCGGCGACGGCCACGTCACGTGCGTCGAGACCGAGCCCGAGGCGTGCGCAGAGTGCGGCAGCACCGAGCTCCGCCGTGACGAGGACGTCCTCGACACGTGGTTCTCGGCGGCGCTCTGGCCGTTCGCGACGCTCGGCTGGCCCGACGAGACCCCGGAGCTTCGCCGCTACTACCCGGGCGACGTCAACGTCACGGCGCGCGAGATCATCTTCCTTTGGGAGAACCGGATGATCATGTCCGGTCTCGAGCTGCTCGGCGAGATCCCGTTCAGCGACGTGATCATCAACTCGACGATTCTGGCTCCGGACGGGCGCCGCATGTCGAAATCGCTCGGAACGGGCATCGACCCGCTCGAGATCATCGCGGCACACGGCGCAGACGCGACGCGTTATGGCCTGCTGAAGATGTCGAGCACACAGGACGTGCGCTGGTCGATCGGCGCGGTCGAGGAAGGCCGCAAGCTCGCGAACAAGCTCTGGAACGCGAGCCGTCTGCTGCTCATGAACGCCGGAGACGCCGTCGAGGCGCGTCCATCGTCCCTCGAGGAGCGGTGGATCCTCGCCCGCATCGACGCGACGCGGGCGGAGGTGGAGCGCGACTTCGCGTCGTACGACTTCTCGCACGCAGTCGATCGCCTGTACCACCTGACCTTCGACGACTTCTGCGACTGGTACCTCGAGTCGATCAAGCCACGGCTCGAGACGGGCGACGCCGGCGTGAAGGCCACCGCGTTCGCGGCACTCGAGCGCCTGCTGAAGCTGCTGCACCCGGTGATGCCGCACGTGACCGAGGAGATCTGGACGAACTTGCCGAAGCGCGAGGCGCGTCTCATCGTCTCGCAGTGGCCCGAGGCAGACGACGGGTACGGCGCCGAGGCCGACGCGCTTGTCCGCGTGCAGGAGGCCGCGGAGCGCTTCCGCCGTAGCGGCGTGCTGACACCGCTCGAAGGCGACGAGAAACGGATCTTCGACGCCGTCGTGAAGCCCGAGCGCGCGAAGCAGAACGGCGGGAATGCGGACGCGGAGATCGCGAGGCTCGAAGGCGAGATCAAGCGCGCCGAGGGCATGCTCGCGAACGAGTCGTTCACGGCCCGGGCGCCGGCCCACGTCGTCGAGGCCGAGCGCGAGAAGCTCGAGCGGTACCGCCGTGAGCTCGACGCAATCCGCAACTAGCTGGGTCGGGGCACTGAGCCCGTGGCCCAAGGAGGGCTTCGGGCTCGACCGCATCCACGCGCTGCTCGAGCGGCTCGGAAATCCGGAGACGCGATATCAGGCAATCCATGTCGTCGGCACGAACGGCAAGTCGACGACGGCGCGCATGATCGAGGCACTGATCGCCGACGCCGGGCTGCGCGTCGGAACGTATCTCTCACCGCACGTCCGCGACTGGAGTGAGCGCATCCGAGTGAACGGCGACGACGCAGATTTCGAGCGCGCGATTGCGCGCGTGCGGCCGCACGCGGGCGACGCAACGCAGTTCGAGATCCTGACCGCCGCCGCGCTCACCGAGTTCGCGCACGCGGAGGTCGACGTCGCCGTGGTCGAGGCGGGGCTCGGCGGCCGCCACGACGCAACGAACGTCTTGCGGACGCGCGTCGTCGTGCTTACGAACGTCGCTCTCGATCACATGGACGTGCTCGGGGAGACCCGTGAGCAGATCGCGGCCGAGAAGCTCGCAGTCGTGCAGCCGGGCTCGACGGTCGTGCTCGGGCAGGGCGAATGGGAGGAGCTTGCGCGTACGAACGGCGCGGCGGAGGTCGTCATCTCGGCGGCGAGCAACCTCGCCCTCGCCGCCGCGGCGGCCGAGGCGTATCTCGGGGCGGACGTCGACCCGCACGCCGCCGAGGACGTCGAGTTGCCCGGCCGGCTCGAGCGCCGCGGCGAGGCACCGCTCGAGATCTGGGACGGCGCCCACAATCTCGCCGGCATCGGCTATCTCCTGCCGCGGCTCCCGGCGCGGGACGACTGGGTCGTCCTCGCCTCGATCCTCGAGGACAAGCGACCGGAGCTGATGCTTCGCGCCCTGTCCGTCCTCGGCCCGACGATCGTCGCGACGGAGTCCTCGAATGCGCGCTCCTTGCGGGCAGGGGACCTCGCGGCCCGCGCCGAACCGTACTTCCAGCATGCCGAGCCCGTCGCCGACCCTCACGAAGCCCGCCGCCGCGCGCGTACGCTGGCGGGCCCGTCTGGCGCCGTTGTCGTCACGGGCTCCCTCTATCTTCTCTCCGAGCTCAGTGGCAGCAGCACAAACCCATAGCGTCGGCGAAAAGCTCACCGTTTTTGCCTTCGCAGCCGTTCTTCTGGTCGTGATCGTCGGCGGCGCGTTCGCCGCCGGCTATTTCATAGGCAGAATCCTCCTGTGACCCTCGCGACTGCGTTCTTCAGCTCCGGCACGTGGCTCGTGATCCGGAACCTCGGGCTTTTCTTTGCCGCAGTCATCTGGTTCGCGAGCCTCTACTGGATCTACAAGGACGCGAAGCGCCGGATCGAGGACCCGTGGCTCGTAGGGATGTCCGTCCTCGTCGGCGTCGTCGTCCCGTACTTCGGCCCGTTCATCTACATGCTCTTCAGGCCGCCCGAGTACCTCGAGGACGTGCGCGAGCGGGAGCTCGAGATCAAGGCGATGGAGGACAGGCTCGCCAAGCGCGACCTGCACTGCCCCGTCTGCCGCTCGGAGGTCGACTCGTCGTTTCTCGTCTGCCCGATCTGCACGACGAAGCTGAAGCAGGCGTGCACGACCTGCAAGCAGCCGCTCGAGGCCCTCTGGCAGGTGTGCCCGTACTGCGAGACGCCGGTCGAGCCGACCGCCGTCGCGATGCCGACGCTCGCGCCCCGGCGTCGCAGACGCGCGGAATAGTTATCCTGCCCGGCCGATGGCCGTCGAGCAGACCCTCATCCTGATCAAGCCGGACGCCGTGCAGCGCCGGCTTGCCGCCGAGATCCTCGGCCGCATCGAGGCGCGCGGCTTCACGATCCGCGCGGGGAAGCTGCTGACGGCGAGCCGCGACCTCGGGGAGACGCACTACGGCGAGCACCGCGAGAAGCCGTTCTTCGGCGAGCTCGTCGAGTTCATCACCTCCGGGCCGACGTGGGCGCTCGTCGTCGAAGGCGAGGGCGCGATCGCGACGATGCGCAAGACCATCGGTGCGACGAATCCCGCGAACGCCGAGCCGGGGACGATTCGCGGCGACCTCGCGATGTCGATGCCGGACAATCTCGTCCACGGCTCCGACTCGCCGGAGTCCGCAGAGCGCGAGATCGCGCTCTGGTTCTCCGCCGATGAGCTCACCTGATTCGCTAGCTGGAAATATCGAGACGTGGACGAAGGCGAACGCCGAGTTCACGGATCCCTCCGCGCGCCGCCACTGGGACTCGCCCGAGGTCTTCTGGGGCGTGTTCTCGATCCCCGAGTCGCAGGTCAACGTGATCGGCGACGTCGCGGGGCTGGACGTCGTGGAGCTCGGGTGCGGCACCGCGTACTTCTCCGCGTGGCTTGCGAAGCGAGGCGCGCGTCCGATCGGGGTCGACCCGACGCCGGCTCAGCTCGCGACGGCGCGCCGGATGATGGCCGAGACGGGCATCGAGTTCCCGCTCGTCGAGGCGCCGGGCGAGTCGGTGCCTTTGCCGGACGCCTCGTTCGACCTCGCGCTCTCCGAGTACGGCGCGTCGCTCTGGGCCGACCCGGCGAGGTGGATTCCCGAGGCTGCGCGCCTGCTGCGTGACGGCGGCAGGCTCGTGTTCCTGACGAACTCGGTGCTCGCGTACCTGACCGCGCCGCCCATCGGCTCGCAGGCGGAGCAGCTGCAGCGGTCGCAGTTCGGCATGTACAGGATGCAGTGGCCCGGAGAGGTCGGGACGGAATTCCACCTTGCGCACGGCGACTGGATCCGGCTCCTGCGCGCACACGGCTTCGAGATCGAGGATCTGATCGAGCTCGAGCCGCACGCGGAGGCAGGGTCACCCGGCTACTACGACTACGTCACGGTCGAGTGGGCGCGCAAGTGGCCGGCGGAGGAGATCTGGGTGGCGCGCAAACGCTGATGCCGGTGATCCGGCTTCCCTCCTGGCGCGAGGTGCTCGAAGGCCCGTGGGCGCTTCGGCTTCGGTCCGGCTCCACAGGCCCCTGGCTCATGCGCGGAGAGGCGAATGACGACGAGATCGACGTCCGCTTCGTCGCAGGGAGCGCGGCCCGCACAGCGGCCGATGCACTTGCAGAGATCGGGCGCGCGCTCGAGGTCGAGCTCGACTCGTTCGATGCCCTCGTCGCCACACGGGCAGACCGACCGCTCGTTCTGCTCGTGCTCGACACCGACAAGCTCCTGGCCGATGAACCGCCCCAGCTCGCGCCGCTCGTCGCCGCGCTTCGCAACACTGCCGAGCGTGTGCACCTGCGCGTCGTCTTTCAGGCGCGTGATCTGCCGCCGGATGCGGAAGCGGTGCTCTCGGAGTTCGGCGTCGCGGAAATCGCATGAGCGCAGCTCCTGCACCGCCGCTTCTGCTTGCGTCCACGTCGCCACAGCGGCGGAAGATCCTCGAGCAGCTGCACATCCCCTTCGACGTCGTCGCGCCGCGCTATGTGGAGCACGATCCGCCGGAGGCCGACGCGTCCCAGCTCGTACGCGACCACGCGCTCGCGAAGGCGCGCTCGGTCGCGGACGACGCGGGTGACCGGCCGGTGCTCGGCGTCGACACCACAGTCGTCCTCGAAGGCCGCATCTACGCGAAGCCCGACGGCGTTGCGGACGCGGAACGCATGCTCGAGGAGCTTGCGGGTCGTACGCATGCCGTCGTCTCGGGCCTTGCACTCGTGACGCCCGGCTGGGAGCACGTCGAGTTCGCCGCGACGCTCGTCACGTTCCGCCCGTTGACGCCGCGCGATCTCGCCTGGTACACCGCGAGCGGCGAGTGGGAAGGGCGCGCAGGCGGCTACGCGATCCAGGGGCGCGGCGCCGCACTCGTCGAGCGGGTGGAGGGCGACTACCTGAACGTCGTCGGCCTCCCGGCTTCCGTGCTCGTACGTCTGCTCGCAGAACGCTTCGCAGGTGTCTACGGCTTTGGTTAGGTCGCCCACGGTGTTATAGGGTCGTCACGGCGCGCCGTGCTTGGGAGGGAGACGCTCGTCGAGCGTTTCGGCCGGGCCCACTCCACGAGAGGCGGTACAACATGATTCGTTGCATGAGCCGTTCGGTGCGGCGTCTTTGCGTGGTCGCCGTGGTCAGTGCTTCGCTCTTCGCGGCTACTCAGCTAGGGGCAACCGCAGCGTCGGCGGCGGACGGCAAGCCCGCGAGATTCGCGATCCCGGACTGGCAGCAGGCGTTCGACTTCTCTGCCGGCTCCGCGTGCCGATTCGAGCTCGCCGGGACGCCCGTGTCGAACAACCAGTACATCAAGCTGTACCCGACCGACGCGAACGGCGACACCCGGCAACTCGTCAACGGCACCTTGACGTTGCAGTTGACGAACGTCGATACGGGGAAGTCGATCATCGTCAACGTCTCCGGTCCGGCCACGCTGATCAATCATGCGGACTTCTCGCTCGACGCGAACCTCGGAGGCTCGGCCCTCATTGCTTTCATCGCCCCGTTCAACGCGAGGGGTCCGGCCACGTACATCTACACCGGCCACACGGTCCTCTCGTTCAACACGTTTGGGCTCCTGACGCTCGTCAGCACGACAGACAACAAGCCCTTCGACGTCTGCGCTGCGCTCTCGTAGCCACATCACCATCCGCCACGCGAGGCAAGAAACCCGGGCGAAAGGCGCAAGCCTTTCGCCCGGTTATCGGGGTGCCCAGATTCGAACTGGGGACCTCTCCGACCCGAACGGAGCGCGCTACCAGGCTGCGCCACACCCCGAGCGAGCGCTAAGGGTAGCCGAGCCTCAGGGAAGGCGCCGATGGACGACGAGCGTGCAGGCGTCCTCGACGTAGTCGAGACCCGCGTCGACCGCGATTCGCCGCGCATCGGCGCTCCGCACGCCCAGCTGGAGCCACAGGGCCCTCGTCCCGATCGCGACCGCGTCCTCGGCCACCGCCGCGCAGTACTCGGGCCGGCGGAACACGTCCACGAAGTCCACGGGCTCCGGCACGTCGCCGAGCGCCGGGTAGCAGCGCTCGCCGAGCACTTCGCCTGCGTTCGGGTTCACCGGGATGCAGCGGTAGCCGGCGCCCTGCAGATACCGCATGACCCGGTGCGAAGTGCGGCCCGGGTCCGGTGACGCGCCGACAACCGCAATCGTCCTCGCCTCACGCATGATCTGCTCCGGGCTCCGCACTATCCTCGAAGCATGCCCGATGACCCGTACCGGTGGCCGACGGCACGCTCCTAGCGATTGCGCAGTGGCGCGAGAGCGCGGAGCGCCTCGCCGAGGAGGTCGCGCGGGACTGGGAACTGCAGCTCGGCGAGCCGTACGTGCCCGGCTTCTGCGGCCACGTCGTCCGCGCAACGACTGCGGACGGGACGCCGGCTGTGCTGAAGGTGTTCTTCCCCGACCACGAGTCGTTGCAGGAGGCCGACGCGCTCGAGCGGTGGGGCGGGGACGGCGCGATCCATCTGCTCGACCGCGACGACGAGCGCTGCGCGCTCCTGCTCGAGCGGTGCGAGCCCGGTGAGTTCCTCTCTTCCGCCGGTGGTCAGCGCGCGCTCGGCGTGCTCATCGAGTTGCTGCCGCGGCTCTGGAAGAGCGCCGAGGGCTTTCATACGCTTGCCGACGAGGTGGAGCGGTGGATCGAGCGCGGGCTCGACGCCGGCACCGCCGGCCTCGCCCGGGAGCTCGCGTCCTCGCAGGGCGCGCAGGTGCTCGTCCATCAGGACCTGCACGGCGACAACGTCGTCAGCGCGGCACGCGAGGCGTGGCTCGTCATCGACCCGAAGCCGCTCGCCGCCGAGCGGGAGTTCTCGGTCGCACCGATCGTTCGCTCCGGGGAGCTCGGCCATTCGAAGCGCGACGTGCTCTACCGGCTCGACCGCCTCTGTGACGAGCTCGAGCTCGACCGCGAGCGCGCACGCGGGTGGACGATCGTGCAGACGCTCGCCTGGTCGGAGGGCAACCGCATCGAGTCGCACCTCGAGGTCGTCGAGTGGCTGCGCTGAAAGCCGTTCTCTTCGACGTCGACTTCACGCTCGCCAAGCCGGGCCCGGAGCTGATGCCCGAGGGATATGTCCGCTGCGGCGCACGGCACGGGCTGACGCTGGACGCCGCCCGCTACGAGTCGGCCCGCGACGGCGCCCTCGTCGCGCTCAAGCGCCATCCCGAGCTCGACCACGACGAGGAGATCTGGATCGCGTTCACCGAGCGGATCGTCCGCGGCATGGGCGGCGACGTGGAGACTGCGCACGATGTCGCCGTCGAGCTCACGAGCCGGTGGGCGCTCCACGAGAACTTCGAGCTCTATGAGGATGTGCTGCCGGTTCTCGAGGAGCTGCGTGCGGCGGGTCTCAAGCTCGGGCTCGTGTCGAACTCCGCTCGCGACGTGCGGGAGTTCGCACGGCATCACGCACTCGAGATCGACGCAGGGATCAGCTCGTTCCATCACGGGAAGACGAAGCCGCACGCGTCGATCTTCCGTGCAGTGCTCGATCTGCTGGACGTCGAGCCGCAGGAGGCAGCGATGGTCGGCGACACGCTCGAGGACGACATCGAGGGCGCACGTGCGCTCGGCATGCAGGCGGTGCTCGTCGACCGGTTGGGGCTCGGAGTCGACTATGACCCGCGGCTCGACGACCTCTACGCGCTTCCGGCAGCCCTGGGCGTATCTAGGATCTAAGTCGTGGCATGGCTCGTGTGGGTCGTAGCGGCTGTCCTGCTTGCGGTAGGGGAGATCCTCACGCCCGGTCTCTTCTTCCTCGGCCCGGTCGCGCTCGGCGCGGGCGTTGCCGCGGTCGTCGCCGCAGTCGGCGCCGGCGTATGGCTGCAGCTGATCGTGTTCGCGGCGGTCTCTGCTGCGTCGCTTGCGGTGCTACGGCCGCTCGCGCGAAGGCACCTGCACATGCCGGCCGCGATCCGCACGGGCACAGCGGCACTCGAGGGGGCGCACGCGGTTGTGATCCAGCGCGTCGACGATCACGGCGGGCGAGTGCGCATCGGCGGCGAGGAATGGTCGGCGCGTGCATTCATGTCGGACCAGGTGATCGAGCCCGGAACGCGGGTGGAAGTGATGAAAATCGAGGGCGCGACGGCGCTCGTATACGAATAAAGGAGCTCGCATGGTTCCCCTCATCGTCGCGCTGGCAGTCGTTGCGTTCGTGCTGCTCGCGCTCGCCCGGACGGTACGGATCGTGCCGCAGGCGAACGCGAGGGTGGTCGAGCGGCTCGGCCGCTATCACCGCACGCTCACGCCGGGGCTCGCGCTCGTCGTGCCGTTCATCGACCGGCTCCGCCCCACGATCGACCTGCGCGAGCAGGTCGTCTCGTTCCCGCCGCAACCGGTGATCACCGAGGACAACCTCGTCGTCAGCATCGACACCGTCATCTACTTCCAGGTCACCGACGCGAAGTCTGCGTCATACGAGATCGCGAACTACATCCAGGCGATCGAGCAGCTGACCGTGACCACGCTCCGGAACGTGATCGGCGGCCTCGCGCTCGAGCGGACGCTGACCTCGCGCGACGAGATCAACGGCGAGCTGCGCGGCGTCCTCGATGAGGCGACCGGCAAGTGGGGGATCCGGGTGAACCGCGTCGAGCTGAAGGCGATCGACCCGCCGAGCTCGATCAAGGACACGATGGAGAAGCAGATGCGGGCAGACCGGGAGAAGCGCGCCGCGATCCTGCAGGCGGAGGGTCAGAAGCAGGCGGCGATCCTCACCGCCGAGGGCGAGCAGCAGGCGGCGGTCCTGCGCGCGCAGGGAAAGCGGGAGGCGATGATCCTGGAGGCCGAGGGTCAGGCGAAGGCGATCGACACGGTCTTCAAGGCAATCCACGAGGGGAACCCCGACCCGCAGCTTCTCGCCTACCAGTACGTGCAGGCGCTACCGCAGATCGCGCAGGGCGAGTCGAACAAGGTCTGGATCATCCCGGCCGAGTTCCAGCGTGCGCTCGGCCGCATCGCCGGCGACGACGAGAAGGAAGCCTAAACCGGTGACAGTCACCGGTTTGGAGTTTGCGCCGGGGCCGGCTCATCTCAGCGCGCTGAAGGCCTACGCCTGTGGATTGTTCGTGACGAAGTCGTAACCCGTGCCTGTCACCGGTTTTCGGGTACCGCGCTCAACAGCGCTCGCGCAGGCAGGTCCGCACCGTCGCGACGGTCGGCGTGCCTGCGCGCCACGTCAGCCGGATGAGGAGCGAGGCGGCGTCGTCGTCGTAGCGCGACTCGCGCAGGTGGAAGTCCTCGTTCGCCCGGTGCACGAGCCAGTACAGCCCGGCCGGGAGGCGCGTGATGCTCAGCTGCTGCCCGTGGAAGAACGCGGGGTAGCGGTCGCTGTATCCGACGGATGAGCCCTCCTCGACGAAACGCGCACGCGGGTCGAACTGCTCGCAGTTGCCGAGGAAGCGCGGCGGGCCGTGCGGGACGCCGATTGCGTGGCCCCAGTGGTCGGCGATGCAGAAGCCGCTCTTGTAGTCGCGCACGCGCAGCGCGAAGTCCTTCGCCGAGCGAAGCTCGAAGTGGTCGAAGCCGAGGAAGTGCCAGTGGTAGTGGGGCGGCGCAACGACGTAGTGCAGCTCGCCTGACGAGGGATCCACCCGTGCGCCGCCGGAGCCCAGCTGGATGAGCTGCCGCACCTGCATGACACGCGCTCCCGGCTTTCGCGTGCCCTTGATCCACACGATGCCGGGGCCGCGATTGTCGACCATCGACGTGAAGCCGATGCTCCAGTGCCCGCGGAAGCCGGCCAGAACGAGCCCGCTCGGCGGCCGCTGCACGAGGTTCGGGAACTTCGGCGACCCGACCGGCACGATCTCCCAGTCGAGCGGCGTGCCTGCGCCGAGGGTCCGGACACCCGTCCCGTCGAGCGCGACGGAGACGAGGCCGGTCTCGCTCCCGAACGCGATCCTCGTCCCTGTCGGCGACCATACCGGGCTCTCGCCGAGCGGAAGCAGCGTCTGCGTCGTGCCGTCGTCGACGACGATCACGCGCGTTGCGTCCTCCTGGTCGGCGCTGTACGCGAGCTTCGTCCCGTCCGGCGACCACGCGACCTCATGGATGTCGGTGAACGGCGTCGCGGGCGGCGTCGTGTCGAACGGCGTCGCACCGAACCCGTTCGCCTGGGCGACGTAGACCGCCGGCACGCCGCTCCGTGTGGAGACGAACGCGAGCCGTCCCTGCCTCGAGACCGCGGCGTCGTATTCCTCGTCGCTACTCGCGGCGAGCCGCTTCGAGGGCCCAGTCGGCAGCTGGTAGACGCGGATCTGCCGCCGGTCGTTCTGGTCTGCCGTGTACACGATTGCCTGTCCGGTCGGGAGCCACGAAGGCTTGCCCTCGTCGACTTCTGGCGTCGAGGCGAGCCGTCGCTCGCCGCTCCCGTCGGCATTCGCGAGCCAGAGGTCGCCCTGTCGCGTGAAGGCGACGAGCGTGCCGTCCGGCGAGTACGCCGCGTCGCGTGCGCCTTCGAGGAGGACGCTGCGCGTTCCCGCGGGCGTCTGCGCGCGCACGGAGCTCCCGACGGAGACGAGCATGCGCATGTCACGGGGCTCCGGCTTCGGTGTGGCGTCCGCTGTGATCACGCGGCGAGTTCCCTGCGCCAGTCCTCCGTATGCTCGCCGAGGACAGGCGCGAGACCCACCGGCTCGCCGAACTCGCGCGACGCCTCGGCGACGGTCGCGACCGGGCCGACGCACACGTCCTCGCCGTCGAAGCGGTCGAGCCACTCGGCAAGCGTGCGCGTCGCGAACACGCTGCCGAGCTCGTCGCGAAGCGGCGCCTGCTCGTCGTCGTACTGCAGCCTCGCGAGGTCGGAGCATCCGAGAAGCTCGCAGAGGCGGGCGAAGAACTTCGGCTCGAGCGCCGCGACCGTGAGCATGCGTCCGTCCTTCGTCTCGTAGACCGAGTAGCAGGCGTACCCCTGCGTGAGGATCGGCGACCGCGACACGAGCCTGTGCGCCCCGTGGGTCATCGACACGACGATGCGCGCTCCCTCCCCCGTCCGCTCGCGGGCGAGCAGCGCCGCGAGCACCTCGGTGACGGCGCCGAGCGCGCCCGCGGCGAGGTCGGCCGCCTGGACCGGGGGAAGCGCCGGCGCAGTCGAGTGGAGCACGCCCGCCCAGCCGAGATAGTTCAGGTCGTGGCCCGCTCGCCGCTCGCCGGGCCCAAAGCCCGTGATCGAGCAGTAGACGACGCTTGCGGGCGCATCCTCGGGGCCGACGCCGAGACGCGCCGCGACGCCGGGGCGAAACGATTCGAGGACGACGTCGGCCCGTGCGAGGAGTGCCTGCGCGAACGGCGCGTCCGCCGGCAGGTCGCACACGACCGACTCCTTGCCCGCGTTCAGGTCGTCATGCCACTCGGGCGCCGTCGCGCGCATCGGGTCTCCGCCCGGCTGCTCGATCCGCACGACCCGCGCTCCGAGGCGGAGCAGCTCCCGCGAGGCAAAGGCACCCGGCAGGTAGCGCGTGAGATCGATGACGAGGCTCCCCCCGAGCGCTTGCATCCGCGCCGAACCTACCACTACCCTGCGACGGCCTTGGCGGAGCGCTCGACCCTGGCGGAGGAGAAGCGGCGTCTGATCCTCGACGCGGCCGCCGGCGTGTTCGCGCGGAAGGGCTTCCATACCTCACGCGTGGGCGACATCGCAGAAGAGGCGGGCGTCGCGCACGGCCTCCTCTATCACTACTTCTCCTCGAAGGACGAGGTGCTCGACACGATCTTCCGCGAGCACTGGACCGCGCTCCTCGACCGCCTGCACGAGGTCGAGCGGAGCGACGAGCCGGCGGTAGAGCAGCTGCGGAGCGTCGCCGCGATCCTTCTCCGGGGCTGGCTGACGGAGCCCGACGTCGTCTGCGTCGTCATCCGTGAGATCGCCCGTTCCCCCGAGCTTGCCTCCCGCGTCGAGGAGCTCGTGCGGCCGATCGGCGCGATCCGCCGCATCATCGAGCACGGCCGGCAGACGGGCGAGTTCCGCGCCGACCTCGATGCCGGAACCGCCGCGATCGTGTTCTACGGTGGCATCGACGAGCTTCTGAGCGCATGGGTGCTCGGGCGCCTCGAGGCGGACGAAAGCGTCGTCTCCGCGGCGGAGCGCCACGTCGTCGACATCCTCGTCGGGGGTCTCTCAGCGGGGGCGCACGAGCTCGGCGAAGCGCGCCGCGCCGACGTTCCCGCCCGATAGGACGATCCCGATCCGCTCGCCGGCGATCCGCGCCGCGAGGAGCGCCGCGACGCCCACTGCGCCGCTCGGCTCGACGACGAGCTTCATTCGATCGAAGAGGAACGCCATCGCGTCGACGATCTCTGCGTCACTCACCGTCACAACCTCGTCGACGCGCTCTCGGTTCACCGCGAAGGTCAGCTCGCCCGGAGCGGGTGCCTGCAGCCCGTCTGCGATCGTGTGGGGGATACCGAGCTCCACGCGCTCCCCGGCCGCGAGCGAGCGTGCCGTGTCGTTCCCGGCCTCGGGCTCCACGCCGATGACGCGAACCCCCCTCGTCTTCGCGACCGTCGCGCAGCCCGCGATCAGCCCGCCGCCGCCGACCGGCGTCACGATCAGGTCGAGATCGGGCGCGTCGGCGAGCAGCTCGAGTGCGACCGTCCCCTGTCCTGCCATCACGAGCGGGTCGTCGTACGGGCGTATGAGCTCGACGCCTCGTTCGGCCGACAAACGCGAGCCGATCTCCTCGCGATCCTCGCGCCAGCGGTCGTAGAGGATGACCTCGGCGCCGTAGCCGCGCGTCGCATCGAGCTTCGCGGGCGGGGCATCCTCCGGCATGACGATCGTCGCGCGGGTACCGAGAAGCGTCGCCGCGATTGCGACGGCCTGCGCGTGGTTTCCCGACGAGTAGGCGAGAACCCCGCGGCTCCGCACATCGCCCGGGAGCGACGCGATCTTGTTGTACGCGCCGCGGAACTTGAAGGCACCGCCGCGCTGGAAGCTCTCGGCCTTGAGGTAGACGGACGCTCCGGCCATCGCGTCGAGGGTTCGCGAGGTGAGAACGGGAGTCCGGTGCGCCACGCCGTCGAGCCGCGCTGCGGCTGCCTCGACGTCGGGGAGCTCGATCACCGGCACGGATTCGCGCTCCGCGGGAGGAGGCCGAATCCCCAGAGCTTGCCGTCGAGGATGTAGTACGACGTCCGGACCGCGCCGTCGTCGCGCGTCAGGGCGTCGTACCCCGAGCACACGAGCGGCACGAGTGGGCCGGCGAGCGCGTTCACCTGCTCCTCGACCGTGCCGAGCCGCAGCCCTCTGGGCGCGTGCCACCCGTCGGGCTGCCACACGGTGTACACGGCGGATACGCGGCCTCTCGTGAGCTCGACCGCGAGTCCCTTCTGCGTGAACGGCTTGTAGGTGAAGTACCACGTCGTCGTCGCGCAGCCGCGGCAGACGCCGTAGTCGTGCCCGAGACGCGTACGCACCTGCTCCGCGGTATCGCGCAGGTGCACGCCGCCGAGCGCCCGGCCCGGTACGAGCACGCCCGCGCGGGGAGGTGCCGCGACCGCGGATCCGCACGCGCAGGCGGCTACAAGAGCGGCGACGAGTGCGCGCCTCATATGCTCGGAGTATGCCGTCGTCTCTCTGGCAATCGCTCGCCGAGCTCCGGGTCGGGATCGACGGCTACTCGGTCGAGCGCCGCGAGCTCGTCGTCTCTCCCGAGTTCACACGTGTGACGACCACCGTCGTCCTCCACGGCGACGGCGAGACCGGTCGGGGCGAGGACGTGACGTACACCGCTGCCGACCACGCCGGTTTCCCTGCTGACGAGATGCTGGCGGGCACGTGGACGCTCGGCGAGTACGCGCGGCGGGTCGACGAGCTCGATCTCTGGGGGGACGAGCCGGAGATGCCGGCGTCGGTCGATTACCGCCGGTGGGCATTCGAGAGTGCTGCGCTCGACCTGGGACTGCGCCAGGCAGGCCGCTCGCTGGGTGAGGCGCTCGAGCGGGAGTTCCGGCCCGTTCGCTTCGTCGCCTCGACGCGCACCGACATAGCGCCCTATCGCACACTCGACGCGAACCTCGAGTTCAAGCTCGACGTCGACGCCGACTGGACGCCGGAGCTCATGGAGCAGCTCGCCGCGGCCGACCGCGTCCGCGTGCTCGACCTGAAGGCGTACTACCGCGGGACGAGCGTCGACCTCGATCCCGACCCGGATCTCTACCGCGCAGTCGCCGAGGCATTCCCGGACGTCGTGCTCGAGGACCCATGGCTCGAGGGCGAGTGCCGTGAGGCGCTGCGGGGCGCCGAGGAGCGGCTGAGCTTCGACGCGCCGATCCACGCGTGGAGCGACGTCGGCAGCTTGCCCGTCGAGCCGCGCTGGCTGAACATCAAGCCGTCGCGGTTCGGAACCCTCGCCAAGCTCCTCGACTGCATCGAGCAGTGCGAGAAGCGCGGCATCCGGATGTACGGCGGCGGGCAGTTCGAGCTCGGCCCCGGGCGCTTCCAGATCCAGAAGCTCGCGAGCCTCTTCTATCCCGAGGGGCCGAACGACGTCGCGCCGTCGGCGTACAACGAAGGGGCGCAAGAAGGGCTGCCGACGAGCCCGCTGCCGCCGCCCGGGGGACCCGGCTTTTGAACCTGCTCGACGACGCGCCGCAGCGCTTCGGCGAGTCGCTCGGCGGAACGCTTTGGGGCGGAACGCTGTACGAGCTCGCACCCGGCGAGTCCGTGTGCCCATACCACTGGCACTTCGGCGAAGAGGAGTGGGCGCTCGTCGTCAGCGGCACGCCGACGGCGCGGACACCAGTGGGCGAACGTGTCCTCGCGCCGTGGGACGTCGCTGCGTTTCCCGCCGGCGAGAGGGGTGCGCACCAGCTCCGGAACGACAGCTCAGAACCCGTGCGCCTCGTGATGTTCTCGACCGCGTCCGATCCCGAGGTCTGCGTCTATCCCGACACGAACGAGGTCGGCGTGGTCGCGGGGTGGAGCCGCGACGACGGCCGTCGAGTGCAGTTGCAGACGGACATCCCGTGAACCTGCGCGACTGTGCGGTCGAGAAGCAGGATCACCCGGAGGGGTTCGCGCACGCGTACGTCCCCGTGCGCCCCGAGGTCGGCGGAGACCAGATCGGATGCTCGGTCTACGAGCTTCCTCCGGGCGAGCAGCTCTGGCCGTACCACTGGCACCTGGCGAACGAGGAGTGGGCCGTCGTGGTACGGGGCGCGCCGACGCTCCGGACACCCGAGGGTGAGCGGCTGTTGCGCGAGGGCGATGTCGTGGGCTTTCCGCAGGGCGAGGCGGGTGCGCACACCTTCTACAACCGGAGCGACGCCGTCGTACGCATCGCGATCTTCTCGACCCGAAGGCCCGGCGACGCGTTCTATCCCGACAGCGGCAAGCTCGGCGCCGGGCCGCCTTGGGAGCGCCGTTACTTCCGTCTCGAGGACGCGGTCGACTACTGGGATGGAGAGACGCGCAACTAGTAATGGTCGAACGGGAGCTCGACGAAGTGCGTCCGCTCGGGCTCGATCCAGTACACGTTGCCGCTCCGCATCGGGAACGGCGCGCCGATGTAGTAGTGCGAGATGCGGTCGATGATCTCGAGGGCGGCGTCGCCTTCCACGGTCTCGACGACGCGGCCGCGGATCTGCACGTTGCGGTACGGGTTCGTGGAGTCGACGAGCGAGAGCGCGACGCGCGGGTCACGAGCGATGTTGCGCGCCTTGCGTGAGGTGGGCTGCGTGAAGAAGGCGATGCGGCCGTTCTCGTAGATCGCCCAGATCGGGATCGAGTGCGGCGCGCCGCTCGGCAACACGCTCGCGAGGTGCACGAAGTTGCGCCCCTCGGTGAGGAGCGCCGCAGCCTTAGGGTCTAGCTCCGGAACGCGTTCTCTCCCGTGAGTGCACCGCCGACGACAAGGGTGTGCACCTCGTGCGTTCCCTCGTACGTGAGCACGGACTCGAGATTGTTCATGTGCCGGATCACCGGGTACTCGAGCGTGATCCCGTTGCCGCCGAGCACGCTGCGGGCGCTTCGTGCGACTTCGAGCGCGCCGCGGACGTTGCCCATCTTCCCGAGACTCACGTGCTCCTGGCGCAGCGTGCCCTCGTCCTTCATGCGGCCGAGATGCAGCGCGACGAGCGTGGCGCGGTTGATCTCGAGTGCCATCTCCGCGAGCTTCTGCTGGGTCAGCTGGTAGCCGGCGATCGGCTTGCCGAAGACCATTCGCTCCTTCGCGTAGTCGAGCGCCGCCTCGAAGCAGGCACGCCCCGCGCCGACCGCACCCCACACGATCCCGTACCGCGCCTCGTTCAGGCACGAAAGCGGCCCGCGCAGCGTCGAGACCTCCGGGAAGCGGTTCTCCTCCGGTACGCGAACGTCTTTCAGCACGAGCTCCGATGTCACCGACGCGCGGAGCGAGAGCTTGTGCTTCATCTCGGGCGCCTCGAAACCGGGCATGCCGCGCTCGACGAGGAAGCCGTTGATCTGGCCGTCCTCGGTGCGCGCCCACACGGTCGCGACGTCGGCGACCGTCCCGTTCGTGATCCACATCTTGGAGCCGTTCAGGATCCAGTCGCAGCCGTCGCGGCGGGCCGTCGTCCGCATCGAGCCCGGGTCGGAGCCCGCGTCCGGCTCGGTCAGGCCGAAGCAGCCGATGAGCTCGCCCTCGTGCATGCCGGGAAGCCAGCGCTGCTTCTGCTCCTCGGACCCCCACTTCCAGATCGAGAACATCGCAAGCGACCCCTGCACCGACACGAGCGAGCGGATGCCGGAGTCCCCTGCCTCGAGCTCGAGGCAGGTCAATCCGTACGCGACTGCGCTTGCGCCAGGCAGGCCGTAGCCGTCGAGATGCATGCCGAAGAGGCCGAGACGGCCGACCTCCTTCGCGAGCTCGCCCGGCAGGATGCCCTGCTCGAACCACTCGCCGATCTCCGGCAGGATCCGCTCGCGGACGAACTGCCGGACGGTGTCCCGGATCGCCCGCTCCTCGTCGTCGAGGAGCGCGTCGATCGCAAGGAAGTCGCGCGGGTCGAGCGCCGTGGGCTTCGCGGTCGTCGCCACCACCGCATCGTAGAGGACTAGCCACGGGCTCCTTCGATCGTGACGGGCACGATCGCCGCCGTCGCCCTACCCCTCGGGCCGACCGCGCGCACGGCGAGCACGTGAACGCCTGGCGTCTCGGCGGTCACGTCCCACGTCAGCGCCCACGGCGCCGCCGTCGCGGTTTGCGTCAGAACGCCGTCGATCCAGAGCTCGACGCGCGCCACGGGGCCGCCCGAGAGCTCTGGCTGGATCGGCACGACGCCCGTGAGCGGTGGCAGTTCGGGCAGCGCCACGATCGGGGGCGGGGCGGGCGGAGTCCCCGAGCTGACGACCGTTGCGGAGATTGCGGTCCGGCCGGAGGCATCAACGGCGCGGGCGGCGAGCACGTGGCGGCCGTTCTGCTCGAGCGAGGTATCCCAGTCATAGGAGTACGGCGCATCGCTCGCCGTGAAGCGGACGGCTCCGTCGACGAGGAAATCGACGCGCGTCGGCGCACCTTCGACGTCCGCTACGAGCGGCACGACGCCCGTCACGTGCGCACCGAGTGCCGGCCCGGTGAGCGCCACGTCCAACGCGCGCGGCGGAGGCGCGTGTCCGGCGCGGTAGGCCCGCACGTATTGCACGTACCTGCTCCAGTCCCAGTGGGGGCCTGGATCGGTGTGGTGCGCGAAGCCGCCGTACTCGCCGCGATGGTTCGGATCGGGAACCTCGTTGTGGCCGATCAGGTGTCGCCGATCGGCAGGGAGGCCGTACCGGCGGAGGAGCGATGCGACGAGCTGGGCCGACGAGCGGTACTCCTCGTCGGTGATCGTGCCGTCGACGGCCACGTATCCCTCGTGCTCGACGCCGATCGAGTGGTCGTTGACGTAGCCGTTGCCGGCATGCCAGGCGACCCGGTCGTTCGGGACCATGTGCGCGATGCGCCCGTCGCGCCCGACGACGTAGTTTGCGGCCGCGTGCGCATGGCGGTTGCGAAACCACGAGAGCGTCCCGGCGTAGGAGCCCTCGGTGACGTGGACGACGACGAGACGGACCTGCGACCCCGGCCGAAAGTGATGGGAGTAATTCGACGAGGCGGCCGGGATCGGCGTGATCGCAGCAAGGACGGCGAGCGCTCCGCGCATCGGGAGACCCTCGCACGATCCGTCCTATTTGACGAGTCCCTGGGCCTGGCTACACTCTGATTGACTAGTCAGTCAACGATCTGGAGGGTCTCGAATGGCGGCGATCGACGAGGGGACGGCGACGGGCATCTCGTTCGCCCTGAGCGACGAGCAGAAGGCGCTGCGAGAGCTCGCGCGCGAGTTCGCGGCCAAGGAGATCCGCCCGAAGGAAGCCGACTACGACGAGGCGATGAAGCACCCCGTCGACGTCATCGAGAAGGCGCACGCCACCGGGCTCATGAATCTCCATGTCCCCGAGGAGTACGGCGGCCTCGGGCTCTCGATCTTCGACGGCATGCTCGTCGGCGAGGAGCTCTACTGGGGCTGCTCGGGGATGGGCACGTCGGTCTCGGCGAACGGCCTCGGTGCCGGGCCTGTGATCGGCTTCGGGAGCGACGAGCAGAAGGAGCAGTGGCTCGCCCCACTCATCGAGGAGCCGATCCTCTGCTCGTTCGGGCTTTCGGAGCCGGGTGCCGGCTCCGACGTCGCCTCCATGAAGACGACCGCTCGTCGCGAGGGCGACGAATACGTCATCAACGGGTCGAAGACGTTCATCACGAACGCGGGCTATGCCTCGTGGACCGTTGTCTTCGCAAAGACCGACCCGAAGGGCGGCGCGCGCGGCATGTCCGCGTTCATCGTCCCGATGGACGCGCCGGGCGTCACGATCGAGAAGCACCTCGACAAGATGGGACAGCGCTCGACGGACACGTCGGCGTTCGCGCTCCAGGACGTCCGCGTCCCGGCCGAGAACCGCCTCGGCGAGGAGGGCGACGGCTTCAAGATCGCGATGGCAACCCTCGACGGGACCCGTCCCGGGACGGCGATCGGCGCCGTCGGGGTCGCGCAGGCCGCCTACGAGCACGCGGTCGAGTACGCGAAGCAGCGTGTCACCTTCGACATGCCGATCGCGATGCACCAGGGCGTCAACTTCATGATCGCCGACATGGCGACGGAGATCGAGGCGGCCCGGCTCCTGTGCTGGCAGGCCGCGTGGATGCTCGATCAGGGCTACGGCCGCAAGGCGACGCTCTACTCCTCCTTCGCCAAGCGCTTCGCCGCCGACATGGCGATGAAGGTGACGACCGACGCGGTGCAGGTCTTCGGCGGCTACGGCTACATCAAGGAGTACCCGGTCGAGAAGCTGATGCGCGACGCGAAGCTCTTCCAGATCTACGAAGGCACGAGTCAGATCCAGCGCCTCGTGATCGCCAAGGAGATCTTTCTCCCGAAGGACTGAGTAGGGTCAGAGCGTGGCGCTCGAGATCGATCTCAGCGGGCGTGTCGCGCTCGTCACCGGCGGGTCGCGCGGGCTCGGCCGGGCCGACGCGCTGACGCTCGCGCGGGCGGGTGCGGACGTCGCGGTCGCCGACCTGCTCGTCGAGTCGGAGCTCTCGGAGGAGACCGACCGCTACGGCGCGCTCGCGACGGTCGCGCGGCAGCAGGGGATGGTGCACACCGAGGAGACGGTGCGACGAGATCCGCGGCATGGGCCGGCGTGCGCTCGCCGTCCGTTGCGACGTGACCGACCGCGCGCAGGTGGACGCCGCGGTGAGCCGCGTCCTCGAGGAGCTCGGCTCCGTGGACATCCTGATCAACAACGCCGGGACGCTCGATCACGCAGCGCAGTTCCAGCACCAGTCGCCCGAGCTGTGGGAACGAGACCTGCGCGTCAACCTGACGGGGGCGTTCAATTGCGCCCAGGCGGTCTGGCCCCACATGCGCGAACGAGGCTGGGGGCGGATCGTGAACATGTCGTCGGTCGCAGGGACGCTCGGCGGCTTCGGCCAGGCGAGCTACTCGACGACGAAGGCGGGCCTCCTCGGGCTGACGCGCACGCTCGCGATGGAGGGCGCCCGCCACGGCATCACCTGCAACGCGATCGTGCCGGGCGTGATCGGCACGGAGGCCTTCGCGATGGCGAATGCGGAGATGAACGAGCGGATCGTCAAGCGGACGGCGCTCCGCCGCCCGGGCGACCCGCAGGAGATCGCGAACACGATCGCCTTCCTCTGCTCCGACCTCGCGTCGTACATCACCGGAGTCGAGCTCAACGTCTCCGGCGGCGTCGAGCTCTTCGTCTTCTGACACGAGTTCTAGAGACAACTCTTCGTTTTCGACCCTCCCGGGTACTCTGGTCACGGTGGGGAGGCGCCTTTTCTTTTTGCTGCTCTCGGTCGTGGCGACAGCCGTCGTGCTCGGGCTCGTCTTCGCCGGCTCGCCCACGAAGCTCGCCAACGGCGTGTCGATCGACGGCATCGACGTCGGCGGTCTCGAGGCGACCGACGCGCGGGCACTCCTCGAGCGTCGCTCGGCGAAGCTGGCCGACAAGCCGGTGGTCTTCCTCGCGGGTGGCAAGCGCTTCCCGATCCGGCCGCTCGAGCTCGGCGTCGAGCCCGACTGGAAAGCTGCCGTGGACACCGCGCAGCGGCAGGGAGACGGGTTCGGCCCCCTGCGTGGCTTCAAGCGCCTCGACGTGAAGGTCTTCGGAGCGGACGTCATGCCTCCGACGCGCGTGTTGACGGGAGCTATGCAGTACAAGCTTCAGCTCATCGCGCAGGAGGTGAACCGCGAGCCTCGCGACGCCAAGCTGATCCGGGCCGGTACCCACTTCACGGTTGCCGCCGCGCGACGCGGCTACGTGCTCGACACGCCGGCGGCCGAGCGCACGGTGGCCCGGGCCCTCGCCGCGCTCGACCGCGAGAACACGGCGGTCGAGCTTCCGTTCCGCACGGTGCAGCCGCGCGTCCGTGCCGCCGCGCTCGCGCCGGCGCTACGCAATGCGCGGATCGCCGTGTCGGCACCCGTCCGCCTCCGGCTCGGCAAGACGCGCTGGCTCGTGACGCCCAGGAAGCTCGCGCCACTCCTCCAGGTTCCGGCAAACGGTCGCTCGTCGCTCGCGGTCGCCGGCCCTGCGGCTGACGCCTGGCTCGGGAAGCTCGGCAAGCGCATCGCGAGGCCGGCCCAGAACGCGAAGTTCGCCGTCGACGGCTCGCGCGTTCGGGTCGTCCCCGCAAAGCCGGGTCTCGCGCTCGACGCAGCCGCGACCGCCGACGCCGTGCTGAAGGCCGCGCTTCGACGTGCGCCGGCGCGCCGCGTTGTGCTCCTTCCGGTAGCGGAGGCCCCGGCCAAGATCTCGACCCAAGCCGCGCGGGCCATGCACATCCGCAGGCTCGTCAGCAGCTACACGACGCTCTACGGCGGCATCCCGAACCGGATCCACAACGTGCAGCTCGTTGCCCATCTCGTCGACCAGAAGCTGATCGCACCCGGGGCGACGTTCTCGTTCAACCAGACGACCGGCGAGCGAAACGCCGCGAAGGGCTTCCTCGAGGCCCCCGTGATCGTGAACGGGGAGCTCACGACCGGTCTCGGCGGCGGGGTATGCCAGGTCTCGACGACCGTCTTCAACGCCGCCTTCGAGGCGGGCCTCCCGATCACCGAGCGCACGAACCATGCCCTCTACATCAGCCACTATCCGCAGGGCAGGGATGCGACCGTCGACTACCCCGGGCGTCGACCTGAAGTTCGTGAACGACTCGGGCAACTGGCTCCTGCTCCGCACGTTCGTCAGCTCGTCGTCGCTCACCGTGAATCTCTACGGGACGCCGATGCACCGGCGGGTCGTGAGCACGACGAGCCCGCTCGTCGTCCAGGGCTCGCCGCCGCTCGAAAGGACGATCGATCCGGCGCTAGCGCCCGGTGAGACGGTCGTCGACGATGCCGGCGTCCCGGCGATGTCGACGAGCGTCACCCGTGACGTCTACGCGCCGGGCGGGAAGCTCCTGTACCACAACACCTGGTACTCGTCGTATCGTGCCGAGCCAAAGCTCGTGCGCGTCGGGCCGGCGAAGGAGAAGAAGCCGAAGAAGCCCGCTACGACGACGACTCAGCCGACGACGACCCAGCCGACGACGACGACCGAGCCGACGACGACGACTCGACCGACGCAATAGCGTCGCGGAGCCAGTCCGGGATCCGGGTTGGCCGGAACGTCTCCGAGTCGACGCACGCGTGATGTGTGGAGCCGTCGGCAACCAGCGCTCCGTCCTCGCGCGCGATCGCGTACTCGTACCGAAAGCGTGCGCCGCGTACGTCGACGCAACGCGTGTGGACGCGCAACACGTCGTCGAACCGAGCCGGGACGAGGTAGCGGCAGTGGGACTCGAGGACGAGCGCCTCGATCCCGTGGTTGCGGAGGTGCTGGTACCCGCCCGGCGTACTCGCGCAGGTACTCCACTCGCGCCACCTCGAACCAGATGAAGTAGCGCGAGTTGTGCGCGATCCCCTGGGCATCCGTGTCGGCGAACCGGACGCGGACGTCGGTTGAGAAGCGGAAACCGTCCATCGGCGACTATTCAACAGTGAGCGTCGAGCGCCTTGCAGAGGTGATGGAGCACCGGCGCCCGTGCGTCGTCCTGACAGGAGCCGGGATCAGCACGGAATCGGGCATCCCCGACTTCCGCTCGCCCACGGGAATCTGGGCGCACTACGACCCGATGGACTACGCGACGATCGACGCCTTCCTCGCCGACCCGGTGAAGGTCTGGGACTTCTACGGTCGCCGCCTCGAGATGCTCGGGGCTGCTGAGCCGAACGACGGCCATCGCGCGCTCGCGGAGCTCGAGAATCGCGGCTGGGTGCGCGCAGTCGTGACCCAGAACATCGACCGGCTCCATGAACGCGCAGGCTCGCGGGAGCTCGTCGAGGTGCACGGCTCGATCCGCACCTCGAGCTGCCTCGACTGCGGGGCGGTCGTCCCGTTCGCGGAGGTCGTCGAGCTGCTCCCCGTACCGCACTGCCCGAATTGCGGGCGTGTCCTCAAACCGGATGTCGTCATGTTCGGCGAGCTCTTGCCCGAAGAGGCGATCTCTCGCGCGCTGCAGCTCGCCGCAGACGCCGGCCTCCTGCTCGTTGTCGGCTCGTCGCTCGAGGTCTATCCGATCGCCGGCTTGCCGCTCGAGACGCTTGCGGCCGGCGGCAGCCTCGCCATCGTCAATCGCGGCGAGACGCAGTTCGACTCCAGGGCCTCGGTGCGAATCGACGCCGGAGCGGGAGAGACGCTTCGCGCGCTCGCCGCTCGCTTACCGGAGCACGGGTAGCGACGCCGCGAAGATCCCCTGACGAAGCCGACCGCTGAGCGGCGCGCGTGCGAGCGCGAACACCGGCACGATCCGGTCTGCCGCGTACGACACGGAGAAGTAGTCGCCGACCATCCGGCCTCCCTCTGCACGAGGGAGCCAGGTCGTCGACATCGGCTGCGGGTCGAGCCGCCGCACGCTCCAGGCCTTGCCGTCGCGCGTCTGCGCGATGCCCATGCCGAGCGCCTTCGACCCCGCGTGGAAGTACGCGTAGACGAGCGAGAGGTGCCCGGGCCGGGCGGGGTCGGCGGCGAGGCCCGGGATGAAAAACGACATCCCCGAGGCGATCGCGGCGAGTGGGATGCGGGCAGGCGGCGTCCAGGTTGTCCCGTCCGCCGAGGTCGAGAGCACCATGTCGTTGCGCGTGCAGGAGGGGCGGAACCGGCAGTCGTGCCAGACCGCGTAGATCGTCCCGTTCGAGTCGACGTCGGCCGACGGGAGCGCGATGGCACGCATCGGGTCGTTGTCGGCGGCCTGCAGGTCCGAGACGACGATGCGTGTGAAGGTCGCCGCACCGTCGGTCGACCGTAGGGCGACCATCGAGCCCGCGAGCGCGTCCTCGCCCCGGTAGTCACCTGCGACGATCACGAGCGTGCCGTCCGGCCGGATCACCGGCTGGGTGCCGACGAGAATCGAGCCCGCGCGCACGGGCGGAGACCATGTCGCGCCGCCGTCGGTGGAGAACTGGCTGACCGTGATGTTCTTCTGGTCGTCGCTGTACGCGAGATAGCAGCGGCCCCGGTTCGGGCTCGTGGCGCCGTTGTCGCACGCGACCCATTCCTTGTCGAGGATCGGGCCGACGGCGGCATCGACCGGGGCCGACCAGCTCCGCCCGTCGGTCGAGCGCGCGACGTAGATGTGCGACGAGTTGCGTTCGATCGTCAGGGTCGAGACGAGCCAGTAACCGTGGACGGCGTCATAGGCGACCGACGGATCCGAGGCGCCGACCTCGGGCCCAGGTGGGGCTGCGTTCGCCGTCGTGCCGGGGAGGTAGGCACGCCGCCACGTGCGGCCCGCGTCCGTCGACACGGCAGTTCCGATGTTCGCCGACGCGCCGTTCTCCCGGCGTCCGACCTGGAACGCCGTGACGACCGTCGAGCCGAAGGAGAAGCTGTCGGGCTCCACCGCGCTCTCGTGCTGGCTGTCGCCGTTCTTGTAGGGGTCGAGGCTCAGCCGGCGCTCGACGAGCTCGCAACCGGTCACCTTGTCGCCGAGGTCCGCCGCGGCGAGGTCGACGCCGGCCCCGCAGTTGACACGGTCGAGGCCGGTGAACGCGGACTGGAGCCGATCGGCCTTCTTCGTGCCTGGAATCGTTGCGGCGCCGGCGCTCGAGACCAGAACGAGCGCGACGAGGATGACGGCGGCGCGGCGCATCGGCGCGGGCCACAGTACCCTCGCCGCGTGGATCAACGGTCCGACGTGGTCGTGATCGGCAGCGGGTTCGGCGGCAGCGTCGCCGCGCTCCGGCTCACGGAGAAGGGCTATCGCGTGACGGTGCTCGAGGCCGGCCGGCGCTTCGAGCCGCAGGACTTTCCTCGACGAAACTGGAATCTGCGGCGCTATCTCTTCATGCCCCGGCTCGGCCTGCGCGGCATCCAGCGACTCACGTTCCTCGACGACCTCGTCGTCCTTTCCGGAGCCGGCGTCGGCGGCGGCTCGCTCGTCTATGCCAACACGCTCTACGAGCCGCTCGCGCCGTTCTACGACGATCCGCAATGGGCCGGCATCACGGACTGGCGTCGAGAGCTCGCCCCGCATTTCGACGCGGTCCGCGCGATGCTCGGCGCGGCCGTCACGCCGTTCGAGTCCGCAGCTGAGCCCGTGATGCGCGAGGTCGCGCGCCGTATGGGAGGCGAAGCGACCTTCGAGCGCACGACCGTCGCCGTCGACTTCGACCGCTGCGTCCGCTGTGGCGGCTGCATGGTCGGATGCCGGTACGGCGCGAAGAACACGCTCGACCGCAACTACCTGCGGCTCGCCGAGGACGGAGGCGCGGTGGTCCACCCCGAACGCAGGCGACGCGGCTCCGCCGCGACGGCGACGGCGTGGCACGTCGAGACCGAGCGCTCCGGCGCGTGGCTCCGCAAGCAGCGCAGGACATTCCAGGCCGAGGACGTCGTGCTCGCCGCCGGCGTCCTCGGAACCGTCGCGCTGCTGCAGCGCTCCGGGCTCGGCGGGCCGAATGTCGGCGCCGGCGTCCGCTCGAACTCGGAGGTGATCGTCGGCGCCGCTGCTCGCAACACGGCCGTCGACTACTCCCAGGGGATCGCCATCGGCTCCTCGTTCCATCCGAACCCCCATACCCGGATCGAGCCCGTCCGCTACCCGCGCGGCTCTTCGCTCATGGGGCTCTTCTCGACCGTGCTCGTCGACGGAGGGCCGCGGCCGCCGGCGTCGATGGCTTGCGCAGCTCGTACGCCATCCCGTGCGGGCGGCACGGGCGCATCTGCCGTGGCGCTGGGCCGAGCGGACGGTGATCCTTCTCGTCATGCAGGCCCGCGACAACGCGCTCCGGCTTCGCTGGAGCGGCCGACGGCTGCGAAGCGAGCACGCGAGCGGCCTCCCGCCGCCGACGTGGATTCCCGAGGCGAACGCTGCCGCGCGCCACGCGGCCGAGGCGATGGGCGGTCTGCCCGGCTCCGGCGTGAACGAGGTGCTGCTCAACCGTCCCTTCACCGCGCACATCCTCGGTGGGGCCGTCATCGGCGCCGACCCGGCCGCCGGCGTCGTCGACGCCTGGCACCGCGTCTGGACGGAGCCGGGGCTCCACGTCGTCGACGGCGCGGCGGTCAGCGCGAACCTCGGCGCCAACCCGTCGCTGACGATCGCGGCCCAGGCCGAACGCGCGATCGGGTTCTGGCCCCGCCGCGGGGAGCGAGATGAGCGTCCGCCGCTCGGCGCGCCCTACGCCGCGGTTCGCCGGAGCGACCGCTCGGAGAGCACCCGCGAGCAGTCGGCGCAGACCGTGCGCTCGAGCTCATAGGGGATGCCCGCCTTCTGCACGACCACGTGCCGGCTGATTGCGCGATGCCGATGGGGAAGCAGGATGCGAAATGAGTTCGTCATGGTGCTCTCGAAGTATTAGGACGACGATCGGATGGGAATGTCAGTACGGGTGATGCCTCGCATCGGTGCGGTGACCATGCTTGCCGTGACCATGCTTGCCGTGCTCGCGGCCGGTGCCGCCGGCGGCCCGTACGCCGTCGGCGGGGTGAAGAGGACGATCGTCCCTCCGTGCACGGCCGGATCGGACCGCGCCGTCGGGTCATCAACGGTCGCCTGGGCGGCCGTCGCCACGCGGCCGACGAACGCATTTCGAAGCCCGGGCCGCGGGCTGATCGCGCGCTTCGACCGCCTGAACGTCAATCACGTGCCGACCGTCTTCGGCGTGCTGGGTGAGCGCGTCGACGGCGCCTGCGACGCGAAGTGGCTGCACGTCGAGTTGCCGCTTCGGCCGAATGGGGCCACCGGCTGGGTGAGGGCCGCCAACGTCCACCGCGTGCCCGTGCACACCCGGATCACGGTCGACATCTCTCAGAGGAAGGTCCGGCTCTATCGCAACGGCAAGCTCGTCCTCAGCTCCGTCGCCGCCGTCGGGGCTTCCGCGACGCCGACGCCGCTCGGCCGCTACTACGTCAACCAGCGGCTCGTCCCGAGCGATCCCGGGGGGCCCTTCGGCCCGGGCGCGGTTGGCATATCCGCCTTCTCTCCCGTGCTGACCGGCTGGGCGCAGGGCGGGCCGGTCGCGATCCACGGGACGAATGAGCCGTGGTCGATCGGGCACGCGGTCTCGAACGGCTGCGTCCGGCTTCCGAACGCCGTGGCGCGCCGTGTCTTCCGGCTCGCTCTCGCCGGCACGCCGGTGCTGATCCGTCGTTAGGGACACGCAGCGCCGACGAGGAGCCGCGGCGCGGCGATCTTCGGGGCGGCAAGCCGCCGCTTCGAGAAGTCGAGTGCTTCGGCGAGGTTGCGCGCCTCGGCATCGCGCTGCGAGAGCGGCTCCAGGCCGAAGCGCCACTCGAGCAGCTTGAGCACCGAGGTGTGGTCGTAGACGCCGTGCGCGACGTGCCCTCGGCGTGCGAACGGCGAGATGAGGACCGCCGGGATGCGAAAACCGCGCTGCCGGTACTCGGGCTTCACGTCGCCCGCCGCCGGCGGCGAGACGTGATCGTAGAAGCCGCCCCACTCGTCGAACGTGACGATCATGAGCGTTCGCGGCCACGCCGGGCCCGTCGTCACCGCGTTGTAGATCTGCGAGAGGAAGTACTCACCGGCGCGGATGTCGGCGTGCGGATGGTCGTCGTTGCCCTCGTTGCCGGACGCCGGCCCTTCGTCGTGGAACGTCCATCTCGGGTCGATGTACGAGAACGCGGGTAGCTTTCCCGTCTTCGCCTGCTTGAAGAACGTCGCGTGCTTGTGCTGGATCGACTGGTGTGTCTGGTACAGCAGCATGAAGCTGAAGTTCCCGTAGTAGTAGCCCGAGCGTGACGCGCTTCGCGGCGAGCCGGTCGAAGATCGTCGGCAGCTCGATGCGCGACGTCGTGTTGCTCAGCCGGTCGGTTACGCCCGAGAGGGAGTAGATGCGGTTCGGGAACGTCGGGCCCATGATCGAGGCATAGAAGTTGTCGCACGTCGTGAACGCGGGAGCCGCCCTGCCGAGGAACGGTAGGTCTTGCCGGCGGTAGTAACCGATCGACCACAGGTCGTTCGCTCGCAACCAGCCGTCGCACGCGCCGTTACTCCACTCGACGCGTGCGCCGTCGTAGGAGTGGTCGGGGTCTCGGTACGAGCAGCCCTGGAAGTCGGGCGCGAGCGCGAAGGTCTGATGTGCAACGCCGTTGGCGTCGACGTACGTGAGGCCTGCCTGCTTGCCGTTTGCGCCGGGCAGCCAGCCCAGCATGTGGTCGAACGACCGGTTCTCCATCACGACCATGACGATGTGGTCGATTCCGGAGCGCGCCGGCTTCGGCAGCCTCGTCTGAGAGGTGAGTGCTGCGCGGGCAAGCGGCTGCGCCCCGACCGCGGCCGCCGCGGCGGTGCCGAGGAACGCCCGGCGCGAGAGCGGCTGCTCCCAGACGGTCATCCCGGCGAGAGTATCGCCGAGCGGTATTCTCTGGCCATGGCGAGAAACGATCTGCTCGGCCGCTTGGCCGACATCAGCGAAGAGGCGATGCAGCGGCTGTCCGACGCCCCCGGCGGCGAACGGCTGATGAACACGCTGAACTCGATGCGCGACCGCGTCGACGAGCTCCAGCGGCGCGTCCGAGGGCTCGAGGACCTGGAGAAGCGGCTGGAAGCACTGGAGGCCAGGGTCGACAAGATCGCGAAGGGCGATCCCTCGGCGAGCTCAACCGGCTCGTCGAAGACGACCAGCACGAAGAGCTCCGGCGCTTCGAGCGCAAAGAAGCCCTAGCGCACCGAGCAGCAATCCGCCCGCAATGTCCGTCGGCGTATGCCAGCCGGCGAGCAGGATGAGCGCGATCGCGGCGGCCGCCCAGCCGATGACCCACCCGCGGAGGAGCGGATAGAGCGCGCCTGCGACGAGCGCGATGCGCAACGTGTGTCCGCTCGGAAACGACGAGTCGAACGGGGTGATGTGCACCCCCTCGAGGTAGAGCGCGGGCTTCGTCAATACCTCCTTGCAGACCACCTCGACCGCCACGGCCACGAGCATGACGACCGCCAGGAGGCGTGAGCGCCACGCCACGATCGCGACCGCGATGAGAAACGCTCCGGGGAGCGCGACGAGGTTCGTCGCGATTGACCAGCCGTCGCCCCAGTCCGAGCCGAGGAGCGGGACGAGTGAGTCCGCGAGCGAGCTCTCGCTCGCATTCGGCTCGAGCCCCGGCATGAGGTGATGCACCGCCCATTGATCGAGGGCGTGGAAGACACCGGCGGACACGGCCACGGCGAGGAGCGTGAACGCTGCTGCGACGGTAATCGTGCTACGCCGGTACACGAACGCGCAGCGCCTGCGGGACGATCTCGAAACGGACGGGCGTCGTACCGACCTGCTCGCCGTCGAGCTCGATCGGCAGGCGCTCCGGTGCATCGATGTCGACGCTGCGCGAGCGCAGGTGCTCGACCTTCGGGTGCGCGAGGTACGTCCCCTTGTAGAGCTTCGGTGCGGTCGTCATGAAGTCGACCTTCGTGACGTCGCCGATCAGCACGATGTCGAACAGCCCATCGTCCGGTGATGCGTGTGGCGCGAGCTTCATCGCCCCACCGTGGAATTGCCCGTTCGCGACGATGACGTCGTGCATGCGGCCTTCGCGCCGTGTCGCGTCGTCGAGACGGACGCTGACGTCGGTGTTCTGCCATTCGAAGAATACGCGGGTGAGCGCGTAGAAGAACGTCGCTTTGCCCCCGAGGGCCTTCGACATGCCGTTCGCGCGCTGCGCGACCGCGGCGCTCATCCCGACACTGCCCACGTTGACGAAGTGGCGCACGGCCGCCTCACCGCTCCACTCGTGATACGCGACGCGACCGACGTCGATCGTTCGGGTCTCTCCGTCGACCACGACGCGGACGGCGTCGTCGAATCGCGACGGGATCCCGTAGGTCCGCCCGAAGTCCATGCCGGTTCCGAGCGGGATGGTCGCGAGCTCGGTCGCCGTGCCGGCCCGCATGAGCCCGTCCGCCGTCTCGTTGATCGTCCCGTCGCCTCCAACGGCGACGACGAGGCTCGCGCCCTCGCGCGCCGCCTGCTCGGCGAGTTTCGAGATGTGACCGGGTCCGGTCGAGAGGAGCGTCTCGCCGCTCAGGCCGAGACCGGCGGCGCGGTGCGCGAGCTCCGGCCAGCGGCGGCCCGTGACGCCGTTGTCCGAGGCGGGGTTGACGAGGAAAAGGGTTCCGCTAATGGTCGGCGGTGACGGTCGCGAGCGCGACGCGCGTCATCCGGTCGACCGCCGCCCGGAGCTCGTCGTCGGTGATCCGCTTGAACTCGCCCTCGACGACGATGTCGCTGACGGTGAGGAGGCAGCCCGCCTGCACCTTTCGCAGAGCGCCGAGCGTGAAGAGGATCGCGGCCTCCATCTCCACCGCGAGGATCCCCCGATCCGACCAGCGCTGGTACTGCTCGCTGTCCGGGTTGTAGAAGACGTCGCTCGAGACGACGGGCCCGACATGGATCGGCTGGCCGAGCTCCTTCGCGTAGTGCACGGCGCCGTGCACGAGCTCCCAGTCGGCGGTCGGGCAGTGCGGTTCCTTCACGTAGGTCTGCACGGTGCCGTCCTGCGGAACCGCTGTGAGCGCGACGATCATGTCGCCGAGCTGGTGCGAGGGTTGCAGCCCGCCGCACGTCCCGACGCGCATGAGCTTCTTGCAGCCGAGCTGCACGAGCTCCTCGATCACGATCGCCGCCGACGGGCAGCCCATCCCGGTCGACTGCACCGAGAGCGGCTTCCCTTCCCATGTGCCGCGATAGCCGAGCATCCCGCGCTCGGAGTTCGTCTGGACGACGCCGTCGAGATACGTCTCGGCGATGTACTTCGCACGGAGCGGGTCGCCGGGGAGGAGAACAGCTTCTGCGTAATCGCCGGGCTCGGCGCGGACGTGGATAGGCATGGCGCGCAGCCTATAGCGTCTCCTTATTACCGCCGTTCGGTTCGTCAGCCCGTCGCTCGAACAGATACTCGCCTTCTGTGCGCGCGAGCCGATCGAGCGCGTTTTCCTCGAGGACATCGCGCGCCGTGGGCTCGGACGCTTCTCTGCACTCGAGCACGACGGCGAGCTCGTGGCTCTCTGTCACGTCGGGGCGAACGTCGTTCCGTCGGGCGAGCGCTGCTCCGCATTCGCGGACGCAACCACGCGCGGTCAGGCGCGCATGATCATCGGCGAGGAGGACGCCGTCGGCGAGCTATGGACGGAGGCGAAGGCGCGGATGCCGCGACCGCGCGACGACCGTCCGGGCCAGCCCGTGTACGAGCTCTCCGAGGCGCCTCCGGCGGGCGACACCGGCCTCCGGCCGGCAACGCAGGCCGATCTCGAGCTGCTGGTGCCGGCCTGCGCCGAGGCGCACCGCGAGGAGATCGGGATCGACCCGATGCGGCGGGATGCAGAAGGGTTTCGCTGGCGCACGCGCGCACAGATCGAGGAAGGCCGGTCGTGGGTGTGGGTCGAGGACGGGGTCATCCGCTTCAAGGCGGAAGCGTCTGCGTGGACGCCGTCGGCGGTGCAGCTGCAGCAGGTCTGGGTCGACCCGGAGGTACGAAACCGCGGCTACGCGAAGCGTGCGATGCAAGACCTCTGCCGGCTGTTGCTCGAGCGCGTGCCGACCGTCTGCCTCTTCGTCCGGCCCGAGAACGCTCCGGCGATCCGCGTCTACGAGGGCGTCGGCATGCAACGCACGATCTCGTACCGCTCGCTCATCTTCTGACGAAGACGGGCCGCCCGAGGGCGGCCCGTCTCTCAGCGGTTCAGGCGAGGGAAGAGGGTCAATCGCCGTCCCCGTGATGCTGGGTGCTTCGCTTGTCCTGTGCCACCGGCGGGCAGAGGGTGACGAGGAACGGATCCCAGTTGTCCGCGTAGGAGCGGCCGAAGTGATTCCCGCGGTCGTTCCCCTGGCCGTTGTCCGTCGCGAGGACGTCCATGATGACGTCCGACTGCTCGCACAGCGGGTTGCGGCCCGGCTCGGACGGGTTGGTTGCACCGCCGCCGGGGCCACCCGACGAACGTCCGTTCCGCGAATCCGTCCAGAACCCGTAGACCGTGTTCGACGTGTCGGATACAGCGACGTTGTTGTAGTCGCCGATGAAGACGCCGCCGCGGAACGCGTAGTCCAGGTTGAACGGGATGTCCGAAACCTGGAAGTTCTTGAACGGCAGGCCGGTCTGGTTCGCCCCCGGCACCGTCGTTCCCGGATCAACTGCGCCCGTCGGCTGACGGGTGATCGCAGCCTCAGCGGCGTTGCATTCGCTCGCCCCCGACGGAATCGTCGTTGCCGTGGAGCTGATCGTCGCCGTAGAGCCGATCTGGCAGGTGGCCCCGAAGAACCACGTCAGGTAGTTCCCGGGCCGCTGGCGGCTCGTGGGCCACTCGGCCTTGACCGAGCTCGTGTCGAGCCGGCGATCGAAGAAGCCGACGTTCAAGCGGCCGTCAGAGGAGACGTCGATCCACGGGAACCAGTTGTCGTTCCCGTAGTCCTGGACGCCGCCGCATGCCGCATTCACGCCGGTGCCTCTCGCGATGTCACCATGCGTGCGGCCGCAGTCGCGGTTCGCAGGCGCAACCGAGCGGTCGTTGTTCACGCGGGTCGGGCCGATCCACGTCGCGCCGCCGTCCGTCGAGCGGAAGTAGAAGACGTCGACGTTCGAGCTCGCCGCCGTCCCGTTCCGGTTGTCGTCGATGACGGCATACAGGTCGTCCGAGAACGCGCCGCCCCGACGGTCCGCGACGATGTTGCCGTAGGAGTTCACGCGGAAGCAGCTGTTCGTGAGAGTGCTTCGCGTCTGGGATCCGCGGTTGACGCAGTCGGGCCGCGTCGAGTTGGCGCGCGGATAGTTGATGTCGTAGATCGGAGTCACGAAGAAGGGGCCCTGGAATGTGGCGCCGCCGTCCTTCGAGGTGACGACGAGGTACTGGTCCTCGTCCGGCGTGTCGCCGTTCTCGAAGCCGACCCAGAGCTGCCCGGTCTCCGGGTTGACCGTCGGGACCGAGCCCTGGTTGTCGTCGCAGCCGCCGTTGGGGCGGCCGACGCAGAAGCTCGCCGAGCCGCTGATCACCTTCGGCGGCGACCAGGAGCGGCCCTGATCGTCGGAGTAGGACAGGTTGATTTGCGACTCGCCGGTGCCGTTGGAGAGGAAGAGCGTCCACGTCACGTACAGTCGATCGACGCCCACCGCGTCGGAGTTGCACGGGGCCGGCGTGTGATCAGGCGCGAAGCACTGGGCGTCCACGCCCGCGGGACGCCTTCCGGCGACGACGTACTCCTTGTCGTTGAAATCGACGCTGCCGTTCAGGGCGTCGTCGTTGTCGGAGATGAAGTTGACGACGCCGTCACCGGGCTGGCGCGGGTCGGTATTCGGAGAAGGTGCGGGGCCGGGAGTGTTCGAGCCGCCGATCCGCGCACGGCTCCACGTGAAGCCGCCGTTTGTCGAGCGAGAGACGAAGACACCGCTCGTGTCGTTCCCTCGGAAGAACGCGAGCTGCGCGTAGTACGCCACGCCGGCGCGATCGTAGGTGATCGCCGGGTCTCCGCCCGAGACGATGAAGCCCTCGCCGCGGCTCACGGCGCCGCCGGCGGACGGGAACGGGATGATGCCGTCGTACCAGTGCTTGCCGCGGTCCGTGGTCGCATAGAACCCCGACGAGCCCGTCCCGAGGCGATAGTCGTTCGCACCGCCGACGATGTTCGACGGGAAGCGCGGGTTGACGTCCAGGCTCGTCTCGTCCTGCGGCATGCACGAGTAATCCTGGTTCGCGCGGATGTTGTCGCTCTGGTTGCTGATCTTCTCGACGGTGTCGATTTGCCGCCGGTCGAGCGGCTGGGCGGTGTCGCCCTTGTCGCGCAGGCCTGCCTGCGGGCATTCGGTCAGGAAGTTCCCGACCGCGACATCGCGAAGCTCGGCCGTTCCGTCCTCGGTGATCGCGTCCTGGTCGTCGCCTGCGAACACGACTCCTGGATCGTTCAGCGCACCTGCGGCTCCCGAGAACGTCATCCCTCCGACGAGGGCAGCCAGCGCCAGTAGAGCGAGCACCGGCCGGCGAGTAAATCGCTGCATGCTTCTCCCCTTTCCCCTGTGGACCTGCCCTGCGGAACTGCGGGACCATAAGCGGGCCGGGGTTCGATTGCAAACGATTCGGGCATACTTCGAGGCATGAAGATCGCGCTCGCCGCAGGCGCCCTCGCGCTCTTCGTCTTCGCCGGCTCGGCCGCAGCCGCGAGACCCACACTCACGCTTGTGGCGACCTCGCCGACGAAGGTATCGGGCGCGCACTTCAAGGCGCGCGAGCGCGTTCGCGTGGTTTTCGATCTTGGCGCGCAGCGCTTCGTGAAGATCCTCCGCACGAACCGGGCGGGCGCGTTCACCGCATCCGCGGGGGACGCCACGTTCGATCGTTGCGGCGGCTCGCTTCTCATCAGGGCGGTCGGAGCGATCAGCGGAGCCGCGACGGTGAAGCTCCAACTGCCCGACTGCGCGCCGAACCCCTAGGAGTTCTTAGCCGGCTTTTGCCATGCGCGCTTCCTGCGCGCGTGCAAGTCGTAGCACCTGTTCGAGCTCGATCTTCCCGTCGAAGCCGTTTGCCGAGACCGAGGCCGTGGCATTTCGCTCGCGCCACGCGATCGCGTAGTACCGCACTGCGAATCTTCCGCTCCCGGTCGACGAGGTGAATGCGTGCGCCTCGTCTCCGAGGCCGGCGACCTGCCGCGGTCGCCAGTCCTTGTACTGCGAGAGATAGGCCAGATAGTCCTGATGGGCACCGTCGCTCCCCTTGAAGAGATCGAGGCGCGACTCGACGACGAGCGGGCCGGTCGTGGAGCCTCCCTTCTTGAAGCGCGACTTCCAGCCGTCGATCCGGGCGAAACGTCGCGGGTCGAAGCGAGGACCTGACTGTCGGTCGGCCATCACCTGGCGCCCCCCGTCGAACTGCGTGTAGCCCGCACCGAGCATCGACTGCTGCAGCACGAGCTTCGGAGCTTCCTTTCGAGCGATCGTGTCGCTGTGACCGCCGCAGCCGGCCACTCCAACAAGGAGCAGTAGAAGGGCGGCGCTGCGCATCGGCGGAGAGATTACGCGCGCGGACGCGCGGCGATGACGCTCGCCTCCCGCGCCTCGTTCCCGATCAACCGAGCAGGGTTCACATGAGTAACGCGTGGCGCCTCGCGACCGCGTCGCACAAGCTGCTCGCCGGTACGCAGGCAGGTCTTGCAGCCCAGGGTTGCGACGTCGCGGCGCTCCTCACCTCCTAAGCGCGACACAATGTCGCCGTGGACGCGGCGGCCCTCAGGGTGCGGATCGAGGAGCACATCCGCCGGCACGGCCTGATCGAGCCCGGCGGAGAGGTCTGCTGTCTCGTCTCCGGCGGCGCCGACTCGACCTGCCTCTGGCACGCGCTCGCTGCGCTCGGCTACCGCATCGCCGCCGTGCACGTGAACCATCGGCTGCGGGGCGAGGAGTCGGAGGCCGACGCTGCGTTCTGCCGTGACACCCTTGGCGCGACCGTCGTCGAGCTCGACGGCAGCGGGTTGAGCGAGGCCGCGCTCCGCGAGCAGCGCTACTCCGTCGCCTCCGACCGGCTCCGCGCCACGGGCCATACGGCCTCGGATCAGGTCGAGACGATCCTCTACCGGCTCGCGGCGCGAGGGAACGCGAGCGGCATGGAGCCGCGGCGCGCAGACGGCGTCGTCCGCCCGCTGCTGACGGTCTGGCGTACGGAGACGTTCGACTACTGCGACGCCGAGGGCTTGCCGTTCCGGACGGACTCGTCGAATGCCGACACGAAGCGCGGTCTGATCCGCGACGAGATCCTGCCGCTTCTCCGGCGCCTCCACCCGGCCGCCGACGCCAACATCCTGCGGGCGCTCGACCTGCGCGAGACGCTTGCCTCCTGCGCTCGCCGAGCTCCTCGCCTCGCCGGCAGGCTCGAAGCGCGTCGACCTCGGCGGCGGCGTTCAGGCAGTACGCGAGTACGAGCGGCTCTGGCTCGAGCACGGGCCGGTCGACCTGGACGGCGAGGTGACCTGGGGCGGGTGGCGCATCCGCTCCGGGCTGCGAGGCCTTAGGGTACGAAGCTGGAGGCCCGGCGACCGGCTCGTCGGGCGGACGAAGAAGATCCAGGACGTGTTCGTCGACGCGAAGATCCCGAAGTCCGAGCGCGAGGCGTGGCCGCTCGTCGTGCGCGGCGACGCGGTCATCGCCGTGCCCGGGCTCGTCGAGCATCCCGAAGTCAAGGTCAGCCGTGTGCCGTGCGAGTCCGCAGGTCGACGGAACGGACAACGGTGGAGCGCGGAGCAACAAACATGAGCATCACCGAGCTCGAGCAGGCGGTGACGGAGACGCTGATCGATCGCGACCGGCTCCAGCGGCGCGTGGCGGAGCTCGGCGAGGAGGTCTCCGCCGACTACGCCGGGCGCGACCTGCTCCTCGTCGGCGTCCTCAAGGGCGCCGTCTTCTTCATGGCGGATCTCATGCGCCATCTGACGATCCCGTGCGAGATCGACTTCATGGCCATCTCGAGCTACGGCGACTCGACGGATTCCTCGGGAGTTGTCCGGATTCTCAAGGACCTCGACATCAACATCGAGGGCCGGGACGTCCTCGTCGTCGAGGACATCATCGACTCGGGACTGACTTTGTCCTATTTGATGCGCAATCTGGAGGCGCGCGAGCCTGCGAGTCTCGAGATCTGCGCGCTTTTGACGAAGCCGGAGCGTCGGGAGATCGATGTTCCCGTCCGCTACGTGGGCTTCGAGATCCCGAATCGGTTCGTGATCGGCTACGGCCTCGATTTCGCCGAGCGGTACCGGAACCTGCCGTACGTCGGGAGTTCTCGACCCGAATCTCATCCCTGAAGGGGCGTAACCCGAACGAGGGAAATACGGTTGAGGCAACACCTGTCAGGTACCCTCCCGGATGAGGCCTCGTTTGAACCGATTCTTCCGTAGCGCGCTTTTCCCGCTGATCATCATTGCAGCGCTCGTCTGGCTGGCCCTGCAGACCCTCGGCGGCGGCGGGCAGAAGACGACTGCGAAGTCGACGAGCTGGGTGTACCAGCAGGTTCAGCAGAACCCGGCCTTCTTCAACGGCTCGATCGTCACGATCGATCCGGGAAAGCAGTCCGTCGCGTTCACCGGCTCCGACGGCAAGAAGTACAGCGTCCATTACGCGACGCCGCAGTCCGAAGCCGCGCTCGAGAAGGCCATGCTCTCGAACAAGGTCGACTTCAACTCGAAGGGCGTCGGCTCTTCGCCCTGGTGGTCGATCCTCACCTCGCTCCTGCCGTTCGTCCTCCTCTTCGGCTTCTGGATCTTCCTGATGAACCAGGTGCAGGGTGGCGGCTCGAAGGTGATGAGCTTCGGCAAGTCGCGCGCGAAGCGGATGACGCCCGACTCCCCGAAGATCGGCTTCAAGGACGTTGCGGGCGTCGACGAAGCCGTCGAGGAGCTCGGGGAGATCAAGGAGTTCCTCGAGAACCCGAAGAAGTTCCAGGCGCTCGGCGCGCGCATCCCGAAGGGTGTGCTGCTGTACGGCCCGCCTGGCACCGGTAAGACGCTCCTCGCGCGCGCGGTCGCAGGCGAGGCCGGCGTTCCGTTCTTCTCCATCTCCGGCTCGGACTTCGTCGAGATGTTCGTCGGTGTCGGCGCCTCGCGCGTCCGCGACCTCTTCGAGCAGGCCAAGCAGGCGGCACCGTGCATCGTCTTCATGGACGAGATCGACGCCGTCGGCCGTCATCGCGGCGCCGGCCTCGGCGGCGGCCACGACGAGCGCGAGCAGACGCTGAACCAGTTGCTCGTCGAGATGGACGGCTTCGAGATGAAGGACAACATCATTTTGATCGCCGCGACGAACCGCCCCGACATTCTCGACCCGGCACTGCTGCGCCCGGGTCGCTTCGACCGGCAGATCGTCGTCGACCGTCCCGATCGCGTCGGACGCCAGAAGATCCTGGAAGTGCACACGAAGGGCAAGCCGCTCGCGCCTGAGATCGATCTTGCGACGCTCGCTGCCGGCACGCCGGGCTTCACGGGCGCCGACCTTGCGAACCTCGTCAACGAGGCCGCGCTCCTCGCAGCGCGCCGCGGCAAGAAGATCATCGAGCAGGACGAGCTCGAGGAAGGGATCATGCGCGTGATCGCCGGTCCGGAGAAGAAGGCACGCCTTCTGTCCGAGCACGAGCGGAAGATCACCGCGTACCACGAGATGGGCCACGCGATCGTCGGCCACTTTCTCGAGCACACCGATCCGGTGCACAAGGTGACGATTGTCTCGCGCGGCCAGGCGCTCGGCCTGACGATCTCGCTGCCGACCGAGGACCGCTATCTGACGACGCGCACCGCGCTCATGCACCAGATGGCGATGACGCTCGGCGGGCGGGCCGCGGAGGAGATCGTCTTCCACGAAGTGACGACCGGTGCTGCGAACGATCTCGAGAAGGTGACCTCGACGTCGAAGTCGATGATCATGCGCTTTGGCATGAGCGAGAAGCTCGGCCCACGCGTGCTCGGCCGCGGCCACGACCAGCCGTTCCTCGGCCGCGACTACGGCGCGGAGGCGGACTACTCGGAGGAGATTGCGCGGGAGATCGACGATGAGATCCGTCGCGTGATCGAAGAAGCGCACGAGCTCGCATTGAGCACGCTTCGCGACCACATCGCGGACCTGCACAAGATCTCGCTCATTCTCATCGAGCGCGAGACGATCGATCGCGACCAGTTCGAGCGGCTGCTCCAGGGTGAGGAAGAGGCATCGGTCTTCCCGGACGAGGAAGAGGAGGCGGTTTCGCAGCCGGCGCCCCAGGGCGAGCCGCGCCGCGACCCGAAGCCGCGAACGCGGCCGTTCCCGCTCCCCGGCGCGACGATGCAGCCGCCGCCGGATCCCGCCAAGGGCTGAATTCTCCCTCGCACCGCTTCGCGCGCGCCTCCGGCGCGCGCTGTGCTTTTCTGCTCGGGTGCGTGAGGCGGCTTCGCCGCCTCCCGTGCGGCCTTGAACGTGGGTGGGCAGCGCCCGCGCATGTCGGGCGCTGCGCCGTCTAGCGTTATGCCGATGACTGCTCTCGCAGACCGCTTCCAGCGGCCGTCGGTCATGGGCGTGATCAACGTGACGCCCGACTCGTTCTCGGACGGAGGCGTGCATCTCGACCCCGGTTTGGCAGCGACCGCGGCGCGGCGGATGATCGCCGACGGGGCCGCGCTCGTCGACATCGGCGGCGAGTCGACGCGTCCCGGCTCCGAGGGCGTGACAGTGGACGAGGAGTTGCGTCGCGTCGTCCCGGTGCTCGAGCAGCTCGCGGGCGCCGTGCCCGTGTCCATCGATACGGCGAAGGCAGAGGTTGCGCAGAGGGCGCTCGATCTCGGCGCGGTCATGGTGAACGACATCACGGCCTTCCGCAGCGACCCGGCGCTTGCGGAGGTGTGCGCCGAGAACGACACGTACGTCTGCCTGATGCACATGCAGGGCGAGCCGCGCACGATGCAGATCGAGCCGCATTACGGCGACGTGGTCTCCGAGGTTGCCGCGTTTCTCGAGGAGCGGCTCGCGTTCGCCGTCTCGCATGGCATCTCCGAGGAGCGCATCTGCCTCGATCCCGGGATCGGCTTCGGCAAGACGGTCGGGCACAACGTCGAGCTCCTCCGCCGCCTTGACGCGATCGTCGCGCTCGGACGACCGGTCCTCATCGGCGTCTCGCGCAAGAGCTCGCTCGGCAAACTTGCAGGCGATGCCGCTGCCACGACGGGACCGCTTGCGGCGAGCATCGCTGCGGCCCTCGCGGCGTACGAGCGGGGCGCATCCATCCTCCGCGTGCACGACGTCAAGGAGCACGTCGACGCCCTGGCGGTCGCGACGGCCCTCGCGTGATCGGCGGGCGTAGGCTCGACGGAGCCCGGCAAGGAGCGGAGCCGCCGGCTTTGCCGGCGGCGGAGCGGGAATGATCACCGTCGAGGTCAGCGGGCTGCGGCTCTTCGCGCGCCACGGCGTGCATGCGCACGAGAAGGAGCAGGGGCAGGACTTCGTCTTCGACGTGGAGCTCGACGTCGGCGACCGCGGCTCATCCGACCGTCTCGAGGACGCGATCGATTACAGGGCCGTTGCTTCGACGGTGCAGGCCGTCTCGGACGCGCGCTCCTACGACCTGATCGAGGCGCTTGCGACCGCGGTCGCGCGTGAGCTGCTCGAGCGCTACGCCGCCGAGCGCGTGCGTGTGCGCGTCGCAAAGCCGGCAGTTCGACCGGGCGGCCTCGACGGCATGGCCGCCGTCAGCGTTTCCCTGCCGTGATGCTCAGCGTGTAGCGGGCCGCGTCGGCCCGGCCGGTGAGCAGGACCTCGGCGTAGGCGTAGAACCCCTTTCGCCCGGCGCGGACAGAAGGCCCGCGAAGATCGCGCCGCCGTGCGCGCAGGCTTTCGTCCACCGACGTCGTCTGTGGTCCCCAGAGCCGGGCGGCCGCACGGCCGTCGGCGCTCACGGTCGCGCGCACCGTTTTACCCGCGGGTACCCAGACCCGGTAGAGGTCGCGGGGGTCCTCGCTCACGTCCAGCGAGCCTACGAGGCGTGACGACGTCTTTCCCGACGTCGTGAGCGGAACGAGGCCGTCGTCGAAGAGCGCGCCGGGCTTCACCTGCGCGACGTCGTCGTTCGGCTCCCCGGGATCGGTGGGGGGTGCCGGATAGGCGAGCGCTGCCGGAATGTCGAGAAGCCCCCAGCCGCTCGACGCGTCGAAGCCCGGAGCACCGAGGTCGTGGGCGCTACGCCGCATCACCTCGGCGAGTTGCGTCACGGTCAGCTCGGGTCGCACGGTCCATACCCACGCCGCCGCAGCCGCCGCGAGGGGCGCCGAGAAGCTCGTGCCCTGAAGGCCGCTCGAGTAGCCCGTCGAGCTCCGCCAGGTAGGGACGGCGGCCATGACCGAATCGCCCGGCGCAACGAGATCCACGTCGGCGCCCGTTCTCGAGAAGGGCGAGACCTCGTCGTTTGCATTCGAGGCGCCGACCGTCAGCACGTGCGGCCACGCCGCGGGATAGGACGGCGGGCTTCCGAAGGAGCCGGAATTACCGGACGCGGCGACGACGAGACAACCGTTGCGATACGCCGTGAGAATCGCGCGCTCGAGCTCCGGATCCTGTGAGACGCTTCCGAAGCTCAGGTTGATCACGGCCGGACAGTGCTGTGCGGCCGCGAAGATGTCGGCGACGGCCGAGGCGTTCGAGATGCCGCGCGCATCGAGGCTCGCGTCATAGATGGACAGAGCGGCGTTCGGATAGACGCCCACGATCCCCTCGCCGTTCTCCGGTGCCGCGGCGAGCGATGCGACAACGGTGCCGTGGAACTCGCCGCCGCCGGTCACGGTCTGATCGTTTGTGTAGGTCGTGTTCGGGCGACCTGCGAACTCGGGATGCGTAGCGTCGACGCCTGTGTCGATGATCGTGATGGGCACACCCGGCCCGGGCGGCGTAGCGCGATCCGCTCCGATGTGCGAGAGCCACCACTCCTGCGGTGACAGCGGATCGGCAAGCCGCGCCGCTGTCGCCGTCCCGGCGAAGGCGAGCGCGAGGAGCATTGCTGCCAGGGCGGGACGCACGAGCGTCCAAGGTAGCTAGCGTGCCCTCGGTGACGAGGGCCTACATCGGGCTCGGCGCGAACCTCGGCGACCGCGCGGAGACGATCCGTTCGGCCCTCGCGGAGCTCTCCACGACGCCGGGAGTCGAGCTCGTCGCCGTCTCGGCGCTCCTCGACACGGAGCCCGTGGGGCCCGTCGACCAGCCCCGCTTCCTGAACGGCGTCGCGGTCGTCGACACCTCGCTGGCGGCCCGCGAGCTCCTCGATCTCCTCCTCGCCGTCGAAGCCCGTAACGGCCGAGATCGGGCCGCCGTTCCGGCCCAGGGGCCACGGACCCTCGACCTCGATCTCCTTCTCTATGGAGACGCTGAGATCCGTGAAGAAGACCTGCAAATCCCCCATCCTCGCCTGCACGAGCGGGCCTTCGTCCTCGACCCGCTCCTCGAGGTCGCGCCTGGTCTGGAGGTGCCCGGCCGGGGCACTGTGGAGGCCCTTGAGCCCGGCTACACTGAGGTCGTGAGCCACCTCGACGACCTGGACGAGTACGAGGCAGAGCTCGAGCTGCTGCTGAAGAAGGAGTACCAGGCCGTGTTCGGGCTGTTCCGCTACTGCGTCCTCACACCGGACGCGACGTACCTCTGCAACAGGCTCGAGCGCACGGTGACGCCGCAGCCGGCGTACCCGTTCATCAACCTGCGCCTCGAGGACGTCTGGGTATGGGACAAGAACCGCCCGACTCGCATGATCCCGCGCACCGAGATCTTCGTCACCTCCGGTGACGTGACGATCGAGGAGCTGCGCGGCGAGGGCGACGACGAGCCGCTCACCGCGGAGACGCTCGCCGAGCGCATCGGCGAGTCGACGCCGACGCGAAGAAGACTTCTGAAGCAGTCGGGACCTCGCGTGTTTGAAGCAGGCTGCGAGATACTCTCGCGCCATGCTCTTGGCGGTCGACGTCGGGAACACGCAGACCGTCTTCGGCCTCTACGCCGGCGACGAGCTCGGCGAGCGGTTCCGCATCGCGACGGAGTCGCAGCGCACGGGCGACGAGCTCGGCTCGCTCCTCTCCGACTTCCTCGACTTCGCGTCGCTCGACGGCATCGCCTCTCGTCGACGGTGCCGCGCCTGATCCGCGAGTACGAGCACGTCGCCGAGCGGTGGGCGAAGGCGCCGCTGCTCGTGTCGGGCCCGGCGTGAAGACGGGGATCCAGATCCAGTACGACGACCCGCGCGAGGTCGGCCCGGACCGCGTGATGAACGCCGTCGCTGCGAAGGAGCGGTACGGCGCGCCTGCGATCGTCGTCGACTTCGGCACGTCGACGAACTTCGACGTCGTCTCCGCAGGCGGGCGACTACATCGGCGGCGTGCTCGCGCCCGGGCGTCGAGGTCTCGATGGATGCGCTCTTCGCGCGCGCCGCGCGCCTCGTCAAGGTGGACTACGTCGAGCCGCCGGCCGTGATCGGGAAGACGACCGCGACGGCGCTCCAGTCCGGCCTCGTCTACGGGTTCGCCGGGCAGGTCGACGGCATCGTCGACGCGATCCGCGGCGAGCTCGGCGCCGAGGCGACAGGCGATCGCGACCGGCGGTCTCGCCGAGCTCATCGCTCCGCACTCGCGCACGATCTCGCAGCGTCGATCCGTTCCTCACGCTCGACGGGCTACGGATCGTGTGGGAGAGAAACAGCTGAAGTAGTCCCGTCCAGGCCGCGACCGACATGGCGGGCGCGGCTCAGATAGAGCTCGAGGGTCACAGGTGCGCGCGCAGCGCGCACGCCCGGCAGCAAAGCGGAGCGGTGCGAGGGACAGTTCAGCCGCCGCCGTAGATCGAGATCGGCATGCCTTCGAGCAGGATCTCGTCCTCGGGCGCGTCGGCCTCCAGCACTGCGAGCAGATCCGCTGCTCCGGGCGCCGCGGCAAGCAGTCGCGTCACGACCTCCTCGGTCGAGGAGAGCTGCACGAGCTCGTTCTTGAACGGCTTCGGGAAGCGCCCGTGCCCGAGGTACCAGGCGTAGAACTTCTTCAGGAAGCCGGACGCGCGCCGCTCGCCGAGCTCGCGCACCGTCTCGCGGATGAAGTGGATCAGCTCCGCGGCGACCTCCTCGCGCGACGGCTTGCTCGCGCGTCGCCGAAGACGATCTCGCGGATCGCCCACGGGTTGCCCTGCGCGCCGCGGCCGACCATCACCGCGGCGGCGCCCGTCGCGTCGAGCACGGCCTCGGCCTTCGCCTGCGAGGTGACGTCGCCGGAGGCGATCACCGGGACGTCGACGAGCTCGACGAGCTCGGCCGTCAGCGTGTGGTCGGCGTAGCCCGTGTACATCTGCTTCGCCGACCGCGGATGGAGCGTCAGCGCCGCCGCACCGGCCTCGACGAGTCGCGGGCCGAGCTCGAGCGCGCTGCGCGAGCCGTCCTCGACGCCGCGCGCGCATCTTCACGCGTCACCGGCACGTCGACGGCCGACGCGACCGCCTCGGTGATCCGGCACGCGAGCTCCGGATCCTCGAGCAGATGGGCGCCCGGCGCCGGTCTTCGTGACCTTCCGGACCGGGCAGCCGAAGTTCATGTCGACGATGTCCGCGCCGGCCGCGACGACCATCCGCGCCGCTTCGGCCATCGTGCGCGGCTCGGAGCCGAAGATCTGGATCGCAAGCGGATGCTCGTCGGAGGCGACCCGCAGATAGCCGAGCGTCTTCTCGTTCCGGTGCTCGATTCCAGCGCAGGAGACCATCTCCGAGCAGACGAGGCCCGCGCCGTAGCGGCGGCCCTGGCGCCGGAACGCCTGGACGCTGACCCCCGCCATCGGGGCGAGAACGACCCGCGTCGGGATCTCGACGTCGCCGATCCACCACGATTTCGCGCAGGTTCACCATGAACCGGCGCATGGTACCCGGGCACTGGTTGACGGTCCTCCGGGGCCGGAGGTACCATCCGCCCCCGCCGGACGGCCCGGTTCGCGGGCCCGGCAGTTCGTGCAGGGGTCAGGAGGACCACACGTTGAAGGAAGTCATTCTCACGCCCGAGGGCTACAAGAAGCTCCAGGAGGAGATCGAGTACCTCTCGACCGACAAGCGCCGCGAGATCGCGGACCGCATCCGCGAGGCGCGCGAGTTCGGCGACATCGCGGAGAACGCCGAGTACGACTCGGCGAAGAACGAGCAGGCCCATCTCGAGGCCCGCATCGCGATGCTCGAGGAGCGGCTGAAGAGCGCGCGCGTCGTGACGAAGAAGGAGATCAAGTCGGGCGAGGTGTCGGTCGGCACGAAGGTCCGCCTGCGCGACGTCAAGGCGGGCAAGACGGTCGAGTACCACATCGTCGGCTCGGCCGAGGCGAACCCTGCCGAGAACAAGCTCTCGAACGAGTCGCCGGTCGGCAAGGCGATCATGGGCCGGAAGAAGGGCGAGACGGTCGAGGTGGCCGCCCCGCGCGGGAAGCTCAAGTTCAAGATCATGGACATCAAGGCCGCGTAAGCGGTCGTCCATGACACGCCGAAGCGCTTCCCCGACCGCGACGAGGTCGCGGCCGTCCGCGCCGAAGCCGAGCCGCTCGAGAGCGGCGCGACCGCCGACACGAAGCGCCGGCTCGCCGGCCGCGTCATGGCTCGGCGCGACATGGGGAAGCTCGTCTTCCTCGACCTCGTCGACCGCTGCGGCCGCATCCAGCTGCTCTGCCCGGTCGAGCGGACGGGAGAGGTCGACGTCCATCTCGGCGACGTCGTCGGCGTCAGCGGGTCGCCCGCGAAGTCGCGGCGCGGCGAGCCGTCGCTGCAGGTCGACTCGATCGAGCTGCTCTCGCGGATCCGGACGCCGCTGCCCGACACCTTCCACGGCCTGACCGACGTCGAGCTGCGCTACCGCAAGCGCTACCTCGACCTCCTGATGAACGAGGAGTCGCGGGCCGACGCGCTCGTTCGCTCGCGGAATGGTGGCGAGCATCCGCCGGACGCTCGACGAGCTGGGGCTTCGTCGAGGTGGAGACGCCGGTCCTGCAGCCGCGGTACGGCGGAGCGTTCGCGACGCCGTTCGTCACGCACTGGAACGACCTCGACGAGGACCGTTACCTGCGCATCGCGACCGAGCTCTACCTCAAGCGGCTCATCGTCGGCGGCCTCGAGAAGGTCTACGAGATCGGCAAGGACTTCCGAAACGAAGGCGTGTCGTTCAAGCACCACCCCGAGTTCACGATGCTCGAGTGGTACGAGGCGTACGCGGACTACCGCGACACCATGGAGCGGATCGAGCAGCTCGTAGCGACCGCTGCGCGTGAGGTGCTCGGGACGACCAGGGTGACGTTCCGCGGCGAGGAGATCGACTTCGAGCCGCCGTGGCGGCGGCTCAAGTTCGTCGACGCGCTGGAGGAGCACGGCCTGTGGACGCGCGACGAGGCCGAGCTTCGCCGCCGTCTCGAGGAGCGCGACGTCGACGTCTCACACGACCCCACTTGGTCGAAGCTGATCGACCACGCGCACTCGCGGTTCGTCGAGCCGGCGCTGATCCAGCCGACGATCCTCTACGACTACCCGATCGAGCTCTCTCCGTTCGCGCGCACGACCGACGACGATCCGATGATCGTCGAGCGGTTCGAGTACTTCGCCGGCGGCATCGAGCTCGGCAACGCGTTCACGGAGATCAACGATGCAGAGGAGCAGCAGCAGCGCTTCGACCTGCAGCAGTCGGAGCGGGAAGCGGGCGACGCCGAGGCCGAGGAAGGCGACCCTGACTACGTCGAGGCGCTCTCGTACGGCATGCCGCCGACGAGCGGCATCGGGCTCGGCATCGACCGCCTCGCGATGGTCCTCACCGGTCGCGAGTCGATCCGCGACGCAGTGCTCTTCCCGGCGCTTCGGCGCCTCGACTGATCAAGAAGCTCTCACACGATGACATTCGTCGATCCGGGTGCGATCGGCGAGTGCGATGGAAGGACGCAGGGAGGCCCGATAGCTCTGCTATCGGGCCGACCGAGGACGCCCCAGCGCGCCGCCGAGCGCGGCCGGGCGACACAACTGCTCATTGTGTGAGAGCTTCTAAGCGGCGTAGCGGTCGTACCAGGCCGTAAACGCGAGGAGCGTCCAGAGCTGCTTCCAGTTGTCCCGACGTCCCGCGACGTGCTCGTCGAGCAGGCGCGTGACCGCTTCCGGTCGGAAGACGGCCTGCTTGCGCACGTTCGCGGGCGAGAGCATCTCGCGGGCATACGGCGCGAGCGAGGTTCGGAGCCAGTCCGAGGCCGGCAGCGTGAACCCCTGCTTCCGCGCGCCGAGGATCTCGGAGGGGACGAGCGGTGCGAGCGCCTTCCGAAGCAACCGCTTCTTACGCAGGTCGCGCACCTTCGCGCCGGCGGGAAGTGAAAGAGCGAAGTCGGCGACCACGGGATCGAGGAACGGCACGCGCGTCTCGAGCGAGTGCGCCATGCTCGCGCGGTCGACCTTCACGAGCAGCTCGTCGACGAGATAGGTCCCGACGTCGAGGTCGAGGATTCGGCTCAGCTCCTCGGAGCCTTCGCTCTCCTTCCAGCGCGCCTGGTGGAGAAGCAACGGGTCGGCGCCGCGCTGACGCGCCGGCTCGAGCAGCGCAGTGCGCGCGTCGGCTCCGAACATCTCCTTCCAGGCGCGATGGCGCTGGAGCGGCGGCAGGTGCACCGCCCGGGCGACCTCGCGCGCGCGTTGTGAGGGGAGCCTGCGGAGGAGCTCTCGCACGGGTCGCGCAGCCGGCGCAAGCGCGTGCGCTGTGTACACGTCGTAGCCGCCGAAGAGCTCGTCGCCGCCGTCGCCCGACAGCGCAACCTTCACGTCGCGGGCCGCCAGCTCCGACAGGAGGAACGTCGGGATCGCCGCGTCGTCCGCGAAGGGCTCGTCGAACGCCTCGACGACGCGCGGGAACAGGTCGACGATGTCTGCGCGCACGACGAGCTCGTGGTGCTGCGTCCCGTAGCGCTCTGCAACGATCCGCGCCTTGTCGAGCTCGCTGTAGCGCTGCTCCTCGAATCCGATCGAGAAGGTGTGGAGCGCGTCGCCGCTCTGCTCGGCGGCGAGGGCCGTGATCGCGGACGAGTCGACGCCGCCGGAGAGCAGGATGCCTACCGGGACATCCGCGAGCAGGTGCGCGCGCACGGAGTCGCGAAGGCGCTCGCGCAGCTCCTCGGCGAGGGTCTCATCGCCGTCGGTTCGCACGTCACCCCGCCCGACCGGCGCCGGCCGCGCAAACCGCTCGATCGTCGGCGCCGGGTCGCCATCGCGCCAGAGTAGAAGGTGACCCTGCGGCAGCTTGCGCGCGCTCCGGAAGATCGTCAGGGGAGCGGGGACGCATCCGCCCTCGAGAAACGCCTCGAGTGCGTCGAGGTCGAGCTCGCGGGAGAACCCCGGTTGCCCGAGCAGCGCCTTCAGCTCCGACGCGAAGGAGAGCTCCCCGTCGGCGACCGCGTAGTAGAGGGGCTTGATGCCGAACGCGTCACGCGCGGCGACAAGGCGGCGCTCACGGGTGTCCCACAATGCGACTGCGAACATTCCGCGCAGTCGCTCGACGTAGCGCGGGCCGAAGTCCTCGTAGAGATGCAGATGCACCTCGGTGTCGCAGTTCGTCCGGAGCTGGTGCCCGCGCGCGAGCACTTCGCGTCGTAGCTCGGGATAGTTGTAGATCTCGCCGTTCTGCACGACCCACACCGTGTCGTCCTCGTTTGCCATCGGCTGGTCGCCGCCCGCGAGGTCGATGATCGAAAGACGACGAGCGGCGAGTCCCGCCTGCCCGAGCAGCTTCATCCCGTCGCTGTCGGGACCCCGGTGCCGCAGCGTCTCGTTCATCGCCGCGAGCGTGTCCGCATCGACCGCCGCCCCTCGGAGCGAGACGATCCCGCAGATGCCGCACATGGGGAGCTAGTGACCCGACCGAATCACTAGACGGTCTCCGGCTCCGGTAGCACCGGTGCCGAGCGAGCGGTCGAGACGACGTCCCGCAGGATCTCGTCGAGCGTGCGCGTCGGCTCCCAGCCGACTGCCGAGCGAATCTTCTCGATCGACGGGCGGCGATGGAGCATGTCCTCGATGCCCTGCCCGTAGACCTGCTCGTACGGGATGTAGACGACCTGCGAGCGACCGCCCGTAAGCTCGAGCACGCGGGCCGCGAGCTCGGAGATCGTCACCGATTCCGTCGAGCCGACGTTGTAGATCTCACCGCTCGTCGACCGGTCGTCCATCAGCGCAGCGAGCGCGCGGATCGTGTCCTGCACGTGGCAGAAGCAGCGCGTCTGCGAGCCGTCGCCGTGAATCTCGATCGTGCGTGCGGCGAGCGCGGCGCTGATGAAGCGTGGGATCACCATTCCGTATTCACCGCTCTGCCGCGGGCCGACCGTGTTGAAGAGGCGTGCAATGACGCAGTCGAGCCCGCGCTCCTGGTGATATGCCAGCGCGAGAAACTCGTCGAGCGCTTTCGACTCCGCGTATGCCCAGCGGCGCGCCGTCGTCGGTCCGTACAGACGACGGCTCTGCTCGTCGAGCGACTCGGGCTCGCGCCGGTCGCCGTAGACCTCGGAGGTCGAAGCGACGAGCACGCGCTTGCCGAAGCGGTTGCAGTGCTCGAGCACGTTCTCGGTTCCCTGGATGTTCGTGACGAGCGTGTGCACCGGCTGCTCGACGATCAGCCGCACACCGACTGCGGCTGCGAGGTGGAAGACGACGTCACAGCGATGGACGAGCTCGTTGACGACCGACGACTTGAGCACGGAGTCGACGATCAGATGGAAGTCGCGGCGCTCGCGGAGGTGGGCGACATTCCGCTCCGAGCCCGTCGAGAGATCGTCGAGCGCGAAGACCTCCCAGCCCTCGCCGAGCAGGAGCTCGGCGAGGTGCGAGCCGATGAAGCCGGCGCCGCCCGTGATGAGCGCGCTGCGTCCCTCCGTCATTGAGCGCGATCGTAGCCGGGTTTCGTTATCGAACCGTCAGAAGTCTCGTTGGGGAAGCCCTACGGCGCAACGAATACCTTTTGGTCATGCACAGACTCGGCTCTCGGAGCCTGTTGCTCGTCGTGGCGACGCTCACGGCGGCGGGCGCGGCCGCCGCGGCCGGGTATGCGCTGACGGCCCCGAAGCACTACAAGGCGACTGCGCAGATCCTCGTCTCGCCGGTCTCGGATCGGGAGACGGCCCTCACCGGGATCGATCTCCTACGGGACAACGGCGGCAGACGCACCGCTGCCGCGAGTGCGGCCGCGTTGATCGAGAGGCCGATCGTTGCGGACGCAGTACGTGCTCTCCTCGGCCTGAAGCGGTCACGTGACGCACTGCTCCGTGCGGTCGATGCGAGCGTTGTCGATAGAAGTGACGTGGTCGCCGTCACCGCTGACGACACGTCCTCCGAAGGAGCTGCGCGCCTCGCAAACGCGTTCGTTGACACCGTCCTCAATCAGAGGACAGCGACCTTCCAGAGCGAGATCGACGCGGCGGTGCGCAGGTACACGCAACTGCTGGACCACATGTCTGCCAAAGCCCGAAGCGGCTCGGGCGGCGCCGAGCTGACCCGGCGCCTCGCAGTCCTGCGGACGCTCGAAGGCCAGCCGGACCCGTCACTCGCACGCGCGGGGCAGGCGACGGCCCCGGCCGACCCGTCTTCTCCGGGCGCCGCGAAGCTGATCGTGCTCGGCGCGCTCATCGGCGCTGCGGTGGGGCTCCTCGCGGCCCTCGGCCTCTGGTGGTGGCGCGCGAAGCGACCCGTGACCGGGGCGTACGATCCTCCCGTGGGCGACGACGCGCTGAAGCCGCTCGTCGACCGGCTGGAGGCCAGAGAGGCCGCCCTCGCCGCGCGTGAGCGCGACCTGCAGGCGCTCCTCACCGAGATCCGCGAGGCGCAGGCCGAGGCAGCGAGCGGCCAGGAGGCGCGCCTGGCCGAGCTCGAACGGAGGGCGGAAGAGCTCGTTGTGCAGGAGCGGGAGTCCGAGCCGGAGCCTTTCCCCGCGGTTCCGTGCCTGCCGCTCCCGGCGGCGGTGGCAGAGGACGGCCGCTACAACCTCGTGGCGCTCGAGCATCTCGTCGAAAAGCGGCGACGCGACTTCCCGCACAAGGCCGACGAATGGAGCTCGTACCTCTACTTTCTGCGCGAATACGCAGACGCGGACGGCTCCGTGCCCGCCACCTTCGACTGGCTCATCCAGGAAACGTTCGCAGAGCTCGTTCCGTAGGACACCCTCGGCCCTCGTTTTGCCGGGGAAAATGTGCGGATAATGCGTGTATGGGGCTGGTAAAAGCGGACTCGGTAGCAACAGGACCGTGGGGTACGATGGCCCAACCTTCGACCTGCGGCGCGCCACGACGGCACGACGCGGTTATCAAAAGGAAAGGGGGGTCGAGGGAACTTGTTCGAACGCTTCACTGAACGGGCTCGCCAGGTCGTCGTCCTCGCACAGGACGAGGCCCGGGCGCTCAAGCACAACTACATCGGCACCGAGCACATCCTGCTCGGGCTGCTCCGCGAGGAAGAGGGTCTCGCGGCGCGGGTGCTCGAGTCCCTCGACATCACGGTGGAAGAAGTGCGGGCGCAGGTGGCGCGAATCGTCGGTCAGGGCGACGAGGTCACGAGCGGCCAGATCCCGTTCACGCCGCGGGCGAAGAAGGTGCTCGAGCTCGCGCTTCGTGAAGCGCTTTCTCTCGGCCACAACTACATCGGCACCGAGCACATCCTGCTCGGCCTCGTTCGCGAGAATGAGGGCGTCGCAGCGCGCATCCTGCTCGACTTCGACGCCGACGCAGAGAAGATTCGCAACGAGATCATCCGCATGCTGTCCGGTCCCGGCCGGCGTCAAGGAGGAGCAGGCGGCGGCGGTGCAAGCGGCGAGAAGTCGAAGAGCTCGAAGCTCCTCGATCAGTTCGGCCGCAACCTGACGAAGCAGTCGACCGAAGGGAAGCTCGACCCGGTCGTCGGTCGTCAGACCGAGATCGAGAGGCTGATGCAGATCCTCTCGCGACGCACGAAGAACAACCCGGTGCTGATCGGCGAGCCGGGCGTCGGCAAGACGGCCGTCGTCGAGGGTCTCGCGGCGCGCATCGCGACGAACCAGGTGCCGGAGCTCCTGAAGGGCAAGCAGATCTACACGCTCGATCTCGCCGCGCTCGTCGCGGGCTCGAAGTACCGCGGTGAGTTCGAGGAGCGCCTGAAGAAGGTCATGAAGGAGATCATGCAGCGGGGCGACATCATCCTGTTCATCGACGAGCTCCACAATCTCGTCGGTGCAGGCGCCGCCGAAGGCGCGATCGACGCTGCTTCGATCCTGAAGCCGGCGCTCGCGCGCGGCGAGCTGCAGACGATCGGCGCGACGACGCTCGACGAGTACCGCAAGTACCTCGAGCGCGACGCCGCACTCGAGCGGCGCTTCCAGCAGGTGCGCGTCGAGGAGCCGACGGTCGACGACACGGTGCAGATCCTCCGCGGCCTCCGCGACCGCTACGAGGCGCATCATCGCGTCAAGATCACCGACGAGGCGCTGCGCGCGTCGGCCGAGCTCGCGGACCGCTACATCCAGGACCGTCATCTGCCCGACAAGGCGATCGACCTCATCGACGAGGCCGCCTCGCGCATCCGCATCCGCTCGATGAGCGCGCCCCCGCGCTACCGCGAGCTGGAGGAGGAGATCGAGCGCGTCCGCAAGGAGAAGGAAGACTCGATCGAGGCGCAGGAGTTCGAGAAGGCCGCCTCGCTCCGCGACAAGGAGCGGAAGCTCACGCAGAAGAAGCGCGAGCTCGAGGAGGACTGGCGGAACTCGGAGTCGGTCGAGGAGCAGCCCGAGGTCGGCGAGGAGGAGATCGCGGACATCGTCTCGATGTGGACGGGCATCCCCGTCTTCAAGCTCACCGAGGCGGAGTCGCAGAAGCTCATCCGCATGGAGGAGGAGCTGCACAAGCGCGTCATCGGCCAGGAGGAGGCGATCGTCGCCGTCTCCAAGTCGATCCGCCGTGCACGCGCCGGCATCAAGGACCCGAAGCGGCCGACCGGCTCGTTCATCTTCCTCGGCCCGTCGGGCGTCGGCAAGACGGAGCTCGCGCGCACGCTCGCCGAGTTCCTCTTCGGCGACGAGGACGCGATGATCCAGGTCGACATGTCGGAGTACATGGAGAAGCACTCCGTGTCCCGGCTCGTCGGCTCGCCTCCGGGCTACATCGGCTACGACGAAGGCGGCCAGCTCACCGAGGCCGTTCGCCGCAAGCCGTACTCCGTGCTCCTGCTCGACGAGATCGAGAAGGCGCACCCGGACGTGTTCAACATCCTCCTGCAGATCCTGGAGGAGGGGAAGCTGACCGACGCGCAGGGGCGCCGCGTCGACTTCCGGAACACGATCGTGATCATGACGTCGAACATCGGCGCCGGGCAGATCTCGAAGAACCAGGGCTTCGGCTTCTCGGTCGGCGACGAGCAGGGCCTGAGCTACGACGAGATGAAGTCGCGCGTCATGGGCGAGCTCAAGAAGGTCTTCCGCCCGGAGCTCCTCAACCGCATCGACGAGATCATCGTCTTCCACAAGCTCTCGAAGGACGAGATCATGGTGATCGTCGACCTGATGCTGAAGCGGCTGCGCGAGCAGATGGCCCAACACGAGGTGACGATCGAGCTGACAGAGCCCGCGAAGGAGCTGCTCGTCGACAAGGGCTACGACCCGGCGATGGGCGCGCGTCCGTTGCGCCGCGCGATCCAGCGCTTCATCGAGGACCCGCTCGCGGACTACGTCCTCGGTCGCCAGCTCGATCCCGGCTCGACGATCCTCGTCGGGCGCAAGATGAACGATGAGGGCGAGCCGGGCGAAGAGGTCGACATCACCTTCATCCCGGGCGAGGTCACGCCCGAGAAGGTGACGGTTCCACCGGACCCGGTGGACGAAGAGCCGTCCGAGTGACGTGAACGAGTGATCTGAATCGGGGGCCGCCGGCAGGCGGCCCCCGATCTTTCTACAGCCGCTGCTCGAGCCGGACGCGGACGCGCTGCCCGGCTTCCTTTCCGATCGCCTGCCGCACTGCCGCCTTCACCGGCAGCTTGTGCCGACCGTCGCCGAGCGCCATGAACGAGCTCTCGAACGGATGGCCGTCGACGGTGCCGCGCACCTTCACGCGGCCGTGGGTGCCGAAGTACTCGGCCGATCGCGGCCAAACCGCGTACGTCCAGCCGCCGGGGCTCGGGCTCTTCTCGAGCATCGCGGTGAATTCCACATCGATTGCGGTCATGCCCCTACGACGGCCTGGAGCGTCGAAAGTCAGCGCTCCGCACGTCCGCGTCGCACCGTTCGCTGATGAGTGCGATCTCTCCGCCGGCAAGGGAGTGAAGCAGGCCGCTGAACCACCCGAAAGGGGACGAATCAAGCGGATCGCCTCCGCCAGGATGCAGTTCATACGGCACCCCACTGAGGCCCGATGCGGCGGGGCCTCAGAGTGTCAACTCCACAAAGCAGTTCCAGCAACTCCCCCGTACGAAAAGAAGGCGCCCCCTTGCGGCGGGGGCGCCTTCTTTTTTGGTCGGGCGAAGAGCTGCGCTCTTCGCCCGGGGCAGGGCGCGCGCTCACAGGCTCCGTGGCGAGTGCCTACGGAGAGCGCGGTCTCGCCTTCGGCGCCGTTTGGCTTCCCTCAATGACTTGGGGCTCTCTCGTTACGGATGCGTCCGGGCCCGCGCATAGGGTGGGTCGGGTGGCGAAGGCGGCGGTTCAATTCGCGTGCACGGAGTGCGGCTACTCCGCCGGGCGGTGGTTCGGAAAGTGCCCGGGCTGCGGCGCGTTCGGCACGCTCGTGGAGGAAGTCGTCGGCAAGTCGCCTGCGGCCCGCAAGGGGTCGGCGAAGGCTCTGCTCCGTCTCGTCGACGTGGAGGTCTCCGAGGCGGCACGGATCTCCACCGGCGTCCCGGAGCTCGACCGCGTGCTCGGCGGCGGGCTCGTCCCGGCGTCGCTCGTCCTCGTCGGCGGCGAGCCGGGGGTCGGCAAGTCCACGCTTCTCCTGACCGCGCTGCGCATGATGAGCGAGTCGAGGCGGACGCTCCTCATCACCGGCGAGGAGTCCGTCGCCCAGGTGAAGCTCCGCGCCGAGCGGCTCGGAGGCGCCGGGAACGTCGAGATCCTTGCCGAGACCGAGCTCGAGACGGTCTGCGAGACCCTCGTCGCCGAGCGCCCGGACGTCTGCGTCATCGACTCCGTCCAGACGCTCTACTCCGCCGACCTCGGCTCGGCCCCGGGCTCGGTCGCGCAGGTGCGGGAGTCGGCAGCACGGCTGCTCCGCGTTGCGAAGGAGAACGGCGTCGCGACGATCCTCGTCGGCCACGTCACGAAGGACGGAACGGTCGCGGGACCCCGGGTGCTCGAGCACCTCGTCGACTGCGTCCTCCAGTTCGAAGGCGACCGCTATCGCGCCCATCGCGTGCTCCGCGCGATCAAGAACCGCTTCGGCTCGACGAACGAGCTCGGCGTGTTCGAGATGACCGGCGCCGGGCTCGTCGGCGTTCCCGACCCGTCGGAGGTGTTCGGCCGGACGGTCGACGGCGAGCCCGGTGCCGCCGTCGCCTGCGCGCTCGAGGGGACGCGCCCGATCCTGCTCGAGGTGCAGGCGCTCGTGGCGAAGACCGACCTCGCGATGCCGCGGCGAGTCGCGACCGGCGTCGACCCGAAGCGCCTCGCCATGATCGTCGCCGTCCTCGCACGGCATGCGGGCATCCCGCTCGGCCAGGCCGACGTGTTCGTGAACGTCGCCGGCGGCGTCCGGATCGACGAGCCGGGAGCAGACCTCGCGATCGCCCTCGCGATCGCCTCTGCTGCCCGCCGTCTGCCGGTGCGAAGCTGGCACTGCCGCGTTCGGCGAGATCGGCCTCACGGGCAGGCTCCGAGAGGCGACCCAGGCCGACAGGCGGCTCGAGGAGTGCGGAAAGCTCGGCCTTGCGGCCGTTGTCGCCCCGGCCGGCACCCCTGCCCGTGGCACACTGCGTGTCCACGCGGCGGAAACGCTGCGCCAGGCGATCAAGGCGGGGCTCGATGCCGAGCGAGCACAAGAGGGAGACGACGAAGCCGCAGCCTGAGCCCAATTCGAGTCAATTGGGCTTCACGAGGACGCCCTCGGAGGACGACCCGCGCCGCGACCGCCAGCTGCTCGCGGCGATCGAGACGATCGCGCCGGGAACGCCGATCCGCCAGGCCGTCGACGACATCATCCGCTCGCACGAGGGCGCGCTGATCGTGATCGGCGACCCGCACGAGCTCTCGTTCCTGTACTCGGGCGGGATTCGCCTCGACGCCCCGTTTCGGCCGCAGCTGCTCTATGAGCTCGCGAAGATGGACGGCGCGATCATCGTCGACGCCGGCGGTCAGGCGACTCGCATGGGCGAACGTCCAGCTCATGCCCGATCCGACGATCCCTTCCGAGGAGACCGGCACGCGTCATCGAACGGCCGAGCGCGTGGCGAAGCAGACCGGGGCGCTCGTCATCTCGGTCTCCCAGCAGCGCGAGACCGTGACGGTCTTCGTCGGGCCGGCCCGCTACCAGCTCGACCCCGTCGCCGATGTGCTCGCGAAGACGAACCAGGCTCTCGGCACCCTGGACACCTACCGGCAACGCCTGGAGCAGGTACTGACGAGGCTGACGGCGCTCGAGTTCCAGAACGCCGTCGTCCTCGATGACGTCCTCGTGACGCTCCAGCGCGCCGAGATGACGTCGCGGATGGCGGAGCGCATCGGGCGCGACTGCGTGGAGCTCGGGAGCGAGGGTCGCCTCATCCGGCTGCAGCTCGAGGAGCTCGTCGGGGACGTGCCGCAGGAGCGTGACGCGATCGTGCGGGACTATCACGCAGCGTCAGCCGACGCCGAGGCGACGCTCGCACTCGAGGCCCTGCGGGCGCTCCGCTACCAGGATCTCCTCGAGGTCGACCGCCTGATCGAGCTGCTCGGCTACCCGCGGGGTACGAGCCCGCTCGACACCTCCGTCCAGCCCCGGGGCTACCGGGTGCTCTCGCACATCCCCCGGGTGCCCGAGCCCGTGATCAGGCGCGTCGTCGGCGATCTCGGCTCCCTGGACATGGTCGTCAGGGCATCTCAGCGCGATCTCGAGGCGGTCGAGGGAGTGGGCGCGGTCAGGGCCAGAGAGATCCGGGAGGGCCTCCGGCGCCTCCAGGAGCACAACCTGGTCGACCGCTACCTGCAACTCTAGGGTCTGAAGCCGTGCTCAGCCCCGAATATGCGCAAAAAGTCGCATTTCCAAGGGTTTTTTGATAAAGTAGATGACCTTGGGCCGGCGCCCCGCGCGTCGGCTCTTTTGGCGGAAAAGCGGCGACGACAGAGGGGAGGACCGGCTTGTACAAGGTCGGCGACAAGGTGGTGTACCCGCACCACGGTGCCGGGACGGTTGTCAAGAAGGAGTCGCGTGAGGTCCTTGGCCAGAAACGCGAATACCTGACGATCAAGATCCTGCACAACGACATGACCGTGCAGGTCCCGTGCGAAAACGCCGACCAGGTCGGCCTGCGGCGCGTCATCGGCGAGAAGGAAGTGAGTGTCGTCCTCAAGGCGCTCACCGGGGGCTCGACCGAGATGCCGAAGAACTGGAACCGCCGCTTCAAGCACAACCGGGACAAGATGAAGACGGGCGATGTCCTCGAGCTCGCCGAGGTCGTGCGCAACCTCGCGTTGCGCGACCACGAGAAGGGTCTCTCGACCGGCGAGAAGCAGATGTTCGTGAAGGCGAAGAAGATCCTCGCCTCCGAGCTCATGTACGCGAAGAACATGGACGAGGACGAGTGCGCCGAGTGGCTCGAGGAAGTCCTGCTCCGAGGGGCCGAACGGCAAGAAGAAGCCGGCGGCGAAGAAGGCCGTCGCCGCCACCGCGTAAGCGGGTGAGCGGCAGGGCTCATTGAGCATCTGGGCTCATTGAGCGTCTGGGCTCATTGAGCGTTTGGGCCATCCTCGTCGCCGCGGGACGCGGCGAGAGGCTCGGTCTCGAGCAGCCGAAAGCGTTTGCGAAGCTCGGCGAGGATCCACTCCTCGCCGAGCCGCTTCGCCGCCTGGACGAGTCGGACTGGATCGACCGGATCGTCATCGTCGCGCCGCCGGGCTGGGAGGAGCCGGCGATCCTGCTCGCCGAGGAGCTCGCCTGCTCGAAGGTGCACGCCTGCGTGCCCGGCGGAGCGACCCGCACCGACTCTGTCCGCGCGGGTATCGACGAGGTGCCGGAGGACGCGCTCGTCGTGCTCGTGCACGATGCTGCGCGGCCGCTGCTCCCGGAGGCGGTGATCGAGCGGGTTCTGGCGCCGCTCTCGGAGGGCTGGGACGGCGCCGTGCCGGGGTTGCCGGTGCCCGACACGCTGAAGCGCGTCTCCGAAGACGGCGCCGTCACGGAGACGGTGGCCCGCGACTCGCTCTACACGGTGCAGACCCCGCAGGCGTTTCCTGCGGATGTCCTTCGGCGCGCTGTCGCGAACGGCGCCGCGGCGACCGACTGTGCGAGCCTCGTCGAGGCGGCCGGGCGGGCGGGTCAAGGTCGTCGAGGGCGATCCGCTCCTCCTGAAGGTGACGACGGCCGACGATCTCGCGAAGATCGCCACATGGCTGTGACAGCAGTGGTCTTCGACGTCGGTGAGACCCTCGTCGACGAGACTCGCGCGTGGAAGCACGCCGCTGCTGTGGGCAACGTGCCGGAGTTCACGCTCATGGCCGTCGTCGGCGGCCTCGCGGCCCGCGGGGAGGATCACCGGAGGGCGTTCGCCCTGCTCGGCTTCGCTCCGCCACGCCTCCCGCCCGTGGAGCCCACGGATTTCTACCGCGACGCCGTTCCCTGCCTCGAGCGATTGCGCCGCGACGGCTTCGCCCTCGGTCTCGCGGGAAACCAGCCGGCCCACGCTCGTGAAGCGCTGATCGCCTGTGGCCTCGACGTGGATTTCGTCGCGACCTCGGCAGGGTGGGGAGTCGAGAAGCCTGCGCCGGGGTTCTTCAGCCGCGTGGTCGACGAGGCGGGGCGCGCAGCCGGTGAGATCGCCTATGTCGGCGACCGCGTCGACAACGACGTCGTGCCTGCCAGGCGCGCGGGGATGTTCGCCGTGCACATTCGACGCGGCCCCTGGGGCCTGCTGCACGAGACCGATCAGGCCGACGCCGTCATCGAGTCGCTCGACGAGCTCCCGGCGGCGCTCGCATGACCGACCTGCGCGTGGGCGCGGGATTCGATGCGCATGCGTTCGAGGACGGTCTCCCGCTCGTTCTCGCCGGTGTGCGCGTCGACCATCCCCGGGGCCTTGCGGGCCACTCCGACGGCGATGTGCTCGCCCACGCGCTGACCGACGCCGTGCTCGGCGCGGCGGGCATGGAGGACATCGGCGCCTTCTTCCCCTCAGGCGACCCCGCGCTGGCAGGCGCTGACTCGCTCGTCCTGCTCGCGCGCGCCTGGCAGCGCGTTCGCGACGAGGGGTGGGAGCTCGTGAACGCAGACGTGATCCTGATCGGCGAAGAGCCGCGGCTCGCACCGCACCGAAACGCGATGCGCGAACGGCTGGCGGAAGTGCTGGGTGTCGAGGCGGAGCGGGTTGCCGTGCGTGCGACGACGACCGACGGCCTCGGCTTCACAGGGCGGAGGGAAGGACTGGCGGCCCAGGCAGTTGCACTACTGCGGCGGTGAAGATCGCATCGTCAGGCATCGCGAGCGCGAAGTAGCCGTCCGGTCCGGCCCGTACCGTTCGGACATGGCCAAGCCGCTCGAGGAGTGGACGCCGGAAGAGCTCCGGAACGAGCTCGGCCGCCTGGCCGACGAGCTCGTGGCGCGCGCGAACGCGAAGGCTCCCGCCGCCGCAGCGCCCAGCAGGGGGCGTGTCGACGTCGTCAGGGCCTGCGAGAACTGGGTGCGCGGCCTCGCCTGGGACGAGACGTTCACCCGCGAGATGGTCGAGGAGGAGCTTGCGATCATCGAGCGGAAGACCGGCCACGAGCTCGGCCCGCTCGAGCGCGAGCGCGTCGTCCAGCTCTGGCTGAACGAGTACGACCGGCGCTACCGCGCCGCATGACCTCTTAACGCCGCTTCGCGTTCTTCTGTGCCCGCTCGAGGCGACGCCGCATCTCGCGGTTCATGTCCTCGGGCGCAGGGCCGAGACCCTGCTGCTCCTGCATCTCGAGGAGCGCGCGCCGCTCTTCCCTGCTGAGCTGCGACATCGCCGCCTGCGCACGTTGCGGATCCTTGAGCGCACCGGTGCGCTGCATCTTCTTCATCGCGCTTGCGAGCTCTGGGTTCGAGCGCTCCATCGCCGCGTTCGAGGCCTTTTCGAGACCCCGCCGGAAGAGCGGCACCTTCGCGATCGTCGCGACGATCGGCCGCAGATAGCGGCCGTTCTGGATGCGGCCGAGCAGCGCGAGGACGCCGAGCAGGAACAGCAGCCCGAGCAGGATCCACACGGGGATCAGCAGCGTGGCGATGTCTGCGAGCGGCATGACCGAATCGTACTAGGCCGGCAGCGAGACCCGGCCTGCGGCGATCTCGACCAGGCCATCCTTCGCCAGCGAGGCCACGGCATCCGCGTCCAGCTCGGCCACGGCCCGTTCCGCATCGGCCACGAGGCGTAGCGTCGCCGCCCGGCGCTGCCGGAACGAGCCCTCGAACGGGCTTTGCTTCCGCAAGGGCTCGAAGCGCCGCCCCCGGGAGGGACAGGCCTCGGCGAGCGGGCACGCCTCGCAGCGGGGAATCCGGGCGAGGCAGACCGTCGCGCCGAGATCCATGAGCGCCTGCGCCGACGTGGCGGTGAACTCCGCGGCGGTTCGTTCCTTGATCCGCCGGACGTTCACGTCGACGGGCAGCACGTCCCGCCCGAACGCGAAGCATGCAAGCGCGTCGGCCGTGTACCGCCCGACGCCGGGCAACTCGGTCAGGTCGTCGGGCCAGCCGTGTGCGGCGATCTGCCCCGCAGCACGGTGGAGCGCGAGCGCCCGACGGTTGTAGCCGAGGCCCTGCCACTCCCGGATCACATCGGCCGGTGCCGCCGCGGCGAGAGCCTCGACGGATGGCCAGCGCTCGAGCCAGCGCTCCCACCGCGGCACGACGCGATCGACCTGTGTCTGCTGTGCCATCACCTCGCTGACGAGGATCGGGTATGGATCGCGGGTCTCGCGCCAGGGCAGTGCGCGACGGTGCGCCGCGTACCACGCGAGCAGAGCCTGTTCCATCGAGCGGAGCGTAGTGAAGGAACCGGCCCGCCCGATCGTTTCTCCCAGGTATGAGGTCGGAGTTATGAGGTCTGGGAGTCATGAGGGGTCGCTGTGATGAGGTCCTCAGCACGAGGCGACGGTCCGGCAGAAGTAGTCTCCACACGCTCGGCGCGGCGGCTCAAGCGCGACCGGTCTCGAAGGGCTGCTTCGGGTGCACGAGTCGAGGCTGCGCCGCCTCTGTCACGGGATGCTCACCGACCGCGCCCGCGTCGACGACGTGTTGCAGGAGGCGTTCATCAAGGCCTTCCGGAAGCTGCCGCCGGCCTTCGACTCGCCTGGCCAGGAGGCCGCTTGGCTCTACAGGATCGTCTACCGCTGCTGCCTCGACGAGCTGAGGCACGCACGATGCCATCGGGTCACCGGGCTCCTTCACGAGCCGGCCGACGATGCGATGGAACGCGCCCGCTCGTCGCTCAGCATCACCCGCGCGTTGCAGGAGCTCACACCGGAGGCCCGCGCGGCAGTGCTCCTCGTCGATCTCGTCGGTTTCGATTATCGACGGCCGCGGCGCTCGGCGTTCCCGAGGGGACCGTCGCCTCGCGGCTGAGCAACGGACGTGCTCGCCTGCACGAACTTCTCGGGGAGGAGCGCCGCGACCAATGAACGTGATTCTGCTCCGCGACGAACAACTGCGCGCACGACTCCTCGAGTTGGAGGCGCCGGCGCCCGATGGTTTCTACGACGATCTCTGGGACGCGATCGAGGTGCGCGGTCGCACGGTGCGCGGCGGCGGACGCTCGCCACGACCCTCGTCCTCGCGGCCGTGGTCGCGGCCCTCACCTCGGCGGCCGTGCACGCCCTCGCGCATGACGGCGAACGCGCCGTCGCGGGACCGAGTACCGTGCAGCGCTCGTTCGCCTGCACGATCCCGGCCACGAACGGTGTCCCTGTGGTGACGGTCGACGCCGCCCCCCTGTCCGGCTACGCGTCGCCCAAGCCCGTGCCGTCGAACGTACTCGTCAACATCGGCGTCCCGATCGGTGTGAACGGCCCGCCGCCGATCGTCGACTGGACCGGTGGGTATGCGATCCCCCCGTTCGATACCGGGAGGATCTGCTCGCCTGCCCCTGCGGTCGCGTATTCGCCGAAGGGACTGACGCTCGAGGGCGTCTACCCGCAAACCCGTACCGGCGGGAACGGCGTCTACGCGCCGGGCCTGCACGTCCGGTGCCTCTACGCGGCGCATGTCCTCGTCTCCGCGCGCCTCCAACTGGACAGGCACCGCCGCCCGGTCGCCGCGAAGCTCGAGATCCGCTCCGCGCGCGGCAAGAAGCGGCCGATCGCCTACGTCGAGTGGAGCCCGGCCCTCGTCCGTGCCTATACGGACCCGGGCTCCTGCTTCGACAGCTGATCCGCCCAGGGCGGCGCGGGTATTCCGATCCCCGATAGCGGGATGCCGCCGTCTGCGGACGCGTGTAGAACGCGCCCGTGGCCAGCTACGTCGTGCGGCGCGTGCTCTACACCATCCCGGTGCTGCTCATCTCGACCTTCCTGAGCTTCACCTTCATCTCCCTTGCGGGTGATCCGCGCGCGAACCTGCGCGCGAACCCGAACTACTCCGTGCAGACGTACAACCATCTCGAGCACAAGTACCACCTCGACCGCTCGATCCCGGTGCGGTACGTCTACTGGTGGCAGGACGTCGTCGAGCACAAGCTCGGCCGCTCGCTCGTCACGTCCCAGCCTCTCTGGCCCGACATCACGCGAACATTCGGGCACACGGGGCAGGTGATCCTGCTCTCGGAGACGCTCGCCCTCCTGCTCGGAATAGCGGTCGGCATCTACTCGGCGATCCGGCAGTACTCGCTCTTCGACTACGCCTTCACGACGTTCAGCTTCCTCGGCTTCGCGATCCCGGCGTTCTGGCTCGCGCTCCTTCTGCAGATCCTCTTCGTCGACGTCTATCTCAAGTGGAATGTTCGAATCTTCTATACGTCTGGCCTGAACAACACGGGCCACGCTGCGTGGTCGCTCGACCGCCTCCAGCACATCGCCCTGCCGGTGATGACGCTCGCGATCGTCAGCTTCGCCGTCTACTCGCGCTTCATGCGCACGTCGATGCTCGACGTCATCAACAGCGACTACATCCGCACCGCGAGGGCGAAGGGTGTGTCGGAGATGAAGGTGATCGGCAGGCACGTCGTCCGGAACGCCCTCATCCCGGTCGTCACGATCGCGGCGCTGACGATCGCCGCGCAGCTCGGCGGCGCGATCGTCACGGAAACGGTGTTCTCGCTCGACGGGATCGGCTTCTACTACGTCCAGAAGCTCGGCCAGCTGGACCTCTACGCCGTCATGGCGTACCTGCTCGTCACGTCGGTGTTGATCATCGTGGCGAATCTCGTCGCCGACATCCTGTACGGCTACCTCGACCCGCGCATCCGGCTCAACTAACAACGGCGCGCGGACGTCGTCGCAGCCAGAGACACGTGGCGATCCGGATCCGGTTCCCGGCCGAAGAACCCCCAGTCGCCGAGCTGACGAGCTATCCGCTCACTGAGCTCGCGTTGAGTCTGCACGTCGTGGCCGACCCGCGCAGCCGGCCGGAGCTGGCTCCCTTCGTGCGGCGGATGCGGAGCCGCCTGCCGCGTCCCGTGGCCCGTGAGCTCGCCGAGCTCTCGTTCCTGCTCGGGCCGCCGGCGCCTGCGCCCTTCGCGTTCCCGATCGGGCCGCCGAAGCCGGTGCCCGATGCGCTCGCGGCCGTCCCCGTCGACGACGAGATGCTGCATTGGACGCTCTCGATGCATCTCGAGGGCGAGGTGCCGGACACGCTGCGTCGGCCGATGCGCCCGAACGTGCGCGCGGAGCTCGCGCGTGACCCGGAGGCGGTGGCGCAGCGGCTGCTCGGGCTCTTCGCCGACTACTGGAAGTACGCGTTCTCCCAGGAGTGGCCGGAGGTCGAGGCACGTCTCGCCCTCTCTCGCGCAGAGGCGGCGCGGCGGCTGACGACCGGCGGCATCGGCTCGCTGCTACAGGCGAGCACGCGTCGCGCGCGGCTGGCGAACGGGGGCATCACCGTGACGCCGACGATTCCCGCCGAGATCGACGTCGATGTCCAGGAGGACGGCCGCATCCCGGTCGTCATCTCCCTCTACAGCTCGCCCTGGGTGATCACGCGGATCGCGCCCGCGGCGGGACTCGTGCTGCCTGCGCCGGCGCCGGACCGCCAGGTGACGCCTCCCAGTCTCGAGCTCGTGCAGGAGCTCGATGCGATCTCCGACCCTACGCGTCTGACGCTCCTTCGCCTCGTTGCGTCGCGGCCGCGCTCGACCCGCGAGCTCTCGCAGCTCCTCGACCTGAGCGAGGCGGCGATCTCCAAGCACCTCCATCGGCTTGCCGAGGCCCAGCTCGTCCGGGGCGAGAGGCAGGGCTACTACGTCCTCTACCGACTCGTTCCGGAGCGAGCGGTCGCCGCTTCGGAGGCGCTCCTGCGCTTCCTGCGCGTCCCGAGCGATTCACCCGCGGGTTGATCGGACAATCGCGACGACCTGAGCGTCGTCACAGGTGTCACACGTGGGCACCGTCGAGTCCAACTGGCACGGCGTCGAGCTTCGGCACCTGATCGCGCTGCGCGCGGTGGCAGCCGAGCGGTCGTTCAGCGCGGCAGCCCGCAGCCTCGGCTACACCCAGTCGGCCGTCAGCGGACAGATCCTCGCGCTCGAGCGATTGATCGGCGCGCGGCTCTTCGTCCGCGTGCGAGGCACGCGTCCTCTCGAGCTCACGCACGAGGGCCGGATTCTCCTCACCTACGCGACGACGATCCTCGCGCAGCTCGAAGCCGCACAGCAAGAGATGGGCGCGAAGCAGGAAGCGCCGCTCCCGCGCGTCCGCCTCGGCTTCTTCTGGGGAGTGGGCGGCGGTCTCGTGCCGGCCGTCTGCAGGCGCCTCGGCGACAACTTCGCGCAGGTCGACCTGCACGAAGCCGGAAGCGTGGACGCACTGCTCGACGCGCTCTCGCGTCGGCAGGTCGATCTGGCCTTCGTCACGCTACCGACGCGGGACGGCCCGTTCGAGGCTCTGCCCCTCTGCCGTGAGCCGTACACCGTGGTCGCGCGCCGCGGTGAGCACGTCGCGCAGGGCGCCGCAGTCACGATCGACGAGCTCGCATCGCTTTCGGTGCTCACGCTCGACGGCTGCAAGGCGCAAGGCTCGCTCGAGCTCGTCCTCGAGGCCAAGGGTCATCGGCTGAACGTGCGCAAGCGCCTGTCGTCGATCGAATCGGTGCTCGCGTTCGTCGAAGACGGATTCGGGGTCGGCCTCTTGCCGACGCTCGGCGTCGATCTGCCCCCGTCGCTGACGTCGCATCAACTCGACCCTCGAATACCTCCGCGCGTCGTTGCGATTGCATGGCATCGCGACACGACGCTGACGGGTCTCGCGCAGGACATTGTCGACGCAGCGACTGTAGTTGCGGGTAGACCTGCGCTGCTAGCCGCTAGCTGATCCCTCGAACGTGGGACCCGCGTGTGCAGGCCCCACGCACTTGTCGACAGCCCAAACGGAGGGAACCGATTGATGTCGTGCTCTCAAGGGTGGAGCGTCTTCATCGTGCAGCGCGTGCGACATGTTGCGCTAGCACCGTTGCTGTTAAGCGAAAGCGTCATCGGCGATACGCCTATCGGTGACGTATCGCCGTTCTTAGCCTCCGTCCATTCGGTTCATCGAACCGCGCCTTGGGGCGCGGACAAAGTGCGGAGGGAAATATATGCCGAGACGGATACCTCTGATTGCCGGTGTTGCCGTCGCGATGCTCGTCGTCGTGACGTCGGCCGCCGCAGTTGGGCACCAGTCGCGCGCAGCCGCAGGAGCGCAGTCGTCGGCGGCGCCGTTCGCGCAGGCCTGGGCGAACGTTCCGCGCACGACGGAAGCACGCAAGGCGAAGAACATCCTCGTCTTTGGTGCCGAGCAGGACATCGTGGGCTTCAACGGCGCGCTCACGTGCTGCAACCAGTTCTGGGCCGCCGTGCAGACCGTGCCGGTCCTGCGCGGTGCGTACAACGTCGACAACAAGCTTCGACATCTTCTCGACCTCGTCAGCAGCGCAAAGCCGACGAAGTCGACGCTCTCCTTCGTGATCCGCAAGGACGCGAACTGGAACTGGGGCGGCAAGAAGATCCCGGTCACGTACAAGGACTTCGCCTACACGTGGCAGAGCCTCGTCGACCCGAAGAACGACGTCGTCTCACGTGATGGCTACGACCAGATCACCGGCTTCACCCACAAGGGCGACAAGCAGATCACGTTCAGGTGGAAGAAGCCCTACGCCGACTGGCAGGACCTCTTCGGCGTCATCTATCCCTCACAGGCGCTCGCCGGCGAGGACTTCAACAAGATCTGGACGAACTGCATCTGCGGGAACGACGGCAAGCCGATCTCCGACGGGCCGTTCCTGCTGACCAACTACACCAAGGGTCAGGGCTCGACGCTGAAGGTCAACCCGTTCTGGTACGGCAAGAAGCCGAAGCTGAACGAGGTCGACTTCAAGATCATCACCGACACGAACACCGAGGTTCAGGCAATGCGCGGCGGCGAGGTCGACGCGATCAACCCGACGTTCGGCCTGAACCTGCTCCCGTTGAAGTCGACACCGGGCGTGACGTTCAACCAGGTGCCGGGCCTCTATCAGGAGCACATCGACATCCAGTTCGGGCCGAAGGGGCAGCCGCTTCTCCGTGCGCCATGGATGCGGAAGGCGATCATGATGGGGATCGACCGGCCGTCGATCATCAAGACGGTGTACGGGGAGCTCGCCGGAAGCACGAAGCCACTCGACAGCATCGTGTACTACCCGGCGGATGCCGCGTACAAGGCCGACTTCGCGAAGTGGAACTACAACCCGAAGAAGTCGCTTGCCCTCCTCAAGGCGCATTGCACCGGCGGTCCGTCCACGGTGTCGCAGTCGAATTCGGGCATCTGGACGTGCGCCGGCCTCAAGGCGACGTTCCGGTATACGTGGACGGCCTCGAACGCAACCCGAACGACGCAGGAGGCGATCATCAAGGCCGAGATGAAGTCGATCGGCATCGAGATCGTCGACGCGTCGCTACCTGCGAACGTGGTCTTCGGGCCGACCGGCATCCCATCGTCGAACTACGACCTCGCGAACTTTGCGTGGGTGACGGCGGCGGACCCGGCGGGCTTCGTCTCCGACTGGAGCTGCGGCGGTTTGCAGAACTACCTCAACTACTGCAACCGCAAGGCCACGAGCCTCATGCAGGCGAGTGACAGCGAGCTCAACCCGGAGAAGCGGGCCAAGCTCTTCCAGCAGGCGAACGCGCTGATGGCGAACGACGTACCGTCGATCCCGCTCTACGCGCGGCCGAACCCGCTCATCTGGAAGTCGGCCGTGACGGGGATGAAGAACAACCCCTCGAACATCGGCTTTGCCTGGAACGTCGAACAGTGGGGGTGGAAGGCCTAGCTGCCCTCCTCTGCCATTTCGTCGCCGAGACGGGCCCGCGCTGCGGGCCCGTCTTACGTTTGTCCAGGTTGTCGCCGCCGGCAGGAGCATGCACACTTCGCGCTTCGAGTCGGGGCCCAGCCGATGCCGGATCCTTCGCAGCTCATCGAGCAGTACCGCCGCCTGCAGTCGGTGACAGATGTCGCGCTCTCGCACCTCGAACTCGACGAGCTTCTCGCGCAGCTGCTCGTACGGGTGTGCGAGATCCTCGACGCGGATACCTGCGCAGTTCTCATCCTGGACGAAGAGACGAACGAGCTCGTCGCGCAGGCCGCGATCGGGATCGAGGAAGAGGTCGAACAAGGCGTGCGGATCCCCGTCGGCAAGGGATTCGCCGGCCGCGTCGCGGCGGGCCGTCAACCGGTGTTTCTGCCCGACGTCGATCACGCGGATGTGCTCAACCCGATTCTTCGCCAGAAGGGCATCAAGTCGCTCCTCGGCGTCCCGCTTCTCGTTGCCGGCGAGGTAATGGGCGTCATGCACGTCGGAACTCTCACTCCGCGGGAGTTCACGGCCGACGACACGACGTTGTTGCAGCTCGTTGCGGACCGGGTCGCCCGCGCGATCGAGCACGCACGCGCCTTCGAAGCGGAGCGCACGGCCCGTATCCGTCTCGAGAGCGTCCAGGCGGTCACGGACGCGGCGCTTGCGCACCTCGAGCTCCTGCCGCTGCTCGACGCGCTCCTGCCGCGTATCCACGACATCCTCGACGTGGATACCGTTGCGGTGCTCCTGCTCGAGGAGGCAACTGCCGAGCTCGTTGCGACCGCGGCGGTCGGGATCGAGGAAGAGGTCGAGCAGGGTGTGCGCATCCCGCTCGGCAAGGGCTTCGCCGGGCGCATCGCAGCGCGGAGGGAGCCCGTGTTTCTCCCCGACGTCGATCACGCGGATGTCCTGAACCCGATCCTCCGCGAGAAGGGCATCAAGTCGCTTCTGGGCGTGCCGCTCCTCCTGGCAGGTGAGACCCTCGGCGTCCTTCACGTCGGCTCACTCACGCCCCGTGCGTTCACGCGGGCCGACACCGAGCTCCTGCAGCTCGTCGCGGATCGCGTCGCGATCGCGGTCGAGCGCGCCCGGCTACACGAGCAGACGCTCGAGCTCGATCAGCTGAAGCTGAACTTCGTCGCCGTCGCATCGCACGAGTTGCGAACGCCTGCGACATCGGTGTACGGCATCGTCGCCACGCTTCGAGAGCGTCGCGCCACGCTGGACGCGGGCGTCGTACGCCAGCTCGAAGAAGCGCTCTGGGAGCAGTCGGTTCGGCTGCGCCGGCTGATCGAGCAGCTGCTCGATCTGTCCAGGCTGGACGCACGCGCGATCCACGTCGCGCCGCGGCGAATCGCGCTCGGCAGGCTCCTCGACGAGCTCGTCAACTCCGTGGACGTCGAGGACGTCCGGCTCGAGGTCGAGCCGACCCTGGAGGTGATCGCAGACCCGGTCGCGATCGAGCGCGTCGTGACGAACCTCGTCGTGAACGCAGGCCGCTATGGGTCCCCTCCCGTCACTGTCTCGGCGAGGCAGGACGACAGCTACGTGCGCATCGTCGTCGAGGACGAGGGCCCCGGCATCGCCGAAGAGCTCCAGCCGCGTCTCTTCGACCGGTTCGAGCGCGGCAGCCAGGCGAGCGAAGGCACGGGCCTCGGGCTCTCGATCGCGAAGGCATATGCGCGCGCGCACGGCGGCGATCTCTTCTACGACCCGCGCGAGACCGGCGCGCGATTCGAGTTCGTCTTCCCGTTCTAGACGAGGGTCTAGACCGGGTCCTAGACCGGGGCGGGCGTCTTCTCCTCCAGCCGTTCGGCGAGCTCGAGCTCGGCCGCCGTCGACCAGCGGATCATCGCGCGCGCCCACTCGAGCCCCTGCCGGACGGTCAGCTCGGCGAAGCTCGACTCCGACGGGCCGGACGCCTCCAGACGGCGCTTCACGGCTGTTGCTTCGGCGCGCACCTTTCGGACATGGGCGAGCAGGACTTCGGGGTCGAGCAGCTCGCCGAAGTAGAGCTTCAGGAGGATCGGGGCTCGCTCCGGCTCGAAGACCGGCGGCTCCTCGAGCCAGATCTGAAGGGCGGCGCGGCCGGACTTCGTCACCCGGTAGAGCTGCTTGTTCGGGCGACCGGTTTGGACGACCTCCCTGCTCGTTGCGTAGCCCCGCTCGACGAGCTGGGGGAGCACGGCATAGACCCGGCTCTTCGCCGGCGCCCAGAAGAAGCCCCCGGAGGACTCGGCCCGCCGTTGAAGGTCGTAGCCGGACAGCTCCCCGCCTTGCGTCAGGAGCCCGAGAAGTGCCGCGTCGGTCGCGGAGATGACGGCTCCCATGGTCTCCCAGAGACTAGAGGGAAAACAGGCCCGCGCCTAGTGGGCGCAGGCCCATTTCGCGCATCTACTGCCAGCGCCAGTCTTCGGTGTTCCACGCGAAGCCGATGTTCGCCGGGTTGATCTTCATCCCGACGATGGCCGACTTGTGGATGAGCGGCACCGGCCGCGAGTAGAGCGGGATGGTCGGCACGTCCTCCGACATCATCGCGTCGGCCCGGTTGAAGAGCGGCGCGCCTGGACGGGTCGAGCTCCGAGTTCGACGCCTCCATCAGAACGGGTTGCCGCACGGTTGCAGTAGCCGAGGAAGTTCGACTCACCGCCGCAACCCCAGATCGGCACGTAGACGCTCGGGTCCGGCGACGTCGTCCAGCCGAAGTCGGCGACGTCGTAGTTGCCGGACGGGATGCCCGTCGGGCCGAAGGCGACGTTCGCCGGCAGTGATGCGTCGTCGATCACGAGCGAGACCGTGCCCGTGACTCGAGGTCGCGGTTGCGGTTGCCGCCACGACCAGCGTGGCAAGGGCTGCACCAGCGAGAAGCCGCAGTGTCTTCATTCGTTTCTGCCTCTTTCGATCGCGATCGATACCCCATCGACCTCGGCAGTCACGGCGCCGCCTTTAGTCCGCTGCGGAATATGTCGCTATCGCGAAAAGAGAGAGGCCCGCGCTTGGCGCGGGCCTCTCGGGCTAGCGGGTGAAACCGGAAGCTACGACTTCCACTTCCACTGCTCCGCGTTCCAGGCGAACCCGGTCAGCGAGGCGTTGTTCTTGAAGCCCGTGATGCCCGACTTCCAGATGAGCGGGTTCGGGCGGGAGTACAGCGGGATCGACGGGACGTCATTCGACATCAGAGCGTCGGCCTTGGCGAAGAGCGCAGCGCGCTTGCCGGGGTTGAGCTCCGAGTTCGACTGCTCCATCAGCTTCGTCGCTGCACGGTTGCAGTAGTTCAGGTAGTTCGACTCGCCACCGCAGCCCCACGTCGGCACGAAGCCGGCGGGATCCGGGGAGGTGACCCACGCGAAGTCCGCGAGGTCGTAGTTGCCGGACGGGATACCCGTCGGGCCGAAGACGACGTTCGCGGGCAGCGAGGAATCGACGATCTCGATGCCGAGGTCCTTGAGCTGCGACTTGATGATCGCCTCCTGGGTCGTGCGCGTGGCATTCGACGCAGTCCACGTGAAGCGGAACTTCGCCGGGAAGCCCTTGCACGTCCACGAGCCCGAACCGCCGACCGTCGAAGGACCGCCGGAGCAGTTGGCCTTCAGGAGCGCCAGCGCCTTCTTCGGGTTGTAGTTCCACTTGTGGAAGTCGGCCTTGTACGCGGCATCGGCCTGGTAGTAGACGAGGCTGTCGAGAGGCGTCGTGTTGCCGGCGAGATCACCGTAGACCGTCTTGATGATCGCCGAGCGGTTGATGCCCATCATGATCGCCTTGCGCATCCACGGCGCGCGAAGGAGCGGCTGCCCCTGCTTGCCGAACTGGATGTCGATGTGCTCCTGGAAGAGGCCCGGTACCTGGTTGTAGGTGACGCCCGGGGTGCTCTTGAGCGGGAGCAGGTTGATGCCGAAGGTCGGGTTGATCGCGTCGACTTCGCCGCCGCGCATCGCCTGAACCTCGGTGTTCGTGTCGGTGATGATCTTGAAGTCGATCTCCTTCAGGGCCGGCTTCTTGCCGTACCAGAAGGGATTGACCTTCAGCGTCGAGCCCTGACCCTTGGTGTAGTTGGTCAGCATGAACGGGCCGTCCGACACGGGCTTCCCGTCGCTACCGCAGATGCAGTTGGTCCAGATCTTGTTGAAGTCCTGGCCCGCAAGCGCCTGCGACGGGTAGACCCCGCCGAAGAGAAGCTGCCATGCGGCATACGGCTTCTTCCACTTGAACGTGATCTGCTTCTGGCCCTTGTGCGTGTAGCCGGTGATCTGGTCGTAGCCGTCACGGCCGACGAGATCGTTCTTCGGGTCGACGATCTGCTGCCACGTGTAGACGAAGTCCTTGTACGTGACCGGGACCTTCTTGCCGCCCCAGTTCCAGTTCGCGTTGGGCTTGATGGTGTACGAGAGCGTGGTTCTCGTTGCCTTCGCGTCCGTGACGAGATCCTTGACGTTCTGAAGCTTGCTGTTCGTGATGAACGCGCCGCGGATCACCGGCACGGTCTGAACGCCTGCCCAGAACTGGTTGCAGCACGTCAGGTTCGTGTTGAACCCGACGATGTCCTGCTCCTGGCCGAAGACGAGGATGTCCTTCGCCTTGCGAGCCTGGGTCGTCCGCGGTACCTGCGCCCAGGACTGGGCGAAGGGAGCAGCGGCCAGCGAGGCGCTCGAGGCCTGGCTGGAAACCTTGGTCGTCGCGGTTGCGGTCGCGGCCACGAGCAGCATGGCGAGCGCAGCACCCGCGAGGAGCCAGAGGCGATTACGCATCTATTACCCCTCCGTAGCTGGTCTTTCGGGAATGCACGCCGTCGGGCGCGCACAGGGATAGGACGGGAGCCCGCCGACTTTGTTAGTCAGCCCAGGACTAGTCTGTTAAGGACTAGTAAAGATGGGCGGCGGCCCGGAGGAACTGGGAATCCTGGGCCGCCGCCCTTCACTCGGACGGAGGGAACCGTGAGTGAAACCGTGGCCGCCGCACAAGCGACCGCCATAGTCCTTGCCGGACTATACCGGCCCGGACTACGAGGACCGCGGCGAACCGCCGGTGTAGCGTCCGCCCATGGTGACCGTGCGCTTCGCGCCGAGCCCGACCGGCTCGCTCCATCTCGGGTCCGCGCTCTCGGCGGTCGCGAATCGCCGCTTCGCCGAGGAGCACGGAGGGGCCCTCCTCCTGCGCATCGACGACACGGACGCGGCGCGGAACATCGCGGGCGGGGCGGATGCGATCGTCGCCGACCTCGAGTGGCTCGGCGTGCCGTGGGACGACGGGCCGGTGCGCCAGAGCGAGCGGGCGGAGCGCCACCGCGAGGCGGCGGAGACGATCGGCGAGCGCGACGGCGAGGGCGCGCTTCGCTTCCGTCGTACGACGCTCGTCCGCCCGGACGGCTCGCCGACCTACCAGCTCGCGACGGCGGTCGACGATGTCGACTTCCGGATCACGCACGTCATCCGAGGCAGTGACCACCGGGCGAACGCGGAGCTGCAAGCCGAGCTCATTCGCGCGCTCGGGGCCGAGCCGCCCGAGTACATCCACCACGGCCTGCTCCTCGGCGAGGACGGCCACAAGCTCTCGAAGAGGCACGGCGCGTCGTCGCTCGCCGACCTGCGCGACGGCGGCATTCCGCCGGAGGCCGTGCGCGCCTATCTCGAGGAGCTCGGCATCCCGCGGCACGACGTGCACCTCGATCTCGCGCGACTGCGGCGTCTCTCGACCGACCTGATCGGCTCGCTGAGCGACGACGAGCTCGCAGCACGTGTCGGTGTGCCCGTCTCGGTCGTGCCGGTGCTGCGCGGCGCCCGGGACCTGAGCGAGGCGCGCGAGTACGCGAGACACGTGCTCGAGCCCGCGCCGGCCGCTGTCGACGCGCCGGAGACGCTCGCCCGCTTCCGCGAGCTCGTCGAGGGTGGGGTCGACCCACGCGGCATCGTCCGTGAGTTGAAGGCAGTCGGCGCAAGCCTGAAGGCCGTGCGACTGGCACTCACCGGGCGTGAGCGCGGGCCCGAGCTTGCGGCCGTGATCGCGGCGCTCCCGCGAGAGGAGTTGCTGCGTAGGGTAGATGCATGAGGCTGTACAGCACGCTGTCGCGGCAGCTCGAGGAGCTGCCGGAGCCGCCGGCACCCGTGCGCATGTACTTCTGCGGGCCGACGGTCTACCAGCGCGCCCACATCGGCAATGCGCGTCCGTTCGTCATCGGCATGTGGCTTCGCAGCTGGCTTCGAAGTCGCGGTTATGACGCGAGGCTCGTGCACAACATCACCGACGTGAACGACAAGATCTACGACGCCGCGCCGGGAGCGAGCGCAGAGCTCGCAGCGAAGGCGACGCAGTGGTACATCGAGGATGTCGGAGACCTCGGGCTCGGACTCCCGGACGAGATGCCGAAGGCGACCGAGCACGTCGACGGGATCGTCCGCTTCATTCGCGAGCTCGTCGATCGGGAGTACGCGTATCCCGTGAACGGCGACGTCTACTTTCGGGTCTCACGCGATCCGGAATACGGTCGCCTCTCGCGCCAGCGGGTCGACGAGATGCAGGAGGAGGAGCGCAGCGCGCTCAAGGAGGCGCCGCAGGACTTCGCGCTCTGGAAAGCGACGAAGCCCGGCGAGGACACCTCGTGGGACTCGCCGTGGGGGCGGGGGAGGCCGGGGTGGCATATCGAGTGCTCGGCGATGGCGCGCGACGCGTACGGGCCGGTCTTCGAGATCCACGGCGGCGGGCTCGACCTCGTCTTTCCCCACCACGAGAACGAGGTCGCGCAGTCGCGAGCCCTGGGCTACGACTTCGCCAGGCTCTGGATGCACAACGGCCTGCTCGCTTTCGGCGGCGAGAAGATGTCCAAGTCGCTCGGCAACGACGTCTCGATTCGCAACGTGCTCGACACGTGGGGGAAAGAGGTCGCGCTGCTGTTCTTCATGACGGCGCACTGGCGCAAGCCGATCGACTTCACGGACGACACACTTGCGCAGGCGAAGGCCCAGGTCGACGCGTTCCGGAACTTCTTCGTCGAGACGCCGGCCCTCGGTGAACCGGAAGAGCCCGAGCGTCTCGCTGCGGTGCTCGACGACGATTTCAACACACCCGACGCGCTCGCGCTCTTCCACGACTGGCGCAGCCGCGGGCTTTCCGCCGATCTGCGTGCCGGGCTCGAGATCTTCGGGCTTCAATCACTGGCGAAACGGGAGCAGCCGCCGGCCGAAGTCGTGGGGCTCGCGGAGGCGCGGCAGCGCGCGCGCGCGGCGAAGGGCTTCGCGGAGGCCGACCGCCTGCGCGACGAGATCGACGCGCGCGGTTGGGAAGTGCGTGACGTCGCAGGCGGGTTCGAGCTCGTGCCGCGCGCGTGACGCGCGAGCAGGTCTACGGGCGCCGGTCGGTGCGCGAGGTGCTGCGCGGCTCGAACCGCGAGGCGCTCGAGATCTGGGCGACCGAGCGGGCGGTCAAGGCCGAGGGCTGGCTACGCGACCTCGCGAAGCCGCGGGTGCACGTCAAGCTCGAGCGTGACATCACCGACGCCGCAGGCACGCGCGACCACCAGGGCGTCCTCGCCTGGTGCGAGCCGTATCGGTATGCCGACGCGTACGAGCTCGCGCGCTTCGAGTCGCCGCTGCTTGCGTGTCTCGACCAGGTGAGCGATCCGAGGAACCTCGGCGCGGTTTGCCGGAGCGCCGAAGGCGCGGGAGCAACGGGCGTCGTCATGCCTGCGCACGGCTCGGCCCGGGTGACGCCTGCCGTTTGCCGCGCCTCGGCCGGCGCCGTCGAGCATTTGCCGCTCGCGGTGGTGACGAACCTCGCCCGCTACCTCGAGGAGATCAAGGGCGGCGACCTGTGGGTCGTCGCCGCGGTGGGCGAGTCCGGCACCTCGATGTGGCAGGCGGACCTCTCGGGCGGCCTCGCGTTCGTCTTCGGCGCCGAGGGGAAAGGGCTTCGGCCGCTCGTTCGCCGGACGTGCGATCTCCACGTCGCGATCCCTCTGCTCGGGCAGGTCGAGTCGCTGAACGTCAGCGTCGCTGCGGCGGTGCTGCTCTACGAGGCGCGGCGCCAGCGTGAACCGGCAGAGCGGAGTGGCTGAGCCAACTCTCTACCTGTTCGACGGGTTCAACCTTCTCCATGCGGGCGGCTTCGAGTCACCCGAGGCGCTGCGCGATCTGCTCGCGGGCTGGGTCGCCATCCACGGTGCCAGGGGGATCCTCGTCTTCGACGGCCACGGACCCGACTCGGAGCACGGCCCGCTGTCCGTGCGGTGGGCGCCCGATGCCGACGCCGCGCTCGAACGGCTCGCGGCCGAGCACCGGAGCCTCGAGCAGGTGGCGATCGTCTCGTCGGACGAGGCCGTCCGTGGCACATCGGGCGCGCAGGTGCGAAAGCTCTCGTCGCGGACCTTTCTGGGGGAGCTCGTGCCGCCGGAGCACTCGGATCGTGCGCGCGGCGATCTCCGCGACAGGCTCGACCCGGCGACGCTCGCGCGCCTCGAGCAACTGCGGCGCGGCGAGGACTGAGCCCGGCCGCGCCGAAGCCCGATCGCGTGATCGGGACGCTGAACGAAGGCGCGCTGCATGCGCAGCTCAAGCGCTGGTACGCGCAGCCTGGCGACCGTGCCGAGCAGAAGGTCGACGGGTATGTCGTCGATCTCGTGCGAGGCGCCCTCCTGATCGAGGTACAGACGGGCGGCTTCGCACCGCTCCGCCGAAAGCTCGACGTGCTGCTCGAGTCGCACGCCGTTCGTCTCGTCGCGCCGGTCGCGATGTCTCGCCGCATCGTGCGCCTCTCCGACGGCGGCGAGGTGCTCTCCTCGCGCCGCTCGCCGAAGCACGGTCGCATCGAGGATGTGTTCTCCCGGCTCGTCAGCATCCCGTCGCTGCTCGCGCACGAGCGGTTCGAGCTCGAGGTCGTGCTGACGCACGAGGAAGAGATACGCGTCTTCCGCCAGGGGAGGGCGTGGCGCCGGCGCGGCTGGGTCGTCGACGGACGTGCGCTCGTCGAGGTCGAGCGCTCCGTGCTCCTTCGCTCCCCGGCCGATGCGGCGCGCTTATTGCCCGCCGAATTGCCGGCGTGGTTCGACACGGCCGAGCTCGCCGCAGCGGCGGGTGTCGACCGGCGCCTCGCGCAGTGCATTGCGTATTGCCTTCGCCATTGCGGAGCGTTCGAGTGCGGTGAAAAGCGCGGGCGATCGACGCTCTACGCATTCGCAGCCTGAATTCCGCTGCGAACGTGTGTTCGTAGCAGATTGGGTCCATTGCAAATCGATTTGTAATTCCTTGGACCCCTTGCTATCTTCGGCCTCAACCTCAGGGTGAGAGTTCACCCTCCACGACCGCCGGGGGATGCCGTGGCCGCTCGTTCCGCAACAGTGCAGAGAGTCCAGACACCGCAGAAGGCTCAACGAGAGCTTGAGGATCTGCAATTCGTTCTCAAGGCGAGAAACGGCAACGGGGCAGCGATGGACGCGCTCATCCGGCGGTACACCGGGTTCGTCCGGCTGAAGGCGAGCTCGTACTTCCTGGCCGGCGGCGACAGCGACGACCTGATCCAGGAAGGGATGATCGGGCTCTACAAGGCGGTCCGCGATTTCCGGCCCGACAAGGAGACGTCGTTTCGGAGCTTCGCCGAGCTCTGCGTGACGCGCCAGATCATCACGGCGATCAAGACGGCGACCCGCTTCAAGCACTCGCCCCTCAACACGTACGTCTCGTTCAGCCATACCCCGGCCGGCCAGGACTCCGACGGCGAGTGCACGCTCGGCGACGCGCTCCCAGGCCCCGCCGTCCACGAGCCGTCAGTGATGGTCATCTCGACCGAGGAGCTGCAGAGCCTCGTCTTCTGCCTCGGCACCGGCCTCTCGCCGCTCGAGTCCGACGCGCTTCGGCTCTACCTCGAGGGATCGTCCTACGAGGACATGGCGGAGCGGCTCGGCTGCGACACGAAGACGATCGACAACGCGCTCCAGCGCGTGAAGCGGAAGATCCTCACGCACCAGAAGGCGCGCGAAGTCCCTCAATAGCGACTCGCCCGATCTCGTAGTCGGCCGCAAGTCGAATCCGTCGTTGCTGGTTGTTGCGTGCGGGAGCCAGGCGCAACGACGCCTCGGTGTTCACCGGCAACTCGCCAATGGGGACGAGATAGACCCCGCGCGTCTCGCGGCAGTAGACCGCGAACGCGTCGACCTCGCCGTGGTAGGCACGGCGCGCGAGAGCCGGCGCAGGATGGTGGGCGTAATTGCTGCAGCAGGAAAACCGCACTGCTCCATCACGCAAGCGGCCCGATTTGATCTGTATTCGCAGGAGATGCTCACCGCCTTCGGCAATCAGGTCGACCCGCGTGTTCTCTCCGAACGGGGCGTAGAGGTCGTACCCAGCGGCCTGGAGAGCCGCCATTACTGCGAGCGTCGTTCTGTCCCCGACAACTTTCGGATGTTCACGCATGTCTTCAAGATAGACAACACATCGGACGGTACGATGTCCCCGCGCCGGAGTAGCTCAGCTGGTAGAGCGCGTCCCTTGTAAGGACGATGTCGTCGGTTCGAGTCCGACCTCCGGCTCTCCTCTCTAGCTCGCCGCGCGCTCCTTCTCCTGGTGCCTCCCCGGAATCGCCGCCCGCCGGGTCGGCTCGTCGACGAGGTTGAGGACGCGCATGCCGTGGACGTAGGTGATCGAGCCGCCGAGCGTGCCGCCGGCGGTCAGGAAGAGGAAGCCGAGGATCGTGAGGATGAACCCGCCCGTCCCGACGGCCTGGGACGAGTACTCGTCGTGCCCGAAGATGATCGCGAGGATGAAGAAGACGCTCCCGTCGCGTTCGCGACGGCGTGCAGCGTCGCCGTCCGCCAGAGCGGGGTGTCCCGCGAGATCTGGAGCCAGTCGAGGAAGCCGGTCGAGATGGTCAGCAGCGAGGTGATCGCGCCGACGATGAGGGCGAGCCACCACGCCTGGGCGAACCCGTGCTCGGCGACGCCGACCTTCGAGAGGATCGCCGCGACCGTCGCAAACGTATAAGCGCCGATCGTCGCGTCGGTGAGCGGGGGATGGCTCGGATGGCCTGGGAAACCGCGAAGTGGATTCATGCGGTGGCGGTACCCGCGGGAGGCGCTCGTTACAACTCGAGGTAGTAGAAGACGTTGGTCGCCAGGGTCCCGTCGGGGCGCTGCGAGTACGAGGGCATCTCGCCGACCCGCGTCCAGCCCGCGGCCTCGTAGAACCCATGGGCGCCCGTGCCGGCGTGCGTCGTCAGCCAGAGGAGGCGCAAGCCGTCGGCCCGCGCACGCTCGACGGCGGCCGCGAGAAGCGCCCGGCCGAGGCCCTGGCCGCGCCGGTCGGCGCGTACCGCGAGCCGCTGGATCTCGCCTCGGTGCCGGGCATTCCCCGCGGTCGCGCGCGCGATCTGCACCGAGCCGAGGATGACGCCGCCGTCCTGCGCGGCGAGCAGCACGCGACCCGGCCCGAGCCGGTCGGCGGTCTCGAGCCACGTCACTCGGGCCTGCTCCGGCGTCAGCGGTCCCGCAAGACCGAGCGCCATGTTCGAGGCATGCGCGTCGAGGAGCAGCTGCGCGAGCGCGTCCGCAGACGTGCGAACCTCGCCCGCCGAGAGCTCGACGATCTCCACGAGCCCAGTATCAGACGTCGAGAGTATCTAGGCGTCGAGCAATGCTGCGAGCGCCTCGCAGAGGTGGTCCGGCACGCACGACTTACGCACATAGTCCCGCGCTCCCGCCATGCGGATCTCGAGCACGCGCTCCTCGTAGTCGAAGCCGCTGATCGCGACGATCGGGATGTCCGGCGCGGTCGCGAGGATCGCACGCGTTGCCTCGATCCCGTCCACGTCGGGCATCTCGATGTCCATGACGACGGCGTCCGGCCCCTCGGCCGCGACCATCTCGAGGCACTCCGCGCCGTTGCGCGCGACTGCCGTCACCTCGAACCGCGGATCGCTCTCGATCACCGCCTCGAGTGCGACGATGTACTCCTCGTCGTCCTCTGCGACGACGATCCGGTAGACGCCGTTCGACCCCAGAACGGCGCCCAAGGTAGCCGGGAAAATCCGCGCTCACGCCGCTGTGAGGAAATGTTGAGTCGCGCCTAGTCCATGACGGGGATCGCGTCGCCCGGCGCCCGTTCTTCGGCAGGCAGCTCCGCCTCGACGTTCAGCCGCGGCAGCCACTCGAGCCAGCGCGGGAGGTACCAGTTCCAGTCGCCGAGGAGCTTCATCGCGGCCGGCAACAGAACGCCGCGGATGATCGTCGCGTCGAGGAGCACGGCGACCGCGAGGCCAACGCCCATCTGCTTGATGTCGAGCGTCGAGAGCGTCGCGAAGATCGCGAACACGGCAACCATGACCGCGGCTGCGCTCGTGACCGTCGACGCCGTCGTCCGGATCCCGCGCGCAACGGCTTCTTCTGTCGGGACGCCGCGGTCGACGAGCTCCTTCACGCGGCTGAGGATGAACACGTGGTAGTCCATCGACAACCCGAACAGGACCGTGAACAGGAAGAGCGGCAGCCAGGTGACGATCGCGCCGTTCGACCGGAAGTCGAGCAGCCCGGTCAGATGCCCGTCCTGGAAGATCCAGACGAGCACGCCGTACGCGGCGCCCACCGAGAGCAGATTGAGGATGATCGCCTTGATCGGGATCACGATCGACCGGAAGACGATCAGCAGCAGCAGGAACGCGAGCCCGAGCACGAAGGCGAAGACCCACCAGATGCGGTGCTTCATCGTCTGGTTGAAGTCGTACGAGCCCGCCGTGTCACCCGTGACGAGCGCCTGCGAGCCTTCGGGCAGCGCCGCGAGGAACGGCGGGATCACGGTGCCGCGCAGTGTGTTGAGCGCGCGGTAAGCGGTCGCATCCTCGCCGTTGCCCGCGAGCGGCATGTCGATGCGCGCGATCGTCCGGTCAGGATTCACCGTGACCTGGATCGGCTGGTGAATCTGGCCCGTCGCGACCGCGCGCCGCTTCATGTCGGCAAACGCCTTCGTGAACGCAGGCGACGTGACGTCGGCGCCCTTCACGACGACGCGAGCCGGAGCCGGCGAACCCGGGAACGCTGCCTGGATCTTGTCGTACGTCTTCACGATCGCGAGGTTCTGCGGCAGGTCGCTGAAGCTCAGGAGCTTCGTGTGCATCGAGAAGACCGGGAGCATCAGCACGACGAGCGCACCGCCCGCGACGATCACCGCGAGGAGTGGGAACCGCATCGAGCCGCGAAGGACGACGCTCCAGATCCGCGACTCCTGCCGGTCGCCCTTCATCCATCGGATCAGCGTCCGCTTGTTCCGCAGCCAGAGCAGCCAGTCGGGCGCGCGCTTCCGGCCGACGACGCGGATCAGGCCTGCGGCGACCACCTGCCGGATGCCGAGCTCGACGTTGTCACCGAGGCGGCCGAGGAGCGCCGGCAGCACGGTCAGCGAGCCGACGAGTGCCGTGAAGACGACGAGCATGGCGCCGATCCCGATCGACGTGAAGATCTTCGAGCCGGCAAAGAGCAGGCCGGCCATCGCGATCAACACGGTGAGCCCCGAGATGAGAACTGCCTGACCCGATGTCGCGGCCGCCCGGAAGAGCCCCTCGTGACCCTCGTGGCCCGCAGCGCGCTCCTCTCGCTCGCGCTTCAAGTAGAAGAGCGAATAGTCGACGCCGACGGCCATCCCCATGAGCAGCATCACCGACTGCGTCGCGTCGGAGGCGTGGAACACGTGGCTCGCGAGCTGGGCGAGGCCGAGCGACCCGAGGACCGCGGTGAACGCGAGCAGCACCGGCACCCCGGCCGCGACGAACGAGCCGAACGCGAACAGCAGGATCAGGAACGTGATCGGCACCGAGAGCGTCTCCGCCTTCTGGAAGTCCTTGCCGACCGTGTCGTCGAGCAGCTTCGTCGCGCTCGCAAAGCCGAACTCCGCAACGGTGAATTCCGGGTGCGCCTTCTGGATGTGCGCGACTGCGGCGAGGAGCGGCTCGACCTTGTCGGAGGAGTCGTCGATCTTCCCCGCGATGTCGAACTGCACGAGCTGCGAGTGCGCATCCGCCGAGACCTGCCCCGGCCCGTTTGGACGAAGGCGCACGACCGCCGGCTTCGCGCGCAGCGTTCGCGCGACGTCGGCGACGACGGCCTGGAACCGCGGGTCTGCGGCCGTCAACGTCTTCGATTGCACGAGGACGCTCTCCGAAGCCGGCGTCTTGAAGCCGGCGTCGGCGAGGATCGCCTGCGCGCGCGCCGTCTCGCCCGTTCCCTGTTCCGAGTCGGTGAGGCTGACCGTGCCGGCGGCGCGCCCGATCACCACCGCGACGACCACGAATCCGATCCAGAGGAGCGTCGCCGTCTTCCAGTGCCCCGCGCTCCAGCGGCCCGCGCGGGCGGCCAAATTCAGTCGTCTCTCCACGGTTTCCTCCCCCGTCACCCGGTCGATCTACGGCTCGCCCAGTGTGCCGAACCGCGCCGGGTCTGGGTATGGGGAGAACCCCCGAATCCGTACGGAAGCGGTTACGCCGCGGTGACGGTCCGGTGTCCGCCGCGGGTCGTGGCGACGGCGCGCTCCTGCGGGATCTCGACGTGGAACGTCGAACCGCTGTGGCCGTCGGACTCGACCCAGATGCGACCGTCCACACGGCGAACGAGCTCGCGGCAGATGTAGAGGCCGAGGCCGGTGCCGCCGATGCCGCGCGCCATGTCGGGATCGAGACGGAAGAACTTCTCGAACACTCGCCGCTGTTCAGAGGGCGGGACGCCGAGGCCGGAGTCCGTGATGGAAAAACGCACATTGCGGTCGCCCGGCCGGACAGCGACGACGACGGTCCCCCCTGCCGGCGAGTACTTCACTGCGTTCTCGATCAGGTTCGAGAGCACCTGGCGAAGCTGTCCGGCATCGGCTGCCACGGTCGGCGCCTCGTCGGGCGCGTCGAGGACGATGTCGATGTTCTCGGGACGGTGGAGGAGGGCGGCCTCGATCTCGACCTGCGCGATGGCGACCGGGTCGCAGCCCTCGATGTGCGCGACGAGCTTGCCGCCGTCGAGCTGGCTCGCGAGCAAGAGGTCGGAGACGATCTCCGAGAGCTTGTTCGACTCGTCCGAGATGACCTCGAGCAGTTTCTCGGTCAGCTGCTCCTCGAGCTGAATGTCGTCGCGGCGGAGTGTGAGCGCGGCGCCGTAGATCGCGGCGAGTGGCGTCCGCAGCTCGTGCGACACCGTAGCGACGAAGTCCTGCCGCATCGTCTCGAGCGCACGTTCCTCGGTGAGATCGCGGAACGCGAAGACGACTCCGTCCTCGAAGCCCACCGCAGAGACAGACAGCCACAGCTCCCCGCTGCCGACGTCGACCGGCACGCTCTCTGCCCGGACGGCCTCGCCGGCGCGCGCGATCGCGAGCCGCGACGAGACGTCGCACCATCCCGGCAGCACGTCGACGAGAGGCCGGTCGAGCACTTCGGCCGAGGTCAGGCCGGTCACGCGCTCGGCAGCGCTGTTCCAGAGCCGGACGCGCCCGACGCGGTCGACGAGGAGGACGCCGTCGCCGATCGCCGCGAGCACGCGTGCTGCTTGCGCGCGCGCTTCGGCCTCCCGATACAGCTGCGCATTCTCGATCGCGCTTGCGGCGCGCCGGGCCAGCTCCTCCGCGAAGATCAGCTCGTCGCGGCCGAAGCGGCGGCCGCTGTCGGTTGCGATGAAGGTCAGCGCCCCGAGGACGCCCTCTCGCCCGCGCATCGGCACGCACATGTAGGAGCGGAGCCCGAGCTGCAGGAGCAATTCCCGGTGCAGGTCGTCCTGCGCCCCGGCCCCGATCATCTCGTCTGTGATCTCGGGGATGAGCTCGGGCTCACCGCTTCGGATCACCGCCGGCGGGCCGGTTGCCGCGTCGGCGGTGGACGGATAACGGTCCTGCAGCTCCCGGACGAAGGTGATCTGAGATGCGTCGTTGTGCGCGACCGCGATCTCCTCGATCGAGCCGTCGGCCTCGATGACGTGCACCTCGCACCAGTCTGCGATCGCGCCCGCGGCGAGCTCGGCGACCTGCGACAGCGTTGCCTTGTAGTCGAGCGAGTGCGCCAGTGCGTCACTCGCCGCCATCATGAAGGCGCGTTGATCCTCGACCAGCTTCCGGTCGTGGATGTCGGTCGCCGTCCCGACCCAGAATGCGATCGCTCCGTGGTCGTTTCGAATCGGCACAGCGCGGCCGAGATGCCATCGGTACTGGCCGCCGTTCGAGCGGAAGCGGTACTCCACCTCGAACGTCTCGCCGCTGAGGAGCGTCTGCTCGCGCCTCGAGACGGCGGACGGCAGGTCGTCGTGGTGGACGATGCGGTGCCAAACGTTCGGGCCGGATTCATCCGGAGTCAACCCGGTGTACTCGAACCAGCGGCGATTGAAGTACGTCGCTCCTCCGTCGGCATCTGCCGTCCACACGATCTGCGGCATTGCATCCGCCAGCTGCCGGTAGCGCTCCTCGCTCCGGCGCTCGAGGGCGGAGAGCTGCTGCGCATGGAGGAGCTCGGCCTGCTCGCGGAGCTGCTCGCCTTTCTGCCACAGGTCGACGAAGACCGACACCTTCGAGCGGAGGATGTCCGGGTCGATCGGCTTGAAGATGTAGTCGACTGCGCCGGCGGAGTACCCGCGGTACACATGCCGTGGCTCTTTCGAAAGAGCGGTCACGAAGATGATCGGGATGTGCTGTGTGCGCTCACGCTGCTTGATCAGCTCGGCGAGCTCGAAGCCGTCGAGCTCGGGCATCTGGACGTCGAGGAGGATGCACGCGAAGCTCTCCCGCAGAAGTTCCTTCAGCGCCTCCCTCGCCGAGGTCACGGAGACGAGCCGGTGGCCCAGCGGCTCCAGGATCGCCTCGACGGCGAGCAGGTTCTCGGGCCGGTCGTCGACGAGGAGGATCTTCGCCTCGGGCACGCTCATTCGGCGCACAACCCGTAGAGGAAGGGGGCGATCTGGTCGAGTGGGAGAATCGCGTCTGCATCGGTCGCGGCGATTGCAGCGTCCGGCATCGTGCGCCGTTCCGAGGTCGCCGGATCCTGGACGATCGCGACCCCGCCGAGATCCTTGATGCGCGCGAGCCCTGCCGCGCCGTCGTTGTTCGCGCCGGTCAGCACGACGCCGACCGCGCGGGGGCCGTATGCATCGGCGACGGACTCGAAGAGCACGTCGATCGACGGCCGCGCGAAGCGCACCGGCGCGTCGGTCGAGAGCGCGAGGTGGCCGTCCTCGACGAGCAGGTGGTAGTCAGGGGGCCCGAGATAGACGTGGTCGGCCTCGAGCGGCGTCTTGTCGTCGGGGTCCGATACGAGACGGCGGGTGTGGCCTTGAAGCAAGTGCGCGAGCATTCCCGCCTCCGCATCGATGCCGCGATGCTGCGCCACGACGATGGGCTGGTGCACGTCCACGTGCATGGCGTCGAGCAGTCTGCTCACCGCGTCCAGACCTCCCCAGGACGTGCCGATCGCGATGACCTCATACACGTCACGCGATCTTCCGGTAGATCCGTTCGGCCTCGTCGAGGGCCTCGTAGCGCTCCGTGAACGGCGAGAAGGAGAGCGACTCCTTGTGGCCGAGGGCAAGGATCCCGAACGTGTCGAGGCTCTCGTAGAACAGCCGGTGCACGCGGTTCTGCAGCGCCTTGTCGAAGTAGATCATCACGTTGCGACAGAGGATCACGTTGAACTCGTTGAAACCGCGATCCATCGCGAGGTTGTGCTGCGCGAACACGACGTTCTCCGTCAACTCGCGCATGAAGCGGACGTTGTCGTAGGCCGCAAGGTAGTACTCGGAGAAGTCTCCCTTCCCACCTGCGCGCAGGTAGTTCTGCGTGTACTGCTGCATCCGCTCGAGCGGGAAGACACCCTCCCGGGCGGTCGCCAGGACGTGCTCGTTGATGTCGGTGGCATAGATGCGGGTGCGGTCGTAGAGCCCTTCCTCACGCAGCAGGATCGCGAGCGAGTAGACCTCCTCACCGGTCGAGCAGCCGGCGCACCAGATGCGCGTGAATGGATAGGTGTGCAGCGCAGGGACGACCTTCTCTCGGAACGTCATGTAGAACGACGGATCGCGGAACATCGCCGTGACGTTGATCGAGAGATCGACGAGCAGGCGCTCCATCACCGGTGGGTCGTGCAGCAGCCGCGCGTGGAGCTCGCTCAGCGTGCCGAGCCCCTCCGCGTGCATCCGCCGGTACAGGCGACGCTTGAGCGACGCCTGTGCGTACTCGCGGAAGTCGAAGCCGTACCGCCGAAAGACGGCTTCGAGCAGAAGGTCGATCTCGAGCTGCTCCAGCTCGGGATCCGGAGGTGGCTGCACCGTCTCCGGGCTTGGTGGGGGTGTCAGTGGTACAGCCACACGCGCATCAGGGACAAGAGCTGGTCCGTGTCGACGGGCTTGGTGATGTAGTCGGACGCACCTGAGGCGATCGACTTCTCGCGGTCGCCCTTCATGGCTTTGGCGGTGAGGGAGATGATCGGCAGCTGTCGGAACTCGGGGATGTTGCGCACCTCGCGCATCGTCTCGTAGCCGTCCATCTCCGGCATCATGATGTCCATCAGGACGAGGTCGACGTCCGGGTTCTCGCGGAGCATCTCGATGCCGTCGCGTCCGTTCTCGGCGAAGACGACCTCCATTCCGTTCGCCTCGAGCACCGAGGTGAGCGCGAACACGTTGCGCACGTCGTCGTCCACGATCAGCACCTTCTTGCCCTTGAAGACGCCTTCGGTCGAATGGAGCTGCTCGAGCATGCGGCGCTTCGCCTGCGGCAGGCGAGCCTCGACCCGGTGCAGGAAGAGCGACGTCTCATCCAGGAGCCGCTCGGGCGAGCGGGCGTCCTTGACGATGATCGTCTCCGCGTACTTCTTCAGACGAGTCTCTTCGCGCCGTGTCAGATCCTGGCCGGTGTAGACGATCACGGGCAGGCGCGAGTGCCGCTCGTCCTTCTTCAGCTGCTCGAGCAACTTGAAGCCGGACGTCTGGGGCAGCTTCAGGTCGAGCACCATGCAGTCGAACTGACGCTCACCGAGTTGAGCCAGCGCATCGTCTGCTGAGCCGACCGCGACGACCTCGACGTCGTCGCCGCCGCCGACAAGCTCGGCCAGCGCGTTCCGCTGGTCGTCGTCGTCCTCGACGATGAGGAGCGATCGGACGCGCCGGTCGATGAACGACGACATCTCCTCGAGCATGCCGTCGAGCTTGTCCTTCTCGATCGGCTTTTCGAGAAAGGCGACCGCACCTGCGCGGAGTGCGTTCGTCGCGCCGTCGCTCATGCCCGAGACGATGTGCACGGGGATGTGCCTCGTCGCCGGATGGTGCTTGAGGTGGTCGAGCACGCTCCAGCCGTCCATCACCGGCAAGCTCATGTCGAGGACGATCGCGTCCGGCTTGAGCTCGTGGGCGAGAGCCAAGCCCGAGTCGCCGCGGAGCGCGACGATGCCCTTGAAACCGCGTTCGCGCGCGACCTCGAGGACTGTCCGCGCGAAGGTGGCGTCGTCCTCGATGATCAACACGACGCGATCCCCTTGCTGAACGTCCTGACGGTCGTCCTGCACCTCGCTCGGGAGGAGCAAAGCGGGATCGAGGTCGATCTCGCGTGACGCAGCCGGCGGATCGAGGAGGGCGGTGCCCTCGACGACGAGCGCTTCGCCCTCGCGGACGAGCTCGTCGAGTCGCGCCTCGAGCGTCGCCATCTCGCCGGCATCGAGGGGAATGTACGTCGAGGGGAGGTACAGCGTGAAGGTGCTGCCCTTTCCGGGCTCCGAGTGCACGCGGATCTCTCCGCTGAGGAGCCGGGCGATCTCGCGGCTGATCGAGAGGCCGAGCCCGGTTCCGCCGTACCGCCGCGACGTCGTCCCATCCGCCTGCTGGAAGGCCTCGAAGATCAGGCGCAGCTTGTTCTCCGGGATGCCGATGCCGGTGTCGATCACCGAGAAGGCGATGACCCTTTCGGCACTCACGAGAGACGGCAGCGCGAAGCTCGTGTCGTCCGAGGCGAGCTCGATGCGCATCGTGACGCCGCCTTCCTCCGTGAACTTGACCGCGTTCGAAAGGAGGTTCTTGAGGATCTGATGCAGCCGCTGCTCGTCGGTGACGATCGTCGGCGGCACGTTTGCCCCAGCGACCTCGACGTGGAGCTCGAGGCCCTTGTCGTTTGCGAGCGGCGCGAATGTCCGCTCGACGAAGTCGCGCACGTCGCCCACCGAGACGTCCCTGGGCCGTACGTCCATCTTCCCGGCCTCGACCTTCGAGAGGTCGAGGATGTCGTTGATCAGGTCGAGCAGGTCTGCGCCCGCGGTATGGATCGTCGTGGCAAACTCGACCTGCTTCTCGGTCAGGTTCTGATCGGCGTTCTCCGACAGGAGCTTCGCGAGGATGAGGAGCGAGTTGAGCGGCGTGCGCAGCTCGTGGCTCATGTTCGCGAGGAACTCGCTCTTGTACTTCGACGAGAGGGCGAGCTGCTCGGCGCGGTCCTGCAGCGCCGCCCGCGCAAGCTCGATCTCGCGGTTCTTGATCTCGATGCGGCTGTTCTGCTCCGCGAGGAGCTGAGCCTTCTCCTCGAGTTCTTCGTTTGTCTGCTGCAGCTCCTCCTGCTGGGTCTGCAGGAGCTCCTCGGAGGCCTTCAGCGTCTGCGCCTGTTGCTCGAGCTCGACGTTCGCGCGCTTCAGCTCCTCCTGCTGTGACTGCAGCTCCTCGGAGCGCTCCTGCAACTCGAGCGTCAGGCCCTGTGATTGGCGGAGGAGCTCCTCGGTCCGCATTGTCGCCTGGATCGTGTTCAGGACGATGCCGATCGTCTCACCGAGTTGCTCGAGAAAGCCGCGCTGCACCTCGGTGAACGGCGTGAAGGAGGCGAGCTCGACGACGCCCATCACCTGGTCCTCGAAGAGCACCGGCATGACGACGATGTTGCGCGGCGGCGCTTCGCCGAGCCCGGAGGTGACCTTGATGTAGTCCTCCGGCGGCTCGGTGATCAGGATCGACTGCCGCTCGAGCGCCGCCTGCCCGACGAGCGACTCGCCGAGCTTGTAGCGGTTCGCCATCTTCTTCCGCGTCTTGTACCCGTAGCTCGAGATGAGCTGCAGCACGGTTTCGCCCGTTCCGGCGCCGGTCGAGCCGTCGCCTCCGCTCTGGTCGGGCTCCGGGGAGCCGACGAGCATGTCCTCGCCGGTGTCCTTCGCGAGGAAGAACGCGCCGACGCCGGCGCCGACGAGCGGCGTGAGCTCGGACATGATCAGGCGCGAGACGGTCTGCAGGTCGCGCTGGCCCTGCATCATGCCGCTGAAGCGCGCGAGGTTCGAGTTCAACCAGTCCTGCTCGGCGTTCCGCTCGGTCGTCTCGCGCAGGTTCGCGATCATCTGGTTGACGTTCTGCTTCAGTGCGTCGACCTCGCCGTTCGCCTGCACGGTGACCTCGCGTGTGAGGTCGCCCTCCGTCACTGCAGTCGACACGTCGGCGATGGCGCGCACCTGCTCGGTGAGCGACGACGCGAGCTGGTTGAAGTTGTCCGTCAGCTCCTTCCAGACGCCGCTGACACCGCCGACGTTCGCCTGGCCGCCGAGGATGCCCTCGGTGCCGACCTCGCGCGCGACGCGCGTGAGCTCCGCGGCGAACGACGAAAGCTGGTCGACCATGATGTTCACGGTGTTCTTCAGCTGCAAGATCTCGCCGCGCGCGTCGACGGTGATCTTCTGCGAGAGGTCGCCTTTCGCAACTGCGGTCGTGACCTCGGCGATGTTCCGAACCTGATCGGTGAGATTCGACGCGAGGCCGTTCACGGAGTCGGTCAGGTCTTTCCACGTTCCGCTGACGCCCTTGACGTTCGCCTGGCCGCCGAGCTTGCCCTCGGTGCCGACCTCGCGTGCGACGCGGGTGACCTCGTCTGCGAAGGAGGAGAGCTGGTCGACCATCGTGTTGATGGTGTCCTTGAGCTCGAGCACCTCGCCGCGCACGTCGACCGTGACCTTCTTCGAGAGGTCACCGGTCGCGACCGCGGTCGTCACCTGCGCGATGTTCCGCACCTGCTCGGTGAGCGCGTTCGCCATGAAGTTCACGTTGTCGGTGAGGTCCTTCCAGACGCCGCTCACCCCTTCGACCGAGGCCTGGCCGCCGAGGCGGCCCTCGGTACCGACCTCGCGCGCGACGCGCGTGACCTCGGCGGAGAACGCACGGAGCTGGTCGACCATCGTGTTGATCGTGTCCTTGAGCTGAAGGACCTCGCCGCGGACGTCGACCGTGATCTTCTTCGAGAGGTCGCCGGTCGCGACGGCCGTGGTGACGTCCGCGATGTTGCGGACCTGGTCGGTGAGGTTGCCGGCGAGGGTGTTGACGTTGTCCGTCAGGTCCTTCCAGACGCCGCTGACGCCCTCGACGTTCGCCTGGCCGCCGAGCTTGCCCTCGGTACCGACTTCCTTCGCCACGCGCGTCACCTCGGCGCTGAATGCGCGCAGCTGGTCGACCATCACGTTGACGGTCTCCTTCAGTTCGAGCACCTCGCCCTTGACGTCGACGGTGATCTTCTTCGAGAGGTCGCCGTTCGCGACGGCGGTCGTCACGTCCGCGATGTTCCGCACCTGCGTCGTCAGGTTGGACGCGAGGCCGTTCACCGACTCGGTCAGGTCCTTCCACGTGCCGCTGACGCCCTTGACCTGCGCCTGGCCGCCGAGCTTCCCTTCCTCGCCGACCTCGCGCGCGACGCGCGTGACCTCGTCGGCGAACGAGGAGAGCTGGTCGACCATCGTGTTGATCGTGTTCTTCAACTCTGCGACCTCGCCGCGGACGTCGACGGTGATCTTCTTCGTAAGGTCGCCGTTCGCGACTGCCGTCGTGACGGCGGCGATGTTCCGCACCTGCGTCGTCAGGTTCGACGCGAGCGTGTTCACGTTGTCCGTCAGGTCCTTCCAGACGCCGGAGGCGCCCTTCACCTTGGCCTGGCCGCCGAGCTTCCCTTCGGTTCCGACCTCGCGCGCGACGCGCGTGACCTCGTCGGCGAAGGAGGAGAGCTGGTCGACCATCGCGTTGACGGTCGTGCCGATCCGGCGGAACTCGCCCTTGACGGGGCGGCCCTCGATCGTGAGCTGCATCTTCTGGGATAGGTCGCCGTCGGCGACTGCGTCGATCACGCGCGCGACCTCGGTGGTGGGCCGGACGAGGTCGTCGATCAGGGTGTTCAGCGTGTTCGTCGTGTCGAGCCAGTGACCGGCGAGCGCGGGGGCCTGCGCTCGCTCGGTCAAGCGGCCGTCGCGTCCGATCGCGCGGCCGACCCGTTCCACTTCCTTGCTGAATGCCTGGCGACGGTCTGCGAGCTGGTTGAAGGCGCGGTTGAGCTCCGACGAGATGCTTTTCCCCGAGACGGGAAGGCGCAGGTTGAAGTCGCCGTCGCGGGCCGCTTCGAGGGCGCGCAGCAGGTCGACGAGCTCCTGCGGATCTCCCTCACGCGCCCCACCGTCGCCCTGCCCAGGGCTGCTTCCGTTCTGCGACGCGCGCTTGCGCCGCGGCGCCCTGCCACCCTGCTCGATCTCCTGTCCGACAGCCAAGGTTTGCCCCCTGATCGCTAGGTCCCGGCTCGTCGCGCCGCTGGGTCTCGTTATTCCGCGTGAAAATGCCGTGGGAACGGCATGCGGTTTTCACTCCGGAATTGCGAGTTAAAAGTCAACCCCCGGTCGCCCGAAGCCTGGAAAGTGCGCTCTGATCGTAGGCCAACCGGCCTACGGTGTCCACACGGAGGTCCTACTCGAGCGCTTGGGCGAGGTCATGCCAGAGCGCCTCCGGATCCTCGAGGCCGACGCTCAACCGGAGGAGCCCGGCCGGGACCCGATGCGGCTCCCAGCGGGCCCGGGTCTCCATGACGGAGGTGACCCCGCCGAGGGAGGTGGCGTTCACGATCAGCTTGGTCGAGGTCTCGATCTGCCGTGCGGTCTCGCCGTCGGCGACGTCGAAGGAGATGAGGCTCCCGATCCCCGGCCAGCGCACCGTCTCGACCGCGGGATGGGCGCGCAAGCGCTCCGCGATCAGTGCGGCCGACTCCTGCTGCCGGTGGACGCGCACCTCGAGGGTGCGGAGACCCCGGAGGAGAAGCCAGGCGGGATCCGGCGCGGGGGAGAAGCCTGTCGTGCTGCGAAAGCCGCGGAGGTCGTCGGCCTCCTGCGGGTCCTTGCAGACGACGACGCCGAGCAGGACGTCGTCGTGGCCGCCGAGGTATTTCGTCGCGCTGTGCAACGCGAAGTCCGCTCCGTGTTCAAGGGGGCGGAGATTCAGAGGGGTGGCCACCGTGGAGTCGACGACGACGCGTGCGGGGTGCGCGGCTGCCGCTTCGAGATCGGGCATCGTCAGGAACGGGTTCGACGGCGCTTCGAGCCAGACGAGCTGTACACCGTCGGGCGGTGCCCCGGTCTGATCGAACTCGACGCAACGAATGCCCCAGCGCTCGAAAGCCTTGAAGGTCACGCCGGTGCCGAAGTACGCGCCCTCGGCGAGGGCGATCGTGTCGCCCGGATTCAGGAGCCAGAGGATGAGCGCGGTCGTCGCGCCGGCGCCCGAGGGGAAGAGAAGCGCGGTGCCGCCGTCGAGCTCGCCCAGTGCGCGCTCGGCCTCGACGACCGTCGGGCTGCTGTAGCGCTGGTAGTAGAACGCGCCCGGCTCGCCGTCCTCGTAGGGCCAGATCGTCGAGCGGTCGAGCGGCGTCTCCACTCGTGCGAGTATCGCGAATGCGAGTGGCGTGCGTACCGGGCCTGCCGGGACAGCTCGAAACCGTCACGACTCTTGAAACGGGGGTCACCCCCGGGGTGGCTTCGCGGGCGCGTCCCAAACGGCGCTGACTTGACTCTTTCGCGCCCTTTCGCCTCGGCCGAGTGTCACGACTTCCAAAATGGGGGTTACCCCCGTTTTCGTTTTTCCTGTCCGTTTCGGCCGTCACGACTCCGATACGAGAGTCAAACCAAGCTTGCGCTCTGCACCGGCGCCGGCCGCAGGTCCTCGAGCCGGCCCATCCGCGCAAGCGAGGGGAAGAGTCGCGTCCAGCTCGCGGCGACGCCGATCATCGACGCGCCGCCGATGACGACCGCGGGCACCGTCCCGACGAGCCGCGCGAACGCGCCCGACCAGAACGCGCCGAGCTCGTTCGACGCGCTGATGAAGACCCACTCGACCGCGGCGACGCGTCCCTGGAGCTCCGGCGGCGTCAGAAGCGCAACCGCGACGGAGCGGATGTTCATGCTGATCATGTCGGCGAAGCCTGTGACCATCAGCGCGGCCATCGAGAGCGGCAGCCACTTGGAGAGGCCGAAGACGATCATCCCGGCGCCGAAGACCGCGACGACCGCGATGAGTGTCGGGCCTGCGGCGCGCTGGAGCGGCCGCCGCGTCAACATCAGCCCCGCCGCGAGTGCGCCGACTGACGGCGACATCCGGAGCAGGCCGAGGCCGATCGGCCCCGTGTGGAGGATCGAGCTCGCAAAAACGGGCGCGAGCGCGATGGAGTCGCCGAGGAGGACGGCGATCAGGTCGAGCCCGATCGCGCCGAGCAGCATGCGCGTGCTCCAGATGAAGCGCACGCCCGCAACGAGGCTGTCCCAGCCCGGCGGCTCGGTCGTCACCATCGAGACCGCAGCGGGCCGCATCGCGACGATCGCGGCGAGCGATGTCGTCAGAAGCGACGCTGCGGTGATGTAGACGGCCACCGGCTCGATCGCGAAGATCACGCCGCCGAGCGCCGGCCCCGCGATCACGCCGATCTGCCCGCCGACGCCGCGGAGCGCCATCGCCGGTGCAAGCAGCTCCTCGGGGACGAGCTCGCGCGTCATCGCGCGTGCCGACGAGTTGCCGATGACGTTCCCGATGCCTGCGATGACGGCGAGCACGAGGTACGGCCACAGCTCGTCGGCGCCGTTCAGCGTGACGAACACGAGCGCGACCGCGATGAAGATCGAGAGCACATACGACGCGGCCGTCACGGGGCGCCGCGGCAGCCGGTCGGCGACCTGACCGGCCGGGAGCGCGAGGATCGGCAGCGGCAGGAACTCGGCGAGGCCGATGAGGCCGAGGTCGAGCGGGTTGTGGTGAATCTCGTAGACCTGCCACCCGATCGCGACCGCGAGCATCTGCGACGCGAGCCCGTTCGTGACGAGCGAGCTCCAGAGGAGCCGGAAGTCGCGGAGCTGCAGGACGGGAGGGAGGCGTTGCCGCACGGTTCGCAGGTTAGGCTCCGCCACGTGGCGGATGCTCACGAGACGACGCAAGCGAAGCTCGAGTGGCTGCGCGAGTTGCGCGAGCAGGCGCTCCACGCGGGCAGCGAGCGCGCAGTCTCACGGCGCCGCGAGGAAGGGCGCCTGCTGGCGCGCGAGCGCGCCGAGAAGCTGTGCGATCCCGGCTCGTTCGTCGAGCTCGACCGCTACGTCCGCCATCGCGAGTCGAACTTCGGGATGATGGAGCGCCGTCCCTACGGCGATGCCGTCGTCACCGGGTACGGCTCGGTTTTCGGCCGCAAAGTCTTTCTCTTCTCACAGGACTTCACGGTCTTCGGCGGCTCGCTCAGCGAGGTATTCGCCGAGAAGATCTGCAAGGTCATGGATCTCGCTGTCAAGTACGGCTGTCCCGTGATCGGCATCAACGACTCGGGTGGGGCGCGCATCCAGGAGGGCGTCGTCTCGCTCGCCGGCTACGCCGAGATCTTCTGGCGGAATGTGCAGGCGTCGGGCGTCGTGCCGCAGATCTCACTCGTCATGGGGCCGTGCGCGGGCGGCGCGGTGTACTCGCCGGCGATCACCGACTTCATCTTCATGGTCGAGGGCTCGTCGTACATGTTCATCACGGGACCCGACGTCGTGAAGACGGTAACCGGGGAGGAAGTCACGTTCGAGGAGCTCGGCGGCGCGACGACGCACGGAACGAAGTCCGGCGTCGCCCAGTTCACCGCGGCAGACGAGGAGGCATGCCTCGAGGACGCGCGGTACCTCCTCTCGTTCCTGCCGCAGAACAACAACGAGCGGCCGCCCTTCACGACGCCGACCGACCCGCGCGACAGGCAGGACTCAGATCTCGACACGCTGATCCCCGACCATCCGAACAAGCCGTACGACATGCACGACGTGATCCGCCGGGTGATCGACGACGGCGAGTTCCTCGAGGTGCACGAGCGATGGGCGACGAACATCGTCACCGGCTTTGCCCGTCTCGGTGGCCATGCCGTCGGCGTCGTCGGCAACCAGCCGAGTGCCCTCGCCGGCGTGCTCGACATCGATGCGTCGAACAAAGCCGCGCGCTTCGTCCGGACGTGCGACGCGTTCAACATCCCGCTCGTCACCTTCGTCGACGTGCCCGGTTTCCTGCCGGGAACGGCACAGGAGTGGGGCGGGATCATCCGCCACGGCGCGAAGCTCCTCTACGCGTTCGCGGAGGCGACCGTTCCGAAGCTGACCGTGGTCACGCGCAAGGCCTACGGCGGGGCCTATGACGTCATGAGCTCCAAGCACATCCGGGCCGACTTCAACTTCGCCTGGCCGACCGCGGAGGTCGCCGTCATGGGTCCCGAGGGTGCCGTCAACATCGTGTACCGCGATCGCTCGCCCGAAGAGCGCGCCGAGCTGATCGCCGACTACAAGGAACGCTTCGCGAATCCGTACACCGCCGCCGAGCGCGGCTACGTCGATGACGTGATCGAGCCGCGCCGCACGCGGCCCACGCTGATCGATGCGCTCGAGACCGCGCTCACGAAGGCTGAGCCCCGGCCCAAGCGCAAGCACGGGAACATCCCGCTCTAGCGAGGTAAGGGCGGGCGCTGAGGCCCGCCCTCGAGCTCGCTAGGACTCGTGCGAGTGGTCGTGCGAGCGGTTGAAATCGAGCTCGTCGCGCGGATCCGTCGCGCGTGAGCGGGTGCCCGACTTCGCGATGCCGCGGCTCAGCGTGTAGAACGCGATGAGCCCCGCGATGAGCGCCGTCGCGAGGCGCGAGTCGAGGTCTTCCGCGACGCCGGCCGTGATCGCGATCGCGATCACGCCGAGGAGGGTCGCGAGGAACTCGCTCGTCATGAAGAACGGCTTCGTCTCGGACCAGCCGAACTGGCGGCGCATGCCGAAGCCGTAGCCGCCGCCGTACCCACGGCTGTACGGGCTGCCGTAGCCGTACCCGCCATAGGGCTGCTGGTACTGCTGCGGCATGGGTTGCTGGTACTGCTGCTGACCCGGACCCTGCATGGGGTCACGGGTGATCGCGGTGTCGCGATCGTCGTAGCCTGACATTTACAGGTACCTCCTCCGTCTCGTGGACGCACGCGCAGGCGTGTCAGTCCGGAAACGCCGCCGCCGCCGGGCTGGTTACGTCTTCAGATTCGTTGAGGCGGGAGGAGAGACGAGACATGACCGAGCCGGAACCAGTGAGCTAGGACGACGCCGCGATCGCGGCGGCGGCCTCTCCGAAAACCTCCGTATGCCGGTCGACGTCCGCGTCGGTCGTTGCCGGCGCCATGAGCGCCATGTTGTGGAACGGGGTCAGCAGGATGCCGCGGTTCAGCGCCCAGAGGTGGATGAGCCGGTCGAGCAGGTGGTTGCCGCCGGCCGCAGCCTCGGTGCCGCTCCGCGGCCGCTCGGGGCGGAAGAGGTACTCGACCCGGCAGCCGAGCCGCGTGACGTGCCAGGGGAGCGCATGCTCCGCAATCGCAGCCTGGACACCGGCTTCAAAACGATTGGCTAGCGCGATCATGTGCACGAACGCGTCGTCCGTGAGCACCTCGGCGAGCGTCGCGCGCATCGCCGCGAGCGAGAGCGCGTTCGCCGCAAGCGTCCCGCCGATGCCGCCGATGTCGGACTCGTCACGGTTGATCGAGCGCTCGATTCGTGATGCGACCTCCTCGCTGAAGCCGTAGGCGGCGCACGCGATACCGCCGCCGATCGACTTGCCGACCGTGAGCAGGTCGGGCTCGAGGCTCTCGGTCTTCGTCATCCCGCCGGGGCCGGCGCACAGCGTGTGCGTCTCGTCGATCACGAGCAGCGTCCCGGTGGCGCGCGTCGCCGCGCGTAGCGCGTCGTGGAACGCCGGCTCCGGCAGGACGATGCCGACGTTCGTGAGCGCCGGCTCTGCGAGCACGCAGGCGACGTCGCCGTGGGCCAGCTCGCGTTCGAGCGCCTCGACGTCGTTCCATTCGACGACGCGCGTCGTCTCGTCGAGCGGGACCGGTGGGCCGAGGTTGCCGCGCCGCGCCGTGACGCCGCCGCCTGCGAGCGTCGCGAAGCTCTCGTCGACCGTGCCGTGGTAGCACCAGTCGAAGACAAGGACTTTCGGCCTGCCGGTGATGTGGCGTGCCAGGCGGATCGCGAACCGGTTCGCATCGGTCGCGGTCAGGGCGAACTGCCAGCGCGGCAGCCCGAACCGGCGTGCAAGCTCCTGTGCAACCGCGAGCGCGTCCTCGCTCGGCAGCATCAGCGTGATGCCACGCGCCGCCTGCGCTGCGACCGCGCTGACCGTCGGCTCGGGCGAATGGCCGGCCATCGCGCCGGTGTCGCCGAGGCAGAAGTCGACGTACTCGAGCCCGTCGACGTCCCGGAACCGCGCCCCGCACGCTTCGGCTGCGAATACGGGGAACCCTCCGGGCCAGCGCACCATCCAGTGCATCGGCACGCCGCCGAGCAGCGATCCCTTGGCGGTCGTCGCAAGTTCGCGCGACCGCGGGTGCTCACGCTCGAAGCGTGCGAGCTCGTCGTCGAGGAGCGTTGCTATCGACAAACGTCAGGAAGCGAGCTCGATCGCGCGCGAGCGCATGCCGAGCTCCTCGGCGAATGCGTCGACGATCACGGGATCGAACTGTGTGCCCGCGCAACGCTCGAGCTCCTCGAGCGCCTCGCGCGAGCGAGAGCGGCTGCCGGTACACGCGCTCCGAGGTCATCGCGTCGTAGGCGTCGGCGACGAAGATGATGCGCGCGCCGAGCGGGATCTCGTCGCCGCGGAGCCGGTTCGGGTAGCCGTCGCCGTCCCAGCGCTCGTGGTGGTGCAGCACCCACTCGGCGAGCGGCTCGACGCCGAGGCTCTCGAGCATCCGATGGCCGATCTGCGGATGGCGCTGCAGAACGAGCCGCTCCGACTCGTTCAGCGCGCTCGGCTTGCGGAGGATCTCCTCCGGGATCGCGAGCTTGCCGAGATCGTGCAGGCTCGCCGCAAGACGCGTGAGCTCGACCTGCGCGTCGTCGAGGCCGAGCCGGCGCGCGATCTGCGCGGCGAGCTCGCTGACGCGCTCGGAGTGCGAGCCGGTATACGCGTCGCGCGCGTCGACGGCCTTCGCAGGCGAGGCCGCCGCGCGGTAGCGCGCGGCACGGTCGGTGCCTTCGGCGAGCTGCTGCAGCTGCTTGAGCTCGACGAGCGCAGGCTCGTAGGTGCGCGCGCGGTTCTTCCCGTCTTCCTTCGCCCAGTAGAGCGCGCTGTCTGCGAGGCGGATCAGCTCGTCGCGTCCGACGCCCTGCACGGGATACGTCGCGACGCCGGCGCTCACCGTGAGGCCGCCGACGTTCTCGAGCTGCGTCGCGCCGACGCGCTCGACGATCGAGCGGGCGACGGAGACTCCGTCGTGCGCGTCGAGGCCGGGGAGGAGGACGGCGAACTCGTCGCCGCCGAGCCGGAAGCTCTCGCCGCCCTGCCGAAGACGCGACGCGACCTGCCCGAGCACGCGGTCGCCGACGGGGTGCCCGTGGCTGTCGTTGATGTGCTTGAAGTCGTCGATGTCCACGAGGCAGAGGGTGAGCGCCTTGCCGTCGTGCTCCGCCACAGCGAGCTCGCGCTGCAGCCGCTCGTGGAAATGGCGGTGGTTGCCGAGCCCGGTCAGCGGGATCGGTGAGCGCGAGCCGCATCGCCTTCAGGGCCGCGAACGTCGAGCGCTGGTAGAGCGCGATCGCGAGCAGCGGGCCGACGAGCGCCATCGAGAGCGCCGGCGAGCGCTCCCAGAGGACGACGAGCATGAGCGCCGCAGAGGTCATGAGCGCGAACGGGGCGGTCGTCTGCTTCGCGTTGCCCCAGATCAGCTTGAAGAACGGCTTCCCCGAGCTCGCGGCCAGGACCGCGCTGATCAGCACGAGGTTGACGACCCAGTAGTAGACGAATGCCGCGAGCACGAGTCGCGCGATCAGCGCGCCGACCGACGACTCGGGAACCTGCTCCACGATCACGCCCGCGGCCAACGCAGCGAGCGCGAACATCGAGCCGTTGTAGGCGATGCGAAGCGGCGGCCGGTGCCCGATCACCTGCGTGATCTGGCCGCCGGTCGCGACGATCACGCCGGCTTCCCAGCCGAAGAGGAGGATCGCCGCGAGGACGAAGACGAATCCGAGCGAGACGCCGCCCGCGTCCACGCCTTCGACGGGCACGGGGAAGCGCTCGGCGAGGATCATGCCGAGAAGCAGTCCTGCGAGCGCGACGACATCACCGGCGGCGTGGCTCTCCGATCCGTACGAGATGCACGCCGCGAGGAGCGTCGCGGTCCCCGCCACGATGACGGGGACCACAATCGCGAGAACTCTGGGAGGTACGGAGGTGGTTGCTTTCACCGACCTGACGCGGCGCTAGAGGGCCAGCGTTCAGGGGTGGCTACATAGCCGAGGTTCTCTTGATGTCCTGCCGCACGGTTCACCATCGTCTCCCCTACCACCCCGATGGAGTCGATCCTTCGGATTACCAGAGGCCCCAGTTGAAGTTAAAGGGGCCAAGCGCGAAGCCGCCCAGCGCTGCCATGACCGACGCGATGCCGACCACGAGCGCGACCAGCTTGGGATTCCACTCCAACATTTCTGCCTCCAAGAGCACTAGGACGCCAGACGCTGTGATTCTTCAGGATCCGGCCATCCGGGTGAATCACCCGAAGGGGTGATCGTGGAGGAATCTCGAATTATCCCTCGAAATGGTGACGTCTTTTACGGGCTCAAACCGGCCTCGGAAAGCGGCCTACGGCCCCAGGCAAACTCGCGCGAATACCAGCCGTCGAGACGGGCCACGGCAACGCCGTAGACGGAGGAATGAATGAACCAGCCGTTCCCCAGGTAGATCCCCATGTGGCCGACCTGTGACGGCTCCGATTTCGGGCCCCTGTCGCCGAAGAAGATGACGTCGGCCGGCTGGAGCTTCACGAGCGGGATTCGCTTCGACTTCGGCACCTCGCCGCCCATCTGGTAGGTCGTCCGGCCGCGCAGCGTCCCGGCGAGTGCGCCCTCGTTCGCGTACGGCTCGAGCTTGTAGACGCGCCAGACGAAGCCGGAGCAGTCATAGCCGCCGCGCGAGCTGACGCCGAACTCGGTCTCGGGGCCGTCGCTCGTGCCGCCCCAGATGTACGGCATCCCGATCCGCGCGACGGCGGTCGTAAGGATCTGCTTCTGCCAGTCCGAGAGCTCGGGGAGGAGGAACGCGTCGGCGAGCTGCTGCACAGCGTCCGCTTCCGAGCCGTCGAAGCTCAGGAGCTGGGCGACCGAGTACGCTGCCTCGGCCCGCGTCGACGGGTCACTCGGGAGGAGCTCCAGGCCGTCGTCGGAGGCCGGATGGTTGAGGCGGAGGCCGAGCAGTCGCGCGACGACCTCGGTGCCGAAGCGGCTTGGGACCTCGAGGCCCGCGGCTTTCGCGTTCCTCGCGAACGTGCTCGCCGCCTTGCCGAGGCCGAGCGCGCCGACAAGGCGCGCATCGAGCGTCGTGATGGTCACCGGCTTGGCGGGATTCGCGACCCGCTTCGGCGCCCTCTGCGTCGTGTCTGCGGACGTCGTCGTGGTCGCGATCGTCGTCGTCGGGAGGGTCGTCGTCGTTCCGGGGGCGGTCGTCGTCGGAGGCCAGACGGGATCGGGCTCGGGCTCCCCGACCGGTGGCGCAAGCCGCTGCTTCAGGTCGAAGACGAGATCCTCGAGCTGCTCCGCGGTCAGCGGGTCGTCGGCACGAAAGGCGCTGACGCTGCCGCCGCCCAGAAGGCCTGCCGAGGTGACGACGCGGATCTCCTTGCTCGCCCAGGTCGACGGCTTCGCGGCAGAGGCCGCGGCCACGGCCGGGACCGCGGCAAAGCAGAGCAGCAGAATGACGATGCGACCCACTGATTTCGTCACATCGACTGGGTTCGCGGTCGACTTTAATCTCCATTCCATGGATCTGGAGATCACCCCGGAGCCCACGCCGGAGGAGCGGGCTGCAATCGAGGCGGCGCTCGCCGGCGATCCTCAGGATCCGCCCATGCCCTGGCGGGACGACCCGTTCGAGCCGTAACCGGAGACGGCCCGGCGCCGTTTTCTAGGCATGTTCGAAGAGTGCATTCGCTGCAGCGAGGCCCCCGCCGTCGACGAGCTCGGCTATTGCGGCCACTGCCACTGGGCGGTTCGCGCGGAGATCGAGGAAGGCTTCTACCAGCTGCGTGAGTACCTCCGGTCCTGGGCCCGGTTCAGCGACTGGTGCACGGCCCGCGGCGTCGCGGCTGTCTAGCCACTGATCGCCGCACTGCGGCGGAAGAGAGCCGGCGCGCTCCGCGCGTAGTCGAGGCCCGAGACCCACGTCAGGACCACGGCGACGAGCATCGCCCACCAGGCGACGCGGTCGCTCCACGCACCCGCCGCCGCGAACCCGGCGAGAGCGGTGGCGATTGCCTGCGCCCACGTCTTCAGCTTCCCGAGGTCGCGCGCTGCGATCACGACGCCGCGCTCGATCGCTGCCTGGCGGAGCCCCGTGATCGCGACCTCGCGCACGACGATCGCTGCGATCATCCAGCCCGGAACGACGTCGAGGTCGACGAGCATGACCATCGCGGCAAGCACGAGCACCTTGTCGGCGACCGGATCGAGGAGTGAGCCGAGCTGGGACGTCCGCCCGTGCCGCCGTGCGAGCCGGCCGTCGAAGAAGTCCGTCGCCATCGCGAGGCAGAAGAGCGCGGTGGCCCAGTAGGCGTGGCCGTGGAAGTCCCAGGCGTAGAGAAGGACGACGATCGGCACCGAGAGGGCCCGCGCGACGGTCAACTGATCGGCCGGGGACATCGAGTGGGGAGAATACGGGCCGGTCATGTTCGAGAAGGTTCTCGTCGCCAACCGAGGGGAGATCGCGATCCGCGTCGCGCGGGCGCTGCGCGAGCTCGGCCTCGGCTCGGTGGCCGTGTATTCGGAGGCGGATCGGGGCGCGCTGCACGTGGACTACGCCGACGAGTCCTACTTCATCGGCCCCGCGGCGCCTGCCGAGAGCTACCTGAAGATCGAGACGCTCATCGAGGCCGCGCTCCGCTCCGGCGCGGGCGCCGTCCATCCCGGCTACGGCTTCCTGGCAGAGAACGCGGCCTTCGCGCGCGCAGTCGAGGGGGCCGGCCTCGTCTGGATCGGCCCGCCGCCGGCGGCGATCGAGCTCATGGGCTCGAAGACCGCGGCCCGCACCGCCATGCAGGAGGCGGGCGTGCCGATCATTCCCGGGACGACCGACCCAGTGCGCTCGGTCGACGAGCTGCTCGAGCTCGGCCAGGAGATCGGCTACCCCCTGCTGATCAAGGCCGCAGCGGGCGGAGGCGGCAAGGGGATGGAGGAGGTGCACTCGCCCGAGCAGGCGGGGCGCGCTTTCGAGACGGCCCAGCGGCAGGGGCAGTCGTACTTCGCGAACCCGGACGTGTATGTCGAGAAGCTGATCGTCGACCCGCGCCACGTCGAGGTGCAGGTGCTCGCGGATGCGCACGGCAACGTGATCCATCTCGGCGAGCGTGACTGCACGATTCAGCGCCGCCATCAGAAGCTGGTCGAGGAGACGCCGTCGCCTGCAGTCGACGATGCGTTGCGAACGCGGATCGGCGAGATCGGTGTGAACGCTGCGCGGGCGTGCGGCTACCGCTCGGCCGGGACGATCGAGGGCCTGCTCACACCGGGCGGCGACTACTTCTTCATGGAGATGAATACGCGCATCCAGGTGGAGCACACGGTCACAGAGGAGGTCACCGGCGTCGATCTCGTGCGCGAGCAGATTCGGATCGCCCTCGGAGAGCCGATCTCGGTGACACAGGAACAGGTCGTGCTGCGCGGTCACGCGATCGAGTGCCGCATCAACGCAGAGGATGTGACGAAGGGCTTCTTGCCGGCGCCCGCACTCGTGACGGCGTACGTCGAGCCCTCGGGCCCAGGCGTGCGCGTCGACTCCGGTGTCGAGGCGGGCCGCGAGGTGTCGGGTGCGTACGACCCGATGATCGCGAAGCTGATCGTGCACGGCGTCGACCGCGAGCATGCGCGGATGCGGATGCTGCGGGCGCTCGACGAGTTCGTAATCGAGGGGCCGACGACGCTCGTCGGCTTTCACAGGGCCCTTCTCTCGGACGAGTGCTTCATTCGCGGCGAGACGTGTAACGGGCTCGTCGAGTCGGAGGAGCTCGCCTCGCGTGCTGCGGCCCTGGACGGCGCGCCGTCGAGAGCCATGGTTTCGCTCGGCACGATGGTCGAGCACGAGCGGGTCGTCGAGGTCGAGGGACGACGGTTCACTGTGCGTGTGCTCGAGCCCGAGCAGCCCTGGCGCGAGCTCGCCCGCCGTCGCGCCGAGCGCGTGCGGGCGGGCGGGGGCGGCGGCACGGACACGGTCGTCTCGCCGATGCAGGGAACCGTTCTCTCGGTCGCCGTCGCGGCGGGCGACGAGGTCGCCTCCGGCGATGTCATCTGCATCGTCGAGGCGATGAAGATGGAGAACGAAGTGCGTGCCCATCAGTCGGGAACCGTCACGCAGTTGTCGGTCGAGACGGGGCAGCCCGTGGCAACCGGGCAGGTGATCTGCGTGATCGAGGGCTTAGAGGTCGAACCGGAGTGACGCTCGTCGAGCGGGCGTGATGGGCGAGTGCAGCGCAAGGACGCAGGAAGCCCCGATAGCCCCTGCTATCGGGGCGACCGAGGACGCGGCGATGTGCCGCCCAGCGCGGCCGCGCGGCACAGTCGCTCATTCCGGTTCGGCCTCTTAACCCCGGGTTAACCCGGCGCCGCGTAGGGTCGGGGTGTGTCACGCATGCGTCACGCCGTCCTGATCGCGTTTGCCGTCGCCGCCACGGTTTTCGCCGCGTCGGTGCACGCTGCCGCCACGCCCGTCGGTCCGCTCCCGAAGGGGCCGACGACTGCGATCTCCACGCAGCGGGGGACGCTCGTCTCCGTCGCGCTTCCGCTGCGGGCGGGCAAGTCGTGGCGTGTCGCGCGTGCCTATAACCCACGCATCGTCACCGAGGTGACGGAGGCGACGGTCGGCAAGCAGGTCGTGCTCGTCTACCGCGCAGTCGGATCGGGCTCGACGCGGATCGTGTTCGGGTTGACGCGCGGCGAGACGCGGAAGGCATACGCCTCCGCGACCTACGCGATCACTGTGCGCTAGAGACCGGCTTCGGCCGCGCGCTCGAGCACGTAGTCGCCGGCGGTGACCGCCTCGTAGGCCGTGCCGCCCTCGAGCGTCTCGATCACCGCGTCGCTCCGCGGATTGTGGAAGAAGACGAGTGACTGCCGGCGCGGCGAGTCGCCTTCGGCTCCGACGACGCGGTGGAGCGTCGATACCCAGCGGTCGCCCGTCCAGCGCTGCATCAGGTCGCCGATGTTCACGACGAATCCTCCGGGCGGCGCCTGCACGGCTACCCAGTCGCCCTCTCTCGTCTGCGCCTCGAGGCCGCCTGCGTCCGAGCGGATGATGGTCAGGCAGCCGTAGTCGCGATGCGCGCCCGCGCGCGCGCCGTCGGCTCCTGCCGGGGCCGCGTAACGCGGCCCGGTCTTCTTGCTGGCTGTCGGCGGCTTTGCCGTCGACACTTCCAGCGCGGGGTAGTCGATGACGCGCAGGCTCGACGAGCGGTCGTCGAAGAAGGGGGCGAGCGAGCCTTCCTCCAGCCCGAGCGCGAGCGCGAACGACCGCGTGAGCACATCGGCGACGCGCAGCATCTCGGCGAAGTAGCGCTCGTAGGGCTCGCGAAGACGCTCCGGCCAGGCGACGCCGGGGAGCGACGGCCCCCAGTCGAGCGAGGCTTTCTTGTCTGCGTTCGCGCCGAGCTTCTCGGCGCCGAGCGGGCGGTATACCGGTAGGCCGGGCGTCTCGGCCGGTGTGCGGTAGCGCTCCTTCTCCTCGTCGGGCAGGTCGAAGAACGCGCGCGAGCGTGCCGCGACTTCCTCGATCAGCGCCTCGTCGATGCCGTGGCCGACGATCGTCAGGAAGCCGACCTCCTCGCAGGCGAGACGCACCTCGTCGGCGAGCTTTGCCGGCCCGAGGGAGAGGTCGATCGTCGGGATCATGCGTTCGCGATTGTCACCCAGAGGCCGGCGCGCGCGCTGTTCCCCTGCGAGTCGAAGACTGCGACCTGTAGCCGGTAGCGCCCGTTGGTCATGCGCGTCGTGTCCCACGAGTGCGCGAGGTAGTAGACGAGGTGCGCGGGCTGTGAAGGCCGGTTGAGCGTCGTCCAGGGGGCGTAGATCGACGCGAACGTCTCCTTCGGCACGAGGAAAGAGCGGAAGTCGAGCGCGGTGTGCCAGCGCGCGCTCGCCTGCCCCGCTGGGAGCAGCCGCCAGCGGATGTACGCCGGCGCGACGCGCGTGAGGTTCCACGGCGGCGCCGGAAGCGGTGGCGGCGGCGTGTCGTAGGTGTCGACGAGCAGATCGACCTTCCCGCCGAGCGCGTCGAGCGGCTGCTTGTGCGTGGAGACTGCGGCGAAGAGCCCGACGACGGTCGGCGAGGTCGAGTCGACGTAGGGGACGATCCCGCCTGGCCGAAGCGGGTTGACGTAGCGGTCGCCGTGGATCTCGGTGAAATGCACATGGCCGAAGCCGGCCTTGATCGTCCCGATCTCGTCGCCTGCCGCGACACGCGCGCCGTCGGCGACGACCGGGTCGACGTGCCAGTACGAGAAGGTCCGGTCGCCCGTGTCGGCGACGAGCGCGAGCGCGTCCGGTTGCAGCCGGACGACGCCGGGCGCAACCGCAAACACGGGTGTGCCGTCGCGCGCGGAGATGTCGATCCCGAAGTGGAACGACGATACGCCCGTGCCCTCGGCGCGCGGGTCGTCGAAGAAGCTCCGGACGGCATGCTGCCGGTCGAACGGCTTCAGCGGCCAACCGTAGGTCGCGCCCGCAGACGCCGGGAGAACGAGCAGACCAGCGGCCGCGACCGCGGCCGCCCTCAGGGATCTTCGCACGCCGACTAGATAGAACGCTGATAGGCGCGGAAGCACCACGTCGCGAACAATGACGTGGCGGCGGCCGCGAGCACAAGGAAGCCGAGGTACGCGCTCGCATGCGCCCCAGCCGCTTCCGTAGACGACGCCCGTCCGCGCGGCCCGCGTTCCCCAGTCCACCGGGTTGAACTTCGCGAACTGCCGCGGATCCAGCCGGGCATGAGCGCGATCGAGACGAGGATCGACGAGAGGAACATCAGCGGCAGGCCGACGAAGTTCGCGGTCGCGATCATCGACGCCTCCTTGCGCACGAGGAGCGCGATCCCGTTCGAGAAGCCGGCGAAGACCATCGCGAGGAGCGCGGCGGCGGCGAGGACGACGATCCAGCCGGCGAAAGCCACCGTGCACGCGGACGCCGAGCGCGAGGCCGACGAGGAGGAGGATCATCGCCTGGATGATCGCGGTGATCCCCGCGCGGAGAACCTGCGACAGCACGATCGCGAGGCGGGACGCGGGTGCGGCGAGGAAGCGGTCGATGACGTGCCGGTTGAGGTCGGAGATCATCGCCATGCCCGACCAGGTGCCGCCGAAGAACGCGTTCATGCAGACGACCCGGGCAGCAGGAAGGCGACGTAGCTCGACCGGCTCGGTCCCTGCGCGCCCGTCTTGCGAGAAGAGCTGGCCGTAGAGCACGAGCCAGAGCATCGGCTGGATGATCATCATCGCGACCCAGATCGGCTCGCGCATGAGGTTGCGCACCTGGCGCACGACCATCCAGCCCGTGTGGCGGAGCGTCTCGGTCACTGCTTGCCCTCCTGGTCTTCGCGCGCGAAGTCGCGGCCCGGTGTAGTGGAGGTACACGTCGTCGAGCGACGGGCGCTGCGTGGTCACGGATGCGACCGGGAAGCCGTTCGCGTCGAGCGTGCCGAGGATGGATGGGGATCGGCAGAGGCGCCGTTCGGGACGCGCGCACGGACGAGCCGCCCGTCGAGGGCGACTTCGTGCGCGCCCTCGAGGTCTCGCACGAGCTGCGCAGCGTTCTCGGCGCGCCCGTCGACGTCGCCGAGCTCGACGGTGACGAGCTCGCCGCGGAGGTTCGACTTCAGCTCGTCCGGCGTGCCTTCCACGACGACCTTGCCGCGGCTGACGATCGCGACGCGCTCGGCGAGCCGGTCGGCTTCTTCGAGGTAGTGCGTCGTGAGGAGGATCGTCAGGCTCGCGGCCGCCGCGAGCCGCTCGACCTCCTCCCACATCGCCGCGCGCGCTTCGGGATCGAGCCCGGTCGTCGGCTCGTCGAGGAAGAGCACGCGCGGCTGGTGGACGAGCCCGATCGCGATGTCGAGCCGGCGCTTCATCCCACCCGAGTACCCCCGCGCGACCCGGTCGGCGGCCTCGCGGAGCCCGACGAGCTCGAGCAGCTCGTCGACGCGCTTCCGCACCTGAGTGCCCGACATGCCGTGGATGCGCCCCTGGAGCAGCAGGTTCTCGCGTCCGGTCGCCTCCCAGTCGACGCCCGAGTCCTGCGCGACGTAGCCGATCGCGCGGCGGACGCGGGCCGGATGCTTCACGACGTCCTCGCCGTTCACGAGCGCCCGGCCGGAGTCCGGCTGCGTCAGCGTTGTCAGCGTGCGGACGGTCGTCGACTTTCCCGCGCCGTTCGGGCCGAGCAGCCCGAAGACTTCGCCGTCGCGAACCGAGAACGAGACGCCGTCGAGGGCCTGCACGTCCTTGTAGCGCTTGCGGAGATCTTCGACGACGATCGCGTCCATCGCGGCGATGCTAGCCCGTCGGTTGCCGCAAGCTCAGACCTCGCTGATGCGAGCGCCGAGCCACACGCCGGCGATCCCACCGATCGCGCCGAAGAGGAGCGACGACACGGAAAAGCTGCCCGCGCCCCAGATCTCCGGCACGTAACCGCCGATGAGGGTGCCCGCGAACATGCACAGGCCGATCACTGAGCGTCCCATGCAGTACTGATCGGCCGCGCGGGGCCGGATCGTTAGAGTCCGCCGCCGTGGATCTGTACGAGTACCAGGGCAAAGAGCTCTTCCGGCGCGTCGGCATCCCCGTCTCGGAGGGCCGCCTGGCTGTCTCGCCGGAGGAGGCCCGCGCGGCCGCGTCGTCGATCGGCGGGCCGGTCGTCGTGAAGGCGCAGGTGCTGACCGGCGGTCGTGGCAAGGCGGGCGGCGTGAAGCTCGCCGACAACCCCGCCGACGCGGAGGAGAAGGCCCGCGGGATCCTCGGGCTCGACATCCGCGGCCACGTCGTGCGGAAGCTCTGGATCGAGTCCGCTTCCGAAATCGCGAAGGAGTACTACCTCTCGATCACGTTCGACCGCGGCGCCAAGAAGCCACTCTTCATGTTCACGACGCAGGGCGGCGTCGAGATCGAGCAGGTCGCGGAGGAGAGCCCCGACGCGCTCGTTCGCCTGCACGTCGATCCCTCGGAGGGCTTCCAGCCGTGGGTCGCCCGGCGCCTGGTCTACGGCGCGCAGGTCGAAGACCCGAGCGAGCAGAAGCAGATCGCGTCGATCGTCGAGAAGCTCTACCGCGCGTTCGTCGAGTTCGACGCGATGCTCTGCGAGATCAACCCGCTGATCGTGACGCCGGACGGCGAGGTGAAGGCGCTCGACTCGAAGTTCACGGTCGACGACAACGCACTCTTCCGCCATCCGGACATCGCCGAGATGCGCGACACGGCCGCTGCCGACCCGATCGAGGCGTTCGCGCGCGAGAAGGGCGTCACGTACGTGAAGCTCGACGGCGAGGTCGGGATCTGCGGCAACGGCGCCGGTCTCTCGATGTCGACCGTCGACGTCGTCGCGCACGTCGGCGGCCGGCCCGCGAACTTCTGCGACCTCGGCGGTGGCGGCAACGCGCAGGGCGTCGTCGACGCGCTCGAGGTGATCACGCGCGACCCGCAGGTCAAGTCGATCTTCTTCAACATCTTCGGCGGCATCACCCGCTGCGACGAGGTCGCGCGAGGGATCCTCGAGGCGCTCGAGCGTCTCGACATGTCGCGCTACCCGATCGTCGTCCGCCTCGACGGCACGAACGCCGAGGAGGGCCGGAAGATCCTGGCGGACGCCGGCAAGCCGAACATCCATCCGGAGGCGACGATGCTCGACGGAGCGCGGCGCGCCGTGGAGCTCGCGTGACTGACATTTGGTCGGACAGGGCTGACGCCTACCGCACGAGCGCGATCCATTCCGAGGGGGAAGACCTCGATCTCGTCGTGGAATGGTGCGAGCCCGGGCCGGGCGCTACCGTCCTCGACGTCGCGACCGGCGGTGGGCACGTCGCGCGTCGGCTGCGCGAGGCCGGGGCGACGGTCGTCACCGTCGACCCTGCTCCGGGCATGCAGGCCGACACGACTGCGCCTGCGGAAGATCTTCCCTTCGCCGATGCGAGCTTCGACAGCGTCGCGTGCCGGGTTGCCGCGCACCATTTCCACGATGTCGTCGCCGCCGTCAGGGAGATGGCGCGGGTCGCGAAGCATCGCGTCGTGATCTGCGACAACACCTTCGTCAGCGAGAGCTCGGAGGAGGCCGACCGCCTCCGCGATCCGAGCCATGTGCGGAACTACTCCGCGCCGGAGTGGCACAGCTTCTTCGAGCTTGCCGGCCTCACCGTCGAGGACGAGCGCTTCATGCAGCGCCCGCTCGAGATCCAGCCGTGGCTCGATCGCACCGAGACCCCGGTCGAGCAGCAGGCGCGGGTGCGGGAGCTGCTCGGAGACCGCATTGCGGACGGCTGGATGAACCTGCCGACGCTCGTCATCAAGGGAGTCAAGTAGTGGCGATCATCGTCGACGACGACACGCGCCTCGTCGTCCAGGGCCTCACCGGAAGCGAGGGCCGCTTCCACGGGTTGCGCAACCGGGCGTACGGCACTGACGTCGTCGCCGGCGTCACGCCGGGCAAGGGCGGCCAGGACGTCGAAGGGGTTCCGGTCTTCGACACCGTCGCTGATGCGGTCGCGAAGGCCGGCGCGAATACCTCACTCATCTTCGTCCCCGCGCGCTTCGCGGCCGACGCGATCTACGAGGCCGTCGACGCCGGCATCAGGACGGTGATCTGCATCACCGAGCATGTGCCGGTCCACGAGATGCTCCGCGCCTACACGTACTTCCGTCCACAGGGGATCACGATGATCGGCCCGAACTGCCCCGGTGTCCTCTCTCCCGGCAAGGCGAACGTCGGGATCATCCCGGCCGAGATCTTCAGCGAGGGCTCGATCGGCCTCGTCTCACGGTCGGGCACGCTCACCTACCAGATCGGCCACGAGCTGACCCAGCTCGGCCTCGGCAACTCGACGATCGTCGGTATCGGCGGCGACCCGGTGGTCGGCTCCTCCTTCATCGACGTGCTGTCGAAGTTCGAGGACGACCCGCAGACCGAGCTGATCGTCATGGTGGGCGAGATCGGCGGCGACGAGGAGGAGAAGGCTGCCGCGTACATCAGCGAGCACGTCACGAAGCCCGTGCTCTCCTATATCGCCGGCTTCTCTGCGCCCCCCGGCAAGACGATGGGGCATGCGGGCGCGATCATCTCGGGCGCTTCCGGCACCGCCCAGGCGAAGAAGGAAGCGCTCGAGGCGCGCGGGATCCAGGTCGGGACGACGCCGACCGAGGTCGCGCAACTCGTCGCCGACCGAATGAAGTGAGATGAGAGCCTTCGTCACCGGCGCCACGGGATTCCTCGGCGGGCGGCTGGTGTCGAAGCTGCGAGAGCGGGGCGACGACGTCGTCGCGCTCGTTCGGACGCGCCGCGGAGCCCGTCACCTCGATGCCGAGCTCGTTCAGGGCGACCTCTCCGACCGCAATGCCCTTCGCCGCGGGATGGAAAGCGCCGACGGCGTCTTTCATCTCGCCGCGCGTTACGAGGTCGGTATCGCGGCACCGGAACGGGACGCGATGTACGAGACGAACGTCCACGGAACGGCGAACGTCCTCGACGCGGCGGTGGAAGCTCAGGTTCCGCGAACCGTCTACGTGTCCACCGTCAACGTCTTCGGCAACACGCACGGCGAGATCGTCGACGAGACCTACGAACGTCCAGGCGGGGACTACGTCTCCGCCTACGACTGGACGAAGCACGTCGCGCACCAGATCGCGCGTGAGCGCATCGAGCTCGGCGCGCCGATCGTCATCGTCCAGCCGGGAGCGACGTACGGCCCAGGTGACCATTCCGAGCTCGGGGGCCAGCTCGGGCAGGCGCGCGACGGCACGCTCCGCGTGCGAGCCCTGAGCGGCGTCGGGATCAATGCCGTGCACGTTGACGACGTCGTCGACGGCATTCTGCTCGCCTACGAGCGAGGACGGATCGGCGAGTCGTACGTTCTCGGCGGTGAGATCACAACGCTCGACGAGATGATCGACATCGTCGCGCGACTCAGCGGCAAAGACGCGCCGCGCCTGCGGCTGCCAACCGCCGCGATCCGGCTCGCCACGCCCCTCGGCCCGCTGGTCGGGAAAGTGATGGGAACCGGGCCGAACCTCCGCGAGCTCATCTCCGCCTCCGACGGCGTCACGTACTGGGCGACCGACGACAAAGCACGCACCGAGCTCGGCTACGCCCCGCGCGATCTGCAGAGTGGGCTCGCCGACCTCGTCGCTCGGTAGGCTGGCGGCATGGCTCCGATCTCCTTCGCGCGCGGCGTTCCGGCGCCCGAGTGCCTTGCCGTCGACGAGCTTGCCGACTGCGCGCGAGCCGCGATTCTCGCCGATGGGCCGGCAGTTCTCTCCTACGGGCCGGGCGGCGGCTATGCGCCCCTGCGGGCCTGGATCGCGGAGCGGCACGGCGTCGGGCCGAACCGGGTCGTGATCACGAGCGGCTCGCTGCAGGGCTTCGTCTTCCTCTGCGAGCAACTGGTGCAGCCCGGCGCACGGGTGATCGTCGAAGCGCCGACCTACGACCGCCCGATCAAGATCCTCCGCCGTCTCGGCGCCGAGATCGTGGGCCTGCCGATGGACGACGACGGCCTCCAGGTCGACGCGCTCGAGCGCGCTCTCGCGGAGGGCGAGAAGCCTGCATTCGTCTACACGATCGCGACGTTCCAGAACCCGAGCGGCCGGACGCTCTCGAGCGAGCGACGCCGCCGGGTGGCGGAGCTCGCGCGCGAGCACGGCGTGCTCGTTCTCGAGGACGACCCGTACGGGCTCGTCCGCTACGAGGGCGAGGCGCCCCCCACGATCTTCGAGCTCGAGGGAGGGGACAACATCGCGTATGCGTCCTCGTTCTCGAAGACGGTCGCACCGGGTGTTCGCGTCGGCTACTTCATCCTGCCGTCCGAGCTCGCCGCGCAGATCGAGGCGCTTGCCGTCTCCACCTACATCTCGCCCCCGTTCCTGACGCAGGCGACCGTGCACGAGTTCATCCGGCGCGGAAACTTCGAGCCGAACCTCGAGCGCGTGAACGGCCTGCTCAAGGCCCGCCGCGACGCGATGCTCGATGGGCTCGAGCGTCACATGCCCGACGGCGCGTCATGGAGTCGCCCGGAGGGCGGCTATTTCATCTGGCTCGACCTTCCGGATCAGGCGCCGTCGCTCGAAGCTGCCGAAGCTGCGGGCGTCACCTTCGTCAAGGGAACCGACTTCTTCGCCGACGGCAGCGGGACGAAGTCCATGCGACTCGCTTTCAGCTTCGTCTCGCCGGACGAGATCGCCGACGGGGTGGAGCGGCTCGCCGCGCTGCTACGTGGTGCTCCGACGACGGCGTCGGCGCTCTAGCTGCGAGAGCAGCACCCCGACGACGAAGCCGACGGCGAGCGCGAGCAGGATCAGCCATACGAGCGAGACGCTCGCCGTCACGAAGACGAAATGCAGGTTCACCGACTTGCGGTTCTCGAGCACGAATGCGACCGCCCAGGCTGCGAGGAGGACGATCAGGAGCAGCCGCAGATAGAGCCGCGGCTGCCACTGCTCCTGTATCTCGCCGGTATCGGTGGATTTGCGGCGCCGGAATCGCACGCGCGCAGCTTAGAGATCGAACCGTTAGGCGGCCGCGTGTGCTGCGAGAGCCGTGCGAGGGACGAGCTGCGGCTGCGGCGGGGGCGCGAGCGCACCGGCCGTAGACGCGCGGAATGTGGGACAGGCGCTCTCCCCGGGAAGTGCGCAGAGGCCGGCTCGGCGGAAATAGCAGTCGCTGCAGGTTGCTTTCGCTCGTTTGCTCATTTGTCCTGACTTAGGGGGTGGGGCCGCGGCGAAGTCCGAGCGATCCTATGACGCTTTCCCTTGGAATTCAGCGTTGCCGCCCAGGAAAACTGACGAATTTCCGGCAGTTTCGGAGGGGCTCGGAGAGGCGCCGTTCAGCGCTTCAGCGGCAGCGTTGCCAGTGCCCGCAACGCCTGTGGAAAACTGCTCACAGGGATGATGCGCAACCCGCCTGCGTAGCGCTTCGCCTCTTTCGCGTTATCCCCATCGACGGGCACAAGGAAGACGTCGGCTCCTGCTTTCCGCACGCCGTAGGTCTTCTGCTTCACCCCGCCGATCGCGGACACGGTGCCATCGAGGTTGATCTCGCCCGTCGCCGCGACCTTGTATCCGCGGTCGACGTTCTTCCCGAGCTCCTCCATCACCTGGAGCGCGAACGCGAGCCCGGCCGAGGGGCCGCCGACATTGCCTGCATCGATCGAGACCTTGATCGGCAGATGGATATTCGCCGCCTGCTCGGGGGCGAACCCGACGATCGCGCGCTTGCCCTCGGCCATGGTCTTCACGTCGACGTCGAGCTTCGTCGCGCCCGCGGCGCCGGTCGAGCGGCTGATCGTCAGGTTCACCGTCTCGCCGGGTTTGACGTCGGCGAGGGCGGAGCGCAGCTTCGCGATCGTCGGTGTCGGCGAGCCGTTCACGGCGGTGATGACGTCTGCGGGCCTCAGCTTGCCGACTGCGTGGCTTCGGCTGTCGAGCGCCGAGACGATGACGCCGCTCGGCTTTGCGGTGACCTTGTAGCCGAGCCGCTTCAGCGCCACTGCGGCTGCGACGCGCTGCGAGATCGACATTGCCCGCAGGTCGGCCTGCCGCACAGCCTTGTCGCTCACTCCCGGAGGGACGATCAGCTTTGCGGGCACGAGCGTGGAGCCCTTGTGGATCGAGGGGAAGATCGACTCGAAGATGCTCGCGCGCCGCTCGAAGACGTCGACGAAGTACACGCCGCCGGGGCCGGCCGGGTCTTTGCCGCCTTTGACGCTGACGAGCGGCGCGACAGGATGCGCGCGATCGGGGAGAAGGATGTAGTCGTTCGACGGGACGAGGTAGAGAACGATCACCGTCGCGATCGCGAGCGCGACGAGGACGCCGCCGACGATGCCGACGTTGCGCCAGGCGCGCTGAGGCTTGTCCATCTAGAAGAGAGCCCTTTGGAGGCCACCATCGACGACGATGGTCTGGCCGCTCACGTACCGCGCGCGCTCGGAGGCGATGAAGCAGACGACCTCACCGAACTCTTGCGGGTCGCCCCAGCGGCGAAGGGGGATCTGTGCCACCTGCGCCTCCGTCGGGCCTTCGGGATAGAGCTGCTCGAGGCGCGCCGTCGCGATCCGCCCGGGCGCGACGCAGTTGACCGTGATGCCCTTGGGCCCGAGCTCGTCCGCAAGGGTCTTCAGGTAGCCGTGGATCGACGGCCGGAACATGTTCGAGAGCGTGAGATGGCCCGTCGGCTCCTTCGCTGCGAGGGACGTGATCGCGACGATTCGCCCGCCGTCCGAAGACTCGAGGTGGGGCAGCACGAGCGGCACGAGGCGAACGAGCGGCTGCACCATCAGCTCGATCGCCTGCTCGACCGAGTCCGCCGTGACGTCGGTGGCGCCGCCGGGCGGGGTCCCCCGTGGTTCCAGACCAGGATGTCCAGCCTGCCGAAGGCCTCGATCGTCTTCCCGACCGCGCGCTCGAGGTCTTGTGGGAGGGTCACGTCCCCTCGTACGGCGAGCGCGCCGATTCGGTCTGCCTGGCGCTCGAGCTCCTCGCGCCGGCGCGCGAACATCGTCACATTGGCGCCCTCGGTGGCGAGCGCGTCCGCGCTCGCGAGGCCGAGCCCCGAGGAGGCGCCGAAGACGAGCGCAGTCCGTCCCTTTAGCCCGAGGTCCACGTCCGCGGCACGTTAGCTGCGCCGGAAGCCGCCTTCGCTCGAGATCACCTGGCCGGTGACCCAGCGGCCGTCGTCGCTGCAGAGCCACGCGACGAGTCGCGCCGCGTCGTCGGGCTCGCCCCAGCGGCCGAATGGCATCCGCGTCGGCTCGATGCCCTCCGTCCAGCCGGTCGCCGTCGGCCCGGGATTGACCGCGTTGACCCGGATGCCCCGCTCCGCGAGCTCCGCGGCGAGCGTCGCGGTCGCCACGGCGAGCGCCCCCTTGGAGACGGCGTAGGCCACCTCGCTCGTCATCGGCCCGAGGTGCGCGCCGGAGGTGACCAGCACGACCGCGCCTGCGTCGCTCCGAGAGCTGCGCTGCGAACTCCTTCACGAGCAGGAGTGATGCCCGCACGTTCACGTGCAGGTGCGCGTCGAGCTGCTCGGCCGTGAGCTCGTCGAGCGACCCGAGCTCGCTCAAGCGCGTGGTTCACGACGAGCGTGTCGATCGGCGCTGCGGCGGCGACCGCGCATGCCGCTGCGTCGGGCTCGGCGAGATCTGCGACGACGTCGACCGCGACGTCCCCGCCGCCGAGCCCGTGGGTCACGACGCGCGCGCCGCCGTCCTCCAGGCGGCGCGCGATCGCAAAGCCGATGCCCGCCCGGCGATCGACGCCGGTGACGAGCGCTGCCCGCACTATGTCGTCAGGACCCCGACGACCTCGCGGACTGCTTCGGAAGATGCCGCGAGCGCCTGCTGCTCGTCCCCGCTTAGATCGAGCTCGATGATCTCCTCGATGCCGCTCGGGCCGAGCTTCACCGGGACGCCCATGTAGAGGCCGTCGATCCCGTACTCGCCCTCGAGGTACGCCGTGCAGGGAAGCACGCGCTTCTCGTCGAGCATGATCGAGTCGACCATCTGCGCTGCCGCCGCGCCGGGTGCATACCAGGCCGAGGTGCCCATGAGGTTCACGAGCTCGCCGCCGCCCTTCGCCGTCCGCTCGACCATCGCCTGGATTCGGTCGTCGCCGACGAGCTTGCGGAGCGGGACGCCGCCGACGGTCGTCGCGGAGACGACGGGGACCATCTGGTCGCCGTGACCGCCGAGAACGGTTGCCTGCACGTCCTTCACCGACGAGCGCGTCTCCCACGCGATGAACGTCGAGAAGCGCGCCGTGTCGAGGATGCCGGCCATGCCGAACACCCGCTCCTTCGGCCAGCCGGAGACGTTCTTCGCGACGTGGCACATCGCGTCGAGCGGGTTCGAGACGACGATCAGGATCGAGTCCGGGCTCTGCGCCACGACCTTCTCGGTGACGTCCTTGACGATCTTCTCGTTCGTCTGCACGAGGTCGTCGCGCGACATCCCGGGCGAGCGCGGCAGGCCTGCCGTGATGACGACGACCGACGAGCCCGCCGTCTCCTCGTACCCGTTCGAGCCGGTGACGTTCGGCTCGTACCCGAGCACGGCGCCCATCTGGTTGATGTCGAGCGCCTTGCCCTGGGGCAGGCCCTCCTTGATGTCGACGAGGACGACGTCGGCATAGTCGCGCGTCGCGAGCACCTGCGCACACGTCGCGCCCACATTGCCGGCGCCGACGACCGTCACTTTTCTCCTCATTGCTCTAGCGCCGGCCAAGCCGGCGCCTCCGCTTTCGTTGCTCCGTCGAGCCTACGCAACTGTTCACTCATGCAGGAACACCCGCCTCCAGCTTCTCGATGATCGCGTCCGCGACCTCGCTCGTGCCGACCGCGGTCGGGTCGTCGCGGCTCGGCTTCATGTCATACGTGACGCTCTTGCCCTCGCGGATCACCTCGGCGATCGCGCGCTCCAGCCGGTCGGCGGCATCGCGCTCCTCGAGGTGCCGCAGCATGAGCATCCCCGACAGCAGCTCGGCCATCGGGTTGACCTTGTTCTGGCCGGCGTACTTCGGTGCCGAACCGTGCGTCGGCTCGAAGACGGCCACGCTCTCGCCGTAGTTGGCGCCGGGCGCGAGACCGAGCCCGCCGATCATGCCGGCGCAGAGGTCCGAAAGCACGTCGCCGTAGAGGTTCGGGAGGACGAGCATGTCGTACTCCTCGGGCCGCTGGACGAGCTGCATGCACATGTTGTCGACGATGCGGTCGTCGAACTCGATGTCCGGGTTCTCCGCCGCGACCTGCCGCGCGACGTGCAGCCAGAGCCCGTCGCTGAACTTCATGATGTTCGCCTTGTGGACGGCCGTGATCTTCCGGCGCCCGTTCTTGCGCGCGTAGTCGAAGGCGAACTCGAAGATGCGGCGCGTGCCGCTGATCGAGATCGGCTTGATCGAGATGCCAGCGTCGCGGTGGCGGAGCGTGCCGCCCTTCGACTCGATCCAGCGGATGAGCTCCTCCGCGTCCTCCGTCCCCTGCTCGTACTCGATGCCGGCATAGAGGTCTTCGGTGTTCTCGCGGATGATGACCAGGTCGACGTCGTCGAAGCGCGACCGCACGCCCTCGTAGCTCTTGCAGGGGCGCACCTGCGCGTACATGTCGAGCTCCTTGCGAAGCGCGACATTCACGGAACGGAAGCCGCCGCCTACGGGAGTCGTGATCGGGCCTTTCAGCGCAACCCCCGCTTCCCGGATCCCGTCGAGGACGTCGGGCGGCAGCGGGTTGCCGCCGTACTTGTCCATGACGTCCGCGCCGGCCTCGCGCACGTCCCAGTCGAACTCGACACCGGTTGCCTCGAGGGCGCGCCGCGTCGCTTCGGTCAATTCGGGGCCGGTTCCGTCACCGGGGATCAGAACCACTTTGTGTGCCATGTGAGCTCGAATCTAGCGAGGGCGAAGATAGAGTCGCGGGATGAGCGAGCGCGACCTGCTGCACCAGACGGCCGACTACGCCGCCGATTTCCTCTCGACGCTCGACGAGCGACCGATCCGATCCGAGGCGACCGTCGACGAGCTCTTCGAGTCGCTCGGCGGCCCGCTGCCCGAGGCTGGGATGGATCCGCGCGCGGTCGTCGCCTCCCTCGTCGAGGATGCGCAGCCCGGCATCGTCGGCACCCCATCGGGGCGCTACTTCGGCTTCGTCATCGGCGGCGCGGTACCGGCGGCGGTCGCAGCCGACTGGCTCACATCGGCGTGGGATCAGAACGCCGGCCTCTATGTCGGCGGGCCTTCGGCGTCCGTCGTCGAGGAGGTCTGCCGGCGCTGGCTCGCCGAGCTGCTCGGCCTGCCCGCCGATGTCTCCGTCGCCTTTGTCACCGGTTGCCAGATGGCCCATGTGACCGCGCTCGCCGCAGCACGTCATCACGTGCTCACTCAGGCGGGAGTCGACCTCGCGCGTGACGGGCTCGCGGCGGCTCCCCCGATTCGCGTCGTCGCCGGCGCGAAGCGCCATGCGACGCTCGACCGCGCGCTTCGCTTCCTCGGCATCGGCACGGCGCAGATCGACGTCCTGCCGGCGGACGACCAGGGCCGCATGGACGTCGCGGCGCTACGGATCGACGACCGGCCGACGATCGTGTGCGCGCAGGCTGGCGAGGTGAACACCGGCGCGTTCGACGACCTCGACGCTGCCGCAGACGCGGTCGCGGGCACCCATGCGTGGCTGCATGTCGACGGCGCCTTCGGGCTCTGGGCGGCGGCGTCCCCGGAGCTGCGCCACCTCGTTCGCGGTGCCGAGCGCGCCGACTCCTGGGCCACCGACGCGCACAAGTGGCTGAACGTCCCGTACGACTCCGGGCTAGCGTTCTGCGCGCATCCAGATGCGCATCGCGCGGCGATCGGCGTGACCGCCTCCTATCTCGTCCATTCCGAGGACGCGCGGCGTCGCGACCAGGTCGACTGGACGCCCGAGTTCTCACGTCGCGCCCGCGGCTTCCCGATCTACGCGGCCATCCGCTCTCTCGGGCGGAGCGGCATCGCGGAGATGATCGAGCGGTGCTGCTCGAACGCGCGCCGTTTCGCGTCTGCGCTCGAGGCCGGCGGCGCGACGGTGCTGAACGACGTCGTCCTCAACCAGGTGCTCGTGCGGTTCGGCGACGGGGAGCACACGCGCGACGTCATCGAACGAGTGCAGCAGGACGGGACGTGCTGGCTCAGCGGCACCGACTGGCTCGGCGAGCACGCAATGAGAGTCTCCGTCTCGAACTGGCGGACGACCGAGCACGACGTCGACCGGTCGGTCGAGTCGATCCTCGCCGCGGCGGGGGTGCCTGCGTGACCCTTGCAGAGGCCGCCGCACAGGCGGACGAGCTCGCGCAGTCCGGGTCGGAGCGCGAGCTTGCCGATCTTCGGACGACCTGGGGCGACGATCTCGAGGCTGCGGCGCGAAGCGGCGACTTTCGCGAGCGCGCCGTTGCCTATCGCGCGATCGGCCAGTTCCGCTGGCGCGCCAAGGAGGAGCTCTTGCGACGCGGTCTCGACGACGGGAGCCCCGCAGCGCGTGGCTCCGCTCTGCTTTCTGTCGAGTTGCTCTCGCGCGACCATCCGAGCACCGTGAACGGGGTCCGGCCGCTCCTGCACACCATGGCGACGGCGGACGGAAATGCCGCGGTGCGCAGGCTCGCGATCCTCTGCCTCAAGAACGGCTCACCGGAGCGCAACACGATCGTGCTCCTCGAAGGGCTCGCAAACGACGACGAGATGGATGCCGAGCTACGCCGCGCAGCGGCGGGAGTCGCCCAGCAGCTGAAGAAGCGGCAGAACCAGCAGAGCCAGAAGCGTTAGACGCAGCAGCGCTAGACGCAGTTCGTGCAGACGCGCGCCGCGATATGGCGGCCGCAGGAGGGGCACGTCCGTTTCCGCTGCTTGAGCTCGAGCGCGCTCTTCTTCAGGCCGGCGACGGTCATCATCCAGCCGATTCCGAGTGTCGTGACGGCGAGGGTCGCCGTCTGGGGGTCCAACTTCATCGCAACTCCTAACCGCTTTACGCCTTTTTCCGAGCGTGGGGGTGCGCTCGGAAATACAACTCGCGGCGCCGCCGATCGGATACGTGCGTATAGAGCTCCGTCGTCGCCAGATCGGCGTGTCCAAGCATCTCTTGAACCGAACGGAGGTCGGCTCCGCCCTCGAGGAGGTGGGTCGCGAAGGAGTGTCGGAGCAAGTGCGGATGGACGCGTTCGGGCTCGAGGCCGGCCTGCTCGGCGAGCTTGCGGAGGATGAGGAACGCCCCGGCGCGCGTCAGCGCGCCGCCCTTGGCGTTCAGAAAGAGCTCGGGCCGGTGTCGCTTGTCGAGGAACGGGCGGCCGTGCGCGAGGTAGCGGCGGAGGGCGTCGACAGCCTGCCGGCCGATCGGGACGATCCGCTCCTTCGAGCCCTTGCCGAGGGCGCGGACGACCCGGTTCTCGAGGTCGACGCCCGCACGCTCGAGGCCGACCGCTTCGCTGACGCGAAGGCCCGCCCCGTAGAGCAGCTCGACGAGCGCGCGGTCGCGCATCGAGCGCGGCGTCGTGCCTCTGGCGGCGTCGATCAACCGCTCGGCCTCGCCCGGGGAGAGCGTCTTCGGCAGTGCCCGCCGGCGTCGCGGGAGCTCGAGCTCGGCGGCCGGGTTCTCGGCGCGGACGCCGAGGAGCATCTGGTGACGGAAGAACGAGCGGAGCGCGGCGACCCGGCGCGCGATCGTCGTCGCTGCAAGGCCGTCGGCGCGGAGCTGAGCGACGTACGACTCGAGCTGCTCGGTCGTGGCCGAACCCGGTGGGCCGCCGAGCCAGCGTGAAAAGTCGGAGAGGTCGCGACGATAGGCCTCGACGGTTCTCGGCGCGAGGCGGGCGGCCGAAAGGGCGAGGAAGGAGTCGACGTCGGGAGTCACGTCAGCTTCTTGGATGCGCGGAGTCGTAGACCTTCCGCAGCCGCCGAGCGTCGACGTGGCTGTAGACCTGCGTCGTCGAGAGCGAGGAGTGGCCGAGGAGCTCCTGGATCGTCCGCAGGTCGGCGCCGCCCTCGAGGAGGTGCGTCGCGAAGGCATGGCGCAGCCGGTGCGGGTGCGGGACGAGCCTCCGAAGCGTCGAGGTGTCGAGCCGCCGGCCGCTCGCGGAGAGGAAGAGCGCATCGTTCGCTCCTCGTGCGAGCTCGGGCCGCGCGTCACGCAGGTAGCGGGCAACCCATGACGCTGCTTCCTCGCCGAGCGGGACGAAGCGGTCCTTCGCACCCTTGCCCTGCCGCACGTGCACGAGCTCCTGCTCGAAATCCACGTCGCCCAGGTCGAGGCCGATCGCTTCGGCGCTCCGCAGTCCCGCGGAGTAGACGAGCTCGACGAGCGCGCGGTTGCGCAGTGCAAGTGCCCCTTCGCCTTCGAGTGAAGCGAGCTCGGCGTCGACGTCCCGTGACTTCGGCGCGTCGGGAAGGCGGCGCGTCCTGCGAGGCGCGAGGCGGGCATCCGGCACGCGAGCGGCGCCGAGCGAGTGCTTCAGGAAGCCGCGGACGGCTGCGAGCTTGCGCGAGATCGTCGCGGGCGCGAGCTTTCCACGGCCACGCTTCGACGATCCGAGGTACGCGACGTACTCGACGAGCGTGCGAACGTCGACCTCCTCGAGGCCGACGCCGCGGGTCGCGAGCCACTCGCAGAACTCGCCCACGTCGAAGCGGTATGCACGTCGTGTCGCCTCCGACAGGGACGGAGAGTCGAGAAAGCGTGCGGCTGCAGCGCGAGCGTCCATGCAGACGGTATTCGACCTCGCGCCGACGCAGCCTCTCCCGGGTCGTGCAGTGTGGCTTGGTGAGCCACTCCGCCCGGGTCGCGTTCGCGCTCGGAACCGTCTATCTCCTGTGGGGCTCGACGTACCTCGGTATCGAGATCGCAGGCGAGACGATTCCGCCGCTCTTCGCCGTAGGCACGCGCTTCCTCGCGGCCGCGGCGCTGATGTTCGCGTTCACCGCGTGGCGCCGGGGAGCCGGCGTCGTGCGCGTCACGGGGAAGCAGCTTCTCAGCTGTGCACTGATCGGCGCGCTCCTGCCGGGTGCGAATGCCATTCTCTTCGTCGCGGAGCGTCACGTGCCGACAGGGACAGCCGCGCTGATCTTCGGCTCCGTCCCGTTGTGGATCGTCCTGATGCGAACGCTCACGGGCGATCGCCCGCGCCGGGCGGCGCTCGTCGGCGTCGCCGTCGGCTTCGGCGGGCTCGTCATCCTCGTGCGGCCGAGCGGCCACGCGCCGCTCTGGGCGCTCCTGCTCGTCGTCGGCGCCGCGGCCATGTGGGCGACGGGATCGTTCATCTCCGGGAGGCTGCCACTCCCGCGGGACTCATTCGCGGCGACTGCCTACGAGATGCTCTTCGGCGGGATCATCCTGACGGCGATTGCGCTGCCGACGACCGATCCCGACGTCTCGGAGTTCTCGGCGCGCTCGATCGGCGGCTGGTTCTACCTCGTCACGTTCGGGTCGGTCGTCGGCTTCACCGCGTACATCTGGCTGCTCGACAACGCGCCGATCGGGAAGGTGGCGACCTACGCCTACGTCAATCCGGTCGTTGCGATCGCCCTTGGCGCAATCGTGCTGCACGAGTCGATCACGTGGCCGATCGTGGTAGGTGCCATCCTCGTGCTCGCCTGCGTCGCCCTCGTCGTCCGCACCGAGTCCGTGCCTGCCGAGGCGGAGGCCGTAGGGGCAGGCGCAGCAGACATCGGGCGGGGCTACGAGCTTTGAGCCGTGCCCGCGACCACCACGCCGTCCTTCAGCACCGTGCGGATGCGGCTCCGGTCGAGCAGGATGCGAGGGTCGTCGACCGGGTCGCCGTCGATGACGACGAGGTCTGCGCGCGCCCCTTGCTCGACCACGCCGACGTCGTCGAGGCCTAGCGCGGTCGCCGAGCCCTTTGTCGCAGCGCGGATCGCCGCCGTCGACCCGAGTCCGCCTTCTGCCATGCGGACGAGCTCGATCGCGTTCTCCCCGGGCGGGCCGCTGTCGTGGCCCATCGCGAGCACGACGCCGGCGTCCTTGGCCGCGACGAGCGTCTCGTATGCCTCTGCGAGCTGCCGCTTCGCGAGCTCGACGAGCGAGACCGGGAAGTCGCCCGTGAAGCGCTCGGCCAGATCGTGGAACGTGCTGAGCGTGGGGACGAGCACGATGCCTCGCTCTGCCATCAGTGCGAGCAGTCGCGGCTCGCGGTGCAGTGACAGGCCGTGCTCGACGGTGTCGACGCCGGCCTCGATCGCGAACCGCGTTCCTTCGAGACCTTCCGCGTGCGCCGCGACGCGAACGCCGAGGCGGTGCGCCTCGTCGACGACCGCTTCGATCTCCTCCCGCGTCAGCTGCGCGGGCTCGGGATCCTCGCGCTCCACCGACCGTGCGCCGGTCGCCATGAGCTTCACGTAATCGGCGCCGCTGCGGAGCTGTACGCGCACCGCGTGGCGCATCTCCCACGGGCCATCCGCCTCGTGGTACATCGTCCCGAAGATCGCCCCACCGGGTGAGGTCGCCGAGATGATGCGCCCGCAGGAGAGGACGCGCGGCCCAGGGATGACGCCGAGATCGATCGCCTGCCGAAGCGCGATCGCCTCCTCGTCGTAGCAGCCGACGTCGCGCACGGTCGTGAAGCCGGCGCGCAGCAGCTCGAGCGCGGTCGCAGCGAGGACGAAGTACCCGAGCTCACGTCGCCGCGGCTCCTCGCCGTGCAGCGGCTCCGACGGCCCGAAGCCGGGGCTCCGGAAGACGTCGCTCGACACGTGCATGTGCGCGTCGATCAGACCGGGTAGGAGGGTGCATCCCGTGCAGTCGACCGCGGAGTCCGGGCGCACGCCGGACGCCGCCTCGACCGACGCGATACGCGCGCCGTCGATCTCCACCGCCGCTCGCTCGAGGCCGTCGAACACCCGGACGTTCCAGAGGAGCATCCAGCCACCATCTCAGATGCGAGGATCCGAGGGTTGACGCTCGCCACGAGAGAACAGCACGTCGCGGATCTCGTCGCCTCGCGGAGAGACGAGCTCGTCGATCTCCTGCAGCAGCTGATCGCCTACGACACGACGACACCCGCCGGAGGTGACGAGGCGGTGTTGCAGTCGTTCCTCGCCGAGCGGCTGGCGCGCTCCGGGGCAACGATCGACCTTCGCGAGCCGGAGCCGTCGCTCGTCGCGGGCCATCCGTACATCCCCGACGGCTTCACGTTCGAGGGTCGGCCGCAGCTCGTCGCCCGATTCGGAAGCGGCGGCGGACGGACGCTCGTCTTCAACGGGCACGTGGACGTGGTCGGTGTCGAGCCGCGCGAAGAATGGCTCCATGACCCGCTCGCCGGCGTCGTCGTGGACGGCCGTGTGCACGGGCGCGGCGCCTGCGACATGAAGGGCGGGGTGGCCGCGATGGTCGTCGCGGCCGAGGCCGTTGCCGAGGTCGGCCTCTCCGGCGACCTCGTCGTCGCGACCGTCACCGACGAGGAGTCGACCGGCGCCGGCGGGCTCGCGCTCGCGCGCATGCTCGAAGCGGACGCCGCGATCGTGACCGAGCCGACCGCGCTCGACGTCGCAGTCGCGTGCCGCGGCAGTCTCCTGCCGAGTCTCATCGTCCGGGGCCGCGGTGGCCATGCCGGCCTGCCGCTCCGACCGCCCGAGGAGGGGGGCTCCGTCAACGCGATCGAGAAGACGGCGCACCTGCTCGCGGCGATCGGCGCGCTGCGCGAGCACTGGAGCCTCCGTCCGTCCCACCCGTACCTGTCGGCGCCGGACTGCGTGCCGACGATGATCGCGGGCGGCGAGTGGATCGTCTCGTACCCGGCTCGCTGCCGGCTCGACTGCCACATCGAGTACCTGCCGGGGCAGGACGACGCGGCCGAGGAATTCACGGAGTGGGTGCTCGACGCCGCGGCGCGCGACCCCTGGCTCGCCGAGCACCCGCCGACGATCGAGTGGCTCACGGGGGCGGTGCCTGCGGCAGAGGTATCGCCTGACGATCCCGTCGTCAGGGAGCTCGTCTCCGCGGCGCATGACGTCGGCGCGCCGGGGGCAGTCGTGGGCTTCGACAACTGGCATGACGGCGCGACGCTGACGGCCGAGGCCGGCATTCCGGCGATCTGCTTCGGGCCCGGCGACCTACGCCTTGCGCACACGACGTCGGAGAGCGTCCCCGTCGAAGAGCTCGTGCGATGCGCGCAGGCGCTCGCCGTCGCTGCGATCCGCTACTGCGGGTAGGTGGCGAGCCACCAGCGCGCGACGTCGATGCGTCGCATGAAGCGGACGCCGTCCACCTTTGCGGCATGCGCGAGAAACGCGCGCACGGCCGCCGCACGTGCCGCCTGGCCGCTCCAGCGCGCGTGCACGGCAACCGTCATCAGCGAGGGCCGCCCGTCGCGCGCGAGCTCGTCTATCCCCATCGTCAGCGTGTCGAGGAAGTCGCGGGGCGACGCGAAGCCCGGGTTCATCAGATAGCGGCTGTCGTTGTAGGTCTTCGAGTACGGGACGACGAGGAACGGCACGCCGTTCGCGCGCGCGTAGTACGGGAGGTCGTCGGCCGAGCCGTCGGAGTCGTAGAGGAAGCCGCCCTCCTCGATCAGGAGCCCTCTCGTGTGCTCGCTCGGCCATGAACGGCAGTTCCAGCCGAGCGGGCGCTCACCGAGGACGCGCTCGAAGGTCTCGATCGCGCGCTGCAGCTGCTCGCGCTCCTCGTCGCGGGTGAGCCGCCACGGCTCTATCCAGCGCCACCCATGCCCGAGCAGGTCGTGACCGTGCTCGCGCATCCAGTCCGCGACGCCCGGGTTCAGCTCGAGCGCCACGGCAGCAGCCGAGACGGTGACCGGGATTCGCGCGTCGTCGAAGATCCTTGCGAGACGCCATACTCCCGCCCTGCTTCCGTACTCGTAGTGCGACTCGGTGCCCGGGTCGAGCGCCGGCGGATCGACTCCCGCATCGGCGTACTCGCCCCAGCCGTCGTTCCGGTCGTCGCCCCACCGGACTGAGTATTCCGACCCTTCCTCGTAGACGAGGACGACGTTTACGACGACTCGTGCGCCGTCCGGCCAGGCAAGACCCTCGGGCGCGCGCCCGTACCCAACCATGTCGCGCTCGCGCACCCGGTCCGGGATCACGTCTGCGCAATATACGAACGTGCGCGTCGACGAGGCGAGGCTGCGCGGCGACTTCGACGACCTCGCTGCGATCGGAGCGACGACGGACGGCGGTGTCGACCGCCCCGCGCTCGGCCCGGCCCATCTCGAGGCGCGTCGCTGGTTCCTCGCCCGCGCCCGCGATGCAGGCCTCGAGACGGCGGTCGACCCGGCGGGGAATCACTCGGCGCTCCTGCGCGGCGGCGAGCGCACGCTCCTGCTCGGCTCGCACCTCGACAGCGTCCCTCGCGGCGGCCGCTACGACGGAGCACTGGGCGTGCTCGCCGCGCTCGAGGCCCTACGCGTCGTCGCCGACGCCGGGCTCGAGCTGCCGGTGACGCTCGAGGCGATCGATTTCACCGACGAGGAGGGAACCCTCGTCGGGCTCCTCGGAAGTCTCGCGGTCGCCGGTGCCCTCGAGGACGACGTGCTCGCGTCGCCGCGCGGCGGCCGCGACGAGCTCGTGGCGGCGCTCGCGCGCGGCGGGCTCGACGAGACGCGATTGCGCGAGGCGCGCCGCGAGCCGTCGTCGCTCGCCGGTTACGTGGAGCTGCACATCGAGCAGGGACCCGTGCTCGAGTCACGTGGCGCCGACCTCGGCATCGTCACCTCGATCGTCGGTGCGCGGTCCTTCCGCGTCGTCTTCGGCGGCGTCGCGGCACACGCCGGAACGACGCCGATGTCTGCGCGACAGGACGCAGGCGTCGCAGCGGCAGCCTTCGTCGGAGAAGTGCGCGAGGTCGTGATGCGCGAGTTCCCGGCGGCGGTCGCAACGGTCGGCGCGCTCGAGCTCGAGCCGGGTGTATTCAACGTCGTGCCGGGCCGCGCGACGGTCTCGCTCGAGTTCCGTGCGGCCGACACTGCGACGCTCGACGCGATCCAGGAGCGCGTGCTCGGGGGCATCGCGGCGCGCATCGAGCCGCGTCGGTCACTGGGAGCCGACGCCGCTCTCGCCGCAAGTCCGGAGCGCCGTGGCGCACGCCGCCGAGCGGCTCGGGCTGCACGCGATCGAGCTCCCCTCCGGAGCGGGGCACGACGCTCAGGCTCTCGCCGCGGTGACCGCGAGCGGGATGATCTTCGTCCCCTCGGACCGCGGTCTCAGCCACAACCCGCAGGAGCACACGTCGTGGGCGGCGTGCGTGAACGGCGCGAACGCGCTCCTGCACACGGCGCTCGAGCTCGCTACAGCGCGCTGAGCAGCAGGTCGTTCTGCTCGCTGGAGCCGATGAAGACCCGCACGACATCGCCGAGTGCGAGATCGACGCTCGCCGGCTGGAGCCGCTGCGCGGCCGGCCGAGCAGCGACTCGACCTGCCGCGTCACGATTCCTAGACTACGCCGTCTTGTCGGAGCCGATCGACGTCCGCTTTCTCTCTGCCGCAGACGTCGAGCGACTCGCTCCCACACGCGCGGAGATCGTCGACGCGATCGAGGACGTCGTGCGTGCACAGGGCGAGAACGAGGTCGTGCTCGAGCCGCGCGTGCATCTCGTGCCCGGGCCCCAGTTCTCCGGTCACTGGAACGTCTTGCGGGCGTATGTCGCACCCCTCGGCGTCGCCGGCGTGAAGGTCGTGGGCGATTTCGTCGACAACTATCGCCGCGGGCTCCCGTCCGAGCTCGGGCTCGTCACCCTCTACGACCCGCAGACCGGCGCACCGTCGGCGATCGTCGACGCGGCGGAGCTGACCTCGATGCGCACCGGCGCGCTCACCGCGGTCGGGGCGCGACACCTGGCGCGGCCCGGCGCACGCGTGTTGGCTCACATCGGCGCGCGCGGAACGGCGTTCTGGAACGTCACGCTGCTCGCATCCCTCTTCGACTTCGACGAGATCCGCATCACGAGCGCACGGCGCGAGTCGCGCGAGGCGTTCGGCAGGCAGCTCGAGGAATCACTCGGTCGGGATGTCCGCATCGTCGACTCGATCGAGGAGGCCGTGCGCGACGCCGACGTCGTCGTCGAGGCGACGCGCCTCACGGCACCCTCGCCGATCCTCCGGACGAACTGGATCGCAGACGGCGCCTTCGTCGTTCCCTACGGGACGATGAGCGCCGTTGAGATCGACCTGCTCTCGATCATGGACAAGGTCGTCGTCGACGACTGGGAGCAGTGCAAGCCCGGCGGACGCTTCGGCGCGCTCCGCGAGCACGTCGAGTCCGGTCTCCTGACACGCGAGTCGCTGTACGCAGAGCTCGGCGAGATCGTCGCCGGCCGCAAGGCGGGCCGCGAGTCCGACGGCGAGCGCATCCTCTTCTGGCACCGCGGCCTCGCGAGCTGCGACGTCGCGCTCGCGGCGCTCTTGCTGCGTCGCGCCGAGGCAGAGGGCGTGGGGACCGTGCTGCGGTACCGCTCATGATCGTCCTCACCGGCCCCGAGACGCTCGACCGCGCGCTCTACGACCGCATCGTCCGCGAAGGGGAGCAAATCGCCCTCGACCCAGACGCACTCGAGCGCGTGGATGCCGCGCGAGCCCGCATGCTCGCCGCACTCGACGCCGGCACGCCGGCCTACGGCGTGACCACCGGGCTCGGGTATCTCGCGACGACCGAGATCCCGGCGGCGGACCGGCTCGCGCTGCAGCGGTCGATCCTCCTCGGCAGCGCGGTCGCGGTCGGGCCGCCGCTCCCGCGCGAGGTCGTCCGCGGGGCGATGCTCCTGCGGCTCACGGGCTTCCTCGGCGCTGTGGCCGGCGTCAGCGGGGCGCTCTGCGGCTTCATCGCGGACCGGCTCAACGACGGCTGGTTTCCCGACGTGCCCGCGCGGCCGCACGGCGCCGCGGGCGAGATCACGCTCCTCTCGCATCTCTTTCAGACGTTCGTCGGCGAGGGCTTCGTGCTCGAGGACGGTGCCCGGGTGCCCGCCGCAGACGCGCTCGCCTCGCGAGGGATCGCACCGTACGAGCCCGCGCTGAAAGAGGGCATCGCGCTCGTCAACGGCGCACCGTTTGCAGCGGCGCTCACGGCCCCGCTCGTGCGCAACGCCGAGCGACGTCATCGAGCAGGCGACCGTCAACGCGGCGCTCGGTGTCGCGGCACTCGGCGCCTCCGGGCGGCCCTTCTCGCCACGCATCGGGGAGCTCAAGGGCGATCCGGCCCAGCTGCGCGTCCACGCGAGAATCGCCGAGCTCGTGCCGGACCGCAGCGAGCGCACGCAGGCGCCGGTGTCGTTCCGGGTCGCTCCGCAGGTGATCGGTGCAGCCGCACAGGTTCTCGACGATGCAATCGCGCAGCTCGAGCGCGAGCTGCGCGCGGTGACCGACAGCCCGCTCTATCTGGAAGCGGAATCCGACGAGCCGGAGGGGTTCTACCCGAGCGGGAGCTTCCACGCGCAGGCGCTGACGTTCGCCCTCGACTCGCTCGCGGTCGCGTTCGCGCAGGTGGGCGCGTTGAGCGAGAAGCGCGTGCACCGGCTGCTCGACAGCCGCTTCTCCGGCCTGCCCGAGCAGCTCGCGGTCGATCCGGGCCGTCAGACCGGGCTGTCGCCGCTGCACAAGGCGATCGTCGGCCTCACGGCCGAGAACCGGTTACTCGCGTCGCCTGCGTCGCTCGGTCCCGCCGACTCGTCCTCGGGCCAGGAAGACGTGGAGGCGTTCACGCCGCTCGCCGCGGACAAGCTCCGGCGGCTCCTCGCGAACGTCGAGCTGATCTTCTCGTACGAGCTCGTCGTCGTCGCGCAGGCGCGCCGCCTGCGCGACGCCGCGTTCCCCGCACCGCTCGAGTCGCTCCTCGCGCCTGTCCTCGACGCGGTGCCGCTCGTCGATCGAGACCGGTCGCTCGCGCCGGACGTCGCGCGCGTGCTCGCGCTGCTTCAGCGCTGAACGTCGACCGTCGCGCCGGTCGCGAGCGCCTCTTCGCAGGCCCGGGCGACGGCGAGCGTGCGCGCGGCGTCGGCGGGCGTGCAGAAAACCGCGTCGCGGTCGCCGGCGCGCGCGGCCTCAAGGAAGCGGCCGATCGAACGCTCGAAAGGATGCTGCGCGCTCTGCGCGTCGACCTGCGCCCCGCCCGAGACGCCCCGCAGCGAGAATTCCGGATCGAGGGTCAGCGAGAGCGTCGCCTCCTCCGCGACGACGTCGAGGTCGTAGCGGCGCGGTTGTCCTTCGCGTGTCCACGCGACGACGATCGTCGCCACTGCGCCGCTCTCGAGCTGGAGCACGAGTGTCGCCGCGTCCTCGATGTCGCCCGCGGTGCCCTCGGCCTGCCCGAGCAGCACACGCGAGCCGGCGGCCTGGACGCGAGCGACCTCGCCGGCCACGGTGCGCACGAGGTCGATCTGATGGCTGCCTCGCTCGAGCACGTTGCCCGCCGCCCTGGCGCCGGTCGAGGAACCAGGGCCGGGATCCGGTCGGGCCGATGCTGTGCCCGGCGAGCAGCGCGATCCGCTGGCCTTCGAGCGCCGCGCGAAGGTCCTCCAGCACCTCGGTTGCATGCCACTGGTAGCCGATCGCGATGACCGCATCGCTCGCGGCCGCAGCTTCGACGATCGCGGCCGCATCGTCCGGTGTTCGCGCGATCGGCTTCTCGAGATAGACGTTCACACCGGCTTCGAGCGCCGCGAGCGCCGGCTCGCGGTGCACGAGCGGCGGCGTGCAGATCCAGACTGCCTCCGGCTGCTCGCGCTCGAGCACGTCCTCCCAGCGCTCGTACACCTTCGCGCCCTCGGGTGCGAGGCGCTCGGCGCGGTCTCGATCGACGTCGCAGACGGCCACGAGCTCGACGTCGTCCCGCTTCGTCAGGACGTCGACGTGGTCGGCCGCGATCCAGCCGGCACCGATGACGGCCACGCGCATCGCGCGAGCCTATCCCGCCAACGCCCCGCGTACGAGGAGGCCGTCGAACGGGCCGCCCTCGACCGTCCACTCGCGCGCTGGATCCCACTCGATGCACTCGCCGGGCGGCTCGAGGCCGAACGCGCGCGCCGGGCCGGAGCTCAACACGCGGCAGAGGTCGTCGATCGGGAGCCCGCGACGCGTGCCCTCGGAGAGCACGAGCGGCACACGGAGGCCGACGCCGCCGAAGCCGTACGGCAGTGAGCGGAAGTCGCCGGCCTCGACCTGTGGCACGAACGGCGCGGTCGCGTGATCGGATCCAACCGCATCGATCGTCCCGTCCTCGATCGCCTGCCAGAGCGCATCGACGTCCGTGCGTGCCCGGAGGGGCGGGACGACGAGGTAGCGCGCCGCGTCGGCGCGCAGGTAGCGCGTGTCGTCGAGGAGCAGGTGATGCGTGCAGGCCTCGGCCCAGACGACCTGCCCGCGGGCGCGCGCACGGCGGACGAGGTCGAGCGACCCTGCAGTCGTGAGGTGGACGAGGTACACCGGCGCGTCGGCGAGGCGCGCGAGCATGAGGGTGCGTCCCACCGCCTCCTCCTCGACGAGACCGGGCCGCGACGCGACGAATCCTTCCGCCCCGGTGTGCCCGGCTGCACGCTGCTCGTCGACGAGCGCGTCCACCGCATCGCCGTTCTCGCAGTGCACGCGAACGAGCATGCCGAGACGTGTCGCGTCGCGAAGCGTCTCGTAGAGCGTGCGGTCCGACGCCTTCATGCCGAGCTCCCCGTAGGCGAGGAAGAGCTTGACGGCGCGCGCGCCGAGCCGAGCGAGCTCGACGAGGTCGTCTCGTGTCAGGCGGTCCGGCTCCCAGATCGCGGGATGGAGGTGCACAGCGACGTCCGTCAGCGGAAGGAGCTCGTCGCGCGCACGTGCGTAGGCGGCGGCCGGCGTCTCACCGGGGCGAGGCGCGGTGAAGGCGAGCAGGGTCGTCGTGCCGCCGCGACGCGCCTCCTCGCCGGCCGTGCGGAGGTCGCCGAGCGGGTGCGTGTGGGGGTCGACGCCTGCCGGGATCAGCACCGGCATAGGCTAGGCGCCTGATGAGCGGGAGACTCGCGAACCGCGTCGCCCTCGTCACCGGCGGAGCGTCGGGGCTCGGACGCGCGATCGCGCTCCGTTTCGCCGACGAGGGCGCGTACGTCGTCGTCGGCGATGTGCGGGACGAGCCGCGAGAGGGCGGCGCCTCGACAGCGGAGATCCTTGCCGGACGCGGTGTCGTCGTCGAGGCTGACGCCGCGGAGTGGGACGACGTCGACCGGCTCGTCCGCGCCGCGCTCGACCACAGCGGCCGGCTCGACGTGATGGTCTGCAACGCCGGCATCTCCGGCCGCTTCTCGAAGCCGCTCGTCGAGACGACCGAGGAGGACTGGGACGCGATCATGCGCGTCAACCTTCGCGGGGTGTTCCTCGGCTGCAAGCGGGCCGTGACGCAGATGCTCGAGCAGGAGCCGATCGACGACGTGCGAGGCCGGGTGATCGCGATCTCCTCTCAGCATGGGATGGTCGGCCCGCCCGGGCATGTCGCGTACGCAGCGAGCAAGGGCGGCGTCGTCAACCTGATCCACCAGGTCGCCGTCGACTACGGCCGGCAGGGGGTCCTCGTGAACGCCGTCGCGCCCGGCAAGATCCTCACCGGCTCGCCCGAGCAGCAGGATCCCGAGACGCTCGCGTACTCCCACGCGCGCACGCCGTTTCACCGTCTGGGGCGTCCCGACGACGTCGCGGGCGCCGCGCTCTTTCTCGCCTCCGACGACAGCGGCTACGTCTCCGGCGTCAACCTGCTCGTCGATGGTGGCTGGATGGCGTACTGAGGCAGGTCGAGCGCGTGCTTGTACGCACCGTCGTCCGCGAGCACGACGTCATACCCGGTGCGCTGAAACTCCTCGACGTGCTCGGCAACCTGCTCGAGCCACTCGGCCGCAACGCCGTCGGGAAGGCCGGCGGGCGGAAGCTGAATGACGCCGTAGCCGCGCTCGTTCAGCTCTACCCGCAGCTGCGGCAGCAGGGCGTCGGCGACGACGGCGACGCGTCGCGCACGTGGGTCGTCGCTCACGAAAGCAGCTCCACGAGTCTCTTGCGCTCGTCCTCCGCGTCGTAGTCCGCGAACCAGTGGCGGATGCCGGTCATGCGCGGGAGCGGCAGGCCGCGCTCGTCGAGCTCTGCCTTCAGCTCCTCGAGGTAGATGCCGTCGCCGCGGACGAGTTGCGAGTCGTCCTCGACGATGTCCGGCTTGCCGGACCAGTGCGGCGCCGACGGTGTGAAGTCGACGCCCATCGTCGGGCTCGAGTCGACGCCGATCACGACGACGTCGTCGCCCGCCTCGACGTGCTGCTCCATCACCGACGCGACGAGCTTCGCGATGCGACGGCAGTGGCGCCGGTAGAGCGGCGTGTCGAATTGCTCGCGCACGCCCCAGAACCGTCGTGCGCCGCCGAAGGCGAGCTCCGGGCAGGGCATCTGGCGCACGACGTAGCCGTGCTCGTCGAGCAGGTCGAGCACGGGCTCCCACATTGCCGGGCGCTTCGCGCCCCCTTCGACTTTCGCGTTCTGGTTCAGCAGGCAGTGCGCGATGAACGCAACACGCGCCATCAGAACGCGAGCAGGACCTTGCCCAGCTTCCCGGACTCCGCCATGCGGTCGAATGCTGCGGGCGCTTCGTCGAACGGGAAGACGCGGTCGATCACCGCGCGCATCCGTCCGGATGCGAGATGGGGGACGACCTCGTGCGCGAATGCCTGCACCGCCGATGCTTTCTCCTCGAGCGGCCGCGCGCGCAGGGTGCTCGCGAGGATGCGGCCGCGCCGCGCCATGAGCACCCGTAGCGGGAGCTCCGCGTCGGCGCCCGCACCGGCGCCGATGATCATCACGCGGCCCCAGGTCGCGAGCGCGTCGAGGTCGCGGGGGATGTTGGGGGCACCGACGAGCTCGAGCACGACGTCGGCGCCGCCGAGCGCCTTGACGCGCTCGAAGGCCTCGTCGGGGGAGGCCGGCTCGGCGCCGAACGCGGCGAGCCCCTCGTGATTTCCCCGCGCGGAGGCGACGACTCGCGCGCCTGCGACGACGCCGATCTGCACACCCGCCGACCCGACGCCACCGTTGGCGCCGTTCACGAGGAGGACATCGCCGAGACCGAGCTTCGCCTGCGTGACCACCGCGTCGTGCGCCGTCAGGAACGCCTCGGGCGCCGCGGCTGCATCCTCGTCCGAGAGGGAATCCGGAACGCGCGCCAGGTGCCGCTCGTGCGCGACGACCCGGTCGGCGAGCCCGCCGCCGCCGACGAGCCCGAACACCCGGTCGCCGGCTGAGAGCCCCCGGACACCGCTTCCCGTCGCGGCGACGACCCCGGCCACCTCGATCCCGGGGATGTCGGACGGCGATCCCGGCGGCGCCGGGTAATTGCCCCCGCGCTGCATGAGGTCGGCCGCGTTCAGCGCCGCGAAGCTCGCGGCGACGAGGACCTCGTCGCTCCCCGGCACCGGGTCGGGCCGCTCGTCGAGCCGGATGACCTCGTTGCCGCCCGCGCCCGTGAAGACCACTGCTCTCATCGCAGCAGCATCTCAGAAGGGAGCAGGATCGCCGAGCTCGACTGCGCGGCGGGCGACGAACGCCCGGAGCTCTGCGTCGACATCGGCGTCGAGCGTCGGCTGCTCGTAGCGCTCGAGCGAGGCGCGCCATGCCTCGCCCGCGCGGTCGGCCTGGGAGAGGCTTCCGTTTCGCTTCCAGCGCTCGAAGTTCTCCGTCGATGCGATCGCCGGCCGGTAGAAGCACTCGCGGAAGCGCTCGAGCGTGTGCATCGCCCCGAGGAAATGGCCGCCCGGACCGACCTCCTCGTGTGCGCCGAAGGCGAGCGCCTCGTCGTCGATCGGCGGCGGCGTGAACTGGACGCGCAGGAGCTGCAGCATCTCGACGTCGAGCGCGAACTTCTCGAAGCAGTTGACGAGCCCGCCCTCGAGCCACCCCGCCGCCTGCCAGACGACGTTCGCGCCGGCGAGGAACGCGGAGACCAGCGTGTTGAACGCCTCCGATGCCGCCTGCGCGTCGACCACCTGGCTGGACGTCAGGGCGCCGCCGCCGGCGCGCCACGGCAGGCTGTAGCGGCGGGCGATCTGGCCCGACGCGTAAAGGCCGAATGCCGACTCAGGGCCGCCGAAGCCGGGCGACCCGGACTGCATGTCGGTCACCGAGAGGAAGCTGCCCATGATCGACGGGGCACCCGGTCGCACGAGCTGCAACAGCGCGATGCCGGAAAGAACCTCCGCCGTCTGCTGCGCGAGCGCCGCCGCGATGCTGACCGGCGCCATCGAGCCCATGAGCAAGAAGGGCGTCACGAGGACGGCCTGGTTCGCAGCCGAGAACTCGAGCATCGCCTCGAGCATGCGGACGTCGTAGCGAAGCGGTGAATTCACGTTCACGTTGCCGAACATGACGGGCCGCTCCTCGATCGCGTCGCGGGAGCCGAAGACGATGGCGCCCATCTCGACGGAGTCGCGCGCCGCGACTTCCGACATCGGCACGCCCTCGAACACCTTGTCGCACAGGCTGATGAGCGCGTAGTTCTGAACCAGGTGGCGCGAGTCGAGCGGCACGTCGTTCGGCTCGCAGATGTTCCCGCCGGGAGTGTCGAGCTCGTCGTGCACCTGGGTCAGGCGGATGAACTGCTCGAGATCGGCGAGCGTCCCGTCGCGGCGCTCGTCACCGATCCGGACGAACGGCGGCCCCTGCGAGGGCGCGAAGATCATGTGGTCGCCGCCGATGTGGAGATCGTGGGCCGGGTTCCGTGCACGGAGGTCGAACTCCGGCGGGGCGAGCGCCACCTGCTCGCGCAGCCAGTCCGGGTCGAACTTCACGAGCGTGTCCTCGACGTGCTGTCCTGCAGCGGCGAAGAGCTCGAGTGCGCGCGGGTGATCGAACTGGATGCCGATCTCCGAGACGAGCCGCCGCCAGCCGCGCTCGATCGTGTCGAGGCCGTCCTCCGATAGAACCTCGTAGCGCGGCATGGTGTTGACGAACATCAGGCCTCCCTCCCTGCGAGCACGGTCGTGATGCGGGCCGCGGCGTCGACGACGATCGCGCCGGTCTCGTCGAGATGCGGAGAGAGCCTGAACGTCGGTCCCGAGACGTTGACGGCAGCGGCGACGAGACCGCGCCCGTCGCGAACGGGCGCTGCGATCCCGACGAGCCCTTCCTCGAAGTCCTCTTCCGCAACGGCGTAGCCGCGCCGTCGCGCCGACTCGACCCGAGCCGCCACCTCCGCGGCCGTGCGCGGCGTCTTCGACGCGCGGCGCACGAGGTCGACGCCGGCCAGTGCGGCCGTCACGTCGTCGTCGACGAGCAGTGCGTATCCCGCGGACGTGCAGTAGGCAGGAACGGATGTGCCCGCGGGCGCAGCGGCTTCGAGCGCGCGCGCCGACGACTCCGACAACACGGTGAGCACGTCCGCCCCGCGGAGGACGCTGAGGTGGACGCGCTCGCCGAGCGAGCGGGCGAGGCCGCGAACCACCGGCTGGGCCGCCGTGACGAGGGCAGCGTCGCCGGCGCGTGCTGCGACGCCGAGGAGCGTCCAGCCGAGCCGATAGGCCCGGGTTCCGGGGTCGCGGTCGACGAAGCCGTGCTCGTCGAGCGTCCGCAGCGTTCGCGAGACCTGGCTCTTGTCCTGGCCGAGGAGCTCGGCCAGGCGGAGGACGCCGAGGCCGCCGGCCGAGCGCGCCTCCTCCGAGTCGAGCGCCTCGAGAACTCGCAGGCCGCGACGGAGGCCGGTTGCGGTATCTGCAACCACCGTTGCAGTAGTCGTACCACGGCCTGCGGCCGGCGTGCAAGATCCCCGGGTGCGGATCGCGCTCGCCCAGCTCGCGCCGACCCTCGGCGATCTCGCCGCGAACGGGCGCCGCGCGCAGAGCGCCGTCGAGGAGGCCGAGGCCGCCGGCGCGGGGCTCGTCGTCTTCCCGGAGCTCTTTCTCAGCGGGTACGCCGTCGGCTCGGCGGGGGGCGAGACCGCTGTCCCGGCCGAGGCCGCCGCAGGGATCGCGCGAGGGCCGATCACCGTCGCCCTCGGGTTTCACGAGCTCGCGGATCAGACGACGTACAACAGCGTGGCGCTCACCGCGTCGCGGAAACTGCTGCACGTCCAGCGGAAGCTCTTCCCGGTGGCATATCCGCCGTTCAGCGAGCATCAGCGATACGCCCGCGGCGAGGAGCTCCGCGCCGTCGATACCGCCGCCGGCAGGCTTGCGGTGCTGATCTGCAACGACGCGTGGCAGCCGATCTTCCCGTCCCTCGCCGTGCTGGACGGAGCCGAGATCCTCGTCATGCCCGCTGCGAGCTCCACCGCGTTCAAGGAGGCCGAGCCGCACTGGCGCGCGATCACCTCCTTCTTTGCGCGCGTCCTCCGCTGCTACGTCGTCTTCGTCAACCGCGTCGGCGGCGAGGCGGGGCTCACCTTCTGGGGCGGGTCGCACATCATCGGCCCATCGGGGGAGCTTGTCGCCGAAGCCCCGCGGCTCGAGGAGGCGCTCGTCTTCGGTGAAATCGACGTCGCAGAGGTGCGAGCCCGGCGGGCGCAGCTGCCTCTCGAGAGCGATCCGCGGCTCGATCTCGTGGGTCGGGAGCTCGGTCGTCTGAATCGCAAACAATAAGATGGCCCATTGTGCTCATGGTGGCCGGAGTGGTATGACGCTTTTTCCTGGAGACATTTCCTCTACGACCGGGTGCTACGGCAAAGACGGAACGAGGAGGGCAAGCGGTGGATAAGGAACAGCGGAGGCGCTTCGAGGAGTGGCGCGCCTCGGAGGCAGGAGACGTTGAGAACACACTGATCGACGAGCTCGCCGAGGGCGTGCTCGACCGGTCCAGAGTTTCTGCAGCGCGCGACGGTGCTCGGGCTCGGGGCGTCGGCGATCGGTGCGGCGCTCGGCGCGCTCGGTCACGCACCGCTCGCTTTCGGTGCAACGGAGGTCGGCAAGGCGGGCGGCCGCCTGCGCGTCGGGATCATCCCGCCGCCGGTGTCGTCGCTCGACCCGCACACCTACAAGGACACGGGCGGTCTCGAGACCGGCAGCATCACGGGTGAGTTCCTCACCCGCGCGACGCAGAGCCTGACGCTTCTGCCCGAGCTGGCGCTCAGCTGGAAGCCGAACGCGAACGCGTCGGTCTGGACGTACAAGCTCCGCCCGAACGTCAAGTTCCAGAACGGGCAGGCGTTCGGGTCGGACGACGTCGTCGCGACGTTCAACCGGCTCGTCGACCCGAACTCCGGCTCGCAGGCGCTCTCGGCGTTCAAGGGCGTGCTCTCGCCGGGCGGGATCAAGGCGATCGACAACCTGACGGTCGAGTTCCATCTCGACGCGCCGACGGCGAGCTTCCCGTATCTCACGAGCTCGACGACCTACCAGGCGATCCTGCTGCCCGCGAACTACAAGCTCGGGCACCTTCGAGAAGACGCCGCAGACGACCGGTGCGTTCAAGCTCGTCTCCTACACGCCCGGTGTCGGCGCGAAGTACGACGCGTATCCCGGGCTGGTGGGGCGGCAAGCCGCTGCTCGACGGCGTCGACGTCACGTACTACACGAGCGACGCCGCAATGATCTGCGGCGCTGCTCGGCAAGCCAGATCGACCTCATCAGCCAGATCAACTTCGCGACGGGGCGGGCGCTCTTCAACGAACCCGAACGTGCAGATCTTCAACGCGCACGGCGCAACGCACCGGCGAGGTGCTGATGCGCGACGGACATCAAGAACCCGTTCAACGACTACCGCGTTCGCCAGGCGATCGCGCTCACGCTCGACCGGCCGGCGATCGTCAAGACGCTGTTCGGCAGCGTACGCCGACGTCGGCAACGACTCGCCGTTCGCCCCGGTCTATCCGTCGACGCGACAGACGGTGCCGCAGCGGAAGAAGAACATCACGAAGGCGAAGCAGCTGATGGCGGCCAGGCGGCTACCCGAAGGGCTTCACGATCACGCTGACGACGGAGAAGACGGGCGAGATCCCGCAGCTCGCGCAGATCATCCAGCGCTCGGTCAAGGCGATCGGGATCAAGATGAAGCTCGAACATCCTGACCTCGACGGCGTACTTCGCCGGCACGCAGGACGGCCCGCCGTCGGCTGGGGCAACACGCCGTGGCTGAACGCCCCGATGAACATCACCGACTGGGGCCATCGCGCCGTGCCGAACGTGTACCTCACCTCGGCGTTCAAGTCGAAGGGCGTCTGGAACGCCGCCCACTACTCGAACAAGGCGTTCGACCGGCCGGCGAAGTCGTACATCGGTGCGATCGCGTTGAAGGACGCAGCGGAAGTACGAGGAGCAGATGCAGCGCATCCTGCTGCACGACACGCCGGTCATCATCCCGTACTTCTACAACTTCCTCGGCGGGCGGGCTCGAAGAAGGTGAAGGGCTACAAGGCCGACGCCCAGGGCACGGTCTACCTCAGCCAAACGTCACTCGCCTGACGTCATCTGCAGCCGGGCCGTCCGCCCGGCGCCGCGGCCCGGGCGGACGGCTCGGACGGAGGACGTCATCGACTCGGTTCCTGCTCAAGCGGCTCGCGCTTTCGCTCATCACGCTCTTCCTGCTGAGCGTGATCGTGTTCTCGACGGCACAGCTGCTGCCGGGCGACATCGGGCGGAACGTGCTCGGCGGCTTCGCCGACCAGCACGACGTCGACCAGCTGCAACCATGAGCTCGGCGTCGACCGGCCCGTCCTGACGCAGTACTGGGACTGGGTCAGCCACTTCCGTGCACGGCGACCTCGGGACGTCGCTCCAGTACCAGGTGCCGGTCGTCGAAGCTGCTCGGCCCGTCGCTCGACGAACTCGCTCAAGCTGGCGCGCCTCGCGTTCGTCCTCGTGCGTGCCGCTCAGCATCCTCGGCGGCAGTCATCGCCGGCCTGCGGCGGGGCCGCATCGACCGACCGGTCGATCACGGTCGCCGGGTCTCTCCCTCACGGCGATACCGGAGTTCGTGACCGCGATCGTCCTCATCGTCATCTTCGGCGTCGCGCTCGAGCTGGCTTCCGGTGACTGCGACCGCGCCGCCGGGCTCCGGCTTCTTCACCCAGGTGAAGTACCTCCTGCTGCCCGAGCTCGCGCTCGTCGCAGGTGCTCTTCGGGTACATCGCGCGCATCACGCGTGCCGGCGTGATCGAGGCGATCGACGCCGACTACACGCGCACCGCCTACCTCAAGGGCCTGCCGACCGCGACGGTGTCCGCAGGCACGTGCTGCGCAACTCGCTCCTGCCCACGATCGCCGTCGTCGCCACGCAGACCGGCTACCTGATCGGCGGCCTGCTCGTGATCGAGAAGCTCTTCAACTACAACGGCATCGGCCTGCGCATCTACACCGCCGCGCAGAACAAGGACTTGACGATGCTCGCAGAGCGGCGTCCTGATCGTCGGCATCGTCTACCTCGTCGCGACGCTCGTCGCCGACATCCTCTACTCGGTCGTTCAACCCGCGCATCCGCTTCGGGGGCGCCGAATGAGCGGCATGCTCTCCGGTCGCCGGCTCGGCCAGATGCCGGCGCACCAGCGAGGCGCCGATCGCCGCGACGCGAGAGCTCGGCCAGCTCGCTCCGCTCGAAGACGTTCCTCGTCGGGCGTCGTCATCGTCGGCTTCTGGGTCTTCTGGGCGATCGCCGGCTCCGCGCTGACGCCCGCACGACCCGCTCGACGCAGACCGCCGACGTGCTCGTGGCCGCCAGCTCGGCCCACTGGTTCGGCACCGACCAGCTCGGCCGCGACGTCCTCTCGCGCGTGCTCGCGGGCGCGACGGACACGCTGAGGTCGCGCCGCTCGCGACGCTGCTCGGGATCGTCGGCGGCACGACACTCGGGCTGATCACCGGGTACTTCCGCGGCTTCGTCGACGACGCCGATCAGCCGGGTCATCGACGCCGTGCTCGCGCTGCCGCTGATCGTCATCGCGGTCACGGCGCTCGTCGCGCTCGGCAGCTCGACGGGACGCTGATCGTCGTCATCGGGGTCGTCTTCACGCCGCTCGTCGCGCGCACGGTGCGCGCAGCCGTGCTCGCGCGAGCGCGAGCCTCGACTACGTGCAGGCGGCGCGCCTGCGCGGCGAGAAGCGCGCCGTACGTGATGTTCATGGAGATCCTCCCGAACGTCATGGGGCCGATCGTCGTCGAGGCGACGGTGCGGCTCGGCTACGCGATCTTCGCCGTCGCAGGCCTCACGTTCCTCGGCTTCGGCGTCCAGCCGCCGTCGCCGGACTGGTCGCTGCAGATCGCCGACAACTACACGCTGCTCGACGGGTGGCACTTACTGGTGGACGGTGCTCTTCCCGGCGCTCGCGATCGCGACGCTGATCGTCGGCGTGAACCTGATCGCGGACGGCCTGCACGCAGGTGCTCGACCGGTGAGCGAGCGCCGCGGCTGCACCGCGCGCTCGAGCTGCGCGACCTGCACGTCGCGTACCGCGTACGAGGCCGCGACGGGCGGTGCTCGATGACGTCTCCTTCACGATCGAGCGCGGCCACTCGTACGGGCTCGTCGGCGAGTCCGGTTGCGGCAAGTCGACGGCGGCGCTCGCGATCGTGCAATACCTGCCGAGGAACGGCAGCGTGACGTCCGGCTCGATCGAGATCGCGGGCCGCGACGTCGTCCGCGCTGAGCCGGAGCGAGCTGCTCAAGCTCCGCGCGCGAACGAGGTCGGGATGGTCTACCAGAACCCGGCGGCTGCACTGAACCCGTCGATCCGGGTCGGGGAGCCAGGTCGCCGAGGTGTTCACCGTCCGCGGCGTTCCCCGGGGCGAGGCGTGGGATCGTGCACAGGACGCCCTCCGTACGGTGCAGATCGCGGACCCGGACTCCGTGCATCGAGCGCTACCCGCATCAGCTCTCGGGAGGCATGCAGCAGCGCGTGATCATCGCGATGGCGCTCGCAAAGGATCCCGCGCTCCTCATCCTCGACGAGCCGACGACGGGGCTCGATGCGACGGTCGAGGCGGAGGTGCTCGACCTCGTTGCACGCCTGCAGGCGGAGTTCGAGACGGCCGTTCTCTTCATCAGCCACAACCTCGGCGTGATCGCGAAGATGTGCGAGCGGGTCGGCGTGCTCTATGCCGGCAGGCTCGCGGAGGAAGGTGACGCACAGCAGGTGATCCACGAGCCGCGTCACCCGTACACCGTCGGCCTCGTCCGCTGCATCCCGCGCGGCGGCGTCCGTAAGGATCACGGTCGCCTCGACACGATTCCGGGCTTCCTGCCGAACCTCGGCGTGAGCTTCCCGGGCTGCAACTTCTCCGATCGCTGCGTGCTCGCCCAGCCGATCTGCAGCGAGGAGGCGCCCCCGCCGTACGACGTCGGCGAGGGGCACACGAGCCGCTGCCACTTCCACGAACAGGCGCCGGGGCTGCCGCGGCTCGAGGCAGCCGACGTCGCCCTTCCGGCGGTCGACCGGTCGGTGCCGCCCGTCGTCCGTTTCGACGACCTCGGCAAGGTCTTCCACCAGCGCGGACACGACGTCCGCGCGCTCGAAGGCGTCTCGGCGGCGATCTGGCCGGGGGAGACGCTCGGCCTCGTGGGCGAGTCGGGCAGCGGCAAGACGACGCTCGCCCGCGCGCTCCTCGGGCTCGTTGCGCCGACGAGCGGCTCCGTCGAGCTCGAGGGGAAGTCGCTCGCTCCGCGCTTCATGCGCCGCGACGCGGAGGACGTGCGCGCGGTGCAGATCGTGTTCCAGAATCCCGACTCCGCGCTCAACCGGCGGCACACCGTCAGCCGGATCCTCAAGCGCTCGCTCAAGAAGCTCGCCGGTCTCACCGGCGCTGCCGCCGACGCGCGTCTCCTCGAGCTGATGTCGTCGGTGCGGCTTGCCGAGCGTTACGTCGCCGCGCGGCCTGCGCAGCTCTCGGGCGGGCTCAAGCAGCGCGTCGCGATCGCGCGCGCGTTCGCAGGCGACCCGAAGCTCGTCGTCTGCGACGAGCCGACCTCCGCGCTCGACGTGTCGGTGCAGGCGGCGATCCTCAACCTGCTGGTCGAGCTGCAAGCGCGGAGCCGGGTCGCGTACCTCTTCATCTCGCACGACCTCGGCGTCGTGCGGTATCTGTCCGACCGCATCGCAGTGCTCTACCTCGGGCGCGTGATGGAGCTCGGAAGCGCGGAGACGGTGTTCGGCGGGCCGCACCACCCGTACACCGAAGCGCTTCTCTCGGCGGTGCCGACGATCGACGGCGAAGGGCGCGAGCGGATCAGGCTCGAGGGTGAGATCCCGAGCGCGGCCTCGCCGCCCAGCGGCTGCGTGTTCCACACGCGCTGCCCGCGGAAGCTCGGACCGGTGTGCGAGCAGGAGGAGCCGCCGCTTGTCGAGGTCGAGGACGCGCATCTGATGCGTTGCCACATCCCGATCGAGGAGCTGCGGAGGCTGCAGCAGACGGGCGAAAGCGCGGTGCCCGCTTGAGGATCCGCGCCGCGGTCCTCGAGGAGACGGGAGGCCGCCAGCACGTCACCGATCTCGACCTCGCTGACCCGCGGGACGGCGAGGTGCTTGTCCGTCTCCGTGCGTCGGGTGTCTGTCACTCGGATCAGAACGCGATCGACGGGACGGCGCCGACGCCGTGTCCTGCCGTCCTCGGACACGAGGGCGCGGGAATCGTCGAGGCTGTCGGCCCGGGCGTGACACGCGTCCGGCCAGGCGACCACGTCGCGCTCTCGTGGGCACCCTCGTGCGGCGAGTGCGAGGAATGCCTTCGCGACCTGCCGCAGCTCTGCACGACCGCGTGGCCCGCGATGGGGACGGGCGGGCTTCTCGACGGGACGACGCGGCTGTCGCGCGACGGCGAGCCGGTCTACCACTACTCGTTCATCTCGTCGTTCGCGGAGGCCACGGTGCTGCCGGAACGCTCGTGCGTCCCGATCCCGCGCGACGTGCCGTTCGAGATCGCCGGCCTCGTCGGCTGCGCGGTCACAACCGGCACCGGGGCGGTCTGGCGCACGGCCGGCGTCCGGCCGGGCGAGCGCGTCGCGGTCATCGGGTGCGGGGGCGTCGGGCTCTCTGCGGTCATCGGCGCCGTTGCGGCGGGGGCCGGCGCGGTCATCGCGGTCGACGTCTCGCAGGGAAAGCTCGATCTCGCGGGCGAGCTCGGGGCGACCGACGGTGTCCTCGTCGGCTCCTCGCCCGAGGAGACGGCGGCTGCAGTCGTCGAAGCCTCGGGCGGCGGCGTCGACTACGCGATCGAGGCGACCGGTCGCACCGACGCCATGACCGCTGCGTTCCTCTCGACACGCCGCCGCGGCGCCGCAGTGCTGATCGGCATCCCGCGCGAGGACGCGGTCGTGTCGCTGCCCGCCCTTTCGATCCCACGCATGGAGCGGCGCGTGCTCGGCTCGCTCTACGGCTCGTCACGGCCCGAGCGCGACTTCGTGCTGACACTCGATCTCTACCGGCGCGGGCGGCTGCCGCTCGACAAGCTCGTCTCGCACCGCCTGCCGCTCGACGGGGTGAACGAGGCGTTCGACCTCCTGCGCGGCGGCGAGGCGACACGCGTGGTCCTCGACGTTATGAATCCCGACGAGCTCGACGGCCGGATCGGCGAGGGCTGGGGAGGGACGAGCCCGAACGGCGCACATATCAATGTCGTGCTTGCGCGGCGCGGGAGCCCGACGGCCGCCGCAGCCGTGAGCATGCTCGCCCATCCCTCACCGGGCCACACACCCGTGCTCGTATGCGTCGGTCCGGATCAGCAGAGCTACGAGCCCGTTTTCCCGCCGACGTTGATGATGAACAAGGCGACCGCACTCGATGACCGGCACCAGACGATGACGTGGGGGGCTGCACAGCTCGGCATCGCGCAGGGCGTGCTCGACGCCGTCGCCGAAGGCCTGCTCGAGCCGACGCAGGAGATCGTCGTGCTCGTCGCCGTCTGGGTCGATGCCGCAGCCGACGACGAGACCGGTCTGCGAGAGGGTGCACGCTTCGCGATGCGCAAGGCAATCGGCATGTGTGTCGAGGGCCGCGCCGACGATGCGGTGCAGCGCCTCGTGGACGAGCGCGACACGCTTCGCAGCCCGTTCTACGGCGGCAACTAGTGAAGATCGCAGCGCTCGAGACGCGGCGCTACGTCTTCCCGCTCGACCCGCCGCTGCGTGTCGCCTGGGATCCCGAGCCGCGCACGGAACAGGTGGCGACCCTCGCGATCGTGCGTGCCGACAACGGCCTCGAGGGCTATGCGAGCGGAGACGCGCTGCCGGACCGCGAGCTTCTCGAGCGGCTGCTTGTCGGCGTCGACCCGCGCCGCACCGAAGTCGTGCGCGCGCTCTGCGCGAGCGTCGACTTCCACGGCTCCCGGACGTGGATCGCCGAAGCCGCGGTGTGGGACCTTGCCGGCCGCGCGCTCGACGTCCCGGTGTGGCAGCTGCTCGGCGGCCGGCAGGAGCGGCTCGTCGCCTACGCGTCGTCGTGCGAGCTCGTAGCGCCGGAGGAGCGGGTACGCCGCTGCCTCGCGCTGCGTGACGCGGGCATACGCGCGGTGAAGATCCGGTTCGGCCGGCCGGACGACATCGACGTCGTCGCCGCGGTTCGCGACGCGCTCGGCGCCGGGTTCGAGGTGCTCGTCGATGCGAACCAGGGGTGGCGTATGCCCGGCGACATCGGGGCGCGCTGGGACGTGGCCCGTGCCGCTTCGGCTGCGCGTGAGCTCGAACGGCTCGGCGTGTACTGGTTGGAGGAGCCGCTGCCGACCCAGGACTACGACGGCTACCGCGCGCTCCGCGGTCGCACCGACATTCGGATCGCCGCGGGCGAGATGGTACGCGCCGAGCACGAGGCACGCGATCTCGTGCTCCGCGGCGGCGTCGACGTGATCCAGTGCGACGCGGTGCTCGCGGGCGGCCTCGGCGGCGTGCGTCGGGTCGCGGGGCTCGCGGAGATGGCCGGCCGCACCTGGTCGCCGCACACGTGGTCGAACGGCTATGGGCTGCTCGTCAACCTCCACGCCGCACTCGGGCTGTCGTCGTGCCCGTACGTCGAGGTGCCGCTCGATCCGCCGACGCTCGATGCCGCGCGCCGCGACTGGCTGCTGCCCGCACCGCTCGAGGTTGCAGACGACGGGACGATCGCGCCGCCCGCAGGCCCGGGCTTCGGCGTTGTCCCCGATCTCGACGCGCTCGAGCAGTACCGCACCGCATGAGAATGCGCGCCGCAGTCCTGCGCGAGCCGGGGACACCGGTTGCGACCGAGGACGTCGAGCTGGACCCCCCGCGAGACGACGAGGTCCTCGTCCGTGTCGCAGCGGCCGGCGTTTGCCGTTCCGACCTCCACTTCGTCGACGGCGTGCTCGGCCGCGGGCGCTGGCCGATGGTCCTCGGGCACGAGGGCGCGGGCGTCGTCGAGGCAGTGGGAGCGAGTGTCACGCACGTGCAGGCGGGCGACCGCGTGTCGTTCTGCTTCGTCCCGCCGTGCCGCACGTGCGTCCGCTGCCGGGAAGGCCGGTTCAACCTTTGCGAGCGGGCCGGAACCGCCGCGCTCTCAGGCACGCTCCTCGACGGGACGTCGCGCCTTCGCCTGGCCGGCGACGGGACGCCGCTGCAGCACTGCCTGCTCACGTCCTGCTTCGCCGAATACGCGGTCGTGCCCGGCGCGGGCGCCGTGCTCCTTCGCGACGGCGTGCCGCTCTGGCAGGCGGCGCTTCTCGGCTGCGGCGTCGTCACCGGGGTCGGCGCGGTGCGGAACACGGCGCAGGTCCGGATCGGAGACAGCGTCTGCGTCGTCGGCTGCGGCGGCGTCGGGTTGCAGGTGGTGGCGGGCGCGCGCCTTGCCGGGGCGTCGACGATCGTCGCGGTCGACCGAGACCCCGCAAAGCTCGAGCTCGCCGTCGGGCGAGGCGCCACGCATACCGTCGCGGTCGGCGACGGCGACGCCGCGGCCGAGGTCGTCGCTCTCACGAACGGCGGTGTCGATCATGCATTCGAGGTCGTCGGACGTCCGGAGACGATGCGGCTCGCCTGGGACACACTTCACCCGGGCGGCGTTGCGACAGTCGTCGGCCTCGCGCCCGCAGGCGTCGAGGTGTCGCTGCCGGCGATCGAGTTTCTCTCCGAGAAGTCGATCCGCGGCTGCTACTACGGCTCCTCGAACGTCGCGGTGGAGCTGCCGGAGCTCGTGCAGCTCGTTGCGGACGGTCGCCTCGAGCTGGGGGACGTCGTCTCGCACTTCACCGATCTCGACGGCGTCGCCGAGGCGCTCGAGCGCTTGCGCCGGAGCGAAGGAGCGCGCACTATCGTCGTAATAGATCAGACCCTGGCGGAGGTCGCTCCCTGACGGTCGTCGACGTGCACCGGCACATCTGGCCCGAGCAGCTGCTCGAGGCTCTACGGCGACGGACGTCGCCGCCGTGCCTTCGCGGCTGGACTCTCTGCCTGCACGACGGCGAGTATCTCGTCGAGGCGGACGCCTACGGGCCCGACCGCTGCATCGCCGACCTCGAGCGCGACGGGATCGACGTCGCGATCGTGTCCTGCCCGCCGACCCTCGGGCTCGACCGGGTCAGCGATGAGGAGGCGGAGGACGTGCTCGACGCCTATCACGAGGGGATGCGCGAGGTGACCGGCTCGACCGGCGGCCGTCTCCTGGCGCTCGGGATGGGGCGCACCCTGCCCGGCTTTGTCGGCGCCTCCGTCTCCGCAGCGGCGCTTCTCGACCTCGACGCCGTCGCGCCCCTGCTCGACGAGCTCGAACGGGAGCGCCGCATCCTCTTCGTCCATCCGGGTCTCGCGACTGGGCGAGGGTCGCCGTCGTGGTGGTCGGCCGTGGTCGACTACACCGCGCAGATGCAGGCGGCGTACGCGTCGTGGCTCTCCGAGGGGATCGACCGCTGGCCCGACCTGAACGTGCTGTTCGCGATCCTGGCGGGCGGCGCCCCGATCCAGCTCGAGCGCTTTCGGTCGCGCGGCTTCGACGTCCGCCGCGCGTTTGCGCCCACGATCTTCCTCGACACCGCGTCATACGGGCGACGCGCGCTCGAGCTCTGTCTCGCGACCTACGGCGGCACCGGCCTCGTCTTCGGGAGCGACGGCCCGGTGATCGATTCGCAGCCGAGCCTTGAGGCTGTCCGCGGCTTCGGTCAGGCTGTGGTCGACGCGCTGTGCCGCGACAACCCACGACAACTCCTCGGAGGAGATGCATGAGCATCGACGCGAACGACACGCCGAGGACCGGCGAACGCCTCGAGGATTGGATCCGTCCGCTGCTTCCGCTGGATCGCGACCTCGACCAGAACGAGCTCGCCGCGCTCGCGACGAGGGTCGGCGGCGAGCCCCGCTTCTGGCGGCGACAGGGTCCGGCACGATCCCGGCCAGCGCTACTACTCGCAGCTCTACCGCGATTCCCACGTCGACACGTGGCTCATCTGCTGGCTCGACGACCAGAAGACCGGCTACCACGACCACGACCTCTCGTCCGGCGGCGTCTATGTCTGCGAGGGCACGCTCGACCGAGGACCGCTTCATGTTCACGAGAGAAGGCCTCCGGCACTCCAGTCGTCGGCGTGCCGCCGGTGAGAGCTTCGTGTTCGACGGCGCCTACATCCACGGCATGCGCCATGCAGGCGGCCCGCCCGTCACGTCCATCCACTGCTACTCCCCGCCGCTCTGGCGCATGGGGTACTACGAGGAAGACGCGCAGGGCGCACTCACCCGCATCTCCATGACCTACCTGGACGAGATCGCCGAGTCGGCGTGAGCGTAGGCTCGACGGAGCTCATCAAAGAGCGGAGGCGCCGGCTCTGCCGGCGCCGGGAGCGGGAGTGAGCGTAGGCTCGACGGAGCTCATCAAAGAGCGGAGGCGCCGGCTCTGCCGGCGCCGGGAGCGGATATGAGCGCGACAGCGGTCGAGATCCGCGACCGCGCGTTCATCGACGGCGCCTACGTCGACGCAGCGTCCGGCGAGACCTTCGACTGCGTCAACCCGGCGACCGGCGAGGTACTCGCCCGTGTGGCTGCCTGCGACGCCGACGACGTCGACCGCGCCGTTCGCGGCGCGCGCGTCGCCTTCGAGTCGGGCGCTGGTCGCGCGCGGCGCCGAAGGTGCGGAAGCGGATCCTGCATTCGCTTCGCCGAGCTGATCGAGGAGCACCGCGACGAGCTCGCGCTCCTCGAGACGCTCGACATGGGCAAGCCGATCTCGGACTCGCGGCGCGTCGATGTGCCGCTCGCCGCGGAGGCCATCGCCTACTACGGCGAAGCCGTCGACAAGGTCTACGACGAGGTCGCGCCGACGGATCCCTCGGCCGTCGTCATGATCGTGCGCGAGCCCGTCGGCGTCGTCGGCGCGGTCGTGCCGTGGAACTTCCCGCTCCTGATGGCTCGTGGAAGCTCGGCCCGGCGCTCGCCGCAGGCAACAGCGTGGTGCTGAAGCCGGCCGAGCAGTCGCCGCTCACGGCGCTCCGGATCGCCGAGCTCGCGGTCGAGGCCGGCGTGCCGCCCGGCGTCCTCCAGGTCGTCCCGGGCTTCGGGGAGACCGCCGGGCCGCGCGCTCGGCCTGCACATGGACGTCGACCTCGTCGCCTTCACCGGCTCGACCGAGGTCGGCAAGCTCTTCCTCCGCTACTCGGGCGAGTCGAACATGAAGCGGCTCGCGCTCGAATGCGGCGGCAAGTCGCCGCACATCGTCATGCAGGACTGCGCCGACCTGGACGCCGCGGCCGAGGCCGCCGCCTGGGGCGTCTTCTACAACCAGGGCGAGGTCTGCAATGCCGGCTCGCGGCTCCTCGTGCACGAGTCGCTGAAGGACGATTTCCTCGAGCGAGTCGTGCGCGTCGCCGAGACCATCCGCCCCGGCGACCCGCTCGACCCCGAGACGAAGATGGGCGCGCTCGTCGACCGGACGCAGCTCGAGCGCGTGCTCGGCTACATCGAGACGGGCAAAGGGGAGGGTGCACGCCTTCACCTGGGCGGTGAGCAGGCGCGAACGGAGAGCGGCGGCTACTTCGTCGAGCCGACGATCTTCGACGCAGTCTCGAACGACATGCGGATCGCGCGCGAGGAGATCTTCGGCCCCGTCCTCGCCGCGATCACGTTCGTCGACGAGGACGAGGCGATCGCCGTCGCGAACGACACGGTCTACGGCCTCGCCGCCGCGGTCTGGACGAGCGACGTCACGCGTGCACATCGGCTCGCACGAGCGCTGCGCGCCGGCGTCGTCTGGGTCAACTGCTTCGACCACGGCGACATCACCTCGCCGTTCGGCGGCTTCAAGCAGTCCGGGCTTCGGCCGCGACAAGTCGCTCCACGCACTCGAGAAGTACTCGGACCTGAAGGCCATCTGGATCGACATCAGCCGCTGAGCCGCCCCGAGGCGACGAGCTCCCGGAGCGGCTCCAGATCCTGCGCAAGCGGCTCGCCTCGCCGGAGCGGCGGCACGATCTCGCGCACGAGCGAATGCGCCCGCGCCGTGGCAGCGCCGAGGGGTGAGGCGCCGCGCAGGTCGACGGCCTGTGCGGCGACCGTCAGCTCGACCGCCGCGAGACGCTGCCCGAGCACGACCATCTCGGCGAGGCGCCTCGCGCCGAGCGGCGCGAGGGTGATCCGGTCCTCGATCCCCTCGTGATGGCTCGTGCTGCCGGTCTCGACCGACACCGGCTGAGCAAGGAGCTTTGCCTCGGCGGCGAGCGCCTGCGCCGGCACCCCGAGCTCCGACAGAGCGCTCTCCGGCAGACCGGTCGCGACCGCGAGCCCTTCCGGAAGCCCCGTCACCGGCGCCTGCAGGAGCTTGACGGCGCGCTCGGCTGCCGCGTTGAGCACCGGCGCAAGCGCAATGCGGACGAAGTCGAGCGCCGCCGTGAGCGCGACGGGATCGAAATTCGCCGAGCCGACGACGCGCCCGCCGTCGAGATCGACGAACGGGTTCTCCTGCGACGCGTTCAGCTCACGGTCGACTCGCCCGCGTGCGTAACCGAGCGCGTCGCGCGCAGCAGCGTGCACGCGGGGCGCAGTCCGGAAGCTGAGGGGATCCTGGAGGCTCCGGGCGGCGTCGTCCTGCCAGAGATAGCTCCCGGCGAGGAGCGCGCGGAACGGGTCGTCGGGATCGTGCAGCACGACGAGGTTGCCGCCGAGCGCCTCGAGGTCGAGCGCAGCCGCGACGTCGAGCGCGGCGAGGAGCGTCGAGGCGTCCGCCACGGAGAGCGCGGCGAGCCCGGTCGAGAACGCGTTGTGGTTCAGGAGAGCAAGCCCTTCCTTCGCGCCGAGCTGAAAGTCGCCGAGGACACCGTGTGCGAGGTCGGCGTTCGGCGGGAGGTCGGACATGCCGATCGAACCGAGCATGCGCACGAGCGGTGTCGCGCCGGCGTTCAGGCGCGAGGCGAGGTGCTCGAGGAGCTCCTGTCGGACACCCGCTGTCCCACGCGCGAACGAGTTGACGACGAGAAGGAGCTGCGCACGGACGACGTCCTCCGGCGCGGGCGGCCCCTGGCCGACGCGATGCTCGAGGATCAGCCTGCGGTTGAACTCGTCGAGCTCCGCGGCGTCGACCTGAGTCCGCTTGCGGACGCCGACGCCGGTTGTCAGTCCGTACACCGGCGCAGGCCCTTCGAGCGCGCGCTCGATGATCTCCCGACCGCGCCCGACGACCGCGGCGACGCTGCCGCCGAGCTCCACGGGCTCGTGCTCACGCGCGACGCGTAGGAGTCCCGAGCGTCAGGTCCCGGCCGGTCACGACCACTGTCACGGAAGACAGTCTCTCAGTGCGGCTCGATGGAGACGTACGTGGTGTAGTGGAGCTCGCCGCCGCCGAGCGCGGCGAAGTCGGCGAGCGCTGCGCGGCGCTCTCCGTCCTCGAGCGAGGCGATGGAGCTCTCGGTCGCCGCCAGGTCGGCGAATGACGCGACCGAGTGTTTGTGGGCGAACTGCTCGCCCGACGGCGGTGGCTCCAGCGACGGGTGAGCGCGATGGCGCGCGAGGATCTCGCCGAATGCGTGTGTCGTGGGGTCGGAGTCGTTGCGGCGGTTCGAGACGAGGGCGAGCAGCCCGCCGGGGCGGAGCACGCGACGGATCTCGGCGCCGGCCGTCTCCTCGTCGAACCAGTGGAACGCCTGCGCGACAGTGACGGCATCGACGGCTGCGTCCGGCAGCCGGAATCTTCTCGGCCGTGCCGGCGAGCGTCTCGATCCGGGCGGGACGAGCGCTCGCATCTCCGCGAGCGGCTCGACCGCGACGACGTGCGCGCCCGACTCGGCGAGGAGGCGCGCGAGCTTTCCCGTCCCGGCGCCGAGGTCGAGGACCGTGCGGCCGGGCTCGAGGCCGAGTCGCTCGACGAGGTAGGCGACGGCCGCCGGCGGATACCCCGGCCGCGCGCGCTCGTACAGGTCGGCGGTCTGCGCGAACGAGGAGGCCGCGCGGTGGTGTCTCACACCGGGCGGCCTCCTCGTCGCCATGCGCTAGGTCGCGGGAACAGGTGGAGCGTCGGCAGGTGGAGGCGCACCGCCGCCGGGCACCGAGGGCGTCTCCTCGCGCCAGTGCGGCCGCTCGCGGTCCTGCACGATCCGGCGGAAGAGGAAGAGGACGATCGAGATGGCGAGGACGCCGACGCCGATGATCTTCTCCTTCGTGCCGCCGTAGCCGCCGGCCGCGTACTGGAACCAGCCGAAGCCGATGATCGTCAGCACGAGGCACCACACCGACAGGAGGCCGGCGATCGGGACCCAGTAGTTCGAGAGCCTGATCGGTCTCGGCCAGAGCGGCCTGTCGCGGCGCAGGAGCACGAAGCCCGAGAGCGCGAACATGTGGGCGAGCACGTAACCGAGGTTGCTCGCGGCGAGGATGCCGAAGATGTTGCCGATGAACAGGATGAAGAGGCAGTTCACCACCATGTCGACGGTCATCCCAATCCCGGGCACGTTGAAGCGGTTGAGTATCGATAGCTCCTTGACCGTCATGCCGTCACGCGAGATGCCGTAGAGCGCACGTCCGCCGTCGGCCGTCGCCGTGTTCATCGTGATCACGAACGCCGCGACCAGGCAGATGACGAAGAAGTCGGTTGCACTCTTCGAGCCGACGATCTTGTTCATCGCGTCGACGTACGCGTAGCCGCTGACGAGCTTCTCCGTGCCTCCGCCGACGAATGCAATCGGGAGGAGGATGTAGACCGTCATCGAGAACGCCGCGGCGGAGCGCAGCGCCCGTCTCGTGTCGTTCACCGTGTCCTTGTACTCGGGCGCGAAGGTCGCGCAGACGTCGACGCCCCAGGCCGACCAGCACATCAGCCAGAGCCAGACGATCGCGAGCATCACCCCGGGGATCCCCGTATGGCCGTTGATCGTGTAGTGCAGGTTGGCGCTGTCGAAGCTGCCGTTCAGGAACGGGAGGATCGACATGACGAAGAGGGGCACCATGAGGAGCAGGCCCGCCGCGTACCCGAAGAAGACTCCAACCCGGACGCCGAAGACGTTGAAGAGCCAGACCGCGAGGATCAGCCCGATCGCGATGCACTGGGGCAGGCCGAACTCGACCGGGCCGGTGGAGAAGTACCCCTTGCCGTAGGGGCTGCCGATCGGCTCACCGGGGAACCAGGCGCCCTGGATGATCTGACCGGTGAAGAGGCCGTTCACGGAGAGGACCACCGACCAGCCGATCCAGTAGCCGAACGTCGCGATCGGCCCGATGAGGGTCGAGTACTTGCGCCACGCCTCGTGCGCGTAGAGCGCGAGGCCGCCCGACTTCTCGGGGAACATCGTCGCGAGCTCCGTGTAGATGTTGTTGATCAGGACCGCGCACGCCGCGGAGATGCCCCACAGGAGCGCGGCTCCCCAGCCGCCGAGATCGCCCACCGAATAGCCGAGCGACCCGAGGAGGAAGCCCGGATTCGCCAGGGCGATGACGAAGCCGTCGTACCAGCGAAGCGTCTTGAGCAGTTGCTGCTCCTGGACCACAGCGACAGCCACGCGTGCCACCTCCTCGATTGTCGACTCGCGCGGTCGGCGCGAACGTCGCGAACGTAACACCGCGCATCGAAAGATTCAATTGCCGTTTCGTGGTCTTGCGTTTCCACGACGGCAATACGTACGATCGCCGCGTGAAGGTGCCGCCGATCACGGTGACCTGTGACTGCGGCGAGGTGCGCTGGCTGCAGTACGGCGACCAGTGGCAATGCGAGACGTGCGGGCGCCGCTGGAACACGGCGCAGATCCCGCGCGACGAGTATCAGGTCATCGAGCGTGCGGTCCAGCGCTACAAGCTGCAGACGATCGCGTTCATCGCAGTGATGCTCGCGGTCTTCGTGCCGCTGATGGTGCTCGTCGACCCCCGCATCGGCGTCACGGGCCTGATCATCTTCTTCGCGTGGGCGTTCCTGCTCCGCCCGTTGCGCCAGCGGAGGCTGCTCGCGACCGTCCGCTCCGCCTCGGAGTGGCAGCTGCGGCCCGAATAGCTAGTCGGCGGAGCCGAGCGCTCGCGAGATCTCGTCGGCACGGGCGAGGAGCGGATCCACGGCGCGACGCATCCCTTCGCGGCCGAAGCGGGACGCCGGGCCCTGGACGCCGATGATCGCGGCGAGCGAGCCATGCGGGCCGAAGACCGGGGCTGCGACGGCGTTCAGGTGCGTCTCGCGCTCGCCGACCGCCTCGGCGTAGCCCTGCCGGCGAACCCGGTCGAGCTCGCTGCCGAGCGTGCGGCGATCGACGATCGTGCGCGGCGTGTACTCCTTCAACGGCCCGGCGGGAACGCTCGCCTCGCCGAAGGCGAGCAGGACCTTGCCGGTCGCCGTCGCGTGACCGATGCTCGGGCGCCCGACGTGCGCGACGCTCTGCACCGAAGAGGCGCTCTGCGCGAAGTCGACCGTCACCGCGTCTCGCTCGCCGGGTGCCGAGAGCGTCGCCGTCTCTCCGGTCTCGTCGACGAGGGCCTGCAGGTGCGGCCGCGCGATCTCGCGTAGGTCGAGACGGGCGAGCACGGCATTGCCGAGCTGCAGAAGCCGCAGGCCGAGGCGGTAGCGCCCGCTCGACGGCACGTGCTCGACGAGCCCGGCCGCGGCAAGGGTCGCGAGGAGCCGCGAGACGGTGCTCGCGTTGATCCCCGTCCGCCGCGCGATCTCGTTCGTCCCGAGCTCGGGCGAGCCGTCCGACAGCGCGTCGAGGACTGCGAGTGCGCGCTCGACGGCCGCGACATGGCGGACCGCGGGTTGTCCCGTCCTGGGCATGGTGTTATGCTCTTCTGCGATTCGGCAATAGCATTTCCCCTACGGCAATAGAGGAAACGTATGCAGAAGCTACCTGCGTCGTCAAGCTACCTCGTCGTCGGCGGCGGGGTTCACGGCTTGTCGAGCGCGTATCACCTCGCGCTCGAGCTCGAGGCCTCGGGCCGCGGCTCCGGTGAGGACATCGTCGTGCTCGAGAAGAACCACATCGGCGCGGGCGCGTCGGGGATCGCCTGCGGCGTCGTCCGCAACTTCTACTTCTCGCCGCCGATGGCGGAGATCATCCGGGTGTCGGTCGAGCTCTTCGAGTCGGACCCGGCCGGCTTCGGCTATCACCCGGTCGGCTACATCGCAGCCGTTCCGGAGGTGCAGGCCGAGGATTGCGTCGCGATCCAGCGGCAGCAGGCCGCGATCGGCTACCGCTCGGACGTCGTGCTCGGCGAGAAGGCCTGCACCGAGCACATGCGCGGCGATCTTCCCCGACTGGAACGGCCAGGGCATCGAGGCAGTGCTCCACGAGCGCCAGGGCGGCTGGGCCGAGACGCAGACGACGGTCGAGAATCTCGCTCGCCTTGCACGCTCGAAAGGCGTGCGGGTGCTCGAGGGCGTGGAGGTCGTCGGCGTCGACGTCCATGACGGGCTCGTGCAGTCCGTCGAGACGACCGGCGGCTCGATCGACACCGACCTGCTCGTCGTCGGCGCAGGCCCGTGGAGCGGCCATCTGTGGCGGATGCTCGGCCTGCCCGACGAGGTGCGCGTCGCGCGCAAGGAGCGGCCGACCTCGCCGGTCGGGGACTCACCCCGCATCGAATCGAACGCGATCGAGGCCGATGGGAACGGCAACGCGTACGAGACGAAGCCGATCGTCACCTACTGGAAGCTGCAGGAGGGCGACTACTGGCTCGACGGCGTCGAGCTCCAGCAGGACGGCAAGGAGCCTCCGGTCGTGCACCTCGACCACGTCGTCCCGCTCGTCTCGGACCGGGACGGGCACGTGATCGAGGAGGGGGCGTGGGGGATCTACTACAAGATCGGCCGTCGCGGCTTCGGCGTGCAGGGCGGCGGCGTCCCGATCAAGCTCGGGACGGAGGTCGAGCTCGAGCCGTACGGTCACGACAACCCGGATCACATCGTCGGCGACGACTTCACGGACTACTTCACGTCCGGGCTTGCCTGGGCGCACGAGCGGTTCCGTGGCAAGGGAGGCCAGTGGCACACCGATCCGCACGGCGGGATCGGGGCGTTCACTCCCGACAACTACCCGGTTGTCGACTTCGCGCTCCCGAACGCCTACATGATCATGGACTCGAACCATGGCTTCAAGATGATCGGGCTCGGCAAGCTCGTCGCGAACGACATCGTGCGCGGCGGCGAGGAGCGACTGGATGCGTTCCGGCTCTCCCGCTACGAGCAGGGCGTCACACACGCGGTGTCGAACTCGCCGTACCCGTGGAACTGACGGAGGTGCCGGTGGGGCAATACCGTTGCCCGTGAGGACGCAGCATCTTGACAGTGGCACCTGCCTCCCGATACACCGTCAGGTGCCGGGTCGTCCTGTGGAGCGTCAGAAAAGGAGCCGCCGCTATGGCAGTCGTCGAGAAAGGGCCGACGCAGGTTCAAGAGGTTCTTGCGAAAGGACCGGTGCCGGATCCGTATCCGACGCTCGACATCGCCCGGAACGATACGGCGCGCGCTCGAGAAGATCCGCGAGGTTCGCCGGCTGATCGACGAGCGCGGGATCAAGTACATCTTTTTCCAGCAGGTCTCAGTCTCGGGCCACGTGAACGGCAAGGGCGTCGCCGCGACGCAGTGGGAAAAGGTTGCGGAGGCGGGTTACCAGCTCGTCTACGGGGCGACAGCGGATCTCTTCGTCGACGAGCAGGACCGCTATATCGGCTTCGGCCCCGAGGAGTCGGAGCTTGCGGCGATCGCGGACGTCGACACCTTCAAGCAGCTGCCGTGGGACTCGCGCGTCGCCCGCGTCTTCTGCGACTGCTACGACACGGAGACGGGCGGGCTCCTCGACTCCGATCCCCGTCAGAACCTGAAGCGGATCATGAACGAGGTCGAGCAGGAGCTCGGCTACACGTTCCTCTGCGGGATCGAGCCGGAGATGATGTGGCTCAAGCGCTACGACGACCCGAACAAGGCCGAAGGGATCACGAAGCCCTGGTGCTACCACATCAACCAGTTCGAAGAGCTGCGCGAGATCATCCTCGACGTCGTCGACTACGGCGAGCAGCTCGGCATCCAGCCGACCTACGGCGACCACGAGGACTCACCGGGGCAGCTCGAGCTCAACTTCCTCTTCGACCGCGCGATCCGGACGGCCGACAACCTGTCGACCTACCGGCAGATCTGCGCCGCGGTCGCGCGGAAGCACGATGTCGTCGCGACGTTCATGCCGAAGCCGTTCACGGGCGTCTCGGCGAACGGCGCACACCATCACTTCACGCTCTGCGACGAGGAAGGGACGAACGTCTTCTACGACCCGGAGGGCCCGGCAAAGCTCTCGGAGATCGGCCTCCAGTTCATGGGCGGCATCCTCGAGCACTACCGCGGGCTCTGCGCGATCACGGCGCCGACGGTCAACTCGTACAAGCGCTTCTGGGACGCGGGGTTCTGGGCGCCGATCTACAAGGACTACGGCTGGCAGAACCGCACGTGCCTCGTGCGCGTCGCGAGCGGCGGCCGCTTCGAGTTCCGCGCGGTCGACTCGGCGTGCAACCCGTACCTCACGCAGGCGGCGCTCCTGAAGGCCGGCCTCGACGGCGTGAAGCGGAAGCTCGACCCGGGCCCGCCGCAGCAGCGCAACGTGTACGACATCCTGAGCGAGGGCGGCGAGGTTCCGCGCGTCCCGGGCCATCTCGGCGAGGCGCTCGAGGCGCTCGAGCAGGACGAGGTCGTGCGGAGTGCGATGCCGGGCCGGCTCTACGACGTCTACATGCACTACAAGCGCGACGAGTGGCAGCGGTTCCTCGGGGCCGTCACCGACTGGGAGCGGGAGCGCTACCTGGACGTGCTTCCCGTAACCATGTGCGGGATCGCCGGGATCATCTACGCAGACACGAGCGGTGCGAACGGGAAGGGCAGCCACGAGGTCGGCCGCGACATGACCCTGATGCTGCAGTCGATGAAGCATCGCGGCCCCGACTCGACGGGGTATGCGCTCTTCGGCCCTCATCGCGGCTCGTACGTCATGCGGTACACGCTTGCGGACGCGAACGACCCACGCGACTTCGAGTTCGCCGACCGGATCGCACGAAACCGGTTCGTCGTCGAGCAGCGCCTGCGCAAGCAAGGCGTGCAGATCCACGACGTGGAAGAGGAGACGGAGTACGCCTACCGCATCACGTTCGACTACGCGGGCGAGCTGAAGGCGCTGACGGACGTCGTCGAGGACGTGCGGGGCGTCGAGGTGCTGTCGCTCGGGCACTCGCTCGAGATCATCAAGGATCTCGGCGACGCGGAGACCGTTGCCGACCAGTACGACCTCGGCGGCTTCGTGGGGACACACGCCATCGGCCACGTGCGCATGGCGACGGAGTCGGACGTGGACATCTCGGGGGCCCATCCATACTGGGCGTACCCCTTCAGCGACGTAGCGGTCGTGCACAACGGCCAGCTGACGAACTACTTCCAGTGGAAGCGGCGGCTCGAGCGCTCCGGGCATCGGTTCCAGTCGGAGTGCGACTCCGAGATCATCGCGGTCTATCTCGCGGAGAAGATGAGCGACGGCACGAGCCTCGAGGAGGCGATGCACGACAGCCTCGAGGAGCTCGACGGCGTCTTCACGTACATCGCCGTGACCGAGGACGCGCTCGGCGTCGCGAAGGACGAGATGGCCGCGAAGCCGCTCGTGCTCTACGAGGGGGACGACATGGTGGCGCTCGCCTCCGAGGAGATCGCGATCCGCGCCGTCCTCGACCGCGAGATCGAGACGTACGATCCATTCGAGGGCGAGGTGATGGTGTGGCATCGGTAACCGGCGAAGGCCGGATCACGTACGACGCGCGCGGGCTCGCGGAGCCCGACGCCGAGGCGCCGCGCATCGCCGAGATCGACGGTGCCCGCGCGAGCTTCGACGCGCACGACCTCACGACGCGGCAGATCAACCTCGAGCTGCGGCGGCTGCTCTACGAAGAGGGCATCGAGGACGTCACGGTGCGAAACCCCGGGGCGAAGCACTCGCTCGGCGTCGGCATCCTCACCCGGTGCCGCATCACCTTCGAGGGGAGCCTCGGCTACTTCGGCTGCGGCCTGATCGACGGGCCCGAGATCCACATCACGGGCCGCGTCGGCTGGTCGGCGTGCGAGAACATGATGTCGGGCGTCGTCGTCGTCGACTCGAACGCCGGCTCGCTCACGGGCGCCGCGCTGCGCGGGGGAGACCTCCTCGTCAAGGGCCGCGTCGGCGCGCGGACGGGCATCGATCAGAAAGGCGGCACGATCATCGTCGGCGGCGACGCCGGGACGATGACCGGCTTCATGATGCAGCGCGGCCGCATGATCCTCTGCGGCAACGTCGGCCACGGCCTCGGCGACTCGATGTACGACGGCACGATCTACGTCGGCGGCAAGGTCGCGTCGCTCGGCATCGACTGTATCCCCGGCGAGTGGACCGACGCCGACACCGAGTTCGTCGAGCGCAAGTTCCGCATCTACGGCCTCGGCTCGCCGCCGGAGCTACAGAAGTTCGTGTGCGGCAAGAAGCTCTACAACTACGACAACCTCGAGCCCGCCGAGCGAAAGCTGGTTTTATGAGCGACAACGAGCACGTCCTCGGGCACAGCCGGATCTTCACGCCGGAGGTCATGAACGACATCCACGTGAAGGCCGAGCTCGGCCGCTACCGCATGCGCGGCTTCTCGATGTTCAAGCCGATCCCGCACTGGGACGAGCTGATGTTCATGCCGGGGACGCTCACCCGGTTCGTGATCGAGGGCTACCGGGAGAAGTGCGAGACCAAGACCGTCCTGGGCGCGCGGTTCGCGAAGAACCCGATTGAGCTCGACATTCCCGTCTACATCACGGGCATGAGCTTCGGCGCGCTGTCGCTCGAGGCGAAGATGGCGCTCGCGAAGGGCGCGTCGATGGCCGGCACGGCGACGTGCTCGGGCGAGGGCGGGATGATCCCGCCGGAGCGCGATCTGTCGACGAAGTGGTACTACCAGTGCATCCAGAGCCGGTACGGCTTCAACCCGCACCACCTGATGCTCGCGGACGCCTGCGAGTTCTTCATCGGGCAGGGCTGCAAGGTCGGTCTCGGCGGTCACCTGATGGGGCAGAAGGTGACGGAGCAGGTCGCGGAGATGCGCTCGCTGCCGCCGGGGATCGACCAGCGCTCGCCTGCACGCCATCCCGACTGGCTCGGCCCGGACGACCTCTCGCTGAAGATCCAGGAGGTCCGCGAGGCGACCGACTACCGCATCCCGATCCAGCTCAAGCTCGGTGCGGCGCGTGTCTACGACGACGTGCGCATGGCCGCGAAATGCGGGCCTGATGTCATCTACCTCGACGGCGCCGAGGGCGGAACGGGCGCGGGGCCGCACGTGGCGGCGGAAGAGACCGGCATCCCGCTGATGGCTGCGATCCCGGAGGCGCGTCGCGCGCTCGAGGACGTCGGCCTCGCCGACGAGATCGACCTCGTCGTCGCGGGCGGCATCCGGAACGGCGGCGACGTCGCGAAGTGCATCGCGCTCGGTGCCAAGGCGGTCGCAATCGGTCACTCGGCGCTCATGGCATTGAACTGCAACAAGGAGATCCCCGGCGTCACCGATTACGAAGGGACGATCGGCGTGCCCGCCGGCAAGTGCTACCACTGCCACACCGGCCGTTGCCCCGTGGGCATCACGACGCAGGATCCAGAGCTGCGCAAGCGGCTCGTCGTCGACGAGGCGGCAGAGCGCGTCTACAACTTCCTGCACACGCTCACGCTCGAGGTGCAGATGCTCGCGCGCGCGTGCGGCAAGACGAACGTCCACTCGCTCGAGCCGGAAGACCTCTGCGCACTGACGACGGAGGCCGCGGCGATGGCGAAGGTGCCGCTCGCAGGGACGAACTACATCCCCGGCGTGACCGAGGAGCGCGCACTGGCGCGGATCGAGCGGCTGCTCGAGAAGCATGTCGAGTATCCGGTCGACTACCTCCCGGATGCCCCGACCGAGCTCGTGAGGGCCGACGATTGACCGGGCCGAGCCGGTCGCTCGACGCGGAGGTCCTCTCGGGGCACCGCTTCGCCTATCAGGAGGACGTCGCGCTCCTCGACGATGTCGACCTCGTGGCGGCGACGCCGGGCGAGGACATCAACTGGCTCGAGGACGTCGAGCTGCTCATGGAGGACGGTGTCCCGGCGGTCTTCGACCGCTACTCGAACTCGTTCCTCAAGATCTACTTCCCGATCCCGGAGGGCCGCGAGGACGAGATCGCCCGGAAGGTGCTCATGAAGCACCTGCAGTCCGGCAACTCGTACGGGATCCGTCTGAAGGAGAAGCACGCGAAGTTCCCGCAACCGGAGCTCGGTCCGTGGACCGCCGGCTCGACGATGGTTGGCACAGACTGGCATCCGCCCGTGCTGGAGGGCTGGGAGCCTCCGGCGCACTGAGCATGTAGAGAAGGGGAAGGAGACGACGATGGCCGAGAAGACGTGGGGCGGCGAGCCGTTCTGGGGGCTCGGATACGAATGGGACCCCGACTGGGTGCTCACCGACCGCCAGAAGGAGCTCCGCGAGACGATCATCGAGCTCTGCGAGAAGGAGATGCGCGCGAACGCCAAGCGCTCGGACGACGAGCTTCTCTTCCCGCGCCGCAATCTCGAGCTGCTCGGCGAGCACGGCTTCCTCGGCCTGACCGTTCCGGAGGAATACGGCGGCCTCGGCGAGAACCATGTCGCCTACTCGATGGTCTGCGAGACGATCGCGCGCTACGGGTGCGCATCGACGGCCATGTGTTACGTGATGCACATGGGAGCGGTGAACGCGATCATGCTGCGCGCAACCGATGCCCTGATCGAGAAGTACATCAAGCCGCTGAGGAGCGGCAAGATCGGGACGCTGTCGTACTCCGACCCGGAGACGGGCTCGCACTTCTGGTACCCCGTCTCGTCGGGCGCCGAGCGCTCGAACGGTGGCTACAAGGTGCGCAAGAAGGCCTCCTGGACGACGTCGGGCGGGTTCGCGGACTTCTACGTCATCCAGACGACGAGCCCCGACTTCACCGGATACGACGATCTATCCGTCTTCGTCATCGACGGCGAGCACGTGCAGTCGCAGCCGTCGCTCTGGGATGCACTGGGCCTCCGCGGCAACCAGTCCGGCCCGGTCGAGGTGCCGAACGTCGACGTTCCCGCCGACCAGGTCGTCGGCCCGATCGGCGACGGCGCGACGTCGAACGACGAGTCGGTCGACCCGTGGTTCCTCATCGGCTCCGCGTCGGTCTGGAACGGGATCGCGCTCGGAGCGATCGACATCGCGAAGCGGCACACGACGAGGAAGCGGCACGTCGATGTCGGGATGCGCGTTGCGGACTATCCGACGATCCAGGACTACGTCGGCGAAGCTGTCATGGACACGAATGCCTGCCGTCTCTTCGTCCTGTCCGTCGCGCAGGCGATGGACAAGGAGACGAACGACAACACGAAGGTCCTCGCGCCGGGCGAGCTCGCACGCGCGAACTACCTTCACTGGGCGTGGCAGATCAAGTTCGAGGCCGCGAAGAACGTCGCGCACCACGTCGACAAGATGCTCCACGCATGCGGCGGCTCCGGCTACAAGCGCGACATGGAGCTCGAGCGCTACCTGCGCGACGCGAAGGCCGGCTGGGTGATGGGGCCGACGAACGAGGTGCTGCGCCAGTTCGTCGGCAGAGCCGTGCTGCTCGGCTTCGAGTCGCTCGACTACTGGAACCAGACCTACAACCGGCGGGCCGTCGAGAACGAGCTCAAGAAGCTCGACGCGAAGGGCAAGCGCGAGCTCGCCGAGCAGCTGCTCGCCGAGGCGGAGGAGCAGGCGGCGAAGGAGCCAGCGGCAGCGAGCTCATGATCGTCGCAGGGCTGCTTGCGCGCGACCCGACGCGGGAGACGTACCGCGTTGCGCCGGGCGCGACGACGATCATCGCCCTCGAGCCGGGCGACCGCTTCGTCGTGCGCGACGTGCACGGCGCCCAGCGCGCACACCTCGTCGCGCGTGAGCTCGGCGTCATCGCCGACCTCTTCGGTCCGGAGTCGCCGCCCGGAGCCGAGGAGTCGTTCGACGTCGACCGCGTCGCTGTCGCGGCGGTGACCGTTCCTGAGGGCGAGCCCGTCGTCGAGGGCGGCGTCCCGGCTTCCGAGGTCCTCGTCGAGGTGCGACGCGCGAGCCCGCGCGACGACTCGGAGCCGATCCTGCCGGAGCCGCTTGCCGAGCCGCGACTCGACTTCGAGGTGCCCCGTGCCTCGGCGCGGGCCTACGAGGTGCGGGCGGGCGAGTACCTGCAGGTGATCGACGTCCGCGGCCGCCAGTGCTCGGACCTCCTCGCTTTTCACACGGGCAAGCTCCAGCGAAGGGCTCGAGCGCGGGCTCGACTCTACGACGACGCGATCGCTCATGGGCAGCGCGTACCCGCAGCCCGGCCTGTACGCGAAGTTCTACGACCAGGATCAGGAGCCGCTCGTCGAGGTCGTGCGCGACACCGTCGGCCGGCACGACACGTTCGGGCTCGCCTGCTACGCGAAGTACTACGAGGACCTGGGGTACTTCGGCCACGTCAACTGCACCGACAACTTCAACGAGCAGCTGCTGCCGTACACGATCGCGCCGCGCAAGGGCTGGCCGGCGGTGAACCTCTTCTACAACACGGCGCTAGACGACTGCGGCACGATCGTCATGGACGAGCCCTGGTCGCGGCCCGGCGACTACGTGCTGCTCCGCGCGCTGACCGACCTCGTCTGCCTCTCGAGCGCCTGCCCGGACGACATCGATCCGGCAAACGCGTGGAACCCGACGGAGGTCCACGTGCGCGTCTATCCGGCGAAGGAGCGGTTCAGCACGGCGATCGCCCACCGCGTGACGCCGGCCGCGCCTCCCAAGCTCACGAAGGACACCGGCTTCCGCCCGCGGACGGGCGCGCTGACGGGCCGCTTCACGGAGTACAACGGCTACTGGCTCCCGACGGCCTACGACAACCACGGCGCGGTCGACGAGTACTGGGCCTGCCGCGAGCGCGCGGCGATCATGGACCTCTCGCCGCTGCGGAAGTGGGAGGTGCTCGGGCCGGACGCGGAGGCGCTCCTGCAGGCGACGATGACGCGGGACATCCGCCGCCTCTCGGACGGGCAGGTCGTCTACACGGCGGTGTGCAACGACACCGGCGGCATGGTCGACGACGGGACGGTGTTCCGTCTCGGGCCGACGAACTTTCGCTTCGTCGGCGGCTCCGAGTACGACGGCGTGCACCTGCGCGAGCACGCGGACCGGCTCGGGCTGCGCGTGTGGATCAAGGAGTCGACCGACGAGCTGCACAACGTCGCGGTGCAGGGCCCACTGAGCCGAGAGCTGCTCGCGCCGCTCCTCTGGACAGCACCGACGCAGACCCCGTTCCCGGAGCTCGGCTGGTTCCGGTTCAGCGTCGCGCGCCTCGGCGGCCCGCAGGGGACGCCGCTCGTCGTCTCGCGCACCGGCTACACGGGCGAGCTCGGCTACGAGCTCTGGTGCCATCCGAAGGACGCACCAGCGCTGTGGGACGCGGTCCTCGGCACAGGCGGAGTCACGCCGCTCGGCCTCGACGCGCTCGACATGCTGCGCATCGAGGCGGGGCTCATCTTCGCCGGCGCGGAGTTCGACGACCAGGTCGACCCGTTCGAGGCCGGCATCGGCTTCACCGTGCCGAAGTCGAAGGAGGACGACTACGTCGGCAAGGAGGCGCTCGCCGAGCGGCGTGAGCATCCGCAGCGGAGGCTCGTCGGGCTCGAGCTCGACGGCAACGAGCCGGGCTCGCACGCCGACTGCATCCACGTCGGCCGCCACCAGGTCGGCGTCGTCACGAGCGGCACGCGTTCGCCCGCGTTGCGCAAGAACCTCGCGCTCGCGCGGATGAACGTCCGCTACGCCGAGCTCGGAACCGCGGTCGAGGTCGGGAAGCTCGACGGGCACCAGAAGCGCATTCCCGCGACGGTCGTGCGCATCCCGTTCTATGACCCCGACAAGACGAAGCCTCGTTCTTAGCGTCGCAGGCGCCCGATACCAATGAAAACGTTCAACCTCGACAGTGACGAGTGGGACGGGAGCAGAGACCGCGAAGGTTGGCGCATCAAGGCGGCGCTGATCGGTCAACGGATCGGCGGTGAGCTCATCGGCGCGACCCTGTCCGAGGTCGAGCCCGGGAGCAAGCTCTGGCCTTACCACACGCACTACCTGAACGAGGAGTGGGTGATCGTGCTCGTCGGCGAGCCGACGCTGCGCACGCCCGAAGGCGAGCACGCGTTGAAGAAGGGCGACGTCGTCTGCTTTCCCCGAGGCAAGCGTGGCGCGCATCAGATCATCAACCGAACAGACTCACCGGTCCGGGTGCTCATGCTCTCGTCGATGATCGGCGGGGAGGTCATCGAGTACCTCGACACCGGCAAGATTCTCGCCAAGGACGCCGAGGACGAAGACATCATGTTCGCGAGGCCCGGATCCCCCGTCGAGTACTGGGAAGGCGAGGAGTAGCTCGGGCCGACGAGAGGCGTCACGCGCCGTCGAGCGCCACCGCGACCGCGTCGTCGAGTGAGAGGTGTCGTCCGGACGCAAGCGCGTCGTCGAACGTAGCGCCTCGTGATCCGGTGAGCGCTGCTTCGCATGCGGCACGGTGGCGCGGCCAGCCGCCGAGTGGTGCACGGACATCGTCGTCCTCGATCGCGCCCCACAGGAGCCCGGCCCGCTCAGGGTCACCGTAGGCGCTCGCGACACCGGCAAGCACGCCGACACCGAAGACGCGCCCGCCGTAGTCGTGCAGCTGCCGCGCGAGCTCGAGGCCGGCGCGCGCCTTCTCGTCTGCGTCGTCGATTCTGTCGGCTTCGAAAGAGAGCGCCGCGAGCTCGAGAAGCATCCCGGACTCCCACCATGGCACGCCTACCTGCGCCGCGAGGCGCGCGCTCTCCGCGACGAGCGTCGCAGCGGTGTCGAGATCGCCCTCGTCTCGAGCGATCGCGCCGAGCGTCCCGATCGTCTGTGCGAGTCCCCACGCGTCGCCGTGACGTTCGTGCAGCGTCTGGCTCTGGCCGACCAGCGTGCGAGCACGCTCGAGGTCGCCGTCGAACATCGCGTGGATGCCGAGGCGATGCAGCAAAACAGCCCGACCATGAGCGTCGCCGAGCGCATCGACGATCACCAGGCTTCGTTCGTAGAGCTCGACTGCAAGGTCGCCCTGGCCCGCGATGTCGGCGGAGCTTCCATAGGAGCGAAGCGCCTCGGCTCGAACTGCCGGGTCGGCGGCTCCGTCGAGGTCGAGCACCGCCGCATGACGTCGGATTCCCTCGCCAGGATCGTTCACGACCCAGAACTGCTCCATGGCGGCGAGGAGCCGCAGTCCCAACTCGAGGTCGTGGCTCTCGAGCGCCCAGTCGAGTGCCCGCCGGACGTTGTCCTGATCCGCGATTGCGATGTCGAGACGCTGGCCTCCAGGTCGGAGCCTGCCGGCGTTGAGGTTTGCACGCTGCGCGATCTCGAGGAAATACCCGGCGTGAGCGTTGCGAACAGTTGCCGCTTCATCGGAGCGCTCGAGCTCGTCGAGGGCGAATTCGCGAACCGTCTCGAGCATGACGAGGCGCCCACGGCGCCGTCGCAGGAGGCTCTTGTCGACGAGCGATTCGACGAGCTCATCGCGGGCCCCGGTGACGACCTCGATCGCGGCGAGCGTTGCGCCGCCCCGAAAGACCGCAATGGCGCGAAAGACGCGGGCCTCGTCCTCATCGAGAAGCTCGTAGCTCCAGGCGATCGTCGCGTGGAGCGCTTGTTGGCGCTCGGCGACGTCGCGTGCGCGCGTGACCAGCACCGGCAGCCGACGCTCGAGCCTCGCGAGGAGCTCCTCGGGCTCGAAGACCTTCGAACGCGCGGCGGCAAGCTCGATTGCGAGCGGCAGACCGTCCAGCCGGAGGCAGATCTCGGCCGCGACGGCGTACTCGAGCTCGATGTCGGGCGAGGCGGCGGCGGCTCGGTGCCGGAAGAGCTCAACCGCCGGTGCCTCGGGCAGCGGATCGAGAGAGTACTCCTGCTCGTGCGAGATGCGAAGAGGCTCCCGGCTCGTCGCGAGCAGGCGCAGGTCAGGACACGCGCCGAGTAGGAGGGCGAGATCGCGGGCGGCGGCGATGACCTGCTCGAAGTTGTCGATCACGAGCAGCGATCTCGAATGAAGGAGGTGGTGCGCGAGATCGCCGTCGACGTCGATCGCGTGGGCGATCGTCGGAGCGACGAGCGCAGGATCGCGAACCGGCGAGAGGTCGACGAACCAGACGCCGTCCGGGAAGCGATCGGACGCTTCGGATGCCGCTGCGAGCGCAAAGCGCGTCTTCCCGACACCGCCCGGGCCTGTGATCGTGACGAGCCTGCCGCCGTTGCCGAGCAGCCGGCCCACGTCGTGAATCTCCCTCGTCCGTCCCACGAGCGGGTTCGCGGGAACGGGCAGATTCGTCCGGAAGAGGCTCTTCAGAGCCGGAAAGCGCTCACTGCCGAGCTGGAAGACACGTTCGGCAGCAGCGAGGTCCTTGAAGCGATGCTCGCCGAGATCGACCAGCTCGAAACGCTCGTCCACGAGGGCCGCCGTCGATGTCGAGATGACGACCTGCCCGCCGTGAGCGGCCGACGCGATTCGCGAAGCGCGATGCACGTCGTGCCCCACATACCCCTCGTCGGCGAGGAGCGGCGTACCGGTATGGATACCGGTTCGGACTCGAATCGGGCCGGGCGCGAGGCCCTCGTTGAAGCTCACTGAGGCCGCAAGTGCTCCCGGTGCGGTCGGGAAGGCGAAGAAGAACGCATCCCCCTGCGTATCGACCTCGACGCCGCCCTCCGTGGTGCATGCGCCGCGCACGACGAGGCGGTGCACGGCGAGCGCAGTCGCGTATGCATCCTCTCCGAGCTCGCGCAGGAGCTTTGTCGAGCCCTCGATATCGGTGAAGACGAAAGTGACCGTGCCTGTTGGGAGGTCGCGCCGCATTCGAGCTGATCATCCGGCGGGATAGACCTCGCGTCCAGTCAGGACCGGAGAAACCTCCGCCTAGAATCCGTCACGGTGGCCAGCGCCGACGTCGACGCGTATCTGAGCGGCCTCGAGGAGCCCAAGCGCGGAACGCTTCAGTCGCTCCGCAGCACGATTCTCGAGATCGTGCCCGAGGCAGAAGAGATCATCTCCTATCGTGTACCTGCCTTCCGTGTCCGCGGTACGACGTTCGCGGGCTTTGCCGCATTTCGCGATCACCTGAGCTATTTGCCGTTCAGCGGCTCTGTTCTGTCGCAGCTGGCCGACGAGCTCCAGGGTTACACGATGACGAAGAGCGCGCTCCACTTCGCTCCTGACCGGCCGCTTCCGGCAAGCCTCGTCAAGGAGCTGATCGCTGTCCGACTCGCCGAGAAGTAGTGCGCCGACGGTAGCGGCGTCGGATACGACGAGGGCCGCGCGAATTGCGCGGCCCTCGGTGAGCGGCGTCAGCCTTAGGTCAGGAGTGGCCGCCGGAATGCCGGCCGTGGTCGTCGCCGGCTTCCGTTCCATTGACCGCCGCGCGCTTGGCGCTCGGCGCGGAGGCGGCCGCGGTGCAGGTCTCGCTCTGCGCGCGCGCCGCCGCGGTGATGTGGCTGATGCCGAGCCGTCCCGCGATCACGCGGTGGATCTCGAACGAGCCGCTGGGGGCGCGTGTCGTGGCTGTGAAAGAAACCACGGCGGTGCCGTTCCGGCGGAGGGTGACGTTCCACGGAACGCCGTTCCGGTTCTGATCGACCTCGAACTCGACCTCGATGCCACGGTCTTCGCGGCTGAGCTTCAGTTTGCTCGTCGACTCCTGCGTGCAGACACCCTGGACGCGCACAGCGCGGTGGTCGCGGCCCTGCGCCGACGCGGCCGGGACTGCGGCGAGCACGCCGGCGAGGAGGGCGAGGACGAGCGGGATGCGTGGGCTGGACATAGCGGTTCTCCTTTTTCGTGGCCGGGGCCAGCGTCGCGATCTCCCGGTCGGAGCCGCAATGAGACATTCGTCTGAGTCACGCCCGGACGGGTGCCGGAGCGTGGATCATGGTCCGCATGGCAGGCACAGCCCGGTCGGTATTCGCCCGGTTCGCGGCCGGGACGCTGGCGGCGATCGTGGTCGCCGTTCTAGGCGGTTACTTCGTCCTGCGCTCGGTCGCGATCGACGAGGCGAAGCGGCAGACGCGCACGCGCGTGCAGGAGGCTGCGCAGCTTGTGGAGTCGACGGCCGGCGACGGCCTCTTGACGCGCCGCGCCCAGGCGCTGGCCGCGGTCGACGACGTCGTGGTCGGTCGGATCCTCAGCAACTCGATCGTGCGCGTCAAGATCTGGTCTGCGGCCGGCCGAGTGCTCTACTCCGACGACCCCGCGGAGATCGGCGGCCGGTTCGCGTTGAGTCAGGAGCAGCAGCGGCTGCTGCGAACGGGCGGATCGCAGGTCGAGGTCAGCGACCTCGAGCGTCCAGAGAACGCACTCGACCGCGAGCAGGGGCGGCTGATCGAGGCGTACACGCGGATTCGAACGCCGTCAGGCGCTCCGATGCTGTTCGAGATCTACCAGCGCTTCGGTTCCGTCACGGCCGACGCCCGCCGGTTGCTGAAGGCGCTCGCCCCGCCGATCCTCGGCGCGATCGGCCTCATCCTGATCGTCCAGGTACCACTCGTCTGGTCGCTGACCCGACGATTGCAGCGGAGTCATGAGCAACGCGAGGGGCTGCTCGCGAATGCCGTCACATCCTCCAGACGGGAGCGCCGGCGCGTCGCGTCGTACCTCCACGACGGTCCGGTGCAGGAGCTTGCAGGACTTGCGTTCTCGCTGGCTCCGGTCGCGGACAGCGCCTACTCACGCGGTGCGGCCGCAGACGCCGCCGTCGTGCGGAACGTGATCGACCGTCTCCGTAGCACGGTGCGCGACTTGCGCGCGCTTCTCGTCGACCTCCACCCGCCGACTCTCGCCTCTGCGGGCCTCGACGCCGCGATCCGCGATCTCGTCAGCCCGCTCGTCGCGACCGGACGCAAGGTCGAGCTGCGGGTCGACGGCGGCGACCAGCTCGATCCCGAGACGCAGGCGCTCGTCTATCGCGTCGCGCAGGAGGCAGTGCGCAACGTGATCGCCTATGCCGATGCGACGAGTGTGACCGTCGAGGTCGACGTTTTCGATTCCACGGCCCGCTTGCTCGTCGCGGACGACGGCCGCGGCTTCGAGGCCGACGTGAGAGAGCGACGCCGGACGGAAGGCCATCTCGGCCTCTCGCTCGTCGAGGAGCTCGCAGAGCAGGCAGGAGGAAGCCTCATGGTCGACTCGCGCGAGGGTGCAGGGACCCGCGTTCGACTCGAGGTGCCGCTCCGGTGATCCGTGTTGTGATCGCCGACGACCACGGCGTCGTTCGCGACGGGCTCGCAGGCGTGATCGGCGCGCAGCCGGATCTCGAAGTGATCGCGACCGCCGCGAACGGCGCCGAGGCGGTCGAGTCGTGCCGGACGACCGCGCCCGACGTCGTCCTGATGGATCTGGAAATGCCGGTGCTCGACGGAATCGAGGCGACCCGCATGATCCGCGAGGAGCGACCCGAGACGGCAGTGCTCGTCCTCACGTCGTTCTCCGACGCGCGCCGGATTACGGCGGCACTTGCGGCGGGAGCCGCGGGCTATCTCCTCAAAGACGCCTCGGCGGAGGACGTCGTCCGCGGCATCCACGCCGCAGCAGCGGGCGGAGCGCCGCTCGACCCGCAGGCGGCAAGGCTTCTGCTCGAGGCCAGAGATGCGCCCGACCCGCTCGAGGGGATCTCGCCGCGCGAGCGCGAGGTGTTCGCACTCCTGCTCGACGGGCTGCCGAACAAGCTGATCGCACAGCGGCTCGGCATCAGCGAGAAGACCGTGAAGACGCATCTGACGAGCATCTTCCGGCGCATCGACGTCACCGACCGGGTCCAGGCCGTCCTGTGGGCGGAGCGCCAAGGGCTCCGCGGCGATCTTTCGCGCTGAGCGCTCCGACCAATGTCTCATTGCGCGGCCTCTGAGGTGGCCGCACACTGGCGACATGACGCGGTTCGCGGTCCTCGCGGTGCTCCTCTTTGCGTTCTCCGGCGCGGCCGCCGAGGCTCGCAGCGACGACGACGGTGGGGATGTCCGCGTCGCGGGCGTCTGCGGCAAGGGTGCGACGACGAGCCTGCGGATCCGAGGGCGAGATGGCGGAATCGAGGTCCGTCTTGCGCTCAGGCTGAACCGCGGCTGGGGCACGTGGCGGGTCACGATCGTCCACGAGAGCCGGGTCGCCGCACGTGTGACGGTGAGGACTGGGCGTTCCGAGGACTCGTTCGAGGTGCGCCGGACGCTCTCCGATTTGCCGGGCAGTGACACGGTCGTCGCGCAGGCCTGGGGCCCGAGAGGCCTCGGCTGCCGCGCGACGGCGACGCTGCCGGGATAGCGCAGCTAGACGGTCTCGCGGAAGCGGCTCGCGAGGATCGCGATCAGCGCGCCTGCAGCGGCAGAGTCCCGCTCGAGCGTCTGGAGAAGATCCGTGCGTGTCACCTCCAGGCACCGCGCAGGCCCGTCTGCGAGCACGGTTGCGGTTCGCGGCCCGCCGTCGAGGACGGCGATCTCGCCGACGAGCTCCCCGGGAGCGACCGGCACGCGACGGCCGGCGCGCTCGATGACGGCCGTCCCCTCGACGACGAGCGCCATGAAGTCGCCCGGGCTCGCCCGCGCGCATGATCGCCTCGCCGTCCTCGTAGGTGCGCTCGGTGCCCACGGAGAGGACGGCCTGCAGAAGCTCGGGCGGCAGTGCGGAGAAGACCCGCGGGTTTCCGAGCACGCGCCCGTAACCCCCGCCGTGGAAGAGGAGCGGCGTGCCGTCGCCGTAGCGCACGTAGGCGGCGCGACCGAGGAAGAGGGAATGGTCTCCGCCCCAGTACGAGCGCACGACGCGCGCTGCGATGTGCGCGAGCGCGCCCTCGACGAGCGGTGTGCCGTCGACGATCTCGAACGCGGGCTCGAAGTCCTCGCCCGGACGCCCAGCGAAGCGGTCGGAGAGGGCCGACTGGCCCTCCTCGAGCACGCTCACGCCGAAGCGGACGTCCTCGCGCAGGAAGCTGTTCATCCTCGCGCGCCGGTCGACCGAGATGAGGATGAGCGGTGGCTGCAGCGACACCGACATGAACGCGTTCGCGGTCATCCCGTGAATCTGCTCTCCGACGAGCGTCGTGATCACGGTCACGCCCGTCGCGAACATCCCGAGCGTCCGCCGGAACTCGGCGCTGTCCAGCTCGTCCGGAAGCGGCAGCGCCTCGAAGGTCGACTCGCCGATCCCGTCGGGCGCCGTCGCGATCGCGAATTCCTGCGGGAGCTCCATCAGCCGAATTGTGAACCGAGCTCGGCCGAGATCGCAGCCGCCCGATCGAGGAGGTGTGGCAGCACCGCCCGCGCCGGAGCCTTCCCGAAGCGGGGGATCGGCCCCTGCAGCGCCACGATGCCCGCGAGCGAGCGGTCGCTCCCCCAGATCGGGGCGGCGATCGCGTTCAGTCCCTGCTCCCGTTCTTCGCAGGCCTCCGCAAAGCCGCGTTTACGGACGCGGTCCAGCTCGGCGCGGAGATCGGCCAGACGCGTGATCGTCCGCCCGGTGTACGCCGTGAGCGGGGCCGGCGGCAGCCGGTCGGTGAAGGCGAGCATCACCTTTCCGGCGGCGGTCGCGTGGGCGACGGACGGGCGTCCGAGCTGCGACGCACCCTGGAGGTACTGCGGCGAGCGGACGACGTCGACCGTGACGGCATCCGGGTCGCCGGGCACCGAGAGCGTCGCGGTCTCGCCGACGATGCCGACGAGCTCCTCGAGATGCGGGCGGGCGACCGTGCGGACGTCCAGCCGGGCGAGCACGGCCGTCCCGAGCTCGACGAGGCGAAGCCCGAGCCGGTAGTGCCCGGTCGTCTCCACGCGGTCGACGAGGCCTGCCTCGACGAGCGTCCCGAGCTGCCGCGAGACCGTGCTTGCGGCCATCCCGGTCCGCCGTGCGATCTCGTTCGTCCCGAGCGACGGCTCGGCAGCGAGGATGTCGAGGACGACGAGCGAGCGCTGCGTCGAGGCGACCCGGGCACGGGATGCTTGACCTGTCTTCGCCATCGCAGTAGCGTTTCATATTACGGGATGCTATTGCGGAGCGTGGAATAATGTCCTTTCTGCTCGAGTGCCCCAACTGCGGGCTGCGCGACGTGAACGAGTTCCGCTACCAGGGTGAGGTGACGCGTCGCCCGCCGCCCGAGCCGACGCTCCGCGCGCTCGCCGACTACGTCTATTTCCGCGACAACGTCGCCGGCGTCCAGCGCGAGTGGTGGTATCACCGCACCGGATGTGGCGCCTGGTTCGTCGCCGAGCGCGACACGCGGACGAACGAGGTCCTGAGCACCGAGATCCCGCCGCCTGCGCGTGCCGGAGCCGCCGCGCCGCAGGAAGTCGCGATCCCCGACACGCCGGCCGTCTGATGCGCCTCGAGCCGCAGCCGGGCGAGCGCATCGACCGCGAGCGGCGGGTCGGCTTCACGTACCAGGGGGCGCCGCTCTCGGGCTATGCGGGGGACACGGTGGGGTCGGCGCTCTTTGCGACGGGGCGACGCGTCTTCTCGCGGAGCTTCAAGTACCACCGCCCGCGCGGTCTCCTCTGCTGCTCCGGCCGCTGCCCGAACTGCATGATGACCGTCGACGGCGTCCCGAACGTCCGCGTGTGCGTCGAGCCGCTGCGCGAGGGCGCGGACGTGCGCGCGCAGAACGTCCTCGGGTCGCTCGATCGCGACCTGCTCTCGATCACGGACAAGATCGGCGGGCCGTTCACGCCGGTCGGCTTCTACTACCGCACGATGATCCGCCCGCGCCGCGCGTGGCCGGTGTACGAGAAGGTGCTCCGGAACCTCGCCGGCCTCGGCCGGGTCCCGCACGAGAACGGTCACCATCGTCGCTACGACACCGAGCACCGCCGGGTCGACGTCCTCGTGATCGGCGGCGGCCGGTCGGGCCGCGACGCGGCTGCCGCTGCAGAAGGAAGCGTGCTGCTCGTCGACGAAGGACCGCAGCCGCACGACGCGCCTTACGACGTCATCGCCCCGGCGGTCGCGCTCGCGATCTACGAGGGCGGGCTCGTGCCGGTCGACGCGGGCGATGTGCTCTACCGCATCCGCGCCGGCCGCATCGTGGTCGCCACGGGGTCGCTCGAGCAGCCGCTCGTCTTCCCCGGCAACGACCTCGTCGGTGTGATGCTCCCCGAGGGCGTGCGCCGCCTCGTCCGCGACTACGCGTTGAAGCCCGGGTCGCGCGCGGTTGTGGTGGCAACCGACGAGGACGGCGCCGCGATCGAGAGCGAGCTGACCCGTGCCGGGGTCGAGATCGCGGCCGTCTCGCGCAAGCCGGAGCGGCTCGTCGCAAACGGCCGCCGCGGCCGGCTCACCTCGGTCGACCTCGAGGGGCAGCACATCGAGTGCGACCTCCTCGTCGCCTCGGGAGGCCGGCAGCCTGCCTATTCGCTCCTTGCGCAGGCCGGCGCGCGTGTCGAGTACGAGCCGCGTCGAGGCATCTTCGTCCCGACCGACTTGCCCCCGGGCGTCGAGGTGGTCGGCTCGGCGGCCGGCGGCGTCGACCAGACGCCCGCGCCGGCGAGGCTCGCCGGTGACGGAGACAAGTGCTTCGTCTGCATCTGCGAGGACGTGACGACGAAAGACCTCCACCGTGCCGTCGCCGAGGGCTTCGACTCGATCGAGCTCGCGAAGCGGTACACGACGGTGACGATGGGCCCGTGCCAGGGGAAGCTCTGCCATCTCCAGTCGATCCGCCTGCTCGCCGGGGAGCTCGGGACGGACGAGTCGGCGATCGGCACGACGACCGCGCGCCCGCCGTGGCAGCCGGTCGAGCTGGGCCTCCTCGCCGGGAAGGCATTACGAGCCGGTGAAGCGCTCGCCGATCCAGGCCCGTCACGAGGCGGCCGGCGCGAAGATCATGTGGACCGGAGCGTGGAAGCGCCCGCACTCCTACGGGGATCCCGCGGCCGAGGTGCGCGCCGTGCACGAGACGGCTCGGCGTGATCGACGTGTCGACGCTCGGGAAGATCATCGTCGAAGGGCCTGACGCCGCCGAGCTCCTCGAGCGCCTCTATCCGAACCGCTTCGCCGACCTGAAGACCGGACGCATCCGCTACGGCGTCCTGACGACCGACGGCGGGCGCATCTTCGACGACGGGACGGTCGCGCGACTGGCCGACGATCTCTTCTACGTGACGACGACGTCGACCGGTTCCGACAGCGTGTGCGAGTGGTTCGAGTGGTGGAACGCGATCTGGGGCTACGACGCCGAGATCGTGAACGTCACCGGCGCGCTCGCTGCGGTGAACCTCGCCGGGCCTGCGGCACGCGACGCGCTGGGCGGGCTCACCGACGCCGACGTCTCGAACGACGCCTTCCGCTACCTCGACGCGAAGGAGCTTCGCGTCGCCGACGTGCCGTGCCTCGCGCTCCGGATCGGCTTCGTCGGCGAGCTCGGCTACGAGCTGCACTGCGCGGCATCGGTCGCGGAGCATCTCTGGGATGCGCTCGTCGGCCTGGGCGCGGCACCGTTCGGGCTCGAGGCACAGCGTGTCCTCCGGCTCGAGAAGTCACATGTGATCGTCGGCCAGGACACCGACTCCGAGTCGAACCTCGTCTCCGCCGGGATGCCGTGGATCGTCAAGGCGGACAAGGACGACTTCGTCGGCAAATGGGCGCTGCCGCACGCGGAGGTACGAGAGCGGCTCGTCGGCTTCACGATGGATGTGCTGCCCGCCGAAGGTGCGCAGGTCGTCCGTGACGGGCGCCCCGCCGGGCGCGTCACGAGCGCCCGCCGGAGCGAGCGTGTCGGGACGGTCATCGGGCTCGCGTGGGTGGAGCCGGCTCGCGCGGAGGAGGGCACCCGCATCTCGATCCGCGTCGACGGCCAATTGCACGACGCAACCGTGACGCTTTCGCCCTTCTACGACCCCGAGGGAGCGCTGCTCCGCTCATGAGCCGTCTCGCCTTCCTTTCGCCGCACGAGGCGGGCGTCGAGCCCGTGTCCCCGCTTCGCACGTCGAACGGCGCATTCACCGACGTCTCGCACCTGGGGAAGCTCGAGGTGCGCGCCGACGTCGACGGGATCGCGATCGCGCCCGGACGGACGCTCGTCGTCGTCGACGGCGACGTGCGCGCCGAACGCGACCGCCTGCTGGCCGAGGGTCACCGCGTGTACGACATGACCGGCGCGCTTGCCGCACTCGAGGTCGAGGGCGACGACCTGATGCGCCGCCTGACCGAGCTCGACCTCGACGCCTTGCCGGCGATCGGGTCGATCGCGCGCGGCACAACCGCGTTGATCGAGCGGCGTGGCGAGGCTCGCTATCGCCTGTTCGTGCCGCAGGAGCTTGCGCAGTTCGTGGCCGAGGTCGTCGAGGACATGGCGAAGGGCCTCGGACGATGAAGGACGTCTTCCGCGTCCGGCGGATGTGGCGGCCGCGCGCCGAGTTGAAGAAGCGCTACGACGTCGTCGTCATCGGCGGCGGCTCGCACGGCCTTGCGACGGCGTACTACCTCGTGAAGAACCACGGCGTGAAGAACGTCGCGGTCCTCGAGCAGTCGTACATCGGCTCCGGCGCCTCCGGCCGCAACACGACGATCATCCGCTCGAACTACCGGACGCCGGAAGGCGCAGCCTTCTACGGGAAGAGCGTCGAGCTCTACGAGCAGCTCTCGGGCGAGCTCGACTTCAACCTGATGTTCTCGCAGCACGGGCACCTGACGCTTGCGCACTCCGACCGCGCGATGAACACGATGCAGGAGCGGGCGGAGGTCAATCAGCTGCTCGGCATCGACTCGCGCGTCGTCCTCCCGGAGGAGATCGCGCGACTCTGTCCGCAGCTCGATCTTTCCGACGAGCCGACGTGGCCGATCATGGGCGCGCTCTATCACGCGCCGGGCGGGATCATCCGCCACGACGCCGTCGTCTGGGGGCTCGCCCGCGGCGCCGACCGTGGCGGCGTCGAGATCCATCAGGAAACGACCGTCACCGGGATCGTGCACGACGGGTCACGCGTGACCGCGGTCGAGACCAATCGCGGCCGTATCGAGGCGGACGTCGTCGTGAGTGCCGTGGCGGGGTGGTCGACGCTCGTGTGCGGGCTCGCCGATGTCCGGCTGCCGATCACGACGCACATACTGCAGGCCTTCGTGACCGAGCCGGTGAAGCCGTTCCTCGACGTGATCATCGTCTCGGCGCAGATGCACGTGTACGTCTCGCAGACCGACCGCGGCGAGTTCCTGATCGGCGCCGAGATCGAGCCGTACACGACGTACAAGTCGATCGGGACGTTCCCGTTCCTCGAGTACTCCGCTCGCCACGTGCTCGAGCTCTTCCCGCAGCTCGAGCGTCTGCGCGTGCTGCGCACGTGGACCGGCCTGTGCGATCTCTCGCCCGACTACAGCCCGATCCTCGGCAAGACCGAGCTCGACAACTTCCACGTGTCGGCGGGGTGGGGGACATACGGCTTCAAGGCTGCCCCGATCGTCGGCACGACGCTCGCCGAGCTCGTCGCGACGGGGAAGACGCCGGAGCTGATCGCGCCGTTCGCGCTCGAGCGCTTCCATACGGACACGCTCGTCTCCGAGCTCGCGGCCGCCGCGGTCTCGCACTGACTCACCAGGTCAGCGCGAAGGACACGAAGCCAGTTGCCGTGGGCGAGCGCGCGGAGCTCGTCGTCGCTCCACGCGAGCGCGTCGAGGATCGCCTGAGCCTTCGACGCGTCGTCGAGTGAGGGCGGCGGGTAGCAGCCGTCCCAGTCCGAGCCGAGCGCGACGTGCTCGTGGCCGATCCGATTGGCGATGTATTCGACGTGCGATGCGATGACGTCCAGGGTCGTCGACGGGTCGAGCTGGCCGTCGGGCCGGGTCATGACCGTGTCGAAGAAGACGCCGACGACACCGTCGCCGTCGCTGATCGCGTCGAGCTGGCGGTCGGTCAGGTTCCGCGGCGACGCCGACACGGCATGCGCGCCGGCGTGGGTGACGACGAGCGGTGCGCTCGTGCGCGCGGCGACGTCGAAGAAGCCCGTCTCCGTCAGGTGCGCGCAGTCGACGAGGATCCCGAGCTCGTTGCACTCGCCGACTAGCCGTTTCCCTCGCTCGGTCAACCCCGGCCCGTCGGGCGTGCCGGGGAAGCGGAACTGGACGCCATGGCCGTAGGCATTCGGGCGGCTCCACGCGGGGCCGAGGGAGCGGATCCCGCGCTCGTACCAGTCGTCGAGGTCGTCTCCGAGCGGCTCGGCGCCTTCGAGGTGGAGGATCGCCCCCAGCTGTTCGCCCGCGACGCAGCGCTCGAGATCATCGATCGCCCGCACGATCGGAAGGTCGCGCTCGGCGATCGCGAGGAACTCGCGCGCGACGCGGCTCGCACGTTCGGGCGGGAGCGCCGCCTCGAGCGGCACCTCAAAGCCGTCGTCCGTCCAGACGATCCCGTCCGGCGGACCCGGGGGCTCTTCGTCCATCGCCGGGACGTGGATCGCGAAGAAGCCTGCGGCGACGCCGCCCTCGCTCATCCGCGGCAGGTCGAGGTGACCCGTCGTCGCTGAGCGCTCGCGGAGCGAGCACGCCGCTTCGCCACGCGCGCAGGAGCGCATCGTTGTGACCGTCGACGATCGGGATCACTCGAGCTCGCCCGGGAGCAGCGAGAAGAGCACGTGATCCTGACGGCGGCCGAGCCGCTCGTTCCAGTAGACGCTCCTCAGGAGGCCTTCGCGCTTGAACCCCGCCTTCTCGGCGACGCGGCACGACGCGACGTTCACCGGGTCGGCGCGCAGCTGCAGGCGCGCGGCGCCGTCGACCTCGAAGGCACGGCGGGCTACGAGCCTGAGCGCCCGCGTCATCACTCCGCGCCCGCGTGCATCGCTTCGCACCCAGTAGCCGATCTCGCCGGTGTCGCCGATCTCGTTCCAGCGAATGCCGATCGAGCCGAGAACACGGCCGGTCTCGGCGTCCGTGACGGCAAATTTCTCCTCACCGGGCGCCGAGAGGTAGGCGTAGGCGTCCATGACCGTGTACGGCTGGGGCACGAGGTCGAGCCATTTGCTGATCTCCGGATCGCCGTCGAGCGCCTCGGCGATCGCGGGCGCGTCGTCCTGCGACCACGGCCGCAATTTCACGACTCCATCCCCCAATTCGGCCACGGTGAATACGATAGGAGGGTGCGCCCCATTCGGGGCGAATCGTTTGTGACCGTGCCGGATGAGGAAGGAGTCGATCCGATGACGAGCATTGACGTCCGCGGACGCGTCGACCTGTCCGTCCACGGGATCCGGACGAGTGGCGACGTGCACCACAACCCGAGCACGTCGACCCTCTACGAGCACGCGATCGAGCGCGGCGAGGCGCGGATCGCCGAAGGCGGCCCGCTCGCCGTCGACACCGGCGTGCACACCGGGCGCTCCGCGCAGGACAAGTTCATCGTCCGCGAGCCGGCGTCGGAGGATCGCATCTGGTGGGGCGGCAACAAGGAGCTTCAGGAGGAGTCGTTCGAGCCGCTGCGCGAGAAGGTCACGGAGTTCCTCGCTGCGCAGCCGAGCCTCTACGTGATCGACGCGTTCGCCGGCGCGGACCCCGCGCACCGCATCGCCGTGCGCGTGATCACGACGCACCCGTACCACGCCCTCTTCGCGAAGACGATGTTCATCGACCCGACAGCCGGAAGAGCTCGCCGGATTCACGCCGCAGGCGCTCGTGCTCCATGCGCCTGCGCTCGAGGCGGAGCCCGAGGTGGACGGGACGCGCACCGGGCACGTTCATCGTCCTGCATCCGACGCGCACCGAGGTGCTGATCGGCGGCACGTTCTACGGCGGCGAGATCAAGAAGTCGATCTTCACGGTCATGAACGACCGGCTGCCGCTCGAAGACGTCTTCCCGATGCACTGCTCGGCGAACGTCGGCGAACGACGGCCGGGTCGCGATCTTCTTCGGCCTCTCGGGCACGGGGAAGACGACGCTCTCGGCCGACCCGGGTCGCGCGCTCATCGGCGACGACGAGCACGGCTGGGGCGACAGCGGCGTCTTCAACTTCGAAGGCGGCTGCTACGCGAAGGTGATCAAGCTCTCCGCGCAGGCGGAGCCCGAGATCTACAAGACCACGCATACGTTCGGCACGATCCTCGAGAACGTCGCGATCGACGAGGACGGAACGCTCGACCTCGACGACAACTCGAAGACCGAGAACACGCGCGCCGCGTACAAGCTCGAGCAGATCGCGAACGCGCATCCCGAGAAGCGCGCCGGGCATCCGCAGTCGGTCGTCATGCTGACCGCCGACGCGTTCGGGATCCTGCCGCCGATCGCGCGGCTCAGCCGCGAGCAGGCGCTCTACTACTTCCTCTCGGGCTTCACGGCGAAGCTCGCGGGCACCGAGATCGGCGTCACCGAGCCGCAGCCCACGTTCTCGACGTGCTTCGGCGCGCCGTTCCTGCCGCAGCCGCCGCGCGTCTACGCGGAGATGCTCGGCCGGAAGCTCGACGAGCACCGGCTCGACGGTCTGGCTCGTGAACACGGGGTGGACGGGCGGCCCGTTCGGCGAGGGTCAGCGGATGCCGATCGCGGCGACCCGCGCGATGCTCGATGCTGCGCTCTCCGGCAAGCTCGACGGCGGCGAGTTCCGGAAGGACGAGGTCTTCGGCTTCGACGTTCCGGTCGGGGTGCCGGGCGTCGAGGCGTCGCTCCTCGATCCGCGCTCGACCTGGAGCGACGGTGCGGCGTACGACAGGAAGGCGCAGGAGCTCGCGCGGATGTTCCGGGAGAACTTCGAGGAGAAGTTCGCCGACACCGGCCTCGCCGGCGCCGGCCCCGGCGCATAGCCTGAAGTGCCGCATCCCCTCGCGTCTTGGGGTAGCGTGGCTGAACGTGATCGGAGAGCACGACGTCCTCGTAGTGGGCGCCGGCTGCGCGGGCATGCGCGCGGCCATCGCCGCCTTCGACGCCGGAGCGGACGTCGCGATGATCTCGAAGCTCCACCCGACGCGTTCGCACTCCGGGCGCGGCCGAGGGCGGCATCAACGCGGCGCTCGGGAACGCGGCCGAGGACTCGCCCGAGATCCACGCCTACGACACGGTCAAGGGCTCCGACTACATCGGCGACCAGGACGCGATCGAGCTCTTCACCGCCGAGGCGCCGGGCGACATCATCCAGCTCGAGCACTGGGGCGCGTTCTTCTCGCGGCGCGACGACGGGAAGCTCGCGCAGCGCCCGTTCGGCGCCGCGGGATCGCCGCGCACGGTCTACGCCGCCGACATCACCGGCCACGTGCTGATCCAGGTGCTCTACGAGCAGGTGTGCAAGCGCGACATCAAGGTCTACGAGGAGTTCTTCGCGTGGCAGCTCGTCGTCAACGACGACCGCTGCCAGGGCGTCATCTGCTGGGATCTGCTGAACGGCGGGCTGAAGACGCTCGGCGGCAAGACGGTCGTCATGGCGACCGGCGGCGCCGGCCGCCAGTACCGCGTGACGACGAACGCGTATGCCTGCACCGGCGACGGCATGGCGATGGCGCTGCATGCCGGGCTGCCGCTGAAGGACATGGAGTTCATGCAGTTCCACCCGACGACGCTGTATCCGTCGGGCGTCCTGCTCACCGAAGGCTGCCGCGGCGAGGGCGCGTTCCTCATCAACACGGAGGGCGAGCGCTTCATGAAGAACTACGCGCCGAATGCGCTCGAGCTCGCGTCGCGCGACGTCGTGTCGCGCTCCGAGCAGACGGAGATCGACAAGGGCCGCGGCATCAACGGCTCGGTGATGCTCGACATGCGCCACCTCGGCGCCGAGCGGATCATCGAGCGGCTGCCGGGCTCGCGCGAGCTCTCGATGACGTTCGCGGGCGTCGACCCGATCTTCGAGCCGGTGCCCGTCCGGCCGGGCGCGCACTACCACATGGGCGGCATCGAGACCGACAACGACGGCGCGACCGAGCTGACCGGCCTCTACGCCGCGGGCGAATGCGCCTGCGTGTCGGTGCACGGCGCGAACCGGCTCGGCGGCAACTCGCTCATGGAGACGATCACGTTCGGCCGCCGCTCGGGAACCGCTGCGGCCGAGTGGGCGCTCTCGCACACGACGATCGACGTGCCCGAGTCGGTCGAGCGCGACGCCGAGCGTCAACTAGGCGCGCTGCTCGACCGCGAGACCGGCGAGCGGCCGTGGAAGATCCGCGAGGATCTCGGCAGCTCGATGCTCGAGAACTTCGCGCGTCTTCCGGCGCGAGGATCAGATGCTGAAGCAGCGCGAGATCATCCACGAGCTGCGCGAGCGCTACCGGAGCGTCTACGTCGAGGACAAGGGGGAGGTCTTCAACAGCGACCTGACGCAGGCGATCGAGCTCGGCAACATGCTCGACACGGCGCTCTGCATGGTCGAGGCGGGGATCGTGCGCAAGGAGAGCCGCGGCGCGCACTCGCGCCCGCACGACTATCCGACCCGTGACGACGAGAACTTCATGCACCACTCGATCACGCGCTGGAAGGACGACGGGGTCGAGCTCTCGACGGCGCCGGTGCGCGTCACGAAGTGGGAGCCCGAGGAGAGGAAGTACTGATGCAGGTGGCTCTGAAGATCTGGCGGTACGACTCGTCCACGGGCGAGCGCGCGCTGCGGGAGTACGAGATCGACGCGCCGGAAGAGGCGACGCTCCTCGACTGCCTCGACATCGTCAAGGACAAGCACGACGGCTCGCTCGCGTACCGGAAGAGCTGCCGGATGATGATCTGCGGCTCGTGCGGCATGCGCATGGACGGGGCGGCTGTGCTCGCGTGCAAGACGCGCATGTACGACATCGCGCAGGAGGGCCGCGTGCCGGTGATCTCGGCGATGGGGAACCTGCCGATCGTGAAGGACCTCGTCGTCGACATGGAGCCGTTCTGGGACAAGTTCAAGGCGATCAAGCCGTACCTGCAGCCCGGCTACGAGCGCCCGGAGGACGGCCGCGAGTACCGCATCTCGCAGGAGCGGATGAACGTCATCCACAAGGAGGCGCTCTGCATCAACTGCGGCTGCTGCGTCTCGGAGTGCAACGCGATGGAGTCGGACCCGGAGTTTCTCGGGCCGCAGGCGCTCGCGAAGGGCATGCGCTTCGTCGGCGACCCGCGCGACGCGGCGACGGTCGAGCGGCTCGAGGACGTACAGCGGCGAGCACGGCATCTGGGAGTGCACGCGCTGCTTCTTCTGCAACGAGCGCTGCCCGAAGGGCGTCGATCCGCGCGACGCGATCGCGAAGCTCGGTGCCGAGTCGATCAAGGAGGGCATCGACCGCGACATGGGCGCGAAGCACGCAAAGTGGTTCATCCGCTCGACCGAGACGACCGGCTGGCTGCGCGAGACCGAGCTCGTGCCGAAGACGCAGGGCGTCGTCTCGTCGATCAAGCAGATGAAGTTCGCGATCAACCTCGCGCGGCACAACAAGGCGGGGCTCGAGTTCCCGCCGCACGTCGCGAAGAACGTCGAGCGAGGCGCGCGACCTGCACAAGATCGTGCGCGATCAGGATCGTCAGGGCGCGCTCGGCCACGTGCAGGGCGAGCACGCGCTCGCGAAGCTCATGCACGGCTACGGCGGCGAGAGACGCTCGACGAGATCTACGGGCGCCGGGTGCGTTCCCGACGGCCGTACCTGCCCGGCGAGAACGACGGGCAACCACCTGTCGGCGGTGCAAACGAGGGCATGGGCTCGCGGACGCAGGCGGACGTGACGCCGGGCGCGGAGCCGACGAAGAAGCCGGAGGGAGGCGCGTGAGCACGATCGAAGCGGCTGAAGCGGGTCGCGTACTACAAGGGCTGCCTGGCGTCGATGTCGGCGAAGGAGCTCGACACCTCGACGCAGGCGCTCGCGCCGCGCGTCGGGCTCGAGCTGATCGAGCTCGAGTCGGTGACGTGCTGCGGCGCCGGCGACATCCACGAGGCCGAGCCGGACTACTACCTGCACCTGAACGCGCGCATCCTCGCGTATGCGGAGGCGCAGGTCGCGACACGCTGCTCACGGTCTGCAACGTCTGCACGCTCAACCTGCGCCAGGCGAACTTCATGCTGACCAGGGCGACGAGAATCTGCTCGACCGCGTCAACAAGAACCTCGAAGTCGGTCGGCGTGCCGGCGTACAGCGGCAAGGTCGACGTGCGGCATCTCCTCTGGGAGATCGCCGAGGGCCCGGGCTACGAGAAGCTGAAGGTCGCTGCGCACAAGGGCCTGAAGGGCCTGAAGGTCGCGCCGTTCTACGGCTGCCAGATCCTGCGCCCGTCGAAGATCATGGGCTTCGAGGATCCCGATCGTCCGTGGTCGCTCGAGCGGATCATCGAGGCGTGCGGCGGCGAGGCGATCGACTATCCCGCGAAGATCAAGTGCTGCGGCTTCCCGATCATCCAGGCGCGCGAGGAGACGGCGATGGGCGAGCTGATCCAGCCCGTCGAGCAGGCGATGGAGGCCGGGGCGGACGTGATGGTGACGCCGTGCCCGCTCTGCCATCTCTCGCTCGACGCGTGGCAGCAGAAGCTCGAGGCCGCGACGGGCCGGAAGTTCGGCATGCCGATCCTCCATCTCGCGCAGCTCGTCGGCGTCGCCGCCGGGCTCGAGGAGTCGGAGCTGAAGTTCAAGCGCCACATCGTCGATCCGCGGCCGGCGCTCGAGCGGCTCGAGGTCTGACGGCTCTGCGGCGCAGGTTTGCCGCCGGGCGGCGTCTTGTGCGATGGAGGGGCGGATTCCGGCGCGGCTGCCTTCGGGCGCCGCGCCGGAGCTTTATTGTGCGAGTGTGAGAGGGGTCTTGCGGCGACACCTTCTGCCCTTGGTCTGCTTCGCGTTAGCGGGGTTGATCGGCGTGGCGGCGATCGTCGATCACCGGTGGAAGCAAGCGCGGATCGACCGCGCCGAGCTGTCGCGAGTGGTATTGCGCCCACGAAGGGACGCGGTGCGGTGGGCCATCGTCCGTCGCGATCGAGCGGCACTGGAATGAGCGGCAGGTCGGCGTATGAGATCGTGGTCATCGTCCTGGGCGGGGCGGCGATCGCGTGGGGCGCGCTTCGCGAGGCTCGCCACCGCCGCTAGCGGCGCCGCGCTCGGCTGGGGGCTCTTCGAGGCGGGCTGGGTCCGCTGCGCGAGCTCGAGGTCGAGGTGCCGCGGCTGCCGGCCGAGCTCGACGGGCTGCGGATCGCGCATCTCTCGGACTTCCATCTCGGCGTGCCGTCGCCGCGGCGTGCGCGCGGTCGAGCGCGCGCGTCGAATGGGCGGCGGAGCGCGCGGCCCGACCTCGTCGCGATCACCGGCGACCTGCTGACGCACCCGCGCGGCGAGCCGCGACTGCGCGAGCTCGTCGAGCGCGCTGCCGCAGCCGGCGTTCGCCGTGCTCGGCAACCACGATCTCGCGATCGCCCGCGACCCGCTGGCGCGCGCGTCGAACCTGCAGGAGCTCGCAGCCGGCGCGCCTGCTCAAGGACGAGGGCGAGCTGCTCGAGCTCCGCGGCAGGTCGGTGTGGATCGCCGGCACTGCATCCGCGCTCGCTCTTCGCCGCAGGCGAAGACGCGATCCGAACGCGCTCTCGCGCGACGCCGACTTCCGCATCCTGCTCTGCCACTTCCCGCGCGTGCTCGACCGGCTCGAGCCGGGCAGCTTCGATCTCGTGCTCGCGGGCCACATGCACGACGGTCAGATCACGATCCCGTATCCGGGCGGGAAGGTGCGGCTCGCGCATCCGACGGCGCGCTACGCGAGCGGCGTCTACCGCTCGCGCGCCGCGCGTGATGCACGTCTCGCCGGGGCTCGGCACGACGTTCGTGCCGTTCCGCTTCGCGGCGCGGCCCGAGGCGACGGAGCTGGTGCTACGTTCGCGCGCGATGACCGAGGGCCAGGCGTCGATCTCCGCCGACATCCTCGCGCGCTACGCCGCCGATGCGGCGAGCGAGGTCGAGGGCGTGCGCGGGCTCGCGGGCCGGCGCGGCGTCACGGTCGAGCGCGATGGACGGCGGCCGTGCGCGTCGAGCTGCACTCGATCGTCGACTGGGGCGCGTCGATCCCCGAGGTCGGCCGCGAACGTGCAGGACGCGGGTGCGCGAGTATCTCGCGCGCATGGCGGACGTCGATGCCGGCGAGCGTCGACGTCGTCGTCGACGAGATCGGGCCGCCGTCGTGACGCGCATCGCGGGCCTCACCGGCGCGACGCTGCCGACGGCGCCGACGCGTCTGCCACGAGTGCATCTTCTGGCAGTCGCGAGACGGGCCGCGACGGTCGACAAGCGCAAGTGGATCCGCGGCACCGAGGAGGAGTGGGGCGCGTGGGGGACGGTCTACTACGACGACGACGGGCGCCTGCTCGGCTCGATGCAGTACGGCCCGTCCGATCTCTTCCCGCGCGCCGCCGAGCTGCCGGCCGGGCCCGCCGAGCGAGGACGCGGTGCTCGTCACGTGCGCGTATCTCGTCGACCCGTCGAAGCCGTGGGTGATGCAGTCGCTCTTCCTGACCGCGATCGGCGAGGCGCGCGACAAGGGCGCGCGTGCGCTCGAGGCGTTCGCGTACCGCTACGACGACGAGCGACTCGGCGTTCGAGCGCTTCCAGGTGCACAAGACGATCTTCCCGCGCGACTTCCTCGCCGACTTCGGCTTCGTGACGCGTGCGGGCGCAGGGCCGCGTCGAGCTCGCGCGGCTCGAGCTCGGCGGGCTCGTGCCGGCCGTCGAAGGGCACGCGCGAGCGGGTGCTGCGCGTCGTGCGCGAGGCGTTCGTGCCGGCGCCGGCGCCGCAGCGTCCCTGATCAGACGGTGACGACCACCGACGTCGCCAATGTTCGCTGCAGCCCGTCCTCGAGGGTGACCTGCGGCTCCCAGCCCAGCAGTTGCCGGGCGCGTGTGATGTCTGGCTGGCGGACTTTCGGGTCGTCGACGGGCAGCGCCTCGAAGACGATCTCGCTCCTGCTGCCGGTCGTCTCGAGCACCTTCTGGGCGAGCTCGAGCAGCGTGTACTCGGCCGGGTTGCCGATGTTGACCGGCAGATGCTCGTCGCTCCCTGCCAGCGCACGCAGGCCCCGGATCAAATCCTCGACATAACAGAAGCTCCGCGTCTGCGAGCCGTCCCCGAACACGGTCAGCGGCTCGTTCGCGAGCGCCTGGCGGATGAAGGTCGGGATCGCGCGCCCGTCGTGGGGGCGCATGCGCGGCCCGTAGGTGTTGAAGATCCGGACGATGCAGGTATCGAGGCCCTGCTGGCGGTGATAGGCCATCGTCAACGCCTCCGCATAGCGCTTCGCCTCGTCATAGACGCCCCGCGGGCCGATCGGGTTCACGTTGCCCCAGTAGGTCTCGGGCTGTGGATGGATCAGCGGATCGCCGTACACCTCCGAGGTCGAGGCGAGCAGGAACCGCGCCCGCTTCCACTTCGCCAACCCGAGCGCGTTATGCGTCCCCTGCGAGCCGACCTTCAAGGTCAGGAGCGGCAGCCGCAGATAATCGATCGGGCGACGCGGCGACGCAAGGTGATAGACGAGATCGACCGGCCCCTCGATCTCGAGATGGCGCGTGATGTCGTGATTGACGAACTCGAACGAATCACCGCGCAGATGCTCGACGTTCTGCAACGACCCCGTCTCCAGGCTGTCCACACAGACCACCCGGTAGCCGTCAGCGACAAGCGCATCGCACAGATGGGAACCGAGAAAGCCCGCACCTCCGGTAACGACGGCGGTTTCCGAGTGCGTCATGCCGCGAGCGGCGCGGACGCGCCGAGCGTCATGCGCTCGCCGGAACTCGCGAGCGACGAGTCGACTGCCTCGATCATGCGCACGACCTCGACGCCGAGATCAGCGCTCGACCTCGGTGTGCTCCCTGTGCGGATCGCGCTTGCAGAAGTCCGCCATTTCCACCTGGAGCGGCTCCGAAGGCTTCAAGGCGGGCGAGACGATGTCACCCGTGCGATACGACAGCTGAAACTCGCCGAAGCTCTGAGGGTCGGTGAGCATGACGCCGGAATCGAATACGCGAACCGGCTCGTTGCTCGAGTCGTCGTAGACGACCATCTTACGCGAGCCGACGATCGTGGTCCGGCGCAGCTTGCTCGGCGCGAGCCACGAGAGCTCGACATGCGCGACGATTCCCTTCGGGAACTCGAGGTTGATGAAGGCGATATCGGGGATTGTCGGGAAAATGCAGCTACGGCTCAACGCCGACAGATGCGACGGCGTCTCGTCGAGCCAGTACCGCAGGATCGAAAGTCGTGCGGTCCCAAATCCCACGCGACGCTCACGTCCGACTGGTGCAGCCCAAGGTTCACACGGCTCATCGAGATGAAGTAGATGTCCCCGAGATCCCCGGAGTGGATGATGTCGCGGATCATGTTCACCGGCGGGCTGTAGAGGAACGTGTGCCCGGGCATCAGGGTCAAGCCTGCGTCCGTTGCCACGGAGGCGAGCTCCTCCGCCTCCGCCGCGGATGCCGCGAGAGGCTTCTCGACGAACACGTGTTTCCCTGCCTTCAAGGCTGCGAGCGCGAGCGGGTGATGGGTGGAGACGGGCGTCGCGATCGCTATTGCCTCGAGCTCTGGGTCGTTCAGGAGATCGTCGTAGGAGCGAGTGCGTCCGACTGCCGGATAGCGCCGGCCAACCGACTCGAGACGCGCTTCGTCCAAGTCGCAGATCCATGAGAGGTCGGCTGCTTCCAGTTCCTGCAGGTTGCGGATCAGGTTCGGGCCCCAGTAGCCGAGGCCGACGACGCCGACGCGGACAGGGGCAGGGGAGACCGAGTTCGGGAAGATCGAGGGTGTCATGTAGTGGCTCGCATTCGGACGAGTGAGAACGGGGTCTTAAGCAGGAGGCGAAGGTCGAGGCCGAGGGACCAGCCGCGGACGTACGCGACGTCCATGTCGAGGGCTTCTCCGAAGGTCGAGCGGCACGGGCCGTGACCTGCCAGAGGCCGGTAGCCGGGAGGCATCAGGAAGCGCTCGAACTGGTGCTCCGCGAACCTTCGTCTCGTAGTCAAGGCAGGGCCGTGGACCCGACGAGCGACATCTCGCCGACGAGGACGTTGAGCAGCTGCGGAACTCGTCGAGGCTCGTCTTCCGCAGGAACGCCCACGCCTGTGACCGAGTCGCGCGGTCGAGCTTGTAGAGGCCGTTCGCGTTCGGAGACGCGGCGTGCGTCCAGCGTCGCTCGATGTAGCGTCGATGCTCGTCCTGGATCAGTATCAGGTCCGCATCGTGCGGAACTTGAGGACGGTGAAGGGCTCGCATATCGAGCCGAGCCGCTCGCTGCCGGAAGAGCACAGGCCCCGTCGAGTCGAGACGGATCGCGATCGCGATCATCCGCATCAAGGGCGCGAAGACGACGAGCATCGAGAGGCGACCACGTAGTCGAAGCTGCGCTTCAGGACGCCGACGAGCGCGAGAGATGCGCGGGCGGAAGGCCGACCAACGGCAAGGCCCTCGAAGATGTGGATCCGGCCTTCGGCCCGACGATCTCGAAGAGCCGTGGAACGACGTCGATCTGGACGTCGAGCTTGCGCAGCGTCCGGATGGTGTCGAGAAGCTCGTCGTGCGAGGCGTCGGAGAAGGCGATGATCACGCGCTCGATGTCGAGTAGGTCGACGACTCCGTCAAGCCGCGTCGGAGGGCCCGATGAGCGCGACGATGCTCGAGCTCGGGCCGGCGTGCCGCGGATGAGTAGTCCACGAAGCCGACGAGATTGATGCCGTACTCGGGATGTGCAGAGAGCTTGCGCGCGGCCAGCTGGCCGACGTGGCCTGCCCCGATGATGATCGTGTTTTGAGATAGAGCGGACTGCGCCGCGAGACGGCGCGCGCGATCCCCCGGAACGCGGCGACGAGGATCGCCGAAAGGAACCAGAAGACGATCAGCCGGGGGACATGCGGATCGTGACACCGACGGCCCAGGTCGGAGACGAAGTAGAACCAGGCCCCGAGCGTACGAGGTGGAAGACGCCGACGACCTCGTCGACCGTCGAGTGGTCCACGTGCTCCTCGTCGCGCTCGTAGAGCCCGTAGAGCTTCGCGGCGAGCGACCCAGAGCGGGAGCATCACCAGGAGCAGGCCGAACTCGAGTCGCGGGTGCGTGCTGCCTGTTCCTGGCGCGACTACCTTAGCCGCGAGGAACGCCAGCACGAGGCTCGCGATGTCAGCGCAAAGCAGAGCACGTCGAACAGGCCGCCAGCGACGTCGCAGAGCTGTGCGCCTGGCTGCTTGGCTGTGCGCGAATTCACGCGCTTGCCGGCGTTCGAGAAGGGATATCGTCTTGTCGTCGAAGACAAGCGTGTTGATATCGAGCGCGTCGAGCGCGCTCATTGACCGATTTTCGATCGTGCTCACCCCTGCCCTCCAGCCGTATCCGGAGGCGCGAGACGCGCATACCATTACTCCGCAGAACCACCGGCTTTCTCCTCCGAGGCCAAGCCCTGGCCCGGCTTTGACCCTATGAGCGCGGCTCGTGCGTAGCCAGACCAGAGTCGGAATACCAGCCGTGGGGCCGGGGCCGCCTGAACCATCGGGGAGGAGGCGTGCAAGGAATGCGTCGCAAAAATGGTGAAGTGGCCACCGTCGCCGAAGCGAGCCAAGACATGTGGGGACATCTTCATGCGCTTGTTGACCAGGCATCCACCGCCGACCTCGAGAATCACCGGCTCCAGGTCATCGCTGCCCATCGCTACCGGTCGACTGCGCGCGAAATCCCAGCTGCGTTTCTTGAAGAGGAGCGGTACGGAGCGCTTCGACTGCTGGTTTCGCGCCCGCTTCTCGAAGAGATCGCGAGGGTGTACGGCGGGCCTATGATTCTGTTGAAAGGACCGGAGGTCGCCACCTTCTACCCCCTGCCCGAGATGCGAACTTTCGGCGACCTTGATCTCCTTGTCGAGGATCCGGCTGCAGCGCAACACGCCTTGCGTG
>CAWCCJ010000019.1:0-21807 GCA_963794045.1 uncultured Actinomycetes bacterium
TCCGGACGACCGTGCTCGCCGACGACCCCGGCGGCGACGCAGTCGAGCTCGCGTGGGACGGCCGCGAGCGGAGCGTACGGATCGACGGCGCGCCGAGGCTTGGCGGTGTGCCGGAGCTCGAGCGCCTGGGTGCCGAGCGTCACGCCGCCTTCGTGGTCACGGCCTCTCGACTGAAAGGCTCGACGTGGGAGGTCTTCGTCGCGCCGCTATGACAGCGGGCCCGAGCGCCAGCTGACGGCGTCCCCGCGCGCCCACGCCGAGCCGAGGCTGTCCGTCGAGAAGTGGAGCGGCTGCCACGCCTTCAGGAGGACGATCTGGAGCAGCGTGTCTACGCCGGTGGCCACCGGACGCGCGCACCTGGCTGCCCTTGCGGTAGACGACAGCGCCCTGGCGGTAGTCGAGCATCAGGCCGCCGGGTCGGCAGCGTCACCGCGCCCGTCCCGACCGTCACCGTTCGCCCCACCTGGACGACGGGGCCGGGCAGCGCGAGTCCGAGGGCGATGACTGCCCCCGGCTCCTGCCGATCCGTGACGAGCACCTGACCGGTGCGTGAGAGGGTCACCACACGTCCGTCGGCGAGCGCCGCTGCGACACGCGTCAGACCCGGGCCGGTCCCCGCGGCGAGCAGCTGCACAGGGCTGCCGAGATCGGTGCGGAAGACCGTGCGCCGCTGTCGGCGACGAGCGTGACGGTGCCACCGACCGCATAGGGAACGTCGTCGCCCGAACCGTTTCCGAGCACGATCGCGCAGGCCCGTCGGAGTCGGACGAGGCGAAGGCCAGGCGGCGCGATGTCGTGCGCGTCGGCGTCGCCGTCCACAACTGGTAGTCGGTGATGTTGCCGCCGATGTGCGTCAGCCAGAAGACCCGCCTCCCGGTTGTCGCGACGGAGGAGATTCCGAAGCCTCCGCTCGGGTTCTCGGCGCAGCCGACGATCGTCCGGTCGCCGAACGTCCACAGCCCGCGGTTCCCCGTATCCCAGAGCCTGACGGTGCCGCAGCTCGCCTTCGTCCGGCCGACCGCGTAGGCGACGGAGCGGCCGGTCACGGAGAGCGCGGTCACGGGCGCGGCGTTGGTCACGGTACGGCCAGGAGTGAGCAGCGCGGCGGCGGTCCCGGTCGAGAGCGAGGGCGCCGAGAGCGGCGACAGCGAGGGCGAGTCTCTTCACGCCCGCATCATGCGCGCGCGTCCGTGAAGGCCGCATGACGAGTCCGTTCGGAATCGTGGGCGGCCGGGTGGCGCGCCCTGAACCCGGTACCCTCTGTCCATGCCCAACTCGAGCTTCGGCCGGTTCGAGAAGGTCCTCCGCATCGGCGAGGGCCGGCGCCTCAAGCGCCTCGCCGAGCAGGCGGCGTACATCACCTCGCTCGAGCCCGACTTCGAGCGCTCTGACCGACGCCGAGCTGCTCGCGAAGACCGCCGAGTTCAAGGAGCGGATCGAGAACGGCGAGTCGCTCGACGACGATCCTCTACGAGGCGTTCGCGGCCGCGCGCGAAGCGCGCAAGCGAGAGTCCGGGCAGCGCCTCTTCGACGTCCAGCTGATGGGCGGGATCGCCCTCCACGAGGGCGACATCGCCGAGATGAAGACCGGCGAGGGGAAGACGTTCGTCGCGAGCGCGCCGCTCTACCTGAACGCGCTGTCCGGCGACAACGTCCATCTCGTGACGGTCAACGACTACCTCGCGAAGCGCGACGCCGAGTGGAACAAGCCCGTTTCGACCGGCTGGGCGTCTCCGTTGCCGCGATCGAGAACATGATGCCGTTCGCGGGCCGGCGCGAGGCTTACGCGGCCGACATCACGTACGGGACGAACTCGGAGTTCGGATTCGACTACCTGCGCGACAACATGGCGGTCTCGCTCGACGGAACGGTGCAGCGCGGCCACACGTTCGCGATCGTCGACGAGGTCGACTCGATCCTCATCGACGAGGCGCGGACGCCACTCATCATCTCCGGCGAGCCCGAGACCGCGGCGAAGACGTACTACGACTTCGCGCGCGTGGTTCGCGACCTCGAAGGGGCACCCCTCACGCGGAAGGTGATGAAGGGCGAGGACGAGACAGAGCTCTCGGGCGCCGACTACCTCTACGACGAGAAGTTCAAGACGGTGTCGCCCGCGCAGACGGCGCTCGACAAGGTCGAGCGCGCGCTCGGGATCGACAACCTGTACGACCCCCGCCATGTCCAGCTCGTGAACCATCTGTCGCAGGCGCTCAAGGCGGAGTCGCTCTACAAGCGCGACGTCGACTACGTCGTGCAGGACGACGAGGTGAAGATCGTCGACGAGTTCACGGGCCGCATCATGGAGGGCCGTCGCTGGAGCGAGGGCCTGCATCAGGCGATCGAGGCGAAGGAGGGCGTCGCGATCCGCGAGGAGAACGTCACGCTCGCGACGATCACGCTCCAGAACTACTTCCGCCTCTACGAGAAGCTCGCCGGGCATGACCGGGACGGCGAAGACGGAGGAGAAGGAGTTCGTCGAGATCTACAACCTCCACGTCGTCGAGATCCCGACGAACGTGCCGGTCGCGCGCGCGGACGAGAACGACTTCATCTTCAAGTCGAAGGAAGCGAAGTGGGGCGCGGTCGCCGAGGACATCGTCGAGCGCCACGAGAAGGGGCAGCCGGTGCTCGTCGGCACGATCGCGGTCGAGACGTCCGAGTATCTCTCCGAGCTGCTCACGCGGCGCGGCATCCCGCACAACGTCCTGAACGCGAAGGAGCACGAGCGCGAGGGCCAGATCATCACGGACGCCGGCCAGCCCGGCGCGGTCACGATCGCGACGAACATGGCCGGCCGCGGCGTCGACATCAAGCTCGGCGAGGGCGTGCTCGACCTCGGCGGGCTGTACGTGCTCGGGACCGAGCGCCACGAGTCGCGGCGCATCGACAACCAGCTGCGCGGCCGTTCCGGCCGCCAGGGCGACCCGGGTGAGACACGCTTCTACCTTTCCGCCCAGGACGATCTGGTGCGCCTGTTCGCCGGCGACCGGATCCACGGGATCATGGAGCGCTTCAAGATCCCGGACGACCAGCCGATGGAGGCGTCGATCCTCTCGCGTCAGATCGAGAACGCGCAGAAGAAGGTCGAGGAGCAGAACTTCGTCTCGCGCAAGAACGTCCTCAAGTACGACGACGTGATGAACACGCAGCGCATGGTCATCTACGAGCAGCGCCGCCGCGTGCTCGAGGGAGACGATCTGTCGGACGAGATCCGGGGCTGGATCGAGGAGGTCGTCGCGGCGAACGTGAGCCAGTTCACGGATGCCGAGGCGTCCGAGGAGTGGGACATCGCCGGACTCGTCGCGCAGATGCAGTCGCTCTACGGCACCGACATCACGGTCGCGGAGCTCGGCGAGGAGATCGACGTCGAGAGCCGCGAGGCCCTCATCGACGAGTTCGTCGGTGACGCGCTCGACACGTATGCCGAGCGGGAGGAGTCGTTCGGGCCGGAGCTGATGCGCGAGATCGAGCGGTACGTGATCCTGCAGATCGTCGACACGCGCTGGCGCGAGCACCTCGAGTCGATGGACTACCTCCGCGAGGGCGTGCATCTCCGCGCGATGGCGCAGAAGGATCCGCTCGTCGAGTATCGCGGCGAAGGGCACGCGATGTTCGAGGAGCTCGGCCGCGTGATCCGCGAGGAGGTCGTGCTGACGCTCTTCCACGTCGAGGTGGAGCGGGACGAGGCCGAGCAGCAGCTCCAGCCCGTCGCCGCGCCGCAGGCGCTCGCCTACGAGCACGAGCAGCTCGCAGGGCGCGGACGCGATCGCCGCGGCGGGCGGCGGCGCTGCCACCGCGCTCGCGGCGCCGGCGGAGACGACCGCCATGGGCTCGCCGAGGCCGGTCGTCAACGAGCACCGCGACATCGGCCGCAACGACCCGTGCTGGTGCGGCTCGGGCAAGAAGTACAAGCGCTGTCACGGCGCGTAGGCGCCGCCCGCGGTCCGGGGCGAGCGAGCGAGCACGGCGTCCATGGTGCTCTCCCGGCGAAGGCTGCGAGCCTTCAGCCTGACCTCGTGTTCTCGGGTGACCTGCCGTTCGACGACACGAGCAGCATCGCCGACACCCGGGCGTGACGTCGACCCGTCATGCGGCCGAGCGAACCCGTACGTGCCGCTCATCACGAACTCGACACAGTGTCGGCACCGATGCGTGACGACTTCCTCGATACCGTGACTCCAGGGGGGCCATGCCGCCCCCTTGGGGCGCATGGGGAAGTCGGGGCTGGACGCCCGTCGGCGGAAATGCGCCCAGTCGGGCGCCGACCCGACCTCTCGACCGGGCCCGAGCGGCGAACGACGCGTACGCGAGACAGCGACCCGGCCGGCCGTCCGGGGCCGTGGCCCGTCGACCTGCGGGTACGATCGCGCACATGGCAGTCACCGACGACCGGCCCATCGCCGACCAGCTCGCGGAGCTCGGGGCCCAGCTTGCCTGGGTCCGTGACTACCTTTGACCCGGATGCGCTGAGCCTCCGTCGCATCGCCCTCGAGGAGAAGATGGGCGCCCCGGACTTCTGGGACGACCAGGCCGAGGCCGCCCGGGTCTCGACGGAGCACGCACGGGTGACGCGGAAGCTCGACCGCTACGACGCGCTCCGCAAGGAGGTCGACGACGCCTCCGAGCTGCTCGAGCTCGACCCCGACCTCGAAGCCGAGGTCGCGGAGCAGGTCGCGCCGGTCCGCGACGAGCTGGCCCGGCTCCAGGAGGAGGCGCTCTTCAACGGCGAGTACGACGCCGGCGACGCGGTCGTGACGATCGCGGCCGGCACGGGCGGCACCGACGCGCAGGACTGGGCCGAGATGCTGCTTCGGATGTACCTGCGCTGGACTGCCGACCGTGGCTTCCAGACGGAGCTCGTCGAGGCGAGCCCCGGCGAGGAGGCGGGCCTCAAGTCGGCCACGCTGACCGTGCGCGGCGAGAACGCGTACGGCCTCTTCAAGGCGGAGCGCGGCGTGCACCGCCTGGTGCGCCTCTCGCCGTTCGATTCGGCGCACCGGCGCCACACCGCGTTCGCGCAGGTCGTGGTAGCCCCGCTCCTCCCCGACAGCGAGGCTGTCGAGATCGACGAGGGCGACCTTCGCGTCGACACGTATCGCGCGAGCGGCGCCGGCGGCCAGCACGTGAACAAGACGGACTCTGCGGTGCGGATCACGCACCTGCCGACAGGGATCGTCGTGCAGTGCCAGAACGAGCGCTCGCAGGCCTCCAACAAGCAGACGGCGATGCGCATCCTTCGTTCGCGGCTGGCCGAGCTCGCCGAGGAAGAGCGGGAAGCGGAGCTCGCGAAGGAGCGCGGCAGCAAGAGTCGACGTCGGGTTCGGCAGCCAGATCCGCTCGTACGTGCTGCACCCGTACCAGATGGTCAAGGACCATCGGACGGACTTCGAGGTCGGGAACGCCCAGAGCGTGCTGGACGGCGCGCTCGACGGCTTCGTGCAGGCGTACGTCCTCGCGCGCGCGGCGGGCAAGGCGGCGTGGTTGCGTCCGCTAGCCTTCAGGGCTCATCCCGCGCCGGCGCGGCCGGCCCCCGCGCGTCACGCTCTGAACCGGTCAGGACTCGACGCTTACACCCACGCCGACTCCCGCCGCCGCGCTGAGGGCTGACGTCTCGCTCGCGCCGACGCAACTGAGGACGGCCTGGGCGATGATCGTGTTCGAGGACGTTCGCAAGGTCTACGAGCCGGACGTCGTCGCGTTGCAGCGGGCGTCCTTCGTGATCGAGAAGGGCGAGTTCGTATTCGTCGTCGGCCCGTCCGGGTCCGGGCAAGTCGACGATCATCCGGCTGCTCGCTCAAGGAGCTCGAGCCCACGAGCGGGCGCATCATGGTCGGCGGTCGCGATCTCACGCGGCTCAAGCGCTCCAAGGTGCCGCTCCTCCGGCGCAACGTCGGATGCGTGTTCCAGGACTTCAAGCTGCTCGCGCGACCGCTCCGCATTCGAGAACGTGGCGTACGCGCTCCGCGTCCAGGGCGAGTCGTCGACGGCGATCCGCCGCAAGGTGCCCGAGGTGCTGGCGCTCGTCGGGCTCGCTCACAAGTCCGGCTCCCGGCCGGACGAGCTTTCCGGCGGCGAGCAGCAGCGCGTCTCGATCGCGCGCGCCGTCGTCAACCACCCGCCGCTCCTGATCTGCGACGAGCCGACGGGCAACCTCGACCCCGACACGTCGGTCGGGATCATGCAGCTCCTCCACCGGATCAACACGCGCCGGGACGACGATCCTGATGGTCACCCACGACCGCGAGATGGTCGACAAGATGCGCAGGCGCGTGATCGCGCTCGACAGCGGCAAGGTCGCGCGCGACGAACGCCGCGGGGGCTACGAGACCGAGTGACGCCGCATCACCAAGGGTCAAGGTGACAAACCGCTCAGCCGTCGCTCCGGCATTTCGCTCGCTGCGAACGCTCGTCGACCCTCGTCGCGGCGACGATGACCGTCCTGATCGGGATGTTCCTGCTCGGGCTCCTCGATCGCGCTCGGGCTCGTTGGGTCGTGTCCTGGTCGGATCACGTCAAGACCAGCTCCAGGTCAAGGTCTTTTTCGTCGAGGACGTCAAAGCCGAAGCAGATCAACGCCGTCGGGGCGTACCTCGGGACGCTCGACGGACGGGAAGCTCAAGGACACCAGTTCGTCTCGCGCGGCGAAGCGCTCCAGTCGGATGCAAAGGAAGTACCCGGAGCTGACGGCGAACCTCCCGTCCAACCCACTCCCGGACTCGTACGAACTCACCCCGAAGCACGCGGAGGAGGTCAAGCAGCTCTCCGCGTCGATCCGTGCGCAGAAGTTCGCCGGAGTCGACCGCGTCAAGGACGGGCAACAGACGTCGAAGCGGATCCTTCAGGTCGCCCGGGTGATCGAGGTCGTCTTCCTCGTCGCCGTGGTCGTCCTGCTCGCAGCGTCGGTGCTGCTGATCGCGAACACCATCCGCCTGTCGATCTTCTCCCGCCGCCGCGAGATCGAGGTGATGAAGCTCGTCGGCGCCACCAACTGGTTCGTGCGCGGACCGTTCATGCTGGAGGGCCTCTTCTGCGGCCTTGTCGGCGCGTTCGCCGCGGTCGTGCTGCTCCTGATCGGCAAGGAGGCGGCGCTGCCCTCTATCCTCGGGCACATCGACTCCTCTTCCGACGTGAAGGCGCTCGGCTTCACCCTCACGGCCCTCATTCTGCTCGGCGTCGGCCTGGTCGTCGGCGCCGTCGGCTCCGGGCTCACGCTGCGCCGGTACCTCAAGGTCTAGCGGCCAGCGCCACGCGGCTACGGTTGCGCGATGCCGCGCAGCCGCCGTTCCCGCCGCCGCGGCGGCCATCCCGGGCCGCCCGGCATGCCCGTGCAACGGGCGCGTACAGGCGCGCTGCGGTCAAGCGCGCCGAGGGCCAGATCGAGATCCGGCTCCCCGAGCGGCGGACAGCTCCCGAGACCGTCGTCGCGCACCTCGGCCCGACGAACTCCGGCAAGACGCACGACGCCCTCGCGTTTCTCGCCGAGCACGGCCGCGGCGTCTACGCCGGCCCGCTGCGGATGCTCGCGCAGGAGGCTCACCGCCGGCTCGCGGCCCAGCTCGGCGCCGAGAAGGTCGGCCTCGTCACCGGAGAGGAACGGGTCAACGAGCACGCACCGATCATCTGCTGCACGGTCGAGATGGCCCCGGAGCGGGGGAGGTGCTCGTGCTCGACGAGGTGCAGTGGGCCGACGACGAGGAGCGCGGCGCTGCCTGGACGGAGCTGCTCCTCGCGCGGCGAGTACCGCCACATCCGGCTGCTCGGCGCGCTCGACGCGCTGCCGCTCGTGCGCCGGGCCTTCCCGGACGCGGAGCTCCGCGTCCACGAGCGGAAGCTGCCGCTCGAGTTCGTCGGTGCACGGCGTTGCGAGCGCTGACGCCGGGCACGGTCGTCGTCGCGTTCAGCCGCAAGGCGGTGCTCGCGCTCGCGGGCGAGATCGACCGGCTGCACCCGGGTCGGGTCGCGGTGCTGTACGGCGCGATGCCCCTGGCCTCGCGGCGCGAGGAGATCGACCGCTTCCTCGCGGGCTCTGCCGAGGTCGTGCGTTGCGACCGACGTGCTCGGTCACGGCGTCAACCTGCCCTGCGAGACGCTGCTCTTCGCGGAGACGACGAAGTTCGACGGCGAGCAGCGACGTGACCTGCTGCCGTGGGAGGTCGCCCAGATCGCCGGCCGGGCGGGCAGGTTCGGGCTCGTCGAGCGCGGTCACGTCGGGGTGCTCGTCGGCATCCCGTGGGCGAGCGCCGACCCGGATCTCGTCGAGTCCGCCCTCGAGCCGCACGTGGAGCTGCCCGAGGGGCACCGTGGCTACCGCATCGTCGACGAGGCGCGGATCGGGCCGCGGCTCGGCGACCTCGGCGTCGACGACCCGCGTGACCTCGACGCGGCGCTCGGGGCATGGCACCGCGTCGCGACCCGCGAGTGGGCGCACGAGAGCTGGCTCGCCGTCGAGTCGCTCCAGCCGATCCGCGGCCGGCTGGCCGTCGTCCAGCGCCATCTGCGCGAGCGCGGCCGCCGCCTGGAGCTGGACGACACGTGGCGGCTCGCCAATGCGCCCGTCGACCCGGACGGCGCCGAGCTGCTCGGCGTCCTCGCGCTTGCCGTTTCCGGCGACCGGGCGCAACGGCCGCTCCTTCAGTTCCTGCTCGACACCTCGCGGCTCCGGGACGCCAGCCTGGAGGAGGCGGAGGAGGCGGGGCGCGTCGCCGCGATCCTCCGCTGGTTCGCGCTCCAGTACCCGGACGTCGGCGGCGTGTCGATCGAGCGAGCCGCCCAGCTCGAACGGGCTGCGGCGGACGCGCGTCGTCAAGCGCCTCGCCGTCGAGGTGCGCGACGGGAAGATCGGCCGCTGCCGCTCGTGCGGCCGGACCTGCCCACCCTGGTTCCCGCTCTGCGAGCGCTGCGCGCGAAACGGGCGGCGCTGAGCACTAGCGCAACCTCAGTACCGCAGCCGTCGTGGGGGCGTACGACGTGATCGCAACGGCGTTGGAGACGATGAGCGCGCGCGTTCCCGAGTGCCACGCCGTAGGCGAGCCAGAGCATGAACCCGGCGAGGAGCACGAGCAGGAACGAGAGCGAGACGTCCGCGGACGAGCCGCGGGCAACCATGTGCCGGACCTGGAGGAGCGGGGAAAGGCCCATGGCGACGCCGCACAGGGCTGCCGCAAGGCCGAGGGTGGTCGTGACGGTCACAGAAACCTCCGTGGTGGACGGAACCGGACGGATCGACCGGTCAGTCGCGGAGGTCGCCGCGCTCGCGATCCTCGCCGTAGAGCGGCAGAGAGGTGTCGAACGCGCGCACATGGGAAGGGTACTGGTAAGACACAGGCCATGGACGTCGACGAACTGCGCGGCCTGGCGTCGTTCGCCGGCCTCACCGAGGTCGGGCTCGAGCGCCTCGCCATGCGCGCGGCCGAGCTCCGGGCCGCCGCCGGGCGGGTCCTCGCGCTCGAGGGCGATCCGGGCGCCGGGATGTTCGTGCTCTGCGAGGGCAACGTCGAGGTGGAGCTCCGCGGGGGCAAGCTCGAGCTCGGGCCGGGCGACTTCTTCGGTGAGCTCGCCCTGCTCGTCGACGACGGCGCCCGGGTCGCGCGCGTGCGGGCGACGACGCCCGTCCGCTGCGTCTCGATACCTCGCGACGACTTCCTCGCGCTCGTGGAGACGGAGCCGAGCTTCGCGCTGCACATGCTGAGGGAGCTCGCCCGAGGCTCGCCGAGGCGCGCGGCGCGGTCTGAGGCTCCACCGGCGCGCCCTACAATCCGCCGCGTGCCCGGGACGAAGCTCATCACCGACAACCGCCGCGCGCGGCACGACTACCACCTCCTCGAGCGCATCGAGGCCGGTCTCCAGCTGACCGGGACCGAGGTGAAGGCGTTGCGCGACGGCGGCGCGCAGATCGCGCAGGCCTACGCGGAGATCCGCGACGGCGAAGCATGGCTGGTCGGTGCCTCGATCTCCGAGTACGCGCGCGGCAACATCGCGAACCACCGTCCCGAGCGCGACCGCAAGCTGCTCCTCCACCGGCGCGAGATCGAATCCCTCTACGGCAAGGTGCGCGAGAAGGGCCTGACACTCGTCCCGACGCGGCTCTACTTCAAGGACGGCCGCGTCAAGGTCGAGATCGCGCTCGCGCGCGGCAAGGAGCGGATCGACAAGCGGCGCGATCTCGCCGAGCGCGACGCGAAGCGCCAGATCGAGCGCGCCCTCAAGGCGCGTCGCTAGTCCGCGGTCTCGCCGGCAGCCTGTCGGAGCGTCTCGACGGCCCAGTCGACGTCCGGCGTCTCGGTCGTCTTCCACGACGAGACCGCCTCGCGCGCCCAGCCGGCCCATCGGACGGCGGCCTGCGCCTGCTCGATCGAGAGCGACGCGAGGAGCGCGTTGACGTGGATGCGCTGCGGGAACAGCCCTTCTCCCCGCGCGTACTCGCTGCCGAGCTGCGCGTAGTGCTCGATCGTTGCCTCGGCGTCGCTCTGGACGTGGTCGATCGTCGCGAGCAAGTCGTCCTTCGAGCCGTAGTTGGCGTAGAGCAGCCGTAGGTGGAGCTCGGACTCGAGGCGCGAGGCTGCCGACTCCGTCGTCAGCCACTCCCGCAGCGCCGCGCGGCCACGGTCGGTGATCGAGTAGACCGTCCGCTTCCGGTCTCCGTTCCACTCCTCGTGTGCCTGGGCAAGGCCCGTCTCGACGAGCCGCTTCGGCTCGGCGTAGAGGTTGCTCTCCGCCCGCGGCCAGAAGAAGTGCAGCGAGCGGCGCATCAGCTTCGCGAGGTCGTACGTCGCCCACGGCTGGATCGCGAGCAGGCCGAGGATCGCATACGAGGTCGTTGTCGGAGACCGGGTTGACATTTGCTCCGTGTAGGAGTATATATTACTCCTATTGGGAGTATCTACGAAGGAGGAGAAATGGTCCTCGTGCTTCACCGTCTCAGCCGGCCGGCAGCGATCCTGATCGTCCTCGCCGTGCTCGCGGTCGTTCTCGTTCCCGCCGCAGTCGCCGACGACTGGGCGAGCGAGCGTGCCGCGACGGCCGCACTCGACCCCGCGATCCGCGCGGCCATCGATGCCCGCTCGTCCGATCTCCCAGCCGCCTCGGCTGCAGTGTCCGCCGTCGCGAGCGCACCGGAGCAGGGCTTCGCGTGGGGCGACGCTCTCATCGGCGCGGCAGTCGGGATCGCCGGCGTGTGCGTCGCGCTCGTCTGTGTCAATCTCGTTCGGCACGATGGCCGGCTTCGCAGCGCATGACGCGGGAAGCAGGGTCGGGGCGCTCGGGCGCCTCGACCCCTGCGAATCCATTCGGCCGGCCTCGAGCAGCGAGCTGGACGAGATCGCAGGACTCTTCGCCCCCTCGCTCGCTCCGTACCGCGGCGGCGCACGGGAGTGGATCCTCGACGCCTACCTCGCCGACCTCCTGCACGTCGCCGAGCGGTTCGAGGTCGCCGAGACGTACGTCGCGGTCGAGCAGCGTCGCGTCGTGGGCTCGATCGCCTTCTATCCCGACGTGGCGCTCGAAGGGTGGAGCAACATGCCGACCGGGTGGGCAGGTTTTCGCGCGCTCGCCGTGCACCCGGGCGCGCGTGGCACCGGGCTCGGGCGGCGGCTGGTGGAACACTGCGTCGCGCGCGCCGCCGAGGTCGGTGCGCCGACCCTCGGCATCCACACCGTCGAGCTTCTCACCGACGCGGTGCGGCTGTACGAGCGCGTGGGGTTCGTGCGGTGCCCCGAATACGATCTCCGCGCCGCCGACGTGTTCCGGTCCGCGAACGGCGACGACCTGAACGGCCAGGCATTCCGCTACGACCTCTGAACGCGGGCCTGAGGTCAGGCGATCGTCCCGCGCACCGTGACCGAGCCCGGCGTGACGACATAGCCGAAGCGCTCGTTCAGCCGGCGGATCGGCTCGTTGCGCTCCTCGTTCTGCGTCTCGAGCCGCTCGTACCCGTTCTCCTTCGCCCACGCGATCTCTGCCGCCTTGAGGGCGCGCGCGATCCCGCGCCCGCGCCACCCGCGCCGGACGCCCGTCATGTCGTGCATTGCCACCGTCGGCCGCGCGCGCGAGAGCGAGAGCTTCGCGTAGGCGACCACGTCGCCGTCCGCGAGCGCGAGGAACGTCGCCTCGGGCCGGTCGCCCGCCCCCTGCATGTCCATCGAGAGCCACTCCTCGAACGACGCCATCACGGCGTCGTCCTCGCCCGGCACGTCGGGGTATGCCTCGCGGGCCACCTCGTACATCGCCTCCTCGGCGCCCGGCCGCTCGGCCCACGTCACCACCTCGATGCCCTCGGGCGGCTCGAGCCGCGGCGCCTCGATCGCCGTCAGGTCGAGGACGAGCATCGAGTTGCGTCCCGACCTCGACGAAACCGCGTCGCTGGGCCCACGCGAGCGACGTGTCGTCGTCCTCCTTCACCGGCCCGGTGAGCTCGACGTAGGCGAGCCCACGCGCCCAAGCCGACAGGTCGCCGAGCAGCGCCGATCCGACCTCTCGGCGGCGCGCGTCCGCGACGACACGAATCTCGCCGCGGGCAACACCCTCGGGCGAATGCCAGCCGCCGATCCCGATCGCGGTGCCCACATCGCGCCCCCGATCGGTCGCGAGGAGCCAGATCGTCTCGCGCGCCTGGCGCTTCCAGTCGAGGTAGCCCTCGACGGTGTCGGCCTCGTCGAGCGCCTCCTTCGTCGTCGCGACCCAGCGCTCGAGCTCGTCTTCTCGGACCTCGCGGATCTCCGTCATCGCGGCAGCCTAGATGGTCGATCTACCATCTTGGTGCACCGGCGACCCGCGCGGAAGGCGTAGTAGGCTGGGCAAGAGGCGCAGTCGACAAGGGAGGCCATCGCGATGCGACAGGTTGCGTTGACCGTGAACGGGACGCGGCACGAGCTCGAGCTCGAGCCGCGTGAGCTGCTCGTCTACGTCCTCCGCGACCGCTTGCGGCTGACGGGGACGAATGTCGGGTGCGACACCTCGTCGTGCGGGGCGTGCACCGTGCTCGTCGACGGCGAGTCCGTCAAGTCGTGCACGATGCTCGGCGTCCAGGCCGACGGGATGGAGATCACGACCATCGAGGGCCTGGCGACGAACGGGACGCTGCACCCGGTCCAACAGGCGTTCCACGATCACCACGCGCTCCAGTGCGGGTACTGCACGCCGGGCATGGTGATGGCGGCGGTGTCGCTGATCGAGCACGGCGAGGCGACCAGCGAGGCCGCGATCCGCGAGGGGCTCGAGGGCAACCTCTGTCGCTGCACCGGGTACCACAACATCGTCGTTGCCGTCCAGGCGGCGGCAGGCGCAATGGGGAGGTCGTCGTGAGGCGCCACCGAGCGCGAGAAGACGGCCTACATCGGCTCACCCGTCAAGCGCCGCGAGGACGCGTCCCTCCTCACGGGCCGCGGGACGTACGTCGACAACATGGCGCCGGTCCGGGACCGTCTGCATGGTCGTCGTGCGCAGCCCGTACGCGCACGCCCGCGTCAAGAGCATCGACCTCGACGCAGCGCGGAAGGCCGACGGCGTCGTCGCTGCATTCTCCGCCGCCGACCTGCACGACGACTGGAAGGCCGCGATGCCGTGCGCCTGGCCGGTCACCGAGGACATGAAGAACCCGCCGCACTACCCGCTCACCGACACGGCGCGCTACCAGGGCGACGGCGTCGCGGTCGTGATCGCCGAGACGCGCGCGCAGGCGAAGGACGCCGCGGAGCTCGTCGAGGTCGACTACGAGCCGCTGGACGCGATCGTCGACGTGGCGAAGGCGCTCGCCGACGGCGCGCCGCTCGCGCACCCGGACCTCGACACGAACGAGTGCTACGTCTGGAGGCTCGAGACCGACGCGACCGGGCAGAAGGTCGAGGACGCCGACGTCGTCGTGACGCGGACGTACTACCAGCCGCGGCTGATCCCGAACGCGATGGAGCCGCGCGTGGTGCTCGCCGTCCCCGGGCCGAACGACGACATGACCCTGTACGCCGCCACGCAGGTTCCGCACATCCTGCGGCTCCTCGCGGCGGCGACGCTCGGGATGAGCGAGACGAAGGTCCGCGTCGTGGCGCCGGACGTCGGCGGCGGCTTCGGGTCGAAGCTCGACGTCTACGCCGAGGATCTCCTCGCGATCGCGCTCGCGCGCCGCCTGAACCGGCCCGTGAAGTGGACGGAGGAGCGCTCGGAGAACTACCTCGCGACGATCCACGGCCGCGACTTCGTCACCGAGTACACGCTCGCGGCGACGCAGGACGGCACGATCACGCACTGCAGGGCGCGCGTGACCGCCGCGATGGGGGCCTATCTCCAGCTCGTGACGCCGGGGATCCCGCTGCTCGGCGCCTGGATCTACGCGGGGCCGTACGCGATCCCGAACTACAGCGTCGAGTTCACGGGCGTCTTCACGAACACGACCCCCACGGACGCGTACCGGGGTGCGGGGCGGCCCGAGGCGACGTACGTCATCGAGCGGACGATGGACGCCCTCGCCGGCGAGCTCGGGATGGACAAGCTCGAGCTCCGCCGCAAGAACTTCATCAAGGAGTTCCCGCACACGCTCGCGTCCGGGCTGACGGTCGACTCGGGCGACTACGGCGCGTCGCTCGACAAGCTGCTCGAGCTGCTCGACCTCGACGCCTTCCGCGCGGAGCAGGCGAAGCGGCGCGAGAACGGCAGCGCGAAGCAGCTCGGCGTCGGCTTCTCGACGTACCACGAGATGTGCGGCCTTGCGCCTTCGCGGATCCTCGGCGCGATCCGCTATGCCGCCGGCGGCTGGGAGCAGGCCACGATCCGCTACCTGCCGACCGGCTCCGTCCAGGTCATCAGCGGCACCTCGCCGCACGGGCAGGGTCACGAGACGGCGTGGGCGCAGATCGTCGCCGACCGGCTCGGCTGCGACATCGACGCGGTCGACGTGCTCCACGGCGACACGTCGATCTCGCACGCTGGGCTCGACACGTATGGCAGCCGGAGCCTGGCCGTCGGCGGAGTCGCGCTGTCCTTCGCCGCGGACAAGGTGATCGAGAAGGCGCGGCAGATCGTCGCGCACCAGCTCGAGGTCGCGGCCGAAGACCTCGAGTACGCGAACGGGACCTTCACCGTGAAGGGCTCGCCCGACAAGGAGATGACGCTGGCGGCGACCGCGTGGGCTGCATTCGCGGCGCACGACCTGCCGGACGGCATGGAGCCGGGGCTCGAGGGCACGGCCGTGTACGACCCACCGAACTTCTCGTGGCCCGGAGGCGCTCATGCGTCGGTCGTCGAGGTGGACACCGAGACCGGCGACGCGCGGCTCGTCCGCTACGTCGCGGTCGACGACGTCGGGACGGTCGTCAACCCGCTGATCGTCGACGGCCAGGTGCACGGCGGGATCACGCAGGGAATCTCGACGGCGCTGTACGAGGAGGGCATGTACGACGAGGAGGGCAACCTCCAGACGGCGAACCTCGTCACGTACCTCGTGCCCTCGGCGGCCGAGCTCCCGTCGTTCGAGCTCGACCGGACGGAGAGCCCGAGCCCGACGAACCCGCTCGGAGTGAAGGGCGTGGGGGAGACCGGGACGATCGCGGCGGCGCCTGCGGTGATCAACGCCGTCGTCGACGCGCTCTCCACTCTCGGGGTGAAGGACATCCAGATGCCGGCCACGCCCGAGCGTGTCTGGCGCGCGATCGAGGAGGCGAAGGCGTGATCCCTGCACGGTTCGACTACGACGTTGCCGACAGCGTCGACCACGCGATCGAGCTGCTCGGCGCGGGCGGCGGGGACGCGAAGCTGCTCGCGGGCGGGCATTCGCTGATCCCTGCGCTCAAGCTCCGGATCGCGCGCCCGGAGAAGCTCGTCGACATCGGGCGCCTCTCCGATCTGGCCTACGTGAAGGACGGCGGCACGCACATCGCGATCGGCGCGCTCACGCGGCATGCCGCGGTCGCGTCCGATGCGCTGCTCGCCGAGCAATGCCCGATCGTGTCGCACACGGCCGGCCAGATCGGCGATCCGCAGGTGCGGCACCGCGGGACGCTCGGCGGGACGCTCTCGCACGGCGATCCGGCATCGGACATGCCCGCCGTGATGCTCGCGCTCGGCGCCGAGCTCGTCGCACGCGGAAAGGGCGGCGAGCGCGGTCATCCCGGCGGCGGAGTTCTTCACGGGCGTGTTCGAGACGGCGCTCATGCCGGACGAGGTGCTCGTCGAGGCGCGCGTCCCGAAGCTCGGCGCGTCGACGGGGTGGGCGTACGTCAAGGCGAACCGCCGTGCGCAGGACTGGGCGACGGTCGGCGTCGCGGCGCTCGTGCACCGCGACAACGGCTCGGTGGCCGGCGCCTCGATCGGGCTCGTCAACATGGGCGCGACGCCGCTCCGCGCGAAGGCGGCGGAAGACGCGCTTGCGGGCGGGGCGACGGCCGCGGACGCCGCGGCGCATGTCACCGACGGGACCGAGCCGCCGAGCGACCAGGCGGGCTCGTCCGAGTACCGGGCTCACCTCGCGCAGGTGATCGCCAGCCGGGCGCTCGAGCAGGCGATCGGAACTGAGTTGCGGAGGCCGTAGCGGGAGCGGGGTCGACCCGCACTTCTACGGCTCCGACAGGATCGGCTGGTCGAGCGCGATCTGCAGCGCGTCCGCCGGCGAAACGTTGTCGTCCTCGATGATGAGACGGTGCGGCAGCACGTACTGCGCCATCGTGCGGACGTCCTCGATCGTCACGGTGTCGCGCCCCTCGAGGCGGGCGTTCGCCTTCGTCGCGCTCATCAGGTGGATCGCGGCGCGCGAGCTCGCGCCTAGCATGACGCCCTCGAGCACGCGCGTCTTCCGCACCACGCCGACGACGTAGCGGGCGACCTCTTCCGGCACGATCGTCGCGTCGAGCTCGACGCGAGCCTTGTCGAGGCCGACGATCCCGAGCAGCGGCATGATCTCCCCGAGCATGTCGGGCGTGACGCCCGTGTGCGGCAGCCGGAGCATGTCGACCTCGTGCTCGAGGTCCGTGTAGTCGATGTAGACCTTGAACAGGAACCGGTCGAGGTTCGACTCCGGGAGCGGGAACACGCCTTCCTGCTCGAACGGGTTCTGCGTCGCGATCACGAGGAACGGGTCGGGGAGCCGGTGGACCCGGCCCTCGACGGTGACGCTCCGCTCGGCCATCGCCTCGAGCAGCGCCGCCTGCGTGCGCGGCGGCGTGCGGTTGATCTCGTCGGCGAGCAGGACGTTCGTGAAGATCGTCCCCTGGATGAACTTCGTCTCGCCGGCGCGGGTGATGTTCTCGCCGACGAGCTCCGTGGGCGTCGTGTCCGGCGTGAACTGGACGCGGTTGAAGTCGGCCCCGAGGACGTAGGCGGTCGCGCGCCCGAGCAGTGTCTTGGCGGTTCCGGGAGGGCCCTCCAGGAGCACGTGGCCACGCGCCATCGCCGCGATGAGCAGGAGCTCGACCGCGCGGCCCTGACCCACGACGACCTTGCCGACCTCGTACTTCGCGCGCTCTCGGAGCGTCGCCAGGGTCTCGTACTGATACGTAATGGGCACGCCGACCGTCCTCCTCGCAGTTGCTCTGGTGTCCCCAAGACGATAGTCGGCATGTCGGCGGGAGTTCTCAACCGCCAATCGGGGCACGATGTGCGCATCGCGTGCTCGCGACCGCGGCCTGCGTAGACTCCTGCCTCGTGCGGAGCTTCTGGAACCGGCCGCTCGGCTCGAAGCTGATCATCATCGGCGCGTTCGCGTTCCTCCTGTCGATGCTCGGCCCGTGGACACGCGTCTGCGTGGCCACCGCGAGCGTCGGGTCGCGCAAGTGCGGGTGGACGACCGGTTACGAGGGCTCCGACTTCGGGATCTACGCCGCGCTGTTCGCGGTCGCGATCCTCGTGTTCGAGCTCCTGCCCGTCCTCTGGCCCCGGCTCTCGATGCGCGGCTGGCCGACCGCGGTCATCACCGCGATCCTCGGTGTCGGTCTGGCACTCTGCGCGCTCGTCAAGCTGATCGAGGACAACGAGTTCCAGACACGGTGGGCCTGGGTCGGCTTCGCGATCGCGCTGTTCGTCATGCTCGTCGCCCTTCTCCGCGTCCGGCATCGCTGGGGCAGGCGCGGACGCGACGAGCCGGTGCCCGCCGCTCCATCCGGCGGTCAGACACCGCCCACCTGACGAGGGCGGTGGTCCCGGCGGTCGGGGCACGCGGCCGGATCGCTGAGACGAGCGTCGCTCGCTTCCTTGCACAGCTATCCTTGATCGACAACATACGGGGGCGACCAGGTCTCGACGTGGTCGGTTCTCCGGTCGAGCAGCGAGCCGAGGTCGCCGGTCGGCCTCGTAAAACAACCGGCACAAACGCAAGTGCGAAGAACGATCTCGCACTCGCCGCCTAGTCAAGGCTAGGTAAGGCGACGTCCCACCCGGTTCGGCCCGAGGCCGGGAACGGGGCGCCAACGATCGGGCTCAGGCGCCAAGGGAGAGCCACTCGCCCGAGGCGCGACATTTCAGGAGGGCTGGCCCGCCGGTAGGTCGTCCGCGAACCGGCCGTCGGGCGAGATCCAAGTGCGGACGTCGCCTTACCTAGCCTTGACTAGGCGGCGAGTGCGAGATCGTTCTTCGCACTTGCGTTTGTGCCGGTTGTTTTACGAGGCCAAGCCGATCTCGAACCGGAGCCGACCACGTCGAGACCGGTGGCCCCTATTAGTTGTCGATGCGAGGATAGTGCGCCGCGTGCCCCGAGCCGCCGGACCACCGCCCTCGTCAGGTACGGCCATGTGAGCCGCCGAGCGGCGGGCACCGGCTCGTCGCGTCCCGCGCCTGCCCCACAACGCTGGAGAAGGGCGACGAGCATGACGAACAGCGCGATCGCGAAGCCGACCCAGGCCCACCGTGTCTGGAACTGGTCCTGCTGCGATCAGCTTGACGAGCGCGGCAGAGTGCCAGACGAACAAACCGAGGATCGCGGTGATGAGCCGCCGTGCGCCAGCCGCGCATGGAGGGCCGGAGCGGACGGCAGGAGCTCGAACACAAGATCAGCAAACCGGCGAACAGCGCGGCGTAGATCCCGAAGTCGGACCCGTAGTCCACCCGCACTTCTGCACAAAGTTCGACACTCGCGGTGGCCACGCAGACGCATGTCCACGGGCCGAGCATCCGACAGGAGGAACGCAAACGCGCCGATGATGATCAGCTTGCGACGACGAAGCTCCGCACAAGGCAGATCTACGCAGGCCGCGGTCGCGAGCACCGAATGCGCACATGGTCCGAATTGGCGGTTGAAACTCCCGCCAACAGCATGCCGACTATCGTCTTCGGGAACGCCTAGGAGCAACTGTAGAGGAGCCAGTTGGCTGGTGAGTGACCCTCGGCGACACCGAGAGCGCGCGAAGTTGGTCGGCGAGCATGGCATCAGCGGTCGAAGCTCCTCCTCATGGCGGCGATGACGTCACCTATACTGTGGAGAGCCGGAACCGCCGAGCACTGCTCGGGCGCGCGACCGCTACGTCCTCGGCCCCACAGCTTCAACCGCGTCCAGAAAAGCAAGACGCCCACGGTCGGCGAGAACATGACCCACGGCGGGCGAGACGAAGTTGAGGACGATACTTCACAAACATCTGCTCGCCGACGAGATAGAGCACGCCGCCGCGCACGCAGGCGGCGCTGCTCGAGGCGATGGCCAAGGCGGAACAGTCACCGGTGGAAGGAGTAGCAGCCGCTCCGGACAACTCTCATTGGGTTCGCGACGCAGAAAAGTTCCCGAGAAATATTCAACCACTGTTGAGAAAGGTCTACATCAACTGCGCGCACTATCGAGCACGAGGTCGACATGCTCCGGCTGCCTCACACCGGCGTCGGCGCCGATGCTCAGGACATTGCCGCTGCTCGGGATCAGTCGGCCTCGACAAGGCTGGCGTCCCGAGCTCGAGTTCGGTGCACCGGAAGGAGTTGCAGCCCTACGTCATCGGCGTGGTGCCTGTCCGATGCTGCGCGGCCGACTGCACCGCCGCGATCCACCTCCGGTGGTGAGCAACGAAAAGCAAACGCCCGCCTCGAGGGGCGCAGACACTGTAGACGATCAACGCGATAGCGCAACAGGCGCTAGCCGCACCAGTTCTCATAGATGCGAGAGAACAGCCGGCGACGCGTTGCAGATCCGCGCTCGAACAACCAGCCAATATTGAAACTTGAAGCCATCCGACAAGTCAAGCTTCCCGCTCCGCTGGCTGCCGGCGACTTCGAGTTCCCGAGCGCCTGCTGCACCGGCGGGCATGGCCTCCGCGCGAGGTGAGCCCGGTACTCAGACGACCACCTGGTGCTCCGCGGCGGCTCGGGTTCGCATCAGTGGTTGGTGCGTCGCGGCATGGGCAAGCGCACCGCTGCCCGCCAGCGCGCGGAGCAGCGTGGCACGCCCATGTATTAACAAGCCCGAGGATGCGCCCACCACAAGGCATGGTCTGGCGGTGCACGAGCACCGCGACACCGACCATCACCCAGTCCCTGTGCACCGCGGGTCTCACCTTGACCCTAGTGGACGGCGCAGCTTCAGGAGCGCGAGCCTCGACGAGCACCTGGTCCGGCGTGAGCACCGTCCGACACGCGCCCGCGAAGAACTCCGCCGACGGGATGACCCGGCTCGCCGCCCCTCCACCGTGCGACAGAGCTGGCGCCCAGCGCGGAGCCGCTGCCACGGCAGAGATGTTGTGCGCGGCGGGGGTCGCCGTGCGACACGCTCCCGCCGAGCGTCCCGCGGTGCCGCGCCGGGGGTCGCCGACCGGCCCGTGTGCGACACGATGAGATCTACGGCGAGCTAAGCGCATCGGACACAGACCCCGCGGCATGCCGGGTGAGCGCGCCGAGTGGTCGTGTGCGTGCCGCCGTCCCTACGTAGGCCAGATCGGAGAGGCGCCCGATGTCGACGAGCTTCTCCGGGCGCGCGATGCAGAAGGCGAATCTGCCGCCCGCGAGAGCAGGCTCGCGTCCGCCGCCCGCGCCGAGCAGCTCGATCAGCGTGGTCGACGCTGTGCGTCGTAGTCGAACCGTGCAGGGATCGCGCCTTCGTCCGATCGCGCACCAGACACGCTCAGGGCGTGGCCGGCATCTGGATGTCCTTGCACCCGAAAGTGGAGAGCGCGTCAAGACGACAGCGTCCCGCAGGCGCCGCCACGATGGTCCGGTACCTGCCCCACGCCCTTCACTCCGAGCAAGTCCATCAGCTGCAAGCTGAGCTGCATTGAGAGGTAAGCAAGATGGTGAGCGAGAGGTTGGCGGCTGCGAGTTACCTCCTCGGTAAGACACATGCCCTCCTCGCTGCAGCACGCCCAAGAGATTCCCTGCATCCACCATGCACCTGGCATCAAAGACGATCAGCGGGTTGACAAGCAGGTACAGGACGAGAGTATGCCGACCGCCACACGTAGCGGACGAGCCGCGCGTGTGCGGGTCTGGTCCGGCCTCGGCGTGAGGCGCCCTTCCCAGGGCCACGAGAAGCTCGGTGAGTTGGCCGTGTGCTAGGCTCCATGCCATCCGGCAGGTCGTGCGCCGCCAGCGTCGTGCTCAGTTTGTCGGGCGAGCCCTTGACTGAGATACCCGTTTGCGTACTAGTCGGTGCGCGACGATCTGCCACACTGTCCGCGGGCGAAGGAGAGCGCGAAGCGCGCCCCAGCCGAACAGGGCAGGCTCCTGCTTGCCATACTGCTTGCCCTCGACCCCGCGTGCGAAATCGACATTGTTGCGCCCATGGACGCATCAACCACGTCGATGTCGCAGCCGAGCCGGTCGGCGGAGACGATCTGCGCCCGCGCCATTATCCATGGTTGCCCCTCCCCACTGCGGAGGTGCCACTAATAAGCTATTGGACGGAGGCGTCATCGAGCG
>CAWCCJ010000020.1:0-8313 GCA_963794045.1 uncultured Actinomycetes bacterium
CACGGGCTGCTCGTAGTCCTACACGAAGTGTTCTGTGCAAAGGAAGGGGCCGCGGAAGCGGCCCCTTCCTTTCGCTGCGACGTTGAGCCGCAACAGGGAGTGATGGTATTCGCGAATGATCGCGCTACGGCCTACGGCGAGGCAGGGCTACGCGAGGCAGGGTCCCGATGCGGCGAAGCAGGGTCTCAGTGCGGCAGGGGACGTTCCTTCGGGGCCTTCTGCTTGTCTGCGGAGTCGTCGTGGCATTGTCGGCTGGTCTGACGACCGCTGCGCTCGCGACCAGCCCGAACGCTTGCAGGCCGGTGACGGTCGCGGGCAGGCATCTCTGCGTCAGAGTGGGGGACAGATGCGCTGTCCAGAACCGGGCCGCCTACAGGAGGGTGGGTCTTGACTGCGTGGCCGGGCGCGTGGTCCGCAAGGCCGTTCCGCGGACCGTGACCACGACGAAGACGGTGACGGCGACTGAGCCGACGACCACGACTGAGCCGACGACCACGACGATCGGGGACAACTTCCCGATCCCCGGCCACTATCAGGGGACGACGAGGGTCGACCGCTCTCGTTCGACGTGCAGGGTGACCGGAAGAATCTCACGAACATCATCGGTGCCGCGGTCATCGAGACGTGCACCCCATCGCACGAATTCAGCTTCGAAGGCTTCGAGACCGGAGCCTTCGACTTTCCGGTCGGATCCGACGGCTCCTGGCACCTCAACGGCGGCAACACGCGCGACAACCACTCAGGCCTCACCTCGAGCACGAAGATCGTGATGACGGCACACTTCTCCGCAGGCGGCCACGCAGAAGGAAGATACGACGTCACCTCCTCGGTCACTGGTGCGGGCACGAGCTATTCGTGCACCGGGTCCGCGACCTGGACTACGTTGCACTCGTAGACGCTGCCACCGCAGTGCGAAGATCGCCCTCGGAGTGGAGATCCCGGTGGGAAGCGAGCAGGCGATAGGCAACGCGGTGGTCCGCGAGCTCGAGGAGGCGCTCGGGTCCCACGGGCTCCTGCTTACAGCGGACGCGCTCAGGGTCGCTGCCGACGAGGCATGGGAGACCGGTGCGCGACTGCTGCCACCTCTCGTCCGGCTGGCCTACCCGTCCGCCGGCGCGGAGCTCACGGTCGAGTTCGGAGACGATGCAGATGCCGCACGGCTCGGCGGCGCACTCGCGTTCGGCGCAGCGACCGCGCGTCTGCTCGCGCCGGACGCGCGAGACGCGGAGCTCGTCTGCGCGACGTTCAACCTCGGTATCGGCCTCGTCGACAGCCTCTGCGACGAGGACACCGAGACGGGCCTCGCCGTGCTCGAGCTCGTGCAGAGCCACGACCTCGCCGAGGCGGCGGACAAGCCTCGCGACCGCGGCTGGCTTCGCGCGGCACTCCCGCGCTCGCTCGCAGCCGACCCGAGCGTGGCGTTCACGGTCGAGATCGTGGAGGTGTTCTTCGAGTTGCTGCACACGGTCCGTCCGGGCGATGCAGGGCGAACACTGCGCCGCGACGTCGGCGCACAGCTCGTCGCGGCACTCGAGGCGGAGTACCGCTCGGTCGCCGGCGCGGACGGATCGCCGCTCGCGCTGCTCCTCGAGTCCTCACGCCTGACGTCCGTGCTCCCGTTCCAGATCATCGAGACGCTCGCGTGCGGCCAGGCGGGAGTCGCGGGAGTGCAGCTCGGCGAGGCGATGTGGCGCATCGACGACCTCGTCGACCTCTGCGACGACGCACGGCACCGCTCGCTCAACGGCGTGCTGCTCGCCGCAGGATCGTTCGATCGCGCAGTCGAGTCGAACGCGATCACCGCCGCGGCGGAGGAAGCTGCGGGCTGTCTCTCGGCCGGGCTCGCGCTCTGCGCCGGGCCTCAAGCGCCGTTCCTCTTCTTCATCCAGCGCTATGCGGGCGTGCCGTCGGAGCCCGCGCGTCACGCATGACCTCGAGCAGGTCGTCGTCCTCCACCGGCCGCTCGCCGAGCGGCGGGACGTAGAGCGTCCCCACCTTGGGCGCACGCTCGAGCTCCGTCGCGAGCTCGCCGAGCTGCAGCCGTTGAACGACCGAGCGTGCGAGCGGATGCGTCTTCGTCGTCACGATCGAGACCTCGTGCTCGGGCGGGTAGAAGCGAAGCAGGTAGTCCTGCAGCGGCCGGAACTGCTCGATCGGTGTACGGCCCCGCGGGATAGGTCGGATCGCCGACGACCGTCGGCTGCCAGATGATGCATGTGACGTCGCTCTGGATCGGCCGCCGTCGCAGCAGAAGGTCGGTGGCCTCATACATCTGCACGCCGTGGAGCGCGATGTCCGTGCCGAGGTCGACGAGGAGCGTGTCGAAGGACGAGACGCCGGGGAAGACCTCGACGTGCAGGCCGAGGAGCGGCGCCGCACGCGTGATCAGAGTCGTCGGGTAGCAATACACCCACGGATGGCCGTACGTCGCCAGGCACACAGGCGGGTCCGTCGACCGCGGCCGCGACGACCGCGGCGGCCATGCGCCGGTACGTCGGCAGGCGATCCTTGCCCGGCTCGTACAGCGTCCCGAGCTCCGTGACGCTCGGGCTCAGCGTCTCGAGGTACTCGGGGATCCCGTAGCCCGAGTCGATGACGAACGTGCGCGTACAGCGACGGATCACCTCCTCCGCTTCACGCGTGAGCTGGTGCGCGCCGACGATCCCGGTGCCGACGATCCCGATGTCGAACGGCCAGACCATCCGGGCCGCCGTGTCGGCGTCGCTCAACCGATGAGTTCCATCAACCGGAGCGTCGCTCCGGTGCGCTGCTCGAGCGTCTGCGCCTGTCTGATCGCCGAGACCTCGGTCGCGATGTCCGCCTCGCGTTCGTCCGCCTCCATCTTCGTCGTCTTCTTCGTCGCGTTCACCCAGTCGTGCTTGCCGGAGATCTTGACGGTGAGGCTGGGACGCAGTTCGAGGATTCCGATCCCGCGCATCAGCATGTCGGACAGCTTCTCGGAGTCGGTCAGCGCCGATCGCTCGCCCGGTGTCAGGTCGTAGCCGGCGAGCGCAACTGCCGGATTCGTCTGGCAGTCGATGTAGAAGCCGTAGTCGCCCTGCGCGCGGACGAGCGCTCGCTTCAGGTCGTCGAGCATTGCGGATTTCCCCCTTCCGCTCGGTTGCCGGGACGCTAATACCAGTCGGGCAATGTGTCAATCAGATCGAGCTGCGTGCGCGAGCGCGGCGACACAGGCGGCCGAGGTGAACGTCCGGTGTTGATCGCCGACGACGATCCCGGGGCCGCCGATCCGCACCAAGCGCAGCCGGTCCGGGTCCAGATCGCCGGGGAGCGGGATCCGCATGATCGGCTCGCTCGGCCAGCCGCCGTCGCCGTCCTGGAGGGCGGCGAGGCACGAGGCCAACCGCTCGGCGCACACGCGCGGCGCCCGCGCGTGCAGAAGGATCGAGAGCGAGAGCGCAGTGGCGAAGGCACCGTCCTTCTGCCGGCGCCCGGCGACCCATCCGCACGCTCGCAGTATCGGTTCGCGCTCGCCGAGCGCGTCCGCGAGCGCCACGGCCTGCAGGGTGGCGTAGTGGGGCGAGATCCACCAGTACGGCTGCCAGCTGCCGTCCGCGCCCTGAAGCAGGCGAACGTACCGCCACGCGGCACGGGCCGCGTCGGGCGCGATCCGGTCGAGCGCGCGGCCCGCCGTCGCGGTCACCTCGGTGTGCGGGCTGCACCAGCCGCGGAAGCGCAGCCACCGCCCAACGCCCATGTACGTGCGAATCGGTCCCGGCTCGCGATACGTCGCGACGCCGCCGCTCTCGCGCTGGTGCGCAACGAGCAGTCCAGCCGCGCGGCCGCAGACGTCGTCGCCCGCCTTCAGGCGCTCGAGGAAGAGGAGCACGCAAGCGGTCGAGTCGGCGTCGCTCGGGACGTCCTCGTGGTAGCCCCAACCGCCGTCGCCGTTCTGCCGCTCGACGAGCGCCGCGCCGGCGCGCGCGAGAGCGCCCGCGTCGGCGCCGGCCGTGTGGAGCGCGGTCGCGACGACGCCGGTCGGCCACTCCGACGCCTCCCCGGCCGGTGTGAGGAAGTCGCGCCAGAGGCCGTCGTTGCCCTGACTCGCGAGCAGGAAGCCCACTCCGCGCTCGAGTGCGATGCTTATCTCTGTCATGCCGCCCTCGCGCCATCGCTCGCAGCTCGACGCGTGCCGTGCCGAGCTTCGAGACGTCGCGTCGCGTTGCGGCGGCCGTGAGACGGCCGAACTCGTCGGCGAGGCGAAGCTCCTACGCGCAACGCTCGTCCTGACCGCAGGTTCTTCGCTCGGCGCGACCGCCGACGCGCTCGTCCCCGCGGCGGTGTCGATCGAGCTGCTGCATCTCGCATCGCTCGTCCACGACGACATCATCGACGAAGCAGAGAGGCGCCGTGGGGCGCTCGCGCTGCACGTCGCGCTCGGTCGCGACCGCGCGCTTGTGGTCGGCGACCTGCTGATCATCGGCGCTTTCGACGTGCTCAGCAGGGTGCCGCGGGAGCGCTACGCCGGCTGTGTCGCGGCGTTGAGCGATGGCGCGCGGCGGTGCTGTCTCGGCCAACTCGAGGAGCTGGCGGGCGACGCGATGACGACGAAGCGCTATCTCGACGTCGCTGCAGAGAAGACAGGATCGCTCTTCGCCGCCGCGACCTCGCTCGGGGCGCTCGTAGCGGGCGTCGACGGCCGTGGGCTCGCGCGTTTCGGAATGGCGCTCGGGCTCGCCTACCAGATCCGAGACGATCTCAGCGACGGCCAAACAAAGATCGCGAGCGAGGCGCTCTACGCGAGTGCATCCGATGCCGCTCGTGCCGCGCTGGCGGACATACCGAAGCCGTGCGTCGACGCGCTCGCCGTGCTCGTCGACACGATCCTCGACTCGCCTGCCGCCGCTGCGCCGGCAGGAGGGCGGTGAGGCGGCCGAGGGCACGGACATCCGCGCGTAGCGTCCTCATGCGCATCCGTAGCTCGACGGGTCTACGACATCGGCACCGTCGTCAATACGAATGCGGCGGTCAGTGGGACCGAGAACCGCGCGACGCCGGCCTCACCCGTGTTCACCGTCCCGACGATCGAGTTCGTCCCGTCGCCGTTCGCGTTCCATTCGGCGAGCGTGAACGTCGTGTTCTTCGGCAGCCCGCCGATGCTGTAGTCCGACGACTGTCCGTTCGGTGCGACGAGATTACGGCCGTTCGTGTCGAGGCCCGCGATCGTCATCAATCCGCCTGGACCGATATAGGACGTCAGCTCCTGCTCGGGTGAGTCCCAGGCCCATGTGCCGGCGTCCTGATTCGCGATCGGCTCGGCCGCGTCGCCGGCCGTCCACGGCTGAACGCGGTCGACCTGCCAGCCCTTCGCGGTCGTGCCCAGGAGCAGCTGGAGCGCGTAATAGGACGGGTAAAGCGCCCAGCCCTCGTCGGGCGGGCCGATCATCCAGAAGGACTGGTTGTTCTTCGTTCGGTCGTAGGTGCTCCAATAGACGTCCCAGACTGCTGCGCCGTCGAAGCCGAGCTGCGCGGATTCGATGAGAAACGAGAGCTTGTGGAACGCCGCCAGCGGCATGCGCCGCATGTCCTGGCAGCCGTCGGGGTAGTACGCGTTCTTCAGGTCCGGCTTCCCGGCGCAACTCGTCACGCCGCGGACGCCGAACTCCATGATGAAGGTCGGCTTCCGCGCATCAGGCGGAAGCTCCTGCTGCGTCAGATACGCGACGTCCTTCAGCCGCTCCTCCATGCGCGCCGGCTGGTCGTACTGCCAGTAGATGTGCTCCGACCAGCCGTCGAGAACGTCGTTCATGTGCCCGACCATGTAGTCGAACCAGGCCCGATGCCCACTCGGAGTGTCCTCCGTGTTCTGAACGAGGTCTCCGCCCATCAGGTCGACTTGACCGCGAATTCCCTGAACCCGGAGCTGCGCGTCGAGGGCACGGTAGATCGCCTCGTACTGCGGCAGCGTCAGGTTCGTCGAGTTCGGTTCGTTGCCTATCGAGATCCAGCGAACGTTCGTGTAGTGATCGCCGACGACAAGCTCGTGCAGGAGATCGGCGAAGCGCGCCATGTAGACGTCTGGTTTCGTCTTGGCGAACGTCGTCGTCTGATAGGCAATGACGATCGTCGCACCTGCATCGTTCGCCATGCGGACGACGTCCTTGAACGACGCCAGGTTGCCGGGCCAGTCGTCGCGATGCGTGCCGTCGGCGTTCCACTCCCAGTTCTCGTTGAAGAAGATCCGGACGAGCTGGAGGTGCAACGCGTCCACCTTCGCCTCGAGATCCGGCAGGTTCGTCGCCGGTGGCTGGGTGATGAGCGCCTCGAGATGCGCGTTGAGTTGCCCCCCGTAGCCGGTCAGGCTCGCAACGAGTTGCGTGGAAGGGTCGACGGCGTTCTTCGTCACGTCGATCGTGAACGGATGCATGTCGTTCACGTCGTTGGCGGCGTCGTACTCGACCGGCGCCGCGTCCTGGACGAACGCGCGCAGCTCGGTTGTCACCGGTTCTGTCAGCGCGACGTTCGAGAACGTCACAGGCACTGTCCCGTGCGCCGGCACCGTCACCGTGACGGGATCCGTGAGCGGGCCGACCGGGCCCGCGAGGCCAACGGTTGCCGTGGCGCCCACGTCGCCGTTCAGCTCGCTGACCTCGGCCTTGACTGTCGTCGACTCTGTCCTCAGCGTCTGGCGCGGCGGGTCGAGCACCTTGACGGCGAGATCGGGACGCAGGCGCGACGTCGTGCTGTCGCGCAGAACGTACGTGCGTGCCGGGTCGCCGGTCTGGACGAGCGCCTGAACCTCGATCCGCAGGCCGCGGTCCACGCGTGCGAGCGCGATCGGCGGTGTCACGTCGTCCCGGTTCTCCACTCCGCCGAGCTTCCCGGCGGCGGTGTAGGTCTTGATCTGCACGTGCTTCAAAGCAGTGACGGCCGCACAGCCCTGTGCCGCCGTCACGTCGAGACTGAGATCCGTCGCTGTCGGCCCGGTGAGCGCGGCCGCCGCGAGCGTGAAGCAGGTCGGGGATCGTCTGCCCGCGCGGCCCCCGATCCGGCGAACGCGGCGGCGCAGGTGATGACCACGGCCGCCAGCAAGCGTTGCAGAGTCATGGTTGCCTCCCTTGGGAGAGCGAACAGGTCTTGGCCGCAGGCGCCGGTCGCACCCTCGATTCGATTCCCTCGACCGTATTGAAGTCTGCTCACCGTTCACTCACAGCGCGCAGCGAGCAATCCGCGCGCAGGGTCCCGTCCGTACATACGACACAACACAAAAGAGTCGTAGGAGGCACCCCATGCACAACCGCCGCACATGGGCACATGCATCACCACGCACCGCACCAAAGCTTCTCCTCGCAGCGCTCGCGCTCGCCGCACTCGCGGCGCTCGTCGTCGCAACGCGAGGCTCGGCAACGCCGTCGGGAACGCAGGTCAAGGCGGCGAAGACATCGCTCGGCCGCGTGCTCGTCGACGGCCGCGGCAGGACGCTCTATCTCTTCGCGATCGACAAGCGCAACGCGAGCTCCTGCTCGGGTCAGTGCGCAGTCTTCTGGCCGCCGCTTCTCGCCGGCACGAAGAGCATCGCCGGGGCCGGCGTGAAGGCGTCGCTCCTCGGCACCGCGAAGCGGGCAGGCGGCAAGCTCCAGGTCACCTACAACGGCCACCCGCTCTACCTCTTCAAGCAGGACGCGAAAGCCGGGCAGACGAAGGGCGAAGGCCTCAGCTTCTTCGGCGGCTCGTGGTGGGCGGTCTCGACGGCAGGCGCCGCGGTCAAGCACGCCGCCGCCGCGAGCTCCACACCGCCTCCGACGACGACGGACCCGGGGTACGGCGGCTACGGGCCGTAGGCCGCGAGGTCTACCGTGGACACATGATCGTCGTCGTCCGCGGTGACATCACAGAGCAGGAGGTCGACGCGATCGTGAACGCGGCGAACTCCTCGCTCCTCGGCGGCGGCGGGGTCGACGGCGCGATTCACCGCGCCGCCGGCCCCGAGCTCCTTGCGGAGTGCAGAGCACTCGGCGGCTGCGCCCCCGGCGAGGCGAAGGCAACCGGCGGTTACCGACTCCCGGCGCGTCACGTGATCCACACCGTCGGGCCCGTCTGGGGCGGCGGTCGGCAGGGCGAAGCGAAGACGCTCGCCGCCTGCCACCGGAACGCGCTCGCGCTCGCCGACGAGCTCGGCTGCCGGAGCGTCGCGTTCCCCGCGATCTCGACGGGGATCTTCGGCTACCCGATCGCCGAGGCTGCAGCGGTCGCCGTGCCGGCGACGCAGGATGCGCTCGGGGAGCATCCGTCGATCGAGCACGTGCGCTTCGTCGTCTTCAACGACGAGACCGAAAGGGCGTTCAGCGCCGC
>CAWCCJ010000021.1:0-31969 GCA_963794045.1 uncultured Actinomycetes bacterium
CCGGCGGCCGAGGCGCTCGCGCTCGCAGATTCCGTGTTGGACACCGTGGACGAACTGCCCGCCGTTCTGGACCGACGCGACGATCCAGCTGGATCTTCCTGAAGCGGGGGTTACGCTGAGCGCGTGGAGAGCGTCGTACAACCCGTACGCGCCGCGAGTCGCCGCGCTCGTTGGCTGCGGTGGCTCGGGACGCTGCTGGTCGTCGCTGGAGTCGCGGGCCTCGCCTGGGCGTTTACGACCTGGCAATGGAACGACCCAATCACAGCGCTGTACACGAGATGGCAGCAGGGTCGCCTGGAACATCAGTACGAGGCGGTCGTCCGACGGGAGCGACAGCGCTTCCCGGTCGCGCCCCCCAAGGCGGATCCACGGGACCTGCAGGCCGCGGTCGCGACAGCCGCACGCCACTATAGAGCGACGGCGCCCCAAGGAAGCGCAATCGGCCGCATCATCGTCCCTCGCCTGGGTCTGAACATGATCCTCGTCAACGGCACGGACACAGGGACGCTCAAGAAAGGACCCGGACGCGACCTCCGCACGTTCATGCCCGGACAGGGACAGCTCGTCTACATCGCGGGACACCGGACGACGTATCTCGCTCCGTTCGCGCATATCGACAGGCTCGAGCCCGGCGATCGGGTGACCCTCGAGTTGCCGTACGCGACGTTCGTCTATCGGGTCACGCGTCACCGGATCGTGAAGGCGAACGATCTTTCCGTCCTGCAGTCACACGGGCGCGAGGTCGTGGCCCTGCAGGCCTGCCACCCCCGGTTCTTCGCCACGCACCGTTACATCGTCTGGGCCGTGCCGGTCAAAGTCACACCGCACGGCGGACCGTCCTTCAGGCCGCTTCGGTAACGCGTTTGCCGCCTCGGCGCGCGGGAGGGGGCCGGTCGCGGCGAAGCTAGAGCGACTCGTCGGACGTCTCCGGACCTGCGCCGTCCATCGTCTCCGCGAGACGCTCGCTGTGGGCCCACAGCTCGACGGCGCGCTGGTAGTCCTCATGACGACCGATGTCGAGCCACAGCCCTTCGTGCACAAACGCCCCGACAGGCAGGCCTTCGTCGAGGAGGTCCTTGACGAGGTCCGGGAAGTCGTAGGCGCCCTGTGCCGGGAGCTTCGACAGGGCGGACGGATCGAGGACGTAGATGCCCATGCTCACGTTCCAGGTTCGCTCGGGCTTCTCCTCGTACCCCACGACGCGGAACTGGTCGCTCGCGTCCTCGAGATGGAGCACACCGTAGTCCAGTTGCACGCGCCGCTTGTGGGTGGCGATCGTCAAGACGTTCCCGCTTTCCCGGTGGTGGTCGAGCAGCGCTCCGTGATCGATCGTGGTCAGCAGGTCGCCGTTCATCGCGAGAAACGTCGAGTCCAGTCCGCGGACGAGTCGCAACGGCGCCGCTGTCCCCAGCGGCTCCGACTCGGTCACCCAGTCGACGTCGACGAGCTTCCCCGCGCCGTTGTCGAACACTGCGCGGATGAGATGTGAGAGATAGCCGACCGAGAAGGTCAGGTTGCGGAAGCCCGCGTCCGCGAGTTGCGAGACCAGGATCTCCAGGATCGACCTGTTCCCGATCGGCATCAGCGGCTTCGGCAGGATCGACGTGTACGGAGCGAGGCGACGTCCGTGTCCACCCGCGAAGATCACGACCCTGGTGTCGCGAGGGGACGGATCGACGGTAGGTGTGCGCGTGGTGAAGCGGAGCAGCTCTGCTTCGAGCGCCGCGTCGAGATCCTCGCCGGTGGAGAGTTTCGTCAAGAGGGGTTCGAGCTCGCGAGAGAGCGCTTGCGCCGGCGCACGGTCAAGGCGCCCGTCTCGCGATTCACCGCTACGTCGACGCGGAGGATCACGGGCATCACCGTCCACAGCAGGATCCGGAAGTCGCCACGGAGCGTCCGCGAGCGCGAGTAGAGCAGATCGAGACCCACTTTCTGCGGCAGAATCTTCCCGACATAGTGTCCGATGGCGTCGGCCGGATCGAGGATGTCTGACTCGCGCGCGAATGCCAGTTGCCCGAGCCCAGTGATCCCTGGCCGGACAGAGTTGATCTCCTCGTAGGCGCCGTCGTGGAGGGCGACGAAGCTCGGGTCCTCTGGCCGTGGCCCGACGAGGCTCATTTCACCACGGACCACATTCAGCAACTGGGGCACCTCGTCGAGCTTCGTCCTCGCAAGGAAGCGGCCGAGCCTCGTGAAGCGCGGGTCTGCGTTCCCGGTCAGAGCGATGCCCGTCGCCCCGTCGTACATCTTGCGGAACTTGAGCACACAGACGGACTTCCCTCGCCAGCCGACGCGCCGGGCCCGGTAGAGAACCGGTCCAGGGCTCTCGAGCTTGATCGCGACGCAGAACACGAGCCAGACGGGGAGAAGAAAGACCAGCAGCGCGGACGACACGACGAGGTCGATCGCACGCTTGAGGCCAGTGTCGAGCCGCGACGCGATGCGCGACGGCGCTGCCGACACGGCGAGACGTCCTCGCGATCCGAGCCAGCTCTCGCTCACGACCCCAGCCATCCTCGTCGGCCCCACGTAACCACGACGTTGCCGCCGCGCCCGACGACCTCATCTGCCTCCGGGCACGAGCCAAGTGTGCCAGAAGGCGACCGCCCCCACGATCTCACGTTCACCCTCCCCCTGACGAAGAACTCGCTGCCTTCCCCTATCCCACCGAGGCGCAGCAGCTACGCCTCAAACCACATTTAGGACGATTTTCCAGCTTTGTCAAGGGCCACTGGCCGATCGTCTAGCTTCTTCTATGCTGTTGGTTCCCCGCTCGCGCGATGTGGTAACTGTGGCGGAGCAATGAGCTCGCCCGAATGGACGGTTCCGCTCTCCGACGTCACCGGCGACGACGAGCTCGTAGCCGCCGTCGCGGACGCGGTCCGCTCCGGCTGGTGGAGCGCGGGACCGCGGGTCGCGGAGCTCGAAGCGGACTTCGCGAGCTTGGTCGAGGCGAGGCATTCGATCGCAGTGAGCAACGGGACGGCGGCGCTCCACCTTGCGTTGCTGGCCGCCGACGTCAGGCCCGGAGACGAGGTGATCACCCCCTCGCTCACGTTCGTCGCCGTCGCGAACACGATCCGGCATGTCGGGGCGACTCCGGTCTTCTGCGACGTCCAGGGGCCGGGCGACCTCAACCTCGATCCCGCCGACCTCGAGGCTGCGATCACGCCCCGAACGAAGGCGATAGTCGTCTTGCACTACGGCGGCTTCCCCTGTGCGATCGACTCGGTGCTGGAGATCGCCGCGTCGCGCGGGATCGTCGTCGTCGAGGACGCAGCCCATGCCGTCGGCGCGACCGTGGGCGGCAGGGCCTGCGGAACGCTCGGATCGCTCGGCTGCTTCAGCTTCTTCTCGAACAAGAACCTGCCGATCGGCGAGGGCGGCATGGTCGTCACCGACGACGACGACCTCGCGCGGCGCGTGCGGCTACTCCGGTCGCACGGGATGACGACGCTCACCTGGGATCGTCATCGCGGACATGCGAGCTCCTACGACGTTCTCCTGCCTGGCTACAACTACAGGCTCGACGACCTCCGCGCGGCAATGGCTCTCGTTCAGCTCCGCCGGCTTCCCGTGTGGAACGCCGCGCGGCGGCGACTCGCGGACGGCTACGTGCGCCGTCTCCACGACGAGCTGGGCCTGACGATCGCGTTCGCCGAGCGCGACGACCGCGATACGGCGTCCCACCACCTCGCCGTCGCCGTGCTTCCCGACGGCGCGGATCGGGACGCGGTGCGTGGCGCGCTTGCCGCCGCGCGGATACAGACGAGCGTGCACTATCCGCCGATCCACCGATTCGCCGCCTACGACTCGTTCCGTGGTCGGCCGCTTCCACGGACGGACTCCCTGGCCGACAGGCTGCTCACCCTGCCCCTCTATCCCGACCTGTCGGAGGGACAACTCGAATCCGTCGCGCAGACGCTCCTCAGCGCGCTTGCCACGGGCTCGCGCGGTAGCGCCTCCCCAAAGCCGGACGAAGCGCCCGTCCAGGCGCGCTCCGATCCGGGAGCATGAGCTCCTTCTAGCGCCGGACGATGAATGTGGGGATCCTCACCCAGTTCTACGTGCCCGAGGCGGGCGCCCCTCAGGCGCGCCTGTCGGACCTCGCGGCCAGGCTGCGCGACCGCGGCCACAGCGTGACGATTCTCACGGCAATGCCGAACTACCCTGCCGGCCGCGTATTCGACGGCTACGGCGGAATCGTCAGACGGGAGCGCGTCGACGACATCGACGTCGTCCGAACGTGGATCTGGCCGTCGCGCAGCCCGCGGTTCCTCCCGCGGGCGCTCTCGTACCTCTCCTTCACCTCGAGTTCCGCCGCCGTCGGGGCCTTCCTGCTTCCTCGACTCGACGTCCTGATCACCGAGAGCCCGCCGCTGCCGCTCGGTCTCTCAGGCCTCTTCCTGAGCCGGCTGCGCCGCGCACGGTGGGTCTTCAACGTGTCGGACCTCTGGCCCGAGAGCGCAATCGTGCTCGGTGTGCTCCACGACGGCAGCGCTGCCCGTCTTGCCTATCGCCTCGAGGCGATGTGCTACCGCCGTGCGTGGCGCGTGTCGGCGCAGACGCGTGAGATCCGGACGGACATCGAGCGGCGGTTTCCCGACGTCCGCACGCTCGACTTCTCAGGTGGTGCGGACACCGCGCTCTTCGACCCGGCTCGCCGTGACGACGACCTGCGCCGGAGGCTGCTGGGCGACGCTCCGGTCGTGGCCGTGTACGCCGGCCTTCACGGCATCGCGCAGGGGCTCGACGTGCTGCTCGACGCAGCGGAGCAACTCCGTCACCGCTCCGACCTGACGATCGCCTTCGTCGGGGACGGACCAGTGCGCCATGAGCTCGAGGCGTCGCGCGCACGGCGCGGCCTGGAGAACGTCCGCTTCGTCGGGCCGCAGCCGCGCAAGGTGATGCCGGCCCTCCTGGCGTCGTCCGACATCGCGATCGTGTCGGTCCGCCAGGGGATTCAGGCGTTTCCCTCGAAGCTCTACGAGGCAATGGCCAGCGGGGTGCCGATCGTCCTCGTCGCCGAAGGCGAGGTCGTGGAGATGGTCGAGTCGACGGGCTCCGGCCTGACCGTTGCGCCCGGCGACGGGGAAGGCACCGCGAGGGCGCTCGAGGCGCTCGCGGACGCACCGGACGAACGTGCCCGGCTTGGGGCGTCCGCCCGGCGGATCGCGATCGAGCGCTACGACCGAACGGCCATCTGCGACCGTTTCATCGACGCGCTCGAAGAGGCCGCCACGCGCTGAGGCCCGCCGTCCGGAGGCGCCGGGCGTCGGGCGCCTCAAACCGAAAGAACGTTACTAGAGTTGGAGCATGTCGCTCTTTTCCGAGCATTGGTGGCTCGAGGCGGTCGCGCCCGGCCGTTGGGGCGAGGCCACGGTCCAGAGCCACGGCGAGATCACCGCTCGACTTCCTTGGGCACGCGAGCGCCTGCCGGTCCCGGGGCTGCACCTCACGCGCCTCGGGTCGCCGCGCCTGACGCCGTTCCTGGCGCCGGTGCTCGAGCTCGGCTCCGGGAAGCATGTGACCCGTCTCGCGCGTGAGCACCGGTTGCTGGAGGCGCTGCTCGCCGACCTCCCTGCCTTCGACTACCTGAGCTACACGTTCGACCCCTCGTTCACCAACTGGCTGCCCTTCTACTGGAAGGGCCTCACCGGCTCGCTCCGGGCGACGTATGTCCTCGACGACGTCACCGATCTCGACGCGGTCTGGCACGGCATGACCGACACGACGCGGAATCACATCCGCAGCGCCGAGTCGGTGCTCGAGATCCACGAGGATCAGAACGCGGAGCGCCTGGCCGCCGCGATCACCTCGACGTTCGCGCGGCAGGGCCGCAGCATGCCCTTCCCGCTCGAGATGCTCGAAGGGCTCCACCGCGCTGTCCACGAGCACGACGCAGGCACGGTCCTCAGTGCGACCGACGAACAGGGTCGGCTGCACGCCGCGCTGATGGTCGTGTGGGACGAGGGCCGAGCGTACAATCTCGCTGGAGGCGCGGTCACCGAGTTGCGTAGCAGCGGCGCCCAGAGCCTGTTGCTGTGGCACGCGATCCGACTCGCCGCCTCGCGCGTACCGGTATTCGACTTCGAAGGCTCGATGATCGAGGGGGTCGCGCGCTTCTTCCGTGGTTTCGGCAGCCGACCGTGGCCGTACCTCCACGTGACCGGGACCAGCCGGAGGATGCGGATCGGGCTGGCTGCACGCGATCTCGGAAAGGCGCTGCTCGCCCGCACATGAACGCCCGGCCGGCCGTCGCGCTTCGGATCGACGAGCGCGTCGAGCGCGTCGCGGCGCGCCGCATCGAGTGGGCCTTCGGCCTGTACTGCGTCGTGGCAGGTCTCCGCCCCCTCGAGCCGAGCCGAGCCGAGCTTGTCGTCCGCTACGGGGGCGAGGCCGCGGACGGCGAGGTGATGGTGCCCGCCACCTACCGCGCCCGTCCCGCAGGCACAGCAGCTCCTGCACCGGCGACGGCTACCCCGCCGACGCGCGACGGCTCACTCCTCGCTCTCCCATGCTTCCATCCGATCGCGCGGACCGGCCCCGACCTGCTCGGAGAGATCTTCGAGTGGGTGTCCGCCGACCACGAGCGGTCGATAACGACCCCTGATCCGGTCGGGAGGATTCCTTTCGCCGAGACGCTGCACGGTCGCTACGGGCTTTCGCCCGGGATCCCATGGGCGGCTGAGGCGATGCGCTGGCTCCATGCGCAGCTCGCGGCCGCCTGGGACGGCGCGCCGAACTGGCCCGAGCAGCTCGCTGGACCGCTGCGCCGACCCGTCGTCGCAGCGACCCACGACCTCGACTTCCTCCCCGGGCGTGCCTGGCAGACAGGGCTTCGCTACGCGAAGAACCTTGCATTCGCCGTCCGTCACGAGCGGTCGATCGTGCCGCAGGTCATGGGCGCCGGCGCCTCGACCGTGCTCGGGCGCCACCCACTCGACCGCCTCGAGTGGGTGGTCGAGCGGGAGCAGGAGCTCAGGATCCGGTCGTCGGTGAACGTTCTCTGCCGTAGGGCTCACCGGCGGGACGCGAACTACGCGCTCTCGGAACCGAGGACCCGCACGAGGCTGCGATGGCTCGTCGACCAGGGGGTCGAGCTGGGTCTCCACGGGAGCTACACGAGCCTCGAGGGTGCAGGGCGGCTCGCGCGGGAATATGCGGCGCTGCGTCAGATCGGGTACGACCCCCACGGCGGCCGGCAGCACTGGCTCCGGTACCGAGACGCGCGCCTGTTCTCGGAGCTCGAGAGGGCGGGAGCGATCTACGACAGCTCGGCGGGGTTTGCCGACCGGCCGGGCTTTCGCAACGGGGCGTCGTTTCCGTTTCCGCCGTGGGACTTCGACCGTGAGCAGCCGTTCCGACTTCTCGAGATCCCGCTCGCGGTGATGGAGGGGGCGCTCGGGAGCCACGACGCCGCAGTCGCACACACGGTGCTGCAAAACGCGCTTGCGAGAGACTGGGGGGGTGTCGCCGTCCTATGGCACGACCCAGTGTTCGGGGGAACGCAATGCGACCGCCGCATTGCCGACCTCTACTGGGAGCTCAAGCGCCCCGGGCAGGATTGGCTGTCCCCCCTCGAGCTGACGCTTGCGGTCTGGCCGGCGTACGCGGAATGCGGCCTTCTTCCGGCATCGACAGGCGACGCGTCCGCACAGGGACAGGCCGCAGGCGTGTCAGCCGCGCTTGCGCCGTCGGGTGGCGATGAGTTGGCCGAGCCGTGAGAGCTTGAAATCGGCCCGCCTCGGTGTGTCGTGCCGATACAGGCCCACGCGAGGAATGGCGAACACGTCGAAGGGCTGATAGTCGGCAAATGCGGCGGAATATCCCGCGGCGCGCGCAGCCTCCCGAACACGGGCGTCCTGGTCACCGAACGGGTACACGAGCAGTGTGCAGCGGCGCTGCAATTCCTCCTCGAGCTCTTCCTTCGAATCGCGCAGCTCGTCGCGAAGCTCCGTATCGGAGAGCTCCGTCAGTCGTGGGTGGCTGACCGTATGCGAGCCGACCTCGACGCCCATGGCCGCGACCGCGCGCAACTCGTCCCACGTCATGGTCCTCCGGTGGTGTTCGTCGGACGCCGACGACAGCCGCTCGACGTTGAGCGGACGCCCGTCGTCCGCGTAACCCGTGCACGCGTAGACTGACACGGGGACCCCGAGGGAGACGATTCGTTCGAGCGCGCCTCGGATGTTTGCGAATGCGTCGTCGAACGTCACATGGAATGCCTTGCCGTGCGTCGTCGCCACTTCGTGCGCGAGGATCGGTAGGTAGCCGCGGCGAAGCATCGTCTGGATCTGGTGCTCGAGGGCGGCATGCGTCACCGCAAGCGGGTCTTCCCAGGCGTCGGAGACACCGTGGTAGAACAGAACCGCAGGGCGGCGGGGCACCCTCGACCGACCTCAGGCAGCGTCTCGAGCGAGCGGCCGATCGCCCGGTGGAAGCGGCGCATCGCGTCGCGGGACGCCGCCCAGACGCTCGAGCAGCGCGTCCCACTGGTGGCCGACTGCTTCAGGGGCATGCGTCTCCCGGACGTACGCGAGGAGTCGACTCGAGAGCCCGTCGCGCTCGAGGCGACCCTCCCAGAGCTCGCGGGCGCCGTCGACGAATCGCTCCCAGGAGCCGCCGGCCGCAACGCCGAGCGCATTCGTGCGGACGACGTCGTCCGGATCGAACGACAACGTCAGGACGGGGACTCCGAGGCTCCACGCCTCGATGAACGTGTTCGGCATCCCCTCGAACAGGGAGGTGTTCACGACAGCCACCGCACTCCCGAGCCTGCCCATCAGAGCACCGTGCGAAAGCGACGATTCCACGGCGAGGTTCGGCGTCCGCGCGGCCGCAGCCTCGAGTTGCGCGAGGAGGCCCGACTGTTCCTCCGTCAGGTCCGGTGGGAGCAGCGGGATCAGCACGAACCGCGCGTCCGGCATGGCGGCGGCCAGGTCGGCGTACAAAAGCGGTCGCTTGTAGTCGATGAGGCGACCGATCCAGAAGAAATCCGTGGGCGTCCCGTCGACGGGAGAAGGCATCTCGCCAGCGAAGCTGGGAATCCGGACGAGCCGCGAGGCGGACACCGTCGGGAATGCCTGGCGCGCGAGCTCGAGCTGCCGTGTCGACTGCACCACCACTGCATCGGCACGCCGCACGCCGAACCTGTAGAGCCTTAGCCGCCGGCCGGTCAGCTCGGCTCGGCCGAGGAAGTCGAAGTCGTTCGCGCTCGAGAACACGAGCTTTCTCCGCCAGATCACGCAGTACACCGCGACCACGCCGACGACCGACTTTCCCCCCCGCACGACGACGACGCGGGCGTTCGCGCGAACGAGCGCGCGGATGACGCGTACCGCCTCGACGAGTGCACCCTTCGCGCCGTCACCCGCATGCGTCCTTCGCTCGACGAGCGTGAGCCGACCGTCGACCTCCGGCCCGGGATCGGGCACGGGGTAGACGACGACCGCCACCCTGCGGCCGCGTCGTGCCAGCTCCGACGCCAGCAGCGCCATCTGCCGCTCGGCGCCGCCGGTCCGCCCACGGCTGCGCCGGAAGAGATTGCCCGTAGGGGGCGAGTAGACGGCGACGTCGTGCTTCGGCACGGGACGAGAGTAGCCACCACTGTCCAAGGGGTCCTCTCAACGGCTCGCATCTGGCACAGACCCGGCTAGAGTCTGTTGAGGATGCGCCCGGTCGGCCCCCCTGGAAGGCGCGCATGGCGCCGCCGACGGTAGGGTCGCTTTCGCTCGACGTCGGGCGAAAGAGATCGCTTCCGAGGCTTGGTCGAGACGGATTTGTGCGCGCGTCTGCCGTCGTCGCGGTTGCGGCGTCCTTCGGACTGATCGCGGGTCTCGACCCGATCCTCGCGCTCGGCCTGATCGTCGGGTTGGGGGTGCTGGCACTCCTGCTGACGAACCTCACGGCAGGGCTGATGGTCTTCACCGTCGTCGCGTTCCTCGAGTCCCTGCCCAGCGTCTCGGGGGCGCCTTCGATCGCGAAGATCGTCGGGTTGTTCCTCGTCCTCGGCTGGGCCGGTGCGGTGGCGTTCAGCCGCTCGGACGGGTCGAGCCTCGACTTTGCCGCTCGATTTCCGGCGCTCGTCTGGGTGCTCGCGCTGTTTCTCACCTGGGTCCTCGTCAGCCTCCTCTGGGCCGAGGACGTGGGTGTCGCGCGCCAGACGTTCTTTCGCTACGCCCTGAACCTCGTGCTCTTCCCGATCGTGTTCGCCGCAATCCGCGAGCCGCGTCATGTCTCCTGGCTCTACACCGTTTTCATCGCCGGCGGTCTCCTCGGCGGCTTCGTCGGGCTCCAGACGGTCCAGTCGAGCGATATCCCCGACGAGCGCCTCGGCGGCGCAGGGCTGAACCCGAACGAGCTCGGCGCCTTACTCGCCGTGGCCGCCGTGCTGGCGACCTGCCTTGCGGTGAGCCGGGCCCCGAGCGCCGGCGCACGCCTGATCGCGCTCGCGGCGGCATTGCTCAGCACGCTGCTCGTGATCATGACCGAGTCTCGCGGAGCGATGCTGGGTCTCACGGCCGCGGTGCTCGTCACGCCCTTCGCGGCGGGACGCGGTCGGCGTGCCGCCGCGCTCGCGGTTGCGCTCGCCGCGGCCCTCTCCGTCGCCGTCTGGGTGACCACGGCGGCGCCCGCCCAGACACGCGAACGACTCACGCAGCCGACGTCGAGCGGATCCGGCCGGGTGGATCTGTGGACGGTCGGTCTGCGCATGGTCAAGGACGAGCCGATCACAGGGGTCGGCGCCGGAAACTTCCCCGTGTCGTCCGTCCACTACCTGCTCCAACCGGGGGCGATCGCCCGTGACGAGTTCATCGTCGACCACCCGAAGGTGACACACAACATCTACCTGCAGGTGCTCGCGGAACTCGGGGTGATCGGCCTCGCTCTGTTCCTGGCGTTGATCGGCACGTGCCTTGGATGCGTGCTGCGCGCAGCCCGGACGTTCAGGCGACAGGGGGCCGCAACGATGGAGTTGCTCTCACGCGGGCTCTTCATCGCGCTCGTGGCGCTGCTGGTCGCGGATTTCTTCTCGTCTGCGCTCTACAGCAAGCAGCTCTACCTGCTGCTCGCGATGGGGCCGGCGCTTCTCGCCATGGCCAGTCCGAGGCGTGCGTCAACCGCGTAGCTGTCCGGCCCGCGAGCCGACCGTGTCGCGCTGCTTGAGAAAAACCCATGACGGCGCGCCCGCGTGCTCGACGGGTCGGCCGAGATGATGCAGCGGCGTGAGCTCTACCCGGCGCAGAGCATCTCGCGAAACACCGTGTTCTCACTTCTCGTCCAGGCGACGACGACGGTCTTCACCGCCGCGACCACGCTGTTCCTGATCCGGAGGCTCGGCACTGAGAGTTTCGGAACCTTCGCGCTCGCCCTCGGAATCAGCGGGATCGCGGGGCTCGTTGCGCGGTGCGGTATTCCCACGTCGGTCTCGCGGTTCGTGGCCGAGAACAGAGACGATCCGGTCGGGAGTGCAGCTCTCCTGCGCGACGCCCTCGGGCTGATCATCGTCACCGCTGCCCTGGCATCGAGTGCGCTCTTCCTCGCGGCCGAGCCGATCGCGAGGGCCTACGCCGATCCCGGGCTCGCCTGGCCGATCCGGGGGATCGCGATCTCGTTGTTCGCCGAGAGCGTGCTCGCGCTCTACCTCAGCCTGTTCATCGCCCTTGCGCGGATCGCGGTCAACCTGCGCGTCGTCTTCGTGGAGAGCGCCGCAGAAGCGACGGCCTCCATTGCGCTTGTCGCGGCAGGAACGGGCGCCGCGGGAGCGGCGTTCGGACGCGCCATTGGCTACACGGTTGGCGTCGCCGTGGCGGTGGGCATCGCGCTGACACTCTTCGGGCGCGTGTCACTCGTTGCACGAGGAGGCTCGTATCCCCGGCGGAGGAGGGCGATCCTCCGCTATGCGGCGCCGCTCTTCGCACTCGACACGATCTACGGCCTCCTGTCGCGCCTTGACCTGCTGCTCATCGGAGCGTTCCTCAACACGACGAGCGTGGGCCTGTACGGCGCGCCGCGCCGACTGATGCCGATGCTCGAGAGCCTCGCCCTCGCCGTCGCAAACAGCGTGGCACCGCGTCAGGCGACCTCGTCCGCGGGCAGGTCGGTCCAGGCGTTCACGAGAGCGCTGCGCTGGCTGGTCCTCGTCTACGCAGCACTCCTTGCGCCCCTGATCGTGTGGGCAGGCCAGATCGTCGAGCTCCTCTTCGGCGCGGATTACGCGGATTCGGCAAGCGTCTTGCGGCTGTTGACGCCGTTCGTATTCCTCAATGGGATCAGCCCCCTCGTGTCGACCACGGTGAACTTCCTCGGCTATGCCGGCAGGCGGGTTCCGATTGCCCTGGCCGCCCTGGCGGTCAACGTCGGCCTCGACGTCGCGCTCCTCCCCAGGATCGGCGTGGACGCCGCCGCGATCGGCATGAGCGCCGCGTTCTGCGTGTACGTGCCCGCACACCTCTACATCTGCCGACGGGCCCTCGGGTTTTCGCTGCGTCCACTGGCGACGAGCGCTTTCCGGGCCCTCACAGCCGCGGCGGCGATGGCCGGCGTGCTTGCGTTGACGGTGCGTGTTGTCGAGTTTTCCATCGGCACGGCGGCGCTCGGGCTCGCCGCGGGCCTGCTCGTCTATGCGGCCGTGCTGGTGGCGACGCGCGAGATCCCGCTGACCGACCTTGGTCGGGCGCGGCGCGTCGTCGGGCTCTGGCTCCGGCGCCGGACGACCTGAAGCCCGTCGGCGAGCGCCGCGAAGCGCCCACACCCTGCTTCGAGGGAATTCGGCCCGTGTTCCCCCAATAGGGGTACGGGAATGCAATGCGGCCTCCCGATAGGAGAACGCATGGCTATCAACAGGCTCGTTCCCAGCCGTGCCCGCCGTCAAACCAGTTACCGCACGCTTGCGATCCTTGCCGTCGTCCTGGGATCGCTGGCGCCGACCGTCGCAGCAGGCGACAAGTCGTCTGGGGGAGACGAGCATGTCGTTCCGACCGGCCTGGTCGTTCTCGGAACCTCGCCATCCAGCGTGTCGCTCGGATGGGACGACGTGGCGAACGACACCAAGTACCTGCTCAACGTCAACGGCAAGCCGCTGCTCAAGACGCCCCAGCCACGGGTCACCGTGGACCGGCTCACGTGCGGCACCGCATACACGTTCGCCGTCGCGACCTACGACAACGCACCGCCCGCCGACCAGGCGACGATCATCGCCTCGACCAGCCCCTGCGCCACAGCCGCCACGCAGTCGTCGGGCACCACCGCGGCCCCGTCGCTCCCCGCGGCCCCGGCCGCGGCCGCGGATACCGAGGCACCGACTCTGCCGGGGTGGCTGACCGTGCGAGACGCGACGGAGACGTCGCTGACGATGTCGTGGTCGGCGTCGACGGACAACCTCGCGGTCGCGGGCTACGGCCTGTACGTGAACGGCAACCGCGTCGCGACGACCACGAGCACGGACTACGTGGTCGGGTCGCTGGCCTGCGGGTCGAGCTACTCGATCGCCGTGGATGCGTTCGATGCCGCCGGCAACCGCTCGCAGAAGAACGAGCGCACCGTTGCGACCGATCCCTGCACGACCACCACTGCACCTCCGACCAGCACTGCGCCGCCCACGACCACCGCGCCCACGACCGCCGCGCCCACGACCGCCGCGCCCACGACCGCCGCTGCGCCGCCGCAGGCGCAGAGCGGTGATACGGCCGCACCGACCATCCCCACCTGGTTCACACTGAAGCGCAACACCGCCAGCTCGTTGACGGTGTCGTGGCACGCATCGAGCGACAACCTCGCAGTGGCGGGTTACGGTCTCTACCTCAACGGGGCGCTTGTGGGCAGCGCCACGAGCTTGGGGTACGTCTACTCCTCACTCGGGTGCGGCACGGCCTACACGATCGCCGTCGACGCATACGATGCCGCGGGCAATCGCTCGGGCCAGAACGAGCGGAGCGTGTCCACCGACGCGTGCTCGTCGTCGTCGCCTCCGCCCCCGACCACGACGCCGACGCCCCCGTCTCCGACGACGGACACCCAGGCGCCCTCGACGCCCACCGGGGTGGCCCGCACGGACTCGACTCCGACCTCCGTGACGCTGTCGTGGAATCGGTCGACGGACAACGTCGGGGTGCAGGGCTACGGCCTGTACATCGGCGGGAACCGCGTCTCGTCGTCCGGCAGCACGACCGCCTACTTCGGCGGCCTGGCGTGCGGGACGAGCGTGACGCTCGGCGTCGACGCGTTCGACGCGGCAGGGAACCGCTCGGCGCGGGCGGAGCTGACCACTTCGACCCAGGCGTGCCCCACATCCGCGCCGCCGCCGCCGTCGTCCGTGCCGACGTCCTGCGACCGTGTGGCCTCACCGGGCCAGGGAACGGCAAACGCGTTGCTCGGCGCGCTCTCGTCCGGTCAGGTCGGGTGCCTCCACGGTGGCGTCTACACCGCGAGCTCGTCGAATGTCCTCGACGTCTCGAAGTCGAACGTGACGCTCATTGCATACCCGGGAGAAAACCCTGTGCTGCGCGGGCTCGTGATCGTTCGCAACGGTGCGAACGGCGTGCGCCTGGCGAATCTCTCGATCGACGGTCCCGGAGGCTCGAACACGATCCAGATCTACGGGGACGACTTCGTGCTCGAGGGCTCGGACATCACGAACAGCTGGCGGGGCCGCAGCTGCATGATGCTCGGTGACGGCTCGGCCGGCACGGCGGACCGCCCGGTGATCCGGAACAATCGATTCCACGAGTGCGGCAGCCTCTCGAACGGGAACCAGGATCATGCGATCTACGCCGCCCACGTGGTGAACGGTCGGATCAGCAACAACACGTTCTGGGACACGGCCGGCTACACGGTCCACCTCTACCCCGACGCACAGGGGATGACCGTCTCACACAACACGATCGACGGCGGCTCTCCGTCGGCGCGGGGCGGCGTCATCTTCGGCGGGGACTCGAACAACGCCTCGAGCGGCAACGTCGTCGAGTACAACGTGATCGCCTACGCCACCACGTTTAACGTCGAGTCGTGGTGGGGCGGGCCCGTAGGGAGCGGGAACATCGCCCGCTACAACTGCGTCTACGGTGGGGGCGACGGTAACATCGCCCCGGAGAAGGGCTTCGTCGCGACAGGCAACGTCGTCGCCAATCCGCTGTTCGAGGATCGGTCGGGCGCGGACTACACCCTCCTCTCGACGAGCCCCTGTCTCTCCCTGATCAAGTAACGCGCTCCGCTCCAGCTACCGATCGGGCGTAGAATGCGAGAGTCCCGCCGAGCCGGCGGGACTCTCGGTGGTCCGAGCAGACCGCCGGAGAGAGCTCGTGTCCGGAGTCGGGGGAGGGAACGGAAGCCATGTGCGGGGTGGCAGGCTGGCTGGGCGAAGCGACCGTCCATGACGAGACGGTCGACGCGGTGCTTGCGTCGCTCCGCCATCGCGGGCCCGACGGAACGGGATCGCGGCGCTTCGAGCGCGCCGGCCTCGTCCACACGCGCCTCAGGATCATCGACCTCTCTCCAACTGGCGACCAGCCGATGGCGAACGAGGACGGCACCGTATGGACCGTCTTCAACGGCGAGATCTACAACCACCACGAGCTTCGGACGGATCTGGAACGCCGGGGACATCGGTTCAGGGGGACGTCCGACACCGAGGTCCTGCCCCACCTCTACGAGGAGCACGGCGTCGCGCTGTTCAAGTTGCTCAAGGGCATGTTCGCTGTCGCGATTCTCGACACGAAGACCGACACTCTCGTGTTGGCGCGAGACCGCTTTGGAATCAAGCCGCTGTACGTCGCCTTCGGCCTGGACTTCGCCGCCTTCTCGAGCGAGATTCCGGCGCTGAAGAGGTTCCCAGGCATCGACATGACGCCGAACGGCCAGGCGATCGCAGACTACGCGGCCCTCCACTACGTGCCCGCGCCGCAGACGATCTTCACGGGGATCGAGGCACTGGAACCTGGTTGCGCAATCGAGGCACGGATCGTCGGATCCGAGCTCGAGGTCGTGCGCCACCGCTTCCATCGTTGGGCACCCGAGATCGATCCCGACCTGACACTGGAGAAAGCCCTCGAGACCGCCGACACGCTGATTGCCGCCAGCGTGGCTCGACAGCTCGAGAGCGACGTGCCGCTCGGCGCGATGCTGAGCGGCGGAATCGACTCGTCGCTCGTAACCGCAGCGGCGCAACGGGGCACGCCGGGTGGCCTCCTGACGTTCAACGTCCGCCCCTCGGATCTGACGAGAGACGAGACGGCATACGCCTCGGCAGTTGCCGACTACCTGCACACGCACCACAAGACGGTGGAGGTGGGGCAGCGTTCGGCCGACTGGGACTCGATCAGCTCGACCTTGGCCGGGCTCGGGCAGCCGCTGGCCGACCCCGCGCTCTTCGCGGTCGCGTCCGTAAGTCATGCCATGCGGCAGCACGTCACAGTCGCGCTCTCGGGCGACGGCGGAGACGAGTTCTTCGGTGGCTACCGCATCTACTGGAAAGTCGGCGTCCTGGCCCGGCTGCTTCGCATACCTTCGCCGGCGCTCGCGGCCGCCGGCCAGGCTCTCCGCCCGGTCGCGGCCGCCGGCGCAATCGGGTCGACAGTCCCGCGGCAGATGTCCGCGTTGGCGGGCGCGGACGACACGACCCTCGTCCAGGCCCTGTCCGCCGCGCTCACGGACAAGGAGCATAGGGCGCTCCTCGTCGACCCCGACGCCGTCGAACCCCTCCGGCGGCTATTCGAGCGGCGATGGCAGCCCACCGGGCTGGAGGGGAGCCGGTTGGAGAGGCTCTCGTCGCACACGGTCGAGGTCCAGGTTCGGCTGCTCCTCGCGAACAAGTTCCTGTTCAAGTCGGACATGGCGAGCATGCGCGAGAGCCTCGAGCTCCGCGTTCCGCTCCTCGACGAGGATCTCGCTGAGTTCGGCCTCTCGCTGCCCCACCGGCTTCGCGTGAACGGCCACTCCGGAAAGCCGGTGCTGCGGGAGGTGGCCCGACGCTACGTGCCCGAAGACATCGCCTCCCGACCCAAGCACGGCTTCGCCGCCCCGATCGACAGCTGGGTCGACGACGGCTTCCGGGCCGCGGCGCGTGACGCGCTGCTCGACGCGAGGGCACCGATCGCGAATCACTTCCAGAGGTCCGTCTACGAGCCCTGGGTCACCGCGTTCGCCAACCGAGACGCTCTGCCGAGCGTGTCACGCGAGACCCTCGACACGCGCATCCTGATGCTCACAGCGCTCGACGCGTGCCTGCGCGCCTAGAGGCTTGATGTGAAATATCCGCGACAGCGGATGCCGCACAGCCGCCCGGAACGCGCGTCGGGTCGCAAGTTGACGCAAGGACGGGGATTGACCACCATGAGGACGCACGGGCCGATAGACATTCGAGTGGGGGGTCATCCGTGGCAGTAGGGAAACCAAAGTCCGCCGAGATGCATCCGGGACCCGGTTTTCGCATCAGGCACGATATCGAGCGACCGGACCCGGAGCTCGTCCGCGCGTTGGGAGAGTTCGACACTCCGTCGATCTCCGACCTCATGAATCGCCTGTACACGATGTCCGCCGAAATCCGTGCACTCACGTCTCCGTCGGAACACATCGCCGGCCCCGCCTGCACGGTGAAGGTGTATCCGGGCGACAACCTGATGGTGCACAAGAGTCTCGACATCGCCCAGCCGGGAGACGTGATCGTCGTGGACACCGGGCTGTCCGGCGAGACGGCCGCTCTCGGCGACCTCGTGAGCACGAAGGCGAAGCACCGAGGGATTGCCGGCTTCGTCGTCGACGGCATGATCCGGGACCTTCCCGGGATCCGGGAGCTCGGGGACTTCCCTGTGTTCGCCAGGGGCGTCACACCGCTCGGGCCGATGCATCGCGGGCCTGGTGAGATCAACCATCCCGTATCGGTCGGAGGGATCGTGGTCTTCCCCGGGGACGTCATCGTGGGTGACCAGAACGGGATCGTCGTCGTTCGGAAGGAGCTCGCCGCCGAGCTGGTCGCACGGCTGGTGGCCCAATCCGAGGCCGAGGCGGACTATCTCGCAGCCGTGCGCCGGGGCGAGTTCTCCAACGCCTGGGTCGATACCCTCATCGAGTCGAGCGGTGCATTCGTCGAGCGATCGGATGGTCAGCCGGTCGCGTCCGACGCCACATGACCCCCGCGGCGCCTCGCGTCGCGTTCGTCGGCTTCGGCGCACTCGCCTCCTCTTTCGCGATCGGCTTCAGAACGCCCGGCAGAACCCCGATCAAGGCATACGTGCGACCCCGGGCAGACCGAAAAACCGTGATCAGCCGCCTCGAAGCCGCTGGCGTCGTGGCCTGCGCGTCGATTTCGGACGCCGTCGGCGACGTCGACGTGGTCGTGGCCGGAGTACCAGCCACGGCCGCGGAGGAAGTCGCGCACGAATGCCTTCAAGCGCTCGCGGCAGGGACCGTGTACGTCGACCCGGCTCCGCTCGATCCCGGGACGAAGGAACGGCTGGCGGTCCGGTTCGCCGAGGTCGGGGCCGAGTACGTCGATGCAGCGGTACTGGGCACGGTCGAGACGGAGGGGTTTCGCGTGCCTCTGCTCCTCTCGGGGCCCGGAGCTGTGCGGTTCGCGCAGACCGTCGAGCCCTTGGGATTCGTCGTCTCGGTAATCGACGGTCCGGCCGGCCGCTCCTCACTGGTCAAGCTCATCCGCAGCGTCTTCACGAAGGGGAGGGACGCGCTCATCCTGGAGATGCTCTTGGCGGCGCGACGCTACGACCTCGAGTCGGTGGTGCTGGAGAGCTTCGCCGGCAAGGGCGAGACGGTCACCTTCCCCGAGCTTGCCAACCGCGTGCTCGGCTCGCTGGCGTTGTACGCGGATCGACGCGCCACGGAGCTCGACACCTGCGCGGAGATCCTCTTGGCTGGCGATGTCGATCCCGTCATGACGCAGGCGGGCGCAGCCCGCCTGCGTCGCATGGGTCGACTCGACCTGCGTAGTCGTTTTGCGAACGAGCGTCCCGGGAGCCTCGTCGAGGTGCTCGACGCGCTCGACGGGCTCCGTTGATCACCTGACGAGATCGACCACGCCGCGATCGATCAGGACACGAGCATCGCTCTCGACGGCCTCCCGTGGATGACCCTCCTGGGCGACGGTGTCCACCACACTCTGAAGCGTTCGCACGCCGTCGATCAGGCGGATCATGTCGAACTGGGGCTGCGTCAGCCCCATCTGCTCGCTCCCGTAGAGACAGACGTGCAGCGTCTCGGCACCCTGCCGTCCGATCTGGCGGCTGACGAAGTCCAGACGCCTGGAGACGAGCGGGATCCGCGAACCGAGCCCGTCGGTGCCCGACTCCTCGAGGATTGCGAGCGTCTGCGTGCGACGCCTCTCGGTCGAAGGGTCCTCCCCCAGTGGATCGCAATCGAAGTCGTTCATCTTGACGTAGAGGTTCACCGCGTTCGCCGACCTGCGCCGCAGGTGCCAGGTGGTCGAGCCGGGAAACATCACGACGTCGCCGTCGTGATCGTCGAGCACGACCTCGCGCGCGTCCTTGAGAGCGACGTCGGGCAGCTCGTGCGGCTGCAGGCTGCGCTGGAATGTCGCGGCCGAGTTGAACGGATTCAGCGAGCGGTGGTCATGTGGATAGAGCACGAGGCGCGACTCGGCCGGGATCGAGATCGAGAACCCGAGCGAGACCTGGGACGGATAGCGATCCTTGTGTGCATGGGGCTCGGGATTCGCGTCGGGGTCATACGCCTGGATATGGCGCTCGGACAGCGTCATTGTCGAGCGATTCAGGCCACAAACTTCCGAGACGATGTCGAAGATCTCGCCGGGAAAATCGGTGCTCTCGGGAAAGTCGTACAGCGATTGCTCCTTCTTCCCCTTGATCGCAAACTGATCGAGCTTCGTCTCGGCGAGGGACCGCGCCGTGAACTCCTGCAACTCGCCGAGAAACTCGGCGGTCATGCCGTTCGGGATGTGCACCCACCCCTGCGCTTCGTACTGCTCGCGATACTCCGTCGGATCGAACGAGAAGATCTTCACGCGCCCTCCCCCTATGCTCTCATGGTCCACCTCGGTCCGACATCGTGCCAGTCGAGGTTTCGTACCTCAACTACTCTATTCGGGCATCCGCGTTTGGATAGGGGCGTTCGAGCGACTACAGCCGACGCTCGACTACCGACCTCCCGCCTCACTTCTCTCGCCTTATGAATACTCCAGCGGCGATTGTCCTCGGCGGCTCGTTCAACGCGGTGTCGATCTGCCGTAGCCTCGCCCCCGACGGCATCGAGGTGATCGCACTCGGCACAGGCGGAGTCGACTTTGTGCGCCGCTCACGCAATTGCGACCGGTATGTCGGCTTCGATCGGGGGACGGAGCTCCAGGTTGCGTGGCTCGAGTGGCTGACCGAGAACGCCTTCGGCCTTCGAGGCTCGGTGCTACTGCCCGCCGAGGACGACGCGCTTGAGCTCATCGCGAAGAAGCGCACCGAGCTCGTTGGGCTCGGCTATTGCCCGTTCGAGGCCGATGATCAGGCGTTGCTCGCGATGCTCGACAAGGGCCAGACCGCCGAGGTCGCGCGAGCAGCGGGTATCGCTCTACCGCGGACGCACGAGATCGGCGACGACGCGTCCGTCGAGGAGGCTGTCGCGGATCTCGGCTTTCCCCTCGCGCTCAAGCCACGGCACTCGCACGTGATGGCGCGGAAGGCGCTCCGGCTCGGGAAGCTCGTCGTCGTCGAGACCCGTCCGGAGCTCGCGGAACGGATGGCGTTTCTCCGCGCACACGACATCGAGGTCATCGCCGTGGAAATCATCCCGGGCGGCGACGACCAGCTCGTCTCCTACTACACGTACATCGACGAGCGCGGAGAGCCGTTGCTGCATTTCTGCAAGCAGCAGATCCGCGCCAACCCGCCAACGTTCGGTCTGAGCACCTACCAACGCTCGTGCTGGGACCCGCAGCTGATCGAGACTGGTCTGCGTTTCTTTCAACAGGCCGGCGTGCGGGGACTCGTCAACGTGCAGTTCAAGCGGGACACGCGGGACGGCGGGCTCAAGCTGATCGAGTGCAACCACCGGTTCACGGCGGCCAACGAGTTGGTGCGCCGCGCAGGCATCAACCTCGCGCGCCTGACCTACGACCGCGCGCTCGGAAGACCGCGCGCTCCGATCGCCGCGGACGTCGGCGAGGTTTGGATGTGGGATCCGATCTCCGACACGAAAGCGATGCTGGCGCTCCGGGCCGCCGGCGCCCTCACGATCCGTGGCTGGCTGAGGACACTGGTTCACCGGCAGCACCTTCCGTTGCTGTGCCTCGACGACCCCCTCCCGGCGTTCGTCCGCCTCGGCGGAACAGTCCGCTCCGCGTGGGGCGCTCGCCGCGCGGCCTAGCCGATCGCCAGCATTCGACGCAGAATCGGCACCGCCACTCGCACGGCGTGATCCGGCTCACGGACGTCGTAGTGGTACGACAGCCCCGGGGGCGCGTTGACCTCGACGATGACGCCGCCTGCGTCGCGGAGCGCCTTCGATACGTCCGGCGTGACGATCTCGACGACCGCGAGCCGCAAGCCCAGAACCTCGACGGCCCTGCGAGCCTCCTCGACAAGGCCCGCGCCCGGCGCGCCGTCACGAACGACGCTCTCGTTTTGTTCGGGCCCATTCTGACTGACCGAGGTCTTCACCTGCGCCTCGACACCGGCCGGAAGCACCGATCGCACGGTCAACCCCGCTGCTTCAAGCGTGAACAGGCAGTCGAGATCGACCAAGAGCAACTGCGGGCGGCCGCGCCCCTCGGCGCGTCGGATGCGGCGGTCGTTCTCCTCGGCGATGAGCTGCGTCACCGAGGAACGGCCGTCGCCCACGACCGATGGGGGCAGCCGGCGCACGATGTCGAGCATCTCGCCGTCCAGCATCAGTACCCGGTGAACGTGACCCTCCGCCTGCCGCTCGATCACGAGCCGGCGATCGAGACGGCTCGCGCGGAGAACCGCCCGCCGCAGTTGTCGGGGAGTGCGGACAGAGGTGGTGACGCCCGAGCCGGCCTCGCTCGTCACCGGCTTGACGACATGGGCAAGGCTCGGGCCGTCCGCCATGAAGTCGCGCGCGGCCTTCAGCCTCCCGGAGTCGAACTCGAGATGCCGCGGCACGGGAAGCCCGACGTCGTCGAGGAGCCGGTGGACGAGCGTCTTGTCCAGGGACAGCTTGTGTGCGACCGAATTGTCCAACGGGACAACATGGTTCCAGACGCGTGCGCGCGACTCGCCCTTGGTGAGCTCGAGGAAGCCGCCGTCGATGGGGCGCACATCGGCACCGACCTCGGCCGCAGCGTCGCGCCAGATCTCCTCGTAGCCCAGACGGCTGTCGCCCGCCGGTATCGCCCTGAGACGGGCGTCCGCGGTCGCCCGCGCGAGCGTGTTCCGCAGCCCGAGGGAGCGCGCCAGGTCGACCCTGACTGCAAGCTCGCGTCCGACCCTGCCCGCTCGAGGAAGCAAGTCGAGCACTGCAGCGTCGATCGGCGTGTACCCTTCGCCCACTCTGTTTCCCCCTCACGCGGAAGCGCGCCGTAGCTTATCGAGATCCGCGCCCGTCAGATTCGGCCACGTTCGCGAATGCCGATTACCAGTCTCGCTTTCGCCAGATGCTCGATTACCATGAGCCGAGATGCGCGTAGACGCGAGCGAACTAAGCCCTGCGACCGTATCCAGGCCGATCGGGAGCGGAGGCACCTCTGAGCCGGTTTAGCAGCGCGCCGTCCGAGCCGCCGCCACGTCCATTGGACACTGCTCGCCCCGTCTGGTTCGCCACCGGCGCGGACAGCCAGGGCATGCCTTTCTACCTGGCGGTCCTGCGATCGAAGCTTTGGTTCATCGCAATCACGACGGCCGTGTGCGTGGCCGCGGCTTTCGTGTACCTCTCGCAGGCGGAGAAGGTGTACCAGGCGGGAGCGGATCTCCTCGTCACCCCGGTCCCTCCCGACGACAACAGCCTCATCGGACTGGGCCTTCCTCATGAATCCTCGGATCCGCTCCGGGACGTCGAGACGATCGCGCGTCTCATCGACACCCAGGTGGTCGCGCGCCGCGCCATCAGGCAGCTCGGCCTGAACCTCACGCCACAGGCACTCCTGCAGAAGGTCGACGCGACTCCCGTCGCGTCGAGCAACGTCGTCAGCATCACGGCCCGGGCCAACAACCCTGACCTGGCGGCCCGGATCGCCAACACCTTCGCGCAGGCGAGCGTGGACCAGCGTACGGCGCAGATGCATGCCCAACTCGACATCGTGATCCCGCAGCTAAAGCGTCAGGTTGCCGCTCTCGGCCCGAACAACGCGGTCGCCCGCGAAGGGCTCGTCGCGAGCCTGCGCGACCTCCAGACGCTGCGCGCGCTCAAGGACCCGACCATCCGGCTCGAAACTCCCGCAGACCCGCCAACGTCCGCGATCGCCCCTCGCCCGATGCTGAGCGTCGCGGCGGCGCTCGTCGCCGGGCTCCTCATCGGCGGAGCCGCGGTGTTCGCGCTCGAGTTCTTCGACCCGCGGCTGCGTCGGGAGGAGCAGCTTCGTCGCTTCCGCGTTCCCATCCTCGCGAGGATCCCCTTCGAGACGCGTGGGTCGAAGCGCAAGTCACCGCTGCTACCCACCGAGCTCTCCCCATCTGCGCATGATTCGTATTTGCTGCTTGGGGCGACGCTCTCGGTCGATCAGCCTGAGGAGCGCGTACGACGCTCCGTTCTCATCACCGGGTCGGACTCGGGCGACGGCAAGACCACCTCCGCGCTCAATCTCGCGAACGATCTGTCTACGACCGGGCGGGTCGTCCTCGTCGAAGGCGACACCCGGCGACCGTCGCTCGGGCGCGCCCTCGGCGTGAACGGGACGCGCGGGCTCGCCGACGTCCTGCTGGATCGGTGCGAGCTCAGCGATGCGCTCATCGACGTGAGTGGCTCGCGGATGACGACCGGACGGCAGACGGCCGGGCTCCAACTGCTCGCCCAGGGCAACGGCGACGCCCCACTATCGCGTCTCATCACTCCGCTGAGCGCTTCGTCGCTCATCCAGCAGGCCCATCAGCTCGCAAACTGGGTCGTCGTCGACGCGCCGCCGCTGGCGCTGGTCCCGGACGCATTGCCGCTCGCGAAGCAGGTCGACGACGTGATCATGGTCGTGCGGATCGGAAACACGAGACTCAAGGCGCTCGAGGAACTGGCGGAGCTCCTCGTGCAGCAGGGGATCACGCCTGCCGGATTCGTCCTGATCGGCGGGCGAAGCCCGAGACCGTATTACGGCTGATGTAGCGCGTCGCGGAGAAGGCCGAGACGCCTTGTTGGCCCGGGCGCCGAGATCCACCGTCCAACGCCCCGGCTAGGCTTCGACCCGAGTCCCTTATTGCGGACGCGAGGGCTATGTCGCATGCGCATTGCGCTGATCTCGCATACACACTTCTACTGGACCGGCCTCTACGCGCGGTACTTCCTCGCCCAGGGGCACGACGTCCGGGTTATCTCGTTCAGCCAAGAGCCGCTGGAGGGTGTTCCCGTCGATTACATCGGGAGCGGGACGCCGTCTCGCCGCAAGGCGCTTCATTACTTCGCAGGCGTTCCGGCGCTCCGCTCACGACTCCGGGCGTTCGCGCCCGACGTCGCGTTCGCCACGTACCTCTCGTCGAACGGGTTGCTAACCGCTCTGTGCCACTCCGGCCCATTGGTCGTCTCTGCCCATGGCAGTGACGTGCTCGCCGGTCCGGGCGCCCGATGGGCGAGCGCGAGGATGATCCGTTTCACGTGTCGGCGAGCCGACGTCGTGCACGTCGTCTCCCAGCATCTCGTCGACGCGCTCGGTCGGCTGGGTGTGCCTGCCGATCCAATTCATTGCTTCCCCATCGGCGTCGACGCGGACTGGTACGTGCCACCTGCCGAAGGCCGTCGGGTCGATCTTCCGCCGCGCGTGGTGTGCACTCGCCACCAGGAGTCGGTCTACGCAAACGAGACGATCGTCGAGGCGCTCGCGCTCCTGCGCGCCGACGCGGTCGACGTCCACGCGACGCTCCTCGGCGGCGGTGCGCTGCTCGAGGAGAGGCGGGCGCAGATCCGCGAGCTCGGGCTCGAGGACGTCGTCGACCTGCCCGGGCATCAACCACCCGAGCTCGTCAGGCGTGCGCTCCAGACAGCGAACGTGTACGTCTCGGCGTCGATGAGCGACGGCGCCAGCTCGTCATTGCTGGAGGCGATGGCCTGCGGGCTGTTCCCGGTCGTCAGCGCGATCCCCGCGAACCTCGCCTGGATCGAAGACGGGGCAACCGGGCTGCTGTTCGACCCGGGCGACACTCGTGGCCTCGCGGAAGCGCTCCGCCGGGCGGCCCTCGACGCGGATTTCCGCGCGTCGGCAGCGTTGCGCAACCGCGCGCTCGTGCTGCGTGAAGGGAACCTCACCCGGAATCTCTCCAGGATGGAAGCCTTGCTCGAGCGGGCTACCGAGATGCATCATGGGTCGGCCCGTCGCAATCGAAGCGTGTCGGAGAGACGGGTCAGCTCATGAGCCGGACGGCCCAGCGCGGACGATCCCGTCCACGGTGGCACCGACGCTCTCGAGCAGGCGGCGCGGCGCCTCACCGGTCAGCTCCCGCCACGCGGCCGGGCCGAAGCGCGCCGTGACCAGCACTTCCGCCGCCTCTAGCTGACACGGCCGTCGGCGTGAGCCGTGTGCGTCGCTGCCGATCAAATCGACGCGTCCCCGGTCCAGGAGATCCCACGCAGCATTGCCCTCGCGTGTCGCGCGATGGCCAGTGAGGCTCGGCGCCACGACCTGGACGTAGGCGCCCTCGTCGCGGAGATCGTCGAGGAGCCACGGATCGCTCTGAACGGCTCCGCACCGCTCGGGATGCGCGAGCACCGTCGACATTCCTGCTGCGGCGAGCCGGCGCGTCACCGCCGAAACGTGCACGGGAAGCGAGTCGCTGACCATCTCGACGAGCACGACGCGGCCCCCGAGGCTGCGCCCGCGTATGTCGTCGAGCGGTTCCGTCGCAGCCACGACGGCGGTCAGCTCCGCGGAGACGACGAGAGCGAGGCGGATGTTCGCCCGCCGTAGCGCGTCGGAGAGGACCGCCTCGGCCGCTGCAGATTGCGCGTGCGACGTCGGGAACTCGCGAGACCAGTGCGGCGTGCAGACCGCGACCTCCACGCCCTGGGACGTCATCTCCCACGCGAGCGCCACGGCCTCGTCGACGGTCGGCGGGCCGTCGTCGATCCCCGGCAGGAGATGACAGTGGGTGTCGATCATCGAGCGAGCGCGAGGCGGACAGCCTCGCGCTGCTCGACCCATCCGTTCGGGCTCAGGACCGCCGACGTGCCTCGCCGGTCCGGGTATCGCCGCAGTTGGTGCCGTCGCCGGAACGTCCCGTTACTCGGCTACAGGTTGTCTCGTCCGATGCGCCGCAACACGAGGCCCATGCCCAGGAGCAGGATCGCGCCACCAGCGACCACCCCGAGCTCCGAACCCGTGAACGGGAGGGTTCCGTCGGACGCCGCAACAGCCTTCGGCGGGGCCGCGGCCTGCGCGCCCTTCACCTCCACCACGGCGTTCGAGCCTGTCGACCCGTAGCCACTGAGGATCGTCGACGAATCTGCGAGAGCAGAGCTCACGCCGACGAGCATCGTAAGACAGACGACAATCAGAAGCAGCGCACGCACAATCCAACCTCCCCCACTCGGACGATCCACCCGCGCCAAGCGTAGCCTGACGTGCGGCTGTTGTCCAGGCTCGACCTCGTCATTCCTGCACGACGCCGGTGAGCTCGTCGGCGCTGCGCACAAATCGCTCGTCGACCTCCGCCTGCGTCGGTGGATTGCCGTTCGCGACTCTGCGGGCGACGAACCGGATGGTGCCGTCGCGCGGATTCAGCGTCCGAGCCTTGCCGATCCACGCGAGGCCCGCGGCTCGATCGCCCGCCCACGCCTCGATCAACCCCAGTTCGAGGTACGGGTACCAATTGAATCGATTCGTCTCGAGAGCACGCTCGAGAAATGCGCGCTGCCGATCGACATCGCCTCGCTGCGCTGCGATCACCGCGCCGAGCACGTCGGGCTGGTCCGACAGCGGGTTGAAAAAGCGAGCTCGATCCAGGTGCTCGTAGGCGGCGCCGGGCCTCTCACGGGAAACGTGCAGAGCAATGTCGATCTCGCGCGCGGAGAGCCACAGGGGGACCAACGCGATCACCGCGACGCAGGCGCACAAAGCGGCGCCGACGGGCACAACCCGCGTGCCCTTCCAGGCCGGTTCGACTGGTGAGCGCGCGACAGCCAGCCCGAGAGCGGCGAATGCGGCGCCGCTCAGCCCGGGAATCTCCCACAGCCAGTCGACGGAACCGTGCGCAGCCCAGTAGACGACTACGAGCAGAGCGGCGCCGGCGGCGCAGGGACCTGCGACCGTCTGCCTCCGCGCCGCGCGCCACCCGGCGAGGAAGGCAGCCCCGAGCACGAGCGCCATGAGCAGGAAGCCGACGAGCCCGGTCTGCTGGAGAAGGCGGATCTGCAGGCTGTGGGGATAACGCAGGTCCTGCTGGTTGGGACGCTCTTCGAGCCATTGCACTCCGAAGTTGTCGACGCCGACACCCGCGACGGGGTGCTGCTCGAAGAGCCTCAAGCCGACGCGCCAGATCTCGTATCGCCCGGCGCCGCCGAAGCCGCTGACGAGGTGAGGAGTGTCGGCTTCCGAGACGTAGTCGTTCGCCTTGAACCGATCCCACCAGACCTGGGTCTGGGTAACAGGGTTGCCGTAATGGTGGACGAAGAGCCCGCCGGCGCCGAGGCAGATCGCCGCGATTGCGACCACCGACGCGCTTCCGGCGATGCGCACCGCCCGCGGCGGCAACTCGAGCCGGCGGTCGAGCGCCGCCCAAGCCATGCCGGCGAGGGCAAGCGCGAGCGCGGTTGCGAGCATCGCGTGCTGGGCGTCGACGACGGTCGCCGAGATGCGATCGCCGTCGGCGACGGCCGAGTAGACGGCAAGCAGCGACGGTCCCGAGTACCAGATGCCCGCTCCGACGAGCGCGAGCGCCAGAAGCGTTCGGAGTCGGCCGGGAATCAGCAGGAGCATCGCGACCACGACTAGCGGGATCGCGAACAACGACGCCCGGCTTTGACAGAGAAGCGCCAACTGCGCCAGCGCCCCCGCGCAAGCGAGGAAGACTGCACGCAGCCCCATCGGCATCTTTCGACGGCTCGCGAAGACGAGCGCGGGAACCGCTGCACCGACGTACAGGGCGCAATTCGCATTCGGATACGAGATCGGCTCGGCCAATCGGCCGGAGATGAAGCTCTTCGTGGGGTCGGCGAGATTGTCGATTGAGAATACGCTCCACACGCCGATCGCCGTGATGCCCAGGGAATATGCGCCGAGTGCCGTCGCTGCGGCACGCTCGCTCCACGGCCGAATCGCAAACACGGCGTAGATCGCGAAGTATCCGAGCGTCTTCGCGGCCCCCGACCATGCGTCTGCCTCCACGCCCGCCCACAGGATCGAGAGAAAGCACCAACAGACGAACGCGGCAAACGACGCAAGCGCGACGGCGCCGGCACGTCCGCCCGGGATGCCGCCCGGTGCGGCGAGCGCGACCACGACGATCAGGCCGACGATCAGCAGCGAGCCCGGCACCCAAACGAGGGGGCTCGTCGCTCCGTCGCGCGCCGACCAGTAGAGGACGACCGCCATGACTATGAGCCCCGCGGGGGCCGCAGGGCTGAGTCTCAGCTCCTCGACCGCGTGCTGGGCCGCCGCCCGCGCCGTGTGCTCAGCACGAGAAGCCGCTGTCGTTCCCTCCATCCGCCGAACTACGCTTCCGCCGTGACCGATCCGAGGGGCTCTCTGGACGCCGAGGCAGAACGGATCCGCCGGGTCTTCGAGGAACGTACCCGGACGATCCCGTGGCAGCGGTACTCCGTCTCCGACGCGGGCGTGTTGTTCATGCACCTCCAGCGGATCAGGAGCGTCGTGCGGCTCCTGGCACGAGAAGGCTGGTTCCCGTTGCACGAGACACGCGCACTGGACGTGGGGTGCGGGACGGGAGGCTGGCTCGTCGACTTCGAGTCGTGGGGCGCGCGACAGTCGAACCTCGCGGGGATCGAGATCGAGCCGAGCCGACTCGCGCAGGCCCGCACTCGGCTACGCGACGCCGACATCCGGCAGGGGGACGGCGCCACGCTGCCGTGGGCCGATGAGTCGTTCGACCTCGTGGTCCAAAGCACCGTGTTCACGTCCATCCTCGATGCCGAGATGCGCCGAGACTTGGCACGGGAGATGGCCCGAGTGCTTCGCCCTGGGGGAGCAGTCCTCTGGTACGACTTCTTCCGCGACAACCCTCGGAACCCCCATGTACGCGCCGTGCGTGCCGACGAGATACGTCGTCTGTTTCCAGGGCTCGTCTGCGAGCTTCGGCGAGTGACGCTGGCGCCCCCGATCTCGCGCCGCGTCGCACCTCTGACGTGGACCGCTGCGTTGTGGCTCGAGGCGATTCGGCTTCTCAACACGCACTACCTCGGCGTGCTCCGCCGCGTCGCCCATCCAGCTTGACCTTCTGCGAGTCGCCGCACGCTCAGCCGACGCGTCCGAGGAGGACGCACGCGTTGTGGCCGCCGAGCCCCATTGCATTCGAAAGCGCAACGTCGACCTCCACGCGCCGCGCCTCGTTCGGGACGTAGTCGAGGTCGCACTCTGGGTCCGGGTTCCGGTAGTTGATCGTGGGTGGCAGCACCCCGTCCCGCAAGGCGAGCGCGCACATCATCGCCTCCAGCGCGCCAGCGGCTCCGAAGCAATGTCCGGTGACGGACTTCGTCGACGAGACCGCGAGGCGGTAGGCGTGATCGCCGAAGACCTGCTTGAGCGCACGGGTCTCGGCGAGGTCGCCGAGCGGCGTCGACGTCCCGTGCGCGTTCACGTACCCGACACGCTCCGGCTCGATTCCCGCGGCGTTGAGCGCGGAGCGGATCATGTGCGCGACCCCGGTCGCCTCCGGCTCGGGTTGAGCTAGGTGATGGGCGTCGTTCGAGGCTCCGTAGCCCAGGACTTCCGCATAGACCGTCGCCCCGCGCGCCTCTGCGGCGTCGAGGTCCTCGAGGACGAGGATGCACGCGCCCTCGCCCATCACGAAGCCGGCCCTGGTTGCGTCGAACGGGCGCGAAGCAACAGTGGGGTCGTCCTCCTCCGCGACGAGACCGCGCATCGCACAGAAGCCGGCGAGGATGAGCGGGATGATCGGCGCCTCGGTCCCGCCCGCGAGGATCACGTCCGCCTGCCCGCGCCGAATCGCCGCGGCCCCCTCGCCGATCGCGGTCGAGCCGGTCGCGCATGCAGAAACCGGCGCGTAGTTCGGTCCCGTGATTCCGAGGTGGATCGCGATCTGGCCACTTGCGGTGTCGACGAGCACCGACGGGATGAAGAACGGGGAGACGCGATCGCCGCCGCGCTCGGCGAGCACCTGCTGCTGCTCGGCGATCGTCGCGATCCCCCCGATCGCGGAGCCGACGAGGATGCCGACACGCGCCGGATCGACGTCGGCGAGCGCGGCGTCGTCCCAGGCCTGCTGCGCCGCAGCGACGGCGAGCAGGACGTTCCGGTCCATACGGCGCGCTTCCTTCGGTGGAACGAGCTCGCCGACGTCGAAGTCTCGGACCTCCGCTGCGATCCGAACGGGGAACTGCGATGCATCGAAGGACTCGATGAATCCGACGCCGCTCCGCCCGGCCAGGGCGTTCTGCCATGTCGACGGTGCGTCCGAGCCGATCGGGGTGACGGCTCCGAGACCGGTGATCGCGACGCGCCGCACACGCCGAAGCCTACGCATCCGCCCACACGACGCCATGCACTCTGGAAGGAACTCGAGAGGTCGACTACGGTGACCACGTGAGAGGCGACGACGCCAGACGCTGGCAATCCCGCGCGGTCCTCGTGACGGGAGCCGGCGGCTTCATCGGTTCGACACTGGTCGAGCTGCTGGTCCGGCGAGGCGCAAGCGTCCGCGCATTCGTCCGGTACAACTCTCGCGACGATCACGGTCGGCTCGACGACCTCGACCCCCACGTCCTCGCCGAGGTCGAGGTCTACTCCGGTGACCTCCAGAATCCTGAGGCGGTCGCGCAGGCCGTCGGCGGGCGCGAGATCGTCCTCCATCTCGGAGCGCTGATTCCGATCCCCTACTCCTACAAGCACCCCCGCGAGTACGTGTTCGCAAACGTGGACGGGACGATGAACGTGCTCGAGGCGAGCAACCGACAGGACGTTTCGCGTGTCGTGCAGGTGTCGTCGTCGGAGGTCTATGGGACCGCTCAGACGGTTCCGATCGACGAGGCACATCCTTTGAACCCGCAGTCCCCGTATGCGGCGACGAAGGTCGCCGCCGACCAGCTCGCGCTGACCTATCAGCGATCGTTCGGCACCCCGGTCGTCGTCGCGCGCCCGTTCAACACGTTCGGCCCGCGTCAGTCGGCTCGAGCCGTGATCCCGACGATCATCACGCAGGCGCTCACGCGAGACCGCATCGAGCTCGGGGCTCTGAGCCCGACGCGCGACTTCACTTTCGTCGAGGACACTGCGAGCGCGATTGCAAGCTGCGGCATCGTCGACGGAATCGAAGGCGAGACCTTCAACTTCGGCACGGGCGAGGAGCACGCTGTGGAAGACGTCGTGACGCAGATTCTCGGTCTTGTCGGCGCCTCGGTGCCCGTGATCGCCACCGACGAGCGGCGCAGGCCACCCGCCAGCGAGGTCGAGCGTTTGGTCGCGGACGCGACGAAAGCGCGGGAACAGCTCGGATGGGCGCCCGCGACGGACTTCGAGACGGGACTGACGCGGACGGTCGAATGGATCCGCGGCTCGCTCGACACGTTTCGCCCGAGCGTCTACACGATCTGAGCGGCGTCCATCGCGGCCGACGGTCGCGAGCGCGGTAGGTTGCTGTGGTGGCACGATCGCGTGTCCGAAGAGGCGAGGCAGTAGAGCGCCCGGCCGACCTCGATCGCTCGATTC